>NZ_CP098801.1:0-1441560 GCF_024346605.1 Rhizobium anhuiense bv. trifolii
ATGCCGACCAAGGTCGCGATTGTTGAGAAAGCCAAGAGAGCGAGTCCAGTCTCGATCGACGAGACGATTGCGCAGGACTCGACGATGCTCGGCAGCCAGCTGCAGGTGCTGTTCGAGCGATTGTTTTCACCCAATGCCCGCAAATCGTTGCGGCGGTTCAGCAGCACCGAGGCAGCCAAGCTGCTCGGCGTCACCGACAGCTATGTTCGTCATCTCGCCGCCCAGGTCGAGAGCATCAGTCCGGAAAAGACAGCGGCTGGCCGTCGGGTATTCTCGCTCGAGGAAATCCATGCGATGCGCCAGCACCTAGGGCGCACCAAACCCTCCTATCTGCCGATGCGCCGACCGGGCGACCATCTCCAGGTGATCGCCGTGACCAATTTCAAGGGCGGCTCCGGCAAGACGACGACATCAGTCCACCTGGCGCAGTTCCTGGCTCTGCGTGGCTACCGCGTGCTCGCCGTCGACCTCGATCCGCAGGCGTCGATGTCGGCGATGCTTGGATATCAGCCCGAATTCGATGTCGGCGAAAACGAGACACTTTACGGCGCCATTAAATATGACGAGACGCGCCGCGATGTTAGCGACATCGTCCGTCAGACCTATTTCCCCGGGCTCGATCTCATTCCCGGCAATCTCGAACTGCACGAGTTCGAACACGATACGCCAAAGGCGCTTGCCGACACCAACCGCGACGACAAGGACATGTTCTTCATGCGGGTCGGTAATGCGCTGCATTCGCTGGAGCAGAACTATGACGTCGTCATCATCGATTGCCCACCGACCCTGGGCTTCCTGACGCTGTCTGCCCTCTGCGCCGCAACCTCCGTCCTGATCACCGTCCATCCGCAGATGCTCGACGTGGCGTCGATGAACCAGTTCCTGACGATGACCTCCGACCTCCTGGCCGTAGTCAAACAGGCAGGCGGCAATTTGGATTACGACTGGATGCGTTATCTCATTACCCGCTATGAGCCCAATGATGGGCCGCAGGCGCAGATCGTCGCCTTCTTGCGCAGTCTGTTCGGCGAGCGCGTGCTGACGGCGATGATGGTCAAGTCGACGGCTGTCTCGGATGCGGGACTCTCTAAGCAGACAATCTACGAGGCAGGACGCGAGACGATGCATCGTCAGACCTATGACCGCGGGGTGGAATCCGTCGACAGCGTCAATGCCGAGGTCGAGCAACTCATCCGCAGCGCATGGAGCAGGACATGAGCCCAAAGGGACGCGACATCCTGAAAAGCATGGTCGGCGCCGTCGAGCCGACACGGCCGGAGGCGCCAATCGCGCAGCCGCCGCACCGCCCATCGGGAGCGGTCAAGGCGATGAATTTGTCGCTTGGCCGGTTGGGAGAGGAAGCGGCTGCCGCCAAGGCGCTGCGTGAATCGCTGGCCTCCGGCGACAAGGTACTGGAGATCGATCCGGCTGCCGTCGAAATGTCCTTTATCCGCGACCGTATCCCGGTCGATAGGGATGCAGAGTTCGAGCGATTGAAGCAATCGATCCGGGACAGCGGCCAGCAGGTTCCGATCCTGGTACGGCCGGACCCGGTAAGGGCTGGGCACTACCAGGCCGCCTATGGCCACAGGCGCCTGCGAGCCGCGGCAGAGATCGGGGTTCCCGTCAAGGCCGTCGTGCGAAAGCTCACGGATGAAGAGCTGATCCTCGCACAGGGCCAGGAAAACGGCCCCCGAGTCGACTTGAGTTTTATCGAGCGGGCACTGTTTGCGCGCCGCCTGGATGAGCATGGATTCAGCCGCGAGATGATCGCCACGGCGCTGACAACCGACAAGCCGGAAACCTCACGGCTCCTGCAGGTGGCTCAGACCATCGACCCCGAGATTATTCTCGCCATTGGGCCGGCTCCCAAGGTTGGACGCCCGCGCTGGCTGGCGTTTGCCGAAAAATTCAGGGAGACGGGCGGGCAGAAGAAGGCCCAGGCCGCAATCGGTGCCCGCGGCTTCCTGGCGTTGGACACCAACAGCCGCTTTGATGTCATCTGGAAAGCGCTGGAGGAGAAGACCCCACCGCAGCGGGCCGAGCAGACCCTCCGGGCCCAGGGTGGCGCTCCGCTTGCTTTGGTGGCCCGCTCCGGCAAAACCTTTCGCATCACCGTCAAATCGGCGGCGTTTTCGGAATTCCTGGCTCAGCGGTTGGTAAGCCTCGCCGCCGAGTTCGAAGAGGAGAATGAGGGAAAATGAGGCAGTCAGACCGGATTGTCAGCTGACAATCCGGATAGGAGATAACGCGCAAAAGAAAAAAGCCCCCGAACGTCACCGTCACGGAAGCTTTCCTCGTAGTCTTGAACACCTCCGAGAATCGCACTTCCGAGAATCGCTGTCAAGAGTTTTTGGCGCCGTTTTGGCGAGCGGATTTCTTTTGCCTCGTTGAGGTGGAAGATATGGAAACCGGGAATGTGACGACGCCCTTCGGGCGGCGGTTAATGACGCTTGGCATGCTCACAAGCCAAGTAATGGCACGCGAGATCAAGACTGATCAGTCCGTCGACAAGTGGAGATTGTTTCGCGCGCTCTGCGAAGCAAAGCCGCTTCTCGGCATCAGCGATCGAGCGCTTGCCGTACTCAACGCTCTTTTGAGCTTTTATCCGAAGAACGAGCTGGCGCAGGAAAACGGTTTGATCGTATTCCCATCAAACATCCAGCTTTCGCTCAGAACGCACGGCATGGCCGAGCAGACCGTCCGGCGTCATCTCGCCGCGCTCGTCCAGGCAGGTCTGCTGTTGCGCAAGGACAGCCCCAACGGCAAGCGTTATGTCCGCAGGAACAGGGCAGGGGAGGTCAACGAGGCGTTCGGCTTCTCGCTTGCGCCACTGCTTGCCCGTGCTAGCGAGATCGAACAACTCGCAGCCGAAGTGATGGCCGAGCGGCTGCATGTCCAGCGTCTGCGCGAACGCATCACTCTCTGCCGTCGCGACATCGCAAAATTGATCGAAGCAGCCGTCGAGGAACAGATCCCTGGCGACTGGCAAGGCCTGTACTGCGAGTTCCGAGACCTGATCGAAGGCCTGCCCCGATCCCCGACGGCGTCGCAGCTCGAACTGTTGCTGGATGAATTGACGACTCTGCGGGCAGATGTCCTTAACCGGTTGGAAATTCGGATTGAATCAATAAAAGAGCGCGGCAATGCCAATTATATTGAGCGCCACATACAGAATTCGAATCCCGAATCTAATTCTGAACTTGAACCAGACTTCGACACGAAGCAGGGCGCGATGCCGGAGCAAGACAACGGGCGACGGGCCGCGACGTCAGAAGAGGGTAGAGCTGAGGCAGCCCATTCGACTCGGTGCGAGAAAGAGCACAGTCTACGGACAGGCGGCCGCAATGATGGTGACCGACTGAAATCCTTCCCGCTCGGCTTGGTTCTGCAAGCCTGCCCGGAAATTCTCGCCTATGGTCCGGGCGGTATCATCCGCAACTGGCGCGATCTGATGACCGCGGCGGTCACGGTTCGTTCGATGCTCGGCGTCAGTCCGTCGGCCTACGAAGAGGCCGCCAATGTGATGGGTCCGGAAAACGCGGCAACCGTCATGGCATGCATCCTGGAGCGCGGTGGCCACATTAATTCGGCTGGTGGCTATCTTCGTGGCCTGACACGACGAAGCGAAAAGGGAGAATTCGCGATCGGCCCGATGCTGATGGCTCTTCTGCGGGCAAATGCGTCAGCCGGACGGAAATTTGGATAGGTCTTCGGCTCCGTGTGGGCGGCGGCGGTGGCTAAGCTCGGGCAAAAGTCTCTGCAGGCTGCTATGAAGAGCTCCATCCCCAAAGCCTTCGAAAGAGCTCTTTGGTTTTGCGGATCGTATGGATGAGAGGTGCCACCAATGCAAAGAGGTCCAAGCTTTGCAACGGGCGTGCAGCAGGCCCTTTTCGACAATGTCGTATCGGCTGGACCGATGCGGGCATAGACGGTGTCGGCGCGCATGATGGTAATTTACTCGCCCTGGTCGGCGCGTTCGAAGAGGTCGGCAAAATTCTTGCGAGCCTCGCTGTTTTTGGCTGGTCTACTGCGTGGTGTCGGCCCCCGCGAAAGAATGTCGCGGCGCGGTGCCAGATCTATGGGAACGTAAGAACACCTTGAAGACCTCACTTCGATAACGAATCCTTCTCGGAAGTGAGGGAGAAATGCACAAGTCCATCCCGTGCGGCGGAAGTAATAGGCGATATCACTTCTGGTTAACGGCACGTTTGCTGTGGCATCAATGGGTTATGAGATACGGGCGGTTAGGGCGGCTTTGTCCTCAGGCAGGAATCGGCCATGGTACTGCCGGATCGTGTCTGGGGGCTGGATCGTATAGCTTGCCTACTCGTAGAAGCCGGTCAGCTTCAAGATATGGGACAAGGACGTCGCGCACATAATGCACGCCTATGCGGTAAGACGCCCCTGATGGCGGCCAGGCTGGTGTACGGGTTGGGAAATCCCTCAGGCTCGGTGCATGGGCTCTCGATGTCGCGTTCCGCGTCCTCAGCGAAAAGAACACCATAATGAATTAGGATTGGCTGTCGGCCAGACGTTTGCTGATCCGTGCGAAGGATTCCGCAGCGGGGCGCAGTTTGCCCTCCTCGACCTGCCGGTTGGTGAGCGCCAGCGTCTCCTGTGTTCTTCATATTGGCCGACGTCCTGAAGGACAGCTTTCGCTTCTCCGTGAAGCGTAATGACGACCGGCTGCGAATGATCCTTAAGTGTCCGAAGGATCGTCGGCTCATGCGCCTTGAGGTCGCTGATCGGCTTTAGCTGTTTTGACAGCTTCATTCACTTACGCCCTTTCGACCGGAAAATTGATCCTTGAGTGGTCGATTGAAAGAAGCCCTCCGCTGCCGGTGAGACCCAGTTCTGGCAGGCGATTTCCATCTTATGTGCGGCCATCTTTTTTTCACTCAGCGTGTTCGAAAGAGAATGCCATTTCTTATAATGATGTTTGTCTACTGATTTTATAGACTAAGCTTTGCAACCAGGGATCGGATCGTGGCGTCATGACCTACCTCCTCAGTCTTCTCGACAAAAGCCCGATCGAACAGGGTTTAACCGCCGCAGATGCGCTGCGGGCGACGGTCAAGATTGCTGCCCGGGCCGAGGAACTTGGTTATCACCGTTTCTGGGTCGCCGAGCATCATAACATGTCCAATCTGGCGAGCTCTGCGCCAGAAGCGCTGATAGCTTACCTTCTCGCAAAGACGTCGAAAATCCGCATCGGCTCCGGTGGCGTCATGCTGCAGCATTACAGCGCATATAAGGTTGCGGAGACCTTCAATCTTCTGGCTTCGCTTGCGCCCGGCCGCGTCGATCTCGGTGTCGGCAAGGCGCCGGGCGGCTTTCCGCTGTCGACGCGCGCTCTCCAGCTAGCGGTCGATCCATCCAGGAAGCCCGATTTTGCCAACCAGCTTGCCGATCTCAACACCTATCTCGCCGCCGACCCGAATTACGACGGTGCGCAGGCGACCCCTTTCCCGCCGATGGCTCCCGAACGTTTCCTGCTCGGCGCCAGCGTCGAAAGCGCCGAGCTGGCCGCCGAGAAGGGTTGGGAACTTGTCTTTGCCGGTCACCTGAACGGCGATCCGGACAATTTGCGCAGGACCTTCGAGGCCTATGAGCGGGTATCCGGCGGCAAGCGTCCGATCCTGGCGCTCGCAGCCTTTGCCGCCGAAAGCGAGGACTACGCCCGCGAGCGCGTCGGCAAACTGCGCATCGTCAAGGTGTTCCTGCCGAACGGCCAGATCGTGAATGTCGGCAGCGAGGAGCAGGCGGCCGAATTCGCTCGCCAAGCCGGCGTCACCGATTACCGCACTGAGGAAAAGGTGCCGAGTGTGCTGCATGGCACGGCGAAGCAGATCCGCAAGGAGCTGGACGAGCTTCACCGCAGCTACGGGGTCAAGGAGTTCGTGCTCGACACGCCGGCGCTTTCGGTCGCCGAGCGTCTTGCCTCCATCGAACTACTCGCCGCGGAGCGGCTTTCCCTCGTCGCCTGACCGTTTCCAAGAAGGATTGATCCCATGGCTCAGAAACACGTCACGTTCGGCATCATGCTGCAAGGTCCCGGCGGCCACATGAATGCCTGGAAACATCCAAGCGGACCGGCCGATGCCAGCGTCAATTTCGACTTCTTCGTCAAGACGGCGCGTAAGGCGGAGGCGGCCGGCATCGCCTTCGCCTTCGTTGCCGACGGGCTTTATATCAACGAGCAGTCGATCCCGCATTTCCTCAATCGGTTCGAGCCGATCGCCATCCTCTCGGCGCTTGCCGCCTCGACCTCGAAAATCGGCCTCGTTGGCACGGTCTCGACCTCCTACAGCGATCCCTTCACCATTGCCCGCCAGTTCGCCTCGATCGATCTCATCAGCGGCGGCCGGGCAGGGTGGAATGCGGTGACCTCGCCGCTAGAGGGTTCGGGGCGCAATTACAGCCGCGAACATCCCGAACACGAACTGCGCTACGAGATCGCCGAGGACTATATCGATGCGATCAAGGGTCTATGGGATTCCTGGGACGATGACGCCTTCGTTCGCAATCGCGAGACCGGCGTCTATGCCGACAAGACGAAGATGCATCGCCTCAATCACAAGGGCCGGTTCTTCCGTATCGAGGGACCGCTCAATATCGGCCGTTCCAAGCAGGGCCAGCCGGTCGTGTTCCAGGCGGGCGCCTCGGATTCCGGCATCAGGCTCGCCGGCAAGCATGCCGATGCCGTCTTCACCAATGGCGGGCCGTTCGAGGAGGCGCAGGCCTTTTATCGCCAGTTGAAGGACAGCGTCATCGCTCATGGGCGTCCGGCGGCGGAAGTCGGCATCTATCCGGGTATCGGGCCGATCGTCGGGGCGACGCAGGAAGAGGCGGAAGCCAAGTACCAGGCGATCCGCAACCTCGTCACGATAGAGGAGGCGCTGCTCTATCTCGGCCGCTTCTTCGATCATCATGATTTCAGTGTTTATCCGTTGGACGAGCCGTTCCCCGAACTCGGCGATATCGGCAGGAACAATTTCCGCGCCACCACCGACCGCATCAAACGGACGGCGCGGGAGAAGGGCTTGACGCTCCGCCAGGTCGCGCTCGATTCGGCAACGCCGCGCACCGCCTTCATCGGCACCGCCGAGCATATCGCCGACGAAATCATTCGCTGGGTGGATCAGGGCGCGGCCGACGGCTTCATTCTCGGCTTTCCCGTCATCGCCGAGGGTTTCGACGATTTCTCCAGATACGTTCTGCCGATCCTCACAGAGCGCGGTTATTTCGATCCGGTCCTGAAGGGTGAGACGCTGCGCGACCATCTCGGCCTACCCTTCCGCGAAAGCCGCTATGCGGCGGATGCGGAGCCGCTCGAACGCGGAAAGGCCGTCGGCGCCGGAGGCGCCGGCGAACCGTCATGGATATCATCGCTCAAAACCCGCGCAGCAACGATCCGGTCGAGAAGGGCATCGCCACCTACCTCGATGAAATCATCGCGCTTCGCCACGATCTCCACCAATATCCGGAGCTTGCCTTCCAGGAGCTCAGAACCAGCAAGCTTGTGGCATCTCACCTTTCCGCCTGGGGCTACGAGGTGGTGACGGGCATTGCCGGCACCGGCGTCGTCGCCACCCTCCCGCGCGGCGACGGCAAGAAGCGGATCGGTATTCGCGCCGACATGGATGCGCTGCCGATCGAGGAGGCGACCGGACTGGCCTATGCCAGCAGCAATCCCGGCGTCATGCACGCCTGCGGCCATGACGGACATACCGCGATCCTGCTCGCCGCCGCCCGTTATCTCTCAGAGAACGGCAATTTCAACGGCACGCTGCGGCTGATCTTCCAGCCTGCCGAGGAGATTGGCGCCGGCGCCCGCAAGATGATTTCGGAAGGTCTGTTCGAGCGTTTTCCCGTCGATGCGGTATTCGGGCTGCACAATTGGCCGGGTGTGCCGACGGGCAAATTCGGCTTCGTCGCCGGCCCGGCCATGGCTTCGGTCGACAAGGCGATCATCAAGATCATCGGCAAGGGCGGCCATGGCGCCGAACCGCACCGCACCGTCGATCCGGTGCTCGCTTCGGCCTCCTTCATCACCGCGCTGCAGAGCGTCGTCTCGCGCAATGTCGATCCGCAGGAGATGGCGGTCGTCACCGTCGGCTCGATCCATGCCGGCTCCGCCTCGAACGTCATCCCGGAAAGCGTCGAGATGCAGCTGACCATGCGGGCCTACAGCGAAATCGTCCGTCAACTGTTGCGAGAGCGCATTCCGGCCCTTGCCCATGCCCAGGCCGAAAGCTTCGGCGCCGAGGCCGATGTGAATTATCGCCTCGGCTTTCCGGCGCTGGTCAATCATGCCGGGGAAACCGAATTCGCCAGCCGGGTCGCATATGACGCTCTTGGTCCAGCGGCGATCGAGAAGGATTTCCGACCGAGAACCGCGAGCGAGGATTTCGCCTTCATGCTGCAGGCGAACCCCGGCAGCTACCTCTTCGTCGGGAATGGCGACAGCGCTCCTCTCCACAGCGCCCATTACAATTTCAACGACGCGATCATCGCGCCCGCCGCCCGCTATTGGGTGCGGCTCGCCGAAACCTTCCTCACTGATGACAACGGGTGATGAACGATATGAGCGATACGTTTCTCTATACCAGTCCTCTCGACCCGCGCGCCAAGCCGCTGATTGATGAATTGATCTACGAATATGACAGCCGCTACGGCACCTATTTCAATGCCGAAGGTGCGGCCGCCGAGCTCAACCGCTATCCCCCCGAAGCCTTTGCGCCGCCGGATGGCAATTTTCTGCTGTTGATCCGCGATGGCGAAACCATCGGCGGCGGCGCCTTCAAGCATTATGACGAACGCACGGCCGAGTTCAAACGTATCTGGACGCGCTCCGATCTGCGCCGGCAGGGCCTTGCCCGCAAGGTGCTGGTGGAGCTGGAGGCCCAGGCCGCCCGCCAGGGCTATGCCCGCATCTATCTCACGACAGGCTTTCGCCAACCCGAGGCCGTCGGCCTCTATCTGAACTATGGCTACACCGCGCTCTTCGACACGTCAGCCGATCCCGAGATCTACAAGAGCCTGCCTTTCGAAAAGGACATCACCCATCTCGCCGAGCCTGCTCTCGACGATGCCGAGCCGCGGTTGCGCGTGGCCGGCGCAAATTACTGAAAGCGGCAAAGACCGACAATCATAAAAGGGAAGCACAATGGCACTGACGACGGATTTCGCCGGCATCGACCCCGGCAGCAGGACGGCAGAATCGAAGGACTATTCCCGGTACCGGATCGTGGCGGCGCGCCATCCCGAACGGTTGGCAGGCACGGTGTTCGCCGCCTTCGTCATCATCGCCGTGCTCTATTCCACCTTCACCAATCCGCGCTGGGGTTGGAGCGTCTTTGCCGAATGGTTCTTTGCCGAGCCCGTGCTCGTCGGCCTCGGAAGGACGCTGCTCCTGACCGCGCTTGCCGCCATATCCGGTTCCATTCTCGGAACGGCGCTGGCGCTTGCCCGCGTTTCCAAGTCGCCGCTGCTTTCCGGTCTTTCCTGGGGCTATATCTGGCTGCTGCGCTCGATCCCGGTCATCGTGCTGCTGCTGATCCTGAACAATCTCGGCTATCTCTATGAGACGATCAAGATCGGCATCCCCTTCACCGATACCGTCTTCCTCGATTATCCCACCGTGCAATTGCTGACACCCTTTGCCGCCGCCTTTCTCGGCCTCACGCTCAACCAGTCGGCCTTCTTTGCGGAAATCGTGCGCGGCGGTATCCTTTCAGTCGATCATGGTCAGCTGGAAGCCGCCGCCGCACTCGGCCTGCCGCGCCGCCGCCAGGCTTTCCGCATCGTTCTGCCGCAGGCCATGCGCTCGATCCTGCCGACCGGCTTTAACGAGCTGATCGGATTGGCGAAGAGCACATCCATGGTTTATGTGCTGGCGCTGCCGGAGCTCTTCTATACCGTCCAGGTGATCTACCGCCGCAATCTCGAAGTCATTCCGCTGCTGATGGTCGCGACCGTCTGGTATCTGATCATCATGACGGTGCTGTCGGTCGCCCAGCACTATATCGAGCGCTATTTCTCAAAGGGTGCCGTGCGCAATCCGACACCGCTGCCCTTCCAGGCATTCTTCGAACGCTTCCGCCGTCCGCTGCTAGCTCTCGATACGGCGAGCGAGCGAGTGCGCAGGCCCGGCTTCGATGATGCGGCGGCCCTGCGGACGGGTGGTGCGGTGCGTATCCATGGTATTTCCAAAAGCTTTGGCTCGCTGAAGGTGCTCGATGATGTCGAGCTCAGCCTTCCCGCCGGCAGCGTGACCGCAATCCTCGGCCCGTCCGGTTCCGGCAAGTCGACGCTTCTGCGTGCCATCAACCATCTGGAGCGTGTCGATGAAGGCTTCATCTCGGTCGACGGCGATTTCGTCGGCTACAGCAGGAAGGGCGACACGCTCTACGAGCTCAAGGAAAAGGATATTCTCACCCGCCGCGCCGATATCGGCATGGTCTTCCAGAGCTTCAATCTGTTCCCGCATCTGACCGTGCTTGAAAACCTCATCGAGGCGCCGGTCCAGGTGCGCGGCGTCAGCCGCGAGGAGGCGGTGCAATT
Organism: Rhizobium anhuiense bv. trifolii; assembly: GCF_024346605.1. Lineage (NCBI taxonomy): Bacteria > Pseudomonadati > Pseudomonadota > Alphaproteobacteria > Hyphomicrobiales > Rhizobiaceae > Rhizobium > Rhizobium anhuiense. Next base: position 10,570 of record NZ_CP098801.1, read on the forward strand.
GGCGCAGGAGCTGTTGGCCCGCATCGGCCTCAGCGACAAGATCAACGCCTATCCGCGCCAGCTTTCCGGCGGCCAGCAGCAGCGCGTGGCGATCGCCCGCGCCCTGGCGCTCCGTCCCAAGGTGCTGCTCTTCGACGAGCCGACCTCGGCGCTCGATCCGGAACTCGTCGGCGAAGTGCTCGATGTCATCAAGGAGCTTGCCCGCACCGGTACGACGCTCGTCATCGTCACCCATGAAATCGGGTTTGCCCGCGAAGTCGCAGACACCGTCGTCTTCATGGACGGCGGCCGCATTCTGGAGGCCGGCCCGCCGGCCCGCATCTTCACGCAAGCGGAACATCCCCGAACACGGGAATTCCTCGCCAAGGTTCTCTAGCGCCCGATAGCGCTGGCGAAATGCCGGGCCGCGACGGGCTGCTCTGGCTGAATGACAATAACTACAACCCAAAGATGAAATGGAGAAGGGGCATGACATTTACAGATAGGGCAAGGCTGCTGATAACGGGAGCCGTCACCATTGCCGCGATCGGTTTCGGTTCCGCTCAGGCGCAGCAGAAATTCGATCTCAGCCCCGAGCAGCCGAACCGGCTGAGGGTGGAAAAGAACGAGAAGCGCATTGCCGAAGTCAAGGACTTCAAGTTCGTCGAAAACGGCGTCTTCACCGTCGGCATCAGCTCGAGCGGCAATCTGCCGCTGCACGATTATGCCTCCGATTCCAAGACCGTTATCGGTTACGACGTCGATCTGGCGCAGGCGATCGCCGACAGCCTGGGGCTGAAGCTCGAGCTCGTTTCCGTCGCCTGGGCCGATTGGCCGCTGGGGCTGACCTCGGGGAAGTTCGATGCGGTGATCTCCAACGTGACCGTCACGGAAGAGCGCAAGGAGAAATTCGACTTCTCGACCTACCGCAAGGATGAGCTCGGCTTCTACGTCAAGGCCGACAGCCCGATTGCGGCGATCAAGGAGCCGAAGGATATTGCCGGCCTGAAGGTCATCACCGATGCCGGCACCAACCAGGAGAAGATCCTGCTGGAATGGGACCGCCGGAATGTCGCCGCCGGCCTGAAGCCGATCGAGGTGCAATATTATGACGACGATGCGGTCAAGGATCTCGCCGTCCAGTCCGGCAGAGCCGATACCGTCTTCAGCGTAAACGCGACGCAGGCCTATTCGGCCGGGATAAACGGCAAGACCAAGCTCGTCGGCACCGTCAGCGGCGGTTGGCCGATCACGGCAGAAATTGCCGTCACCACACGCAAGGGCAGTGGCCTGGCAGCGCCCTTGACCGATGTCGTCAACGATCTGATCGCCAGTGGCGCCTATCGCAAGATCCTCGATACGTGGAACCTCGGTCCCGAGGCAATCGACAAGGCTCAGACCAACCCGCCCGGCTTGCCGAAGAGCGGTTCGTAATCTTGGTCTGGTGGACCGGCGTTACAGGGTAGCGCGCCGGTCCGTTCCCACTTCTCGACGCAAACGGAGACATATTGAACGTGACGATCCATCCGACATCTCGCACTTTGCTCTTCGCAGCCCTGGTGTCAGCATTGACTGGTTTCGGTTCCGCCCACGCGGCCGAGGATTTTGACCTGAGCCCGGAACAGCCGGGCCGGCTTCATGCCGCCAGGAACGATGCGGCCATCGCTGCCATTCCTAGGGAATTCAAGTTCGTCACACCCGGCAAGTTCACCATCGCCGTCAGCCCCGGCGGCCCGCCACTTGCCACCTATGCCACGGACGCCAAGTCGGTGGTCGGGGCAGATCCCGACTATGCCTATGCCATTGCCGACAGCCTCGGCCTGACGCTGGAGATCGTGCCCGTCGCCTGGATCGACTGGCCACTCGGCCTGACCTCAGGCAAATATGACGCCGTCATCTCCAATGTCGGCGTCACCGAGCAGCGCAAGGAGAAATTCGATTTCTCCACCTACCGCCAGGGGCTGCATGGTTTCTTCGTGAAATCCGACAGTGCCGTCACCTCGATCAAGGAGCCGAAGGACGCCGCCGGCCTCAGGATCATCGTCGGCGCCGGCACCAACCAGGAGCGTATCCTGGTGAAGTGGAGCCAGGAAGATGTCGCCGCCGGCCTGAAGCCGATCGAGCTGCAATATTACGACGACGAGGCAGCAAGTCTTCTCGCGCTGCGGTCCGGCCGGGCCGATGTCATCGTCCAGCCGCATGCGCAGCTCGTCTTCATTGCCGCGCGCGACAAGAACATCAGGCGTGTCGGCACGCTGAGCGCCGGCTGGCCTGATCGCTCGGATGTTGCGATCACCACCCGCAAGGGGAGCGGGCTGGCCGACGCGCTGACTGTCGCCACCAACGGCCTGATCAAGGATGGCACATACGCAAAAATCCTCGACCACTGGCACCTGTCCGAGGAGGCCCTGCCGGCGTCGGAGACCAACCCGCCCGGCCTGCCGAAATATTGATGGGATGGCACGAGTGGGCAATATATCCATCGGCCATATCGGCTTCCTCACCCCCGGCAACTATCCCGACGACGACCCGCTGTCGGGATTGGAGCAGACGCTGCAGCAGCTGCAATATGGCGAGAATCTGGGTTTCGACAGCGCCTGGGTCCGCCAGCGGCACCTGGAGCCTGGAATCTCTTCTGCGAGCGCCTTCCTGGCGGCGGCGACGCAGCGCACCAGCCGGATCGAGCTCGGAACCGCCGTTATTCCGATCGGTTATGAAAGCCCCTATCGGCTGGCTGAAGATCTCGCCACCGTCGATATTCTGTCGCGCGGGCGGCTGAATATCGGCGTCAGCGCCGGCCGGCCGCTGCACGCAGACCTGGTCGCCCCGCTCGTCTTCGACGGCGACTGGACGGGTTACGATTTCTCGCATGATCGCGTGGCGCGTTTTGCCGACAATCTGCGCGGCACCTATCTCGGCGACGAGCAGACCTTGATCAAGACACCGTTCGGCCCGCAGCGGCCGCGGCTGCAGCCTTATGCCAAGGGCCTGATCGACCGGATCTGGTATGGCGGCGGGTCGCAGCGCTCGGCCGAATGGGCCGGCCGCAACGGCTTCAACCTGTTGACCGGCAATGTGATCACGGGGGAGGGAACGGATGATTTCTTCACCGCGCAATCGCGGCTAATCGAAACCTTTCGCGCCGCGGGCAAGCAGCGCCGCGTCGCGCTGGGCCGCGTCATCGTGCCTTTCGACAGCGCCGATGCGGCAACGCGGTGCCGATATCGAGACTATGCCGATGGCCGCCACGAGCGGACCCTTTCGCCACAGGGCGAGCGGCGCACGCTTTTCGCCCGTGATATCGTCGGCACGTCGGACGAGATTTTGGCGCAGCTTTTTGCCGATCCGATCCTGCCCGAGGTCAGCGAGCTGAGGCTGGAACTCCCTTACGAGTTCGAGCACGCGGAATATCGCCAAATTCTCCACGACTTCGTGACGACAATTGCACCGGAGCTCGGATGGAAAGCGCAATCCGGCATCCGTGCCGCTTCCTGAAAGGCGTCGCCCGTACGACGCCGGACCATCACCTCTTAGGGAATATGCATCAGTGACAAAATCGGTAGAATATTTCTTTTCGATCGGCTCGCCCTGGGCCTATATCGGCTTCGACGCCTTTGCCGAACTTGCGGCGAAGAACGATGTCGTCATCACACCCTATCTGACGACGGTGGTCGAGGAAAACGGCGGTATCTTTTCGCGCAATCGCCCGGAGATCCGGCGTGCCTACTGGACGCGGGATCTCAAGCGCTGGGCGCGCGTGCGCGGCAAGGACCTGCGGCTTGAGCATCGCCCGGATTTGAGCGATCCGACGCCTGCATCCCTATTCGTGATTGCCGCCTATCTCGACGGACAGGATTGGATCGGCGTTTCCCGCGCTCTGCAACATGCCTTCTGGAGCGAGGCGGAGGATATCGGCAAGCCCGATGTGCGCGAGGCGATCGTGACCTCGGCAGGTTTCGATGGCGCAGCACTTCTTCGGCGACAAGCCGACGACGATGTCCAGAACAAATGGTCGGCGGACCGCGTGCATGCCCGCGACAGCGGCGTCTTCGGCTTTCCTACCTATGTCTATGATGGCGAGATCTATTGGGGGCAGGACAATTTGTCCTTCCTCGAACGTCATCTTCACGGCGACAAGCCTTAGAGACGGATTTTTTCACTTAAGTCTATAAAATAGATGGAATTTATTCCATTCTGCCGATGCCCTGCGATAAATTGGTGTGGTTGATGGGGAAATCACACGCATGCTCGACAGGACTTTGCGGGCGGCCGGGACCATTGTTCCCACGCGTTCGACGGAGTGGCCGACGGTCATTCTTGCACTCGTCATTCATGGCGGGTTTCTGGCGCTCACCTGGTGGTGCCAATCGTTGCCGCCGCTCGTGGTCATGATCGCAGGAGGTTGGCTGATTGCCTGGCACGGATCGCTTCAGCACGAAGTCATTCATGGCCACCCGACGGGAAACCAGGCGATAAACGATGCGATCGGGTCGATACCGCTGTCGCTGTGGCTGCCTTATCCGATCTATCGGGAAAGCCATCTGGAGCATCATCGCGACGAATATCTGACCGATCCGATCGAGGATCCGGAATCTTCCTATTTCACCAAGGCCGCCTGGGAGCAGCTCGGTGCGACCGGGCGGTTGCTGGCCCGGTGGAATACCACCCTGTTCGGCCGATTGACCATCGGTCCTGTGGTGATGCTGTTGAGTTTCCTTGGGCAGGAATGGCGGCTGATACGGGCGGACGAACCGGGACGGCGGCGGATATGGGCAGCGCACGGCATCGGCGTCGTCGGCGTCCTATTCTGGTCGACCGTCGTCTGCGGTATGCCGCTGTGGCTCTATCTTGCTTTCGTCTATACGGGTGCTGCGATGACGCGGCTGAGATCCTATGCCGAGCACAGATATGCTGAAAGCCATGAGGAGCGCACCGCCATCGTCGAAAACAGCCATCTCTTCGGCTTGCTGTTTCTCTACAACAATCTGCACGTTCTCCATCACCGCCGGCCGGGCATCTCATGGTATCGCCTTCCGGCGGTCTATCGCAAAAACCGCGAAACGCTTGTCCGGTTGAATGGCGGGCTTGTCTATGATGGCTATGGGGATATTGCGCGCCGGTTTTTCCTGAAGCCGCACGACGATCCCACGCATCCTCATCATTCCTAAAATTTCTACCTGAGCCGGACCGGGCAATGATGTTTGAAAAGCCGGGATTTGGGGGCTGCTCAGTCGCCCTGTCTTGCGGCTTCCTTTTGCCCCCATTTCACAGCTCTGCAATTTGTACTTTCAGCGGATGTCCAGTGTGATCAGCTACGGCTGGCGGCGATCAGGGCGTGCGCTGCATCGCGCAGCAAACCGGTGGCCTCGCCGGGTTCAAAGAGCTGCATGCTGACAAAGGCGCCGTTGATCAGAACCGCGAGTTGACCGGCGAGCCGATCGGGCGCGGCAACCGCAAGCTCCTCGGCGATGGTCTTCAGACGCCGCCGCATCTCGCGCATGTGGGCTTCGGCGACCTTGCGGGCAGGGTGATCCGCTTCGGGAAATTCGGCTGCGGTGTTGATCTGCGGACAGCCTCGGTAGTTTTCCCGCCCGACCCGTTCGCCGATCCACTCAAAATGTGCATCGAGCTCGGCCTCGGCATCGTCCGGATGCTGTTCCGTCACGCGATCCCAGGTGCTCCAGAAGTCCAGGTCTTCGCGCTTGAGGAAGGCCGCGATGAGGTCGTCCTTCGTGCCGAAATGGCGGTAGAGGCTGGTTTTGGCGACGCCGGATTTTTCGACCACAAGATCGACACCGACAGCACGCACGCCGCGCCGGTAAAAGAGTTCCGACGCCGTCTCGAGAATTCTATCCCGCACCTCGTTGCCGCCAGAGGCACGGGAGTTCGTTGCGCTTTTCGACATTCGTGTACCTCCAAGGTCGCCAGCATAACAGCAAACGGATTGACACGCTACAGACCTGTATGTTTTATTGAATACAGACAGGTCTGTAGCGCAGGAGAAAACAATGACCATCTACGAAGCCGACATCACGAAGACGTCCCAATCTATCGCGGTCTTGGGAGCGAACGGCCATACCGGTCGTTTTGTCGTCGCCGAACTGTTGCGGCGCGGTCTCAAGCCCATCGCGATTGGACGGAATGCCCAGCGGCTGGCGGCTGCGGGCTTTGCAGAGCGCGGCATCGAATGCCGCGAAGCAGCGGTCGAGGATGACGGGGAACTGGACAGGGCGCTAGCCGGCGCGGCGGCGGTCATCAACTGCGCCGGCCCGTTCATGGACACCGCCGACGCAGTGGTGCGTGCCGCATTGCGAGCGGGGATTCATTATCTCGACGTGACGGCCGAGCAACCGAGTGTGCAGGCCACGTTCGAGAGGCATGAGGTTGCGGCCCGGGAAGCGGGCATAGCCGTCATCCCGGCCATGGGTTTCTATGGCGGCTTGGCCGACCTGCTCGTGGCAGCTGTCATGGACGAGTGGGAGCACGCTGACGACATCGAAATTCGAGTTGCGCTTGACAGCTGGCTGCCGACGAGAGGCACACGCGTTACCGGAGAAAGAAACACTGCACGGCGCCTGGCCGTCAGCGGTGGGCAGCTGGAGCCGGTGCCTCAACCGCCTGCTGAAAGGGTGTCGATTTTACCGGCCCCGTTCGGCCGGCAGACTTTCGTCGAGCTTCCCTTTTCGGAAGTGCCGCTGATCGCCCGGCACGTCCGGACGAAGGAACTGCACACCTTCTTGAGCACAACCGCTCTGCGGGATGTTCGCGACTCGTCGACGCCTCCGCCGCAGGCAGTCGACGAATCTGGGCGTTCGGCGCAGCGCTTTGCAGTAGAAGTGATCGTCACGCAGGGTGACGTGCGCCGTCAGATTGTCGCACAGGGACAAGACATCTACGCCGTCACGGCTCCGATCATCTGTGAAGCGGTCCAGCGTATCCTCTCGGGACGCATCCGCGATATCGGCGCAAAGGCGCCGGCAGCCATTTTCGATGCCGCTAGCTTCCTGCAGGCGCTCGGCCCGGATCTGTCGGTCGAGATATCGGAAACTTAGTTCGGAAACGACAGACTTTCAGAAAGTCCTTCACAATGGCGTGGGGGACTTAATTCTCCTGGCGTATTCAGGGAGACTGTTCAGAGCGATCGTCCCGCTCGGGCGATGATAGCGGATGGAATTCCGTTATCTTGGCAATATTGCGCATTCCCATCGAAACCGTTCCATTCTATTGGAGGAAAAGATGGGGGAAGATTTTTTTACATTGTTTGCTCTAATTAGTTCTTTTATCTCCCGTTTCAGCGAAACGCGAAACGCCGCTATATTGATCGGAGAGAGACAATGAACCCCGCCATGAACATGATGCCGATGATGAACAACATGATGCCCGCCATGATGAACCCGATGATGGGTGGAATGATGCCGATGATGTCAGGCATGCCCATGATGAACGGCGCCATGATGCCGATGATGGCCTCCATGCCGATGATGATGATGATGGGCGCCATGAAGTGCACGATGACTGCCGAGGGCATGGTCTGCGAAATGAAGCCGATGGAAGGCATGGACAAGGACATGTTCATGGAATGCTGCAAGCGCATGATGTCGATGATGTCCGGCGGCATGCCTGTCATGATGAACTGCGGCGGCATGATAATGTGCTGCACGATGGCCGCCTGAGCCATTGGCCTCTTAGAGGAAATGACCAAGAGCCTCCGGAGACGGGGGCTCTTTTTGCGTCAGACGCGAACGTCTTCGAGATAGGTCGTCACCAGGTAGAGGATCGCTTCCGTTCCCGTCATGTTGCGGTAGATATGGGGCACGTCGGCATCGAAGATGATGGCGTCGCCTTCGCCCAGGATATGCGGCGCCTGCCTGCCGGCGATGATTTCGACGGTGCCTTGGGCAACGACCAGATTTTCCACCGTTCCATGCTGATGGGCATCGGCACTTTCGCTATGGTGCGGAGCGATCCTCAGCTCGTAGAATTCTACTTTTCGCTCGCCTTCGAAGGGGAAAAGAGCCCGTGTCCGGAAGCGCCCTTCGGACGAGGCGAGGATTTTCGATCTTGCCCGCGGCACTGTAATGATCGAGGTCTCGCCGCGTTCGGCAATCAGTGCTGCGCAGGGAATGCCGAGAGCAAGCGCGATCTTCGAGAGAATGCTGAGCGTCGGGCTGCTTTTGCCCGTTTCGATCTGGCCGAGCATGGCGCGGCTGACGCCAGCGATCTTTGCCAGCCTGTCCAGGGAATAGCCGCGGCGGGTGCGAATGCGCCGCAAATTCTGTCCTGTCTGAACGGTGATCTGCTCGGCGGCGTCTATGGTTTCGACGTCGGAGAGAAGCGCTTGATCAGACGCCATATCCGGCAATGCCCATTGCCATCACCGGGATAAAACCCCAATAGGGCACCCACATCAGAACGGGCTGCATCGCGAAAGATGCCGGCGCGAGCGCCTTTGACGCATCAGCCGCATCTTTGCAGCGCGATTGCCGGTAAGCCTGGAAATCGATGACATCAGCCGTCTGCAATGGCATGAAAAACTCCCGCTAAAATCTATAAGGAATGTATATTTTCTGCGACGGAAAGGGCAGAGCGTGTCATCCAATCGTTCCGCTGAACCGGAAATCTTATACCAATAATATCCAACCTTGCGGCAAAGCCATTTAGCCCGAGCGGTTCACCGGCGCTTTTTGCTGGTGACGGCATTGACCGCCCCCGCGGTGTTTCCATGTTCCACGACGTCTTTCCCCATTGGAGCCGATATCCCGTTTCTGCCTGCGGTCGCGAGAACCGGTGACGATCGCCCTTCAGCCTGTGCGTGCCGGGGCGAGAGCGAACGTTTTTTTCAACCAGCCGAATAAGGAGAGATGCACGTTCCTTTAATCTATCAATTTTGTAGACAATAGTTGAGGCAATCCAAAGAGAGGAAAAACCATGTCAGGTTTCAAACTCGTCGGCATTGCTGGCAGCTTCAACCGTCCTTCGAAGACATTGGCACTCGTGCGCCACGTCGCCGACCGCGCGAGCATTCGTTACGGATTTGCGAGCAAGACCTATGATCTCAATGATGTCGGTCCATCGCTGGGCAGGGCCTTGTGGCGCAAGGACCTCGACGAGCAGGCCAGACATGTCGTCGACGAGATCGTGCAGGCCGATGCCCTGATCATCGGCTCGCCGACCTACAAGGGCTCTTATCCCGGCCATTTCAAGCACCTCATCGATCTGCTCGATCCGCACGAGCTTCGTGGCAAGCCGATCATCATCACCGCGACAGGCGGCGGTGACCGGCATGCCTTGATGGTCGAGCATCAGCTTCGGCCGCTGTTCGGTTTCTTCATGGCCCATACCTTGCCGACTGCCGTTTATGCGGCCGATCGCGATTTTACCGACTATGCGGTCTCATCCGATCCGCTTTTGGCCCGCATCAACGAAGTGATCGGCGAATTGGCTGCCTTCTTCCCGGACGCAAACCCTGCACTGGCGGCGGCCGAGTAAGGGGCGCCGCCATGGTTCGATCTCAGGAGGCGAAAATGGATGATGCGGAAAGGCCGGGGCCAAGCGATCAATTGTGGAGCGTCTTCGAATTCGCCCGACGATATCGCCTCGCCAAACGCGAGGAGAACCGCCTGCTGATGCTCTACGGACCGACAGCATCGCTCCGCGATCTTCTCGCCAATGCGAGCCGTCATTCGCTGATGTCCTAGGGCAATTCCAGCAAAAGTGCACAGCGGTTTGCGTCCGGAATTGCGTGAAAACAAAAGTTCTCGCTGAAAAGTACCAGTCCCTGACAGGAGGTTCGCATGAAGCTTGATTTTCACCTCTGGCTGAAACTGACGATTGGCCGATTGCTCGAGCCGAAGGCGCCGGCTGCGCACGCGCCTGCCAATGGATTGTTCACGCGCGACGAAGAGCGCGATTGGTCCGCACGCGAATACGAGCTCCATTATTGGGGCGCCATGCCAGGCCTTTGGTATTGAGGAGAGCGGTGTGATGGCGATTGTCGTTGAGACCGAGCTGCGTCGGCACAATGCGAGAAGGGCGGGAAGCAGCGTCATGTCGCAGCTCAGGCATGCGGCCGGGATCTGCACGATCGTCAGCTCTTTCACATTCCTGTTCGCTCTGGTGATCGGGTTGATCCGATGAATGGTGCCAGATGTTTGCCCCGATGGGAAAAAGGACCGGCGCGCCGCCCGGGAGAGGATGGCGCCAGATGATCGATGTACTTATTCTTCCCGGGCTTTTCGGCTCGGGAGAAGGGCATTGGCAGCAGCATTGGCTGGAGGATCAGCCGGACAGCCGTTGCGTCGCTCAGGACGATTGGGATCATCCGAATCTGGACAGCTGGCTGTTGCGACTGGAAGGCGCGCTTGAGGAGGCCGGTGAGGCCTATCTGGTTGCCCATAGTCTCGGATGCCTGCTTGCCGCCCGGCTGGCCGGGCGAAGTGCGGCGCGCCGCGTCAAAGGAGCCCTACTCGTCGCTCCGTGCGATCTGCCGGCCACGGAAATTCTGCATCCGGGGCATATCTCGTTTGGCGCCATGCCGACGGCGCCTCTGCCCTTTCCGAGTATCGTCGTCGGCAGCATGAACGATGCCTACATGACGGTCGATCGGTTGACCCTGTTTGGCCGCCTGTGGAATGCCGAGACCAGGAATATCGGCCTTGCCGGCCATATCAATGTTTCCAGCGGCTTCGGCCGCTGGCGCAACGGCTACCGCCTGTTGCAGACCTTGAAGGCGCAGACGCGCGGTCGAAGGCATGTCGCTGCCATGCCGCCGGCTTTTGCGATGTGAGTGGAATCGGATGTCCGACATTGCCGCCGACCTCCTGCGCCTGAGCGAAGATCCGAATGCCGACCCGAGGACCAGGCGCCGGCAAACCATGGAGCGGTTGGTTCAGACGCTGCTTGCCATGGCCGATGCCGAAATCGGATCGGAAGATCCGCAGCATCGCCATTCCATTATCCATTTGACGACAATCATTCGCAATATGACCGGAAGGATCGCAGAGGCCGATGATGCAACATTTTCGGCAATCGTCAGGGAGGCCGTGATGCTGGTCCGCAGCCTGCAGCAGCGCCAGGCCGATGCGGTTACTGTGCACTGACCGATCGCGACATCCACGAGCGATGCCGCGAATTTTCGATACTCGGTGAATCTAGGATGGCCCTAACGGGCGAGCTCGGAGGTTGACGTCAACCCCCGAGCTGCACCGAATATCGCGTACGCAAGCCGATGTTTGGATGGCGCGCCATCCCGCCATTCGGTCAGAGCTTGCCTTTCCAGGGCACGAGGAACGCCTCCAGAAAGCGGATGGCGGCCGAGAAGGTGAAGGCGCAGATCGCGATGATGCCGATGCCGACGAAGACGACGTCGGTCGCCAGGAACTGTGAAGCCGACATGATCATGAAACCGATTCCGCGCGTGGAGGCGATCAATTCGGCCGCCACCAGTGTGCCCCAGCCGACACCGAGCGCAATGCGGATGCCGGTGAGAATTTCGGGCAGGGCGGAGGGCAGGACGATGTCCAGGAAGAGCTGCAGCCGGCTCGCGCCCAGCGAACGCGCGGCATTGACCCGCTCGATCGGCAGCGAACGAACGCCGGCCTGGGCCGAGAGGCAGATCGGCGCAAACATCGCCAGCACCAGCAGCGTGATCTTCGACGTCTCGCCGATGCCGAGCCAGATGATCATCAGCGGCAGGTAGGAGAGCGGCGGAAGCGGCCAGTAGAACTCGATCGGTGCGTCGAGCACGCCTTTTGCCCAGCGGTTCAGTCCCATGAGCAAGCCGAGCGGAATGCCGGCGGAAATGGCGATGAGGGCTGCGACCACGATGCGGAACAGGCTTGCAAAAATATGCTCGGACAGTGACGCGCCGGCGTAACCGTCGCGATAGACGGCGCCGATCTGTGTCAGCACCTCGTCCGGACGCGGCAGGAATAGGTGTGGAACGACGCCGAGCGCGGATACGACCCACCACAGCAGCAGTATGGCAAGCGCCGTGGCAATGCTGATGGCCACCGTCGACTTCTCACCGGCTCCGAAGCTTGCCATTTTCACCAGCTTGACCCGGCGATCCTCACTACCAGTCGCAATCGGCGATGCCTGGACTATATCGCTCATGCGGCGCTCCTTAAATCTTCGGTGCTGTGCAGAATGGCGCGGATCTCCTCGCGCAGCTCGGCAAATTGCGGCGACGCCTTGATCGATCGGGCGTCGCCGGTTTCGGCGAAGCGGCGAACGAAATCCAGATCGAAACGCGCCACGACGCGTCCCGGTCGAGGCGACATGACCAGGACCTGCGTACCCAGGAACAGGGCCTCTTCGATCGAGTGGGTGATGAAGAAAACCTTCTTTGCCGTTTTATCCCAGATGGAAACCAGCAGTTCCTGCATCTGCTCACGCGTCAGGCTGTCGAGCGCGCCGAACGGCTCATCCATCAGCAGGATGTCGGGATTTGTCGCCAGAGCACGCGCGATGCCGACACGCTGGCGCATGCCGCCAGACAGCTCGTAGGGAAACGCGCCGGCGAATTCATCGAGGCCGACGAGCCTGAGCAACTCCCGGGCGCGCGCTTCGCGCTCCTTGCGCTTGACCCCGGCGAATTTCAAACCGAGCGCGACATTGTCGACGACGGATTTCCACGGCAGCAGCGAGTCCTTCTGAAAGACGACGCCGCGATCGGCACCCGGCCGTTCGACCGCGCGGCCGTCGAGCGTGATCCGGCCTTCCGAAAGCGGAAGGAAACCGGCAATCGCATTGAGAAGAGTTGATTTGCCGCATCCCGACGCTCCAAGCGCGACGACGAAACCCCGTTCGGGAATGTCGAAAGACACGCGATCAAGCGCGTGAACGGTCCGCCCGTCGCGGGCTGCGAAGAAAACACTGGCGTGATCGACTTTAAGCATATTCCTGCTCGCATGTTAGACGCCGGCGCGGCAAGCCGCGCCGGCGTCGGGGAGGATCAGTTGCTGACGCCGGTCAGCGCGTCGGCGGTGACGAAGGCGCCGTAATTGGCCAGCACGTCGGAGACCTTGCCCTGTTCCTTCAGGAATGATGCCGTGTCCTTGAGGATCTTGCCGGCACCCGCCTTTTCGCCGCCGCCGAGCCAGGCATCCGATGCCTGAATCTCAGGCGTCAGAAGCGTGAGGTTCTTCAGGGCCGATGCTTGCTGGTCGGCTGTGCCGCCGAGAAGCTTGGCGAGCGACTTGGCGTTGTCGCTGTCGGGACCCCAGGCGGCTTTGTCCGAGGCGAAGGATGCGTAGTATTTGTTGATGACCGACGCGAAGCCCTTCAGGAATGCCGGGTTGTCGGCGGCAAATTTCGAGGTCGCGACCCAGGCCGAGAATGTCGGCGCACCCTTGTCCGCCACGTCCTTGGAGGTGACAAGAACCTTCCCGTTCTTCTTCAGTTCGGTGAGCGCCGGATCCCAGACGAAGCCGCCGTCGATATCGCCGCGGTTATAGCTGGCGACGATTTCGGGCTGAGGGATGGCGAAGACCTGAACGTCCTTTTCGGTCAGGCCCAACGATTTGATCAGCGCCAGCAGCTGATAGTGGTCGGTGGAAACAGGCGCGGCAGCAAGCTTCTTGCCCTTCAGATCGTTCAGGCTTTCGATGCCGGAACCGTTGCGGACGACGAGAGCCTCGTCGATGCCCGAGATGGAGGCGAGGTAAAAGGCCTTGACCTCGAGCCCGCGTGATACTGCAGCCGCAAACGGGCTGGAGCCGACATAACCGACCTGAACGTCACCGGAGGCAATCGCCGCAAAGATCTCGGCGCCCGAATTAAATCTGCGGAAGTCGATGTCATACCCGGTTTCCTTGGCAAATTCGCCATTGGCGATCGCCACGGAAGACGGCAAGGCATCGGTTTGATAGCCGACCACCACCTTCTGGTCCGCCGCTTCGGCGATAACAGTCGTTGCAAGCGTGCCGACGCCGATAGCGATCGCGGCAACCAAAGTCCTGAAATTCATTTTGAGCCCCTTTGTTCAGGGCCGCACGGCCCTCGATCTCACCCGCAAAAGGGTAATGGTTGGGAACGGGCTAGCGGGAGAAATAACAAACTATATTTATAGACGATAGAGATAATTGTTTCGTGATTCTGCCGCTTGTGCGATCCGTAAGGCACGGCGAGCGATCTCGAGGCGTGAATGACGAAATGTCTCGCCGGGCGTTGCGGAGCTTCAGGGAGAATGCGTTGATATACGATGTTATCGTGGTCGGTTCCGGTTTTTCAGCGATTGCCGTGACCTGCAATCTCATCGAGCAGCTTCCCGCCTCGGCGAAGGTTGCCGTCGTCGGCGACGATCCCGGTTTCGGGCGCGGGACGGCGTACCGAACGGAGCTCTATCTCCATCGCCTCAATGTTCCCGCCGGCCGCATGAGCCTGCTGCCGCATCAACCCGACGACTTTGTCGACTGGCTGAAACGTCATGGACGCCTGATGCAGGCAGGCGATTTCGCCTCGCGCAGCGATTACGGTCTTTATGTCCGCGACACACTTGCGCGGCTGCTTCGAAAGCGGGACGGTCGTTGCCGGGTCGATTTCATCAAGGCCAAGGCGGCCGGATGCGTGGAACGTTACAGCAGCACGCTGGCCTTCCATCTCGGTAATGGCGACGAGATTGCCGGCAGGAACGTGGTGCTTTGTCTCGGTGTCGGCAATGCCAGCCTTCCGGTCGATCCGGATGGCGTCCCGCCATCGCTGCGATCACGGATCATCGAGAACCCGTGGCGGCTTTCGTGGCTAAGGCGCGTCGCATCGTCCGATGCGGTGTGCATCCTCGGATCCGGTCTGACGATGATCGATCAGGTTCTGGCGCTACGCGCCCACGGCCATAGCGGCAGGATCGATGTACTTTCGCGGCGCGGGCTCGCACCGCTCGGACATGCGAGGGAATTGACGGCGCCATTGCCGATCGACGTCGAGGCGCTTCCGGATACGATCAGCGAGATATTGAAGAGCTTGCGGGGCAAGAGCAGGACGGTTGCCGACTGGCGAGGCGTGATGGACGGTCTGAGGCCCGCAACGCAGGCTCTCTGGCAACGGCTTTCCAGCAAGGAACGGTCGCGATTCCTCAGGCATGCGCTTCCCTGGTGGAATATCCATCGCCATCGGGTCGCGCCCGACGTGTTCGACAAGTTTGAGAAGCTGGTCTCGGACGGAATCGTTCGTTTCCACGCGGGTTTCCTGAAATCGCTCGGAGCCCAGGAGGGCAGGCTCCTTGCCAGCTACAGGGTGAGAGCAACGCCGCAGATCGCCGGGATCAATGCGGACTGGCTCGTCAACTGCACGGGAATGGAGCGCGCCGGGATCAGCCACTCACCGCTCCTGAAGGAGATGAGCCGGTTTCAATTGATCGTCCCCGATCCCCTTGGTCTCGGGATCCAGGTGAATGCCGCTTCCGAGGTGACAGCCCCGTCCGAGATCTCGCCGGCCCGACTCTTCGCAGTCGGCGCCCTGACGGCGGGACAATTCTGGGAGATCACCGCCGTTCCGGATATCCGGGTGCAAGCCAAGGCCGTAGCCGAGGAGATCGTTTCGAGAGGCTGAACCTTTCCGGGCGGCACCGCGCTTGTTGAATTGTCGGTCGCCGACAGCTACAGTATCTGGTACGCCATAATACGATTCTTGCATTCGGCTGCCGCTGGGGAATTTGAGCGTGCGAAGTCAGTCCAACACTGAGGTACAGAATGAGCGGTGCTCTGAAGGACGCCATTAGAGTCGAGCGTCCTGCAAAGACCTTGCGGGAATTGGCGCTCGACAAGGTCCGCGAGGCCATCGTCAACGGATATTTCCGTCCCGGAGATCGCCTTGTCGAGCGCGATCTCTGCGCCCAGCTCGGGGTCAGCCGAACGGTGGTGCGCGAGGTTCTGAGACATCTCGAATCGGAAGGGCTTGTCGCCAATCTGCCGAACAAGGGGCCGATCGTCGCGCAGCTCGACATCGAGGAAGCCAAACAGATCTATGAGATCCGCGGCGCGCTCGAAGGCATGGCGGCGCGGCTATGCGCCGAGCGCCGCAGCCCCGAGATCGTCGCCGCGCTGGAGGAATCCCTGAGTGGGATTCGCAACAGTTACCGCGATAACGATATGGCGGGTGTGCTGACCAACACCTCTTCCTTCTATCAAACACTGTTCACGATGGTCGACAGGCACGTTGCCTGGGGCGTCGTCAACCTCCTCACCGTGCGCATAAACCACTTGCGTTCGATGACGATCAAGACGGAGGGGCGCGGCATCGAAGGACCGGCACAGATGTCGAAGATCGTCGATGCCATCCGCCGCGGCGACGGCGAGGGGGCTTACCGGGCGGCGATGGATCACGTCGCCGCTGCGAGCGCGATCGCCGAAGCGGTACTGTCCGCCAAGAAGCCGGCCGAATAGGCGAGGCGCAGGCCGCTGCGGTATTGCGGCATATTGCGAGGGTGGCCTCATCCCTGTTCGAGGAATTGCGCGATCTTCTCCCATTCTTGCTCGATATGCCGTCGACGCAACACCCGTTTCAGCCATGACAGAAGACGAAAACGTCGCCGCGACAGCGATTGGAACATGATGGTTTGGACATCGTTCTCGCGCCAACCGGCCCATTCTCCTGCAACGGAGCAGAGGTTTGATGCAAATGCCGGGGCCACCTCGTCCTCCAGGATGGATCGGAGCTCCGCAAGGGAGTATCCGGATATGTCGAGCGCCTTGGCGATCCGGCGATAGTCCTTTGCCTGCAATTCGCTGTCGAGGAACACCTCCGACATCGCGTGCCAAACCGGCAACCTTCTCTGCACATCGAACAAGGCAATTTGCGTCAAAGTGCGGGCACCCCCTGCGAGCTTGCAAGGCGTGCGAGCAGACCGGCTTTGACGCTCTCCGACGCAAAGCTCGCTTCGATCGATGCGCCACGTTCAGGACGCATGTGGATTTCCGCTTTCGGCAATGTGCGGAAGGAGATAGATCGACGACACGGCTTTTTCCCTCTCCCGACCCGCGGTCATAATCCTTCTGGGAAACATACGCATTCACTGCGCAAGGGCGCGCATTTATCCAAAATTGCCTGTCTTCAGGCGGTAGACGGTGAAGTCCAAAAAGGCGGGGAGCACAATGCCGATGATCACGACCTGACGGATCATCCGCATGCGTTTTTCTTGTGGCGACAAGCTCATTCCCCGGGCGAGAATGATCAAAGCTCGATAGGCGCCCGCAGACAAATGCGTCAAGCCGTATCAAGGTCCCTTTGCGGAGCATGGACGTTGAGCGAGCTGCCGCACGGAACTGAATCCACATACCGGCCGGATGCAGACGGCATTCGCCATGATGACCCCGTGCAATTCACGACAATTCATACTCCGCGCTTGACACTCAACTTTGCTCAATGTGATGGTATGCCATAATAAATAATATATGAGGCGGTATCATAGGAACTGGGATGGTTGTGGCGTCCGGCTTCGTTGCGCCTGCGGGCCGCCGCGGGGCCCCTGGCGGTTCACCACAGGCTGAAAGAAGGAAAGTGCTTCCGGAGCGTCGAATGCGCACGCGTGCCGACGTCGAGATTCGGGAGCCGGCCAACATTGGCAGCAGCTGATCTGCGGCGATCGCGTTCAACGGATAAGCCTTTGTTTTTGAATGAGTATCTTGGGAGGATTGTCTAAGTCCGCGTCTTCGCGGGAACGAACTTGACACTCATATATTATGGTATACCATCATACGAAACTGAGAAATGAGGTGTTCGGTGGCCATTCAAATTCGCAAGACGGGACTGCAGATCGAGACGACGTTGATCGAGGGCGGCAAGGCCGCGGCGGTTCCGCTGAAGCTGTTTACCGCCTTCGCGGTCGTGAAGAATCCCTGGGCGGGCCGTGGCTTCGTCGATGACCTCAAGCCTGAAATCCATGCAGGCGCTCCGGTGCTCGGCGAGTTGCTGACCAAGATGATCATCGATGCGGTCGGCTCCGGTGACGCCGTCGAAGCATATGGAAAGTCCGCGGTCGTCGGCCTGGACGGCGAGATCGAACACGGATCGGCGCTCATCCATACGCTGCGCTTCGGCAATTTCTATCGCCAAGCCGTCGGCGCCAAGTCCTATCTCGCCTTCTGCAACACACGCGGTCCTGCCAACGCGCCGATCATGATCCCGCTGATGGACAAGAACGATGAGGGTCGCCGCTCGCACTACCTGACCATCCAGACGTCGATCCCCGACGCGCCTGCCGCCGACGAGATCGTCGTGGCCCTCGGTGCTTCGATAGGCGGACGCCCCCATCACCGCATCGGCGACCGCTACCAGGATCTGAAGGACCTGGGGCAGGACGTCGCCAATCCTGCGGGCGTTTGAGGGAGCGCTTTGAGATGCTGACAGCCGGATCGACCGCAGGCACCGCTGCAGCAACGAACGCCGCCGGTGCCTTGCCCCGAAAGAAGACGGCAAGCGGCACGGCCTATCACGAGGCCGGCAGTGGTGAGCCGCTGGTTCTCATTCACGGCGTCGGCATGCGGCTCGAGGCCTGGGCTCCGCAGATCGCATTTCTGTCTGCGGACCATCGCGTCATCGCCGTCGACATGCCGGGACACGGTGAGAGCGCAAAGCTGCCGGCAGGCAGTCGGCTCGAGGAATTCGTCGCCTGGTTCGGCCGCTTTCTCGACGAGATGGCGATCGACGCGGCAAATGTTGCCGGGCACTCGATGGGCGCATTGGTATCGGGAGGGGCGGCAGCGACCTTTGGCAAGCGTATCAGCCGTGTCGCATACCTCAATGGCGTCTACAGGCGCGACCCTGAAGCCAAGGCTGCCGTCTTGGCGCGGGCTGCGGCCATTCCGGTGGCGGGCGTCGACAAGGAAGGGCCTCTGGCCCGCTGGTTCGGCGATGATGCGGACAGCATCGTTGCGCGTGAATTGACACGAAAGTGGCTGAACCTCGTTGATCCCCAGGGCTATGCCGTCGCTTACGCTGCCTTTGCGGGCGGAGACGAGACCTACGCCGATGGCTGGAAGGATGTGGCCGGTCCGGCCCTGTTCCTGACGGGGTCCGATGATCCGAATTCGACACCCCTGATGGCGACGCAAATGGCAGAGCTTGCGCCGCAGGGCTACGTCCGTATCGTCGAAGGTCATCGTCACATGGTGAACCTGACCGCGCCTGATATCGTCAATTCGCTGCTCGCTGAGTGGCTGTCGTTCGGGGAGGATGAACGATGACAATCCAGACTGTCGACCCAAGGGCATTGCGAGATGCATTCGGCGCTTTTCCCACAGGCGTGACCGTCGTCACCGCCTGCGACGGGGATGGAAATCCGATCGGCTTCACGGCGAACTCCTTCACCTCGGTCTCGCTCAATCCACCTCTGCTGCTCGTCTGCCTTGCCAAGACGTCGCGCAATTTCGCCATCATGACCGGAGCGCCGCATTTTGCCATCAACGTGCTTTCGGAAACGCAGAAAGACGTGTCGAACACTTTTGCGCGCCCGGTCGAAGACAGGTTTGCGGCGGTCGAGTGGGCGAGGGGATCGGCAGGCTGCCCGATATTCTCGAATGTGGCGGCCTGGTTCGAATGCGCCATGGAACAGGTCATCGAGGCCGGCGACCACGTCATTTTGATGGGACGCATCGAAGCTTTCGACAATAGCGGCCGCAACGGTCTCGGCTATGCGCGCGGCGGTTATTTCACGCCGACGCTGGCAAGCAAGGCGGTTTCCGCGGCAAGCGAGGGCAATATCAAACTGGCCGCCGTCGTCGAGCGCCGCGGAGAGGTACTGCTGCTCGGCGAGGATGTGCTCTCCCTGCCAAGCGTCGACGCCTATGATGGCAACCCGACCGAGGCGTTGCAAACATACCTGGAGTCGCTCACCGGGCTGAAGGTCAGCATCGGCTTTCTCTATTCGGTCTATGAGGGCAAGAGCGACGGCAAGCAGCACATCGTCTATCACGCCGTTGCCGGCGAGGGCGAGCCTGCCGGCGGCAGGTTCGTAAAACCTGACGCCTTGGTTGCGGCAAAGTTCAAGACCAGTTCGACCGCCGATATCGTCAACCGTTTTGCGATGGAAAGCTCGATCGGCAATTTCGGCGTCTATTTCGGCGACGAGACCGGCGGCACCGTTCATCCCATTCCAGCCAAGGGCGCAAAATCATGAAGTTCTCCCTCTTCGTCCATATGGAACGGCTCGACGCCAGCCAGAGCCACAAAAGCCTCTATGAGGAATTCGTCGCGCTCTGCGAGATTGCCGACAAGGGCGGCATGCATGCGATCTGGACGGGCGAGCACCATGGCATGGATTTCACCATTGCGCCCAACCCGTTCGTGACCATTGCCGATCTGGCGCGCCGCACATCGCGGGCACGGCTTGGGACGGGGACGGTGATCGCCCCCTTCTGGCACCCGATCAAGCTAGCCGGCGAGGCCGCCATGGCCGACATCATCTGCGACGGAAGGCTCGATATCGGTATCGCGCGCGGCGCCTATTCCTTCGAATATGAACGTCTGCTGCCCGGTCTCGATGCCTGGGGCGCCGGCCAGCGCATGCGCGAGCTTATTCCGGCGGTCAAGGGCATATGGGCCGGCGACTACGCCCATGACGGGGAGTTCTTCAAGTTTCCCTCGACCACCTCGGCGCCGAAGCCGCTGCAGCAGCCGAACCCGCCCATCTGGGTTGCGGCGCGCGATCCGAACTCGCATGAATTTGCCGTTGCCAACGGCTGCAACGTTCAGGTGACGCCGCTCTGGCAGGGCGACGACGAGGTCCAGTCGTTGATGGAGCGCTTCAACGACGCCTGCGCCAAGAATCCCGATGTCGAGCGGCCGAAGATCATGCTGCTGCGCCATACCTATGTCGGCTCGTCAGAGGACGATGTCGCCCAGGCCGCCCATGAACTCAGCGTCTACTACAATTATTTCTTCGCCTGGTTCAAGAATGAGAAGCCGGTTACCCAGGGCCTGATTGAACGGATTCCGGACGAACAGATCAGAGCAAACGAGATGCTCTCGGATCAGGTCATGCGCACCAACAATGTGGTTGGCGACGCTGAGACCGTCATCGCCAGGCTCAAGGCGTATGAAGCGCTCGGCTATGACGAATATTCCTTCTGGATCGACACCGGCATGAGCTTCGAGCGCAAGAAGGCGTCGCTCGAACGCTTCATCACCGAGGTCATGCCGGCATTTCAGGAGTAAGACCATGCGGCGTTTCCAGCACTATATCGACGGCGAATTCTCCGATGGCGAGGCCAGCTATCCGAGCATCGATCCCGCCTCTGGCGCGGTCTGGGCTGAGATGCCCGAAGCGCGCGAAGGTGATGTCGATCTGGCTGTCAACGCGGCCGACAGGGCGCTTTACGAAGGCCCCTGGCCGAAAATGACGGCCACGCAACGCGGCAAGCTGCTTTACAGGCTGGCCGATCTGGTCGCCGCCAACGCACAGGTCCTCGCGGAGCTGGAGACGCGCGACACCGGCAAGATCATCCGCGAAACATCGGCGCAGATCGCTTATGTCGCCGAATACTACCGCTATTATGCCGGCATATCAGACAAGATCGAAGGCGCCTATCTGCCGATCGACAAGCCTGACATGGATGTCTGGCTTCGCCGTGAACCGATCGGCGTCGTTGCGATGGTCGTGCCGTGGAACAGCCAGCTTTTCCTGTCGGCGGTCAAGATCGGCCCGGCGCTGGCGGCCGGCTGCACCATGGTGGTCAAGGCCTCCGAAGACGGGCCGGCGCCGCTTCTCGAATTTGCGCGCCTCGTGCACGAGGCGGGTTTTCCCGCAGGCGTCGTCAACATCATCACCGGTTTCGGCGCCTCCTGTGGTGCGGCTCTCGGGCGGCACCCGAAGGTCGCGCATGTCGCCTTCACCGGCGGTCCTGAAACCGCCCGGCACGTCGTTCGCAACTCGGCCGAAAACCTCGCTTCCACCTCGCTTGAACTTGGCGGCAAGTCACCCTTCATCGTCTTTGCCGATGCGGATCTCGAAAGCGCCGCCAACGCCCAGGTCGCGGGCATCTTTGCGGCAACGGGGCAGAGCTGCGTTGCCGGATCGCGCCTCATCGTCGAGCGCAGCGTCAAGGACAAGTTCGTCGCCCTGCTGCGCGAGAAGGCGGAGGCGATCCGGATCGGTGCGCCGCTCGATATGGCGACCGAAGTCGGCCCGCTTGCCACCAAGCGCCAGCAGGACCATATCGGCGCGCTCGTCGCCAGGTCGATCGAAAGCGGCGCCCGCCTTGTCACGGGCGGCAGCAAGATCGACGGTGCAGGCTATTATTTCCCGCCGACGATCCTCGACTGCGACGATGTCGCCTCGCCCTCGCTGATCGAGGAATTCTTCGGGCCGGTCTTGTCCGTCGTGTCGTTCGAGACCGAGGCCGAGGCGCTGCGCCTTGCCAACGACACCCGTTATGGCCTGGCCTCCGGCGTCTTCACCCAGAATCTCACCCGGGCGCACCGACTGATGAAGGGGATCCGCGCCGGGATCGTCTGGGTCAACACCTACCGCGCCGTATCGCCGATCGCACCGTTCGGCGGTTTCGGCCTGTCGGGCCATGGCAGGGAAGGCGGCATGGCAGCAGTGCTCGACTATACCCGCACCAAGACGATCTGGCTCAGGACATCGGACGATCCGATCCCCGATCCCTTCGTGATGAGGTAGCGCCGATGTTTTACGAAATCCGGACCTATCGGCTGAAGAACGGCACGATCCCGCAATATCTCAAGGTCGTCGAGGAAGAGGGGATCGAGATCCAGAAGGGCCATCTCGGCACACTCGTCGGTTACTTCTTTTCGGAAATCGGGACGATCAACGAGATCGTCCACATCTGGGCCTTTACCAGCCTGGACGACCGGGAGGCGCGGCGCCAGAGGCTTATGGCCGATCCCCGGTGGCAGGCCTTCCTGCCCAAGATCCGCGATCTGGTCGAAGTGGCGGAAAACAAGATTATGAAGCCAGCTAACTTTTCTCTCAGGAGCGAGGCGCACTGACGGCATAGGCATACCCGTAGGACAAACCAGAACAAGGATAAGGGAACATGAAAACAACATTTGCTTTCGCGGCGGTTGCCGCATTCGTGGCTGTGTCTGCACCGGCACACGCCGACAACATGGTCTTCTCCAGCTGGGGAGGAACGACCCAGGACGCGCAGAAGGCGGCATGGGCAAGCCCGTTCACCGAGAAGACCGGCATCACCGTCGTGCAGGATGGACCGACCGACTACGGCAAGCTCAAGGCGATGGTCGAGGCCGGTGAGGTCACCTGGGACGTCGTCGACGTCGAAGGTGACTATGCCGCCCAGGCCGGCAAGAACGGCCAGCTTGAGAAGCTCGATTTCTCCGTCATCGATAAATCCAAGCTCGATCCGCGCTTCGTCACCGACTATTCTGTCGGCAGCTTCTATTATTCCTTCGTGATCGGCTGCAATGCCGATGCCGTCAGCGCCTGCCCGAAGACATGGGCCGATCTGTTCGACACCGCCAAGTTTCCGGGCAAGCGTACATTCTACAAATGGTCGGCTCCCGGTGTAATCGAAGCTGCGCTGCTTGCCGACGGCGTGCCTGCCGACAAGCTTTATCCGCTTGATCTCGATCGTGCCTTCAAGAAGCTCGATACGATCAAATCCGATATCATCTGGTGGTCGGGCGGCGCGCAGTCGCAGCAGCTTCTGGCATCCGCCGAGGCTCCCTTCGGCAGTGTCTGGAATGGCCGCATGACCGCACTTGCTGCGACCGGCATCAAGGTTGAGACGTCCTGGGAACAGAACATCACCGCTGCCGATGCGCTCGTCGTGCCGAAGGGTTCGCCGAATGTCGAAGCCGCGATGAAGTTCATTGCACTGGCGACCTCGGCCGAACCGCAGGCCGCCCTGGCGAAGGCCACCGGATATGCGCCTATCAACGTCGACTCGGCCAAACTGATGGATCCGGAGACGGCCAAGACCCTGCCGGACCAGCAGACGGCAAGCCAGGTCAATGCCGATATGAACTACTGGGCTGAGAACCGCGATGCCATCGGCGAGAAGTGGTACGCTTGGCAGGCGAAATAGCCTGGAAGATGAGATGAACGGGCACGGCGAATGTTCGCCGTGCCTCCCGCAGCGTCAGTGCCCGTTTGTCAGGCCTCGGCGCCTGTGGAAACTGACGGGTGGGAAGGACTGTCATGTCGACGTATAGCGATGCCTCCGCTGCAATAGCGCCCCTGCCAAAGGTGCGCAGGCCAACAGGTTTTAGCGGGGTCGTTCCGGCGCTCGCCTTCGTGGGGATCTTTTTCATCGCACCGGTGGCGGTGCTCCTGTTGCGAAGCGTGCTGGAACCCGTGCCGGGCCTTGGAAACTATGCGCAGCTGATCGGCTCCGCGACCTATCTCAAGATTTTCGCCAACACCTTCATCGTCTCGGGTCTGGTCACGGTGATCTCGCTGCTGATCGGCTTCCCGGTGGCCTGGGCGCTGGCCATCATGCCCGGGCGCCTGGCGTCGGTGATCTTTGCCATCCTGCTCCTGTCGATGTGGACCAACCTGCTGGCCCGCACCTATGCCTGGATGGTGCTTTTGCAGCGGACGGGCCTCATCAACAAGATGCTGATCGGAATGGGCCTGATCGACAAGCCCCTGGCACTCGTCAACAATCTGACCGGCGTCACGATCGGCATGACCTATATCATGCTGCCCTTCATCATCCTGCCGCTCTACGGCGTGATCAAGAAGATCGATCCGTCGACCCTGCAGGCGGCCGCCCTTTGCGGCGCCAACCGGTGGCAATGCCTGACCCGTGTCCTGCTGCCCCTGGCGATGCCCGGCATGGCGGCCGGCGCCCTCATGGTCTTCGTCATGTCGCTTGGTTATTTCGTCACGCCGTCGCTTCTTGGCGGCACCGCCAACATGATGCTCGCAGAACTGATCGCGCAATTCGTGCAGTCGCTGGTCAACTGGGGCATGGGCGGTGCTGCGGCGCTGGTTCTCCTCGTGGTGACCCTGTCGCTTTATGCCGTGCAACTGCGCTTCTTCGGCAACCAGAACCCGGGAGGGCGCTGACATGCTGCTCAATTTCGACCGCCTCGGCTGGTGGAAATATATCCTGCTGACGATAACGCTTCTGACCGCGGCCTTCCTGCTGCTGCCGATCGTCTTTATCGCGGCGCTCTCCTTCGGCTCCTCCCAGTGGCTGATCTTCCCGCCGCCCGGCTGGACATTTCAATGGTACGGCGAGCTCTTTGCCGATCCGCGCTGGCTGGAATCCGCTTTGACGAGCTTCAAGATCGCGGTCATCGTCACCATCCTGTCGGTGCTGCTCGGGCTTGTGACCTCCTTCGGGCTGGTGCGCGGTTCGTTCCTGTTCCGCGACGCGCTGAAAGCACTGTTCCTGACGCCGATGATCCTTCCCGTCGTGGTCCTTGCGGTTGCCCTCTATGCCTTCTTTCTGAGGATCGGCCTTGGCGGCACCTTGGCGGGCTTCGTCATTTCGCACCTCGTTCTGGCGCTGCCCTTCTCGATCCTCTCCATATCAAGTGCGCTGGAGGGCTTCGACAAATCGATCGAGGATGCGGCGGTTCTCTGCGGCGCCTCGCCTCTGGAAGCAAAGATCAGGGTCACCCTGCCGGCGATCAGCCATGGGTTGTTTTCGGCTGCCGTCTTCTCGTTCCTGACATCCTGGGATGAGGTGGTGGTGGCGATCTTCATGTCCAGTCCGACCCTGCAGACGCTGCCGGTGAAGGTATGGGCGACGCTGCGACAAGATCTGACGCCTGTAGTCGCCGCCGCGTCGACCCTTCTCATCCTTTTGACGATCATCTTGATGGCGCTTGTTGCCGTCGTGCGTAAGGTACTGAAACAATGAAAGAACCATTCCTTCAGATCCGCGGAATACGCAAGGAATACGGCCCTGTCGTCGCCGTGCACGACGTCAATCTCGACGTCCGGCGCGGGGAGTTCCTCACCTTTCTCGGACCGTCCGGATCCGGCAAGAGCACGACCCTCTACATCCTGGCCGGCTTTGAAAATCCGACGAAAGGCGACATCACGCTGGAGGGCAAGACCCTGCTCGCCACGCCGTCGCACAAGCGCAACATCGGCATGGTGTTCCAGCGCTACACCCTGTTTCCGCATTTGACGGTGGGGGAAAACATCGCCTTCCCGCTGAAGGTCCGGCGCAAGTCCAAGGCCGAGGTCGACAGCAAGGTGAAGGAGATGCTGCGCCTCGTTCGGCTCGAAGGCTTCGAGGATCGGAAGCCCGCGCAAATGTCCGGCGGCCAGCAGCAGCGCGTCGCTCTTGCCAGAGCCCTCGCCTATGATCCGCCGGTGCTTCTGATGGACGAGCCTCTGTCGGCGCTAGACAAGAAGCTGCGCGAGGAAATCCAGCATGAGATCCGCCGCATCCACCAGCAGACCGAAGTGACGATCCTCTATGTCACGCACGACCAGGAGGAGGCGCTGCGGCTCTCCGACCGCATCGCCGTCTTTTCCAAGGGCGTCATCGACCAGATCGGGACCGGCCCCGAACTCTATGCCAATCCGAAGACCCGCTTCGTTGCCGAATTCATCGGCGACAGCGACTTCATTTCGTGCGACCTGGTGTCATCTTCCGACGGACAAGCCACCATTACCCTGGGCGGCGGGACCATTTTCAATCAAATTCCGGTGCATGGCAAAGGGACCTCCGGTGCAAGGGCAGCTCTGATGCTGAGGCCCGAGCGCATTCGATTGTCGCGCGCCCGGGCGGCCGGCGCGGGTCTTGCCGCGACGGTCAGCGACATTACCTTTCTGGGCAACAATATCCACGTCTCGACAGAGACGGCGGCAGGCGAGGCGCTTTCAGTCCGCTTGCCGTTCGGTCATGAGGCTATTGCCGGGCTTAGCCGTGGAGATATAGTCCATCTGGATTTCGATCCCGGCGCCGCTCACGTATTCTGTTGAAAGTTGTCCTATGAAGCTCAATGATCCCTCGCTGTTCCGCCAGGCATGCCCCATCGCCGATCGCTGGATCGAAGCCGAAGGCCGCAAGGCGGCGACGGTCCGCAATCCGGCGACGGGCGAGACGCTGGGGGTGGTCCCAGACCTTGGTGCGGCGGAAACGGAGGACGCGATCCGCGCCGCCGTCATTGCCCAGAAGCTTTGGGCGAAGAAGACCGCCGGGGAGCGCGCCAACGTTCTCAAGGCATGGCACCGCCTGATGATCGAAAACCGCGACGATCTGGCGATGATCCTGACGCTGGAGCAGGGAAAACCCCTGGCCGAAGCCAAGGGCGAAATCACCTATGGTGCGAGCTTCATCGAATGGTTCGCCGAAGAGGCACGGCGCATTAACGGCGAGACCATCCCAGGGCATCAGCCGGACAAGCGGATCCTGGTGCTGCGCCAGCCCGCGGGCGTGGTGGCGGCGATCACGCCCTGGAATTTTCCGAACGCGATGATCACCCGCAAGATCGGTCCCGCGCTTGCCGCCGGCTGTGCCGTCGTCCTCAAGCCGGCGCTGCAGACGCCATTCTCCGCCATTGCGATTGCCGTTCTCGCGGAGCGTGCCGGCCTGCCGCCGGGGCTGCTCAACATCGTGACCGGTGACGCAGCGGCCATTGGCGGTGCGCTGACATCAAGCCGTGACATCAGAGTGCTGACATTCACCGGCTCCACCCGGACGGGCGAACTGCTTTACCGGCAATGCGCGCCGACGATCAAAAAGCTCGGCCTCGAGCTTGGCGGCAACGCCCCCTTCATCGTCTTCGACGATGCCGATCTCGACGCTGCCGTCGAAGGCGCGCTCATCGCCAAGTTCCGCAACAACGGCCAGACCTGCGTCTGCGCCAACCGGCTTTATGTCCAGGACGGCGTCTATGAGGCCTTTGCCGCCAAGCTTGCCAAGGCGGTTTCGGGCTTAAAGGTCGGCAATGGTCTCGACCGTGACGTCGTGCTCGGCCCGCTGATCGACGACAACGCCCTTGCCAAGGTCGAAAGCCATATCAGCGACGCCGTTTCAAAGGGCGCCGGGATCGTCTTGGGCGGCAAGCGCCACGCGCTCGGCGGCCATTTCTTCGAGCCGACGATCCTGCGCGATGTCGCTGCCGGCATGCAGGTCGCCCGCGAGGAAACCTTCGGGCCGCTTGCCCCGCTGTTTCGTTTCCGCGACGAAGAGGACGTCATCGAACAGGCAAATGACACCGAGTTCGGACTGGCCTCCTATTTTTACGCGCGCGATCTGTCGCGGGTATTTCGCGTCGCTGAAGCGCTCGAATATGGCATGGTCGGCGTCAATACCGGTCTCGTCTCCACCGCCGAGGCGCCGTTCGGCGGCGTGAAGATGTCGGGCCTCGGCCGCGAAGGCTCAAGGCACGGGTTGGACGAATATACCGAGCTTAAATACGTATGCCTCGGTGGCATTGCCTAAATTGGCCGGGACCAGAATGCCTCTCGTCAGCGTCGACTGTATGTCACATCGGAGCCGCTCGCTGATGTGACGGCTGGGTCGAGGCACGGACCGTCAATTGCCAGTCGCTGCGATAATGCCGATCTCCACGGCGAATTCTGGCCCGGCGAGCCTCGCTTCGACCGTGGCGCGCACCGGCGCATGACCTGGGGACATCCAGGCGTCCCAGACGATATTCATCTCTTCGAACTCGGAGATATCAGCAAGCCAAATGGTTGCGCTGAGGATCCGCGTCGGATTGCTGCCCACGATTTCCAGAAGCGGATTGGGGCAATGGACGAATTCGTCAGCAAGTGTCACCGGTCGACGGGAGCTCGTGGTCGCTTTGGGCAGATTGTGTTGGAAGACTCCACTAGGGCCGCATTCGAAGTGATTTTCACGCGAAACGCGATGAACACAATTCCAACTGTTTGCCTGTGGCGAAACAAGATTGCGCAGAGCCTGTGCAAGCCGTAGTCGCGCAACATCACTTCAGGCAAAATGAGACGCTGATCCGTTGCGGCGTTTGTCAACATAATCCGCCAATAGCGGACATCCTCAAGCGAAAAGCCGACGGACGCGATCAAATGCGTCTGTCACGGCAGGCTTAGGCGGAGCCAATTCGGGGTCCTGCTCAGCCTCAACGACCAACCATCCGCGATAGCGGCCATTCAGCACGAAATCGGCGATGGGGGCGAAATCAACGTCGCCATCACCGGGAACCGTGAACATGCCCCGGCGCACGCCCTCATTGAAGCTGAGATCAACCGCCCTCACCACCTCCATTACCTTGCCACGAACATCCTTGAGATGGATGTGGGCGATCCGGTCGCCGAAGCGATCGATAAGGTGCTTGTAGTCGAAGCCGCCGCCAACCGCGTGTCCGGTGTCCAGAAGAAGGCCGACATCACCTCCAGCTCGGTCGAACAATGTGGAAATTTCGTCAAGGGTCTCTGTGACCATCATGAGATGGTGGTGATACGCGAGCCGGAGGCCATAGGCATCTTGGAGGCGCTTGGCGAATTCCGTAAGCCGGACCGCGTACGCAGCGATTTCGTCGGTGGGCATGACAAGCCTTTTTGACATCGGGGCGTCGAGCGGCGCTCCAGGGGTCATCATCGCCACCTCGCCATAGACCATGACCGAGCTGCCCATGTCGCGAAGAAGGCTGGCATGAGGAGCTACCGCAGCCATCTCGGCCTCGACGTCCCTCTCGGCCAGTTCGCCTGAATGCCATCCCGAGGCCAAGGCCAAACCACGCGAATCCAGAAGCGGTCGAAGAGCGGCGGCGTCGCGGGGAAACTTGCGCCCGAGTTCGACCCCCTGGTAGCCGATTGCGGCCGCATCATCC
Organism: Rhizobium anhuiense bv. trifolii; assembly: GCF_024346605.1. Taxonomy (NCBI): domain Bacteria; kingdom Pseudomonadati; phylum Pseudomonadota; class Alphaproteobacteria; order Hyphomicrobiales; family Rhizobiaceae; genus Rhizobium; species Rhizobium anhuiense. The sequence goes on from NZ_CP098801.1 coordinate 40,252, forward strand.
AGGCAGGTTTCGAGCGGGATGTTCGCGCCCAGGTCCTCAAGAACGTCGTTCGCCCAGGACAACGGACTCACTCCAAGACGGACGCCTGGCGGGAGGGAGGATAGGGACTGGTTCATCTGCGTCTCCAAATTTTGCGCATGGGTGCTCGATCCCGCGCCGCAGGGCGCAGATTCGAATGACAGGTTTCAGATCACGTGGACGACCGGACGACGAGCTTGCCCGGAAGGGAAATGGTCTCTCCTTCGCGCTTGCCAGTGACCATTTCCACGATGAGGTCGACCATCTCGCGGCACGGCTGCTCGTAGGTCGTGAGGCCGAACGCGGGTGTCGCGCCGAGTTCGTAGTTGTCGAAGCCGACGACAGCGATGTCCTCCGGCACGCTAACACCGAACTCGCTGCGGATCGTCTCCATCGCGCCGATCGCCAGGATGTCGTTCTCGCACATCAGGACGTCGACCCGGTCTTCAGGGGAGGTCTTCTTCAAATATTCACGGGCCGAGGCTCCTCCGTCCTCCCGGCTGTAGCGCTCGGCTGAGATGTCCACGATGTGTTCGACACCCTTCTGCCTCCAAAACTCGGCGAAGTGGTGCCTCCGCTTCAATGCGGTCGACAGCGCCGAGGCCCCGGTCATGAAGCCTGGCCGCCGGTAGCCCCGTTCATAAAGGTGGTCCACGATATCCCTCAGGCCGACTTCCGAGTCGCAGACGACCGCCGGGACACCTTCGATCTGGCTATCGCGCGCGAGGACAAACATGGGCGGCATGCCCGGTCCCAAGCGACGGTCGTTCAACGTCTCGTCCCGAAATGCGGTGCCGAGAAGAATGATGGCATCGACCAGGCGCTGGTCGGCATTGAGAAGCGCATGTACATGGTCGAAGTGATTGTTGATGTTGATGAGCATTGCCACGAGACCCGCGGCCTGCAGGCGCTCGGTCAGGGATTCCAGAAACGGAAGTTTCTGCGGGTTGGCGAAGTCGTCGACGAGCACGGCGACCTGATGGGTCACATTCGTCGAAAGGCTGCGCGCGAGCAGATTGGGCGAATAGTTCAGTTTCTCCGCCGCCTCCATGATCTTGCGTTTGGCTTCGTCGGTGATCGACGCGCCGGGCTTGAACGCGCGAATGACCGTCCATTTAGACACCCCCGCCGCCTCCCCCACTTCCTTTGCCGTAGCCCGCTTTCGCATGCCTCTCCCCTGGGATGGAACAAATATTCCATCATCGCCTGCCGATGAAATATCTCTTGCTTTTATAACATCTGACAATAATATGCATCCACTTGCACCCGGGTGCAAGCGATTTTGCACCCGGGTGCAAGATGTTTTTTGGCCGACCTGAGGAGTGGGACGGCATACCAGGAGGAAGAAATGAAAGCTCTGCTGAAGACGCTCGCCATGAGCGCAATCGCATTCGGTGTCGCCACCTCGGCCGCCGTCGCCGTCAAGGCGCAGGAAATCTCCATCATCGCCGTCACGCACGGGCAGGCTTCGGACCCGTTTTGGTCAATCGTCAAGAACGGCATGATGCAGGCTGCCAAGGACAGCAACGTCAAGGTCGACTACCGCGCGCCCGAAACCTTTGACATGGTCGCGATGGGCCAGCTGATCGAAGCCGCCGTCAACCAGCATCCTGCTGGCATCGTCATCTCCAATCCCGATCCGGACGCTCTCGGCCCGGCGATCGAAAAGGCCGTCGCCGCGGGCATCCCGGTCATCTCGATGAACTCGGGCATCGCCGCCCAAGAGAAGCTGGGCATCAGGCTCCATGTGGGCCAGGACGAAACTCCGGCAGGCATCAAGGTCGGCGCGATGCTCAAGTCGCTCGGCCTTAAGCATGTCCTCTGCGTCAACCAGGAAGTCGGCAATGCCGCGCTTGACCAGCGTTGCGCCGGAACCGAGAAGGGCTTTGAAGGCGGCAAGCTAACCGTGCTTCCGACGACCGCCGATCCGGCCGAAATCGAAGCCAAGATTCAGGCTGCCCTGACATCCGATCCGTCAATCGACGTCGTCCTGGGTCTGTCCGCTCCGCTTGTCGGCGAGCGCGCCGTAGCCGTCGTTGAGAAGATGGGCGTTGCCGACAAGGTGAAGGTGGCTTCCTACGACCTGTCCGCCAACTTCCTCCAGGCCGTCGCCGACGGCAAGGCGCTGTTCGCCGTCGACCAGCAGCCCTATCTGCAGGGCTACCTGCCCGTGACCTTCCTCGCGCTCAACGCCCGTTACGGCACCATCCCGGCAGGCAATGTCCCGTCGGGTCCGAGCTTCGTCGAGAAGGACACCGCCGCTTCCGTCATCGAGAAGTCCTCCCAGGGCATTCGCTAAGCGAAGCCCGGCGGTCCCCAACCTCCACGGGGGCCGCCACTCTTGCCTGACGCGCATTGCCATGGAGTCCCTCGCACACTCTGGCTTCGGCGCGACTTGAACGACCATTCGCAAAGGAACGGGCCATGTCCCTCGTCAATGAACAAAACGGCGCGACGGCTTCGCGCGCCGATGAGCGGCTCAAGAAGGTGTCGACCGTCACCTCGCTTCTGCGCCGCCCTGAACTCGGGGCCGTCGCCGGACTTGTGCTCGTTGCAATATTCTTCGTCTTCACCGCGAACCCGGCGATGTTCACGCTCGCGGGCATCATGAACTTCATGGCCCCCGCCGCGCAGCTCGGCATCCTCGCGATAGGAGCTGCCCTGCTCATGATTGGCGGGGAGTTCGACCTCTCCATCGGGTCGATGGTGGCCTTCGCCGGCCTCGTCTTCGGCACAGCTCTCGTCGTGCTCCAGCTTCCCCTCAGCGTCGCCATCCTCATCGCCATGGCTTTCGCGGTCTGCATCGGCGTCACCAACGCCCAGATCACGATCCGGACGGGTTTACCATCGTTCATCGTGACGCTTGCATTCCTCTTCATTCTACGAGGCCTGACACTCGTGGGTCTCAAATGGGCCAGCGGCGGTTCCACCCAGCTCCGTGGAATGAAGGAAGCCGCCGCCAACAGTCCGCTTGCCCCCATCTTCTCGGGCGATGCGTTTGCGGGATTGTTCCGTTGGATGGCCGAGCTCGGCGTAATCGCCAAGCTTCCCAACGGCAATCCGCAGGTGCCCGGCGTTCCCGTCGAAATCCTGTGGTTCATCGCCATCGCGCTCGGTGCGACCTGGCTCCTCCTTCGGACCCGGTTCGGCAACTGGATATTCGCCGCTGGCGGCGATGCATGGGCGGCCCAGAAGTCAGGTGTTCCGGTCCGTCGGGTCAAGACGACGCTCTTTGTGATCACCGCGCTTTGCGCCACCCTCGTTGCCATCCTGACCGTCCTCGATGCCGGCTCTACGGATGCGCGTCGCGGGTTCCAGAAAGAGTTCGAGGCGATCATCGCCGCGGTGATCGGCGGCTGCCTCCTGACGGGCGGCTACGGTTCGGCGATCGGTGCCTTCTTCGGCTCCATCGTGTTCGGCATGGTCCTGATTGGCCTGACCTACACCTCTATCGACCAGGATTGGTATCTCGTCTTCCTCGGCGGCATGCTGCTGATCGCGGTCATCTTCAACAACGTCATCCGCAAGCGCGTTACGGGAGAACGGTGATGAGCAATTCCCAGACGCCCCTCATCGAGGTCAAGGACCTCGTCAAACACTTTGGTTCCGTGATCGCCCTCAACGGCGTGTCGATGAAGGTGCATTCCAACGAAGTTCTGTGCCTGCTAGGGGACAATGGCGCGGGCAAGAGCACGCTGATCAATACGCTCGCTGGCGTGCACAAACCCAGCTCAGGCGAATTCCTCGTCGATGGCCAGCCGAGGCTGTTCTCAGGCCCGCGCGACGCTCTCGATTCGGGCATCGCCACAGTCTACCAAGACCTCGCCATGATCCCGCTGATGTCGGTCACCCGGAACTTCTTCATGGGCCGGGAGCCCCTGAAAGGCTTCGGCCCGTTCAAGACCATGGACATGGACCTCGCCGACAACGTCACGCGCGACGAAATGCACCGTATCGGCATCGATGTTCGCGATCCGCAGCAGGCCGTCGGTACGCTGTCCGGTGGCGAACGCCAGTGCGTCGCCATCGCACGAGCGGTCTACTTCGGCGCAAAGGTCCTGATCCTCGACGAGCCGACGTCGGCCCTCGGCGTGGCCCAGACCTCGATGGTGCTAAAATACGTCAACCAGGTCCGCGCGAAGGGCCTCGGCGTAATCTTTATCACCCACAACGTGCGCCACGCCTACGCAGTCGGAAACCGCTTCACGGTTCTCAACCGCGGCAAGACGCTCGGCACCTTCACGAAGGGCGAGATCAGCATCGACGAGCTTCAGAACCTGATGGCCGGCGGCAAGGAGCTGCAGTCCGTTTCGCAGGAACTCGGAGGCACCATCTAGCCCGCTCCGTGGCCCCGGAGTCCGGAGCCACACCTCACTCCGATCGATGATCGGCTCGATCCAGAAACAAGCCAAGAGGAGTCCGGCGACGACCGGACCAGGTAATGATATGACTTCTTCGTTCCCGCTCGCAGCCTGCGCCGAGATGATCTGGCGCGACAAGCCGATCGAATGGCGCGCCTCCCGTCTCAAAGAACTCGGTTTCGGTGTGGGTCTCTGGAACTGGCCAGAGCACGACATCGGCAAGCTCGAAGCGACCGGAGCGACGTTCACGATCATGAATGGCTATCTGACGGGCCGGCTCACCGATGACGATGGTGCCGCCGAGCTGCTCAAGACGGCCCGCGAGACCGCACAGGTCGGCAAGCGCCTCGGCGTTCAACGCCTGAACCTTCACGGCACCGGACTTGGCGACCGCGGCCTCCCGGTTCAGCCGATCGAGATCGTGACAGGAGCCATGTGGCTCAAGGCCCGCGACACCTTATCCCGCATCGTCGACCTCGCCGAAGAGGAAGGCGTGACATTTACGCTCGAGAACCTGAACCTCCCTGTCGACCATCCAGGGGTCCCGTTCGGCCGCGCCGAGGACACGCTGGCGCTGGTCTCCAGCATTGATCATCCGCGCCTGAGGCTCAATCTCGACCTTTATCACGCGCAGATCGGCGAAGGGAACCTGATCGAGCTGTGCCGCAAATCTCTACCTTGGATCGGCGAAATTCAGGTCGCCGACGTTCCCGGCCGATTTGAACCGGGCACAGGCGAGGTCAACTGGAGTGGCATCGCCAAGGCGCTGGCCGCCATGGGCTATTCCGGTCCGATCGGCATGGAGGCCTGGGCATCCGGAGACTCCGACGTCGCTCTCGAAGCCTTCCGCAAAGCCTTCACTCTCTGACAGTTCAAGTCTCCCAAAACAGGAACAAGACAATGCCTAAGAAACCCGTCAACATCGGCCTCATCGGAGCCGGCCGCATCGGCTCCTTCCATGGCGAGACCGTCGCCCGTCGTCTGGTCGATGCCGAACTCGTCGCCATTGCCGACCCGGCTCCCGGTGCCGCCGCAAACCTAGCCGCCAAGCTTGACGTCGACGCCTCCTATACTGATGTCGCCGAGCTGCTCGCCCATCCAGGCCTCGACGCCGTGATCATCGCCACGCCCGCCCGCTTCCACACCAATGTCGTCGTTCAGGCGGCGGAGGCCGGAAAGGCCGTGTTTTGCGAGAAGCCGATGGCTCTTACCCTCGAAGACGCCGAGCGTGCCGTTGCCGCCGCCAAGTCGGCTGGCGTCCCTCTCCAGGTCGGCTTCAATCGACGCTGGGATCAGGCTTTCGCCGAAGGCCGGGCAGCAATCGACGCCGGGAAGGTCGGTACTCCCCAGCTCATCCGCTCGCTTACCCGTGATCCCGGCCCGTTCGGTGCCGATCCGGACCGCATTCCCCTCTGGACCATCTTCTACGAGACCCTGATCCACGACTTCGACACGCTGCTGTGGCTGAACCCCGGTGCGAAGGTCACCGAGGTCTACGCCGTTGGCGACGCGTTGGTCCGCCCGGACGCCAAGGACGAAGGATTTCTCGATACCGCCGTCGTCACCATCCGGTTCGACAACGGCTCCGTGGCCGTGGCGGAAGCCAACTTCTGCGCCATGTATGGCTATGACATCCGCGGCGAGGTGTTCGGCTCAGGCGGCATGATCACCATGGGAGACGTCCGCCGCTCCAGCATGACCATGTTCGATAAGGACGGCGTGTCCAACGACACATGGCGTCGCGACACCGACCACTTCATCCACGGCTATACCGCCCAACTCGCCTCGTTCGCGAAGACGGTTCGCGAAGGCAAGCTCTCCGGAGGTGCGACGGGGCACGACGCCCGCCAGGCGCTGGCGATCGCGCTCGCTTGCATCGAGTCGGTCCAGAAGAACGCCCCCGTGCCCGTGAAGTGATGTCAACGAACTCGGCCGCGATCAATCCGGAGCTATGGACATGATTGACATAGAGCGATCGGCGCGGCCGACGACAATCAAGGACCTCAAAGGTCTGGTAGTATCCCGGACAGTGGTCCTGCCGGATCAACTTAAAAAGGTTGCACAGTTCGCGTTCGAGCGTCCCGAGGAAATGGCCTTCGGCACCATCAAGTCGATCTCCGTCTCGTGTGGGGTCGCACCGCAGACGGTTCTGCGCCTTGCACATGCGTTCGGTTTCAATTGCTTCCGAGACTTCAAGGCACTATTCCGAGCACATCTTCGGAATATCGCAATAGACTGAGGTAGTGTGTTGGCATTCATCGAGCTATTGCCGCGTGCGCGGAAGGAGCTCCAGCCATCACCGCCGAGAATGGATGTGTAAGACGGGAATGTCGCTCAGGTCGGCTCGAACACGAGAGATCGTCTCGGGCGCGCGGGCGACGACACCCGCCAGTTCCACGCCCTTGCCGCTTGGATGAACGGAGCATGGAAATGCTGCCCTCGGGTTCCATAGCCGACGAGTCCTAAGCGCATCGTCTCAAACTTCCAGCGCCGCGCAATCGTTGCTCGTCAAATCGCCTGCGGTGCGTAGTCGCTCGGCTCCGTCGGAGCGACGGCTTGGAGAAGGTTGACGGAACGAACCAGACCTTCCGTGCTCGACAGTTATGACGTCCTCGTGCGCGATCGACAGCCAGCCGTAATCGTTCATGCTGAGACGGTAGCAGAACTCGCGCTAGCAGCTCTCGCCGTGGCCGTAGCAGAGCTTGATGTAGCTCCACGAGGGAGCGGCGATGTTCACGATCGAGCCGCTCTGCAACCGGCTCGTCGTCGCCTGGACAGATGCGTTGAGAAACGTGTCCTTGGCATGAAAGTGATAAACGGCCTCGCCGAGGGCGTCGATCGCGGCAAGAGGGCCGGCGTGCTGGCAAGCCGAAAAAGCCGTTGACCAACGAAGAGATAAACGAAATCGCAGCTTCAGGCTGGGCCGGCGAGGAATGAAAGTTTCAGTGGATACCAACATTCTTGTTCGGGCCGTCCTGCAGGACGATGCCGAGCAGGGAAAGTCAGCGGCAAAACTCCTCAAGGAAGCATCGCTGATTGCGGTTTCGCTGTCGAGCCTATGCGAGCTGGCTTGGATACTGCATCGAGGCGCCAAGCTATCGAAGGAAGATGTTGCCCAGACGGTTCACGACCTGCTCAACGCGGGCAATGTGGCAATGAACCGCCCTGCGGTCGAAGCAGGACTGGAGATGTTGGAAGCGGGTGGCGATTTCGCAGATGGCGTGATTGCCCATGAAGGAGCATGGCTTGGCGGCGAGACCGTCGTGTCTTTCGACAAGCAGGCCGTCGAACTGCTAGTCCGCCAAGGCCAACCCGCGCGACTTCTCGCCTGACACTCCACAGACTTTTCAGCGAGATGTTGGCCGGCGCTTTTCGTCTGACACTCAATTGGATCGATGCCAAGCGGCGCGCGCCTCAGAACCGATGCTCCGCTCCCTCGACCGGATTTGCCCAGACCGTCATACCGGGCGCAAACGGAGTCTCGCCTTCGGCGCGAACGACCATCTCGCCGAGTTCGGGGACCTCGAGGTAGAGGATCGCGTCGGCACCAAGCCGCTCCAGATGCCGGATCCTGCCCTGCCATTGTCCGGCGCCTTGCGAAAGCCTGATATGTTCGGGGCGGATGCCGTAGGTCGTGCAGTTCAATCGCCGTGCCGTCTCGCCGCCGTACAGGTTCATCTTCGGGCTGCCGATGAAGCCGGCGACGAAGGGTGTCGTGGGGTTACGGTAGAGCTCCATCGGACTGCCGATCTGCTCGACCACCCCGCCATTCAGGACGACGATCTTGTCTGCCATCGTCATCGCTTCGACCTGGTCGTGGGTGACATAGATCATCGTCGATTTCAGCCGGGCGTGCAGATCTGATATTTCAAGGCGCATCTGGGCTCGGAGCGAAGCGTCGAGATTGGAGAGCGGCTCGTCGAACAGGAAGACCTTGGGATCGCGGATGATCGCCCGGCCGATGGCAACGCGCTGCCTCTGGCCGCCGGAGAGGGCTTTCGGTTTTCTCTCCAAGAGCTGGGTGAGCTGCAGCGTTTCCGCCGTCGCCGCGACCTTGGCGGCGATTTCCGCCTTCGGACGGTGGGCGAGCGAAAGGCCGAAGCCGATATTTTCGGCGACGGTCATATGCGGGTAGAGCGCGTAGCTCTGGAACACCATGGCAATGCCGCGTTCGGAGGGCTCGGCATAGGTCACGTCCTTGCCGCCGATGGTCAACGTGCCTGAGGTCGTGTCTTCCAGGCCGGCGATGATGCGCAGCAGCGTCGACTTCCCGCATCCTGACGGACCGACGAACACCACGAACTCGCCGGAGGCAACCTCGAGATCAACCCCTTTGATGACTTCGAGGGCGCCAAAGCTCTTGCGAACCTGTTTCAGAGTGAGCTCAGCCATTTTGCTACCCCTTTACGCCGCCGGCCGTCATACCCGCGACGATCTGCCGGTTGAAGAAGATGAAGACGATCAGCGGCGGGATCGTCACGAGGAGGATGTTCATGAAGAGCAGATTGTACTGGCTCGTATACATGCTCTGGAAATTATAGAGCGTCAGCTGCACCGTGACGTTCTCCTTGCCGGGAAGGTAGTAGAGCGGATTGGTGAAATCGTTGAAGATCGCGATTGACTGCACGACGACATTGGTCACGGTCACCGGTTTCAGAAGCGGCAGGACCACTCTGAAAAAAATCTGCCGGGGTTTGGCGCCGTCGATCAGCGCCGCCTCATCGAGATCGCGCGGTATGGTCGAGATGAATGACCGATAAAGCAATACTGAAAACGAGAGATTATAGGCGACCTGGATCAGGATCATCCCGGTCATGGTCTTGAACAGGCCGATATCCTGCAACAGGCCGATGGTGGGCACCACGGCCGGCGGCATCATCAGGCCCATGAAGAGGGCAATAGAGGCCACCCTGTTCCAGACGGTCTTGCGGCGCTGCATGACATATCCGACCATCGCCGACAGCAGGATCAGGATGGTGACCGAGACGACCGTGATCAGGGTGGAGTTGAAATAGGCAAGCGCAAGCTGATAGTCGCGAGCCTTGAAGACGGCCACCAGATTATCCCAGAACAGCCAATGCTCGGGCAATTCGAAATCGAGCCGGGACGCTTCGGATTTCGATTTGACCGCCTGGAGAGCGACGAAGGCGAACGGCATGACGAAAATCACGGTAGCCACCGCAAGGGCTATCGCGCCGGTCACATAAGGGCGGACGTTTCTCATTCCCCGACCTCGCGCCGGTTGAACCACAGGGTGAAGGGCAGGATGATTGCAGCGATCAGCGCAAACAGGATGACGTTTCCGGCCGTCGACAGGCCATAGAAACCCGCCTGGTATTGCTTGTAGATGACCGAGGCGATCACGTCGGAGGAGAAACCGGGCCCGCCGCGGGTCATGGCCCAGATCAGATCGAAGGAACGGAGCCCGCCGATCAGCGACAATGTCACCACGATGACGGTGGCCGGACGCACGAGCGGCAGAGTGATCCGGGAAAATTGCTGGAGACGCGTGGCGCCGTCAATTCTCGCCGCCTCGTAATAATCGGGGCTGATTGCGGCAAGACCGGCGATGAAGATCAGGGTGGCGAGGCCGACACCCTTCCAGACATCGACCAGAGCCACCGAAAAAAGCGCGAGCGCCGGATTGGTGAGCCATCCAGGTCCCGGAATGCCGAGCGTCTCGAGCGTGACATTGATGATGCCCTTGGTCGGATGCATCATCACCGTGAAGGTGATGCCAATGCCGATCGTCGAGACCAGGACGGGGAAGAAGACCAGCGTGCGCAGAAAACCGCGGGCGAAGATATTGCTGGTGAGCAGCACGGCCAGCAGCAGTCCGCAGACCGTCTTCAGGCCGGAGGTCGTCACGGCGTAGATCAGCGTGTTGACGAGCCCTTTGACCAGAAACGGTTCGGAAAAGAATTGCCGAAAGTTTTCAAGCCCGATGAATTCGGCCGTCGAAAGATCCCAGCGCGTCAGGCTGAACCAGAGAGACGATATCGTCGGAAACAGAAACAGCACGCCGTAGATGACGGCGGCGGGAATGAAAAACCAGAGCGGGTAGGGCGATTTGCGCGAGCGGCGGCGTGTCTCGGTCATCTCAATCTCTTCGATCGGGTGGAGCCTCGCTCCGTCAGGAGCGAGGATAACTGGCCCGAAAGACCGCTACCAGTTGGGCAGGCCGAGCTGCTTGGCCTGCTTGCGGACATCGTCGTCGTAGAGTTTCGCTGCCTCGGCGGGCTGGCGAATGCCGGAGCCGACCTCGACGGTGATCTGCTCGAGAGCCGGTCCCTTGATCGGCGAAACGAATTCCAGCGCTGGCGTCGTCTTGTCCTTGGCCTCGAAATAGGGGAGCATGTCCTTGATCGCAGGCGGTACGCTAGCTGGCAGGTCGCAGCCGTCGATCAGGGAAGGCCCCTGAACGGCGTTGGTTTCCACCATGATCTTGCAGGCCTCGACGCTTCCCGCGAAATCGACGAATTTCCGTGCTTCCTCGGCGTGCTGGCTGGTCACCGGAATGTAAAGGGCTGGCGGCATCCAGACCGTCAAGCCGTTGGTCGCAGCGTCGTCGCTCGGCTGCGCGAAAAAGCCGACATCGTTGAGGTTGTCCGGATAATTCTGTTTGAGGGCGCCGACCGCGAAGCTCAGCATCGGATAATGCGCCGCCTCGCCGGTTGCGACCATTCTCAGGCCATCGTCGTAGCTTGCCGCGCCAAAATCTTCGTTCATCAGACCGGCGTCGTGAACGTCCTTCAGACGTTCGAAGCCCTTCAGGGCCGCAGGCGTCTCGGCGTATTTTGCCTTGTTGGCGGTATAGTCTGCGGCGAAGTTCGGCACGGCCGCATGCAGGTTGTAATAGTCAGCCAGAACGAACAGCTGCGAGGTCCAGGTGTCGCGATAGGTCTGCGCCACGGCGACCTTTCCGGCAGCTTTGACCTTCGCGTTGTTCGCCATGAAGTCGGCCCATGTCTTCGGGACGGAGAGGCCGAGGTCCTGGTAGATTTTCCTGTTGTAGAGGATCCCGCCTGCCATCGCCGTGCCGAAGGGAACGCCATAGAGCTTGCCATCGGCACGCACGACCGCTTTGAAACTTTCGTCGACCTTCGCTTGCGACGACAGGCCGCTCAGATCGACAAGCGTCTGCGTCGGTTTCAGCGCCTGTAAGAGCGAACCGGAATTGTAGAGAAACACATCGGACATCTCGCCGGTCGCCAGCCGCGTCTTGATGATGTTGTCGCCTTCGCCGCCACCGGCCCGCGGCTCGATTTCGATCGTCACGTCGGGTGCCTTTGCCTGATAGGCGGCAACCAGTGCCTCGGCCGCCGCGACTGTGTCCGGGTTATTGTCGATCAGGAATGACAGCGTGACTTCCGCATGCGACGGACCGGCCGCGACCAATGCCAAAAGCGCGGACGTGCCGGCAAGAATGAGCTTTATCCGATGTGTCATGACGTTCCTCCTCTGAACGGTGTGACGTGTATGCTCCTCAAGATTCGGGTAGGGAAAAGACCAGTCTGTGTGTTCCGGCGGGAAGAACGGCTTCCTCGGCCACAGGCGCTCCATTGAGCGACGGGTTTTGATGTCGCTTTCCGGGCCGGAAACGACCGATGCAGCCTTCCGGAAGCGTCAGCACATAGGTGACTTCGTTGCCGTTGCGCTGCCAGCCAACCTCGATGCGCCCTTGGCTCACGTCATGATGGGCTGAAACCGGCGAAAGGGACGGAATCGGTGCGGGATCGACGATCACCTCGGCGAATCCCGGTGCGCGCGGGCTCGGCGAAATCCCGGCGACGCTTTCGAACAGCCATTGGCAGACGGCGCCATAGGCATAGTGGTTGTAGCTGTTCATGTCGGGTTCGTAGATGGTGCCGTCGGGCGCCATGGAATCCCAGCGCTCCCAGATCGTCGTCGCTCCCTTCGAGACCTGATAGAGCCAGCCCGGTACATCTTCCTGCAGGAAGACCTTTTCGGCCAGATCGTCCATCCCAAGCTTCGTCAGCGCCGGCAGCAGGGCAGGCGTGCCGATGAAGCCGGTGCCGATCTTGTAGTCGGCATCGATGATCACCTGCCGGAAATGCTGCTGCGCGGCTTGCTTGTGCTCGGCCGGTATCAACTCGTGGAGGAAGGCGAGCGCATAGGACGTCTGGTCGTTATGCGCGAGCCGTCCCGATGGCGTGATGAATTCGTTGGTGAATGCCCGCCGGATCTCGTCGGCGCGGCTTTTCATTCGCTCTTCAAGCGCATGCTCGCCGAGCGTGGCTGCGATCCTTGCCAGAAGGTCGGTCGAGATGAAGTGGTAGAGCGTCGCCGCGCAATCGTCGGCGATCGTCGGGCGAGGCTTCCGGTTGTCGCCGACCGGCTGCAGCCAGTCGCCGAAGGTGAAGCCGCGGGCACCCCAATGCGACGGCGGGCGCACCAGCGGACCATCCGAGATCGACCAGACGAAATCGACCCAACGCACCATCGAATCCAGGCATTCCGCCAGGACTGCCCGGTCGCCGTAATGGGTATAGAGTACCCAGGGGATGACGACAATCGCGTCGCCCCAGCCGGTCGAGCCGGCATAGCCCGGGAAGTTGGCCGGATGCAGACGTGTCGGATCCGGCGAAAAATGCGAGACGGCGCCGTCCTCGCGCTGGTCGGCCATCACGTCGCGCAGATATTTCCTCAGGAAGGATTGGCTGTCGCTCAGCCAGCAAGCGGTTGCGGCAAATACCTGGGCGTCGCCCGTCCAGCCCAAACGTTCGTCGCGTTGCGGGCAATCGGTGGGTACTTCGACGAAATTGGCGCGCTGCGACCAGATGGTATTCTCGACGAGGCGATTGACCAGCGCATTGCCCGAGGTGAAACCGCCGGCCGGATCGGGGACCGACGAGATCGGGACGGATGCGATCGACAGGATCTTTGCGTCGCCTGTGATGGTCACTCGCGCATAACGGAAACCATGGAAGGTGAAATGCGGCGCGTAGGTTTCGTCGCCGTCGCCACGCAGCGTGTAGACGGTATGGGCGGCCGCCGTGCGATAGTTGCGATTATCGAAATGACGGCCGGGGCCGAGAACCTCCGAATGCTCCACCCGAATTTCGGCACCGGCGGTTCCGCGGACCGTATATCTGGCATAGCCGCCGACATTCTGGCCGAAATCGTAGACGGTCCTGCCGTTATCGTCGGTCCAGCTGTCAACCGGGGTGAGTGGCCGCAACTCGCGCACTGCAGCCGTTTCATGCGCGACAAGCAGCGCCCTGTCGAAGTCCAGCTTCTCGGTGCCATGGGTCTCGGCGTAATTTTCCTGGCGGGCATCATAGATTTCGCCGAAGTAGATCCCGGACTTCAGGATCGGCAGAAGACCGCTTCGCCATGTGGTGTCGGTGGAAAGAAGGTTGCCATCCGGTCCGAGCAGATCGGCGATGGCGCCGATCCTGTTGCCCCAGCAATTCGGGATCGCCTGGGCGCCCCACATCAAAGGCGACCGATACCATCCGTCGGCAAGCCAGATTTCGATGCGGTTCTGGCCCGGCTTGAGCAGATCCGAGACATCATATCGCTGATAGGCAAGGCGATCGTCGTAGTTGGTCCAGCCGGGTGTCAACAGGTCGTCGCCGACGCGAACGCCGTTGATGAAGCAGCGGTAGAGGCCAAGTGCGGAGATAAAGAGCTCGACGGGAAGCTTGGCGCCATCATGTTCAAAAGTCTTGGAGACGAAGCTTGCGGCCGTTCCCTGACCGCTATCCGATAGTGGCGCGATCATATCCCCGGACCAGGCACGCAAAACGAGGTTGCCGCTGATGGCTGCCGGCTGAAAGTTCATCAAGTCCTCCCGACGAGTTGTAGAACGTTCTCCATATAACGTTCTACATTTTCTTCGGAAGCGCAATAGAATTTTCGTTGCCAGTCTGTCATGGTGGTTCTGCGGGCGATGTTGGCGGCCCGCAGCCGCAAGTCAGAGATTTCATGTCAGTCGAAGAAAAACAAAAGCCGCAACGAAACGATCGCGTGACGATCCGGACCGTAGCAGCTCATGCAGGCGTATCGGTCGCAGCGGTTTCCAAGGTGATGCGAAATGCTTACGGCGTCAGTGACGCACTGCGCGCAAGGGTGATGGATGCCATCGAGGCCCTCGCATATCGCCCCTCGCGGGCGGCGCGCGGGCTGCGCGGCCGGAGTTTCACCATCGGTGTGCTCCTGATCGACATCCGCAATCCCTTTCTTCCGGAGGTGATTGCCGGCGTCAACGGGGTGCTGGCGCCCTCGCACTATCAGGCGATGATCGGCGTCAGCGATGCGCGCGTGCAACTGGAAACGTCGTTGATCGAGTCGATGATCGACTACAAGATGGATGGCCTTATCCTGGTTGCGCCGCGTTTGCCCTCGGAGATCCTGGCAAAATTCGCAGTCCAGATACCGATCGTCGCGGTCGGTTACCACGATGCCAACGCCACGGCTTTCGATACCATCAATGCAGACGATCAGCGCGGTGCGGAGATCGCCGTGGAAGCGCTTCTGGCCTGCGGCTATCGCGATATCGAAATGCTCAGCCTTGGCGAGCGCCAGGGGCACGCGGTCTCCGTGGTCCGCCAGCGTGAGATCGGGTTCCGCCGGGCCATGCAGCGTGGCGGGCTCGGCTCCTCGCCAGCGATCGGCAAAATTCCCATTGTTTCGCCAAAGCGGGAAGAGGCGATGCGAAAATTCCTATCGCGGAAAGACAGGCCGCGCGCCGTGTTCTGCTGGAGCGATCTCGACGCGATCACCCTTTTGAGCCTAGCGATGGAAATGGGTGTGCGCGTGCCCGAAGATCTCGCCGTCATCGGATACGACAACTCGTCCACGGCAGCCCTCGGTCTCGTCAATCTCGCAAGCATCGACCAGTCGGGCAGGGAACTCGGTCAGATCGCAACGCGAACCCTCATTTCCAGAATAGAAGGCCGCACAGCTGCCGAGCATATTTTCCAGATACCGTCGCTCGTCAGCCGAAACAGCCTGATCCGTTCCGGAAACTCCAAGAACACGAGATAGGAACGAAAGCCAGAAGGTCTGCCGCGGCCGGGCGACAACGGGCTCTCGCCCGAAAAGTAGCGAGAATGGAAAGACCGGCAACCGCTTGTCGGCGTTTGCCGGCCCCGTTGTCTCAGGCGGCCTGGCGGATCTTCGAGGGGCGCGTGGCCGCGGCCTTCTCCACCATCGCAGTAACTTCAGCGCGGCGGGCGCCAGAAAGCGGCAGGCGCGGCAGGCGGACACGCTCGGAGCCGCGGCCCATGATCTGCTCGGCGAGTTTGATCGACTGCACGAGATCATGTTCGGCATCGAGATGCAGGAGCGGCATGAACCAGCGATAGATCTTGCGGGCTTCTTCCCAGTCGCCGCGTTCGGCGGCAGCCACCAGCTGCACGGATTCCTCCGGGAAGGCGCTGGTGAGGCCGGAGACCCAGCCCTTGGCGCCGAGCATCAGGCCTTCGAGCGCAACGTCGTCGAGGCCGGCGAAGATGTCGAAACGATCGCCGAATTCATTGATGAGATCGGTGAAACGGCGCGGATCCGGCGCGCTTTCCTTGACCGCCTTGATATTCGGCACCTCGGCAAGCACCTTCAGCACATCGGCGCCGATATTGACGCGGTAGGCCGGCGGGTTGTTGTAGAGCATGATCGGCAGCGAGGTCGCCTCGGCGACGGTGCGGAAATGCGCGATCAGCTCTTCCGGCTTCGGCACATAGACCATGGCCGGCAGCAGCATCAGGCCATCGGCGCCGAGTTTTTCGGCGTCGCGGGCATAGGCGACGGCACGGCGCGTGTCGAATTCGGAGACGCCTGTCACAACGGGAACGCGGCCGTTGACGACCTCGACGGCGGCCTTCAGGATCGTGCGCTTCTCCTCGGGATCGAGCGAATTGTTCTCGCCGCAGGTGCCCATGACGATCAGCCCGTTGACGCCGTCGTTCACCAGCGCGTCCTGGACGCGCTGGGTCGCAGCCAGATCCACGGAAAGATCTTCGTTGAATTGTGTCGTTACGGCGGGAAATACGCCCTTCCATCCTGTTGTCATCGATCGACCTCCTTGAATTTGATTGCGTTATATACAAACTGTCGACAAGATTCAATCCGGCGCGATCCTAAAATTTGCAGGCGGAAGACTGCCGTTGCGGGAATCGGCCGAAACGCAATACAAGGCTCTCATGACAGCGGAGGCGCGGATGCAGAACGAGGCGGATAATGTGCGGGTGCGCGGTTCCGGCACGCAGAGCGTCTATATCACGCTGCGCCGGGAAATCCTGTCGATGGCGCTGGAGCCCGGCAGTCCGCTCGATGAAGTGCGGCTGTCTGAACGGTTCGGGATGTCGAGGACTCCCATTCGCGAGGCGCTGTTGCGGCTCGCCGCCGATGGGCTGGTCACGACCCTGCCGAACAGGAACACGATCGTCGCGACGATCGATTTCGCCAGCCTGCCCACCTATTTCGAGGCGTTGACGCTGATGTACCGGGTCACGACGCGCGGCGCCGCCCAGCGGCGTAACCCCGAAGTCATGAAGGTGATCCGGTCGCATCAGAGGGACTTCGCCGATGCCGTTGCCGCGCGCGACGCCTATGCGATGATCGAGGCGAACCGCGAATTTCACGTGGCGATCGCCGAACTGGCCGGCAATTCCTATTATACGGCCTTCTTCGCCAGGCTGCTCGACGAGGGCCGGCGCATTCTTCGCTTGTATTATTCGACCTTCGACGACCGCCTGCCGCGCCAATATGTCGACGAACATGAGGAGATGATCGCCGCGATCGAGGCCGGCGACGCCGAACGGGCCGATCAGCTGGCGATCGCTCACGCCGGGCAGATCGTCCGCCAGATCCAGGATTATATCGCTCGCGATCTCGACCGGCCGGTGGCAATCAGCATATCCTGAAGCAAGCGATAGAGCCGCCGGCGATCGCCTAATCAAGTATCATTAGTAAACGTTACTTGATTTTTCGTGTGTTGCAAGTTTGACTGTGGTCAAACCTCCAACCCCGAGGATAGGGTGATGGATTTGTTCAGGAAGAGGGACGATGACCCTGCTTTGCAGCAGCAAATGCCATTGCCATCACGATATAGAAATATATTAGGGATGCTTTCTATAGCGGTTGTTGTTTTATCTGTATTCTTGATATCGCTTGGCGCTTTAATTGAGGTTTTTGAGCCGGAATTTCCTCCGAACGTCATCCTCGACCAAATTCCCTTGAGCTACATCTCCTGGTTCATGATTACCTTCGGGATAACCATCGTTGTCATCAACGTGATTTTGGCAGCAAGACGGGAGTTTGCTCGAGAGAGAGCGGAAAGGATGCTTCCATCGGATACGGTGGAGATCAAAAGGCAGGCTTTGCGTGACCTGCGGACGCATCGAAACTGGTATGCGCGATCCTCCAGGGTCAACCAGTATCTCTGGAATTTTCTCACAATGGGGATCATCGTTCTGAGCGGCCTCTCTTCGTTGTTTTCGGCCTATGGCACGGCCGTTCCCCAATGGCTTCCTATGATGAGCTCGGCGCTCGCGGCGCTTTTCGGCACGATCATCGTTCAATTCCGCATCCGAGATGCCTGGCAATTGAGAGAGCAGGGAAGGATCGAAGCCGAGATGCTCGTCGCCGAGGCTCATCTCATTGACATAACGGATGAGCTTGAGACGCTCAAACAGGCCGTCGCTCTTAGAAAGCGCGCTCATGCGCTTGAAATGAAGCAGCTCAACCAGTTCTTCGTGGAGACTACCGCAGCCAATCCCTGAGCCCGTTGTCGGCATCCGGCGGCGGGACCGGCCGAGCCATTCTCCTGAGCGGGTATATGTCCGCTCAGGCAAGCTGGTCACCACCTTCTAATCCTGGACGCCTGGGGCACTCCCTGCCTTGAGCTTGACTTCGATGACCGGGACCACGATCTGAGGCCGGCGCACCGGCAGGACGAATGTCAGTTGATCCTCGCCGACGGGGAACTGGGTGTTTGCCCATAACGTATTGGCGGACGGGCGCAGCCAGGTGACCTCGCTGCCATCATGCAGGAATTGCGCATATTCGATCTTGCCCGCCAGCGCATCGAAATGCAGATGGCGATAGGGCCAGTTGAAGAGGTGGATATAGAGACGATCGCCATTCTGGGTCAGGCGGCAATCGGCCGGCGCGGTGAAGTCGGACTGGCTGCAGCCGACAATGCTGCGCTCGTGCAGCGCCATCCATTCCTCATAAGCGGCAAGGGCAGCTATCGCGCGGTGGTCGAGCGTGCCGCGCGCCGTCGGCCCGACATTCATCAGCAGATTGCCGCCCATGGCCACGGTGCCGACCAGCATCTGCACCAGTTGCTCCGTGCTTTTCCAGGTGTCCTCGTCGCGGTGATAACCCCAGGAGCCGCTGAGCGTGTGGCACGCTTCCCAGACGACGCGCTTGCCGTCGCGTAGCGGCCGGGCCCGCGGCATATATTGCTCCGGCGTGACGATATCGGGCTGCAGGCCGGCGAGATCGAGCCGGTTGTTGATGATGATATCAGGGGCGAGTTCGCGCACCAGGCGCACGAGTTTCTCGCTTTCCCAATCCTGATGGCCCTTTCCAACCAGTTCGCCGAGCTTCCACTGCGGATAGCTGAAATCGAACCACATGATGTCGATCTGGCCGAACTCGGTCAGCAACTCGCGCACCTGCTCGCGCATGAAGGCGGCATAGCGGCTGATATCCCGGCCTTCGTTGATTTTCAGCGCATCCGGATGATTGCGCTGCGGGTGGCGCGGATCGACCGTAAAGTCGGGATGATGCCAGTCGATCAGCGAATAGTAGAAGCCGATCCTCAGGCCCTCGGCGCGGAAGGCGTCGACGAAGGGGCGCAACAGATCTTTCCCATAAGGCGTGTTGGTCACCTTGAAGTCGGTGGCCTGGGTATCCCAGAGGCAGAAGCCTTCATGGTGCTTGGTGGTCAGCGCCACATATTTCATGCCGGCGGCTTTTGCGCGCCTCGCCCATTCGCGTGGGTCGTAGAGATCGGGATCGAAGTGATCGAAATATTTCTGGTAGTCGGCGTCGTTCAGTTCTTCGCGGCTCTTGACCCATTCATGGCGTGCCGGCAGCGCGTACAGCCCCCAATGCACGAACATGCCGAACCGGTCGTGAACGAACCAGGCCTTCTTCTCCTCAGGCAGGGCCAGTGACTGCAGATTGTCGATATCCATCGGATATTCCTCCCGTTCCAAACTTTAAGATTGGAGCATGATGTCGTCCGAAGACCGCTCACACGTTTCGGCATCATGCTCCGGGGCGTTCAGGTCGTTTCACGGATGATGAGCTCCGGCACGATGACGATGCCGTGCTGGCGGTTTCTGGTGGCGATGCGGCTGAGCAGCAGACGCACAGCTTCCTCCCCCATTTCCCGCTTCTGCACCCGCAAGGTGGTGAGCGCCGGAGACAGCAGTTCGGCCGTCGGAATGTCGTCGAAACCGATCAGGGCAATCTGCCCGGGGATCGAAATGCCGGCGGCCCGGCAGGCCTTCATGGCGCCGATCGCATTAAGATCGTTGTAGCAGACAAGCGCATCGATGCCGGGCGCTTCCGCCAGCAATTGCGCGGCCGCCGTCTGGCCGCCGGCGGCGGTGGGGTCGCAATAGACGATGCCTTGCGCCTTCAGCCCGTGGGCCGCCAGCGTCTTGCGAATTCCGACAAGACGGCTCTTGCCGCCAAACGAACTGCGCGGCCCGGCGATGATCGCGATCTTGCGGCGTCCGCGCTCGACCAGATGGTCGATGGCGCGCGATGCTCCTGTCTCGTAGTCGGTGACGATCGTCCCGGCGACCTCGTTGGGCGCCTCGCGGTTGATGAGTACCACGGCCCGGTGGGGCGCAAGCGCCTTATGCAAGGCGGCATCGGGCAGTCGCGGGCTGCAGACGATGATCCCGTCGACCCGATGCCTGAGCAGCGTTTCGATGAGCTCTTCCTCCCGCTTGCTGTTCTCGACGACATTGGACAGAAGCAGGTTGTAGCCGGCAGCGCTCGCGGCATCCTCGGCTCCCCGGATGACTTCGGGAAAAAACGGATTGGTGATGTCGGGAACGAGAAGGCCGATGGCCTTCGATCGATCGGACCGCAATCCGCGCGCAAAGGGATTGGGCCGGTAGTTGAGTTCGCTCGCCGCCAGAATAATCCGTTGACTGGTCTCCGCACTGGCTCCGCCCTGGTCATTGAGCACGCGCGACACCGTCATCGGCGACACTCCTGCGGCGCGGGCAACATCGGCGATGGTTATTTTGGATTCTGGCTCTTTAGGGCGGCTCAACGGGACTGTCTCTCGGAGGGGTTAGAAACTTACGATAACGATAACTAGCATAATTTCCCGGAAAGCCAAGCAACTCCGGCTCAATGCAAAGCAGGGAGAATCTCTTTGACAAGATTGTACGGTAACGATAACGTTCGAGAAAGAGGAGAATACGTTAACGATAACCTAGAGCGGAATATTGGGAGGAAAGAATGCAACACGTCAGAATCTTAGGACAGCAGGTTGTCTCGACCGTTGCCGCGGCGATCCTCATTGGCGCCGGCTGGGCCGGCGCCGCATTCGGCTTTGAAGAATCGCCGGAACTGAAGGCGCTGGTCGATGCCGGCAAGCTGCCGCCTGT
Source organism: Rhizobium anhuiense bv. trifolii (assembly GCF_024346605.1). Classification (NCBI taxonomy): domain Bacteria; kingdom Pseudomonadati; phylum Pseudomonadota; class Alphaproteobacteria; order Hyphomicrobiales; family Rhizobiaceae; genus Rhizobium; species Rhizobium anhuiense. The sequence continues at coordinate 61,241 of NZ_CP098801.1, forward strand.
GGAAAAACGGCTGCCCAAGGAGCCGCTGGTGCTCACGCCGCTTGAATCGGTCGGTACCTATGGCGGCACCTGGCGCACGGCCACCTTTGGCGGTGGCGACAGCGAGATCGAGCGTTCGATCGGCTATACGAGACTGGTCCGCTGGAACCCGGAATGGACCGAGGTGATCCCCGATATCGCCAAAAGCGTCGAGGTCAATGCCAATGCCACCGAATATACCTTCACCTTGCGCGAAGGCACGCGCTGGTCGGACGGCGAGCCCTTCACCGCCGACGATCTGGTGTGGTGGAACGAGAACGTGCTGCGCAACACCAAGATCACGCCTGCAGCGCCCGACTGGCTGACCGCAGGCGGGGAGACCGTCAAGGTCGAAAAGCTCGCCGCCGACAAGGTCGTCTTCAAGTTTGCCGCACCGAACGGCCTGTTCCTGATGAACATGGCCACTGTGCGCGGCTCCGATATTCTGGCAGCCGCACCGGCGCACTACCTCAAGCAATTCCACAAGGATTTCAATCCCGACGGTATCGACGCCCTGGTGAAAGCAGCCGGCGCAACCGACTGGGTCCAGCTCTTCAACAACAAGATCGGCTTTCCCGGCCGCTGGCGCGATCTCGGCCGCCCGACACTCGATGCCTGGGTGCTGACCGCGCCCTATAACGGGACCACGCAGGTCGTTGCCGAACGCAATCCATATTATGCCAAGGTGGATACGGCAGGAAACCAGCTGCCTTACTTCGATCGGATCACCATCGATGTGATGCAGGATACCCAGGCAATCATCCTGAAGGCGATCAGCGGCGAAATCGACATGCAGAATCGCTTCATCGAGACGACCGACGCCCGAACCGTGATCGTGCAGAACCAGGAGAAGGGCGGCTACGGCCTGTTTATCGCCCGGCCGGCGTGGTCGAACGCCCTGCTGATCACCCTCAACCAGACGCACAAGAATCCGGCCTTGCGCGCCGTCTTCTCCAACAAGGATTTCCGCATCGGCCTCAGCTATGCCATCAACCGCGAAGAGCTCAACCAGCTGATCTATGCCGGACAGGCTAAACCCTATCAGGCAGCGCCGCGTGAAGGCACCGCGCTCTACGACGAAAAGATGGCGACGCAGTATCTGGAATATAATGTCGATCTCGCCAATCAATATCTCGACAAGGCGGGCCTGACCAAACATGACGCCGAAGGCTATCGCCTCGGCCAGGACGGCAAGCGGATTACCTTTGCGATCGACGCTTTGACCGGAAGCCCGATCCAGGTGGACGCGCTCGAGATGATCCAGCGCTACTGGCGGGCCGTCGGCATTGACATGCAGCCGCGCCCGGCCGAACGTTCGCTGATTTTCTCCCGCCTGCAGAACAATGAAAACGACGGCTTGGGATGGGTTGGCGGCGGGGGCTACGATTTCCTCGGCCTGCTCGATCCCAAATGGTATTTCCCGCACGAATATGAATCGAGCTTCGCGACGGCCTGGGGCCTCTACTACCAGAACCCCAAGGATCCGAACGCTGAGGAGCCGAGCCCCGCTGCCAAGAAGCAGATGGATCTCTACCGGCAGGTACAGGAGGCGCCGACGCTCGAAAAGCAGCTGGCGGCGATGAAGGAACTGCTGGCGATCACCCGTGACGAATTCTACGTCATCGGCACCAACCTGGAGCCGGACCGCGTCGGCATCGTCAAGACCAATATGCGCAATGTCCCGAAGGTCATCCCCAGCACGTCATTCTACATGACGCCAGGACCGGCAAAGCCGGAGACCTTCTACTACCAGCAGTAACGGCACGCGACCGACAGCGATGGCGTCTCCGGGCGCCATCCCAGCAATACCAGCCCAGTCCCAATCATCCGGCGGCGATCGCCGATTGAAGGAGCTTGACCATGGCCGGCTTCATCATCAGACGTCTGCTTTATATGATCCCGATGATGTTCGCGATCTCAGTCGTGACCTTCATCATCATCCAGTTGCCGCCCGGCGACTTCCTGACCGCGATGACCGCGCGTCTGGCCTCCCAAAACGAAACGATCGATCCCGGCGTCATCGCCGGCCTGCGCGAACGCTATGGCCTCGATCAGCCCTGGGCGGTCCAATACTGGAAATGGATCAGCGGCATCCTGCTGCGCGGCGATTTCGGCCAGTCCCTCGATTGGAACAAGCCGGTCAGCGAGCTGATCTGGGCCCGCATGGGCCTGACGTTGGTGGTATCGGTCACCACGCTGCTGTTTGTCTGGGCGGTCGCCTTTCCAATCGGCATCTATTCGGCCGTGCGGCAATATTCGGCGGGCGATTACGTCGCCACCTTCTTCGGCTTTCTCGGTCTTGCCATCCCGAACTTCCTGCTGGCGCTGGTGCTGATGTATGTTTCGGCGCAATATTTCGGCCAAAGTACCGGCGGGCTGTTTTCGCCCGCCTATATCAACGCCGTCTGGAGCTGGGCCAAGCTCGGCGATCTCATTTCGCATATGTGGATCCCGGTCGTCGTTCTCGGCACTGGCGCCACCGCAGCGCTGATCCGCATCATGCGCGCCAACCTGCTCGACGAGCTCAACAAGCCTTATGTCGACATGGCCCGGGCCCGCGGCCTGAGTGAAATCCGGCTGCTGTTGAAATATCCGGTGCGGGTGGCGCTCAACCCGTTCGTCTCGACCGTCGGCTGGGTGCTGCCGCACCTCGTCTCCGGCTCGGTGGTGGTCTCCATCGTTCTCAGCCTGCCGATCACCGGGCCGCTGCTGCTCAACGCCCTGTTTGCCCAGGACATGTATCTGGCCGGCACCTTCATCCTGCTGATGAGCATGCTGACGCTGATCGGCACGCTGATCTCGGACCTGCTGCTTGCCTGGCTCGATCCACGCATTCGCAACGGCTGAAGGACGAGAGATATGACCGATCAAGCCATCGCGCTATCACCTGAACTGATCCAGAATTCCGACGCGGTCGCCGGGCAGTGGAAGCTCATTTGGCGGCGCTTCTGTCGCCATCGGCTGGCGCTGGCCGCTGGCGTCGTCATCTTCTTGATCTACATGGTCGCCCTGTTTGCCGAGGTTCTCGCTCCGGTTTCATCGCAGACCTATGATTCCCGCTACACCTATGCGCCGCCGCAGCAGATCAGATTCGCCGGCCACGACGCGGCGGGGCAGTTTCATCCCCTCTATGTCAACGGTTATTCGATGAAGGTCGATCCGATCGCGCTCAGCCGCAATTACGTGGCCGATCCGGCCGTCGTCATTCCCATCGGCTTCTTCGTGAAAGGCGAACCCTATCGGCTCTGGGGCCTGTTTAATCTGGACCGGCACTTGATCGGCCCGACCGAGATGGGCAAACCCTTCTACCTGTTCGGCGCCGACCGGCTGGGTCGCGATGTCTTCAGCCGGACGGTCCACGGCACCCGCGTTTCGATGTCCGTCGGACTGATCGGGGTCGCAATCAGTCTCATCCTCGGCATCATCCTGGGCGGCATCTCGGGGCTCTACGGCGGCTGGGTCGACGATGTGATCCAGCGCTCCATCGAACTCATCAATTCCATCCCGACCATCCCGCTGTGGATGGGCCTTGCGGCTGCCGTTCCGATCAGTGCCGATCCGATCCTGGTCTATCTCTGGATCACGGTCATCCTGTCGCTGATCGGCTGGACCGATCTGGCACGGGTGGTGCGCGGGCGCTTCCTGTCGCTGAAGACGGAGGATTTCGTGATTGCCGCACGTCTCGATGGCTGTTCGCAGATGCGCATCATCTGGCGGCATATGGTGCCGTCCTTCATGAGCCACATCATCGCCTCGGTGACGCTCGCCATCCCGACGATGATCCTCGCGGAAACTGCGCTCTCCTTCCTCGGCATCGGATTGCGCCCGCCTGTCGTGAGCTGGGGCGTGCTCCTTCAGGAGGCGCAGAACATTCTCGCGGTCACGAGCGCGCCCTGGCTGTTTCTTCCCGGTCTTGCGGTGATCGTCACCGTGCTCGCCCTCAATTTCCTCGGTGATGGATTACGCGATGCTGCAGATCCCTATGAATACTGATCCCAATTTCGCCGCCACTGGCGACCGGCACGGTGCTCGCGACCCGCTGATCGAGGTCGACGATCTCAGGACCCATTTCTTCAGCGGTGCGGGCACGATCAGGGCGGTCGACGGCGTCTCCTTTTCCATTCCGCGCGGCAAGACGGTCTGCGTCGTCGGCGAATCCGGTTCGGGCAAGAGCATTACCGGCCGCTCGATTCTCAACCAGGTTCCGCGCGGAGGGCGGATCGTCTCGGGAGCAATCCGCTACCGGCCGGATCCCGCAGCACCCTCCGTCGACCTGGCGGCGTTCGATCCGCGCGGCCGCGATATGCGGGCGATCCGCGGTGCCCAGATCGGCCTGATCAGCCAGGAGCCGATGGCGGCCCTTTCCCCCGTTCATACGATCGGCAACCAGATGGTGGAAGTGATCCGCCTGCATCTGAAGATGGGAAAGAAGGAGGCGCGCGAGCATGCCATCGAGACATTGGCTCTGGTCGGCATTCCCAGGCCGGCCGAGCGTATGGAAAGCTATGCCTTCCAGTTTTCCGGCGGCATGCGCCAGCGCGTCTGCATCGCGCTCGCGCTCGCCTGCCGCCCCAAGCTCTTGATCGCCGACGAGCCGACGACGGCGCTCGATGTGACCACCCAGGCCAATATCCTCGATCTGCTTGCCTCGCTGCAGGCCGAATTCGGGCTCTCGGTGCTGTTCGTGACCCATGATCTCGGCGTGGTGGCCGAAATCGCCGATGAAGTCGTCGTCATGTATGTCGGCCGGGTCGTGGAGGCAGGCGATGTCGACACGATCTTCCACGCTCCGGCCCACCCCTACACCAAGGCGCTGCTGCAATCGGTGCCGCGCATGCATGGACAACCCAGCGAACGGCTGGCGATCATCGACGGCATGGTGCCCTCGCGTTTCAACCGACCCCAGGGCTGCAGCTTTCATCCTCGATGCAAAGAGGCGAGGGCCGGCCTTTGCGACCAAAGGGATCCGCAGCCCGTCGCCATCGGCGACCGGCATGTCGCCAGCTGTCTGCTTTACGAAGGAGGACGATGATGGCCGATCCCATGATCCAACGAAGCCCTCTGCTCGAACTGAATGATCTCAGGATGCATTTCCCCATTCGCAAGGGCGCATTCCGGCGTGTGGTCGGCCACGTCAAGGCGGTCGACGGCGTTTCGCTTCGCGTCGAGGATGGCGAAACACTGGGGATTGTCGGCGAGTCCGGCTGCGGCAAGTCGACGCTTGCCCGCACGGTCCTGCGCATCTATCAGCCGACGAGCGGCGAAATCCGCTATCGTAGCCGCAGCGGTGGCACGGTCGATCTCGCCACGCTGTCCGGTTCCGCCCTCGACGAAATCCATCGCGACCTGCGCATCGTGTTTCAGGATCCGCAATCCTCGCTCAATCCGCGCCTGCCCGTCATCGACATCATCGGCGAGGTGCTTGCTGTCAACGGCATCGCCAAGGGGCGTGAACTCGAACATCGGGTCGCCGAGTTGATGCAGAGCGTCGGCCTGCGGCCGGAATATATGCACCGCTATCCCCATGCTTTCTCCGGCGGTGAACGCCAGCGCATCGGCATCGCCCGGGCGCTGGCGTCCAATCCGCGCCTGGTGATTGCCGATGAGGCCGTCTCGGCGCTCGATGTCAGCGTCCAGGCGCAAACCATCAACCTGCTGCAGGATCTGCAGGAGCAGTTCGGACTGACCTATCTCTTCGTCGCCCACGACCTCTCGGTCGTCCGGCACATCTCGGACAATATTGCCGTCATGTATGTCGGCCGGGTCGTCGAAAAGGCGCCGACGGAACAGATTTTCTCGCGCCCGCTCCACCCCTACACCGAAGCGCTGCTCTCGGCGGTGCCGATCGCCGATCCGAGGATGCGCCGCCACGGTCAACGCATCCGGCTGGCGGGCGAGGTTGCCGACCCCGCTCATCCGCCGCCCGGCTGCGCATTTCATCCGCGCTGCCGCTACGCCACCGGCCTTTGCAAGCAGGAGGTGCCGGGCTTGCGCACCGTCACCGCCGATGGGCACGCCGTGGCCTGTCACCACGCCGAATCCCTGTCGCTTAATCCTTTCGCCGACCGTACCGTTCCGGAGTTCAATTGATGCCTGAATTCATTCCACGCTCCGAGCAGCGTCCCATCGTGGATACCTCCTCCGCGACGCTCGATCTCATCTACTTCGATCTCGTCACGCTTGCCTCCAACAAGCAGGACATCCGGCGGCTGCCCGCGCACGAAAGCCTCTACGTCGTGCTATCGGGTCAGGTGGATATCGAGGTGGATGGCATCATGTTCGAAGCCGTGGGCCGGCGAGCCGATATCTGGGGAGGCGATGCGGACTCGGTTTACGCGCCCGTCGGCGTCAATGTCCGGATATCGGCTCGTGGCGCGCCGGCAGAGGTCGCCATCGCCGGCGGTCTCTGCGACACCCGCTACGCCCCGTTTCGGGTGACGCCGGATGAGGTCGATGCGGTCAATGTCGGTTCGTCTGACACGCACAGCCAGCGGCGGATCGTCCATCTGCTCGGCCAACGACAGAACGGACGCTGCGGCAACCTGCTGGTGAGCGAACTCTATGCCGGCGAAGGCTGCTGGTCCGGCTATCCCCCTCACAAGCACGATACCGAGGACGGCGATGTCGAGACCCGGCACGAAGAACTCTATCACTACCGCTTCCAGCCGGAGACCGGCTTCGGCAGTCAGATCACCTATGACGAGGACGGCCCGGTCAAGATCCTGATGACCCGCAACGGCGACACTGTCCTGGTCGACCGGGGTTACCACCCGACGGTCACCTCTCCGGGGCATCGCGGCTATATCTTCACCATCCTGGTCGGCAAGCATCGCCGAGGTCTGATCCAGCGCTTCGACCCCGCCCATCAGCATCTGACCAAAACCATCCCCGGCATCGATGCGATGCGCGACAAGTTCAAATAATCCGGCTCCTGGCCCCGTGTGCCGGCTTTGCGGCGCGCCGCCAAATTTCCGCCCAAGGAGAGACGACCCATGCGTGAACGTACGCGAATAAATATTGATGCCGGTGAAGCGGTGCGCCCGTTCAACCGGTTCTGGCGCGGCACCGGCTTTTCGCCGGCCGAGCTGCTGCTCGAGCCCGAGATGCGCCAGATGCTCGCCTATATCGGCGGCCTGCCGAATGAGGGCATCAAGTTCCTGCGTGTGCATTATCTCTACAATCTGCTGAGCGCAAAGGGCGGGGCCGGCTACGACTGGTCCCTGCTCGACCGCGCGCTCGACGTGATGATCGAACACCGCCTGAAGCCGTTCTTCGAGCTGATGGGCAACCCGTCGGGTGTGTTCACCGACTATGAGGATATGGATCAGGTCAAGCGCTGGCGCGATCTCGTGACGGTGACGGCAGATCGCTATGGCGCACGTTACGGCATGGACGAATTGCGAACATGGTATTTCGAAACGACGAACGAGGCCGACTCCGGCTGGTGGACCTATGGGATCAAGGGTTACACCAATTACTACGACGCCTGCGTCGCCGGCCTCGATGCCGTCGATCCCAGCCTGCCGATGGGCGGGCCTGGCACCGCCCGCACGCTCTCGCCGATCTTTCGCGCCCTGATGGCGCATTGCGACAGCGGCACGAGCTGCCTGACCGGCAACGGCCCGCCGCGCCTCGACTACATCTCGATCCACGAAAAGGGCGTCAATGGCAGCAAGGAAGATCTGACCCCGAAAACCAACGGCATCGTCGACCGCACGCTTCTCGTCGTCGATTATCTCAAGGAGAATCACCCGCGTCTCGCGGGCCTGCCCGTGATCAACGACGAATGCGATCCGCAGCTCGGCTGGAGCGATCATCATAGCTGGCACGGCAAAGCCTATTACGCCGGGATCATCGCCCGCATCATCGAACAGCACGACCGCCGCATCATCGCCCCGAAAGCGGCGAATTTCACCTTCCTCAGCAATGACCATGCCTTTATCGGCGGCTGGAGCCAGCGCACCATCTTTGCCTATTTCGGCCCGCGCAATTTCACCAAGGCGCAATGGGAGCACAAGACCGATCTCAGCACTGTGGTGACGGATGTCGATCGGGCGCCGCCCTTCGACATCATCAAGAAGCCCGGCCTGACATCGATGGAACTGCTCGCAACGCTTGGCGATACCGTCTGCAAGGTGACGGCCGAACCGCCGCTTGCTCCCGACCAGGATGGCCTGGCGATCCTGCCGACACGGCTGCCGGGCGGCGGTGTTTCCATCAGCCTCATCCACAGTGTCGATGCCATCAACCGTTCGGGCCGGACCGCCGTCCGCCTCGAGGTGAGCGGCCTGGTTCCTGGCCGCCATGCGCTTTGCCTGCTGCGCATCGACGAGGAATTCACCAATCCGATGGAGGTCTGGGAAGCCCAGCGCGACGAAAGCAACCCGCGCGGCCCCTTCGAGCCGGTCGGCGCGCCGCCGGCACCTGATGAAGCGCAGTTTGCCGAGCTGCGCCGGGCACAGGAGCCCGCCTTGCTGCATCCAGTCAGCGTCGTCGCCTGCGACGACGGCCGGATCAGTGTCGATCTCGATGTGCCGCTGCCGTCACTGACGCAGGTGCTTGTCGTTCCCGACACCAGCGCGGCCCCGGCTGCACCGACCGGCCTTGTCGTCGAACGCTACCTCGGTCTCGGCGGCCGGGAGGAGCGCATGCTGTTCTGGGCTGCCGGCGATGCCGGCCCTGCCATCTTCTACGATGTCCTGGCCAGCGCCGATGGCGGGACGTTTGAAAAGGTCAGTCCCGCGCCGCTGATCTCGACCGCATTCCTGCATATGTCGCCGCCGGAGGGCGTGCGGTATGCGGTCTGCGCCCGCGATGCATTCGGCCGCCGCAGCGAGCTTTGTATCGCCCGCTCATGAACAGCGCCTTTCTCTCTGGGATCTGATCCATGGATATCGCCTATTTCACCAAGACCCTGGAGGGCCTGCCGCTCGAGAGGGCGGCCGAGATCACTGCCGGCCTGGGATTCGATTGTGCCGATCTTCTCATTCGAGATGGCCATGCCGTTTCCCCAGACAGGCCGGACGAGATCGTCAAGGCCGTAAAACTCTTTGCCGCAGCCGGGGTGCGTGCTCCGATGGCGACCATCGATTCCACACGGCCCGACGATGCCGCATCCCGGCTTCTCGGCTGTTGCGGCGAGGCCGGCATCGGCCAGATCAGGCTTGGCTTCTGGCGTTACGACCCGTTGCGGCGCTGGCAGGTTCAGCTCGATGAGGCGCGGCGTGATCTCGACGGCTTCGAGCGCCTGGCCGAACGCTTCGCCGTCACGCTGACCATCCAGCTCCACGGCGGGACCCTGCACAGCTCGGGCGCGCTGGCGGTGCAATTGCTGGCCGGGCGAGATCCCGTCAGGATCGGCGCTTATGTCGATCCGGCCAATCAGATCATTCGCGAGGGAAGCGAAGACTGGCGTCTGACCCTCGACATTCTTGATCCGTGGTTCTGCTGCATGGGCGTCAAGAACAGCGGTTGGTTCCCCGGCACTTACGGAGCCCACGGCCAGCGCGCATGGCATTCGGACTGGTACGGGCTCGACGAAGGCATGGTGCCGTGGAGCGACATCGTTCGGCATATGGTGACGACAGGATTTACCGGTGTGTTGTCGGTGCATTCGCAATACCGGGTTCCCCGGCAACAGGCGCTCGACAAGGTCCGCGCCGATCTCGCCCATCTCAGGCGCCTGGTCGCCGCAGCGAAAGAGTAGAACCATGAACGAACAGGCTCCCGTCATTGCCGTATTGCTGACCGAAAAGACCCGCCGGATGATGCTGGACGATGCGGCGATAACCCAATTGAACGCCCTTGGCGCGGTGCGCTGGCCGGCCGGCGCCACAATCGACGCCGGCGATGTCGACTACCTGCTGCAAGGCGCCACCGCATGCCTCACCGGATGGGGCACACCGCCCTTCGACCCCGCCGTGCGCGCCCGCCATCCGCAGCTCGCCCTTGTCGCTCATTCGGCAGGCAGTGTCCGCACACTGGTCCCGGCGCGTCTGTTCGACGATGGCCTTCGCGTGACCCATGCCGCCTCGAAAATTGCCGCCTCGGTTGCCGAATTCGTCGTCGCCGAAGCGCTGCTCGCCATGCGCGGCATTCATCGGCTGCATCATCACTTGCGCAATGGTGGTGAATGGCTCGACGTTCGCGCCGCCGTGCCGCAGAGATTGCTGGGCGCCAGAACGGTCGGCATCGTCGGCGCCGGCTATGTCGGGCGGGCGGTGATGCGCCTGCTCGTTCCCTTCGGTTGCCGCGTGTTGGTCGTCGATCCGTTCCTGGATGAGAGCGAGGCCGCAGCCCTCGGCGTTGTCAGCGCCGGGCTGAACGATATGCTCGTGCAAAGCGACGTGATTTCCCTGCATGCGCCTGTCCTGCCCGAAACGCGCCGGATGATCGGTGCCCACGAACTGGCGCTGCTGCGCCTCGGCACACTCTTCATCAATACGGCGCGCTCGCAGCTGGTCGACGAGGCAGCGCTGCTCGCCGCGATCCGCTCCGGCCGTATCGAGGCGGCGCTCGACGTCTTTGACGACGAGCCGCTGCCTCCGGATAGCCCGTTCCGCGATCCGGCCCTGGCCAATGTCACCATTTCACCGCATGCTGCCGGCCATACTGAAGAGGCGCATTTCGCGCAGGGACAGACCATGGTGGACGAGATCGGCCGGCTGCTTCGCCGCGAACCGCTCCGGCATGAAGTGACCCGCGCCATGCTCGACCGGATGGCGTGACGGTGGACAGAAGTATTGGAGGTTCCGTGACTGCCCCACGCATCAAGATCATCGAGATCGACGCCTTCGAGCGCGATATCAGCCTGCGTCTGCCGTTCCGCTTTGGCGCGGCCACCCTTGAAAAGGCGCCGCAAGCCTTCCTCGGGGTCCGCGTCGAGGACGAAAAGGGGCGAACCGCCATCGGCGGCGCCGCCGAATTGATGGTGCCGAAATGGTTCGACAAGGATCCGGCGCTGACGCCGGCGCAAAATGTCGATCAGTTGCGCACCTCGATCCGTGCGGCTGCCGCTGCCTCGCTCGAACCGTCTCAGCCGACGACATTGTTTGCCGCAGCCCGCCTGAACGAGATGGAAACGGTGCGGCGCCTGCCTGGAAATCCGCTGGCCGCCGGTTTCGGCCCGTCGCTGATCGCCCGCGCCGCGCTCGATGCCTATTGCCGCCTTGCGGGACTTTCCTTCTTCGAGGCGGTGCGAGGCAATCTCGTCGGCATCGGCGGCCCGATGCTGCCCGGCGATATCGACGCGGACGCCGCCTCGGCGGTGCTGGCCGATCTTCGCCCTGCCGGCGCGATCTCGGCGCGGCATACGATCGGGCTTCTCGACCCGATCACAGAGGGCGATATCGTCCATCCTGTGCACGACGGCCTGCCGGAAAGCCTCGAGGCGGTGATCAGGCGCTATGGCAATCACTGGTTCAAGATCAAGCTTTCGGGCGCTATCGAGGCCGATATCGACCGCCTGCTGCGGATCGCCGCCGTGCTGGAGAGGGTGCCCGACTATCGGGTGACGGTCGACGGCAACGAACAGTTCGGCTCTGCCGAACAGCTTGCCGCCTTGCTGGAGCGGATCGAGGCCATGCCACAGCTCGCCAGGCTGCGCGCGGCCATCGCCTTTGTCGAACAGCCGTTCTCACGCGCGATCACCATGGAAACGCCGCTCGGGGCTCTCGCGGCGCAATTGCCCTTCCTGATCGATGAGAGCGACGACGGCGACGAGGCCTTCGCCCCCGCCCGCGGGCTCGGTTACACCGGCGTCTCCTCGAAAACCTGCAAGGGCATTTATCGCTCGCTCATGAAAGCGATCCGCATCAGAACCGGAGCGGTGCCGGGACTGTTCCTCTCGGGCGAGGATCTGACCTGCCAGGCCGGGCTTGCCGTGCAGCAGGATCTGGCGCTGGTGTCCTTGCTTGGCCTCTCCCATGTCGAGCGCAACGGTCATCACTATGTCGCCGGCATGCAGGGCGCGCCGCAGGCAGAGAAGGCGCGCTTTGCCGCGGCTCATCCCGATCTCTACGAGCAGGGTCCCGATGGACCGCTGCTGTCGATCCGCGACGGCCGGATCGCCATCGCTTCGCTCGGGGCCGTCGGCTATGCGAGCGGCGCCTTGCCCGATTTCGAAGCGATGACGCCGCTGTCATGAGGAGTGCTGCCGTGCCAAAGGGTATTGAACTGTTCGATCTGTCCGGCAAAAGGGCGCTTATCACCGGATCGAGCCAGGGCATCGGCTTCAGCCTGGCTCAGGGCCTTGCTGCGGCAGGCGCCGAAATCGTCCTCAATGGCCGTGATGCTGGAAAGCTCGCCGCTGCAGCCGAGGGCCTGGGCGGTGCCGGCACGCCGCCGCGGACACTTTTGTTCGATGCGACCGACGCCAAGGCCGTGCGAGCCGCCATCGACGCATTCGAGCAAGCCAGCGGGCCGATCGATATTCTGGTCAACAATGCCGGCATGCAGCATCGCGCGCCCCTGGAGGAGTTCGACCCCGAGATGTTCGAGCTGCTGATGCGCACGAACGTCTCCAGCGCCTTCAATGTCGGGCAAGCCGTCTCCCGCCACATGATCAAGCGCGGGCGCGGCAAGATCATCAACATCGCTTCGATCCAGACGGCGCTCGCCCGGCCGGGAATTGCGCCCTATACCGCAAGCAAGGGTGCGCTTGGCAATCTCACCAAAGGCATGGCGACCGAGTGGGCGCGTTATGGACTGGCGGTCAATGCCATAGCCCCCGGCTATTTCGATACCCCGCTCAATGCCGCGCTCGTCGCCGATGCGGAGTTTTCGAGCTGGATCGAACGGCGCACGCCGGCCGGCCGCTGGGGCAGGCTTGAGGAATTGACGGGCGCCTGTATCTTTCTCGCTTCGGACGCTTCAAGCTATGTCAACGGTCACATAGTTTACGTGGATGGAGGCATGTCGGCATGTCTTTGAAAGTGACGAAGACACGGGAAGACCTGCGATCGGCGCGCTGGTTCGCATCCGAAGACCTGCGCGGCTTCGGCCATCGCTCGCGCCTGATGCAGATGGGCTACGACGCCGGCGATTGGGCCGGCAAGCCGCTGATCGGCATCCTGTCGACCTGGTCGGATCTCAATCCCTGCCACGCCCATTTCAAGCATCGCGTCGAAGACGTGAAGCGCGGCGTGCTCCAGGCCGGCGGCTTTCCGGTGGAAATGCCGGCGCTGGCGCTGTCAGAGAATTTCATGAAGCCCACGACCATGCTCTATCGCAACCTTCTGGCGATGGAGACCGAAGAGCAGATCCGGGCCCACCCGGTCGACGGCGTGGTGTTGATGGGCGGATGCGACAAGACCACGCCGGGCCTCATCATGGGGGCGCTCAGCGCCGGGGTGCCGATGATCTACCTGCCGGCGGGGCCGATGCTGCGCGGCAATTATGCCGGCCAGCAGCTTGGATCGGGATCGGATGCCTGGAAATATTGGGACGAACGGCGCGCCGGAACGATATCCGATAAACAATGGGCCGGCATCGAGGCCGGCATTGCCCGTTCCTACGGCCATTGCATGACGATGGGCACGGCCTCGACCATGACCGCGATTGCCGATGCGATGGGTCTGACGCTGACGGGGGTATCATCCATTCCCGCGCCCGATGCCAATCATATCCGAATGTCGGCCCAGTCAGGACGGCGGATCGTCGACATGGTCTGGGAGGATCTGACGCCGGACCGGATCGTGACGCCGGCGGCGGTGCGCAATGCGGCGACGGTCGCCATGGCGACAGGCTGTTCGACCAACGCGGTCATCCATCTGCTGGCGATGGCGCGCAGGGCAGGGGTCGCGCTGACGCTGGATGATCTGGACGCGCTCGGCCGCACCACGCCTGTCGTGGCCAATATCCGCCCTTCCGGAAAGACCTATCTGATGGAAGACTTCTACTATGCCGGCGGCCTCGTGGCGCTGATGTCGCAGATCAGGGAGCGGCTGGATCTCAGCGCCATGACGGTTTCGGGCGAACCCCTGGGCGCGGCGCTGGCCGACGCGAAGGTCTATAATGACGATGTGATCCGGCCGCTTTCCAACCCGATCTACCCGGAGGGATCGCTGGCCGTGCTCAAGGGCAATCTGGCGCCCGATGGCGCGGTGATCAAGCCGGTGGCCTGCGACCCGCGCTTCCATGTCCATCAAGGTCCCGCCCTGGTTTTCGACAGCTATCCCGACATGAAGGCCGCAGTCGAGGACGAGACGCTTGATGTGACGCCCGATCACGTGATGGTGCTGCGCAATGCCGGGCCGCTCGGCGGTCCCGGCATGCCGGAATGGGGCATGCTGCCGATGCCCAAAGCACTGCTGAAACAAGGGCATCGCGACATGCTGCGGCTCTCGGATGCGCGCATGAGCGGCACCAGCTACGGCGCCTGCGTGCTGCATGTGGCGCCCGAAGCCCATGTTGGCGGCCCGCTCGCCCTTTTGCAGAATGGGGACATCGTCAGGATCGACATTCCCAACCGCCGGCTGGACATGCTGGTCGACGAGGTCGAACTGGCGCGGCGCCGTGCCGCCTGGGTGAAGCCCGCCGACCGTTTCGGTCGTGGCTACGGCTGGATGTACGCGTCGCATGTCAGCCAGGCCGACAAGGGCTGCGATTTCGACTATCTGCTGCCGGAATTTGGCCCGGCGGCAGGGGAACCGGATATTTTCTAGCCAGACATTTTCCAGGAGGACATGCAGGCATGACGACACTTTCGGACAGCACGCGCGACAAACTCATGAAGGTCAGCGTTGCCACCATCAGCACCGCGCTGTTCAAGCGCGGCCTGCGCAACCAGACCATTCAGGATGTGCAGCCGGTCGCCGGCAAAGGCCGGAACATGGTCGGCCCGGCCTATACGCTGCGGTACATTCCGGCGCGCGAAGACCTGAACACGCTCGAGGTTTTCCGCAATCCGGAGCATCCGCAGCGCGCCTGCGTCGAAAGCTGCCCGGCCGGGGCCGTGCTGGTGATGGACAGCCGCAAAAATCCGCGCGCCGCATCCGCCGGCTCTATTCTGGTGACGCGGCTGATGGTGCGGGGCGTGGCAGGCGTCGTCACCGATGGCGGGTTTCGCGACAGCCCGGAAATTGCCGGGCTGGGGATCCCCGCCTATCACAACCGCCCGTCGGCGCCGACCAATCTGACGCTGCATCAAGCGCTCGACATCAATGTGCCGATCGGCTGCGGCGATGTGGCGGTGTGGCCCGGCGATATCATGGTGGGCGACGATGAAGCTGTGATCGTCATTCCGGCCGAATTGGCCGACGAGATTGCCGATGAGGCGGTGGAAATGACGGCTTACGAGGATTTCGTCACAGAACGGGTGCTGGCCGGTCAATCGATCATCGGCCTCTATCCGGCAACACAGCCGGGCAATATCGAGGATTTTGCCGCCTGGCGTGCCAAGCATGGTCGTTAGACCTGGCGATTTTCAGGGATGGGGGTGGTTTTCAATTCGCCCGCGACCCGTCCGTCGATCCCGAAAGCCGGGTCAACGACGGCAGGACGCGCAGGCGGCTGACGCCGCCTGCGGGGGGAATACGTCCCGCGGCCTTGTTCCGGGGAGAGGAACTCGACCGAAGAGGTTGTCACTGAGATCGGCAGGAATCGCCCGTATCGGGTTGCGACCCTCTTGCCATTGCAACGCCGCCCATCTTCTCTGCCGCAGTGCGCGCCAAAGCAGCCATCGCTGGCCTTGCCCTCCCTTGGAAAGTTCGGGCTTGAAGGTGATCGTCGTGTGATCGTTGGATGAATGCGCTTCTGTGTCGGCGGTTTCCGGCTCGTTCAGGTCGTCGACGTGTGTGAAAATGACAGGGATGACGATGAGGCTGAGCAGCATCGACATCAACAGCCCACCGGTCACCGCGATCGCCATAGCCAGGGAGTGCTGGCGTGCAAGAGGGTATTGAACTCGATCTAATCCGGAGCATGTCATCAATCACCCCGTTCCACCAATTGAAATGTCTTCCGACAGAGCATCACGCTCTTTTCGAGCGTTTTCCATAGGGTCTGATTTGCTCCTAAGTCTCAAGAAATGAGGCGTTGTGCCGTAATGATTTGAAATATAAAACTGAATTACCATAATAAAGAGTGCGCTCAAGAAAGTATAACAATACTCATAACTTGATTTAAACTTGAGAATGCATCGCGAAGCCTCGGCAAGTATGACTTTCCGCTCCGCGAAGCGGCAACGCAGAATATTTCGATGTGCCTTGGACACACGACACTCCGGATTGAGCTGAGGTCGAACTCTAATAGCTGTTCGGATGTTAAGCGCGGTTAAGGAAGTGTAAAGTTTGGTAAAGATTCAAACGAGGGCAGTTGCCACCAACGCGATGCATGCCTGGACTTTCCACACGGTGCAGGACGCGCAGGCGGCACGATGCCGCCTGCGGGGGCATTACGTCCCGCGGTCTCGTTCCGGGGGAGAGGAACTCGACCGAAGAGGTTGACGATCGCCAGGCGTCGCCCTTATCGGGCGCGGGACCTTCTGGCCAATAACCCGGCGAGAGCAGTCATCTCTGACCTTGCCCCCGCTTCGAAAGCTCAGGCTTGAAGGTGATCGTCGTGTGATCGTTGGATGGATGCGGTTCGGCCTCGGCGGTTTCCGGGCCGGTCCGGTGAACGAGGCGCCTGAGCGCCTCGTTCAAGTCGTCGACGAAGGTGAAGATGACAGGGATGACGACGAGGCTGAGCAGCGTCGACATCATCACCCCGCCGATCACCACGATCGCCATCGGCTGCCGGAAGCTGGAATCGCCGCCTGTCAGGCTGAGGGCCACCGGCAGCATACCGGATGCCATGGCAATGGTGGTCATGATGATCGGTCGCGCGCGTTTGTGGCATGCATCCACAAGAGCATCGAACCGGGGCATGCCCTGGCGGCGCGACATGATCGCGTATTCGATCAGAAGGATCGAATTCTTCGTCACCACGCCCATGAGCATGAGCAGCCCGATGACGGCCGCCATCGAGAAGCTGGTTCCGGTCACCACCAGCGGCACCAGCGCGCCGCCGAGCGAGAGCGGCAGAGCCATCAGAAGCGTGAGGGGCTGCAGGAAGTCGTGGAAGAGCAGAACGAGGATCGCGTAGATGCAGAAAACCCCGATTGCCATCGCCAGACCAAAGCTCTGGAACAGCTCCGAACTGCGCTGGAGTTCTCCCTGTTCGACAAGGGTGACGCCCGATGGCAGATGCTGAAGCGCCGGCAGCGCCTGCGCCTCGCGGTTGACGTCGCCCAGGATGCGGCCGTTGAGCTCGACTGAAAGAGTGACATTGCGCATACGATCGATGCGGTCAATTTCCGACGGGCTGCCGCCGATCCGGATATCGGCAATCGACCCGAGATCGACATTGCCGTTCGTCCCAGACACCCGCATGTTCTTGATGTCGTCGAGTTTGGTGCGCGTCTCGGGGCTGAAGCGGACGACGATGGGAACCTGGCGCTGCGGCAGGTTGAGCTTTGGCAAATCGGCGGAATATTCTCCATCCGTCGCCACGCGCACGGCCTCGGCGATGGCGCTCGACGTCACCCCGAGCGCTGCTGCGCGGGCGAAATCGGGCGTGATCTGGATCTCCGGCGCCTGCCTGGCCGCGGTCAATGTCACCGCGCCGATGCCCTGAAGCGTGCGCAGCTGTTCTTCAAGCGCCGTGCCGGCGCTGTCGAGCGCGTTGGCGTCGTCACTGGCAAGGGTGATCTCGAGCTTCGTGCCGTTGCCGCCGCCGCCAACGGCGATCCGCACACCGGGAAGGACCGAGAGAGCCTGCCGGATGTCGTTTTCGATTTCCGACTGTTTGCGGTCGCGCTCGCCGATGGGTGGGAGCACGGCGACGATGGTCGCGGATCCGACGCTGCTCGAGGTGCTGGAATCTGGGCCGCCGCCCGAGGATGCGGAACCGACCGCGGAAAAGACATGCGTCACGTCCTGGAGCTTGCCGACGATATCGGCGGCCTGCCTTGTCGTGGCGTCTGTCTGCTCGATGGTGGCGCCCGGCTGCATGGTGAGCGTGATCTGGGCCCGCGCGTCGTCGGAAGCGGGCAGGAAGCCGGATTTCAGGAGCGGGATCGTGGCCAGCGAAAGCCCGACGACGACGGCGGTCACGGCCACCGTGGTCTTCCTGTGGTTCATGGCGGCTTTCACGACTGCCATATAGGCGCGCATGATGCGGCCGTCCTTTTCCTCTTTCGGATGGGCCTTCATGAAATAGGCGGCCATCATCGGCGTCAGCAGGCGTGCGACAACGAGCGAAACGAGGACGGCAACGGCGGCGGTGATACCGAACTGGCGGAAGATGAGCCCCGGTATGCCGCTCATGAAGGCCGTCGGCAGGAAGACGGCGACCAGGGTGAAGGTGGTGGCGATGACGGCGAGCCCGATCTCGTCGGCCGCCTCCAGAGCGGCGTCGATCGGCCGCTTGCCCATCTGCAAATGGCGGGCGATGTTCTCGACTTCGACGATGGCGTCGTCGACGAGGATGCCGACGACGAGCGACAGCGCAAGCAGGGTGACGATATTAAGGCTGAATCCGGCCAGGTACATGACGAGGAAGGTCGGTATGACGGACAATGGCAGCGCCACGGCCGACAGGATCGTCGCACGCCAGTCCCGAAGGAAGAGCCAGACGACGACGATCGCCAGGATCGCGCCTTCGTACAGCATGTGCATCGAACCGTCGTAATTGTCGAGGATCGGCCCGATCGTGCTGTAGGCCTCCTCGATCTGCACGTTGGAATGCTTGGCCGCAAACTCCTTCATTGCCTTGTCGACGTCCGCGGCGACACCACTGTCCGAAAAGCCGTTCGAGCGCTTGATCTCGACCGCCACCACCGGTTTGCCGTCGAGATAGGCCATCGAAGATCGCTCCGCGAAGCTGTCGGTGACGGATGCGACGTCGTCGAGGCGAACCTGCTGCCCGTTGGCCAGGGGAATTCGCAGTTCCTTCAGCGCGTCGACCGAGGCAACGGCGCCGAGCGTGCGCAAGGTCTGACGGGTGCCGCCAATCTCTCCGAGGCCACCTGAGGTATCGGCCTGAACCGATTTCAACTGCGCCGACACAGTGGTCGCCGTGACGCCGAATGCGGCCATCGTCGTCGGATCGAGGTCGACGTGAACCTCGCGATCGACACCACCGATACGATTGACCTGTCCAACGCCCGGCACCGAGAGCAGCGCCTTGGTCAGATCGTTGTCGATGAACCAGGAGAGCTCGGTTTCGTTGAGGACGGAAGACCGGACAGCATAGGTGACCAGCGCCGAATTCTGCACGGTGACTTTGCTGACGCTTGGCGTCTGCATCTGCGCCGGCAGATCGGACTTTGCGCTGTCCACGGCATTGCGGACTTCGTTCAAGGCGGTCTCGCTGTCCTTCTCCAGTTTGAAGGAGACGCTGATCGACACCGAGCCGTCGGTAATCGTTGTCGTGATGTGGTCGAGATAGCTCAGCGAGGCAAGATTGTCCTCGATCGTGCGGGCGACCTCGGTTTCCAGCTGCGAAGGTGCGGCGCCGTCGAGCGTCGCAGTCACTTTGATGGTCGGAAGATCCATATCAGGGAAGTTCTGCACCGCCAGATGCTTGAAGGCCAGCAGGCCGCCGACGGCAAGCATCGCAAAGAGCAGGATCGCCGGTACGGGATTGCGGATTGAAAATGCGGAAAAGTTCATCAGCCTTCTCCCGCGACTTTCACGAGATCGTTGTCCGACAGAAACGCTCCGCCCGACGTCACCACTCTCGCCGATTTATCAATGCCCGAGATGATCTCGACTTCGCCGTCATTGCGGCGCCCGGTCTCGACCCGCACCCGTTTTACCCGCTTGTCCTCGCCGACCGCAAAGACGTAGTTGATCCCGTCACGGAAAACGATCGCGGTCTCGGGAACCGTCAGCGCTGGCGTGGTCCTGAGTTCGACGGTGCCGGTGACATAAAGACCGGTGCGCGGCTGAACGTCCTGGGGAAGGGTGACATAGACGATCGCCCGGCTCGTATTGGTGTCGATCGAAGGTCCGACGAGCCTCACCTTGCCCTGAATGCGGCGTCCGTCCGGCCCGTCGATGTCGACGCGCAATCCTTCCGAAATGCGCGAGAGGTAGCGGGCGGAAACCTCGGCCTGCCATTCGACCCGCTGCTGGCGGACCATGCGAAACAATTCGCTGCCGGAGGAAACGACGGCGCCGAGCTCGGCCGAGCGCGAGGTTATCAGACCGTCATCGACGGCCGTGACGGTTGTCTGGTCGAGCTTGATCTTCTGGCTGTCGAGCGCTGCCTCTTCGGATTGGAGACTTGCCGCCGCGGTCTGTTCGTCGGCAAGATATTCGACGATCTTCTCGTCCGAGAGGGCGCCGGAGGGTTGAAGCTGGCGAGCGCGATCGGCATTGGCCTTTGCCTTTGTGAGGTTTGCCTTCGCGGTCATGACGGCCGCCTCCTGCTTGCGAAGATCGGCCTGCACACTGTCCTGCGACATCAGGACGAGGGTCTGCCCCTTCTTAACCACGGAGCCGACATCGGCCAGGATTTCGGTGATGCGAAGTCCGCTCGTCTCGGAGGCGATGATGGCTTCCTGCCAGGGTTTTAGCCAGCCGCTTGCCGGAACGGTTTCCGGCCAGTCCCGCTCAGCCGGCGCCGCCAGCGAGACGGTCAGGGCGGCGGCGGCGGCTTGATCCGCCACGGCACTGCGCAGCGGCAGCAGAAGCGCTACCGCAATAAGAGCGGTGGCGAATATTCCAGATGGTTTTCTCAATGATGCACTCCTTGTGGTCAAAGGCATCGCTGCCCTTTCCCGATCCGCGCCAACTTGGCGGATGATTGCCACTCATGCGCGCAACCGGCCTCGCCGCGCGTCCATGTCATGGCAGGATAAGTAACGGGGCGAACGTTAAGTGCGGTCAAGTTAGTGTTAAGATAGGTAAAACTCGCTCACGCGACGGTGTTTGTGCTGTATGGCTTCATCGAATTAATGACGGACGAAGTGAATGAACAAGGTTCTCCTCATCGACGACGATGCCGAGCTGACGACGCTTCTGCAGGAATATCTCGTTGAAGAGGGATATGACGTCGTAACGGATACGGACGGTCGCGCTGCCATTGCCGCTGCTGCCGGCAATACGGTCGATATCATCGTGCTCGACATCATGATGCCTCGGATGAACGGGATCGAGGTTCTGCAGAGGATCAGGAAGCTCAGCCAGGTTCCGGTGCTGATGCTGACCGCAAGGGGCGATGACGTGGACAGGATATCGGGCCTCAATCTCGGTGCCGACGACTATGTGCCGAAGCCATGCTCGCCGGGCGAACTGGCGGCGAGGCTGCGCGCCATCCTGCGCCGGGCGGGGCAGCCGGCAGCCGGCGCGTCGACCGACACGATCAGGGCGGGGCAGCTCGTGCTCCATCCGGGCAGCAGGATCGCCGAATGGCGCGGAGAAAGCCTGGAGCTGACCGGCACCGAGTTCAGCCTGCTCGAAGTGCTTGCCCGCAGCGCCGGCCAGCTCGTGTCGAAGCAGGACATTTCGAAACGGGCCTTCGGCAAGCCGCTGACCCCGTTCGATCGCCGTATCGACGTCCATATCAGCAGCGTGCGCCAGAAGCTCGGACTGAGGGAGGACGGGCAATCCTGGATCCAGTCCGTTCGCGGCCAGGGCTATCAACTTCTCGTGGACTGACCATGCCTAGGCTTTTCTGGAAATTCTTCGCGACGATCTGGTTGACGCTTGCAACGACGCTCACTGTTATAATCGTGATCGTCAACCTCTTTCAGATCCCGCCGCCTGGCCGCGATCGGGAATACCAGGAGCGAGCGATCATTCTGAAGCTGACTGCGAACGTCCTCGCAAGGGATGGGGAGGACGCCGCAGAGCGCTTCATCCGCTCAAGTGAAGATACGGTGCCGCTGGGCCTGACTCTTTCGAAAACCATGGAGTCGCCTGCGTGCGGAGACGGGGGTAGGGCAGAGACGAAGTCCATTCTGAAGGACGGAATTTGCTACCGGATCTCCGTGGCGCCGGAAGCGAACTTCCTTCTCAACGTGGTGGATAACCTGGCGCTGCTGGTGCCTTGGCTTTCGATTTTCGTTTCGAGTACGGTCGCTGCCGCAGCACTCGCCCGCTATCTCATTCGACCCGTCGTGCATCTGCGCGACGGCCTGAGCGCGCTCGCCCATGGCCGCTTCGACTTCCGTATCGGCGACCAGATGGCCGGCCGAAAGGATGAAGTCACTGCGCTGGCGCATGACTTCGATTCCACCGCCGCGCGGCTTCAGGAGCTTCAGGATGCGCAGCAGCGGCTGTTCCATGATGTCTCCCATGAATTGCGTTCGCCCCTGTCCCGCCTGCAGGCTGCCGTCGGCGTTCTTCGGCAGAGCCCGGCCAAACTCGGCGCCATGCTGGACCGAATGGACCGGGAGGTTGAACGGCTCGACGCGCTGGTCGGCGAAGTTCTGACCCTTGCCAGGCTCACCGCCGGCTCCGGCCTGCCGCTGAAGACCCAGCCCCTGGATGTCATCGAACTGCTGAATGAAATCCTTGGCGACGCCGCATTCGAAGCCCAGGCACGAGATGTGTCGATCACGACAAGCGTCGACGGCAGCTTCCGCGCCGAGGTCGAAGGCGAGCTGCTCTACCGGGCACTCGAAAACGTCGTGCGCAACGCCGTCAAATACACGGCCGAACATTCGCACATATCCGTGTCTTGCGAGGCGGCGGCCGAGCGCCTCAAAATCTGCGTCACCGATCGGGGGCCAGGTGTGAGGCGCGACGAACTCGAACGCATCTTCCAGCCGTTCTCACGCGGGAAAGAGGCGGTTCCAAGAGGCGGATACGGCCTGGGTCTTGCCATCACCCGGCAGGCCATCGAGCGCCATGGCGGGCGTGCGCATGCGTCGTTGCCTGACGCCGGAGGCCTGGCGATCACGCTGGAACTTCCGAGACGGCCGACGCCCTATGGTTCGGTTGATGATCAAGCATCCCGGGATTTTACCTAACTTTACAGTTTCTTTACCGCCATTAACGCTGGCCTCGCTAAGCCTGGATCTCCGATCCCGGTTCAGAAAGCTTGCCAGTGAGTCCGTCGCTCCGCACCAGACTATCATCCCTCCGCTACGCCGCATCCGCCTTCACGCTGCTGCTCGCAGGCTGCGTCAGCGGTCCGGATCACGTTCCCCCTGAGATGCCGCTTCCTGCCAAATTCGAAGAGGGCACCACCAAAAGCAACGGCAATGTCGTGACGGCTGAGTGGTGGAAGGCCTATCGCGACAAGCGGCTCGACGGCTTGGTGGCCCATGGCCTCAGCGAAAACCTCGATGTGCTGCAGGCGCTCGAGAGCATCAATTCGGCTGCCGCCAATGTCACGGTTGCCGGCGCCGGCGGTCTGCCGAGCCTCAGTGTCGACGCTTCGCACACGGTATCCGGTGAAAAGGGGCGGCTGCGCACGACGGTCGGCACCACGAATACCACAGGCGGTGAGGCCAGCCTTTCCTGGCTGCTCGACATCTTCGGCCAGTACCGTCGCTCCAAGGAGAGTGCCATCGCCTCGCTGGGAGCCGCCTATGCGACGGCCGACAATGCAAAGCTCACCTTCTTGAAAGACCTTGTCGAGAGTTATATCGACGCCCGCTATTACCAGGAGCGCATCGCGCTTGCACAGGCGAGCTTGAAATCCCGCCAGCAAACTTACGAACTCACGCAGTTGCAGCTCAAGGCAGGTGCGGCCTCCCGCCTCGACGTCGTTCAGGCCGAGGGCCTGGTGCAGTCGACAAAGTCCGACATTCCCGGCCTCGAACAGAGCTTCACCGAATCGGCCCATCACATTGCCACGCTGCTCGGGATGCCGGCGGCCTCGCTGATGGACGAGCTGCAGAAAAGCGCCGGTCAGCCGGTTTTCCGCGGCGATATTCGCGCCGGCATTCCGGCCGATCTCATCCGCAACCGTCCTGATATAAGAAAGGCCGAACGCGAGCTGGCGGCGGCCGTCGCCGATATCGGTGCTGCCGAAGCCCAGCTTTATCCGTCGATCTCGCTCTCCGGTTCGATTTCGCCGAGCTGGGTCAAATCATCGGGCGCCAGCGGCTCGAGCCTCACCAGCTGGTCCTTCGGACCGACGCTCAACTTGCCGATCTTCGACGGCGGCAAATTGCGCGCAAATGTCGATATCGAGAAATCCGATGCGAGGGCGCAGTATCTCGCCTGGAAAGCGGCGGTGCTGAACGGGGTCGAAGAGGTGGAAAACGCGCTGTCGGCAGTTCGCCGCGACACGCAGACACTGGCGCCGTTGCGCAGGCAGGTGCAGACGGCGGAGGAATCCCTGGCACTGTCGACCGCAAGCTACAAGGACGGCGCCTCGTCGTTGCTCGATGTCCTCGACGCCCAGCGGTCGGTTTCCGATGCTGAGGCAAGCCTTGCCGCTACCGTGCAGCAGGTTGCCAAAGACTATGTGGATCTCTATGTCGCCGTCGGCGCCGGTTATCTCTCGCCAGAAGTGCCTGTCGCCTCCGAGCAGGCGGCGAAATCGGGCTGATCGGCAGAAGGCGGTCAAACGCGTTCCCTGACTATCGTCCTGATATCTCCAGGATGCGGAGCGCGAGCTTGAGATGCGGCAGATCCAGCATGCGCCCGTCAAGTTGAATGACACCTGCGTCGGGCCTGGCGGCAAAGGCGGCGGCGACTTTCTCCGCCCAGGCGATCTCGGATGCATCCGGCGTAAAGGCGTGGTTGATCGTTTCGACCTGGCTCGGATGGATGGCCATCATGCCGGAAAAGCCGTCGCGCCGGGCGCGGCCGACATAGGCCCTGAGACCGCTATGATCGTGGAAATCGGGATAGACGGTGTCGATGGCCGGAACCGCGGCGGCATGGGCTGCGAAGAGCGTCAGCGAGCGGGCAAGCTCGTAAGGCGGCGTGTAACGGCCATCCGTCCGTCGCGCGGTCGCAGCCCCGATCGCGGCGGGCAGATCCTCGGCACCCCAGGTCAGGCCGCAGAGGCTGGCCGCGACGTCCCGGTAGCTGCCGATCTCGAAGATCGCGGACGGCGTTTCGGTTGCGATCGGCAAGATGGGGATTTCAGGTGCAAGTGAGCCTGCGAGCTTCAGCACCGAAGCCGCCCCCTCGGCCTTCGGCAGCATGATCGCGAAAGGATGGAGGCCACTCAGAGCGGCAAGGTCGTTTTCGAACTCCGGGGAGGCGAGGGGATTGATGCGGATCAGGAGATTGGTTTCGCCGGTCTGGCGCAGGACGAATTCGTGGACGGCTTGGCGGGCGCGTGGCTTGTTGGCGGGTGCAACCGAATCTTCGAGATCGAGAATGACGGCATCGGCGCCCGAGGCGAGTGCTTTCTCGAAACGCTCCGGCCGATCGCCGGGCACGAAGAGCAGCGAGCGAAGTCTCATGACGGCTTTACCTTCAGCATGGCGGTGCGCAGGCACTGGCAGACGATCTCGCCGCGCTGGTTCAGGGTGATGTGCCGGAAGGTGACGATGCCGGCGTCGGGGCGGGAGTTCGAGCGGCGCAGTTCGGTCACCTCCGTTTCCACCCGCAGCGTGTCGCCGATGAAGACCGGCTTCGGCATCGTCACCTTGTCGTAACCGAGATTGGCGACGAGCGTGCCGAGCGTTGTGTCGCCGACCGAGAGGCCGACGGTGAGCGCAAAGGTGAAGGTGCCGTTGACGACGATCCGGCCGAATTCGGTGCCGGCCGCATAATCGGCATCGAGATGCAGCGGCTGCGGATTGTGGGAAAGCGTCGTAAACAGCAGGTTGTCGGTCTCGGTGACCGTGCGGCGGATCTCGTGGGCGATGCGGTCGCCGAGCGTCCATTCGTCGAAATAGCGGCCGGCCATCAATCCTGCTCCTTCGTGACGGTGACGACCAGCTGGTTCTCCGAGACCCTGGCGCCGGTGGAAACCTGCAGTTTTCCGATGATGCCGTCGAAAGGCGCGCGCAGCGAATGCTCCATTTTCATCGCTTCGACCGTCAGCAGACGGTCCCCCTTGGCGACATGATCGCCTTCGGCGACATCCACCGAAATCACGAGGCCGGGCATCGGCGAAAGGATCGCGCCATCGCCCGCACCCTGGCTCGCCTCGATTTCGCTGGCGACGGGCAGGCTGATCGGCCAGGTATTGCCGGCGTCGAAAAGCACGGTCGTTTCACCAATCGTGACGATATTTGCCTCAGGCTTCCGACGTGATTGCCCCCAGAAGAGGTGATCGCCGATACGGATGCGCACTCGATTGTCATCCGCGCCGGCGATGCGGAATCCGGCAAGCGCGGCCCAGGGATCATCATCGGTATTTCTTGAAAGCACGGCGGCTGCGGTGTCGATCGCGATTTCGCTCGGCTCCCTCGCCACAAGGCTATCGCCATGGCGGTCGAGGAAGCCGGTATCGATCCGAGCGGCGCGAAAATCCGGATCGGTGGCGATGCGGGCAAGCAGGCCGGCATTGGATCTGACCGGCCAGACCTCGATGCCGGCGCAGGCGGCTGCAAGTTTCGAAAGGGCTGCCTCGCGGTCCGGTCCATGCGCGATGATCTTGGCGATCATCGGATCGTAGAAGGCGGTAATCTCATCGCCCTGTTCGACGCCGCTGTCGACGCGGACGGACTGCGGCAGGCGCAGATGGTCGAGCCGGCCGGTCGAAGGCAGATAACCGGCGGCCGGATTTTCGGCATAGAGCCGGGCTTCGAAGGCCCAGCCATTCATGGCGATCTCGTCCTGGCTTTTCGGCAAGGGCTCGCCGCTCGCGACCTTCAACTGCCAGAGCACCAGATCCTCGCCAGTAATCGCCTCGGTGACGGGGTGTTCTACCTGCAGCCTCGTATTCATCTCCATGAACCAGATACGGTCAGGATGCAGGCCCTGGGAGGCATCGGCGATGAATTCGATGGTGCCGGCGCCGACATAGTTGACCGCTCTTGCGGCCTTGACCGCCGCCTCGCAGATCACCGCCCGGGTGGCGGCATCGAGGCCGGGGGCAGGGGCCTCCTCGATCACCTTCTGATGACGGCGTTGCAGCGAACAATCGCGTTCGAAGAGATGCACGCAATTGCCGAGCTTGTCGGCGAAAACCTGCACCTCGATATGGCGCGGATTGGCGATATAGCGTTCGATCAGAACGCGGTCGTCGCCGAAAGCGGCGGCCGCCTCACGGCGGCAGGAGGCGAGACGTTCGGCGAAATCCTGCGCGCGGTCGACGCGGCGCATGCCCTTGCCGCCGCCGCCGGCAACCGCCTTGATGAGTACGGGATAACCGATGGCCTCGGCTTCCGCCGCCAGCCTCTCTTCGCCCTGGTCCGATCCGAGATAACCGGGGGTCACGGGCACGCCGGCTGCCTGCATCAATTCCTTGGCGGCATCCTTGAGCCCCATCGCCCGGATGGCAGCGGCCGGCGCGCCGACCCAGACGATGCCGGCCTTCTCCACCGCCTCGGCAAAATCGGCATTTTCCGACAGGAAGCCGTAGCCCGGATGGATCGCAGCGGCGCCGCTCTTGCGGGCAGCCTCCAGGATGCGCTGCGGCGAGAGATAGCTTTCGCGGGCCGGCGAGGGGCCGATGGCGATCGCCTCGTCCGCCTCCCTGACAAAGGGCAGGCCGGCATCGGCTTCGGAATAGACGGCAATGGTGCGGATGCCGAGCATCCTGGCCGTGAGGATGACGCGGCGGGCGATTTCGCCCCGGTTGGCAATGAGCAGGCTTTCCATCATCGACGCCTCACATCCTGAACAGGCCGAAGCGCGGCCCTTTCGGGATCGGCGCATTCAGGCAGGCGGAAAAGGCAAGGCCCAGCACGTCCCGCGTCTGGCGTGGATCGATGATGCCGTCGTCCCAAAGGCGGGCGGTGGCATAATAGGGATTGCCCTCGGCCTCGTAGCCGGCGCGGATCGGCGCCTTGAAGGCTTCCTCCTCTTCCATGGGCCAATTCTCACCGCGCGCCTCCATGGAATCTCGGCGAATGGTGGCAAGCACAGAGGCCGCCTGTTCGCCGCCCATCACGCTGATGCGGCTGTTCGGCCAGGTGAAGAGGAAGCGCGGGCGATAGGCGCGGCCGCACATGCCGTAATTGCCGGCACCGAAACTGCCGCCGATGATGACGGTGACCTTCGGCACGGTGGCGGTTGCAACGGCCGTCACCAGCTTGGCCCCGTCCTTGGCGATGCCGCCAGCCTCATAGCGGCCGCCGACCATGAAGCCAGAAATATTCTGCAGGAAAAGCAAGGGTATGCGCCGCTGGCAGGCGAGCTCGATGAAATGGGCGCCCTTCAGCGCACTTTCGGAAAACAGCACGCCGTTATTGGCGATGACGGCGACCGGCATGCCCCAGATGCGGGCGAAACCGCAGACCAGCGTGGTGCCGTAGAGCGGCTTGAACTCATGCAGTTCCGAGCCATCGACGATCCGTCCGATGACCTCGCGCACGTCGTAGGGTGAACGCACATCATCCGGGATGAGTCCGCAGAGATCTTCGGGATCGAGTTTCGGCGGTCGCGGCGGCTGGAGGTCGATATCGACTGATTTCACACTGTTGAGGGTGGCTGCGATATCGCGCACGAGCAGCAGCGCATGTTCATCGTTCTCGGCGACATGATCGACGACGCCGGAGCGGCGGCCATGGGTCTCGGCGCCGCCGAGCTCTTCGGCCGAGATGATCTCGCCGGTCGCGGCCTTCACCAGCGGCGGACCGGCGAGGAAGATCGTGCCCTGATTGCGCACGATGACCGTCTCGTCGGACATGGCGGGCACATAGGCGCCGCCGGCGGTGCAGCTTCCCAACACGCAGGCGATCTGTGGGATTCCCTCGGCCGACATCTGGGCCTGGTTGTAGAAGATCGCGCCGAAATGGTCGCGGTCGGGAAAGACGTCGGCCTGATGCGGGAGATTGGCGCCACCGCTATCGACCAGATAGAGGCATGGCAGCCGGTTCTGCAGAGCAATCTCCTGCGCCCGCAGATGTTTCTTCACCGTCAGGGGGTAATAGGCGCCGCCCTTCACCGTCGCGTCATTGGCGACGATCATCACCTCGCGGCCGCAAACACGGCCGATGCCTGTTATGATGCCGGCGCCGGGCGCCTCATCATCATACATGCCGTTGGCCGCCAGCGTGCCGATCTCCAGGAACGGGCTGCCGGCATCGATGAGCAGCTGGATCCGGTCGCGCGGCAGGAGCTTGCCCTTGCCGGTATGGCGCTCGCGCGCTGCCTGCGATCCACCCTGGCGCGCTTTCGCCGAGCGGTCGTGGAGTTCGTCGCTAAGGCCCTTGTTCTTGGCTGTATTGGCCTTGAAGGTCTCGCTATCGCGGTCGATCGCAGTCGAAATCACCGTCATGATGCGATGAGCTCCCGGCCGATCAGGTAGCGGCGGATCTCGTTGGTACCGGCGCCGATATCGTAGAGCTTGGCGTCGCGCAAAAAGCGTTCGACCGGCCATTCCTTGGTATAGCCGGCGCCGCCGAGTGCCTGGATCGCTTCCAGCGAGACCTTCACGGCATTCTCGCTGGCAAAGAGGATCGCGGCGGCCGCATCCGTGCGCGTCGCGCGGCCGGCATCGCAGGCCCGGGCAACGGTATAGACATAGGCGCGCGCCGAATTCAGCGCGACATACATGTCGGCGATCTTGCCCTGCATCAGCTGGAAGTCACCGATCGGCTTACCGAACTGTTTGCGATCGCTGACATAGGGCAGCACGACGTCGAGGCAGGCCTGCATGATGCCAAGCGGCCCGGCGGCGAGCACGGCGCGCTCGTAGTCGAGGCCGGACATCAGGATCTTCACGCCTTCTCCCTCCCGGCCCATCAGCGCCTCGGCCGGCACCTCGCAATCCTGAAAGACCAGTTCGGCGGTATCGCTGCCGCGCATGCCGAGCTTGGAGAGTTTCTTGGAGACGCTGAAGCCCGGCAGGCCCTTTTCGACGATGAAGGCGGAAATGCCTTTCGGGCCGGCTGCGGGATCGGTCTTGGCATAGACGACCAGCACATCGGCATGCGGCGCGTTGGTGATCCAGAATTTGGCGCCGTTCAGAACATAGCGGTCCCCCTTTTTCTCGGCACGCAAGCGCATGGAGACGACATCGGAACCGGAGCCCACCTCGGACATGGCAAGAGAACCCACATGTTCGCCGGAGATCAGTTTCGGCAGATGACGGCGTTTCTGTTCCGGCGAGGCCCAGCGGCGGATCTGGTTGACGCAGAGATTGGAATGGGCACCGTAACTCAAGCCCACGGAAGCCGAGGCCCGTGAAATCTCCTCCATGGCGACGACATGATCGAGATAACCGAGACCGGCGCCGCCGAATTCTTCCTCGACGGTAATCCCATGCAGGCCGAGGGCGCCCATCTCAGGCCAGAGCTGGCGTGGAAACGTGTTGCTTTCGTCGATTTCCGCAGCCAGCGGAGCAATATGAGCGGCAGCAAACCGCGCCGTCGTTTCACGGATCGCGTCCGCGGTTTCGCCGAGCGAAAAATCAAACATGGCACTCCTCCCGCTGAAATATGTAGCGCGGGTTGCGGCGGGGTCAAAGTGCCCTTGAATGATACGGGTGGAGAGCCTTGAGAATTCTCGTCGAGGGCGCGTGAACGCCATTTTCTTGAAAAGATGGAAAATATGGAATATATGGAAATTAAACCGGAGAGTATAGTCATGCGACAGTTCACGACAGGTGATCTCAATAAACAGATTGGTGATGTCACCGATGTCGCGAGCCGCGAGCCGGTTATTCTTACCCGCCACAACAAGCCCCGTTTCGTGCTGATGAGCTATGAACACTATCAGCGGATGCGCAGCGGCGAGGACCCGCGTCGCGCGCATCACATTTCGGAGATGCCGGATGAGCATGCCGAATTGTTCGGCGAGGCGATTGAGCGACTGGCGCGCGGGGAAAGTTACGACGATGAACCATGAGTTTCGCCCTGGCGAGGTGATAACCTATCCCTATCTCTGGGCATGGCAGCAGCAGCGTGGTGAGACGGAGGGGCGCAAACAGCGCCCGGTCTGTGTCATCATTGCGATCCGCAGTGCGAGCGATGGAAATACGCATCTCGCCCTTCTGGCAATCACCACGCAACCGCCGCCGTCGGGAAGGGCTGCGCTGGAAATTCCCGATATCGAACGTCGGCGTGCTGGTCTCGGTGATCTCAAACAAAGTTGGATCGTCGTCGACGAATACAATTACGATATCGTCGAGCGTTCCTGGTACATCGAGCCTCATCAGGAGGTTCTTGGTCGCTTCAGCAAGTCCTTCGTGATGAAGATTGCCGTCATGTTCGCGAACGCGCGGGGCCGGTCAGAACGAGTCAATCGATTCGACTGACATCCTCTCGATTTTCCGTTCCGTCCCGCCGAAAGGCCTCAGGGCTCTTGCCTATCCATTTCCTGAAGGCCCGGAAGAAGGCGCTCGGCTCGGAATAGCCGAGCTGGACGGCGATCTCGCCGATGGTCTTCGGCGTGTTCAGCAGCAGGTCGACGGCGAGATCCCGGCGGATGTCGTCCTTGATGGCGGCATAGCTTTGTCCCTCGTCGTGCAGGCGGTGGCGGAGCGTGGAGGGCGGCATGCGCATATCGGCGGCAAGCTCGGCAAAACTCCGCCACATGGCAGGCGTTGCCTGACTCAAGCGGCGGCGGACGGCGGCGGCGATACCGGCATCATAGCGGTAGCGCACCAGAATATTGGCGGGCGCGCCGCGCAGGAACTGCTTGAGCGCCTGTTCGCTGCGTGAAATCGGCAGGTCGAGCAGGGTGTTGTCAAAGCCCAGCCGACTGATGGCTTGCGAGAAGCGCACCGGCGCACCGAAGAAAAGCCGGTAGTCGGCGCCCTGTTTGGGCTCGGCGCAGCGGAAGTCGACGCGCCGGATCGGAATGCGCCGGCCGACCAGCCAGCAGATGATGCCGTGCAGGATGATCCAATAGGTGCGATAGGCGAAGGCCGAACGCGGGCCGCCGGCATCCCGAAGCTCGACCTCCGCTAGACCGTCGCGAATGACGAGCTGTCCCCTGGGATCGTCGAGCACGATATCGAGGAAGCGTAGCGCCCGGCGAAGCGCATGACCCAGCGTCGGCGCATGCAGCACAGAGTGGCAGAGCAGCGTGAAGCTGCCGCTACGCATCGGCCGCCCGCCCATGCCGAAGAATTCGTCGTCGAGCTCGGCGGCGATGGCCAGCCACAGCGCGCCGTAGGTTTCTGCCGAGACCGGCTGGTCGACCCGGGGCAGTCCCACGCGCGCAAGAATAGGCTGCGTCGGCTTATCTAGTCGCCGCAGGCTGTCGAGCGCCTCCTCGACAAAGGCCGGCGCAATCATCCGTCGCTCGATTTCGGCCATCGCACTCTCTATGGCAAAACTGGCCGAAATAATGGAGCATTTCTGTCATCGCTTGCAATAGGTGGAGCGAATAGAATCGTACCCGTCGGTTGCGCTTGGAGGCGGTCGCCGCCGGCAGGGAGGAACAGATTCATGTTGGTCCATGGAGCAAGCTTCATCGTCACCGGCGGTGGCTCCGGCCTCGGTGCTGCCACGGTGCGCGCGCTTGTCGAGGCAGGCGGGCGCGTGACGATCGCCGATCTCAATGTCGAAGCGGGCGAACATGTCGCCCGGGAATTCGCAAGCGCTGCACAGTTCGTCAAGGCCGACGTGGCCGATGAGAAGCAGGGAGCAGCGGTGGTTGCCGCTGCCGTCGACGCCTTCGGCGGCTTGCGCGGCTTGGTGAATTGCGCCGGCGTCGCACCGGCCGAAAAGGTGATCGGCCGCGACGGGCCGCATCGGCTGGAAAGTTTTGCCCGCACGGTCGGAATCAATCTCATCGGCACGTTCAACATGATCCGGCTTGCCGCCGCAGCGATCCAGAAGACCGATCCGGATGCCGAAGGCGAACGCGGCGTCATCGTCAATACGGCCTCGGTCGCCGCCTTCGACGGTCAGATCGGCCAGGCAGCCTATGCCGCCTCCAAGGGTGGGGTGGCGGCGATGACCTTGCCGATCGCCCGCGAGCTTGCGCGTCACGGCATTCGCGTCGTCGCGATCGCGCCCGGCATTTTCGAGACGCCGATGATGGCTGATATGCCGGCTGAGGTTCAGGCCGCACTCGGCAAGAGCGTGCCCTTTCCACCGCGGCTCGGCCGGCCGGCGGAATTTGCCGGGCTGGTGCGCCATATCTTGGAAAACAACATGCTGAACGGCGAGGTCATCCGCCTCGACGGCGCATTGCGGATGGGCGCGCGGTGAACGCGTCGCCCCAAGGAGGAAAGATGGTTTTGCAGGATCCCATCGTCATCGTCGGTGCAGCGCGCACCCCGATCGGCAGCTTTCAGGGAGAGCTGAAAGAGGCGACAGCGCCGGAGCTTGGAGCGACGGCGATCCGCGCAGCGCTTGAGCGCAGCCGCATCGCGGCCGAGGCGATCGAGGAGGTTATCTTCGGTTGTGTCCTGCCGGCCGGGCAGGGCCAGGCGCCGGCGCGCCAGGCGGCGATCCATGCCGGCCTGCCTTTCGCGACGGCGGCCAGCACCGTCAACAAGATGTGCGGCTCGGGCATGAAGGCCGTGATGATGGCGCATGACCTGATCGCCGCAGGCAGCGCCTCGGTGGCGGTTGCAGGCGGCATGGAAAGCATGACGAATGCGCCCTATCTCCTTGACAAGGCCCGTGGCGGCTACAGGCTCGGCCATGGGCGTGTCGTGGATCATATGTTCCTCGACGGGCTGGAGGATGCTTATGACAAGGGGCGCTTGATGGGCAGCTTCGCGGAGGATTGCGCCGAGGCCTATCAGTTCACGCGCGAGGCGCAGGACAGCTACGCCATCGCCTCGCTGACGCGGGCGCAGAAGGCGATTGCCGAAGGCTGTTTCGACCGCGAGATCGTGCCGGTTACGGTGAAATCCGGCAGGACTGAGCAGGTGGCGAGCCGCGACGAACAGCCCGGCAAGGCGAAGCTCGACAAGATCCCGACGCTGAAACCGGCCTTCCGAGACGGCGGCACGGTGACTGCCGCCAATTCCAGCTCGATTTCCGATGGCGCGGCAGCCCTCGTGCTGATGCGCCGTTCCGAGGCGGAGCATCGCGGCCTCAAGCCGCTTGCCACCATCCTTGGCCATGCCACCCATTCGCAGGCGCCCAATCTTTTCGCTACCGCACCGATCGGGGCGCTGCAGAAACTGTCCGATCGCACCGGCTTATCGTTGTCGGAGGTCGATCTTTTCGAAATCAACGAGGCCTTTGCCGTCGTCGCCATGGCGGCGATGCGCGATCTCAACCTGCCGCATGAGAAGGTCAATGTGCATGGCGGCGCCTGCGCGCTCGGCCATCCGATCGGCGCTTCGGGGGCCCGGATCCTGGTGACGCTGCTTGCGGCGCTGGAGCGCTACGATCTGAAGCGCGGCATGGCGGCGCTCTGCATCGGCGGCGGCGAGGCGACCGCCGTCGCCATCGAGCGGCAATAGGAGGAGAGAACAGATGATCCTTTCCGACCTCCAGCAGCAGATTTCAGATCTCGCCCGCGACTTTGCCCGCGACCGGCTGGCGCCGGGGGCAGCCAAACGCGACCGGGAGCATCTCTTTCCGCGCGAGGAACTGAAGGAGATGGGTGAACTCGGGCTGCTCGGCATGCTGGTGCCGGAAGCCTATGGCGGCTCGGATACCGGCGTGGTCGCCTATGCCGCAGCACTTGAGGAGATCGCCG
Source organism: Rhizobium anhuiense bv. trifolii (assembly GCF_024346605.1). Lineage (NCBI taxonomy): Bacteria > Pseudomonadati > Pseudomonadota > Alphaproteobacteria > Hyphomicrobiales > Rhizobiaceae > Rhizobium > Rhizobium anhuiense. Next base: position 95,890 of record NZ_CP098801.1, read on the forward strand.
CCGGCGACGGAGCCTGTTCGACGATCATGAGCGTGCATAGTTCCGTTGGCTGTGTGCCGATCCTGAAATTCGGCACCGAGGAGCAGCGGCAGCGTTTCCTGCCGAAACTGGCCAACGGCGAATGGATTGGCGGCTTTGCGCTGACCGAGCCGCAGGCGGGTTCGGATGCCTCGAACCTGAAGACCCGGGCGCGGCGTGACAGTGACCACTATGTGCTCGACGGCTCCAAGCAATTCATCACCTCGGGAAAGAACGGCGATGTCATCATCGTCTTTGCCGTCACCGATCCCGACGCCGGCAAGAAAGGCATTACCGCCTTCATCGTGCCGACGGAGACGCCAGGCTACGAGGTGATCCGCGTCGAAGAGAAGCTTGGGCTGCATTCCACCGATACCTGCCAGATCGCCTTCAACAACATGCGCATCCCGGCCGGGCTGAGGCTCGGTGCGGAAGGTGAAGGTTATCGCATCGCGCTCGCCAATCTCGAGGGCGGGCGGATCGGCATTGCGGCGCAGGCCGTCGGCATGGCGCGGGCGGCCTTCGAGGCGGCGCGCGACTACGCCCGCGAGCGCACGGCCTTCGGCAAACCGATCTTTGAGCACCAGGCCGTGGCCTTCCGCCTTGCCGATATGGCGGTGCGGATCGAGGCGGCGCGGCAGCTCGTCTTTCATGCCGCCTCGCTCCGGGAGGCGGGGCTGCCCTGTCTGTCGGAAGCCTCGATGGCGAAGCTCTTTGCCTCCGAGATGGCCGAGCGTGTCTGCTCCGATGCGATCCAGATCCATGGAGGTTATGGCTACATGGCCGACTATCCGGTCGAGCGCATCTACCGCGATGTGCGCATCTGCCAGATCTACGAAGGAACGAGCGACGTGCAGCGCATGGTGATCGCCCGCAATCTATAGAACGACATCCGGCCCGGCTCTCGGAGGAGAGGGGCAAGGCCGGCAAGGGAGGAAAGAAACGACATGGTGGATTCTGCTCGTTTGAGCCTGCACGTCCCCGAACCCGCCGTCCGACCTGGCGGCCAGCCTGATTTTTCCAATGTCAGGATTGCCAAGGCCGGCGCGGTGCCGCGGCCGGAGGTGGATGTCGCGTCGGAAGACATCCGCGATCTTGCCTATTCCATCATCCGTGTTTTGAACCGCGACGGCGAGGCGGTCGGCCCCTGGGCCGGGTCGCTCTCCGATGAGGAGCTGCTGACCGGGCTTCGCAACATGATGAAACTGCGGGCCTTCGACGCCCGCATGCTGATGGCGCAGCGGCAGGGCAAGACCTCCTTCTATATGCAGCATCTCGGCGAAGAAGCCGTCAGCTGCGCCTTCCGCAAGGCGCTCGAGAAGGGAGACATGAATTTCCCGACCTATCGCCAGGCGGGCCTCTTGATCGCCGACGACTATCCGATGGTCGAGATGATGAACCAGATCTACTCGAACGAGAGCGATCCCCTGCGCGGCCGGCAACTGCCGATCATGTATTCCTCCAAGGAGCACGGCTTCTTCACCATCTCGGGCAATCTCGCTACCCAATATGTGCAGGCCGTCGGCTGGGCGATGGCCTCGGCGATCAAGAACGACAGCCGCATTGCCGCGGCCTGGATCGGCGACGGATCGACGGCGGAATCGGATTTCCACTCGGCGCTGGTCTTCGCCTCGACCTACAAGGCGCCGGTCATCCTCAACATCGTCAACAATCAGTGGGCGATATCCACCTTCCAGGGCATCGCCCGCGGCGGCTCCGGCACCTTCGCCGCCCGCGGCCTTGGCTTCGGCATTCCGGCGCTGCGTGTCGATGGAAACGATTATCTCGCCGTCCATGCGGTCGCCCGCTGGGCGGCCGAGCGCGCGCGGCGCAATCTCGGCCCGACGCTGATCGAATATGTGACCTACCGCGTCGGCGCCCACTCGACCTCCGACGATCCGAGCGCCTACCGGCCGAAGACGGAATCGGAGGCCTGGCCGCTCGGAGATCCCGTGCTGCGGCTGAAGAAACATCTGATCGTCAAGAGTGTCTGGTCGGAGGAGCGGCATGTGCAGGCGGAAGCCGAAATCATGGATGAGGTGATCGAGGCGCAGCGCCAGGCAGAGGCGCACGGCACCCTGCATGCCGGCGGCAGGCCCTCGGTGCGCGACATTTTCGAGGGCGTCTATGCCGAGATGCCGCCGCATATCCGCCGTCAGCGGCAGCAGGCGGGGTACTGACATGGCCAGGATGACGATGATCGAGGCGGTGCGCAGCGCCATGGACGTCTCGATGGCGAACGACGACAATGTCGTCGTTTTCGGCGAGGACGTCGGCTATTTCGGCGGCGTCTTTCGCTCGACGCAGGGCCTGCAGGCAAAATACGGCAGAACACGCTGCTTCGATACGCCGATCAGCGAATCCGGAATCGTCGGCACGGCGATCGGCATGGCCGCCTACGGGCTGAAGCCCTGTGTCGAAATCCAGTTCGCCGATTACATGTATCCGGCCTATGACCAGCTGACGCAGGAGGCGGCGCGCATCCGCTACCGGTCCAACGGCGATTTCACCTGCCCGATCGTCGTGCGCATGCCGACCGGCGGCGGTATCTTCGGCGGCCAGACGCACAGCCAGAGCCCGGAGGCGCTTTTTACCCACGTCTGCGGGCTGAAGGTGATCGTGCCTTCCAATCCCTACGATGCCAAAGGCCTGCTGATCGCAGCGATCGAGGATCCCGATCCCGTCATGTTCCTGGAGCCGAAGCGGCTCTATAACGGCCCCTTCGACGGCCATCACGAGAAGCCGGTGACGCCCTGGTCGAAGCATGACCTCGGCGAGGTGCCCGATGGCCATTACACTATTCCGATCGGCAAGGCCGAGGTGCGGCGCGTCGGATCGGCGGTGACCGTGATTGCCTACGGCACCATGGTGCATGTGGCGCTTGCCGCAGCCGAAGATGCCGGCATCGATGCCGAGGTGATCGATTTGAGGAGCCTGCTGCCGCTCGATCTCGATGCGATCGTCAAATCGGTCGCCAAGACGGGGCGCTGCGTCGTCGTGCATGAGGCAACCCTGACGTCGGGCTTCGGCGCCGAGGTCGCAGCACTGGTGCAGGAACATTGCTTCTATCATCTCGAGGCGCCGGTCGTGCGTGTCGCCGGCTGGGACACGCCCTATCCGCATGCGCAGGAGTGGGACTATTTCCCCGGTCCCGGCCGTGTCGGGCGGGCGCTTGCCGAAGTCATGGAGGCCTGAGCCGTGGGCGAATTCATCATCAAGATGCCCGATGTCGGGGAAGGGGTCGCCGAGGCCGAGATTGTGGAATGGCACGTGAAGACAGGCGATCCCGTCCGCGAGGACATGGTGATTGCCGCCGTCATGACCGACAAGGCCACCGTGGAAATTCCGTCGCCCGTCCATGGCACCGTCATCTGGCTTGCCGGCGAGGTCGGAGACCGCATCGCGGTCAAGGCCCCGCTGGTGCGGATCGAGACGGCGGGAGATGTCGGCGAGACGCAGCCTGTGGTGATTGGGCAGGCGCCGATTGCCGAAGCCCCCAGGGCCGACATTGCAAAACCTACCCCGGCAGCGCCAGCGCCAGCGCCAGTGCCGGCGGCTGCATCGACGGAAAAGCCGCTTGCCGCTCCCTCGGTGCGGCTTTTTGCCAGGGAAAGCGGTGTCGATCTCAGGCAGGTGCAGGGGACAGGACCGGCCGGGCGTATCCTGCGCGAGGATATCGAGCAATTCCTGACCCCAGGAGCCGCTCCCGCAGCAGTGAAGAACGGTTTTGCCAGGAAGACGGCGACCGAGGAGATCAAGCTGACCGGCCTGCGCCGCCGCATCGCCGAGAAGATGGTGCTTTCCGCCTCGCGCATCCCCCACATCACCTATGTGGAGGAAGTGGATATGACCGCGCTCGAGGAGCTTCGCGCCACCATGAACGGCGACCGCAGGCCAGGCCACCCGAAGCTGACTGTTCTGCCCTTCCTGATGCGCGCACTGGTCAAGGCGATTTCCGAGCAGCCTGACGTCAACGCCACCTTCGACGACGATGCCGGCATCATCACCCGCCACGGTGCCGTCCATATCGGCATCGCCACACAGACGCCGGCCGGCCTGACCGTGCCGGTGGTCCGGCATGCGGAAGCCCGCGGCATCTGGGATTGCGCCGCCGAGATGAACCGGCTGGCGGAAGCAGCACGATCCGGGACGGCGACGCGCGATGAGCTTTCCGGCTCCACCATCACCATCAGCTCGCTCGGCGCGCTCGGCGGCATCGTCTCGACACCCATCATCAATCATCCCGAGGTGGCGATCATCGGCGTCAACAAGATCGCCACGCGACCGGTCTGGGACGGCGCGCAATTCGTGCCGCGCAAGATGATGAACCTCTCCTCCAGTTTCGACCATCGCATCATCGACGGCTGGGATGCGGCAAACTTCGTGCAGCGCATCCGCACGCTGATTGAAACGCCGGCGCTCATTTTCATCGAAGGCTGAGATCCATGAAAGAGATCCTCTGCAAGCTCCTCGTCATCGGCGCCGGTCCGGGCGGCTATGTCTGCGCCATCCGCGCCGGACAGCTCGGCATCGATACCGTCATCGTCGAGGCCGGTAAACCGGGTGGCACCTGCCTGACGGTCGGCTGCATTCCCTCCAAAGCGCTGATCCATGCGGCTGAGGAATTCGACGCGACGCAAAAGATGCTGGCTGGCAGGAACCCGATGGGCATCCGCGTCGAAGGCGCCTCGATCGATCTCGGCAGAACGATTGCCTGGAAGGACGGGATCGTCGGCCGGCTCACAGGCGGTGTTTCGGGACTGCTGCAAAAGGCGCGGGTCAAGATCGTCCACGGTCGGGCCCGCTTCCGCGACGGCAAGACGGTGGAGGTGGAGACGGAAACCGGCCAGCAGATCATCCGGGCCGAGACCGTGGTGATCGCCACCGGTTCCGATCCGGTGGAGCTTGCCGATCTGCCTTTCGGCGGCCGCGTCATGTCCTCGACAGAGGCGCTGTCGCTGACCGAGCTGCCGAACAAACTCGTCGTGGTCGGCGGCGGTTATATCGGGCTGGAGCTCGGGACGGCCTTTTCCAAGATGGGATCTGATGTGACGGTCGTCGAGGCGACGCCGCAGGTGCTGCCCCAATATGATGCCGAGCTGGTGCGGCCCGTCATGCGCAAGTTGGCCGAAGGCGGTATCCGGGTGTTGACCGGCGCCAAGGCGATCGGCCTTGCCGACGATGGCGACGCATTGATCGTCGAAACACCGGATGGCCGTCAGCAAAGCCTGCCGGCGGACCGCATCCTCGTCACCGTCGGCCGCCGCCCGAGAACGGCTGGGTCGGGTCTCGAAGAGCTCGATCTCGATCGTGCCGGCCCTTATCTGAGGATCGACGATCGTTGCCGCACGTCGATGCGCGGCATCTATGCGATCGGTGACGTGACCGGCGAGCCGATGCTTGCCCACCGGGCCATGGCGCAAGGCGAGATGGTGGCTGAGATCATTGCGGGCAAGAAGCGGGCCTGGGACAAAAGATGCATTCCCGCCATCTGCTTCACCGACCCGGAGATCGTCAGCGCCGGCCTGTCGCCGGCAGAGGCGAAGGCGCAAGGCTATGAAATCCGCACCGGCCAGTTTCCGTTCAGCGCCAACGGTCGGGCGATGACGATGCTATCCGAAGAGGGCTTCGTGCGCGTGGTGGCCCGCGCCGACACCAATCTCGTGCTCGGCCTGCAGGCGGTGGGCGCCGGGGTCTCCGAGCTCTCGGCGGCTTTTGCGCTGGCCATCGAGATGGGTGCGCGTCTGGAAGACATCGCAGGCACCATCCATGCACATCCGACCCGCAGCGAAGCGGTGATGGAGGCGGCGCTGAAAGCTTTGGGAAGTGCCCTGCATATCTGAGGCCCAAGTCCAGGTCCGGACATTGACAATGCTGGAAGGCGTCGCGATCGGCGGCAAAACCGTCGATCACGGCTCCAATTCCTGGGGTCAGGGGTCGCTGGTTCGACATCCGTCAGATGCGACGAACCGCGCACGGTCCCAGCGATCATCAACATCAAGGAGAGCGACATCACGATGCTGGCCTCGCGCGGCCGGATCGACGCCGCTCAGCTCGCAGCTGCGACGAGGTTCCCCGCCTTATGGGAAGCGCCATCGACTACGGCCGCGAGCCGTTAGCCGGCGGCAGTCATACGGACCCGATCAGCCACAGGCAATGCACGCGACCGAGGAGCTTAGGCGCGTATCCGACCTCGGCTTGGCCCTACATCATTTCGCCAACAGTTAAATTAGGCGCGGTGTTGGAAGTGGCCGGATCCTGAAGATCATCCTGTTTGGCTTCTAGGCCAAAGGTGGCTGGGTGGATGAACCCTTCACAACGAAGGGCTATCGGGCGGATTTCGACCTGCTGATCATCGTCAACAACGGGAAGCCCTGCGAGTCCGCCGAGTATTGGTAAAGGCTGCCGACCGTCTGAGGACGGTGGTCGTCGAGATTTTCAGCAGCTTATAGATGTGCGACTTGGGAAGCTGCGGACATCAATTCTTCGGGACTCGGCGCCCGGCATAGATTTTGGCCTTCCTCTTCGGCTTCTGTGAAACTCCAGCGCACAGTGCCTTCCCGATCGAGCAGGAACTCGCCGATAAGCGGCATGTGACCGGCGATCATAATCTGCCGGTCGGCCGCCGTAATTTCATACCAGTCCTTTTTCTCAAGAAAGTCGCCCGCCGCAGCCGGGTTCATCGGCACGGGCAACTCCCCCGGCAGATCGATCCGCATTGTCATGACCGCGTCCATTCCGAGCTTGTGCGGCCATTCGGTTTCATTCTCCGTGAACTCGAGGATGGGTAAACCGAAGGCGCGATGTGAAGCCCCCACCGGGTCGGATGCGCTAAGAAGGTCGGGTAGCGGATGGTAGCGGAAGTAGAGCCGCGCCCGCTCGACTGGCGTCTTGACCACTGCGAGACATTCGATGCCTTTCTCCTTCAGGGCCGGGTTGAGTTGCGCCATCGCCGCGAGATGACGCCGGCAGAACGGACAGTGTAGGCCTCGAAACAAACCGATCAGTAACGGGCTGCGGCCTCGAAAATCATCGAGCGCGATCTTGCCTTCGCGCGAGATCGCGTCGAATACAACATTCGGTGCCCGGTCGCCGGGTTGCAGCGGGCGGTCAACACTACTCGTGGACATGAACAACCTCCTCGCCTCGGATCAGCAAAAAAGGCAACACACCCAGCGCTCCGGGGCTCGAACCCGTGCTGGGCGCAAAATCTCTACGCCGGGGCAAAGTAGCTTTCGGCTCTGCCATATTGCCGACGTCGAGCGTGAGCCGTGCGGCCCATCATAGCACGTAAAAGCGTCTGCGGGCGAGCATTCAGGCTGGTCAGCAATCCGCGGCGCTATGTCCTCTGTGAGGTCTTCGAGGGAAATCTTTTCCGCCGCTCTCGCCGGTCGATCTAAGTTTACAACCTGAGACAGTAAAATATACCATTAAATCCTACGGTAGTTTTCAATTCGTTGGTCTGATAATTTTCGTTGGTCCGCCTTACCCAATCCAACAAGGCGCAACAGTGGAGATCGTGATGACCGATAACTCTAAGACGCCTCCCGCCAAGAAGACAATCCAAGACCCCCCAGAATACGCGGCTGCGCCCGAAGACCCCAGCCAAGCCGCTCCTTCCAACTCGTCTGGCACGGCAAAGCCTCCCCAGCCAGTATCTCAAGATCTTCGGGGCCAGCTTAAATGGAATGAGCAGCGTACCGGCGAGACCGATGATTGGTTGGGCGGGCCGCAAAACGGGGCCGAAGCGCCTGGCTCCAAGGAGAGTGGTCCGACAGGCTCGGGGAAAGTGCAGGGCGAAGGGGCAAGAAACCCCCAAACCGGCGAACGAATTGCAAGGAACCCCCAAACGGGAGAGTAGCAGCCGATACTGCTGCGACTTCGCGGTGTCCCACGACGGGCGCCGGTGCGAGCGCGGTTAAAGGCTTATCGAGGATTCTCACGTCAACTTGGATTGACGGATCGGGGCTGGGTTAGTCCCCGATCCGTAGCACCATCGTTTCCCAGAGAACGTGTTAAGTCGATGCGGCCCGGTCTCTGCGGCATGCCCGCGCCAAAGCTTCTCCGGCCCCACGCCGAAGCATCACGATTTCGATTTCCGCCAGCCGGCGGCCCACGCTTCGAATTCTGAGCAGAACCATCTTTCCCCGAACTGGGGGCTGATCTTCGTCTCTGCGTAGCGTCGCTGCCCCGGCAGGTGGAAGATACGCTCGCCCGTGTTGATGGAGATGTTGCCCTTGATCCTGCACGATTGTCCGGAGCCGCCAGAAGCGCTCCATGAGGCCAGCAAGTCGCTCGCGGTCCAGCCGCCGGCCGCACCAAACGCGAGCGCGCCGATGACCAAACCCGGAAACTTGAGAAGCACAGGTCTCTTTTGTGGATTGCGATAACCCTGACGCATCCCCCATCCCCGTCATTTCGCGCGAGGATTGTAGCGACGGATGGAGCACGGCGATATCCGTCCAAAAGGCGTAGTGCGCGGGGGCCTCGCCAACTAACCGCATCAGTCGTTCCGTTCCTTCGGGCTCTAGGGATGATGACGCATAACGTCTCACGTGCCGGAGGTTTGCTACACTCGGCAGGCTCGCACCGCGGCTCCTAACGAGAAGGTTGGCCAGACCTTCCCGCTGGGACCAGGATCTCAGGTGGGGATCACGCCTTGCTCTTGCGGATGACGTCCGCAATCTTCACTTGCTTGGGAATGAGCTTCAGTTTGAAAAACGTGTCGGCGATGTTCTGCTGCTGCGCGACGACGGTGTCATCCAGGCTCTTGACCCCGTAGGACTGACGCTCGAGCGCCTTGACGAGCACAGGTTCGGGGATGCCGACCGACGGTGACAGCTCTGCAGCGGCAGCCGCGGTATCGGACTTCGTCCATTCGTCGATCTCGGAAATGGCCTCGATCAAGACATCGATCGCCTCGGCGTGGCCGTCGACCAGCGCCTTGGTGCCGAGATAGAACTGGTGATTGGGAACGATGCCCTCGCCGTTTCTGAGTTCTCGCGCTTCGACCGCCACTTCCGCCGCTGCCTGGAAGGGATCCCAGATGACCCAAGCATCGACCGCGCCCTTTTCGAAGGCGGCGCGGCCGTCGGCCGGGGCGAGGAAGGATGCTTCCACGTCCTCGTAGGTCAAGCCGGCTTCTTCGAGCGCCTTGACGAGCAGGTAATGCACGTTCGAGCCCTTGTTGAAGGCGACCTTCTTGCCCTTCAGCTCCGCGACCGATTTGATGGGGCTGTCCTTCGGGACAAGTATGGCTTCGCCGCGCGGGGCAGGGGGCTCGTGCGCGATGTAGACGAGCGGAGCGTTGGCGGCCTGGGCGAAGATCGGCGGCGTTTCGCCGGTCGATCCGAAATCGACGGCACCGGCGTTCAGCGCCTCGAGCAGTTGAGGGCCGCCTGGAAACTCGGTCCATTCAACCGTGTAGCCGACCGATTCAAGCTTCTTCTCCAGCGTCCCTTTGCCTTTGAGAAGCACCAGAGTTCCATATTTCTGGTAGCCGATACGCACGACCTTGTCAGCTGCGCCAGCCAGTCGAACATGCGTCAAAGGTGTCGCGATGGCGCCTGCCACCACCGCCGTGAAAGCGCGTCTTGTAATCTTCATCATAGCCTCCGGAATAGGATGAGGCTAAATTAAAGTGTCTCTATCTTTTTCATAGAATATACGTGCTCCGGCATCCGCTTCTTAGGGATTGGCTTTTTTGTTCTGTTGCGACAACGAGCAAAAAGAACCGCGCCGCGAAATAGGAAACGTCAAGGCGATGTTTCAGGGCGCGACGCGCACGATCAGTTTTCCGAAATTCCTCCCTTCCAGAAGGCCAAGAAAAGCCTCTGGAGCGTTTTCAAGTCCGTCAACGATGTCCTCCTTGTATTTGAGCCGTCCCTCGGTGATCCACGCTCCAGCCTGCTGATAGAAGTCAGGACGCTGATCGGCGAATTCGCGCTGGATGAAACCGCGGATGGCGAGGCTTTTGCGCAGGATGGCGCGCATCACCGCAGGAAGCTGATCATGTCCGCTCAAGGCAGAGGATCCTTCGTTATAATGCGCGATCAGCCCGCAGACCGGTATGCGTGCGAAGTCGTTCAGCAATGGAAACACCGCGCTCCAGACGTGGCCACCGACATTCTCGAAATAGACATCGATACCCTTCGGACAAGCGGCTGCAAGTTGTGCCGGAAAATCGCTTGCATGATGGTCTATGGCGACATCGAAGCCGAGCGCCTGGCGTATGTAGTCACATTTCTCAGGCCCGCCTGCAATTCCAACGACACGTGCCCCGGAAATCTTTGCCATCTGCCCGACTGCCGAGCCAACCGCGCCGCTCGCCGCGGCGACCACAAGCGTTTCGCCTTCTTTGGGCTTGCCGATATTGCGAAGTCCGGCATAGGCCGTGAAGCCGGGCATTCCGAGAATGCCGAGTGCCGTCGTGATCGGTGCGGTTTGCGGATCGAGCTTCCGCAAGTCCGCACCATCTGAAATCGCATGGCTCTGCCAGCCGGAATGCGAAAGCACGATGTCCCCCGCCTTGAACGCCGCGTTGCGGCTGCGTGCGATCCGCGCGACCGTGCCCCCTTCCATCACGCCGCCGATGTCGACCGGCTTGGCATAGGATTTGGCATCGTCCATGCGGCCGCGCATGTAGGGGTCCAGGGAAAGATAAAGCGTCTCAAGAAGAACCTCGCCCTCGGCGAGATCGCGAACCGTCTCCCGCTCGAGCCGGAAATTCGCCGCCACCGGCTTTCCGGATGGGCGCGATGCAAGAACGATGCGGGTGGCAACGGGTTGAGCGGTCATGGATGTGTTCCTCTTCTGATTTTTCCTCGGTGTATCAGGGATTCGCTTCGAAAACTGGGCCTCGCCATCCGGACCGTGCCTGCTTGCCGACCGCGCCTTTGCCGTGACGCCCTTACAACCGCTCATCGATCCCACGACCAAACGAGCTCGATCATTGTCATCGAGCTCGATGTCGTGCCATCGGCGGTCGCCAAACGCGAACATCCTCCTTATGTGGATGATCGGCGTGTGCCAAAAGGCAATGACCTCTCCGAGCGGACTTGATGTCGCCGCCCGATTTATCGAATGCGCATGCCTGCCGCTTCATCGTAGTGAAGCGGTTTGTCAAATTTTGCGAGCGGCGCTTCCGGCACCGAGCCGATGGTCACGCCATGCGGCCAATCCGGAGGGCAGATGGCGATATAGCGGGCATAGCCGCCAAGCCCACCCCCGAATTTCGGATAACCGATCGCGACCAATGCACCGGTTTCCGGGACCTGATCGAGATTGGCAACGCCTTCGGCCTGCGCAAAGCCGTTATGCATCAGCCAGTGTTCGCCCTCGAGGTTGGGCGTGGTGTCGGTATCGAGCGGCTCGTGGCCGTGAAACAGGATCTTGCGCTCGAGATGGAGGAATTTCAGCGCATCCAGGCTGACGCCCGGAAAAGGCGTGGTGGTCGAGAGCGCCGGGTCCGGCCATGTCTTGGACCAGCCCGAGCGGACGAAGACAACCGATCCTTCGGGAATCGTTCCGTGTTTCGCCTCGAAATCCTTGATGTCGGAGACCTGCAGGTGATAGCCGGGATCGGCCTTCACCTTGTCCTCGATAGAAATGACGACGAGCGGGCGGACCGCGAAGGTCGCCGGCAACTCGTCGATTGCGGCATATTCCGGTGCCCAATGGGCCGGCGGATCGAGCTGCGTGCCGAGCTGATCTGTCGTCAGCAGGTAGCTCGTCGCTTCGAAACCATGCTTGTCGTAGGTGTAGACATCGCCCTGCTTGGCGAAGCCTTCCAAATTCGCACCCGCCTTTGCCGGTGCAAAGCTTGAATTGCCGAAGCCCGCCCAAACGGGGATTTTCGGAGTGATGGTATGGGTCAGATCCACATATTTCGCGCCCTTGAAGGCGTCGTTGTAAACCTTCCAGAGCCCCGGCTCGTCGGCCCGAGCGGCCGCAACGGCCGAGAAAAATGTCATCCCGAAAATCATGGCAACGCGTGTCGCAAACCGCCTCATTGCTAATCTCCCTTCTGCCTCGATGTCATCGATAGTGCGCTTTTGGAATCTCACGACAGCGCCGCGCGTATTTCCACATACGCAGAGGGCGCTGTCGACTTTGACATACTGCATGATGTTATCCTTCAATCGATGCCGATTTAAGGAATTTTGCAGCAACCGACTTCAAGTGGATTCCGGAGCCTGCGCCAGCCGAGGCGATCAGCACGGCAAGCGCTTGCGAGTTTCATGTCCTTCCACTGTCCGGCCGCGCTCATGCGGCATTTGCTTTCGGCCGGGCAGCCTTAACGTGGGTGACGCTGCGGCGACCGTCGACACTGGCAGGGACGTCGCCATCGACGGTGGCGCGGCGCACGACCCGGTGCTGGTCGCCGTAGTCGTTGACCGCATAGTGCTGGGTCGCGCGGTTATCCCAAATTGCGACATCTCCGGCTCTCCAGCGCCAGCGCACGGTATTTTCCGGGGCGGTCACGTAGGACTGGAACACCTCGTAAAGTTTCGCGGAGTCGCTCTTCGACAGGCCGACTAGACGCTGAACGAAATTGCCGAGCAGCAGCGATCTTTCGCCGGTTTCGGGATGGACACGCACGACTGGATGCTCGGTCTCGTAGATGGTCGAGGTGAAGACTTCCTCGAAATGCTTCTTCTCTTCAGCGGTGGCGCGAGGGCGCACGGCTGCGTAGTCATAGGCATTGCTGTGAATGGCCCATAAATTGTCCGCCAGCAATTTGAGCGGCGCCGGCAGACTTTCATATGCGGCATGCGTGTTGGACCAGATCGTATCGCCTCCAGCTGCCGGAATGACGACGCCGCGAAGGACCGAGAATTTAGGATAGGCATCCACGAAGGTGACATCGGTGTGCCACTGGTCCGCCCTGCCGCCGCCGCGGCTGGAATCGAGATTGAGGATGGAAGCCGTGCCGGCCACCGGACCCTGGGTTGGATGCGGTACAAGGTCGCCCAGGCGGCGTGCGAAGGCTTCCTGTTCGGTATCGTCAAGATGTTGCTGGTCGCGGAAGAAGATGACCTTGTGTTTCAGGAGAAGCTGGTTGATGGCTGCCACCGTCGCGTCGGAAAGTTCTCCGCCAAGGCGGATACCCCTGATTTCGGCGCCGACACGGCCGGTCAGCGGCACGACATCGGACTCGGGAATGATCTGATTGACGAGAACTGGATTGCTCATGGAAAGCTCCTGGCTGGTCTTGGAAGAAGACGGCAAGTCACATGCACCCGATGGGCATCCACCGGGCGATCGAAAATCTCATCGCTAAACTCGACAGGGCTAGGGAACAGGATAATCTATAAATTCTATAGATAAATAATTCTAATTTTGCCCGCTTCCCCGAAACGGCTGCGTTAGATATTTCCTCTTGTCGGTGAATTCTCGCCTGCCGACGCAACCGAAGAAAAGATCACGTTTACGGCCGTCCATGGAGGCCGCCGGAAAGGAACTTTCGATGGCAACAGTCAAGCTCCTGTCTGACCAAGAGGCTGCGGCCATTCCGGCCGTTCAAGCCGTGTTCGACGACATCAGGGCGACGCGCAAGACCGACTTCATCAACAACTTCTGGCGTGCGCTTGCGAACGATCCCGCAAACCTCAAGCGGGTATGGGAAACGCTGAAATCGGTCATGACCGTGGAAGGTGCGATCGATCCATTGACACGTGAAATGATCTACATAGCGGTGTCGACGGCGAATGCTTGCCAGTACTGTATTCAATCCCATACCGCAGCGGCCCGTTCGCGCGGCATGACGGATGCACAGCATGGCGAACTTCTAACGATCATCGGGCTTGCGGCGCAGACAAATCATCTTGCGCTGGCCTTGCAGGTCCCGCCGGATCCGGAATTTGAGGTCCGGTAAAACCCGGCTCGGGATTGGGTCGCAACGCCAGCCGATCGATAATGGAAGCGGTCGACAGGTCGATGATGGTGTTGACAGTCACTTCTTGAGCGCTGACGGCGCTGTTCAGGATGGCGTGAACAGCGGGTGCGCTTTCAATGGCGGTGCCGATACTGGCGCGAAGAGATTTCGATGGTGAGCTCCGCGTATGTCGATTGGAGTTCCCTATCCGTGCCGTCTTCGAAATGGTCGTCGAGAAGCAGGGAGCGATACTCTCAAGCAAGCAACCTCGTTTCGAGCTCGTCGCGCAACGCAGAGAGCCGGAAGAATTGGCGTAGCCTGCCCATGGTGTTTCTCCGATCAGGCGGCGCGATGAATGCCGGCTTGTGATGCCGACATCAATTTGTGGATTGCCCGCTGCACATCCGATGGCGCGGCGAAGTGCTGGCCGTCGAGGTCATGCACATGAAACTTCACGGCGATGAACTTCAGCAGGTCCTTGTCTGGAACGACGATGCCGACCGGAACGCCGGCATATTCGATCACCTGTTTGGCCATTGCGATCATCCGTAAAATGGGTCCTCTTGCGACGCATATTCGGCGGGGGGCATGTTTATAGTCTATCAATTTAATAGACTATATAAGCGGTAACCGGAGATGACTATTCCGATCGATTCCAAATAACTCCTATGATCGGAGAAAATAATTCTAGAACGGCGGCTTTTTTGACCGCTCCCGGGGCTGAGCCGACAGGGCCTCCGTGTCCGGAAAAGACTTCGCTAACGCGTATCGCCACCCTCGCTCGCCCGGCGCAGCGGGATTCGAACGACTGGGACGAGCACTGCCAAAAAAGCATGCTGCAAATTTTTGAAATGACTTCAACGCCGGACTCGGCCGGGTGTCAAAAGGCGGGTTCGCGTCCTCGTTCCGGCGCCAATCAAGGCATCTGGAGCGGCGGATGCAAGAATGCAGGCATGGGCGTCTCACCGGCGCTCGTGGAGAGATATAGCCGTGCGGTGTCCAAGGCTTCGCGAATAGTGACGTCCATGTCGAGATAGCGGTAGGTCCCGAGCCGGCCGACGAAGGTGACGGAAGCCTCCTGTAAGGCGCGCCTGACATATTGGCCAAGCTGCTGCTTTTCCTTTATCAGGCGGATCGGATAGTAGGGGATGTCGTCCGGACCGCAGGCCCTGGAAAATTCGCGATAACAGACCGAGCCGGCATGATCTTCCCATGGGGAAAAATGCTTGTGTTCCGTCACCCGCGTATGGGGCACGGCGACATCCCCATAATTCATGACCGCGCAGCCCTGGTAGTCGCCCTCATAGGTAAAGCGCTCGAAATCCAGCGTGCGATATCCCAGACGGCCATATTCGTATTCGAAATAGCCGTCGAGCGGACCGGAATAGAATATGTGGTCAAAGCTCTTGCGCAGACCGCTATCGAAGCGCGTTTCCAGATGGACTGTTATATTTGTGTGATCGAGAATTCGCCCGATCATCTCGGTATAGCCGTGCTCCGGCATGCCCTGGTATTTGTGGAAGAAATAATTGTCGTCGTAGTTGAAACGGACTGGAAGCCGTTTCAGGATGGACGCCGGAAGCTCGGCCGGCGAACATCCCCATTGCTTCTGCGTATATCCCTTGAAGAAGGCATCATACAGGTCCTTGCCGACGAAGCGCAGCGCCTGATCCTCGAAGGTCTTCGGATCGCTTATGCTTTTGTCCGAGCAGCTGTCGATGAAAGCGCGCGCCTCGTCAGGCCTGAACACCTTGCCAAAAAACTGATTGATCGTGTGAAGGTTGATGGGCAGGGAATAGACCTGCCCGGAACTGGTCGTCTTGACCCGGTTCTTATAGGGCAGGAAATTCTGAAAGACATTCACATAGTCCCAGACGTCCTTGTCATCGGTGTGAAAAATGTGCGGCCCGTAGACATGAACCATGACGCCGGTCGCCGCGTCGCGCTCCGTGTGGCAATTGCCGGCAATATGGTTTCGCGTTTCGAAGACGTCGACCTCGTGACCTGCCTTGGCCAGTTCACGCCCGATGACTGCACCTGAAAGGCCCGCGCCGACGACGGCAATTTTTTCAATCCGCGGCATTGCCGATCAGCTCTTCCCGGTGGCGCTTATTGTCGAGGCGGTGAACCCTTCCGTCGCCAGGCGGCTGTCGTAGGGGAAAGGCGCATAATCGTGCCATTCGGCCAGCTTGTTGCGGTAAGCCTGCCTGTAAGCCCGATCGTCCGAAAACGCGATATTGTCCTGAACGAGTTCCATCCCGATGTCGTAATAAATGTCGAGGTTGCGCAAGTCCGGCACAGGTGTTTCACCGCCTTCGGATTCTGCTTGCATTTGCCAGAAAAGCGCCTCGAGGCGGGCGGCAAGAGCTGGAATGTCGCGCAACGTGCAGCTCTCCCGTTTTGCCTGCAAGGATTCCCTGATCGTTCTCAGGCTCTTGGGGTCGTTTGCAAAGCCAATGGCTCTTTCGATGTAGCTCTGCGGCCCCGAGCAGATCAGTTCCGGGACGCCGGCGGCGGCAACGATGCTATGGCAGAAACGCGCGGCAAAGCTCTTGCCGGGGAATGTCAGGATAGGCAGTCCCATGGGAGCGCGTCGGCTGCGGTGGAATGTGCTCCATAGGGAAATGTGTCGAGGAACAGGTCGGCGAGCGCGATGCGGGCGAGATGCTTCGCATTCGGCGCCTTGGGCGCGAAAATGAGCCGTTCCGGCGCGACACCGGCTTTCTCCGCTGCCTGGCGCAGGCGTTGATCCACATCGTCGTTTCCAGCGAGCAGCCAGAGCACGCTGCCGGTCGTCGCAAGAAGAATTTTCATCCAGTCGGCAAAGGTTTCCTGCGTGATTTTCTGCATGCCGTTGAAGCAGGCAAAAACGAAGGCGTCTTCCGGCAGTCCGGCTTCTGCTCGCGACGGCCTTTCGGCGATCACCCTCTTGCGATCGATCGGCTGGTTGCAGGCAATCCTGAGCACCTTTTCCGAATAATAGATCTCGTTCTCGGGCGGGATGATGTGTTCGTCGGCGATGATGTAGTGATGGAACGGGCTGGCCATGGTGCCGGGATAACCGCAAAAGTTGACCACCACAGGCGCTGGCCGGTAGGCAAAGATTTTCGTTCGTGCATGCTTGGTGTAGCCGTTGACATCGACAAGAATGTCGATGTCGTCGTCGGCGATCTGCCTTGCAGCGTCGGCATCGCTCAGCGCGGCAATATCGCGCCAACAATCAACGGCAGCTTTCATGCGTGCCTGGGTCGCATCCCCTGCAACCGGCTCGCCGCAATAATAGGCGTAGATTTCGAGGCTCTTCTTGTCATGCAGCTCCAGCACCTCTCTAAGCGCAAAACCGACCGCGTGGTCGCGCAGATCCGAGGAGACATAGCCGACGCGAAGGCGCTGGCCGGTTCCCGTCTTCTGCTTCGGCACCTTGCGTGAGAAGCCGCTGGTATCCGGACGTCCGACGAAGGCCTTGTTGTAGCGGTAGGCTTTGGCGAGCTGGAATAATGGATCATCGGAAAAGCAGGCGAGCGCCAGCGGCGACATGGAATCGAGCAGGTGACGCATGGAGACATGGTCCGACGGCACCAGCGTCGGCCACTTGCACTGGCGCTGGCGGAGCGCGCTCCAATGTTGCCCGGCTTCCGTCTTGTCGGGCCGCAGTTCCATCGCCTGCCACAATGCCGTTTCCGCGTCTTCCAGGAGGCCCGCGTTTTCCATGACGCGCCCGATGTGCTGAAGCGCCAGCAGGCGATGCAGCAGCCCGTCGGCTGTGCTCTCCGCAGTCATCTCCACGAAACTCTGCCATTGCAGAATGGCCTGCGTGGCAACGCCGCTGTCTTCCAACGCCCGTCCAAGATTGATGTGCGCCGGTCCAAAGCGCGGATTAAGTTTCAAGCAGGCGCGCAATGCGTGGATCGAGCCTGCCACGTCGCCCAACTGCCGCAGGGTGACCGAATAATTGAAATAGACGAGATGCAGGAAAGGATGAGTCTCGTTGAAGGCGATCCAGACTTTATAGACCTCTGCCGCCTCGAGTCTCTGCCCGACGGCGCTGCGACTTTCGGCGAACTGAAACAAGTCCGTGAATGAAAGGCGCTGAGTGCGCGCGAGCTCCAGGATCCCAGCCAGTGACGGAACGGGAATTGGCGCTGATGCATCATTGGTGACCATGGACATCCCACGAATTGACGGCCGGCATTGCTACCATTTGCGAAAGGCTAACGATAGCTAACGGCGATAGCTTGCTCTAAACATGTCGGGCAGACGCCTGTTGAAATCAGCGTGGGACTGCGACCCTTGCGATGGCCGAAATCCTTGCGCTGCTCGCTCGCGCTCCCGCCGTGCGATCAGGCATTCAGATAAACCGAAATGACTGCCGCTATCTGGTCCGAACTCAGATTCCCGATCTGGGTTTCCATGAGAGCATTCAGTTGCTCGCTCGACAGGCTCACAATATCGTCCGTGGACAATCCAGCCACACCGGTCGAGCTGAACGATGCGATATCGGCGGTCGAGAAGGTTGCCAGCTCCTCGGTGGTCAGTGCCGCGACTTGGGCCGAAGTCAGGCCGGTGACCTGGCTTGAGGTCAAAGCCTCCGCCTGTTCTGTCGTCAAGGCGGCGATGGCTCTGGTGGTCAGTCCCGAAATCGCACTTGAACCCAAGGCGATGATGTCGTCGGTGGAGAAGAGGGCGAGGTCGTCCGTGTCCAGTGCGGCGAGCTGCACTGCATTCAGGGCACTGATCTGCGCCGTCGACAAGGCCGCGATTTGATCGGCGCTCATGGCCGCCACCTGCTTGTAACCCAGCGAGGCGACCTGGCTTTTTGTCAAAGCGGCGACCTGCTCGCTGGAAAGCGTGGCGACAACGGCTGTGGACAATCCCGATATGGCGCTCGAGCTGATCGCCACCAGTTCTTTTGTCGAGAAGCTTTCCAGATCCTCGGTGGTCAGGCCTGCGACGCCAGCCGAGCTCAATGCTGCAATCTGGGTGGTGGAAAGCGCTTCAACCTGTTCGATACTGAGGGCTGCGACCTGAACGCTGCTCAGACCGGCAATGCTTGCCGTGCCCAGGCCGGCAATTTGAGCCGTGGAGAGAGTGGCGATAAAGTCGGTAGACAATCCCTGTATGGCAGCCGAGCTGATCGCTGCGATATCGGCTGTTGAGAAGGTTGCCAGGTCGTCGGTGGCGAGGCCCGCGATGCCGGCCGAACTCAACCCGGCAATCTGTGTGGTGGAAAGCACCTCAACCTGCTCGATGCTCAAAGCACCGACCTGCGCGCTGCTCAGACCGGCGACGCTGGCGGCGCTTAGAGCCGCGATCTGCGCGGTCGACAAGGCCGCGAGATCATCGGTCGTCAAGACGGCAACCTGTGTGGAACCAAGCGCGCCGACCTGAGCGGTGGTCAGGGCCTCCAGCTGATCGGTGCTCAAGGCCTCGATCTGTGCGGTGGAAAGGCCCGCAATGCCAGCCGTGCCCAGGGCCGCGATCTGACCCGTCGATAAGGCTGCGATGGTGGCCGTGCTCAAACCGGATATGGCAGTCGAGCTGATCGCCGCGATATCGGCAGTCGAGAAGGTCTCGAGATCGTCCGTTCCGAGCGCCGCAATCTGGGCTGAGCTCAGCACGGCAACCTGGGCCGTCGTCAGAGCCTTGGCCTGATCGGTGCTCAATGCGGCAATCTGCGTGGTCGCCAGGCCCGCGATGCCAGCCGTGCTCAGGGCCGCGATCTGGGCAGTCGACAGAGCCGCGATAACGGCTGTCGACAATCCCGATAGTGCGCTCGAACCGATCGCTGCGATATCGGCGGTCGAGAACGCCTCGAGATCGTCCGTTCCGAGCGCCGCGGTCTGCTTGGAGCTGAGAGCCCCGACCTGGGTCGTCGTCAAGGCCTCAACCTGACCTGTGCTGAGTGCTGCAATCTGCGCGCTGCTAAGACCTGTGATGCCGGCGGCACTCAGAGCCGCAATCTGCGCGGTCGACAGTCCCGCGATATCATCGGTACTCAAGGCAGCAACCTGCTTGGAACCAAGCGCGCCGACCTGAGCGGTCGTCAGGGCCTCAAGCTGGCCAGTGCTCAAGGCAACGATCTGCGCGGTGGAAAGGCCCGCAATGCCAGCCGTGCCCAGGGCCGCGATCTGGCCCGTCGAAAAGGCTGCTATCGTGTCTGCGGTCAATCCCGATATTGCGCTCGAACTGATCGCTGCGATATCGGCGGTCGAGAAGGTCTCGAGATCGTCCGTTCCGAGCGCCGCGATCTGGGTCGAGCTCAAGACTGCGACTTGCAGTGTCGTCAGGGCACTGGCCTGATCGGTACTCAATGCGGCAATCTGCGCGGCGCTCAGACCTGCGATGCCGGCCGTGCTGAGTGCCGCGATCTGCGCGGTCGTCAGTCCCGCGATATCAGCGGTCGCCAAGACAGCAGCTTGCTTGGAACCAAGCGCGCCGACCTGAGCTGTGGTCAGGGCCTCCAGCTGATCGGTGCTCAAGGCCTCGATCTGCGCGGTGGAAAGGCCGGCAATGCCAGCCGTACCCAGAGCCGCGATCTGGTCCGTCGAAAAGGCTGCGATCGTGTCCGCGCTCAATCCCGAAATGGCACTCGAACTGATCGCCGCGATATCGGCAGTCGAGAAGGTCTCGAGATCGTCCGTTCCGAGCGCCGCAATCTGGGTCGAGCTCAGCACCGCAACCTGGGGCGTCGTCAGAGCCTCGGCCTGGTCCGTGCTCAATGCGGCAATCTGCGTGGTCGTCAGGCCGGCGATGCCGGTCGTGCTCAGCGCCGCAATCTGGGCGGTTGACAGGGCCGCGATATCATCCGTGCTCAGGGCGACAAGCTGCTTGGAGCTGAGAGCCCCGACCTGTGTCGTCGTCAGGGCCCCAACCTGACCTGTGTTGAGCGCAGCGATCTGCGTGGTGGTCAGACCCGCAATACCGGACGTGCTGAGCGCGGCAACTTGCGTGCTGGAAAGGGAAGCGACCGCAGCGGTGCTCAGGGCGGCGATCTGCGTCGAGTTGAGCACAGCAACCTGCTTGGTCAGCAAGTCGTCGATTTGCCCGGCGTCCAAGGCCGCGATCTGTTTGGTGGAAAGGCCGGCAATCCCGGCCGTGCTCAGGGCAGCGATCTGAGCACTGGACAGCGCGGCGATAACCGTCGTGGACAATCCGGTGATCGCACTCGAACCGATCGCCGCCATATCCTTGGTTGAGAAAGTCGCTATATCGTCCGTATCCAGGGCCGCAAGCTGCGTCGCACTCAGCGCCCCGACCTGGATCGTCGTCAATGCCTCGGCCTGTGCGGTGCTCAGGGCGGCGATCTGTTTGGTGGAAAGCTGTGCGATGCCGGATGTGCTCAGGGCCGCGATCTGATCTGTCGAGAGGACGGCTATGACAGCGGTGGGCAATCCCGCTATGGCGCTCGCACTGAAGGCGGCGATATCCTTGGTCGAGAACGTGGCTATGTCGTCGGCATCCAGCACAGCAAGCTGTGTCGAACTGAGGGCGCCGATCTGAGCGGTGGTCAAAGCGTCAAGCTGTGCTGTGCTCAAAGCGACGATCTGTTTGGTGGAAAGGCCCGCAATGCCTGACGTGCTCAGGGCCGCGACCTGATCCGTCGAGAGGGCCGCGATAACGGCGGTGGACAATCCCGATATGATACCCGAACTGATGGCCGCGATATCCTTGGTGGAGAACGTGGCTATGTCGTCCGGACTCAAAGCAGCGATTTGCTTGGAATTGAGAGCGCCGACCTGCGTGGTCGTCAAGGCCTCGGCCTGGGCGGTGCTCAGCGCCGCAATCTGTGTGGTGGAAAGGCCTGCGATGCCTGATGTGCTCAGGGCTGCGATCTGCTCAGTGGAGAGGGCGGCGAGAAGATCCGTACTCAAGGTGGCGACTTGCGTCGAACTCAGCGCTGCAATCTGCCTGGTGAGCAAGGCGTCGATCTGACCGGAATTCAGCGCATTGATCTGTTCGGTGGTCAGACCCGCAATGCCTGACGTGCTCAGGGCCGCGATTTGATCCGCCGAGAGGGCAGCCATAGCGGTCGTGGACAAGCCTGATACGGCGCTCGAGCCGATCGCCGCGATGTCCTTGGTCGAGAAAGCGGCCAGATCATCCGTCTGCAGGGCGGCTATCTGATTTGAGCTCAGCATGGCGACCTGCGTCGTCGTCAGGGCCTCCGCCTGTACAGTGGAAAGGGCGGCGATCTGCTCGGTGGTCAGACCCGCAATGCCGGATGCGCTCAGAGCGGCGACCTGCGCAGTGGAAAGGGCGGCGATGACATCGGTGCTCAAAACAGCCACCTGCGCTGAGCTGAGCACCCCAACCCGCGCGGTGGTCAAGGCGGCAATCTGCGACGTGCCGAGGGCGGCGATCTGGCTGGTGGTCAGCCCGGCGATCGCGGATGCACTCAAGACGGCGATCTGATCCGTCGAAAGCGCCGCTATGACAGCCGTGCTCAAGCCCGACATGCCTTTACTGGTGATGGCCGCGATATCGGCGGTCGAAAAAGTGGCGACGTCATTGGGTTCCAGAGCACCCACCTGGGTCGAGCTCAGCGCGGCGACCTGAGCCGTCGTCAATGCTTCTGCCTGCGCCGTGCTTAAGGCCTCGACCTGATCGGTGGTCAGACCCGCAATGCCGGATGTGCTCAGGGCGGCAATCTGTGCGGTGGAAAGGGAAGCGACGACATCCGTACCGAGGGTGGCGACTTGCGTTGAACTCAGCGCCGCAACCTGCTTGGTGAGCAGGGAATCAATTTGACCGGTGCTCAGCGCGTCGATCTGTTTGGTGGTCAGGCCTGTGACGCTGGCCGTGCTCAGTGCGGCGATCTGATCCGCCGAGAGGGCTGCTATGACGGCCGTGCTCAAGCCCGATATGGCTTTGCTGCCGAGCGCCGCAATATCGGCGGTCGAGAATGCGGCGATATCGTTCGCATCCAGGGCCGCAAGCTGGGTCGAGCTCAACATGGCGACCTGCGTCGTCGTCAATGCCGCTGCCTGGGCCGTGCTCAGGGTGTCGATCTGTTCGGTGGTCAGACCCGCAATGCCGGCCGCGCTCAGGGCAGAGATCTGCGCAGTGGAAAGGGAAGCAACGGCGTCCTTGTCGAGAGCCGCCACTTGCGCCGAACTCAGCACCGCAACCCGCGCGGTCGTCAAGGCGGCAATTTGCGCCGGCTTCAGGGACGCGATCTGGCTGCTCGAAAGACCTGCAACCCCTGCTGCGCTCAGGGCAGCGATCTGATCCGTCGAGAGGGCTGCCGTGACGGCCGTGCTCAAGCCCGATATGGCTTTGCTGCCGATCGCCGCAATATCGGCGGTCGAGAAGGTCGCGATATCATCCGTCCCCAAGGCGGAATACTGTGTTGAACTCAGCGCTGCAGCCTGGGTCGTCGTCAATGCTTCCGCCTGCGTCGTGCTCAGGGCGGAGATCTGTTCGGTGGTCAAACCCGCCGTACCGGCGGCGCTGAGGGCCGCAACCTGCGCAGTGGAAAGGGATGCGACGACATTCGCCCCCAGGGCCGCGACTTGCGTTGAACTCAGCACCGCAACGCGAGCGGTGCTCAAGGCGGCAACCTGGCTGGTGTTCAGGGCTGCGATCTGGCTGGTCGTCAGGCCAGTAACCGCGCTCGCGCTGAGGGCCGCAACCTGTGCGGTGGAAAGCTCTGCGATCTGTTCTGCGCTCAAGCCCGATATGGCTTTACTGCTGATCGTCGCGATATCGGCGGTCGAGAAGGTGGCTATGTCATCCGTCCCAAGAGCGCCGAGCTGGGTTGAGCTGAGGACCGCGACCTGGGTCGTCGTCAGCGCGCCAGCCTGGCTGGTGCTCAAGGCGGCGATCTGGCTGGTCGTCAGGGCAACGACGGCGCTCGTGCTCAAGGCGGCGATCTGATCGGTCGAGAGTGCGGCAATGCCGTCTGGGCTCAAGCCGGCCATGGCCTTGCTGGTGATCGCCGCCATATCGGCGGTCGAGAATGTGGCCAAGTCGTCCGTTCCGAGCGCCGCAATCTGGGCGGAGCTCAGCACTTTCACCTGTGAGGCGGACAGTGCCTCGGCCTGCGCCGTGCTCAAGGCGGCGATCTGGTCGGAGGTCAGTCCCGTGACACCGGATGTGCTGAGGGCGGCAACCTGCGCGGTAGAAAGCACCGTGATGTCTTTGGTGTTCACGACCGCGATTTGCGACGCCTTGAGGGCGCCAACTTGTTCCGTCGTCAAGGCGGCAATCTGCGATGTGCCGAGCGCTGCGATCTGACTGGTCGTCAGGGCAACGACGGCGCTCGTGCCCAGAGCAGCGATCCGATCCGTCGAAAGCGCGGCAATGCCGGCCGTGCTCAAGCCGGTTACCGCTTTACTGGTGATCGCCGCCATATCTGCAGTCGAGAAGGTGGCCAAGTCGTCCGTTCCGAGCGCCGCGATCTGGGCGGCGCTGAGTGCCTTCACCTGTGAGGTGGTCAGTGCCTCGGCCTGCGCCGTGCTCAGGGCGACGATCTGATCGGAGGTGAGACCCGTGATGCCTGATGTGCTGAGGGCGGCAAGCTGCGTGGTGGACAGCGCCGCGATGTCGGCCGTGTCCAGGACCGCGATTTGCGATGCCTTGAGGGCGCCAAGCTGGGTCGTCGTCAAGGCGGCGACCTGCGATGGGCTCAAGGCGGCGATCTGACCGGTCGTCAGGGCAACGACAGCGCTCGTGTTCAGAGCAACAAGCTGTTCCGTCGAGAGGGCCCCGACCTGACTGGTCGCCAGACCCGCGATCGCGCTCGTGCTAAGGGCCGCGACCTGCGCGGTGGAAAGCGCCGCGATAAGGCCCGTGCTCAAGCCGGTGACCGCCTTGCCGGTAATTGCCGCGATATCGGCGGTCGAGAAGGTGGCTATGTCGTCCGTTCCGAGCGCCGCGATCTGGGTTGAGCTCAGCGCCTTCACCTGTGCGGCAGACAGGACCTCGGTCTGTGTCGTACTCAAGGCGACGATCTGGTCGGAGGTCAGCCCGGTGATGCCTGATGTGCTGAGGGCGGCAACCTGCGCGGTGGACAGGGATGCGACGATAGCCGTACCTAAAGCCGCAATCTGCCTGGAGCTCAAAACCGCGGCCTGGCTCGCCGTCAATGCTCCAGCCTGCGCCGTGCTCAAGGCGGCGATCTGCTCGCTCGTCAAGCCCGCAATGCCGGCCTTGCTCAGTGCCTCGATCTGGTCCGTCGAGAGGGAGGCGATCACGGCCGTGCTCAGGCCCGGCATGGCTTGACTGGTGATCGCCGCCATATCGGCGGTCGAGAAAGTGGCTATGTCGTCCGTTCCCAGGGCCGCGATCTGGGTCGAGCTCAAGGCTGCGACCTGGATCGTCGTCAATGCCTCGGCCTGTGCCGTGCTCAGGGCGGCGATCTGGCCGGACGTCAGACCCGCAATGCCTGATGTGCCGAGGGCGGCAACCTGCGCGGTGGAAAGCACCGTGATGTCGTTGGTGTCCATCACCGCGATTTGCAACGCCTTGAGGGCGCCGACCTGGGTCGTCGTCAAGGCGGCAATCTGCGCGGTGCTGAGGGCGACGATCTGGCTGGTCGACAGCTCAGCGATCGCGGCTTTGCTCATGGTGGCAACCTGCGCGGTGGAAAGGACCGTGATGTCGTTCGTGTCCAGGACCGCGATTTGCGATGCCTTGAGCGCGCTGACCTGGCTCGTCGTCATGGCGGCAATCTGCGCCGTGCTCAAGGCGACGATCTGGCTGGTCGTCAGACCAGCGATCGCGATCGTGCTCAGGGCAGCCACCTGTTCGGTGGAAAGGGCGGCGACAACGCCCGTGCTCAAGCCCAATATGGCTTGACTGGTGATCGCCGCCATATCGGCGGTCGAGAAGGTGGCCAAGTCGTCTGTCCCCAGGGCCGCAATCTGGGTAGAGCTCAGCGCCTTTACCTGCGTGGCCGACAGTGCCTCGGCCTGTGCCGTGCTCAGGGCGGCGATCTGGTTGGTCGTCAAGCTCGCAACCGCACCTGTGCTGAGAGCAACAAGCTGGGCGGTGGAAAGCACTACAATGTCTTTCGTGCCCATGGCCGCGATTTGCGATGCCTTGAGGGCGCTGACCTGGGCCGTCGTCAAGGCGGCGACCTGCGATGTGCTCAGCGCCGCGATCTGGCTGGTGGTGAGCCCCGCGATCGCGCTCGCGCTCAAGGCAGAGATCTGATCCGTCGAGAGGGTTGCGATAGCGGCCGTGGACAGGCCCGATATGGCTTTGCTGGTGATCGCCGCGAGATCGGTGGTCGAGAAAGTCGCCACATCCGCGGCGCTTAAAGCGGCGAGCTGCAACGAACTGAGAGCACCCACCTGAGATGAGGTCAGGGCCTGTGCCTGATCTGTCGTCAATGCGCCAATCTGCGCGGTCGTGATTGCCGCAATTTGAAGCGAGCTCAGGCTTTCGATGTCAGTGCTGTTCAAGACAGCCAGTTGATCCACGGTCAAACCGACAATGGCACTTTGTGAAATGGCACTTAATTGCTGCGAGCTGAGAACATCGACATCTTCCGTGTCCAAAGCAGCGATTTGAGACGACGAAAGGGCGCTGATCTGCTTGGTGGTAAGCGAGGCCACATCTTCCGTCGTCCAGGCTGCAACCGTGGACGTTGCAAGAGACCTGATCTGACTGCTGGTAAGGGAGGAAACAATCGACGTCATATGTAAAAACTCTTGCGTTAGCCAATACAATAAAGTTCAGCGTTTCGAAGCCTGCACCGCCTGTTTGGCCGGGCTCTGAAAAGAACCAACGCTCTGAAAATTCACTGCCCAGCAAAGAGGAGTGTAATCAGATTGGCTTGCGCGAACCTGTAGTTGTCAAACTGATCGGTACCGGAATTGTGCGGTGAGCCGCCGCTCGATCCCGTCCCAGGGCCTGATTTGCAGGTCGATGTCACGCGTCGGTTCGAGAAGGTCGTTGGGGAGAGGCGTTGGCAAACAGCTGACGGCTATGCGACGGCTCGCATAAAGGGCTTGATGCAGTTTCGATCGAGATGGCACCCCCACCTCATCGAAACCCGGGCGGAGTGACATTCCAACTTTGCACAAACACGGACACTTCAACTCTAACTTCTAGTCTTAATACAACAGGAGCCTAGGCGCCTGCTGGCAGGGAGACAGCCGCGCTCAAAGACGTCCTGTTCGGGATTGTTAAGCTGTGCCGGGTCGGATCGGGCCGATGTAAAGAAGCTCTGCTCCGAGGATAAAGCTGCCGTGGATTGCCACCCTTAGCGCCTCGCCATCATTGGCAAGATCAGGCCCCACCGAGTTTCCTGAGGCGGTCCGAACGGTTCGAAACCCAGTTTTTTGTAGACGGCAATCGCTCGTTCGTTGCCAGGATGAGGATCGGTTGCGATCACGGCGCCTTCTCATCAAAGAGAGCCTGCATTCTGGCGCCGATAAATGCTGATCCGTGCCCAACACCGATCGTATCGGGGTCGCCAATGTATTGGTCAATTCCCCGCGAAACCCTCGGGAAGTTTGGCAAAATGGTGATCTTCCCACCCATGGACTGTGTAGTCCTGCATGAACGCGAAGGGAAGTCCGAAGGATGAAACAATCCAGCGTGCTACCCGAGGATCAGCTCTTCATCGTATGGCTCATCCGAGTTCCACCATTCACGCAGATGAGGCTTTGATTGCCATTCCATGAGCAAATCGAGGTCGTTCAGTGTCGCTCTGCGAAAACTGTATTGATCGGGTGTCATCATGAGCTCAGTTTACCAGATCATCCGCCGGAGGGTATGGCAGCCGAATGCTGGACGATGTGAAAAACGTCACTTAAATCCGCTGCTCATTCGTTTCCGAACGAACTTAGCTTCTCCAGAAGCGCTTCCGAGATCTCGAACTGACGCGCCGTTCCACGACCCATAGAGTTCTTGACGATCGTCTCGGTCAACATTCCTCGCCTCACCAGAAGGTCCACCGTCTCCTTGACGCCGCTGCGCGTTAGGGCCGTGATTTCCATGATACTGGAAAGAGTTAGCTTCTGGTGCGCTTGGTTCATGCTGTAGAGGACCGTCATCATGCCGACCTGCTTCAGCCTTGCCTGAGGCGTCTCGTCTTCCTGGGGGTGATCGAGGATCTCATGCAGGATAAGGCCTGAGAAAGCCAGATTACGCCACTGGGTTGCAATTGCTCTTGTCATGTCTTTTTACTGTGTTATATAAATCAGTATAAATCGCACTAGCACCACGCTACCTCTTCCGCAATGGGACGTCTTTGAAGGGTCGTGCTCATGAAAAACCTTCTGTTCAACACGGTTGTCGCGGCCTGCTGCATATTGCCACCCTATCTTAATTCACCAGGCAGGGCGCAAGCAAATGAGTGGGGTTGCGAGGTTATTCTGTGCCTTTCCAACCCCGGAGGCCCGACGCAGTTTGCAGAATGCCGCCCGCCGATCGAAAAGCTCTGGCGCGAGCTTGCCGAGGGGCATTCGTTCCCCACTTGCAGCGGCGCCACCTTCCACAGTTCCCGCCCGGGCTATGAGCCGTATTACTGCGAAAGCGGATACCGGCTGCAAAGCGATTATGGTCCGCGCGGGCAGGAAATAACCTGCGTGTCGATCGCCCTTCAGCCGGTGAGCGACGCGTTCTGCCCCGATCTCGGGGAGAGCAGCAGTTCCAGCAACAATTCGGTTTTGGCGCCGCGATGGCAGCTGGTCGATGGTCGGCGCCAATGCATGGGTTATCCGACCGCTCGCCCGATGGTGAGATCGCAGCCCCACTATGTCGACGTCACCATCGATGGGGTGGGCACGCAACGGGTCTGGTACTGAACTATGGCTGTGGCATTCGTTGATCTCGCCCAGAACTGCGCACCCGTGGTGGACGTCAGGACGCTTGCCGCCGTCGTCAGTCTGGAGAGCGGCTTCAATCCACTCGCCATTGCTATCAACAGCGGTCCGCCGCCTGAGCGCCAACCCGCGTCGAAGGCGGAGGCGATCGAGCGCGCGACCTCCCTTGTTGCCGATCGGCAGGACATCCGGATCGGTCTGGGCGGCATTGGGGCGGCGGAGCTGGGCAGACTGAAGCTTTCGATTTCGGATGCGTTCGATCCCTGCTTGAACCTCAAGGCGACGGCCACTCTGCTCGATGGCTACTACCGCCTTGCCTTGCGCTCCGGGGCCGATGCGACGCAAGCCGAAAAGGTGATGCTTCAGTCCTACTACGGGCGTGACGATCCGTCTGTTGGCGAAATGATCAAATATGACGCTGAGGTCCGCCAGGAAATGAGCCGCCTGCCTTCCGACCTTGCGTCTCTCACTATCGCCGAGCCGCGGCAAGAAACCCCTGTCGCGGACCCGTCAGCCAGGCGGGAGATATCGCCGGCTACACAATTGCTTTCCCAATCCGGCGGAGCCGCATCGTGGGACGTCTTCAACGTCCGGCGGTCATCCCAGGTTCTCGTGTTTCAAGACGAACGATCGGAGCAACGAAAATGATCTCAAGAGCAGACTTTCGCCCTGTCGCAGCCCCTCTCCTGATGGCCGCCGTCATCAGCGCCTGCCTGGTAGAGCCGGCCTTCGCGCAGGCGGCCGGCGTCGAAACCGTCCTGCAGAACATCGTCGACATGCTGACCGGCAATATTGCCAGGCTGCTTGCGGTCATCGCCGTCATCATCATCTGCATCGCCTGGATGTTCGGCTACATGGATCTTCGCCGCGCCGGTTTCTGGATTATCGGCATCGGCGGAATCTTTGGTGCGACGGAACTCGTCAATACGATCGTCGGAAGCTGATCATCATGCAAACAGCCGCCGCTATCGAGGAAGATATCTTGTTTCTTGCCTGCACGCGCCCGGCGATGATTGCCGGCGTGACGATGGAGGCGATGGGCGTCAACGTCATGCTGACGACCATCCTCTATATCACCGCGGGATCGATCGCCTACGCACTTGTCGGCGTCGTCTTCCATTTCATATTCCGCACGCTCGTCAAGCATGACCACAACATGTTCCGCATCCTGATCTCCTGGATCGAGACCCGCGGCCGGTCGCGCAACGCCGCCTATTGGGGCGGCGCCAGCTTGTCGCCCCTGAGGCTCATCCGGCGCTATGACGAAAAGGATTTGAGCTTTGCCTAGCACCGCAACGCTTCGCTCGCGCGAACTCGGGCCCGAAACTTTCATTCCATACGTCCGTCATGTCGACGAGACGACGATCGCGCTCGAATCCAGGGCGTTGATGGTGATGGTCGCGCTTGAAGGCATATCCTTCGAAACTGCCGATGTCATGGACCTCAACAGCCTGCACCGCGATCTCAATACGCTTTACCGCAATATCGCCGACGACCATCTGGCGCTCTGGAGTCATGTCATCCGCGGCCGCGACAACGCCTACCCGGACGGAGCCTTCGCCAACCCCTTCTCGCAAGGTCTGAACGCTCGATATCGCGACCGCATGATCGAAGAGGATCTGTTTCGCAATGATCTTTACCTCTCGCTTGTCTGGCATCCGGGCCGGGATCCCGCAGAAAAAGCCGCCCATCTTCTCTCCCGCCTGCGCAAGGCGCGCCGCGACCGTGTCGAGCTTGATGAGGATGCCCTGAAGCATCTGAGGGACAAGGTCTCCGACGTGACTGCCGGGCTGAAACGCTTCGAGCCTCGTGTGCTTTGCCTCTACGAACAGGACGACATCGTCTTTTCCGAGCCGAGCGAGGTTCTGCATCAGATCGTCGGCGGCCGGCGGGAGCGGGTCCCGCTGACGGAAGGCCGCATATCCTCGGCGATCTATTCGCATCGGGTGATCTTCGGGCGGGAGACCGTCGAGATCCGTTATGAGGCCGCAAGCCGTTACGCCGGCATATTCGGGTTCAAGGAATATCCGGCGACCACCCGCAGCGGCATGCTCGACGGCATCCTGACGGCGCCCTTCGAGCTTATCCTGACGCAATCTTTCGCCTTCGTCGCGAAAGCCGATGCGCGCACGATCATGGGGCGCAAGCAGAACCAGATGGTCAGCGCCGGCGACAAGGCGGCGTCGCAGATCGAAGAGCTCGGCGATGCCATGGACGATCTGGAATCGAACCGCTTCGTGCTTGGAGAACATCATCTGGCCCTGTCGGTCTTTGCGCCCTCGGTGAAGGAACTCACCGACAATATGGCCAAGGCACGCGCCTATCTCACCAATGGGGGTGCGGTCGTCGCCCGCGAGGATCTTGGCCTTGAGGCGGCCTGGTGGGGGCAGGGGCCGGGCAATTTCCGCTACCGGGCAAGATCGGGCGCCATCACCTCGCGAAATTTTGCAGCACTTTCCCCTTTCCATTCCTATCCCGCCGGCAGGAAAGACGGCAATGAATGGGGACCGGCCGTCGCCATGCTGAAGACCGCCTCCGGTTCGCCCTTCTATTTCAATTTCCACCATAGCGATCTCGGCAACACCTTCGTCTGCGGCCCGTCCGGCACGGGCAAGACGGTGCTCTTGAACTTCATGCTGTCCCAGCTCGAAAAGCATGATCCGCACATGGTCTTCTTCGACAAGGATCGCGGAGCCGACCTGTTCGTCCGGGCCGCGGGTGGCACCTACCTGCCGCTTCGAAACGGTGTCGCCACCGGCTGCGCGCCGTTGAAGGCATTTGAACTCACCCCGGAAAACAAGGTGTTCCTCGCCCGCTGGGTCGGCCAGCTGGTCGGGTCGGCAAAGCGTCAACTGACGGTCCTGGAGCTGCGCGACATCGCCTCGGCGATCGACGGGCTGGCGGACCTGCCGGTCGAAGGACGCTCGATCGGCGCCTTGCGCACCTTCCTCAACAATACCGACCCCGAAGGCATCGCGGCGCGGCTCAGGCGGTGGGAAAGGGGTGGGCCGCTCGGCTGGGTGTTCGACAACGAGACCGACGACATCGGCATCGGGGCCAAGTTCATCGGTTACGACATGACTGATTTCCTCGACAATGAGGAAATCCGCACCCCGTTGATGGCCTACCTGTTCTTCCGCATCGAGCAACTGATCGACGGGCGGCGCATCATCATCGTCATCGACGAGTTCTGGAAGGCGCTGCAGGACGAAGGCTTTCGCGACCTCGCGCAGAACAAGCTGAAGACGATCCGCAAACAGAACGGCCTGATGCTGTTTGCGACCCAAAGCCCGCGCGACGCGATCGTCTCGCCGATTGCCCATACGATCATCGAGCAGTGCCCGACGCAGATCTTCCTTCCCAATCCGCGCGGCGACCATGGCGATTACGTCGACGGGTTCAAACTGACGGAGCGCGAATTCGAACTGCTCTCGCGCGAGCTTTCGGTCGAAAGCCGGCGCTTCATCGTCAAGCAGGGCCATAACAGCGTCGTCGCCGAATTGAACCTCAGGGGCTTTGACGACGAGCTCGCCATCTTGTCCGGCCGCACCGCCAACGTCGAACTCGCCGAGACGATCCGGGCGGAGATCGGCGACCGGCTGGAAGACTGGCTACCCGTGTTTCGGCAAAGAAGGAGGACGGATTGATGGAAAGGATCAGAATAGAGTTTGCTCTGGCGATGATGGTTGCACTGTTGCCGGCTGGAACGGCATTTGCGCAGGGCATTCCGGTCATCGACGAGACGGCGATCGCCAAGCAGATCGAGAGCATCACTCAGCTGAAATCCCAGCTCGACACGCTCAATCAGCAGCTCCAGCAGGCGCAGCAGCTTTACGCATCGCTGAACAAGCTTACCAACATGGCCGATGTCGCCGGTCTGCTGAACGACCCTTCGATCCGCAAGGCATTGCCGCAGGATTTCAATGCCATCGAAGGCTTGCTCAAAGGCTCGGGCAGCGGTGTCTTCGCCACCTCCGCCTCAAAATTCCTCGAAGAAAATTCGACCTATCGCACCGATGCCAATGATTTCTATGCGCAAGAATTGGCCCGCGCTCAGAACCAGAATGCCGGGCAGATGAGCCTCGGCCAGCAGATCTACGATGCCGCCACCAAGCGCATCGACGGCATCGATCAGCTACGCCAGCAGATCTCGGGTGCAGCCGACGCCAAGGATATCGCCGACCTTCAGGCACGCCTGCAGGCCGAAACCGCCTTTCTGCAAACCGACGTGCTGCGCATGCAGGCTCTGCAGATGGTCCAGCAGGCACAGGTTCAGGTCGACGACCAGCGCAAGGCCGAGGATTGGCGCAAGCGCCTGGATGCCATGGCAGAGGCGCTCAAATGAAAAATCTCGTTCCTGGTATCGCCGCGCTTGCGCTTTCCGGCTGCTTCGGCGAGGTCGACAGGATCTATACCGTCGACGAACTGATGGCTGATCAGGCCCTGCTCGCGAAGATCACAGGCAAATGCCGCAACAACCCTGGCGCCTTGCGTCAGACGCCGAATTGCCAAAACGCCGAGGCGGCGGACTGGAAGCTCCGGCTTGAACGCATGAACAGGGCGCTTGGAGGCTGAGCCATGTACCAGGTCTTCAGCTTCGTCGATGGTCAGTTCAAGTCGCCGCTCGAGAGTTTCATCTCGTCGGGCACGTCGAACATCGCCAGCTGGATCAGCGGCCCACTCACCGCGGCGCTGACGCTCTACGTCGTGCTCTATGGTTACCTCGTCCTTCGGGGCTCAGTCCAGGAGCCCATTGTCGAATTCGCCTTCCGGGCGATGAAACTTGCGATCATCGTCATGCTGGTGCGCAACGCCAGCGAATATCAGACCTATGTCACCCAGATTTTCTTCGAGACGCTGCCGCGCGAGATTTCCCAGGCGCTGAACTCGGGTAGCGCACCGAGTGCCTCCACCTTCGACAGCCTGCTCGACAAGGGCCAGAAATGCGCCAAGGACATCTGGGCGCGTGCCACCTGGCCTGCCGACATCGTCAACGGCATCGGCGGGATGATGGCGATCGGCGCGAGCTTCACCGTGGCGGCGATCGGCTATATCGTCTCGCTCTATGCCCGGCTGGCGCTCGCCATCGTGCTGGCCATCGGGCCGATCTTCGTGGCGCTGGCGATGTTCCAGTCCACCCGTCGTTTTACCGAATCCTGGATCGGTCAGCTCGCCAATTTCGTCATTCTCCAGGTCCTGGTCGTCGCGATCGGTTCACTGCTGATCAGCTGTATCGACACGACCTTCACGGCGGTCGAAAGCTATACCGATGTCATGATGCGCC
The DNA here is from genome assembly GCF_024346605.1 of Rhizobium anhuiense bv. trifolii. NCBI lineage: Bacteria > Pseudomonadati > Pseudomonadota > Alphaproteobacteria > Hyphomicrobiales > Rhizobiaceae > Rhizobium > Rhizobium anhuiense. The sequence continues at coordinate 129,845 of NZ_CP098801.1, forward strand.
CGGTCGCCCTTTGCGCCATCTGCCTTGCTGCCCTTTACGTCTTCTACCAACTGCCCGGCATTGCCTCAGCGCTTGCAGCGGGCGGGGCGTCGCTGACCTACGGCTATGGTGCTGCCCGAGACGCCCATGAGGGCACGCTCGCCTGGGCCGCCTCGCATGGTGCCAGAGCTGTTGGTCGCGGCGCCCGTTCCGCCGGCCGCCGTCTCAGATCTTGAGGGGCCGCAAGACGACTTCTCCACGACAAATGTTTCAGAGGTTTGCATTTCAATGATCCGCATTATCGTCTCGCTCCTCCTTGCCTTGGAGTTCACCGGCTGCGCATCGAGGTCCCATCCTTTGCCCAAATGCGATGGCTATTCGCGCCGGCCGCTTAACCGCGCCATGTGGCAGTGGGAGGACAACAAGCCCGCTAAGCAAAGCGGCAATGACGCAGTCCCGGCGACGGCGGCCGGCCAGGTGTCTTCCTATGGAAAAGAGCCGCTGACGGAGGGGCCAGCCGACTTCGCGCATTTCGATGCCGCGGGTTCCTATCGGCCATGCGAGGAGGGGTGAGATCGTGAGTACCGACAGTCTGAAGAGCTATTTCGAAAGGGCACGCCGCTTCGATCAGGATCGGCTGGTCCAGGTGGAGCGGTCGGCGCGCATCGCCTGGTCTATCGCGATTGCCGCAAGCGTGCTTGCCGCCACCTCGATCGTCGCCGTTGCCGGGCTGACGCCTTTGAAGACCGTCGAGCCTTTCGTCGTTCGGGTCGACAATTCGACCGGCATCGTCGACGTCGTCTCGGCGCTGACGTCGACTGCCGGCAGCTACGACGAGGCGGTGACCAAGTATTTCGCCGCCAAATATGTGCGTGCGCGGGAAGCCTATGTCTGGAGCGAGGCCGAGGAGAATTTTCGCACCGTCGCTCTGCTCTCGACCCAGCCGGAGCAGACGCGTTTTGCGGCGATCTACCGAGGCGGCAATCCGGACTCTCCGCAGAATATCTATGGCCGCGGCGCGACGGCACGCGTCGACATCGTCTCGATCTCGCTGATCAACGCCAATGTCGTATCGGTGCGCTATACCAGGACCGTCACGCGTGGTGACGACGTCCGGACCACCCACTGGGTGGCGACGCTCACCTTTTCTTATGTCAACGCGCCGATGTCCTCGACCGACCGGCTGACCAATCCGCTTGGTTTTGCCGTCAGCGAATATCGCGCCGATCCGGAGGCCATCAATTGAAGCAGAGTTTCCTCATCGCCCTGACGGTGACCGCAGGACTCACCACGACCGCGCTGGCGCTCGATATCCCGCGAGGCGCATCGCAGGATAGCCGCGTCCGTTTCATCGACTACCAGCCCTATAACATCACCAAGATCGTCGGCACGTTGCGGTCTTCGGTGCAGATAGAGTTCGCCGCCGATGAGGAGATCGCCCATGTGGCACTCGGCAACAGCGTCGCGTGGGAAGTGGCGCCGGCCGGCAACATCCTGTTTTTAAAACCCCGCGAAAACCAGCCGGTGACGAACATCTCGGTCGTCACGACCAGGCGGGATGGCTCGACCCGCAGCTACCAGATGGAGCTGACGGTGCGCGATGGCAGCGTCGAGGCCGGGCAGAACACCTACTTCTATGTGAAGTATCGCTATCCCGCCGACGAGGCCGAACGCCGGAAGCTGGAGACCGCTGCCCGCGCGCAAGCAGCTCAGGCCGGAGAAGCTGACAAGGTTCTGGCTCTCCACGAGGCCTATGGGCCACGCAACTGGCGCTATTCGGCTCAAGGGACCTCGGCACTTGAACCGCAGGCCGTCTACGACAATGGCAAGGTCACGACCTTTTCCTTTGCCGGCAACCAGGAAATGCCGGCGATCTACATGGAAAATTCCGACGGCAGCGAGAGCCTCGTGCCGAAGTCCGTCGAGAACAACCTGGTGCTGGTGCACGCGATCAGCCGCAAGTTCATCCTGCGCAGGGGAGGCGACGTCCTCTGCGTCTTCAACGAGGCCTATGACCGTATCGGCATCGATCCCGATACGAATACGACCTCACCCTCTGTCGAGCGCGTCGTGAAGACGCAGGCTGTGGCAGGACAATAGGAGGACGCCATGGCCGAGGAAGACAGCACCCACATTCCCGGTGAGCGCGCCGAAACGACGACGGGCCGCGGTCTCGACAGCAATCCGACGGTGAGACGCGGTGCGGTGGCGCTCGCCATCGTCGCCTTCGTTGGCTTTGCCCTCTGGTCGATGCGCGGCCAGGATAAGCCCGTAGATGGCATCCAGCCCGAACGCGTCGTCATCCGGCAGACGTCGGATTTCGAGCCGGCGAAGGAACCGGTCCAACCGGTCGCCACGCCGCCGGAAACGCTGCTGCCAACACCCGGGATGCCCGAACAGGCGGGCGAGGACGAGAAGCTTCTCGACGCTGCCCGACGCGCGCCGGTCATCGCCTATGGTGGGAAGCAATCCTCTCCGTCTCATTCTCGAGACCAGGACGCCAGCGCCGATACCGCGTCAAATTACGTTCCGCTCGGGAGCAACTCGGGCGGTCCTGGTGCCCAGGCCGAAAACGAGGACCAGCGCTTCAATCGGCTGTTGACGCCGACCCAGCTGCAGGGCTCGCGCGCCGGCACGCTTGGGAATCGCGACTTCATCGTCGCCATGGGAACCTCCATTCCATGCGTTCTGGAGACGGCACTGTCGTCGGACCAACCCGGGTTCACGAGCTGTGTCATCAGCCGCGACGTCCTGTCGGATAACGGCCGGGTCGTGCTGATGGAGAAGGGCACGCAGGTGGTCGGCGAATATCGCGGCGGCCTTCGCCGCGGCCAGAAGCGCGTGTTTGTGCTCTGGAACCGGGCAAAGACGCCCAAGGGGGTGATCATCACCCTGGCGTCGCCGGCAACCGACGCCCTTGGGCGTGCCGGAGTCGACGGTTACGTCGATACCCATTGGTGGGAGCGTTTCGGCAGCGCGATCCTGTTGTCGATCGTCGGCGACGCCACCTCCTACGTCAACAGCCAGCTGCAGGACAGCGATGTCGATGCAGACAACACGACGAGCGCCGGCAAGCAGGCCGCGACCATCGCCGTCGAGCAGTCGATCAACATTGCGCCGACGCTATTGAAGCATCAAGGGGAGCTCGTCTCGATCTTCGTTGCGCGTGATCTCGATTTCTCGAGCGTCTATCGCCTCCGCGTGACGGAACCGCGCAACCGAGTCTACGATCGGGCGGTTCTCGGGGACTTCGCGCCAGCCTCGACCCTGGTCACGAAATAGCCCGCCATGACAGAGGGAGCCGATTCAGGCGTCGTGCGAGAGCTGTTGGCACCCCTGTCGCCCTTCCTGCGCGACAAATCCCTCTATGAGATCATCGTCAACTGGCCGACCCAGGTGGTCACCGAGGGCACGGCCGGGTGGCAGGCCCATGATCTGCCGGAGCTGTCGTTCGACAAGCTGATGCGTCTGGCGCGCGCTGTCGCAAGCTTTTCCAACCAGTCGATCGACGAAACCCGGCCCATCCTCTCGGCAACGCTGCCCGGCGACGAGCGGATCCAGATCGTCATCCCGCCCGCTACGACGAAGGGAACCGTCAGCATCACGATCAGAAAACCGTCTTCCGTGTCGCTCAGCCTCAACGATCTTGACCAGGGCGGCTTGTTCGCCGAGGTTGCGAGGCAAGAGGCGGACATCTCCTCGGCCGACCGGAGGCTTCTGGAATTCTATAGAACGGGGTCCTACCAGGCATTTCTGCGAGAGGCCGTCTACGCACGCAAGAACATCATCATCTCCGGGGCGACAGGATCCGGCAAGACGACGCTCTCGAAAGCCTTGGTTCGCCATATCCCGTCGAGCGAACGCATCATCTCGATTGAAGACACGCCGGAGCTCGTCATCCCGCAGCCGAACCACGTCCGTCTCTTCTACTCCAAGGGCGGCCAAGGGCTGGCAAAAGTCGGGGCGAAGGATCTGCTCGAATCCTGCCTGCGCATGCGGCCGGATCGCATTCTTCTGCAGGAGCTGCGCGACGGCACCGCGTTCTACTACATTCGCAATGTGAACTCAGGCCATCCGGGTTCGATCACAACGGTGCATGCCGACTCCGCCGACCTTGCATTCGAACAGCTGACTCTGCTGGTGAAGGAATCCGAAGGTGGGAGAGACCTGGAGCGAAACGACATACGCGCGATGCTGAAGATCGCGATCGACGTCATCGTCCAGTGCAAACGCCTCGAGGGTCGGTTTCGGGTGACTGAAATCTACTATCGCGCCGCCGCGGCAACTAAAATCGCTCGCGGCGATGGTCAAAACTGCTGACGCCGGGGTTTCCCGGCACGCCATAGCTGTCAAGGCGAAGCGTCGGATGCATCGCGGGACAGCATCAAATGCAGTCAGCTTTGGGCGGGGTGGATGCTGCATTCTGCTCGATGACACCGACGGCCGCGCTGAACGGCATAGGCCGACCGAAGAGGTAGCCTTGGCCATATGGGCAACCCAAGGCCAAGAGAGCCTCCTCCTGTTCGCGGGTTTCAATGCCTTCTGCGACGGTGTCCAGTCCCATGTCTCGGCTGAGCCCGATCAGTGCGCGTGTGATCGCAGCATCGTTCGGCCTGCTGCGAATCTGCTGGATGAAACCGCGATCGATCTTCAGCGTCGTCAGTGGATAGCGCTGCAAGGAACTGAGCGAAGCATATCCCGTTCCGAAGTCGTCGAAGGCGATGCCAACGCCAAGCTCCCGCAGGGCCGTCATCGCCTCCAGAGAACGATCGTCATCGGCAAGTGCGATCGTTTCGGTGACTTCGAGCTCCAGTCCCTCGGGTGCAAGGGAGTGCCTTTGAAGTGCGTTGGCCACTTTGTGGATGAGATTGGGGCCGCGGAGTTGCCCCGGGAAGAGGTTGACGCCGATCTTGATTTTGTAGCCTGACGCCTGCAGTTCGCTGGCGCGCTTTGCTGCTTCGTCAAGCGTCCACCAGCCAATATCCAGAGCCAATGCGCTCTGATCGAGAGCAGGAAGAAAGGCTCCGGGCGTCAGCAGGCCCCGGGTGGGATGATGCCAACGGATCAATGCTTCAAGCCCGATGATTTTACCGTCGGAGAGTCTGACCTGGGGCTGATAGAAGAGCTCCAGCTCACCTTGACGCATCCCGGCAAGAAGCTCATCGCGCAGTTCGCGCCGCGCCGACGTCTCGCTCCGCATGGTGGCGTCATACATCCGGATCGAGTGTCCGCCTGCGGCTTTCGCTCGATACAGGGCGTAGTCGGCACTGGCAATCAGCTCTTCGGCTTCCACCCCGTGGGCCGGTGAAAGAGCAAAGCCGATGCTGGTGCCGAGTTCCAGGACATGTCCGCCGAGTTCAAACGGCTTTGCAAATGCCTGGAGGATAGCATCGGCTTGGGCATAAACCGCACGCGGGTCGCTTACATCCTGCAACAGCACCGCAAATTCGTCGCCGCCGACACGTGCAATATGAGCGTCAGGACGCAGCGTGTATGGGAGCCTGACACCGACGGCCTGCAAAAGGCAATCGCCGACCAAATGTCCGTGCGTGTCGTTGACTTCCTTGAAGCCATCCAGGTCCAAGAGCATGATGGCGGCAGCGTTTCCCGCAGCAAGCGTATCGGCAAGCAGCGCGGAAAAGCGATGACGATTAAGCAGTCCCGTCAGGGTATCCTGGCTTGCCAGGCGCAACAGTCGCCCTTCCTTCTCCCGTCGCTCTGAAATATCGGTGATGACGGCGCCGGCACAGAAGCCGCGTTTGCCACGCCAGGTCGACAGGGTGATTTCGATCGGAAACTCCGTGCCGTCCTTCCTGACCGCCGACACCTCGACCGGCCTGCCACCGAGATTTGGCTTTTGCCCCGCCGACACTTTTTGCAGCCCTGCCATGTGGGCGCCCCGCATCCGCTCCGGGATGATGATAGTGATGGGCTTTCCGATCATCTCGCCTTTGGTGTAGCCGAACAGCGCGCAGGCGGAGGGATTGACGAACTCGATATCTCCGTGGCTGTCGATCGAGATCAGGGATAATTTCGTCGCCTCGGCAAATTTCACCACCGTGAACGGCATGCGCCGCTCCGAGCTGCTCATTGAAGACGACTTGGGTGTCATGCGTGCCTCGTGCATCGTGCCGGGCCTGGTTTCGAAATTATCCGGTTGGGGAAACTGCCGGCCAAGCACAATCACCATGGAATACATGCGTGAACATTGATTTAAGTCGCGTGCATGCCGCTGGCAGAAAAGCCCAAAAAGGCGCAACTCGAGAGTGCCACCAGAGGTCATCAAGCAAACTGGACTCTTGAAGGCAGCCCCGCTAGCGTGCGCGGGCTTCGAAACCGGAGGCGGACAATGCTCAACGAAAACGACCAGACGGAACTTACGAACACCCTGTCTGGTCGCGATGTCGCGCAGGCTGGTGCTCTTTGCTATCGTCGGACCGAAGGCGGTGGACTTGAAATTCTTTTTGTAGGCAGCCGACGGAACGGTCGCTGGGGCATTCCGAAAGGGCGCGTCGAGTATGGTGAAATCACCAGCGCTGCGGCGCTCAGAGAGGCCTTCGAGGAAGCCGGAGTGGTGGGCCTCGTCGACACGACCGGGTTCGGTTCCTTTTCGTATCGAAAGGACACGGGTCCCAACCACTACCATGTGTCCGTCCATCTTCTCCAGGTGTCGCGCATCGCGGACGAGTTTCCGGAGAAAAGCATCCGTAAAACACATTGGTTCCCACTGAAGGATGCCATGCGCGAGGCAGCCCGGCCAGGTCTGCGAGCGCTCCTTTGTCGGGTTGAGAACATCGACCCATGAAGCTCAGTTTCGGCAGATCGCTATTGAGGGTCCTCAGAGCCCAAAAGAAAATCAGCAAACGGATCGAGAAAGCTGTCGCAAAGACCCGACGCAAAACGAAACGTTCAACGCCCCGTCCCGCGAAACCGATTTTGGTCGAGACAACCGCGTTTGGAAGCAACCCGGGCCGCCTGGTGATGAAATCCTTCGTTCCGACGTCGCGGCTGCCGAAGAACCCTGCGCTTGTCGTCTTGCTTCACGGATGCCATCAGACTCCTGAAAGCCTGGATGCCGCGGCGGGCTTTTCCAAGCTCGCGAAAGAGCGCGGTTTCGTTCTTCTCTATCCACAGCAGAAGAGAGCAAACAATTCGCAAGATTGCTTCAACTGGTTTCGACCAAGTGCCGTCGCGCGAGACCGCGGCGAGGTCCGTTCGATCAAGCAGATGATCGAGCACCTATGCGAGCGACATCGCATCGACCGGTCGAGGATCTTCATCGCGGGGCTGTCCGCCGGCGGGGCGATGACGGGCGCACTTGTCGCGATCTATCCCTCACTGTTTGCCGGCGCCGCAATCATCGCCGGCATGCCGTTCGGATCTGTCCGCGACGCGATGTCGGCCCTGCGCGCGATGAAGTCAGGTGCGACGCCGCCACCGGGCGGATGGGGACGGCCGATCGCCGAGATTTCGCCAGAAGTCAGGGCATGGCCTCCGATAACCATCTGGCAGGGCATGGAAGACCGGGTGGTCAAGCCCGCCAATGCGCTCGCTTGTGTTGCTCAGTGGCTCGAAGTTCAGGGCATTGTAGAAAGCAGCGGCCGCTTGGAGAAAAAACCATGGGGCAGCTTGCAGTCGTGGAAAGTGACCGGCGAGAGGAAAGTGGCCCTCTATTCGGTCAGCAACATGGGCCACGGGCTTCCGATCAAGAAACGCAAGAGCGTCACAACACTACGATCTGCAGACCCCTATGTGATCCCGGCTGATATCTCGGCTCCAGCTGAGATGATGCGATTATGGGGCTTGTCGAGGTTTCGAGTATAACCAGTTCGCGGGCATGTTCGACCGCAGCAGGCAAAGTCCGGTCGCGATGGGGTCACCTACACCATCCCAGTGCGCGCAATGAAATGCCAGGCTTGTCTTCTTTGACAGTGCTGGTGAAGGAATACGCGGCCGGGCCTGGGGATGCGAGGTTCGTGAGATGTTGAAGATCGCGATCACGTCATCGCCAATGCGAATGCGGCGGTGGCCGCTTTCGGGTAACTGAGATCTACTATCGGGCCGCCGCCGGAACCAAGATCGGCGAGCGTGCTCGCAGCGACCACCACGCTGGCCAACGGCGTAAATCCTTTGTGCACCAAAAATCACGCGGACTGGTTCGCGTTGCAGCAGCCCTTTTGCCGTTGCGCAATCGGAATACAGTGGGGCGCAAAAGTCTGCCCTCGGCGTTCGGCCTCAATCAATCGGCTACGACAAGGCGGCCGCTCATTCCAAATCGAGCGACTGCTTGAGTTCGTCGATCCGCTTGGACGCTTCGGCCTTGGTCAGATCCTCGGCATAGGCTTCAGGCCGGTGCGCCTGTTCCGACAAGGTCTTCAGATAGGACCGTTGCGCGCCGGTCATCGGCTCGTCGCCGCTGACCCAATCGTCGGGGTCTTTCTCTGTGTTGGATGATGTCTTCGTTTTCGGATTGTCACTCATAGCGGCCTCCTGAATTCGTTCTCTAAACGTTCCAAGTGGTGCTGCTGTTCCCGCTGTATGGCGATCGTCGCGTTGGGCAATCGATGGCTCTTGTTCGGACGTAAAGGCGCCCCGCCGAGCGAGAGGAATTCCGCTTATCACAACAGCCGCTTGGTCAGTGCCGAAAACGGTGGTCGATCGGTTCGTCCGAGAAAGCAGCGCCAGTCCGATAGCCGTCGGCTGACCAGCCCGCCACGACGGGTCATTAGGAATGGGGATCTTCCCGCCATTCGGATGTCGCGCCGAATTCTGAAATGGCAAACGAGATGACGCTGCGCAGGCGCGGCGTCATGCGGCGATCGCGATGATAGATAAGCGACATCGGTCGCTCGCGGAGATGCCAGTCTGGAAAGAGTTGAACCAGCAGGCCTGCCTCGACATCTGAACGCAGCAGAATGGATGGCTGCATGATCACTCCCAGGCCCGCGCGCGCGGCCATGCGGACGGCCTGACCGCTATTGACGGTGATCGACATCCGCGGAATGACTTCGACCTTAACGTCGCCGTTCGCCAGCTTCCATGGTGACCGCGCTGCCGGGGCAAAGCCGATGGCATCATGGTTGGCCAGGTCACTTGGATGACCTGGTATGCCCCTTCGAGCAAGGTAGTCTGGTGCAGCGCAGATCATCATCTGGTAAGGGGCAAGACGGCGCGCGATCAAGCGGCTATCGGGCAACTCGCCGATACGGAAGGCAATATCGAATCCTTCGTCGACAATATCGACATTGCGATCCGTCAAGGTGATATCCAGCGTGACATCCGGGGCAAGCGCGCGGTAGCGCTGCAGTCTCGGCATCAGCATCTCTGCGCCGAACGTCGTCGGAGCCGTCATCTTCAGCTTGCCACGAGGCTCTGCTTGCAAAGCCTCGGCATCCTGATCGGCAATCGCCACGCGCTCCAGAATATCTCGGCACTGTTCGACATAGCTGGCGCCGAAATCCGTCAGGCTCTGACGGCGGGTCGTCCTGTTCAGAAGACGCGTTCCGAGGCGCTCCTCAAGTGCTGCCACATGCTGCCCAACCATTGCCGGTGACATCCCGAGCTTGCCGGAGGCGGCACTCATCGAGCCCTCTTGCACCGTTGTCACGAATACCTGCATGGATCGGAATAGGCCCATTCGATAGCTCTGCTTTTAAATGATGATATTATTTTCGCGATTATCCATTTGTATGGGCGAAATACAACTCCCCGTGACGCTGCAAACAAGGAGCACGACATGGCGCAGAACAGATTCACGGGCAAAACGGTCCTCATTACCGGGGCGGGAACGGGCATGGGGCGGGCTGCCGCGCTTCGATTGGTCGAAGAGGGTGGCCAGGTCGCTCTCATTGGACGCCGGCCCGAGCCTATCGGCCAATTGCAGTCGGAGATCGAGGCCGCTGGCGGCACAGTCATTGCGATTGCCTGCGATATCGCCGACAACGATGCGGTTGCCGCGGCCGTCCAGACGACGATAACTCGCTTCGGCAAACTGGATGCCCTCTTCGCCAACGCCGGCGTGCTTGGGGAGTTCAAGCCATTGGCTGTCACCGAAGCGGACGAATTCGACGCGCTTATCGCCACCAATCTGCGCGGCACCTTTTTCACCATCAAGCAATGCCTGCCGTTTCTGGCCGATGGTGCGATCCTCATCAACGCCTCCTGGACGGCTGGTGGCGTGATGCCCGGCGCCGGAGCCTATGCCGGCACGAAGGGTGCCCTGCAGGCGATGATGCGCACCCTTGCGGTGGAACAAGGCCCACGGAACATCCGCGTCAACGCCATAAACCCTGGCATCATCCTGACGCCGATGGCCGATGACGTCATCGACCCTGTCTTCGCGGCTCGCCTCGCCAGTCACACGCCTCTTCGCCGTAACGGCAGATCAGAAGACGTCGCGGGCACCGTGGCGTGGTTGCTTTCCGAGGACGCCAGTTTCGTCACCGGACAGGAAATCACTGTCGACGGTGGTTTCACAATAGGCGGTATCCGGCTTTAGTTCGGTGCTGTCCTATCCGTAAGGCAACTGACTTGAATACCTCGCAAAGCCGGCCCGCTGGCCGAGCTTTGCGAGTTCTTCGGGCGGGTACCCTCGGGCGGCCGATTGAAGCATTAAAGTTTGTCGAACGAGCCTGGCATTACCCCATCACAATCCGGTGCCTTAAAGCCAGCGGCGGCACCGATTGAGTAGCGTGAGCCATGCAGCCCGGATCCTTAGCGGCTGTCCCGTTTCAGCTTTTCGAGATGTTCGGAGCAAATGACCTTCACCAATTCGAGCAGCACGGTCGTCCGCTCGCCGAGCCAGGTGAGAGCCTCCTCACTGATCTCATAATGTTTCGAATAGCGCGCCTTAACATACGCCTCATTTAGTGTGTTAAACCAGGCGCGCTCCCTATGCTGGTCACGCGGAAAGGCTTCGGCTAGGCGACGGTCTTGCTCCTCGGCGAGCGAGCGCAGGAACTTGATGTTGTGCGATGGTGGGCCGTAATTGGTCAGAGTGAGCAAGACGCAGGAGTAGGCCTGTTCGAGTGATTGATGCAGGCTGAATGCCGACCAATTTGTCCAGGCGTCCGCGACCCTCTCTGACTTTCCGAGTTGAAATCTAGCTGTCTCGAGAATGGTCGTGGCTTCGGCAAACCTTTGGTCAAAATGCTCCTTTGCGAGGCGGAGCCGATCTTCCATCGAAAGCGGCTTGGGCTCCGCCAGCGCTTCATCGTCCAGTTCGTAGAGAACGATGCCCTCCTTGCGAATGTCTGAGAAGAAATACTGCCCTTCCTTGAGGTAGGTATTCACCTCGCGCCTGGAATGGACGATGAAGCTCACCGGCGTTTCGATCGAGGCTTCGTGGATCAGCCGGTCGGCTGCCTTGTGCCAGTACTCGGTAAACTCGCAGAGCTTGCGGTTGTTGACGATGATCAAGAGATCGAAATCGGAGCGATACCCTTTCATGGTGAAGGGTTCATCGACCCAGCCGCCCTTGGCATAGGAGCCGAATAGGATGATCTTCAAGATCCTGCCGCGCTTCTTGAAATCGGCCGTGCCTTCTTTCAGCGCGTCCTCGAATTCCTCGTGGAGGATTTCAAGGACCCGGCCGAGTTCTCGTTGCTTGCGAAGCGGCATATGATCGAGCGACGATTTCATAAGCAATCGATAGGCGAAAGATCCAATATCGTCTACTCGCAGTTTTGAGAGGGAATCTGTGGGAACTAATCGCCTCGGAGATCACGTTCTCTCGAGGAACCGCGTTAATCGAAGACGACCGTGAATGTGGCTTCCCAAGAAGGTCCTGCACTCCAGGAACGGGGAGCACACGCTGCGTCACCGGCGCGTTGGCCACCGAAAAGGCAGATGCCCTTTCGCCTCTGAATGGGGATGTCGATCAGCTTGATTACGCGGAATCAATTTCGTTGAAATGATACCACTTTATTACCTGCCAGGATCATTGGAATCTTCCGGATTGGCTGAATGCGACTAGCGGACATTTAGCTTCGTGGGCGAAATCAAACGTTTCAGCCCGATTTCACGGAAGCGGGTGAATGCCAACACACCATCCTTGGCTTTAGCTCGAATGAGCGCCCCCTCGTAAGCGTCCACGATACTCGCTGTTAGATCATTGATGTTCTCGTCACTGTCGATATCGCCATCCTGCTGCGCAGCGGCCAGCACCCCTTGAATACTTTTCTCCCAGCGTTCGAATGAAGCGGCGAGCGCATCGAGAACGACTGCGCTCCGGCCTGCAGCGCTTTGGGCAATCATACCGTAAATGCACCCTGCATATGGGGCGGCCGCCTTATACTCTTGTTCAAGAGCTGCGAAATAGGCATCGAGGCGGGCCAGCGGACGGAGCGACATGTCAGTGAAGAATTTCTCCCGCACCTGCCGGTACTTCTCCTCATACGCTTCGACGACCGCTACGACGAAGTCATCCTTGCTCTGAAAGAAATAATAGAAGGACCCTTTCGGGACATCGACGGCCTTCAGGATCGGGCCGATCCCCACACCGTCATAGCCATGCGCCAGCAATTGCCGCATACCTTCGGAAATGAGGCGTTCACGCGTCGCAGATTGACCATCCATAACTAGACCAATCGTCTACTAGGTTGTTTATGCACATCTCTCTCCACGGAGTTACCTCATATGAGCATAGCACGCAGTAGGCTTGTCGGCATCCATCTCGTGATTTCTTCTGCTGTTTTGTGGAGCACGGCCGGGCTTTTTGTGCGCATCGCCGACATGGATGTCTGGTCAATGGTCGCTTGGCGGTCGGCCTTCTCATTCGTCACGCTTGGCGCATTTGTATTGATCCGCCGAAGATGGACGAAGAAAGGTGTTAAAGGGACTTTCGGCATGCCTGGTGTGGTTGCATGTGTCGTTTCTACAGTAGCGGCGATCACCTATATTGCGTCTTTACAGTGGACGACCGTCGCGAATGTCATGACGGTGTACGCCACGCTTCCGTTTGTAGCGACCGGGATCGCTTTCTTATGGCTGCACGACCCCGTGACATACCGCTTCGTGATCGCTGGCTGTCTAGCTTTCCTGGGAGTAGTTATTTCGGTCGGAGCAGCTATGTCGGCAAACGACCTTCTTGGCATCCTGGCTGCTTTTATCATGACGGCTGGATGCGCCACGCAGATTGTCATTGCCAAACGGTTTCCAAGCATGGATTCGACGATGATGACGGTCTTGGCCGCGTTGGCCTGCTTTTGCATCGCCCTTCCGCTCATGCAGTATTCGATACCGACATCGACACAACTCCTCGCATGCGCTTTCTATGGGATTTTCACGACCGGCATTGGTTATGTGCTTTTGTTGCTTGGCTCTCGCCGGGTTGGTTCAGGTGAAGCCGGACTATTATCCATGCTTGATGTCATCCTTGGCCCAATATGGGTCTGGATTTTCTACAGCGAGGAGATCACGCTACCAGTGCTTCTGGGCGGTGCAGTCGTTTTGACTTCTGTCTTTTGGTATCTCCTACCGAGCCGTAAGGTTGCTGCCCCCGTTTGAGCAACGGCCGCTTTGGGCAGATACCTTTGATAAAGTCGCGTCGAGATCGTGCGGCAGCATCTGGATTGCGGCTGGCGCGCCAAGGTGTAGCTCCCTTTGTGCTGGTTTCGGCATCGGCGTCGGGATTAGCTTTGCGAGTTTCCGGAGGTTTTGGGCTGCGGCTGCGAGGTGGAACTCATCTCTAGCTCCATTCGGCCCTCGTAGTCGCAAGCGATCCAATCTGAGGATGCGTTTGAGGTGAGCAAAGAGCATCTCGACCTTTTTCCTCTCCCGCCTCGAAGTGACATAGGCTTCCGTTTTGGCGATATCGCGAGCCATGTCGCGAGCGCCCTCATGGATGGAGCGTGGTATTTTGCGCGCCGGGGTGTTCGGGCAGCATTTGGGTTTCAGGGCGCAGGGATCGCAGTCGTGCTCGCTGACTCGGTAGCATACCATGCCATCCTCGTCGACAAGCGGACGCTCATTTTTGTGGGTGATCTGTTGCGAGCGTAACTCCTTGCCGCCAGGGCAGGTATAGAGATCGCGTTTCTGGTCGTAGACAAAGTCGGCTTTTTCGAAAGTGCCGTCGCGCCGCTCGGACTTGTCGAAGACCGGGATATGCGGCTCTATCCCCGCTCGTGCACCAGCCAGCCCAGCATCTCGGCAGAACCATAGGCGCTATCGGCGGCCAGCCGTTCTGGATAAAGGTCGAAGCGATCCTGGGTGCGTTCGATCATGGTGCGTGCCGCGCCGACTTCGGCCTGTCGGATCGCCCGGCTCGCTTCGACGTCAACAATGATGGCATTGTTCATATCGATCAGATAGTTGGTGGCGTAAGCGAAGAAGGCATGGCCCTTCTGCGCTCCGGTCCACTGCGCCGCCGGATCAGACCTCGTTTCGAACTTCGGCTTCACCTCACTGGCCGCACCCCACGCCGCGTCATCGAGCGTGTCGAGATATTCCTGGACCGAGCGACGGGTCTCGGCCATCGCACTCCAGTCGACCGTTTCCGACCCTTCCGCCGAGCGTTGCTTGTTCGCATCCGCCTTGATCAGGCTCGCATCGACGGCGAAGCCTTCGCCGCCGACAAGACCCTCGTCGATGCAACGCCTTACTGTCGTCTCGAATAGCTCGCCCAGCAGATCACTATCCCGGAAGCGGCCATGCCGGTTCTTGGAGAAAGTCGAATGATCCGGCACATCGCCTTCCAGGCCGAGCCGGCAGAACCACCGATAGGCGAGGTTCAGATGCACCTCCTCACACAGCCGACGCTCGGAACGGATGCCGAAGCAGTAGCCTACGATCAGCATGCGGATCATCAGTTCTGGATCAATCGAGGGCCGCCCGATCTCGCTATAGAAAGGCCGCAAGTGGGACCGCAAGGCCGGACAGGTCGACGAAGCGGTCGATAGAACGCAGAAGGTGGGCGGCGCGCAACTCATCCATCTGCGCGTCATGGACCTGATCGTCCGTCGAGACGCGGGCGTAGCCGACGAGCCGTTTCGGTAATGGCGGCTGATTTGAAGCTGGTCGTCTTGCCATGGGTATTTGCGGCTGCTTTTCAGGTGCTTTGTACAAATAAGGAATGCGCGAAGAAATGACCCTTTGCGAGTATGTTTTATGATCAAAGAGAGGAGGCGCTTCCTCCCAGAGAGATGCTGGAGCGGGCTTCTATAGGCGATACGCCCGCTAGGTAAGGTCAACCAGAGCTTTGCCTATCGAGGCTAGGGGCATTGCTTCCACATCGTGCTTTAGGCGGAAAGTTTCCTGCCCAGGGTAAACGACGATGCGTCGTGCTGGGTCGAGATCTTCGCATGCAAGATAGAAGCCTTTCTCGAGTTTCGGCGTCAGGCTCCGCTTGATTTCGATAGCCCAAGGTCGTTCACCCGGGGGCGTCAGAAGGAGGTCAATCTCCGCACCAGCCAATGTTCGGTAAAAATTGCTCTGAGTTCCGGGGGGGGCTGCTGCAATCAACGTCTCGATCACGAGACCTTCCCAGCTTGCCCCGGCGACTGGGTGTCCAAGCAGGTCCTCCTGAGTGGTCAGTCCCAAAAGGGTGTGGGTGATGCCGCTATCGCGAACATAGACCCGCGGTGATTTGACAAGGCGCTTGCCAACATTCGCATGCCAAGGCTCAAGGCGTCGTACGAGGAGTAGATCAACCAGGAGATCGAGATAGGAGGCGACCGTCTTGCCATCGACGCCGAGCGAACGCGCAAATTCTGCGGCATTCAGAAGTCCGGATTGATGATGTGCGAGCATTATGCAGAAGCGCCGCAATGTCTCGGCAGGAATACGAGGACCAAGCACGGGAATATCTCGTTCCAGATAGGTTCGTATGAAGTCCTGCCGCCAGCGCTGGCTTGCACGATCATTTACCGCAAGGAAACTATCAGGGAAGCCGCCTCGCACCCATAGCTTATTCAGATCATCAACTGGTACTTCCAGGCCGTCGATCGGACCCATTTCAAGGTAGGCGATGCGACCGGCCAGAGTCTCACCCGACTGTTTCAATAGATCGATGGATGCGGACCCGAGCAGCAGGAAATGGCCAGCCTTCCTCCCATTTCGCCGGCCCCGATCGATAAGCCCACGCAAATTCTGAAAAAGATTTGGTAGCCGGTGAACCTCATCCAGGATAACGAGCTTGTCGCTATGCTGGCTGAGATATAGCTCCGGCTCGGTGAGTTTGGCGCGGTCGGCATCCGATTCCAGGTCGAGATAGATTGATGGGCGTTGTTCGGCTATGGCGAGAGCCAGCGTAGTCTTGCCGACCTGACGCGGGCCAATGAGCGCAACGGCGGGGCTCGAATCGATCAACTCAGTCAGTTTTGTAGATATTCGACGTTCAATCATCCTTGCATTTATGGAGTATAATTCCGTAATTGCAAGGACGATATGTTGGTAGCTCGGCTGTGTCCGCTGGCGCGTCGCGCGGCGTTCACATTGCCGTGTGCCTAAAGGCTCGCCGCGTCGGTTGTTCGGAACGCCATCTTTAACCCAAGGTCGATGACTGGATTGATTTCTACCGCGGCCGATGGCGTGGGGCCTTAACTCCAACGGTCGATGAACGGCAGCGAAACGCAACATTCACAGCCTGTTCAGCGCGCCAATGTCATCAAGTAACCAGAAAGAGCCTTACCTCCCAACACAGGCTCTGATGGAGTAGCCGATGAAAAAGATCATTCTCTCGACACTTGCTACATTGGTCGCGACCGGCAGCATCTTCACTTCCTATGGCTCCGCGAGCGCACATGATTATCGCGAGCACCGGCACGGCGACAGGAGTGCTGCCATCGTTGGTGGGCTGGCGGCGGGGCTCATCGGCGGACTGGTTGCCGGTGCTCTCATCGAGGACAGGGACCGTCCGCGGTATGATGAAGGCGCAGATTATCGCTACAGCCGCGGCCCGCGCTATGAAGGTAATGTCGGTTATCGCGACTATGGTGACTCGGGCTACCGTTACAGAGTTGGTCCGCGTCATGAGGACAACTCCGGCTATCGCGATTTTGACGGCACAGGCTATCGTTATGACAGTGGCTGGCGTTGATGCAGACCAAGTACATTTCCAGCTTTCCATGACGGCGACCTGAATTGCCTCGTAGAACTTTTGCGCCAACGGTGCGATTTGAGGGTCAATCCGTCAAATGACCAGCCTTGCGGCCCGCCCGTTCTTCCGTTCTGCATTGTTGTAGTAGCTTGCAGCCTGCGCCACCGATTTATGAAATGACTGCTGCATGGCTTCCTGAAGCGGGATGCCGCGGTTGGCCGCTTCGGTGAGATAACCAGATCGCAGCCCGTGGGCTGAAAATATCTCTGGATCGAGACCAGCCTTCCTGCAGCGGGCCTTGAGGATGAAATTGACGGACTGCGGCGTCAAGGCGCGGCGATCGACGTTGCCCCACTGGTCGATACGACGGAAGACTGGCCCTGCCTCAATTTTTGCCTCCTGGATCCATCGCTTCAAAGCCCCGACCGGACGGCCGATCAGGACGGCATGGGCCTTATCTTCTACATTCGGCGTCTTGGTGCGGCCGAGGTTGAGTGTCAGGCAGGGCAGGAGAGGGGAGGCGGAATTCTGCGGGTCGGCATGCACCGGCCCCTCGTCAATCAGATCCTCGATGCGAAGGCTTGCAATTTCGGAGCGTCGGCGGCCGCCGGAAGCGAAGGCGGTCAGCAGCAGGGCGCGATCGCGAACATCGACCAGACGATCGCCGGCGCAGGTGACCATGAGCTTTGCCAGGACATCGCCGGTAACCGCTTTTTTGCTCTTGCGGCGGCTTTGCCGCGGCGCGGCGCGCACAGCAAGCCGGAGCGCGGTCTTCAATGATGGCGCCGAAAACGCTCCGGTTAGTCCGCGCCAGCGTGTCAGGATCGACCACGAGGTCAGGCGCCGGCGCACCGTGTCGGGCGCATGCGGGCCGTTGACCCGTAAAAACCCTTCGGCGCGCAATCCTGTCTCGACCTCGACCGGCATGCCATGGTTCGGATCCTCGGCACGTTCAACAGGGTCCCAGAGATGATGAGCGACGAATTTCAACAGCAGGCTCTCCGGCGCCGGCCAGGGCAGGGGAGAGCCGATGGCAAGCGCGCACCAAGCCTCAAGATAGCCGAGATCGGAAGCGAGCGCCCTGAGCGTGTTGCCGCCCATGCCCTGTTGCGCCAGATGTTTTAAGGTGGCGACATCATCGTCCGTCAGCAATGCGGCTAGCTGATCACGACGGGCAAACGGCAGGATGGCGTCGAGTGCATCAAGTTCCTCGGCGCGGCGATGCACCGGATCGACAGGGGAGGGGAGGGCTTTTGGCTCTAGCATGGCGGTCTCTGGCGCTGTGACTTGCCCCGACTTTAGCGGTTCTGCGCCGCCAAATCCATCACTATCGATACTTGATACTTATCGATGGTTATAGCGCCAACCCACGAAACCATGTAGTGACGGACACAAAGTATCCACTGGTGTCTGTTTAGAGAATCATTTACCATGTTTTCAATGTCTTATGATCTCGCCAGATTGCCCGTCTTAAACCTGCTGCGGCCGATTTCGGATGCCGGCTCCGCCTTGACCCGTCTCGACGAGCGAATTGCCCGTTCGCCGGTCGGCGAGGGTTTTGTCGAACGTTCCCACTTCACCGACGCCTGCGCCTCGTTGTGGATCGACGGTGAGTTCGTCCACCTAGAAGACCTCGTCCTGCATGACGTTACGAAGGATATTCGCACGCCGACCCACGAACTGACCATCGCCCGCGATGTTTTGCGCACCCGGCGGCGGATCGCATCGCAGCCATCGGGCTGGGCCCTCAGCTCCGATGGCCTCCGCAGTCTCTGTGGGCACGGCTTCGCTGTCGGCGTGTCGGCTGCGGTGCAAGACACCGATGGCGCCACGGCGAACGGTGCCGAGCCGGGTGTCGATGAAGCCGAAGGAGGGGAGGGGGAGGACGGCGGTGATGGCGCCAGCACACTCGACGCTGAGTTTGCCGCCATCGATGCACTGCTCGCCCGCTCCAATGCTGCGATCGAGCGGGCCAAGGCACCCAGCCGCGTTGGCGGCCGCGAAAAGGATCCGCTGGTCTATGATCTCGACTGGGACGAGGACGAGCGGCTGGAGGAATGGCGCGGTGTGGTGCGCCAGACGAACGATATGCCGGCGGTGCTGCAGGCGATCGTTGCTCTTGATGCCTGGAATGATTTGCAAGTTCTGCAGCATGCGCCCTGGCTTGGCCGGCTGTTTGCCGCTTCCATTCTGCGTCAGGCCGGCATGACCACCGCAGTGCATCTGGCGGCAATCAATGTCGGCCTCAAAACCATTCCCGTCGATCGCCGCCGGCATCGCGATCGCGAAACGCGTTTGCTGGCGCTGCTCGCCGGCATCATCGCCGTCGCCGAGCTTGGCCTGAAGGAACACGATCGGTTGACCCTTGCCCGGCATGCGATGGAACGCCGGCTGGTCGGGAAGCGCGCCTCGTCAAAGCTGCCAGAGCTGATAGAACTGGCGATCTCGCGGCCGCTGGTGTCGGCAGGCATGATCGCGAAAGAACTTGCCGTGACGCCTCGAGCGGCGCTACGGATTGTCGAGGAACTCGGCCTGCGCGAGATGACGGGAAGGGGGAGGTTTCGGGCATGGGGTATTGTTTAGGCTTCCCGACAGGCGCGGGGCGCCAGCCAGATGCCGTGACCTCAGCGCCTCTTGGGGTGGATCGACGGCCAAATCCGTTGACCTGACCGATGCCATGCACCATTGACGGGAAGACACACGGATCACGCGGAACTCCAAATCAGCTGAAGACTAACGGCAGGTGGTTTGATTGGGGAAGGCGTTGATCTCGCGATTGGTGTGATTGCGCACAGCGTTTCGTCCTTTTCGGCCGCCAAAAAAGGCGGGAGGGACCAGTTCCCGACCCTTCCTGACTGCATTAAGCGCCGCTGGAGTCTCGATACAGATTCCGCAGGATCCTCCCGGCTGAAGGTCGCTATCAACAGCCTAAGATCAGTGTCCGGTCATGTTGGGGAGGAGGGAAAAAATCGCGTTCAATGAAAAATAGGATAAGCGCGGCACAGCCCTAGTTTTACTCGGGCTCCGTTAAAAGGAAAAATATCACACTTGCTGATGCAACCATTGACTGTGTTCAGGTTCCGTGGAAGTATGTTTTGGTCGGTTTGAGTAGTATCAAGTCGGCTCAACGGTAATCTATCCAGTCCAATCCAATTTCTAGAATTCTCGGAAAGTTTCCTCGCGTGATTCCTTCCGCCGCAGCGCATTCCTGGCTGTAAGGAAACGGCCGGTCTAATTAGCAATTTCACTATTGAATAGAATACAATCTTCCTGATGTGTTGCACGTGGGGGACGATGCACTATGGGAAAGATCGATCCCGAGATCTTCCGTTTATCGATACCAGGCATGTCGAATGGCGAAGTGTCATGTGAACTGGTTGGTCGTACCGGCAACACTTACCGACAGCTGAAGATCAGCTCAGGCTCTGCCGACAGCGTAGACTTTACACTTGTCGATGCTGTCCATGATGATGATCTGGACGCTGGCCTCGTTCAATTCAATCTCGACCTCAGTGTCGCAGAAACCCGCGAGCGGTTCGAGCATCATGGCCTGATTGGCCTCAAGTTCGCGGCGGGGGTGGAACTCAGTGGCATTCGCATCGCTGTGCGCAGCGCCGATCGGCCGAGCAGTTATACGCCGGAGCACCCGTTCTTTGCACTCTATCTCGATTGGGTAGTCACTGCAGTTGCTGCGGACGGCACGCAATGGTCAAACGTCAGCGCAGTCGGCGGGGCTCAACTCAGACTGCCGCTCACGACAGGCTTTGCCTGCGTTTGTCCGCCGACCCTGCCGAATATCGGCATTGACGATCTAAATTTTCGGCTCGACCTCGACGGCATCGTCGTCACCACCGGCTGGCTGCCGTCCGGTTTTCCGAACCTCGCCATCACGCTTCCGCAGATCGGCGCCTGGTTCGGCTGGCTCGCCGGCATCGATCTTTCCGTTGCCCTACCGGCCTGGAATGTAGCACTTCCCCTCATTCCAACCATGCCACTCGGCGTCGGCTTCGAGACCGCCGGTCTGACCCTTCAAAATACCGCTGCCGGCCACCGATTGACTGCGACTGCTCGGACCCTGCAGCTGCGCTGGAAAGGTCAAACCGTCCTCACATATGCAAGCTTCCAGGCAAGCCTCAGCTTCGACGGCAACCGTTACGTCCTCGTCGTCCAGCTGATCGAAGACCACTATCCCGCCAACGGCGTCAGCACCGATCCGGACACGCTGTCGCTGCCCTTCGGCGCGCTCGGTGTCGACTGCGCCTGCTGGCGGTTTCGCTTCGGCCTGTTTGCGGAGACGGGTGCGGACGGGCTGACCCACCTCTGCCCCGAATTCATCGTCGAGATCGGCGGGCTCTCCCTTACCAGCCGTTGGGCGAAGAAACCGCTCTGGCAGGCCAAGGCGATCAGGCTGCATCTGCGTGGAACCAGTGTCCATACTTGCGAGGCGAACTCAGGCCACCTGTTTGCGAATGTCGCCGGTACGGCTTTCGATCCCTATCGCTTGCCGCTTTCAGGCCATGGCCTGACCGAGGTATGGTCATCCGACGACGTGCTGCCGGCTGAAGATCCGAGGATCGCGTTCGTCGATGGCAGTTTCGACCGCAGCGGGCTGCTCACCATTTTGTGGAAGCAGGACAATGATCGTCTGCTTCAAGCAATCCTGAAATCCATTCCCTGGATCGACAAGCAGGCGGCCGAACCGGCGCCTGGCGCAATGACGCTCGTCGCGCTGCAGTTCGCCCGCTTCGACGCGGACCGGCAGCTGCGCCTCGAATGGCGTCCGGAAGGCCCGGCGCCGGTCACGGGAACTGAACCCGCGCCGCCTCCTGCCGGCAGCGAGGTCTGCGCCGTGGTGAACGGGGAGGAGATCGTCCTTTTGATCCCGCCTGCCGCGTCCGGCGGAGCACCGGCGGCACCGATCGCCGATCCTGACTTCTCTTTGACGCTGCCTGGCGTCTCGGTCGCGCTCGCCAAACCCCAGCTGCGCTCGCTTCTGTTTTATGAGCGCGCCGGCAAATGGACCGCTTCCCTGCTTCACGGCTATGATGAAACCGCCCGAACCGTTGCAAGCGCGAGCTTCAACGCCATGCGTTTCCTGACGAAAGGATCGTCCGAGACCGAGCAGGATTCGCTGCCCGCCATGCCGCGTACCGGCGGAAAGCCCTTCGCTGCGGCCCATCTTGCCAGCGACGGGAGCCGGTGGCAGGCGCTCGCCATGCTCAGCTGGACGGATGGCGAGATGCCCCGCGTCCTCCAGGCATTCGAAGGCGACAGCGCCGCTTTTGCGCCCCTTTATCCCGACAATGCCGGTGCTGGCGTCGGTGACTGCTCCGGATGCCCGGTCGAGCCCGCCAAGCCGCAGCCGGTTCCGCTGCCTTTGTCGCCCGCGCGCTTTTCCAGCCCCGGCCTTGACGCGGAGCGGGGTTGGCGGTTCGACATGGCGGTACAGGCGGCCAATGACCTGTTCAGCGACAAGGGCGGCACGATCGGACCGGTCAAGATCGCCATCGATCGGATCTGCCGACCGGCAGACGTCAACGCCTTCGATCTTCACGCGACGTTGAAGTTTGACGTGCTCGGCAACAAGGTCGAGGGCACGACCGTCCTGCGGCTCGACCTCGCCGACATGTCCGTACGGCTGCGCGACAAGGCCGAATTTCCGATCAAGCGCAAGATAGCGGCCCCGCCGCCCGATCATCTTGCGGCATTCAAGCTCGAAAAGGAGCTGCGCGCCGACATCAGTGAGCCTTTCGAGCTTTTGGGCACCAAGATCTACCTCGTTCGAACAATTCCGATAAAGGGCAACGAGACGCTGCCCGTTCCCACGGAGCTTCCGTTTCTGCAGCTGACACTCGACGGCGGCCGGTTTCTCGTCGAACTCAACAAGGGCACGCTGCCTGGCGAAACCTATCGCGCCTTCGTCGTCAGCGAGGAGATCGGAATTCTTGCCTTCGAGGTCGGCAAGTTCGGTATCGGGTCGGGCGGCCTTGATCTTTCCGCCAGGCTTCTGGCGACTCAGATCAAGGTCGGCGCGCTCAACGAGCCGTTCCTGCTCAACGATGCCTCGCTCGAGATCGAGGGCAATCGCATGCGCCACCTCTCGATCGGGGCCACGGGCAAATTGCCCGAGCTGTTGTCGTCGGCGCCGATCCGGCTCGCCATCGGCCTCAAGCAGGAAGGCTCGAAAATCGTCCTTGACGAGCTTGTCTGCGAACTCGCCGACAAGGACAAGCCGATCGTCACGGGCGGCGTTCGCTTTCGCTTCGAGATCTCGCAGCTCGAGCTGCGCTACCGGAAAACAGCCAAGCAGGAAAAGCTGTTCTTTTTTGAGGTCTCGGGCAAGGCGCAGTTTCAACCCGAATGGGGCGAGTTCGATGGAAAGATGCTGGAAAACCTCGAGGCCGCGACCATCGAATTCAACCGCGCGCCGCTGAGCGACGAACTCATCGAGCATGTCGAACTGTCGGTCGAGTTGCGCGAGCCCGTCGTGTTCGACGCTTTCAACGTCTTCCGCATGGAAATCCGCTCGCTGGGTTTCCATCCGAAATACGATTTCTCAGGCATCCGCGACGAAAAACGGATGCGTCCGGCGCTGATCATCGGCGGGCAGTGCCTGTTTGCAGATACCGGCGACGTGATCTCGGCGGAGATCGACTTCCATAAACTCTATATCGGCATGCCCGCTGACGGGGCGGTGATACCGCAGATCGAGTTCAAGGACCTGCGCGTCGAGGTCCAGGCCGCCGACGGCTTTCGCCTCGGCGGTTCGGTCGTCTCAATCGACGAGACGACCCGCAAGGGCTTCAAGGGCGATGGCGTCATCACGATCCCGGGCCTGCCCGAACTCGGAGCGGCGGTCGGCTTCATGGAACTGCGACGCGCCGACGACGTCTGGGTCCGCGCTTGGTTCATTGCGATCGAGGCGTCGAAGATCAGCTACCAGATCCCGCCTTTGCCGATCTATCTGCGCCAGATCGGCGGAGGGCTGGGCGTGCGCATGTTCCCCGTCATCATGCAGGGTATCGACGAGGACCAGCCGCTCACCAAGACGATCGAGCGGATGAACGCCAACATCGACGCGCATATAACGCTTGCGCGCCAGGAGAGCTGGTTCGACAAAGTCGAGGAACCGGGAGAGCCCGCGCAATGGGTCGTGGCGCTGGAGGCCGCGCTGACGCTCGGCACCACGCAGGGTCAGGGCGCCGCCTATGATGCGAAAAGCGAGGCCGGACTGAGAACAATCGTCGTGCAGCTGCTCGGCGCCATGCGGTCCGATCTGACGATGGTCACCGCCATGAGGGCCTGGCTTCCGATCAGCGTCGACGACTACTTCAACGATGTCGAGAACATGCATCAGCGCCCCCTGGTCAAGGGCTTCATTCTCTATTCGCCGCGCCAACAGCGCCTGCTGGCCTATGCGACCAAAGGCAAGAACGTCTATTATGGCAAGAAGGGCGACAAGCTGGCCGCGCTTTTCAAGCTCATTCTCGACCCGATGCCGTTCGAATTCGTCGCGCTGATCGAGCCCAACCGGGTGCGTGGCGAGATCGGCTGGGTCGACCGGCTGGTTTTCTCGCTGGACCTCGGCCTTTTGACGGTCGAGTGCCGCGGCGGCATCCTCTTTGCCATCGAAAAGCGCATGATCGTCCACGGCCTCTATTTCTCGGCCCGCGGCAAGCTCGGCCTGCGCGGCGGTGCCGGCGGTGGAAGCCTCGGCCTGCGCCTTGTCGCCGAGGCCGACGTCAAGTTCGCCACGCGCCTCCTCGTCGGCCAGCATATGTTGCTGCCTTTACCGGCTGGCATCTACGGCCAGGTCGGCATCAGCATCAATGTCGTGCTCAAGATCCAGGCATGGCTCCATATCGACGCCAAGTTCTTTTCGATCGACATCGAGCTCGAATTTCCATTGACGATCCAGCTGCTGTTGACCCTCGAATTGGGTTTGACGGGCTCGACCGATCTCGGCTTCAAGGGCCACGCACAGGTCGGTATTTCGATTTTCGGACGAACGCTGAGCGCGCGCATCGCCGTCGGGCTGAACGAGGGCGCCGTCGGCAACGCCCGCGGGCTCATGGCGCCGTTCCTGTCCTCGATCCTGGAACCCGGCAAAGTTCCGCCGATCCCTGGCGAGATTTCGGCCCCCATCCTGGCATCCGCGCCTGCCGCTCTTTCGGCCGCGATCGGGACCAATGCGCCCGGCGTCGCGTCAAATGGTGAGCCTTTCGCCTTCTCGGTGATCGAGGCAGGCTCTGCCGGCGGCGTGCCGCGCTGGGTGATCTGGATCATGCCGACGCCGCAGGACGGCGTATTCTATCCGGTACCGGCACCGGGCCTGGCCGACTATGCGACGATCACCGGCCTTGCGGGGCAGGGTGCGACACTCAGGGTCTTCGATCGACAGGGACGTCTTGTTGCTGTCCAGAACGAGACGGCGACAATCGTCGTTGACGCCGACAGGAGGTTCGTCGCGAACGATGCTCCTGACGGGGTGACGCTCAGCCTTCGCACCCTTTTGGCGGGAAGCTACACCGCGGAGAACGCCCCTCCGGGATTCCCCTTCAATATCGGAGCAGGTCTTCCGCGTCTTCGCAGCGTCGAACTGCCTGAAGTCGGCGCGCCCCTCGTCGACGATCGCGTCGCCCTTGGGCCTCGCCACGCCGACCCGGACTTCAATGTCGCTCACCCCTATGACAAGGCGCTGAACGACGACCGACCGACCGACGACTTGAGCCCGCGGGCGCAGGCGCTTGGCAACCAGGCGTTCCTGATGCAGTGGCTGCAGGATGGCGTCAGACGGCTCGCCGGCGATCTTGCGAGCAGCGGGACGTCACGCGCGCCCGTCGACGAGGCATCCCTTGCCCATTTCGGCATGGTGGTGGTCGCCGAAGGGGGGCTGCCGGACTGGGCGACGAAACGCGACCCTTCGATCGCGCGGCCCGAAATCAGCTTCGCCTATACGGAGGGCTTTGCATTCGAGCATACGATCCACCGTTGTCCGCTCCATCCGCTTGTCGAGCCCGACCGCATCCGTTTCAACAATGGCGTCAAGCCTGCCTTTGATCCGGTCGCCCATTTCGACGACGATCTGCTTGCGCTTGCCTGGGACATCGTCTGGGAGAAGCCTTTCACTGAATGGGACGTCGCGCCCGGCATAGGCATCGCCGTGCGCGACTATCTTCAGCATTACCATGTCGAGATTTTCGACCTCGGCAGTATCGTCGAGAAACCTCTTTTCACATGCGACGTGCTGCCGGTATCGCGCCTGACCGCCAACCGTTCCCTGCCGCCGCCCTATAGCCTGACCGTGCCGACGGCGGACCTGTTTCCGCCTCAACTCAGCGATGCCGGCGCAATCCGTCAGCTTCTCGTGCTCATCACGCCCGTCAGTCAGGCGGGAGACAAAGGCGAGGCCTTGAGGGTGACCGCGCAGTTGCGCCCGAGCCTCACGCCGCTTCCTCCCGAAGACGCTGAAATCATGCTCTGCTTCGAGGACGGTCATCTCGTCGGCCAGATGAAGTGGTCGCAGCCGCCGGTACCGAGCAAGCCCGGAATCGCCAATCCGCGGGATTGGGAGATCATTGTTCGAAAGTTGCCGGAGATCCCGATCGGTCACTACCCCAAGGCAACGGCCGCGGTGGGTGAGGGCGAGGGCCGGATGCTGACGGACCGCACCTGCCGGCCGGGCGATCTCATCATGCGGGTGAGCCGTGAAACGGCTCAGAGGAGCTTGGATGAGGGGGGTAAGCACGGGCCGGATGGCCGGGAGCTGTTTGCGCTGTCTTTGCCGGCAGAAGGCGCAAGATGGTTCGATCATGGCGGCAAACCGGTCGACGACAATCACGACCTGGCGTCGGTGCGCAACGCGTTTCAAAATCGAAAATCCGAAATTGGCTGGCAACTGTTCATCCGTACTCGTGCCGCCAGGCCACGCGACGACGATCCGGATGCGACCTATTCCTCGGTGAGTGCCGTGCGGCTCTATGCTCGCCTCGGCAAGAGTTCGCCGCGATCACAACGGGCTGCCGGCACCCAGGACACGCAGAAGAGCGGCGAAGATCGGATCGTCCTCGGGCATCTCGAATGGCCCTTGGTGCCGCCCGAGCTATCCCCGGTCGCGGCCGGTCTCCGGCGGCCGACGGCGGTCATGGGCTCCCTGCACGTGCCGCTGCCGGTGCCCGGTAGCGAGGAGCCAGTCGTCGACTACGTCAACGCCGGCGACGCCCGCCGGGCGGTGACGGTAAGCTGGTCGGGTTTTTCGGATGCGACGGCGCCGCTCGCTCGGCTGGCGGGGTTTCGCATCCTCGAGGCGCCCGATGAGACCTTGCTCAACGCCGACGTCGCGCGCACCTCGCCGGACTTCCAACCCGTCTGGACCGAAATCACCCGGTTCGATGCGACCGATCCTGAACTCGGCGGACAGTCGCCGGCAAGCCTGATCGATACCAAGAACTGGCAGGCCTGGCCGCCGGCGCTCGCCCGCACGCTCAGGAGCGGGCCTGCCAAGGACGATCCCCCATCTGAGATCCTCAAGCCACCGCTACCACCGGCACTGGTCTGGCCCCCCGAACTCGAGCGCTCGGCCTTTCCGGTCCGTCCGCCTCCATCGCCCCCTCAGCTCCCGCTCGCCAACGGGGCGCAAATCGCCGGGCGGCGTCTGCACGCCGCGCTCGACTGGTTCCTCGGGGAACTGGACGTGGCGGCCTCAGAAAAGGGCTGGGCGCTGACTGCGGCCACAGGAAAGCCGTTGAGCGGCGGCGCTTCGATTGCCGACTGGATGGACGGCAACACCGAGGTCGACGATCCCCAGGGCTGGGCCGCGCTCTGGCAGCTCGGCCTTGGCGTCGAGCTTTCCGCACGTCATGCCACGACCGGCAAGGCTGTCGACCAGGCGAGCCTCCTCGATCTGGTCAAGACGATCTTCCTGTCGCTGCGCAACGGGCCGTCTCATCCGGCCTGGACGCTTATCCGCAACCATCTCGCGCTCGATCTGCCGATCAGGGCGGCCGATGCGTTGCTCGCCAAATCCGGAAAGCGCAGCCTGACGGAGATCGCGCTTGACCGACTGCAGGTCAGTCTTCGCCCGATCGCAGCAGGTGAGCCGAGCCAGACCGTGCCTGCACCTCTGGAGGCCCGTATCAAGGCCGTCGACTGGCCGTGGCACAAATGGGGTGACACGACAAGCGAGGCTCTGCCGGAGGCGGAGAAGGTCAAGGCGAACGATCGCTATGCCAATTGGGCGCGCCGTTTTGTTGCAGCCTCACCCCTTGGCGAGCGAGGCGACGGTCCGATATTCGACGCCGACAACACGACGACCATCGCGCCGCTCGCCGTCATGGTCGAGACACTTTGCGCCGACGCGGGCGGCGAGTACCGTTTCACCCGCGAGATCACTCAGCAGTGGGCAATGAGCCGGCTGGTGCGCGTCGCCGTCGAACAGCGCTACGATCGGCTGCTGACCGCAATGACCGGCGATACGACTGGGGCGAGCGACGACTGGACATTCGAAAGCGTCGGCGGCTATGTCGGCGATCGCGTCCGGCGTCTCGAGCCGCCGCAGCTCATTGCAGAACGACTGGTCCAGCAGCAGGGCGATGGTCCGTTCTTCCACGAGGTCGTCTTCGCCCGTCACGCGGAAGCTGCTCTGAGTGCCTCCAACCTGCCCTCTTTTCGGCAGCTGCAATATGTCGGTACAGAGCGGCGCTATCAGCGCAGCTTCTATGACGCATCCTGGGCGACGAAACTCGAGCTCAGCCCCAGGCCGCGCCTTTCCACGCCGCCTGTCGACGAGATCGACGAAGCCTGGAGCCCGGCCTTTGCGAAGGACGCGGAGTTTCTCGGGACCGTGCCCACGGCTCGCTTTGGTGCGCTCGCCTTCCTGACACCGGCCGAAGCGTTTCTCTACGACACGCAGCTCGACGTGCGTGCGCGTGCGATCGCCTGCAAGTCGGCGATCGTCCGTGTACCCATGAGCCGCAAAGAGTCGTCTGCTACGAAAGCTGAGACCGACCCCGGACTGATGGCCCTTCGCGCGCATGGCGGCACCTGGTCTGCCCCTCTGCAGGCGATCTACCGGCTCTGGAAGGAGGCGCTTGCGCCCGACGATCCCGGTTTGCCGTTCCTGACCCCAAGAGATCACCGCATCTCGATCCGCTTTCCACGCTACTTCGAAAGCCTCAAAGGCGACGAGCGACGTCGGGAGACTGTCGCCGGCACGGTCGCCATGCTGCCTGACGGCGGGGCGATGCTTCAATTCTCCCTCAAGCGGATCGGCATGGAGGAGACCTTTGCCGCGGTCCGGACCAACCGCGGCGCTCAGGGCGGACCCGAGCCGTTTGTGCTTATCCAGACCGGCCCGGACGTTGAGGTCTACGAACTGGGCCATAGTCATCCGGGCGACTGGTGGGACGGCCTGCAGGTCACGTTCAGGGCTGGCCTAGATGCGGAAGAAGTCCGCGCGCCGGCCGCTGAGGGGCGCCCGATAGCACCGCGCGAACCGTGCCCGGCCGATGCCTGGAAACCGGGCTGTCTGCCGGGCGAGGGGCCGCTTGCACGCGCAGCGCCGATCGCACTGCGGCTTGCGACGCCGGGCGATGCGACGGCACGCCTGGCAAATCCCTTCCCGATCGCGCTCGCCATGGTGCGCCCCCTGACCGAGGTCGGAGGCGCGCTCGATCCCGGGGTTATCGCCGGCAAGGAGGATCTGGCCTTCGGGATCCGTCTGCTGCTCGATCCCGAACGGCTGGCAGCGGCCGTGGCTTACGGCCTGGCCTCGCAGGACGCGGCGCCGCCCGACCTTGCCGAAGCGATCGAAACCGCCTCGGCAGCAGTGCTTCGCCGCCATAGCCCGGACATCGACGCAGCGCTATGGGACGCGATGAAGAACAGTCTCGCCATCTGGAGCCTTAGTGACGCTGCGGATGCGATCTGGACGCCTTGTGGGCCTGACGCTCCTCCTCCCGCAACGGGCGACGCGCTCATCGTCGCGGCAAGGACCGGCGCGGCGGACTGGCGGCCTGTGCTGACCGCCTTTCTCGCGCTTACCGGTGACGACGGCGATCCGGAGCGGATCCGCAATGTTGGCGAACTGGAGGCGCTGACCGTGATCGCCGAGCGTCTGGCGGGTGCCGCTCTCGAACCGCTCGACGAGCCCGAAATAACCGCCTGGGTGCAGCGCGAGAACAGGATGCGTGAACTTTGGGGGGAAAAGCATGGCTGAACTACCCTGGCTGACGGCGCTGTATCCGCAAAGATATACAAGCAGCTGGTCCTTGCCGACAGGAGCGATCCGCCTCTTCGGCGACGGCTGGGCCTTCTGCGTCGTGCCCGCCCCCCTGCCAACCAGTCCCTATGGCGGGGCCGATATCGTCTTCAGGGTTGTCCGGTTTGCGACCCCAAACCGCACGAGCACGAACCATCAATGGCACCGACGCAACGTCCTTGCGCTCAATTACGATCAGGAGCGTTTCAGGCCTCATACAGAGGGCCAGCCAGATGACCACTTCTATACCTATAACCCTGTCGACAACGGCACGCCCGCTGGCGCCATGAGCACGCCGCTTGTTGCCCGTTTCCTTTCCAATGGTCCGGGCCGGCCGCTCTACGAGCTGCTGCAGGGTCGTATCGAGGTCCCGCAGGAGAATTCGCAGGCAGCCCGGATCGGGCGCCAGAGACTGTTGACGGCTCTGCGGCGTGAGTGCGGCATCAGGGCGACCGAGGGCACGCCGCAGCGCTCGATTTTCCTCTATCCCGACGGCATCTGCCTGTTCGGCCGCATCGCGGTTCCCGGCCAGCCGACCAGGCTCGACGGTTGGTTCAAGATCGGCACGCGGGCCATGGCGGTTCCGGCCGCCGCCGTCAGCGAGGTCGGACGAGGGCTCAGCCTCTGCCTCGACGAGACGCTGCCCGGCAATGCCGGGTTGAACGGCCATATCGCCCGTTGGCAAGGCGCCTTCGGGACGTTGCGATCGGCGTTTTCGAATACCGCCTTTAAAGGTACGAAATGGCTATCTGCCGAAGACGTCGGCACCGCCGGTCCCGAGGCTCTCTTCTGGCCGGGCGTCAATCAGGCAGGTCAACCCGATTATTTTCGACGCGGGGCAGATTGGCCGCTGCACATCGACGGGGGTATCGCTCGTCTGCGGCTCTGCCCTGACGGGCTGAGCGTCCAACCCGATCGTCTCGAGGTCGACGGGGATGCCAGGGAGCTTCGCTTCAGATCGGTTGCGGTCCCAAACAGCCATGCGCAGGATTGCCCGTCGCTCCGCTACGGCTATCTGCGCAGCCAGCCGGACGATGAAGGGATTGTCGTAGCAGGCAATCGCGCCGACCGGTCCAAGCCTTGCGCGAACAATCCGCAGGCGGTGAAGCTGACCGTCCCGCTCATCGAAACCGCGCAGAAACTGCGCCGCGAGTCAGGCATGCCCGAGGGCGGCGAGGAGGGGCTTGACGTTCTGCGACCGCTCTGGACCTTCACCCAGCTCGATAACGGCCTCCTCCACTGGCCCTTTTCAGACGCGACGGCCGAGGCGCTGAGCGCATTGCTTGAACATGCACCTGAAGCCCCAACGACCGGGGCCGGGGTTACCAGACCCGACGATCCGGCGGGGGCCATTCTGCTGGGAAACCGACCGGACCGGGAGGGCTTTCGCGACGACCAGCGGCCTTGGTCGGTCGCCGTCACCGAATGCCGCGATCTTGCAGTTTACATCAAGCTGGTGAACGACGGCGGTGGCTTCGTGCTCGACAAGGCCGACATTCTGATCGGCGAGCACGAGATGGTGATCGAAGGCGCCCTGCAGGTCATACCCTTCCGCCAGACACGCGAACGTCTTCTCCCCGATCACGACGAGCGCGCCATGCGCTCGACGTCGCTACGCGCGGTGTCGCCCGGATTGCTGCAAGGCCTCGAGCAGGCCACGCAGCAGCGCCTGCGCGACCAGGTCGGCGCCGTCATCGAGATCGAGGATCTGCGCCTTTCTCCGGTGACGGGGATTTCTTCGGGCCGTGTCCTGTTCAACGTCACTCTGCCCTGTCGCACGCCCGCGGCCCTTTTGCCGAGTGAAGACGAGGTTGCGGCGATCCGGCCCTGGATCTGGCCATGGCACGACAAGATCCCGACCGTCCAGGCGCATGCGCTTGCAGAGGCGGGTACCGCGTTGTCGCAGCCCTCGGGTCTGCGCCAGCTGGCGCCCTTCCGCCGCCTTCGCGGCAACCGCAACCTGACCTACGTCTTTGAAAATGCGCTGGATCCGACCCGGCTTGCGCCGCTCCTGCGGCTTGATGAACAGGTCGGCGACGGGGAAGGGGTCTATGCAGCCCCCGAGATCGACCCCCACTATGCCGGTGAGATCGGCATGGCAGCGCTCACCATGCCAAGCGTGACGTTTTTTCCCGGCCATCGCGACGCCGGTGAGGCGGTGATACCCGATCGTCTACCCGAACCGGGCACCGTCCAGCCGCCCCACTGGCTGTGGCCGATCGGCAACCAGACGCTCCCGTTCCTCGTTGAGATGCGCCAGGATATCGCGCTACGCGACGAATTCTACGCGCAGGCGGCCGTGGCGCCGGAAAAGGCCGACCCTGCAGCCGGCACGCCCGCCGCCATTCCACCGCAAGACCGTTTCGAGCCGCTCGATACCAACGGCCCGCAGGCCTGGGGCGGGACAGCCGGCGAACTTCATAGCTGGAAACGCCTCTGGGCTTTCCGCAACCGACAGGCCGCACTCGCAGCCGCCCAACCGCGCGCACTCATCACCCGCAGCGGGCCGCGGCGACTGCTGGCAAACCTCCTGCCGCAAAACGCCAAGCGCGTCGATCTGAAACTCAGGCTGGAGCGCGTGGGGGACAATATCGGGGCGGTCGAGATCAGGGATGCCGCTGGCACGGTGATCGCCGACATGCCAGGCCTTCCCGCCGCAGGGGACCTCGAGGGCGTGACGGGTGTCATCGACGGCGTAACACTCCAACATGGAACCGCCAGACGGGCGCTGGAGGGCGGCAATCGGAGCTTCACCGACCAGCGCGGGCTCACGACCTCCGGCGTCCGGCGCGACGGCATGACCCTCAGCCGTCTGTTCGGCCGTGCGACGCTCGTCTCCTGCGTCTCCCCGCTGAGGGCATCGACCCCGGCCGGCATCCTGCCGATCGATTTCTGGTTTGCCGATGTGCCGACGCCAATGGAGGACGACGTTGCGACGCTGGCGCGCAACGATTTCGAGCACAATCACCTGCAGGGCTATCGCTGGGCCGTATCGCAGAGCGGCAGACCGGACAATTCCATCGGACTTGGCGGATGCCTTGACTTCGTGCCGCTGTCACTCATCGAGGCGAGCGGCGGTGCAGCGGTTGCCGGACTGAAGATCAAGGGTTTTCTGGAGATCAGGAGCGGGTCAGGCGGCGTCCCGCAGCGCGCCGATGACGCCGCCGCCTCGCTGGCGCTCGCAACCAACACCATGCCTGTTCTCGACGTCGGACCCGACCTCGTCCTTCGGTTGACCGATCCGGGCGTCACCGGCGCGGCCCCGGTCGTGCTCAAGATCCTTCCTCCGGATAGGGCGGTACTCCATGTCGAACTGCTTGGCCGCAACTTCGAGTTCGCGCTCAGGCAGTCCACGCCGCTTCCAACAACGCCAGCCCACCTTGCGGGCGTGCTGCCCCTGGACTTTGCGCTGGACGCGGGGCAATCAGACGCACCCCTGGCGCTTGCCGCAATCAAGGTACGCCTCTCGGACCCGGCAGGCCCACAGGTCATCTTGACCTACGCGTTCAATTTCGAGGTCGGCGAGGCGGTGCTGACGGGCGAATTTGACGTCGACGCGATCACGGGAACCGTGGAGGCAAAGCAGGCGACCTTCACCCTGCCGGGCCTCACCATCTCGCCCTCGCCTGTCCTGCGCCTTACAGCGGACAGTCTGCTCCTGACCTGGCACGATGTCACCCCTGAGGCCTTGTCGGTAAGCGGCGGTCTTTTTGATGGCGCAGAGGTGATCGCCTATGGCGGTCATCTGGTCGCAGCGCTCGACGGGAACCTTGGCGTGCCCGCGCTCGGGTTCAACCTCGAATTCGAGATCCAATTTCAAACCCCTGTGAACGGCAGGCCGAGGCGGCTCGTCCTGACCGGAACCTCGGCAGGCCTGTGCCTGTCGGGAAGTGCCACGGTCGTTGAGGGGCATGGCATTGAACTGACATGGCGCGGAGAAATCCTGAAAAGGCTTGCCGATCCTTCCGTGACGGTGGCAACGCACGCCGTTCACCGCCTGGACGAGGGCGAAGCGGGCAGAGTGATTGTCCTTCCGCAATATGTCGTCCTCGCGCAGAGCGCGGCGGGGCTCAGCGTTCATTGCGACACTGTCGCTGTCTCCAGCACAGCTCCCTCGACGAACTGGTTGATCCAGGTGCGCGCCGGCAATCTGACGGGCGCCGAACTGGCACCGCTCACCGCCGGTCAACGGACACGGGCGCTCGCGCGCCTGAGCGAGGCCCTTGCGGCAGGCAGCGGATGGGTGAGCGACTTTTTACCGACCAACGGGTCGCCGATCCTGCGCGATCTCGGTCTGCCCGCACTCGCGCAGGACTGGACACCAGGCGAAGCCTATGGGCTTTCGCCTGCACTCGCCGGCGCACTCGAGCGGGCACCGCACTATTCCGATGTCCTGGCAATTTTTGCAAAAGCACAGGCGGGGGCGCTCATGTCGGCGCCGCGCAGCCCGCCGCAGGCTGCCGACCAGTCCGGCTATCGGCTGCTGGCGCCAGACAGCAACCGCAGAAAATTCGTCAATGTCGGTCGCTTCGCATCCGATATCGTGCCGGCTTCGACCGGAGATTTCGCCCTGCGCCAATGGGCGCTTGCAATCCTTGCCGACCGTGCGCCGTGGGCAAACAGTGCGCTGCTGGAGATCCTTCGGGCCGATGCATTGCCGCGCAGCCTGGTGGTCGATCGCGACATGGGCGCAACGGAGAACGAAGGTGGGAGCCACAAGCTCGGCGTTCGCTCGCGCCCGCAGCCCTCGGTCTTCACCGCGCGCGCCGACGCGCCGGTTGTGGCCGATCCTCGACGAATTGCCGTGCCGAGCGGTGCGGCCAATCTGGTCGGCGGTTTCCGCCCGGTCCACGCCGCAGCACTGACCTTCACCCATCGCAAGGACGGCGTGAACGAGGATCTGCTCTCGGTCCGTTCCATGGAGCGAGCGTGGCGCCTCGATCGTGCGGGGGATGTCGGGGCGAGCGCCTATGGCGAGAATGCCGAGTATTGGCTGCAGGACCGCACCGATACGAGTTTTCGCAACGCCGCCAGCGCATCGGCCGGCCGGCTGGCCGCTCAGAGTTCCGTTGACGTCCCCGAAATGGCGGGATCGGGCGCGCTCTACCCTGTCGCAGCCGATGCCGCCGAACGGGTTGCAGCACCGCCCCTGCTGACGCAATTCGTCATTCCGGAATATAGCGTCACGCGCGAGATCGCGCCACGGCCCGGGATCGCGCAGGTCGCGCGTCTCGGATTGAGCGGGCGAAACGTCGCCTCGGCCCGAAGCCCCGAAGACAAGAGCGCGGGGGCTCAAGCACCCGAAGTGCCGGTCCACGCGTTCACGCCGCGCCCTCCACTGATCGGCGTCAACGATCGCTTGCGCAGCGACGAGTTCATGACCGATGTGGCCGCCGCAATCGGGCTGCAACCCAACTTCCTGCTCTTTGGCCCCTGCGCGGAACCGCCCCCGCGCATCGCCGGTCGTCCCGGCCTCGATCGAAAGCCGCTCGCGCGCGACGCCGTCCTCGTAACGCTGACCAACCCTGAACGCGGCGCGATCGATCGTAGCTGGGACGGTCACCTCGAGTTCGCACTGCCCGCCAATGCTGCCCGGAAAATCGAGGCGATCTGGGTGAGTGTCGACATCAATGGTCGCCACTTCCACGGCAATCTCCTTCCCGGCCATGATATGAAGCCCATCAGCTGTTTTTCGATCACGGACGTCGACGCCCCAGGAGAAACGCTCGGCGGGCTGTTGGGAGGCCTCGTCCTGTCGACCCGCGCGCGCTTCGAAATCGGCTTCCTGGTCAAACCGAATGCCGGCAGCGAAGACAAGCGACAGATCGGGCGGCTCGCGGTGCTCGATCTGCCGGTCTCGGCACGCTCGGCTTCGCGCATCGAGCAACCGCGCCATTTTCGCTTCGAGGACCCAGAATATAACGATCTGATCGAAAGACGTTTTGCGGTGAAACGCCAAGACGGCATGACGGTCGTCGTCGACCGCGACAAGGTTCGACCCGACGGAACCGTGGTCATCGTTGCCGGGCAGGACGTTCCGGCCGACTGGACGCCTGGCCTGGCACTGAAGAGCTTCGACGAAGAAGGAATTCCATTGCCGACGCCAATCCCGCTCGCACCGCCTTCACCGTTTGGCGACAAATGTTGGCTTATCGACTGCCGCAGGCTCGCCGCCGCGGGTCCGACGACGGCACGACCGAAGCCGAAGCCGCGCGGGGCGCTGCTGGTCATGCTCGCTGGAGCAGCCCCGATAGCGATAGAGATCACCGAGGAAGAGCCTTTCGCGAAGAACCCGGCGTCCCTGGCAGTGCTTCAGGGGCTTGACGCAGCCGACCGGGTTCCACTGTTTTCATCGATGAGCCGGCCTGATCTGGTCGAGCTGATCGATCCCCATGATCTCTTGGATGGGATGGCTCGCTACCGGTCAAGCTATGTCTGGCGGCTGTTTGCGCCGAGCAACCAAGCATCCTACCGCTTGCAGAAGATCGGTGCGAGCGGGTCGATGTATCTGTCGCAGTCCTTGGTCGTGTGATCCGGCCAGAGGAAACCAGGATTGGAAGAGGAAGTCCATGAGCGTGAACTATGAAGTTGCTGGGACGATCAACCCCGTCGATCAGAATGATGGCGCGCTATGTTGGCTTGCCACAACAGCGACGCTCCTGTCCTGGTCGCTCCTGAGACCAATGAGCCTACGAGAGACCGCCAACCACCTCGGATCTCCGTTCAAGGACTATCTTACTAGCGGTGATCCCCTATTAGCCCGAGACATCCCGCTATTTTTGCAGCGGTCCAGACTGATCAGTGTTGCCGGGCAATCGCGGCCTGCCAGAGCCTGGGAAGCACTTTTGAAGGCACACGGCCCTCTCGGTGTTGGAGTGGATGCCGACGCTCCAGACAATTATATGGCCCATCTTGTCACGATCTACGGCATTTCAGGGGACGAGACTCCCAAGCGAACCAACGTGAAGCTGATCGACCCGAACGGCGGAAGAAAAATTACGATAACCTTCGAGAAGCTGGCCGAATTGTATGGTGCAAATGACGCGGTGAACACGCCCTTCAACGTGTTTCACAATCCCTAGCCTACACGACGCCCCTGTCAAAAGGCCGGGAGGTGTAACTCCTTCGCGTGCCGCGTGCGTTGGCCTTGCTGGCTGACGGGGACGAGGCAACGTGCGCTCCGCCGCCAAGATGATCGATTGGCGTCGCGGCTGCTGGCAGTAGCGCCAAAAGTCCTTGCAAAGGGCGCCGCACCGGTCATCCGAAAGCTGCTGAATGAGGACGCCCGTCTCGGCTTCGGTGCCGAGCAGCACCTTGTTGCGCTGAGCACCAAGGGGGTTGGTGGGATCTCTCGTGCTTCTGCAGCCGCTTCGGTGGTTTCAGCTTCCTTAGCTGGGGTCAGAACAAGGTGCGCCGGTAGAAACCGGCAAGGAGTAGATGGTGAAAGTCCATTGCAATGAAGGAGTAGCGATCCACATTGACCCCGAGTCATGCGCGGGCAGCCGTGAGGTGCGTGAAGCGTTGACAGGGGAGCATGTAGGCCAGCCATTGAACCGCGAAATTGACGCTTCTCGGGTGCCGACGTTCGTCTTGTGTGCGGAAGGCAATATGAATCGGTGCGACAGCGCGAGTGTCGATTCAACCCGGCGTGGTCTGAGACCCTGGCATGCATGGACGCTCCTTGCGCGGGAACCGGGAGACCTCGGGATTGGCCAGAGTGGGATGCCACTGCTGGTCCGCATCGGGAAGGCGAGGAGCTGAATCCGGTGAAGAACGATCTTGAGGAGTCAGATCCTGCCATAGTAGCAACGAAGCTTGCGAACAACGCCGGAGTATCGGTGGCGGAGCAAGGGGAGCCAAGGGCAGGAACCAAGGGGAATGCGGACCAGCAAAGCACGCGCCGGGCGCAGGACCGGGAAAGTGTGTCCCATGCGCTGGACCGCATACGGAATGCTGCAAGGCAAAGGAAGAAGGAGAAGTTCACCGCTCTCTTCCATCACATCAATCCAGAGATGCTGAGGACGCTTCGATGTCATCAGAGGTGGCGGTTCGAAGGAGAACGTTGCGTCCGGGAATA
Source organism: Rhizobium anhuiense bv. trifolii (assembly GCF_024346605.1). Taxonomy (NCBI): domain Bacteria; kingdom Pseudomonadati; phylum Pseudomonadota; class Alphaproteobacteria; order Hyphomicrobiales; family Rhizobiaceae; genus Rhizobium; species Rhizobium anhuiense. Next base: position 168,194 of record NZ_CP098801.1, read on the forward strand.
GCGGGAGCCGAGCACAACACAGCGGTTGGCACGATCGTTCCCTGATGAAACGCCATTCTCCATCTGCCATCGATCAGCCTCCAGATAGAACTTCGCAGCGTTGTTCGCTCGGGAAGGCCCCCATCTGCCTGCCTCACGCTGCGATACAGGACCAATACCGCATCTATTGCGATCATCCTTGCGGTAAAATCACGGACCTCCGGCAACGTGACACGATCTGAAAGACCTTCCTTCGCCAGTGAATCGATAGTTAGATGCTTGTCGTAGACCCTCCGGAAGTACCAAACTCCAGAAAATCGTCAGCAAGCCGCGCGGAGACGGCTTCTCGGGATGAGCGAACATCTGGCCTGTGCAACTCCTGTTCAAGCTGACGAAACAACTCTATATCGATATCGTGTGCCATCATCAGCCTTCGCCAACCTGTTCCGAGTCGATGGCACCATTAGCGACTGAACGAGCACGCTCGACCACGTTGCTGATGAAGCTACTCTTTTCCGCCGTATACCGATCTCCATCATAAGGAAACTGCTTGGCGAGCCGCTCTTTAAGATGAGCATAGGCATCGGCGACATCCTTATGGTTTCGCAGGTAGTCCCGAAACGCAAGGCGACGACGGTGCGTTTCATTGTCAGGCGGGCAAAGATAGACACGCTGCTTTCGTGTGCTGCCGCTGTGCAGGAAGGCCCAGACATCGTCGCCATAGCGGTTGCCGCGAGGATCGTATCCCGCCTCGATCAGAGCCGCGCTCGCAGCGGGAATATCGGCAAGGCCATTCAAGGTGATATCGATGTCGATGAGAGGCTTTGCCGACAGACCAGGCACTGATGTACTTCCAATATGATCAATGGCGACAACCTTGTTTCCCAAAAGCTGGCGGAGTTCGGATGAAATCGTTGAGAAATGCCTTGGCCAGTTGAGATCATAGGGGACGATTTCTACCAACGTCGCCATGTCACTGCCCCGAGCCGTTCTTTTCTTCTGTAAACCAAGGCTCACTCTGAAGCTTCCGGCGCAATGGTGTCTTCACAAGTGATGGCGCCCGCCAAACATATTCGGCCGCCATTGCTTTTCCTTCAGCCGGCAGAGATTTTAGATGTGTGATGGCAGCATCGATCGAGAAACTTTCGCCGGTATCTTCCTTGAAGTTGGATTCGAGGGCGGTCCATATCACCGCATCAAACTTTCGGTCTTGCGCCCAGGTAGCGACCGCTCCCGGAACGCCGAACTCGTATTTACGCCGTCCATCTGCGAACCAGAATCCGATCCGTTTCAGGATGGTACCTTCTCGCCCCCTCAGATCAGCGATAGCATCTTCAGGATCGCGGCGTTTGCTAAGTGCGTATTTGACAGTGCAGTCCGACCCGTTGGCAGTATCTATGACGAGAGTAAGGGCACGACCGCGTGTGGCACCCGAAACGCGTGAGAATTCGAGCGGCAGTACCGGGCCATCGTCATGCCATGGGCCGTGCTGGTTGTCGAATTCGGGTCGAACATCCCAGATCAGAGAGCCCCAGCCCAACATCGCAATTCTTGGCTTGTTTTCGCCGGTTATTGTCATATTTTTTGCCTTCCAGACCGCCGCATGAGCTTCCGCAGGAGTTCAATGAACTCGCTCACCGAGGGTCTCTGGATCGACGGCGGCTCCGCGCGCTCGCAAAACTCTCGCCAGACAAAGAACGTGAGCTCAGCACCATCCGTCGGCGTTTCCCCCGGTCCTTCGGCGAAATGGATCGGATAACCTCGAGAGTGTGCCGCCGAGATGGGCTTGAAAGAGCATGACCGACTGGCACTGGCGCGAACCCTTCTCGAGCGAAAACTGGAAGGTCGGCGGACGTCGTCAAAACTTGCCGGAGCTCGTCGAGCTGGTGATGGCAAAACCGCTCGTTTCGGCCGGGATGGTCGCCAAGGCGCTCGAGGTGACGCCGCAGGCGGCGCGGCGAATCGTTTTGGAACTCGGCCTGCGCGAGATGACGGGGAGGGGGAGGTTTCGGGCATGGGGGATACTGTAAAACAAGTCCTCCAGTCGCCCAGCGGGGGAACGACGCGAGGTGATCCATTAGGCTTGTTTTAGGAGAGCGCCGCCGACCGTCAGCAGCCGAAGCGCTGACGGAGTTCAAGGTGGTGGTGCGAGGTGAGGTGAGGTGAGACGAGGCGGTGTCCAACTTTACGAAGTCGCATTCAAGACCGACACACCGGCACAGTTTTCTGAAAAACAAAGCTGTTGGGCACGCCCTGAGGACATTGCATTACGCGCAAAATTGCAGACGCTCTTGGTGCAACCGCAAGTGAGTCGGGAACGGACCATGGGACAGACGCTACGACCAACAAAATTCAAGGATGTCGATCTCAATGACGACTTTTTCGACAGCCTAAAGGCCCAGTACGCTGAGTTCTCCGACTGGTTCGCGAAAAAGGCGAACGAGCCAGTTTACGTTGTAGACGACAATGACGGAAGCCTCCGAGGCTTTGTGTACCTAAAAATGGAAAATGGTCCGATCGTTGACGTGACACCCAATCTACCGGCGAAGCGGCGCCTTAAGGTTGGAACTCTCAAAGTCGAGGCAAAGGGAACAAAGTTGGGCGAGCGCATAATAAAGCGGATACTCGACCATGCAGTGCGGGACGGGGCAGAGGAAGTGTACGTCACGGTATTCGATACGCATCCTGGCCTGATAAAAATCTTTAAGAGGTATGGCTTCGAAGAAAAAGGTGTGAAGACGACCGTTAACGGAGAGGAACTTGTTCTAGTTCGGTCGATGGATACGACCACCGGTAACATTGAGATGGACTTTCCGTTTATACACACATCTGGAAAGAAAAAATGGCTGCTAGCCATATACCCCGATTATCATACGAGTCTCTTCCCAGACTCAATACTACGAAACGAAGATCCTGCAATTGAGGAAGACGTCCCTCACACCAATACTATCCACAAAGTATACATCGCCAAGCTGGTCCTGACGCGAATGAAGCGGGGCGATTTGGTGGTGATTTATCGGACGACCGACCGGGCTGGGCAAGCACGATTCCGCTCCGTCGCCACCTCGGTCTGCGTGATAGAGGAGAGCAAGTCCCGGAAGGACTTTTCCACGGCCGCTGACTTCGTTGCCTTTGCTAAGGATCACAGTGTTTTTACGGAGAGCGAACTCTATGCGCGACATGCAGATGGACATCCGTTATACGCCGTTAAAATGACCTATAATGCTGCCTTCCCGAAACGTCCAATCCGGCAATCACTGCTAGATCAGGTCGGCCTTAGCGAGTACCCCAGATGGGATTTGCGCTCGCTAAATGATCAGCAATTCCTGGATATTCTGCACCTCGGAGAAGTTAATGAAAGTCTTGTTGTCGATTAAGCCAGAGTTTGCGGAAAAGATATTCGAGGGAACGAAGCGGTATGAATTCCGGAAGTCAATGTTTAGGGACAAGGCCGTCCGTACCGTAGTAGTCTATGTGACCAGGCCAGTGGGCCAAATTATTGGCGAGTTCGATATAGACGAAATCCTTTGCGAACAGCCCGAGCGGCTTTGGCAACTGACAAAAAGCCATTCTGGCATCACAAGGGAGTTCTTTGATTCCTATTTCTCTGGAAGATCCACGAGCTTCGCCCTAGTTGTCGGCGCTACTCGACGGTATCATCCACCCATTGATCCGGCTGTATTCTTTGACAATTTCACTCCGCCCCAGTCATACATGTATGTCGATGACGAACTCGGACGCCCGTCTGTCGAACAATTGCAAATGGCCGGCTAAGGATCTATTCAATGAACGGCACGTTAGCGTTTTGGTTCGAACCACTGGAAGAGGTTGGGGAGATCAAGCCGGTCGACCAGGAAACTGGGCCAGACGAGACCGTCAAACCCAAACTGGAACTCCATGTCAACCTATGGCGTGATCCGCCCGCAGGGGTCGATTTCATTGACCTTGGCCTTAAGCTGGAGAATGTCACCCGCCTTAGCCGTTTTTACGTCTTGCTTCCGTTTCTGATTGATAAGAGCGATCTCAAAGACCTCAGTGAGGTTATGAGGTTTGGCCAGACCTTGGACGCGGTATTCAACACCGTCGTGGAACTAGAAGGAGTCAAGGATCGACACTACCAAACGAAGTCAAAAGGACGCCCGTTCGTCACCATACATGGCATTGACATCGGCAATGATATCAAGATTGAGCCTGTTGAAGATAATGCCACGCAGACATACTGCATTCTCACATTCTCTGAGCAGTTTTGCACGCGCCTTAGAAGGGCTCCTGGACCTGCGCAATATTTGCGTTTTCGGGTTGAACTGAAAAAGGGTGCAGGGTCAGCTCTCACCCAAGAGGTCTCGGCGAAAGACAAGTTATTTGTTTCCTCAGCGAACAAGTTGGAGTTGACCGAGCTCCGTCTGAACGAGCAGCGGAGCTTTCCGGCTCGGATCGCGCAACGAGCGCAGCTCTATTCGTTCAGCGTTGTCCGTGTTCATTACTTTCTAATTCGTGACCTAGGCCACGAGCTTGTTACCCAGCATGCGCCGCTTCGCAAGGTTCGTCGGCTCGAACCGGACCTGTGGTCTTCCTACATCCGCGGAGAGTCCGTGAGATCCAATGTGGCGGAGAAAGAGCGCCATATCGCCGAGCGCCTAATTATATACCACTGGCGTGAAGGGGATGGTAAAAAGGAAATCGAAGACTTTACAGCATTTGCGACTTTTCGTACGAGTTCACCCGGTCTTCTTTTTTATATCCTTGCAATTGTGCTTTTGGGGGCGGTTGGCAGTACGATTTCAACACTTTCAGTTTCACTCATTGGCGAACTTTGGTCGATTTCGCTATTCGGGGGTGGTGTTGCTGTTCTGTGGTGGAACACGGTACGAAGGGCAAGACAGCGAAACGGCCGAGCCAACTTATTCGCCAAACCGAGCGGCGGCGCGCAGATTTAGGTTTCTCTCAACCTTCCTAACGTCCGCCATGGGTGGGGCGCCCTTGCGGCTACAAGCCAAGTGGGATCAGATTCGGCTCCCGATTGATAACAACAAGAAATGCTTGCTTGACCGGGCCTCCCGCAATAACATTCCCTGCAAGGAATGTTGTGCTGCCTTAGCAACTTGAATAATGGGATGCCGGTCTATGGGCAAGTTAGCCGGAAAAATTTTTGAAGCATCAGCGGTTGCGGAGTCGTTCGAGCAGCATGCGGCCGGTGTAGACTTACGGCGTCTTCGATTACTGTCTGGGCTGACCCAAGCTGAGATGGCGTCACGATTGAATATCCAGCAGGCCGCCGTTTCGAAAATTGAAAAGGGCGGTGAAGTATATTTGTCGACTGTCCAACGTTATGTTGAAGCGCTCGGCGCCTCGTTGCGTGTGGATGCTGTGTTCCCTGCCGACGCCCGGCTAGTTCTGCGCGTAAAGGAAGCATTCGACGTCGAGTACGGGCACGACGACCAGCTCGTGTTCCCACTCATGGCGGACGAGCCCTTTCGCCCACAGCGCGATGTCGTGCTCTCCATCCGGCCGCAATATTCTGACAAAATCCTTGAGGGTCGCAAGACAGTAGAGCTTCGGCGTAGATTTCCTGTCTCGGCGCCCGGAGGTACAGTCGCCTATATCTATTCGACATCACCGATCCGAGCCATGGTTGGCGCGGCGGAGATAAAGGAAGTATTAAAGCTTCCGATAGAGCAGATTTGGGCCGAGTTCGAGGACACTGCGTTTATCGATCGAGACAATTTCGAAAGCTATTTCCAAGGTCTCGACTTCGGCTTCGCGTTGCTTTTTGACGATGTCAAACCGTTCTCCCGTCCCATACCCCTCACCGAGCTGCGTGAAAAATTTGGCTTCGAGCCACCGCAGTCATTCTTGTACGCGAGCCGCGATCTTCGAAAGGCCTTGAGACATGAGGCAACAGTCGTATCTCATTGATACGAACATTTTGATCGGCCTAGAAGACTACCGCGCCGTCGAAGCCGCATATGCCAGATTCTCTAGCCTGGCGGCCGCTCACAAGATTACAATTTTTGTGCACGAAGCGGCCCGCGATGACATTTCCCGTGACAAGGATCCAGAGCGTCGCCGAATTTCGCTCAGCAAGATTGCGAAATACCAGATCCTTCAAAAGCGACGCGGCCTGAGCCAAGCCGATCTAGCAGCCGAATTTGGTCCTTTAAAACGACCGAATGACATTGTCGATGCAACCCTTCTGCACGCGCTTAAGAGCGATGCCGCTGACTTCCTGGTCACCCAAGACAAGGGGCTTCACGAGCGCGCGCTCAAGCATTCAGGCGAGCTGGGTCGACGCGTCTTGTTCGTTGGCGACGCGGCCGATCTCCTAACGCAGACGTATGAGCCGAAGGAAGTTCCGATCCGGCATGTGGCCGAAGTCGAAGCTCATACGATCAACCACGATGATGACTTTTTCAATAGTCTCCGCGATGACTACCCCGAGTTCAACAATTGGTGGCGGGAAAAATGCGTCCGACAACACCGATCGTGCTGGGTTGTCTATGACGACGATAAGCTCGCCGGCCTTATTGTACGAAAGGACGAGACCGGCATCGATACGGACGCGGTGACCAAGGCCGACAAGATACTGAAAGTTTGCACTTTCAAGGTTGCACCTGACAAACGCGGGGTCAAGCTCGGCGAACTGCTTCTGAAGCAGGTGCTCTGGTACGCTCAGCGAAACGGCTATGAGGTTGCCTACCTGACAACATACGAAAGCCAGACATCCTTGATGAGCCTGCTGGAGTTTTATGGTTTCCACCATGCCGGTACAAAAGAGAATGGTGAGCTCATCTATGAGCGGACTTTCTCATTGAAAAAGTTAACCCACGATGCCTCGATCACGGTCTTCGAAGCAGCTAGAAAAAATTACCCGCGTTTTTTGGTCGTGGATAAAGTTCGTGGATTCGGAATTCCGATAAAAGAGGACTACCACGACACTCTTTACCCAGATCTGTGGAAGCCAAAGCAGCCTGATTTATTTGTCGGCGCATCTAGGGCCGACCGTCCTGCGCGACCAGGCAACACGATTCGAAAGGTGTATCTGTGTCGGGCACCTTCGAATCTCGGTGACGCTGGTTCTTTGCTTTTCTTCTACAAAGGCGCATCGAAGGAACGCCCCTCTCAAGCGATGACCGCACTTGGCGTACTGGAAAGCCTCACATTCGCTAGCTCTACGCGAGAGCTCATGCAACTAACGGGCGGTCGATCGGTCTACAGTGAACAGCAGCTTGAAGACTGGCATGCAACGGCCGTCAAACCGGTAAAAGTGATCAACTACCTTTTGATAGCCTATATAGATCCGGCTATCGGAATAGAGGAGTTGCGAGATTTTGGCGTTGTGAACGGTAATCCCCCGCAATCGATCTACGAGCTCAAACCCGCCATTCTGAGGCGTTTAATTGATCGCGCAAATCTGGAGTTCGAGGTATGACACAGCGACTAATCGCTGTTGTAGGAGTTTCCGGGGTCGGGAAGTCTACCTTCTTGAAGGCGGCGGGTGAATTTCTCACGTTTAAGCATTTGACTGCGGGATCACTTATCGGCAAGGCGGGCGCAGAAAAATACGAGCACGACAGCCTACGCTTGCAGGACATTGATGAGAATCAAGAGTTGCTTGTCAGAGGGTTTGCAAGGGCAAAAAAGACAGCAGGTAGTTTGATAATCCTTGACGCGCATACCGTTATTCATGGTGCGGCAGGACTAGAGGTTATTGGGCCGCGCGTGTTTGCGGCCTTAAAGCCGGATGCGATCGCTCACGTTGAGGCGGATCCGGCGGAAATACTTGCGAACCGTATGGGAGACCAAACGCGGGAGCGCCCGTTGTTGTCGATCGAAGATCTGGCGGATCAGCAAGCTTTGTCGCGTGCGGCAGCTATGGAGATTGCGTACACACTTTCAATTCCCTTTAAAATTTTCACTCACCGCGAGTTGTCGGATTTCTGCTCTTTTGCCTCCGCGTCGGCTTGACTGGGAAATTTGAAGGGAACGAGGGAACTGGGCAGTTCGACAGCACTAAAGGCCAGCTATCAGCTTTTCTCCGAAAGCGGCGCCAAGCCAGCGTCCAAGTTCAGAATAGTGAATGACATTGACTGACGGCGTCATAATTCTCTGACGGAGGTACGAGGGCACCGTTTTGTTCGTCAAAATCAGAAATTTTTCCTTATCTGAGCGCCGCTCCGACAACAGTCCCGGCAGGTCCTCGGCCGCGGTGGTGGGAAAAATGCGTAACGTCATGTCTCTCCGTTGCATTAAAACACTCGAGCCAGAATTCGCCGCCTGCCACCACCCATAACCCGCGAAGAGGTCGACGCAGAAATCCCTGAAGTCAGTTGGCGAATTCCGCGAGGGCTCGATGTCGACCGCAAATCCGACTAGTGTCGAGCCTAAGCTAGAGTTCCTGGGCGCGATAAACTCGACTTTGTATTGCCGTCGTCCAAACGTGACCGTTTGTAGATCGGGAACGGGTATCTTTTTCAGCGACCACATAACGCTAATACGCTCCGCACTGTTGAGCAAAGCATCTTCACAAAGCATATTGAAGATCAGACGTTTTAAATTGTCATCGATGTTGGCGTTGTTGTTGTAGCGCCATGTCCCGATAATGCCCAAGGCGTTCTTATTCTTCAATGCCTCAAGGAAGAATGAAATTTCGCCATTGAGATCGATGTGGGCGACCAAGGCCTTTAATGCTCCTGCCAATGTTCGCGAGGCAGTATGAAGTCCGCCCATGCCGTTCATTGGTGTTCCGGTCTGCCGTAATTTATGCGTAGCGATTAGCCAAACCATGTCGGCATCGATCAGTTGTTTGGACACGTCGCGGGTACTGACCTTGCTAGTTCGTGGCGTGCCGTATCCCATCGGTCGGACGTTGATCGCATGCCGGTAGCTGAATTCATCAGCGGCCGCCAGTTGCTGCTTGGCATATTCTACATCTACACGATCGCTACCGAGTACCCGTACAAGGAGTTGGGGTTTCGCGAAAAGATCTAATTTGGAATCTCCAAACGCTGTTGTCTCTGTCAGTCCCGTAGCGCGGTTGAAATGCGTTCTACCAAAAAATGGTCGGCCTTTTAAGACGGCCCGCGTCAAGCCGCCCGACCCTGCAAGCCGCCAAACTAGCTGGCGAGGGCTTACACGAGACTGATCGAAAGAAATAAACCGCACACTATTGATATCAAATATCTCAGCGAGAGGACGAAAGCGCGGAAGAGGCACCTCTCGTGAAACCAGCTGTTTCGGGCCATAGATCGTTATTTGTTCATTGCCGGAGACCGCAATAAGCTGCGCAAGGTGGCGGCGATCAGCGGTAGTTCTTCCTAGATATTCAGCTATGTCTTGTTTGATTGCAGGTAAGAGGACAGTCACATCCAACCATGAAGCCGCACTGTTCTGAGAAATTGCTGCGAGATGTTCGAAGGCGCGTTTGAGTACCTTGGGAAAGCGCGTCTGCGCTTGGCAAAAAGCTGCCATTTCCGCAGCTGCCACCGGATAATCGCCTAAGTAGCCATTCGTGAGGGCTTCAATACCGTACTTGGTGAGGTCTGACCTCGCTCCGACAATTAACCGCTGTTCCTCATCCCGGAATGCCCATAGCGCTTGGTCGCCGTCGTCAACATATAGCTCCAAATCTCCAACCCCGATCGCGTGCTGGGTGTCCAACCGAGTTAATTGGAAGCACTCGATTGAGTCGTCAGGTGCTATCCTTTGCACCAGGTCGGAGTTCGCACCCTTGTAGCTACGAAAAATGGGCAGTTCAAAACCGACGGCCTCGCGTGATGATGGTAAAGTGCGATCAAGGATGGGCATATCAACCAACGATCTCTTGAAGCATGCCCTTTTTTGCATAGTAGTGGATGCACATATCGGTAATTGAAGAGAAATACTCGTTTGGGCGCATCCTTCCGTGGACGTCATAAGGAAGGACGTCGATGTTGAGCCGGCGAAGCTCCTTGCCCATTATTGAATCAACAAAAGTTGAAGGAACAACAGCTGCCTCGACCCAATCAGCGATCGCAATCGAATCGGCAATTTGCACTTCGATCCCAGATCCGCGGCTGTCCATCGCATTACTATCTTTAGCGTCGATTAAGGCCGCATAACTCTTTGCTTCAAATTGGCTTGCATCGAGTTCGATAGAGGCATCAGGCCGTGCTTGAAGATAACTTCGAGTAGTTCCAAAAAAGGTAGACACTACCCGACCAGGCGTTTCTAGGTCTGCCTCTAGTGAGAAGTCCCCCAGCGCCATCTTTTTGTGAAGGTAGGAGCGGTAAAAGTCATTGATGAAAGCGCCAGTGTCAAAAGGAAAGACGCGACGAATTTCCTCGGAGAATGATTGCTTGAATATCAGGCAGACCGGCAAGTAGTGGTCCATTGTTGTCGCAAGTTCAGCTAAGTTCGGTCTGAAAGATGGGCGACCGTAGAACGTGTATATCAACGCCTCGCCAACAAAAACATTGCAGGCTTGCGGTTCAATCTGTCCGCTCGTGAGGACCTCGTCAAACAGGTACGCATCGGTGCTATGAACAAGCGGCAGTTGGGGGCGAGCGGGAACAGCCTGGGCGACAAGTTTACGCAGTCTTTTACTACCATTGTCGTGTGAATGCATGCCTATCCCCGTCGCGACATATATCATCAGGTCAAATGCGCTGAATACCCGATCCGACTATGGCACGGAAAGTACGGCTACGTGAGTGGCGTACGTAATATAGCGGGAATTTCCAAAGACGTGGAAATTCTATGGCTGTGGCACAGTGCTGCCATTAGGGATAATTCGAAACGATCGCAGCGCCAGCCTCGCACGATAAGTTTTGACACCAGCGTGATGTTGGTCGACCAGCACCCGAACTTTCCTCAGATCGGAATCGCAGAGAGATCCTAGAATCACTTCCTTTAGTTTTAGACCAGAGCCAAAGGGCATGAAATAAAGGCCGCCCTCTTTCTCCGCAGAAGCGAGCGAAATCAGCATACGCCATTCGCGCTCGTAGCCCCAACTTTCATATTTTGTATAGGTGAGCAGATCGGCAAGTTCTTTTGTAATTGACTTTGTTCCTCTAGCAATTTTGTTGTTCAGCCGTGACGATGAGTATTTCACGGATTGTACCAAAGTGCTGTCCACATCAAAGCCAAGCGCGAGACCCTTGTGCTTGGAAGCGTAGTGGCTCCATAACACCGGATCAACCCAGTCTTCGCTCAGACATATTACCCCTTGACTATCGTTGAAAGTGCTTTTGTGCGCTCTGACAAGCTGACGGATATCTTGCTGTCCAAAATTTTGACCCAGCAGCTCAAAAGGGTCATTGAGTTCTGAAAAACGAGATATTTTCACTCTACCGAAGACAATATTCGAAATCGCATGTTCTGGGCCAGTTAGGTAGTACAAGCGTTTTAATCCCGGAGGCGGGGGCGCTAAAACAGCGTCGCTGCCATGACCCCGCTCATAGCCTGCGGATTTCCACTGCTTGCGGAGCTTCTCATCTAGCGGCACTGCGCACTCCCTATCTGTTGGCCTTCATAATTCATCGACGGCCGGCCTCGCTAGACCATCCCGACGCCCTCCTTCCCAAGAAATCGGCTCGGAGGATTGTTATAGCGGTCACGGTCGTACACATACATCAGTAGCTTTTCTGCCCGGGTGACCGCGACGTAGAATTGCCGCCGCTCCGCATCAACCGCTTCAGGGGTTCGTGCTTTGAAATGTGGCATCGAACCTTCCTTCAGACCGATTATTGCAACAGCTGCAAATTCCCGCCCCTTCGATTCATGGATGGTCATCAACCGCAACGCTTTGTCGGGGCTGGCAAACATGCCGAGGTCATCGATTGAAAGGTTATCGACGTCGATACCGTTGTGCCGCATGTCTGAAACCATCTCCTGCACGGAAGCGGAGAAGTCGGCTTCATGTTTCGGCGGGATCCACTGGTCCCCCACCAGGACACGACCAACCTCCTGCGCCGTCGCGTCGAGCCATTCGACGCCGTCGAGCGACCGCGCCAAATCCTTCGCGATCCGTAGGAGCGCAACCATAGTTCGCCGTCCGTCAAAGCCATAGACGTCAAATCGGCTTTCCCCGCTGGCATCTTGGATCGCATTGAAGGTCGCTCGCTCCAGCTGCCGGATGTTGTACAGATGCTCATCTGTAATGGCAGCCCCGAGCTGCTCCGCCAATGATGCGAAAAGCCGCGAGCGTCTGTAGGGCCTTGCACCCGGGCCAACCACACGGATCCCGTAATCCCGAAGAGCACGAGAAATGGGATAAAGCGCATTCCAGCTCTTTGCCAGGATCGCTGACCGGCCCAATGGCAACTTCATGCGCTCGATTGCCGGCAGGAACTCGTCCGTTATAGCATCGAAGACGTTCCGCGTCGAAACGAGGTGGACCTGCTCTGGGCAATTCTTCACTTTGCCCTCGCTTGTCATTGCCGGATTGCGAGGAAAGAGGCGCTCGGCATGTTCGACGACTGCCGGACTGGATCGAAAATTCCACGATAGGGACAGGTCGCGCTTGGCGCCGATCTCGTCAGCGAAGGGGTCGATGAGCTCGGGTCGCGCACCCGCAAATCCGAAGATCGACTGAGCGGGATCGCCGACAAGGAAGAACTTCGAGCGCTTCTCCTCATGGAGAAGTCGGAGGATCTCGACCTGGATTTCAGTCGTATCTTGAAACTCGTCGATCAGAAACGAACGAAACTTCGTCGCGACAGATCGGGACACCTCTCGATCGTCCCGGAGAAGGCAATAGGAATGGTAGAGAATGCTGGCGAAGTCGATAAAGCCGCGATCGGCTGCCAGTCGCATGAAGTGCGGCGCGGCGAGAGCGACCATGTCATCCTCGAGGGCAGAACCGATATACGCACCGCTGGCGTCGAGGCCGATTCCACCAAAACGCAGATAGTCTTCAAAGCGGAGATCATATCGGCCGACCATCTCCGCGGCGAGATCGGCGATTTCGACGAACTCGGCTCTCTCCGAGGTCAGCACCTTCATCGTGCCGGAAAAACCCGCGACCCGGCTCGCGAATGGCCGCAAGATATGATGGAGACAGAACGAATGGATCGTCGAGATGACGTAGTTTGTCTGGTCATCCGGCATGAGATGGGCAGCGACGCGGGCGTCGATTTCATTGACCGCGGCATTGGTGTAGGTGATGCACGCGACCGCATAGGGCGTCCCCCGGACCTCCTCCACCTCCTTGACGAGCCTTGCAACGATCGTCCGCGTCTTGCCGCTTCCTGGGCACGCCTTCAAAAGCAGATTGCCGGGATGATCGAGAGCGAGCTGTTGTTGCGGTGTCAGCTTCATTCGAGCAGCCAGTCTACTGCGTTGCGAACATAGTCAGGGATGGCGGCCTTTTCCGAAATGTTTTCGGCTGCGAGCTGTGCAAAGCGCGCCTTGCCGAACCGCTTGGCCGTGTTAAGCACGCTCTTCTTCAAGCCGTCGTCAACCAAACCGAATAGTTCGGCCATCTCGAGTTTTTTGGAAATGCGGGGCGCGCCAATGCGCGCTGCTGCCTTCCGCAGCATGTCCAGATTCTCGGGAAGGGTGATCTCCCGTTCGAATGTCGTCGCTCCAAGGAAGACCTTTACATAGTCCCCTTCCAGGGCGGTCAGGACCTCTTTCTCCGGCGCATCGATTTCATCCTGGTCCTCGTCGTCCGTCAGCTTGGCGTCCGATGGTTCCTGATCTGCATCGGCGACGATCGCGCAGCGCTTCGGCAGGCCGATTCCGGAAAACAATCGTGCGTAGGCTCCGAAATGAACGCCGTGTATGGGCACGATTGAGATTCCTGCCCGTTCGAGGTCTATTCCCATGGCCGATCTGACAAGGCCGGGAAGCAGAAAAGCCTCCGCCGCTCCCTCGACCAGCATTATCCTGCGGGCAAAGAGCAGGTTCGATTTCGTTGCGTCCAGATAGCGTTCAAGATCGGCAACGTCGTACGGTGTCAGTGCGGTGTTAGAAGTGATGGTCGAGACGTAAGGGGCGTTGCCGCCTGTATTGGTCATCATCACATACGACGACAGCGGCGCCTTTGCCGTCACCTGGGTACTGTGGGTGGTGACAATCGACTGGAACGGCAACTCGCGCAGAGCATCCAGCAAGACGCTCTGCAATTGAGGATGCAGATGCGCCTCGGGCTCCTCGATCAGGATCAGTTCGCCCGCCGCCTTGCCTTCTGCCGAGCGCTTGCGAAACTGCTCGATCAAGATCGCAATGTAGAGCAGATTGTTCATGCCAAGACCGTTGCGTCTCGGCTCAAAGGCTTTCAGCGATGGACCACTCAAGAGGATCCGGATGTTTCGCAGGATCGACTGGAATGTGGGCGAACTCAGCCCGATATCGACATCGAGCGCAAAGGCGTCGCCCGTCACGTCCTTTAACGCTCCGTCAATGGCATCCGCAACGGATTCGATCGCCGGTGATTTTTCGATCGCGTCGTTTGCGGCCTTTACGGCGGCAATCAATGCCGCCTGCTCACCTGCTCCGATTTTGGTCGCCTCGATCAGGCGAATGAGCGGCGACCGGCGCATATCGGCAAGATCACCTTCGACATCGCGGAGCGCATGCAGGAACACCACCCTGTAGGCCTGAAGATATTGCAAGCCGACAGAGCGCGCTCCAATTTCGTCATTATCAGTATCCCATTCGAAGTCGGCAAGGTCGATGTTAGGATCGCCGCCGCCATAGAGCTCCCATCCGAAATCGTCCAGCGTGAGGCTGTCAGCGGTTCGCTCGCCCGATGTCAGCGCACCGCGGACGAGGTTTTTGGGACGAAACCTGTAGAATATTCGGGCTCGACCGTCTCCAAGCTGGGTCCCATGAAGCATCGCGACCTCGTTGTCGCTCGCCTCGTAGCCCGTGAACTCCACGCCCACCAAAACTTGGAAAGGCCGGCTTTGATCGATGCTGCTATGGACATCGTCCTTCTGCAACGCGCGGAATGCAGACGAAAAGTCGACGTCGAGACAGAGGCGAAGCGCCTGGATGAAACAAGACTTTCCCGTATTGTTTTCACCGATGATGCAGGTCGCTTTGTCCTGGATACCGACGTCGACGAAGGAAAAGGATCTGTATCCCTTGATAACAATACGGCTCAAATGCATTCGGCACCTTACGGCTCACAAGAATATACAACCGCTACTATTGCTGATTCGGTAGTCTTCTTCATCATCGGTTGCGTCTTGCTTGCCAAAAAAATACGGGGAGCGGCCGACTTCGAATTGGTCCCGCTGCCGACGCTTGTTCTCAAGGGCCACCTGCGCGACCCTGGTTGCTGAAAGAAGGAAATTGGCAAACCGGCGGGCGCCGTGAAGCTAAAAGTGTCTATAATTCCAGTATCTTAGAAATTGACGTTACTGGTCTTTGGTCCGATTCCCTTCAAGGCGAATGCCCGTGAAAAGCAATCCCTATTCTAATCGCCGATGTGGCGAAGGAACACGGCCTTCCCACTAAGAAAGCCGTGCCGAATAGTTAGTAGCATTCAGAGCTGAGGCCGCATCGCCCGTGTCGGGCTGACGTTTTCAAGCAGGGATGCGATGTGAAGGATAGTCGATTCAGCCTGCCACTTGCCGACAATCTGGACGTTGATCGGCAATCCTTCCTTGCTCGTTCCAAACCGCATCGATACGCCTGGCAGACCCGTGACATTGAGAGGCACGGTAGCGCCCTGGAGGTAAGTTGCGTCGACTGTCTGGCCATCGATCACAAATTCCTCGACGCCATGCTTATGGGCTGGAATTGGCAAGACATGGGTGATGAGCGCGTCGTAGCGTGAGAAGTAATCGGCATAGCCATCACGCAGCCGCTCGGCGGCCTGTTCTGCGTCGATATAATCGTCCATCGAAGTGTCGGGCAGGGACAGCATTGTCTTTGCCATCTTGTAAAGTTCGTCTTCCCGACGACCAGCGGTCGCCTCGCGGAAGGCTGGCTTCATCTCCATGACGTGGAGACGGTTGAAGACGCTAAGCGCGAAGTCCTTCTCCAGCGCGGGGATACCGACATGCTCGACCGAGGCACCCAGGTCTTTCAACGCCTCGGCAGCAGCCTTAACTGTGGCGGCAACTTCCGGATGGACAGGGCCGAATCCCGGTCCGACCATCCAACCCACGCGAAGCTGCCGATATGGCTGCCGGCCAATGCCTGCGTCGAAAGGAACCGTGCTGGAGGCGAATGCATCTTGCCCGTCCGGGCCTGCCAGCTGCGAGAAGGCCAGTGCGATGTCACGCACCGAACGAGCCATTGGGCCAACGTGCCAGAAGCGACGCGGCGCACGTGGCCAGATGCCGGTCATCGGCACGCGCCCATGGGTCGCTTTCATCGAGGTGATGCCAGTCTGCGCAGCAGGACCACGGACGGAAATTGCAAGGTCAGTTCCCAGACCGATCGGCGACATGCCTGCAGCGATTGCTGCGGACTCCCCGCCGCTTGACCCACCTGGCGTGTGCTCCAGATCCCATGGGTTATTGGAGCGCCCGGACAGTAGGTTGTCGCTTTCAATCCAGTAGGAAAATTCCGGCAGATTGGTCTTGGCAAGAAGGATGCCACCTGCCTGCTTCATGCGGGCGACACTTGTGGCGTCACGGTCTGGCGTGCGGCCCTTGAAGATCGGCGAACCGCGCTGCGTCAGGACGCCGGCTGTGTCGATCGAATCCTTGACGGTGAACGGCACGCCGTGCAGTGGGCCGAGTTCCTCACCAGCAAGGACTGCGGCTTCTGCTCGGCGGGCGGCTTCAAGCGCTCCGTCGGCGACAGTCACGATTGCATTGACCTGGGGGTCGACCGCCTGGATGCGGTCGAGATGTGCCCGAACGACTTCGACAGGCGATACGTCTTTATTGCGGATGAGTTCTGCCAGCTTGGTGGCATCGGAGAAGATCAGTTCATTGCTCATGGCGCGCTCTCTCTAACTAACAGTTGGTAGGCAATGCAGAGCTAGTGCTTTACAAATCCTGCGTCAACCCCTATCTAACATTTGTTAGGATGAGGCGGAGTTTGGGAATTATGTCCGGGAATGCGAGGGAAGCCATACTGGCCGCAGGACGTTTAAGCGCCCAAGCGCACGGCTATGGGGGGCTCAACATGCGCGAGCTAGCGGCCGAAGTCGGCATCAAGGCGGCCAGCATCTATCACCACTTTCCAAGCAAGGCCGATCTCGCAGCCGCGATCGCAAAGCGCTACTGGCAGGACACGAAGGCGTGGCTCGAAGAAGTCGCCGACATAAAAGGCGATCCGAAGGCTGCTCTCCGAAAGTATCCGGAGACGTTCCGGATGTCGCTGGAGAACGGCAATCGCCTGTGCCTCGGTAGCTTCCTCGGCGCGGAGTACGACGATCTTCCTGAACAGGTCAGGACAGAGGTGCAGACCTTCGCTGACGTCAATATCGCCTGGCTAGCGGAACGGCTTGTCGATGCTGGCCTGGCAGATCGGAAGGCGAGCACGGCGCGGGCGCGCGCGATCTTCGCCGCCGTCGCGGGAGCGCAGCTTCTTGCCCGGAGCCGTTCTGATATCTCGCTTTTCGACACGATGATCCAAAGCTATCAAGAGGCAGGCCTGCTGCCAGGCGGATAGCCGAGCTGCTCGATCGAGATCAGCTATTTTCAACGTCGATCGAGAATATTTTGGGGTGGAATTTTGCTTACCTCGTTTGTGGCCGCATAAAGTGGAGATTACAGCAAACTGCCTTGTTCTTGTGGCTCTCCTGACTTCGAGACTATCGATGACCCAAATGGTTCTCGCGACAAAATGATGAGCGCATCGTTCGGAAGCGGGCGGGCAAGATGTTTTGCCTCGTCCCACGGCGCTCGCATCCATATGTCGGTCTCGTCCTTTGTCAGGAGAAGGACCGGCATTGCCTTCTCGTGGATCGGTTTCACGAGATCGTTGGGATCCGTGGTCAGAAAACCATAGAGATCGTCGGTCGTGAGGCCGTCCCGAACCTTCCGAACGCTTTGCCATGCGGCACATGGATGCCGGCGAAGAACATCAGCGATTTTGCTTCATCGCGGGCAAACCAGGCGTTGGGTATGTTCTGACCCCAATTTGTTGTTGACGATCTGCCTACTAGAAGGTAGACAGGCTGCATGAGCAATCTTTCGACCACCTCGGACGACATTCTGGCGTCCACTAGAAACCTTTTGATAAGCGGCGGCTACAATGGCTTCAGCTACGCCGATATCTCGGAGATTGTCGGTATCCGCAAGGCAAGCATTCATCATCATTTTCCTAGCAAGGTCGATCTGGTGCGTGAGCTGGTCAAGCGTTATCGGGAGGATGGCCAGGCAAGCGTGGCAGTCCTGGAGCAGAAGGTTCCGAATGCTCTGGACATCCTCAAGGCTTATGCAAACCACTGGGCTGCATGCATTGAGGATTCCAGCAGGCCATACTGTGTCTGTGCTATGCTTGCCAGTGAACTGCCTTCCCTCCCCACGGAAGTCGCAACCGAGGTGACGAACTTTTTCCGCTTCATCTCCTCGTGGCTGGCTTCGGTCATGGAGCGCGGTTCCAAGCAGGGCGAACTGAGTCTTACCAGTGCGCCGCATGTTGAAGCCGAAACATTTCTGGCATCCGTATACGGGGCAATGCTTTCGGCGAGAGCCAATGGGAAGCCGGAAGTGTTCTCAATGATACTCGAACCTGCCCTCAGTCGTCTCACGCCTGCTGCTTCTCACTAATCCTGCGGTGGTTATGCCACCCAGGTAAAATCGCGCCCACGAAACTACCAACTAGTAGGAAGAATAAGATGAAAAATGTTTTCCCCGCCGTGGCCCTTGGGCTGACCAGCATCCTTTCCGTGACAACCCTCGCGGCACCCGCCCATGCCGAAGATAAGAAAGCCGCACCGGTCCATGTCCGTGGCAGCATCGTCACCTATGCGGGATCTACACTGAAGGTAAAGACCCGCGAAGGCGAAACCGTCGATGTCGCCCTGGCCGACGACTGGAAACTGGCAAGTGTTGCAGATGCCAAGGTCACCGACATCAAGCCTGGCGATTTTGTCGGCATCGCATCCTTGCCGAAGGCCGACGGTGGCGATGGCGCGCTTGAGGTTCTCATTTTCCCGCCGGCAATGAAAGGCACGGGCGAGGGGAGCTACGGTTGGGATCTGAAGCCCGACAGCAGCATGACCAATGCGACGGTCGCGGATGCCGTTAAAGGCGTCGATGGCCGGACTGTCACCGTGACCTATCATGGCAAGGAAAAGAAGATCGCCATTCCGGATGGGACACCGGTCGTGACCATTGCTGCGGCCACCAAGGATGATCTCGTTCCTGGCGCTATTGTCTTCATCACCGCCGAAAAGGCTGCAACAGGCCCTATCGCCCATCAGGTGGTCGTCGGCAAGAATGGCGTGGTTCCTCCCATGTGAAGACCACGCCGTCACTGGCCGGAGCAGCCGCCTTACTGCTTCGGCCAGCGACTACAGATCGACGCTGCTTGGTCTGCAGCCGTTAAATGCACAGATGAAAGACGCTGAGATGAGCGCAGACGCTTCCAATGACAAAGTTCAATATCCTCGGACGATCTTTATCCGCCGCCACTCCGTCGTGACCCGGCTCACGCACTGGCTGAACGTGCTCTGCCTTAGCTTCCTTCTTCTGAGCGGGCTGCAGATCTTCAACGCCCACCCCGAACTATACTGGGGACATTATGGCGCCGACGGTGATCCTGCCGTCTTGACGATTGGCGCCGATGACGAAGGCGGCGAACCGCGCGGTTTTGTTCGCATTGCAGGCCTGGAACTACCCACCACAGGCGTCCTCGGCGTGTCGAATGTTGATGGCGAACAAGTCTCACGCGCTTTTCCCTCTTGGGCAACCATCCCTTCATTCCAGGATCTTGCGGCCGGACGTCGCTGGCATTTCTTCTTCGCCTGGCTGTTTGTGATCAACGGCGTTGTCTATCTCAGCTTCAGCGTGCTGAGCGGACATTTCAGGCGAGACCTGGCGCCAAAGGTGCACGAACTATCGCCTCGCCATCTCGGCCGCGAGGCCCTCGACCACGCTCGTCTCCGCTTCCCCGAAGGGGAGAAGGCCAGGCATTACAATGCACTTCAAAAGCTCACCTATCTGGCGGTCATTGTCGTCCTCCTGCCTCTGATGGTCTTGACAGGCCTGACCATGTCACCGGGCGTCGATGCCGCTCTGCCGTCCCTTGTCGATATTTTCGGCGGACGCCAGTCCGCGCGCACGATCCATTTCATCACAGCGTCGGCGCTTGTCATCTTCGTCATCGTGCACGCGGCAATGGTGGTCCTGTCCGGGACCTGGAACAACATCCGCTCGATGATCACCGGACGCTATGCGATCCAGGAGAAAGGCCCGCAATCATGAGCAAGCTTTTCACCCGACGCCGCTTTCTCATCGGCGGCACGCTTGGAGCCAGCGCCCTTACCCTTTCGGGCTGCGACCTGTTGGACCAGAACGCAGACGTTGCCAATGTCCTTCGCTCAGCCGAGCAACTGACCATGAAAGCCCAGAGACTGCTTCAGGGACGCGATGCACTGGCGCGCGAGTTTGACGAACAGGACATTTCTCCGTCCTTCCGCGTCAACGGAACGAGCGCCCCGGACAGCGATGAATATGCGGAATTGCTGGAAGGGAAGTTTGCGAATTGGCGATTGAAGATCGACGGCCTTGTCGATCGGCCGCAGGCATTTTCGCTCGCCGATCTGAAGACGCTTCCCTCCCGCACCCAGATCACACGCCACGACTGCGTCGAGGGCTGGAGCGCCATCGGCAAATGGACAGGTGTGCCGCTTGCCAGCCTGCTCCGTTTAGCCGGGCTCAAGCCAACCGCGCGGTATGTCGTGCTTCATTGTGCCGATGAACTTGAAAAGACGCTCGACGGCAGCGGCCGCTACTACGAGAGCATCGATCTCATCGATGCGGTCCATCCCCAAACCATCCTCGCCTACGAGATGAACGGTGAGGACCTTAGCGTCGGCCACGGGGCGCCCTTGCGCCTCAGGGTCGAGCGGCAGCTGGGCTACAAACAGGCAAAGTACATCATGCGCATAGAACTGGTCGACAGCTTCGCCGGCTTGTGGGGCGGGAACGGCGGTTATTGGGAAGACCGCGGCTACGAATGGTACGCCGGGATCTAAGGCCCTGAGAAAAGCCGCAGGAGGACAGTTCATGAGCAGACGCAAGGTTCAGGAAGTCATGCCGATTTCTGCGACAGCTTCGTCTCGCCAGGTCGACATCGGCCAAACCAATTCGATCCTCTCCGATCCCGACGGTCGATGGGTCGCAAAGCGGCAGGAGGCGATCAGCGAGGCATTCGAGAAACGCATACGCTGGGAGAGCGACCAGCGTGACGGGGCAAGGGTTCCCTCTCACGACAGCTTACAGAACGCCGTAAAACTCTCCGGAGAAAGCGATCGTATCGGCCGAAATGATTGGGACGAGAACACCCCATTTGGCAAGCATGTTGGCTTCGTCTGACAAGGCTCGCGCGGACCATCCATGAACCAATTCAGAAAGTGGAAGAAAACAATGTCGACAACTCAGACCTCCCGCGCCACACGCGACAACGACCAGTGGCTCAAGCAGTATTACTTTACCAGAGCGGCCTTCTCAGTGCTGTGGGTCGCGGCTGCATTGACTGCCGGACGGCATTCCTTTGCGGTGGCTGCCGCACTGCTGATCATCTATCCCGCTTGGGATGCAATCGCGAACGTTATCGATGCCGCGAGGAGCGGTGGTCTTGCCGCCAGCCGGAGCCAAGCGATCAACGTCGCAGCGAGCTCGGTTATGACGATAGCCGTGATCCTGGCGTTGACAATGAACATGAACTGGGTTCTCGGCGCTTTCGGTCTATGGGCGATCTTTTCGGGGCTGTTGCAGCTTGGAACTGCCGTGCGGCGTTGGAGAACGAGTGGAGGTCAGTGGGCGATGATTTTGAGCGGTGGCCAATCCTCTGTGGCCGGTGCTCTCTTCATCTTTCAAGCGCAAATGCCGCAGGAGCCTTCCATCTCCACGGTTGCGGGCTACGCTGGCGTCGGGGCATTCTACTTCCTGGTTTCGGCAATTTGGCTGACGGTCGCCCTGTCGCGTCGCAGGATGCATCCCATCTCATAAGCGCTACCTCGCGCCAATGAAACCGCTTGGAAGATATTCAAATGATGACAGATGATGCGGCAGGGCAACTTGCTTCCTATCGGAGGACCATCGACAACCTGGATTCAGCTCTCCTCTATATCCTGGCCGAACGCTTTCGCTGTACCGAGCAGGTCGGCCACTTGAAAGCTAAGCAGGCGTTGCCGGCGATCGATAATGAGCGAGAGCGACGCCAATTGGATCGACTGATGAGCATCGCCAGTGATGTTGGCCTCAGTGGGCACTTTGTCGAAGGGCTGATGACAATGATCGTGGGTGCTGTGGTGGAGCGGCATAGGGAGATTGCGGCCAAGAAGTAAGTTGTCTGTCGCGCGTGTGCTACCGCAGCCGTGGATCGGCGGGGAAAATCGATCTTCTTCGGGCGGCTTACCATGCAGCGGTATTTGTGAGGTGGTCCGAGACGGTCGCGATAAACGCCCGAAGACGCTGAAGACGTCGCAGGTCCCGGTGATATCCCATCCAGATGTCTCGCGCCGGCGGGGGCTTAGGTAGTTCCAGTCTGCGGATACCCGGGATCTGATTGCCCACGACGCGGGGCAGGACGGCGATCCCAACGCCCTGCTTGCACATTCGTGCCTGGACGTTTCGGTTGTTTGATCGCAGCACGGGTCTCGCGTTCGGGAAACTCTCGGCGAGCCAGGCTATGTCGGCGAATTGCCCTGTCGAAGTATCGTGGGTGATCAGCCGGAAACCTGTCCCGTCGCCATATTTAGGGTCAAGCGACTCCTCGGCGATGTAGACGCCGTATTCGAGCCTGAAGAGCCGCCGTTGAATGACATCTGCAGTGTCGAACGGAACGATGCGAAAGGCGACGTCGGCCTCCCTTTGGGCGAGGTTGAACAGGCGAGTGCCGGTCAGGATTTCGACGTCTACATTGGGGTAGGCTTTCGAGAAATCTGCCAGGATGGGAGGCAGGACATAGGCCCCGAACCAGTCTGCTGATGAGATGCGCAGATTGCCTTTGAGGTTTTGCTCCTGCCCGGCGAGCCGGCGCTCCATGGCCAGCGCGCCTTCTTCCATCTGCTCTGCCAGAGTGATGATCCCATGGCCCTCCTCGGTAAGCACGAGACCGTCCGCGGTCCGCTGGAAGAGCGTGTGGCCGATCGCCTCCTCAAGGGCACGCAGCCGTCTGCCGACGGTCGGATGGCTTGTATGAAGAGCACGCGCAGCGCCGCCGAGCGTGCCGGATCGCGCAATCGCAAGGAAGATTTTTACGTCACTCCATTCCACGGCCAAGCCCTTACAAAAATGAACATTGAAAATACAAAACTGTCACTTCAAGTACAAATCTAAACATCTAGATTCAAGTCATATTTCGAAAACAAGCGGAGAAACGTCATGAGAACATGGTTCATCACAGGCTGCTCGAGCGGCTTCGGACAACGGCTCGCGATCGCTGCAGCACAGCGGGGCGATCGGGTCGTCGCAACGGCCCGCAATGTCAAAACGATCGAAGAAATGGCTCAGCCATTCGAGGGGCGCCTGATCACCTTGCCGCTCGACGTGACAGATCCGGCGGCGGCCAATGCCGCGGTCGCAAAGGCCGTCGAGACATTTGGGGGTTTTGACGTGCTGGTGAACAATGCCGGCTACGGACTGTTTGGCGCGCTCGAGGAAGGCACGCCCGAAGAATATCGACCGATGTTCGAGGTGAACGTTTTCGGTCTTATCGAAACCACCAGGGCAGCCTTGCCTGCACTGCGACGTTCGGGCGGAGTGATCGTCAACATGTCTTCTGGCGCAGGGATCGCGGGCAGCGGCGGCGCAGCATATTACAATGCAGCCAAGTTTGCGGTTGAAGGGGTTTCCGAAGCACTCTCCGGCGAGCTGAAGCCGTTCGGCATCCGCGTGCTGATCGTCGAGCCTGGGCCATTTCGGACCGACTTCCTTGGACGTTCGATCACGATGGCGGCCATGGAGATGCCGGAATACGCCGCGAGTTCGCGCAGGCATTATCGCGAAACCAATAACGGCCACCAGGCAGGCGATCCCGACAAGGCGGTTGCAGCGATCCTGCAGGCGGTCGACGCCGATGACGCTCCGCTTCATCTACCGCTCGGTCCGGCCGCGCATTCGATCGCTGAGCGAAAGCTGGCTTCGTTTCGCCGTGATATCGACACCTGGCGCGATATCTCGATTGCTACCGATTTCGATCAGCCCTGAGCTGGTCGTTAGCTCTCTTTAACATCAACATCGACGGGAAAGAGGTTATGATCCCAACATTGGAAGGGTTTGCCCAGCAGCTGGTGCCGGCAAATGGCATCAAGATCAATGCCGCCACGGGCGGCTCCGGCCCGCCGATCCTTCTGCTTCACGGTTGGCCGGAAACCTGGTGGGAATGGCACCATGTGATGCCGCTGCTGGCCGAGCAGTTCAGCGTGGTGGCGATTGATCTGCGCGGTGCGGGTTTTTCCGACTGCCCGCTTGACGGCTATGACAAGGCGACGATGGCGCGCGACGCGCACGAAGTAATGCTCGCCCTTGAGCATAAACGCTATGCCGTGTGTGGCCATGACATTGGCGGAATGGTCGCATTGCCGCAGGCCGCTATCTATCGAGATTCGGTTACTCACCTTGCTGTCCTCGATGTTCCGCTTCCTGGCTGGAGCCAGTGGGAGGCGACGACGGCAAAGATCTGGCACTTCGCGTTCCATGCTAATCGGGATCTGCCGGAACGCCTGATTTATGGCCGCGAATTTGACTATGTTTCGGCCTTCATGGCGGAGCGGTTTTACGATCACAGCACCTTTAATCCTGAAGACATCGAGATCTATGCGAAAGCCATGGCCCTCCCTGGCCGCACGCGCGGTGGCATGGAATGGTACCGCACACTGACCGCCGACCATGCGGCCGCGCTCGAGTACAAGAAGCGACCGCTTGAGATACCCGTTTTAGGTCTCGGCGGGGAGCAACGTTTCGGTGCTCATATGGTCCCGATGCTCAAGGAGTTCGCCACAGATGTTACGGGCGGCTCGATTGCCCGCTGCAGTCACTATGTGGCGGACGAGCGCCCGGATGAAGTGGCCGCTGCTCTCATCGATTTCCTCAAGGCCAAGTGAACTCTGCGATCCGGGCAAATTGAGCCCGATCGCGTTCATCGATTCAACAAGAAAGGAAAACTATAATGACCGCACCTCAAATTCGCGGCGTAAACCATATCGGCATCACGGTGCCCGACATCGAAGCGGCAAAATCGTTCCTTGTGGAAGCTTTTGGCGGCCAGGTGATCTATCAGTCCTTCGGACCTCAGGATCCTCCGCGGCAGGGACCCGAATTCGAACGGGCCACGGGCGCATTCCCTGGAACGGTTATCCGTGCACAGGCGATGGTTAAGATCGGAACCGGCCCAGATATTGAGCTCTTCGAAATGCACGGCCCCAAACAAGCGCAGCCGGTTACACCGAGCGACTTCGGCATTACGCATTTCGGTGTCTATACCCACGACATCGACGCATCGGTTGAGCGCTTTGAGAAGGCCGGCGGAACAGCCCTTACGGCGCCACGCGCTATTCCCTATGCAACCGAACAAGGTCCTGGAAACAAGGTCTGCTATTGCCGCACGCCGTGGGGCACGATGATTGAGTTTATCACCACGCCTGATCGCATGGCCTATCATGACCAGACGGATCTGCGCAGGTGGCAGGACGAGGATTGAGCGTGAGCTTTGATACCTCGTTATCCCGCCGCAGCCTCCTGTCGCTTTCGGCGATCGCTGCGGCCTCGGCCCTGGCAGGGTGCGCCTCTATCGCTGGCACGGGCCGGATGGTGGGGCGACAGTCGACGCCTCTCCAGGATCCGATCGGCCCTGTCCACATCGCACCTGCACCGACAGATTCCGAATTGGCCGTCATGTACGGTCCTATCGAGGATGCCGGCTTTCTGATCCCGGCGGTTCCCTACAAGCAGATCGATCCGCGCTACTATCGCCAGCAGGTCCTCAACCCGACTGGCGAGGCGCCCGGCACGATCGTTGTCGATACGCCCTCGCGCTTCCTCTATCTGATTCAGCCGGGAGGAACCGCAATGCGCTATGGGGTCGGCATTGGGCGCGACGGCTTTGCCTGGCAGGGCAACGGTGTCATTCAGTGGCGTCAGAAATGGCCGCGTTGGAAACCGCCGAACGAGATGGTCGCGCGTCAGCCGGAGCTAGCCAAAAATTCGATCGCGAACGGAGGCATGGAGCCGGGCCTGAAAAATTCGCTCGGTGCGCGAGCGCTCTACATCTTCTCCGGCGGCCGGGACACGCTCTATCGTCTGCACGGCAATCCGCAATGGCGCTCGATTGGCAAGGCCGTTTCGTCCGGCTGTGTGCGCCTGCTCAACCAGGACATTATCGACCTCTATGAACGGGTGCCGATCAAGGCGCCAATTGTCGTCAAGCAGTAAGCGCAAGCGATCACGACCGTCTCTC
This sequence comes from Rhizobium anhuiense bv. trifolii, assembly GCF_024346605.1. Classification (NCBI taxonomy): domain Bacteria; kingdom Pseudomonadati; phylum Pseudomonadota; class Alphaproteobacteria; order Hyphomicrobiales; family Rhizobiaceae; genus Rhizobium; species Rhizobium anhuiense. The sequence continues at coordinate 194,693 of NZ_CP098801.1, forward strand.
CTTGGATAGAGGAGAGACATGTCCTTCAGGCGATTTCAGAGCCTCAGTTATTCCACGCACAAAACTCAAGGAACTACCGACCATGTCGAACTCCAGTAAAGCGGCCGTTGGCCTTGTTGCCGCGCTTTTGTCTTCTGCTGCCCTAACAGCCCCAGCCTTAGCGGGCGCGCGCAACATCGTGCTTGTCCATGGCGCGCTCGTGGATGGTTCGGGCTGGCGCGGCGTTTATGACATCCTGACCCGCGACGGCTACAATGTCAGCATTGTCCAGCAGCCACTGACAAGCCTGGACCAGGACATTGCAGCCACGATGAGCGTGGTCGATCAGCAGGACGGAGATGTTGTTCTCGTCGGTCACAGCTACGGGGGCACGATCATCACGGCAGCAGGTAATGATCCCAAGGTCAAGGCACTTGTTTATGTCGCTGCGCTCCAGCCTGAAAAGGGTGAAAGCACAGCACAATTGCTGCAGTCTATGCCGTCACCCACAAACGATATCAAACCGTCCAAGGATGGCTTCCTGCTGGTTGACCGGGCAAAGTTTGCTGCTGATTTCGGGGCAGATCTGCCGAAGGATCAAGCCGAGTTCATGGCCCGGTCTCAAATGCCTGTTGCCGTCGTCGCCACCAATGCGCAGGTTTCGGTCGCAGCGTGGCACGTGAAGCCTAGCTACGCAATTGTAGCGAAGGACGATATGACGATAAACCCCGACTTGGAGCGCTGGATGTACAACCGTGCCGGTTCAACGGTGACAGAGGTAGAGGGCAGCCACGCTATCTACATCTCGCAGGCTGCTGCAGTCGCAAAGGTTATCGAGGAAGCAGCCAAAGCTGCCAAGTAGCGGCGGCATGCATTCTGCATAATGCGCCTGTCTCGATGAACTTGCTAGCTGCGTCACGTCTGGGACGCAGCCGTCTCTGGCTCAACGATGAAGAGCGTCATCGGCTGAGTTGCACTGACGCCTTGTACAGATGCCACTCCGGCGGGCGAAGTGAAGGACTGTCCGACATCGCTGGCCGTTTGTACTTTTTCATCCAGCGGCGCTTGAAAATTCGCGACGCATGTATCAGTGCCGCTAGCACCACCAACGATTGCGAGGACCACTATGGATCGAGAGATCATCATACCCGACGAGATGCAGGAGATCGTCAGCCGAGCAGGCTATGCTCCCGCGGTTAAAGTTGGAGACACAATTTACGTCGTCGGCCAAGTCGGGCGGACCAAGGATCTCAAGATTATTCACGATCCTTCAGAGCAATTCAGAGCTATGTGGGACAATTTACGGATTGTCCTCGAAGCCGCTCATTGCACGTTCGATGACATCGTGGAAATGACAAGCTATCACGTCGAAATGTCGAAGCACATGGACGTGTTCCGGATTGTCAAAAACGAGGTGTTTCCGAAGGGAACCTATGCGTGGACCCGGATAGGTGTCTCTGAGCTCGCGCACCAGGGACTCCTCGCTGAGGTGAAATGTGTTGCCGTAAAGCGATGATGGAACCCATGTGTCGCGAACGAACCTTTCCACGCTGAGCATAAAAGTTACAGCAGCGTAGTGTATCGGAGGTGGTGGACTTTGGTTCGATTCCCTTCAAGGCGCGGGAAGTGAGCAGCATCTGGCGTCGCCGCTCCAGCGCTCCGCCTAGTCGTTGGCCGTTATACCCAGAGAGGCGTCAGGCGGCAGAGTAAAGGTTCCTCCGCCGCCCGGTCCACTGACCCAAAAGTCAGATGATACCCGCAGCGCGTGCCAATTCGACCGCGTCTGGACCGGCGGGGAAGCGAAGCTGACCGGTAGTATCCGCCACTGCAGCCCAGACCGCCTCGGAGACGTCGGTTTCCTTCGTTGTCAGTGCCGGCTTTGCGAGGGCAGCAAAGATGGGAGCTGCAAAATCGGCATAGGCTGGCGGGATCATGTCCTCGATGCGCACCGACGTGTTTTCGGTAAACCGTGTTGTGGGAGCGTAGCCTGGCTCGACCAGCTTGGTGCGAATACCGAAATAGCCGAGTTCGTGTGCCAACGACCCGGTGAAGCCTTCAATCGCCTGCTTGCTGGCCTTGTAGGCTGCTGCAAGAGGCATGTCAGCCAAGGTGACGCTGGACGTCACGTTAATGATCGCGCCGGAACGGCGTTCGCGCATCTGCGGGATCACCGCTTGGGTCATGGCCATCAGGCCGAAGGTGTTGGTATCGAAGATCTTGCGGATATGCGACATGGACGTTGCTTCGAACGCGCCCACAACGCCGATTCCGGCATTGTTGACCAGAACGTCGATCGGGCCGGCGGTCGCAACCGCGGCTGCGATGCTGTCATCGCTCGTGACATCCAGTGGCAGGATGCGAAGCGACGTCGAGCGCGGCAGGACATCCTCACGCGGCGTACGCATCGTGGCGATGACGTTCCAACCGTTTGCGAGGAAGTGACGAGCCGTCTCCAGGCCGTAGCCAGAAGAGCAGCCAGTGATTAGAATGGTTTTCATTGGAACCTCCAATTTGTCTTTAGGATGGTTCCTTCTAAATCTGCAAACCAAGACGAACCATAATCGATCGTCCTCAATCCGTTTTGTATCGTCCTAATCTCGCTGTTTGTTGGCTCTTCATTTCTTCTCTGAATTGGTGATCACCAACGTGATCTAGGTCGCACCTGCCATCCGCGCAAATTCGCTCGGTGGGCAGCCGACCCTCTGACTAAAAGCAGTGCTGAAGGCGCTGGCAGATTGGTAGCCCACCTTTTCGGCGACTTCCTCTAACGACCTCCGGCTATGGCGCAATGTGTCCTTGGCGATAGCCATCCGCCATCTGAGAAGGTATTCAACGGGCGCGAGGCCAACAGCCGCAGAGAATTTCCGCGCAAAGGCCGAACGCGACATTCCGGCTCGTTGTGCTAGCTCGGCGATCGTCCAGCCGCGGCGGACGTCTGAATGAATGTCGCTGATAGCCCGAGCAAGCTGGGGATCGGAAAGGCCGCGCAACATTCCAGGGTTTGGAAGTGTCGAGGCTTCGCGCCGCAACGTTTCGATAAGCAGGACCTCCAAAAGTCGCGACAAAATGAGGTCGCTTCCAGCCCGGGAGTTGGCCGCTTCATCACGTATGTAAGCGATGAGGTTGCCGAGACGGGCTCCGATTCCCTCCTCAGCGCGGACATGGACAAGCGTGGGCAGCAGCTCTGATAACAAGTCAGCATTCGTCGGATCGCAGAGTATGCACCCGCCAATAATACGCGTCGGAGTTCCCGACCGAACCTGGCCGACCCTAATTTCTCCGTCGACCGTGTTGAGCGCCTTGAACTCTTCATCAGACAAGACGATCTCTTGGTCAGGCCGGCTAAAGAATATGTCGGCTGTGGGATTTCCCGATAGAATAAAATCGCCAGTCTCCAACGACGTCGTTTCGCCGTCACCGGCACGAAACTGCGCCGAGCCTTCCATAATAAAATACAACATTGGACCAGGTTGCGACGGAACCTGAACTCCCCAGTCTCCATATGCCACCATGCTGCCCATGAGGACGGTTTTAGGTCTTAGCAGTTGCACTACGTCGGTCAAGGCATCCATTTTGTACGATCCATAAGAAAAAATGCCATTTCATTATCAAATGGACTTTCCTGTTTGTCTATGACCCCGACAGTGTCGAGCCGGAAACTGGCACCCATGAGAGACTGTCGATGGGATGAGCTCCTAGCTGCTGCCGGGCCAAATGCTGGTGACCGCCGGCGAAACCTCAACAACAATCCAATTGACTCCGATATGTATCTGCTTTAAACAAATACAAATAGCATGACGGGAGGTCTTGCTAAAGCGTGCGGCGGGAGACCGCATGCCGCTTTTTTCAAAGGGAGGAACAGAATGCCGAAGTTTTCGCATATGCTCGCCGGTGCCGTCACCGCTGTTGCGCTGATGACGAATGTAGCTGCCGCTCAGGACACGGTGGGTGTAAGCTGGCGTTATTTCCAGGACGAACGCTGGAAAATCGATGAAGCCGCGATAAAATCCGTTCTCGACAAGGCCGGTGTTTCCTATGTCGGCATCGACGCGCAGGGCGATCCCCAGAAGCAGGCCGCCGACATCGAGAGCCTGATTGCGCGCGGCGTCAAAGTCCTCGTCGTCGTCGCTCAGGATGCCAAGGCAATCATTCCCGTTATCGATGAAGCTAAGCGCAGCAACATTGCCGTGATCGCATACGATGCGCCGATCGACACCGGCGATGTCCTTTACACGAGTTTCGACAACGTGGCGGTCGGCCGCGTCATGGGCGAGGCTCTGCTGAAGGCGGTGCCGAAAGGCAATTATGTCTCGATGGACGGGGATCCTGCCCAGACGATCCAGCAGGTTTTCAAGAGCGGCCAGATGCAGGCGATCCAGCCGGCGATCGACAGAGGTGACATCAAGATCGTTGCCCAGCAAAATGTCGAGCAGTGGAAGCCCGACGTCGCGCAAGCGCTCATGGAGCAGGTACTGACCGCAACCGACAACAAGGTCGATGCGGTACTTGCCATGAACGACAGCATCGCCAACGGGGTGGCGGCGGCCCTCGCCAGCCAGGATCTTCTGGGCAAGGTTGCCATTTCCGGGCAGGACGGCGACAAGAACGTCCTTAACCGTATTGCCAAGGGCGAGCAGACGATGACCGTCTGGAAAGACGCAAACGCGCTTGGATTGGCCGCAGCAAATGCCGCCGTCGAAATCATCAAGGGCACAAAAATCGACGCTGTGACAGGGGTAAAGCCTGGCAAGACGTCCACCGGCGCATCGCAGCCCGCGATCATCCTCGATCCCATCGCCATCACTCGGGACAATCTCGATCTCGTCGTGAAAGCCGACTGGATTTCGAAAGACGTGCTTTGCAAAGGCGTGACGAAGAACCCGCCGAAAGCCTGCGAATAAGCAGTCCCAGCTGGAGTTCTGTCATGACATCTATTCTCCAACCTGCGTCCAGTTCAACGAAGCTTCTCCCCCGACTGCTACAAGGGATCGGGGGAGGTGGCCGCGACACTCGCCTCGTGGCGATGGTGATCGTCCTCGCCTTGATCTGGCTTTGCGCAAATGCCCTTACCAATGGCGTATTCCTGTCGCCGCGAAACCTGTTCAATCTCTCGCTGCAGGTTTCCGTCGTGGCGATCATGGCATCGGGCATGATTCTCGTGATCGTTACGCGCCATATCGATCTGTCGGTCGGATCTCAGGTCGGCTTTCTCGGGGTTCTCGGTGGTCTCGTACAGAGCAACTGGCTTCCCGACAGCATGCACGCCTGGTGGATTTCCTGCCTTGTCATGCTGGCGGGTGGCATGGTCATCGGTTTGCTCCAAGGCGCACTTGTCGCCTATGCGCGAATACCGTCATTCGTCGTGACCCTCGGTGGACTGCTTTTCCTGCGCAATGCTGCTTATGAGCTGAATGACGGCACGACGATCGCCCCACTGAGCGCGACATTCCAGAATCTCGGCGGCGGACAGAACGGCGTTCTCGGGGCCGCATTGAGCTGGGCCGCCGCCGCCGCCGTCACCGCCTATATCGTCTTCAATCTTGTGCGCAGATATCAGCGCAAGAAATCGCTTGGCGTTCAGAATCCGTTGACGGCATTCGACGTTGTCTCGGCGGCTCTCTGGTGCGTCTGCGCATTCGGTCTTGTCGCAGTCATGAACAGCTACAAGCGACCGGGAACGACAGAGTCCATGGGATTGGCCGTGCCTGTGCTCATTCTGATTGCAGTGACGACGCTGATGACGATTATCGCCAAACGACACAGGTTCGGACGTCATGTCTTCGCAGTCGGGGGCGATCCGCTGAGCGCCCGGTTAACGGGCATCAATACCCAGCGCGTGGTCCTCAAGGTCTTCGTGTTGATGGGGTTCCTTTCCGGTTTGGCCTCCATCGTGCTGACGGCCCGATTGAATGCCGCTGCAAGCGGAGCGGGCACGATGATGGAACTTTACGTCATTGCCGCCGCCGTAATTGGTGGGACGTCGCTTGCAGGTGGAGCGGGGACGATCCTCGGCGGCTGCGTCGGCGCCCTGATCATGCAGAGCCTTCAAAGCGCAATGGTTCTCATGGGCATCGCAAGCCCGTTGCAGAGCATGGTGCTCGCCGCGGTTCTCGTGCTTGCCGTCTGGATTGATACAATGTGGCGCGAAAGGAGACCATCATGACAACCCCACTGCTCGAAGCCCGCAACGTCAACAAGGCCTTTGGCGGCGTTCACGCGGTGGAAAATGTCAGTGTGTCGCTCTTGCCTGGCGAAGTCGTCGCTCTGCTCGGCCACAACGGTGCTGGCAAATCGACCTTCATCAAGATGCTTTCAGGGGTTTTCCCCGCAGACAGCGGCGAGATCCTCATCGATGGCAAGACCGTCGATATCCGCTCGCCGCATGACGCGCAGGAACTCGGTATTGAGACAATCCATCAGACACTGGCGCTTGCCGACAATCTCGACGCGATCTCCAACCTTTTCCTCGGACGCGAACAGACGGACCGCTTCGGCTTCCTGGACACCGAGGCGATGGAGCATGGCGCCCGACAGACGATCGAGCGCATGCGGCTGAGGATTCCTTCTCTGACGTCGTCTGTAAGGTCGATGTCCGGAGGGCAGCGTCAAGCTGTTGCCATCGCGCGAGCCCTTCATTTCAATGCGCGGATCCTCATTATGGACGAGCCGACGGCAGCTCTGGGTCCTGAGGAGACAAAAAATGTCGGCCTACTGATCCAGGAGCTCAAAAAGCAGGGTCTGGGTATCTTTCTCATCAGTCATGACATGCACGATGTCTTTGCGCTGTCTGACAGGATCACCGTCATGAAGTCAGGCCGAGTTGTAGGCTCCTACGCTACAAGCGAGCTGACACAGGACGACGCCCTGGAAATGATCATCCTCGGCCGCAAGCCCGCCCGACTTGCCGCCGCGATGGCATAAGGCCCACCAACCCCGGAATGGATAGAAACATGACAGTCAAAGCACCAAATTTCAGTCTCGATGGAAAAGTGGCGCTGGTCACCGGCGCGGCCCGCGGGATCGGTCGCGCCTGTGCGCTCGCCTGCGCGGCGGCCGGCGCCGATGTCGTCATCGGCGTCCGCAACGTAGAGGCGGTTGCCGACCTGGTGGCCGAACTGAAAACAACTGGTCGGCGCATTCTCGCAGTTACAATGGATATCTCAGACACCGGCCAGATTTCGGACGCCGTTGCTGAGGCAGTTGCCGCATTCGGAAAAATCGACGTGCTGGTGAACAATGTCGGCGTCGCCCCGGGCAATCTTGCGGAACTCGTTGAGGAGAAGGACCTTGACCAAATTCTCGACGTCAACATCAAAGGCACGTTTCTTGTCACGCAGGCCGTCGCCCGTCATATGATTGGGCAGAAAAGCGGCCGGATCATCAACATCAGTTCGCAGGCCGGGACGGTGACACTTCGCGGTGAAGCGCTTTATTGCATGAGCAAGGCAGCAATCAACCATTTGAGCCGGTGCTTGGCCGCGGAATGGGCGCATTACGGCATCACGGTCAATACCGTCGCACCGACCTTCATCTGGACGGATTCGACCCGGCCGGTCCTCGCTGACCCTGATTTCTACGCTCGGACGGTGGGCCATATTCCGCTGGGGCGGATCGGCGATACCGATGATGTCGTCGGCGCTGTTGTCTATCTCGCATCTCCTGCTGCATCTCTTGTCACAGGCGCCAATCTGTTGGTTGACGGTGGATGGTCGATCGCATGAATGGGTCGTCTATCCTAACCTTTGCTTGCACGCGGGCATCTGCTACTGCCTCTACAGATACTTTCGGCAACGATTCGAGTGCTTTGCCGATGCCCGAAAACAGCTCCTGACCGACACATGTTGTCTCTAGGAGGAACATTGACGACGAACAGTGTCTTACGACACATGAATGCTGTGCGGTGCCTTCGCGTCTTGCGTAGAGACGTCCCTTTGTCGCGCGCGGATATTGCACGCGAACTGAACGTGACGCGGGCGACCGTCGGCAACTCGATAAAACAGCTGCTGTCAGAAAATCTGGTTATCGACCTCAATGAGAGCGCTGAAGCCAACGGCGCCGGGCGTCCAGGCGCGCTCGTGTCGCTGAACCCGGCCGGCGCCTACTTTATCGGACTTGATATTTCCTCGGCTGAAATCAACGCCGTTTTGATCGATTTCTCGATGCATGTCGTCGCAAAGCGGATCGTGTCGATCGCCGACCGTTATGATGACCCGAAGCGAGTCATTGAGCTGCTCGCGACCTTGCCCAAGGAATTGATCGACATATCGAAGGTACAGGCATCGCGCGTGCGCGGCGTTTGTATCTCCGCTCCAGGCATCGTGCGTGAAGGCCGTATAATTTCTGCGCCATGGCTGAGTTGGCGTGATGTCGACGTCATGTCGGCGATGTCGGATGCGATGCAATCCTCACTGAAGGTCCAAATTTGCAACGACGCGGTTGCTCTTGCGAGTGCCGTAGCGGCCGACGCATCGGAAAACGACCTGAGCGACGTGCTTCTGTTATTGCTCGCGCAGGGCATCGGCAGTGCCCATCTCCGTCAGGGCCGCGTCGTCGAGGGTGCCCACGGACTGGGTGGCGAAGTCGGACATATGGTCATGGGCGGACAGCCTGGAATGGCGGCGACACACACTTTCGAAATTTTGGCCGGTTATCAGAAGTTTCTTCCCTTCATCGAACACGATGTCCCGATTCCGGAAGGGTTGGCCAAACTTGTGACGCTGGAAGGATCCTCGGCTCTCGATGAGGCACTCAACGAATGGGCCTTGGCGCTGGCGACCGGTTTCCTGAATCTCATTCATATCCTTGATCCGAAAGCGATCGTGCTGGGGGGGCCCCTTGCCGTCCTCTATCCGCGAGTATCGAAGCGCGTCGAGAGCCTGCTTTCCGAAAACCTCGTCCACGGGTTTAACGTACCGCCAATATCGGTTGCCAGGTTCGGTGGTGACGGGGCCGCCATCGGCGCTGCAGCCCTTCTTCGCGAGAGCCTTTTCGACCTTCCGGAACTACCCACCGTTTAATTCCAGACCTATCGCCAAACATGTTTGACAGCCTATTTGTATTTGTATAATACAAACGCAAATAGCCAGCCAGTGGAGGAAACAAATGCTGAAGCTAATCGACCCAATTCTCTCTCCAGAACTTCTTTACGCTCTTCGATCGATGGGACATCGACACGATATTGCGATCGTTGATGCAAATTTCCCTTGCGATCCAGGCGACGAACGTCTCATTCGCCTCGATGGCATTTCTGGCCCAAGAGCGCTGGAAGCCATCCTTAAGATCTTCCCACTGGAAGAGCAGGAACCGCATGTGGCATGGCGGATGATGGCCGAAGGCGATGCCGCCAAGATCTTGCCGGTCTTCGAAGACTACAGCGCCGGCCTCGAGAAGACACAAGGTAAAGCAGTTGAACTGAGTGCAGTGGAGCCCGACGAGTTTAAAGACCGCGTTCGCGCCGCCCACACAGTCGTGGTGACGGGAGAGAGGCGCTTCTACGGGAGCGTCATTCTACGCAAGGGCGTCATTGCACCAGAGTGAGCTGGCGTCGAGCTGGAACTCAAACACAGGCGGTAAAGCATTGCCCGATCTCTTCGCATCCACTTTCGATGCCTTCCTTTTCGATATGGACGGGACCATCCTCAACTCGATCGCAGCTGCCGAACGCGTCTGGGGAGCGTGGGCATGGAAGTTCGGGTTAAATCCAGAGGTGCTCCTGCCGACAATCCACGGGCGACGAGCCTCGGAAACAATATCTTCCCTCGGCCTCCCGGATATCGATCCGGAGGCCGAGGCAGCGGCCATAACGCAAGCGGAAATTGAGGAGATCAAGGGCGTTATTGCCATTGGCGGCGCGCAGAGCTTTTTAAGAAGCCTCCCATCCCACCGGTGGGCTGTCGTAACCTCCGCTCCTGCTGCCCTGGCCAAAAGACGGATCGAGGCCGCCGGTCTGCCAATGCCCGCGACGATCGTGACATCCGAGGATGTGCGTCGGGGCAAACCGGCCCCGGATTGCTTTATTCTTGCCGCCGAGCGTCTTTCGGTTGATCCGGCTCGTTGTCTCGTATTCGAGGATGCCGAGGTCGGTATTGCCGCCGCGACGGCGGCGGGTTGCCAGGTCGTCATCATCACTGAGACGCACAAGCAGCAAATGACGGGAATTCACAAGCAACTCGACAATTACGAGCGTATCAACGCGAAAATCGTCAACGGGGGCCTTAGCCTGCTACATACTAATCGCTGACTTTTTCGCGTAGAGCTTCCGTTTTCGGACGGCCAAAAACGAGGCTCTCATCCACGGAAAACATCTGTTTGTGCAGCATTGACGCGCCGCCGATGGCGGGACCTTCGAGGCCGAGGGTCGAAAGTTTTATTTCAGGTACCGGATGCCCTTCGAGTAGGTTCCGGGCCACTTTTTCCAATGTCTCGTCCCGGCAAAGATCGAAAAGTGCGGCGACCGGGCCGCCAAGCACAATCCGTGCGGGATTGAATATGCTCGTCAACGTTGCGACTCCACGGCCGAGATAAAATGACCAATCCCTGAGTGTCGAAAGAGCGGCCTTTTCCTGTTGTCTCGCTGCCTGGATGAATTCTTGAATGTCGCCTGCTGATCCCCCGTGAAAGCGGTAGCGCGCGAGGACGGCCTCCCGGCCAATGAAACTCTCAAACGACCCGGAAATCGTCGCCAGCTCAACGAAGCCTTCGTCTCCAAGGATAATATGGCCGAGCTCGCCAGCGTAACCGTCCTGGCCGCGGAAAAGCTGACCGGAATTCATGATCGCCCCGCCGACGCCAGCGTCGAGATAGATGTAGATTTCCGTATCGACGCTTTCATCTTTGGACTGGTAAATCTCGGCAATCGCGAACGCGTTGGCATCATTCTCGGCGATCAGCAATGGGATGTCGGGAAGGCGTTGCTGCAACTTCTCCAGAATGGGTTCCTCCTGCCATCCAAGGATGGGCGCCCGCAAGATCGTGCCATTCCGGTCAATTACCCCTGGAGCGGTTAGGCAAAGGCCCCGGATACGATAGTCGTTGCCCAACCGTTCCCGGATTCCCTCGACGACGTCCACCAGCCGCTGCACCACAAGGTCTGGACTTGCCTCTGGTAGGCTGAAGTCCGACCTCGACTGTGCGATAACCGATGCCTCCATGTCGAGAGCGACGACATTCATACGCCCGACGCCGATATCCGCGCCTATGAACATTCCATAGTTCGGATTGATGCGAACGAACGTTCCGGGCCGGCCCGTACCTGCGCTTTTATCATCCTGGGATTCATCTTCCACCAGCAACCCTTCGTCCGTCAGGCTGGCAACGATACTGCTTGCCGTCGATCGAACCATGCCGAGTTCTTTGGCGATATTCGCCCGGCTGATCCTGCCATGACGAAAAACAACATCCAGCGCCCTGACCTCGTTAATATGCCTTACGGCGCGCGGCATGGACATTGGCGGTCTCCAGTCGATTAGACTCACAAAAAGAGGTGTACAATCAAGGAAGTGACGATCGCATTCAAGCCCATGGCGAGGCCTGAAAAAAGCCCCGCCACCGGGTCAACCGAATAGGCGCGTGCCGTGCCAATACCGTGCGATGCAAGCCCTACAGCAAATCCTCTCGCGCTGTAATCGCGGATCTTCATGGCATTCATCAGCGGGGTTACGATGACGGCGCCGGTAATTCCGGCCAAAATGACGACGGCGGCGGTCAGGGCCGGATCGCCGTGCAAACCCGACGAAATTGCCATGGCGACTGCCGCGGTGACGGATTTTGGGGCGAGCGAAGCAATGACTGTCTGATCGAAGCCGAAGACATGGCCCAAATAGATCGTAGTGGTCACTGCCGTTAGGCTTCCGGCAAACAGTGCCACGACCATCGGAATAAGATTGGCCCTCACCAGGTGAAGCTTTTCATAGAGCGGTATCCCGAGCGCCACTGTTGCTGGTCCGAGCAGAAAATGAATGAACTGCGCCCCGGCGAAATAGGTCTGGTAGGGAACGTGAAAGACGGCAAGAAGACAGACGATTGCGGAAACCGAGAGCAAAACGGGGTTGATGAGAGGATTGGCGGGAAGAAAGCTTTCGATCTTAAGCGCGCTTATCCACACTAGGAGTGTGACGGAAAGCCATAAGAGTGGGGACGCTGCGAGATAGACCCACAATCCTTCATCCATTGCTTGTTCTCCCCACTAGCCGTTTGGTTGCCAGATATGACCATACTGTGACGATAAGCGTCGCGGCCGTGGAGACGACGATCGTTGCGAAAAGCGACAGACCTCTTTCAGCAACGAGGTCGAAATGTTGCACGATCCCAACGCCGGCAGGGACGAACAGTACCCCGAAACTTGCCAGCAGGGCGCGGGATGTGAGGACTGCCGATTCGGACAGCGTCACCCAAAACCGCTCTCGCGTTACGCCCAGCCCCGCAAATATCAGCGCCATTCCGATGACTGGGCCTGGCACGATGCCATGCAGATAATAGGCGATGGCCTCTCCAGCCAACTGAAATATCAGCAGAATCGTAATTCCAACAACCATTGTTCGGCTCCACAACAAACTCGCTTGACTCATAAACCTGATTATGTTTGTTTTCAATCGAAACAAACGAAGGGAGTGTCGTTTGTTTGAAAGCCGGCATGGGGCCGGTTGGTTGGGAGGATTACATGCGCCTATCTTTCAAAATGATGGCCTTAACGGCTGCCCTCAGTGCCTCGGTCAGCTGCCATGCGTTCGCGGCTGAAAGCGTCGAGGTGCTGCACTGGTGGACTTCCGGGGGCGAAGCGGCGGCGGTCGGGGTCTTGAAGGACGATTTGCAGAAAAAGGGCGTCAGCTGGCAGGATATGCCGGTCGCAGGCGGCGGTGGCGAAGCGGCAACGACCACCCTGAAAGCCCGGGTTGCCGCAGGCAATCCTCCCACAGCTGCTCAGCTGCTGGGCATGGCGGTCAACGAGTGGTCCGAACAGGGTCTACTCGGTGATTTGACCGCAGTCGCTCAAAAAGAGGGATGGGACAAGGTCGTTCCGGAGCAGATCAAGCAGTTCGCCGTCCATGACGGAAAGTGGCAGGCCGTGCCGGTCAACATCCATCGTCCGAACTGGCTGTGGATTAACGCCAAGATTTTCAAGGACAACGGTCTGGCGCCGCCGACGACCTGGGACGAGTTCAACGCCGTTGCGGACAAGCTGAAGGCAAAAGGCATCACGCCTTTGGCGCATGGCGGACAGCCTTGGCAGGACGATACGATTTTTGATGACGTCGTTCTCGGGCTTGGCGGGCCGGACTTCTACAAGAAGGCCATCATCGAGCTCGACGAGACCGCGCTCGGTTCGGACACGATGCTCAAGGTCTTCGACCAGATGCGTAAGATCCGCGGCTTTGTCGACCCGAATTTTTCCGGCCGGGACTGGAACCTTGCGACGGGCATGGTGCTTAAGGGTGACGCAGCGATGCAGCTTATGGGTGACTGGGCCAAGGGCGAAATCGTCAAGGCCGGCATGACACCTGGCGTCGATATCCTTTGCGTCACCGCACCTGGCACCGAAGGTTCGTTCCTCTTCAATACCGACTTCCTCGCCATGTTCCCGGTCGGCGCCGACAAGGTCGACGCCCAGACCAAGCTTGCATCGAGCGTCATGTCACCCGCATTCCAGGAAGCCTTCAATCTCGTAAAGGGATCCATTCCGGCCCGTTCAGACGTGCCAGGCGACAAGTTCGACGCCTGCGCCCAGAAGTCCATGGCCGACCTGAAGGCAGCAGAGAAGTCCGGCACACTCATGGGGTCACTTGCCCACGGTCACGCGGAGCCCGCCTCCATCCAGCGCGCGATCTTCGACGTCGTGACCCAGCATTTCAACTCGGACATGTCGTCGAAGGATGCCGTGACCGCGCTGATCAGCTCGATCAACGCTGCGAAATAATCAGCTCCTCCCTGCCCCTGCCGTCGAATGGCGGTGGGGGTATCCTGCAGCAAGGTTGTGTGTGCTCGGCCGATGCCGAACGCCATCCTGTCGATTCCGGGCCCGCAGATGTCCATTTCAAAACGCCTTGGCAAGGTCATGCCCGCAACCGTCCTTTCGCCGTCGCTCGCGGTCGTCACGGTCTGCGTTTATGGCTTTATCGCCTATACGACACTTCTTTCCTTCACCGGATCCAAGATGTTTGCCAGCTTCACCTTCGTCGGTTGGCGCCAATATGGCCGGCTTTTCGAAAATCCGCGATGGATTACCGCCATTGAGAACATGGCAATCTTTGGCTGTCTTTACATCATTGGCGCCACCTGCCTCGGGCTGTTCATCGCGATTCTGATCGACCAACGCATTCGATGCGAGGGCATTTTCCGCGCCATCTTTCTTTATCCCATGGCGCTCTCCTTCGTCGTAACGGGTGTTATTTGGCAGTGGCTGCTCAATCCGGGCCTCGGCCTTGAGCATATGATGCGCGCGCTTGGCTGGACGTCCTTCACTTTCCAGTGGCTGATCGAGCCCGACCGCGCGATCTACACGATCGTCATTGCCGGCGTCTGGCAGGTGACCGGGTTCGTCATGGCGCTTTTCCTGGCGGGTCTTCGCGGCGTGGACACCGAAATCCTCCGCGCCGCACGCATAGACGGGGCTCCAATTCACAAGGTCTACACGCGCATTATCATCCCAGCGCTTCGACCCGCTTTCCTAACCGTCTTCGTCATCGAGGCTCATCTTGCCATCAAGAGCTACGACCTTGTCGTAGCGCTGACGAAGGGTGGTCCCGGCGTGTCGACCGAACTGCCCTCGACCTTCATGTATTCGATGACGTTTACCCGCAATGAACTTGCGGTCGGTGCCGCCAGCGCAACCGTCATGCTCGTCACCCTGGCAAGCATCATCATTCCATATCTTTATTCGGAGCTGCGCCATGAGCCTACGACTTGACGCCGAAAGCGCCGCAATGCTGGCTTCGGGCGCTGATGTGAGAAGAATTTCGCGCATCCTTGGCCGCGTGTTCATCTACGGATGTCTGATCCTCCTAGCCGCCGTCTTTCTGGCGCCGCTCACCTCCATGCTTTTCACATCCTTGAAGAGCATGGATGAGATCCGAACCGGGAATATTCTCTCCTTTCCGCGAGCCATCACATTCGAGGCCTGGGAGCACGTCTGGGGATCGGCATGTATCGGCGTTACCTGCGGGGGCCTGAAGGGTTATTTCGGCAATTCGTTCCTGATTGTCATACCGGCCACATTGCTATCGGTCGGCTTCGGGGCGCTGAACGGTTACATCTTCGCAAACTGGCGTTTCAGGGGTGACAATATCCTGTTCGGCCTCATCCTGTTCGGCTGTTTCATACCGCTGCAGATCGTTCTCATCCCGATGGCCGGGCTACTCGGGCAATTGAGGCTCGCCGGAACGATACCCGGGCTGGTTCTCGTCCATGTTGTCTACGGGATTTGCTTCACGACGATGTTCTTCAGAAACTATTTCGTGACCGTCCCAGCCGAGATTTTCAAGGCAGCGCGCATCGACGGCGCGGGCTTTTGGGCAGTGTTCTTCCGGATACTGCTGCCTATCTCATGGCCGATCGTGATGGTGTCCATCATCTGGCAGTTCACCGGCGTCTGGAATGACTTCCTGTTCGGGGTCTCGTTCGCAGCTGGCTCCGGCCAACCCGTCACGGTCGCCCTGAACAACCTGGTCAACACATCAACAGGCACCAAGGCCTACAACGAAGACATGGCCGCCGCGATGATCGCCGCGCTACCCACCATAATTATCTACGTGGCGGCAGGGCGGTATTTCCTTCGTGGTCTGATGGCCGGCGCAGTGAAGGGATAACGACGATGGCCAATCTGGCAATCAACCATATCAACAAAAGCTTCGGCAGTCTGACGGTTCTGAGGGACATCAATATTGCCATTGAAGACGGGGAATTCCTCGTCCTGGTCGGTCCTTCGGGCTGCGGGAAATCGACACTCCTGTCCATCATTGCTGGACTGGACGAGCACACGTCGGGCTCCATCACCATTGATGGCAAGTCTGTCCAGGGACTTGAGCCGAAGGAGAGAGACATCGCAATGGTGTTTCAGTCATACGCGCTCTATCCGGCCATGACCGTCGAGCAAAACATCGGATTCTCGCTTGAAATGAGCAAGATGCCGAAGCCCGAAAGGCTGGAGCGCGTCGGCAAGGTTGCAGACCTGCTGCAAATTCGCCACCTACTCAAGCGGCGCCCGGGCCAACTCTCCGGCGGGCAGCGCCAGCGCGTCGCCATGGGACGGGCGCTGGTGCGCGAGCCGAAGATTTTTCTCTTCGACGAGCCGTTGTCGAACCTCGATGCAAAGCTGCGCGTCGAGATGCGTACCGAGATCAAGAAACTGCACCAGCGGCTCGGCGCCACCATCGTCTACGTCACGCACGATCAGATCGAGGCAATGACCATGGCGACCCGGATTGCGGTCATGAAAGACGGCATCCTGCAGCAGTTCGGGACGCCCGAAGACATCTACGACCGTCCCGCAAACGTTTTCGTGGCAACCTTCATGGGATCGCCGCCGATGAACTTGCTTCCGGCCGTGATTGCCACCGGCTCGCAGCGCCTTTCCATCCACGGCGCGGATGTGACATTGCCGGTCCCTGCTTCGGTCTTCGATAAGCCCCCGCAAGGCAAGGAGGTCCTTTTAGGGCTGAGACCCGAATGGCTATCGCTGGTTGGAAATGAGGCCACGCCGTTTCCGACAATCGATGTCTACGTCGAAGTCGTCGAACCGACCGGTCCTGATATCTTCGTGGCGTCGAAATTGGGTGAGCGCGACATCATGGCCCGGCTCCCCACAGGTTCCCAGATCCGCGTCGGTGAAAAGGCCCGCTTTTCCGTCGACCTCTCGAAAGCCGTTCTTTTCGACGCCGAAACTGGCGCCGCAATCTAACCATCGATCAAAGGAAATTTCCGATGCCAGCAAAACAGGAACGTCGTCTTCGTATAGGCGTACTCGGTGCGGGACAAATCGCACAGGCCGCTCACTTCGAAAGCTGCACGAAAGCGGTCAACGCCGATCTCTACGCCATATGCGATGTCGCCGGCGATCTGCGGGAGCGCATGGCAATCACACATGGTGCGCAGAAGACCTACAACGACTATGACACGATGCTGGCCGATCCGGACCTTGACGCCGTCATCATCGCGACGGCCGACGCCTTCCACGTCCCCGCATCAATCAAAGCACTTGAAGCCGGCAAGCATGTCCTTTGCGAAAAGCCGATCGGCGTTACGGTCGAGGAATGCCTCGTTCTCAAGGACGCGGTCGAAAAGTCCGGCAAGATATTGCAGGTCGGCCACATGAAACGCTTCGACGCAGGTTTGCAGGCGGCAAAGTCTTTCATCAGCGATGAAATGGGCGAATTGATCGCCCTGAAGGCCTGGTACTGCGACAACACCCATCGCTACCCGATGACCGATGCGGTCCAACCGCTGATCGTCACCAGCGCCAATGCCAGAAAGCCCTCCCAAAATCCGAAGGCCGATCTGCGGCGGTACTACATGCTGGCCCATGGCTGCCATCTGATCGATACCGCCCGCTACTTCGCGGGCGATATCGTCTCGGTCCATGCACGTCTTTCTGAACGGGCCGGCATCTGGTGCTGGTTCGTTGATGTCGAGTTTGCCTCCGGCACGCTCGGCCATCTCGACCTCACCGTCCAGGTCCGGATGGACTGGCACGAAGGGTTCCAGATTTACGGCAAGAACGGCAGCATTCTCGGAAAGACCTATAACCCCTGGTATTACAAATCCAGCGAAGTGGACATTTTCCGCGAAGCTGACGGCGCGACCCATCGCGTGCTTGGCGCCGACGGCCATTTCTACCGCCGTCAGGTCGAGAGCTTTGCGCGCGCGATCCTGGATAAGGCATCGATGGAAGGGGCCGATATCAATGATGGGCTGGCATCAGTACAGGCGATGGTCGCCATTGCCCGCTCCGTAGAAAGCGGCAAACCGGTCGCGCTTGCCGATGTAACGGGTGGTGTGTGATGAAGCTCGGAATTTTCGCCAAAACCTTTGAGGGTACCGAGCCGGGCCCGGTACTCAAATCCGTCGCCAACGCGGGATTTAAGGCCACGCAGTATAATATGGCCTGCTCGGGTCTTGCCCCTATGCCGGACGAGATCAGCGAGGAGCAAGCGCGCGCGGTGGCGAATGCTGCTGCTGTGGCCGGTGTCGAAATTGTCGCTGTCTCGGGCACCTACAATATGATCCACCCAGACCTTGCCGTGCGCCACGCCGGCCACCGCAGGTTGGCCGTTCTGGCGGAGCGTTGTGCCGCCATGTCGACAGGTCTCATCACGCTTTGCACCGGCACGCGCGATCCGATCGACCAATGGAAAGAGCACCCGGACAACAACACGCCCGAAGCCTGGCGTGACCTTGTCGAAGCAATGGGCACTGCGATCGAAATTGCCGATCGCTACGATGTCGATCTCGGCATTGAACCCGAACTCGCCAATGTCATTAATTCATCCGCGAAGGCCCGCCAGCTGATTGACGAGCTAAAGAGCCCACGTCTCAAGATCGTGTTGGATCCGGCGAACTTATTTGAGGTCGAAACTCCAGAAGAGCAGCAGACGATTGTTTCCTCGGCAATCGACCTGCTTGCCGATCGGATCGTGATGGCACATGCCAAGGACCGGTCCAGCGACGGGCGATTTGCGACCGCCGGCAAGGGCGTTCTGGACTACAACCATTATCTTCGTCGCCTTGCCGCCATCGGCTTCGGCGGTAGCCTGATCACCCATGGTCTATCCGCCGCGGAGGCCGAAGGCGTTGCCGCGTTCCTTGCCTCAAAACTGAGAACCGGGGCGAGCCAATGAGCCTTACCCGCCAGTTCGTGACGAGAGATGGAACCCGGCTCAACGTCGATGTCGAGGGCGACGGGCCGCCCGTCGTTTTCCTGCATGGACTTTGCGGCGACGCAGGCCAGACCCGGGAAGCCTTTCCGTCCGGGTGCGGGTTCCGCCGCGTAACGGTCGAGGCGCGGGGCCATGGTGCGTCGGAGCCGGGCGATCTGGCCAAATTGTCTATCGCCACGTTCGCGAACGATATTGCCGACCTTATCGAGCAGGAGCTTGAGGCGCCGGTGATCGTCGGCGGCATATCGATGGGGGCAGCCATACCCTTGCGCCTGGCGATCCAGCGTCCTGATCTCGTTCAGGCACTCATCGTGGCTCGGCCGGCCTGGGTAACTGCTTTCGCGCCGCAAAACATGGCGCCAAATGCAGAGGTGGGCCGTCTGCTGGCTACTCTTGACCCCGAGACCGCCAAACAAGCCTTCATTTCGGGGGAAGTTGGGCAACGCCTTGCACTTGACGCTCCGGACAATCTGGCCTCCCTGCTTGGCTTCTTTTCACGCCAGCCCATTGAAGTCACCACTGCACTCCTCACGGCGATCGCGAACGACGGTCCAGGGGTTACCGAGGACGAGGTCGCCAGTCTATCCATCCCGACGCTGGTAATCGGGCACGAAAAAGATCTGATTCACCCGATGGCGTATGCGCGCGCCCTTGCAGAGCACATCGCACATGCACGCCTCGTGGAGATCACGCCAAAGGTAACCGATCGAACCCAGTATGTGGCCGATTTTCATGCGGCCATGCGCAATTTTCTGAAGGAGCTCTAGCCGATGTCAGTTATGTCACCTGACTGGATTGACGACCTGCCGCGCGATCGTCTGATTGCCGAATTCTCGGTATGGTCGGCAGACCTCGTGCGCCTCGGCGAGGACCTCGGCCGCGTCGATCCCTATGTCGACATTCTTCACATCGATGTAGCTGACGGCCATTTTGCGCCGGCGATGTTGTTCTTTCCTGATCTTGTCGCGGCCGTGCGGAAGATCTCCGCGCGCCCCATCCACGTTCATCTGATGGTGGGCGATCATATCATCCTGTCCCAGATCGACCAATTTGCAGACGCTGGGAGTGATCTCATCAGCTTCCACGTCGAAAACGATGCTGTTGCGGATGCCGCGCTCGATCTTCTCGACCGCCGGGAAGTTGCTGCGGGCATGGTGCTCAAAGTGGATACCCCGGTTGAACGGATCAAGCGCTTTATCCCGAGGCTTCGCTTTGTGACACTCCTTGGTACAGCAATCGGCGTGAAGGGTCAGGGCCTTAACGAGGCGGCGGGCGACCGGTTGCTTCAGGCGAGGCAACTGATTGAAGAGGCTGGGACAAAGCGGCGCACCATTCTCGCCGCCGATGGGGGCATCCGTGAGCATACGGTCCCTCTCCTCCGACAATCCCGTGCCGAAACCGTTGTGCTTGGCTCGCTCGCTTTCAATGCCCCGTCGCTGGATGAGCGAATGACGTGGCTTCGTGAACTCTAAATTTTGGTCCGGACATGCAGCAGATTGCCATCGGGATAGACTTGGGCGGAACGCAAGCCAGGGGCGCGCTTGTCGATGAGCAGGGTAACGTTATCGCAAGACGTGAGGAAAGAACGGATGCACATGGAGGTCCGGATCGTATTCTTTCCCAAATTCGCGGGCTTGCAGATGCCTTGCTGGCGACCTCTGATCTTTCGAATGTAGTTGGTATTGGTGTATCTGCCCCTGGCCCAATCGACACCGTTGCCGGGGTTGCGCGAAACATTCCAACCCTTTCCGGCTTTGCGGACTTTCCGTTGAGAGCGGAGCTTCAAGGGCGCTTCCCCTTTCCTGTTAGCCTGGAAAATGACGGCATCGCCGCGGCGATCGGCGAGTGGCAGTTCGGCGCCGGCAAGAGCGTGGACAACCTTGTCTATGTGACGGTCAGCACGGGAATTGGTGGTGGCGCGATCACTGATGGGCATGTTCTTCGCGGCCGAAGGGGGATGGCCGCCCATATCGGGCATATGTCCGTGATGCCGAATGGTGAACTATGCCCATGCGGAAACAGAGGTTGCTTTGAGGCCTACGGCTCTGGCACAGCGTTCACGCGCCGAGCCCGCATGCGAGCCGCGGAATGCGGTGATACGACGCTTGGCGCAAATGGAAACGAGATCCACAGTCGCGATGTATTTGCCGCCGCGCGAAACGGCGACCACCTTTCCAACAAACTGATCGACGAGGAGGCCGAGATCCTCGGTCGCGGGTTCACTAGCCTGATACACATTTTTTCACCCGATACCGTTATCGTGGGCGGCGGACTCTCTAGCGAGTTTGCGCGGCTCCAACCAGGCATTCAAAATTACATCAACGAGTGGGCAATGCCGGGGTTCAAGGACGTCAAAGTCGTGCGCGCCAATTTGGGGCACAATTCCGGTCTGATTGGCTCCGCTGCTCTTGCCTTTCTCGCGCAGGAGAACGGCCGGCCGGATATAACCTCCAAACTCATACACCGCAGTTATAAAGGATAATGCCATGCTGACAATCAAGAGGCTGGACCTGGACGATGCACGAGTGCTGATCGCCGGCGCGAAGGCAAAAGCCGACGAAATCGGTGTTCCGATGTGCATCGCGGTGATGGACGAGTCGGGGCAGTTGATTGCTTTCGAGCGCATGGATGGTGGAAAAATCACCAGCACCGTGATCGCTCAGGACAAGGCCTTTACCGCAGCTGGCGCAAAGCGCACGACAGAATCTTACGGGGAGGCCAGCCAGCCTGGCAAGCCGGCCTATGGTATCAACACTGCAATCGGCGGCCGTTTGTCCATCGTAGCGGGCGGGATTCCAGTTGTCGTCGACGGCCAGGTCGTCGGCGCCGTCGGCGTAAGTTCGGGAACGCCAGCCCAGGACAGCGAATGCGCGGCCGCGGCGATCGATGCGTATCTCAAACAGTCGGCATAAAGCGCACCATATGCAAACTGCGTCGATCCCCCAACTCTTGCCGCGTATCTTGACATAGGTCTCATCGATCCGGACCGAACCACAATGCGGGCGCCGAAACTGTCGCAGCGGCGTTGTCACGTTGTTTCACTGAGGCCGGAGGAGGCGCTTTCAGTTAAACTCAGGCTGTTGCGCCGGTCACGGCCTTCCATTGCGCCATAGCGCGGATCCGATGGCCTCGGGCTGTCTCGCCTCTACGGAACGGACTCGACGCCAGTCGAGGCCTGCAAACAGCGCCTCGAACTGAGCATGGCCCAACGTCATCAGGCCATGTTTGATGCCCGGCCAGGTGAACGTGTGCTCCTCCAGCCGCTTGTAGGCCATCACCAGCCCGCTGCCATCCCAGTAGATGAGCTTCAGGCGATCCGCCTTGCGCGAGCGGAATACGAAGACCGTCCCTGTAAAAGGGTCCTTGTGCAGCTCGTTTTTGACCAGCGCTGCCAGGCCATCGTGGCCCTTGCGGAAGTCGACCGGTTTGGTCGCCACCATGATCCGAACCCGGTTCGATGGAAGGATCATGCCGGAACCGCGCAGGCACGCGCGACAGCAGCGATGCGGGCGGCAGACGCGCCCTCTTCCAGGCGGATCGTGACCGAACCGACGATGATCTCGGGGCGGCTAGTTTTGATCAGCGGCTCCAAAACGGGTGGATCGACGACTACCGCTGCGAACTCCACAGCATTCTCGGGTGCAGGCAGAACAAGCTTGCCCTGCCGCGCCATAGTCCGCCAAGTCGAAAGGCGGTTCGCCCGCAATCCAAAGCGTTCAGCGACCTCATTCACCTTCGCACCGGGCCGAAGGCTCTCAGACACGATCTGCGCTTTGACCTCATCAGGCCACTGCCGGTGAACCTCACGTCCAGACTTCCTGGTTGTGAGAAACTCCAATGTACTCTCCATGGAGAAACTCCCGTTGCTCGTCCATGGAAAGGCGATCACAGATCAGGGCGGCGAGGACAATGTGGGATCGGAACACCGGTTACAATGAGACACACCTCCTCCCATTTCGACCTGGATGAACGCCGCAAGATCGCTCTGGTTGCGCACTTCCTGCTCGGCGATCAGCTTGTGCTTCACATCCACGGCGAGTTGGATGTTCACCTTCGTCATGCGGGCCATGGCACGGGCATCCTGACCTTGCCCCCAAGTTTTATCAGTTTTGAGTTCGCTCCAGCGGTTTTTGAAGTGCTCCCCGATTTTGGGCAGCGGGAGCTGGAATTTTCCGGAATCCGACGGGATCTTGCCCGAGGAAGGCGCGCTGGCTGGCGCTGCGGGCTTCTCCGATCGTGAGCGGTTCGTTCACACGCAAAGTCTTGATCGGGTCACCGAGCATGTAGTTGAGGAACTTTTCCTCGGAGGTAGAGGATCGTGTCGCCAGATCGCCCGGCGCCGCCATTGTGACGATCCGTCGTCTCTTCCGATCGAGTTCTAAGAGATGCTGCTGGCTTGTGTCTTCGACCGCCGCTGCGCGCGCCTTCTCGATCGTGAGAGAGGCGGCCTTTCCGTTTCGCCCGGTATCGAGAAACGCGATCTCTTCATCCGCCGTTGGTGCGCTACCCGGATTGATTTGATCGGCGTAGCCTCCGTTGCATTGGCGCTCGCCTGAGCGCAACACGGCCGTTTGGCTACATTTTCCGCCGGGTTCGGTGAATTTGCACTCTATGACAAGCGCAGCCTTCGAGCCGACGGCAAGTGCATCGACTTGCGTGGGCCTGGGTTCTTCCAGAAGCCGATCGGTGTCTGTCCACTCGAGTGCTATCTCCCATGGGCCGCCCGGTGCCACGCCGACTCTTGCGGCGATGGCGTCGAAGATGCGGTCGCGATCTGTGCTCATCTTGACCGTGCCGAACACATCAATTGCGATGGCTTGCGACGAATGTGCCTTATGGGCCTGAATTCGGTTGGTTCGATCACGATGCCAAGGAAATGCCTCCCAGTCCTCGATGGCTCCGTGGCTAGCCGGAAACAGATTTTCGCGAACTGCCTGGAAATCGGAGTTCATCTCGATTGCGCCTCCATTCCATCAAGACAAGGCGATTGCTTCTTCCGATGGAAGCGGCTCGGCGGTGCAGGCGTGAGTGATGGGAGCGCATTAGCTGACAATCGGTTTGTCCACCAGCTTTTCGACCAATCGCCTGAGTTCCGATGGCGTCGTTTGGCCAGCCACCACCTCGTGGTAGCCGACCCCGGCGCGTCGCAGCGCCTCTTTTTTGACCGCATCGCGCGCGGCTGCGGCGCCTTGATAGTGTGCTCCGCCCTGGTATTCGATAACGTGCCGCGGCCGGCAATTGCTGTCCACGAGCAGCAAGTCGACGCGCTTTGAGTTGATGCAACTGTAGGCATCCACATCGGTGCTCCGGAGGATCTCGCCCAATGACACCTGCGCCATGACCTGCCAGGATGAATTGCAGCCGATCACGATGCTGTCGAGTTCGCGAAATACGCGGGCCTCGCTCTTGTTCAGTAACGGCTGAATAGTGAAATCCGAGCGCATCACGATACGCAGCTGATCTGCGGCGTCGACGGGTTTCAGCGCTGCAGCTGGCATCGGACGCCAGGGTCGCAGCACGATGTGCTCATTGCTGCGCCGTTCCTCCCGGCGTGACCCGTTTTTCTCCCGTCGCGCCTGTTTTCTCGTCGTGGCTAGGAGCTGCTCAACGGCCATGCCGGTGACGAGGCCGACAAACAGCGCGGCGATCAGCAGTTCTGGATTATCGAAGTCTGCAACCGTTATGCCGCCTGACGCGCCTACTGCTGCAGCTCCGATGATCAGCCAAGGCGCCGCGAACAGCACCGACCGTTGGCGATAATGCATGCCCCTCTCCGGATTACCCGCCAAGATAGTACAACGCGTGTCCGATGCGCGAAAAGTTATCCAAAAGACTGAGGTCGCTACTCGAACTCCTTCAATGATCGATTTCCTGAGTCCGAGGAGCAGTTGTAGCGGTCGTTCGACATCCGCTTCGGCCGGGAAGTCTTTAGTCTCTGGCACGGCGAGCGCTTCGAGGCCAGCGACTGGCTTGTTGCCATAGCGTTCACGTTTTAGGCCAGGAAGATCGCATAATGGATCGAAGGGAACCTCTCCGGCCGGCTAACAGAAGAACGTGTTGTCTGCCAATCACATAGCTATCACGAGTGGTGGTCTACGGTTCGAATCCTTTCAAGAGCATGAAGTGTGTAAATTTCTTGAGCAACTGGTACGGCTGACGTTGAGAATGGCCCGGGCATTCGTCACCGGCAACGTGCTGTAAACCGCTTTTACTTTTGGCGACCTCACCGCCCGCTCTAATTCCCGTTAGTACAACGGGAGAGGGCAATGAAGGTTTGAGCACTCACGGCTTATGTGACGTATCCTCATAGGGGCGAAGCTTACCAATGAGACCATTCACCTCACATAGTCAGCGCAACCTTTACATTCAGGCTATACCCGCGATGGCGTTAAAAGGCGCACTTCGCATGAGGAACGTGAACAGGAGACTCTGAACGGCTATTTCCAATCCAAGATCAGCGGCCTTGAAGGAATCCTATTCCTGCACGGTCTGGAGAACGCGCGCAATCTAAGACTTTCCCGAAAATGCGGGGACGAGGTCGGTCAAAAACATCCCGTTTTCCGTGACGTTCGAAATTTGGTCGTGACGGAAGCGGTTGCATTCGGGCAATGTTTGCGGAACCACTCACGACGACGTAAACCATGAAAATGAGTCTCGGTTGAAGGAGCAGCGATATTCTTCGAATGCGTATAGCAGGAACGGGGCATTTCGTCCCGCAGCGGGTCGTTTTATCGACGGATTTCGATAGGCAATTCGGCTTTGCACAGGGTCATCTGGAGAGGCTTTCTGGTGTGTTCAGTCGCCACGTCTGCCAGGAAGAGGACGACCAGATCACTCTTGCTGTCGCAGCTGCGTGCCTTGCTATGCAAAAGGCAACCATTGGCCCTGGAGAAATTGATCTTGTAATCGGCGCTTGCGGTGTTCCATATCAACCCCTACCGACAACCGCCCCGCTGGTGATGCAGCGGCTCGGCATCCCCGAGGGCAATGCAGCAGCTTTCGATGTCAACGCGAGCTGTCTCAGCTTCCTGACGGCTATTGATCTGGCGGCCGGTCGTATCGCCGTCGGACAGTCCCGGGTTGCACTTGTTTTTTCCGCGGAAATCGCCTCGCGGGCGCTTCCCTGGAAGGACCAGCCGGACGTCGCGGCCCTGTTCGGCGACGGCGCGGCCGCGGTTGTCCTGACGGTGGCTTCCGAGAAGGACAGCACAATCCGTGCCAGCGTCATGCGCACCTATCCCTCGGCCTATGAGGCCTGCGAGATCGGCGCCGGCGGTACGCGCTTCGATTTTCAACGGCAACCGGCGGAATTTGCCGCCCACACCGTCTTCCACATGGACGGCAAGGAGCTGTTCCGCATCACGCATCGCCATTTTCCCCGCTTCGTCGACGAACTTCTCGCCGCCGCCGGGTGGTCGCCCGCCGATGTCGATCTCGTCGTGCCACATCAGGCAAGTCCGCTGGCTTTGGAACACATGATCAAGAAAACGGGTATGCCTGGTGCGCGCGTGGTCAACATCGTGGCGCGCTTTGGCAACCAAATCGCAGCCTCCATTCCGACCGCCCTCGACATCGCCTGGGCGGAGGGGCGGATCACGAAGGGAATGCGGCTTCTGCTGCTCGGCACGTCGGCGGGCGTCTCCTTCGGCGGCATGGCCATCGAGGTTTGAGCCGAATGCGTGTACTTGTCACAGGGGCCACGGGTTTTTTAGGCGGCGCGCTCATCCGGCGCCTGCGCGCCTGCGGTTTCGACGTCGTCGCTCTCGGCAGGGACGAATCGCGTTGCTACAACCTTCAGGACGCTGGTTTTACGACCGTTCGTGCGGATATTTCGCATCCCATGCTGCATCTGGCTGAAAGCATCGGCAAAGTGGATGCAATCGTCCATTGTGCCGCGCTTTCGGCGCCTTGGGGTCGTCTCGCCGCCTTTCGTGCGGCCAATATCGAAGGCACACGAAACGCGCTTGATCTTGCCGAAGTGCTCGGCGCCCGCCGCTTCGTCAACATTTCCTCGCCGACGGTTTATTTCGAGCTGAAGGACAAGACGGCCGTGCCCGAAACCGCGCCCCTGCCACGCCCGGTCAACGCCTATGCGAAGACCAAGGCGGAGGCCGAAAGACTTGTCCTCGCGCGCCAAAGCGTCGGCCCGGTCAACTTGCGCCCCCGTGGCATCTACGGTGCCGGGGAGAAGACGCTGTTGCCCCGCCTCATCGCCGCTGCCCGCCGAGGTCCTCTGCCACTGTTGCGTGCCGGCGCTGCCGCCATCGATCTTACCCATGTCAACGACGTGGTCGTGGCCATCGAGGCGGTGCTCGCCGCCGGTCCTCTGGACGCCGAGACATTCAATATTTCGAGCGGCGAAATCGTGCCTGTGCGTGATATTGTCGAGCGTGCCTGCACGACGCTTGCCGTTCCGCTGCGCTGGAAGCGGGTGCCGTTCTATCCGGCGCTTGCGGCTGCGCGCCTGGTGGAACTGGCGAGCCTTGCACGCTTCGCCTCGACAGAGCCGCTGGTGACGCCCTATACGCTCGGTCTTTTCGCCTTTCGACAAAGCCTCGATATTTCCAAGGCGCACCGGATGCTCGGCTGGCAGCCTCGGATTTCACTGGAAGAAGGGCTCGCCATGACGCTGACCCAATGGCGGGCATCATGAAGCCTGTTTTCGCCAACAGCGCCTTCGTCACCGCGCCGGAACGATTGTTCCTGCGTGGCGGAACCTGGCGGCGTGTGCCATTGAAGGTGCGCTACGGTCTCTTCCAGCACCCGGCAGCCGGGCTTGTGCTGATCGATACCGGATATGGACCAAGGGTGACGCGAGGACGGCGCAGTCTCGCGCTGCGTCTCTACAATGCGATCCTCGGTCCTGATCTGGCGGCGGACGGCCAGCCCGAAACCGTGCTGCAAAGGCTCGGCTACACGCCCGATGACGTCAGCATCGTTATCATCACGCATTTCCACGCCGATCATGTCGCCAATCTTGATCTGTTCCCGAACGCACGGATCATCGCAAAGACAGAGGTGCTGGGAATTATCCTGAAACAGCCTGCTCGGAGAAACCTGCGCCACGGCATTTTCTCCGAACTTCTGCCATCCGGTCTTGTTTCGCGGACTGTTGATGTCGACGGGCTTGCCATGATCGAGGCTCCACTCGGCCTTGGAAAGGGCCGCGATCTCTTCGGTGAGGGCAGCGTGCTCGCCGTCGATCTTCCTGGCCATGCCGAGGGCCATTTCGGCCTCTGCTTCGCGGGCCTGCCTACGCCACTTCTCTATGCCGTGGATGTGCAATGGTGCTTGGAAGCGCTCAAGGACGACCGGCATCCCGGCTTCCCGGCAAGCCTGATCGCGGACGATACTCCAGCAGTTGCCGAGAGCACGCGTCGCGTCTTCGCGTTCCGACGGGCAGGCGGCGAAGTGCTCCTGTGCCACGATCCCGCAACGAACGCCCATGATCTTGCGGAAGCAGCGCCATGACCGGACGTCTCCGCATTGCTTCGGCCTTCGCGCAAACGCTCTGGACCTGCCGCGGCGGACGCTCGCGCGCTGCGTTCGAACGCTGGCAGGCCGCGGCTCTTCAGCACTGGCTTGAGCGCGACCTGCCCGGTGTCGATTTCTACCGGGGTGCGACGCCTCGATTGGAGATGCTGCCGATCATCGACAAGACCACCGTTATGGCGGATTTTGCGGCCTTTAATCGAGGACGCATCACCGCGGAGGAGGGTTGGCGCGCCGTCGAGACCACTGGCCGGATCGGTGACGTCAGCGTCGGCGCCAGCACGGGCACCAGCGGCAATCGTGCGCTGTACGCCGTCAACGCGTCCGAACAGGACCGCTGGCTGGGCACGATTCTCGCGAAAACGGCTCCGCGGTTCCTCATTGAACCCGAACGGGTCGCTGTCGTCCTGCCGCAGAATTCCGCGCTTTATGACGGTGCCAACCGTTCGCGCTTGCTGCGGTTGAAGTTTTTCGACCTGCGGCAGGGTGTCGAAAGCTGGCAGCCTGCGCTGGAGAGTTTTGCACCAACCACCATCGTGGCGCCGCCTCGGGTTTTGGGCCATCTTGCCAAACATTCCGAACGGCTGAAACCGCGGCGACTATTTGCCGGTGCGGAAACGCTCGATCCCGTCGATCGCACCATTATCGAGGCACGCTTCGGCAGAAAGCTCGGGCAGATCTATATGGCGACGGAGGGGCTTTTCGCCGTCTCCTGCGCGCAAGGCCGGCTGCATCTTGCCGAGGATGCCAATGTCTTCGAATTCGAGCCTGTTGCGGGCGGGCTGGTTGCGCCGCGCGTGACGGGCTTCCGCCGCCAATTCCAGATCATGGCACGCTACCGTATGAACGACCTCCTGCGCCTGTCGGACCGCCCCTGCGCCTGCGGTTCCCCGCTCAGGGCGGTGGACGAGATCGTCGGCCGGCTGGACGACACCTTTGTCTTCGACCGGATCGATGGCGTGCGGCTTCTGGTAACGCCTGACGTGATGCGGAACGCCGTGCTTGCTGCTGCCCGCACGATCACTGATTTCCGCATCCTGCGGGAGGATCCGGAGACGATCGTGCTTGTGCTGGAGCCGAAACTTGCAGATGAGAACGCCAAGGCGGCGCAGCACGCGCTCAGCCAGGTCTTTTCGCAGCGCGACCTTTCTCCGACAATCGTCCTGCGACGGGAGGCGATGGTTTTCGAGCCACATCGCAAGCTCCGGCGGGTGGAAAACCGGTGCCGGCCGGAGGACCGGCCATGATCACGCTAACGGAGGAGAGCGAGCGTGTGCGCAACGAGCCGGACGCAGTTCGTCGCTTCGTGGCGCTTTTCAACGCCCATCCCGTGTCCAAACTCATCGGCAACCTCACGACAACGGTCGATGCTATCGAAGTGGAAGGTCGGCATTTTCCGATCACCCTTAACGACCGAAGAGACGCGCCGACCTGCTATATATGTTGCCCGAGCAGCGCGTATGTCGACTACGCCATCGACGAGACACGCAATTTTGCCGCCGCGCCCATCGTGCGCTGGGCTGCGCGCACCCTCATTCGCGCCTGCCATCCGCTGGTGGGGTTCACTGGTCTCGATCAGCAGGTTCAGGTCAACAACTGGTTGCTTTCCACCAATCCGGTGCCCGCGATCGGCTCCTCGGCGGCCTCTGCGCTTGTGGTTGAACTCTGCGAACGATTTCCCGCCAGCGCCATTGTCATCCGTTCGCTCAATGAAAGGACCGACGGTCCTTCCATCAGAGATCTCAAGGCGGCTGGCTTTCGCTTGCTCGCGGCACGACGCATCTATCTCTTTTCCGGCGATGACGGGCGCAAGACGCAGAACCAGGGCTACGACCGCACGCTGCTCAGCCGCACACCCTACTGCTTTGCCCCCGGCGACAGCTTTACGGATGCGGACTACGAGCGCTCCGCCGAGCTCTACAAAATGCTCTATCTCGACAAATATACCCCGCTGAATCCGCAATACACAGCGCTCTATATCCGAGAGATGCACCGGCTCGGCCTATTCGACCTTGTCGGCTTCCGGGACGGAGAGGGGCGGCTCGCGGCAGTGTCAGGCTTCTTCGCCAATGGCCGCACGCTGACGCAGCCGATCGTCGGATATGACACGAGCCTTCCTCTGAAGGATGGGCTCTATCGGCTGATAATGGCGACGGGGCAGGCGATTGCGGCCGAGCGTGGTCTGTTCTTCAACATGAGCGCCGGTGCGGGCCGCTTCAAAAGCCTGCGCGGCGCTGAGCCCGTTATCGAGTATAACGCCGTCTATGTCGTCCACCTTCCACCAAAACAGCGCCTTGCGGTACGGCTTATGGAAGGACTACTGCGACGCATTGGCATCCCACTTCTAGAGGCATTCAACCTATGAACCTTTTGCCCGATGGATGGCAGGCGGTCGCCATCGCGGCCGAAATCAACAAGACGCCGCGGCGCATTTTGCTTGCCGGCCTGCCTGTCGTTTTGTTTCGCAGCGGACAGACGATCGCCGCATTGCATGACCGCTGTCCGCACCGGCACGTGGAACTGTCGAAAGGCAAGGTCGAAAACGGCGAGATCGAATGTCCCTATCACGGCTGGCGTTTCAAGGGGACCGGTGCCTGCACGGCCATTCCCGGGCTTACCGGCGCGGTGCCCAGCTATCGTGTGCCGCGGTTGAAGACGGTCGTGAAGGAGGGTGTTGTTTTCGTGGCGCGGGGCGATCCGGAAGCCCAACCTTATCTGCACTGTGCGGAAGGGCAGAAGATCATCCTGAAGCTCGTGGGCAGCAGCACGCGCTCGACGCTAGTCGATACCGCCGAGAACATTCTTGACGCGACGCACACGCATTTCACGCACAAAGGCCTTCTGCGCGGGCTCAGTAGCGAGCGGCAGCGTGTGCGCGTCGATATCTCGGGCGGTCCCGGCTGGGTCGAGGCTTGTTATACCGGGGAAGAGCGCCAACATGGCCTGATAAGCCGGCTGCTGGAGGGGGAGCGGGTAAAGACGATCGGACGCTTCCGCCACCCCGGTATAGCGGAGCTGGAATATTGGGGGGCGAAAGGCCTGGTACTTGCCACGACATTCCACCTCCGGCAGGCGACAGAAAACCAGGTGGATGGCATCGGCTGCCTGATCGGTCCGCGCGGTGGGTTACTTGATCACCTTAAGTCCTTCGCCTTCCGACCGATGTTTCGCTTTGCCCTGGAGCAGGACCGGCGGGTGCTGACATCGGCGAGCCAGAACGCGGCCTACTGGCCGGAGGCCTCCGCAATCGTCGGGCCACTGGATTTCCTGCGTCGAAGCATAGAGGCCATCATAGCCGGCGCCATGCCGCCCGCTGCCGATAGTCCGGAGACTTTTTACATTGAGCTTTGATCCGGTCCGTCCCATTCGATATCGCGGGTGGAGGCGCTCTGCAGGGAGATCCGGTGGCGCAGAGCGAGTGCCGCAATCTCGCCGAGCGCACGCCATTGCGCCCGCTTCGGCGCCGGGTCTCTCGGCCAGTCGAGAAGTTCGTCCGCGCCCTTGAGGTTGCGGAGGAAGCTGCGGAGATCGCCGGCGCGCAGTGCTGCCGGCAGAGCATAGATCCATAAAGCGAGGCGTACGGTCTGCGCGCGCACGACATCCGGCTCGACGTTGCCTTCGCCGGTGCAAATCGCCTGTACGAAAGCCTGAGGATTGCGGAAGAAATGCAGCCCGCTCGTGGCACGAGGGTTGCATTCAAGCGGCAGCACGGTGCCATCCGCTTTGTGGATAAGGTCGAAGGAAAGCTGACCCGTCCAGGCGGTACCGGCGGCAAAGTTTGTAACGAAGGCCTTGGCCGCGTCGTTCTCGATAGGCTTGAAGAAGATGCCCGCTCCCTTGCCAGCGCGGTAGGTAGAGCTGTAGAGCGAGAACGCCTGCAAGCGGCCGTTTTGTGCGATGGCATAAACGCTGAGCTCTTCACCCGCAACAAACTCCTGGGCGACCCAGGGAGCGTGCGCCGTGGGCGTAAGAGTGTCGATCTCTTGGGTCTTCGGCTGAAGGAGAACCCGGCTTGCGAAGCGCGACCAAGCGGGCTTGAAGACCAGTTGGGACGCCGCGGAACGAATGGAGGCAAGGTCAGCGCGGTTCTGCAGCAGTACGGTATGCGGCGCAGCCAGATTGAGGCTTTTGCAGAGTTCGATGAAATCAAACTTGTTGTGTGCTCGGCGGAGTAAATCTGTGTCTGGTGCAAACAGCCGTGCAGTCACGTTCCGCTCGCGCCAGATTGTAGCAAGATAAAAGACTTCCTCACAGGTAGGCACCACAAGTGTGACATTTTCCCGTTTCACCAGCGCCTCGACCACATCGCCGTACCGTTGCGGCTCGAAACGCGGTG
This sequence comes from Rhizobium anhuiense bv. trifolii, assembly GCF_024346605.1. Lineage (NCBI taxonomy): Bacteria > Pseudomonadati > Pseudomonadota > Alphaproteobacteria > Hyphomicrobiales > Rhizobiaceae > Rhizobium > Rhizobium anhuiense. The sequence goes on from NZ_CP098801.1 coordinate 227,366, forward strand.
GCGGCAAACGGACGTAGGCATCGCAGGCGCTGCTGGCGGCCGAGAGCGGGACTGCCGGAGTATCGGCAAGAAGCACGCGCCAACCCGCGCCATGGAAAAGCCGCCCGAGGTGCAGAGCGACCGGTGCTCGCGCGCCGGTGATCAATATTGATTGACGTGGAACGGAAACTAACATCGTGTCGAAATCCTGAAGCGCTCGTTTTTCAGACGATGACCGAGTTAAGATCGGTCAAACTTCTCATGTCTGTCCAGCCGCTTAAATACAACAGGGCACCACTGGCAATTTCGGCGCTACCTATTGGCGCACAAATAGGCAGACTGTAGGTTTTGACCAAGGATAAGTCGCGCTAGGCATTCCTCCGCGTTTTTCAAATTATCCAATTTAGTCAAAGGAATAGCAGGCTCTGGCAGGGACAACATAGGTTCGTTTCCCTTCAAGGCGAAGCATGCGCAGTTGCAGTTAAGGGCGATAGTCGCCTCCGCCGCCTCCCGCTACCAAGGTTTTTCGACGCGGCCCACAGCCGGTGGTAATCGTCACCTCTCGGGTGCGCGACATCGCCATTCCGCGCATGGCCATAAGTCCGATTGGGTGTGAGTTCCAGGCAGCGAATGCCATAGGAAAACTCGATCATCCGTAAAATCATCCATGTTGCGTTAGCGGATTCTTGAATTCCAGCGAGCATCGTCCGCCCACCAAGACGAACTGGTGCTGAACTTCATGACCATTTTTGGCCAATCTCGGCTTACGCGCATCACCTACGCCGTGCTGCTTCTGCTCATGCTCTGCTTCGATTTTGCGAAGGACCCGATCGAGCGCCTGATTATGGCCGAACATGATCAGGCAGCGCGTGAGTTAATGGCGCCACGCTCGACAGCCGGCACAGGGACCGCCGTCGGAGGAGAGGTCAGCGGCAAAAACATGCCGCTGATGTTCAAAGGGCAGGAAGAGATGGCCAAGCAGATTGCAGCGTCCGGCCGCAAGCCGACGGCAGAGGATATGCAGAATCAACGTGCTATGGCCGCCAAAGGGGCAATCCAGATGACGTTGGGCGTCGGAGCGAACAATGCCGAGACTGCCAAGCTCGTCTCCCGCCGTTCCTTCTTTGAAACGCTGTACATGGTTGCCGCGATCGCGATGACAGCGATTACCGTTGTAGGCCTGCTCTACATGGTATCGAGTCGGCTTCGCGATATCGGTTGGCCGCAGTATCTGCTCTGGCTGCTGCTCGCGCCCGTCTTCTTGCCGAGGTTTTTCGTGATCCCCTTGCCGGTGCTCGCGATCCAGGGAATTACCTTTTTCTTCTACGGCGTGCTTCTCGTTCTTGCCTTCATTCCCGGTGAGGACCCCAGCCCACCCGGCCGTTACAAGCTGGCCCAGCCGACACCGGTCAAACGACGGCCGGGTCAGTTCGGACGACTTGGCACACACTAGCTGTAGCGGCTCGTGCGGCCGAGTCGGGACCGGCCCGACTAACCGACTGTGTCAGGTCGTTGACACCTTCACGAGAGGGTATGTCTCGGCCGTCAATGGCCGGAAGAGGACGCGGCGAAATTATTCACCCAGGGAGAGCATTGCGAGGCAATTTCACTTGCTCGGAACCCATGGGGCTGGGGATACATGAATAACATCGCGACGGAAGCGTCGGCTAATTTAAGCCAAGAGAAATTTTCTGAAGAGACGAAGAAGAAGCTTGCCGGAGCAAAGGCGGCATTGCAATCGACTTTTGGGCAGGTTGTTCTCGCAATGACCTCTGTGCCGCGCTACCGCAGTCAGATGTTATCCGACCTCCACCATCTGGTTGTCGATCCTTTGATTAATGACCGTATCGCCATTGCGATGCCCAAGGCCGTCACCGGCGTTGAGCCGCCGGCGATCGCCATCTGGGCGACTGTAAGTGTCGAGGTTGATGCGCGAATTTCGGAACAGGCTAAAGCGGGTGTGTTCCCGGTCCGGCTGAAGCCGGAAGATTGGAAGAGTGGCGACATCGTTTGGCTGCTCGACGTGATCGCGCCAACGCGCGAACTGGCAACGATGGTGCTAACGAATTTCCACCAGGTTGCGAAGCAGGACAACATCAAGATCCACCCGATGGTCGCGCACCTCGTTGATCCTGAGGTTCTTGCGAAACTCTCCAAAATCGCCCAAGCGTCGACCCATGGCGAGCAACACGCGAATACTTTGAACTGATGCCCGTAGGGCGTCAGTATCCCCGATCCTTTTGGGCGCTAGACAGGCATGTCGATTTATAGTGTCGCTGTTGCGCCTAACGACGAGCGGAAAAGTATTCAGTCCTGGCGCCTAGCTCAGGATGTCGTGCTGAAAGCGGATGGCTATGATCTGATCGCTAAGTAACTGCAACAATATATTACTTCTTCCAAGTTGAGCGGAAATATGGGCGACTCCAAGATTATACTTCCCACACCAGATGAAATCAACGATGCGTTTTCGTACATAAAACAAAACGCACCAGAATTGATTGAAAATTACAGAATCGCTGCCCTGCAGCTTTCTAGGGCGCCGAAAGATTACAGCTTAAGTGACGACGAGAGAGCAGCTAGCATAGTTGTGCCTGATGATTACATCAATCTACGAAAATTCATAAACGATACGTACAAGGGAAGGGATCCTGTGTATTTGTCGCGCCTATATTCGGGAATTCATAAAATTATTATTTCATCCGAGGCGTAGAGATGACCGATTTTATCGTTGATGCAGCTAATTTTCGCACGCTTGCTCGCATGAGCGATTCCTCTGGTGTTGGTTTTCACGCGGAACTGAGCCGGTTTTTCCACCGAGAAGTGAGCCACCTTTGAATATGGTTTTCTGATCAGGCTTTGGTCAAGGGATTGGTTTTTTCTCCTCTCTTTTGGGCTGCTGCGGCCGAGCTGGCTTTGAAGCGGAAGCTGTCGTTTCCGGTTTCCAGGATATGGCAACGGTGGGTCAGGCGGTCGAGGAGAGCGGTTGTCATCTTGGCATCACCGAAGACCGAGGCCCATTCGCTGAAGCTAAGATTGGTGGTGATGACGACGCTGGTGCGCTCGTAGAGCTTACTCAATAGATGGAAGAGCAGCGCTCCGCCGGAGGCGCTGAACGGGAGGTATCCCAACTCGTCCAGGATGAGCAGATCGAGGCGAACGAGGGTCTCGGCGATCTGGCCCGCCTTTCCTTTGGCTTTCTCCTGCTCGAGCGCATTGACCAGTTCGATTGTGGAGAAGAAGCGGACCTTTCGGCGATGATGCTCAATCGCCTGAACGCCAAGAGCCGTCGCCACATGTGTTTTTCCTGTGCCCGGCCCGCCGACGAGAACGATATTCTGCGCCCCGTCCATGAACTCGCATCGGTGCAATTGGCGCACGGTCGCTTCGTTGATTTCGCTGGCGGCGAAGTCGAAGCCGGAGATGTCCTTGTAGGCCGGGAAGCGAGCAGCCTTCATGTGATAGGCGATGGAGCGAACCTCGCGCTCGGCCATCTCGGCCTTCAGCAACTGGGACAGGATGGGCACGGCCGCATCAAAAGCTGGAGCCCCTTGCTCGATCAGGTCCGTGACGGCCTGGGCCATGCCATACATCTTCAGGCTACGCAGCATGATGACGACGGCCGCACTGGCAGGATCATGACGCATGGCGACCTCCTGCGATCCGGAGACGCAGACCATCATAGCGTTCGACATTCGCCTTGGGTTCGTGAAGCAGGGTCAGCGCCTGTGGCGTGTCGATATCGGGACCGTCGGTCGTCTTGCCGTCGATCAGCCGGTGCAGCAGGTTCAGCACATGCGTTTTCGTTGCCACGCCCGCATCCAGGGCCAATTCCACGGCTCTGACAACGACCTGCTCATCGTGATGAAGGACAAGAGCGAGGATATCGGCCATCTCACGATCACCGCCGGGGCGGCGAAGCATCTGGTCCTGCAGTTGTCGAAAGGCCAACGGTAACTCAAGGAAGGGTGCGCCATTACGCAGAGCTCCAGGTTTGCGCTGGATGACGGCAAGGTAATGCCGCCAGTCGTAAATCGTTCGGGGTGGTTTGTCGTGACTGCGTTCTATGATGCGTGGATGTTCGCAGAGGATATTGCCCTCGGCCACTACGACCAGCCGCTCCGGATAAATCCGCAGGCTGACAGGCCGGTTCGCAAACGATGCAGGCACGCTATAGCGGTTCCGCTCGAAAGTAATCAGGCATGTCGGCGAAACCCGCTTGCTCTGCTCAACGAAGCCGTCAAACGCGGCAGGCAGCGCCATCAATACCGGGCGTTCTGCCGACCAGACGTCCGCGATCGTACCTGGCAAGGTGCCATGCGCTGTCTCGCGCCACAGGTTCTGGCAATGCTGTTCCAGCCAGGCATTTAATGTCGCCAAATCCGGAAAGTCCGGCATCTGCTGCCACAGACGAGGTCGGGCATCCTGGACGTTCTTCTCGACCTGACCCTTTTCCCAACCCGCGGCGGGATTGCAAAACTCAGGCGCAAAGACGTAGTGGTTCGTCATCGCCAGGAAACGGATATTGACCTGCCGCTCCTTACCGCGACCGACGCGATCGACCGCCGTCTTCATGTTATCGTAAATGCCGCGACCAGGCACACCGCCGAACACCCGGAACCCGTGCCAGTGGGCGTCGAAGAGCATCTCGTGCGTTTGCAGCAGGTAAGCCCTGATCAGAAACGCCCGGCTGTGCGACAACTTGATATGGGCGACCTGCAGCTTCGTGCGTTCGCCGTCTATCACAGCATAGTCTTCACTCCAGTCGAACTGGAATGCTTCGCCCGGACGGAAAGACAGTGGAACGAATATGCCGCGGCCCGCTGTCTGCTGCTCGACCCGCCAATCACGGGCGAACGCGGCGACCCGACCATAGGAGCCGGTAAAGCCGAGAGCCGTCAGATCAGCATGAAGCTGCTTCAGCGTTCGGCGCTGCTTGCGCGACTTCCCGGCCTCGGTCTTCAGCCAGCCCGCCAGTTTGTCGGCAAAAGGATCGAGCTTGCTCGGTTGTTCCGGTACCGCAAACTTCGGCTCGATCGTGCCGGCGCTCAAATACTTCGCGATCGTATTGCGCGACAATCCGGTTCGTCGGCTGATCTCGCGCACCGACAACTTCTCGCGCAGTGCCATCCGACGGATGATGTTTAAAAGTCCCATGTGGATCACTCCGTTGCCCCTGTCGCTCACCGCGTTGGGGGAAGGTTCACATGGCTCAATTCTCAATGGAAATTATGCGCCTAACCGGCTCCGTTCCGCGTGAAAACCAACACCCAACGTTCTGCAAGCCCTGAGGCAAGCCAAGAAGATATAGAACTGCTCACATCCGACGTGTACGCCTTGAAGGCGCACACCATTGACGCCGAGAGGAGTTTCGCCTATATTTCATTGAGAGATGGAGGCTGACATGCCGAGTATAGCGAACGAGAACAGTGAGCGTATGAGTTTGAGGGTGCCTGCCACGGCCAAGGCTAAGCTCGTGCGCGCTGCGGCACTTCGTAATACCGATCTGACGAATTTCGTAACCCAATCCGCACTGCGAGAAGCAGAAGCTGTGATCGAAGAAGCCGAAACGATCAAAGTGTCAGAGCGCGATCATCTTCGCATTCTTGAGCTTCTGGAAAATCCGCCCAAACCCAACGCCAAGCTGCGCGCGGCGATTGCCGGTTTGCCGGACAGCCTATGACTTTACCTGCATGGCATGAGGAACCGATCGCCAAGTCTCACGGTCGGGCGGCCTTCGATTGCGGCGACGCTCAGATGAACGAGTTCCTGCTCCGCTTTGCCCGACAAAGCCATGAGCAGAATGCCTCGAAGACCTTCTGTGCTATCGACGACGCAGTGCGCGACCGCATTCTTGGGTTCTATACAATCGCGCCTTCGGCAGTCGAGCACGCAACTGTGCCTGATGCAATGACACGCGGTCTTGCCCGCCATGATGTGCCGGGCTTCAAGCTCGCGCGATTGGCTACCGACCGAGCGGTTTCCGGACAGGGACTGGGAGGCCAGCTCCTAGCTGCCGCAGCGCTCCGCTGCCTACGACTTGCAGGAGAGGGCGGGGGACTTCTATTGATCATCGATGCCAAAGGCGAGCGCGCCGCCAACTGGTACGCTTCCTATGGCGCCGAACCGCTGAAGGACAAGCCGCTGACTCTCGTGATGCCGCTCATCACCTTCGCGGCCGACTTGCGGGCTAAACGTCTTCTTTGATCCCCTAAGGCGCGGGGACACGATTGATTTCGCCGAAAGCGAACTGTTGCATCATGGCGATCAGCTTAAGGACTAGCTCTACCACAATTGCCATCTGGAAAGCCGAGAGCCCCAGCAGCCGTCTAGAGAGGAAAGAGGCCGAAGCGGCCTTCAAGGCTCCTGAAGATGATCGTCAGCGACAATGGCAGTGAGTTCACCAGCAACGCGATCCTGCAATGGACGGATCTGACCAAGGTGGAATGGCACTACATCGCACCGGGCAAACCGATCCAGAACGCCTTCATCGAAAGCTTCAATGGGCGGCTGCGAGACGAGTTCCTGAATGAAACTCTCTTCTCGTCACTGACCCATGCTCGATCAGCGCTTTCAAACTGGCGCAGCGATTACAACGATCATCGACCACACTCTGGACTCGGCTGGATGACACCTGCCGAGTTCGCTCAGACAATCAACCCGCGACGTGATGCGGTGCTGCGCAGCCGAAATGGCTTCGCACCGAAACCCGCCGCTACCGCCGCAAATACCGAAACCAAAAACCGCTGGAGCGAACTCAAAATTGGATAAAACTTGGGGGCAAGGTCAAAGGCGATGCTTCAGGACGTGCTGTCAAAAAATGTATGGTCCGCCCTGTCATTGCAAGGACTTTAGGTTGCGACGATAGCAGTCTGCGTAAATGTATCTGGCCTCTCGCGAGTGGACTGCTGTTGTAGCCAGGCCCTGATGAGATCCGCACATTCTGTTTCCAAATAGCTTCTTCGGGCACGAAGCCCGCTTTCGACCTGGATTTACAGAATGTCGATCAACTGTCTCTCGTCAGTAAGACCGTATGTCCGTCTTCGTAGCTGAGGTGGCTCGCCCTGCACTGGTCTTCCGAGGGTTGCTCGGACAGGCCGAGCCGATCCTCATCACAGGAGGACGAGCCGTGGCAGATTATAGAGAAGTGTTCGTAATCGATGTTGCCAAACTAAAGAATGCGATTGCTGTCGCTGAATCCGGCCGGGAGGGAGAGATTCCATCCGATGCATCAACCTCACCCCAGAACCGGCTGTGGGGTGAAATAATTCGAGGCGATCGGAGCAGCCCCGGACGCACTATCGGGAATGCGGTAGGCAATCCGCGCATCTGAGCTTGATCACCGACGTCCTTGAGTTCCGCCTCCACCCATACGCAATCATCATCATGAACAGTCGTTCGTTTGGGCGGGTCGGTTCCTCGCGCCTAAAGCATGGCAATGCGCGTTCGTCCCGGGTTCTGATCTAAAAACATAGCTCAATGCCGGGACTGTTCGGTTGCTCAGTTTAGGTCGTGCTGCTTATTCATCCAGCAGGCGATCCTAAAAGCACTATGGCGTTTGTCATTCATTTGCATTATCATTTCGCCAAAAAGTGGAGATCGCTATGGCTGCAAATGCACTGGTACAAACTCGTATCGATGCCGATGTTCGGGATCGTGCCTCCGCAGTGCTTGGAAATATGGGGCTGACCGTATCTGATGCGGTTCGTATCTTACTCACCCGAACGGCCAACGAAGGTGCGCTGCCGCTGGAGCTTCTTTCAGGCAGCGAGGCCCACGACGCTTGGTTTCGCACCAAGGTACTTGAAGCGCTGAACGATATTCGACCGGACGTCTCAGATGATGAAGTCGAGGCGCATTTCGCTGAACGTCGAGCGGCAGCTCGCCTTAACGCTGGTGCGCGCAAATCGTGAAGCTTATCTGGTCTGCGTTCGCGTTATCGGATCGCGACGCCATTTTCACATACATAGAAGCAGAAAATCCGTCAGCCGCCATACTGGTCGACGAACGGATCGTTGCTGCCGTCCGTCGGTTGGTGGATTTTCCCGCGAGCGGTCGTGTTGGCAGAATTGCTGGCACCCGCGAACTGGCAATTAACGGCACGCCGTACGTCGCGGCGTATGCAATTACCGAAACAGCGGTTCGTATTCTTCGCGTCCTCCATGGCGCGCAGGAATGGCCAGACACTTTGCCAACGCGCTAGGCTTTGTTCTCGATGGTGAGTCTCAACGGGTCGGTGGTTCGAATCTTTTCAAGGCGAGCATCATCCACCTAGCTTCGAGGACTGTCTACCTTGCTTGGAAGCCGTCCGGGCAGAAGATCAAGGTGAATCCCGACGTGAAAGCATGGCCTGAAAAGGCGAAGGCTGAACTCCGCCAGTGGGCAGCGAAATGGAAATGACGGGACAGTTCGGTCAAGCGAAATTCGATTACCGCTGGACGATTACTCGGGTTCCCGGCTGCACCATCTCATAAAGCTCCTCGACATCTTCGCGGTACATCCGAAAGCAACCACTCGACGCGTTGGTTCCAATCGAGGAGGGATCGTTGGTGCCGTGGATGCGTAGCAGTCCGTCGGCAAGGTAGATCGCGCGGGTTCCAAGCGGATTTGCGGGACCGGGTTTCACAACGGCCGGAAGCCGTGGGTTCTTCTGCCGCATGCTGGCCGTGGGTCGCCATTCGGGATGCAATCGCTTCGACACGACCCGCGTTGTTCCGTACCACTGCTTGCCCTCACGGCCGACGGCAATGGGGTAAGCGAACTGCTCGCCCTGTGCGGTCGTGTAAATCAGAGTGTGCTCACGCGTGGCGATGACAACGGTTCCCCGTCCAATTCGCGTCGATGGCTCCCGACGTTCTTGCAAAGGTTCTCGATAGCCAGGTTCTGGCTCGTAGTAGGGAGGAGGGGGATACGGGCTGTAAGGGTCATCATAGTCGTAGCCGTCGTATTCATCGTATCCATCATATGGCGCGTAAACTTGGGCTTGGGCATGCACCGCTGTCAGAAAGAGGGCCGCAGCAAGGAGAACCAGCAATCTCATTCTTCGCCATCCGCTTGTTATACAGGCATGATTGGGCGGAATTCTGTGGCAGCACTATGGCAGGGAAGCATGAGCGGTCATTGTGCCAGTCCCAGTTTCACTTAGACTAACTCCATTGATCGGTTCGAAATCGAGGTAATGATGACTTGCATGGAAGGCCCAAGCTTGCGGCTACGGCCGGCTTCGCCTGATGATGCCGCAGCCCGATTTTCGCTGGGAAACAACCCCGACGTTGTGAGGATGTTCGGCGTGAGCCATTCCGACACGAAACCTATGACAATGGATGCGGCGGAAGCGTGGGCTCACGGCCACGCGACCAACCCTTACGCTTGGATTATTGAAGTTGCGGGACGGCTGATAGGAGAAATCAAACTCCACGGCATTAATGCTCAGGATCGCCGAGCATCAATGGCAATCGCAATCTATGACCCCATGCAGCTTGGAAAAGGACATGGAAGCGAGGCGATCCGCCTGCTTTTGCACCACGCCTTCACGGAGCTGAATTTCCACCGCATTGGCATAAGGGTTCTTGCTTTCAATGAGCGAGCAATCAGGGCCTACCAGAAGTGTGGCTTCCTGATTGAGGGACGGGAGCGAGAAACCGCCTTCGTAGACGGTGTATGGCATGACGACCTGATGATGGGCATACTTTCCAAAGAATTTCAGGCGTAGTCGTCGCCGAAGGTGTCGGCGTCGTGCCGAACCCTGTCTTCGAGCACCTCTGAATTATGCCGAGCTTTTTGATCCTGGAACTGGAAATATCAGGCTTTAGCGAACGGGCTCGGCATAGTATCGGGGATCGGGATGAATCCCCGACCTTCGTATCGATCAGCTCCAGGTGAGGACCCAACCTCCATTGGAAAGAATGCGAACACAAGGGCCAGACTGCAGCCGCCGACTGCGGATCAATTTCCGCCATCGAGAAAAGTGCGCTGAATTGCTGCCCATTCATCTGGATAGGGCTCGTGATCTTGCAGATATTCCGCCACGTATTCGCCCCAGCCTTGAATCTTCCGATATTTGGTCATGGCGTCGAAATGGCTATGTCCCGTCAGTTCGGCGGCCTTTACCGCTCCTGGCCTAAGGAGTGCCCTGAACCCATCACCCATGGGGCCAGCAAGACAAAGGCCAGGAAGCATCTGACCATCACGTTCGGGATCGAGCCAGATTTCGTGGATAAGCTCGTTTTTCATTGGAACGTGCTACTTCGAGAGCTGTCTGGTGACAAGATTGCTGTGCTCCGAATGCCTGAAGATTTACCGCTCTTCCGAGCGGGAGGGGAGTGAATTCGCTTATGGCACCCCGGTAGGCCGGATTCCCGGGAACCTTCCGGCCAAGGAATGCAGTCGCGGGACATATTAATACCCTTATGCCGAATTCGGCATAACGGAATTTATCCAGAGCCCGATACTATGCCGAGCCCATTCCCTAAAAGCCCGAGATTTCCGGTAACCCAGGATCGAAAACTCGGAATAGTTTGAAAGCGTTGGAAGACCGGTTCGGTCGACTTTGCCTCGCTAATTATAATAGGGCCGAAGGAAAATGAGGTAGATTAAAATTGGGATCGCAATGAAAGCGCTGTGCTTCCACATTTGCCTGCGGAGATGGAAATACTCGTCTCTGATCGCTTGCGGGCACTCTGGCGATCCCCAGGCGATCCCTGTGTGGATTGTGAACGGTGTCGTGTAGGTAATCTCACCGAACTTCGATGCCTTTGAAGCAAGACGCTCGTTCAAGATGAAATAATACGTGCCAACGGCGATGAAGATTGCAACGTCTATGCCAAGCACAATCCTAATGAAAAGATTGATGCTGTCATGTGAGAAGCTCGGCAATGATCCCAACATGACAGGAACTTATACAGACTATTCGGCCCGCCAGAAATGAAGCGCGTAGCTTCCTCATTATAGCGTAAAGAAACACTAAAGCGATGTGGCTGTTGGCGGAAATCGTTGAAAAGCCCGTCACTCGTCGCGCCGGACACCTTTGTCGATCTTATTCCGCTGGGCGATGATCCGATCAACGCGCGTTTGCGACTTCACATCTTGCCATATCGCCCACAGCGCTAGGCCAATAAATAGTAGGCAGAGCAGGCGGAACATCCAAAGTGCTCCAACCTGCCCCAGTATGGCTACCAGCATTGCAGACCGCCATGACGAGCTTACATCGTCGATCAGCAAGAGGGCCGCCACCAAGGTAGCAACGACGATAATGCCGATGAATCTCGGGTTGCATAAGTCTCTCATCACACCATAATTCACATGAACTACTGTCCATCAAGTAAACATGTCGATGCTGCTGTTAAAATAATTGTCTTCGGCGTGGTTTTTCCGGTCCGCCTTCCTAGCGCTCGGAACCGTTCTTTCCGGGTCTGGCTGGGCCAGCGCAGCATATTTATGGAACGGAGGATCGACCTGCGAGCCTGCAAGCGGTACCCAGCAGTAGGTTAACTGCCTTTTGTTGCGGACGGCAGGCTGGCAATCGCCCTGTTCGGCGCCATCCACTACCAACCAGGGGAAAAGACGGAGGCTGTCGTCAGCGGCGATTTGGCGTTGGTCAATCATTTGCGACTTACATCCGGCCGAGTGGGCTTGGACTGCAATCCTGGCTGTTTGCTTCCCGGCTCGACATCAGGCTATCGGGACCAGCGATCACCAGATGGGATTTGCTGAACAATGTTGACCTGACACTATCCAAGATCAACCAGCCAGAGCTTGAGGTGAACATCAAGGCAGCGGGAATTCCTCTGCGACGGGAATTGCAGACGCATCAAGCTCAACATTTCCGGCTCTGGCGAAGCCCAATTCGAAGGCCTGATTGCAAAATCGGCAACGGTGACAATCCGAGGGAGCGGCAATGCAAAGATGACCGCCCAGGTAGACGCGGATGGTTCGATTTCGGGCAACGGAAATGTTGAATTGTCGGGGCATCCAGCGATGCGACGTGCAGAGATCGAGGGTAACGGCCGCATTGTGCAAGTCCCTTGAACCACGAGGGCGAGGGGGCGGCAAGGGAGCGCGGCTTTTGAAGCGGAACTTTGCATCAATTGCGGTCGCTCCTATTTTTTCGTAGACCGCGCCCATTGGTGCAGAAGTTACAGGACATCCTATGGGTACTTGGGGCAAAGACGTTTTCGAAAATGATGCTGCGAGTGATTGGATGGCACTGTTCGACCGGCTGGGATTTCTTGCTGTGACTACCCCGCTTGCAGAAATTGCTGAGTATTCGGATTTAGGGAAACCTATTCCGGCGGAGACAGAACAAACCTTCTGGGCGATGTGTGAGGTTGTGGCAATCGCGGGAGGATTTCCAACTCCTCCATCCATCGACGATCATAAACTAGCGATTAGGCGCGATGCCGGGAAAATATTAAAAATCCCAAATCTCAGACAGCGGATCATGGTGGCGTTGGAACGATTGGACGCTTCGGAAACGGAGCTGAAAACACTTTGGACGAGCGCTGGTGAAGGCGGTGATTTTGAAGCTGACTGTAAGCGTTTGCGAGATTCCGTGCTCCAGGTGCTCGCTCAACAATGAATCAACCAGCGTCTTATACATTCGATTGCTGGTCGCGCCAGGTTTCGGAGGGTCGTTATCTCTTTGCCAACACTGAAGACCTGCGCCTCCTAGCCTCCTCATGCATGTTGACGGGTGTAGTCGCGAGAACGCGCGTAACCAAAGATGTCAGAAAACGGGCGGGCGAGAGTTCATCGGGGGTTCGCTCTTCGAGGATCGATACCTTGGGCAGGGCCTTGACGATGCTCTTGACCGTGCTTTCCGCAAGGTGCGCGATCTCAGCCTCTGCCGGATCCGTTATCGGCTGCGGGCCTGGTTCTAATATGCCGTCGGTTGGTTCTTCCTCGTCGGCCGCCGGTAGTACTGGATCAGATGAGTATTCCATCAACACCAGGCAGGTGGAGTGGTACGCATCGTCCTCACGGCCAAGTTTAGCCAAGAGATCGAACAACCACTCGGCCGTCTTGGGCTCCTTTTCCAGGATGTCAGACCGTAGGCCAAACAAGAACCCTAGAGCCGCCAGCGGGTGGCGTAAGCGAAGGTTCTTGGCATCGCCGTAGGACTCCTCGATGCGGTTCGGCGCATTCTTCCCATAGGAGGAATCCATGCGCTTCGTTGAAATCAGCAATTCGGGGCCGGTGACCCAGTCGGTGATGATGACATCCACCTGTTTCAGGTAGTTTTTCCCCAGAATGGATGCCGAGGAGGAGGTGACCCCGGGGATGGACGTCCTCGATAGCAAATAGGATTCCGCGTTGGCTCGAACGGCCACGGGAAGTGACTTGACGAATGCCGCTACGGGCGCGGGGAGGACGCGTGGGTTCGCTGGCCTTGGCCAGACTTGGTCCGTGCCGAAACCGGCCCTGCGAAGTTCGTAGCTGAGCCAGACATCGAGAGCGATGGCAGGAACTCCTGTTTGGGTTCCCGCTTTCAGGTGCAGCGGAACACCGAGCAATAGCGCAAGGGTGTCGTAATCGGGCTTGATGAACGGCTGGCCGTCAGTTCCAAGAACCCATGGATTGTTGTGTTCCCCGCTGGGTGCGGCAGCTTCGACGATATGATCGAATATTTCCCAGGCTTCTGCTTTCGAACTTGGTTTAGCGGCCACTTGCTGACCTCAAATTGCGACGGTTCGCCAGTTCCGCGCGTGCATTCCGGACGGCTGCCATTTGTGTCGCGGAAACCTCGCCGTCCACCAGCAGTACCTCGTCAACCAGATTAACGGCATCGAGCAGCCGCCCTTTGTCCAGCAGCTTTGCAACGCTTCGCTTGACCTTGCGAAGCTCATCGGCGCGAGAGGCGACCAGGGTCGGGGACGGCATGGCCCAAACGTCTGCCTCCTTTGGCTCGATCTTCAGTATCCCGCCTCCATAGGCGCGGCCGACCATTTCGGCATGCAACAAGGTGATTGAGTTCAAGCTGGCGACAGGAAGGAGCTCGCGGCCCAAGGCAGTATATGCCTCGTTCAGGTAAACCCCATGCACCGAATTAAGATGACGGGCCTTGGCGGCATTTTCGGTGATCCGGGGGGTGTCCGCATTCATGCATGTCAGCAAGAGGTCCGCGGGTGAAACGAGCGGCACCCGATACCAGGTCTTGCGGACCCGGCATTTATAGGCGGTGTCGACGCCTGTCCTGTGGCCGTCGGCGATATATGCCGCGGCAGCCTTGGAAGGCCGTTCATTTGGATAGAACAGGTGGATCGCGCTGCCCTCTTCACCAAGTTTCTTAAGCTGGGCACTCGAGAGCGAGAGGCCTCGCAAATGCGAGCTTCCTGGTGGCGAAAGGCTGAGCAACTCGTCTGGGCGCAGTCCGAGCTCTGCTGCGCGCTGGGGGGAAAGCGTGAAGTATTTGTTGTTTCCGGTTACCATTCCGAGCGTCGTGTCGCCCCAGGTCTCCAGGTTCGTGTATAGGCCGGTTCCAGTGAGGGCCTGCAAAAGATGCACCGCGTCGGCAGCAACGAGACTGCTGGTCCATTTGGCCGCAGGGTCGACCGGTGTCCAGCTCAGTCCCGGGCCTAAAGTGTCGAGCGTTGCAGCGTTCTTGGTTTGCCGGATCGTTGCAAAATCCGCCGGCCCCTCCAGGTAGCCGTCAGCGAGGAGAAGCACTACGTCCGCTTCCGCCTCCGGGAACACTTGCTCATCGAACAACACGAGCTGCACGTCGCGGAATCGACTGAACAGGAACTTGCGGACGGGCGCGGCATAGTTCACCGAGAGCAGTTCGGCGGGCAAGACGAAGGCCAGGCGGCCACCATTCTTCAGGAACAACGCCGAGTGCACGGTGAACGCAGCCCAACTGGACGCGAGCCCTGTCAAGGAAATGCCGCCCCTGATGGCCGCTTCTCGGGCACGAGTGCGGGCTTCGCCGGTGAAATCCTGATATCGAATATAAGGAGGATTTCCGATAACGGCGTCGAACGCTGGATTAGGCGTGACGGCAAAGAAGTCGGACAATTGGATATCGGCCTCGCCCCCCACGTCAGCGACCCGCTTGCGGGCAACGGCTGCGCTGTGCGCATGGATCTCCACGCCATGAACAATCGGGCACGAGCGCCTGCGTGGACCGAGTTCACGAAGCCGCTCGACCGCCGAAACCAAGAATGCGGCATCGCCAGCCGCGGGCTCGAGCACGCGATCTTCAGACGCGCGGATGGCCCATTTGGAAATAAAACGGGTAATCGCCGGAGGCGTGAAGAACGCGCCTCTCTCCTTGCGGAGGACGGGAGTGTCGATAGGGTCGCGATGGGTAACGAAAGTCACTGCTAGCTCCCGAATCGTGCACGCATGGGTTCGCTGTCTTTGCCGCCTACCTATCCTATACAGATGAATTTCTGTCTACTCTTTGTTCTTTTTTCAATCTGCCGATCCCGCGGAAAAATTGCGGCAAGCCGTTGCGTAACAATGGCCTGCTTCCAGCCCAGAACGACAATGCGCCTTTAGGGGTCGGTACGGCCCATCACATTTAATTCAGGTGCTTACCGCTCCGCGGGTCGCTGGTTCGATTCCTATGAAGAGCTTCGTATGCAACCGCGGACTGCGGCCTGGACAAGATTAGTGCATAGACGCAATCCGCTCTGCCCGCGTCCAACCTTCGCCTGAAATACCGACCGAGTTGCCCGTTTTCGTTCCTCAATTTGCAAAGCATAAAGGCACCGATACAGCGTTTTTGCGTTCTGAAGTCGTAAGGCACTAGTATTTCATGGCTTGAATAGCGCTGAATATGGTCAGAACATCAAAGAAAAATCAAATTGAGTCGCCGATGTTCCCACGATCACAATCTCTATGATCGTGGGAACGTCGTTAAAGTGAGTAAATTTAGTTCTATTGTTGGCGTACCAGTTAGGCGAGCGACTGGATCTACTTTGGCTACGACTATTTTGAAATCGGCCGCCCAGGTATATGGCTTAAGATTGACTGTGAGAAGCCGCCGTCGACGCAGAGGTCCTGACCGGTTATGAAACCCGCAAGTGGACTGATCAAGAACTCAATGGCATTCGCAATGTCTCTTGGGTCGCCGATCCTCGAAAGCGGGATCAAATCCTCTCTTGCCTTCTTGATCGCTGGATCGGCGTACATTTTTTCAGTCATCGGCGTGTGGGTCATTCCCGGCGAAACGATGTTTGCACGAATGCCGTCTGGCGCCCATTCCAAGGCGAGCGTTTTCGCAAGCATCGTCAGAGCCGCTTTCGTCGGGCTATATGCACCTGATCCGGCATGGGGCATTTGTCCAGACATTGAAGATGTGAAGCATGCCGCGCCTCGGCTCTGTTTTAAATGCGGGTAGGAATGTTTAGCCAGAAGCCATGCACCGCGAAGGTTAACTTCGAACATCTTGTCCCACTCGGCGACGGACAAATCACAGATGCTTCCTGGGCTTGCTACGCCGGCATTCGCTACAAGAGCGTCAAGACCGCCGAATTCCGATACCGCTGCCTCTACTAGGTTTGCAGCTACATCAACGTTGCTCAAGTCGCCTGACAACGCAATGGCATCGCCTCCCAGCGCACGCACCGAACGTGCAACTTCCTCTTGGGGCTCAGATGACGCAAGGCCACACACTGCGATTTGAGCACGCTCGCCTCTCGATACGGCGGCTTCGGCGATACGGATACAAACTGCGGCGCCAATCCCACGACTTCCCCCGCTCACTAAAACTCTCATAGCTGCTTTCTCCAATTTTCCGCCGGGTTTAAGATATGGAATTGAATTCCAAATCGCAACTTTATTCTAATGTATGCGCACCGTGTCTCCGCCTCTCTTTGGACTATCTCTGCCAATCCTCACGAACAGAGCGTCGCGGTACGTCCATGCATACGCAGAGTGAGTTCCACTGGGGCTTCATCACCCAATGGTCCAGCCCCTTTTTTTGAGCTCCTGCAGGCCTTTTTGAATTTCCAACAGCGGCTCTTGCTCGCGAATGATCTCGAGAACCACGCGGTCGATACTGAAGACTGAATCAATGGCACGACCCAGACCCTCAAAGTCTATGATCCCCGTACCGATGGGGTCGTGACCCCACACGTCCGTCCCCGTATCCGAGATATGCACGAGACCTATATGCTTGTGATGCGATAGAAGACTGGCTACCGGATCTTCGCTTATATAAGCCGCGTTCGCGACGTCATAAACGATGCTGAGGTTTTCGCTTTTGATCTCCTCGACGACACCCACCAGTTCACCGATCGTCGGCCTGAAGCAATATGGGGTATTCTCCATGAGCAGCCGTACGCCGGCTTGCTTCGCAACCGGCAGAAGCACGTCAAGACTTTCATATAGCCAGCCAAAAGTTTGTGGGATGGAGGGGGAAATCATCGGGCGTCGCGTTCCTGGAGAGATAACAACGTCGGTTACCCCCCAGTCGACCGCAAGATGGATGACATCTTTGATATGGTCCGAGCTCTTGCGCCGCATATTCGCCGCGGGGCTGGCGAGATTGATATCGTATCCGCCAGCATTCAGTGATCTGACACTCGCCCCGTGGTCCTGCAGTTGCTTCCTCGCTTCCGATCGCATGCCTGTCGACATCTCGTCCGGCCAGCAGTGTGGGGAACTCACAGGCACTTCAAATACCTTGAAGCCGTGGCCGATGAGTTCAGACATCGCTTCGATCGCAGTGGATTTCCAGAGATAGGAAAAGGTATTGATAATCATTGATGTCTCCCTGCCGCCTTGGCGGTCTGTATTGTTGGTCATGGTCTGGTTTCAGAAGCGCCGAACGGTCGTCGCAAAATTAAAGTTGAGATCTGGGCGATCGACGGTCCCGAGCGGAAAGGGTCGTTAGCGTAGAAGACTTGCAGTCGCCCTCCTCTCGGCAACTCTCGTGGTGCTCGCCCGAAAAGCGCCCGTGATGGGTCAGTTCGATGGCGCCAAATCCCGCACCTAAAGAGATCGAACCGCGAAATTTAGTAGAACCTGTTCGCCGAGGTTGATCGACACGTCGCCGGGATCTGTAATTTCGATTGCGCCACACAAGCTACCCGTCGTGACGATCGAACCTGCTCTAAGTGCCGCGGCAGGCCTGAATGGATTGTTGGCGTAGTCACAGAGCCAGGTAAGCGCGTCTTTCGTCGGATGTTGTCCAGCAGCGTCAAAGGCGACCTGGTTGTTCAGCAGAAGCCGAAGGGGGAAAGTCGAACCAGGCTCAAGGACTGCCAACGGAAGCGCCGGCCCTCTGACATAGCCCATGTTCCCAAGGCGATCCGCGAGAAAGGCGAGGAAGGAAATACTGCCGCCTTCCGAAATGCCGCTCCAAACCAGCTCTGCGCCAAGATAAGCCTCAGAAATTGCGGCCTCAACGTCGTCTCGATCGTAGGCCCTATCCGTTCGAACAGGAAGATCCTGGCGAAGCTTCACCGCAATCTCCACCTCGATTTTCATGCCTTTTCGCCAAGCGATTATCGGATCTGACGGATCATCCAAGTAGGGATGAACTGGTGCGGCGACCGGGGTACCATCGGACGACTTTGCCACTTTCCAAGCCGAGGTGTTTACCCCTTCAAGCTTCGACAACTGGCTCTGCACTTCCATTGCGTCCTGATACACCAAAGGCACAGACACAAGCTGATCTGTTAGGACCCGGCTTCCGTCATGACGAAGGCTGCTAAGTTGATGAGCCAACGCAATTATATCGGCTCTGGCTAGCATGGGAGTCATTCTGCCTCTCGGGTCATCTGAAAAGCGTAGCTCTTAAATGACAGTTTCGGGATCGTGGACGATGACCGTATTGGACGGCGGCGGGCTCACGGGATATTTCCCGTTCTTGAGGGCGTGGTCCCTTTACCCCGCCCTTTCCGACCGTGACTGCTTGCTAGACCACCTGCTTGATCCGCTCGCGAAATTCTGCGGTCCCTTGCTGGATATGGTCGAGCAGATCCATCACGGCCCAATGCCGCTCGGCAATGTCATAATCTGTGACACGCGAATGGACGCTCTCAAACGTGCCAAGGCGCTTGTGCCAAACCTTGGCAAGACCCGGATAGCCCATCGGCTCTGCCATCGCTGATAGTGCCAGGAAGATTTCAAGTTCGCGGCGCAGATCGCTGTCGTCTGACGCATGCCTGAAAAGCCAAGCATACAGGTCGGGGTGAACATTGGTGAAGACGCCAGAAAAGCCCTTCGAACCTGCGCGCATAGCGGCTGCGGCGATGGCTGCGTTGGCGTTGACGATCGCAAAACCGGAATCACCTGAGAGCTCGACCCGTCGCTTTACCGTTTCGAGGTCGCAGGAAACATCCTTCAGCGTTACAAAGCGGCCGGTGTCGCGGCACAGCTTGAACTCGTCGTCGCTTAAAAGACGGCGATAGGGAGCCGGGCATTCGTAGAGACCGAGAGCAAGGTCGCTCGGGAGCCAACTCAAAATGGCATCCAGGCTGGAACGAAAAGCCTCGGTTCCGGCATTGCTTGTGTCCAGCCTGTTGCTCACCAAGACAAGTGCGTCGATGCCTGTCTCAGCCATCGCTACCAGTTCGGCGCGCTGGTCATCGCGGCTCTCACTGATGTGCCCAGATGAGATCACCGGCAGGCGCCCGGCCGCCAACGAGACAACCTTCTTGGAAAGCTCAACTCGCTCTGCCAGGGACAACTTCTGCATCTCGCTCGACTGGCAGACAGCGAAGAGCGTATCGGCACCATTGGCGATATACCACTCCACAAGTCGCTCGAGGCCTTTCCAATCGATCCGGTTATCCGGGGTGAATGGAGTAAGCATAACGGGGACGATCCCCTGGGCTTTGACATTCATGATATAATCTTTCGCTGTTTTCTTGACTGTTAGAGCGCAGTTCCTGCCGGCAGGCCTGCCGCGAAACCTGCCATCAAGCGGATCTGCGCGAGCAGCATGTCATTCCCATCAGACACCGTTGCGCCGGCTCCCTTGGCAGCGCGCAGTAGGGGCGTCTCGCTTCTTAAGCTGGCGATATCGGCGATGAGCATTTCGGGCCGTATTGCTGCGGCAGGCATAGGGAATATGCTGTCTCCCTTCACGCCGATCGGAGAGGCGTTGATGACGATATCGTAGTCCCACCCAGCCGATCCATCGGCAGCTCTTGCGCATTCTTCACCGCGGTAGGAATTGACCATATCCGATGTGAAAGCGACGGATTCAGGCGAGAGATCCATCAGATCGATCTTCCCTACGCCTTCCTCAGCGAGCGCAAATGCTATCGCGCGACCTGCTCCGCCTGCTCCCACAATTAGCGCGCGGGCGCCGCGCAGGCGCGATTTCGCCTGTCCAAGTCCTTCCACGAAGCCCACACCATCAAAGAGCGCGCCGTTCATCTGTCCGTCCTCCCCACGCTGGATGCAGTTGACGGCACCGACTGCCTTCGCTGTCGGCGTGAGGGTCGAGCAACGCTTTGCCGCGGCCACTTTGTGAGGGATTGTGGTGCTGATACCGCAGAGGTTGGGAATGGCGGAGAATGTATCCCACGCCGCCGTGAAATGTTCTGCGCTAATCAGGAATGGCACGGCGTAGATGTTAACTTCGGCGGCGGCAAAGATCGGGTTGATCAGGCGCGGCGTCTGGACCTGGTGGATTGGATCGCCAAACACAGCGTAGACACGCGAGTTGCCATCAAGGTTGGGAATACTCACTCGCATAGTTTTATTCCTTGCTGAACAAGCCACGGCAGCGATCGAGCGCAATGTCCATCACCTCTGCAGGGTCGCGAGCCCACCAGTCGGTGGAGAAGATCTCTACCTCCACCGCGCCATCGTAGCCGGCATCTCGCATCATCGAGTGGATGCCGCGCAGATCTATGATCCCATCCCCCATCATGCCTCGATCGGTCAGAAGGTGGCGCGTAGGAATCAGCCAATCGTTGACATGAAAACCGAAGAGCCGGCCAGCCCTGCCCGCACCCTCGATTTCGGCCGCCAGTCGCTCGTCCCACCAGCAATGATAAACATCGACGACCACGCCGATGCCCGGCCCTAACGCTTCGCACAAAGAATTTGCATGGGAGAGACTGGAGATGACCGTGCGGTCGCCTGTAAGCATAGGATGAAGCGGCTCGATGGCCAACTTCACACCAATATTGCGTGCGCGCTCAAGGACACTGCCAACCAGATCCTCGATCCGCCGTCTTGCGCAACTCAAATCCTTTTCATTCTCACGCAAGCCTCCTGTAAACAGAAAAACATGGTCAGCTTTGAATCTGGCGGCCCGCTCAAGCTCTGCCTCAGCCCGGTCAAGTGCATCCGCCGCTAATGGCCCGACCCGATTATAGCCTGAGACTGTCATCCCGAAATCATTTAAGACAGAAAGAGCGTCTGTCTCACCGACCTTGGCAATTTCGTCTCCCCAGATGGAAACGGTCTGGAGCCCCCGCTCGGAGCAAAGCCGAAGAAAGGTCAACATATCCGCTCGCTCGCGCACGGTGGCGTGGTTGAAGACAATGTCTGTCATCGGCCCCTCTGAATGTTTGAATATGAATGGTTCTGTGACCATGGCTCGGTCGCGGTAACGGCGTCAGGATCGGTTCGGTCGATTGGCAAGACCTTTTTCTCTGACACCGAAGCCCGGTCGCAGTCGGTTTTCACTCAGGCGGCCTTCCCGAGATGGCGACGAACCTCTGGCGCGAGCCACGGAGAAACATAGCCACGGTCGGCTTCTTCGATGAGTGATCCCGGCGGAACACGCGCGTCAATTTGGTCAAGCGTCGCGGACTGGAGAACAGTCTCAAAACCCGCTTCCATGCTCTTGAACTGCTCAAGCGTTCGAGGGCCGAGGATCACAGACGTCACTGCGGCGTGCGCAAGTGGGAACGACTGAGCCATGTGCATAAGGGACAAACCCGCGTCGGTCGCAACGCGCTCAAGTTCTGGAAGCAGTTCCAGTTTGCGCCTGTTACCCTCGCGCTGCATGTCGAATCGCGTTTGCAGAATTGGGTAGTGCTGTCCCCACTGTCCTTTTACGCGCTCGGCTCTGGATCCTGACGGCACCGAGCCGTTGCCCTTGTACTTGCCAGTCAGCCAACCGCCATTTAGCGGGCTCCAAGCGGTGAAACCCATACGGTAGTGTTGAATGGCAGGGAGCGTCTCCCTCTCCACCGCCCGTTGAAAAATGGAGTAGGGCGAGCTTTCATTGACAAATCGCGCCGTCTTGTTCAATCGACTCACCGATTGAGTCTCTGCCAGATACCAGCTCGGCAGTGTCGAGCAGCCGATGTAGCGAACCTTGCCTTGGGCCACAAGGTCGCTGAGGGCGCCAAGTGTTTCTTCCAGATCCGTCTCAGGGTCGGGCCGATGCAACTGATAGAGATCAATATGATCAGTGTTCAGCCGTCGCAGGCTGTTTTCAACCTGCTTCATAATCCAGTAGCGGGACCCGCCCTGTTCGTTGCGTCCCTCACCGGCCGCCAGACGAAACTTGGTTGCAAGCACCACCTTGTCCCGACGGCCTGTAATCGCTTTGCCGACGATCTCCTCGGCCTCTCCGTGGGAATAAGTGTCGGCAGTGTCGATGAAGTTGATGCCGCGGTCCAAGGCACAGTGCACGATGTCCATGCACTCTTTTTTGTCGGTATTCCCATCTGATCCATAGCTCATGGTTCCCAGCATGTACTCGCTGACCTGAACTCCGGTTCTCCCAAGGTAACGATATCTCATCGGGTGCCTCTCTTTGTTCGCGTGTGGCTCGGTCCAGGCAAGATCGCGCACGATCTACGGTCGCATGGGCGCAACGATGCCGTCCGCTTTTCGATCGGAGAAAAGCGAGAGCTCGGAAACCGAGACCACCATTCGAGTGTCGCCATTTTAACGACGTTCATGGATGGCCGTGTGGTGACAGGGGCTGGATGGATCGAACAGGCCGGACCCATCCAGCGTCTTACTTCAAGTCGAGCTTATTACTGCGCCTTTGCGAGTGCCTCGTCATACCGCTTGATCAGCTCATCGTAGGCATCTGCCGGCGATCCGTCTTTCAGGATCATTCTTTGGAAAGCCTCCCCCAAAATGGTGTGATACGTGGAGAGGATGGGGGTGTAGGTCACGGTTTGGCCACGCTGGCCTACCAGATCAGCCCACTGCTTTTGATCCTTACCGGCGTCGGTCTGGAAGTATGGTGCGGTGTATGCCGATTTCCGCGAAACAACCTCCCCGCCCTCGGCAGCGAAAGCTTGCGCCTCCGGAGACACCATGAACTTCACGAATGTCCATGCGGCATCCTGGTTGGCGGTCTTCTTGTTGATCGCAATATTGTAGCTGTAGACCGTCTGCTTGTCGTTTGCCGTGTACCCCGGCGCCGGAGCCCAGGCCAGGTCATCACCGCCGCCCTGGTTCTTCACCGTCTTGTAGCGATAAACGCCAAACACTGCCGTCGCTGCACTGCCCGACCGGAGCGCATCGTGCAACTCGTTAAACCCCATCTGTGCGCTTCGCAGCGGAGTTACATTGCACTTCGTGTAGAAGTCTTTGATCGTTTGTGCGGCCTTGATGAACGATTCTTTAGAAAACGCGATCTTGCCTTCAGAGGTGAAGTACTGACCACCGTTTCCAGGTAGCATCGTACTCAGGAAGAATTCTCCGAGGCTCTGAGCGCCACCAAGCCCGCCGGTCGCTCCGAGTGGAACGGCGAACGTGATCGTGTCCGACTGGCCGAACTTGGCTCCAAGTGCACACACTTCATCCCAGGTCGTTGGCGGCTTTACTCCGGCCTTCTCCAACATGCTCTTGCGATAGAAGAGGATCGGAATACGGAAGTCTTGGGGGAGGGCATAAAGCTTTCCGCCAACCTTCGTGCCGGAAAGCGGCAGGAGCCAATCTTCATCCGGAATGCCGTCCTTCTTCACCAAATCATCGAGCTGGAGAAGATTTCCAGTGGCAGCGAATTCCGAAACCGCAAAGCCGACGACACGGATCACGTCTGGTGTCTGGGCGCCCGACTTGATGGCGCGTGCGGCGGCTCCTCCGGTCGGATCGACTAGAAGTTTGACCGTGATGTTAGGATTTTTTGACTGAAATGCCTCGATCATTTTCGTCTGAGCGGCAGACCTGGGATCCTTTGAATTGTTTGGATCCAGGAACGTCTGGTAGATGATTTCCGTGCTTTGGGCAAAGGCTTGCGGAGCAAGGAAAGTCAGGGCGGCGGTACTGATTCCGAGCGCTGCCACCGCTTTGATGAGGTGGCGTTTTGATGTGATTTGCATGTATCTTCCTCCCAGGTTGAACAAAGTGTGTGGATGTTTTGTGTACGTCATCAGCCTTTGACGGCGCCTGCCGTGAGGCCGGAGATGAACCACTTCTGAACGAAGCCGAACATGAGGATAACCGGTGATGATGCGACCATCACAAAGGCCATCATGTAGGACCACGAAATGCCGACAGCGTCGAAAACCTGATTGACAAGAGCGACCTGCAGGGTCCGTTTTGCTACCTCGGGCGCGAACACTGCCACCGTGATGTAGTCGTTCCAGGTGGTCACAATGCCGATCGTCGCGACGGCCGCTATGCCCGGACGTATCAGCGGTAAAATCAGAGCCCAGATAATTTGGAACCGGGATGCGCCATCAATCATGGCGGAATCCTCGATCTCAATCGGAACGGCTTCGACGAAATTCGCGATGAACCATACAGTCTGTGGGATAATCCGCGCGCAAAGGATGATCGTCACCACGATGCCGCTGTTGAGCAAACCAACGGTTTCCAGCAAGTAATACGTGGGAACCAGCAAAGCGACTCCTGGCACCATCGAGGTTCCAAGTATCACCAGCATCAAAGTTCTTTTGCCTCTGAAAGAAAAGCGAGCAGCGGCATAGCCTCCAGGAATTCCGACGAGGAGAGCTATGATCACGGCACCGACGGAGTAGGCAACAGAGTTCCAAAGGTCGGTCAAGAAAGCCGGGTCATGGAAGACCTTGGCGTAGTTCTCCAGAGTGGGTGAATTGGGCCATAGGGTCGGGGGCACAACCACCGCTTCTACTTCTGTCTTGAAAGATGTCGCAAAGGCCCAAAGTACCGGCCCGAGAACAATAATCCCGATGACCAAGGATCCCATGATCGCGGGCATCTGTCCGCTTGTGCGATTCGAGAGAGCGCTACTCATATCAGAAAATCCTATCCGGTAACGCGGCCGGTTAGCCGGGTGTAAAGAGCACCAAGGGCGACATTGATAATGAGGACGACGATCGAGACGACAGCAGTCGGCCCAATGTTGACCGCCTGAACGGTTCCACGAAACGCTTCGAAACTCAGCGTGGTCGTCGATCCCAGTGGTCCCCCGCCAGTCATGACAATGATCAGCGTCATCAAGGTCAGGTACATGATGGAGAGAGTCAGCGCAGTGCTGCCCAGGGTCGGAAGGATTTCGGTGAACGTGACGTAACGGAACTTCACGAACGCGCCCCCTCCATCGATCTCTACCGCTTCGTAGAGTTCTTTCGGAATGGATTGCATGGCTGCTGTCGCCATCACCATCACATATGGGAACGACCACCAAGCTGTGACGATTATGAGGAGGGGCAATGCCATTCCCGGATCCCCCAACATAAGTCCGGGATCGATACCCAGCTTTTGGATTACATATGGTATGGGCCCAAACGAGGGGTTGAGGAGCCAAAGCCAGATGCTGCCGACGACCGACATGGACAGCGTCCAGGGAAAAAGGATGAAAACGCGCAGTGCGGAACCTGTCACGCCCGCCCGGTTCAAAACCAGCGCTGAGGCCATTCCAAGTATTGTGGCACCCGCTAGAGATCCGCCGACATAGGTCAGGGAAATTGCCGTCGTGTCCCAGAACTCGGACGAGTTCAGAACTTCGACGTAATTGGCGAGACCCGCAAAGCCAACGAGATCGTAGTATTTCGTTTTCTGGAAGCTCAACCATATCACGAAGATCGTCGGATAGAGTGTTACAAGAAACAGGATCAAGATTGCGGGGGTAAACCACAGAAATGGAGCCCAACTAAAGCGGTTTGCGCTGTCAGTGGTATCCACGACGTCGCTCGCGAGGTTCGTCCCGCTTTGGTTGGTGCTGACTTGGAGCGGAGGTGTCGACATTCGATTTCCAATCCCGTGTGGGCGTCTCGGGCAGAGTTGAGGGCGTTGCCTGCTCAGGACAGGCGACGGCCGGTGCTCTCGCTGAAGAGATGAACGCGTGAAAGATCAGGGGCTACGGTGATGGTCTCGCCGACCTTCGGCAAAACTCGATCACGGAAGATGCAGACAATGGTCTGAGAGCCATGCCGGGCGATGATCTGCGTTTCAGACCCTGTGGGTTCGACGACCGTGACGGTGAGGGGCAGTCCCTCATCACTGAGAATGAGATGCTCAGGACGAACACCGTAAATCAACTTCTCCGATGTACCGGATACCCCCGCAGGCAGAGGAAGCATGTGCCCGTCCTCAAGAACGAACCGGCCGTGCTCGACTTTGCCTTTGAGGAAGTTCATCGACGGCGATCCGATGAAACCGGCGACGAAGACGTTGGCGGGGTAATCATAAAGCTCGAGCGGCGCGCCGACTTGTTCAACATGACCGTCGTGCATGACAACGATCTTGTCGGCCATAGTCATCGCCTCGACCTGGTCATGGGTCACGTAAACGGTAGTGGTTTTGAGCCGCTGATGCAGTTCCTTGATCTCAGCGCGCATCTGCACGCGCAACTTTGCATCGAGGTTCGAAAGGGGCTCATCGAACAGGAACACCTGCGGATCGCGAACAATCGCTCTGCCCATCGCCACACGCTGACGTTGCCCGCCCGAAAGTTCGCGAGGGTAGCGGTCAAGGAGTTTCGTGAGGCTAAGGATCTCAGCTGCTCGTTGAACGCGCGTCGCCCGCTCCTCGCGGGGCGCCTTTTTCAGCTTCAAGGAGAAGCCCATGTTTTCCGCAACGGTCATATGCGGATAAAGCGCATAGTTCTGGAAGACCATCGCGATATCTCTGGCCTTGGGAGGAACATCGTTGACGGTGCGCCCGCCAATCTGGATCTCGCCGCCTGAGATGTTTTCCAGGCCTGCAATCATCCTCAACAGAGTTGATTTTCCGCAGCCCGAGGGCCCGACCAGGGTTACAAATTCCCCCTCATTGATGTCGACCGACACGCCATGAAGCACGGGTACGGCGCCGTAGGCTTTGCGAACGGACTTGAGCTCAACACTGGCCAACTGTTTCCTCCTGCCAGCCACCGAAGTGGCCACCTAATCCTGACGCGATCTCCCCGATCGCTATCGGAACGTTATTCCATTAAGAAACGCGGGTGTCAACAGGCCTCAGTGGTGCACGGGGCACTCTGATTAATTAAATGGCTAATTAGATAATATTTCCAACAACTTGCGAAGTCCGCGAAGCGTTGGTTTGCGGGCTAGGGGAGGCGATCCGATACGGCCAAAGTTGCGAAAGTTCCTCGGCAGTGGCCTTTACCTGTGCCGCTAACTGTGGGAGTACGAGCGGGGAAAAGTGGTGGATTGGTCCTGCAATGCTCACCGTTCCAACAACCTGGCTTCCAACGCGAATGACAGCAGCAACAGCGGCGACGCCGGGCTCAGCTTCCTCGATCGCTGTGGCCCATCCCCGTTCTTCAGTCTCATCCAAAGCTGCAGAAAATGTCTGCTTTGACATGATAACACGCGGACCGCCCAGGTCTGTTCGTCCCAACCCACTGGCAACGGCCCTGGCCAACGCCTCCTCCCGATCCAGCGTCGCTAGCCAGGCTTTTCCGTTGGCGGTCGTGTGCAACGGGACCTTTGCAACGAGTTCCGGCTGGTAAATCAGGCCGGACCGCATTCCTTGCGAATGAGCGATCCACGTCAAACCATCTGGATCCAGGATCGCAATCCTGCCAAGTCCCTTGGTATTGCTGGCCAATCGGTCCAGAATCGGTTGGCAGATATCGGGGATTCTTGTCCCGGCCAGCAGGCGCTGGCCCATCACGGCGAGGCGCAATGAAAGCCGGTAGAAACCGTTCTCGGGGTCCTGTTCGGCCCAACCTAGGTCACACAGACTGTTGAGCAAGCGATGCGCTGCGCTCTTTGGGACGTCCAGCCGACGGCTGATTTCGCCCAACGATAGTCCAGTGGCGTTCTCACTCAACAGCGTGATGACGTCGAAACAACGGTCTAGAAGGGATTTGACAAGGCGCATGGTACCACGATATTCGGTTTATCGGAACGCTATTCCAATAGCATTGCGAGAGGCGTTTCACAAGGAGCCGGGTGAACGGCGGTTAGAACATCAATTCGCGCATCGCTGGATTTTCACCGGCCAACGCACTTGATCTGTTTAATCATGGCTCCTCACCTTGATAAACCCGCAATAAACGGAGTCGAGATGAAGATTGCAGTATTCGACGTCAGCCACTGGCATTTTCCGCTCTACATTCCTGCGCTGAAGGATCCGGGTATCGAGGTAATCGGCATTTCGGACAGCGCTTCATTTGCTGGGGATCGTTTTTCCGATCTGCTCAACTGCAAGCTTTATGGTTCCAATGATGAGCTCATCAGTCAGGACTTCGACTTCGCGCTCGTATTTAGCCGTCATTCCGACATGGCTGAACTCGCTGAGCTGCTGATCGCCAAAGGCAAGCCCTTCCTCATAGAGAAGCCATGCGGGGCAAATCTCGAGGAAGTTCGTCATATCCGCAAACTTTCTGAGAAACATGGCGTCTTTGTAAGCGTGCCTCTCATTATGCGCGTGAGCGACCTGGGCGATCGCCTCTCGCCGGCTGCAGGATTCACGCCGGAAGGATTCCAGCATCTCTCCTTCAGGTTTATTGTAGGGTCGGTGGCTCGTTATGAGCGAAACGGATGCGGTTGGATGCTTGACAAGGCGCTCGCGGGAGGTGGGTCGATGCTGAACGTTGGCGTTCACTTCATCGACATGATTGCAAACTTGACGCAATCCCCGATCACTCATGTCTCAGGCCAAGTCCAGATTTACCGACCTGATGTAACTGTCGACGAACAGGCTGTGTTCACCTGCCGCAATGGTTCAGGACAGATCAGCGTAGTCGAGACTGGCTATTTGTATCCCTCCACGGCCGAGGATCAGCGAGATTTTGCGTTCTCGATCTCGCATCGTCAAATTTACATTCGCGGTTACGCTGACCAGTTCTATGCGAAGTCGCGTGAAACCGAGAAGGCTAGCTCGACGACTATCGAATACAATACGGACGAGTATTACCCGGTTTTCCTTCGCCGCAGCTGGGCGGATCTCGCAAATGGTCGCCCTCCCGTTGCAGGCCTGCTCGAAGCGGAACGCGCACTGGCCGTCATCGAAGCGGGGTACCGTTCGGCGGCAAACGGGGGAGCCCCTGAACAGGTCGATCCTAATACCTAGTTCGGTGCTTAACAGTTGTCCGGCGGCGCGATGACTCTCGTCTCGTGCTGGATAGTCAGCCGCGGCGCTTCAAGCTGCCCACAAACCTTCATTCAACGGTGGAAGGCATCCTGGAAATGAACAAGCGTGTAGACAAGCCGCGGATCGGCGTGATCGGGGTGGGTTGGATCGGGTATCGTCATGCGAAATATTGCGGCTCATACTCCAGCTGCGAACTGGTCGGCGTGAGCGATCCTGGACCAGTTGCTGCGAAAGTCGGGGCTGAACTTGGTGTCCCCTGCTTTGCGTCAGTTGACGAGCTGCTTGATCGCGTCAAGCCCGACGGTGTGATCATTGCAACGCCGACGCAACTCCATCTTGAGACAGCCGGGAATGCGCTCGAGCGGGGCGTTGCGGTTCTGATTGAAAAGCCTATAGCCGACACGGTCGCTAACGCTCGGATGTTGGTTGACCTTGCGAAGCGAAAGAATACCCCAATCCTGATCGGGCATCATCGGCGCCATAACTCAGCGGTAAAGGAGGCACGAAGGCTGCTGATCGAAGGTGACATCGGTCGATTGCTCGCGGTAAACGTGCTCTGGGCTGTCAAAAAGCCAGACGATTACTTCGACGTGTCCTGGCGGAAGGAAAAAGGCGCAGGCCCCGTCCTGATTAATCTGATCCATGAAATCGACCTGCTTCGACATCTCTGCGGGGAGATTGAAACAGTCTCTGCGATCGTCACCAGCGAGGGGCGGGGAAATTCGGTCGAGGACACTGTGGTCGCCATGTTTAAGTTCAATAGCGGCGCAGTTGGAACGATTACTGCCTCCGATGCTACTCCTGCGCCTTGGTCGTGGGATTCAGCCACAGGGGAAAACCCGGCGATTTACCAGGGCCGGGAAAATGCTTTTCGTTTTCTAGGATCGAAAGGCTCACTCGAATTTCCAGACCTTTTTATCTGGCGATACGTCGACCAGGAAAAACCAGGCTGGCTATCGCCGATCTCCCGTGAATCGCGCGTTATTCAGCAGAACGAGGCTTATATCGCTCAACTAGAGCATTTCTGCCGCGTTATCCGACATGAAGAAGCGCCACTGATCGATGGTGAAGATGGTCTGCGCACGCTCACGGCAACTCTAGCAATCCACGAATCCGCAGAAACCGGAATGCCCGTGACCACTGCAATGGATTAGAAACGAGCTGGCGGCAGAGAGGCAAACTGGCCGCATAGTTGGCGACGTTGTTCCGAAGCCCAGGTGCTTTCATCGAAACGCTGGCTTTGAGGACCGTGTGCCAGAGTCGCGGCCTTGGCTCCGACGTCCCAGTCGTTGAGTTTGAGGGACGGCGGGTGAGATAATGCGAGATTTCCTGCGAGGCCGGATGGCCCGCGAGAACGGCATGCTGACGGGTAGGGTATGCCGGCAGCTAGGCCCAAAGCTCACAGATATGGTCGACGGTGAGGTCGGCTTGTCCGGTGATCATATGCATGCCGGAATGGGTTTCGACACCCTTTGCTGCAGCCAGTGCGAGAAGTCTGGTGGTCTCGGGTTGGGCAATGACTTCGGCGAAGGTCATTCCGGGCTGCAGGAGATCCGGATTAAGCGGGAGCGCGTCTGTATCCTGAAGACCGAGCGATGTGGCGTTGACGACGAGCTGGCCTGCTGCCGGCTCGGGTTTGCCTGCCTTGGCAACCTTCCTACCAAAGTCAGCATTCACCGTCTCCGCCAGCGCTTCGGCTTTGTCAAAGGTACGATTCGACACTGTGATACTGTTGGCACCTGCCTCGACGAGTGCGAACGCTATAGCGACCGAAGCACCACCGGCTCCGACGATGAGCGCGTCGCGACCCTCAATCGCGATCCCCTTGGATTGGAGGCCACGCACAAAGCCTTTGCCATCGAACTGGTAGCCTCGAAAGCTGCCGTCGCGTTCACGCCGGACGAAATTGACGGCGCCGACCCGGGTAGCCACCGGGTCGAGACTGTCGCAAAGATCGATCGCTGTCTGTTTATGAGGTAGGGTGATGCCGAACCCCACGAGGTTCGGCATCGCCTTCAGACCGGCCCAGATGGTAGTCAGGTCCTTTGCGGGTACATGGAGCGGGACAGATACGATATCTGCTCCGCGCGCCGCAAAGAGCGGATTGACCGCCGCCGGCGACTTGGCTTGGGCGATCGGGTCGCCGATGATGCCGACCAGCCTGGTTGTGCCTCGAATGTTGACACTACTCACCACGACAGTTCCTCGCGTTTGAGCCAGACGATGCTGCCGTCCTCGATCCCGACAATGATATCAAGATTCCCACGGCCGGCCCAATCGACGACTTCCGGGGAGGCGACATGCATCGCCATCTGAATGGTCTCGTCGCGGTGCTTGATGGGGATTGGCAAGGCAAACCGCGGCTCTTCTGGTGTTCCGACATTGCGGGAGTAGAAGAGGCCCGCCTGCTTCGTTGTATTGCGTGGCGCGCCGGTCGTTGGATCCGGTGGTACGCAGGCGCGGGCATGGGTACCAAAAATAAGGTCCGTGCGACCTGTGCCTTCCCAATCGCAGAAGCACAGCTTTATGCGCCCGCGCCCGCCGCCGACATCGACCGTAAAGCGAATAGCTTCGCCGTCTTCCCAACGTAGGAAACGTTTGTCGACGAGTTCCGTGTCGGACGCCTTCCTCCAGTCGCTGAGGACTCCGTCCTCATCCAATGCAACATAATGGAGGTCGTTGTCCTTGAGCCAGTCGACGACTGCCGGCCGAACCCGCCAGACCGTCTTCAACAGCTTGCCCTTGAAGGTTAGGAACTCCTCCTCGCCGAAGCGTGGCGGCAGGACCTTTTCGCCGGTGTTGCGGAATAGCCGGTGACGGCCCGTGACGTCGCTGACCAATATGTCCATGCTGCCATTGCCGGTCCAATCGGCAAGGGTCGGGCAGGAATAGCCGAACATCTTTTCAGACGGTCCCTGGATAGAGCCCGTCAATCCGGCTGCAAGCCGGATCGGAGCGTCGCCGCCCTTCAGCATGACTTCCTTGTCGAGATAAATGATCCCGTCCTTTTCCCGGCTCTGGTAGAAGAGAAGTTCGCCTGTGCTGTTTCCGACGACAAGATCGTAGTGGCCGTCACCGCTGAAGTCATAGGCTGCGGGGCTTGGCAGGATACCCGCGTGAATCAATGGCTTCGTGGTCTCGATGCGGCCGCGCTGCTCGAAACGTGGAAGTCCGTCTTCGCCATCTCCGACGTTCTTGAGGAAGCTGATGTAGCCATCCTCGGCGCCGTAAACGATATCTTCGCGACCGTCGCCATCCCAATCGACGACGCAGGGGAGGTGGATGCACTGTTGAAGTTCCAGAACCTTGTCGTCGACATCGCGGATAAGACTGGTCGGCTCGAAGGTTCCGTCTTCGCGCTGTCGGGCAATATGCAGGATATTCCAGAACTCGCCTGCGATGACGTGTTGCTGCTTAGTCCCGAACTTGCCGAATGCAGGCGCCAGCTGCCCATAGACCTCAAGTGGCGTTTCGCCGGCAACGAGTGCATGACCTTTTTCCAGCACGGGAGCTGCGAGTGAACCTTTGTTCTTGAATGCATAGAGGAAGCCACGCAGCGGACCGCCGAGCCAACGGCCCGCGTCGTCATAACCGCGATAACCTTCGTCGTTCCATTCCAGACCGTTCGGCCAGTAGTCATTCCAGTAGTCGCTACCGACAATCAGTTCCGGCACTCCGTCACCATCGATATCGTGGAACCGGGCCATGTGGAAATATTCGTTACCCTTAACCCAGTCGGCATTGAGGTCGAGGCGGACGGGATCGCCAAATTCAGGCGCGCCTTTTTTACCAACGTTGGGAAACACATAAATCTGCCTGCGCAGCCGCGACGCGGAGACAAGATGGAAGATATCCCCATCCTTGACGGCCGTCACGTAGCCGCGGACGCCTTCGACAAGCTCTTCTTCACCCAGAATGGGTGTGCCGTCAGGATTGGTGCCGATCTGGCGACGCAGGAAGACGCGACCGTCATAGCATGCGTCCCACGCAGAAATCAGCATATCCTTCGTACCCGTACCGCTCCAATCGACGATCTCGACACAGGTGATGATCCGGCCTGCGACTGCGGCGGATTTGACGTCTGGGTGGTATTTCAAAGCCTCCGAGCCATAATCCGGACCGTGCCAAAGAGTTGCGTCGTCCTCCCATCGCGTTACGCTCATCGCAAATCCTCTCTACTTGCAGACTTAATTGGAAATGATTTCTAAAACGAAACAGTCTTTCAAATCCAGTGAAAAATTGGGTTGAGTGCGTCTCGGGTGCAGAACATCGGGAACCGCAATATAATTGGAGGCTGAG
Organism: Rhizobium anhuiense bv. trifolii; assembly: GCF_024346605.1. NCBI lineage: Bacteria > Pseudomonadati > Pseudomonadota > Alphaproteobacteria > Hyphomicrobiales > Rhizobiaceae > Rhizobium > Rhizobium anhuiense. The sequence goes on from NZ_CP098801.1 coordinate 260,990, forward strand.
AGTGAATATCGGCAGAGACCAGAGGTTAAACGGGAATGTACTCCCAAACAGCTTGCCTCGCAGCCGACCCCCGGTGGACAAAACGGCCCTAGCGAGGGCGCGGGAGGCGCAGAGCCTCCTGCGTGATGGCATATGATGATGTCTGCAATGCCAGAGCTCGGCGATCCTTTGCAGCGATTCACGCCAGCCGTGATTGTACTTCAAGGTAAAACTGTAGACGCCAGCTACCGGACTGCGCCGGTGGCGACGATCAGTGGCGTCAGGGTTCGCTGACGAACTCGCAGAGGCCAGATATCGCTCAGTTCTGCCGCTGCCTTATTGAGAGAACGGACGAGGTCGGGCCAACGATCTTCGGTTATGCGCATAAGAGGTCCCGCAACGGAGATCGTTCCAGCGACCGGTGCTTCAGCGTCAGAACTCGTTCGAAAGGGAACCGCAACCGCTGCGGTGCCAGCTTCACCCTCTTCGACAGAGGTTGCAAAGCCCCGCTCCCGGGTTTCATTCAGTCGGACTCTGAGTTCATCAATTGATCGAGCAGAATTGGGACCAAGCGTTCGTTTTGCCGTGAAACCGCGAGAATAGACGATCTCCAACGCGCGTTCTTCGGGCAGAGTGGAAAGCCACGCCTTTCCATTCGCCGTTGCGTGAAGAACAATTTCTTGTCCCATGTCCGGATCATATCGGAGGCCGGCTGTCGCACCTTGTGCCCGTGCCACCCATATCAGATCCTCATTTTCCAGGATTGCGAGACGGCAATATTCTTTCGTTTCCGCGGCCAGCCGATTCAGAACAGATTGGACCACGTCGGGGACATTCCGAGCATCAAGGTTCCGGAACGCCAAGGCGCTCAATCGAAGAGAAAGGGCATAGTTTTGGCTCGCAGCGTCTTGGGTGACCCAACCGTGGCTAATCAGCGTAGTCAAAAGGCGATGCACTGCACTCGCTGGCATATCAAGACGTCCAGCTAGGTCGGATAACTCGACGGATCCTGCTTCTCCAGCCAGCACCTCCAAAAGGGTCAAGCACCGTGATACGGCTGCGACAGTCAAACTTGAGATCTCCTTTTTTATGCAGCCTATAAGGTTTGTTTCCATTTTGGAATAGGCTTCCACAAATTCTAGATCGGGTCGTCGGCAGACAGGGAGTATTCGCTATAGGGCTCCCATCCTCACCACGCTTGCTGAAAATAGAAATCGATTCTAAAGTAAAAAACAATTTCAGGAGAGTGTTGATTATGGAGTTCCGGTGATGATATTCAGATGACCGACGACGATCACATTGACAGGGCGGGTCATCAGGGAAACCGAACGTTTTCGCGCAGCCGTCCAAAAGTAAGCCGAGGATTGGTACCCTATGATCGTCACGTTTGGATCAATCAATGTTGACCTCATCTACCTGGTCGACGAAATACCTCAGGCGGGTCAGACCGTCTTAGCCCGCGGATCGCGAACCGAGGCCGGAGGGAAGGGAGCTAACCAAGCGTTGGCGGCTGCGCGAGATGGCGCAAAAGTCATCATGACGGGGGCGGTGGGTGACGACGCCATGGCCCCCATCGCCCTTCAGAATTTGGAGGGCGAGGTCGATATCAGCCGCGTGGTTCGATCGAGCGAACCCACTGGCTCCGCCGCGATAATGATCGATGCCAATGGCCGCAACATGATTGCGGTTGCAGCCGGCGCCAACCTCGTCGCCCAGTCTGATGGTGTTGAAGATGAGCTGCTTGGAAATGCAGGTTACGTCCTGATGCAGATGGAAAACGACGCTACCCAGATCGAAAATCTAGTCAGACGGGTTTCCAACCATCCCGCAAAATCGATTCTCAACCTCGCGCCGGCCTACCGGCTGGATCGCGACCTTCTCTCTCTCGTCGATATCGTAATCGTGAACGAAGACGAGGCCGAAGCCCTTGCCGGTTGGCTTGGTTGCGAGCCGAGCGCGAGATCCTTGTCTGATGTTCTCAACACCGGTGTCCTACGCACAATGGGAGGAGAGGGAGCAGAAGCGTTTATCAACGGCGAGAACGCAAGGGTTCCGGCGCTGCGCGTTGATGTCGTGGATACGACTGCAGCTGGCGACTGTTTTGTAGGCGTCCTCGCGTCAGCTCTGGATCGAGGCCTCTCGCTCGACGCGGCAATGCGACGAGCCGCAAAGGCGGCTGCGATTGCCTGCTCGCGTCCGGGAAGCCAGTCGAGCATTCCTCACAACGACGAGACAGATAGTTGGACCTGAGAGAAGCCAAGGGCAAGCACCTGCCTGTACCCCCATCGAAATTGACTGAAGACCCTACCACTACAGACGACCTGCAATGAGCTATCCAGCATTTATCTCGGCGGTGTTCATTCTCCTCTTGAGCCCCGGGCCGACCAATACGCTGATGGGGTTGGCATCGGCACGCAACAGTTTTTGGCTCGTTCCGAAACTACTCCCTGCCGAACTGCTCGGTTACCTCACTATGATCGTGCCCCTAACGTGGCTTGGGGGAGCGCTGATCAGCCGTTGGCCGGAAACCGCCCTGATTTTGAAGGCCGCAGCGGCGATTTGGGTTATGTATCTCGCAACAAAGCTTTGGGTGGCGGAAAACAAAGATATCACGGACCGCAGCGTGACCGCGGGACGCATATATGTGACGACGACGCTTAACCCCAAGGCCCTCGTCTTCGGACTTGTTCTTCTACCTTCGCCGACCGCGCCGGACTTCCTGCCAAAGCTAGGGATTTTTGTCGCGCTGGCAAGCATCGTTGCCGCGATTTGGGGTTTGATCGGCAGCTTGACGCAGGTCGGTGCGCGAACCCAGAGGCGCCTAATGATACTTCAGCGGGCGGCGTCCATCTGGCTCGTTATCGTATCCTGCACGGTGGCCGCGGGGCTCTTTCCAGCCTAATACCATGCATATGATCGGTCTAGCTCGCATCTGAGCACCCTGCAATACTGACGCTGCAAGATCGAATTCCTCAGCCCGGTCTGGACGACCGCGCGATGACAGCTTGCTTAGGGCACCTCGCGCTCATCCGCATCGTCAGCAGATCCATCGACCACGAAGTCGTCACTCTGGCAACGCCACGCCTACTCGTTGAACCCGCCTTGGCATTCAGGCGGCACCGTCGCCCCGAGCTATCCGCCGGATTTCTGCTGCCGCGGCACTGAGAATGCCTTTCGACAAAGTCTCATCCTCTGCGATCCGCGACAGCGTGACGGGGCCAACCATGAGAGAAAGTATCGCCATGGCCCTGCTACCTTGTCCGGAGGCCTTAGCGTCCTCGATTATTTCCTTCAGCACTTCGATGTGAGCGCGGATACCGTCTTCAAATGGCCGCCTTACCTCTTGAAGACGACAGCGGCCATTCAAATGTCGTCGTCTGGCCCATGTTATTCGAGCGCCGTCGGCGCGTCGTGTTGGGATCGAGCATGATGGCGATCAATGGTCGGATCCAGCGGGGAGGGGAGGTCGTGCACCTCTTCGCCCAACAGCCTTTTGATCTGTCGGGTGAAAGCGATGCCGTTTGTGGTTGACCGGTTTCAGGTTCATGGCGGCCAGCTAATAGCGAACGCCTTCAAGGAAAGTTAATCTGACATCACCAGGGGCGGTCGGCCTTGGGTCGTTCTCCAAGAGCCATCGCCTATACAAGTTCACGTGCTATAAGGTTGCATTGTCAGCGAAAAAGAAAAGAACTCGCTGGCGTAAGCGCTCGCCTTGAATTTTTACATGGAGATTGCATGCTCTCGCAGCCGCAGCCTTTATACGAACAAATCAAACTCCATGTGCTAGAACGAATCGCGGATGGCACATTCCGGCCCGGCGCGAAAATACCAAGCGAAAACCAGCTTGCCGCTGAGTTGGGATCATCTCGATTGACCGCCCATCGCGCGCTGCGTGAGCTGACCGTGAGCGGTGTGCTGCAGAGGATTGCCGGCGTTGGAACGTTTGTTGCTCCGCCCCGAGCTTCGTCTACTTTCGTGTTGTTGCACAACATTGCGGACGACATACGAAACCGCGGAGAAGTTCTATCGATTCGCGTGCACGCCGTCGAGCAGACAAGTGTCCCGCCCGACGTTGCTCAGCGAATGGGAACAAGAGCTCGGGTTCCCATCTTCCACTCGCTTATCGTCTACTGCGCAAACGGCAGCCCGGTGCAACTAGAAGACCGATTTGTGTCTCCTGGCTTCGCTCCCGGCTATCTCAACCAGAACTTCACCAGTTATTCCACGACAGATTATCTCCAGTCGATCGCGCTTCCAACGCGCACCGAGAACGAGATCCAGGCCGTCCTTCCAACTGCCAGAGAAGCACAACTTCTCGAACTGAACGAGAGTGATCCTTGCCTTGTTGTCACGAGAAAGACTTGGGTCGGTGATGATGTCACAACATTCACACGGTTCATCCATCCGGGGACCCGCCATACTTTCATCACTCAAGATAGCCGCTGATGACCGGCGCGAAGGCGGCAGCTTTGATCTTGGAACGAGCGCTGCTGGCCATCCACATCCCAGCATTGGCGCATCGACCGGGGGAAACCTGGCGTCCGTGGTAGCGCATTTGATGCAGCTTGTGGCGCGTCTTTAAGCGCCACCATCCTCCAATCGCACATTTTATGTGCAATGCACCACAAAGGCTAAAAACTGGCCTTGCCCGGTTGCGCGCCCCTCACTTTTATGTAACCTATATATACAAGTACATATAGGTATGGTGAGCCAGGTTGATCACTTTCGAAAATGTGACGAAGCGCTATCACGGCGATGTTGTGGCGGTGAACGAACTGTCGTTCACGGCGCCGACCGGTAAATTGACGGTGCTTGTCGGGCCGTCCGGATGTGGCAAGACCACATCGCTTCGCATGATCAATCGCCTCGTGGCTCCGAGCTCCGGTACGATCCGGCTGGGCGACGAACCGACATCGCGGATGGACGAAGCGGTGCTTCGGCGTCGGATCGGCTATGTCATCCAGCATGCCGGCCTCTTCCCGCACCGGACGATCATCGACAATGTTGCGACGACCGCCCGCCTGAACGGCACGCCGAAGAAGCAGGCCCGCGCGATCGCGCTGGAGCTGCTCGAGCGTGTCGGTCTCTCGGAAAGCTTTGCGGACCGTTATCCCTGGCAGCTTTCGGGCGGCCAGCAGCAGCGCGTCGGCGTGGCGCGCGCGCTCGCCTCCAATCCCAAGTTCATGCTGATGGACGAGCCCTTCAGCGCGGTCGATCCCATCGTCCGCACACAGCTTCAGGACGAGTTCCTGCGTCTTCAGCGAGAAATGGGCAAGACCATCATCATGGTCACCCATGATATCGACGAGGCGCTGAAGCTCGGCGACCAGGTCGCCGTCCTGCGCGTCGGCGGCGAGCTCGCGCAGATCGCGACGCCGCAGGAGCTGCTGACGAAACCGGCCGATGCCTTCGTCGCCAATTTCGTCGGCCGCGACCGAGGCTATCGTTTCCTGGGTTTCGTCGGCGCCAATGGACGACTGGCTGTCAAGACCGAGCCGACCGTGCGCCTCGGCGATACGCCGGAAGCAGCGCGAGGTGCTACCAAGGATCGATGGCTGCTTGTCACCAACGAGCGCGGAGAGCCGCTTGGCTGGACGGAACCGGCAAGCCTGCAGGGACCAGTCCGGATGGGCGACCTCAATCTCAGTGGCACGCTCGCTTCGGCTGACGGCTCGCTACGACAGCTTCTCGACGCGGCTTTGAGCTCGCCCAGCCGCCGCGGTGTCGTCGTCGACGACAAGGGCCAGCTGATGGGCTCCATCGGGGTTGCGGATCTGGTTGCGCTGCTGGATGGATCGGAAGATCCGGCGGCTTCGGTGAAGGGAGCGGACCATGCGGTTTGACTGGCTGCTACGTGAGTCCGGAAATATTGCCAACCTGTTCTGGTGGCATGTCGGTCTTTCCGTTATTCCCGTCATCGCCGCTCTCATTCTTTCGCTGCCGCTTGGATGGCTGGCGCATAAGAGCGGGCTGTTCAAGTCGGCGATCCTCGGGGTCGCGGGCCTGCTCTACACCATTCCGTCGCTCGCGCTCTTCGTTCTTCTGCCTCTGGTGCTGCACACGAAAATCCTCGATCCGCTCAACGTGGTTGTGGCACTGACGGTCTATTCACTGGCCCTGCTTGTCCGCACAGTCAGCGATGGCCTCGGCGCCGTGCCCCCGGATACGCTGCAGGCCGCCACCGCCATGGGATACCGGCCCTTGCAGCGGTTCTTCATGGTCGAGCTGCCGATTGCCGTGCCCGTTATCGCCGCCGGTCTGCGCGTGGCGCTCGTCTCCAATGTGAGCATCGTTTCCGTCGCTGCCTTGATTGGGACACCGCAGCTCGGGCTGCTGTTCACGCAAGGTCTTCAGCTTCGGTTCGTCACGCCGCTGATCGCCGGCATCGTGCTCTGCCTGTTGCTTGCCGTCGTCCTCGACGGTCTCGTCATCCTGCTCAATCGCTGGCTGACGCCCTGGCGGCCGAGAAAGGTGTGAGCTCATGATCGAATGGTTTCTCAATCCAGCGCAATGGCAGGGCTCGGAGGGCATCCCGAACCTTCTTGCCCAGCACCTGCAATATAGTTTCATCTCGCTTTTCATCGCGGCGCTCATCGGCCTGCCTGCCGGCCTCTATGTCGGGCATACCGGCAAGGGGACTTTCCTGATCGCCGGCCTTGCGAACGCCACGCGCGCCTTGCCGAGCCTCGGCCTGATCGTCCTGCTCGTCATTCTCGTCGGGCCTTATTTCAAATCGGACCTGGCCTATCTGGTGCCGAGTATCGCCGTTCTGGTGCTGATCGCGGTGCCGCCGATCATGATGGGCGCCTATTCCGGAATCACCTCGGTGGATCCGGCGGCTGTCGATGCGGCCAGAGGCATGGGATACAGACCACTCGCCTTGCTGCTCACCGTCGAGTTTCCCTGTGCATTGCCGCTGATCTTTTCGGGCTTCCGCAGTGCGGCCTTGCAGGTGATTTCGACAGCGACAATCGCTGCCTACGTCTCGCTTGGTGGCCTCGGCCGGCTCATCATCGATGGCCGCGCCCAAAACGACTACATGCAGATGGCCTCTGGCGCCGTTCTCGTGGGTGTTCTCGCCCTGATCGTCGACCTGTTCTTCGGCCTCGCATCCAGGATCGCAGTCTCGCCCGGCTTGACGCGCCGGACTGTGAAAGGCGTCGCCAGCCGACGCCAGCTTGCAAACGAAAAACAACGGAACAGCTAGGAAGAACGATTATGATAAAGCGAAACATGCTTGCAATCGGCGCTATTGCCATTTCTGCCCTTCTCACGGTCGCTCCGCTCGCGCGGGCTGAAGACCCCTTGTCCTCGAGCACGCCACGCTCGGATGCCGATACGATCATCGTCGGATCCGCGGACTTCCCGGAAAGCCAGCTTCTTGCCAAGATTTATGCCCTGGCGCTCGCTGCCAAGGGCATGAAGGTGGACACGAAGCTCAATATCGGCAGCCGTGAAGTCTACATGCCGGCGCTGCTCGACGGCTCGATCGACCTTCTTCCCGAATATGCCGGCGCGACGCTGAGCTATCTCGACAAGAGCGCCACCGCGCATGCCCCGAAGGATGTCGTCGAGGCGCTCGGCAAGGTGCTGCCGAAGGGCGTGTCGATGCTGACCGCATCCGATGCCCAGGATTCGGACGTGCTTGCCGTCACCGAAGAAACCGCCAAGAAATACTCCCTGACATCGATCGAGGATCTGAAGCCGGTCGCCGGCGAATTCATCCTCGGCGGTCCGCCGGAATGGAAGACGCGCAAGGAAGGCGTCGTCGGTCTGAAGGACGTCTATGGCCTGGTATTCATGGATTTCAAAACCCTTGACGTGGCCGGTCCGCTGACCCTTTCGGCTCTGATCAATGGTCAGGTTCATGCCGCTGATATGACCTCGACCGATCCGGCGATGAAGGCGAGCAAGCTCGTCGCGCTGAAGGATACGAAGAACCTGTTCCCGGCGCAGAACATCCTGCCGATAATCGCCACTAGCAAGGTCAGCGACAAGGTCACCGCGACGCTCAATGCCGTCTCCGCCGCGCTGACAACCGAGGACCTGATCGAGATGAACGGCCGCCTCGCCAATCAGGAAAGCTTCGACACCGTTGCCGGCGATTGGCTGGCGAAGAACAAGCTGAATTAATCGATATCCCGGCGGCCGAGCCATGTTCGGCCGCCGTCACCTGGACAGAGGGAAGTAGAGAGGCCGCTTGTCTCCAGACGGGGAAAGCCGGCGTCCGCCCAAGGAAACCGGAATGCCACACAGCAGCAAACGTTCACAGAACTCCACGACCGTTCGGCTCGGCGCGTCGCCGACCACGATCAAGGATATCGCGGACATCGCCGCCGGAGCAAGAGTGACCCTTTGCCCCGATGCAGTAGACGGCATGAGCAAAGTTCAGACTCTTCTGCTTCAAGCCATTGAGGCAAACAGGCCGATATATGGCCTGACGACGGGAGTCGGCGACCTCTACACCGTGAAGCTTGAGCCCGAGGATATTTCCCGTGCGCAGCTCAATATGCTGCTCAGCCACGCGAGCGGCATGGGCACGCCGCTTGATCCGCCGGCCGTGCGCGCCATCATGGCGACGATGATCAAGGCGCTCTTGCAGGGCTGCAGCGGCGTCAGCGCCGGGCTTGTCGAGACCATGAGCGAGATGCTCAACCGCGGCGTCATCCCCTGGTCGCCTGCGAAAGGTTCGGTCGGCTATCTGATCGCCACCTCGCATATCGGTCTCGTCATTTTCGGCGAGGGACGCGCCTGGTACGAAGGCGAGCTGCTTTCGGGACGTGAGGCGATGGCCCGCGCCGGCATTGCCATCAAGGCGCCCGGTCCGCGAGAAGGGCATGCGCTGATCAGTGGCACCTATGAAATTACCGGCATGGGCGCACTCGCCGTCCATCAGGCTGAGCAGTTGGTGGCGATTGCCGATGTCGCCGGCGCCATGAGCCTGGAAGCGCTGAAAGGCAACAGCCGCGGCTATGACGAGCGCCTTCAGCGGATGCGGCCGCATCCTGGACAGGTCGAGACGGCGAGCCGGCTGCGAAGCCTGTTGTCGGATAGCGAGGTACTGGCGAAGCACCGCGATCATCGCCTTCAGGATGCGCTTAGCCTGCGCTGCATTCCGCAGGTCCATGGCAGCGTGCGCGATGCGCTCGCCTATTGCCGCGATGTCCTGACCATCGAGATCAACTCGGTGACTGACAACCCCGTTTTCGTCATCGAAGACGAGGAGCTCGTGCCTTTGCCCGGCGGCAACGGCCATGGCGCGCCAACGGCGCTGGCGCTGGATGTGCTGGCGATCGCAATCGCCCATGTGAGCACCATGTCGCAGGCAAGGTCTGACCGCCTGACCAATGGCCATATCAGCGAGCTGCCACCTTTCCTCATGGGCGCGAGCGGCGCCAATTCCGGGTTCATGATCCCGCCTTATGCGGCCGCTGCCATTGCCGGCGACAATCGCAGCCTTGCGGCGCCGGCTTCGGTCCACACGGTGAGCACCTGCGCCAGCCAGGAGGACCATGTGAGCATGGGCGTCTCCGCCGCAATGCAGGCGCGTGCAGCGGCCGACAATCTCGCCGATATCCTGACGATCGAGCTCATCTGTGCCGCCCAGGGGCTGGAATTTCACCGGCCTTTGCGGCCGGGGAGGGGTACGGGTGCGGCGTATGACGCGATCCGGCATGTCGTTCCGCCACGCGACGGCGACCGCGCCATGTACCCAGAACTACAGGCCGTTCGCGACCTCATCGACAACGGCACCATCGCCGGGGCCGTCGACCGTGCCCTCGCAGTCAACGTTTAAGAGCTTGGAGACTTCCGTGACCGAAACAACGCAGGCCGTACGGCCGCTCGATGGAATAAAGGTGCTGGATCTGGCGCGCGTGCTTGCGGGGCCTCTGTGCTCGGCCATGCTCGGCGATCTCGGCGCGACGGTGACTAAGATCGAAATCCCCGATCATGGCGACGATTCCCGCGCCTTCTCCCCGCATGTTGGCGGCGAGAGCAGCTATTTCATGCTGGTCAATCGCGGCAAGAAGAGCGTCACGCTCGATCTGAAATCGGACGAGGGCCGCGAACTGCTGCTCGGATTGATCAAGCAGGCCGATATTCTCGTCGAAAATTTCCGGCCGGGCGTCACAGCGCGTTTGGGCATCGACTACGAGGCCGTAAAAGCACTCAATCCGCGCCTGATCTATGTCAGTATTTCCGGCTTCGGCCAGGACGGGCCACTTGCCCACCGTGCCGCCTACGATCATGTCGTCCAGGCAATGGGCGGCATCATGACCGTCACCGGCTGGCCGGATGGGCCGCCGACCCGCGTGGGCGATGCGATCGGCGATGTTGTCGCCGGCATCTACGGCTCCTGGGGCGCGCTTGCGGCGCTGTTTCAGCGCGATCGGACCGGCAAGGGTCAGCATGTCGATGTCGCCATGCTCGATTCTATCATGTCCCTGCAAATGGTCTCGCTGTCGCAGATCACAGGCGGCAAGGGCGCTCCCGGCCGCGTCGGCAACGCACATCCGATCAGTGCGCCGATGGATTCCTATCAGGCGATCGATGGCTATGTTGTCATCGCCGTTGCCAACGATGCGCTCTTTGCCCGACTGGCGCGCGCGCTCGGCAATCCGAGTCTGACCGAGGATCCCCGCTTCAAGACGGATCCGGATCGGCAGGGCCATCAGGAGGAGCTGCGAGCCCTCATCGAGGCTTGGACGCGTACCCGCTCGACGGAGGAGGTGACGCAGCTCCTCGATGAGGCGGGTGTCCCGGCCGCGCCGATCTACAATCTCGCCCAGGCGCTCGCTACGCCGCATGCGCAGCACCGCCAGCTATTGCATACCGTGGAGCATCGCAATGCCGGTGAATTCCAGGTCATGCCGCAGCCGGTTCGCTTCAGCGGCATTACCTCGGGCGGGGATTATGCCGCGCCGACCTTGGGTCAACATACTGATGCAGTCTTGAGCGATGAGTTGGGGTTGGCCGGCCCCGATATCGAAAATCTCCGGTTGCGGGGAGTCATCTGACCATGGCGCAGGACATCAACGACAAGACCCGCACCGGGCCGAAGGTCGCCGTCCTCGGCGCGGGCACGATGGGTGCCGGCATCGCCGGCGTGTTTGCAGCACAAGGCTATCCCGTCGCCGTCTATTCCCGCAGCTCGGAGACGCTTGACAAGGCGCGGAGCCGGATCGTCGCCATCGCTGGCGAAGCGGCGGTCACGTACACGACCTCGATGGAGGATTGCGTTGCCGGCGCCGGCATCGTCAGTGAGAATCTCGCGGAAGACGTTACGCTGAAGCAGCGCGTCTTCGGCGAGATCGAAGCCATGGCGCCGGTCGATTGCCTTTTGACAACGAATACTTCCAGCGTTCCGATCACCCTGATCGCGGCGGGGCTTGCCTGGCCGGAGCGGGTTGTCGGCATTCACTGGTTCAATCCGCCGGCTGTCATGCCGCTTGTCGAAATCGTGCGCGGCGAGAAAACCTCGGATGAGGTCGTCCAACGCGCCCGCGCGCTCTGCGCCGATATCGGCAAGGAAGTGATCGAGGTGAAGACCGATATAGCGGGTTTCGTCGTCAATCGGCTGCAATACGCGATCCTGCGCGAGGCGCTCCATCTCGTCGAAGTAGGCGCCGCCTCCATCGAGGATGTCGACCGGGCGGTCGAAACGACGCTTGCGCCGCGGTGGTCTGCGGCAGGGCCGCTGCGGCTGATGGATCTGGCCGGTCTCGACACGGTCGAGAAAGTGTCGCGCATTCTGATGCCGGCGCTCGATCGCAGCGAAGGCATCCCCTCCCTGGTTCGCCGGCTGTGTGAGGAAGGTGCTTTCGGAACGAAGAGCGGCCACGGCTTTTACGACTGGACGGCTGAAGAGATCGCGGCTGCAATCGCGCGCCGCGACGATACCGTCCGCCTGCTGACGGAAAGGCGCAAGCCATGACATCATCTCTCGTCAAAACGGAGAAGCAACGCGGCTTCGCGCGCGTCATCCTCGACCGGCCAGCCAAGCGAAACGCGCTTAACATCGAGATGCTGACCGGGCTTGTCGATGCGCTGCGCGACTGCCAGGCGGATCACTCCGTGCGGGCGATCGTCATTAGCGGCAGCGAGCGCGGCTTTGCCGCCGGCGCCGATATCGGGTCGCTAGCCGCCGCCACTCCCATCGAGCTTTATACCAGCGGCTTCAGCGAGAAATGGGACGAGGTGGCGGCCATCACCAAGCCGCTCATCGCTGCGATCTCGAGCTATGCCCTTGGCGGCGGTCTTGAGCTGGCGCTGATCTGCGACATCGTCGTCGCCGATCGCACGGCGGTGCTCGGCCTTCCGGAAACCGCAATCGGCACCATACCCGGCGCCGGCGGAACCCAGCGCCTCGTGCGCGCCGTCGGCAAGTCCATGGCGATGGAGATGGTCTTGGCGGGGCGAAAGCTCGACGCGGAGGAGGCAAGGGCCTGCGGCCTGATCAGCAGCATCGCCGTCGATGGCGAGACGGTGGCCGATCTAGCCTGCGCGATCGCCGAGCGTATCGCTCGAGCTGCCCCCATCGCAGTCACCATGGCCAAGGCCGCTGTTCTCGAAAGTTTCGAGACTCCGCTGTCCGCTGGCATTCGTTACGAGCGTTCGCTGTCCGCATTGATTGCGGCAAGCGACGACCGGGCGGAGGGGATGCGTGCCTTTGCCGCAAAGGAACGGCCGCAGTTCAAGGGACGGTAAGCCGTGGAAACGCCGCGCGGGCAGGATAACCGCATAAGCGGTCCAAATCCGGCAGGAAGGTTACGAACCTATAAGGACGTTAAACAATTTATTCTTGTGTGCATCCGTACCGGAAAATGGCCGCCACACCACCGTGTGCCGTCCGAAAATCAACTCGTGGTATCGTATGGAGTCAGCAAGACCACCGCTGAGCGCGCGTTGTACGAACTTGCAAGCGAAGGCGTACTGCGGCGGATACCCGGAATCGGTTCGTTCGTAGCCAAACCAAAATGCTTCCCGGCGGTCCTCGATATGCTCGATATTGCTGAAGATATTCGCCAGAGTGGAGAAATTCATACGGCCAATGTTATCACATTGGCTGAAAATCCAGCCAGTTTCGAGATCGGCAATGAACTCGGGGTTGAGGTCGGCTCCACAGTTTTTCATTCCGTGATCCTGCATCACAAAGACAATGTTCCGGTGCAGTTGGAAGATCGCTTCGTACTTCCAAGCGCCGTTCCTGCCTACCTCGCGCAGGATTTCACCGAGCGTACGCCTACTTCTTATCTCCTAGAGGCCGCGCAGGGTGCCAGAAACGAATATTCCATAAAAGCGGTTTCGCCAGAGGGATGGGAACAGACGCTCCTTGCGATCCTTCCGACCAAGCCGTGTTTGTCCATCCACGTGCGCCTCACTTCAAACCGGAATGTAATCTCGGTTGCTCGCTTGGTTTCTCCGGCTGGTCGGTATCGACTTGAAGCGATCCGTTGACATGCCGCGCAAGCCGACTAAGGTCCACAATAGAGCTTACGCCGCAGCCAGGTCTCGCTAGTATCAAGTGGGCGCATTATCAGATACTTAGCGAATGCAAGGCGCGATCAGTGGTTCGAGTCCTTTCAAGAGCTTCGTCATCAGATTTCCCTTCACAGCGATTTCCGGACAGTTGATTACCGCACGCGGGCCGGACATCAATATCAAGCCAAGATAATGCTTTTTGGGAAGCGTTTAAGGATGTCAGGTAAACGGTCGTTTTCCTTACATGCGTTGGTCGCATTGAATGGTCATGTTTGCAACGGTCTTGATAGAAACGCGAAATGCCCTCCACCGGAGGCAAAATCGGCGGTCTCATTTGGGAATACTGTGATGTTACGCGCAGCAGCAGGCTCAAGGCTGCGTGAGCCGTCCGGCCGCGTAGTCGCGCGCAAGCGCGATAAAGGCTTGGAAGGCGGCGGAGGAATTGCGCCGATTGGAAAATAGAGGCACAGCGGCACCAGCGGCGGCGTCCAGTCTTCCAGAATGCGAACGAGCCTTCCCGCTGCGAAGTCTTCGCGGACATCGGTTTCCATGAAATAACCGATCCACACGCCGTTCGCCACGGCGATCCGCGCCAGCGATGCTTCGTCAAGAGTGATCGGCCCCTCGACGTCGAGCTGCAGTTCTTCACCGCCCTTCTCGAACCACCATCGGAGCATTAGGCCATTGGGAAGCCGCCCGCGAACGCAAGGGTAAGAGAGCAAATCCTGCGGCACTTGGGGGATCGCCCTGTTTTCGAATAAGGCGGGAGATGCGGCAACCGCCATGCGTCGCATCTTACCCAGCGGTATGGCGATCGCGTCGCTGGGTACCAGATCTTCGCTGCGCAATCCCAGATCGAAGCCGGCCGCCACGACGTCAACAAGCCGCCCCTCGGTGACGAGGTCGATGTGAACCTGCGGATAGAGCTGCAGATAGCTCAGGACCAGCGGCACCATGATCTCGCGCGCTGCCGTCGCGAAGGCATTGATGCGCAAGATGCCGGACGGCGTCTCCTGCTGGGAGCGCGCCGTATTCATCGCTTTTTGGATGCCTTCGAGTGCTGGCTTGATCTGTGCGACGAAGATGCGCCCCGCGTAAGTGAGCGAGACGCTGCGCGTGGTGCGATTGAATAATCGCACGTCAAGCTCCCGCTCGAGCTTGCCCACCGCGCTGCTGATGGCCGTGGTCGACATGCCGAGATCGAGCGCCGCCGCTCGAAACGAGCCGCAACGCGTCGAAGCCGGATTTCGCATTCGTCGATATCCACCTCATGGATGGCCCGACCGGGATCGACGTGGGTCGCGAACTAGCAGCTGCGGGCATTCCATATGTCTTTGTCAGCGGCAATATTAAGAAGATCCCGGAAGGGTTTGCCGGTGCCCTTGGTGCAATTGAAAAGCCTTACACTATGAACGGAATGAAAAATGCCCTGACTTACATTTCCGCAATCGTAGGAGGCGACGAGAGCGGTGCGCCGCCCGCAAGTCTGGTTCTGGCGGAAGACGCGAATGCAGGAAAACGGTTCGGCTAAGACGCAATGGGTAACGTCGGCCCAACACGAGCAAAAAATGGGAGGAATCGATGAGTGAAAGCCAAAACATTTTGAAAGAGGTCAAACCGAGGCTGCATGCGTTGATCGATGAGTTCGTCGCCAAAGGTGCCGACCGATCCGATCTACATGACGCGTCTTCAAACCGTATGCTCAGCTGATGTCCGACGCTTTCCCGGCCAGGCCGTTAGCGCGATGTCAATCAGCCGCTTCAGCAGAGCATTGCAGGCACCGTCACAGGCCTGGGCCGACATACCCTGGATAATCGCACCATAGAAGCGCGCGAGCGTATCGGTATCGGTTTGCGCCGGCAATTCGCCTTCCTCGACGGCACGGTCGAAGCGGGTCTTGAG
Organism: Rhizobium anhuiense bv. trifolii; assembly: GCF_024346605.1. Lineage (NCBI taxonomy): Bacteria > Pseudomonadati > Pseudomonadota > Alphaproteobacteria > Hyphomicrobiales > Rhizobiaceae > Rhizobium > Rhizobium anhuiense. Next base: position 276,353 of record NZ_CP098801.1, read on the forward strand.
GGTTTGGATCGACGCCTCGCGTAAGGCCGCTGTCATGCGCGCAACGGATGCATTCTCTTCTGCGTGCTGGAGGACGGCCGTCGAAACCATGCAACCTGCCGGCTTGTCCGGCTGGGTATCGCCGTCAGCAATGTCATAAAGGTAGAGGCCCAGAGCCTTGTGCAGCGGAAGATTGGATGCCAGGATTTCTGACCGGCGGCTGTTTTCACGGGCAATGCTGAAGTCGAGCGCCTGGCGATACAACTCCTCCTTCGAGCCGAAGGTCGAGTAAAGGGTCGGCGGATTGATCCCCATGGCCTTGGTGAGGTCTGCGGTCGAGGTTCCCTCGTAGCCGCGTTCCCAGAATAGGCGTGCCGCGATGTCGAGCCCGACGTCACGATCGAGCACGCGCGGTCTCCCTCGTTTGCGCGTTGGCTGCTGCATTAAAATAGTGACCCCTATTTAAATATTGACAGGCATCTTTCGGCCCTTATTATAGGGATCACTATTTAAATTCGCAACGGAGTGATCCATGTCCCAGAGACTCGCAAACAAGATAGCCCTCATCACCGGAAGCTCGCGTGGTATCGGCCGCGCCGCAGCCCTTGCCTTCGCCAGGGAGGGCGCCGCGCTGATCGGCGTGCATTACACCGCCAATGTGGACGCGGCCAATGCAACCGTCCGCGACATCGAGGCGCTCGGCGTCAAGGCCGTTGCGGTGAAGGCGGATCTCCGACAGGGCAAAGATGCCGCCGACAGTATTTGGGCGCAGTTTAGTGACGCTGCGCGAGCCGAGACGGGTTCGCTCGTTCTCGACATTCTGGTCAACAATGCCGGCATTGCACCTGCGATACCCTTGAAGCAGACGAGCGAGGCCGCATTCGACGAGGTAATGACGATCAACTACAAGGCGCCATTCTTCCTCATCCAGGCTGCGGCGGACAACATTCGCGACAGCGGCCGGATCATCAATGTCTCGACCGGTTTCACGCGAATTGCGGCACCGACGCATCCAGCCTATGCGGCTTCCAAGGGAGCACTGGAGACACTGACCTTGGCGCTGGCACCTGAGTTAGCACGGCGCGGAATTACTGTGAACGCCGTGCTGCCGGGCGTGACCGAGACGGATATGAACGCCGAGTGGCTGGCTTCACCGGACGCCCGCGCCGGCGCCGAAGCCCTCTCTGTCTTTTCTCGTGTTGGCCGTGCAGAGGATGTCGCTGATGTCATCGCGTTCCTGGCCTCGAACGAGGCACGATGGACGACAGGTCAAATGATCGATGCAACAGGTGGTGCCCGGATCTGATCCAATCTGGGGCTCACTCATTTTGCAGCGTCGCATGCCAAGTGGCATATGACAAAGCACCCACCTGCGTCAGTAAACCAATCGAGCCCGTATCGTTCCTTGGATCTGGCGGAGCGCGTCAAGTATGTCATTTGCAGTTTGGCCGACGCCTTCGACTTCAATAACCACGTAACCCGTTTCGCCGTGCGTCTGCAGGAACTCGCCCACAATATTAAGTCCACGAGACGAAAAAATCGTATTCAGATTGTTGAGAATGCCAGGGCGATTTTCATGAACATGGATGAAACGCGTGCCGTTTGGACGTGGCGGCAGTTGAACCTGGGGAAAGTTGACAGCGCCTAGCGTCGAACCGATGTCCGAATATTCGACAAGCTTCCTCGAGACTTCTCTTCCAATGCGCTCTTGGGCCTCTTCGGTCGACCCTCCAATATGCGGGGTCAGAATGACATTATCCAGACCTTGCAGCGGGGTTTCAAAACGCTCTTTGTTTGATGCCGGTTCCCTCGGGAACACGTCCACAGCCGCGCCTGCGAGATGTCCTTCCTTCAAAACCTTCGCGAGCGCTTCAAGATCCACCACGGTTCCGCGGGCGTTGTTGATGAAAATGGCTCCCTTTTTCATCCTGCGCAGTTCAGCTTCAGTTATCATGTTTTGTGTCGAGCTGGTCTCTGGAACATGCATCGTCACAAAATCTGAGATTTCGAGGAGCTCGCCGAGCGTTGCCATCGATTCTGAATTGCCGTGGCGAAGCTTGTCCGAAGGATCAAAATAGCGAACGTTCATACCCATGCTTTCGGCGAGAACGCTTAGCTGCGAACCGATATTGCCATAGCCCACGATGCCCAGCGTTTTCCCACGCACCTCACGACTACCTTCTGCGGTTTTGTCCCATCCGCCTCCATGAGCGGAAGCCGAACGCGGGAAAATCCGCCTGGTCAGCATTATGATCTCGCCGATCACAAGCTCGGCGACAGAGCGCGTATTCGAATAGGGGGCGTTGAATACCGGGATCCCGCGTCGACGGGCCGCATCCAGGTCGACCTGATTTGTCCCCACAGAGAAACAACCGACGGCCATCAGCTTCTTGGCGGAGCTGAAAATCTCCTCGGTCAGTTGGGTGCGTGAACGAATTCCGACAATATGGGCCTCGGCTATATGACTTTTGAGATCTTTGTCATCCAGGGCCTTCGGCAAATAGGTCAGGTTGACGTAGCCGGATAAAGCGAAGTAGTCCACCGCGCTCTGACTGATCCCTTCCATCAGAAGCACGGAAATTCGATCGCGAGGAAGAGAAAGTTGTTCGGTCATTGAAGTGCCTCGGAGTCTCGAATTCTATCTGGCCGAAGAGCGTCCGACACAAGGACGCACTGCTGTGGCAGCGTGACTTAGCGACCATCCGATGAGCAGCGCAAGAACAAACTCAACTTCGTCGGAGGGCAGTATGCCTTTCCCGCATCGCCGCCGATGATCATTTCCGGTTCGACGGCATATATTTCCATTTGAGCGGATATCCTCTCGTGGTCGCTGCTTTATTCGGCACGGGTGGCGACAGCACGGGGACTGGGCTTGAAGGGGTTCCCACTCTCATCTGCTCCAGGAACGAACCGGTTGCAGTCGCTCAATTGGTGGCCGAGATCTCGCAATGCTAACGAATGCTCGTCGATCATCGCTATTTCGCCGTCGAGCAGGCTTGTTGGAATTACAGCATCTCGAACGAAGCTTGACGCAGAAATTCACGAAGAGCCTCCGCAGACATCGGGGCGCCCAAGAGGCTTCCTTGCAGCCGGTCGCATCGTTTTCTGCGGAGCCAGGACGCTTGGCCGATAGTCTCGACACCCTCCGCAGTGACTTGCATCCCCAATCCATGCGCAAGGCTGATGATGAAGCGCACGATCGTCTGACTCTTCGGGTTTGTTTCGACGTCCTTGATGAAGTGCTTATCGATCTTGATCGTGTCGAATGGGAAGTTTTGCAGGTAGCTCAGGGATGAATAGCGGGTGCCAAAGTCGTCGAGGGCAATCCGGATGCCCAAGACCTCGAGAGTGTGGAGGATGTCGAGATTGTCGGTCGTGCGCTCGAGCAGGACGGTCTCGGTTATTTCGAGCTCCAGCCTCTCGGCCGGGTACCCGACCTCATCGAGGATTTCGGTTATGCGGTCGGTGAAGCCGGCGAGCAGGAACTCCGCCGGCGAGAGGTTGACCGCCACGATGAAATGCGAGGGCCATCTCGATGCCTCGCGGCAGGCCTGTTCGAGCACCCACGCTCCAATATCGCCCATCAGTCCGTCCGCTTCGGCCATGGGAATGAAAAGACTGGGCGGAACAACGCCAGCATAAGGATGATGCCAGCGCAGCAGGGCCTCGAATCCGATGATCCCCTCCGCAATCTCGACGAGAGGCTGATACTCAATGAAGAACTGTTGTTCCTGCAGGGCCACACGCAAACTGCGCCGCAGCATTTCACGCTGTTCGAGCATGATCATCATCGAGCGGTTGAACGTCCTTGCGCGGCCGCGACCATCGTTCTTCGCAGCATAGAGGGCGATGTCGGCCGCCTTCATCAGCTGTTCGCCGTCGTCGCCGTCACTGGGCGCAATGGCTATTCCGACACTTGCGCCTACGAACACGGCTATCCCGTCGATGGTAAATGGATCTTTGAAAGCACGGACCAAGGATTCGGCCAGCCGTTCTGCTGCAGCCGGCTGATCGTCAGAGTTTTGAATCACCGCAAATTCATCGCCAGCGAGCCTGTAAGCCCTCGCGTCGTCGCCAAGCACGGCCTGGATCCGCTCCGCCGTCATCTTGAGTACGATATCGCCGGCGCCATGACCAAGGGTGTCGTTGACTGGCTTGAAGTCATCGAGATCGATCTGCATGAGCGCAAGCTTGCGAACCCCGGATACAGGTAAGTTAGCCTCGAGGTCGGTGCTGAACTGCCGACGGTTCGCGAGTCCCGTCAGTGCATCATGCCGAGCTTGATGGAGAAGCAGGGCCCGATCGGAATCTTCAATCGGCGAAAGAGCACTCCCGTTTCGCGTTTCGATGACGCCAAGCCCCCGTTCGGTGGAGAAGAGGAGAAGACTGCGTCTGGCGTTCGACGGGCCTGGGTCAATCGAAATATTGCGGGGAAGGCCGCCGGCCAGCACGGATTCAACAGACGCCCTGCTGCTGGTTTTTTGAAGCTCCGGATATACCTGCCATAGAGTTACGTCCCCCGAAGCTACGACGCTCTGGTAGGCCTCGGCGACCTTTCCTGAGCATTTGACCAGTTTCAGGCTATTTCCATAAAAGGAAACAAATTCTGCTCGATCGTGCATGGACGCAGCCAGTTGGAATCTTTCATTCCCTCGGATGACGAGGAATTGCTAGTATGGCGACAGACCCTTCAATCATGTCTCGCCTGTTGTCAAAAGACAACTAAGGAGGGCTTTTTGAAGGAAAACAATCCGCGACCATGAGCGCCACGAGCAGACCATCCGAAGGCTTCAGACCGTTGATCGAGACCAGCCCTTCATCAATGCGGACCGCGATCTGAATTTATTACGGCTTCCCGTTTGTTCAGCGGTACATCTTTTACCCTTCCGCTTCTGCTGTCGGCAATTTATCGACCGGAGACCAACTCCGCCTGTTGCACGGCTCGGGAAGCGATTGCGACCACTTCTTCCAGAGTGCGACGGTCGGGCGTCCCAAGCCAGGCGGCAACGAAGTGAAGATCCGGAAGACTTGGAGCGATATCGAGTTCCACCAGTCTTCCCGAGTTGAGTTCGAGCGCGACGATGGCCGGCGGAATAACGGCAATGCCCAAACTGTCCAAAGCCATGCGGATCAGCGTGGCGAGCGACGAACTCGCGTAGAGTCTGGGCGTCGGCAGGGCGGGATTGGAAAATAGTTCAGTTACCTGCACATAGGGCTGCGTGTTGCGCGCGAAGGTGAGGATGGGCCAACGCGCGATCTCCTCCAGCGAACCGTCCTTGAGATCGGCCTTGATCTTCGGACTGGCGACAAAACTCACCGGAAACCGGCACAGTTGGCGTTGAATGACGGCAGGAGCGCTCAATGGCCCGACGAGAAACGCCAGATCGATTTTCTGCTGGAGCAACCGCTCGCGCAGATTTGTCGAAATATCGACCTCGATCTCCAGCGCAAGCTTGGGGTAGGTGCTGCTCACCTGTTCGAGAAAGCTCGGAAGCCACGTATGGACGATTGTCTCTGCTACTCCCAGCTTGAATGTGCCGCTGAGATGGGTTCGGTCGGCGACCGCGTGGAGCATTTCGGCCCGGAGCCGGAGGAGCCGGTCGGCATAAGTCAAAACCTGTCGTCCAGCGGGCGTGACCGACAATGTCCGGCTGGACCGATCGAAAAGCTGGGTCCCGAGTTCCTCCTCCAACTGCGCCACCCGAACGGAAATAGCCGGCTGGGTCGTGTTTAGCTTCTCAGCCGCCGCTCGGAAGCTCTCGAGCTGCGCGATCCACAACACCGTTTCAAGCGCCTTGAAATCCACCATCCATCAGCCTCCGATAAATAGAATTTATCGAGAATTATGAAAAATGACAATTTGAAATTATCTGGTTTTTTGCGGATGCTCGTGTCCAAAGAAACGAGGTGTCACCATGAACATAGTATCGAACCATCAGGGGCAGGATCTCTCCAACCCGCTCGCCGTGCGGACCGCCTGCAGGAACGGCAGTTGGGTCAAGGAAACAAGCGGCACCGCCCCCGGCTATGTCCAAGCCAATCTCGCCATCCTGCCGAGCGCGCTGGCGGATGATTTCCTGCGCTTTTGCGTGCGCAATCCCAAGGCATGTCCGGTCGTCGGCATATCAGAAAAAGGCTCGCCGCGCATTCCGGAACTGGGTCTGGATCTCGACATCCGGACGGACGCACCGAGATACCGCGTCTGGGAAGGTGGCGAACTTATCGGCGAACCTGCCGACATCAGCGACCTCTGGAGCGACGATCTTGTCGTCTTCGCTATCGGCTGTTCGTTCTCCTTCGAGGAAGCGCTGATTGCAAATGGCATCGGGCTTCGCCACGTCGCCGAGGGGCACAACGTGGCCATGTACCGGACGAATATCGAATGTGTCCCCGCGGGGCCGTTCTCCGGCCCGATGGTCGTCTCCATGCGGCCGCTCGCCCCAGCCGAGGTCATCCGGGCGGTCCAGATCACTTCGAAAATGCCGGCCGTCCACGGCGCACCCATTCACATTGGCTTGCCGGCGTCCATCGGGATCGAGAACCTCGACCGACCGGACTACGGCGATCCGACCCGCATCATGCCCGACGAAATGCCGGTCTTCTGGGCATGCGGGGTAACACCGCAAGCCGTCATCCAGACCGCCCGCCCGAAGTTCGCGATCACGCATGCGCCCGGCTGCATGCTGGTGACGGATAAGCCGAACGCGGCTCTCATCGCCTTCTAGCCGAGGCAATCACGCTCCGCCAATAAGAACTGGGAAAATTGCGGGGCCATGGCAAACTCAACAACGAAAAGGGGAATGACATGACAGACAATTACGCCGTCTCAACGCGAGCCGAGCCGCGAAGCTGGTATGGTGAATTGACGCAGCCAGGCAAACGCACGTTCTGGGCGTGTTTTTCCGGATACGCGCTGGATGCGTTCGATGTCCAGATCTACAGCCTCGCGATACCGGCGATCATTGCCACGCTTGCCATTTCCAACACCGATGTCGGGATCATCGCCACGGTGACGCTTCTCGCCTCCGCACTCGGCGGCTGGTTTGCCGGCATCCTCGCCGACCGCTTCGGGCGCGTTCGCACCTTGCAGATCACGGTTATCTGGTTCGCCGTATTCACCTTCCTCAGCGGCTTTGCCCAAAATTTCGAACAACTTCTCGTATGCCGTGCGTTGATGGGGCTTGGTTTCGGTGGCGAATGGTCGGCCGGCGCGGTACTGATGGCCGAGGTTATTGCAGCCAAGCACCGTGGAAAAGCGGTCGGCATGGTGCAGAGTGCCTGGTCTGTCGGCTGGGGTGCAGCCGTTTTGCTGTCCACCATCCTGTTCAGCCTGATGCCGCAGGAAGAGGCGTGGCGCGGGCTCTTCTGGGCTGGGCTCGCGCCCGCCATTCTCGCCATCATCGTGCGCCGGTTCATCCGGGAGCCTGAGGTCTACACCGCTTCGCAGAAGAAGCTGAAAGCCTCCGGCGAGGTCGTCCGCATCACCGAGATATTCGCACCCTCAATGCTCGGCCGCACCATGCTGTTGTCGTTGATGACCACCGGTGCGCAAGGTGGCTATTATGCAATCGCCACCTGGCTGCCCAGCTTTCTCAAGACGGAAAAGCATTTGAGCGTTATCGGCAGCGGCGGCTACCTCGCCGTCATCATCATCGGCTCGTTCTTCGGCTATGTCACCGGCGCTTATCTGTCCGACATCATCGGCCGCCGCAAGAAGTTCATGCTGTTTGCGATCGGTGCGATGGTGACCGTCGTGATCTATACCTACCTGCCGATCAACAACACGCTGATGCTGTTTCTCGGCTTCCCCTTGGGCTTCTTCGCTTCCGGCATCTTCGCGGGAATGGGCGCCTTTCTGACCGAGAATTTCCCGACCCGCACGCGTGCGGCAGGCCAGGGCTTCACCTATAATTTCGGCCGCGGTGTCGCTGCCCTTAACCCGACGCTGGTGGGCATTGCAACGGCCGCCATGCCGCTTGGTAAGGCAATCGCCATATTCGCCGTCATCGCCTACCTGCTGGTCATCGTCGCCGCTTTCATCCTGCCCGAGACAAAGGGCAAGGAATTGGCAGCCGACTGACACTCCCCGGATTGCGGTGACGCGCTGCAATCCGCCTCTTTTCCAAATCGACGAAACAAGGACCGTGCTTTTCCGCGCGGATGGACAAGTCATGAGTGAATCACATTGGAATTTCTGGATCGATCGCGGCGGTACGTTCACCGATGTCATTGGACGCGACCCCGAAGGCCACCTGCATGCCCGCAAAATGCTGTCCGAAAATCCCAGCGCCTATCGGGATGCGGCCGTTGCCGGCATAAGGGCATTGATGGGCCTTGATGCGAGCGAGCCGATACCCGCCGGCGCCATCGGCGAGGTACGCATGGGAACCACGGTTGCGACCAACGCTCTCCTGGAGCGCAAAGGCGAGCCGACTGCCCTGATCACCACGCGCGGCTTCCGCGATGCCTTGGAGATCGGCTACCAGGCGCGGCCCGATATTTTCGCCAAGCACGTCGTCAAACCGGAGTTGCTCTATGGCTTCGTCGCCGAGATCGACGAGCGCGTTTTGGCCGATGGCGAAGTCGAGAAGGAATTGAACGAAGCGGAAGTCCGCAAAGCCTTGGAGGAGATCAGCGCGCGCGGCTTCAAGTCCATCGCCATCGTGCTGATGCATGCTTACCGCTATCCAAGCCATGAACAGGCGATTGCCGCGATCGCTCGCGGGATGGGCTTTCCGCAGGTTTCCGTCAGCCACGAAGTGTCGCCGCTCGTGAAGTTCGTCGGTCGCGGCGACACGACGGTCGTGGATGCCTATCTTTCGCCGATCCTGCGCCGCTATGTGGCGCAGGTGAAGGAAGAACTGGATATCGAACGGACCGGAGCCCGGTTGACCTTCATGACCTCATCGGGCGGATTGACTGCCGCCAGCCTGTTCCAGGGAAAGGATGCCATTTTGTCTGGGCCCGCGGGCGGTGTGGTCGCTCTTGCGCAGACCGGCGCAGAAGCCGGTTTTGCAAAAGTGATCGGCTTCGACATGGGCGGCACCTCGACGGATGTTGCACATTTCGACGGAGAATATGAGCGGACATTCGAAACCCAGGTCGCCGGCGTCCGCATGCGCGCGCCGATGATGCAGATCCATACGGTCGCGGCCGGCGGTGGATCGCTCCTGCGCTATGACGGCGCGCGTTTCCGCGTCGGCCCGGAATCCGCCGGTGCCAATCCCGGTCCCAAGGGTTATCGCAGGGATGGGCCACTCGCCGTTACCGATGCCAATATCATGGTCGGCAAGCTGATACCCGACATGTTCCCACCGATCTTCGGCGAAAGCCAGGACCAGCCTCTCGACTATTTCGCGGTCAAGGCCGCCTTCGACGCGCTCGCCGAGGAGATTGGTGACGGGCGGAGCGGTGAAGAGGTGGCCGACGGCTTTCTCAAGATCGCCGTCGCCAATATGGCGGAAGCCGTGAAGAAGATCTCGATCGCACGGGGATACGATGTCAGCACCTATGCCTTGAACGCGTTTGGCGGGGCGAGTGGCCAGCACGCCTGCATGGTGGCAGATGCGCTCGGGATGACGAAAGTCCTCGTCCATCCATTCTCAGGCCTGCTGTCCGCCTATGGCATGGGGCTTGCTGACATCCACGCCATGCGCCAGGCATCGCTCGATTTGCCTCTCGCTGCCGATAGCATTCCGGCAATCGTCAGGGCAGCGCAGCCCTTGTCCGAAGAGGCGTTCCGCGAGGTCAGCGAACAGGGCATCGAGACCGCAAAGATCACCGTTCATCTGCGACTGCATATCCGCTATGCTGGCGCGGACACCGCACTGGAAGCCACCGCTACCCGGATCACCGCGACGGAAGCCAGCATTGCGCCAGGCCATTTTGACGTCGATGCGCTGAAACAGAGCTTCGAAGCCGCGCACAAATCCCGCTTCGGTTTTGTCGACCATGACAAACCGCTGATCGTCGAGACGCTGGCCGTCGAGGCGGTCGGAGGAGGGCGGCGGGTTGAGCCGGCCGTAAACGCAGTCACCATTGATGTCAGTCTCGATGCCGCCGCCCGAACGCGCTTCTTTTCCGCGGGGCAGTGGCACGAGGCGCCGGTCTATCGCCGCGAGCAACTTTCCTCCGGAAATGTTCTCGAGGGTCCGGCCCTGCTGATCGAGCCCAACCAGACTATCGTGATCGAAGATGGCTGGACAGGCACGCTGACTGCCAGGGATCACGTCGTCCTCGAACGCAAAACCGCCAGATCGCGGTCGCTGGCGCTCGGCACCGCGGCCGATCCAGTCATGCTCGAAATATTCAACAACCTCTTCATGTCCATCGCCGAGCAGATGGGCTTCACGCTGCAAAACACGGCATCGTCGGTCAACATCAAGGAGCGGCTCGACTTTTCCTGCGCGATCTTCGATCGTCATGGCGCGCTTGTCGCCAATGCCCCGCATGTCCCGGTGCATCTAGGGTCGATGGACCGCTCGGTGGAGGCGATCATCGCCGGCAATCCGGTCATCCATGCAGGCGATGTCTTCGCCATCAACGCACCCTATAACGGCGGCACACATTTGCCTGACATCACGGTCTGCACCCCGATTTTCGACGCCGAAGACAACGAAATATTGTTCTGGGTGGCATCCCGCGGCCATCATGCCGACATCGGCGGCATCGCTCCGGGGTCGATGACGCCGAATGCCCGCACCATCGACGAAGAGGGCGTTTATATCGATAACTTCAAGCTCTTGGACCGGGGCCGTTTTCGGGAGGTTGAACTTGCTGAACTGCTGACGGGAGCACTCCACCCGGTCCGCAATCTCGGCCAGAACATCGCGGACATCAAGGCGCAGATCGCCGCTAACCAGAAGGGCGCCGACGAACTCAGAAAGATGGTCGATCAGTTCGGGCTCGACGTCGTCGAAGCCTATATGGCGCATGTGCAGGACAATGCGGCAGAAAGTGTCCGCCGCCTTATTGCCCGCCTTGACGATGCCGAATTCACCTATCCGATGGACCAGGGATGCGAGATTAAGGTGCACATCAGCATCGACCGCACGAAACGCGAGGCGACGGTCGACTTTACCGGAACATCGCCACAGCAGCCGGACAACTTCAATGCTCCGGAACCGATTACCCGCGCGGCAGTTCTTTATGTCTTCCGTGTCCTCGTCGAAGACCATATCCCGATGAATGCCGGCTGCCTGCGGCCGATCAGAATCATCGTCCCGGGAGGATCGATGCTTGCACCCCGCCGCCCGGCGGCAGTCGTCGCTGGAAACGTCGAGGTGAGCCAGGCCGTCACCAATTGTCTCTTTGGGGCGCTCGGTAAGCTGTCGTCGTCGCAAGGGACGATGAACAATCTGACCTTCGGAAATGAAACACACCAATATTACGAAACGCTATGCTCGGGCGCTCCGGCAGGTGAGGGGTTTTCAGGCGTTGCCGGTGTTCAGTCCCACATGACGAATTCGCGCCTGACCGATCCGGAGATCCTCGAACTGCGCTTTCCCGTCGTACTCGAGGATTTCCACATACGCGAAGGTTCGGGCGGCAAAGGGCACTGGAACGGTGGCGACGGCACTAGCCGCACGATCCGTTTCCGGCGCTCGATGGATTGCGCGATTCTCTCCGGGCACCGCACCGTCAGGCCGTTTGGCCTCGCCGGCGGCGAAGCTGGCGAAACCGGGAAAAACCTCGTGCGCCGCCTTAACCAGAAAATCGAAGTGCTGCCAGGCTGTGCGCAGACGCGGCTTGATGAAGGCGAGGCGATCACCATCGTCACCCCGACCGGCGGCGGCTATGGCGCTCGTCTGTAGGTTCTCCACTGAATGATTTGAACTCACGTTGCCGGATCGCATGTCGATGGTGGATAATGCTCTCAAGGTCTCCGGCACTGACGGCCTTCGTGTCGGCGACTATTCGACTATGCCCCGGATAACCACCGGCAACACGATGGCGCTTTGCTTCGTTATCGGAGAGGGGGCCGCCGGATCTAACCGAGCATCTCACTGCCTTATGGCTTGAGTGGGCGCTTTTCTTGATCTGTCCATGGGGGATTAACAAATGCCCTGCGGCACTCGCGTGGAGTGCCGCAGGGCTTCTAGCGGCCAGCGTGCCCAGACCTCCAAGCCTTTATCCATGACAAAGGACATCATGGATTCAGCGCCGGAAATTGACAGGCCGCGGGATCGTATCCCTTCAAGAGCAGAGACCTCCGTTTCTGTCTAACCCTAAAACGATGAAAATCTCGCAGCCGCTATATCTGCGCGCTGCAAAAGTTGGGGGAAGCCCCGCCCACGTCAATGATAAGCTGCGGGTCGGCATTGTCCATGATTGTGAGCTTTAGAACGCTGCAGTCGTCGTGCTCTCCATTCGCCTCGACTTCACGGCCATGGATTACGGCAAGTTGCTCGTGTGCTGACAGCTCGGCCCAAAAGCCATCCGTGGTGAGTAAATGGACGCCAGGCAAACCGTCCGTTTCCAGGATTTCTGGTGTCATATACTCACGTGAACGAAAGCTCCTGGTGAGAAGATGTCTGGCCGGTGTCTTCGATAGCTCGTCGACTGCGACATATCCAAGCGCATTGGCAAGCGTGTGAGGCTGAGTTTGCCATTGAATTCTGTCGCCTCGATCAATTTGGCCTAGAAGACAGTCGCCGGCATGGATAACTGTCATTCGTGTTCTTGGGCTAACGTGCATAATAGCAAAACTGGCTGAGCCCCGAGGATAACGCGCGCGCAAATCGATATGGATTGCGCGCAGCTGTTTCGAAAAGTTATCGACATCAAGCGCACCTTGTAGACCGCTGAACCAGTCGATCACTCCCCGCACAATCGCTTCGACATATTCTCCACTGTTCTCGCCTGCGGTAGAGCTATCGGCAATGATGGCCATCACGCCGGTGGTATTTGTTCCAATCCCTGCATGGTCGCGATTGTCTGTGGTCATGGTGCCTTTGCGGGCTATACCAGCTTGCTTCAATGCGCATGGGCGCCACCGTCTGCGCAATGACTTATGGCAACGTAGCGCTCGCGCACGATAGCCACGCGGCCGGGCTGCCCTTAAATCCTCCGACGAACACAAGGCGATCACGCAAATCCTGCTCCAGCGCCGTTGCTACGACTTTCAACATTTCGAGCAGCTGGCCGCGGACAGTCGTCATTTACCGAGTATCCTTTTCGAGAGCCGATCGCTTGCCAAACCCACTTCTCGTTGGTTTCCAAGGCGGATCGCGTCGCAGAGTGCCAGATATTCGTAGAGCCGCACGTCCTTTTGGACTGCTTCCGGTACACTCTTGAATAGCGGTTCGACAGACTGGCCCATTTCGCGGGCGCTTGGGTGGGGCCAGACGTAAATATAGTTGCCAGCGCTGACCAGAAGGCCCTCGAGCATAGGTGCCGCAAAAGCGGTTGGAATGCCTCGCTGCATTGATCCGGGTTTTGCCGGAAAGGTGAATTTCAGGCCGTGCACGATGAAATTGAATAGGTTCCTCCGGCTCGGCTTGGGTCGGCCAAGGTCGCGATCTTTGCTGGCAATGCCAGACGCTAGGCTCCTCTTGATCGACTCATTGACCTCGGTCTTGCTTATACCGAGGGATGCCTCCAAATTTCGGACGGAATATGGGTCATCGCCTTGCGCCTTTAGGCGCTCGCGTTCGCCCCCTTGCTCTTGTTCCTGCTCCTGGAGGCTGATGAGTTTGAGCAGTATGACGATGTCCTGGCTTTTCATAAATCGTCCTGACTGGCGTCCTCTGTCCTAGGACCAAGGACAGAAAAGCACGCCAAATCACTGTTGTCAAAGCCTGCGCTGCCTTTCCAACCTTTGTGGGCATCGTCTCTGACCTGATGTCCGGAGCGAGAACAAAGGGCCAGGTCACCGGGGTTGCGATAGATCCGCGGTCCTTCTGAGTCTGAGTGTCTGCATCGACCGCGAAGGCCCCGGTGGAGAAGATCACGATATTCTGCGGGGCACGAGCCCGGGTAAATCGTCTTTCAGGGGAGCCGATGTCACTCGCGACTTAATCCTCAATGTTGCACGCTTCGGCTGCAGCGGCAAGCCGCCAGGTGGAGACCCTGTTTTGCCGTCTGGTGGCGATCATGTGATTGAGATTGAGCCGGGTGGGGATCGGTTCGTCGACGATGGGATGAAGGCGCGATGCAGAATTGTGCGTTGGGAGTTGTAGGCGGAAAATCGGATGGCGACCTCCGGGTGCTTTTCGAGATAAGCGGACACTTCGTCCCTGCGTGCAGCTTCGAGGCGGCCGTCAATAAGGCGTGCAGATCGTCTTCGGTGATTGGCCTGTCTGTCATTTCACTCTCCGCAGATGCGAGCCAGCTCTAGCGCCCCTGGCGGGACTTTCCAAGATCTGCGGCAGGCGCTCACGTGCGCGCGACAGTCGCGACATCACGGTTCCGATCGGGATCGCCAGGACTTCGGCGACCTGGGCGCAACTAAGGTCTTCGACCGATACCAGCAGCAGCACGCTACGCTGCTCTTCCGGAAGGGAATATTATCGATTACTGCAAGAGGTCCGTGAATATGGAAACTGGGAAGCTTGGCTAGACTTCTTCCTGACAGGTGTAGCCGACACCGCCAACCAAGCATTTGAAGCTGCCACTCGGATTGTCGATCTTTTCAAGGAGGACAGGGAGAAAATCACAACCGAGAGCGACAGAGCCGGATCGGCCCTTCGTATTCACGAACTCTTTCAGCAAAACCCCTTCCATACGGCAAATCAGATCGTTCAAATGACAGGCCTTTCCGCGCCGACTGTCAATGCAGCGCTCGCTGACTTGGAGCGGTTGGGGATTGCCGACGAGGTGACAGGTCGCAAGCGTGGCCGTGTTTTCAGCTACCGTAGGTATCTCGCAATCCTAAGCGAAGGCACTGATCCCCTGCCTGCTACGTGACTAAATCACGGGTCGCAAGCCTGATCCAGAAGCCAGGCTATGGCGATCTGGGCGGCGGTGGCGCCGTGCTTTTCACCGATCCTGGCGAGCACGGGATCTTTTGCGGCACGGCCTTGCGCAAGTGGCGCGTAGGCGGTCACGGTGATCGCGTCCAACATGGTGCTCATGTTCATGTTCGTCGACGGCCAATGGACGAGGAAGAGATCGATATGGTCGATGCGAAGCTTGCTGAGGCTCGTGTCGAAGGACCGGCGCAGGGCATCGGGGGAGAGCTTGTCGTGCCAGACCTTAGTGGTGACAAAGAGGTCCGCGCGGTGTATGCCGGAGGCCGCGAGCGCCGCGCCGATGGCGGCTTCATTGTCGTACATGGCGGCGGTATCGATGTGGCGGAAGCCGAGGGCAAGCCCGCTTTCGACCACCGGTCGGGCGGTATCGCCCGGCATCCGGAAAGTCCCCATTCCTAACCGGGGGATAGCGACGCTGTGAGTTTCAATCGTTGCCATGATCGTCGTTTCAAGCTGCGAGGGACTCGGCAGCAGAGGTAGAAGCCGTCCGCCGCCCGTTCTCCCGGCGGGCTCAGGTGGTCTCGCTCGCGGCCGCCTGCCGGACCAGCACTTCGATCACCTGCTCAAGTGATGTCGTGCCCCTGGCACGGTTTCCGCCGTGGGCCTTGAAGGCAATCCAGTCTTCGTTGAAGCCGTCGAGCATACGCATGCGCGGTTGTGGGTTTCGCGTACCCTGGGCACGGAACAGGCCCTCCCAGCTGTCCCGCTGGACGATCTCCACCCGCACCGGATGCCCGAGCACCGACGCGAAGGCATTGGCGAGATCGTTGGGCGAGACCCGTGCAGGGCCTTCAAGTTCCACCACCCGCTTGCCGATCCATTGCTGGCGGATAAGATCTGCGGCAAACCGGCCGATGTCCTGCGTCGCCACCATAGCGAAGGTCTTGTCGGCAGGCTGGAGGAAGGTGTGCAGCACGCCATCGTCGCGGGCCGAGGCGACGTCCCAGGCCGCATTTTCCATGAACCAGCCGGGCCGCAGGAAGGTGACGGGAAGATCGAGCTCGCCGAGGGCTTCTTCCAGCATCGTCCGCTGGCTCAACAAATTGTCCACTTCCGCGTCGGCACCGATGGTGGAGAGGCAGACGACCCTTTCCGGGCTGGCAGCAAGGAGAGCGGTCGTCAGCACCTCATTCTGCTTCGCCGCTTCCGGATAGCCGGGCGCCGGATCGAATTCCGACGGCGGCAGGATGAAGACGCCCTTGGCGCCCTTGAACGCGGCGGCAAGCTGCGCGGCGGCGTCCATCTCGGCAAAGGCGATTTCGCAACCGCGCTGGCGCCAGATTTCCGCCTTGGCGGGGTCGCGTAGCACCGCGCGGACCGGTTCTCCGGCTTCGATCAGGGTTTTCGCCAGCGCGCCGCCGACCTTGCCGGTAATTCCTGTAATCGCATACATGAGATGTCTCCTGGTGTTGAGGTCGGGAATGCATCAGGCGAGGCCGTCGTATAGGCCGCGCTCGAATGTGCCGTAGAGCTTCACGACCTTTTCGTCGTAGAACGGCAGAACCTGGGTGAAGACGGCGCCGGTCACCTTCCGGACCGGATCAAGCCAGAAGTAGCAGTTGAGCAGGCCGGCCCAGGAAATGCTGCCTGCCGACGGACCGTTCGAACCGGGCAGGGTGTTGATGTCGAACGAATATCCCCACTTGTGGGGCTCACCGGGAAACTGGTCGAAGCTGCGGGAGTAACCGGGCTGGGCCGTCGTCATGGCGTGCACGTCGAGGTCGCCGATCTGGTTGCGCATCATCGCGGCGACCGTTTCAGGCTTCAGCACCCGCGCACGCCTATGGGTGCCTCCGTTCAGTAGCATGCGCAGGAAGGCCATGTAGTTGCGCGGCGTGCTGAAGGCGCCTCCGCCGCCCATGAAGAATTCCGGCCGCTGGGGCATTTCGAATGGCGCGGGTGTCAGTCCGCCGTCGGCGTTCCTGTTATGGAAGGTGGCGACCCTGGCCTTCTGCTTGCTGCCGATCAGGAAGCCTGAATCTGTCATGTCGAGCGGGGCGAAGATGTTCTCGCGGAAATAGACCTCCAGCGACTGGTCGCTGACCGCCTCCACCAGCTTTCCGACCCAGTCCATGCTGATGCCGTATTGCCAGCGATCGCCGGGATCGAATTCGAGCGGTGCCAGGAAAGCGCCGTTCTGGCTGGTCGCGATGTCCGGTATTCCTGTAACCTGCTCGTAGCGGATCAGCGCATCGCTCCAGATTGAATGGGTGAGCAAGTGCCGCACCTTGATGGCCCGCTTGGCCGGACGCAGGCGTGGCTGGCCGCCGCCGTCGAAACCCTCCAACACCATCGGATTGGCGAGTTCCGGCAGATATTTCCCCGCATCGTCCTCGGGATCGATCCTGCCCTGCTCGACGAGTTGCATGCAGGCCGTGGCGGTGAAGGCCTTCGTCATGGACAACAGCCAGAACACCGTATCGGCCCGCATCGTCGCTCCGGTAACTGTATTGGCCTTTCCGAAGGTCCCTTCGTAGATCATGCCGTCCGGTCCCGCGGCTGTGGCAACGACTCCTGCCACGGTCCCGTCGCGAACGGCCTGCTCCATCGCTACGTCGATCTGTTTGAAATTTCCGGACCGCGCTTGCGGTTTGGCTGCCAGCCCATGAACAGGCGTATTCGCAGCGACTGTACCGGCTGCGAGCAAGAGGCCGCCGCGTGCCAACAGGCTTCTGCGTGAGATCGCATTCATGGATGAAGTTCTTCTTTGCAAGACCGGAGATTTCCGCGGTTCCGGCATGCCGCTGGCGCCGTCCGGGCGCTGAGGAAGTATTTATGGGACGAACAAAGATGATTCACGCGCATTAAAATCAAAGGTAAGATGATTTCAAATCATCATGGCGAGACGGTCGGCGAAGTCTGACCTTGCGGCGGAGAGGGTGCATGAGTTTCGACACGCGGCTGCTGACCGGGGTCGGCGTTTTCGGGGCAGTGATCGAGGCGGGCAATTTTGTGCGGGCCGCGGATGTTCTCGGCCTCACGCCATCGGGGGTCAGTCGTGCGGTAGCGCGGCTCGAACAACGCGTCGGCGTCAGATTGTTTGACCGCAATCCGCGTGAGGTTACGCTGACGGAAGAGGGCGCCCGCTTCCATGCAAGGATAATGCCGTTGCTGGCCGGGCTGGAGGAGGCGGCCTCCGAAGCCGCCGGTTCGGCGGTATTCGTCGGCGGGCGGCTAAGGGTTTCGATCGATCCCTGGTTCGCGCGCATGGTGCTGGCGCCGAGGATCGGTGAATTTCTGGCGCGCTATCCCGCTCTGACGCTCGATCTAACCACCAGCAACTATCGCGAAGAGATGATGAGCGGCGCGGATGTCGCCGTGCGGTTTGGTCCTCCGGACGAATCGTCGCTGATCGCGCGCAAACTGCTAGACGTACCGGTGCTGACGTGTGCCGCCCCAGGCTATCTTGACCGTCACGGAGTTCCAGCCACGCCCCATGACCTGATGCACCACGATTGCATCCTCTTTCGCGACCCGCAGACCGGGCGACCGTTCACCTGGGAATTCCAGGGGGATAACGGCGCCTTCGAGATCAGGGCGGCGGGGCGGTTGGTCATGGACGATCCCTCCGCTGCCGTCGCGGCCTGTCTGGCGGGGCAAGGCATATTCCAGAGCTTTGCCATCGGTCTCGACGAGTGGCTTGAGAACGGGGCGCTCACGACGATCCTGACGGAATGGTCCTACGAGCAGTTTCCGCTGTACGCCTATCATCCGTCACGCCACATGCCGCCGGCCAAGGTGCGGGCTTTTCTGGATTTTGTTCAACGAATCGTGGCGACGTAGCGCGGGAGCATTCTTGCCGCCTCGCATGTTTGGTGTTGCATATCGGTCGCATGAGCCGGCGGGGAGCGGGTCAATCACCGAGCTCACGCGTTTTCCTAGCTGCCAATAGTGGCCAAAGGAGAACTGAAATGGGTATTGCCTAATACGATCCTAGCGCATTGGGCCGTCCGGGATGGAACGCCGGCCGAAAGGTCGGCGTCAACTGGCGATATCAAGTGGTCCTTGAATAAATGAATGGTGCACGGAAACGTCGTGTACCCCCGCCTTTTAGAGAAGGTCAGGGGCACGATATTCACATGACGACGTTGCCAGAAGAGCCGGCGGCGAGGCACGCGATTACTTGGCTCCTGCTGCAGCCTCGATGACTGCGGCGACTTCTGCGGCATGCGACGAAGGGACTGGCTTATTTTATGATGATGGAAGCTCAGACCGTGCATCCCGGCTCCTCCGCACTGCCGGCCGTGATCCACATTGAAAAGTCGGACGGCCAGACCGGCGGATGGCTTCGTGATGATCTCCCGGCTCATCGACGTGTTGATCATCCGGGTCATTCGAACCTGGGCACAGAGCAAAAACGCGGGTGATACCGGATGGCTGGGGGCGTTGGCGGACCCCCGTATCAGCCGTGCCCTCAAGGCCATTCACGACGACCCGTATCGCAAATGGAGCGTCGCCGATCTTGCGCGCGCGGTGGGAATGTCTCGGTCCAGCTTTGCCGAACGGTTCACTTCGTTGGTGAAGGAAGCGCCCTTGTCGTACCAGAACCGGTGGCGGCTCACTCTTGCACATGGGCTCATGCGGCATGCCAATGCGCGTGTCAGCGACGTTGCCAGAAGGATCGGTTACGAATCTGAAGCAGCCTTCAGACGAGCGTTCAAAGCTCAGTTCGGGATTCCTCCGGCGAGTGTCCGATCAGCAGATCCGCAGCCCTAGTTGTCTCTGTAGCGTTCACGAGCGTGCGTTACCTCGGCCCGGTGTTGCAGGGTCCAGGCGTGCAGCGCACGGAGTGGTGCTTCCAGTGCGCGACCCAATGTCGAAATTTCATAGGCAACGGCGATAGGCGATAGGCTGACAATCCGCCGAGGGCTCAACCCGATGATGCGGTTTCACGAGAGGCTTCGCGCATCATCTGAGCTCGTGCACGTAATGGGCCTACCGCAGCAGGAACAGCACGGCGCTCGTTACCAACATGCTGACCAGGAAATAGGGCGCGTTCACCATCGTGTAGTAGAACAGATCGGCCGAATATGTAGCACGAAGGTTACAATCTCGATAGCCCTGCGTGAAAGCCACCTTACAAGGAGGTTGTCGAGTCCCAACTCGTGAAGGTCTTGCACATCCGTTCTCAAAAGTCGCAAATTTTGATGGCGAACTGTATCTATTTGAGAAATCCGCCCTGGTTATCAGCTAGTTGAGGCCACATGGCTCAGCGCTCCGTCTGGCTCCTTTCCGCCGGGCATTGGGAACTTCGAATGTCGTCGTAACCTCGTCAACGGGGTGCCAGTTGGCACCGTCGGTCACGCCAGCGGAATTCAAGCCACACCAAGATGGAGGATCCGACGGCCTGTCGCTTCGGATAGGTTCTGGGCTTCGAGCCCGGAAACCGATAGGGTCCCATGATCAAGACGGACGCTTCAAACTCGTTTGGAAAAGCAAAATGGTTCGACCGGCCCGTGCGATCGTCATTGCAGTGCTCGTGTTGCTTGTTGCCTTTGCATCGGCCTGGTCGTCGCTCGCGCTTTGGTACCGTTTGCCGTTGCCCGATGTCGGCAGGCAAGCCAGCGCCATCTTGTTCGGGCTTTTTGGCGCCTCCGTCGTCGTGGCGCTCTTTGGCAGACGGCGCTTTCGTGCGGTCCTCGCGTTTGCGGCCGCGTTCGTCCTGGTTCTCGTCTGGTGGAGCACGATCGAACCGCCGGCAAATGGAGCGTGGGCTCCGGACGTCGCACGTCAGGTCACCGGCGAATTCGACGGTGATATGTTGACACTGACAAATGTCCGCGATTTCGAGTGGCGCAGCACCACCGACTTCACGGAACGATGGACGACGCGCAGTTACGTCCTGAACAAACTGAAGAGCGTCGACATGTTCATGTCTTACTGGTCAGGTCCGGCCATCGCGCATGTCATCATGAGCTTCGGCTTCGACGACGGCCGCTATCTGGCGTGGTCCATCGAAGTGCGTCGCATTTCAGGAGGTTCGTTCTCACCGCTGGCAGACCTCTTCAAAAACAGTCCTCTGGTCATCCTCGCCGCAGACGAAAGAGATGTGATCGGCCTCCGCTCCAATTTTCGCGGTGAGGACGTGCAGATCTACCGCCTGAAGGCGTCGCCGGCAGCTGCGAGGCTTCTTCTGCGCGAGTACGTCTCCGACGCAAACGCGCTCGCGGTCAAGCCCGCCTTCTACAATTCGCTGACGACGAACTGCACGACGACCATCATCAAGATGATGCGTGTCGCAGGCGACGCCGTGCCGATGGACTGGCGCCTCGTGGTCAACGGATACCTGCCGGAATACGCCTATGACCGTGGCGCGCTGGACACCTCGGTTCCCTTGTTGCAACTTCGGTCGGCCGCACACATCGCTGCAAAGGCGCACAACGACGGTCTTTCGCCGATGTTTTCGCAGGCCATTCGTGTCGGCGTCCCGTCGCCAGAGGGCGCGTTGTTGAAGCGTTGAGCAAGCAAAACGGCTAGGCAGCAACATAATGCCTCCAGAGATTTCGACTACGATAGGCCCTGCTTTTCGGGCTTTTCGTATTCGGCTCAGCACTATGGGTTCTTATCGCACGACACAGATAGCCCCTTGGTGATTTGCCTCGGGGACGTACGGCGGGTTACTTATGCTATTGTGGCCCTGATCTCATGCGGCTCGAGAATTTCGAACCGACCCTACCGGGCAAGGGCGAAGTGGCCGTCAAGGTTAAGATCGCTGCCATCAATCCGATTGATTGGAAGGTTGCGCCGGTCAGATGAAAATCGTGACGGGCAAGACATTTCCCCGTGCGATGGGCATGGAATCCGGTACGGTCATCAAGCCTTATCGTCTGGTTTGATATAGTATTATGCATAACTAAGTCTGATGATGCGCTTCTATATATCATCAACTGCGCCGCTCAGCGAGTACAATTAAACGGACCCGGTGCAACGGTCTTGAGCCCAAGTTGTAAGCACCTTTGTTTTCGTAACTTCCGTAAAATTCTAAGGTAATTACAGCAAGGTCCATGCCGCCATTTCAAATCCATAGCTTAAGCATGATTGCCGGAAGGTCTTCAGTTCATATCTTTTCAAGGCGAGCATTTCCCTGCCGATCAGTTACAACCCGGAGGGTCCTTCTCAGCAGTTCCGCGGATCCGACACCAACCCGCCGATCGTCTTCATAGTGCTTCAACAACCCGGCGCGTTGGGTTGTCTCTATCCTAGAACGACGCGCTCGCCACTTGCCGCGGATTGTTTGACGGCCAAAATGACCTTTAGTGTGTTCAGCCCTTCGCGCCCGCTGACCAACGGCGCTTCTTCATCGCGGATCACCTTGCAGAACTGCCGAATCTGTAGCACCAGCGGGTCTTCGTACTGGACGGCGACGCGGCGCTTTTCGAACGGCTCCCACCAGCTACGTTTTATGCCGTTCTTCCACACGTCGAGCGCAGGGATAGTCAGGGACCCGCGGGTCCCTCCGATCAAGTAACATGACTCTTCCGTTTTCGGGTAGACTGGGTTTTCACCCGTCGTCATCTCCCAGCTCCAGGGTGCGACGACGGAGTCCGAAACGGACGCTGTGGCAAGAAGACCGCTTGCGAATTCCATCAGGATCACCGAGGTCTCTTCGACGGCGTTGCCGCGGACGGCACTGGATTCGCGCGCCTGGACGGCAACGATGTCGCCAAAGAGGTAGCGCAGGTTGTCGACGTCGTGGATCAGGTTGAGGAAGACCGGGCCGGCCCCGGCCTGGCGCCGCCATTCGATGTCGAAATAGTCATCCGGCTTGAACAGCCAGAACATCGCGTTGGCGACGAGGATGTGGCCAAGCTCGCCGCTGTCGATGATCTCTTTCGCCTTCTGGATCATCGGATTGTGGCGGCGATGGTGGCCGACCAGAAGCGGAACGCCGGCGGCTTCCGCCGCACCGATCAGCTTTTCACCGGCCGCGACATCGTCGGCAATCGGCTTTTCGATCAGCGCCGGCACCCCGGCGGCAACGGCTTCGAGACCGTTGGTGACATGGATTTGGTTGGGCGTCGCGACGATGATGCCGTCGGGACGATCCGTCTCGATCATTGCCGCGAAGCTCGGAAACCATTTAGCGCCGGATTCCCGCGCGATCTGCTGCCCTAACGGCATCGGATCGACGACGGCCAGGAGTTCCGCCTGCGGCTCGGCAAGTACGTGCTCGATATGTCGCTTGCCGATCAGGCCTGCGCCGAGCACCGCAAGCCTTACTTTCCGTTCCATGCCGGCCCCTTTCGCGTCACTTCTTCTCGGCCGACATGATCAGGCTTGCCACCCGGCGGATCGCTAGCTGATAGCCTTCGGTGCCAAGACCGGCGATCACGCCATCGGCGCGGTGCGAGACGAAGGAGTGATGGCGGAAGGCTTCGCGCTTGTGGACATTAGAGATATGCACCTCGATGACCGGCTGTTCGAAGGTATTGAGTGCATCGAGAATCGCAACGGAGGTGTGGGTGAAGGCGGCCGGGTTGATGACGATGCCGGCGCCGTCCTCACGCGCTTCGTGGATCCAGTCGATGATCTCGTATTCGCGGTTACTCTGGTGAAAGCGGATGTCGTGACCGAGTTCAGAGGCGAGCCGGCGGCAATCGGCCTCGACATCGGTGAGCGTCTCGTGGCCATAGATATGTGGCTGGCGCTTGCCGAGCAGATTGAGGTTTGGGCCATTTAGGACGTAGATGAGGCTCATACTTGTTCCTTTCAAATTGCCGGAATGGTCACGGCAGTGTTGTCTCGTGGATTGCAAAATCGGGATCGGACTGGATGAGATCGGCACGCAGGGCGCAGCGCCCCTCGTCAAGTGCCGGACGTACGACGCCATCGGCTGCGTCATAGACCGTCTGCAATATTGCCCGTTTTTCGTCGCGCGTACGGCCGGGCGCGATCCGCAAGATGATCTGCACGAACTGATTGTCGGGATGCTCGTCGGCAACCAGCGAATGGGTGGCCTCGCGGGCAAAAGTGCGCACGGCATTTGGCTTGACCGCGCCGCTTTCACGCACGCTGCGATGAACGGCCTTCACCAGCGCCGGCACGTCCATACGTCTGCCGGCTCCCTCGCTATATTCGATTACGATATGGGGCATCGTTTTCTTCCTTCGCCAGCCTGGATCAGGAGGCTCGGCACAGTTCGTTGAAATGCGTGCTCATGCGTTCGGCGTCCGGTTCGATACCGCTGAAGAGCTTGAACGCCGCGGCCGCCTGAAACACCGTCATTCCGCCACCGGGCAGGGTGCGGCAGCCAAGGCGGGTTGCAAGCGCCAGAAGCTCGGTCATGAGCGGCATGTAGACGATGTCGGCGACCCAATGATGGGGCTCCAGCCAACTTTCCTCGATCGGCAGGCCCGGATGGTTCTTCATACCCGTTGGTGTCGCATGGATGAGCCCATCGGCGGTCCGCAGCGCTTCGCCGACATCGGTGATCGCGAAGGCGCGTTCTGCGGAAAAGCGGCTGTTCAGATCCCCCGCCAGCTTGCTGGCGCGTGCACTATCCTGATCGAAAATCGCGAGACGCTTGATGCCGAGTTTCATCGCGGCATGTGCCACCGCGACGCCAGCGCCGCCGGCGCCCAGAAGGACAGCCCGATGCCGCGGAACATCAGGAAGACCGCGCCGAAAGTTTTCATAGAAACCGTACCAGTCCGTGTTGTGACCGGTCCGTCTTCCATCCTTGAATACGACCGTGTTGACGGCGCCCAGCATGAGCGCGTCCTCGGACATATCCGTCAGATGTGGAATCACCGTCTGCTTGCAGGGGTGGGTGATGTTGCTGCCGGCAAAGCCGCGCGCTTCCTCTTCCGCAAGGAGATCAGGCAGGGCGGTGGCCGGAACGCCGCGCTCCGCAAGGTCGAGGAGTTCATAGCGATAGTCGAGGCCCTGAAGCAGGCCTTCGCGCTCGTGCAGAGCAGGGGATTTCGACATCTGGATATCCGCGCCGATCAGTCCCACCAACACAGCGCGCTTCATCGTTTCGTTTGAAACAGTCATGTGCGGATCGCCTTAATGATGGGCCAGGATTTCGCCGAGGAAGGCTTGGGTGCGCGGATGCGACGGATTGCGAAAGAAGGTTTCCGGCGGCGCTTCTTCGACGATTTCGCCAGAGGCCATGAAGATCACGCGGTCGGCCACCTGCCGGGCAAAGCCCATTTCATGGGTGACGCAGATCATCGTCATGCCGTCCCTGGCCAGACCGATCATCGTGTCGAGCACTTCCTTGACCATCTCAGGATCGAGCGCACTGGTCGGCTCGTCGAACAGCATGGCCTTCGGCTCCATGCAGAGCGCCCGTGCAATCGCAACGCGCTGCTGCTGTCCGCCGGAAAGTTGGGCGGGGTACTTGTCGGCCTGATCGAGAATGCGGACACGTTCGAGATATTCGCGGGCGATTTTCTCGGCATCCACCTTGCTGGTGCCCCGAACCCGCATGGGGGCGAGTGTACAGTTTTCTAGAATGGTCATGTGCGGAAACAGGTTGAAGCTCTGAAACACCATGCCGACTTCGCGCCTGACGGCGTCGATCGACTTGCTGCTGTCATTCAGCTTTGTCCCCTCGACCGTGATCGTGCCTTTCTCGATTTTCTCGAGCGCATTGATCGAACGGATCAGCGTGGATTTGCCGGATCCGGACGGTCCGCAAAGGACGATTTTCTCGCCTTTGCGGACCGTAAGACTGATGTTCTTCAACGCATGGAATGCGCCGTACCATTTATCCACGCTTTCCATCGAGAGAAACGGGCCTTGAGTGTCAGCGGCGTTTGGCACGGCGATCTCCTGCGTAGAACATGCATCAGTTGATGGTGAAGGGGATGTTCGGAATGGATTCGGGGAACTTCGGAACGTCCACTTTCATCCACTTCGCATAGACTTTGGCGTGCTCGCCGTTCGCCATGATCTTGTCGAGGAAGGCGTTGACGGCTTCATTCCAGTCCTTCTCGCCGAGTCGTGTTCCGACGCCATTGAATGTCGTGAGGAAATCGATCTTGCGTTCATATGTACCGGCGCTGGCTGCTTCCAGACGGTCGAGGTAGAACTGATTGCCACCGACCGCTTGCACCTGGCCGGAAAGCAGCGCCTGGATGGAGGCGGCATCATCGTCGAAGCGCCGGACGGTCGCCGTATCGCCGACAGCGGTGGTCACCGCCTTATCCTGCGAGCTTGACTTTGGAACGCCGATCTCCAAGCCTGCGAGATCGCCGACTTCGGCCATCTTCTTGTCCTTCGGACCATAGAGCGAAATCGTGTTGCCCGCATACGGCTTGCTGTACTGGATGGACTTGGCTCGTTCCTCGGTCATCGCCATGGTGGCAAACAGGATATCGACCTTGCCGGTGACAAGTGCCGGGATGCGATTGGCGACCGCGAGTGGTGAGAACTCGACCTCAACGCCCAGTTCCTTGGCGAAAAGCTTGGCGATATCGGCGTCGAAACCGTCCTGAACGCCGCTCGAATTGACGAAGCCCCAGGGTGCGTTGTCGCCCTGAATGCCGACGACGATCTTGCCCTTGGCTTTGACCTCCTCCACTGTCGCGGCCTGGGCAGACATCGGCGATAGCCATGGGGCGACTACCAGAACTGCCGCTGCGAACAGAATTCTACGGCGCTTCAGGCCGGTATTAATGCTGATCATTACCTTCTCCTCCTTGGTTGATAGAGCTTTTGTGTTTTTTGGATTGCCAACTTACCGGGCGGCCTTTGCCATCCGATTTTCGAGCCGGGTCCCATAGAGAGACAGGGGCCAGCAAATGATGAAGTAGATCGCGCCGACGATGCCGAAGATCAGCAGCGGCCTGTAGGTCTGATTGGAGACGATCTGTCCGGCGCGCGCGAGTTCGATGAAGCCGACGATGGCGGCAAGCGATGTCCCCTTGATGAGCTGGACGAGGAATCCGACGGTTGCCGGCAGGGAAACCTTGAAGGCCTGCGGAAGGATCACGTCCTTCATCCGCGAGATATAATGGAGGCCCAGCGCATTTGCGGCTTCAGTCTGGCCCTTCGGGATTGCCTGGATGCCGCCGCGCCAGACCTCGCCGAGAAAAGCGCTGGCATGCAGCGTGAAGGCGATGGCGACAGCCGCCCATGCCTCGACGCTGATGCCGACAAGTGCGATCCCGTAATAGACCACGAACAGCTGCATCAGCAGGGGTGTACCCTGAAAGACGGAGATATAGCCCGCCGCCGTCTTGCGGAGCGCGGAATGTGCAGACGTCCTGGCAAGCGCGATGATCAGTCCGAATATGCCGCCACCGATGAAACCGATCGCAGATAGAAGTAGCGTCCACTTCAGGCCCTGCAGGAGGAAAAGCATTTCGTTTTGGCCGATAACACTCATTGTCCTGCTCCTCACCGCACCGGATAGCTGAAGAAATGCCGCGAGATCAGCGCAAACAGCCCCATCATCATCCAGGAGATGACGAGGTACATGAGCGTGATCGTGAAATAGACCTCGAAGCTGCGGAACGTATCGGACTCGATGATCTGTGCGACGGAAGTCAGCTCGTAAGCCGCAATGGATGTGCAGACCGATGTGGTCAGCGTCAGCATGATGAACTGGCTGGTCAGCGAGGGATAGATAGCCCTGAGCGCCGGCTTCAGGACGATGAGGCGAAACACCTGCGCCTTGTGCAGGCCGAGCGCGAGCCCGGCTTCAACCTGACCCTTGTGGATGCTGTCGACACCGCCACGAATAATTTCGATGGCATAGGCGCCGCCATTGACGGCGAGCGCGATGATCGCCGTGGCGGTGGGATTGAGGCGAATACCCATCATCGGCAAGGCGAAGAAGATAAAGAAGATCTGCACCAGGAAAGGAGTATTGCGGACCACTTCGACGAAGGCGATGACGGCCGAGCGCAAGGGACGGATATTCGATGTCCGGGCGGCAACGCCGATCACGCCTACCACCAGCGCCAGCGACATGCCGGCCAGCGCAAGGCCGATTGTGGCCAGAGCCCCCATCAGCAGGTCGGGCATCTTTTCGAAGACAACGCTGAAATCCAGCACGTAGTTCATGACAATATCTCTCTCCCGTCGACGGGCTCCTCTGCCTGTCTCCGTGTCGTATTAGCTGTTGCGCTGTTGCTCGTGTTTAGCCGGTCAACGCACGGGTGGCATCGTAAAGGTGACGCAAATGCTCCTCGGGTGTCTGGCTGGAATGGATAGGAACCTCCACCGAGACGGCAGCGACTGCCGGCAACACTTTTATCAGGCTGGCAATGGGAAGCTCGCCCAACCCTGGGGCGAAACGTCCCGTTCTGGCCTCGCTGACCATTTGATCCGCCGTCGTCGGCGCGGGTCCACGGGCGTCGCAGAGCTGAATGCTCCTGATCATGCCTTGAGGGGCAGAAGAGACATCCTCGGCTTGGCCGCCATTGCGGAAGAAGTGCAGCGCATCGACCAGCACACCGGCATTGTCCCTGCACGATCCCTGCACGATCGACAGGGTGTCGTCAAAGCTGGCAACAGGGCGCCAGCCCATGTTCTCCAGATCGACGCCCATGCCGAAGGTGGCCGCAAGGTCGCAAAGCGCCGCGAAATTGGCGACAAGGCGCTCCCGATCCGGGTCGTCGCCGCAGACACTGAGACGTCGCGCACCAAGCGCGCTTGCTGCTTCCAGCACTGACGTCAGAGCAGCGGCATGGAAGTCCGGTCCGATGACTACGAATTCGATGTCGTAGAGCGAGATCCCTTCACCATCCAGACGGGCTTTAACGTCACGAGTTGCGTCGCTTCCGGTCGGCAGCTCATAATAGGGAGCGCCGGGAAATGCCGGATGAAGGCGCAGGCCAACCGACGAAAAGCCGGCTGCGGCGGCAAGCGACACAAATTTCGCCGGCTCGACATCAATCGCTGAAAAATGCGCGATCCCCAGCGACGGCGCTGAAATCTTGGCTGGTATTGTTTCCCGCCGCGTCTCCATTCAGGCAATTCCCTTTTCAGCGAGATGCCGTCGCAGATTTGTGCCGGTACGATGGATGTGCTCGCGCAGCCGGTCGCAGGCATAGTCCATATCCCGCGCCACTGTTCCTTGCGCGATTTCGCTATGTTCAACGCTGACATTGCGGTCGCCGGATGTGCGGGTGAGAAATGTGCGCCGATAGCGGTCGTTCAAGTTCAGCATGGTCTTGCAGAAACTGAGAAGCAGCGGCTTCCGGCAGCCCGATATCAGGGTGAGATGAAACTCCCGGTGGACGGCTTCCCACTGTTCAAGCGTTTCGGGTCTTGCCGCATCCCGTTCCGTGCGGTTCAGGCGGTGCAGCGCACGCATGACATTGCCTTCCCAATCGACATCGCCGACGCGCATAGATTCCCGCAACGCATATGTTTCGAATTCCTCGCGCAAACTGGTGATCTCTTCGAGGTTCGACAGCGAAACGGGCGACACGCGGTAGCCGCGATTGTCTTCGAACTCGACAAGTCCATCCGAAATGAGACGCGCCAATGCCTCTCGCAAAGGGCTGAGGCTGACGTTAAAGCTCTGTTTTGCCCGGTCGAGATTGATCTTGCTGCCAGCCTCGAGCTGGCCGGAAATAATCGCCTCGCGCAATCGCGACACCAACTGGCTGGCGATGGTATTTTTGCCGTCATCTAGAAAGGACGACGTTGCCGCCTCCGCGCCGCTTTCCAAAATGGGGCTGCCAGGTCCTGATTGCAATTGACATCCTCCCAGGTGGTTCCGCCGCCTTTTCAGATCGCGGAACTCATTATCGACGATCCGTATAATAAACGATTATTCCTGTCAACAGCTTGATGAGGGTTGGCGTCGATCTTCGGATCGCACACGGTCACATCCGGATTTTATTGAATAATATCAAGTACATTTTACTGAATTTTAAGCGGCCTACGCTCATCCCCTTAAAATATCCCGCATTTCGTGGAGGTTTGGCTTGACAAATAATCGATGATTTTTCAAAACAAGCACGCCCAAGGGAGGTGTGAGATGGTGATACGGACGCACGAGGATGTGACGGCGGCTGTTCAGAAGGTGATGGCGCAGACTGCCGATAGCCGGCTTCGCGAGATCCTGACGGCGCTGGTGAAGCATCTGCACGCCTTTGTTCGCGAAGTTCGCCTGACGGAGCCGGAGTTTCGCGATGCCACTGCGGTCCTCAACGAAATCGGCCAATTGCAGACGGACAGTCATAACGAGTTCGTCTTGATGTCGGGCTCGCTGGGCGTTTCGACACTGGTCTGCTTGCTCAACAATGGCGACCAGGGACAAACGGAAACGTCCCAGTCGCTGCTTGGACCCTTCTGGCGCCTCAACTCACCGCGCGTTGAAAATGGCGGTACCATCGTCCGGTCGGATACGCCGGGTTCTCCACTTTTCGTTCACGCGCGGGTGGTGGATGCACACGGTAAACCCATTGCGGGCGCCGAAGTGGATGTCTGGCACGCGTCGCCCGTCGGTCTCTACGAGAACCAGGATCCTGATCAGGCCGAGATGAACTTGCGGGGCAAATTCACGACGAACGCGGAGGGCCGCTTCTGGTTCAGCACGGTGAAGATGATCGGATATCCGATCCCGGTGGACGGTGTCGTCGGTCGGCTTTTGAAGGCCCAGGGGCGTCACCCCTATCGTCCGGCGCATCTACATGCGCTGATCTTCAAGCAAGGTTTCAAGACACTTATTTCGCAGGTTTTCGACCCGAGCGATCCGAATATCGATTCCGACGTGCAATTCGGGGTGACGTCCGCGCTGACCGGCGATTTCGTGCAGCATGACGAACCGCATTCGGAAGATCCGAGTGTGAACGTTCCCTGGTTTTCCCTGGAGTACACATACGTGATGGAGCCCGGCGAAGCGGTTCTGCCGCGTGCGCCAATCAAATAAACAAACGGAAGAACCATACCCATGTTGACGGAAGAAGAACACCGCCGCGCGGCGCAGGCATTGCTGGGCGCCGAGGAAAGCCGGGTGCCCATCCCGCAGCTCAGCAAGACCTATCCACACATCGAAATCGAGGATGCGTATCGCATCCAGGATCTTTGGGCGGAAGGCAGGATTGCCAAGGGCGCGCGCGTCGCGGGCCACAAGATCGGCCTGACGTCGCGCGCCATGCAGATGGCATCGAAGATGACCGAGCCGGATTATGGGCGCATCCTTGATGATGCTCTGTTCAACGATGGCGCTCAGATCAGGGCCGACCTCTTCATCAAACCGCGCCTCGAAGTGGAACTTGCCTTCGTCATGGGCGAGGATCTCGAAGGCCCGAGTACCCGCATCTACGACGTTATGCGCGCCACGGAATTCATCGTGCCGGCGCTCGAAATCATCGACTACAGGACCGAGGTTCCGCGCGCGATCACAGATACCATAGCGGATAACGCGGCCTTCGGCGCCATCGTCGTCGGCGGTCGCGTGATCCGTCCGATGGATGTCGACATCCGGTGGATCGGGGCGACGCTCTCCAAGAATGGGATCATCGAGGAGTCCGGCGTATCGGCGGCCGTCATGGGACATCCCGCGGCGGGGATCGCCTGGCTCGTCAACAAGCTCCATGCGGTTGGCGGCAAACTGCAAAAGGGGCAGATCGTGCTGGCGGGCTCCTTTACCCGCCCGGTTGACATCGCTGCTGGCGACGTCATCCACGTGGATTATGGCCCGATCGGCGCAATCGGCGTCGCTTTTGTATAGGTTAAAACATGAACCTTCCGGAAAATCGCTTCAAGCGGGCGCTGTTCGAAAAGAGGCAGCAGATTGGCCTCTGGTGCAGTCTGCCGGGCAGCTATGCGGCGGAGGTCGTCGCGCCCTCCGGGTTCGATTGGCTGCTGTTCGACACCGAACACTCGCCAGGCGACGTACTGACTGTCTTGCCACAGTTGCAGGCGGTCGCGGCGTACGATGTCTCGGCGATCGTGCGGCCCGCAAGCAATGATGTGGTTCTGATCAAGCGCTACCTCGATATCGGCGCGCAGACACTCCTCATTCCTTATGTGCAGAACCGTGCGGAAGCGGAAGCTGCGGTCTCCGCCATGCGCTATCCTCCTGCCGGTATCCGCGGTGTATCGGGACTGACGCGGGCGACGCGTTTTGGGCGTGTCTCGGGCTATGCCAGGCGGGCGGAAGAGGAGTTGTGTCTGCTGGTGCAGCTGGAAACTCGCGCCGCACTCGAGGCATTGGAAGCCATTGCACAGGTTGATGGTGTCGATGGCGTCTTCATCGGCCCGGCGGATCTTGCCGCCAGCCTTGGATATCCGGGGGAGCCCGGTCATCCCGAGGTCGTGGCTGCCGTCGAGCATGCGATCAGCCGCCTTGCAGCTCTCGGCAAACCGGCCGGCATCCTGACGCCGGACACCGCTTTTGCCGCCCGCTGCATTGAACTCGGAACGACTTTTACCGCAGTCGGCATCGATGTCGGCCTTCTCGCACGCGGAACCGAGGCGTTGGCAACGAAATTCAGGGAATCGTGACCGCAACATTGCGTTGTCGGGCAGGAGATCGAACATGACCGGCGATGTCACAGCTTCTCTCAGCGCACTGATCCCAAAAGGCTATCTTCGGGCGGCGGTAAACCTTGCAAACATCGCTTTGGTGCAGCACGACCCAGAGACAGGATCCGTTGAAGGGGTCAGCCCACAACTCGCCAAAGAGCTTGCGGAGCGCCTCGGTTGTCGCGTCGAATTCGTCGCATACCCATCAGCAGCCAAGATTCTGGAGCGGGTCGATCACGACGAGTGGGACATCGCCTTCCTGGCCGCCGATCCGGCACGTGAAGACAGGCTGCTGTTTTCGCCTGCCTATGCGATGATCGAGGGTACGCTGGTGGTTCGAGAGGCAACACCGTATCGCACCTTTCAGGACGTCGACGCAGAGGGCGTGGAAATTTGCGTCACCCGCAACGCTGCCTATGACCTCTATTTGTCCCGGCGTCTCGCGCGTGCCAGAATCGTTCATTCGTCTACCCCGGGGGAGGCGCTTGAAATGCTTGTCGAAGGTAAACATCACGCCGCGGCGGGTGTGCGGCAAGCGCTTGAGCGTTTTGCGGGCACCCATAAAGGCTTCCGCGTTTTGGTGGAACCTTTCCTCATTATAAGGCAAACGATCGCTGTCAGTTGTTCCCATCCGGCTGCGGGTCTGTTGGTGCGCGAATTCGTCGAAGAGGCTCGTCAACAAGGATTTTCGGAAAATGTCGTTCGCCATGCACAAGGCAATGGCGTTGCTTTGGCAGAGCAGTAGCGGTACCACAAATAGGTGGCCGACAATGAAGGCAGAGTGTTCAGCGTTTGAGGAGACAGGCTGGGGGCCCGATCGCAGCTTCGATCCCTGGTGGTGACTCAATCAATGGCGGCGTTGGCAACCCTCTCCACGCCGTCTTCGGCGCCTTAATCTTCACCTTGATTCCGATTGGATGCCTTGTCATCGGCTTTGATTCAAGGTTTCTGCAGATTGCCTTTGGCGTCGCATTGATTGCCTCTGTCGCCCTCACGCTTGATCGCAAGACGCTGTCGATCATCAAATGATTGCTTATTTGGCGCGCCAGAGTAAGTTTCCTCGCGAGATCCTCCCATCCGCCACCTTGTGCCCGGCATCAGCGGGGCATTCGGCCCATGCGCGGGTTCGGTGCGACTGGGCGCTCTCATTTCATTCGCGAAATACTGTCCGGCAGAAGCGCCAAAAGCCGTCCTGAACACCGCAATGAAGGCGCTGGGGCCTGAGTAGCCAAGCAAAAGGCGATATCGCCGACGCTTCGGCCGGCAGCGAGCCACTCCACTACTTTGAGAAGTTTCGCCTGCTGACGCCAGGCGCGGAAACTCATGCCTGTCTCAGATTGGAAATGGCGCTTGAAGCTGCGGGGGACATGGCCGCACGTGATGCAAGCGCATCGAGTGGCCAATCGGCACCCGGTTCGTCCCTGATGTCTGAAGCGATGCTACGGAGGCGCTCGGATGCCGGCGAGGGAAGGGACAGCGGCGCGATCGGACTCGCCTGGAGCTGGCCGAGAATGACCGGGATAAGTCTTTCGGCATGGGCACTGCCGGCGTCCGCGCGAGGTATCTCCAGGAACGCCAGGATAAGTTCGCGTAGGAGTGGCGTCCGGTGCAGCCGGGTTGGTTTCGAAGAAGCGATCACGGCCAAGCAATCGGCGCCACAGCGAGGAGTTTCGCAATGCGGCGCTAGACCTGATCCGCGAACGCTATCTCGATTTTGGCCCGACGCTGGCGCGCGAGAAGTTGATCGAACTGCATCACATCTCGCTCGCCAAGGAGACGTTACGACAATGGATGACAGAGGCCGGCATATGGGTCTCGCGACGCGAGCGTAAGAAGCGGGTTTTCCAGCCGCGTGGCCGGCGCGATTGCTTTGGTGAGCTCGTGCAGATCGATGGCTCGCATCACTGGTGGTTGTCTAATCGCATTCCATCCGTCAAGCTGATTTGAGCATTCCTCGACGTTGCCGTCTTGCGGGATGGGAAAGACGGCTAGACTGTTTGGATGGATCTGCCCTCATCGGCCGTACCGGCAGAGCTGTCCATTGCTGGGCGCAGGGTTGTCTCCGCGGTCGACAGATGTCGCCGCACAATGGTCTTCGCAGGTGGGATCTTCCTAATGTTCGAGGCGCAGTCTCAACGAGCTGCAGCCACTAGAAGCGGAATGATCCTGCCCACGTCCGCAGCAGGGACGCTCAGCGCCTCTAGTTAGATGACGCGCTGAGGGATGAAGGCTGAGCGCATCGCCTATACAGCGGCACCAGCCGATGCGTTGAACACTTCTCCTGTTCTGAGCATGCTGTGCATGATGACCGCAAGCTTTCGGGCAACCGCCACGGCGGCGCGCTTGAAGCCAAGTCGCTCGCGCAGCTTAAGTCCCCAGCTCTTGAGACTGCTCTCGGCCCTGGCGCTGGTTCTCGTCAAAAGCACTGTCGCCGCTTCATAAAGCAGCCCACGTAAACGATTGTCCCCCCTTCGCGAGATATGGGCGTCATAGTCGACCTCACCTGACTGATAACGTCGCGTTGTCAGCCCAAGCCAGGCGCCGACCGAGCGTGACGTTCGAAAGTTTTCTGGATTTTCAATTGCCGTAACGTAGGACACCGCTGTGACTGCGCCGATTCCCGGGATTGTCATCAATAGCTTCGTGGCTTCGCTTTGACGGGCCACTATAAGCAACTGGCGACCAAGATCGGCGGCGCGCTTGCGGATATCGTGCCACGCGTCCAAAAGAGGCAAGATGATCTTCGCAAGCTCGTTGTTCCCGTCCAAAAGCTTCCGCACATCGCCATCAAACACTCGACCCTTCGCTTTCGGGATGATCAGACCGAAGGTCTTCATCAGGCCGCGGATTTGATTGCCGAGTTGCGTTGAGATGTACAGGAGTTGTTCGCGGGCAGCCACCAATGAGCGGGTCATCATAGCGTCAAACGACTTGACGCGAACCGCTTTGTAAAAACCGGCTTCAGCGAGTTGAGCTAAACCATCCGCATCATTGGCATCGGTTTTGTTGAGCGTCTCGTTCAATACCTTTTGCGCGTGCCGCGCTTCTATACAGATCGCCGGCACTCCCTCGCTCGTCAGCACGTGATAGAACCACGTCGACAACGGTCCCGTCTCGAATACGACGCGCCGAGCGTAAGGGGCATGCTTGCGGATCATCTCCGCCAGAAGTTTTGGATCCGAAGGACATTTCCCCCGCCAGATCCGCTTCCCGTCTTCGCGGATCGAAATTGCCGTATCTTTCAATGAAACATCAAGGCCAATATATTGGTTCATGGTTGCCTCCATCCGATGTTTGGGCCCGGTTCCAATCGAGAGCCCGTTTTTCCATCTTATCGGGGGCAACCACCCTCGCCAGACCAAAAGCCGCAGACGATCGCGCCGCGATTACTCCATGTTCGAGAACCGCGGCCCCAAATGCGCCCTACTCGTCTATATCGATGACGCCACCGGCAAGCTGCTACATCTACGGTTTGCCGGATCGGAGAATACATTCGACTATCTGCACGCGACCAAGGCCTATCTGCAGCAATGGGGCAAGCCGCTGGCGTTCTACAGCGACAAGCATGGCGTTTTCCGCAGTACGCATGCTTCTGAGAAAGACCGGACGAGCGGCCTGACACAGTTCGGTCGGGCGCTTTATGAGCTGAACATCGACATTATCTGCGCCAACACCCCGCAGGCCAAAGGCCGCGTAGAACGCGCCAACCAGACGCTGCAGGATCGGCTGGTGAAGGAACTGCGGCTGAGCAATATCAATACGATCGAAGCGGCAAACCTCTATGCACCGGCGTTTATCGAGGATTTCAATGCTCGTTTTGGCAAGCCGCCACGCAATCCGAAGGACATGCACCGGCCGCTGGCCGACCACGAGAACCTCGATGGCGCCATGTGCCGGAAGGAAGTCCGTACTCTGTCGCAGGCCCTGACCCTGCGCTAAGACAAGGTGCTGTTCATCCTTGATCCAACTGATCTTTCCAGGCCGTTGGCGGGTAAGAAGGTCGTCGTTTGCGACTAAACGGACGGCCGCCTGGAGATCATGCACGAGAGCTTTGCCCTGCCCTACAGGACCTTCGACAAGTTGCGCTCGATACACAGACCCGAAGTCGTCGAGAACAAGCGTTTGGACGACGTGCTGTCGATCGTCGCCGGCTGCAGGCCGGGCGTGAACTGCAGCGCAGCAAGAGCGGCCCGCGATGGCGCGTAGATCCGGCCTCAGTCGCTTGGCGGTTGGCGTAGTCGTCGATCCTCAGAGGTAATAGCCGTCGAGTATGCCAAGTAGAGAGCCTCCTATCATTCGCGCGCAGCTTAAGTGCGGGCAGTACCCAAAATCCGTATTCGGGATGTCGGCGTCGGTGTCGCTCGAGCGTCCTTGGGAACATCAAGACAGTCCGCACGCGCACTCGGCTTGGCTGAACGAGCTTTGGCATCAATAGCCCACCCACGGAGCGAATTCCCACCGTCCAGTTTGGAAAAAGACCATAGGAGATAACAGTGTCTAAATCAGTGCTCTTCATGTCCATGTCACTGGACGGGTATATCGCGGGGCCCAACGATGAAGTGGGCAATCCCGGCGGCGACGACTTTATGCGGTTGCACGAGTGGTACGGGGATTTTTCCCGACCGACCGGACCGGTCGGACAATTGTGGGACGAATGGAACGCGCCAGGTGCGATTTTGGCGGGTCGGCGAACCGTGGAGCAGGTCGATCACTGGGGTGGTGACAATCACGGTGTCGCGATTTTCGTACCCAGTCACAGGCCGCCCGGGCCATCCGTCGCGAATTATCCCTTGGTCAAATACGTGAGCGACGGGATCGCGAGCGCAATGGCGCAGGCGAAGGCCGCCGCCGGGGACCGGGACGTGTTGATGCTTGGCGCGTATACGGCGCAACGGGCGCTGGAAGCTGGCGTGCTCGACGAACTGCAAATACACCAGGTTCCAGTCTTGTTCGGAGGTGGCCGCCGAATGTTCGAAGTCTTACCATCGCGCGTCGAGTTGGAGATCGTTCGGGTGATCGATACACCCGAGGCCACGCACATCCGCTACCGCGTCCGCCGCTGAGCCCGCCGGCCCAGCCATCACTCGTTTGTGGTCGCCAGCATCAAGAACACGGAGGGACCACGTCCTCTCGCGTCAGTACGAGTTCGCTGGGTACACATCCCGGAGGCCTCTTCCATGTCGTCGTCCGGTACCGGTAGCCATGACGGTTCCTCTTGAATTCTC
The DNA here is from genome assembly GCF_024346605.1 of Rhizobium anhuiense bv. trifolii. Taxonomy (NCBI): domain Bacteria; kingdom Pseudomonadati; phylum Pseudomonadota; class Alphaproteobacteria; order Hyphomicrobiales; family Rhizobiaceae; genus Rhizobium; species Rhizobium anhuiense. The sequence goes on from NZ_CP098801.1 coordinate 313,968, forward strand.
AGAACCCTTTTACTCCGTGGCCGGTTTTACAGCGCCAATGCTTGCCTATCGGCCGCTGGAGACGCGATAGTGCTGTAGGACATTTTAGGAGACGTGTATTGAAAGGCATCCAATTGACCCAGCATGGCGACTACCGCATCGAGTCCCACGTCCCAGGTATTGACGATTATTTGCGCCTGCGCCAAGCCTCTGGCCTCAGCCCTTTTTCGAGAGAGGCTGCCGAAAAGGGGCTGCCCAATTCGATCTTTGGCGTCTGCCTGATGAGCGGTGACACGATCATCGGCATGGGCCGCATCATCGGCGACGGAGGCTGCTTCTCAGGTCACCGACATCGCGATCATGCCCGAACACCAGGGCAGGGGGCTCGGCAAGATGATCATGGCTGCACTGACGGACTATATCGAGAACCAGTTGCCGAAGACCGCCTATGTCAGTCTGATCGCCGACGGCCCGGCAAATTACCTTTACCGGCAGTTCGGTTTCGTCGAAACCACGCCGCGTTCGGTCGGGATGGCAAGGAACGTTGCCACCAAATAGAATGGTAAGGTTCCAAGCACGGGTCTCGTATCGAGGATCTTCCGTTGGCGGCACCAGTCATCCGCCGCAGGGCCTTGGAAGGATGCTTGCGTAAGTGATTCCTGAATACGCCATTGACTCCTGCATTTACGCTTTCGATTTCCGCCGACCGGCCGCCCAGGCTTTAGTTTCCGAGCAGAACCATCGTTCTCCACAGCCGGAATCGCGCTAAAGCATTTCACAGTCCCGAAAAACAAACTGAGGGTCGTACTGGCACTTTCCGAACCGCGGCGATCAAACAAGCGTCCATGTGGCTCCCGTTGGCACGGACAGCGCCGGTTTGGCGACATTTATTGGCTTCGCTAGAGAAAAACTGGCCGGTCAAGTCGCCGATGTTCGGGCATCCGACCGCTTGACGGAGAGCGCGGTCTGCCTGGTTGCGCCGGAAGACGGCTATGACAGGCAGATGGAAAAGATCCTGCAAAACGCAGGTCGTCTCCAGGCAGCCGCCAAGCCGATCCTCGAAATCAACCTGGCACATCCCGTGATTAAAGCCATCGCGGCCGTCGAGGGCGATGCATTTTATCAAGAGGACGCAACGTTGCTGTTGCTCGACCAAGCGCGCAATCTCGACGGCGAACGGCCACAAGATCCCTCAAAATTCGCGCAACGGCTGGTGAGGATTTCGAGAGGTCAGTTCGGTCGTAGGGTTAGCCCGTCCACGCTTTGCTTACCGACGTGGCGATCCTGCTGGGTCAGCTCAAACCCGCTCGGCACCATGTCAGGAGCCGAGCCCTCCCGGTTCCCATGGCCAAGGGTTGCATCAGCTTCCTGTCGCGGCCCTTGCGGCTCGGGACAATGCGCATAATCACCGGCTGGCAGGGGTTCGATTGCTGCAAGGAGTTCCGTCAATGCTCCAAAGTGCTCCCGCGCCGTCCTCAGTACATCAGCGGCGGCAATAGGAAGATCGATGACGGCTTCGAGCGCACGAACGACACGGCGGGCAGCTCGGCGGATTTCACGAGAAGACATATCGGATTTCAGGATCTCGGTCGCCAGGATGTATTTGGCGCGGTAGCTCGTCGCGTTCTGGGAGGAGAGCTGCCATTGGCGGTAAATCTGTTGCATGGCGTCTTAACGCGTCAGCTGCCGAGAACGTCGCCCATCATCTGCAAACACAGTGAATCGCATTTTAACTAAAACTTAAGCGTAAGTTAGCTGAGTCTTATTAAACTATCGCGCTCCGACCCGGCGCTCGAATGGTTTCTGTGCCCTGCCAATAGCCAGATATTGCGACCGCCGCCGCGGGCGGGCCTCGATGAGAATCCCGTCAACAGGAAGTCGGAACGTGCCGTGTCCGCCGGACGGCCCCGATATAGGCGCCAGTTCGCCAGCCTACGGCGTCTGGGCGCCGGTTGCTGCGACGTAGACCGAATAGAGTGAGCGGGTAGCGGCGATGAAGGGGCGGTTGCGCTTGGGCCCGCCGAAGGGGGAGGTTTGCAACGGTCTGGGGACACGGATCTTGCCGATCAGTTCCCCGTCGTGTCGACGCAGTGGATCCCATCGGCTGCGCGCGACCAGAGATTTCCGCTCACATCGGTGCGGATGCCGTCCGGAATGCCGTTGTCGATGTGGCAGAAGACGCGACCGTTTGCGAGTCGCAACTGCTCTCGGGTTCGAATAACTTCAGGGAGTTCCGACAGGTTTTCCGTCAGCACATCCGGGAGGTTTCGATTCGAGTCGCGGACACCCTGTGCTCCGCACGGCCGCGGCAGGATAGCTTGTGGAGCGGCACGTATAAGGTACAAACAGATCGGATGGCGCGTCGATCCGGCCTCAGTCGCCTGGCGCTTGGCCTAGTCGTCGATCCTCAGAAGTAATAGCCGTCGAGTACGCCAAGTAGAGAGCCTCCTATCAGGGAAAATATCAGCGGTAGGATGATGAACAAGAACATCACGAGGAGCATAAAGCGCATCAGGCACCCCCCCGCTGCTGCGCTTGCAGGTGGCGCTTCCGGAACGGGATAGGTCGACCGCCGACTGATACGACCGGCGCGGGAGAGAGCTCGAAGCATCTCCAGCATTCTTGCCGTGCGGATGTCGCCAGCTGAGGCGCCATCGGCCTCGACGTCGGGACGGACAGACCTCCGTCGCTCCTTCCGACCCCATGGCCCGGGGCTCGCATCCAGCGGTGGTGGTGCCGGGCGAGACGCTGCTTTGGGAGAAGGGGCCGGGGGACGTGGGCGAACGGGAGGGCGGACCGACGGTGCCGTCGGACGCAGCGCATCGCCAAACTTTGCGCCGCATTGCGGACATGCGGGTGCATCTAACCAGTGCCCCGGCGTATGGTTCTTACAGTAGAAGCGGACTTGTGCCTCGTGACAGGCCTCGCACTCACCGGCAGTCGCTGTGGCGGTGCCGCAGTTTGGACAACGCAAGATGACGCCTGTCATGGTTGAGGCTCCTGGCTCGGGTGATTGTCGATGCTATCGGCGGCCGGCTGCGGATAATAGGCACGGATCATTTCCGCGGGAATGTGCAACCGATACACGCTCGGCATGGCTCCTTCGACATATCGCGCCATGGTGGGAACCCGCTCGTAGGGCCCGAAAGCCTCGCGGCTCAACCGACGCGAAAGTGCGACGGTCGTGAGCAGCGGATTAGCTCGATAGTCGGGGAAGCTCGCATACCTGTCTTCCACGTGATCGTGGCCGCGTACCATATGTGTGACGGGCCGTCCGAGACCAGCACTCAAAGAGCAAAAAGCAGCGAAGTCCTCGTAGCCGAACTGGCTCCCGCGGGAGAAACGGTTTGGCAGCTTCCTGCGGGCTTTCGGATGGGCCCTTGTCCATACAAAATCAGACAGGCACATCGGGTTGTTCCATTCCCCCGACTCAGCGAGGTCGGGATGCAAGTCAACCAGCGGAAAGCCTCCATGGGCGGCAAGCAATCCGTCGGGAAAGAAGAGTGCGCGCGGAGCGTTCGTAAACAGGCGCACGGCAAGCTTACCGGCCCGCTCGATCCATTCGTGGGTGAGGTTAGCGTTGAGGAAGTCGGCAAAGTCCGATGGCGTCACGCTCGAGGAAAATCGTACGCCATCGTAAGACAGTGCTTCATCGTGATTGCCGGCGATGACGCACACGCGGTCGGGCGCGTCTACGATCAGTTCAAATACGCGGAGAAGGACTTCGAGGCTAAAACCCTCGTCATCGAAGAGATCGCCGAGAAACAGGGTCCTTGGTGGGCCGTCTCCGGGCTGCAGGTCCGGGGGTTTCATTGCCACGAGTGCAGCTTCGAGCGCCAGAAGATCACCATGCAAGTCGCCGATGATCCACAACGGGATTTCGGCATCGAAGTCCGAAATCTTGATGACTTTGTCGGTGGGATCGGCGCGGAATTTGTCGAACAACATGCCTGGGCCGTCGGCCCGGTCAAGCAGACCCTCCATTCTTTCCACCGTCGACCGAATATCGGAGCGGATGGAAGACGGGCTGGCCCGGTTGAGGACAGCTTTCCAATCAAGGTCATTCACATCGACGATTTCTAACGGAGCAAAGGCCGTCACCTTCAAAAGATCCTGGTCAGACGGCAGGCCTTCCGTCCTGGACGCCGGCTCTCCGTCCAACGGCGAACCAACCGCCGGTGGAGGTTCGGGGCCCAAAGCTGGAACATCTGCGGCAAGCGCGCCGAGGGGACTGGAAGGACCCGGCGCCCCTGGTTCGTCTTTGGGTACATCTGTCATCACCGGATGAGCCTCTGCTATCGCCGACTGCTCGCAGGGAGGATCGGACTTCTCACGTCCGCCGGCCGAGTTCATTTGTTGAGCGCCCGGACCGTAAGGGGCATCTTGGCGATGCCTTTGGCCTGGCGGCCGACCGCAATGCAATCACCTTGCCTGAGCGGATGAGGAGCTGTCAGGGTCAGGCCGTTCACCAGTGTTTCGTTGGTCGCACCAACCACGGGAGATACCACCCATTGCCGTGTGGGATTTCGGTCAAGGACACATTGGCGATCATCCCAGAACTCGCTTTCCGGCCCGAACTGCCGCAACAGAGGTTTTCCAAGTTCCGTCATCACCCCGATCTGAAGCGAACGTCCGCCCGCACCAAGCAATTCGATTCTCTCGGAAATGATCAGTTCTGCGGAAGCGGGAGGAGCGATGCCTTTTGTTGTCGATGCAGCAGCTTTCTGTCCGGAGAAGGCAGAGCCTGCGCCGCGTCCACTTAAAATAGCCCGAACTTCCGCAGCCGTCGGTCTCGCAGCGGGATCTGGAGACAGGCATCGGTGGAGGACGGAACTGACGTCGGCATTGCTCGCAGGTGCCGGCATCAACCCGGCAAGTGCCGGAGCTTTGGCGGTATAGCTCTGCACAAGCTTTGCATAATCAGCCTGGTCCTGGGTCCAGTACGGATGATGACCGGCGAGAAGTTCGTAAAGTATTAGGCCGCAGGTGAAAATATCCGAAGCCAGTCCCGGAATAGCGCCGCGCGTCATATGTTCGGGGGATCGATAGTTGTCAGTGCCAACATAACCCTGATGCCCGTGCCAGGGCGCGCGGCGGTCAGCCAACAAGGAGAAGTCCATATCGATCAGCTTAAGCTGGTAGCCGGAGCTGATCGACGGGTCAGTGATCAAATATGCGTTCGCCGGTTTGAGATCCGCGTGGACGACCTTGGATTCGTGCAGTGCCGCGATACCGGTCATGAACACCTTGGACCATGTGAGGTGACGTGCCCAAACCGTGGCATCGTTAGTTGCGGCCTGCTTGGTGCGACGATGCTGCTCCCGCTCCTCATCGAGCATTTGCTGCAGGTCTGCACCATTTTCGACGAACTCAAATGCCTGAAAGTAGCAAGGCCCGCCCCAGATCTCTTCGAATGCATCGACCTGGCGCACCGCAAATTGAGCAGCGCGGCCATTCCGCACGCGTGCTCCGAGCTCGTTCTGATAAGCAATGAAGGCCCCATACCAGACAACCGTCGGAGCAGGAGACTTGTACTGCTTGAGAAAAACTTTCTCGCCGCTCGAAGTCTCAGCTCCATAGGAAATAGCCATCATTCCCGGTCCGAAGACTTTCGTGACGCGATACTGCCGGATCCGGTCGCCTATTTTCAGCTTCTTGGCCATGGCTATCGGATCAGTCGCTAAAGCGCTACGGTCGCCGCCGACCGGGATACACTGGCGGCCAACTGCTTCAGGGTGTTACGGAAGTTAACCGGGTCGGAGGTAAATTTCTGAAGCGCCTCCTGCGGGTTCAGCCCTTCGTATTCCACCACCTCCCATTCCGACTTGTCGATCTGACTCAGTCTATCGTAGCCCTCGAAATTCGGGGCAAAGAGGCTGAGAATAATTCGATTGGCCATGATAAGGTTAGCCACGTCTTGCAACGAGCCGCCCTTTGCCTCGGCAATACTCATGGTCTCCTTGAATGAAGCATCGGTGAAGACGATGACAACACGCGCCGCATCGCTTCTATAGCGCCATTTCGCCGGATCCTCCGTCTGCGAACCTTTCGGCACAGCCTCCATAGAGGCAACTTTATAAAGAGCATCGAGGAGCGACTCCGGCTCGTCCCCACCCCCATTTGCCTGTAACGTGCTAAGCTGCGCCTTGAGCGCGCTGGCATCGCGCACGAACTCATTGTCGACGATCCATGGCAGGCCTTCCGCTTCGGCTGCCTCAATGTCACGATAGCCGACAACCTTGCCGCGCCAATCTTTGACAGGGGCGGCGTTGTTCGGGTCGCCTTGGCTCAAGGAGTCAATAAAGGCTTCGATATTTCGCCGCAGTGCGTCGATGCAGGGTTCCATGCTGCCGGTAACGTCGACGAGGAAGACAATATCGGCCACGCCTTTGGTTTTTGGACGCTCCTGCAGGGTCTGGCTGTCGGCTGATAATGCCGGCGCGCTGTCTACCGACGCCTCTACCGTCGGCTCATCTGGTGTGGACGAGATCGGCCCGGTTGAGGTTGGTGTCGCGGCTGGAGCTGGGCTCCCCGGGGAAGGAGGCGTCTGTTGGTCCGGTTGCTCCGTATCACTCATCAGTCAGCTCCCATAGTTTGGTTTCTTTACGCGGCAGATCTGCCAGCGCCGTAACGACAACACCGCCGCGACATGAAAGTTCCTACTGGCGTCGGATCGGAGAACAGCCGGTCTCGGCGGTGCTATCTAAGGTCGATTTTTCAGAGGAATCGAAAGGAGGTCTCGCTGCAGTTGCCTTGGCATATGTACCGATCTCGCGATTGGCTATGCGACCTGAATGGTCGCAGCGGATATTTCGCCCTGTCTCACTCGGTGTCATTGCAGCGTTTGGCACCGGAACGAATGTTGCTGGCCTGATTGCCGTTAGTCAGCTCGTCAACGGTTCGGCGGTCGTCGCATAAGCCAATGGCTGGTGCGGCAGGAACCAGCGGGTGCGGTCCGCTGAACCGCGCGTCGGCAGTTCGAACTGGTTCAAGACCCGCTATGAAATAGGGTAGCGAAACGGCACGACGCGAACGTTACGCTATATGGGGTGGAGATCGGAGATTTCTATGCCCACCACCTCGCATACAAGTATAAGCCCGGACGCCAGCGTGCCGCTGAATATGCGAATCAAGCCTGCGACCCGCAACTTGATCGACCGCGCCGCTGAATTGCTCGGCAAGACGCGCACAGATTTCATGCTGGAGGCTTCAGAGCGTCGTGCCGAGGAGGTGCTGCTTGACCGTACCATATTCACGGTTAGCCCCGAAATCTATGCCGAATACCTTGCCCGACTGGATGTACCCACGCAGCCCAATGAGCGTCTGAGACGCACGATGTCCACCAAAGCGCCGTGGGATGAGGCGTGACTCTCAGCGCACCCATCCCACTGGCCGATCATCACGAGCTGTCAGAATTCAATTCCAGTGTCCCTGAATTGAACGACTGGCTGCGTCGCCGCGCCCGCGCCAATCAGGTAGGTGGCGCATCGCGCACCTTTGTCGTGTGTGAAGAAAATCGCGTCATCGCTTATTACGCACTCGCTTCCGGGGCCGTGAAACAGCCGGAAGCGCCAGGCCGTTTTCGGCGCAACATGCCCGATCCAATTCCGGTTGCCGTGCTTGGTCGTCTCGCCATTGATCAGTCCTATCAGGGGCGGGGGATCGGCAGAGCGTTGGTGCGCGACGCAGGCTTACGCTTGCTCAATGCCGCTGAAATCCTCGGCATACGAGGCGTGTTTGTGCATGCGATTTCCAATGATGCGCGAGCCTTCTATCAGGCGGTCGGCTTTCTTCCTTCGCCATCTGATCCCATGATGCGGATGGTCGGGCTGAATGATTTCAGCAGCGCGCTGAACTCCCAACCGTAGTTTGTCGACATTGAGCTCAGTGCATTTACAGCCGTTTCTAAATTGCTGAAACCAGTGTTGAAGCCACGCCGTGTCGCCGGTTCGGCCTCCATCAAGGCAAGGCCTTCAAACGCAACCCTGCACAGCCAAGATCGCTGTCCGTCTGGATCTTCATATCGACACGCTGAAGACCAAGAGCCGGAATTTTCAGTAAGCTCTTTCGATTGGTCCGCTTGCCCGAGTCGGTCGCCGAAGGCGCGTGGTGAGAAGGAGATCTTTACGTGGCGCATGCAGAGTTGCGTCGTACCGTTGATTGGAGCGCCGGGCCTCGCCACCGTCATCAACGATCTTCGCGTAACCTCGTCGACTTCATCTAAGGCCCAAATATTCGACTGCTTCTGCCTTTGGTCCGATGGTCTCGATGATATTATAGCTTGCGATGAAGGTCCAGATCAGCTCCGGCGCAGATCGATGCGGCTCGTGACCACTGCCTTGCCAGTCTTTGGATCGGTATCGACTGTCGTAAGACGCATCCCCGAGGTCCCGACTTTCTCGATCGTCATCTGTGCTTTCCGGTCGCCGTTAACTTCCTGCGCCCAGGTGATCCCGAGGTTGATAGTGTCGCCAGCGCGTCGTCCCCCGAGGCCAGCGGTGCCCGTGCCCGCGCCGACATAGGATCCAGAGTACCTGTTGCCGGTCGCTTTGAGATCCGCGGTGATCACGCGGGAGAAGATGGCAAGGCTGGTGCACTTTCCGTCCAGCGACAGAGATGCGGCAGTCGTAGCGGACTTGAAGCGACAGGTCACGTTAATGGTTGGCGCATTAACGCGCACCTTGACGGTGCCTTTTCCATTCCAGCTTCCAGCCAGTGATTTGAGGAAGGGGGCCTCGTCGGCGTGAGCAATGCTGCCCGAAAAGAGGGCGAGTGCAATCGATAGGGACTGCGCGACATACCGGTTCATGTTTCGTCTTTCAGACCGCGCGCCGCCGTCTGGCGGCGTGACAGATCGATGAGGAAGCTATTCTGGTGAACAACGGCGCTGCGGCTTTTGTTCCATGCCCGTACGACTGCTTCTGCATTAGTTGGCGGTGACAAGCATTTGTTGACCAAACCTCTCCAAGATCGTACACCCGCGTTGGGCCTCACGTCCAAGGCCTGCGCTAAGAGCGAAAAAGGAACCACATGGACGCAAAATATCCCAATGCACGAGGGCACTTCTTCTCGGCAGTTCGGACACTCGCTACCTCCTCCGAGAGCATTCAAAGCCGGTTGGTCGAGGCAAATGACAGCATTCTCGCGGTCACCCTTGACGAGTTCGAAAGTGACATTGAGCTTAAGATCAAGTTTGCCAGAATACTTGATCTCGTAGCGGTTGACCGTGATGATATCGAGGTTACCGCAATCGAGAATACTGCCCACATGAGCGATGTCGACGCGGTAAAACTCGCCGAACTGATCTGCGAGTTTTTGTACGAACTTGTATAAGGGCGTAGCCTAAGATGAGATGGGTCGATGGTCGAAGGTCCTGCGACTGTCGAAGGCCACCGGCGCGATCAGTTCATTAAACAGGAAGTCTGGACGTGAGGTTCACCGGCACTGGCCGGACGAGGTGAAGGCACAGATCGTTTCGGAGAGCCTTCGGCCAGGCGCGATAGTCAATGCGGTCGCGGAGCGTCCTGCAGCCGGACTACGTCCTGCAGCCGGACCACCTCTCGACTTGGCGAACGATGGCGCGACCGGGCAAACGGGTTCTGCCCGCACCCGACGATGCGGTGGAGTTTGCAGCGATCATTGTCGATCCACCTGTTTCTGAGCCTTCAATCAAAAAGGCCAGCCGCCCCGAGATCAATGTCGACGGTCACGATCCGCCTAGAAGAAGGCGCGTCTGCCGCCCGGATCGCCGCTATCGCACGTGCTTGTGCGGTCCCTCGAACTGAGTTCGGATCATGGTGGTCGACTTCCGCAAGGGCCGTGACGGCTTGGCGGCGCTGATCAAGAATGAGCTGCACAAAGACCCTTTTGCAAGGGCCGTCTTCGTATTCCGGTCCCGGAAAGCGGATCGATTGAAGTTGATCTACGGGGATGGCAGCGGATTGGTGATGGCCTGCACGCGACTGGAGGAACATACCTTCACCTGACCGGGCATCAAGATGGCATCTTCAAGGCCATCTGACTCGCATACCCCGTCTTGTTCGCAACGCCCTCGCAGGGGTGCATCTAGCTCTGGTGGCGCTGACGTTCGGTTTGATCTCTACCAAGATGGTGGCCGCCATGAGCGGGAAGATCGAGCGCGGCACGCTGCTGGTGATGTGGTGTACTCCGCGCAGTTCAGCTCACACTTGTCCGGGCGTGAAGAACGCCAGATACGCCAGTGCTATGATCATCGCGATGACGAAGATAGTAAGCACAAATTTGATCATGCCGTTCGTGGCTTTTTTATCTGTGTTGCTCATCCGACTACAACATCGAGGAAGTATAGAAGTTCCGGCCGATCGGGATGCTAGCCGGTTAGCTGCATAACGACATCGTCGACCGTCTCTCTCACAGGATAATAGCTCGGCGAGGCATCTTTCCCCAGCACACTGACATAGATGTGAGTGCTGTTGGTGAACGCCCTGACGGCGACCACATGTTCGGGGTTGATGTAAACTATCGGGTTGTTAGTGCCTGCGTAGTGGAATGGCACCAGCTTCATCTTGTCCTCCCCAGGTTAGCCACACCCACGCTGAACGATCCAATGCCCTGATTGTTCTGCACATCCGAATTTTTGAGTCACGTCACGCCACGTTACGGCACCCCGGCCGATCAGAAGGCAGGTCCCATGACAGGTAGACCCACGAGGTTCACACAACCCCTGGTGGGCACCATCTGCGAGCGTATGGCTGACGGGGAATGCCTCCGCTCGATCTGCCGGGATGATACTAAGCCGGCGAAATCCACCGTCCTTGCCTGGCTGGCTGATGACGACAAAGCCGCTTTTCGGACCAAGTATGCGCAGGCGCGCGAGATCCAGGCTGACGGCTTCGTAGACGAGATGGTCGACGACGGCACGAACGACTGGACGGAAAGAACTTCGGGAAACCCGATGGGTTAAGAATGAAGAGGCTCTTCGGCGCTCCCAACTCCGCATCGCTACTCGGCGGTGGATTGCCTTTGGCCGACGCTCCATCAACATCTGACAAATGAAATGGAGTTGGCGGCATGAGCAGGATCCAGCACGAAATCGCAGTCAGCACATGGTCGCTGCAGAAGCTGACAATAGCCGAAGGGCGCTCCCTTGAGGACCTCCTGCCAACCTCCAGAGCTTCGGGATCGACGCCGTCGAGATTAACGAGGACTACTCCCGCCTGCCACAGTACGTAGCGCCGCGATCCCGGCACACTCTGCGCAACAGGATCTTTGACGCAGACCTCCGAGTGGCGTCGATGTGGTTCTATACCGACCTGCTTGGCGCCACTGAAACGACGTCACTCGACACGGTTGTCGATCAGGTCGAGAATTGCTTCGAAATCGCCTCGGACCTGGGCGCCGAGGTTGTGGTGATGACGCCCGTGGATTCCCTGCCCCAGTATATGAGCGAGAAGGGCCGGGAGAAGTTCAGGCGCATCGTGGAAGAGCTGGTTCCACTTGCGCGATCCTACAAACTGACGATAGGGCTTGAGTCAGGCCGTTCGCAAGGGACGTTTTGCACGCCGCAGGCTGTCGCGAAGCTGGTTCGGGAGGTCAGCCGGCCGGAACTGACCGTCGTACCCGACTTCGAAGCGTGGCGCATTGCAACGAAAGACCTGCCCCCCACTGATGTCGAGAGGCAGGATACAGCCTCGCCGATGCCTGCGGAACTTCCCCTTTTCAAGGAGTGCCTGCCGCTCGCTCGACTGGTCCACGCCAAGCTCCTCCGTCTTGACGAAAGCGGCGAAGAACCTCACTTTCCGATCGCTGAAATGATGTCGGCGATCCGCAGCAGCGAACGTCCTCACATCATCAACATCGAGTACGAGGGATGGATTCCCGACATCGATCCACACCTGGACTGCATCGAAGAGACCCGGCGCTGCGTCCAGTTGATCAAGCGGCATCTGGCCGCGTGAATAGGGGAAGTTGACTATGCCAGAGAGCGCGCCCGTGGTTTTCATCGGTGTTGACGTCGGGACCGGGAGCGCGCGAGCGGGTGTCTTCGACCCTCGCGGAAACATGCTCGGGTCCGCGAAGCAGGACATCGAGATTTATCGCGAGCCCGGCGACATTGTCGAGCAATCCAGCGCCGATATCTGGCAGGCCGTATGCGGAAGCGTTCGCAAAGCAGTCGAGAATGCCGGGATTGATCGCAGCGCGGTTGCGGGCATAAGCTTCGACGCGACGTGTTCTCTCGTCGTCCTCGGACAGGACGGCCAGCCGATCTCAGTGAGCCCGTCAGGCAATGTCGAGCGCAACATCATCGTCTGGATGGATCACCGCGCGGTCGATCAGGCGAACCGGATAAATCAGACAGGAGCAGATGTGCTCCGCTACGTGGGTGGGACGATCTCGCCCGAAATGCAAACCCCCAAGCTTCTCTGGCTTGCAGAGAATATGCTGGATACCTTTGCCAACGCATGGCAATTTATGGACCTTACTGACTTCCTGACCTGGAAATCGAGCGGAAGTATCGCAAGGTCGGTCTGCACGGTCACCTGCAAATGGACTTATCTGGCGCATGAGCGTCGTTGGGACCCGTCCTACTTCGAAGGCATTGGGCTCGGATCCTTGGCTGAGGAAGGATTCGCCCGGATTGGCACTGAGATCGTCGATGCTGGAACTCCGCTCGGAAATGGCCTGACGGCGGAGGCTGCATCGGAACTGGGTTTGCCTGAAGGTATCGCGGTCGGCGCAGGCCTTATCGACGCCCACGCGGGCGGCATCGGGACGGTCGGCGCGACCGGTTCGGGTAATATCCAGACTCGCATGGCATACGTCTTCGGCACGTCGGCTTGCACGATGTCCACGACATCCGAGCCCGCATTCGTCGATGGTGTGTGGGGTCCTTACTATTCCGCGATGGCGCCCGGTCTGTGGCTCAATGAAGGAGGACAGTCAGCCGCCGGCGCTGCAATCGACCACCTTGTCCGCCACCATCCGGCCGCCTGCGAGGCTGCTGCACGGGCGTCGGAATGCAAGATGAACCTGACTCAATGGCTGGCCGTCGAAGCGGCCGAATTGGGCGGTGCGTCCCGTCTACCGCATTTCGTCGGATCGTTGCATGTCGTACCGGAGTTCCTGGGCAATCGAGCTCCGTTCGCTGATCCAAACGCTCGCGCAGTGATCGCGGGACTAGGCATGGCGTCCGACCTCGACAGCCTCGTCGGACTGTATCTGGCGGGCGTCTGCGGACTTGGCTACGGACTTCGGCAGATTCTGGACGCCCAGGTCGCGAGAGGCATCTCGATCGACACCGTCGTCGTAAGTGGTGGCGCTGGACAAGATCCTACAGTCCGACAAGTCCTTGCAGACGCCGCCGGGACGGTCATCACCTCCTCGACGTCCCCGGAACCAGTTCTGTTGGGGACGGCGATTCTGGCGGCGGTCGCCGGCGGCCACTTTCCTTCGGTCTACGAGGCAATGCAAAGCATGTCGACTCTTGGCGAGGTGCACCTTCCAAGCAAGGACGATGCCGAGTGGCATGGGCGGCGATACGCGGCCTTCAAACTGCTGCAGCAGGCCGCGAGGGCGGCGAGGTAATCTTAGCTGCCTGCGACGTCTGCCTAGCTTTGGCTTTCGGCCAGATCTCAGGCCGCCACGCCTTGATAAGGGCTTCGATCTCTGTTCGATAGTCTCGGGGTAGAACGCTTGCGATTGGCGGTCTCCTGCCCGCCAGAACTGCCGCTGGGGGTAACAAGCCCCGAGAGGTCGGAGGCAACCGGGTTGCCGATGTCGATGATCACCTTGATGGCGGCCGCCCACACAAGCCCGGACTCCGCTCTTTATTCTTCATGCGCAGGGGCACTCAGCGAGTTGCTTCATCCCACATGAAAGATACAACGGGGCACCGGTTCGTTATGGTTCAGGCGTGGGATCGAAACTGCTCCGGTCCCCAGGAGCAGTCTATTTGGGCATTCAGTTGGGCCTGTTGACAAAAATGTATAGCCAAGCGCCCGCCTTTTCGGCCGCTGCCCTCAGGCGCTTGTCTCTTGTCCATAGGGCCGCGCGCCGGTCGCGAAGTACTGATGCCAGCAAGTGTGGCGATCGATCATTGTCATTGGCACGCCGTACGTCGCGGCGTATGCAATTGCCGAAACAGCGGTTCGTATTCTTCGCGTCCTCCATGGCGCGCAGTAATGGCCAGACACTTTGCCAACGCTCCAGGCTGTGTTCTCGATGCTGGGTATCAACGGGTCGGCACTTTTCAACGCGAAGGCATTTTGCCTGCGATCTCGCGTTCGGACGGCGTCATACGGATTTGCGACCCTTATATTATTCTAACTGTTGTTAGTGGTGTTTAGCGAATATGGTCGCGGTGCATTGGCGGTCGCGACCGTCTCGATTTCTTCAAAATGCGTTTTATTGACGGGGCGTAAATGTCGATTTCCGATCACCAGCAACACGAGGCCCAGGCCCAGCTCCGTTTGCGACAGCTGGAGGCCGACATAGAAGCTGCGCAGCACGGACATAATGCTGCAGCTTTCCTCGCAGCGATCGTCGAATCCTCCGACGACGCGATCGTTAGCAAGAGCCTCAGCGGAGTCATCACGACTTGGAACAAGGGCGCTGAGCGTCTTTTCGGTTATATGGCAGACGAGGCTGTCGGCAGCCCGATCACGATCGTCATTCCACCCGATCGCCTCGACGAGGAACCCGCCATTCTCGCCCGCATCCAAGCCGGCGAGCGCGTCGACCACTTCGAGACGATACGACGACGTAAAGACGGTACCCTGATCGATATTTCTCTTACCATCTCGCCTATTCGGGATGGCAACGGAAAGATCATCGGCGCATCGAAAATTGCCCGCGATATATCGGAGCGTAAGCGCGCCGCCGAGCGTCAGGAACTTCTAATGCGCGAGATGCATCACCGGGTAAAAAACCTGTTTGCCATTACCGGCAGCATCATCACCCTTGCTGCAAGGACGGCAAAGACGACTGCCGATCTCGCTGCGGGGATGAAGGACAGGTTGATGGCCCTCTCTCGGGCGCATGAGATGACATTGCCGAGTTTGAACGGTGAAGAGGCGACCGGCGCTCCGGAGACCACCCTCTTTCAGCTTCTGTCGAATATTCTCGCGCCCTATGAGCGGGACGGTGCCAATCGTTGGCAGCTGATCGGAGATGACATCGACATCAGCGGCACCAAAATTACAAACTTCGCGCTGCTGTTCCATGAATTCGCGACTAACGCCGCGAAATATGGAGCGCTGTCCGTCGAAGAGGGAAAGCTGGAGATAGCAGCGGCGGTGAAGGGCGAGACCCTCGAGATCGTCTGGCTGGAGAGCAGTGGTCCTCTACAGCCTACGTCAGAGCCACGTTCGATCGGTTTTGGAAGCCGGCTTGAGCAGATAATCGGAAAGAGCGTCGGGGTCGATATCTCGCGCGAGTGGATGCCTGATGGACTCTCGATTCGACTGTCCATCCCCCGCCGCGTTATCAGCGACTAAACGAGGCAGCGCAGCCAGCCTCGTGTCAAAACCGGCCGGACCGAGTTGCAGGACGTTGGCGCCGATCGCGTCGACGCGTTCAAGGCGGGATGGTAGGATCCTGACATGGGTCTTCATCGAACCACGCCCGACCTCCACCGCCAACTGATGGTTGGGTGCAGCTGCGGCAGGGGCTTTCCGTCCTTCCAGGCAATCGAGCCCGTCAAGTTGGTCCCCTCAAGATTTTTCGTAGCTCTTCGGCTTGTATTCACGGGCTCCGACGGCGTCACAGGAACAAAGGGATGAAATGGGCGTTCGCAGACAGTCATTCCGCACGCAATTCGCGAGGAGGCGTTGCTGGGCGCTGATCTTGGCATTTGATGGACACCCGATCGATCGAAAAGGCGCTTCTTGGGGGATACGACTGAGCGGCCGATCCGGGTTCGCCGGACAAGAGGCGTGCGACTGGTGCCAAGTCTTGCTCGCCGCGCGGCGGCATCGGCTGCTGCTGCTTGCGGCTTCGTCGCGGCCACGTCTTCGCCCAGCCGATGCTGATTGTCGAGATCGAATTCCGGGGCTGGACCGACGACGGCGAATGCGTCACGCATCCTAAAACACCTTGCGCGAAGTTCAGGATAATGCAGTCGTTTATGAGTTGGATCGAGCTGGTGGCAGAAGCCGAAAACGAGCAATTTTTTTCTGCCGCCACTCTTGAATCCGAAATTCTCAAAAACCAAATCGATTGCCGCCAGCTGCTGAATCAGGGCTGGCCTCGCTGGGAGCGCCGCTTTCGGCGCTTCCATATCCATGTTGCTCAAGGAGGATATGGCTATGGCAACATCTTACGACTATGCACCGCTCTACCGTTCGAGCGTCGGCTTCGACCGAGTTTTCAATCTTCTGGAAAACGCCCAGCGCGCCCGGTCGATCAGCGACTGGCCGCCCTATGACATTGTCAAGACCGGCGACGACACCTACCGGATTTCGATCGGGGTGGCAGGCTTCGCCCGGGACGATCTCGACATCACCTTCCAGTCCAACCTTCTGACCGTGACCGGCAAGAAGCAGGAGGCGGCTGCCGAGGGCTACCTGCATCGCGGTATTGCCGCCCGGCCGTTCGAGCACCGGTTCGAACTCGCCGACCATGTCAGGGTCAACGGAGCGGATCTGAACAATGGTCTCCTGTCGATCGATCTGGTTCGCGAGATCCCGGAGGCGTTGAAGCCGCGAAAGATCTCCATCCAGACCGAGCCTGCTCTGGTGCCTTCGGCCGCCCCGGCGCAGATCGAGGCGCAGAAGGCAGCTTGACCCGCATTGACCGCAGAACGAGGGCGCCGCCACGTCGGCGCCCCATCAACATTCCGGGTTGGGAAGGAGAGAGCGATGAAACCCGATATGTTTAGACGGCCTGTTTCCATTCTCGTTGGCCTTGGCTACCCAGCGGAGGTTCGCAACGTCATGGATGCCTACCGGCATCTTTCCGAGTGGCCGACGTCACTCAGGGACAGCGCGCATGCGATTGCCCTCAAAGCCTGCAGTGCGGCACTGTGTGGCGAGATTGAAGCAGAAACCGCGCGTGGCCTGTTTTTGGCCTTCGCCGAGAAACACGATCTGCTGGCCCCGGACACCAATATGTTCGCGGCCTCACGCTTGCGGCGTGACCGGGATCCACACGTACAGTGAGGCGGTCCGATGACGTACGACATGTTGCAGCAGGCGGCCAGCAACGCGATGGCGATGGGACCCGCGGTCTTGCTTCAGGGTATGCAGCTTCAGCGGCCAATCGATGTGGTGAGAGAGCCGGCTCTTTCCGTCGATGATAAGCGGGCGATCCTCGCGGCCTGGGCCTCCGACTTTTACGCTATCGACTCGAAGCCGGCCCTGCGGCAGGTGCCGGGAACGCCAGAGCCGATTTCGATCGATGAGGTACAGTTCGCGCTGAAAGAACTCGATCGGCGCTATGGTGTCTGACGGACTGCGCGTTCAAGCGGCCTGCTTCTTGGCGAGCCGCTTGATCGCCTGTTCGAGGGAACGCCCTGCCGACCGAAATAATCCTGCCAGGCGCTCGCCGCACCTCCCCCGCGGCAGGCTTTTTCGTTTTCGGCGCCTTGGTCCTGTTAAGTTTGAGATCGAGTTGCGGGCTCCCCTCGGTCCCGGCGCTGGACTGCTCGTCGGTCAGCGACGAGAGCGAGACGCCGAGCAAGTACACGGACAGCTTGAAGTGCGTAGGTGTGTTGTCCCCGCGCCGCTGAACACCGCTTTCAGGCCGCGCTCGGCCAGTATCAATACCCGAACGGACAGCCTTCTCCTAGCAGCCGCATGTTCCGCCCATCGCATTTCACCGCGTCGCCGTCGACGACGGGTTCACCCGGCTGCCGGTCGCGAGAGTTCACGAGCTAATTCCAAGAACGCTCTGACTCCGGCCGAGAGGTTTCGGCGCCCGGGATAATACAGGCAAAGCCCTGGATACGGGGGCGTCCAATCTTCCAGAATACGGATGACGCGCCCCGCCTCGATTTCCGGAAGAATGTCTTGTTCAAAAATATAGCCGACGCCGGCACCTTCAAGCACCGCAGTCCTTGTCAGGCTGGCTTCATCAAGCGCAAGCGGTCCCCGCACATCAATCTGCACTTGCTCGCCGTCCTTCTCAAAACGCCATCTAAACAAGGAGCCGTCCGGCAACCGAACACGAATGCATCTGTGATTGAGAAGATCAGGAGGAACCACGGGCTTGCGATGCTGCTCGAAATACTCAGGAGAACCAACCACGGCGTGTCGTTGAGGGCGGCCGAGCGAAACGCAGATCATGTCGCTGGGAACGAGGCCTGCAACCCTGACACCCAGATCGAAACCGTCCTTGACGATATCGACCATTTTTCCTTCGGTGACGATATCGATATTCATGTCGGGATAGCGGCGCAGGAACTCAAGCACGAGCGGTGAGATGATGGCGCGCGCGGCAAACGGGGCGGCGTTGATCCTTATCGTTCCGGAAGGTGTCTCGCGTTGCGAGCGTACCAGATCCAGAGCGGCATGGAGGTCCTGGAGCGATGGCGCGACCTGCTGCACAAAGATCCTGCCGGCATCTGTCAGCGACACGCTGCGCGTAGTGCGGTTGAACAATCGCACACCCAGTCCCGCCTCAAGCCTGCCTATCGTGTGGCTCAGCGCGGTCGTGGACATGCCGAGATCGATGGCGGCTGCGCGGAATGTCCCGCGCCGCGCGATCGCGGCGGCCGCTTCGAGTTCCTTCAGGCTGGCCTGTTCCATTGTCCCGATCTGTTCAATATCGCATGCCGGTTTATCCCACTTATTCGTGCAATGGTCGAGCGCTAACTATCGGGTCAGATCATGAGGAGAAACAGGATGGATATGCCCGATATTGTGAACAATTACTTTGACGCAGACAGCCGCAGCGACGTGGATACGCTGTTGAACACCTTTGCAATTGAAGCGGTGGTCGAGGACGAAAATGCGCGTCATCATGGCATTGTTGCAATCCGTGGATGGTGGGTGGCTGCGAAGAAGGCCACCCAATACCGTGCAGAACCCGTGGAATTCATGGTTGAAGGCGACAAGGCACTCGTCCGGGCGAGGGTGAGCGGCCACTTTCCCGGTAGCCCGGTGATGCTCACCCACGACTTCACCATCAAGGACGACAGGATCGTCAGGCTGGAGATCCGTTCATGACCGACTTTCTCAACCTGAGGGGCAAACGTGCCCTCATTACGGCTGGAACCAAGGGTACAGGCGCCGCGACCGTCAGACTGTTTCGGGAACTCGGCGCGCAGGTGCTGACGACAGCGCGGGCCCGCCCGAAAAACCTGCCGGAAGAATTGTTCGTCGAGGCCGACCTGACCACCGAAGAGGGATGTGCAATCGTCGCAGAGGCCACGCGGCGGCGCCATGGCGGCGTCGACGTCATCGTCCATATGCTGGGTGGCTCTTCTGCAGCCGGAGGCGGATTTTCTGCATTGTCGGAAGACGACTGGCATAAGGAGCTGTCGCTCAACCTCTTTCCGGCCGTTCGCCTGGATCGGCAACTGGTTCCGGACATGGTCGCTCGGGGAAACGGTGTGGTGGTGCATGTGACATCCATCCAGAGGGTTCTGCCGCTTCCGGAATCGACGACTGCCTACGCTGCAGCCAAGGCAGCACTTTCCACCTACAGCAAGGCAATGTCGAAGGAAGTGTCGCCAAAAGGTGTTCGCGTCGTTCGGGTGTCGCCAGGCTGGATCGAAACGGAAGCTTCGGTCCATCTTGCCGAGCGCCTGGCGAAGCAGGCGGGAACTGACCTTGAGGGAGGCAAAAAGATGATCATGGACGGGCTGGGCGGCATTCCGCTGGGGCGGCCGGCAAAGCCGGAAGAGGTCGCAAACCTCATTGCCTTCCTCGCCTCCGACCGCGCTGCGTCGATCACTGGTACCGAATATACAATCGATGGAGGGACAGTGCCAACAGCCTAGGCGCCGACATGCACGGCAAATCAGGTCGGCGCATCCCACCCGCCGATCTGGGAGTAGATCGCGTTGCGCAGATAACGCACGTCGCGGTTCAGAGCGGCCAAGTCCTGCGGTGTCTGGGTCGAGGCAGCAAGCAAGGTATCGCTGAGACAGCCAGCCTTGTGCTGCAATGCCCGGCCTTCGTCGGTCAAAGCAATCAACACCTGGCGCTCGTTGCTCAGGTTTCTCGTCCTGCGCAACAGGCCGGATATCTCAAGGCGCTTTAGAAGCGGCGTCAGCGTGCTGGATTCCAGGGCAAGGGCGTTGGCAATGGCACCCACCGTCTGCCCATCTTCGCTCCACAACACATTGAGCACGAGGTACTGCGGGTACGTCAGGCCCAACTCGTCGAGAAGAGGTTTGTAGGCGCGCTGGATTGCAATTCCGGCAGTGTAAATCGCGTAGCACAGTTGGTCGTGCAGGGGGGGTGGGTCGTTATGGCGTTCGGTCATTCTGAGCTCCTGTGGATCTCTATATAACCTATGCAACAGCAAAATTAAATATCGCGATAAGAATTATCTTGACGCGCCATCTAAAGTCTGGCAGCTTATGTATATCGCGATAACAGTTATCGCAATTAACGAGGAGACAGCCATGACACGCATGACCACGACCACCGTAGCCGCAATTGCTGCTGCAGCCTCACTGTCCGCAGCCGCATTGCCGGCGAACGCCGGCGACACCATTCCTCAAGACCAGTCCGTGAAAAACGTTGTGCTCGTCCACGGCGCCTTCGCCGACGGCTCTGGCTGGAAGGGTGTTTACGACATTCTCACGAAGCGTGGATATCGCGTCAGCATTGTTCAGAACCCCCTGACATCTCTCGAAGACGATGTCGCGGCTACCAAACGTGTGCTGGAACGGCAGGATGGTCCGGTCATTCTCGTTGGTCATTCCTGGGGCGGCACGGTCATCACGGAAGCTGGAATTGATGCAAAGGTTGCAGGCCTCGTTTACGTCTCGGCTCTCTCTCCTGATGCAGGCGAGACAACGGCTCAACAATACCAAGGATTTGCTCCCGCATCGGAATTCGTCATCGAGACCACGAAGGATGGCTTTGGATATGTCAGTCCGCAAAAGTTCAAGGCTGGTTTCGCTCATGACGTCAGCGATGCGGATGTTGCGTTCATGAGGGATGCGCAAGTCCCGATCAACATGTCAGCGTTCGGCACGAAGCTCGAACATGCTGCCTGGCACACCAAGCCCAGCTGGGCTGTGATTGCTACCGAGGATAAGGCATTCGATCAGGCCATGCTGATCCACATGGCGGAACGCATCAAGGCGAAGATCACCAAGGTGTCAGCGAGCCACGCCCTGTTCATGACGCAGCCGACGGTGGTCGCGGATACCATTGCTCAGGCAGCCACGGCTGTCTCAGCGAAGAAGTAATGACAGACGCAGTTTCATCGGGACAGCCCGCACTGTCCCGATGACGACGAGCAAGGGCTGTCGAACCGAGCGGGGTCGGGCAAAGCGAGCACATAAAAGGCCGCACGATCTCGGACAAGGATCCATTGCCCGATTCCCCAACACTTTTGCAATTTTCCTCAATCCATTCACGGAGGTAACCACGTGAAGCCGAATAGTCATGACAAGAAGGCACCCGAAAATCCGCCCATTCCTCAGAGCGAGGTCGATGTTGTTTTCGACTTCATCGTCTGCGGCGCCGGGTCCAGCGGCTCCGTTGTTGCCGCACGACTGGCAGAGAATGAAAACGCAAGTGTCCTGCTGCTGGAGGCAGGCGGGGACGATGCGGCCGAGACCGTTACAAACCCTGCGCAGTGGCCGCTCAATCTCGGCTCGGTCCGGGACTGGGGTTTTGTCGGACAACCGGCACCTGGCCTGGACGGTCGACGTCTTCCTCTCAGCATGGGCAAAGGGCTCGGTGGCGGTTCGAGCATCAATGTCATGGTGTGGGCCAGAGGACACAAGGGAGATTGGGACTACTTTGCCGCTGAAGCCGGCGATGACGCGTGGGGCTATCAGTCCATCCTCGGCTACTATCGCCGGATCGAAGATTGGCAGGGCGCTCCGGACCCAGCGCGTCGCGGCGTGGGAGGACCGGCCTACGTAGCGCAGCCGCAGGCGCCCCAACCGATCGCGGGGGCCTTGTTGAGTGCGGCATCCACTATCGGCATTCCCGTCTACGATAGCCCGAACGGTGAAATGATGGAGGGCCCGGGCGGCGCATCTATCGCTGAGCTGCGGATCCGGGATGGCAAGCGGGAGTCTGTCTTTGGATCCTATGTCCGCCCGCTCATGTCGCGCCCAAACCTGACTGTGCTGACCGACGTACTGGTCACGCGCCTCATTTTCGATGGCAAGCGCGTGACGGGGGTCGAGGTTCTCATCGATGCTCAGCGGCATCAATTCACGGCGCGTTGCGAAACGGTACTGTCGCTAGGCGCGATCAACACTCCGAAATTGTTGATGCAGTCCGGCATAGGTCCGGAAGGTGAGCTGCAAGCCCACGGCATTCCCGTGGTTCAACACTTACCTGGCGTTGGGCGCAATCATCAGGATCATCTCGCATTCGGGTGCACGTGGGCATATCGAAAACCAGAAGCCGTCGGTGGTAGCGGCTGCGAAGCAAAACTCTACTGGAAAACCGACTCGCGGCTTGCGCAGCCGGACATTCTTCAGTGCCAGTTGGAGTTCGCTGTGCCGTCCCCGATCGAGACGGGCCTCGAAACACCGCAACATGGCTGGACGATGTTTAGCGGTCTCGCCCAGCCAAAAAGCCGTGGTCGACTGCGGCTCTCCGGCCCCAATATAAATGACCCTATCCTGATCGAACCGAATTCTCTCAGCGCGCCGGAAGACATGGCGGCTGCCTTGGCTGCGGTGGAATTGTGTCGCGAACTCGGAAACAGTGATGCCTTCTCGCCACTGGTGACAGGCGAGGCGGCTCCGGGCGGGCGCGACCGATCGGGGATGATCGACTTTATCCGGCGTTCGGCCGTGACCTATTGGCATCAATCCTGCACAGCCAAAATGGGACGCGACAGCATGTCGGTGGTCGACAGCGAGCTCAAGGTCTACGGCATCGATGGCCTGCGCATCGCAGACTCCTCGATCATGCCGCGGATCACAACTGGAAATACGATGGCACCTTGCGTTGTCATCGGAGAGCGGGCGGCTGATCTCATTCGGGCGACGCATAGCCTTCCGAACTTGAGCGGAGGACTGGCTTAGTCCATCATGAAGAGATTCATGTGAAGCTCGGCGGCCAGCCTAAGCGGGCCGCCGGCGTTTGCGTTAAACGGGCGACGGATCGTAATGGCTCAAGAGCTGAAACCCGCCCAGTGCGAAAACGGTTATGGCAGTCCGCCGCTTTCATCGCGTTCAATGCCCTTGCCGACGACCCTGACAGGCTGCTGCGGCTTGTGAACAGTTACTCTGTTTGTGGGATGGTTCAGATGTCCCGATAGCTTCCGGTGATCCACTCAGAGATGAGCTTCCCATAGGTCTCAGCTGCATCTTCCCAGACGAAGTGACCGGCCTCGATCACTTCGGCGCGGCAATGCGGCATGCGATGATTTAGAAACTGCCCGTTCGATGGCGGAACGTACGGGTCGTCCTTTCCTGAAACCACCAATGTCGGTGTCGCTATCGTCGGCAACAACTCCGCCAATCGGGGAAGGTCGCGACGATAGGCGCGCACAAAATCCGCGACCTCGTTCCAGCGCTGCCCTTTGGAAGACGCCCGGTAATCCTCCAGAATGACCTCCGGGATGGGGCCCCGCGCCATGGTCTTGGCCAGCTGATAGACCTGTTCGCCGCCATCCGAGCCGGCAAAGTCGTCCCTTGATGATTCTACAATTTGCCGCAACGGTTCGCCCAGAAGCTCCAGACTGATGCCACCGCTGCCGCCGACGATGCTTTCAAAGCGCTCCGGATTGTTGCTCGCAGCGAAGAGCGCCGCCAGCGTACCGACATCCGGCGCAACGACATGCGCGCGTTCGATGCCAAGCTCATCCATCGTCCGGATGAGGAACTGACCCATCGTCTCGGGCGACATCAGATCCGGCCTGCTCTCGGACATGCCGAAGCCTGGAAGATCGACCGCCGTGACGGGACCCAAGGCGCAGATCCGAGGCCAGACGAGATTGAAGGCATAGATACTCTCGGGCCATGGCGCTGTGATCAGTACCGGCAGACCTGTGTCCGAAGGCGACCGGACCAATCGGATCTTAAGGCCGTCGATGTCAACAAAGGAGGCAGTTCTCGGCATCAGCAATTCAGTCGTCATAACGGAGATCCTTTTCGATGCGCTAACCCCAACCCGGTCGCCTTCGTCATTGCGGACAAACAACCGTTGTGATTG
The DNA here is from genome assembly GCF_024346605.1 of Rhizobium anhuiense bv. trifolii. Lineage (NCBI taxonomy): Bacteria > Pseudomonadati > Pseudomonadota > Alphaproteobacteria > Hyphomicrobiales > Rhizobiaceae > Rhizobium > Rhizobium anhuiense. Next base: position 338,228 of record NZ_CP098801.1, read on the forward strand.
CGGCCAGTGTCTGGTGGTCACGTTTTTCCTTGCTCGAGGACAGTTGCTTCGAGCAATGAGCGCGTCCTGTTCCCCGGAGCCGCCACTCACACCGACCGCTCCTGCGACGTGCCCTTCCAGTTCGATCGGAAGGCCGCCGGGAAGGATGACATATTTGCCGGCGCAGGCATTCCCGACGGTAAAGAGACCCGCGCCCGGCTGGATCATCGGGACGAATGCGGCAGAGGACGCATGAAACGATCGAGCCGTCTCAGCCTTGCCAAAGGCCAGATCGAACGCCCCCGGCCAGGCGCCGTCCATACGCGCCATGGCGATCTGCTCTCCGCCGCGATCAAGCACGACGATGGCCACCCGGACGCCGATCTCGGTCGCCTTGGTCTCTGCGGCCATGATCGCTGCCATGGCGACGGCCAGACTGACTTCAGGAACATACATCACGTTTTCCTTAGGGGCGGGCAGCATTGCTATCGCCGACTGGCGTTCAGCGCAGCGTTATGTCGGAAAGGTCGATCGACACGACGAGAGGTTCCGGAAGCGATGTCCCGTCGGCCTGACGCGGAAAAATGCGCCGTTCGGTTGGGAATTTGATCCCCGATACCGTCGTGTAGCCGTCGATGTAATGGGCACCCGGCGTGTTGCCGGCGATTTCCACGTCGTAGTCGTGCCGTTTCAGCAGACCGTCCGCATCCACGTAAAGCGTCTGGACGGTGCTGTGGGTTGCGATTCCCTTCGGGAACGTCACCTTGAGACGCTGCCAAGTCTCCTCGTTCTCGCTCCAGTCGGAGAGCTGTTCGCTAACGACGCCAGGAGCGGCCAGAAGGAACGGCATATTGAGATAAGTCCACATGGCAATCCCGACAAAGTAGGCTAGCTGCGGGTCCGTCCACGGCGTCTCGAGCGTGTGGCCGGCGAATGAGGCGCGGGGGGCTTCCAGTTCCTCAAGCACCCGACCCGAGCTGTCCTTGATCTCAACCTTCTCGGGCCGGAACAGAGTAACCTTGCCATCGGCTCCGAACGGATGGTGGGACGCCCATTCATCGCCCAACCCGACCGTGACATTGGTCTCGCCGAGTTTGCCGCCATGGCCCTTGAGGTCCCAGAGCGCACCGCCCTGCTTCAGATGCGCAGTGAGGCCGGTGAATGTCTTCCAGGTGTCGAGGCCGCCATGGGCATCGATGATCTTCTGCGCAAGCGTGTTCATGAGAAGGCCCTTCGAATGGATGCGGATGAGCGTTCAGGCGTTAAGGAAGGTCTGGACGTGCGCGACGAAGGTGTCGGCGTATTGGAAGAGAGCGCCGTGGCCGGAGTCTGGATAGATGATCAATGTTCCGCTGCTCATGTGCTTGAACATCTCGTAGGCGTTGACTGCCGGAAACATCGTGTCGTCGCTGCCATGCACGATAAGGGTGGGCTGGCGGATGGCCTTCAAGGCTGCGTGGTCGGCATCTTTGTTTGCACACCACGCGATGATCGCGGCCGCCTGCGGGTTGCTCACGGCATCACCGCTTTCGGGGTCGCGGCCTTGGCTGCGGGCGGCCGCGCGGTCGACAAAGGCGGAACCTGCGGCTTGGCTCGCCTTGCTCGGCGTAAAGAAGAGGGGAAGGCGCACGTCCCGGGCGTTTTTCGAAAATGCTTCTTGAACCACCTGCAGGAGATGTTCCTCGCCGCCTCCGGGGGCGGAACCTGCGACAACGAGCTTCCGAACCTTGACCGCCGAACCGGCAGCGATCACCTGGGCGAGGAAGCCGCCGAGCGAGAACCCAAGAAGGTCGACTTCGGTCAGGCCAAGCGCCGCCATGAAGCTTTCGGCATCGGCAGACATCTGCTCGACGGTGTCGGGAACGTTGCCGGTGGATGTCCCCACGCCTGCATTGTTGAACACGATGACAGGCCGGTCGGCGGCAAGCGCATTGACCACGCGCGGATCCCAGGCATCCATGGTTCCGGTAAAATGCTGCAAGAAGACAAGCGGAACGCCACTTTCTGCTCCAAGCTTGCGGTAGGCGAAGCGGATGCCGCCAGCTTGAACGCGGAGTGTCGGGGCCGTCTCGAGGGTCGTGCTCATGATCAGTTCCTTTGCGTCATCCGTTGCTGGATGTGTGTTCGTAGAGGATAGGTTTTGGCAGGCCTGTTCAGAATGACGTAAAGACTGCAATTCAGGACGTGCCTGGCGATACGGCCGCCAGCACATCGAGAAGCACGAAAGTCGTCACTTGTGCATCGCCTGCAGGGCCGAGGTGTTGAGGCTGCCGACGGCGGCATAGGGGTTGGGAACCATGCCGATGGACTTGCGGGTCGCGGCAAAGACATCGGCTGTTTCGCCGGTCGCAGCGGTGGCGGCCGGAGTGTCGATACGAGAGGTCATAGGATTGCTCCTTTCGAGCTGTTTCCGTGGCGAAATGATCGCCGGTGGGCGAGGGGATGAGGATGTGGCGATTGCTGTGACAGGAGGAAAGCGTCCGATCTGTCGATCGCAGTCATCGCTTGCTGACGAAGACGGCATTCACTGCGAAGGCGACGAGTTCCGCCGAGGCCGCCAGTAGGCCGATATCCCAGATGACGCCCATGCCTAGGACGGCTGCGCCAAGCCCGATTCCCACGGAGAACCAAAATACATAGTTGACGTGTTGAACGCCAATGGGCTACCGCCGGTACGGCCATGCGGAAGTCCTCGGCCATGACCGGCAAGAGCGGCGCGATCATGAAACCCTCGGTGCCGATGGCGAAGCTCCCGAGCGCAAGGAATCCCGCGCGAACAAATCTATCGTGGGAGGTGTGGGCGAGCGACGCAGACATGGCTTTCAAGCTCCTTGACGTCAGAGCCCGCCGTCTGCGGGCTCTGGCACTGACGGGATGGAGATCTCAGAAGGGGATCGGGTTTGCGGCGATCTCGGCGTTAAAGCCATTGACCAGCGCGTGTTCGTTCAGACCGGGATTGTCACGCAGCGCGCGGATTCCCTCGACGAAAACCTCCGGCGCATCGGTCGCAAGACCCTTCATGGTTTCCACGATGAAGGCATTCAGCGGCATGGCGCGAGGATCGCCGCTCTTCTTGATGAGATCGGTATCGACCCACGGCGGCGCGATTTCCTGCACGGTGACACTCGTATCTCTCAGCATGAAGCGCTGCGACAGAGAGTAGGAATGCAGCGCGGCCTTCGCGGCCGAATAGACGGCGTTGGTCGCGATTGGCACATAGGCAAGGACGGAGGTGTTGTGGATGATCGTCGCGCGGGGCTGGGCCTTCAGATGCTCGATCAGCGCGGACGTCAAGCGTATCGGGCCAAGCAGGTTGGTGTCGAGAATCCGGCGCGACACGCTGTCATCGATGGTCGCGGAAGGATCGTCGAACGGCATGATGCCAGCATTGTTGATCAAGACATTCAGTGTGGGATAGTCGTGGACCAGCTGTGCTGCGACACGGTCGATGTCGGCCGCGTCCGAGATGTCGAGCTCCACACCATCGATGCCGGGGTTGGCAGAAGCCACTTGATCAAGCAGAGCCTTGCGCCGGCCGGCGATGATGACCTTGTTGCCAAGCACATGGAATGCCTCGGCGAGCGCCCGGCCAATACCGGAGGTTCCGCCGGTGATGAAGATTGTGTTGCCGGTCATCTGCATGGAATCGTCCTTCTCTTTCAAATCTCGTGCCGCCATGGCGCCGTCGATGGGTTCACTATGCGTGCTGACTGTCGCGGCTCAAATGACATAAAAACGGCAAATCAGGACATGGGCCTTTTGACGACATAAAAGCCCGGCACGGGGCCGGGTATTGCCTAGAACGGCTGTGACGTTGCGGCCTCAGGCGAGGAGAGATAGATCTTTACGGCAAAATCCTCGATCTCCTGAAACAGGAATGCGTGACCCGCATCAGGATAGAGGATCAGCCTGGCGTCCGGCGCCTGCTGTGAGTGAACGAAGGAGAGGCATCACGTCATGGGCGCCTGGCGACCAGGATCGGCATGCGCGGATCCTTCGCCTTGGGAAAGAACGCGCTGCCAAGTGCAGATTGCTCTGGGTGAGGAGAGCTTCTGTGGTTAACCACGGTCGTCCTGGACGGGCATGCGCCGCAATCCTTGCAATCGACGCCTTGCCACAGAACACCCCAGCCGGATAAAAATTCGTCGCGTCGTTGACCCCGCGTGTCATGACCTGATGCTGAAGCGACAAGCCGGACGATTACCTCAGTCGCGACAGCTGCTATTCCGGCAATCGTTTCGGGGGCGCGCCCTTCGGATCGGCCCACGCCTGCGCTATCAAAGTGGATGACTCGTCGATCGGCGGAGAACGGCAAATCCGGTCATGCCGCCGCGCTGTCTTCCATCAGTTTGAGGCTGCGCTTCAGGCTGGCGGGCGGCTGCCCGTAGCTGCGCAGGAAGGCACGGCGCATGCGGTCGCGGTCGGCAAAGCCGGTATCACGGGCCACGATGTCCATCGGATGCCGGCCCTCTTCAAGCATAACGCGCGCAGCTTCCAGGCGCAGCATCTCGACGGCCTTGGCCGGTGACTGACCGGTTTCCTCACGGAAAATCCGGCTGAACTGACGGGGCGACAGGCTGGCTGCTTCTGCAAGTTCCTCGACCGAGAGAGGATTGCGCAAGTTCTCCCGGGCATAGGTCAGGGCACGCTGCACCCGGTCGGATCGTGGCTCCAGTTCCAGAAGCGCCGAGAATTGAGATTGGCCGCCGGGGCGCCGATGATAGACGACGAGTTTGCGGGCAATCGCTCGCGAAAGGGTCGATCCATGATCGTCCTCGATCAGCGCCAGCGTCAGGTCGATGGCCGAGGACATTCCGGCTGAGGTCCAGATATTGCCGTCGCGGATGAAAATTCGGTCCTCGTCTACGGTAACTTTAGGAAATCGGAATCTGAGGTTGGGTGCATGCGCCCAGTGGGTGGTGGCGGTGCGGCCGTCCAGCAGACCGGCCTCAGCCAGCACGAAAGCACCGGTGCAGACGCCGGCAACCCTGCGTGCCTCCTTGCCGGCGCGCGCCAGATAGCCACGCAGCCCTGAGGAGATGGGAGAGGGAACGAGTTCGCCCGCCACCATCAGCGTGTCGGGCATGACGCCCAGCGCCACGGTCTCGATGCCCGTGTTCATCGAAGACCTGACAGTGCCGCCGTGTTCCGATAAGACGGTCAACTGATAACCTTCTTCGCCGAGTTCGGCATTAGCGAGTTCGAAGGCAGCAAGGGCCGCCAGCCCCATAAGCTGAAACCCGTCTTCAAGGATCAGGCCAATCCGTCGCATAGAATTCCTTTCCGCATGGCAAAATGACGATAGCCAAGTCATTTACGTCAAACAACACGACCGGGTCGGTGTTGATATCGAGCAACGACCATATTGTGGCTACTAAAGAGTAGATTTTTAATAGTTGAGCCGAGCAACGGTTCATATTGGTTCTGGAGCGGCAATTCACCAGGCAACTTTCAGTCCGAGGTGGGCAATGTGGCGGCCGGTCCGCGCACGAGCGCCTGGGTGCGTGTTTCCAGCAGACAAAGCCTCGCGATGCGATGGCAGTGTCGTGATAACGCGGCAACCAGCAGTGCTATTGCCTAATGTTGCCTAATCGCGGCAAGCCGAACTAACGCGTACCCCGCGCCGCCAACTTGATTCAAAAGGTCTGCTCTCATTTCCCTGTCGGTGACGACCTTGATTTTGGTCCATTTGTCTATCTTGGTATCGAGCGGTAGAGGCAGGCCCTCTCGCAGCAAGAGGGTAAGCTCAGGGGCTCTTTCCGACTTATAGATGCAAATCCTCATCACACGGCACCCCAACTGCACAGATTTGTAACAGTTATATTGCAGTGCGTTATCAGCTATTGCAATGCCGCAAAATACTTCTCCGCAAATGTGCCGAGGTATGTTTCCGTTCCGCTGTACATACGCCGCCGCTTCGTCCAGTTATGAGCCTGACATAATGGTAGAACACTCAGCTTTCAGCACTTCGCAAGCTGGTATCGTACACTACTCGCCGTCAACGCATGGCAATCACGCAGATCGTCCCGTATCGCGATGCGCTTGTCGCCGAACTCAAGCTTATCCCGACGGACAAGGTCACCACAGGACAAGTGGGCATCATAAGGCATGCCACGTGGTCAACGCGTTTTTGGAAGCCAATCCAATTGAGGTGTTAACCAATGGCTGCTTAATACGCCCACGATTCCAACTTTGAGCCAGCATATCAATCGGGAGCTGGCGGTACTCTAACACAAGGCCAAAAAGAACGGAGTGCCGATGGCGGCACCCCCAATCAGAACTCACATGGAAGCTAATTCGATTTGTTACGCCGCTCTCTCTTCTGCGGCGTTCGGTCTCCACTTGATGAGCCGGCCTTCCAGAACATCGAGAATTCGATCGATGATGAGCACGAACATGGCCAGGATGATGATGCCGGCAAACACCCCCACCGCGTCGAAGTTGCCTTCCGCCTGCGCGATCAGGTAGCCCAGTCCTGCAGAGGAGCCAAGATACGCGCCAATGATGGCGCCGACGACCGCGAAACCGACGGAGGTACGAAGCGACGACAGGATCCAGCTTGCTGCTGCGGGGAAATAGACATGCCGCAATAGATCGGAAGGTTTGGCTCCGAGGATCCTTGCATTCGCGAGGACCACCGGGTTGACTTCGCGGACGCCCTGCATGGCGTTGAAGAAGGTAATGAAGAAAACAAGTGTTACGGCAAGCGCCACCTTCGACCAAAGGCCGAGCCCGAGCCAAAGAACGAAAATCGGGGCAAGCACCACGCGCGGAACGGCGTTGAGCCCCTTGATGAACGGGTCGAGGATCCGGGCGGCGCTCCGGCTGAGACCGAGCCATACACCAGCGGCGACACCAAGGCCCGTGCCAATGATGTAACCGAGCACTGTTTCCGTCAGGGTTATCGAGACGTGCTTGTAAAAGCCCGGGTCAACGATCCAGCTGACAATCTGATTGAAGATATCGAGTGGCGCCGGGAAAAAGAAGACATCAATGAAGCCGGCGGTCACGCCGAGCTGCCAGCCACCGAGGATAAAAACCAGCATACCGAGCTGGATAGTGCGTTCAGTCCCGACGTTCATAGCTTTTCTCCACTTCGCCACGCAGGGAAGCCCAGATATTGCGATACAGATCCATAAAGCGTGGATCGAGTTTGATCTCTGCCACATCCCGTGGCCGCTCGAGATCGACCGGGAAACTTTCGATGACCCGCGATCGAGGGCCGGCGGCCAGAATGGCGACGCGGTCTCCCAGCGCGATGGCCTCTTCAAGGTCGTGCGTAATCATGACCACGGCGCGGCGTTCTTCCTGCCAAAGGCGCAGCAGTTCATTCTGCATAAGGTGCCGCGTGTGGATGTCGAGCGCGGAGAAGGGCTCGTCCATCAGGATCACCTTCGGACCGGCAATGAGGGCCTGCGCCATCTGGACACGTTTACGCTGGCCGCCGGAGAGTTGGTGCGGATAGCGGTGTTCGAACCCCTTCAGCCCGACCTTGGCAAGCCAGCTCATCGAACGCTCACGGCGCTCAGTGGCTCCAACACCCCTGAACATCAGGCCGAGCTCGACATTCTCGATGGATGTCTTCCACGGAAGCAGCGCGTCCTGCTGGAAGAGATAGCCAATGTCATTCTGCACGCCCTTTACCGGCGTGCCGTCGATCGTCACCGTACCGCTCGCGGGTTTCAGAAGACCTGCGATCGCGTTCAAAATAGTGCTCTTGCCGCAACCGGTCGGGCCGACGATGGCGAGAAACTCGCCATCGGCAACCGTGAGGTTGACGTCCTGCACCGCGACATAGGAACCAAATGACATTGTCACGGCGTCGATCGATACCATCGACTTTGCATTTTGCTGTCCCGTCGGGATAGGCATGGGGTTTACGACAGCCAAAGACATGGCCTCCTCCTAGGATCAATTGGTGGTCTTATCCGTTACCTTGTCCACGAAAGCGTTCGTGTAGGTTTTGGAAAGATCGATTGTTGCGGCAGCAACCTTTTCGTTGAAGCTCTTGAGGACGGCCAACGGCGTCTGCGTGTCGGTCTCGCTGAACTTGCCGTCCACCGAGAAAATCGGCTTGGCATTCTGGACGGCCTTCACATAGGTGTCCCGGTCGCCGGAGATGAATTCTTCCGGCAGTTTTTCGACAATCTCTTCAGCGCTATGTGTGTTCATCCATGCCAGTGCCTTGACGGTCGCGTTCGTGACCTTCTGGATGGTTTCCGGGTTCTCATCGATATAGGCCTGTGTCGCATAGAGGACGGCGGTCGGATAAATTCCGCCATAGATCTCCTTTGCTCCCTCGTCGCTGCGGGCGTCGATCAAAATCTTGCCGACACCCTTTGCCTCGATAAAGGTCGCCGCGGGATCGTAGTTGACCAGAAGATCCACTTTACCTTGCTCGAGGGCCGCGACTGCGGCCGCGCCGGAACCGACGCCGATCAGCGAGATGTCGTCGGCCGAAAGATTGTTGCGCTGCAGGTAGTAGCGCACGAAGAAGTCGGAAGATGATCCCGGTGCGGTGATGCCGATCTTCGCGCCCTTGATCGTTTCCGGCTTGGTCGGATCGAAGGATGAGTTTTTCCCGCCGGCCAGAACCAGGCCAGAATTGCGCGCAAGCTGGACAAAGCCGACCACCGCCTTGTTCTGCGACTGCATCTGGATCGTATGGTCGTAGAAGCCGACAGCGATATCCGTGGAGCCGGCAACAAGCGCCTGCAGGGTCTTGGAGCCGCCAGATGCGAAGTTTTCGACGGTCACCTCAAGACCTTCCTTCTCGTAAAGACCTAGGCCAGCTGCGACCGGGAAGGGCAGGTTGTTGAGGTTGTAGGACCCGACGCTGATGCGCACAGGTTCCGCAAAAGCCGAACCGGCAAAAGCGACCGTTGCCGCAAGGGCGAGTATAAGTTTGCGCATGTGTATTCCTCCCTGATGCGTGGCGCCCTCCCGGCAACCACTTCCGATTATGCAGCGCAAACCACTTGCGCGATAGGTTTTGCAAAGACCCGGCCCTCGAAGAGGCGTCGGGCCGTCCGCAGGATTCCGGCAACTGTCTTGCCGTCGCGGGTATCCAGTTTTACTTCCAAACGACCGCTTGGATGTTCGAGAACGAGGATGACCGGCGGCTTGCGATTGCCGATCAGTTGCGCAGCGACGGTTCCGTCGCTGATGCAGGCCGTGGCAATCCCAACCGCGCCGGTTGTTGCAAGAGACGGGTGGCATTGGTGCGGCATGAAATAGCGCACGCCGAGATCTCCGCCCTTGTTGGGAGTGGAGATCAACACCGGTTTGGGCGTGACCTGGTTGCTGACATCGCCCATGCCCATACGACGGCCAGCCTCAAGCCGTAGCGTTTCGAGTCGGTGCAGCATTGCGCCGTTGGCGTTAAGCTCGGCTGCAGGTTCGTTTCCCGTCACACGGAGGGCGGCGGCTTCGAGCAGCATCATCGGCATCGCGCAATCGATGCAGGTCACATCGATGCCATCAATCGTGTCGCACGGGTTGCCGGTCGGGAAAAGTTTGCCTGTGCGTGCCCCGGCCGCATCCATGAAGGTCAGCGCGATCGGTGCCGCATTGCCCGGCACGCCGTCGATCGAGGCATCTCCCATGTAGGCAACGCGGGCATCGGGGGTCGGAACCTCCGCTTCGATGAGTTTGCCGGTATTGACGTTGTGAATGCGCACGCGGGTTACGCCCGTCGCCGCCTTGACCAGTCCGGCCTCGATCGCGAACGGCCCGACGGCCGCAAGCATGTTTCCACAGTTGGGCGAGATATCCACGAACTGCTGATCGATGCGGACTTGGGCGAACAGATAATCGACATCAGCATCGGACACAGTTGACGGGCCGACGATGGCAACCTTGCTGGTGACGGGGTTGCCGCCGCCAATACCGTCAATCTGCAGAGGGTGACCCGAACCCATGACTGAAAGCAGGATCTGATCGCGTTGCCGCGAATCCGATGGAAGATCGGATGCGAGAAAGAACGGTCCTTTGGAGGTGCCGCCTCGCATCAGAACGCAGGGAATGGAAATCAGGTCGTTCATGGTTGAACCCGCATACTGATGTGATTTATATATCAATCAGCTTCTTTGTTGCAGTAAGCGGCAAAATGATTGATATGTGAAATGCGAATATCAGAGGGAATGATGCGTCATGAGCATCAATTGCGAGATACTGGATCTGCGCGCGTTTCTGTCGGTCGTCGAACTGGAAAACTTCCACCGCTCTGCCGAAGCGCTCAATCTGTCCCAGCCGGCGCTCAGTCGTCGAATTCAGAAGCTCGAGCTGGCAATCGGGGCGCCTTTGCTCGAGCGCACCACGCGTCATGTCTCGACAACCGCCCTTGGCGCGGAACTGATACCTTTGGTGCGACGAATGCTTGAGGAGTTCGACACGTCGCTGTTTGCGGTGCGCGATGTCGGATCTCAGCGCAGCGGCCTCGTGACAATCGCATGTCTGCCGACGGCTGCTTTCTATTTTTTGCCGACCGTCATCAAGCAATTCAGCGCCGAGTATCCGAACATTCGTTTTCGCATTCTCGATCTCCCGGCCACCGACGGACTGCAGGCAGTCGCCCGTGGGGAAGTCGAGTTCGGCATTAATATCATGGGCTTTTCAGATCCCGACCTCATCTTCGAGAGGCTCATCGAAGATCCATTCGTGCTGGCGGCACGCAAGGATCATCCGCTGGCAGCGAAGAGCGAACTCGAATGGGACGATCTGGCGCCCTATCAACTGATCACAGTTCACCGGTCCAGCGGCAACCGTACGCTTCTTGACGCCGCTCTGGCGAAGTCGAACCTGAAACTGCGCTGGTCCTATGAAGTCACACATCTTTCGACATCGCTTGGTTTGGTGGAAGCGGGGCTTGGAATTTCGGTTCTGCCTAAACTCGCCACCCCACAGGAAGAGCACCCGTTCCTCGTCACGAGACCTATTGGCAATCCTCAAATCTCACGAACGATCGGCATTGTGCGTCGTCGCGGTGGGACGCTTTCGCCCGCGGCCGAGCGCTTCATGACAATGTTGATTGGGACGTGGGCCGAAGGAAACCGTGCAACTGAAAGAAAACCGGGATGGTAACCCGCCTACTTAGTGTAAAGTTCGAGGCTGAAAAAAGAGCATTTCCCGTTGCAAAAGAAAACCTTATGCGTCCTGCGCATAGGTGGGGTGAGGGATTGTCGCTGTTTTAAACCGATTGAAACGCCTATATTCCGATCATCGAAACGACGCCGGAACCAAGCAAGGTTGCTGACGTCACATAGCCCTCAGGAAGTGGATTATCATGAACGTAGCACGCTCTTTCAACAACTGGCGCAAGTTCCGTCAGACCGTCACCGAACTCGGCCGCATGTCTAGCCGTGAGCTGCAGGACCTTGGGATCGACCGTGCTGACATCCGCAGCCTCGCCCGTGCATCGATCGCGCGCTAACCGCACATCATTTAGTCTCTCCGACCGCTCGACGCCCGCTCATGACGCGGGCGTTTTTGCGTCAAACGCATGTCTAGGTCGGCTGGATCCGTGGCTCGAGAAATTCAAGGACGAGTCCCGGTGCGCCGGCAAGAACCAGATTCTTTTGATTACGCATCCTATGCTGCGGACGCTCAAGCTCGTCGAACACGTATTTCTCTCCGGGGCCGGCGTCGGCCGATGACCGATCTCCCGCAAATGATCGCGGCGACCCCTCCAAGACCCGGCGATAAGTCAGCGCCGTTCACTCGACGGCACTTTCGGGATCGCATGGGCACAATTGCAGAAGTTGTCCGGCCACCTGGCCAAACTTCCCAAATGATCCGGTAATCAAGATGTTTCTTGGACTCTTAGCCCTGGGCGATCATCTCGCTGAGCACCGTCTCGAACGCGACGGTCCCGCTCCGTTGCTCTGTTCCCTGCCGCTCGAAGTGATCCAGCCTTCATTGAAGCCATCGAGCAAAATTGGCACCCTTTGAAGTTTCTCGGCAAGAATACTTTGAAAAATGGCGAAATGTCCGTGCCAAAAGGACTTTCAAAGCCAATCGTGCGGCGGCGAGACCTGGCCGTCATCGTTCGTCTCGAAGCCTTTTGCCAAAAGCTGCAGGAAGGCACGATCGTTCTTCATGCCTATGCGAAAAAATTGCAGGCCTCCGACCTTGCCGTTTTCACTTTCGTACTCACGAAGCAGAACGCCTGGGCCGGCGGGCCAGGTATGCTTCGACCATGCTCGTCGAGATAAAGCACGCGCCCATGAACACCTCTGGCGCCTTGCAGCGGTTCAGGGCATCCTATGTGAAAATTGTGTTTATGGCAGTTGGAGGAATGCCGATGCGCTGCTTTACCGTGCTTGGACCCTCGCAGACCGGAAAATCAACAGTCGTGGAAAAGCTCGGCTCCCTGGAGGGGGCGCCGAGAAAATCCAGCTCCCCTTATGGATTGAACCTCACAGAATTCACCTTTGGAAACGAGGCGTGGTGTGCGCTGGATGCGCCAGGACCCAACGAAGCGTTGGCGCATGCACAACACGCGCTTCTTGCCAGCGACGCCTGCATCCTGTGCGTTTCATCGGCACCCGAGGAGGCTGTGCTCGCCGCGCCCTATCTGCGGGTAATCGAGGCCTCGGAGACGCCGTGCATCCTCTTCGTCAACCGGATGGACGAACCGAGAGGGCGGCTGAGGGACGTGATCGCCGCGCTTCAAGACTACGCCAACCACACGCTTTTGCTTCGCCAGATCCCGATCCGCGAGGGGGACAGGATCATAGGCAGTTGCGATCTGATTTCGGAACGGGCGTGGCGCTACCGGGAAGGCCAGACTTCGGCGCTGATCGCAATCCCCGAAAGCGCCGCCGAGCGCGAGCACGAAGCGCGCAGCGAACTCCTGGAACACCTGTCCGAATTCGACGACTGGCTTCTCGAGGAGCTGATCGAAGATCGCGAGCCGCCCAGCGACGCGCTCTATGCCATTTCATCGCGGGTTCTCAGGGAAAACAGGATTATTCCAGTCCTGATCGGTGCCGCAAGTCACGGCAACGGCATGATGAGGCTGATGAAGGCGCTGCGCCACGAGGCGCCGCCGGTCGGGGTTCTTCGACAGCGCCTAGCTCGTGCGAGCAATGTCGATGAAAACAAGCTGACCGCCGTGAGCTTCCATGCCTATCATCGCCAGAATGTCGGTAAGACAGTGCTCGTGCGCGCGCTTGGCGATGGACTGCGGCAGGGCGCATCGCTGGGCGGCTCCGGCCTCGGAGCCGTACAGCATCTCGCAAACGGGAAGTCCAATTCGGCCGTTGTGCCTGCGTCGGGGGATGTGTTTGCGACGGTCAAGTCCGACCACTTGCCCGTCCCTTCGCTGTTGACATCAGGCGCGGTGGTCGCCCCGCCTGAGTGGACGCAGCCGCCCACCCCGATGCTTGAAAGGATCCTAGTCCCGGGCAGCGAGCGCGATGAAAACAAGCTCTCCGAAACGCTGGCAAAACTATCCGAGACGGATCGCGGCCTAACGGTCTCGCAGGAGGAAAGCACCGGGGCCCATCTCGTCTGCGTCCAGGGGCCGGTGCATCTGCGCGATCTCTGCCGAACCCTGTCCGACGTGTTTCATATCGACGTAACCGATCGAACGCCCAGCCCGATCTACCGCGAGACAACTGCGAAACCATCCGAGGTTCATTACCGTCACCGCAAACAGACAGGCGGTGCCGGACAGTTCGCGGATGTGAAGCTGAGCATTCGCCCCAATGAGCGCGGCCGGGGCTTCAGCTTTAGCGAGACCGTCAAGGGTGGCGTCGTCCCGCGCAACTATATCCCAGCTGTCGAAGCAGGCGCGCGCGAAGCTATGGAGAAAGGGCCGCTAGGCTTCAAGGTCATCGATGTCGGCGTAACGCTGTACGATGGTCAGCACCATGCCGTCGACAGTTCGGAACACGCCTTCCGGACTGCGTCGAAAATGGGAGTGCGACAGGCGCTTTCCGAAGGGGCGGCAGTTTTAATGCAACCGGTCTTCCGCAGCGAAATTCACATTCCGTCGATCTATTCCGGCAGCCTCGTCCAGATCGTCTCCGCTCTCAAGGGCCAAGTTCTCGGCTTCGACCGGGATGAAACCGCCAAGGGATGGGACATCTTCCGGGCACTTATTCCGGGCGGCGCACTCGACGATCTGGCGCGGGCGCTGCGCTCGGCGACGCAGGGCATTGGTTATTTTTCCAAGACCTTCGATCACTTCGAGGAGCTATACGGCAAGGAAGCGGACGCTATCGTGAGGGCACATGGGGAACCAGGCGTCGCACACTGAACCGTTCGCGCACTTCATGCTCGTTCGCAGAATGGCGCCGTCGCAGAAGTTTCCTTTGGTCGATGCATAATGGATATTACGCCTATATGTATGATGGATCGACCAATGCGGCGACAAAAAAGCGAAGCTACGCCCGATCGTTGCGATCGTTCCGTGGGCCTGCTGCGAAGTTCATGCAGACATTTCGACCTGCACCTCCACGTCCATTGATCCGAATGCATCTGCCGCACCGACGAAGCTGCCTGCAACGGGAACGGATTGCGCGATATCACGAGTGACAGCGACAGGGATGAGATTGGCCCCGCCCATGCTGCGATTGGTCGGATCAAATGTGATCCATCCTGCGCCCGGTAGGAAGACCTCGACCCAGGCATGGGTCGAGCCCTGATCCTGCGAACCGAGCAATATTTGATCGGGATTGAACAGGTATCCAGACACAATGCGCGCTCCAAAGCCCAGACAACGAACGGCTTCTGCAAACAGCACTGCAAAGTCGCGGCACGATCCCCAACTACGATCCAAAGTCTGGGTTGGCGGCTGTGTGCCTTCCGCCTCACGGCTTTGATAGGAGATCGATGACGACACCCCAGCGCTTATGTCCTTCAGAAGCGAGAGCGTGTCTGTCGAATTGCTCGCGACAAACCCTCGTGCCCATCGCTGAAGCTGCTCGGATGGGTCGGCATACTGCCGAGCCGTCAGCGCCCCGAGATCTGTCCATTCCTCATCCGAATAGCGGAAGGGAAAAGTGACGGCGGAGCCTGCAATAGCAAAGACCGGCCATGCTGCGGCGGTAAGGTCTACCAGGGCGACGCTATCAACGGTCAGGACATCGGCCATCTCGTTGAAAACCGCAGTGGCAACGACATTGCCGAAGACATCCGTCGCCCAACTGAGCTGGGCCTGTGGTGCTATCGAGACCTCATACGACAGCAGCCGGAGATCGCGGCCCTCGCGCGGCCTCAACATCAGCCGATGAGGCCTCAGATGCACCGCGTAACGGTAGCGATAGATCGTGCGATGGTGGATACGAATTTGTGCCATGAATCTTACCGGGTTCTCTGGGAGTCAGCGGGGTAACGGGTCAGTGCATCGATCCGACAGGTTCGAACGCTCATCCAGCGGGTTCGCACGCAGGCCGCGCGAGAGCCCGTTCGAATTACTTCCTTGTCTTCGACCACCGGGACAAACGCCGTTCAACGCCTCCAGCAGGTCAAATCGCGCGAGACATCCTGACTTGCATATGGACGTTCTACCTGGGAAGGCTCGGTAATTTCAGTTCGATGGTCGACTAAACAGGCGATGCGTGCAAAAACAAGGCGACGGGAACACTGAACGCTGACAATATCAATGCGCACGCGGGTGGCTTAATAGGTCGCATTCGTCGTGTCGGCTTTCATCCACTCGTATGTCATCTTCAGTCCTTCGAGCGCCAATGAAGCATTCCCGGGGATTCGAGTCGAGTCTAGGAGAATGCCCTCAAAATCTGACGTTTCCAGGCGCGTGCGATTATACCGGCGGGGACGCAGAACTGGTGCGCCGCTGAAAAACGAAGGAGATTTCGCGGTCATTTAAGGGACTGAGTGCTTCGATAGAGCATCTAGTTTCGCGCATTGCCAGGGGTGTGCAGTGAAGCCCCCGCCTTTTCGGCCGCTGCCCGCAGACGCTTATCTCTGGTCCATAAGGCCGCCCGCTGATCGAGCAGAACTGAGGCCATCAAGTGGGCATCTGTGTAACCAATGCCCATACTGAAAATGGAGTGGCGATCAATCACGGCAGTTGGAGGATTGCCGATGCGCTGCTTTGCCGTGCTTGGACCCTCGCAGACCGGAAAATCAACCGGCGTGGAAAACCTCGGCTCCCTGGAGCGGGCGCCGAGAAATTCAGCTCCCCTTATGGATTGAACCTCACGGAATTCACCTTTGGAAACGAGGCGGAGGCAAGGCCCACTAAGGAATCCAGCGCGATCGTTTTCTTCGATGGAGTGTGCGGTGGTTCGATCCCGGTCAAGACCGCGGGTACCCCAATCAGCACCTACTGTTCTCCGTTCTCATCGTCGGCGATCTTGCGCAGGAGATACAGCAACGCTATGCGTTCCGCGGGGTTGAGACGCGCGACGGTCTTTTCGCTGATGAGATAGGCTTGCGGATACATGTCCTGCAGCAGGGCTTCGCCCTTGGGTAGCAGGGAGATAACCACCTTGCGGCCGTCGGCCTCGTCCTTGGAGAGATCGATCAGTCCACGGGCCTTCAGCCGCTCGACGATGCCACGGATGGTCGCCTGGTCGACGGAGGTGGCCTTGACGAGTTCGACCTGTGAACTGGGACCGAGGTCATGCAGCGCGCACAGCGTCACGAACTGCACCGATGTCAGGTCTGGATCACTCGCATTGGTCTGGAAAATCGAGAGATGACGCTGATAGGCCTTGCGCAGCAGATGCCCGACTTGCTCCGTGACGTGGTAGCCATTGTGAGGCGCCGGCGCTTCGGGCAGGTCTTCGGTGTCTTTTGCGGTCATCGTCGGTGTGGTCCATCGGTTTGCGGCTCTTTGGCGCGAATGCAGCGCGGACTGCAGGAAACATCACAGCAGGTTACGCTGGTCAAGGCGTCTCGAGCCGCACCCGCTCCGCGCGATCTCGCGCGGAGCGGATTGGCTATCTCGGTTATTTGAAGTTGTACTTCATTTCCTTGACGGCGATGTCGCCATCCAGAACCATCGGTTCATCGTCGAGGAACAGCGAGCAACCGCGCATCGGGATGTCCAGATGGCAGGCGGTGTCATTCGGGCCGCCGAGCTCGTTGTTGGGGCCAGTGGAGAACATCACGTTGCCGTAGAAGGAGCGTGCCTCCATGCCCATGCCTCCGGGGAATTCGCCAGGCACCATTCGATGCCACTTAGCGTTCTGATTAAGGCCCCAGCCGACATGGCTCATGCCCATGCCACGCGGGTCGTTGAAACCTGCCATGTAGGATTTGACCAGTTCGGCATCGAGACCGCCGCGAATGTCGGTGATCCAACCGTTTTCGATCGTATAGATGATCGGGTCGCGCACGTAGATGTTCTGAGGCAGCAGGATATCACCCGGAGCAACGACGATTGTACCGTCGACGCCATCGTCGTCACCACCCGTAAAGACAAAGCCGGACGGCCAATGATCCCAGCGGCCCGGCTCGTCCGTGCACGCATATTCCGTAATGGCGGGATAGGTGTTGAGCTTGTAAGTGACATCCGTGCCATGCGGAGAAGTGATCCGCATCACTTTCGCCTTGGACAGCAGGTCTCCAGCAAATTCCACGCGCTCGCGCAGTTCCTTTGTCGGCAGCATGCGCGCCAGAATCTCCGGCGGTTCCACGGCGGTCAGGATGCGCGTGCCGGCCGCCTGGATCGCCATCTGTTCCGGGCTGAAGAGTAGAAAGATGCAATCGATGAGCATGTCGGCGGCCTTCAGGGCCTCTACCGCTTCCGGCATGGCGGCAAGGCCTGTCTGGCCGACCGCCCATGCACCTGCCGGCGGCACCGGCGGCAAACGCATGTGATACATCTTGGCGCCAAGACGCATGCCCGCCGCCATGAAGGCGTCGGCGTAGTCGAGGCGCTCGTTGCCCTGGGTCAGGACAATGAGTTTTTCTCCCTCGTGGACGCCCGACATCTTCAACTGATGCAGGCAGATTTCCGTGAAGCTGAATTGATCCATGCTCATTCCCCTATCTTGTTTGAAGGCTTGGCTGTTTTGTAAAGTTACGGACAGTCGGACTTGACCTTGGCGATTTCGGCGATCGCTTCCTCCCTCGAAACGACATCGCCATACTTGCTGTCGATGTCGAAGAGGTTGGCATTGTGCGGATCGGGATGCCGGTCGCCGACGCAATCGCGCACGACAATAGTCCGGAAGCCGTGCTGCACGGCATCGACGGCGCTCGCACGGATGCAGCCGCTGGTCGAGCAGCCGGCCATGATAACCGTGTCGATCCCCTGCGTGTGCAGCAGCGAGCCGAGGCTGGTGCCGAAGAAGGCACTGGCATATTGCTTGATTATGACAAGTTCGCCTTTTTCCGGCGCGACGCCGTCGCAGAATTCGGCCAGCACGTTGCCCTCGACCATGGCCTTCATGACCGGGGCTTTCTTCACCCACATGCCGCCATCGGCACAGTTTTCCGCGAGATAAAGGATGCGGGTGTGGATGACGGGAATGCCTGCGGCCCGCGCGGCAGCCAGAAGCGCCGGTGTTTGCGCCACTGCATCGACGACACCCGGCGCAAAGAGCGGCGCGCCTTCCACCGTATAGGCCTTCAGAAAGTCGATGACGAGCAAGGCGGGGCGCTGGCCGAAGCCGATGCGGTTGCCCCAGACGCCCTGATAGTTGGTTTCGGCACTGATCATCGGGCTCTCCTCAATACGCGCCGGACAGCAGCGCGCCGGCACCCGGTGCGACGGCTTCCATTCCCAGTGATTTCAGCATGCAATACGTGGTGGCGACGGCGGCGGTGAGGACCGGCTTGCCCGTCATGGCCTCGACCTTGGCGATCACAGGCAGCGACGGCATCTGTACGCAGGCCGAAAGCACAATCACATCGACATCCGAGAGATCGAGTGTCTGGACGATCGCCGGCAGGTTTTCCGGGTCGTGGCGGGCGACATCGAGATTATCGGGAATTTCCAGCGCCCGCCAATCCGTCACCTCGAAGCCCTCTTCGCGAATATAGTTCACGACGAGTTCGGTGAGGGGCTTCATATAGGGTGCGACGACGGCAATCTTCTTTGCCTTCATCACTTTCAGCCCCTCGATCAGCGCGCCGGCGCTGGTAACAACCGGAATGTTCGTGTCGTTTTCCTGAGTGCGGCCGGTGAGGCGCTGTTCCGACTGGCGGTGATAGCCAAGGCCCATCGCCATGATCGCAACCAGGCAGGCGTATCCGACAACATCGACGCGGGCGTCGGAAAGCTCGACGGCGCATCGATCGGATTCGGCGTCCATCGCTGCCAGTTCTTCCTTGACCACTTTCTTCATCCGCATGCGGCTGGAGTGGAAGGTGAAGCGCTCGGGGCGGATGGACTGGCGCGCCGTCAGCATGGCGGGAATTTCGGTCTCCATCGTTGTGTTGGAGCTCGGAACGATTTGGCCGATACGGTAATATTTCTGCACGGATGGAATCCTTTGCGTTGCAAAGCGAGTGTCAAACAAACGCCGGTGGATCGTCGATCCGCCGCCGTCCCAATCAACGGGAGAGAAAATCTCCAAGCGCGGCAAAGAAGCCGTCGAAATCATCCCAAGGGATCATGTGCCCGGCATTCAGCACCCGGGTGATTTCCAGCGCCGGATACAGCGTGCGGGCCTCGTCCTCGTCCACGGTTTCGATCACGCCTCCACGGCCGGCCACCATCAGCATCGCCGGCCGCTTGAGCTTCGGCAGATCCGGGAAGATGTCGTCCTTGTGGAAGTCCTCGAAGGCGGTGACGATGGCGGGCTCGTAGCAGGTGTGCAGCCATTCGGCGCGCAGCTTCAGCTGTTCGTCGGTCCATGTCGGGCAAAACGCCTTCATGCCTTCCGCATCGATGCCCGTCAGCGCCAGGCGGATGCTGTCGACATACCAAGGCAGCTTGCTTGGGTAGGGGCGGCGTCCGGGGCCCGAAACCGGCGGATCGATCAGGGCGAGCCTCGAAAACGCCTCGGGCGCCGCAACGGCGGCGCGGATGGCGATACGCGCGCCCATCGAATGGCCGAGTAGGGCGGGGGCAGGAAGCCCGAGCGCAGCGGCGAAGCCGACCACGTCGGCGGCCATCGCGTTGAGGCCGTAATCAAGGTCGGGCCCCGTCGAAGACAGCCCCCGGCCGCGCACGTCGATTACGTAGACGTCGTAGCGTTCTGCCAGCCGCTCGGCGACGAAACCCCAGGTGATCGCCGGGCTGGTGATGCCCGGGATCAGGATGACGGACGGGCCTTTGCCGCCGTAGCGCAGGTAATGTTGGCGGATGCCGTTGGCGAAGACATTCGCTCCGTACAGCGCGCCGCCGCTCATGCCGCGGTCTCGCTCTTCAGGGGCTCGGCGTAAATGTCGTAGCCGTAGACCCACGCCGGATCTTCCTGTTCGAGCAGGAAGGTGTTGGCGTTCGATACGTTCTGAACACGCGTCGCGCGGTCGCGGCGATTGGCCTCATACAGTCCGAAGGCGCTGCGGAAATCGGTTATGCCGGTTTCCGTCAGGCAGCGGGTCAGCATGGCGGCGTCTTCGATCGCCATGGCGGCGCCCTGGGCCATATGCGGCTTCATCGGATGGCAGGCATCACCCAGCAGCACGAGGCGGCCCTTGCTCCAGAGCGGCAGCGGGTTACGGTTGAACAACGGCCACTTGGTCACTTCATCGGTGCTGTCGATCAGCGCCTGGATGATCGGATGGTAGCCCTTGAACGAGGCTGCCATCTCGTCACGGCTGCTGTCGACGAAGGCGGAATCGAATTCCCACGCAGGATGCGGAACGCCGGTGACATAGTAATATTCGTCGCGGCGCGCGGTCGTGTAATAGACCATCATGTGACGGTCCGGCCCCCACCACTTGACGCAGTCCTCGAAGGTCAGGTCGTATTTCTTCAACTTGTCCGACGAAATCAAGGCACGATGGCCGACCCAGCCGCTGTAATTCGGCCGCTCCTCGCCGAGCAGCGTTTCGCGAACGCGCGAATTGATCCCGTCGGCGCCGATCACGATATCGGCGCGCACCGAGGTTCCATCTTCGAACGCGATCAGTACATCGGTGCCGCTGTCGTCGAGGCGAGCCAGCTTCTTGCCGAAATGCAAGGTGCCCGGCTGCAGCGCATCGCACTGAATTGCCTGCAAGTCGCCACGGTGAACGGTGCAATAGGTCTGGCCGTAACCCACGAGCGGAACCCGCGCGGTGTATTCGCCGGTAATGCCGTCGCGGCTGAACCAATGGCTCGGCGTGCTGCTGATGCTGATGACCTTCTTGTCGATGCCGATGCGCTCGAAAATCTTCAGGACGTTCGGCCCCATATGGATGCCGGCGCCCAGGCGCGAGAAGCTCGGCGCTTGTTCATAGACGTTGACGTCAAAACCCGCGTGCTGGAGCAGCGCACCCGCGACGGTGCCACCAAGGCCGGCGCCGATAATCGCGATCTTTTCTTTTCCGTTAGACATAGCGACCCTTCTTAGCTGTCTTTCGACGCATTGTTCCCACGATTGGAGGCTTGCTAAAAGTCTAGCGCATACGCTCTAAATAGCAATAGCGAGGCTTTGATTTTCATCAAAAATGCGCAGAAATTTGCCCGCAATTGAATATGCTAGCAAAATCGCAACGGCGAAATCCGACTTGTCATTCGTCACTATAAAGCGTATACGCTTCTTAATAAAATAAAAGGGGCAATAGATGCGAAGTGTCCGTGGCTGTCGCATCGTTATGGTTTGTGGGCGTCGGCGCGATGTCTGCTGCGTAGCGGTTCGGCCGATGGGAAAAGGCGTGGTCTGTGTTTGGTTCTCCGGGGCGGAGGGCCTGCTTTGACACTGCCAGTTTGCTTCAGTTTGAATGTGAACGACGCCGTCGAGAGCGTCGAAGCAAGCCCGGAAACCCCACTCCTCTACATCCTCAGAAACGATCTGTCTCTCAATAGCCCGAAATACGGCTGTGGGCTCGGGGAATGCGGTGCGTGCGCCGTTCTCATGGACGGTCGTGCCGTCCGATCCTGCACGGTTCCCCTCGGTGCGGTTGGCGCGCGTCGCGTAACTACGCTTGAAGGCCTTGGGACACCCGAGCATCTGCATCCGGTCCAGGCGGCCTTTATCGACGAGGCCGCGGCTCAATGCGGATATTGCCTGAACGGCATGATCATCGCCACCGCAGCCTTGCTCAATTCCAATACCGATCCCGACGAGGACACGATTCGCGAGGCGCTGCGCCATCACCTCTGCCGTTGCGGAACGCATATGGAAATACTCGCCGCGGCCAGGCGGGCCGTCGCCTATGCCAAGGCCGAGCGGACGCGCCGATCCACGCCGGACGATGTCTCGCCAAAAGGCGCAAAGGAGGTCTCCCCATGACCGACCACCGCGAAATGCCGAAATCGGCCTATATGTCGGCCGCCGACACGTTGCTGATCGTCAACGATGCAGTGCTCGGCGATGCCGCGGAACTCTATATCGCGGTGGGCGTCGATAGCCGCGTGACCGCGTTCAACGGCCACGTCGATCTCGGGACGGGCATCCGCACTTCCCTGGCGCAAATCGTCGCCGAGGAACTCAGCGTGCCCTTCGAGCAAGTGGACATGGTGCTCGGCACCACCTCCGCCGCACCCAACCAGGGCGCGACCATCGCCAGCGAAACGATCCAGATCACCGCGGTGCCGCTGCGGCAGGCCGCCGCCACCGCCCGGCATCATCTGCTTGCCAAGGCAGCCGAGAAGGTCGGCGTGCCGCTTGATCGGCTGAGGCTGGAAGACGGTATCATCCGTGCCGACGGCGGCGAGAACTGGCAGTTGAGCTTCGGCGACATCGTCGCCGGCGGGCATGCCAGGCTGTCGATCGACGAGTACGCGGCCCTGAAACCGGCCTCGGACTACAAGCTGGTCGGTTCGTCGCATCCGCGCGTCGATATTCCCGATAAGGCGACGGGGCGCTGGACCTACGTGCATGATGTCCGCGTGCCGGGCATGCTGCATGGCCGCGTCGTACGGCCGCCCTATGCCGGTTTCGATCACGGCGACCATGTCGGAAAAAGCTTGATTTCGATCGACGAGGCATCGGTCGCGCATATTCGCGGGCTTGTCGGCGTCGTCGCCATCGGCGATTTCGTCGGCGTGGTCGCGACCCGCGAGGAAATCGCCATCGAGGCGGCGAAGAGCCTGAAGGTCGTGTGGCGGGCGCCGCCCGAGTGGCCGGATCTCAACGCACCAGAAAAGGCGCTACGCGCCAATCCGTCGACCGCGCGCAAGCTTGCCGATCTCGGCAATGTCGA
Source organism: Rhizobium anhuiense bv. trifolii (assembly GCF_024346605.1). Taxonomy (NCBI): domain Bacteria; kingdom Pseudomonadati; phylum Pseudomonadota; class Alphaproteobacteria; order Hyphomicrobiales; family Rhizobiaceae; genus Rhizobium; species Rhizobium anhuiense. The sequence goes on from NZ_CP098801.1 coordinate 361,427, forward strand.
TATGGCTCTGGCCGGCAGCGCCCGGCCGATGAACCGGACCTATGTCTGGCCCTACCAGATGCACGGCTCGATCGGTCCATCCTGCGCGGTGGCCGATTACAACGAAGGTGGGTTGACGGTGTGGTCGGGAACGCAGAACCCGTTCCCGATACGGCGCGATCTGGCGCTGCTTCTCGACATGCCGGAAGAGCTGATTCGGGTCGAGCGGCTGGAAGCCGCCGGCTGCTACGGCCGCAATTGCGCCGATGACGTCACTGCGGATGCCGCCCTGCTGTCGCGCGCCGTCAAGGCGCCCGTCCGTGTCCAACTGACGCGCGAACAGGAGCATGCCTGGGAGCCGAAGGGCGCCGCCCAGATCATGGACGTGCGCGGCGGTCTCGATCTGGAGGGCGGTCCGTCCGCCTATGATTTCGAAACCCGCTATCCCTCCAATCTGGCGCCGACCCTTCCCTTGATCCTCACCGGCAAGGTGCCACCGGTCTCCGACGTCGTGCAGATGGGAGATCGCACCGCCATCCCGCCCTATGCCTACGGGAACCTCCGCGTCACCGTGCACGACATGCCGCCGATCGCTCGCGCCTCCTGGTTCCGCGGCGTCTCGGCGATGCCCAACACGTTTGCGCACGAATGCTATGTCGATGAACTGGCAGCCGCCGCCGCCGTCGATCCGGTCGAGTACAGGCTTCGCTACCTCCACGATCCGCGCGCCGTCGATCTGGTGCGTGCACTGGCCGAACGGGCAAACTGGGTACCGCATACGACATGGGGCACGCTCGGCGGCGAGGGCGACCTGCTCTATGGGCGAGGGTTCGCCTATGCCGTCTACATCCATGGCCCGTTTCCTGGCAAAGCCGCCGCCTGGGCCGCCTGGGTCGCCGATGTCGCAGTCAATAAGAAGTCCGGCGAGATCGCGGTCACCAAGGTGACGTGCGCGCAGGATTCCGGGATGATGATCAATCCCGATGGCGTGCGCCACCAGATCCACGGCAATATCATTCAATCCACCAGCCGGGTGCTGAAGGAAAAGGTCGAATTCTCGTCGACCGCCGTGCAGTCGAAGGAGTGGGGTGGCTATCCGCTGATCACCTTCCCCGAGGTCCCCGCCATCGACGTGCTGATGGTGCCGCGGCAGGACGAACCGCCGCTCGGCGTCGGAGAGTCCGCCTCCGTTCCCAGCGCATCTGCCATTGCCAACGCCGTCTATGACGCTACCGGTATTCGCTTCCGCGAACTGCCGCTGACGCCGGAACTGGTGCTCACCGCGCTGAACGGCAAGACGGACGAGACGCCGGCTGCCCCGGTCGCGAAGAAGCGGAACTGGCGGAGCATAGGTCTTTCGGCCGTCGGTGCCGTCGCGGCTTTGTCCGGTATCGTCACCATGGCCTCGCCATGGCGCCCGTCGATCGGCACCATCCAGCGCCCGGACGCGAACGTCTACAGTGCCGCCACCATCGAGCGCGGCCGGCTGGCGGCGGCGGCGGGCGCCTGCAATGTCTGTCATGTTGGCAATGATGGCACACCCTTTGCCGGTGGACGGCGCTTCGACACGCCGTTCGGCGCCATCTATGCCACCAACATCACCCCGGACGCGCAAAGTGGCATCGGTGCCTGGTCCTACCCGGCCTTCGAGCGCGCCATGCGCGAGGGCGTGAGCCGCGATGGCCATCACCTCTATCCCGCCCATCCCTACACCTCGTTCGCGGGCGCTGAGGACGCCGATCTTCAGGCGCTTTACGCCTACATGATGACGCAGGCGCCGGCCGCGGAAAAGGCGCCGGAGACGAAGCTCAATTTTCCCTACAGCATCCGCGCGATGATGGCGGGCTGGAACGCGCTGTTCCTAAAAGTGCAGCCGTTCAAATATGTGGAGACCCGCGATGCGCGGTGGAACAGGGGCGCCTATCTCGTCGAGACCCTCGGTCACTGTTCGGCCTGCCACACGGACCGCAATGTGCTCGGCGCGGAAAAGAGCGGCAGCGCCCGGCTTTCCGGCGGCTTTGCCGACGGCTGGGAGGCGCCGGCCCTGAATGCGTTCGCCAGGGGTCCGGTCGCCTGGACGGCCGATGCCTTCTACGACTATCTGCGCACCGGACACTCGCGCGATCATGGCAGTGCCGCCGGTCCGATGGCGCATGTCGTCGAGGTCATGCAGCCGCTGCCGGATAGCGATATCCGCGCCATGGCGACCTATCTCGCAAGCCTCAACGAGGCGCCCGCCGGGACCAAGGCACAGAGCGAGGCGGCCGTTGTCGCGAGTGAAGCGGCCAAGGCTTCTGCCGCGCTGATTTCGCCGAAGGGCGAGCGTATTTTCAATGGTGCATGCGCGACTTGTCATACCGGCAATTCGATTTTGTCGTCGCTGGCGCTCAACAGCAACCTGCATGCCGCGACGCCTGATAATCTCATCCAGGCGATCCTGAACGGTGTCGAGGCGCCGGCGATCCTTGCGCAGACCACCGGCCGAAACGCCCCCGAGGTGATGTCGATGCCCGCGTTCCGCCAGACACTGAACGAGAACCAGATCAAAGACCTCGCCGATTATCTGAGAGCGCGTTTCGCGCCCGACAAGCCGGCCTGGACGGAAACGACGAAAGCCATGCAACGGGTGACGGCGGCAAGCCACTAGGGAGCAGACGATTGGACCAGATCCGAACCGGACAGGATATCGACCCCTGCGACTTGTTCGAGAACCCGACAGCCGCGTTTCGCCCGTCGGCTTACTGGTTCTGGCATTCGATCCCGACGCAGGAGGTTTGTCACAGCCAGCTCAGCGATTTCAAGCTGAAGGGGATCGGCACGATCCTGATCCAGGCCCGGCTTGCGATGTCGCGCGACGACTACCTGTCGCCGGCCTATCTCGAAGCCTATCGCGTCGCGGCCGGGATCGCCGGCAAGCTGGGGCTGAAGATTGGGATCTACGACGATTACAACTGGATCAGCGGCCATGCCGGCGGCCGTACTGTCGCGGGCCGCGACGACTTGCGCGAGCGTCACCTGTTCTGGTCATCAGGGCATGGGCGAGGCCAGATCAGCGGCATCCAACCGCCGTTCACCCGGACAATGGGCGCCGATATCGTCGAGTGGCAGTATGAAGAAAGCGTGGTCGAATGGTGTGAGTGGACGGTTGAAGCGGCGTTGCTGCATTCGTCGGCCGGCATCGACGGCCTCGATCAGATCGTCGATGTTACGGCGCGGACATCGATCGTCGACAGCGACGGCGTGTCCTGCACCTACGCTTTCGACGGCGCGGCCGGGGACGGCCAGATGCTGACGGTGTTCGTCAGCGCCCGGTCGACCACTTCGCGGCTGATCAATTACCTGCTGCCGGAGGCCGCCGAGCGGTTCATCGAGGTCGGGCTTGATCCGCTAGTCGAGACGCTTGGCGACCTCGTGCCCGATCCCGTCGGCTTCGTGTTCTACGACCAACCGGCGGCGGGTTTTTACAAATGGGATCAGATCTCCGGTTGCCTCGGCAACAGCCTGCTATTCGCGCCAAGCCTGCCGGATGCCGTTTCGGGCGGCACTTTGGAACCTTTCGCCAAAACGCTGCTGGCATTACTGCGTGACGTCGGGCCCGGGACCTTGCGGTTACGGGCGCGGTTCTATGCCGTCTATTCGGCGCTGATGAACGAGGCCTTTTCCGGCACTTTGCGCAGATGGGCCGAGGGCAGGGGAATTGTGCTCACCGGGCACGAGATCCTGCCGCATATCAGTTCGTGGTCGCTCAACGGCGGCTTCACCAGCATCGACCCCAGGGTGGCGCTTGCGGTGGATTTCTTCGGCATCGACGCATTGAGGCATGAAACGGCAGTGGATTCCAACAACTTCGTCGCTCAGCTTGCGCCGAAACTAGGCGATTCCGTCGCCCGATCGAATGGCCGCAGCCGCTGCGTCGTCGAAACATATGCCAGTGCCGAGCGAACGCCGGTGCGCGCTGCGGGGCAATGGGAATTGACGCTGGAGACAATGCGGGCGCAGGCAATCCGGCTCTATTGCCTCGGCACCCGGCAGTTTCTGTGGCACGGCGTATACCAAACTGACGGTCATGACGACGATCCGACGCCCTTTGCCAATCCACGTTTCGATTTTGGGCCGGGCATCAATTTCGAGCCGTGGTGGAGCTACCATGATCTGTTCGCGCAGGAGACCGCGCGCATTTCTGCCTTCATCGAACCGGCCAGCCCACGCACGCCGGTTGCGATCCTGTATCCGCTTCATACTGCCTTTGCAGAAGGCCCACACCACAATCATGCCACCCACACCGGTGCATGGTGCAGAGGCCTTCTGGCCGAAGGCTGCGACTTCATGTTCGTCAGCGAAGCCGATCTCGTGACGGCAAGGATCGTGAACGGCCGCCTACTGGCATGCGGGCTCTCCTTCGATGCCGTGGTCCTACCATCGGTCACGGTGTTCGAGACGGCAAAAACGTTGCGCGCGCTCGACGCCTTCAAGGCTGCCGGCGGAGTTGTCTGGGCGTCAGGAGATCGCTTGTCTACCGTTTGCGATGGCGGCGCTCCGCCGAGCCCGATAGCTTCCACGCACATCGATCACATGCCTGGAAGTCAAGATATCACTGCGCTCCTGTCGTTGCTGCCGTTATCAGGTCCGGCGGTGGTTTGCCATTCGCTGGATCGTCCTTGGCAATGGGTCGGAAACGAGGCCGATGGCTGGTGGCGGATTGTTCTCTTCAACGAAGGCGCAACGCCGCTGGTGAGTGTAATTTCCTTCGGTGACAGCTTCGACGCCGAGATCTGGTCCGCCACGACAGGCAAGGTGGAGGAGGCCGGTACCTTCAGCCACCTGACGGTCAGGCTCGACCCGCAGGAAGTGCGCTGCATGCGGCTGCGCGAGACGGCGCATGGGACAGCAAGAGAGGGCCTTCTCACGGCCCAGCCGTCGCTCGATGCCGCGCGCGCCGTACCGCTTGTCGTCGGCTGGAGTTTCGCGCCAGGCGTCGATGCGGCATTTGTGCCGATCTCGGTCGAGAGCGGATGGGAGACGCAGGGATTTGCCGGTTTCTCAGGCACCGGTATCTACCGGCTGGCGCTCGAGATCGGCGACGAGGGCGAGTGGTTTCTCGAATTGCCGGAGGTCGCGACCGTGGTCGTCGCCCACCTCGATGGCCGGCAGATCGACCGGAGGGGCTGGCGGCTTTACCGTTTTGCTTTGGGGCGGCTGATCCCCGGGGTCCATTCGCTGGAACTTCACGTCGCGAACACGGCGGCAAATCGTTACTACAACAATACCCCCTATCTTGGCGAGACCCTCGACAAGAGCGGGCTGACCGCAGCTCCGACACTCATCCCGCTTAAAACCTGACCGGAAGCCCAGAATCATGCCACAACATTCGACAATTCCCTTGATGCGAGCCTGGAACAGCTGGTCCAATCGGCCGGCCGAGATGGTCTTCCTGCCGCTCGGCGTGCGGATCACGCCGGTGCTGTACTCGACCCGCAGCAAGACGACTTCCGCGATCGAGCCGCGGCGTGACACAGTTCGCCTTGGCCGTCACGCAATCGACGGCTCGCTGATCGAGCTGGAGACCGATCACAGCGGTTCGACGGTCGCCTTTTCGACGACGAAGACTGATCCCTTCGCCATACGCGGCAGCTGGAACGGCAAGGTGTCGGGCGAGTGGGGGCTGCGCTTCTGGCTGACGCTGGCGATCTCGTCCGAGGGCGGCGAAGTGGCGGTCCATGATGCGGGCCGTAACATCACGCTGCTAAAGGTCGGCACGCGATACGTGGCGGTCGCGACAGCGGAGTCGCCGGTGCACGTGACCGGTCACGACACGATCGACGCGCTGCGGGCGGACTTCGAGGAAAACGGCTACTTCTACACTGCCAGCCGCAAGAACGAGGCGCCGGTGATCGCCTTGCGCTTCAATCTCGAGATGATGCGCAAGGGGGCCTATGCTGCGGGCGTCGCAGACAGCGCGGAGCTTGCGATTGCCAAGGCGCAGGCGTGTCTGGCCGCTGGAGCATCCGCCGATTTTGCCAATGCGCATACCGGCGTATTCGATGGTGCACTCGACGCCGTGCGCGATGTGGTCGCATGGAACACCATTTGGGACGAAACCAACGCGCGTCCGTACACGGCGGTAACGCGGATTTGGAACCTCGGGAAATTTGCCGTCTGGTTCAACGACCAGATTTTTGCGGCGCTTCTCGCCGGCGGTTTCGACGCCGACCTGGCGCGCGAAAACATGGCAACGGCAATGGCGGGTGCGACGCCGCAGGGCAATATCGCTTGTATCGTCACTTCCAACGATGCATGGGTCGATCGCAGCCAACTGCCGTTTGGCGCGCTCGTTGTCTGGCAGCTCTACCAGCGCACCGGCGAACGTTCGATGATCCAGGCAAGCTACGATGCGCTGGTGCGCAATCGGCGTTGGTGGCAGGAGAATCGCGATCCGGACCGTTTCGGTCTGCTCTCGTGCGGAACGTCGGATGTGGGCGAGGGCCTCTACAAGGGCACAGCCTTTGGCGCGCGCAACGAAACCGGCATGGACAACTCCGCGACCCATGACGAGGCGCTCTACGATCCGATCACCCGTACGCTCTCGACCTTCGATCTGGGGCTCAACTGCGCTGCGGCTCTCGACGCCGAAATGCTGTCGAAAATGGCCACCGTGCTCGGCAAGCGTGACGATGCGGGCGAATTCGCCGCCCTTGCCGAGCGTAGCCGTACGCTCATCTCGCAAACGTTATGGGACGAAAGCCGCGGCATCTTCGCCAATCGCCAGCGCCGCGGTGGCTTCGTGCAGTCGCTATCTCCGACCAGCTTCTATCCGCTTCTTTGCGGTGCGGCGACGCCCGCGCAGGCGGCTCGGCTGCTCCATCATCTTAGCGACGAGAGCACCTTCGGCGGCGACTATGTGCTTCCGAATGCAACACGCGACGATCCTGCCTTCGCCGATAATGTCTACTGGCGCGGACGCATCTGGCCGAACGTGAACTACATGGTCTGGCTCGGCCTGCGCCGCTACGGCTTTGTTGCCGAAGCCAGCAAGCTCGCCAGCCAGAGCTACGATCTGTTCATGAAGAACTGGCGCGATGATCGCGTCGCGTCTGAAAACTACAATGCAGTGACCGGTGAGGCGATGGATCAGGGCGACACGGACCCATTCTACATCTGGGCTGCGATGCTGCCGTTGATGGCTACCGGCGAGATTGTCGACTTTGATCCCTGGACGGGCTGGACGGTGCGCAACGCTGGCCAGGATTTGGTGCTCGGGCCAGTGGTCTCGCCGTCTGGAGCGCTCGGGCTGACGGTCAAGTCCGGAACCCTAGTGATGACATTGAACGGTCACGCAGCCTTGAAGACAGATCTGCAGACAACGCTGTCGCGCATCGTCTTCGCCAACGGGCGCGTGGCCTGCACGATTGCACCCGTCTCTGAGGCTGGTTACATCGAGTTGCCAGGCTTGGCATTGGGCGATGTTCTTGCCGTCCGTATCAATGGCCAGGACATCAACTATTTGTCGGGCGAAGACGGAATACGCGTCATGATTGCTGGACACGCTCAGGACCTCTGGCTGGACGTCTATTTTTCATCGCCACGTGCTCACTAAGCAAGCCAGTGCTTGACAGGCCTCGATTCCTCACTAATAGTTTGTGTACAAATAAAAGCAAAAGACTGATGCTAAAGTCAGAGGGTTGAACGAACAGTCTGCAGGAGATCCGCGGATTCATGCCGGCCGCTCCTTGAAGTGATGCGATCTGCTTAAGGAAGGGATATGCGCTGCGTCGCAGCGCGCACTTCACCCTTGCTCAGAGGTCAGCACCCACGGACAGTGCTCATCTGTTTTTAGTATGCATACAAACGATAAACGCGCTTAGGCACGTTGTTTGTTGTCAAGCTAGCCGATCCGTTGAGGTCGACGACCGCGGGTCACGATGGTCCATAACCGTGTATCTTCAAGAGGGGTGCCACAATGACTGAACTCACCAGACGCAATACAATGAAGTTGATGTCCGCAGCACTGATTGCTGGCGTCAGCATCTCCACCTTGCCGCGCAAAGCCTTTTCGGCCGGATCCATCACGGTCCTCAACTGGCAGGGTTACGGCACCGACGAAGCCTGGTCGCTGAAGGCTTTCACCGAAAAGACGGGCATCACAGTCGTTCACGACTACTACAGCTCGGAATCGGAAATGTTGACCAAGTTGCGGACCAATCCGGGTGCTTATGATCTTGTTATCCTCAACGCCGCGCGTTGCGCCCAGGCAGTTGCCGAAGACCTCCTGCAGCCGATCGATTTCAGCAAGGTTCCAAACGCTTCAACAGTCGACGAGACCCTTCGCGCCAACCCGAACTTCAGCAAGGACGGCAAAGGCTATGCCGTCCCGTGGGTCTGGGGCATGACCTCACTTGCCATCCGCGAGGGCATGACGGTTCCCGACAGCTACGCCGCCCTCGCCGATCCGGCTTATAAGGGCCGCGTTGCCATGGACGACGACGCCATCATCAACGTCGGGGTCGGCGCATTAATGAGCGGGCAAGACATCAACGATCCCAAGGATCTGGCTGCTGTTACGGCCGCGCTGAAGTCGATCAAGCCGAACGTCAAGTTGCTGTGGTCCACGGAAGACCAGTGGAACAAGTCGTTTGCCGCCAAGGAGTTCGACCTGTCGCTGTTCTGGTCGGGCGGTTCGGTTCGCTCCAAGCGGGTTTCCAAACTTCCGGTTCAGTTCGTAGTGCCTAAGGAAGGCGGCGTCGGTTGGGTCGATGGTCTCGGTGTTCCGGCATCGGCTCCGAATCCAGAAGGTGCTCTTGCTTTCGTGAACTGGATGATCGATCCGACATTTTATGTCGAATGGGCAACCAAGATCGGGGCGCCCGCCTCGTCGAATTCGGCAGCCCTTTCAGCACTCCCCGCCGACGATCTCACCCGCCTGGTGCACAAGACCGAATACTTGAAGACGACGTCCTTTGTATCGGGCATTCCCGACGACCGCCGCGAAGCCTTCAACAATGTCTGGCAGGAAGTGAAAGCCTTCTATGCAGAATGATCGCCTGATATCAGCGTCAGAGCGCGGACCTTCGGGTCCGCGCAGCCGGCGCCCGCTCCCGTCATGGATATCGACCACGGCGCTACTGCTGCCGACCTATGGGTGGCTGACGCTCGCCGTTTTCCTGCCGTTGCTGACCATGTTCGTGTTCAGCTTCATGTCCGCGACGCCGATGGGCAAAGCCCCGATCATTTTTACGCTCAAGCAGTACCGCGCGTTCATCGATCAGCCCTATCTGGTCGGGATTGGCATCACGTCGCTGCTGATCGGCTTCTGGACCACGCTGTTCTGTGCGGTTCTGGGTTTTCTGGCGGCCGTGGCTTTGGTTCGCTCGACCTTCGGCAAGACCCGCGAGATGTTGTTGATCCTCATTCTCTTACCGTTCTGGACCAATGGCCTCGTGCGTGTCTTTTCGTGGACCATGGTCCTTCGCGAAAACGGCTTTCTCGACAGTCTGCTGCATATGATTGCTCCGGACGCAGGTTCTATTGGCTTTCTCTACACGCGCTATGCCGTGGTGGTTGGTCTTGTTCACGGCTACCTGCCGTACATGATCCTGACCTGCTACATCGCGCTGGTGGCCATCGACGACGCGATCATCGAGGCAGCTTCAAGCCTCGGCGCGCGCTGGTGGACCATCCTGGTCAAGATTTTGGTGCCGCTTGCGGCTCCCGGGCTGATCTCCGGCGCCGTTTTGATCTTCATTCCAGTCATCGGTTCGTTCATGGAACCGCGCATTCTGGGCGGTCGTGTCGGCGTGACCATGGGAACGGTGATCGAGGATCAGTTCACCCAGGCCTTCAACTGGCCTTTGGGCGCGTCGTTGTCCTTTACGCTGCTGGCTGTCGTGCTCGCAATTTTCGCAACCTTCTCTGGTGTCCTGCGCCGTGGGACGGTCGCTTGAGGAAGGGATCATGAAAACGCTCGGCCCAATCTATCTCATCGCCATCCTCATCTTCCTCTACACGCCCATTCTCGTGATGATGGCGATGGGGTTCAACGCTTCGCCACTTTACGAGCTGCCATTCCATTTCTCGCTGCAATGGTACGACGCGCTCTGGGACAACAGCATCCTTCTGACGGCGGGTCTTAACAGCCTGGTGATCGCCGGTATCACCGCGGTTCTGGCGACGGCTTTGGGGACCATGGCGTCCGTCGCGCTGTCGCGCCGGACCTTTCGCGGCAGAAGTCTCCTGCAACTCATGCTGCTGCCGCCGATCGCCATTCCCTGGCTAATCACCGGCACAGCCATGCTGATCTTCTTCTATTGGACCGGTATCGGGCGCGGTATGCATGCCCTGTTGATCGGCCACGTCGCGCTTGCCATCCCCTACGTTGTTCTGGTCGTCGGCACGGGCTTCAAGACGATCCGCGCCGACCTCGAAGAAGCCGCCATGAGCCTTGGTTCGACACCGGTTCACGCCTTCTTCTCGGTGACGCTGCCTTTGCTTTATCCGAGTATCCTTGGCGCCGCGCTCTTCGCCTTCGCCGTGTCACTCGACCAGTTCGTGATTTCCTATTTCCTCGCAACGCCCGGCTACACCACGCTGCCGGTGCAGATCTACTCCTCAATCCGCAAGGGCTTTACACCTGAAATCAATGCGATCTCGACGGTGCTTCTGCTCGGCTCGATGACGATCATCCTGATTTTTGCGCGCTTCGCCAAGCCCGGAGACACAAGTGACAAACGTTAAAGTCAATTCCGTCGCAAAGACCTACGGCACGACGCCGGTCCTGTCCGATATCACCACCGAGTTCCCCGAAGGCTCCTTCACCAGCCTTCTCGGCCCATCCGGTTCCGGCAAGACCACGCTGCTGCGCATCATCGCGGGCTTCATCAAGCCCGACCAGGGCGTCATCACGATCGGCAACAACGATGTCACCGGCATCCCGGTCTGGGGTCGTAATATCGGCATGATGTTCCAGTCCTATGCACTGTTCCCGCATATGACGATTGCCCAGAACGTCGCCTTCGGTCTCGAACGCCGGGGCATCAAGGGCGCCGCCGCCCGCAAGGAAGTCGATCGCGCTCTTGAGATGGTGCATTTGCCTGGCTTTGCCGATCGCATGCCCAAGCAGCTGTCGGGTGGCCAGCAGCAGCGCGTCGCGCTGGCCCGCGCCATGGTCATCAAGCCGAGCGTGCTGCTCCTCGACGAGCCGCTGTCGGCGCTCGATCGCCGCCTTCGCCAGGAAATGCAGGTCGAACTGTTGCGCATCCAGCGCGAAAGCGGGCTGACGACGATCTTCGTCACCCACGACCAGGAGGAGGCGTTGACGCTGTCTGACAAGGTTGCGATCCTCGACAAGGGCCGTATTGTTCAGATCGGCGAGCCGGAAACCGTCTACGAACGGCCGCTGACGCGCTTTGCCGCCGAATTCCTCGGCGATTCCAACTTCCTCACCGGGACGGTGGAGAACGGCGCCGTTCGTCTCGCCGATGGAACGATGGTCAGGACAACAGGCACGTTGCCATCAGGCGGCTCGAACGTTACGCTCGCGGTGCGCCCGGAGAAGATGTCGATCGCATCGGGTCCGACGGATGGCAACAGCCTGACGGCGCGCATCACCACCGTCATCTACGCAGGTCCCGTGCTGTCCTATCTGCTGGAGACGGCAGACGGTCTGCCGCTGAAGCTGTTTGCACAGAACCGCGATGGCAAGGTCCTGAGCGATGGCGACACCATCTCCCTAACTTGGGCCGCGGAACACACCGTCCCGGTGGCCGACTGATGATGACACCCGCGCCACTCTCCAAGAATACGCTGCATGTCGTCATCGACATGCAGCGCCTCTTCGCCGAGGAGACGGCGTGGTATACGCCAGCCATTGCCGGCATTCTTCCCAATGTGGTGGCACTCAGCAAAGCGCAGCCCGCTGAGACTGTCTTCGCGCGCTTCATGGTGCCCCAAAGTGCCGAAAATGCCACGGGTCGCTGGAAGACCTACTATCGTCGCTGGTCATCGGTAACGCTGGATGAGCTCGATGCCGCCATGCTGGATCTGGTGGCGCCGCTTTCGGCGATCGCCGGTCCAGGGTCTATCGTGGACAAGAGGACCTACTCGGTCTTTGGGGCGCCTGGTTTTTTGAACCGGTTGCAAGGATCGGCAACAGACACACTGATTTTCTCGGGCGTCGAGACCGACGTCTGCGTCTACGCCAGCCTTCTCGATGCGGTCGACGCCGGCTACCGGGTCATTCTGGCCAAGGATGCGGTGGCAAGCGGCGACATGGAGGCTCATGCCATGGTCATCGAGATCCTGGCGCCAAGGCTTTCTGAGCAGATTGAAATCCTGACGACAGAAGTCATTCTAAATTTACGGCGAGAGTGAATTCGACAGCGCCATTGCCGGGCATCACGAGGAACAGGCAGATTTGAGAGATCCGATGGACGTTCCGTTCAAAGAAAAAGCCGGCCGACAAAAGACCGTAGCGACGGAGGCGCAGGGCCAGCAGGTACAGTATACGCTTGGTGAGCAGATCGGCTTCTACCTGCGCCAGGCCAACCAGCGGCACGTGGCGATCTTTGCGAGCCTGATGGCTGAAAAACTGACCACCACCCAGTGGGCGGCGCTCGTCAGGCTGAAGGACCTGCAGCCCTGCTCGCAGGGCAACCTGGGCCGCGAGACCGCCATGGATATGGCGACCATCAAGGGCGTCGTCGACCGTCTTGTAAAACGTGGGCTGGTGCACACCGCACCCGACGCCACCGACGCACGCCGGCTGGTGCTGACGCTGACGCCGGAAGGCGAGGCGACAGTGGCCCGCAACCTGTCGGTCGCACTGCAAATCTCGCAGGAAACGCTGAGCACGCTGACGCTTGCTGAGCGGATGATGCTGATGGAGCTCCTGCAGAAGATCTGTTGATAAGAGACCACGATTGTCTCTAGAAATCGAGAGAGTAGCATGTTTCAGCCCAGCGAAGACGAAATCAAGTCGCTTGTCGGCCAGATGACGGTTGCCGAAAAGGTTGATCTTCTGAGCGGACGCGGGCTGTGGAAAACCGCATCGATCCCACGGCTCGGCATTCCATCGATTGTCATGACCGATGGTGCCCATGGCGTTCGCTACTCCACAACCCAGATCGACGCCGGCGACAATGACGAAGACAGCCTACGGGCGTTTCTGGCGGTTGTCGGCCAACAGGCCGATGCATCAGGCGGCATGTTCGGCGCGACACGTCCTGCGACCTGCTTTCCAAACGGCAATCTGCTTGGCTGTTCCTGGGATGTCGATCTGGCCTACCGCATGGGGGAGGCGCTGGCGGCGGAATGCCAGGAATTTGGCGTTCATCTCCTACTTGGGCCCGGCATCAATATCCGCCGCACGCCGCTTGCCGGCCGCGCCTATGAATACTACTCCGAGGACCCCCTCATCAGCGGGGACATTGCCGCAGCCGTCATCTCGGGCCTACAAGACAATGGCGTCGGCGCCTCGTTGAAGCATTTTGCCTGCAACAATTCCGAGATCGACCGGACAACGACCAGCTCAGATGTGGACGAACGGGCTCTTCGCGAAATCTATCTGGCGGGCTTCGAACGAGTGATCGGAAAGAGCGCCCCCTGGACAGTGATGAGCGCTTACAACCGGCTGAACGGCATTCAAGCAGCAGAAAATCAATGGTTGCTCAGCACCGTGTTGCGCGAGGAATGGGGCTATGACGGGCTGGTCGTCTCCGATTGGCACGCAATTAGGGACCGTGGTGCGGCGCTCGCTGCCGGGACCGATCTCGACATGCCGGAAAGCCAGCCACGCAAGGCCCGCCTGCGGGCGGCGATCGAGGCTGGTGATCTGGCGCCCGAGGTGGTCGATGCCGCCTGCGCTAAGGTTCTGGCGTTCGTGCGCAAATGCAAGATGCATGAGCGGCGCGACACGGTCATCGATCTCGACCGGCACCACGCTCTGTCGCGGGAGATTGCAGCGGAATCGATCGTCTTGCTGCGCAACGAAGGCAGGACATTGCCGCTTGATCCGAATAGCACCGGCCGGCTCCTCGTCGTTGGTGACGGCGCTACCATTCCCGTGATCCAAGGTTCTGGTTCGGCCACGACCAATCCCTATCGCGTCGACAGCCCCTTCGTTCAGATTGCCGCGCGGGCAGGCGCCGACTTCGAGGTGCAGCATCTGCCATTCCCCTCTGCCGCAGAGGTCAATATGCAGGCGTTGATCGAGGCGACCGTCGTGGCGGCGTCTTCTGCCGATTTCACAGTGGTGTTTGCGGAAAACGAGAAGAGCCGGCACGGCGAGGGCAACGACCGCGACACATTGAAGCTGGCCGCCACCCACGACGCCCTCCTTCATGCGCTGGCTGCATCCGGTTGCAAGGTAATCGTGGTGCTCTCGATGCCGGATGCCGTCGAAATGCCGTGGCTCAATGATGTCGATTCCGTGCTCGCTGCGTTCTACGCCGGGCAGGGCGGCGGCGAAGCGATTGCCCGCGTTCTGTTTGGCGAGCAGAACCCCTGCGGCAAACTCTCTGCCAGCATGCCCGTGCGGATGCAGGACATTCCCGGCTGGCACACCTATCCCGGTGAGCATGGGCGCCATCTCTATAGCGAGGGTGTTTTCGTCGGCTATCGCTTCTACGATCTCAAGGCAATCGCCCCGGCGTTTCCCTTCGGGCACGGTCTCAGCTACACGACCTTCAGCTATGAGAATCTCAGGATCGACATACAGGAAGTCGCTCCGGGCGTGGCCTGTACTGCGAGCGTTACTATCCGCAACACTGGATCTGTCGCGGGCAAGGAGACCGTTCAGCTCTACGTTCGCCCGGTGAAACCCGGCTTAAAACGGCCGATCCGTGAACTCAAAGCCTTCTGCAAACTGTATCTGGAGCCCGGCGAGGCGAAGACGGTGCCCCTTACCCTCGTTGAGCGGGACTTCCAGTACTTCGACGCCGTCCGCTCCGGATGGGTGCTGGATGCGGAGGCTTTCGTCATAGAAGTGGGTGCATCATCACGTGAGATCCTTCTGGAGGCCTTTCTACCATGCCGGCCGGAACGTCCAGGACTGCCCGTAATTTTGCCCAACTCTCCACCGGCGCTGATATTTGCCCATCCGAAGGCCGAGGCCGCTCTGATTGACTTCATTGTCGCCACGCTTTCGATCTCCAGTGCGGAAGCCACGGCGCTTCTCGCGAAGACAAAGGGCTCTTTCCTCGGCTTTTATGACACTCTGAGCTGGTACGTCGGCGATAGCGTCAGGGAGGCGGATATCGCCCTGGTCTTCGCGAGCTTGAACGACACTTGCGTGGAAGATTCGCTG
This sequence comes from Rhizobium anhuiense bv. trifolii, assembly GCF_024346605.1. Lineage (NCBI taxonomy): Bacteria > Pseudomonadati > Pseudomonadota > Alphaproteobacteria > Hyphomicrobiales > Rhizobiaceae > Rhizobium > Rhizobium anhuiense. Next base: position 376,701 of record NZ_CP098801.1, read on the forward strand.
GAATGACAACTGCATCACATCCAAACGATCCGCTATTGACGGCCGAGATATGGATAGATGAAAGTCGCGCCGTTGCCATCGCAACGGTCATCGAAACCTGGGGCTCGGCTCCACGTCCGGTCGGCAGCCATCTGGTCGTCGACGCAGATGGCAATTTCGAAGGCTCGGTTTCCGGCGGCTGCGTCGAAGGTGCGGTCGTCACGGCCGCGCTCGATGTGATTGCCGGTGGCACGGCGCAGATGCTAGAGTTCGGCGTCACTGACGAGACCGCCTGGCGCGTTGGACTTTCCTGTGGCGGGCGTATCCGCGTTTATGTCGAAAGGCTCGACTGATGCAGCGTGCCAGCCTGCAACGTCTAAACGCTGCGCGACGCAAACGGATCGCTGCGATTCTGCTGGCTGATCTTGACAGTCATACCGAACGCATCGTTCTAGAGGGTGATCCGCTTGACGGGCCGATCGCAGATTTGATCGAAGATGCTTTTCGCTCCGGCCGCTCGATGGCCTTCGATGCAGCCGAGGGCAGAGGATTCTTGAACGTCTATCTCCCTGCGCCGCGTATCGCCATTATCGGCGCCGTGCACATTGGCCAGTATCTGACGCAGTTAGCAGGGCTTGCCGGTTTCGATGTGCGCATCATTGATCCCCGGACGGCCTTTGCGACTAGCGAGCGCTTCCCTGGTGTGCCGCTCTCCACCGACTGGCCCGCCGATGCTTTTCTGCTCGATCCGCTCGACCGTTACACCGCGTTGGTTGCACTCACCCATGATCCGACGATCGATGATCTTGCGCTGGCGGAGGCGTTGCGGACGGGCTGCTTCTACATCGGCGCGCTCGGCAGCAGAAAGACGCATGCTGCGAGGACCGACAGGCTTGCGTTGGAAGGTTTCACCCCCGATGCGCTTTCAGCCATTCATGCTCCGATCGGGCTCGATATCGGGGCTTCCAATCCGGCGGAGATCGCCGTGGCGATACTGGGCGAAGTCATTCAAGCACTGCGGTCGCGCCCTCTTTCGTTATCTGGGGATGGAGCACGGTGAAATTCGGTCAGTTATCCATCGACGACGCTAACTGGCATGTGCTTGCTCGTTCGCTGAGGTTGCCCGAAGGCACTTTCTCGAAAGGCCATGTTCTGAAAGACTGCGACCTCGCACGGCCGAAGCAGGTTGAGCTTCGCCACGTAACGGATGCGCGCATGAACATGGATGATGTGGGAGAAGACCAGGGCGCCTGGATGCTGGGACAATCAATCGCGATTGAAGATATTAGGTTGTCCAAGGTGACGACGGACCGGGTCAACGTCCACTCGAGCGTCAAGGGTATATTCGCGATCGACAAAGCAGCGGCCGACGGGCTCAATGCCATCGAGCCGGCGATTGCCTTCGCCTGCCTAGCCGACCATGCAGGGGTTGGCATCGGTACGATGATCGCGACGTTCAGATTCATTCCGCAAGCGGTTCATCCTTCGAAGATCGATGAGCCTGCGCATTCTGGCGGGTGAGAGTCCCGATGAAGATGATATATTCAAATGGGTGGCGGGCGCCCGGAGATCCAGACGCGGCCGATGCCATGCCCTTGGAGGAGAAGTCGCGGTGAAGCCAATAGTGGTGGCGATCGTACTTCTGGGTGCCGGTATGGCGACGCGCATGGGCCCGAACGGCGGCCACAAGCTGCTGGCCGATTTTGACGGGATGCCGCTCGTCCGCCGTTCGGCGTTGATTGCGATTAATAGCCATGCTGAATCCGTCACTGTGGTCGTTGGCCATCGCCAAGACGACATCCGCAAGGCACTCTCCGATATGCAATTGAACATCGTCGCAAATCCGGATTACGCGTCCGGGATGGCAAGCTCCCTGGTGACAGGCTTTGTTGCTGCCGGGGCGAATGGTGTTGACGGTGTCCTGGTCATGCTCGCGGACATGCCGGATGTGACCAGCAGCGATCTCAACCGGCTGATTACGGCCTTTCAACATGGCAAGGGCGCATCGATCGTTCGTGCCGTCTCGCAGGGCAAGCACGGAAATCCCGTTATCCTGCCGCGGTCGCTGAACGATGCCGTTCTGCGGCTGAAGGGCGACATCGGCGCCCGCGACCTGATCAAAGCCTCCGGGCTGCCGGTGATTGAGGTTGAGATTGGCGACGCGGCGCTGATCGACGTCGACACGCATGAGGCCATCATCGCGGCCGGGGGCATTCCTGCGGACAGCTGACGCGAATCCATTTCGCATATGTTCTCACCCACGGCCACGCTTCCATTATAGAGAATTATGCCTCGATGATAGGGAAGCGGTCCTTGGTCGAGGCCGCGATCGGCCGCTACAACTCGATCATCCGACACCGGCAGCGAGCACGCTCATTCCGCGCGTAACAGACCGAAGTTGCCATCGGCTGCGCGATTTTCAACCGAATGCTGGCATGTGCACGCCCGAAGTCAGTCCGGTTTCGGTTCACGCCAGGAGCGATGCACGAAGCCCTTCCAATTCGCTCTTGGGCTGCCGCCCTCCAAAATTTCGGCAGGATCGTCCGCTTGGAACAGATCTTCCTAATATACGTTTGTGGGAAGCCTGCCCCACGGAGGACGCCATGATCAGCATCTGGGACGCGAACGTCGAATTGAAGATAGATGATCGGGTTCACGTCATCAGGAACGCTAGAGAGGCGGTCGCATTCTTGAAGAAATACTGGCCCGAGAACAGAAGCGCCAGCTATGCGACAGCGTGGAAGGTATGCCTGGACGCGGCGAGTGGCGTTGTTCCCGACGCGGAAGCGCGATCTGCGTTTGAGGCTGCGGCGAAGGAGGCCGGCATCCTTCGTCAAAGTTAAGGTCGCTTCGTTTGAAGTGAGAATCTGGATCATGCCGCCCCCCACCCGGAACGGTTCTTGCACGGTTACCAATATGTTTACCGTGGGAAGGCGTAACGTCATGAAGTGGCACACAACCGGAGAGTTTACCCCGCTGATGCTCGTTGTAAATGGGCCGGAAAAATACAAGCTTGTCGCGAGCCTTTGGGAGGCGGCAAATATGTTGACGGCTTGCTGGCCCATCGACGATGGAGAGGAATATCTTATCGCGGTCAGGGCATGCCGGGATGCTATCCATGGGGACATATTGGCCGAGGACGCGCGAGAAGCGCTGATCCGTGCCGCCGATGAAGCTGGAATTCCGGTGATCACCGTCGTTCACTGAGTTGCTGCCTTCCTTGATGCCACAGCCCTCCGCTTCGCATCGAAGCGCGCGTCCTGAGTCCAAGAAACGCTGCTGCATCCATTTGATCTCGGGGATGGCGTACTGAGCCCAGCATGTGCAGATGCCGATTGCCTCGGCTGCGTCTCGCTGCTCTACGGCTCCCTGGCGCCTTTACTCGCAGCAGTTGTTTCGGCGACATCGTCCCCCCGCAACACTCCAGGAAACTGAGGTGCCTAATCGCCAAGCGGCCGAGTGTCTTTCCCGACAGTCTCCAACTGGTCGCGAGGCAAACTATAGGTCAGTGCGAAATTATTGCATTCGAAAGTGCTGCTGAGGTTGCGCGCAATTGCAAGATTTCTGAAACGGCGGTTCGCCGACTTGCATATGGGTTTCGAACTTTTGGCGAGTTGGGCGCGATGATAAGAGATCAGATCTCTCGAAGAATCTTGGCGCCAAGTGCCGGTGCTGCCGAACTGACATCACATGCGGCTTTAACCCCGGGGAGCCGGATTTTGTTTGTGCCACAGGCATTAGCGCGGCTTTGGTTATAAGGTTTTGGCAGAGACTTATAACTTGACTATAGAACGGGGAGTTATAAGGTCTTGGCAGAGACTTATAACGGCGCAAGACAGGGCGACTTTTTAAAAGAGGGCAAGAGCGCATGGGCAAGGCGCGGGCCTTAGTTTGTGGGCCGAGAGGGCCCCCGCACGCCTGGAGGGGAAACGCCAATGATGAAAGAGATCGACATCAGCTACCGGACGATGTTCGCGGAGCTAACGCAGCGGACGCTTGATGCGCAATTTGCGGCAGACTTCCCTCTGGAGGGGTGGTTTGTAACGGTCACCGTGAAGGGCCGCGATTACTGGTATTTCGATCTCCCTACTACCGAGGGAAAGGACAAGCGACGCTATGTCGGTCCACACAGCGACGAGGCAATCACGGCGAGGGTGAAGGCTCACAAGGAAATCAGAGACGACATGCGTGAGCGGAGGCGCATGGTTAGCACTCTGCGCCGCGCTGGCCTTCCGGGTCCCGACACCTTCGCGGGCGACGTCACGAAGGCGCTTGCTGACGCCGGATTGTTCCGTCTTCGTGCAGTCCTGATCGGGTCGGTGGCTTTCAGCACATATGCGGGGATGCTAGGGGTCCGATTGCCCTCGTCGGCAATGCAGACCGGCGATGCCGATTTCGCGCAGGACTTTGCGATCTCAGCCGGGGTCGAAGACAGTTTGCCTCCCGTGCTGGAAGTCCTCCAGTCGGTTGATCCCGAGTTTCGGCCGGTTCCGCACCATGCTGACAAAGCGAAGGTGGCGGCATTCCAAAACGCCAAGGGCTACCGGGTGGAGTTTCTCACGGGAAATCGGGGATCGGACGAATACACGGGCAAGCCGTCTCCTATGCCCGCCCTCGGTGGCGCGTCGGCGGAAAATCTGCGGTTCTTGGATTTCCTGATCTATGAACCTGTCCGCACGGTGCTTCTCTTCCGCGAAGGCGTGAACGTCCTCGTCCCCGCTCCCGAAAGGTATGCAGTTCACAAGCTCATCGTGTCCTCAAGAAGGCGCACAGACACTCTAGGACGCATTAAGTCGGACAAAGACCTGACCCAGGCATCCCTGCTCTTCCAAGCCCTCGTCGAGACGCGCCACGACAGCGAGCTGGCGGATGCTTGGGAGGAAGCATGGAATCGTGGGGATGCGTGGAAAGAGGGCATCGTCAGCGGCCTATCGAGACTGCCGAAAAACGGGGTGAAAGCCCTGGAGAAGGTCCTCGGCCCCGAGGTGATGGAAGACCTGGTGAAAAGGTAACCGGAATGATGGCCGTTGCGACGCTTCATTCCCAGCCCGTCAGGAAACTCGACGAGCGGCGGTGACAATGCAAGCCGGCGCCCTCGACGAAATCACGTTGTGTTGAGCACATCATCTGATGCCTCTGACATCGTCGAACACCACGGCGCTCACGGAGCATCCGATGCCAGAGGCTCACTTAGGGATATTGAAATCGAAACCGGAAGGTAATACCTAACGCCAAATCGGGATTACGAGGTTTCGGCGTGACGACGACAGTCACAGCAAAGGGGCAGGTCATTATCCCCAAAGCCGTTCGAGAATTGCTCGGGATTGTGCCCGGAAGCGAGGTCGATTTTCATCGGACCGCAGATGGTAGTGTGGTACTGACAAGAGCCGACAGGAAGCAGCCCTCAGCCGCTTTCAAAAGCTGATACGCCGGAGAGGGGCTCACTACCGACGCGATCATGGCGCTCACACGTGGTGACGTCTGACGCTCATCGACACGAATGTCCTGCTCGATCTCGTGACCAATGATGGAACCTGGGCTGACTGGTCGATTGAGCAACTCGAAGCGGCCACTCTCGCCGCCCCGCCGCTGATCAACGATGTCGTTTATGCCGAACTTGCGGTGCGCTATGACCGCATCGAAGAACTCGCTGCGCCATCGACGAGGCGGGGCGCGCCGTTTCCGCGGGCGCCGCTCTTTCTTGCCGGAAAGGCCTTCACGCAGTATTGCCGGTGATACTTCCAACTGTCGTGTTGATCTCCCCGGCTCAGTGATCTCACCGCCGGAAGTGGCAATATTCGCAGTCCTGGCACCTTGGCCAGCCCCTGAACTTTCCAGAACGGAGCAAACGCAGGTGGTCTCCGGTCTGAAGCCATATACGGTTAATCAGATGGGCAGGCGCTCTCGAACGAGTGGGTGTTCACTTCGAGTCCGTTCAGGAGCGCTTGCTACGCGGGCGGGGCCCGGCTCTGTCGTACTGATTCGCAATGAATTGCTCTGAGTCTTTCTCGCAACACCTAAGCGGCAACTGGAATCTTGGACGGATTTGTCTGGTCTAGCGCATTTCAGTTGCTGTATCCGTGGGACTGCAAACCGATTTGCGCGAGCGGACTGTTAAGGAAAGCAAGTCCGCATCTTCTAAAGCAGGACTTTAATGAACGCGGACATGATAGCCGCCTGGGCGGTGGAAAATGGATTCCATGCAATCGATTCGGGGAGTTATCGTCGCCACGACACTGCGGGTGTGATCACGATCGAGATAAAGAGGATCTCATTCCTCCTCATCGATGAGAGGCAAGGATTGCGACCGCGCCTTATATCTTGGTTGTTCAAAGACTTATCCCTCACGAGCGGGAGCGGCCGCTTGCAGGGTGTTCTTCTTGACCGCAATCCCATTCATTGAGCGCTGACGCTATCCCAAAGCCTAGCAATTCTGATGGCGGATCGTGGTTGACGACGGTGAGCACCGTCGCAAACGTCAGCACTTTCAATATTTCTTCTTGCGAACGATCTTGTTGCCGCGGGGTCCACTGACGACCGGTGTTCGGTCGCGGTTTTCTGCAAGCAGGTTCCGCCAGCGTTCCAGGCGATCGGCGACTAGGGCACCGCTTGCGACAGCTGCCTGCACCGCGCACCCCGGCTCATGGGCATGGGTGCAATCGCGAAAGCGGCAAAGCGGCGCCAGTTCGGTTATCTCAGCAAAGAGGGTGTCGATACCGTCGGCAACATCACTCACGTAAAGCGTTCTTATTCCCGGCGTATCGACAACCCACCCGCCGCCTGGAACTGCATGTAGGGATCGCGCCGTGGTCGTGTGTCGGCCCTGCGCGTCGTATTCCCGGATGGTGCCTGTTTTTTGCTTTGTGTCAGATTCAGGCCCAGTCATGGTGTTAACCAGCGTTGATTTTCCAACACCAGAGGATCCCACCAGCGCGACCGTCTGGCCAATGCCGCACCAAGGCCTCAACAGGGAAACGGCATCCGCCGAGCGCCCATTCAAGGCAATGACAGGCAGGTCGCGCTGCAAAGCCTCGGCTTGCGCCTGGAAAATGTCGGCATCGTCCGCGGTGTCAGCCTTCGTCAGGACAATCACCGGATTGATCCCGGCCTGAGTGGCCATGATCAGGTAACGTTCCAGCCGAGCAAGATTGAAATCGGCGTTGCACGAGGTCACGATCAACAGGGTGTCGACGTTGGCGGCAACAAGTTGCAGGCCACGTCCGCCTTCCGGAGGTCGTTGAAGGACGCTTTTTCGGTCGAGACGTCTGATAAGCATGTCAGTGAGTGAATCGGCAAGAACCCAGTCGCCCACCGCGTAGTCACCGGTATTGGTATTGGATGGAAACTCCAGTCCAACCGGCCCGGTGACATCGATCGCCTGGATGCGGGCTCGGTGAACTGAAGCGATGCGTCTGGGGATCAAGTCCGCTTCGCTGGCCTGGACTTGGTCCGCGAAGAATTCGGACCACCCAAGTAGTTCCAGCGGTGAAGAAAGTTGGGAGCTGGTCAAATCTTGGTCCGCATTCGGTAAGGCCTGCCATAGAGAGTTTTTCAATGATCTTCCGCGGCTTCTCGCTTAGCTGCGTGGATGATCCCGCTTTGGCAAAGAGGTTGCGTAGGCAGCAGCCTCGCCAGGATAGGGGAAATCGTCCCCGAGCTGACGGTCGCCATCGTAGACTTTGAATGAAGGCCCTTCAACTTCAACGATCTTGTAGCCATTCACGTATTCGATCTTCGGTGTTTTCCAGCCCATTAAAGCTCTCCGGTCGGTCCGCGGTTCTCTCTGAAGATGGTGCCACCTCATACTCGGCAGTCTATGGTCTATCAGGTGCTTCACGATTAGCCAACGCCGGTTCGATCCCATTCGGCGGGCAAGACGAAGACTAGGCGACCGCCTTTCCTCAGGAACAATGCAGAGTGCACCGTAAATGCTGCCCAACTCGAGGCGAGGCCCGTCGGAGAAATGCTGCCCCTGATGACCGCCTCCCGGGCACGGGCGTGGGCTTCCCCGGTAAAGTCCTGGTATCGGATATAGGGAGGATTTCCGATGACGACGTCGAACGCGGGATCAGCCCCGACGGCAAAGAAGTCGTACAATTGCGGCGGGCTCGAGCACGCGGTCGTCAGGCGCGCGAATGGCCCGGGTCCGCGGATGGCCGCCTACTTCCATCCAGAACTACAGCGCGCTGATGGGTTTGTGCAGCCTATCCCATTAAATCAGGCGTTTTACGATCTGCGGGTCGATGTTCGGGTGCTTTCGAGAGCAGACGATTGCCGCTTCTCTGGATCTCACCCTGAGACGCTTTCACCGAAACGAATTTGAGATTTCAACGTCCGTCACGATAGGCAGGCGTCGACTAAAATCATTTCACAATCCACTCACAAGATTTTTATAGATGAGATTGCAATCATTCCGTGTCGGCTATTTTCTCGCCGGCAACTTCCCCTATCTCGCACTTGCGAAATATCGCGCATGCCAACCCGCCGGGCTGGGTACGCCCCCTGCCTGCCGTCCGGCCCAACACAAGGACTCGACAATGGGTGATTTGCTTAAAGGGATCTCCAGCTTTCGCGGTGCCGTCTTTCCAGACCATCAGGCACTTTATCGCAAGCTAGCGGAGGAGGGACAGCAGCCGCAGGCGCTGATGATTTCCTGCGCCGACAGCAGGGTGATGCCCGAAACAATCACGCAGTCCGGCCCCGGCGAACTCTTCGTCTGCCGCAATGCCGGAAATATCGTTCCTCCCTTTTCCACGGCAAATGGCGGTGTATCATCGGCGATAGAATACGCGGTCGTAGCACTCGGCGTTCGTGATATCATCGTGTGCGGGCATTCCGATTGCGGTGCGATGAAAGGGCTTTGCCATCCCGATCTTCTGAAGCCGATGCCGAATGTCGCTGCCTGGCTGAAGCATAGTCATGCTGCCCATTCGATTGTTTGCGAAGCCTACCCCGTCGACCTGTCCGAGCGTCAAAGAATTCGCGCCATCGCGATGGAAAACGTCGTCGTCCAGCTCGACCACTTGCGCACGCATCCTTCCGTCGCCGCCAAGCTGGCGACCAACGACATTACCCTGCACGGGTGGTTCTTCGATATCGAGACGGGGGAGGTGCTCGTCTATGACGGTGCGGCCGCTCGCTTCACGGAAATCCTTGAGAACAGGCCCTTGCCCGTCGCGGTTAAGGGTCGTGGTCGTCCGCATGTGATTCCGCAAGCCGCGGAGTAGGCCGATGATTTCCAGCTCTGTTCTTTCGCGCGACCTCGCGTCGTCCCTAGTCGTGTTCCTGGTCGCCATACCGCTTTGCCTCGGGATTGCGGTGGCCTCAGGAGTTCCTGTGGCCATGGGCCTCATATCCGGCATTGTCGGCGGCCTCGTTGTCGGCCTCTTGGCCGGATCCCCACTTCAGGTGTCGGGGCCGGCGGCGGGTTTAGCCGTGATCGTCTTCGGCTTCGTCGAGCAATATGGCGCTGCCATGCTCGGGCCGGTTCTCATCGTGGCCGGATTGCTGCAGGTCCTCGCGGGTTTCCTACGGATCGGCTCATGGTTTCGGGCGATTTCGCCTGCGGTCGTCCACGGCATGCTCGCCGGGATCGGCATTCTCATCATTCTTGGCCAGATCCATGTGCTGATGGGGGCAAGACCCGCTGCCGGAGGCATTGAGAACGTCACTGCCATGGAGCAGACCTTCGCTCGCGTATGGGGCGCGGGGCTGACGCGTGAAGCGGTCGCCCTCCTCGTGGGGTTGATTTCCTTGCTTGCCATGATCGCCTGGGAGAAGTTCAGGCCGAAGTCCCTGATGCTGGTACCTGGTGCCCTGGTGGGGGTCGCGGCCGGTACGATATTGACCGTCGGGATGCAACTGCCGATCGCAAGAGTGGAGGTGCCGTCCTCTCTCGTCGAAAGCATTGCATTGCCGACGCTCGATGGCTTCGCCAGGATGGTCGAGCCCGGTATCATAGTGGCGACGCTGGTCATTGCGGTGATCGCCAGTGCGGAAACGCTGCTGTCATCCGCCGCCGTTGATCGAATGCATGATGGCGTGCGGACCCGCTTCAACAAGGAGTTGTTTGCCCAGGGCATCGGCAACGGACTTTGTGGTCTGCTTGGTGCCTTGCCGATTACCGGTGTCATCGTCAGATCGTCCGCCAACATTCAGGCCGGCGCACGGACACGGGCGTCGGCCGTTCTGCACGGCGTTTGGATCCTTGGGCTGGTGGCATTTCTGCCGCAACTGCTCGCGATGGTGCCGCTGACCGCACTTGCCGCGGTGCTGCTTGTGACAGGATGGCGGCTGATCAGTCTCCATCACGTCCGGCACCTCTTCGATCATCACGGCTGGGTTCCCGTGGGAATCTGGACCGCGACGGTGGCGATGGTGGTGCTTCAGGACCTGCTCGTCGGCGTGGCGCTCGGCCTTGCGCTGTCCATACTGGAAATCCTACCGCACCTCCGTCGCAAACTTGCCATCGACAGGTTGGAGGATGAGGAAACCATCCACCTCGACCTCGTCGGCGCGGCGACTTGCAAGGACGTTCCTGTACTGCTCAACACGCTGGAAGCGCTTCCCGAGGGTCGTAAGATCAGGATCGCGGGTGCCCGCTTGCATTATCTTGATCATACCAGCGCCGAGACCCTGCGCGACTGGTTGAAGCGCGAGAAGAAATCAGGGCGCCTCGTCGAAATAGAGCATCCGCCGGTCGGACGCCATCGCCGGCTGAAACCGATCTTTGAACGGCTATCAGAGGAAGTTGCCTGATCGGCGGAGAAGAACCAGCTATCTAGCGACAATGTTCTTGCCCCGCTTGCGGGGCAAGAACAGCAAGAAGGGAAGCGCGAAACATTCCGTCACTTCCATTGCTGCGGCCATACGAGATGCCAAATTACAGTCACGCCTTGTTGGCACTCGGTCTCTCGAGCCCGATATTGGCGAAGCCGATGATCGCCAGCTCATGCGGAATTCCTAGGCCGAACTCGCTACGGATGACATCCATCGCTCCCAGCGCCAAAATGCCGTTATCACACGTCAATACGTCGACGCTGGCCTCCAGATTAGTTTAAGCCGCGCGACTTCAGTCACATTCGAGATCCAAATTTACCGAACTTTACTCGAGCTTTGCGTCACTTAGCATTCGCGCGGCTATTCTATTGTTCAGATTGCAAGCGGTATCCGTTTCTGACCCAACGTCAGGCCAAACCAAAGTGACCGATAAAATGTACCGGCCCTACGTCCCGATTTTGGCAACAGTGCTTGCCATTGCTATTTTGGTCGGCGGCATCGACCGGCCGAAGCGCATTGCTCGTTATCCCTGTAACCTCAATTTGGAAGGCCGATGCAATGGGCCAATGTCGCTGATACCAGTAAACAGCTGGCGCGGCGAGCTGACGACTGATATTGCTGGACAAGCGGGACGCTCACCATCCTTCCAAGCCAACTCCTTCCAATTTGATCTCTCTCGCACCCGACGTCCGGGACCGCACTAGCAGAGATACGATCTGTGCTCTGGAATTCGGATCAGACGATTACCTCGGCAAGCTGTTCAATTCGCGAGAACTTGTAGCAAGGATCAGGGCAGTCCTGCGACGAGCCGCTAACGCCGAGGACGCCGACACCCACAAGGTCTTCAACTTCGCAGAACTTATCGCTGACACAAGTACCCGGCGGGTTTGCAAGTTCCTTGGCCCGGAAATCGAGTTGACCGGGGCCGGATTTGACCTTCTGGTGGCCTTTCTTGAGAGGCCGGGCCGACCGTTAACACGTGACCGGCTGCTTGATCTGTCACACGGACGCAGGAGCGAGCCTGTGGACAGATCAATAGACGTCCTGATGAGCAGGCTGCGTCGCAAGCTTGGTCAAACCCAAAGTGGCCCGCTTTTCCGGACGATCCGAAATGGCGGTTATCAGTTCACGGCTCCAATCAAGTCAGGCATCCCTGACGGGATAGCTACCATTGGGGCTCTCACCGCGAACGGCAACGTTAGCTCCATATAAGCGGCTGGAGAATTTTGTCGTCTCAGCTTGCCGAAGTGCCCTGCCTGCTGCCGGTGCTTGCATATTGTTCATGAGCCCCAGACCACTGACTGCTCATGCCGCTTTATCAGGTGCTTGAGGTTATCGAAGCCCGTGCGGATGTGACGAGCGAAGTGATCGACGGCGGGCGTGCGGGGTGCGTCCGAGCGCTTCAGCAAACCGAGCGCGCGTTCCGGATGGGGGATGGGGACGGGCAGGGCGGTGATGGATTTGTCGTTGCGCAATGCGAAGACGACACTGTGCGGCATAATGGTAAGCGCATCAGCCGCCTTCATATAGTGGATGACGCTCATGAGGGAGCCGCCCGAATAGCGGATCTTGACTTCGGTTGCGCCGAACGACAGGAGCATGCTGCGCAAGTCGGCGAGAAGCGGGCTACCCGGCGGCGGCGCGACCCAGGGAAAGTCGAGCAGATGCGCAGGCTGTGGACGTCGCTTCATGAGCAGCGGATGGGTGACCCGACAGGCAACGACGTTGCGGCCAGGCAGGATGTGCTGGAATTCCAGGCCGGACCCTTCGTCGAGAATATCGATCGGACAGATGGCCAGATCGATCTGGTCGGCGTGAAGTGCTGCGCGCAGGTCCGGGAAATAGCCGTAGGTCTGGTCGATACGTACATCGGAATGCTGGTTCTGGAACTCGGCGATCATGCCGGCGATTAGCGCATCCATGAAGAAGGGCGTGCCCCCGACGCGCACGACGCCGCTCTTGCCGACCCGAAAACTCTCGACGACATCGGACGCCTTGCGCGATGCCGAGAGCATGGTCTGACCGTGGTCGGCTAAGGCTCGGCCGAGCGGCGTCGGCTGCAGCGGACGGCGGCCCTTGATGAAAAGCGGTTCGCCGATCCGCGCTTCCAGCATGGAAAGCGTGCGCGACACCGCCGGCTGGGAAAGGCCGAGCAGGGCCGCGCCCTCGGTGACGCCGCCGGTTTTGACGACCGCAGCCAGTTGGACAAGATGTCGTTCATCTATTTTCATAACGATATGATATATTAAACTGGAATAAAATCATCATGGGCAACCTGATCTCGCGCTAATTTATCTCTACCAGCCAATGCCCTGGAGGAGACGCATGACGCCGGGACCGACGGCGCTGCATTTCAGCGAGGCCACCTCGCATGACATGTTCGCGCAACGACTTCCGCATTCGAAGGACGACAGTCTGCCGCAGATTCTGGCGGCTGCGGTGACGCATCTTCATGCCCTCATCCGGGAATTGCGGCCGACCCAGGCGGACTGGCGCAAGGCGATCGAATTTCTGACCGATGTCGGCCATGCCAGCGACGAGCGGCGCCAGGAGTGGGTGCTGCTGTCGGATCTGCTCGGTGTTTCGGCACTGGTCGAGGAAATCAATTCGCGCCGTCCGAAGGCGGCCACCCCCAACACCGTGCGCGGACCGTTCTTCCGCGCGGACGTTCCGCAACTGGCGCTCGGCAGCAATATCTCTCTCGATGGCATCGGCGAGACGGTCGATGTGTCTGGCCGCGTGCAGGATCTCGATGGCGATCCCATCGCAAATGCCGAGATCATCACCTGGCAGGCCAATGCTCAAGGCTTTTACGAAAACCAGCAGCCGGACCTGCAGCCGGAGTTCAATCTGCGCGGCAGCTTCCGCACGGATACGGATGGACATTTCCATTATCGCACCATCAAGCCCTGCGGCTATGGCGTGCCGGACGATGGTCCGGTGGGAAAGCTCCTGCGACAGGCGGGCTATCCGCTGCGCCGCCCCGCGCATCTTCATTTCATCATCAAAGCGCCGGGCTTCGAGACGATCACCACGCATATCTATGACAGCAGCGATCCGCATCTGGCCGAAGACGCGATCTTCAGCGTCAAGCCGGATCTGGTGCGAAGCTTTGAGCGCCAGGGCGAGCGGCAAGGCAAGTGCGCAACGACGTGGCGGCTCGACCTCGCCTTCGTCATGGTCCGCGCCAGACAGGGAGCCGACACATGAGCCGCGACTTCATCTATAGCGGCAGCCCCGCCCATATCGTCTTCGGCCAAGGCAAGAGCGCTGCCGCCTGTGAATGGGTGGAAAAGCTCGGATGCACCGGGGCGCTCGTCCTCTCGACGCCGCATCAGAAGTCGGATGCGGAGGCCCTGGCGGAGCGGCTGGGCTCGCGCGCCGTCGGCGTCTTTACGGGCGCTGTCATGCACACGCCTGTTGATGTCACCGAAAAAGCTATGGAGGTGGTTCGCGAGACGAAGGCCGATTGCATCGTCTCGCTCGGCGGCGGCTCGACCACCGGGCTTGGCAAGGCCATCGCCTATCGCACCGATCTGCCGCAGATCGTCATTCCCACGACCTATGCCGGATCTGAGGTGACGCCGATCCTCGGCCAGACGGAGGGTGGGCGAAAGACAACCGTGCGCCATGCGAGCATCCTGCCTGAGGTGGTGATCTACGATCCGGCACTGACGTTTGGCCTGCCGATCGGCATGAGCGTCACCTCTGGGCTGAATGCCATGGCTCACGCGGTCGAGGCGCTCTATGCTCGGGATCGCAACCCGATTTCGACGCTGATGGCGGCTGAGGGGCTGCGGGCCTTCAAGACCAGCCTGGCTGACATCATCGCCAGGCCTTGGGCTCCCGAGGCCCGCGCCGATGCGCTCTACGGTGCCTGGCTCTGCGGCACGGTGCTCGGCACGGTCGGCATGGCGCTGCACCACAAGATCTGCCACACGTTGGGCGGCACCTTCGATACGCCGCATGCCGATACGCATGCGATCATGCTGCCGCACACCGCCGCCTACAATGCCGCCGCCGTGCCGGAGCTTCTGGCGCCGGTCGCTGATATCTTCGGCGGTTCGGTCGGCGGCGGGCTTTGGGATTTCGCCAGGCAAATCGGCTCGCCGCTGGCGCTGAAGGATCTGGGTCTGAGCGAAGCCGATCTGGACCGCGCCGCTGATATTGCCACCGAAAATCCCTATTGGAATCCAAGACCGATCGACCGCGAATCCATTCGCGCCCTGCTGCAGGATGCTTGGGAGGGCAAGCGGCCGGCATGAGCTGACGACAGACACCACGCTCTCTGGGAGGAGAGAAAAATGGGAGGAGGAAACATGTTTACGAGGCGAGATTTTCTGAAGACCACGGCCGCCACCGGGGCACTGGCGGCTACATCCGGGCTTACCGCCCCCGCAATCGCACAGGATGCTGCGATCAAGCTCGGCTATGTCAGCCCGCAGACCGGGCCGCTTGCCGCCTTCGGCGAGGCCGACAAATTTGTCATCGACAGCTTCTTGGCAACCACCAAGTCGATGGGTCTCAACTATGAGATCGTCGTCAAGGACAGCCAGTCCAATCCGAACCGGGCAGCCGAAGTCGCCAAGGAACTGATCGTCACCGACGAGGTGAACCTGATCCTCGTCGCCTCGACGCCGGAGACCACCAATCCGGTGGCGACCACCTGCGAGGCCGAGGAAATGCCCTGCATTTCGACGGTCGCGCCCTGGCAGCCCTGGTTCATCGGCCAGCAGGGCAATCCCGGTGACCCCACGTCCTGGAAACCGTTCAACTATGCCTATCATTTCTTCTGGGGTCTGGAGGACGTCATCTCCGTCTTCACCAATATGTGGGCGCAGATCGAGACCAATAAAAAGGTTGGCGGCCTGTTCCCCAATGACGGCGACGGCAATGCCTGGGGCGACAAGGTCGTCGGCTTCCCGCCGGTGTTGGAGAGAATGGGCTACGGCCTGATTGACCCCGGCCGCTACCAGAACATGACGGATGATTTCTCAGCGCAGATCAACGCCTTCAAATCCGGCCAGTGCGAAATCATCACCGGCGTGGTGATCCCGCCTGACTTCACCACCTTCTGGAACCAGGCCAAGCAGCAGGGTTTCGCCCCGAAGATCGCCTCGATCGGCAAGGCGCTGCTCTTCCCGCAGACCGTGGAGGCGCTCGGCAATGCCGGGCATAATCTGTCGTCGGAAGTCTGGTGGACGCCAAGCCATCCGTTCAAGTCGTCCTTGACTGGGGAAAGTGCGGCTGAGGTGGCAGCGGCCTTCACCAAGGCGACCAACAGGCCCTGGACACAGCCGATCGGTTTTGCCCATGCGCTGTTCGAGCTGGCGGTGGATGCGATGAAGCGGGCCGGGGACCCCAAGGATGGTGATGCCGTCGCAGAGGCGATTGCCGCCACCAAGCTCGATACGCTGGTCGGTCCGATCGCCTGGGACGGCAAAGGCCTGCCGCCATTTGCCGCCAAGAACATTGCCAAGACGCCGCTCGTCGGCGGCCAGTGGCGGTTGAAGGACGGCGGCGGCTACGATCTCGTCATCACCGACAATAAGACGGCGCCGAGCATTCCGGCCGGCGGCAAGATGGAAGCGATCGCCTGATTTTTGGCGCCTGATTTTTGGCGCGGGGCCTGAGGCCCCGCCTGTTCTGGGAGGAATGGGTTTGGCAATTCTCGAACTCGATGGTGTTTCGAAGAAATTCGGCGCCCTGACCGTCGCCGAGCAGATTTCCTTTGCCGTTGGCGAAGGCGAGGCGCTGGGCATTATCGGGCCGAATGGGGCCGGCAAGTCGACCCTCTTCAATCTGATCACCGGCAATATCGCCGCCGATAGCGGCAGCATCCGCTTTCTCGGTAGCGATGTGACGCGCACACCGCCGATGGCGCGCTGCCTGTCGGGCATGGGCCGCACCTTCCAGATCCCGCAGCCGTTCGAGAAGCTGACGGTCTTCGAAAATCTCCTCGTCGCCGGCGCTTTCGGCTCGCGGCGCCGCGAGGCCGAGGTGTCGGACCGCTGCGCCGAAATCCTGGTGGATACAGGGCTGATCGACAAGGCGAATGTGCTGGCCGGAAGCCTGTCGCTGCTGCAGCGCAAGCGGCTGGAACTGGCGCGAGCGCTGGCGACGGAACCGAAGCTGCTGCTGCTCGATGAAATCGCCGGCGGATTGACCGAGGGCGAATGCCGATCGCTGGTTGCCACCATCCGCGCCATTCACGCGCGCGGCGTTGCCGTCATCTGGATCGAGCATGTGCTGCATGCGCTGAATTCCGTCGTCGAGCGGCTGCTGGTGCTGCATTTCGGCACGGTCATCGGGATCGGCAAGCCGGAGGACATTATGGCCTCGCGCGATGTGCGTGAAATCTATCTGGGGATCGAGATCTGATGGCGCTGCTTGAAACCAGAGGCTTGACTGCCTCCTACGGTGATTTCCAGGCGCTGTTCGGTGTCGATATTGCGGTCGGCGCCGGCGAGACCATCGCCATCATCGGCGCCAACGGTGCCGGCAAGACGACGCTGATGCGCTCGATTTCAGGCGTGCTCACCAATGCGCCGGCATCGATCCTTTATCGCGACGAACCGATCGGCGCGCTGCCGGCGCCCGACATCCTGGCGCGCGGCATCTCTATGGTGCCGGAGGGGCGAAAACTCTTTCCGTCGCTGAGCGTCGAGGAGAACCTACTGATCGGCAACTATGGCCGCAAGGTCGACGGGCCGTGGACGCTCGAAAGCGTTTTTTCGCTGTTCCCGATCCTCAAGGAGCGGCGCAACAATGCGGCCACAGCACTTTCCGGTGGGCAGCAGCAGATGGTGGCGATCGGCCGCGGGCTGATGTCCAATCCAGCGGTGCTGCTCTTCGACGAGATCAGCCTTGGACTCGCGCCTGTCGTGGTTCGCGATATCTACGCCGCTTTTCCGCGAATCCGCGAGACCGGCGCTTCGATCGTCATCGTCGAGCAGGACATCGCCCAGGCGCTGAAGGTGGCCGACCGCGTCTACTGCATGATGGAAGGGCGGGTGACGCTCTCCGGCCGCGCCGCCGATGTTAGCCGCGACGACATCCACAAGGCCTATTTCGGGACGGATCACCATGAACTGGCTTGATACCATTCTCCAGGGCGTGCTGCTCGGCGGGCTCTATGCGCTGTTTGCGGCGGGGCTCAGCCTCGTCTTCGGCATCATGCGGCTGGTCAACCTCGCCCATGGCGACCTGATCGTGCTTGCCGCCTTCCTGATCCTGGTGCTGGTGACGACACTCGGGCTCGACCCGTTCGTTGCCGCGGTGATCGCGATGCCCTTGATGTTCGCCATCGGTTGGGGCCTGCAATATTTCCTGCTCAACCGCACGCTCGGCAAGGACATTCTGCCGCCGCTGCTCGTCACCTTCGGCCTGTCGATCGTCATCCAGAATGGCCTGCTCGAAGGCTTCTCCGCCGATAGCCGCCGCGTCTTTGCCGGCAGTCTCGAGAGCGCCTCCGTCAATCTCGGCCCGGCCACTGCCGGCATCATGCCGCTGATGACCTTCTTTTCGGCCGTCGCCGTCATCGTCTGTCTCAACCAGCTGATCTATCGTACATCCGTCGGCCGCGCCTTCCGGGCGACCTCGGACGATCCGGTGACCGCGGGGTTGATGGGCATCCGGCCACACCGCATCTTCGCGCTGGCGACGGGGCTTGCCATGGTCGTGGTGACGATCGCCGCCCTCTATCTCGGGACGCGCGCCAATTTCGATCCGACGTCAGGGCCATCGCGGCTGATCTACGCCTTCGAGGCGGTGATCATCGGCGGGCTCGGCTCGCTCTGGGGCACGCTTGCCGGCGGCATCATCTTAGGCGTTGCCCAGACGGTGGGTGCAGCAATCAATCCGGAATGGCAGATCCTTGCCGGCCATCTGGCATTCCTTGCCGTTCTCCTGTTCAAGCCGCGCGGTCTTTTCCCGCGCGCGGTCGATTGAGGTGCATCGATGACCATGGCCATTCCATCCTTCATCGTCGAGACACGCACCCGGGCATCGACATTATCCGCCGCAGCAGTGATTGCTCTCTTGCTGCTTGCCTTCGCCGCACCCTTCATTGTCTCGCGCGGCGTCATCCAGGACCTGTTCTTCATCCTCACCATGCTGGTGCTGGCGCAGAACTGGAACCTGCTTGCCGGTTATGCCGGGCTGATCTCGGTCGGCCAGCAGGTCTTCGTCGGCTTTGGCGCCTATACCATGTTCGGCTGCGTCATCCTGTTCGGCATCGACCCGGTCGTTGCCATCCTGATTGCCGGGCTGCTTTCTGTCGCTCTCGCTATTCCGACAGCCTTCTTCACCTTCCGGCTCTACGGCCCCTATTTCGCCATCGGCACCTGGGTCGTGGCCGAGGTTGTGCGGCTGCTGCTCGCCCAGTGGAAGGCGCTCGGCGGCGGCACCGGCACCTCGCTGCCCCGGGATGCGACCCGCGACATGATGGGCGTCGGCGCAATGCGCGATCTCTTCGGCATGAAGGCCTCCGAGGCAGGTGACGCGCTGACCTACTGGCTGGCGCTGATCCTCGTCGTCGCGACCATCGGCTTCATCTATGGGCTGCTGCGCAGCAAGCAGGGCCTTGGGCTTGCTGCCGTCCGTGACAACGAGCAAGCGGCCGGCGCCGTCGGCGTCGATGCGCGGCTGATGAAGACGCTGGTCTATCTCGCCACCGCCTTCATCACCGGCATCGCCGGGGCGCT
Organism: Rhizobium anhuiense bv. trifolii; assembly: GCF_024346605.1. Taxonomy (NCBI): domain Bacteria; kingdom Pseudomonadati; phylum Pseudomonadota; class Alphaproteobacteria; order Hyphomicrobiales; family Rhizobiaceae; genus Rhizobium; species Rhizobium anhuiense. The sequence goes on from NZ_CP098801.1 coordinate 396,164, forward strand.
GATCTATGTGCAGAAAGCGCGGATCTCGCCGGATGCCGCCTTCTCGGTCACTGACTGGACGGCCTATGTCATCTTTATCGTGGTGATCGGCGGCATCGGCACGATCGAGGGACCGATCCTCGGCGTCATCATCTTCTTTCTGCTGCAGAACCTCCTCGCCGATTACGGCTCCTGGTACCTGCTGATGCTGGGTCTTCTTGGCATCGCCATCATGCTTTTCGCGCCGCGCGGCCTCTGGGGGCTGTTCTCCGACCGCACCGGCATCCAGCTTTTCCCGGTCCGCCGCGTCTTGAAGGGCGGGCCGCTCAGTCTCACGCATAAGGGAGGGCCTCATGGCTGACATTACCACCGACGTACTCATCATCGGCACCGGCCCGGCCGGCTCCGCCACCGCGGCGCTGCTTTCGTCCTACGGGGTCGAGAACCTGGTGATCAACCGTTACCGCTGGCTCGCCAGCACGCCGCGCGCCCACATCACCAACCAACGCACAATGGAAGTGCTGCGCGATCTCGGCCGCGACGTGGAGGATGAGGCCTATATGTTCGCGGCCGAGCAGGACCTGATGGGTGAGAACGTCTTCTGCACCTCGCTCACCGGCGAAGAGATCGGCCGGTTGAAGAGCTGGGGCAAACATCCGCTGTCACGCGCCGAGCATCAACTGTCGTCGCCGACCCATATGAACGACCTGCCGCAGACCTTCATGGAGCCGCTGCTCTTCAAGACGGCCTGTTCGCGCGGCAGCCAGTCGCGCATGTCGACGGAATATCTGAGCCATGTACAGGATGAAGACGGGGTCACGACCACCTGTCTCGACCGATTGACCGGCAAGGAACTTACCGTCCGCTCGAAATATCTGGTCGGCGCCGACGGCGGCAATTCCAAGGTTGCGGAACATGCCGGCCTCACCTTCGAAGGCAAGATGGGCGTTGCCGGCTCGATGAACATTCTGTTCAAAGCCGATCTGTCGCGCCTGGTCGCCCACCGTCCATCGGTGCTTTACTGGGTGCTGCAGCCGGGTGCGGATGTCGGCGGCATCGGCATGGGGCTGGTGCGGATGGTGAGACCATGGAACGAATGGCTGATCGTCTGGGGTTACGACATCAACCAGCCGCCGCCTGAGGTGGATGAAGCGCATGCGAAGAAAGTGGTACGCGACCTCGTCGGCGATCCCGATCTCGAAATGACCATCAAGTCGGTCTCGACCTGGACCGTCAACAATATGTACGCCACGACGATGTCAAATGGCCGCGTCTTCTGCATGGGCGACGCCACTCACCGCCATCCGCCCTCGAACGGTCTCGGCTCCAACACCTCGATCCAGGACGCTTTCAATCTCGCCTGGAAGCTTGCCTTCGTCCTGAAGGGAGCCGCAGGCCCGGTACTTCTCGACAGTTATCAAGCCGAGCGCGCGCCTGTTGCCAAGCAGATCGTCACCCGCGCCAACAAGTCGATTGAGGAGTTCGGGCCGATCTTCAAGGCGCTCGGACTGCTCGATTCCATCGACCCGGTGAAGATGCAGCAGAACATGGACGCGCGCTGCAACAACACGACGGCTGCCGAAGAGCAGCGCGCCGCGATCCGCAAGGCGATCGCCGACAAGGTCTACGAATTCGATTGCCACGGCGTCGAGATGAACCACCGCTACCGCTCGGGTGCTGCGATTTCAGATGGGCAGGTGGAGCCGGCTTTTACTAAGGATCCGGAACTGCATTGCCAGCAGACGAGCTGGCCCGGTGCGCGGCTGCCGCATGCCTGGGTCTTCTCCGCCACTGGCGAGAAGGTTTCGACGCTTGACCTCACCGGTCACGGCAAATTTGCCGTGCTGACAGGGATCGGCGGGCAGGGCTGGGTCGAGGCGGCCCGCAGTCTCGGCAAGGAATTCGGCACTGAGATCGTTGCCCATGTCATCGGCCCCCGCCAGCCGTGGCAGGATTTTACCGGCGACTGGGCCAATATCCGCGAAATTCGCGACAGCGGCATCCTGCTGGTCCGCCCGGACCACCACGTCGCCTGGCGGCGCGAGGCGATGGCCGACGATCCCGCGACTGAACTGCGCCGCGTGCTGACAGCAATTCTTGGAAAGTGAGATCGTGATGGACGCGCATGAGAAAGGCTTCTTCACCGAAGAAAACTCCGTCGAGGTCGTCACCGGCCGGAACAAGAACGCCAAGGACCAGCGGCTGAAGCAGATCATGGGGGTGGTCACCCGCAAGCTGCACGAGGCAGTGAAGGAGATCGAGCCGAACCAGGACGAATGGATGCAGGCGATCCTGTTTCTGACGCGCACCGGCCAGATGTGCAACGAGTGGCGGCAGGAGTTCATCCTGCTGTCGGATGTTCTCGGCGTCTCGATGCTGGTCGATGCGATCAACAACCGCAAGCCGTCGGGCGCATCCGAAAGCACGGTGCTCGGACCTTTCCATGTCGAGGGTGCGCCGGAACTGGCGATGGGCGCCAATATCTGCCTCGATGCCAAGGGCGAGGACATGGTGATCGGCGGGCGGATCCTTGATACGGCGGGACAACCCATCGGCGATGCGGTTATCGATGTCTGGCAGGCCAATGACGAGGGCTTCTACGACGTGCAGCAGCAGGGGATCCAACCAGACTTCAACCTTCGCGGCGTGTTCCGGACCGGCGCCGACGGCCGCTATTGGTTTCGAGCGGTGAAGCCAAAATATTACCCGATCCCCGATGATGGACCCGTTGGCAAGCTGCTCGGCGCGCTCGGTCGCCATCCCTACCGGCCCGCCCACCTGCACTACATCATCAAGGCCCTCGGCTTCGAGACGCTCACGACACACATCTTCGATCCGGACGACCCGTACATCCAATCTGACGCCGTCTTCGGTGTGAAGGAGAGCTTGCTTGCCCAATTCCAGCACGTTGAGGATCCGGTACTCGCTAGCGAGCTCGGTTTCTCAGGCAAGTTCTGGCAGATAGAGCACGATTTCGTGCTGGCTCGGCCCGAGGAGTAGCATGCTCTTCAGCTGGCGGGTATTCGTCGTTGACCTTACGAATGCGTCAGGATCTTCGAATGGATATGCGCGGGTCAAAGCATCAATCCGTAGGGGGCTGCGCGCGGCAGTCCATCATATGGGCGAAAAGGCGCAGCTTGCTCCCGAGACTGTCGAAGGCGTTTCAAAAATGTGCTTACGCCTCAGGAGTCGATCGCGGCATTCCGCGATAAGCCCTCGGGCCAGGGCTGCCTTTACCGGGTCCTGGTGACGGCTTGGAGACGCGTACTTCTAGCGCTCTGGCGGACGGTGGCCCGCGTGCCGCTCCCTCCGGGCTCGGGTGCGGCTATGGCGGTAGTCAGGTGGTCCACGTTGGTCTCAGGGTGGGATTCGCGTTGGCCTTATGCGGTGACGCGGCTATGGTTGCGACGAGAAATTTTCGCCAAACAATAATCCCGCTACAACGGCGGTGGAGACTGGCCAGCGAACAAGGCAGACATGTCTATCCAACGTACGAGTTTTTATGTCATGCTAGCGGTGGTGACGATCGCGTTCATCTGGCTGCTTATCCCCTATTACGCGGCGGTCTTCTGGGCAGTGATCCTTGCGATCATCTTCTTTCCAGTACACATGCGACTGGCGCAGATGCTAGGGGGTCGACGCAGCATCGCTGCCCTGCTGACGGTGCTGCTATGCATCGGCCTCGTCATCGTGCCGGCGTTGATAATTCTCGTTTCCCTTATCCAGGAAGGCACCAGTCTTTACCAACGGATAAGCAGCAACGAAATCGACCTCAATGACTACTTGGTCCGGATTCAGAATGCGTTGCCTGGCTTCGTCGACAACTGGCTGAACTCATTGAAGCTCGGCGGCTTCGCGGAACTTCGCGCCAACATCTCATCAGGCGCAGTACAGGCAAGCCGGTCGGTCGCCGGGAGCCTTCTGAGTTTTGGACAGAACACGCTGCATTTCTTCATAAGCTTCGGGATCATGCTTTATCTGCTTTTCTTCCTCTTCAGGGATGGGGCTGACCTCGGCCGGTCGATCCGACATGCAATCCCTCTGAATGACGACTATACCCGACAGTTTCGCGACAAGTTTTCCGCTGTTGTTCGGGCAACCGTCAAGGGGAATATCATCATTGCTGTGATCCAAGGAACGATCGGTGGCGTGGCATTCTGGGCCCTGGGAGTCGAGGCGGCCCTTTTGTGGGGCGTCACGATGACGTTCATGTCGATGCTGCCCGCAATAGGAGCAGCTCTCGTATGGGTTCCAGCCGCCATCTGGCTAGCCCTCACGGGTGCCTGGTTGAAAGCATCGATCCTGGTTCTCGTCGGCGTATTTGTCATAGGGCTAATCGACAACCTGCTGCGTCCTCCACTGGTGGGCCAGGGGACGCGGCTGCCCGATTATGTGGTGCTGATTTCAACGGTCGGCGGCATTTCGCTCTTCGGTATCAATGGTTTTGTCATTGGACCCCTGATTGCCGCCTTGTTTATCGCTTCATGGTCGATCTTCGCCGACCAACAGGACGCACACAAACCAGACGCCGGGGATACTAAATAGCGCGGGTCGGGATGGCGAATGGCCAAAGCGCACGCGGGTAATCATGCGCCGGATTGTTGACGACCCGATCGGTCTTGCCGGCTTCGATCCAGATGAATGCTTCGCTTACGGCCAAGACCACGTTCCCCTACGATCGGGTTGTCTCGTGCCGAGCAGCTTCTCACAGCTCAGCTTGGCCTCTCATGACGAGACCAGTCGTCACGGTTATAGCTGAGATTCGAGCGGCAACCACTTGATCAGCCAAGCGGTCGCGCGCCGGGCAATCCCGGCATCCGGCTCGTCTCGGAGGAGAGTATTTTTCCCGTCGACGACCTTAAGCCACCGCACGGATCCCTTTTCGAGCGTTAGGGGATAGCTCAAATCCGCATCGGTTTCTACGGCAAAGATCGCGTCCATTCGCTCGACAAGTTCCTGTGACTCGAACAGGACACCCATTTCGGTGTTTAAGGATACGGACCTCGGATCGAGATTGAGAGATCCGATGAAGCCGTACTTGCCATCCCTGGCAAAGGCCTTCGTGTGAAGGCTGGCCTGCTTGGAACCGCGCAAAGAGAAGGTTCCCATGTCTGCAATCGATTTCAACTCAAAGAGCGCAATGCCGGCTTTCAGCAGGGCGGGGCGGTAGCGCGAATATCCCGCGTGAACTGCGGCAACATCGGTGGCTGCAAGCGAGTTCGTCAGAACGGAAACCTTTACTCCTTTGTCGCGTAGCTTCGTCAGCGCCTCGACGCCGCGTTCGCCGGGAACGAAGTACGGCGAGGTGATATGGATGAACTCGGCCGTGCCCGTGATGACCGGGAGCAGCGTTCCCATCAGCGTGTTTTGCCCGCTGCGCAGCTTCCCGGCCGCCTTTTCGGGGGGGTCTGCCAGAACGTCGAGTTTGTGGACCCAGATGTAGCGGTCTTCGGCAACGATATGCGTCAGCGATGTTTCATCGCGAACTGGATCCAGATATGGCTGGGCGCGCTGTTCGAAATGAAGGCGTTCCATATTGCGGCGAAGCTTCTCCAGCTTGTTAGCTCTGCGTGACAGAAGTGCACGCACGGGCACGGCAACCGAACTGTTCCAGTAGCCGTCGAACAGCCGCTCCGTCTTCGCAACGGCTTCACCGACCATCAAGAGATCGAAGTCCCTGAAGTTAGCGTTCTCCCCGGCATCGAAATACGGATCGCCGATATTGCGCCCCCCGACCATCGCGATCCGGCCATCGGCAATCCATGCCTTGTTGTGCATGCGACGGTTGACGCTTCGGAACCGCAAAGCCATCTCGAGGCCGCGACGTAGGATATGCTCACGTGCCTTTGTGGGATTGAAGAGCCGCAGCTCGATGTTCGGATGACAGTCGATCGCATGGAAGATCTTGTCTGACATGGAGACGCCGAGATCGTCGAGAAGGATCCTCACACGTACGCCACGGTCGGCCGCCGCGACGACCTCCCGCATGATCAGCATTCCGGTCAGGTCCGCATTCCACATATAGTACATGAGATCGAGGCTGCGCCCGGCGGAACGGGCCGCTAGAAGCCTGGCTGCGAACGCGTCCAGGTTGGAGGTGATCAGGACGAGGCCGCTTGCCGCCTCCCGCTTGTGGCACAGCCCAGCGCCGTATCGATCAAGCTCGGTGTCGGCAGCGGCAATCTTGAGGACGTGGGAATCGATTTTCTGGACCCGCTTCAGAAACCCGGCATAGCTTGATGCTGCTGCCAGAGCCCATAGGGCTACCAGCGCTACGGTCGCGATGATGGCAATGCCGAACCAACTCACACGATACCCCTGAGCCGCGGCCAGGAAGCGCTATGCTGACTCGATCCGCCCGGGTAAAATAGGGTCACGCGAGTAGCGAGCAAGATGTCGCCATAGGAGATGCGAAACATGGGCGATTTGACATGATGGCCAGGGTTGCCCCGTCACCGGGAGCGCTGTAAAGCGTCGGTGCCCCTCAACCCGCCCGGGCGCCGGTTTTCGACAAGCGTGTCGCGAACTCAAGCTTAGGTGCTAAGGCGAGCTGAACATGTACGATATTACTCTTCTTTTCCTGGCTGGCTTGTTAGCAGGCAGCATGAATGCGTTGGCGGGCGGCGGGTCGTTCGTCTCCCTGCCTGCGCTGATATCGGTCGGAGTGCCGTCGGTAGCCGCAAATGCGACACCTTAGCCTTGTTTCCCGGCGGTATGGCAAGCTCGTGGGTTTATCGTGACGGCGTTACGAGTGTGTGCGGCGTCAATGTCGTTCCAATTGCTATGGTGACAATGGTCGGTGGAGTGGCCGGAAGCATTTTGTTACTTCTGACCCCATCCAGGATCTTCGATGGAATACTGCCATGGCTTTTGCTGATGGCGACAGTGATGCTGGCAGTCGGTCCGAGGCTCACCGCCAAGCTCCGGACGCAGGCACGCCCGAGTATTCTGGCCTTCGCAGCGGTTCAGTTCTTTCTCGGTCTCTATGGCGGCTATTTTGGCGGCGCAGTGGGCCTTATGATGCTTGCGGCATGGAGCGCGCTCGGGGGCGGGGACATCAAGAGCCTCAATCCGACAAGAATGCTGATGGTAACTGGCGCAAATGCGGTCGCCGTAGTCACCTTCGTACTCGCCGGAGCAATTGTATGGCAGGAGTGCATTTTCATGACGGTCGGGGCCATTATCGGCGGGTGGATCGGAGCGCATATCGGCCGTAGGCTGCCATCGCCGGCCGTCAGGGTTCTAACCGTCGCGGTCGCCGTTTTGACGACAACGGTGTTCTTTTCGCGAGCTTACCTTTGAACGGAGGCGTGCTTTCTAAATTGCGGACTCTCCACCACAACCAGCTGCAGCGTAAGCGCAGAGCGCATCCCTGATCGCCTGAGTCTGACCAGCGCGGCGCCGGGAACGGGCAGCCTTTGTTTTCATCAGCAGCGCACCCGCGCGTCCGGCTACTTCAATGCTACGTCGACTATCGCGCGTGACCGGCGTAGGTCGAGTGCTACCCCTATGCGGGTCATGTTCGGCCTCAAATTGCCTGCGCAAAAGATCATTAGCCATATCAATCAATCCGCCGCTCCGGGCTCCACGCCCTGGCAACCCCTTCCTTAAACAGCGTCTTCCCGATTGCTTTATCGCTCTTTCGGTAGATGTTAACGAGCGGCCGATGTGCTCGTGTCCTGTCGATTGCACGGGGGGACGAAGAATGTCGTCTGGGTTCGGCTCTACGCCGTGGTCATTGGTCTCGCCGCGGCCGGCCTCGAGGCCTCGCAGAGGTGCAAGGCGATCGTAGTCGGCATTCTCGCGGCCACCCTCCTGCGCTTCCTGTTCGCCAGCGCTGCGCGAACGCGGCATGCTAGACACAATGGCAAGTTCCTGTGGTGCAGGACAACGCCGACGGCGCGGCGAACTGGGTAGCCATTTTCTGCAGCCGCGTCCAGCCCATCACGGAAAATCGCTGAACAGACCTGCGTAGGCCGGAACTCACGCCCTTTGTCGGAGTTACGGGGGTGGAAACCGCTGCTAGCCGTCAGAAAAAACGGAAGAGTTCGATGAAGGTACGAGATTACGCCGTTGAAAGTTGCCTGGAAGGATGACGATATCACCGAGACGGCCGAGATGCGGCGGCTGGCAGTCTTCACCAATGAAGGTGAGCTTTAGCCATTATTTTGCTCGGCGATATCGCAATTGAACATCAGGGATATGTCGCTTCTGCTGCGCTTGAAGACATATCGCAGGACGGTTGGCGGTGCAGCCGAGGCCGAAAGACCTTCACACGGATACCAAATGGTAGAGCGCATTGCTGAAGAGATTGAAAGTCGGCGGGCACGGCGCGCCGAGCGCCGCCAAAAGCAGCGCGAGGCCAATATTGCGCGCGCCGCTAAAATGCATATAGCCCGTCTGGCGAGCGATCCGCTGATTGTGATCAGCTCCGATGGCAATGTCGCCAGGCGGGTCCATATTGGCTGTTCCGGGTGGTATTACTGGCACTGGAAGGGCCATTTTTACCCGACCGACGCTCCCTCCAATCAATTGTTTTCGATCTACCAGCACAATTTCAAGACCGTCGAGCTCAATGCCCCATTTTATTCCTGGCCGACGGTGGCAACTGTCAAGACATGGAAACGTCAGGCCGAGCCGAGCTTCGTCTATACGGTCAAGGTGTGCGAGCTCATCACGCATATCAAACGCTTCGAAGATACCCACGCCCTCATTGAAGATTTCGGATACGTCGCAGACGTTCTTGGAATGCAGATGGGATGTTTTCTGTTTCAGCTTCCACCGAGCGTCCGCTACTCCACAGACATGTTGCAAATGATCTTGTCGCAGCTGGATCCCCGTCGCAGGAACGTCGTCGAATTCCGTCACAAGAGCTGGTGGAATGAGGACGTTTATAGTGCGTTTCAAGCTGCAGGCGCGATCTTCTGTTCATGCAGCGGTCCCCGGTTGCCGGATGAGCTTGTTCGGACAGCCGACGACATCTACATCCGGTTCCATGGGATCAAACAATGGTACCGCCATGACTACAGCGATGCCGAATTGACGGTGTGGGCGGAGCGCATCAAGCTGTCTGGCGCTAAGACCGTGTGGGCCTATTTCAACAACGATCGCGATGGCTATTCGATCAAGAACGCCAAGCGGCTTTTAGAGCTGATCGACGCACCGGCCTGATGGCCCGTCTCAAGATCGCTGCTTGTTTTAGCAAGTGATGATTTCATAGCAGTCGCGTAAATACCATCATCGCCTTCATGCTGCCGCCTCAACGAAATCAGGCGGGGACACCGATTTCGCTTTGGTTAGATGGCGGCAACAAGGGAGCGCCAGCGGGCGTTGCCCAGACGAGCGTTCAAGCGATGGCTTGTATGAAACCGAGGAAATGCTGTGAGACGGAAAATAAACCGCCGAGCAGCCGCCAGATCGGTTGGGCTGATCTCAAATCGTCAAATGCGTGCAAGATCATGGGCCTCACCGCGGGACATGGGTTCAAAGACGCTGGACTTGCGTGGCTCGGATCACGATTTCCTCCTGATCGAAACGAGCCTCAAGCTGTTTTCGGTATGCCGCCCACCAAGTTCGGTCGAGACTTTCAGTCATGACTTCGGCAACAACGATGACGTCATGCTCAACCTCTCCATCGTCTTCCCACAAGCCTTCCGCGGGTGAATTCACATATAAGGTAACGCCGCCAAATTTTGCGGCGAGTTCATCACGGACAGTGCCAACGCTCACCAAGCTAGGGCGCTCGCGCGGGACTGGAAGAAGAAGTTCGATCACGTAGGGCATGGCGCGCCAACTCTGAGCGGCCCGGATTGTTCCGGACCGGTCAACCCAATTGCGATGTGCCATCCGTCGATCGCGCGCTTTAAATGAACCGTGGACATCCTTCGGAGGGCGCAGGCGGACCACGCCTCTCCACTACGAGGAACACACTGCGCCGGCCGGCGTTCCTAGAGTCCGGAGCATGCTGGATTCCGCCGTCGGAAGGGATCGTTGTGTGAACCACTGTCAACGACATCGCGACGCCAAAATTCGTAAGGTCACTGCGGAGGCAAATACGAGAACTTTACATGAGCACGATGAAACAGCATGACCTCTTTGGTGCAGTCCAACCGTCCCTGCCGGACGGATTTCGCTATTCGCCGGATGTGGTCCCCGACGATCTGCAGCAGTCCATCCTGGAAAAGATGCTACAACTGCCGTTCAAGGCTTTCGATTTCCACGGATTCGAAGGCAAACGCAGGACGGTCTCCTACGGCTGGAAATACGAGTTTGATACACAGCGTGTCCGAAAGAGCGAAGATATTCCGCTATTTCTTTTGCCGCTTCGCAAAATCGTATCTGCATTTGCTGGCCTCGACCCCGATCGGTTGGAACAGACTTTGGTAACCGAATATAGTCCCGGAGCTCCGATCGGCTGGCACAGGGATAAATTCGTCTTCGGTCGGGTCGTCGGAGTCTCGCTGCTATCTGCATGCACTTTCCGGCTAAGACGGCGGCAGGGCAGCAAGTGGCAGCGTAGCTCGATCACGCTCGAACCGCGATCGGCCTATGTGATGGCGGGCGAAGCCAGAACCGTGTGGGAGCATTCCATCCCGCCAGTCGCAGAGCTGCGCTATTCGATAACATTCCGTGAACTGAGCCCAGTAACCTGAGGGGGCGTCGCTCATTGTCGCCCAACCTGTTGTCAGCCCATTTGTTCCCGGGAACCTTGATCGCTTCAGCCGATAAAAAAGGGCCGGAAATCCATCCGGGTTCGATGTGAAACTAACGTGATGGCGCTGATCAGGGTTGTTCTCGACAGCATCGCGTGGATGTCAACGGCATCGCGAATGGTGTGAGCGGAGAATGGAGCCATCGTCGTTTCCCGAGGTCGGCAATGACGTCCAACATTCGAGTAATCCCGGTCGGGGCCAATAGGATGAGAATGGGATGATGACCACCGCATTTGGAGACGCACTAAAAGACTGCTTGGTCATCGGGGGCGGTCCGGCTGGCCTCACCGCGGCGATTTATCTGGCGCGCTACCATCTTTCGGTGACGGTCTTCCACGATAATTCCAGCCGGGCTTCCATCATCCCTATGTCACACAACCACGCCGGATTCCCGTGCGGCGTCAGCGGCACTGAGCTGCTGGCGAGAATGAATGCCCAGGCTCAGCTCTATGGGGCAGCCATTCGATGCCGCAAGATCACAGCGCTGCATAAAGTCGACAACCTGTTCGTGGCAGAATTCGAGAACGGCAGCATCCGCTCTCGGGCCGTACTCCTGGCAACAGGAGTCGTCAACCGACCGCCTGCGATGCCACAGGCAACTCATGATGAAGCCGTGGCTCGCGGCCTTCTGCGCTACTGCCCCGTCTGTGACGGTTATGAGGTGACAGACAAGCCCGTTGGTGTTCTCGGAACTGGAACCAAGGGGTTCAAGGAGGCCGTTTTCCTTCGAAGTTATACGAAGGATCTCACTCTGATATCGCCCGAGGGCGTACATGATCTGTCCGAAGCCGAGACGTCGTCCTTGGCCCACCTCGGAATAAGAATGGAGGTCGGCCCCATAGCCTCGAGCGATCTGGACAATGATATGATGCGCATCACGACGCCCACGGAAACCTATTCCTTCGCTTCCTTATATGCGGCTCTCGGATCCGACATATGTTCGGAACTGGCATCACAAGTTGGCGCCAGGCTATCGGAAGAAGGGTGCGTTACCGTCGATAGTCACCAGAGGACCACAGTGCGAGGATTTTACGCGGCAGGAGACGTCGTCGCCGGTCTTGACCAGATCAGCAACGCCATGGGGCAGGCCGGGGTTGCTGCTACGGCCATCCGCAACGACCTTGGTGAGCAAGCACCCCTGGTGCGTTGTTAACCTTCGGAAACATGACTCCGGCGCATTGACAGCAGGTAAAAAGTGACGTTGCGAGGAAGTTTGCGCTACCGCCAATCGCGTGGCGGATCGGCTGCGCCGGTTCGGGAAAGGGCAGCTCAGAGTCCGACCATCCAATGGCGCTTCCCCGGCGGCGAACCTGGGCTCGCTCGCGGGTTGGGCATCAGCATGGCGGCGGTAAAGGCGCTGATCCAAGTGTGGTAAAGACTCGTTCGCCAGTTTGGACCATGCCTATATCCCAGCACCGGTTGCACGTCGCAGGGGCCGGTGGCCATGGGTGAAGCGCACTGATCTTCTTTCGCTTTGGAGCACGCGTCCCCTTGGTACGCGATCGATTCCTTAGATTTTTAGAAAATCGGGGAACAGAACAGTGATCTGGATGTTGGAGGGCCGCAACGTAACCGACGAAGGAAATGAAAAATGAATATCAAGCTCATCGTCGCGTCTCTGCTAGCGGCTGGAATGGCCACGGGCGCTTTTGCTCAGTCCGGCATGGGAGCTGGGACCATGATGGAACCCAATGCCGTCGGTACCGATGGGGGTGCCAATGTCCAGACAATGCAGCCAATGACCTCCGATCCAACCCCCACCGGCAGCACGACCAACGGATCAATGGGGGCGACCACGCCGGGCGGTTGCAGCGGCGGAAGTGATCCTGCTAGCTCAACCGCTTCGGGCTCCGTCCAGACTCAGGGTGGCTTGAGCGACGCGACCCCACAAGGTCAGGCTTGCGCTCAGTAAGCAGATAGATTTTCCAAAGAGCGAAGAGGCGGCCGGCGTAGGGTGGAGCCTGTGGCAGCACCCTACGCCACCTCAGCGATTACTCGTAGCGTCCGGACCGAATGATGACGTTCGCCGCGCTGGAGGGCAAACAGCGCCTGGGAGAGCTGGCCGACCATGCCGGAATCCGGCGCTAACTGACTATCATCCCGCGCAGCACCGTCGTTGTGGCTCACTTTCGTCATGACAGTACGGCCCGGGGTTCGAGAAAAGCCTCGAGCCCGAAAACACCGAATTCTCGCCCGAAGCCCGACTGTTTAAAGCCGCCGAAGGGTGCCAGCGGATCATGCGGCGCGTCGTTGATGAACACGCGCCCTGCTTCGATCTGGTTTGCGATGCGTTTCGCCCGCTCGATATCGGAGGAAAAAACGTGCGCCTGCAGGCCGTACTCGGTGTCGTTCGCAATGGAGATGGCGTCTGCTTCGTCGTGGTAAGAGATCAGCGAGAGGACCGGCCCAAAGATCTCCTCGCGAGCGATGCGCATATCGTTGCGAACGCCGGTAAAGATCGTTGGCTGTACGAACCAGCCGCGGTGCAGCCCTTCCGGACGTCCTTCGCCGCCTGCCAGCAGTCTGGCGCCTTCCTCCTGTCCCAAACGGATATAGCTTTGTACGCGATCCCACTGCTTCTGGCTCACCATCGGGCCTACCTGGACCTGTTCGTCGGCGGGATTTCCAGCCCTGAAGCGCCTGACCGCGTGGCTGAGACGCTCCTCGATTTCGCCAAACCTGCTTTGAGGAGCGAGGATGCGGGTGCCGGCAATGCAGGCCTGCCCGCTGTTGCGGAATCCCGCCGCCAGCACCTGCGGGATGGCGATATCAAGATCGGCATCATCCAGAATGATGCTGGGGCTCTTGCCGCCGAGTTCCATCGTGACCCTTTTCATGGTGGGCGCTGCGGCCTGAACGATGCTGCGGCCAGTGGCCGTGGAACCAGTGAAGGTTATCTTCGACACGTCGGGGTGGGTCGTTAGCGCCGCGCCGACGACGTTTCCATACCCGGTAACGATATTGAAGATGCCATTGGAAAGACCGGCAGCATGCAGGCATTCAGTGATCACCTGCGTCTGGAGGGCGCTCATTTCGGATGGCTTGATCACCATGGTTGCGCCCGCTGCAATTGCGGCGGAGAGCTTGCCGCAGATAAAACTGTAATTGCTGTTCCAGGGCGTGATCGCCACCGCAACCCCCGAGGGCCGCATCTCCACGTCGGCGCTCCCGGCGCGGCGTCGGAATTCATAATCCTTGAGCGTTCTCGCCATGTCCAGAAAGACGGTACCTGCTCGTGGAGCGGAAAAGTCGATGAAACACGATGGCGCGCCGTATTCTTCGCGCATGGCGCAAGTGAGATCGTCGGTACGGGCTGACACGGCGGCATACAGCCGGTTCAGCATGTCGATCCGCTCTTCCTTGGTTGTATGTGAGAAGGCCGGGAAGGCGCGTTTGGCGGCGGCAACCGCGCGGTTTGCATCGACTGCGTCTGCAAGCCGCACAGTTCCGATCTGCTCCTCGGTTGCCGGATTGAAAAGCGGCGCCCATTGGTCGCCAGTGGGCTTGACGAACGCGCCGTCGATATAGATCCGATCGATGATATGCATGTTTCTTTTCCTTTGATGACTTCCCGGTAAAAGTGCCATGCGATAAGTGTTGCGAGTAGTAGGACAAAATCGGATGAGTTGATGAGCTGGATCGTGCAATGAGGGCAAGCCTGATCGAGCTTGAAGCGTTTGCCGGCGTCGCGCGTCATCGTGGATTCCGGGCTGCCGCGCGCGAGCTGGGGATGTCGTCATCGGCTTTAAGCCATGCGATCGCCGCGCTTGAGGAGCGCCTCGCCGTCAGGCTCTTTAACCGCACTACGCGGAGTGTCGCCTTGTCCGCGGCCGGAGAGCAATTCCTGTCTGAAATCGAACCGGCCCTGCAGACGCTCGAGAAAGCGATCGAGAATGTCGGCGAACACTCGGACCGGCCCACCGGGAGACTCCGGCTGAACATGGCGCCGGGTGCGGCGCGCATTCTGCTGCAGCCGATTATTCTTGAATATAGCTGCCGATATCCGGACGTCGATATCGAGGTCGTGACCGAGAATGCACTTGTCGACGTCATTGGCAAAGGTTTCGATGCGGGCATTCGTCTCACCGAGGCGATCTCACCGGACATGGTCGCCGTTCCGATCATTCCGGAAATGCGGTCTTTCGTCGTCGGATCCCCGCGCTATTTCGATGGTCGTCCAAAACCAATCGTCCCGGGCGATCTGGCCGGGCACGTCTGTATCCAAATGCGCATGACGAGCGGGAGACTCTATCGCTGGGAGTTTGAGAAACACGGCGAAACACGAGTGATTGATGTCACTGGTCACCTTACATTCGATGGGTCTGACCTTATCTTGGAGGCAGCTCTTGCCGGCTTCGGGCTCGCCTATCTGGGTGAACACGCGCTTGCGCCACATATTGCTTCAGGTAATCTCATACCCGTTTTGGAAGACTGGTCTCCCCATTATCCGGGGCTCAGCCTCTATTTCTCCCAACGCCGACACATGCCAGCCAAACTGCGTGTCCTCATCGAGCTAATCCGCCAGCGCGCGACTAGCGACAACTGATAACGACGGTGTCTGGCCTGTCGTGAATCGGCTCGTCACCGCCGACAAGGTCGACAGCGAGATCGATGTCATGCGTAAGCAGCTCGAAATGCTGGTTCTGATAGTCGATCACTTCAACTGCGCCGGGCGACCGTACATGCGGCAGGCTTTTCGTCGCGGCCGTGGCTCAGACGAGCAGCCTGCCTGATCATCGGATTGAATCCGCTGGCGATTTTGTTTGCCTTGCACCGTTGCGCCAGTCCGCTTGGTTGCCGATGAGGCGTCGGTACCAGCAATGGCCTGCACCAATTTTTTGCACCCATGGCATTTTTGAACTTTACAAATAATAAATAATCTGTGAAGTAGTGCACAACTTCACAGATTTGGAATGATCCTTTGAACCCGACACGCTTTGCCACCCGGCTAAATTCGTTCGCCTCCGCTTCCCATATCGCATGGCCCGGCCAGTCGTCGAAGCCCTCCGTCATGCAGATGGCCGAGCGCGCCGCCCAGGTGAAGGGCCTTACCGACCTCGATCTCAATTATCCGGATCACATGAACGAAGATCCGGCAGAACTGGCTCGAAAACTTGGCGATATCGGCCTTTCGATCAACGGCTTCGCTATGCGCTACTACAGCAACCCCGCCTTCAAACTTGGTGCTTTCACCCATCCCGACGAAACGGTCCGCCGTGAAGCGATCGACCTGACGAAGAAGGGCATCGATGCAGCGCGCGAAGCCGGTTCCAATCTGATGACCATCTGGCTTGGGCAAGATGGCTTCGATTATGCCTTTCAGGCGAACTACGCGAAGATGTGGCAACACGAAGTCGATGGAATCCGTGAAGTTTGCGCCCATGATCCGGATTGCCTGATCTCGATTGAGTACAAGCCGAACGAGCCGCGGTCCTACAGCCTGATGCCGGATGCGGCCACGACTTTGCTCGCTATCAAGGAGGTCGGCGCTGCCAATCTTGGCGTCACGCTCGACTTCGCCCATGTCCTCTATGCCGACGAGCAGCCCGCCTTTGCGGCAGCACTGATTGCCCGTCACAGCCGCGTGCTCGGCGTCCATCTCAACGACGGCTACGCCAAGCGCGATGACGGTCTGATGGTCGGCGCGGTGCACACGCTGCAAACGATCGAGCTACTCCGCCAGATACGCCGGGATGGTTACCACGGCGCGATCTATTTCGACACGTTCCCCGATATGACCGGCCTCGATCCGGTTCACGAATGCGAGGTCAACATCCAGACCGTCCAACGGATGTTGAAGGTCGTCGACCGCCTCGAGCAGGACAATCGCCTCGCGAGCGCGATTGACCGACAGGACGCCGTATCCACGCAGGCCATCGTTCAGGAGCTGATGTTCGGCGCGGAGCACTGAACCACCCCAACTTTCCGGGAGGAAAACATGAAGACAATTCTTGCTGCGGCTCTCGCCGCAACCCTTTGCGCTGGCATCGCGTCAGCGCAGGAACTGAAGCCGCTCAATTCGGATTCAGAAGCGGACCGCATGGACTGGTCCGATCTCGACGCTAAACTCGGTGCGCTGCCGAAGCTGCCCGAAGGCCTCAAGGTCGGCGGCGTCTCCAAGACGCTCACCAATGAATATTGGCGCTCGCTCGGCGAAGGCTATCAGAAGTTCGCCGACAAGGTCGGCGTGACCGTCGCCTATCAGGCGGCGCAAAGCGAGGGCGACCAGCTCGGCCAGTTGACGATCGCCGAGGGCATGGTCACTCAGGGCTATAAGGTGTTGCTGGTCTCGCCGCAGACCGATGCCAACCTGCAGCCGGTCATCGAACAGGCGAAAGCCGCCAACGTACCGGTCGTCAACGTCAACGATGCGGTGATCCCGCAGGCCGAGCACTATGTCGGCAACGTCCAGCGTGACAACGGCGTTCGGGTCGCCAAGTGGTTCATGGAAAACCGCGCCAATGGCGGCAAGGTCGCGATCATCGAGGGCCAGGCCGGTGTCTATGCTGCCGTGCAGCGCACCGATGGCTTTAAGAGCACGATCGAACAGGGCGGCAAGTTCACGGTGATCGCCAGCGTTCCGGGCAACTGGGATCGCCAGATGTCCTATGACGCCGCAACCAACATTCTCCAGCAGCATCCTGATCTCGTCGGCTTCTACTGCAACAATGACGGCATGGCGCTTGGTGTTGTCGAGGCGGTGAAGGCCGCCGGCCTGCAGGACAAGGTCGTCGTCTTCGGTACCGACGGCATTTCCGATGCCTACAAGTCGATCGAAGCCGGCGAACTCACGGGCACCGTAGACAGCTTCCCGGTCCTGACGGGCGAGGTGGCGATGGAAGTCGCGTTGCGGCTCGTCTCCGGTCAGAAGCTGCCGCGCGTGGTCGCAACCCCGCAGGCCCTGATCACCAAGGACAACATCAAGGACTACCAGGGCGGCGACGTTCGCTCGGTGCTGATGAAGGCCGCAGGAAAGTAAACGCCTCCCAAGGCAGGATGGCCGGCCCAGCCGGCCGTCCGCACCTCAAAGGTTGGACTGTCATGGCACCTCCCAGACTGGCTTTCGAAGGCATCTCCAAGGTTTTCCCGGGCGTCAAGGCATTGTCCGACGTTTCGTTCAGCGTCGCCCCGGGTGAAATCCACGCGCTGCTCGGCGAGAATGGCGCAGGCAAGTCCACCCTGCTGCGCATTCTGTCCGGTGTCTTCCGTGCAACGGAAGGCGAAGTCAAAGTCGACGGCACGGTGCACCACTTCCGCAAGCCCGACAGCGCTCGCCAGGCAGGGATCGCCATGATCCACCAGGAACTTCAGCAAGTGCCGCATCTCAGCGTTGCCCAGAACATGTTCCTCGGCCATTCCCTGACCCGTTTCGGCGGCATGATCGTCAATCGCCGTGAGCAGGAACGGCGCGCGGCCGAGGCGCTTGCGATGATCGATCCGTCCATCGATCCGGCGGTTCCCATCTCGACGTTGAAGGTCGCCCAGCGGCAGGTCGTCGAGATCGCCAGAGCGCTTCTCGACAAGGCGAAGATCATCGCCATGGATGAACCCACGTCGAGCCTGACGCCGAGCGAATTCGAGAGGCTCGCCGAGATTATCGAGCGGTTGGCAGCGAGCGGCGTCTCGATCATTTACGTATCCCACAAGATGGACGAGGTCTTCCGGGTCTGCCAGCGCGCTACGGTGATGCGCGACGGCAAGGTCGTGGGCGTCGGCATCGATCTGAAAACGACCTCACCCGACGACGTCATCGCGATGATGGTTGGCCGCGAGCTGCTGACTGAAGAGCATCATTCCCACACCACAGATACCGTGAGTGTCGAGGTCCGCAATCTTTCGACGCACCGTATCCGCGACGTCTCGTTCGACCTTCACAAGGGTGAAGTCCTCGGCGTCGCAGGGCTCGTCGGCTCGGGCCGCACCGAACTCCTGCGCGCACTTTCCGGCGCGGACAAGCTTATCTCCGGCACGGTCAACGTCGATGGAAAGGCGTTGACGCTGTCCAATCCGCGTGCGGCGATCGCTGCCGGCATCGGGCTGCTACCCGAGGAGCGCAAACGCGAAGGCATCATTCCAGGCCGGTCCGTCAGCATGAACATGGCGCTGCCCTCGATGAACCGCTTCTCGAAAGCCGGGATCATCAACCATCGGAAACTCAAGCGGACGGCGGAAGACCTGCTCAAGCGCGTCAACCTGCGACCCTTCCAGCTCGACCGGCAGATCAGACTGTTTTCCGGCGGTAACCAGCAGAAGGCGATCATCGCACGCTGGCTGGCGGCCGGATCGCGCATCCTGCTGTTCGACGAGCCGACGCGCGGCATCGATGTCGGCGCGAAATCCGAAATCTATCAGCTGATCGAAGACCTCGCTCGCGAGGGACATTCGATTATCGTCGTCTCCTCCGAGCTTCCCGAGGTGATGCGGGTGTCCGACCGCGTCCTCGTCATGCGCGACGGCGCTGTTGTGGCTGAACTCGGCCGCGAAGACCTCTCCGAAGAAACCATCGTTTCCCACGCCGTTGGGAAGGCCGACAACCGCCGTGGTGCGGCATGACCTACAGGAACATATCCATGTCTGACACGACCCAGAATGCCGGGGCGCCCACTTCCAAACAGTTCGGATCGTTCTCGGTACGCGATGCGGGCACCCTCATTGGATTGATCGCCATCGTCGTCATCTTCGGATTGTTGGCACCCGACTTTCTTTCGCAAAGAAACCTGCTCAACATCCTTCAGCAGTCGAGTATCAACGCCTGCCTGGCACTCGGCATGACGCTCGTCATCATCTCCGGTGGCATCGACCTCTCGGTCGGCCCGACGGCCGCGATCTCTGCCGTGATTACGGCCACGATGCTTGTCGCCGGCGTTCCCGTTCCGCTCGCCATCCTGGCCGGCCTTGCGATCGGTGCTATCTGCGGTCTCGTCAACGGCGTACTCGTGGCCCATGCGGGCCTTCAGCCCTTCATCGTCACGCTCGGCACGCTCAGCACCTATCGCGCCATTGCGCTGATCTACACGGGCGGCAACCCGGTTCTCGGTGTGCCCGCGGGCTTCCGGTCGCTGTTCAACGGCTCCCTGCTCGGCCTTCCCATTCCGGTCATCATGGTCGCCGTCGTCGCCCTGCTCGCCTGGGTGCTGCTCAAGAAGACACCGCTTGGCGAATACCTGCTCGCTGTCGGCGGCAATGAAGAAGCGGCCTATGTCGCCGGCGTACCGATCGCCATCGCCAAGATCACCGCCTATGTGATTTCGGGGGTCCTCGCTGCCCTGGCCTCGATGATCCTGGTCGGCCGCTTGGGTGCCGCCGAACCGATCCTCGGCAATCTCTGGGAACTCGACGCGATCGCGGCCGCCGCAATTGGTGGGGCCTCTCTGATGGGCGGCAAGGGCAGCGTCATCGGCACGATCCTCGGTGCGATCATCCTCGGCGCAATGCGCAATGGATTGACGCTGATGAATGTCCAGGCCTTCTACCAACTTCTGGCCACTGGTCTTATTATCCTGGTCGCCATGATGATCGATCGCGTCACAAGGGGTAGAGGATGAATTCTGCAAATGATCCCAAGGCGGTAGGCCCGCGCATCCGCATGATGATGCCGCAGCTCACCCCTTTGGAGGCGCGTGTCGTGGAGACGGTGTTCGGATTGAGGGATTTTTCCGAGGACACCGCTCTCAAGGATCTGGCGGCGGAAGCGGGAGTGTCCGAGGCCATGGTGGTCAAGATCACCAAGAAGCTCGGCTTCAGCGGCTATCGTGATTTCCGCACTGCAGTGTCGAATTACAACAGGCTTCCTACCGCTGAAATGCATCAGGAATTGTCAGCCGATGACAGTTCGAGGGAGATCATTCAGAAGGTCTTCCGGACGTCGATAAATGCGCTGGAGGAGACTCTCGCGATCCTGGATGTCGACGGTTTCGACCGCGCCGCCGATATACTCGCCAAGGCGGGGCAACGTGATTTCTACGGGGTTGGTGGTTCGGCACAGATTGCCAGGGACGTGGCGCACAAGTTCCTGAGAATCGGCGTGCGGGCCAATGTCCAGGACGATTCGCACATGATGCTGATGTCGGCGTCGCTGCTCGGAGCCGACGACATCGCGATCGGTTTCTCCCATTCCGGGAACACGACCGCTGTCATCGACGCCATCCAGCTCGCGCGGAAGTCGGGGGCGCGAACGATCGCCGTCACGAATTACGGTGGATCGCCGCTTGCGCAGATCGCCGACATCGTTCTGTGTTCCACCGCGCAAGGATCGCCTCTGATGGGCGAGAACGCCGCAGCCCGGATTGCCCAGCTCAACATCCTCGACGCGCTCTTCATGGCCGTCGCGCAGCGAAACTATCAGACGGCGGAGAAAAATCTCGAGAAGACGATGTCCGCCGTCGCATCCAAACGCAAGGACAGGCTTCCATGAGTTCCGCATCACCCTCCGTCGTCGTCTTCGGCAGCCTGCACTATGACATCATGGTGCACGGCCCGGCACGTCCTCGGAAGGGTGAAACCGTGACGGGGGATCACTGGCACCCGAAATGCGGCGGCAAGGGTGGCAATCAGGCAGTCTCGGCAGCGAAGACAGGGATACCGACGTCGATGATTGGTGCGGTCGCGGACGACGATTTCGGCCATGCCCTCACCGACAACCTGGCCCGCAGCAAGGTCGATCATCGCTTCGTCAAGAAAGTGACCGGGGTCGGTAGCGGCATGAGCGTCGCAATCTTCGACAGTGAAGGCGACTACGGCGCGGTCATCGTTTCCGGTAGCAATCTGATGTTGGGACAAGTGGATGTGGATGCAGCTTCGAAGGCGTTCGTCGACGGAGCGCTGCTGGTCCTGCAGAATGAGGTGCCTGATCACGCCAACGTCTCGGCGGCCAAGGCCATGAAGGTCGCGGGCGGAACAGTGATTCTCAACGCCGCGCCCGCGCGACCTCTCTCCGCTGATTTGCAGCAACTGGTCGATGTCCTGGTGGTCAACGCTATCGAGGCCGAGCAGTTGGCCGAGCTTCCAGTTGTCGACACACTCGAGGGTGCCGCGAATGCCGCGAAACTGCTCGCGGCGAAATTCCCCGTCGTGGTCGTGACGGCGGGCGGCGATGGTGTCGCCTGCGCGACCCGGGAAGGTGATGCGTTCTCGATCGAGGCGATCAAGGTGGAACTGGTGAGCACCCATGGTGCCGGCGACGAATTCACCGGCGTTCTCGCCTCAGAACTCGCGCGTGGAAGTGGAATTCGTGCCGCAATCGAGGCCGCGAACCATGCGGCGGCGGTTCTGGTGAGCACGCCACGGGCAAACTGAAATCGTCTCGGCGAACATTGGCTTCGCGTCGGTCATTTCGGGGACATGCCGGATGCCGATTGGCATCGATCCACTTGTTCCGCGGGCTGATCTGCGCGCTTTCGCTCGATCCGCACGACAACGCTACCGCCATCGGCAGTCCGGCGCGCGCCAAGCGCCTTGACCGAAAAGAGCGCGTAGATGATCAGCGGAAGGCAGGCGAGATAGGATGTCCTGATGCCTGCATGTTCGGCAATTAAACCGAGCAGAGGCGGCGCCAGGAAGAAGACGACGAAGGTCATCTGGCCGAGAGCGGCGACGTTGAGATATGCCGCGCGATCGGTACGCTGGGCGGCCGCCGAGACGGCGAGGGGGTAGACCGCGCTGCAGCCGGCGCCCATCAAGGCGAAGCCCGCCAGTGCGACATAGGAATGCGGTGCGCCCCCGACGGCGCAGATGCCAATCGCCGAAAGAACAAGCAGCATCGTGGCGACGGCGCGCGCACCAAACCGATCGACCAGCGGATCAACGAACAGGCGCGCCAGCGCCATGCAAAAGGTAAAGAGTGTCAATCCCAGTCCGCCGATGAAGGGCTCGACTGAAAACACGTCGCGCATATAGATCGCCGACCAGTCGATCCCGGCACCTTCGACGAGGAAGGCGGCGATGCCGATGACACAGAGCGGCATTAGTCCCCAGGTAGGAAGCGCTACCGGCGGCGCCTTGCCCTCGTCCTCCGTAATCCGCGCTGGCGCATTGCGCATGCCGGCGATCGCCCAGATGCCGATGACGAGGACCGCGACAAAGGTCACGGCGAGATGTAGCTGCATCGAAATACCGGCTTGGCGGACGACCGAAGAGACAAGCGCCGTGACGAAGAAGCCGAGGCTCCAGAAGCCATGGGCTCTGTTCATCACGCCGCGTCCCAGCTGCGCTTCGATGCGGTCGATCTCGACATTGAGATTGATCTCCAGCGCCCCGGCGAGCAGCCCTTCGACGAAAAGCAAACAGAACACGGCCGGCGCAGCGCCGATCCATGGCACCAGCGACAGCAGCGCAGATGTGCCGAGAACTGTAATGAACGCCGTCGTCCGCGCGCCGAGCCGGGCGATCAAGGGCGAAGACAAAGTCAACGAAATCAAGGCGCCGATCGCAGCCCCTATCAACGTCAACCCGAGCTCGGACTTATCGACGCCAAGCGCATCCTGCAAATCCGGCATCCTCGACAGCAGCGCCCCCAGCGACACGGCGAAGAGAAAGAAGCAGACATAGATCCGCTGTTGCGGCGCAATTTTCATGATGCAACTCCGGGGATTGACGCTTCGAAGCAGACGAGCGCTTTTAGATCTGTGATGAATACCTCACATGGCCGGAGATCAGAACTTGTTTCTGAGCGGATGCGACGGAGCACGCGGTTTGCCAGACATTCTTCGTGATCACTCGCCCGGTCGACTGCTCGATCCGGCGAAGGATATAGAAACTCGCAACTGACCGCGGCAGGCGTGCGCCCTGGATCCAGGAGAGGAGGCTGTCGAATGTCTCATCGGAGGACGGCGCGGTCGAGCTGCCAATAGCTGTCGCCGAACCGGCGCATATGATAGAGCATCGCCTGTCGGGAACACATTGTTGCACTGGAGATAGGAAATCGACAGGAAGACCGTGAGCGACGCAGCCGGCCGCATTATCGACCTCTATCGTCGCCATGCTGATGCGTGGACAGCGGCGCGCGGCACGGCACTGTTGGAGCGTGCATGGATCGACCGGTTTGCAGAGATGCTGCCACGAATGGCGGCGGTGCTCGATATTGGTTGTGGCTCAGGTGACCCAATCGCTCGGTACCTTGCTGGCGGAGGTCATCTGATTACAGGCGTGGACAGTTCGCCAGAAATGATCTCCATATTCCGGACCAATCTTCCCGGCGAGACAGCGCAAGTGGGGGATATGCGCTCGCTGAAACTGGATCGGAGATATGGCGGGCTGATCGCTTGGGACAGCCTGTTTCACCTTGCTCCTTCCGATCAGCGCATGATGTTCTCCATCTTCCGCGACCATGCTGAACCGGAAGCACCATTGCTGTTCACGAGTGGCCCCGCCTTCGGCGAAGTTATCGGCACGCTGGAGGGGGAACCTCTCTATCATGCCAGCCTCGATCCCGACGAATACCGCATGCTGCTCGACCGGAATGGCTTTGACGTTGTTGCCCATGTTGCGGAAGACCCAGATTGTGGCGGGCGCACGGTCTGGCTGGCGCGTCAGCGCTATGCGTAAAGCGTCGCGGAAATCCCAAGATCGCCCTGTCACTTTCTGCACCAACTGGAACAGCCGGGGCGGGCCGGCAACAGATGGCCACCCGGAGCATACTCAGGCATATTCTGCGTTTTGCGAAGGCCGCCTTAATCCGGTAGAGAGCGGGGCGCCCGTCTCGATTGCCGCCGGCGCGATCAAGCTAGCCCCAGATTCGAACGACTCAAAACTGCTTGCACAGCCACCACCTTGAAAGGCTCACGGATGGTCAACCTTGTTGACGGACTGATTTTCGCAGGGACGGCTTACGTGCACGGCAAGGCTTCGGGCAATGTTGTTGCAAGCGATCTGGAACTGAGTTTCTGGGGCGGGGTCGATCCCTGGACCGGCGAGGTGATCGATCGGCATCACCCCTTGAGCGGCCGCGGTCTCAAAGACCATATCCTCGCGATCCCGGGGGGCAGGGGGTCCTGCTCTGGCAGCGGCGTGATGTTGGAACTGCTGCTCAATGGCAATGGTCCCAAAGCGATGTTGTTCGAGCGAGAGGAGGATATCCTCACGCTCGGTGTCGTGATCGCCGAGGAGGTATTCGGTCAATCTATTCCCGTTGTAACGCTCGCGCCCGAGAATTTTCGCAAGGTGGTGAGTTCGGCATTTGTCGAGATCGACGGAAACGTTGTTGCCTGTTCCACCGACGGGCTGGCAATGGACGCCATTCCGTCGCATAGCAAAGACTCTGCCCCTCTTTTCGGTGAAGTCGCATTGTCGGAGCGGGATAGAGCTTATCTGGCTGGTGCTCACGGCAAGGCTGCACAATCGGCGATCCGCATCATCCTGCGAATGGCGAAACTGCAGGGCGCCACACAATTGATGGATGTCTCACAAGTCCACGTCGACGGCTGCATCTACAGCGGACCGGGCTCGCTTTCGTTTGCCGAAAAACTGCGGGATCTGGGCGGGCGCGTTGTGGTGCCGACAACGCTCAACTCGATTTCGGTCGATCATCGACGCTGGCGCTCGCAAGGTATTGATCCCGTCCTGGGCGAGCCGGCCAGTCAGTTGGGTGACGTCTATGTCGAAATGGGTGCGCGGCCGACCTTCACCTGCGCGCCTTATCTGCTCGAGACGGCTCCCAAGATCGGCGAGCAGGTGGCCTGGGCAGAATCGAATGCCGTCATCTACGCCAACAGCGTTCTTGGTGCGCGGACAATGAAATATCCGGACTTTCTCGACATTTGCATCGCACTAACCGGCCGCGCGCCTCTGGCAGGCCCACATATCGACAGCAATCGGAAAGCCGGGCTGCTTGTCAGTGTCGCTAATATCGAAAACATCGACGATAGCTTCTATCCGCTGCTCGGTTATCACATTGGTGCGCTGGCATCGAACCTTATCCCTGTCGTCTCCGGTCTTGATCAGGCCGGTCCAACCAATGACGATCTCAAGGCCTTCGGCGCCGCATTTGCGACCGTTTCCAGTGCACCGATGTTTCACATCGTGGGGGTGACGCCCGAGGCAAAGACGCTGGATGCCGTTGTCCCCTCAGGCATCAGCATCCCTTCGATCGATCTTCGGCTCGAGGAACTCGCGTCGAGTTGGGAGGAACTCAACAGCGCCGACGATGAGCGCGTCGATCTCGTCTCGCTCGGCAATCCGCATTTCTCGATCAGCGAAATCGAGAGGCTCGCGTCTCTGTGCAGCGGTCGAAAGAAGCATGTGGATGTGGCGATTGTGGTTACCTGCGGACGCGCAACGCACGATAAGGCCAACGAAGCCGGGCTGATAGCGGCCCTTCAACGCTTCGGGGTGGAGTTCGTGACGGACACATGCTGGTGCATGATCACTGATCCGATTATTCCCACCTTTGCGAAAACCATACTGACGAACTCGGGCAAATATGCCCATTACGGGCCGGGGATAACCGGTCGGCGCTTTTACTTCGGCGGCATTGCCGCATGCGTTGCGGCTGCATGTAGTGGGGTATACAGCAAGGCGGCGCCCAACTGGCTGAGGCAGGCCTAGCTGCCAGCACCAGGTGCGCAGACTTACGTAAACGAGACGGTTGCTGCCCGGGCGGTCGGGGTATCGCCAGCGTGCGCTCGTCTAGAATCTCGATGAAGCAGATGGATCCCCGCGCCGGCTGACATCCGCCTTTCCGATCCTGCGTACCGATGCAGAGGAATGGCGATGAACTCCGGTGCATGCCGGCCGATAGTCGCCTGACATTTCTAAATAACCATCGCATATTTCGCCCCGAACAGCCACGAACAGATTGCTCGTCTCTCAAGGCGAATTCCGGATCGAGCTCGAACCTGTTTGTCGACTTGCACTCCCCGAAGCGTATTGTTGACTGGCGGTCTCGTGCCCGAGCAACTTGCCTAGGCGGTGAAGGTTGAAATACACATCCACCATTCACCGCGATCAGCCAGTTACGATTTCGGTCTTGAGACGCGGCTGGTTTAGGCTGGAGCTCAGCGGAAGCCGAAGAAGCTCAATATAGCCAGTACGATCACAACGGCGCCTACGAGCCAGATCAGGTTGTTCATCTGATTTTCCTTTCCCAAGTTGTTGTCATCGACCCTCGATGAATGCGCCGGACGGCGCAATCTCGGCCACCATTACTGCTGCGGCAGGATGATTTTCTGTTCGGTCGTGTTCTTGACGGGCTTCTGGCCGGGCTCGTGCGACATCGTGCGGGTCGTGCTCTGGAGACTGTCGCCATCCGTGCTCGTCTTCGTCCGCGACTTGCTAAAGGTGCCTTTGTCCACGGCCTGGGCCTTCGTCTGAGACCTGAGCTTGTCGCCGTTGTCGTTGACATGGGTCTTGCTCATGGCCTTGCCGTTAGTGGTTGCAGCGCTCCCGCCTGAGCCGACGGAGGAGGTCGTCCCTTCGTCGGTCTGACACACGCCCGCCGTCCCGACGGAACTCGCAGACGTTGCGCCAGCCGCCGCACTTCCGCCCGTTCCGACAGTTCCAGCCGCGTTGCAGTCCTGTGCCGAGACGCCGGCCGTGGTGGACAAAACTGCGATACTGGCCGCGCCGATCAAACTCATGATCTTCATGTCTGGTCTCCTATTTATTGGGTTTCGTGACAGAGCAGGTGCCGTCCGAGCGCTTGGTGATGACGGTTCCGTCGGGCCGCGTGACACTTGCCGTCGAGTAGCTGTCGACGCTGCCCGCGCCTGCCGAGCTAGCTGACGACGAGGATGCCGCAGTCGACGAGCCGGCGCCGGTCGCACTCGAAGAAGACACCTTGCCGTTTCCGGCGGTGACGGTCGTAGACATATTGCCCGATGAGGTCCGGCCTTCGACCACCGTGCAGGTTGTCCCGTCGTCCAGTTTGATATCTTCCGAGGCAGCCTGACCGGCTACCAAGATCGCGGCTCCATAGATGATGCCTTTGACTGTGTTGATCATTTGCTTTCTCCGTGAAAGGGCCGACGCCTTGTGGCGCCGGCCGGATGCCTCAGCATGAATGACTGGAGCCATTCTTCTTCATCTGGCCCGGAGCGCAGCCCTTCTTCCCATTGTTCTCATGGGATGAACCGGCTTGGCTTGCGCCGGTGCCGACGGTGCTGCCGGTTTTATCGCCGTCAGTCGACGATGCTCCCGTGCCGACTGAAGAGGCCGAATTGGCGTCACCTGACCCTGCGGCCGACCCACCGGTCCCGACAGAACTGCTCGACGTGCCGCCGCCCGCAGAGGAACCGCCTGTGCCGAGTGTCGATGCCGAACCCGAGCCGGAACCGGAGCCTGCAGCAGAACCACCGGTGCCCACGGTGCTGCTGGACTTGCCGCCGCCTGCCGACGATCCACCTGTGCCGATGGTCGAGGCGGAACCGGAACCGCAGTTTTTAGTTCCGGCAGGGCAGTCGCCACCGCCGGCGGAACTTCCACCAGTACCAACGGTGCTGCTCGAAGTTCCGCCGCCCGCCGACGATCCGCCCGTGCCGACGGTGCTGGATGACTGCGCGAATGCCGTCGCCGTCGTGCTTGCCAGCAAGGCTGCAGCGAACGCAATGTGGGTGAGCTTGATCATGTGATTTCCTCCGAATGTTTGTGTTTTGCCTTGGGTCAGTTTGACCGGCGGCTGTCTGGCAAACGAAGGGGAGTGCCGGCTGTTCCAAGGCTACGACCTCAGTCCGGGGTGGATCAGACCAAGGTCTAACCCACTGTAACGCATTGTGAATTTGCCCTTGCCTGGCAGCGGTTGATCGGGCTCGCAAGGTGCAGCATGCAGTTTCAAGGCCGGCTGAAGGTCTGCTCTTTAGCGAATTGGTGTTGCAAAGCAGCCTGTCTGATTCATGCCTCCTTCATACCGCACACGCGTGCCGGCGGCCGCAATAAGAAGGCGATCGGAAGGCTCCGCCCTACGAACAACGGCAGGTCAGGTGAGGGATCAGCTCAGAGCGTGTCGATCAGCCCTCCGTCCACGCGCATGGAAGCTCCTGTCGTCGCGGATGCCAAAGGCGACGCCAGATAGGTTACCAGGTTGGCAATTTCCTCGACGCTTGCAGCTCGTTGGATAATCGAACCGCCACGATGCTTCTTGACGAAGTCCGCCGCGACCTCCTCGATCGGCTTGCCCGTCTTCGCATGCTCTTCGGCAAGCATCGCCTCGACGCCTTCGGACAGTGTCGGTCCGGGAAGAACCGAGTTCACAGTAACGCCCGTACCAGCCATGCGCTTGGCAAGCCCACGGGCAACCGCGATGTCCGCGGTCTTGCTGACGCCGTAATGAATCATCTCCACCGGTATGTTAAAGCCGGATTCCGACGCGATGAAGATAACGCGGCCCCAGTCGAGCTTCTGCATGCCCGGAAGATAGGCACGAGAAAGCCTGACGGCTGACATGACGTTTACCTGCCAATGGCGATCCCAGACCTCGTCGTCCGCATCGAAGAAGTCGAGCGGCTGGAAGATGCCCGCATTGTTGATCAGGATATCGACATGAGGAACCTTGGCGACGAGAGCGTCACACCCTTCAGCGGTTGCGACATCGGCTGCGACGGCGCTCACGCTTCCCCTGGCACCTTCGCCTTGAAGGCGTAAAGAGCAAACCGCCCGATGCCCAGCACCTCAATGAACCTCTGGATGATGCGGGCACGATTGTCGTACGTGTAGGCAAAATTTGTGCGCGCAGGCGCTTGCGACTGGCCAAACCCTGTAATGTCGGGTGCGATGAGGTGAAATCGGTCCGCAAGCAGTGGAATAAGATCGCGAAACATGTGGCTCGATGACGGAAACCCGTGCAGCAGTAACAGGGCCGGTTTGGCTGGTTCTCCGGCCTGCCGATAAAATACATCACGACCGTCGATATCAACGCGGTGATGGGTGGTATGCGTCATGTCGTTCTTTCCCCATAGAAACCGAATCGCTGAGACCGGGAGTGCTCTCGCCGTTTATAAGCTCGGACCGGTTGCGCCACCGGCTGTCGTGGCCATAGGCCAGCGCGACCTTTCGGGATTGCTGTTGTTCCAGCCGTCCTCCGCACGCCGTTTCTGTTGCAGAAGCTCGTGAAAACTCCTGCAACTGGGTCTTGTGGCGTTCATTATCTTCCTCGCAAGGCCTCGAGCCGCGTATGCAATTCTGCATTCTCCGACTCCAGTTCGGCTAAGCGTTCACGCAACGCTGCCACCGCTTTCGCGACCTCCTCTTCGGTGTAACGCGGTGTGATATGTTGAGGGCAGTTCCAATCGAAGGCTTCCAGCCGCAGTCGAAAAATCCGCTCTGCTTTTGCTCGGTAGCCGGCGTCGAAAACCAGGTCGGCCAGCGCCGGGTCGGCATCGAGTGTCAGCTTCTCGACATGCATGTAGATCTTGAGGCGGGCTCGTCGCGGGTAATCCACCACAAAGAGACAGGCCCGGTCATTTGCGGCAAAGTTTCCGGTACTGATATATTGGCGGTTGCCCCTGTAGTCGGCGAACGCCAGTGTTTTCCTGTCGACGATTTTCAGAAAGCCCTTTGGACCACCGCGATGCTGAACATAGGGCCAACCGGTTTCCGACACAGAGGCAATGTAGAAGCTGTCCCGTGCAGAGATGAAAGCCAGTTCGCTGTCGGTGAAGCTGTCGGATTCCCGATGGTGGTCGCCTAACCAGATCTGGTCGGCACCCATTTCAGCTTGTGCCAGCCGCACATTCGGAGTGACTGCAACTTCCAAAAAATGGTATGGCATGGGGATCTCCAAAATCTGGAATTTGGTAACGGCTTTTCAGCGGTGCGACCTCGACTTGACGGAAACCTTCGCCACACCGCCGGCAACCATGCCTGATCGTCACTCCTTTGCGACGCGGCGATCCAGGAAATCGTTGATTAGCGGAGCAGCGACGTCCAACTTTTCTTCGAGCAGGAAGTGACCTGAGTTCAGGATATGAAGTTCGGCATCCGGAAGATCCTTGAGATAAGGATGAGCGCCGGCCTCAGGAAAGATGTAATCATTCTTGCCCCAGACGATGAGCGTGGGCGGCTTGCGCTCACGAAAGAAACTTTGGAACGCGGGGTAAAGCGGAACGTTGGTGCGATAATCATACAACATGTCGAGCTGGATATCCTTATTGCCAGGTCGGTCCAGAAGAGCCTGGTCGTGAACCCAGTTGTCAGGGCTGATGCGCGACACGTCTTCCATGCCATCGGTATACTGGAACTTGGTCGTTTCGAGCGTGACCAGACCGGAGAGCGCCCCGCGGCTCTTGTCCGACCCATCGGACCAATAGGTCTTGATGGGATCCCAGAATTCCTTCAGCCCTTCATCATAGGCGTTGCCGTTCTGGATGATCAGCGCACTCACCCGTTCCGGATGTTTCAGCGCCAGGCGGTAACCCACCGGTGCACCATAATCCATGACGTACATTGCGTAGCTTTTGACCGCCAAATGGTCGAGTAACTTGTCTACGATATCGGCGACGCCGCCAAACGTGTAGGCAAACTTACCACGGTCGGGAGACGCGCTTTGGCCATAACCGGGATAGTCCGGCGCGATGACGTGGTATCGGTCTGCCAGAAGCGGGATCAGATTCCGGAACATGTGGGAGGACGTCGGAAACCCATGGAGTAGCAGCACGACCGGAGCGTCGGCCGGGCCAGCTTCCCGGTAGAAGATATCGAGGCCCTCGATCTTTGCGGTTCGGTAGTGGATGGGAACCGGAGCTTCGCGAAGCTCCGCCGTGGCGTGCGCAGGAAGTGCGCTTACCATTGTTGCCGTGGTCATGCTGGCGGTCGCCAACATCAGGCACATGATCAAACTACGCATGATAGTCTCCCCATAGGTCGAGATGAAACGAAAGTTGGTTTCGAGTAAGGGCTGCTTTGGGCCGTTCGGGTCGCGATAAACCACGTCACCGAATGCTGTTGCATCAGTCAGGAAATGGCAGTGATGCAGAATTCCAATGCACGTAGATGTTTGAGTGAGGGCAACGACGGATCAGCCGACGTCGCCATTCGTCAAGGGCTTCTATGCGTAGGAGTAAGCGGGTTTCTGATCGCTCTCAATTGCGATCTAGGTCGCCTGCAACTAGACGGTGGCATTGCAACCATAGACCTTCGTATATCGATTTGTCCTTACGCAACACCTGGAAATCCCGTAACTATTTCCGTCGGACGATCGGCCACCCTTCTCTACTTCCTGACATGAGTCGGAACTTCTAGGCTCGCGAACGTCTCAAACTCTGAACGGAGAGTGCGGTGGAACGAGAGCCGGAAACCGATCCCATTATTGATCTAATCCCCGCCATGGTGTGGTCCGCAACGTCGGAAGGCATGCTCGATTTTGCCAACCAGCATTTTCTCGAGTTCATCGGGGCGCCGCTTGAGGAAATCTCCGGAGTGGGATTCTACAAGCTATTTCATCCTGACGACACGTCATATCTCGCTTCGGAATGGCATGACATCATGGCCTCGAAGCATGCCAGGGAGGTCGTGGGCAGACTGAGGCGCGCAGATGGCCAATATCGTTGGTGCACGCTCCGCCAGAAGCCGCGGCTCGATGCAGAAGGAAATGTCCTGAGATGGTACGGTGTGGTCCTCGATATCGAGGACCGCAAACAGGCCGAAAACGCATTGAAGGAAACGAAGACTGCGCTCGCGGCCAGCGAAGAGAACCTCAGCCTCATCATCAATTCGCTGCCGGTTCTCGTATGGTCAGCGCGACCGGATGGCAGCGCCGATTTTGTCAATAAAAGCTGGCTGGACTATGCGGGTCGTCCTGCCGACCAAATCCTCGGCTGGGGCTTCCTGGACCTTTATCATCCAGACGATATTCCCGGCATGGTGGACATCTGGAAGAGAGACCTCGAGCATTCCGACCACACTGTTTTGAAAGGACGTATTCGCGGAGCAGACGGCAAATACCGTTGGTTTTACTTCTCCGGACGCAAGCTAGTCGACGCCAACGGCGTCGTTCGTTGGTTCGGCGTCAATATCGATATCGAAGACCTGCAATATGCGGAGAACGCTCTTCGACAAAGCGAAGCTGCGCTCAGGGAAAGTGAACACAAGCTCAATCTAATCATCAACACGATACCCGCCATGGCTTGGTCGTGTACCTCGGATGGCCGGCTTGAATATTTTAATCGAAACTTGATCGATTATGTCGGCCTGCCTTTTGAAGAGATCGTCGGCTTCGGTTTTTATCGCATGTTTCATCCTGATGATGTCGAGCCGATGCGTATGGCCTGGGACGATATCGTAGCTTCAAAAAAAAGTCGTCCGGTAGACGCCCGCATCAGACGCGCCGATGGCGAATATCGGTGGTTCAACCTACGGCAAAGCCCCCTTCTGGATCCAGATGGAAACGTTGTCAGATGGTACGGCGTCGTCGTGGATATCGAGGATCGCAAACGGGCGGAAGAGTCCTTGCGACAAAGCCAGAGCGAACTCGCGCATGTGACCCGGATGACGGCAACAGGTGAACTTGCCGTTTCAATTGCCCATGAAGTCAACCAGCCGCTGATGGCAATCGTCACGAATGCGGGCACATGTCTGCGATGGCTACAGCCGGGTCACACCGATCTGGAGCAAGCGCGGCTGGCAGCCGAAAGGATCGTCAGGGACGGGCATCGCGCCGGCGACATTATCACCAGTATCCGGGCAATGGCACAAAAGCTGCCTGCGAAAATTGAGCAAACCGACCTCCGACCTGCCGTGCGTGAGGTGCTGAATCTGTTGACTGGCGAACTTCAAAGGCGCGGGATAGACGTTGTTCTTGATATGGCGGAAGTGCCTATTGAAGTCGTAGGAGACCGGACACAACTCCAGCAAGTCGTTCTAAACTTGATCATGAATAGCGCGGAAGCGATGGCAGCTTCTTGCGAGGCACGACGCATCGTCATCCGATGTACTATAGATGAGGAACTTGTGAAAATGAGTGTTTCGGACACGGGGCGCGGGGTAGCTGTTCACCAGTTGGAGCGCGTTTTCGAAGCATTCTACAGCACGAAGGCCGAAGGCATCGGAATGGGCTTGTCGATATGCCGTTCCATCGTCGAAGCGCATGGCGGCCGGATTTGGGCTACGGCTGCGGAGATCGGGGGAGGGGGACAGTTCACGTTTACCTTGCCTCTGGCAGAGGGCGTGAGCGTCCATGATAGATGATCGCAAAAGAGGCCGGCCGACAGTCATTATCATCGATGACGACCAAAGTGTCCGCGAAGCATTGAGAGGATTGTTCGAGTCTGTCGGACTTGTGGCTGAAACCCATTGCTCTGTGGCCGAGTTTCTTGCTGTGGATGATCCTGATCGTGCAGGCTGCATTGTACTGGATATCCGCTTGCCAGGTCAGAGCGGCCTGGAGTTCCAAGAGGCGCTCGCAAGAGGCGGGCGCCCAAGGTCTGTGGTGCTGATCAGCGCTCATGTGGACGTCGCGATGGCTGTCCGCGCCATGAAGGCCGGAGCTATCGATGTGCTTACCAAGCCAGTGCGGGAGCAGGACCTGCTCGAAGCGGTGAACCGCGCCTTGGCAAGCGATAGCGCTCGCCGGGAAGAGGCAAGCCAAACGGCTGCATTGCGCCAAAGGTATTCCAAACTTACCGACCGTGAGCGGCAGATTATGACACTGGTTGTCGCCGGGAAACTGAACAAACAAATTGCGGCAGAGGTTCAACTCGCTGAGGCCACAGTGAAGCTTCACCGCGGTCATATGATGCGGAAAATGCATGCATCGTCAGTTGCAGATCTGGTCAGGATCGCGGGCATTCTGGAGGTGTGAAAGCAGCTCTTGGAGGAGCGGGCTTCGATCCCTTTCAATCCGCTATCGACGTGGACCGATATCGTTCTTGCCCATTTCAAATCCCTTGAAATCTGGCATCGTTCTGCGTACTTTGATATCAAAGTCATCGTTCGTACGGAGGTGATATCAGTGCCGGCGGTCACCATTCGAAATCTTTCTGACGAAACACATCGTGCTCTGCGGGTGCGAGCGGCACATCATGGCCGCAGCACCGAGGCCGAGATCCGTGACATTATCGAAGCCGCTGTCCGTCCCTCTGAACGCGTGAAGCTAGGTTCCTTACTGGCAGCTATTGGCCGTGAAGCTGAGCTTTCCAATCTGGATGTCGAAGCGCTTCAGAATAATCGCGATGACACTCCTGCTGTACCGATGCCCTTCGAATGATCTTGTTGGACACCAACGTCTTATCCGAACCGTGGAAACCGGCTCCCGATGAGCGAGTGGTCGCCTGGCTAGATGCCCAAGCCATCGAGACGCTGTTTCTTTCCGTAATGACGATTGCTGAACTTCGCTTCGGGATTGCGGCCATGCCGCTAGGGAAGCGACAAACCATCCTTCACGATCGACTTGAGGGCGAAGTGTTGCCGCATTTTTCCGAGCGCATCCTGTCCTTCAATCTGGCGAGTTCGCAGTTCTACTCGGAACTGATGGTGCGCGCGCGAGTCTCTGGGAGGACTATCGGCACGTCTGATGGCTACATTGCAGCTACAGCAGCAGCGAACGGCCTCGCGGTCGCAACTCGCGATACAAGCCCGTTCGAGGCTGCCGGGTTGAAAGTGATTAATCCCTGGGCCCGATAACGATAGTCTGAATCCACCTATGGTTGGTTCACTTCGCTTCAAGTGCTTCCGGTTCGACGAATCTTCCAAGAGGGCTGGTCTGGATCAGGCGTTACGCCGCCAATTGCCAGGCGTGGTGCCGACCATAGCTGCAAAGACGCGCGTGAAATGGCTTTGGTCCGCGAAGCCGCAGGCGATGGCCACTTCGGCGAGTGGAGTGTCCAAGTTCCGCAGGAGGTTGCGGGCCCGGTCTATTCGCTCCCGTAGGACCCATTGATAGGGCGTCATGCCAGTCGTCTCGCGAAAGGCACGAATGAAATAGCCGCGCGACAGGTTGCAGACCTGGGCAACCTCTGAAATCGACACGTTGCCGTCGAGGTTTTCGAGAAACAGGCTTTTTGCCAGATCCTCATGCGCACGCGAAAGGCTACCCGTCCTGTTGCAGGCTTTCGCGGGCCGGCCTCCGTAGCGCTGAACGAGGTAGGTGCCGATGGCAGTCGCCATCTGGTCGACGAACAGCGCGTTCGCCTCGTCTGGCTTTTCCAGTGCCGGGATCAGCGCCCGAGCGAGATTGGCAAGTACGATATCTTTTGATGCAGTTTCAGCTGATAGCGACGTCACGCCGGGCATTTCAGCATCATCGGCGATTTTGGCGAGGGACGCCGGCGAAATTTCAAACAACACGAAATCGAAAGGACCGCGGAGATCCGCCTTGTAGGCGTTCGAGAGATCGCGAATATAGATCGAGTTGTCGGCAAACTCGTGGGAAGTCGCATGATGTTCGTGGAAGATGCGCCGCGTGTGGCCACCGAGCGAGGAAACCCCGACCACGAAACCTCGGTCGCTCGCCGGCGTCATGACCTGATCGAGTTTGGTGTTGTCTGTCGCCTTCCGAAAGATATCGATGTCTGAACCAGGTAGGCTTTGGTTGACCGACAACTGCTTCAACGAGCACCCGAACCCGTCAGTCGAGTTTCCAGTGGAAGATGGGTGGCGGAGGGGGAGAACTTGGACCACGACGCACTTCTTTCATTTTTTAAACACGCGAACACCGGACCTGCCAGCCTTGGCAGCTTTCTAAACCATGTCTACCTCATAATAATTTGCAAAATCTGCCCCACGAGGATCCTTTTATTCAAGATGGACAGTCGAAACCCGTGTAGGAAAATATCAAGCGCGGCATCTCGTCGGTAGGGCTATATAGTCCCCAGTCAGGATGATCGAGACACATATGAGTGAAGCGTTGACGGTCAGTGAGAAAATTGCGGCGTGTTTTGGGATCAATGCCGCAAGGGCGCTGGCGATCAGGCCTCTTTACGAAGAAACGCTTACTGTCGTCCATCTCGAGCACTCCTATGACAACAGCGAACATACAGTCTTACTGCCGGCCGATGACGCTTTTCTGGTCGTGCTCTATCTCGTCGACGTCGATCATTGCGACATCCTGCCGGACGGGGCACGGACGCCTCTGAAGACCTATTCCAGAGGTTCCATGTGTCTCATCAGTCTGAGGAATGGCGCGGCAATTTCGGTTCGTGGCCGCTTCGAAGCGCTCGCATTTCATATCCCAAGCGCGCTGTTTATCGAGCTCGCCGAGGAAGCCGGCGAGCCGCGTATCGATGACCTTACAACCTGCCGCGGGATTGACGATCAGGTGGTCCGCAACATAGGCGGTGCGCTAATGCCGATGTTCGACATGCCGGACGAGGTCAGGGACACACTGCTTCCTCATATCGGATTAGCGCTAAGCGCCCATCTTGCGCATCGTTACGGACGGTCTCCCATCCAGCACCTTTCGGGCACCGGTCAACTGTCTCCGCTTCAGGAAAAGCGTATCAAGGCGTACATCGCCGCGAACCTGTCGGGCGGCACGCCGGTCGATAAGATCGCCGAAGCGTGCGGGTTTTCAGTCGATGCGCTCTGTTCCGGATTTTTGAGCACGACCGGGCAGTCCGTTTCGGAATGGATTGCGTCATATCGAATGAGCAGAGCCCAGTCGCGGCTGAGCAGAACCGGTGAAACGATTGCCCAGATCGCTGAAGAGTGCGGGTTTCCGAATGAAGATGAATTCGTCGCAACCTTCACGAAGGCCGAGGGAGTGCCTCCCGCCGCTTGGCGCTTGCGCAACCGGCACTGACAAAAAGCCATCGAGCAGCACTGCACTTGAGCGAAGATTCAGAAAAGGAAACGCACGGTGACCGCGATATAGGCCGAGCTTCTTGCAGCCGGATCCGGGTGCGGCGAAAATGGCCCCACCCGGACGGTCCGATTAAGCCTGGATAAATGCCAGGAGGTCGGCGTTCAGGACGTCGGCATGCGTTGTCAGCATGCCGTGCGGATAACCCTGATAGACCTTCAGGGTGCCGTTTTGCACCAGCTTGACGGATAGCTTGCCGGCGTTGTCGATCGGCACGACCTGGTCGTCGTCGCCGTGCATGACGAGGGTCGGAACAGTGATTGCCTTCAGGTCGTCGGTCTGGTCGGTCTCGGAGAAGGCCTTGATCCCATCGTAATGGGCCTTGGCGCTGCCCATCATGCCCTGTCGCCACCAATTCTGAATGACCCCGGGATAAACCTTGGCGTCGGGACGGTTGAAGCCGTAGAACGGACCGGTGGGGAAATCGACGAACAGCTGTGCGCGGTTCTCGGCTACCCCCTTGCGAATGCCGTCGAAGACCTCCATCGGAAGGCCGCCCGGATTTGTCTCGGTCTTGAGCATCAAGGGCGGAACGGCTGAAACCAGGACGGCCTTGGCGACGCGGCCGGCCGGCTGGCCGTATTTTGCCACATAGCGAGCAACTTCGCCGCCGCCGGTTGAATGGCCGATATGAACGGCGTTCTTCAGGTCAAGCGCTTCAACCACGGCGAATGCGTCGGCAGCGTAGTGATCCATGTCGTGACCGTCGGAAACCTGTGCAGAACGACCGTGGCCTCGGCGGTCATGGGCGACGACGCGGTAACCCTTTGCCAGGAAGAATAGCATCTGTGCATCCCAATCGTCCGACGAGAGCGGCCAGCCATGGTGGAAGACGATCGGCTGGGCATCCTTCGCACCCCAATCCTTGTAGAAGATTTCGACGCCGTCCTTGGTGGTGATGTAGCCCATTCTATTGTCTCCTTCGACTGGGGTGGGGGTGGAAGAAATGTTGGCGGCAAACCCGAAAGATGTGGGAAGTGCCATGGTAGCTGCGGCGGCAGCTCCGGACAGCAAGGCGCTGCGGCGGGTGATGGAGGGGAAGTTCTCGGTCATTTCGCGTACCGTTGTCCTTTCAAGGCAATGATTTGCGGGCAGCGGTGGATGCCGGTCTGCCGCGTTGTTAGGCGGCTCTCGGCCGGTTGATTGTCAGGAAATGCCGCACGACCGGCTTGTCCGTCCCTGAGTGATAGGCGAGGAGGTGGGCTTGCAGGTCGGCATCGGCATTGGAAACCCTCTTGTGCTGGCGAAGATGCTCGGCCCAGGATTCGACCATGAACCATTCGACAATCTTTTGCGGGTCGGCGGAGTCCTCCGTCACCCCCCATCCGTAGGCGCCGTCCCGCCGCCGCTCGTGAGACATCTCATCCAGCGCATGCAGGAAGGCTGCGCGATGATGTTTTTCGACAAGGTATTCTATCAGGATCAGAACAGGTCCACGGTCATGGGCCACAGGCTCGGCGACCAAGGGTTCTGGCCAGTGATTGGAGGGCACCATATCCGCGTCGCCGGCCGGCAGCTTCAAGCGATGCATGACGAAGCCCGCAACGATCAGTCCCACCGCGCCAATCAGCAGCGCTCCCGGCACCCCGGCAGCTTCACCAACGGCACCCCAGCCAAGGCTACCTGCCGTCATCGCGCCATTGAAGACGGTGAGATAGACCGCCAGGCCGCGACCGCGGACCCAGTTCGGAAGCACGGCCTGCGCTGCGCCGTTCAGGGTGGTCAGGGCAGTGATCCACGCGCCCCCGAGAAAGAGCAGGACGATGATGGCAACCGATTTTGGCGGTGAGAGCGACAAAGCGGCCATGACGAGTGCCGTGATAACAGCGGCACCGAGAAGCAGGCCATCGGCATTGAAGCGTTCGCGCAGTTTAGGCATGATCAATGCGCCGCCGATCGCGCCAGCGCCGACAGCGCCAAGCAGGATGCCGTAGAAGCCTGCGTCACCACCGAGCAATTGTCGGGCGACGAGCGGCAGGAGTGCCCAGATGGCACTGGCAAAGGCAAAGAAGATCGCCGCGCGCAAAAGGACGACATGCAAGGGTCTGCTGGCGCGGGTATAGCGCAGGCCCGCACGGAACGCGCCGAAGAAGCCTTCAGCCAGCGCATCATTGGCGTTCTTTGCCCGCGGCCACCAGACGAGCGCCGCGATGACGACGAGATAGCTCGCAACGTCCGCGCCATAAGTGACGCCGGCGCCGAAGGCGGCAAGGAGCAGGCCGCCGGCAGCGGGCCCAATCGACCGGGCGATATTGATGC
This sequence comes from Rhizobium anhuiense bv. trifolii, assembly GCF_024346605.1. NCBI lineage: Bacteria > Pseudomonadati > Pseudomonadota > Alphaproteobacteria > Hyphomicrobiales > Rhizobiaceae > Rhizobium > Rhizobium anhuiense. The sequence goes on from NZ_CP098801.1 coordinate 435,833, forward strand.
CGAGCGAATTGAGCGCGACGGCGCTCTTGACGTCCTCTCTCTTCACCAGTTCCGGCACGATAGCTTGCCAGGTCGGTCCCATTAACGCGGCGCCGATACCACCAAGGAAGGTCAGGCCGATCAGCGCACTGACTGAAAGCATGCCGGTATTTGCCAGGATCATGAGGCTTACGCTGACCGACGCGAGCAGGATTTGCACGGCAATCAGGAACCTGCGGCGATCGAGAATATCGGTGAGCACACCCGCAGGTATTGCCAGAAGGAAGATCGGCAGGGTTCCGGCCGCCTGCACCAGCGCGACGGCGGCCGGCGAGGCCGACAGGTCGGTCATCAGCCAGGAACTGGCGACATCACGCATGAAGCTGCCGGTATTTCCGAGGACGGTTGCAGCCCAAAGAACTGCAAAGACTGGCTGCGCAAGGGGAGCAAAGCTGCCCCCGGAGGATTTGAGAGTGCTCATTTGCAAGCTCCCTTGGTCAGATCGTTTGCGGCGACAATGATGAAGGCGCCAGCCAGCCCCAGATGTTCGAAGAAGGCGTTGGTTGCCATGATGCGATCCATTCCCGGGGGCATTTCCCAGAACCGGAGGGCGATAAGGGTGGCAAAGAGCGTGAAGCCGGCGAGCGCCAGCGCTGCCAGCCAACGCAGGAAACCGGACAGGATCATCGCGGAGGCCGTGAGTTCGAACACGATCACGGCGACCGCGAAGAAGGCAGCCGGATGAAGGCCGAAATGCTCCATCTCGCCGATTGCACTTTGGAAGTCGAAGAGCTTGGTCAGCGGCCCCTGGATATAGGCCGCGCACAGGGCAAGCAGCGCAAAGGTTCGGGTGACGGGTGCGGCAACGATCCCGGCAATACGCGGGCGCCAGCTTTTGGTGGAGAGAATGTGGTTCGTCATGTCGGTTCCTGCAATGTTGGCCGCTCCGGCCATGCGGCGGCGTTGTTTCCATCTGATGGAACGATATTGGCCGCAAAGATTAGCGCCAACAATTGCATCAAAAATTGAGATTCTCTTGCGATATTCGCAACAGTCTGCGGGGCAGCGACCTGGTGCTGCCCCATGGAAGACATTGGAAAAATCACACAGCCCAACAGGCACAACCAAGCGCGCCGAAGAAGCCCTTGAGATCGGCGATCGGCAGTTTCGATGTCCAGGCACCGGCGTGGTCGTGACCGTGGACGTTGCAGGAAGTGGCGCAACCGCATGTCGAGATCGCAGTCCGGCGCAAGGAATTCATGCCGGCGCCTTGCGGTTCGCCCCATGCCGCATAGCCGCCGAATGTGCGAATGGGTGACCAGTCCGGCATGGCGGGCGGGACGTCGTTCTCGTCCAGCCCCGAGAATTCGCCCGCAGCGTAGACGATCTTGCCGCCGACCATGGTCAACTGCGAGGTGAGGTACGAGATCTCGTCTTCCGCGCAGGAGAAGAAGTCCTTGTCCGGGACGACGACGTCGGCGAACTGGCCCTTTTCGATCCGCCCCTTCTTGCCTTCCTCGTTGGAGAACCAGGTGACCTTCTCCGTCCACATGCGCAGTGCCGTCTCGCGATCGAGGCAGTTGGCGCGCGGGTAAAGTTGCATCCCGCCAACCGTCTTTCCGGTCACCATCCAGGCAAGGGAAACCCATGGATTATAGGAGGCGACACGGGTCGCATCGGTCCCTGCCGAGACGTTGACACCCTTCTCGAGCATGCGCCTGATCGGTGGCGTGGCCTCTGCGACGCCATGGCCGTAGCGCTCCACGAAATATTCGCCCTGATAGGCCATGCGGTGCTGGGTGGCGATGCCGCCGCCGAGCGCCGCGATGCGGTCGATCGAACGATCCGAGATCGTCTCGGCATGGTCGAAGAACCAGTTGAGACCTTCGAGCGGAATGTCCTTGTTGACCTTCTCGAAAACGTCGAGCGAACGGGAGATGGTCTCGTCGTAGGTGGCGTGAAGCCGCCAAGGCCAGCGGTTTTCGGCCAACACCCGAACGACGTCCTCCAGTTCGCCCTCCATTTCCGGCGCCATTTCGGGCCGTGGCTGGCGGAAGTCCTCGAAGTCAGCCGCGGAGAAGACCAGCATTTCGCCAGCGCCGTTGTGGCGGAAGTAGTCATTGCCCTGCTTGTATTTGACCGACTGCGTCCAGTTGAGGAAATCCTGCTTCTCTTCCTTCGGCTTCTGCGTGAACAGGTTGTAGGCCAGACGCACCGTCAGTTGATCCTCATCCGAAAGCTTCTGGATCACTGCATAATCGTCCGGATAGTTCTGGAAACCGCCGCCGGCGTCGATCACGCCGGTAATGCCCAGCCGGTTGAGTTCGCGCATGAAATGGCGGGTGGAGTTGACCTGGTATTCGAACGGAAGCTTCGGCCCCTTCGACAAGGTCGAATAGAGAATGCCAGCATTCGGCTTGGCGAGCAGAAGGCCGGTCGGATTGCCGTTGGCATCGCGGGTGATCTCGCCGCCAGGAGGGTTCGGTGTATCTCTGCCATAGCCGACGGCGCGGAGCGCTGCGCCGTTCAGCAGCGCGCGGTCATAGAGATGGAGCAGGAAGACCGGGGTATCGGGCGCGATGGCGTTGATCTCGTCGATCGTCGGCAGGCGCTTCTCCGCAAACTGGTGTTCGGTAAAACCACCGACCACGCGAACCCATTGCGGAGCCGGCGTGATCGCCACCTGTCGCTTCAGCATGTCCATCGCATCGGCAAGCGACCGGACACCATCCCAGCGGAGTTCCATGTTGAAGTTGAGGCCGCCGCGCACGACGTGGGTGTGGTTGTCGATCAGACCGGGCAGCATGCGCTTGCCTTTCAGGTCGATGATCTTCGTATCCGGTCCGGCGAGCGTCATCACCTCGCTGTCGGTTCCCACCTCCAGAAACACGCCGTCCTTGACGGCGACGGCGGTGGCGTTCGGATTTGCGCGATCAAGCGTCGTGATCAGTCCGTTGTGAAGAACGATATCGGCGTGCATGGAAGCAGCTCCCGTCTTGATGGGATCGGCGGCGTTCGCCGGTGAAAAAAGATTTGAAAAGGCAAAGCTCGACGCTGCGCCCAGGAATGTGCGGCGCGTGGTCATCAGCTTTTCCCCGACGTCGGATCTTCACGAGGCAGGGTCAGGTTTGTGCCGCCCTTCGGAAGGTGCCCGAACATGTGCGGCTTGACCTGGTGAAGCCAGGAGACGGCGGCGGGCTCGCGTGCCCAGATGCTTTTTGCCAAGGGCACCAGCTGCTCACCGACGAGGATGCCGAGCAGGCCGATGAGGGCGACAACGGGCGGGGCGGGCGAACGGACATTGAGCAGGCTGTATATTACGCCCACCAACAGGCCGGCACCGAGGGACAGCAGATAGATTTTCATCGCGGATCACCTTCGCTTGGAGAGAAGCAGTTCACCCCGGCTGGCGACCGCCTGCCGGGGTGATGACGGTTTTACTTCGCAGGGTTCGGGCCGATCCGCTTGCCATGGCGGACCCGCTCGGCGCCGCCGTGAACGTGAGTGACCGCATAGTCGATACCCATGCCGTAGGCGCCGGAATGCTCCTTCACCAGCGACGTGACCGCGTCATAGGTTTCCTTGCGTGCCCAGTCGCGCTGCCATTCAAGCAGGACCTGCTGCCAGGTGACCGGAACGACACCCGCCTGCACCATGCGGTCCATTGCATATTTGTGCGCGTCGAGCGACGTGCCGCCGGACGCATCGGCGACCATGTAGATCTCATAGTCTGTGTCGTTCATGCAGGAGAGCGCAAAGGTCGTGTTGCAAACCTCCGTCCAGAGGCCGGCGACGACGATCTTCTTGCGGCCATCGGCGGCATTCTTGGCAAGCGCGTCGCGGACGTTCTGGTCGTCCCAGGAATTCATCGAGGTGCGCTCAAGGATATCATTGTCCGGGACGACGGCGAGCAGTTCCGGGAAAGTGTTGCCCGAGAAGCTGTCGGTCTCGACGGTGGTGATGGTGGTCGGGATGTTGAAGATCCTGGCAGCCTTGGCCAGACCGACGACGTTGTTCTTCAAGACCTGGCGGTCGATCGATTGGACGCCGAAGGCCATCTGCGGCTGCTGGTCGATGAAGATGATCTGACTGTTCTGCGGGGTGAGGACCTGAAGCTTGCTGGACATCTCGTGTCTTCCTTTGACTGGGTTGAAGCTAGGTAATGGGGCAGGAAAGGCGGCACGTCTTGAAAGTTATGCCGCCTTATTGTTGGAAAGCGACGTCAGGCGGCGAGCGGTGTCAGCCCGGCCTCGATCTGGTCACGATAAGGCTCGTAGCGAGCCGGCAGTTTCAAAGCCTCGCCGAGGTGTGCCGTGTCTTCGTCGCGGTCGAAACCGGGTTCGTTGGTGGCGATTTCGAACAGGACGCCGCCGGGTGTCCGGAAGTAGATCGCCCAGAAGTAATCGCGGTCGATGACAGGCGTCACCTGGTATCCTGTATCCATCAGGGCCTTGCGGACTTCGAGCTGCTTTGCGCGGTTCTCGACGGCGAAAGCGATGTGATGCACGGAACCTGCGCCCTGCCTTGCGAAAGGCGTTTTCGGAAGGACTTCGAGGTCGATCGTGTCGGCACCATTGCCGCCGGGGATGATGAAGCGGGTGACGTCACCATCCGTTTCAGTGCGCTGGTAGCCCATGAAACCGAGCAGTTCGGACGTGGCAGCGGCGTCATGCAGGCGGAATCTGGCACCGGTGAAGCCGTGGATGCCGACGCTTTCGTCGATGCCGGCGCCAGTCCAGGCCTTTCGGCCATCGGTTTCGGTTTCGACAAGGGCAAACCCTTCGCCGTCCGGCCCTTTGAACAGGAGGCGGGGAGCGCCAAAGGCAGTGTCGGTCTGCAGACTGCCGCTTCCCTTTGCCGATAAGCGATCCTGCCAGAAGGACAACGAGCCCTTGGGCACCGCGAACTGTGTGTCACTGACTTCGCCGACGCCGGGACGGCCGCGCATCACGTCGGGAAACGGGAAGTAGGTCATGACGGAGCCGGGGGTACCGGCCTCATCACCGTAATAGAGGTGGTAGACGTTGGGATCGTCGAAATTTACGGTCTTCTTGACGCGGCGCAGGCCAAGCGTGCCCGTGAAGAACGCGTTGTTCTGACGGGCATCCGATGCCATCGACGTGATGTGATGCAGTCCTTTGATATCCTTGATCATAATCCTCGCCCTTCCGCGGCTGTGTTGGTTTGTCTGGTGTGATTGAAAATCTACGTCGGTTGATCAGGCGTGTAAATTGCAATAATAGTTGTCAGTGAATTGCCATTGGTGAAATAATCGATGAACGACTACAAGCTGCTCCGAACCTTCCTGCTGGCTGCCGAGAAGCGGAGCTTCGCGCAGGTCGCGCGCGAGCTCGATATGACGCCCGCAGCCGTCACCCGGGCGATTGCGGCCCTGGAAGAAGATCTGGGCGTGCAACTCTTCGTGCGCACCACGCGCCAAGTGTCGCTGACGACCGATGGCGCGATCTTCGCCGCCCAGATACAGCCGGCGGTGCAGGCGCTCGACAACGCGCGCAAGGACGTGATGAATTCCCACAAGGCGGATCATGGCCGCCTGCGCATCAGCGCGCCGACCTGGTTCGGCCAGCAGGTCCTGCCGCCCATTCTCTCGGCATTCAGGGAGCGCTATCCCAAGATCAGCTTCGAAATCTCGCTCGCCGATGGACTCGTCGACATCATCGACGACGATTATGATCTGGCGATCCGCATTTCCGCGGCACCTTCGGACAAGTTCACGATCTGGCGCAAGATCAGCGTCGTGCGCCGTATCCTCGTCGCAGCGCCCGGCAGCCGGTTTTGCGACATGAAGCACCCGAACGAGCTCATTCCCGACGATTGCCTGGCCTATAGCGGCGAAAGCAAACGGGAGACCTGGTCACTGTCGGACGGCAGTGGCAGCGCCACGATTTCTGCAGGCCGTGCATTCAGCGCCAATAGCGGAGAGGTGCTGGCGAGCATGGCGGCCGACGGCGTCGGGGTCGCCATGCTGCCCAAGTTCCATGTCGCCGAGCATCTGCGGACCGGACGGCTCGTCCACGTCCTGCGGGACTGGTCGCCGCCAGACTTATGGCTGACCCTGTACTACCCCCCTTACCAGGCGCTGCCGCCGCGCATCGCCTCCTTCTCGAAGTTCTTCGAGCAACAGATCCCGGCGTTCCTCTCGGCGATCGAATGAACTTTGCCGATAAAGCAGGTGCGGTTGCTCTAACGAGGTCTTTCGAAAAGGAATTTGCACAATCTTAGGCGGCAACAAGGAACCTCCGGTCCATCTCGGTGGCCGGTCGCTCGATCCCGTTCAAGGCGACAATTTGGAACGTCGGCGACATCCTTCTCCCACATTCAATGATCTGCCCGGCTTCCACATCAAAATACGCCCAAGAGCGGGACGACGGAAGGTCTGTGGTTGACACGAACTCGGCCCAGGACATAGTCTTTGCGACATTCACCAGGGGGGTCCCGGCAAGGGGCTGAGATACTGCTGGACAATTTGGCTTTGCCTGTTGTGGCGCAGTGACCCGTTGAACCTGATCCAGTTCATACTGGCGTAGGGACGGTGCAAGCGCTCGAAGGCTTCGGATTCCCGCGTGGATTCCATGCCGGCGTCTTTCCATCATTCCGGCTGATTGACTGGGTCTCCAATTGCAACTTGGAGCCTCAAACCATGACCATTGCCGCAAAGAACGTCACACCCACCGTCACCACCGGCCCGCTACCGGCGTCGCGGAAAATCTACATCCCCGGAGATATGCACTCCGACATCCGCGTGCCGATGCGCGAGATCAGCGTCCATCCGACATCGGGCGAGCCGCCTGTCGTCGTCTATGATTGCTCCGGCCCTTACACTGTCGAGGGCGCTGATATCCGCATCGAGCAGGGCCTGTCACAGTTCCGTCGCGGCTGGGTGCTCGCCCGCGGAGATGTCGAGGCCTATGAAGGCCGCCATGTGCGTCCCGAAGACAACGGCTTTGTCAGCGGCGAACGGCTGACACCGGAATTTCCGGCCAAGCGCCAGCCGCTGCGGGCGAGGGGAGACAATGCCGTGACCCAACTCGCCTATGCACGCGCCGGCATCATCACCCCGGAAATGGAATTCATCGCTATCCGCGAAAATCTCGGCCGCAAGGCACAGGTGGAGGCCATGAGCCGCGATGGCGAAAGCTTCGGCGCCCATATTCCCGATCATGTGACCCCGGAATTCGTCCGCCAGGAGGTCGCCGCCGGCCGGGCGATCATTCCCGCCAACATCAATCACCCGGAAAGCGAGCCGATGATCATCGGCCGGAACTTCCTGGTGAAGATCAATGCCAATATCGGCAATTCCGCCGTCACCTCCTCCATGGCGGAGGAAGTGGAGAAGATGGTCTGGGCGATCCGCTGGGGTGCCGACACGGTCATGGACCTGTCGACCGGCCGCAACATCCACAATATCCGCGAATGGATCATCCGCAATTCGCCGGTACCGATCGGCACCGTGCCGCTCTACCAGGCACTCGAAAAGGTGAACGGCATTGCCGAGGACCTCACCTGGGAGGTCTATCGCGATACGCTGATCGAACAGGCCGAGCAGGGCGTCGATTACTTCACCATCCATGCGGGCGTGCGGCTTGCCTATATCCCGCTGACCGTCAATCGCGTCACCGGCATCGTTTCTCGCGGCGGCTCGATCATGGCCAAGTGGTGTCTGCACCACCACCGGGAGAGTTTTCTCTACGAGCATTTCGAGGAGATCTGCGACATCTGCCGCGCTTACGACGTTTCCTTCTCGCTCGGTGATGGCCTGCGGCCAGGCTCGATTGCCGATGCCAACGATGCGGCGCAGTTCGCAGAACTGGAAACGCTCGGCGCGTTAACGAAAATCGCCTGGGCGAAGGATTGCCAGGTGATGATCGAAGGTCCCGGTCATGTGCCGATGCACAAGATCAAGGAAAACATGGACAAGCAACTCGCGGTCTGCGGCGAGGCGCCTTTTTATACGCTCGGGCCGCTGACCACCGATATCGCGCCGGGCTATGACCACATCACGTCCGGCATCGGGGCTGCGATGATCGGCTGGTTCGGCACCGCCATGCTCTGCTACGTGACGCCCAAGGAACATCTCGGCCTGCCGGACCGCAACGACGTCAAGGTGGGCGTCATCACCTATAAGATCGCGGCACATGCCGCCGATCTGGCCAAGGGTCATCCGGCGGCGCGGGTGCGCGACGATGCGTTGTCGCGCGCCCGTTTCGAGTTCCGATGGGAGGACCAGTTCAACCTCTCGCTCGATCCGGAAACCGCCCGCTCCTTCCACGACGAAACGCTGCCGAAGGAGGCGCATAAGGTGGCGCATTTCTGCTCCATGTGCGGTCCGAAATTCTGCTCGATGCGGATTTCGCACGATATCCGCGCCGAAGCGCAGAAGGAAGGGCTGGAAGCGATGGCGGCGAAATATCGGGAGGGTGGCGACCTGTACATGCCGATCGAAAACCTTCCGGGTAACGCATAATGCCTACGTTTCTCGTCAAAGGGGCTGGTGTTGCCGGCCTCGCGGCAGCCCATGAGCTCGTCAGGCGGGGCTTTTCGGTCGAGGTGATCGAGAAGGCCGGCGCGGCGGGACTTGGCGCCTCGCACTTTGCTGGAGGAATGCTCGCGCCCTATTGCGAACGGGAAGCGGCCGAAGAGATTGTCCTGACATTGGGCCTGGGCGCGGCCGGATGGTGGGAGGAGGTCGTGCCCGGCGAGGTTCGTCGCCGCGGTACTCTGGTCGTGGCGCAGCCGCGCGACCTCCCCGATCTCGTCCGGTTTGCCGCGCGCACCACCGGTCATGTCTGGATCGATCGCAAGGGTGTGGCCGACCTCGAGCCTGCACTAGCCGGCCGCTTCGAAAAGGCTCTTTTCTTCGAGCAGGAAGCGCATCTCGATCCACGCCGCGCACTGGCCAGACTAGCCGGCAGGCTCCGCGAGCGTGGCGTCGTCTTCCATTTCGGCGGATGCCAGCCGCAGGACCGGCGGTTTGCCGGCGTGCTCGATTGCACCGGGCCAGCGGCGATACCGCGACTTTCCGGCCTGCGCGGCGTGCGAGGCGAAATGCTCTATCTGGAAACTGCGGATATTACCCTTTCCAGGCCGGTTAGGATGCTGCATCCCCGCCATCCTATCTACATCGTGCCCCGCGACGATCACCGTTTCATGGTCGGGGCGACGATGATCGAGGCTGACGATGACGGACCGATTACCGCGCGTTCGCTCATGGAATTCCTGAACGCGGCCTATGCGCTGCATCCGGCGTTTGGCGAGGCACGCGTTGTCGAGACCGGGACTGGCATACGGCCGGCGTTTGCCGACAACATTCCGCAAGTCATCGAGACGGAGGAGGGGCTCGCGATCGCCGGCATGCATCGGCATGGCTTCCTGCTGGCGCCCGCCATGGCGGTGCGGGCCACCGATATTCTCCTCCAGCGGCATTCACTTCTGAAAGGCTAACCTCATGAAACTGATAATCAATGGCGAAACCCAGGTCTGCGAGGCCGTAACCCTGGCCGAACTCCTTCATGTTCTGGAATACGAGGGCGACTGGCTGGCAACCGCCGTCAACGGAGATCTCGTGCATCGCGAGGACCGAGCCGATCACCGGCTCGACGATGGTGACCGTATCGAAATCCTGTCCCCGATGCAGGGAGGTTGATCCATGCTTTCTCTTTATGATGCTGCACTGTCTTCGCGGCTTCTGCTCGGCACCGCGCGTTATCCGTCGCCGGCCGTCCTTGCCGAGGCGGTCAGCCGGTCCGGCGCGGAGATTGTCACCGTCTCGCTTCGCCGCGAAACGGCCGGCGGAAAGACCGGTGGAGCCTTCTTCGAACTCATCCGCCAGCTCGCGGTCCGCGTCCTGCCAAATACCGCGGGATGTCACAGCGCGTCCGAAGCGATCCTGACCGCCAAGATGGCGCGCGAGATATTCGGTACCGACTGGATCAAGCTCGAGGTGATCGGCCACCACGACAGTCTCCAGCCGGATGTATTCGAACTGGTCGAAGCCGCACGCATTCTTTGTGCGGAAGGGTTTTGCGTATTTCCCTATACGACGGACGATCTGGTGGTGGGTGAAAAGCTGGTCTCCGTCGGATGCCGGGTCTTGATGCCCTGGTGCGCGCCGATCGGTTCTGCGGCCGGTCCGCGCAACCCTTCCGCGCTCACCGCCATGCGGAGCGCCTTTCCGGACATCCCGCTGATCGTGGATGCGGGGATCGGGAGACCGTCGCATGCGGCAACGGTGATGGAATTCGGCTACGACGCGGTGCTGCTCAACACGGCGGTCGCCGTCGCAGGCGATCCGCCTGCCATGGCTGAGGCGTTTGGCAAGGCGATCGAGGCCGGAAGGCTCGCTTATCTTTCCGGCATGCTGGAGCCGCGCGACATGGCGGTACCGTCCACCCCGGTTGTCGGAAAGGGCGTTTTCGCATGAGACTTGATCCCTTCTATCTCATCGTCGACAGTTCCGAATGGATCGAACGTCTCGTGCCGCTGGGCGTCAAACTGGTGCAACTGCGGGTGAAGGATCGCCCGGACGAAATCCTGCGCCAGGAAATCCGGCGTTCGAAGGCCGTTTGCGCAGCGGCGAAGTGCCAGCTGGTTGTCAACGACTACTGGAAACTGGCGATCGAGGAGGGATGCGATTTCATCCATCTTGGCCAGGAGGATCTTGGGGAAGCCGACCTTGATGCCATTCGCAGCGCCGGCCTGAAATTCGGCCTTTCCACACATAACGCGTCAGAGCTCGAAACGGCGTTGGCTGCGAGGCCCGACTATGTGGCGCTCGGTCCGGTCTATCCCACCATTCTCAAGCAGATGAAATGGGCGCCGCAAGGCCTGGAACGGATCACAGACTGGAAGAGGCGTGTCGCGCCGTTGCCGCTGGTGGCGATCGGCGGGTTGAATGTCGACAGGCTACAGGGCGTATTCGACGCGCGCGCCGACACCGCGGCCGTTGTCACCGACATTACCTTGAACGTCGATCCAGAAGCGCGGACGCGCGAATGGATCGAACGCACGGCACCGTGGCGTTAGGGAGGTGCCGCCACGCGATGCGAGCTTTTGGAAGGATATACAAGTAGATAGCATCCCTAGTGCTAATGTATCTCTTCACTGGCGGGTAGTAAAATGCTCTACAGTGAGCGCCGTTTAAAGGCAAACCACCTGACCCTGCATGGGCTCCTTTGCCGCCGCGGGGATGCGGGCCTTCTTCCTCTGCCGAGTTGCTGACTAGCGTCGCGGGCCTCGCAGATCCAAGAGCCGCCGAGCAGTCACATCTGACAGACCGCTCACAATCGACGAAAGTCGTTACCGCACCCGGAGGCAGGACACGATGGCAGCGCAAAGATATAGCCGTCGCAAGAACCTCAATATTTACTGGACGGTGTTCGATAAAGTCGTCGGACAGCCGGCCGTCGTCAATGGGTTTGTCATGGACATGCTGACCGCCGAGGAGGCGGATAACTTGGTAGATCTGCTAAATCGCGGCAACCAAGCGAGCCTCTGGTGTTACGCTGAATGGTTCTAGAGGCAACCGGCTGCCGCACATTGCGGTGCAACTCGCGCTGGAACGCGGCTACTTCGTCGGAGCATCAATACGGAACGGCGATGGTTTACAAGGTGGGAATATCGTTGTGAAGTTCCAGTCGGACCATCGAATCCTTCGACGTCGAATGCCGGCGAAGTTGTTTGTCGCAACCGCAAAGGAAAATCTATGTGGCGGTGGGTTCTGCTGTGCAGACTATTCCACACCAAAATTCCTGCGCCATGATCGTGCCGCTGGATAATCCCTCGTCGGATCGATTCGCGTTAGAACTTTGCGAAGCCTTCCATCTCGTTCGGTCGTTTGGGCGGGGTCGATATGCTGGACCTCAATTCCCGCCAAGAATATTGAGGGCGTCTTGCAATCTAAGCGCAGCCAGCGCCCTCGTTGCCTCGTCGACGGGCCATCCGGCCCCCATTGCCGCCGACAGCAGGGTGACCTCGGTGTGAAGCTCCAGTCTCTCATAGAGGGGCTCAAGCGCCTCTCTGGCGGTGACAAGATGCTCGTCTGGAGGCGTGATAGGAGTCGGAGATACCGTTGGCATTCTGCGTCCCTTCCTAACGGTTTTGGAACCTGATTGGCCATGGTTCCAAGTGAATGGCTGCCGACGCCGATGCGAACATGACCAATTTGGAGGGGCCAGCACTCAGGAGTAAAAGGTAAAACGAAGAGTGTAGGTCCGCCATCATACTTGTGTATGCGCAAATTATACGGAGGCAGCACACAGGCGGGCTGCTAGGGAGCTATGCCCGGCTCAGCCACTCATTTCGAGCATGAAGGGTGCCCACGTTGCTCCGTGCTCTCCTAGCGGCGCAAACGGCTTCCAAGGTAACGAGTCCAGGACGACGTTCTATCTGGTTGATGTCATCGACGTGGGAAGAGGAGCGCGCCGAAGGCATCTCATCGCGAGGAGCGGGTGGTGGTCTGATATCTGGTAGCCGGCCCCGATGAACGGCTAAACCCCCGTATAAGTCGTCTCCTCCTCTTCGCTACTCGATCCTTCCTCAAGATCAATAGCAGGTCGAGCGGCGTCCTGTTACGGTCAGGGTACTTCTCCCGCGCGGCAATGTCATCGAGCTCACGAAGGCGTTCAACACGCCTCCTGATGCCTGCATCAATGACAGACTTGAGGCCATTCACCAACGATAGGTGCCGGCGAGCCGATGGGTCGGACCGTTTGCCTAAGGATTGAGACCATGACACATGAACTCCACCGCATCCAAATCGAACTGGTCCCATTGACGCTGTTTCCCAGCGCATATGGGGAAGCTGGGCCTTGCGCTCCGGGCTCTCCGCTCCACACACCGCCCGATATTTCATCATGGCCGCCTACGGACTTGGAGGCCCATTTGATGATGTTCTCCGTCATGCCATTCGAAACGATCAAGTCTCCCTGGGGACAAGCGCTGCACGCCCAGAGATCTGCCTTTACCCTATATGTTACTGGAACCCAGTTCGGTCTTCTGTGCTACTCCGTCGGGCTTGTCCGTCTGTTAGACGGCTTCGGGATCTCTGCCCTTCAGTGATTTCCGCGACATGCCGTAAGCCGGGTTTGGGTCCAGAATTGAGGATCATCGAGCTTGGTGCCTAGCACCTTTTAGCTCGTGCAGGCATCTCCGTTGCCTCGTCCAGTTTCCTGGCGCACGATTTCGCGGCACGATCGATGCGCTTGTTGTTTTCGCCACTGCCGCCCCCGTTGGCCCGAAGACTGCGACGTGGACGTGAAAGCTTCGGCCGTACCTCAGTCGTCTCGTGACGGAGAAGCGGGCCAGGTCGACGGCCTTCAGCCTGAGACCTGCCCAGGCTGCGAGAGCTTCAGCCAGTTGTTGGTCCTATCAGTTTCCCAACATTGCCATTTGGTCGGCATGCTTTGCGCCAGCGGTTTCGTCTCGTTCGAGAGGCAGGGTGAACAGAAACACTGCCCCACGTGGTTCACCAGCGGTGGCCCACATTCGACCCCCGTGAGCCTCGATAATCGAACGGCAGATCGCCAGGCCCATGCCCATGCCGCTCGATTTGGTCGTGTAGAAAGCCTCAAAGAGACGATCCACTGTCTGCGGGTCAAGGCCCGGACCCTTGTCGCGTATCCTGACGACAACGGTTCCTGAGGCATCTGCCCCGGTGCTGATCAGCAGTTCGCGCTCTTCCTCGTTGATGCTGCTCATCGCCTCGATTGCGTTCATGATCAGGTTTAGGATCACCTGTTGTAGCTGGACGCGGTCTCCTTCCACCAACGGGAGGCCCGCCGCGAATTCTGTCTGCAGCGTGACGCCGTGGCGGAGCACTTCACTGCTGGTCAAGGCAATCACGTGACGAATGGCTTCATTGAGGTCGAACCGCTCCTTGCGAGCCGGCTCCTTCTTGATCAAGGCACGGATCCGGCCGATGACATCGCCGGCTCGATTGGCGTTCTCGACGATCCGGCCCAGCGCCTGAGTCGTCTCCTCCAAATTGGGCGGATGGGTTCCGAGCCAGCGCAACGCCGCCTGGGCGTTGGTGAGCGATGCGGCGAGCGGCTGATTGACTTCATGGGCGATGGACGCTGTGAGCTGGCCCATTGTGGCGACGCGATTTGCATGGGCCAGTTGCCCTTGCACCTCGCGCAAGGCTTCCTCGCTCTCCCGTAACGCCTCTTCGGCCTGCCGCCGCTCCGTCAGATCGAGGACGAAAGAGACACCTTCGTTCCTGCCTTCTTCTAGAAGTGCACCGCCGATCAGCACGGGCAGGCGGGTGCCATCTTTCCGAAAATACTCCTTCTCGAACGGCTGGACTGCCCCCATCATCTTCAGCTCTGCGACGGTCCGTGCGTCGCGGTCGCGCCATTCGACCGGCGTAAGGTCCGTCCAGGATAGCCGACCCGAGGCAAGATCCTCTCGGTCGTAGCCCAACATGCGGAGAAACGCGTCATTGGCTTCAAAAATGCGACCTTCGATATCCCAGATGATAATGCCGATGATGTTGGCCTTGACGAGGCGACGGAACTTGGCTTCGCGTTCAGCGAGATCGCGGTACAACCGGGTATTCTCCAGTGAGATTGCTGCCTGCGAGGCGAGCAACTTCAGCACCGCGATCCGAGCTGGCGCGAAGACCCGAGGGGCGAGGTTATTTTCAAGATAGAGTACCCCGGTCAGTTGGCCCTGATTGAGCAACGGCGCACAGACGATAGAACGAGCACGGTGCCGACAAATATATGGGTCCGCGGCAAATGGATTCTGAGCTGCTGCGTCGTCGAGGACCACGGTTTCGTTCGTGCGCAAGATATAACGAAGGAGCGATTGTGGCAGCGTAAACTCTGTGACGATCGCGTCGAGCATCTGCACCGCGACCGCTTCACCGCAAGTCGTGGCCTCCGCCGCGATCCGTGACTCACCGCCGCGCGGCAGGATCAGCAGGCCGCGCTCGGCGCCCGCCTGCTCAACGGCGGTGCGCAAGATCGTGTCGATCAGCTTTTGAAGGACGATTTCGCCTGACACGGCTTGTGAGATTTTGATGACGGTTGCGAGGTCGAGTTGCTCGACCGGGGCACCAATAGTGCTTGTTGGAGCGGGACTGCGTTCGTCCCCTCTCAGGTCCGGATAGAGCTGGTCGAGTTGCCGCACCTTACCGTCGGCACCCCAGCGTAAATAGCAGCCTCGCGCGTTGCGGAGATAGAGACGAGTGAAGTCTTCGAAGCCTCCCAGCGCATAAAAGCGGGCGGCGAGTTCATATGCGAGGGCTTCATGATGAAGGAAGCCGTTGGCGCGCGCTGCGCGGATCGCTTGTTCGTATAGGCGCACGGCGTCGATTTCGCGGCCTTCAAGGCGCGCTATCTCGGCGCCGACAAGTGCGGCGCGATTCTCGAAGTTCTCCGGGCAATTCTTCGCATAGATCTGAAGCTGTCGGTGGTGGAAAACCAGAGCCTCCGTATGCCGCGCCCGCTGGTCTGCCACAGCATCGTCGCAGCACGCGGCGCGGGCCAGGGCACCGTAGAAATGATGCTCCGGCGTCTCTTCGAAATGCGCTACGGACGACCATGGCAGCCTCTGCGCCCGCAACGACGCATCGACGGCCGCCTCATAGTCGCCGGCGAAGAACCGGGCCTGGAGTTTTCTGACGAAGTAGCAGATTTCCGCAAGATTCGGATTTTCCGAAAACCGGCGTTCGATCTCGAATTCGTCAAATCCGTCGTCGTCAAAGGAACCGAATTTCCGGGTCAACCCGCGCAGCGTCCGGACGAGCCCGAGCTGCGCGCTGGTGAGATCTACGACGAACTGAAACTGCACCTTTTGCGCAAATGCGAGGCCGGTCTCCGCTTGGTGTTGCACTTCCATAAGCGGATCTCCTGCCGCCAGCAGATTCGAATTCAAACTGGCATAGCTGTATCCGGCAAACGTCAGGTCGCCGCTCTGATCGGCAATTTCAAGGGCTCGCCGCAACATGTCGCGGCCGATTCGGACATGTCTCGTCCACGGAATGACGTGAGCCCCGAAGTCTTTGTAAGTCCTGGCCTGAAAGCGTTTCAGGTCGCGCTTTTCGACCAGTTGGCAGCCTAGCTGACCGAAGCGGAAACCGGCCTCATAGTCACCGAAGCGCGGCCCAGCAATATAGCCAAGCGACACGTAATGGTAGCAGGAGCCGTCGCTGTTGCCGCGCTCGAGGCTCAGATTCACAGCCAGGCAGATTGCCATACATGCCAGGTTCGCGTCGGTGTGCCATACCGCCCCCACGAGCCGGGCGAGAATATCCAACGTCGCGGAGGATGCTGGGTCGCTCATCAATGGCAGATCAATGAGATCCTTGATCGCGCGGCTCCCGAGCTGCAACCAGATCCGGTCGTATTCTCGTTGCACCTCCGCGTCGGCCGGATGCGGCGACCAGTCGACGCCGAGATACCGCCTCAGATATTCGAGACCGACGTCTGCGGAGCGGCTGGTTTGCCCGAGCGCAGCATAGAGATCAATGCGCAGGCAGGCGACAGCAGCCTGGTCGTCGGCGCCGACAGCACAACTGGAAAGCTGGGCTAACCGGCCCTCCGCATCCGGCAGAGCGCCAAGCAGGAACTCGCATTCGGCCCGGTTCAGTTCAAGCGCAAACGCCAGTTGGTGCTGGCGCTGCCACCGGTCTTTCGAAAGCATCATCGTGCCAGCAACGAAATAGCTCAGAGCGGAAGCGTATGCCGTCGAGGCCTTGGCGCGCTTGCCGGCCATCAGATTAAACTCTGACAGTTGCTCGCGCTCCTTAGCCGAGTTGATCAGTGCGGCTCCGCGATTAAGCTGGCTGACAATCTCGAAGACATGATCGTCAATCCGCTCCGGCGTAGTATTCGCCGCAAGTCGTCTGCCTATGCGAAGGTGTAACTCGCCGCGTCGATCCTCCGGGATCAGCGAATAGGCGGCTTCCTGAACGCGATCGTGGACGAACCGGTACGTGCCTGCCAGACGCTCGAGCAGTTCATGAGCGACGGCAGGCCACAAGGCGCCGGCGACTTGCTCCTCCGGGATCCCGAGCACGAGTGAAAGCACCCTGATATCTGCGGTGTTTCCAAGACAGGCGATCTGCTGCAACGCCTCCCGCGTTTCGGGCGGCTGACGCGCGAGCTTGCCGACCAAGAGATGCACGACGTTGTCGGTGTATCCCATGGAGTGAATGCGGCTGAGATCCCAGGACCAGCATGCCGCGCGATAGTCGAAAGCGAGCACTCCCTCTTCGGCGAGCGAAAACAGGAACTGACGGACGAAGAACGGATTGCCGCCGGTCTTGTCGTGCATCATTCGGGTGAGCGGGGCCGCACGATCAGGCTGACAGTGGAGCGTATCCGCGATCAACTGCTGGAGATAGTCCTCAGTGAGCGGCGCAAGCGTGATCTCCGCGACCTTGCCGCCCGCGGTCTTGATCACGTCAAGCGTCCGCATCAGCGGATGGGCGGCAGTGACTTCGTTGTCGCGATAGGCACCGATCAGCATGAGGTGTTGCAGATCCGACCGGGTCAGCAGATCCTTAAGCAGATCGAGCGTCGCTCCGTCAAGCCATTGGAGATCGTCGAGGAACAGCGCCAGCGGATGTTCGGGCCGGGCAAAGACACTGATGAGCCGCCGGAATACCAGTTGGAATCGTCGTTGCGCGTCCTGTGGTGGAAGTTCCGGGACCGGCGGCTGGTCGCCGATGACGAGCTTCAATTCGGGGACGAAATCGACCATCAGCTTTGCGTTCGGTCCCAGCGTCTCGCTCAGCGCCTCGCGCCACGGTGCCAAATCCGCCTCGCTCTTGGCGAGGAGCCCTTTCAGCAGACCCTGAAAGGCCTGCGCCAGGGTCGCGTAGGGGATGTCCCGTTTGTACTGGTCGAACTTGCCGGACGCAAACAGCCCGCGCGGCGGCACCAGTACCTTGTGGAGTTCGTTGACCACAGCCGACTTTCCGATGCCGGAATAGCCAGAGACCAGCACTAACTCCGGCGCCCCGCCCAGCACCACACGGTCGAAGGCAGCGAGCAAGGTTTCGACCTCATGCTCCCGCCCGTATAGCCTTTCGGGGATCAGCAGCCGGTCTGCGATATCGCGCTCGCCGAGCGGGAACGCCTCAATCCGCGATTCCATTTCCCATTGGCTGAGACAGCGCCTCAGATCGTGCTCGACGCCGCCTGCCGTCTGGTATCGTTCCTCGGCCGTCTTGGCGAGCAGCTTCATGACGATGGCCGAGACTGCCGGTGAAACGTCCGCCGTCCGCTCCTTGGGCGACATCGGCTGTCGTGCAATGTGGCAATGCACCCATTCCATCGGGTCGGAAGCGGCAAAGGGCAGGCTCCCGGTCAGCATTTCGTAAAGTGTCACGCCGAGCGCATAAAGGTCGCTGCGGGAGTCGATCGAGCGGTTCATGCGCCCGGTCTGCTCGGGGGCCATATAGGCAAGCGTTCCCGCAACCACTTCGGGCGGCTCGAGCGCTTGCCGCTCGCGGGATAGGCGTGAGGCAATGCCGAAGCCGGTTAGCCGCACCTCGGCGCACGTGCCCGCTACCAGGATATTGGCCGGTTTGATGTCCTTATGGACCAGGCCGCGCTGGTGGACTCTGCCGAGCGCAGCGGCGATGCTGATCGCTAGGCGCAAGAAAAGTCCGGTTTCCATTGCCGCTCCGAGCCGGCGGGCGAGCGGCTCGCTGCCCGGATCTTCAAGCACCAGCATGGTCCGGCCGCCCTCGCGCACCAACTCAAGCGGTCGCACCGCCCACGCGCTATCGAGCTCATCCTTCAATCCGTATTCATGGTCGAGGCGGCCGAGGCTTGAAGGCGTCGGATACTCGAGGGCCGAAATCACGACCAGAACCGGGTTCCACGTGCCGTCGGCACCCAGGCGCCGTTGCCTGTGGAACACGCGATCACCGTCCTCCCAAAGAACCTCCAAACTCCCATCTCCACCAACGCGTTTCGGAGATCCGTCCGGTCAAATTGGCCAAAGCGAGCACATATGACGAACCGCAACCACTTCCTCACTTCTTACCACATCTCGCCTGCTCGTCCCAACAACGAGGCCATCACCCGCCCGGTCGATACGTGGTCCACCTCTAGGAAAGACCGCCCAGCGGCTGCTGGGCGGTCGGGCGGGTCGTGGACCCGTAGAGCTTCGGATGGAGGGAGCGCCGAAGCTTGGTGGTAGCAACGGGGGGATTCGCTACCTGTCTCGCGAGGCAACGACTAGTCTAGCGATGGAAGGGACGACGCGACATTATACTGTGGTTTCGCTTTGCGATACCTTGGAATACCGGCACGGACACCCCTCAGCAGAACTTCTGCTCAGCGACTCATGTCGGCGAAGTCATCCTGGCCCGCAATGACTGGGGCGATGGTCTGCTCCTCTAACCCCGCGCATGGGTGCCGTCAGTTCGATTCGGTGTCGGTTTCCGTGTTGGAGTCGAAAGTGTCTTGCAGGGACTGAGGCCAAAAAGAAGCCTCCCGCGGGTGGGAGGCCAAGGCGGGCCGATCGGTAGCGATCCGGCCTGGGAGGAGGGGGAAATGAACGCGCACCATAGAGGAGGGCTTCCGCAGGGGCTATTGGCCACCAGGAAGGATCGATTACCAATGAGCGGGGGATGACCTATACGCGCAGCCAAGACCTTTATCAGTTCGTTTGAGTCTTTCCTGGCGCGAGCATCAGCTTGTCAGCCATACGCGCGAGTTCGGGCAGGGATCTGGTGCCCATCTTCTGCATGACCTGGCTGCGGTGAACCTTCACGGTAATCTCGCTGACGCCTAGAGCGCTGGCAATCTGCTTGTTGAGCCGTCCTGTCACCACCAAAGCCATCACCTCGCGCTCCCGTGGGGTCAGGCTAGCGAAACGAGTGCGCACCGTCGCCAGCGCCTTTTCATTTTCAAGCCATTCGCGGTCGCGCGCCAGGCCGATCTGAATGGCGTCGAGCAAGTCCTGGTCTCGGAACGGTTTCGTCAGGAACTCGACCGCGCCCCCTTTCATCGCTTTGACAGACATGGGGATGTCGCCGTGCCCGGTGATGAAGACAATCGGCAACTGAATGTTTTCTCTCGACAGCTCGAGCTGAAAATCAAGACCGCTTTGTCCCGGAAGCCGGACATCGAGTACGAGACAGGTCGGTCCATCGGGTCGCCCGGACGTGAGGAAGTCGCCCACGGAAGCGAGGAGGTTGACGGCAAAGCCGACCGAACGCAGCAGACTCCCAAGCGCCTCCCGGACCTCGGGGTCATCATCGATAACAATGATGGTCGCTAGCGCCTCGGTCAATCGTCAGAGCCCGCAATGTGAATCGACGTTGGCATAATTTACTATCTACGCCTATTGGCCACGAGATGAGTAAACGAATGCCGAAATCGGGTTTCCTTTCGCACGCCACAATGCGCGATAATCACCCCGGCCACAAGGGTGGATGCCGGCGGCCGCAAACGGCGTTTTGCGCATCGTGGAGCGGCCAGCGTCGCCGGCGAACGAACCTTCTGTCGGGGCGCGTCGGTTGGTTCGGGTAGAGTAGGCAGCCTGCAGGACGGCTCTCCACCCTTTCGGCGCCGGCACATTCGAGATGACCGTCCTCCAACCCACATTTTATGCATTAACGAACTTGCCACGCGTATGGCTCTGTTTTCGCAGCGCGCGTCGGTCTCCTCTTTTCCATGTTCCGCGCGTTCACATTCCCAATCCGTCGCAGAACTGTTTAGACAGCGTATACGAGCGTATAGCTTGCGGTGCCTTTGTCGCCGCCCGATAATAAGTCCATCCAGCAATTTGCCATAACGCCATTTAGGCGCGACGCCCATCGGCGAAGTCGGGAGGCGGCGGTGCCAACCAAGAAACCTCTGATTGCGATCGTCGACGACGACGAGTCGATGCGGGAGGCTATCAAGGGGCTCATAAGGTCGATGGGATTTGACGCCGAGACCTTTTCATCCGCGGATGATTTCTTGAGATTCCCTGATATCCGCCGCACGGCCTGCCTTGTGACTGACATCAATATGCCCGGAATGAGCGGGCTCGATCTGCACCACCGGCTGGTCGCGCTGGGCAAGAGCGTTCCGACTGTTCTGATCACCGCCTTTCCGGAAAAGAATGTGCGCGCGTCTGCGTTGGGCGCGGACGTCGTCGGCTGCCTGACAAAACCGTTTGGCGAACAGATTTTGCTTGATTGCATCCGTTCTGCGCTAGTTCTCAATAGCGAGGGCGAAAGCGGTTCGTGAGGTCGGAAATTCCAACGGAATTTCACATCAGACGGCTTCGACGAAACTCCGACCTCTCAGCTTCGATCTGCCGCAAGCAGGTCAAGGGAACTTAGGCGAGGGGCGGTACCACTGGCAGGCGCGGGAACGCCGGTGCGGAGCGCATCCAATCTAAAACCGACCGCGTCACATCTAATGTGACCTAAAACGCGAGCTGCAACTGCGGCGTCGCTTCAGATCTGCGCCGCTCCAGCGAAGACAGCGACACGCCGAGCAGACGGATGCCTTTTCGCGGCGGGAAGATTGGCGCGAGAAGCATATCGACCACCTCCTCAAGATTGGCAATTGCTGGCAGTGCTGACGGAACTGTCTTGCTACGGGTGATCTGGCTGAAGTCGGCATACTTGACCTTGAGCGTCACCGTCTTGGCGCCGATTTCATTGGCCTCGCAATAGCCCCAGACCTTTTCGATCAGCGACTGAAGCCCGTCGCGCGCGGGTTCATAAGAATGGATGTCGGCAGAGAAAGTGTCTTCCGCACCGACGGATTTCCGCACCCGGTCCGGTCTGACCTGGCGATTGTCGATGCCGCGGGCGATGCCATAAAAATACGGCCCTGACTTTCCGAAATGTTCGACGAGGAAGTCGAGCGTTTTCTCCTTCAGGTCCGCTCCCGTTTCGATCGCGAGCCGATGCATCTTCTCGGCCGTTGCCGGTCCCACGCCATGGAATTTCTTGACGGGAAGCTGTTCGACGAAGGCGGGGCCGTTCTTGGGGGTGATGACGGCCTGGCCGTTCGGCTTGTTGAGGTCGCTTGCCATCTTGGCCAGAAACTTGTTGTAAGAAATTCCCGCCGACGCGTTGAGCCCCGTCGCCGCCTTGATCCTCGCTCGGATCTCTTCGGCGATCTCGGTCGCAATCTCCATGCCCTTCAGGTTTTCGGTGACGTCGAGATAGGCCTCGTCGAGCGACAGTGGCTCGATCATCGGCGTGTATTCGGCGAAAATCGAGCGGATCTGCAACGACACGGCTTTGTAAACATCAAAGCGCGGCTTGACGAAGACAAGGTCCGGGCATTTCCGCTGGGCGGTCACCGAAGGCATGGCGGAATGGACGCCGAATTTGCGTGCCTCGTAACTGGCGGCCGCCACGACCCCGCGGGCAGCAGGACTGCCGACAGCAACCGGCACACCTCGCAGCTCCGGATTGTCGCGCTGCTCGACCGATGCGTAGAAGGCATCCATGTCGACATGCACGATCTTGCGCGGCCGTTCGCGGTTGTCTTCGCCTGTCATTATCTAGCTTCCATCAGCAAGACCATCACTCAAACATGGGAAGTGTGCTCCACACTTGTCACCTCGCGGCGTCTGCATCCGCTCGCAGCCCATGGCCATGCGCCGGCGGATTTCCGCGAAGGTGACGCTTGCGCCAAACGCTTTGACCAACAGTTTGCGCTCATGTGTACAATGGCGATCGCAGAGGAGGCATATGAGTTCGACCACCGGGACCTGGTGATCTTGCAGTCTCGGGATCGTATCTTCCACAAGCCGCGTTCGGCGCATCCAAAAATATTCCTGTCTCAACATCCGATTGAATCCGCTGGCGATTTTTATCTTTTGTACCGGCGCTCAACTTCAGCGGGTCATATGCGCATTGACTCATTTATCTCTTCGGAACAAATACAGAACATATTGCTGTTACTCAAGCCGAAAACGGGTTGCCCGAGATCATGAAGTCAGCCGTCGCCCCAAACGCCGTCCTCGACGGGCTGCGCGAGCAGATCGCGCACCTGGAAGGCGCCGGTCGGCGCAGCCGAGGCGTTTTGCCTTTCGGTGTCGCGCAGATCGACGAGCGGCTTCCGGGTGGTGGATTGGCCTATGGCGCGCTGCACGAATGCGCCGGCGGCGGGACCGGCACCGTCGACGGGGCGGCGGCCGCCCTGTTCGTGAGCGGGATTGCCGCCCGTACCAAAGGCAAGGTCGTCTGGTGCCTGACACGTCCTGACCTGTTCTTCCCGGCCTTGGCGCAGGCGGGTCTTCATCCGAACCGGGTCGTCTTCGTCGAGTCCGACAAGGAGGAGGACGTCCTTGCCAATATGGAGGAGGGCCTTTCATACGGCGGCCTCGGGGCGGTGATCGGCGAGATCGTCCGGCTGCCGATGGCCGCGTCCGGGCGGCTGCAACTCGCAGCCGAGAAGAGCGGCACGATGGCGCTTGCAGTGCGGCGGTGGCGACGGCAGACCGAGGCCAGCGACTTCGGCCAGCCGACGGCGTCGACCACGCGCTGGAGGGTGAGCGTCATCCCGAGCGAGGAACTGCCGGTTCCGGGCGTCGGGCGGGCGAGATGGCTTCTGGAACTGATGAGGGTGAAAGCGGGTGAGTGCGCCGAGTTCGAAGTAGGAGCCTGCGATGCCGAGGGTCGTATCGATATTTTTTCCCGATCTGGCGACGGACAGGATCAGGCGGGCCGATCCCGCCATTCCCGTTGAGGAGGCGATCGCCGTCATTTCGAAGAGCGGTTCCAAACGCTGGGTGTCGGCCGCCGATCCCGCGGCCAGAAAGGCTGGCGTTCACGTGGGCATGCCGGCCGCCAAGGCGCAGGCGCTCTTCCAGGGCCTCCGGATGATCGACGCCGATGCCGCCGCCGATGCAGCGGCGCTCGATCGCATCACCATGTGGGCGCTCAGCCAGTATTCGCCGATCGTCGCCGTCGACGCGCCGGACGGCATCGTCATGGACACGGAGGGCGCGGACCATCTACAGGGCGGCGAGGAGCGAATGTTGACGAGCATCGCCAACCGCTTCCGCGCCAAGGGCCTGACGACACGGGTCGCCATCGCCGACACGTGGGGTGCCGCCCACGCATGCGCCAGAGCGACCAGCCGCGAGACCGTCATCGTTCCGAGGGGCGAGACCCTCCGGGCAGTGGAAAAGCTGCCGATCTCTCTTCTACGGCTTCCTGAGAAGATCGTCGGCGACCTGCGGACGCTCGGCTTCAAGACAATCGGCGAGCTTGCCAATACTGCTCGCCCACCGCTTACGCTCCGCTTCGGGCCGGAGGTCGGCCGCCGCTTCGACCAGATGTTCGGCCGCACGCCTGAGCCGATCGATCCCATTCGAACAGCCGAACTTGTCGAAGTCAGCAGGGCGTTCGCCGAACCTATCGGCGCCGCCGAGACCATCAACAAGTATGTCGCCCGACTGGTCGTCCAGCTTGTCGATGCGCTGCAGAGAAGGGGGCTCGGCGTCCGTCGCGCAGACCTCATTGTCGAGAAGGTCGACGGCACCCGGCAAGCCATCCGCGCCGGGACCGCCAAACCCGTGCGCGATGTCGCCTGGCTGACGAAACTGTTCAAAGACAGAACCGAGAAGATCGAACCCGGCTTCGGTATCGAGAAGATGACGCTAGTGGCGGTCATGGCGGAGCCGCTAGAGGAAGCCCAGAAGACGTCGTCGCTGGTCGAAGACGAGGGTGTGGACCTCACGCCGCTCATCGACATCTACGGCAACCGTGGCCAGCGGGTCTATCGCGTCGCCCCCTTTGCTTCCGACGTTCCCGAGCGCTCGGTCCGGAGGATCAGTGCCGCATCCGATCCGATAGAGGCTGCCTGGGTCAATCACTGGCGCCGGCCCGTCCGCCTGCTTGCGCGACCAGAGCAGGTCGACGTGATGGCGCTGCTGCCAGACCATCCGCCCGTCTGGATCATGTGGCGGGGCAAGCGCCGGAAGGTGAAGAACGCCGATGGTCCAGAGCGGATCTTCGGCGAATGGTGGGAACGCAACTCCGAGATGGCCGCGGTCCGCGACTACTTCGTCATCGAAGATGATGCGGGCGAGCGTCTGTGGATTTTCCGTTCCGGCGACGGCGTGGATCCTGAAACCGGGAACCATCGGTGGTTCATGCACGGGATCTTTGGCTGATGAGATATGCCGAACTCCAGGTCACGACGCATTTCAGCTTTCTCCGGGGAGCGAGTTCTGCGCAGGAGCTATTCGAGACTGCGAAGATACTGGGAATTGGTGCCGTTGGTGTCGTTGACCGGAATTCGCTTGCCGGGATAGTCCGCGCACTGGAGGCGTCGCGGTCGACCGGGATCCGGCTCGTCGTCGGCTGTCGGCTCGATCTGCAGGACGGGATGTCGATACTGGTCTATCCCACCGACCGCGTCGCGTACTCCCGGCTCACGCGCCTGATCACGCTTGGGAAGTCCCGTGGAGGCAAGAACAACTGCATTCTGCATTGGAACGACGTGGTCGCATATGCCGATGGCATGATTGGAATCCTCGTGCCGGATCTTGCCGACGAGACCTGTGCCGTCCAGCTTCGGAAGTTGGCCGAGATATTCGGCGATCGCGCCTACCTGTCGCTCTGCCTTCGACGACGTCCGAACGATCAGCTCCGGCTCCATGAGCTGTCGAACCTCGCAATCCGCTTCAAGGTGAAGACCGTCGTGACCAATGACGTGCTTTTCCATGAGGCCGGGAGGCGGCAGCTTCAGGATATTGTCACGTGCATCCGGCACAATACGACCATCGATGCCGTTGGTTTCGAGCGCGAGCGCCATGCCGATCGGTATCTCAAGCCTCCCGACGAGATGGAGCGCCTGTTCCCGCGCTATCCGGAAGCGCTCAGGCGCACGATCGAGATCGCCGATCGATGCAAGTTCAGCCTCGAAGAGCTTACCTACCAGTATCCGGAAGAAGCCATCGTCCCCGGCAAGACCGCGCAGGAATCCCTTGAGCACTATCTCTGGGAATGCGTGCCGAACCGCTATCCGGAAGGCCTGCCGCCGGAGGTGCTGAAGACTGTCCGGCACGAGCTCGCCCTCATCCAGATAATGAAGTATGCCCCGTATTTTTTGACGGTCTTCAGCATCGTCAAATATGCGCGCAGCCAAGGTATTCTGTGTCAGGGACGCGGATCGGCGGCGAACTCGGCCGTCTGCTACATCCTCGGTATTACGAGCATTGATCCCTCGACCAACGATCTTCTGTTCGAGCGCTTCGTTTCGCAGGAACGGGACGAGCCGCCGGATATCGACGTCGACTTCGAGCATGAACGTCGCGAGGAGGTGATCCAATGGATCTACAAAACCTATACGCGCGAGAAGGCCGCTCTGTGTGCGACGGTCACCCGCTACCGGGCCAAGGGCGCCATCCGCGATGTCGGCAGGGCTCTGGGGCTGCCAGAGGACGTGATCAAGGCGCTGTCATCTGGCATGTGGTCATGGTCGGAGGAGGTTCCTGATCAAAACATCCGCGACCTTGGCCTGAACCCCGATGATCGCCGTCTTGCACTCACCTTGAGGTTAGCGCAGCAGCTTATGGGCGCGCCTCGACATCTGGGCCAGCATCCAGGCGGCTTTGTGTTGACGCATGACAGACTGGACGACCTTGTGCCGATAGAACCCGCCTCGATGAAGGATCGCCAGATCATCGAGTGGGATAAGGATGACGTGGAGGCGTTGAAATTCATGAAGGTCGATGTGCTGGCGCTCGGCATGCTCACCTGCATGTCGAAGGCTTTCGACCTGATCCGGGAACACAAGGAGGTCGACCTCGATCTCGCGAAGATCGAGCAGGAAGACTCGAAGACCTACGCGATGATCAGGCGCGCGGACACGCTCGGAACTTTCCAAATCGAATCCCGCGCGCAGATGTCGATGCTCCCAAGGCTCCGGCCGCAGACGTTCTACGATCTCGTGGTTCAGGTTGCTATCGTTAGGCCGGGGCCAATCCAAGGCGACATGGTGCACCCCTATCTCCGCCGCCGTGAAGGCAAGGAAAAGATCGAATACCCGACACCGGAACTGGAGGCCGTTCTCGGGAAGACCCTCGGAGTGCCACTCTTCCAAGAGAGCGCGATGCGCGTGGCTATGGTCTGCGCCGGGTTCACGGGCGGGGAAGCCGACCAGCTCCGGAAGAGCATGGCAACCTTCAAGTTCACGGGCGGCGTATCGAGGTTCAAGGACAAGCTGGTATCCGGGATGGTCAAGAATGGCTACACCGCAGAATTCGCAGAGAAGACCTTCTCACAGCTCGAGGGATTCGGATCCTATGGTTTCCCCGAAAGCCACGCGGCCTCGTTCGCTCTCATCGCCTACGCCTCCAGCTTCGTGAAGTGCCATTTTCCGGATGCCTTCTGCGCGGCGCTCCTGAATTCCCAGCCCATGGGCTTCTATGCTCCCGCGCAGATCGTCGGATGTGCCAAGAACCACGGTGTGCAAATTCTACCGGTCTGCGTGAACCGATCTCGCTGGGATTGCACGCTTGAACGCGTCGGCAACGGCGACCGCCATGCCGTTCGTCTCGGGATGCGGATGGTCAAGGGACTGGCGGCCGCCGATGCCGCTCGGATTGTCGCCGCCCGGATGGATACGGTATTCGAGAGCATCGACGACATGTGGCGGCGTTCGGCCGTTCCGTCCGAGGCTCTGAAGCAACTCGCCGACGCCGATGCATATCTGCCGTCTCTGGGGCTTGAGAGACGTGATGCGATTTGGGCGATCAAGGCCCTCCGTGACGAGCCGCTACCTCTGTTCGCGGCCGCTGCCGAGCGCGAGATGAAAGCAATCGCGGAGCAGCAGGAACCGGAGGTCGCACTCCGGCAGATGACCGACGGGCACAATGTCATCGCCGACTACAGCCACGTCGGGCTGACGCTACGCGAGCATCCGCTCGCCTTCCTGCGGAAGGATCTGCAGAAGAAGAACATCGTCACGTGCGCGGCAGCGATGAACGCTCGCGACGGCCGCTGGCTGATGACCGCGGGCCTTGTCCTCGTCAGGCAGAAGCCAGGATCGGCGAAGGGCGTGATGTTCATCACCATCGAGGACGAGACGGGTGCTGCCAACCTGGTGGTCTGGCCATCCTTGTTCGAAAAGCGCCGTCGCGTGGTGCTCGGATCATCAATGATGGCGATCAATGGGAAGATCCAGAGGGAGGGCGACGTGGTCCATCTTGTTGCACAACAGCTCTTCGACCTGTCCGGCGATCTATCCGGTCTGGCGGATCGCGACACAGGTTTCAGGCTACCGACAGGCAGGGGCGACGAGTTCGCGCATGGCTCTCCCGGAAGTTCGGATTCGCGGGATCGACCGAAGCCTCTGCCCGAGCCGAGGGATATCTTCGTCAGAGATCTGCACATCGATACGCTGAAAGTGAAGGCGCGAAACTTCAACTGAAACGGCAATCCTACCGAAGGAGACCGTCGCTCCCGAATTCGTCCCATCCGCTCAAGCCGGTCGCGGCTTCATCGGCTCGTTCGTTCTGTTTGGCTTTTTCCTTTTTCTTCAGTGAACGCGTCAGCTTCGCCTGATACGCGGCCCGCCTGCGATTTTCCGCTTTCGCCGCTGCGTCGTCCTCTCGCCATTCATCCACTGCGCCACGGTCGAGCAGATCTTCGACGACTCGGGGGTCGAATACGTGAAAGGTGATCTTCCTTGCGCGCCCTTGCAGCCTCACCGTTCGCGTTCCGGCGCTGGGCAGGCGACCGTCTTCGAGCCAGCGCTTCCGCTCTGATGCCGTGATCGTCAGGATATCCTCGATCTCACGAGGGATGATCGGAAGGTCTGCGATGCCGTCCAGTGCGCAGGAAACGGCCGATGCCGTCGCCCTGAATGCTGTCTTCGCAGTCTCTGGCATGACGAGGATGAGCGTGCCTGCCTGCATATCGAGCGACTTCCGCACCGGGGATGGTAGTCGCGAGCGGATTTCCTGCAGAATTCCCTTCACCCTGACACCAGATCCGAGGGTCGCCACCACGGGAAGTAGCCACTCCCTGATCAGCTCGGGATCGTCGGTTTCCTTGCTTTTCGTCTTCGTCTTGGGCATGTCGAAGCAAATGGTGTCCAAGGGGTCAAGCGTCAACGGAACTCGGGAGGATTTCCCACGTTCTCGCAGCGAGGAGGACCCCATGTCTGTGCCAAACGAACCCATCGTGCCGCCGCCATCGCCACCGCCCGTCGACACGCCACCGCGCGATCCTGACCGGATACCCGGCGAGGAACCGCTTCCCGATCCCGAGCCCGACGAGGGCGCTTCTCCAAGAACACGCGCTTCCGTACATCGCCCGACGTGGGACCTTCTTTGCAGAGGCATTCGTCTTCAGCCGGAGAACGGGCAATGACCAAGGACTGGCGCGACGACCTGAGCCTGAAGCTCGAAGATTTCGTCGACACGTTCGTGGTTAAAGGCGCAAAGGCAACGGAGGTCTACGATGCCATACAGAACGAACTTGACCGCCTGAGGGTCGCGTACGACCGGGACCCGGATCCCGCAGACGACCAATCGGACGACGTTGTCGAGGAACCGTCAAACGACAAGCCGGCTTCCCAGGCCTGACCCACGCGCGGGAAGACGGCCGGCAAATCCTTCGGGAAATTTTCTAGTTGAGACTTGTTGCGGACACACTTCAGGTAGAACTCTCCCACAGGCCTTGCTGATGCGCGCTGAATTCGCAGCTCGCAACGCCGCATCGCTGAAATGCTTTTGATCACGGATGTACTGGCACTGGTCAGAAGGCGATGATGGGTCGGTGCGGTTTCTACCCGGCCTTTTTTGTTGCCTGAGAGGCGGGGGGGTTCCTCAGGGCGGATCAGTGCCACGTATCCAACGACGGCTCGTCGTCGTCAAAGTTTCCATTGCTGGCAGCATCGTACGAGTTGATGCTGCGGCCGCCGCCACGCGTGCCATATCCCGTCAACTGAACCATGACCTCTTTCGCACGCTCAATGGCCTCGTCTTCGCTTGCAGCGTGACCGTCTGCGACCTTGATCGACACCACTTCACCGTCGTCGCCGACGAAATCTATCCGCCAGCCCGTCCTCTCGTGTGCAACCTTGGTTTCCAGCAAGTGCATGTGACTACCCGGCCTTCCTGCCTTTGAGATCGGCCTCGACGCTCTTCCGGAGCGCATCCATGATACTGACCACATTCGACTTCGGTGCGGATTCGGCCGCTTTCCCTGTCGCCGTTTTTTTCGGTTTCAACGCCTTTTTCTTCTCGTCGATGAGCTTCAGCAGGCTGGTCTGGATGGGATCGCTGACCATGTCCGGCGACCAGCGCGCGGTCTTCTGCTTGATGAGCTTCTGGACGAGCGGAATGAGATCCGGATCTGCGTGCTCGTCGATTTGCTCGAAGTAATTCTCCTCCGGTCGAACCTCGTCGCCGAAACGCAGCGTCCAGAGCACGATTCCTTCGCCGCGCGGTTCCAGGACGACCGCCCGCTCTCGGCGGCCTATCACGAGCTTCGACACACCGAAAACCTTGTCGGCCTTCATGGCATCCCTGATCACCGCAAATGCCTCGTTGCCGACGGCGTCGTCCGGCATCAGGTAATGCGGCTTCTCAAGGTAGATCCACTCGATGCTGTCGGCCGGGACGAACTTGTCGATGTCGATCGTCTTCACCGTGTCGAGCGCAACGGCATCCAGATCGTCCTCGGTGAGGATAACGTAGTCGTTCTCTCCGCGAGCGTAGCCCTTGGCTTCGTTCTCGTCCTTGACGGGCTTGCCCGTGACGGAATCGATGTATCGGGAGACGATGCGGTTGCCCGTCTCCTTGTTAAGTGTATGGAAGCGAACCTTCTCGCTTTCGCTCGTGGCCGGGGTCATGGCCACGGGGCAGGTGACCAGGGAGAGTTTGAGATAGCCTTTCCAGTAATATTTCGGAGCCATCGTCTAATCTCCCTAGCTGGCTTTGCGCTGCGGGGCAGCCTTTGAAGCGGCGGACTTCGCTGCCGCCCCGCGCGCGGCGCGCTGCCTCCCAGTGCCGGTGTTGGCGTTGGCGGCAGTGCGTTTCGGTTTGTCCGCAGCGGCCTTCATGATGCCTGCGCTCTCGCGCAGCGCGGCCAGCAGATCGTTGGGCTTCGAGACCTGCACCTTCTTCGGCTTTGGAAGCGACTTGCCTTCCAGCTTCGCCTTCACCAGATCGGCGAGGGCGGCTTCGTAGCGGTCGTCGAAGGTCGCCGGATCGAACTCGCCCTTCTTGGTGCTGATGATGTGCTTGGCGAGCTCGAGCATCTCGCCCTGTATCTTGAGCTTGGGCATCTCCTCGAAAGCCTTCTCGGAGGAACGAACCTCGTAGTCGTAGTTGAGCGTGCTGGCGATTAGGCCCTTGCCGTGCGGCCGTATCAGCACCGTGCGCATTCGACGGAATAGGACGGTGCGGGCGATGGCTGCGACCATCGACTTCTTCATCGCATCGCGGAGAGCCGCGAACGCGTCTCCGCCCATCTTGTCGGGCGTGAGGTAGTACGGTTTGTCGAAATAGACGTCGTCGACGTCGGAGCAGGGGATGAACGCCTCGATCTCGAGCGTCTTGTTGCTCTCAGGAATCGCGGCGGAAACTTCCTCAGGATCGATGATGATGTACTGGCCGTTCTCGATCTCGAAGCCCTTGGTCTGGGCTTCCTTCGGCACCGGATCCTCGGTCTGGCTGTCTATGAAGATGCGGTTGACGCGGTTGCCCGTGGCCTTGTTGATGGTGTTGAAGGTGATGCGCTCGCTAGTCGAGGCTGCCGTGTAGAGAGCGACGCCGCAGCTTACCTCGCCGAACTTCAGAAAGCCTTTCCACTGCGCACGCTGTCCTGACGGCATGACAAATACTCCGAATCATTAATACGCGACTCAAAGACGTGTCAGGGTGATTCGTTCCGACTCAAAACGAATCATTTTTCAATACTTTACGGAAATTCTCTCTCAAATTGATTCCGCCGTCACCGCTGGCCGAATTGCGCCCGACAGTAGTGGAAAGGTGGAGATTTGTTCAGTTCGAGCGCCACGGTAACCACCTTCCTCCCAGCACAATGGCGGGCACCGCTTAGGGAATTCCGCAGCCGCTTCAAGCGCAGCATCGCCATCCACTGTCTCCCGGGAACCACCGGAATCCTTGTGAGTTTGTACTGCGAACGTTCATTCGAAGGAGAAGCCCGATGGCACAGACACCGACATCCCGCGGCCGCGCACAGGATCGAGCTCGCGTGGCCGGCGGTCAGGATCACGAGGTCAAGTACGAAGCAACGAAGGAAGGCGTCTCGAAAGATGCTGTCAAGAAGGCCGTGAAGAGCGCTGGAAACGCACGGAAGAAGGTCGAGGCCGAGATTGGTCGCCGCTAGACGGCCAAGCGGTGTTGCCCTATCCATGGACGAGGCAGGTTCCCGTGAAGTCCTGTCTTTGTTAGTCTGAATGATGGCGACCCCGCTGTGGTCGGAACGAAGCAGTCATAGCCGCGCACGCCTGCCGCCGCCATGTCTGGGGTAACGCATGTCCAAGTGCTTACAGGAAGACCACCTGCTGATGTCGAAGGCCGTCCGTGAATGGTATCGGTACTACGAGGTGGAGTGGGACGATCAAGCGTCCTCCTTTTTGTGTGATGCCGCCATCGAACTCTACAACGAGGGCTGTCGCTCTTTAGAGGAGATGGCGACCGTTCTGATCGGCACTTACGTCGGGCTGGCCGCCACGCGCGTAAACGCGCCATCTTCGAGCTCAGTGCATTGACAGGCCAAATCAGATCGGGCTGCACTCGGCGAATTCGCACTGCATGTGATCCTAGCGCGTCTTCTTCCAGCCGTAGACATATTCCCCTGGTCGATTGCGGTCGCGCGCATGTTTCGTCGCACCGCTTAAACGAAGCGCTGGCGGCAAAACTCGCCGCGCTGCTCACGCGTCTTCCTGTTGAGTATTGCCAACGTCCGGGCTATCACCTGCCTGCTGACCGGGCCTCACCCGACCTTTGTCCTGATCCGATTGATGCCATTACTGGGCGGGAAACCGGCTCAGCATCCGGTCCTGGACGTTCTCCTCGCCGACGATCATCGCCGCAAGCGAGATGGCTTTATCACGGTCCGCAACGTTTGTTATGTAGCCTTCGAGCAGGACCACAGGGCCGAGCATCCTGATCTCGATCGCACTGCTGTCGATATCCTGAGCGGCGGAAAGGGTCGCTTTGATCGTCGCCATGGTCGAGGCCGAACTATGGCCCTGGGAGCAGCACTCTTGGTGGCTGGCATTGTCGGAACCGAACTTCATATCGTCCTCCTGGTCGTTGCCCTCCACGAACCGTCATATTACCTCAGAACCTAATAAGAGAAGCGGGCTATGGAGTCGCCAGTCCGACTTAGGTCCGTCTTCCCCTCGGCGCGATCCAGCTTAGATTTTCCTCATCCTTGTTAAAAGGACACCAGGGAGGTTTTAGCAATGTTGCCGTTCCCAGTCAGAACCTCCCTGGTGAAGCTTTGTCGATCCATGTCGGGCGTCGCATAAAAAGCGAAGATTCGCTCTGTGAAAACCTGCCTGGATGCCATTCAGGACAATATTCCCCCGAAGACCGTCTGCATGATCTCATTCATGCGCTGGGCCACGAGCGAGATGAGCTTGTCCCCGTCGGGTGCCCGAAAGTATCGTTGACCGCTTTGACTCGATCGAGGTCTATGAACAGTACGCAGTGGCTCTGGCCCTGGGAGCCGCCGCAAGCCGGACGGCGAGTTCGGTGCTGAATGAGCTCGGTTTGAAAGACCGGTCAGAGGATCGCGCGAGGCGAGATGCTGGAGCTCCTCACGAGTTGAGGCAAGCCGTGCTGAACGTCTCACCCTCGCCAACCACCGCTTCTTTTACTCGTTGTCATCGCTGAACGACGGTCAGCGCAGCGATACCTGCCTCATCGGCCGCACGCAAGAACGCGTCCCAAAATTGCTCCGGAGCGATCTCACCGCTGATCGCATCGACGCAAGCCTTCACCGCAGTGACATATTCTTCGCCGTCATCGGAAGGCCAGTCCCTGAGCAGCATATATGCCGCGTCGCCGAGGGTGCGAACGATCCTGTGAGCTGGCTGACCGCGCAGAGCCAGCCCGACGGGTGTGAATGCAGACGTTGCGTCCCAGTTCATTGTCGTCGACCTCAGGTCAGACATCGCTATTCGCGGGATAATATACGCGTGTATTCCAAAAGCGTAATTGACGATTGGTTACCCGGAGTGACCGGGTGTGAAGGTATGCCGCTGGAAAGGATTGGGCGCTCTACGATTTCGTATCGGAGCGCCCTGAGCAGCATCGGCTATTGTTGCGATAGATGACGACAGCGGCAGGGCATCGAGGTCACTCGCCCAAGGTTTTGAAACTCTGTGAGCAAGGGATGTCGAGGGTAAAGATGAGGCCGATCGATATCATTTCGACGGCCTCCAAAATTCAATTAGTTTAACGCATCGGCGATTGCCAGAATAAGAAGAGCCGGTTCAAGTTGAACGTGGCCGACCGAGGAGTGCCCAAGCTCGACGTAACTTCTGAAGGCGGGAGGAAATCCGCTGTGGAGGAGGGGCCGATATTCCATTGCGAAAATCAGCTAAGGCTTGAGCCTCCAGCCTCGTTCTCTCGCTTGACCATTGCTGGTCAACTATTGGCTTGCCGGTCTGGTGGTCTATGACCGACCACCTTCCGTTCTCGAGTGCTTGTATCTGGTAGCGCTGCATTCTCAAGCCATAGATTTAGATGTGCCTACATCAGCCTGAAATCTCATTGAAATCAACTGGAACGGAACGCTGCTTCACACATACTTCGGTTAGATGGTGAACCCCCGGTTACCCGAGGGCAAGCGGCAACTTCCATATGGCGTCGAACTATCAACCTTACTACATTGTAGCGGCAATGTTCCCATCGGATATATCGCTTGTTATACGGTGATCAGGTACTTCTGAAGCCCTCAGGGATATCGCGTCTGTCCGGAAGCTACCTGGGAGTGAAATCGGACTCTTTGATCCCGCCAACCTAGCACCTGCGCTCAGTGGCGATCCGCAATATCGCCAGTAAAGCCGTCGGCGGGCCGCCCTCGACTATGGGTATCGGACGAACGTACATCATTTATTACTTCGCACATGCGGTAATTGTCATACGATTCAAAACGCTAAAAAATAACAAAAATCAGTTGCTTACTCGAAGTTTCTCGACTACGTTTTTTACAGAAAAATTCCGAAATAACCGGCCTCGCCGGCGATACTCAGCGGTCGTTTGATCTCGCTTGAGGAGGATCATGACGTTGTTTGTCCGACTTCGTTTCTTCGCAATGATGCAGCGAGCGCGTGATCTCGTCTCGATCCGATACGGACCTACGACGGCAATCTGACGCGTCGGAAACCCTTTGTCCCACTTTTGTAAGATGGTGCTCCGGTGTGGTGCGCCCGAGGTTTGTTATGCAAAAGCAAGCTGTCGTATTCAACGGTCAGGAAGTCGGGATCGCGGTCCCAGTCGAAAACCGCCTCAAATTCATCGCTGTCCGCTTCAATGTCATTGACCTGGACAACAGGCTCTTCGACACGGTTACCGAAATCCGGCGCGCCATTACAGAGCATCTCGCGTCCAGCGGTCGTGCGATAACCTCGCACTGAATGGCAGAAGATATTCTTCTACGTCATGCGGCGTCCGTCATGGGAGGCCGACATGAACGCAATCCCATCTGCTTCACAACGCTACCCACCCAGGGCTGCAGGGCAATCGGACGCCGGCCAGCTGCGTCTGCCGCCATGCGATAGGCACTTTCGACGTCACGGCACTGTAGCGATTTCGCGTGTCGTTGATCCCACGTTCAATTCGATTGGCGACATTGAAATTTCGCCCGATCGCCCCGCCTCGTATGACGCTCCCGTGGGGATGTAAAATGATGCCATGAAGCCGGCACCGAGATCGAATGTTGGCCCGCAAAAGAGGACCGCGAAGAAACGTTCGTGCCTAAGCTTGAGCCTCGGCCGGCCGACCTGTCTTCGATTTGTCGAACGTGATGCGCTGCCACTCGCATCCTTGGAATTCTAGCCGGTCCATACCGAGCCGACTGCCTCCTGCGCCTGCCGCCGGTCAGACGAAGCGGAACCAGCACAGCGACGCGAATGCTCCCGTCGGCGCCAGGTTGGCATTGTCACGATTCGCAATTGGCGCTGGATGCAACCCCCTGATGGTACGCGCGGACGGCTTTGCTATGTGTCGTTTGTAAGCAACGAGAATAATCAGGCCCACGGCGACCGAAGTAAATAAAGTTAATTCTAAATTAGCCAATCGGGCGAATTCTCGCAGCTACGTGACCCGCGCGGTCGTCCTCAGGAGCTGGAGATCCGAATGAAGCGCCCGAATGTCAAGCAGGCCCTTGTTGCGGTTTTATCCGTCATTTGTGCCTTCCTCGTTGTCCTGTCCTACAGTTCCCTCAGCACGATCTCGACCTTGAACGACAACACCCAGCAAATTGGTGGCTTCTGGATGAAACGCCTGGTTACCGCGAGGGATATCAAGGGGAATTTCTCCGATTTGAAGCTTGCTTACGCGCGCTATCTGTTGGAGTCTTCACCAGAAAATCAAGCCGTTGAAGCTAAACTGGTCGACGACGCCAAGTCCGCTGTCCAGACCGCGATCGATGAATATGTGAAAGGCGTGCGTACCGAGCGGGGCCGGGAACTGATCACTCAGGTCAACTCGGAACTCAAGAAGTACGGCGAGCTTGCTGAGCATATGGCTAAATTACAGGACGGCGGAAAGGGCGCCGAGGCGGTCAGCTTTTTCCGCGAGAGTATGGAGCCGCAATCCGATCTGGTCGGCCAGAAGATTTCTGATCTCGTGGCCTTCATCTTGAGCCAGACCGAGACCTATGTGGCGGCAAGCGAGGGCGCCGCACGCACGGCATTCGTAATCACAGCAATAATTGCAACTCTTGCCGTTCTGGTCGCTTTAGCCGGCACGATATTCGCCGTGCTCGGCGTCGCGAGCCCGATCCGCCGCATCGCCTCAGCCATGAAGATCTTGTCCGACGGGGATCTGCAAAGCGAGATCCCTTATGCCGGCCGCGCCGACGAGATTGGCGCAATGGCAGCAGCGGTCGAAGTGTTCCGACAGAACGCCATACATGTCCTCCGCCTGGAACAGGAAGCGTCGGCATCGCGAAGCCAGTCGGAGGCCGCACGTGCAGCTGCACAGGAGCGCGCCGAGCATGAGGCGCAACAATTACGGTTTGCGACGACCACTCTAGGTGACGGACTGAGACGTCTTGCAGGCGGCGATGTCTCTTTCCAGCTGGCGGAGCCCTTCGCTGAGGAATACGAGCAACTGCGGGAAGATTTCAACACGTCCCTCAAGCAACTCGGGACGGCAATCGGTGCTGTCCTGCAAACGGTGCACAGCATCGACAATGGAACGCGCGAAATCGCGTCCGGTGCGCAAGATCTTTCCAAGCGTACGGAGCAGCAGGCCGCGTCTTTGGAAGAGACGGCGGCAGCTCTCGATGAGATTACCACCAACGTTGCCACCGCGTCCAAACGAACCGACGAGGCCCGCAATGTCGCGCAGGAGGCTAATGTCAGTGCGGAACGTTCCGCTGCCGTCGTGTCTCAAGCCGAACAGGCTATGAGGCGCATTGAGGACAGCTCGGAGCAAATCTCCAATATCATCGGCGTGATCGACGAAATCGCTTTCCAGACAAACCTTCTGGCGCTGAATGCAGGCGTCGAGGCAGCCCGCGCCGGAGAAGCCGGTAAAGGCTTTGCCGTTGTCGCACAGGAGGTACGCGAACTCGCCCAGCGCGCAGCGACGGCGGCGAAGGAAATCAAGGGACTCATCGAAAAGTCATCAGTCGAAGTCGGCACGGGTGTGAAATTAGTCCTCGAAACGGGCCAGTCGCTTAAGTCTATCGGCGACCAAGTCTCTCAGATCAATCAGCTGATGGCAGCCATCGCAACGTCGGCGCGAGAGCAGTCCACGGGGCTCGCCGAAATCAACACCGCCGTCAATCAAATGGATCAGTCCACCCAGCAGAACGCGGCGATGGTCGAGCAATCGACCGCAGCGGCGGCGTCTTTGTCGAGTGAGGCGAGCAGACTGCGTGAACTCGTCAACCAATTTCATCTCGACAGCGCCGCCGGCCATGTGGCCGCGTTGAGAAGTAATGTCAGGATCAGGGCGGCATGATAATGGCCCGGCCGTTTCGTCGAGCGGCGGTTGCTGAGACTGTCCTCGCGCAGATCTTGGCCTCTTTTCGACTGCAACCTCTCCAAGATCCGACGTGGAGGCCTCATTCGCCTCCATGCCGCTCGGCACAGCGGATGGCGGATTCGAGCGTGGGGAATGGGTGAGCGTGTCGGCACTTCCCGTATAGCCCATCAAAGGTTCGCTGAATGGCGCGCTGCGGCGGTCGAAAACAAGACGCCAGCCCTTCGTCCGCGCGGTCCCTGATGTTGTCACCGAGCGCGACGGTTTAAAAATTTGGGCAACGGCATTCTCGGGAAACAATGAGTGCCCGAAACAAGGATGGCTCCACCGGTTGTCGTTTAAGACGCGCAAACCGGGAGCCGTTACTATTCTCTCGTTATCTGAGTGTCTGCCAGTCTCCATCATTTGTCCTCCCCATGTTGGAGAAGGATGCGCGGCGGCCGCCACTTGGCCGCCGCGCGTTCGTCTCGATCAACTCTTGATGGCGATGCGCTTGACCTGCGACTGCGCCTCCTCGGTCTTCGGCAAGGTGATCGTCAGTATTCCGTTCTTGAAGGTGGCGTCGACCTGGTCTTCCTTGACCTTGACACCGAACGGGATGCGGCGCTCGAAGCGGCCGTAGTAGCGCTCGGAAAACCGGCGATCCTTATCCTCGCTCTCGGAGTGCTTTTCGCCCTTCAGCGTCAGCACGCCATCATTGAGCAGGACCTCGATGTCCTTCTCCTCAAGACCGGGGACTTCGGCCGTCACCTTGATCTCCTTGTCGGTGTCGGAGATCTCGACGCTTGGCCATCCACCCCCGAGGGAGGAGGCGTTGCCGAAGGACGGCAGGCCGGAGCCAAAGCCGCGGAAGACATCATCGAACAGACGGTTCACCTCACGATGAAGCGACAGGAAGGGATCACGGTCGTCATCGCGCAAGAGACTTGAAACCTGGTTGCCATTGTTGCGGCCCCAGGGAATCAGATCACGAACACTCATGTTTCTTCTCCTTTCTGTTGGTTCGCTTGGCGAAACTTTGCTGCCGGCGCCGGACCATGCCCGGCGCCTTGCTTGCGGTCTGCTGGGGAAGGCTTAAGCCGCCTGCTGCTTGCCCTCGATCTGCTTGGTCTCGGCCTTCGGCATCTGGCCGGTTCGGATCTCGATCTGGCGCGGCTTCATCTCTTCAGGGATTTCGCGCTTGAGATCGACGGTCAGCAGACCGTTGACGAAACCCGCACTCACGACCCTGACATGGTCGGCTAGTTCGAAGCGACGCTGGAACGAGCCGCTGGCGATGCCGCGGTGCAGATATTGGAGGTCATCGTCGCTCGCCTTCTGTCCCGAGACGATGAGCATGTTCTGCTCTTGAGTCATCGCCAGCTCGTCCTGTGAGAAGCCCGCCAGTGCCATGACAATGCGGTAATCATTCTCGCCAGCTTTGACGATATCGTAAGGCGGCCAACTGTCGCTCGTCTCGGCGCGGCTTGCAGCCTCGAGCGCGTTGAACATCCGGTCGAAGCCTATGCTCGATCGGAACAGGGGTGAGAAATCGAGGTTTGTCCTCATAGCCATATCCTCCTTATAAGCAACATGGATACAAGGAGACGCCAAGAGCAACGGCGTCTCCTGGACCTGTGTCAATCCCCATTGGGCAATCGACTAATATCGATATAATTCAGTGTCTTAGAATTTCAAGGGGAGTGGAACTTCTCGGTGGAAAAAATTGAAAATTTTCCGAGGCGCCACCATATCTGGGCCGAGCGGGAGAGAGGAGAAAGTTGCTATGATAATGACCGCAGACGACGTCATCGCCGTGCTTGGGCCTGCCGACGAAACGCTGGTGGCTGAGGTCATCGCGACAGGTGCGACCAAGACTGAACTTGCCGAGGCATTTGCGTGGGCCAACAACGACGAAGCCTTGATGGGCGAAGGTCGCCGTCTGCCGACAGGCAGGGTTGCCGCGCTCGTTGATCTGCTTTCCGCCGAGGAGGAAGAGCAGGATAGATGACATCACTGGCCGCTGCTCCGGGCGCGATCGACGCAACCGGTCATGCCGTCGCGAGCACGCGGATGTTGCCCTTGCGATCGATCACGTCCACAACGACATTGAGTCCGGAACGTCGAATGGCGATGTCTGCCGAACCATTGCCGATTAACAGGTGTCGCAACGTGACCTCATCGAGGAAGCTCGGAAGGCGCGGCTCGTTCAAGCTGATCTGCAAGGCGTTCGGATCGAACTCAAGACCGAGACACGACTGCAATAACGACAAAGGCGTTGCCGCCGCCCATGCCTGCGGCGAGCAGGCGACCGGATAGAAGGTCGGTCCCTGCGCGCGCCTGCGCGGCAGGCCGCAGAAAAGTTCGGGAAGCCGCCGCAATTCGATATAGGTCGAAGCGGCAAAGAGTCCCTCAAAGATCCGCGCGGCTTCCGCGCGATAGCCATAGCGAGCAAGCCCCCTGGCGATCAGGGCGTTGTCGTGCGGCCAGATCGAGCCGTTGTGATAGCTCATGGGATTGTAGAGCGCCTCTGTGGAGGCAATGGTGCGGATGCCCCAGCCACAGAAGGACGAGGCACTCATCAAAGTGAGGGTGAGCTGTCTGGCCCGTTCGGGATAGGCGATGCCGGTGAACAGGGCATGGCCGGCATTGGAGGAGCGGACCCTGCAGGGTCGCTTGTCGCCATCGAGCGCCAGCACGTAGGTGCCAAGTTCCTCGTCGAAGAAGCTCGTATCAAAGGTGCGACGCAGCCCCTCCGCACGCGCTAAGAAGCCGGCGGCCCGTTCCGGCCGGCCGAGGCGCTGAAAGATCTCGGCCGCCGCCTGCCACGCGCCATAGACGTAGGCCTGAACTTCGGCGATCGCGATCGGACCCTTGGCGAGCGTCCCGTCCGCGTGGAAAATGGAGTCGTGGCTGTCCTTCCATGCCTGGTTGACCAACCCTTCTTCCGTCTGTCGCCCATATTCGACGAAGCCGTCGCCGTCGCGATCGCCATGGTCATCAATCCATGTCAGTGCGGCTTCGATATGCGGCAGGAGACGGTCGATGGTCGCAAAATCACCGGTTCGCCCGAGATATTCACCGGCCAACATCACGAACAACGGCGTCGAATCGATGCTGCCGTAATAGCGGCGAAAAGGAACCTCGCCGAGCTCGGCCATTTCGCCACAGCGCACCTCGTGCAGGATCTTGCCGGGTTCCGCATCTGCGACTGGATCGATCTCCGTTGCCTGGTTGGTTGCCAAGTGGCCAAGAACTCCGCGTGCGATCTCCGGATCGAGCCAGAGCGTCTCCAGCGCCGTAATCAGAGCATCGCGCCCGAAGACTGTGCTGAACCAGGGAATCCCGGCGTAGGGATAGGGGCCTTCTGGCTTGTCGGTCATCAGCATGTAGAGATCGGAGATGCTGCGTTGGGCGACTTCGTTGAAGATTTCGTTCGACGTTGTGATCGAGGCGGCGCGCGACGAAGAGGCGCGCAGGGCTCTGCGCGAATCCCGCAGCGCAAGGAAGAACGAACGATGGCCGGGTTTTCGAGTCTCCTTCTGGTCACAGCCGATTTCTATGAACAGAGACCGGCTCTCGTGCGGCGCCAGCTGGAGATCATAAGTGACATGGCCGGTGGTGAGTTCGGTCGGCTTCGGATCGAAGGAAAGTTGCGTTGATCGATTTTGGTTGTCGAGGCCGATATAGGAGAGAAAGACACAATCCTGCTCAACGACAGGAGAAAGATGGCGCCCTCTTTTTGCCCTTACGGTTCCGCGAACTTCGAAGAGATCGGCGAAATCCGCTCCGAAAGTGATCTCGATACGAATGGGCCGCGGGCGGTCATCAAAATTCCTTATCGACAGTCGCTCGTAGCACTGAGCATTCCAGAGGAAGCGAGACCTGCGCAGGTGGATGACGTCGTGGCCGAGGACAAGCCGACCCTTGTCGTCGAAGAGGTCGGGATTGGTGAGGTCGCAGGTGAGCGTCGCGTTGTCATCGCGCAGTATCGACGACAGCAGCATTGGGGGCTTGCCGTTGATCGTCAGGCTGAGATGCGAGAGATATCGGGTATCGCGATGAAACAGGCCTTCCGGGCTGTCTGGTCCCGAAACTGCATCGCCATTGTGATCAAAGACGGCGAAAGTATCGCCGTGCTTTAGAGTGAGCGGCCGGCGCTCCTGCAGTGATG
The DNA here is from genome assembly GCF_024346605.1 of Rhizobium anhuiense bv. trifolii. NCBI lineage: Bacteria > Pseudomonadati > Pseudomonadota > Alphaproteobacteria > Hyphomicrobiales > Rhizobiaceae > Rhizobium > Rhizobium anhuiense. The sequence goes on from NZ_CP098801.1 coordinate 478,119, forward strand.
AGGTAGCCGGAATGAAAAATTTCTCGACCGTTGCCATCGGGCCGGACGATGCTGGCACTGGGCTGCTGTCTATAGAAGACATTGCTCCTCCTGAAATCTCAGACGACGAGCTGCAAGTCGAGCGGCTGCCCGTTCGACCGGCGAACTGGAGCGACTTTGGAACGGACGCCGGGTAGGCTACGGTAGAGGTCGAGGTAGTCGTACGCCATCCTTTCCGCGGTAAAGCGCTTCTCGAACGTGGCCCGCACCTTGTGGCGATCCATCCGAAGCGCCCATTCGACGTTCTCGGCCGCGTCGGTGACGCTGTCGACCAGAATTCCGGACACGCCGTTGTCGATCACCTCCGGCACCGAGCCGCAGCCGAAGGCGACGACCGGAGTGCCGCAGGCCATTGCCTCGATCATCACCAGTCCGAACGGCTCCGGCCAATCGATCGGGAAAAGCAAGGCTCCTGCATTTCCAAGGAAGGTTGCTTTCTGATGCTCATCGATCTCGCCGATGAACTCGACATTGGAATGACGTTTCATCATCGGCTCGATGACCGTTTCCCAGTAGGCCATGTCGGCATTGTCGATCTTGGCGGCGATCTTCAGCTGCATGCCGACTTTTGCCGCGATCTCTATTGCACGATCGGGTCGCTTTTCCGGCGAAATGCGGCCGAGAAACGCAAGGTAATCGCCCTTTGGCTTTTCCGTGAAAGGCAGCAGACCGGTGGGCAGACCGTGGTAAACCGTTCCCGCCCAATGGACCGGTGGCATAGGCCTACGTTGGTCATTGGAGATCGAAACGACCGGAACATCTGCGAAGGTCTGGTAGAAGGGCTTGAGATCCGGCAGATCCAGACGGCCGTGCAAGGTTGTCAGCGTGCGGTCGGCAAAATTTCGGATCAGCGGGAAATGCAACAGATCGATATGGAAATGCAGGACATCAAACTCATGCGCGCGGCAGCGAATTTCCTCCAGCATCACAATCTGATGCGGCAGTTGGTCCTTGACCGCCGGGTTAAGCCGCAGCGCAACGTCCGCGCAGGATACGAGCCGGGCGTCGGTGACGGAGTCGCCGCTGGCAAAAAGCGTGACGTCGTGGCCCTGCGAGACAAGTTCTTCGGTGAGATAGGATACAATCCGCTCCGTTCCCCCATAGAGCTTCGGCGGAACGCTTTCGGGGAGCGGCGCGATCTGAGCGATCTTCATCGGCAAAACCTCCTCAGTTGAGCAAAGAGTCGTCGGTAAAAATCTTCTCCGCGTCCGAAACAGGCACGCGGCGGTCAGGGGGAGCGGTTAGATCTCGAATGGTTGTCTGAGTCCTCGTTTCCAGTAGCTGCACAGACCGAAGCCGCCGGATCGGTGCGACAGCGATCTACGGCGGCGGCTTTGGCTGTCATTGACGGAAGCCGTCTGCTTTTGCGCTGATGTGTTTTGATCGTCACCATCGAGAGCCTTCAAGGTCGCAAGAACCTCATCATAGGAGACAATCCGTTCTGTCCCGGGATAGCGTCGCCAGGCTGGCATGGATTCGATTGCCAGAGGCCAGAATAGCCCGCTTCTCGTCCTTGCTGATATTGTCCGCCAACAGCACGTGGCGGGGATGATCGAAATGCATGGCCGGGTGCAACAGATGCGCGGCGCTTATTGTTGCTGCGGCATGCTTGGCTGCAGAATTGCTATCAGTTTCCTTTCTCATGTTCTGACTCCACGGATATAGGACCAATGGACGTTGTCGACTCTCCCATGTCACGCGGCCTGGGTGGGTTGCTTTTCGAACAGTCCGCGCGCGGCCCGAACCATGGTCTTCAGGTGTTCGGGATTGCGAACGCCCTGCCGATAAAGCTCCACGACGATTGCCGCGATGCGTTCAGCTTCTTCAGAATTGCGAGGCAAGTCCGCCACAGTTCTGAGGTCATCGAAGACGTGTCGGCAGACTTCGAGGTCACGGGAATCAAGCGGCGCTTGCGACTTCTTGATGATCGTTTGAACCATTTGTTCCTCCATTGCTGGAGGCCCGCCCTTCAAGAGCAGGGCGGGCCGGCGGCCTTAGAAATCCATGCCGGCACCGGCGGGGATCGCCGGAGCGGCTTCCTTCTTGGGCTTTTCAGCGATCATAGCCTCCGTCGTCACCAGCAGGCCGGCAACCGAGGCTGCATCCTGAAGCGCGGTGCGAACGACCTTGGCCGGGTCGATGACGCCCTGCGCATAGAGATCGCCATAATCGCCAGTCTGAGCGTTCCAGCCGTAGGCGAACTCAGTCTTCTCACGCAGCTTGCCGACGATCACGGAGCCTTCCGCGCCGGCGTTTTCGGCGATCTGACGCACCGGGGCTTCGATTGCACGTCGCACGATTTCGATGCCGACGCGCTGGTCCTGGTTCGCGGTGGTGAGATTGTCGAGCGCCTTGACCGACCGCAGAAGGGCAACGCCACCGCCGGGCAGAATACCCTCTTCGACCGCTGCCCGGGTCGCATGCAGGGCGTCGTCGACCCGATCCTTCTTCTCCTTCACTTCGACCTCCGTCGAGCCGCCGACGCGGATGACGGCAACGCCACCGGCGAGCTTGGCAAGGCGTTCCTGGAGCTTCTCGCGGTCGTAGTCCGAAGTGGTCTCTTCGATCTGGGCGCGGATTTGCGCGACCCGGCCATCGATTTCCGTTTTCGAGCCGACGCCGTCGATGATGGTCGTGTTCTCCTTTTCGATCGACACCTTCTTGGCACGGCCGAGCATGTTCAGCGTCACGTTTTCAAGCTTGATGCCGAGGTCTTCGGAGATGACGGTGCCGCCGGTCAGGATGGCGATGTCTTCGAGCATGGCCTTGCGGCGGTCGCCGAAGCCAGGCGCCTTGACGGCAGCGATCTTCAGGCCGCCACGCAGCTTGTTGACGACGAGCGTTGCAAGAGCTTCGCCTTCGACGTCTTCAGCGATGATGAGGAGCGGCTTGCCGGACTGGACGACGGCTTCGAGAACCGGCAGCATCGACTGCAGGTTCGACAGCTTCTTCTCGTGGATGAGAATATAGGGATCTTCGAGCTCGACGCGCATCTTATCTTGGTTGGTCACAAAATAAGGGCTCAAATAGCCGCGGTCGAACTGCATACCTTCGACGACTTCGAGTTCGGTTTCGGCGGTCTTGGCTTCTTCAACGGTGATGACGCCCTCGTTGCCAACCTTTTCCATGGCCTCGGCAAGATACCGACCGATCTCTTCGTCGCCATTGGCCGATATCGTGCCGACCTGGGCGATTTCCGAATTGTTGGAGATCTTGCGCGCGTTGGTCTTCAGTTCCTTGACCACGGCGTCAACGGCCAGGTCGATGCCGCGCTTCAGGTCCATCGGGTTCATGCCCGACGCCACCGCCTTGGCGCCTTCCTTGACGATTGCCTGAGCAAGCACGGTTGCGGTCGTGGTGCCGTCGCCGGCGAGATCGTTGGTCTTCGATGCCACCTCGCGCAGCATCTGGGCGCCCATATTTTCGAACTTGTCTTCGAGTTCGACTTCCTTGGCGACCGAAACGCCGTCCTTGGTGATGCGCGGTGCGCCGAAGGACTTGTCGATCACAACGTTGCGGCCCTTCGGGCCGAGGGTCACCTTCACTGCGTTGGCAAGCACATCGACCCCACGCAGCATGCGTTCACGAGCATCGGTGTTAAATTTAACGTCTTTTGCAGCCATTTCTCTAACTCCTCTAATAGGCAGCTATTTGACTGATAGATTGGTGGGGTGGACGGCTCAGGCGGCCTGCTTCTGCTCTGCCGGGGCTTCGATGACGCCCATGACATCGCTTTCTTTCATGATCAACAGGTCCTCGCCGTTGATCTTGATCTCTGTGCCGGACCATTTGCCGAACAGGATGCGATCGCCAGCCTTGACGTCAAGCACCTGGATCTGGCCGGCATCGTTGCGCGCGCCGGGGCCGACGGCGATGACCTCGCCTTCCTGAGGTTTTTCCTTGGCGGTATCGGGAATGATGATTCCGCCTTTGGTTTTCTCTTCAGACTCAACCCGGCGGACAAGAATGCGATCATGAAGCGGTCGGAACGACATGTTTTCCCTCCGATGGACAAACAATGATGACGTTGTTCCCCCGCCCGGACCGGATGACCAGTCCGGGCGGGTGCAAAACCTCACTCGAGCGTTTTGCGCAAAATGATCTGGTTTGTCGGTTTTTTGATTTCAAGAGGTCAAAACAAAAAAATTAGCACTCTTCATCGCCGGCTGCTAACACACTGGAAAAACACAACAACAACGCCTCCGGTATTCAAAAATCGGTGATGACCGCAAAATTTACAGAACCCTGCAGGCTGTCGCGAAACCGAGATGAATCGGCATGATTGGCCTATGGCGACAGATCTTTTCGCTTCCCGGCGATAGAGCGGTCACGAGCCACGGCGTGGGGCATGTTGCGTCTGCTGACCGACAATACGAATAGTGTCGGCAAGCATTAGGATCGGGGAAGACGCCGATCAACGGCACCCCAAGCGTTCAGTGGAAGGTGGGCCCGCCAATTCGGCCCGAGAACACAGCTAAGATCAACGATTGACGAGCATTTTGACTGGTCGACAAGGCAAGATCAGAAGTGGCCATGCACCAGGTTAACACTGGGAGCTGATCCCCACCAAATATACGCAAAAATCGCCCCGCGGAGACGCGGGGCGCAATGGTGAGCGGACATGGAAAGGCGGACGTTAGCGAAAAATCGCAATCACATCCGCGCTCAAAACGCGACGCTCCAGAAAAAGTTCCAGCAGTGACTAAGTAATTTGAACTGAAATAAATTCCGCGCGACAGAGGGGCACGACCTGCCTTTGACGCTGGCTATGCTCGGATCGGCCGCAAATTGGCGCTCGACAGATCCACCTTTCGCTCGGCGACCGGTTAACGTTGGTTTGCGATGCTCCGCCAGGCTGGCCTCGCCAAATACGCTGTCAGGCCGATGGCGAGACAGCCTGCGGTACTGAACAAGATGATCTCAAACGTGGCGGAGGGTCCACCGGCACTTTGGGCGATCCATCCAAATACAGCCGAAGAGATCGCAACTCCGAAAAACACAAGGGTGTTGAGAAAGCCCAACAAAAGGCCTCGGTGCTTGGAAGGTGCAAGTTCCTGCGCTTCGGCCATAACCAGGGGATGGAGGTTGCCGATTGAATAAAGCAGGCAGATCAGAGCGACGGCGGCGACAATACTGGAGCCGGGTGAAACGGCCATGGCGAAAGCGGCGATCGTCCCCGCGACCATCCCAGCCGTCACGATGCTTCGCGGTGACACTTTGGATACGAGCGCGGGAATAGCAAAGGACGTCCCTATGCCGACGGCGCTCACGATCGTCAGCGCGAAACCTGAGACACGCTGATCCGCGGAGAACACCCCGGACAGGTAAGGGGTCGCCCAAGCATTGCGAAAAGTCCCTCCGAGCGACAGGGTTAGGCATATTGGCAAGAGGTAGACTAAGCCCGCTGGCCTGCTCTCAGTCGCCTCTTCCGATTGTCCTTCTTGTGGCGTTGGTGCCATTTGAAAGGCGACGCCAACCGCGCAAAGCGCCATCGCTGACGCTGCAACAAGCATCGCCCCGCGCCACCCGAGGACTTCAGAAAGCCAAACCATAGGCGACGCCGATAGAAGGGCGCCGATGGTGCCAACAGCGCTGACGGCGGTGATCTTTCTCCGCGCGGCCACCCCGTCGCCAAGACTTCCGAACTGATAGACCACTCCCATGAAGATCGGCGCGCATCCCGCGCCCAGGACCGCCTGACCGGCAACAAGCTGTCCGGCCGTTCGTGCCATGGCGACCAACGCGGCCCCCATGGCGCCGACGATCATTAAAACAGTCATAGGCGTTCCTGCGCCGAAGCGGTCGAAGGCTGAGCCCAGTGGCATCTGCAGCAGCCCGAACGAAATGAAGAAGGCCGACGCCGCGTATCCATAGCGGCTGGGGTCGAGATCGATGTCGGCAGCGACCATCGGACCGACCACGCCGAAATAGCTGCGAAAGAACATGCTCATCAGAAAGGCAAGAGCGAGGACGAAGAACTGCTTCCTGTTGTTGTGCATCAAGCGTCCGCCGTTTGCGAGATCCAGAAGCAATGTCAATCGGTGCGAATGGTTCCGAACCGACGACGCCAAGCGCCCCTAACTCTTGCAGATCGTTCTCTCGAATTATTCCTCAGCGTCGGAATACGTTTTGAATTGCAGTTTCAGAAGCGATGCGTCCACCGACAGGACAAAACCTGTCGGCGCGTAGCCAACAGTGACATCGCCGAAGGCGGAGAGACTGGAGTTGATGAGTCGAAAGCCGAACCCCTTCTTATCCGGCGCTTCTACCGCAGGGCCACCGACCTCCCGCCAACGGAAGTCTAGGCGCTTGTCACCCGCCTCGTCGCGCACAGACCAATCGATTTCGACTATCCCGGTCTCTCCCGATAGCGCACCATACTTGTTGGCGTTGGTGACAAGTTCGTGCAGCACGAGGGAGAAGCAAAGAGCCGCCTGAGGACCCAATTCAACAGCAGGACCGCTTGCTTTGAACCGTTCCGACGTCTCTAGTCCGAGATTGATAGCCGTCGCCTCGACAATCGCCGTCAGGGTAGCGCCCAGCCAATTCCGCTGTAGCAAAATTTCGTGCGCTTTGGCATATGCATTGATCCGTGCCGAGATCGCCTGTTCCGCATCCTCTATAGAGCTCGCGTTTCGGAAGGATTGGCTGGTGATAGCCTGAATGACGGTGAGCGTATTCTTCATCCGGTGCGAGAGCTCGTGCATCAGAACGCGCTGTCGTTCCTCGTTCTCTCTCTGCTCTGTCTGATCTCTGAGAATCTTCACGAAGCCCTCGACTTCGCCGTCATCCGTCGTCAATGCCATCATCTGACCCGACGCCCAAAACAACGAGCCGTCCTTGCGAACGTGCCAGCGCTCGTCATTGCCATGACCTTCGGTCAAAGCGGCGGTCATTTCCCGTTGAAGAACCCCCGCCTGCCGGTCTTCCTCGGTGAAAATCACGGCCGCAGGCCGGCCGACCAACTCGGCCTCATCCCATCCGAGGATCCGGCGCGCGCCCTCATTCCAGGTGGTCACCAGCCCATCCAGATCTGTCGAGATGATCGCATATTCGATCGCACTTTGGAGAATGGCTTCGAGAAAGCGCTCTCGGGAGCGACTGGAGTTGAAAAAGAGTTTCATGATCATATGATGGCCCGATCCTTCCCAGGGCCCGCAAGAAAAAGGGCCTCATCCTGTTTCTAGGACGCCGCCTGACATTGGGGACGGCGCTGGCGTTTGCAATGGGCTACTCGACGGTTCTGACGGTCCTTGAATGATCGGCTATCCCTAACAATATCATTTCGACAGGACCATTGGTGGCATGAAAGGAGGAAAAAATGCCGCAGAACGATGTTCCATGGACCCAGCCGGTAAGAATCCGGCTGCAGTGCGGTTTGGAGCGCAGTTTCACAGGCGCATACGACGCCTTGGACTTTCTCGAAAACGAATGGCCGTTGCGTCACGGAGAGCGCCACGAGCGAGCAGTCAAGACGTGCCGTGGCGCCCTCAACGACACCACCGCCGGCATTATCGCGCGGGAGGCCTTCGTGGCCGCCTGCTTGGAAGCCGGCATGCCGTCCGTTCTTGTTCCTTGGAAGAGAAAGCCGACCGCGCATCCGGCTCGGCCTGCGCGCCTTGCTATCATCTAGGGGTATCAGTGACGACCTCGCCTCATCGGAGGCGAGGTCCGGCATAGCGCCTTCCCCGGCCGCGCTATCTTCGGCACGGTCGCGCCGGTCTATGACGACATCGTGGTGCTGGGCTCGCCTGTCTAAGCAGCCTGGCAAATCTACGACAGCCGATCAGAAGACCGAAACGTTCTCAGCCTTCGACTTTCCGGTCTTGCGGTCCTCCGACCTCGAAGCTGACCTTATCGCCTTCGCGCAGCGAACGGCCGCGTTGCAAGGCAGAGACGTGAACAAACACATCCTGTCCGCCGCCCTCAGGCGTGATGAAGCCGAAGCCCTTGTCGCAGCGCTCAGCCGGCACGTTTCCGAGCACATCCGGCCGATGCGCCTCCAGCTCGCGGAGGATGCGAACGATAAGGGCTCCACTATCCGCCCTGCCTCAAGAACAGGCGCCTGTTTGCCCCTGCTGGATTTTCGTTATCAGTGTCGTTGCCATCTCTGGTCTCCAACATTTGATACAACTGGAACTCAGTTCGATCTGATTCAGCTTTCGAGAGCGGCATGTTCGGTCGCCGGCGCTCCTGACATGGCGAGACAGGCGCCACTCAGCATTACGATGATGCCGATCACATCCATCACTGTTATCCGCTCCGCGAAGACAGCAGCGCCGAGGGCGACAGCGATGACCGGCGAAACGAAGGCATAGCTACCGGCGCGGGATGCGCCGATATCCCGCAGCAAGCGCATGAAGGTCGTGTAGCCGATTAGCGAGCCAAAGATCACAAGGAAGAACCAGCCAAGCCAGGCAATCATGCCCCAGTCGCCGGAGAGGGCGGAAACTGCCCCCGGTTCGAAAGCCAGGGCTACCATCAGCAGCACGAAGCCTCCGAACGAGGTCGTCACACCTGAAACGAACAAGGCCGGATAGGATCGGAGAAGTGGACGGGCCAACACCGAGCTGTAACCATAGGTGAAGGCCGCTGATGCAACCGCCAATCCCCCCCATAGGCTCGCGCCTGGGAAGGCTTCAGGCAGACTTACATAGGCGGAAGCCCGCCAGAACAGGACGACCAGTCCACAGACCCCCAGAGCGATCGCGAAGATCCGCCGGCCATCCAATGTCTCTTCGCCTAGCAGGAGAGCAAATACCAGCAGCGCGATCGGAGTGAGCGACATTTCCAGAACGGCGGCAGTCCCGGAATTGATATACTGCATGCCCCAGAACAATGGGCCGTAGCAGAGCGTAATCATCAGCATACTGGCGGCGGTAAAGCGAATGCCATCTCTCACCTTCAGCCCCGCTATGTTGCCATTCGCCCAAGCGTAGAGAAGAAGCAACATGCCGGCAGGGGTGAACCGCGTGCCGGCGAACACGAGCGGCGGCACGGCTTGGATGCCGGCCTTGGTTCCGATCCAGGTGCTTCCCCAGATTATGCATAACATCAGAAAGCGCAGATGATTTTTGTTGGCACCGCTGGGCATCGGGGCTCCGATCCGTGTAACGTGTAAAAATCATTTAGACCGTTACAACTCGCCCTTGCCCAAATCGTTCCCGGAAACGATATTCAAATTATGAACACGCTAAAGACGATCCATGACATCAGCCTTCTCGGCGGTCATCCAGCGCTCGACTTCGTCAACACGGTCGATAGTCGCGGTGAACGTTGGGGCCCGGATTTCCTGAATAGCTACGATGACCTCGTGGCCTGGGCCCGTCGTCTCGATCTGATCGACGACAAAGAACGCGATACCTTACTAGCTAAGGCCGGCGGGTCGCCGTCCGACGCGAAAAAGGAACTCGGAGAAGCTAAGGAGTTGCGGGAGGCTCTTAGCCGCCTGTTTCTGTCCGAATATGATGCAAGCCCGATCAGCCGGGACGATCTCGACCTCGTTGCCGGCATGGCCCGGCGTGCGCAACTGCAGCAATCACTGAGCTGCGTTGGAGGCAGGATCCAGTGGCGTCCGGCGGATGCCAAAGATTTGGATGCAATCAGTACTCGTATCGCCCAGTCAGCCGCCGAACTGCTGACGTCGCGACACGCACGCCGTCCTGTACGTGCGTGTCAAGGTCCAAATTGCGGCTGGCTCTTTCTGGATCAATCTCGTGGCGGCCTCAGACGATGGTGCTCGGACAAAACCTGCGGATCGCATGCTAGAGTGCGCAGGTTTCGGGCTATCCAAGCCAGTTGATCACGCCAGGCTGACCGGCCAAATTCGTCTTCGTCTTCGTCTTCGTTAGCGCAAACGCGAAAGTGGGTTACATGCACCCGCTGACGGCGAAGATCGCCGCGGTATCCTAACCGTGGGCTCGTCAGGGCTTGAGCATCACAAGCTGCTCCCCGCTTCCAGCGTCCCAGATCGTCAGGTCGACGACAAAGTCCCCCTCTTCGCTATCAGGTCGAGCAAGGCTGCGGCCAGCCGTCCCGCGCAGATCGGGTTGGTCGCAAGGTCGAGTGTTTCATTGCTGGTCAGCGCCAACCGAAACGAAAGGTCATTGTCTTCTAGAGGAGAAAATGCAGTGACGCTGTCAGATTCAAGATACGCGTCCGCTTCACCATCGGCATAAGGCCGGCGACGTTCGAAGGCTCGATGAAATTCACTCTTTTGTTCGGCGGAGAGCATTGTGATCCATTCCTCTATCGCGATTATCGGCCAGGCGCCGCTCCGTCGTTGTCGACGGAAAAACACAAGCCCATGGCAAACACAAGCCAATGTCCGTCACGGGCAGTGGAAACGCCGTCTCTTCAAAACAAGCTCGCCGCGGCAGCTCTGAGGTCAGAGCAACGTGCTATGATTCAAAATTCAGGAGATCGCACGTTATCGGCGTTGCTGCTCCAAGGCGAAGCACGCGGAAGCAGCTATTCGCGATTTCATTGCCAGCCATGGCATACCACCGCGGCCATCGATCCCCGCGGCGGAAACGCCATCTCATCAAGCGACGTGTGGCTTTTGCCGCTAGCGCAAGATGGTGCTCGATAGGGGAGACGCCAGCTGCGCTTCAACCCTCCTTGCGCAGCGCGAGGAGGGTTGAACTCGAAGCCGGTTAGATGGCGGTCCGCCGGTACCGGTCGCGCTCTTGCGCAATCTGTTCAGGGGCATATGGATCGAGCGTATCGTCAAACCGGGTCCATCCCTGCTCGTTATAGGCACGCCGACGTTCAACCGGGTCGACCCAGTTCGAACCCTGGAGAATGGCCTGCGCCTCGGAAGCGCGGGCGTCGTCGACCCGGGCCGTAACCAAGCTGCCACCACGGCGGACGCCTTCGGCATAAAGGTGGGCATCATCTTCCGAGACGCCGGAGTCGGTGAGGGCGCCGATTAGGCCACCAGCGGCACCACCAGCGACGGCGCCGGCAACAGCCCCGGCCGCAGTCGCGGCAAGCCAGCCTGCGGCAACCACCGGTCCGACACCGGGAATGGCCATCAGGCCCAGTCCGGTGAGCAGGCCGCCAGCGCCTCCGAGGGCAGCGCCAATGCCGGCACCGGTCGCGGCATCCTCTCCAACGTCGGAGTCGCGATCGATGCGGCCGGCCTTGTTGGAGACGATACTGATGTCGGTTGAGGGAACGCCTGCCGCTTCCAATTTGGTGACGGCGGAGCGAGCGTCAGAGTAGTCATCGAAAAGTCCGGTTACAGTTCTCATCATGCTTCTCCTTGGGTTACTTGGCGACGATGTTGCCTTGATAATCGAGGGCTATGGAGACGGCTTTGCCATCCTTCATGCCAGAGGCCATCCAGATCCCCTTGTCGTCGAGCTTGAGATCCTTGACGTCGGTGTAGCCGGCTTCCGCAATGCGATCCTTCGCCTGAGCTTCGGTAAAGCTGTTGGCACCCTCAACGGGCGCAGTCGGATTTTTGGTATCCGGGGTTGCAACTGCTGGTGTATTTCCATCCGGAGATGGAGCCGGCGGTGTTTGGGCGAAAGTTGCGACGACAGAGGCGCCAAAAATTGCCGCTGCCAACATGATCTTCTTCATATGGTGTTTCCTCCGTTTGCGGATCAGGCAGATCCATGCTCTCAAAACCGCCAGAGAAGATTTTTGTTCCTCGCCGCCGCAGGGAAGTATGCAATTGATTTTTTTAAATATACGGCGACGAGACCCCGAAATAACACTATCCCTCCCGGTGCCGCGGCAAAACGAGCGGACAATGAGGCGTGGAGCGACCGACCTCCAATGAGCAATTCAAAAGCCTCACATAGGCGATGGGACTTTTAACTCCTAAAGTTGTGCTTTCCTTTGCACAGGAGATTAAGGCGAGACATTTTTTACCGGCCCAAAGAGTCTCGGCCCGGCCGAACCGCTGCCGATTTATTCGCCGAGGTCGCGGCGTGCCAACCGGACGTTACGGAGATGGTGAACGCACCGGTTTTTTCCGAATTCTCGGTGCGCGAGCGCCGTCAAACGCGGGGCCAAGCTCTCTACCCCGAGCAGCGGGCAATAAAAAAGGCCGGGGCGAAATCGCACCGACCTTTCCAACATCGCTCTTCACACCAGTGCCAGTACATCCGTGGTCAAAAGCAGATAAGCGACTTCGGCAGTCGCGAACACTCGCGTGGAGCACTCACCAGCAACGCCGATGATCCGTAGATAGCTTCGGGTTATGTTCAATTCAAGTCCCCCGGCAAAACGGGCGCATAAACCTGCCAACCATCAAATGGACGTCCGGGAACCAAATTGAAATGCGGAGGTTCGCGGTTATGATTCACGGTAATACGGCATGACGCATCCTCACGGAAGGCATGCAGTGCTCGTCGTCGAAGACGAGCCCCTGCTGATGATGATGGCGGTGGACGTTGTCGAAGCGGTCGGACTGGAAGCGCTCGAGGCGACGAACGCGGATGATGCGGTCCTCATCCTGGAACGCAGGAGCGATATCGCCATCGTCCTGACCGAGGTCGAGGTGCCGGGTACGATGGATGGCTTGGCGCTGGCCGCCTTGGTCCGCGAAAGATGGCCCCTGATCGAGATCGTCGTCGTGTCGGGGAGGGTGACGATCGGCAGGGAGGGCCTGCCCGAGCGTGGGGTGTTCTTCTCCAAACCATATGATGCCGACGAGCTCGCTTACACGCTTCGACGGCTGGCGACTTACCAGGTTTGCATCCCACGCGCCGAGCGAATTTAATGCACCGAGTTTCCGCAAGGCCGAGCGCGGCGAAGCCAATCATCCTGTTCCGGTGATCCTCCGAAGGGAAAACTTGTCGGATTGGTGGTTCACTCGGCGGCATGACGGAGGGGGTATCCGTCTGCGAGCTCTGCCGAAGCGATGATCTCGAAGTCCGCGGGCATGGCGTGCTGATCGGTTCCCACGAGCGCCAGCGTCCAGTAAGCAGGATCCTCCCCGAAAACCGTGGAGACCTGAACGATCGTTATTCGTCCGTCGAAGTGCTTCGAGGACTTCGCCCAGTAAAACGCATCCGGAACCAAACTTGCTGCAACCATGACGCCAACTCCCATGACAAGTGAACGATAGCAGAAATCCTGGAAATGAGAATGCCTCAGCTTGTCGAGGTCGTCATCGGGTGGATAACGGTCACCCGTGGGCTGGCCGGCTTCCCATTGGCGTCTATGAAGCATCCAGGATGGCCAGGCCGCTGAACTAGCCCTCGCCCTAAGGTGCGTTGAGGCAACGCCACGGAACTTCCAGCCACCTGCTGACATTTCATTGTCGGACCGCTTTTTGGGAACGACCATGGCCACGGACAAACTATCGACCTATCGGTCGAAGCGCGATTTTCAGAAAACCGCCGAACCGAGCGGTGAAAAGCGCCTCGCGCGCAGCAATCGCCGTCGCTTCGTCATCCAGAAACATGATGCTACCCGCCTGCATTACGACCTCAGGCTCGAGCTCGATGGCGTCTTCAAGTCGTGGGCCGTCACGAAGGGGCCGTCCCTCGATCCGCATGACAAGCGGCTGGCCGTCGAGGTCGAAGACCACCCGCTCGACTATGGTGATTTCGAAGGCACCATTCCGAAAGGCCAGTATGGCGGCGGCACGGTCATGCTCTGGGATCGGGGCTATTGGGAACCGGAAGGCAAGATGAGCCCGGAGCAGGCCCTGGCGAAAGGCGATTTCAAGTTTACGCTGGAGGGCAAACGGCTGCACGGCAGCTTCGTGCTGGTGCGCATGCGCAACGATCGCGACCGCGGCAAGCGGACAAACTGGCTGCTGATCAAACACCACGACGAGTTCTCCGTCGACGAGAACGGCGCGGCCATACTTGAGGAAAACCAGACATCAGTTGCCTCCGGACGTACGATGGAGATGATTGCCACGGGAAGGGGACGAAAACCCAAGCCTTTCATGGTCGAGGGCGGCGACGTTCAGGCCGATGCCGTCTGGGACAGCAATCAGGGACTGGCGGCCGAAGAGCGAAAAGAGGATGACAGGGCCGGGCGAAAATCGAAGACGGTCACAACGGTCGATCTGCCTGATTTCATTGCGCCGCAGCTTTGCCAAACCGTGGAGCGTCCGCCCCCCGGCACCGGCTGGATTCACGAGATTAAGTTCGACGGCTACAGGATCCAGATGCGGGTGCTGGATGGCGAGACGACGCTGAAGACCAGGAAAGGACTCGACTGGACCGGCAAGTATCCCGAGATTGCCCAGGCAGCGTCGGCCCTGCCGGACGCCATCATCGATGGCGAGATCTGCGCACTCGATGAAAGCGGCGCGCCGGATTTTGCAGCCCTGCAGGCGGCTCTCTCGGAAGGCAGGACCGGCGAGCTCGTCTATTTCGCATTCGATCTTCTCTATGAGGGTGGCGAAGATTTGCGGTCCTTGCCACTCGTCGAGCGTAAGGAGCGGCTTCAAAGCCTTCTGTCCGACGCCGGCAGCGATCCGCGCATCCGTTTCGTCGAGCATTTCGAAACGGGCGGTGATGCGGTCCTTCGGTCTGCCTGCAAACTGTCACTGGAAGGCATCGTCTCGAAACAGGCGGATGCACCCTATCAATCCGGCCGCACCGAAAGCTGGGCAAAGTCGAAATGCCGCGCTGGCCACGAAGTCGTGATCGGCGCCTATGCCAAGACCAACGGTAAATTCCGATCTCTGCTGGTCGGCGTCTACCGGGGCGACCACTTCGTTTATGTCGGCCGCGTCGGCACCGGATATGGTGCGAAGAAGGTGGAAACGCTGCTTCCGAAGCTGGAGGCGCTCGAGACGGTGAAATCGCCTTTCACCGGCATCGGCGCGCCGAAAAAGGAGGCCGAGGTCAAGTGGCTGAAGCCGGAGCTCGTGGCGGAAATTGAATTCGCAGGCTGGACGGCCGACGGTATTGTCCGGCAGGCGGCGTTCAAGGGGCTGCGCACAGACAAGCCGGCCAAGGAGGTCAAGGCCGAACGGCCGGCGAAACCCGCGCAGACGGACGTGCCGCAGCCGGCGGCGGAGACGAAGGCCAGGCCGGTCAGGCGAAAGGGCGCCAAGGCGGAGGTCATGGACGTGCTGATCTCCAACCCTGACAAGCCGCTGTGGCCGGATGCCAATGACGGCAAACCCGTCACCAAGGAGGAGCTGGCCCGTTACTACGAAGCGGTCGGTTCCTGGCTGATCGAGCACATCAAGGGACGTCCATGTTCCATCATCCGGACACCCGACGGGGTCGGCGGCGAGCAGTTCTTCCAGCGCCATGCTATGCCCGGCACCTCCAACCTGCTCGAACTGGTCAAAGTCTTCGGCGACAAAAAGCCCTATCTGCAGATCGACCGGGTCGAGGGTCTGGCTGCCGTCGCGCAGATCGGCGCCGTCGAACTGCATCCCTGGAATTGCGAGCCGCATAAGCCTGAGGTGCCGGGACGACTGGTCTTCGACCTCGATCCAGGTCCGGGTGTGCCCTTCTCCGAGGTCGTTTCCGCAGCCCGCGAAATGCGCGACCGTCTCGACGAACTGGGCCTGATAAGCTTCTGCAAGACAACCGGCGGCAAGGGCCTGCACGTCGTCACCCCGCTTGCCGTCGACAAGAGCGAGCCGCTTTCTTGGGCGCAAGCGAAGGGCTTCGCGCATGACGTCTGCCAACAGATGGCGCGCGACAATCCGCAACTCTATCTGATCAAGATGACGAAGAGCCTGAGGAACGGCCGCATCTTCCTCGACTATCTTCGCAACGACCGAATGGCAACCGCGGTGGCGCCGTTGTCGCCGCGGGCTCGACCGGGCGCCACTGTCTCGATGCCGTTGAGCTGGACGCAGGTCAAATCCGGCCTCGACCCCAAGCGCTTTACCATCCGCACTGTTCCGGCGCTTCTGTCGAAATCGTCGGCTTGGGAGGACTATTGCGACGGCCAGCGGCCGCTGGAGCAGGCGATGAAGCGCCTCGCAAAGGCCCGGGTGGCGGCTTGATTGAGAAGTAGTTCATCGCGGATCTGGCTCGAGGTGGTAGCCGGCATTGCTTTGCGAATTCGGGGCCGGCCAAGATCTGCAGAGGACGACCAGCTGGCCAGGCGTCGGATCATTCCGTCAAATCATACACTGCCGCGTTGTCCTGGATCTCCCGAAGCCCCTTGTACGATGCATGACGGAGGTTGCCGTCCCCAGTCCAGCCCCGAAACTCGATCTCAGCGATCAGCGTCGGCTGCACGAAGACGAAGCGCTTGCCCCTCAGCGGAACGACCGGCCGGTTCGTCTTCAACGGATCGAGCGTCTTTTTCAGGTGCTCGGCATCCTTCGCAGTGAATCCAGTCCCGACTGATCCCACAAAAGCCCAATCGAATCCCTTCCTACCGGCCAACAGCAAGCTGCCGATGCCGCCCCGCGCGACTGCCGACTGCTCGTAGCCAACGATCATGAAGCTTTCGCTCTGGACACACTTGATCTTCAGCCAGTCACCGGTCCGGCCGCTTCGGTAAGGTCGGTCACGATGCTTGGCGATGATCCCTTCCAGTTGATGATGGCAGGCGTGCTCGAGCAGGTCTTCGGCGGGCAGTTCTATCTCCTCGGAAAGACGGATCGCGCCGTCGCCGTCTTCCGGCACAAGGTCTTCAAGCAGGTGCCGGCGCACTGCAAGCTCGGTGCGGGTCAGATCATGCCCATCGAGATAGACCAGGTCGAACGCGAAAAGGCTGGACTCGGTCGATACCCGTTTGCCCCCCCGCCCGCCGAGCGAACGCTGCAGGGCGGCAAAATCAGATCGGCCCCGCTCGTCAAGAACGACCGCCTCACCATCGAGGATGGCAGTTGTTACCCCAAGGTCTTTTGCCGCAGCAGCGATGGTGGGGAAGCGGTGGGTCCAGTCATGGCCGCCGCGAGTGATGACCCGCACGCGCTTTGGCTCGATGTGGATTGCCAATCGATAACCGTCCCACTTCACCTCATAGAGCCAATCCGATCCGATAGGCACGGTCGGCTTGAGCAGCGCGAGACATGGCTCGACGCGTGACGGCATTGGATCGAAGGGTAGACTCGGCTGGTCGGGGTCGCGCTTGCGGATCGGACGAGACAGCAGCGTTAAGCGTGACTCGTCGAGCAACGGCAGGGAGGGGCGACGTGGACGCATCATGTAAAGGCTATCCGTTCGCAGGACGATGCCGCTGTGTAAAAGGCAACAGGGAACGCGACCTCTCCAAACTTGATATAGCCTTTCCAATTCGCTCGCGGGGTAACCATCTTCGCGGACTCCTGACGCAACCAACCCGACTCAACCGAATCAGTGACGCTTTGTTCCAAGTCGAAACGAATCTAGTTTCAATGACTTAACGCTGATATCTCACTCGTATTGCGAGTCGGCAGATGCTCTTGATTCAATGCCTTTTTTGCGGCTCCGTGCGTTCTTGTGCGTTCGGCACATGCGAACTGGTGCGATGAAAGGCGAAAGTGACAATTCATGCCGGAAACAAAAGTTCAACGACGGTTCCCTTGCCCGGCACCGAGGCAATGCGAGCGTCGCCACCGCTTTGGCGTACGAATCCATAAACCACTGCTAGGCCAAGACCGACGCCGCCTTCCGCGTCGCGCGTGGTAAAGTAGGGTTCGAAGGCTTTGTCGACGGCCTCGGGTGTCATGCCGATGCCGTCGTCTGTCACACTGACGCTGACGCCGGCCTCACTGCGGGAACAACGTATGAGAATTGTTCCACCTGCCGGCATAGCCGCGGCGGCGTTGAGGCAGAGATTGAGGATCGATTGTTCGAAGAGCGCCGTGTCGATGAGGACGGTGGGCAGGTCGCCGGCTATTTCGAAGGCGAGCCGGCATTTTTCGCCGATGGCGATTTCCAATACGTCGGCCATGCCGCGCAGCACCGCGCCGATCTCCACCGCGCCGGGATGGATCGGCTGCTGGCTGCCGATGGAAAGCATACTCCCGGCCAGCGACCTGCCGCGGTCGGCAGCCTTACGGATGCGGGCGAGGTGTCGCTTTTGCCGCTCATTGAAGCCGGTTTCGCGCTCCAGCAGGCCGAGGCTGCCGGTGATGATGCCGATCATGTTGCCGACTTCGTGGCTCACCTGATGGGTCATACGCATGATGCCGTCGAGCCGTTGGATTTTTGCCGCCTCCGCCTCCTGCCGGTCCATGTCGGTGATATCGCGCGCCAGCAGCACGACGCCGCCGTCCGGTTGCCGCGATACCGACACTTCGGTTACCTGTCCGACATCGGAGCGATGGCGCAGCACACAGCGGTCGGTGAGCAGCCCCGCATCATCCTCAGCCGGCAGAAGGGCCCGATCAATCTCCGGCAGCGGCGTCACGAAGCTGCGAAGCGGCAATTTCCTGGCCGAACCAGACCAGCCCACCAGCTCGATGACACGCCGGTTCATGGTGATCGGCCGGCCGCGCGGATCGAATAGCGCGATGCCTTCGTTCATACTGCGGAAGGTGGAGCGGATGGTGCGTGCGGCGGCCTCCGCCGTACGCCGAAGCCGCGTCACGCGCTCGACGCTCTCCCGGAATGCGCGGAAAGCTTCGAGCAGGCGCACCAGCTCGGTTTCCGTGCCGTCATAGCGAGGCGTATCAACATCCTTGCGCCCTTCTGCCAGTGCGTTCATGCCGTTCGAAAGGGAGACGATGCCGCGTGAGACACGCATGACCGATCGGATCGAGACCACGGCCATTGCCAGGACCAACAGCGAGGCAACAGCGACGATGACGAGGATGCGGCTCAATGCATCGGAGGTCGAGACGAGGTCGTCACTGAGGTTGCGGGCAACGGCCTCGCTTTGGGTTTCCGTCGCATGCGACAGATCGCGTGAGACGCTGTGCAGGCGCGAGACTGCGGCGCGGATGGCGAACATTTCGAGCAGATAACGCGTCTGTGCCTCGAAGATCCGTTCGTAAGGCGCAAGCTCGGCGGCGGCGACCCGGGTGTCCGGCGCGGCGCGTTCGAGTCGCGGGGCGGTCTCCGAGACGTAGCGCCGGCGCAATTCGCCGAGCTGGAAGAGGCTATCCGAATTGGAGGCGGATTGGACGATGGCGTTCAGCCGACTGCGGAAACCTGCATCCCCAATGCCGCTGCCGGTCGCGATCTCGCCGAGTGCTGCCGCGGCCTCCGCCTTGTGCTGCTGGGCCGATTCCGCGTCGCCCGCAAGCGTCGTCGTCTGCGTGCGGATGGTTTCCAGCAGCTCTACGATGCGGCTGCTGGCAAAACCCCGTACGGCAGCCCGGTCGTTTTCAGGTTGCATCGCGCGCAAAAGCGCATCGACCTGCAGGACGACCGAGCGGCTTTCGCTAGAGACCCGGTAGGGTGAGGTCGAATTCATGAGGAAGGGTGCGCTGGAGACGAGGTCTGAAACCTGCCGCGAGACCAGCGAGGCCTTGGCGAGAGCCGAAAACGCCTGCAAGCCATAGGCGGCCATTTCTTGGCGCGCCCGCTGCAGGCCGTAGACGGCAATGGTCGCAAGGCTGAAGACGAGCACGCAGATGAAGGCGATGGCGAAGGGCAGCCGAAAGGCGATGGAGGAGAGGAACGGACGGCTGATCACGGTGCGGTCTCGCTATCGTCTGTGTCGAGAATATAGCCCTTGCCGCGGCGCGTCTTGATATGGCGCGGCAGGTCTGGATTGCGCTCGATCTTGCGACGCAGACGCAGCACGAGCACGTCGACATTGCGGTCGATATAGCGCTCGCTTTCCGCGCCCAATCGATCGAGGATATGCGCGCGGCTAACGGGTGTGTTTGGCGTTTCGGCGAGGATTTCGAGCAGCGCGAATTCGGCGCTCGTGAGCGACTTGGCGGGGTCGGTACGGCAGATGGCGCGGCGGCTCTTGAGATCCACCGACCATTCGCCGAGCTTCAGGGATGTGGGTTCATGCTCCCGCTCGCTTTCGCGCTCCGGCTTCAGCGAGGGAATCGTCCGGCGCAGCACGGCTTTGATACGGGCCGTCAATTCGATGGGCTCGAAGGGTTTGACGACATAGTCGTCTGCCGCGGTTTCGAGACCCAGCACCCGGTCCACGGCGCTGCCTGCAGCGGTCACCATGACAATGCCGATATTGGCCTGCGCGCGCAGGCGCTGCGCGAAGGTGCGTCCGGATGTGCCGGGCAGGTTATGGTCGACGAGCACGAGATGCACGGTTTCGCGCGAAAGGACGATCGCGGCCTCTTCCGCGGATGGCGCGGTTAGAGCTGTCCAACCTTCCGCCTCTATGAGGTCGGAGATAAGCTCCGCCATGTCCGGATCGTCCTCGACGATCAGGATGGTTATCCTCTCATTCAACACATGCACGTCCTCCCGTGCCTATTATAGGCAGAGATGTCACGATCTTCAAAGCGAGCTCGTGTTATGCGGTTTGTCACATTTGTAACCTTTGTCATTTTTTCGAGGGTGATACCGGCTCCGGCTGTAAGAACCGTAACCATTCTTCGATTGCGCGGGGAAGCAGATGTGACATCCTGATTACGGAGATTGGGACGCAAGGTCCAATGGGAGGAAGTTGTGAGAGGCATCACCGCTTTCAGCGCGGTAGCAGCTTTGTGGCTGGCGAGCGCCAGCACCGGCATCGCAGCACCGTCGCTCACCGTTCTGTGCGGGGTGGACGAGACGTGGTGTGCCGCGATGAAGACGGCCTATGAGGCGAAGACCGGGCTCGAAATTTCGGTGACACGCAAGAGCACCGGCGATATTCTCAATCAGATCCGCGCGGAGAAAACAGCACCTACCGTCGATGTCTGGTGGGGCGGCACGGGCGATACTCATCTGCAGGCCGGTTCTGAAAATCTGCTCGAACCCTACCAGCCGGCCCATGAGCGCGACATGCTGCCCTGGGCGCAGAACTTCTTCGCCATGTCTGGCGGCCGCTCAGCCGGCATTTATGCGGGGGCGCTCGGCTTTGCCTACAATGCCGACCTGCTGCGCGAGCTGAAGCTGCCCGCGCCGACCTGCTGGAAGGACCTCACGGATGTCGCCTATCGCGGCCGCATCCAGAGCGGTAATCCGAATTCGTCTGGCACCGCCTTCACGACGCTTGCGACGCTGGTTCAGCTCTTCGGCGAGGATGAGGCTTTCCGTTATCTCGCTGCGCTCAATCGCAATATCGAACGTTACACACCCTCGGGGGCTGCGCCGATCAAGGCGGCGGCGCGAGGAGAAACGCTCATCGGCATTTCTTTCATGCATGATGCCGTGACGCAGAAGCAAGCGGGCTTTCCCCTCGTCATCGTCGCACCCTGCGAGGGCACCGGCTACGAGATCGGCGCCGTGAGCATCGTCAAAGGCGCAAGGCATATCGAGGAAGCAAAGCGCTTCGTCGATTTCGCGCTGAGCCCGGAAGGGCAGGGTACGGGCGCGGCGTCCGGCCAGAACCAAGTTCCATCCAACGCGAAATCCACCCTGCCGCTTGCAGCCCCGGATATCTCGATGATCAAGATGGTCGACTATGACTTCGCCACCTTCGGCTCGCCGGATGAACGAAGCCGACTGCTCCGCAGGTTCGATGCGGAAATCGCCGCGACGAACTGATCAAGGCATTCAGACAAACCACAACCCAGAAACATGCACACGCCGACGCGGGCAGGCCGATGGCTCTGCTGTGTTTTGTTCGTGCGAAAATCTAACCCAGGCAACAAGGAGGATGCCCCATGAAAATGAAGACCCTTTCCCTCGTGCTTTTCGCCGGCACGGCGCTCGGGGCGCTACCGGCGCAGGCGGCTGGCGAACTCAACCTCATCTGCTCGGCAGACGTTGTCATCTGCGAGCAGATGAAGGGCGATTTCGAGAAGGCGCATAGCGACATCAAGGTGAACATGGTTCGCCTTTCGTCCGGCGAGACCTATGCCAAGGTGCGCGCCGAGGCTCGCAATCCGAAGACAGACATATGGTGGGCCGGCACGGGCGATCCGCATCTTCAGGCGGCTTCGGAAAATCTGACCCTCGAATACAAGTCGCCGAAGCTCGATGAACTCAACGACTGGGCGAAGAAGCAGGCCGAAAGCTCCGGTTACAAGACCGTCGGCGTTTATGCCGGCGCGCTGGGCTGGGGCTACAACACGGAAATCTTCAAGTCCAAAGGCTACAAGGAGCCAGTCTGCTGGGCCGACCTTTTGGCACCGGAACTGAAGGGCGAAATCCAAATTGCGAACCCGAATTCTTCTGGTACCGCTTATACGGCGCTCGCCTCTCTCGTGCAGATCATGGGCGAGGACCAGGCTTTCGACTACCTGAAGAAGCTGAACGGCAACATATCGCAATATACCAAGTCCGGATCGGCACCCGTCAAGGCCGCAGCACGCGGTGAGACGGCGCTCGGCATCGTCTTCGTCCACGATGCTGTGGCGCAGACGGCCGAAGGCTTCCCGGTCAAGTCGATTACGCCTTGCGAAGGTACCGGCTACGAGATCGGCTCCATGTCGATCATCAAGGGCGCCCGCAATCTCGACAATGCGAGGATCTGGTACGACTGGGCGCTGACGGCGGAAGTTCAGTCGCGCATGAAGGATGCCAAGTCCTTCCAGCTGCCGTCCAACAAGAGCGCCGCAATCCCGAAGGAGGCGCCGCGCTTCGAGGACATCAAGCTGATCGACTACGACTTCAAGACCTATGGCGAGCCGACGAAGCGCAAGGCACTGCTGGAACGCTGGGATCGGGAAATAGGCGCCGCCGCCAACTGATGTCCAGACCGGCGGCGCCCGTCTCCCCGGGCGCCGCCTCCTCACACTCAAGACAGCGAGGTCAGCCATGAGACATGGCAATCGCAGGCTGGACGTGGTCCTGATCCTGGGCGTGGTCGCATTGACCCTATTGCCCTGGTATCGGATCGAGAACGGCTTCTTCGGACTCGGTTGGCTGGCCGGTTTCCCCCTTTCTCCGGAAGCCGCCCCCGGCGTCGTGCAGATTTTCGCGCACGGCCGGCTGTGGCTTGCCGCTGCGCTCGTGCTCCTTCTCCTGGCTATCGTGGCCCGCGGCACGGCAGACCCAATGCGCCGCGGCGCCGTGCTCGCCTGGACCGGCGCGATCGGCGTCCTCTTCCTGTCGCTCCAGGGCCTCGCCGTCGGCTTTTCCGGTTGGACCTGGACGGTGAGCGAAATGCTCTTCGGCCCGCTCTCGAACGGTCAGGCTTCGATGGGGGCGGGTGCGGTGCTCTCTGCGATCACCTTCGTGCTGCTCTTCGCCTTCGGCCTTGCCGAACGCGGTGTCATGAAGGGCGATGCCTTTGTCGTCAGCGCGATCGCGCTGCTCGTCTTCCTCGTCGCGGTCTTCGTCTTCTACCCGATTGGCAGCATGTTCATCGGATCGGTGCAGGATTTCGACGGCTCGTTCAATGCGGATAACTTCATCCGGAACGTGCAGGATCCGAGCATCTGGAGCCTCAACTGTGTGATCGGCGCCGGTCGCTGCGGCGTCGCCTGGCGTACGCTCTGGCTCGCCATCATGACCGGCCTCGGCTCGACCCTGCTTGGCCTCGCCTTCGCGCTTGTCGCCACCCGCACGCGGTTTCCCTTCAAGAAGGGCCTGCGGCTGCTGACGATCCTGCCGATCATCACTCCACCCTTCGTCATCGGTCTGGCGCTCACGCTGCTCTTCGGCCGCGCCGGTGTCGTCACGCAGGGGCTGTCGGGACTCTTCGGCATCGAGCCCGGCCGTTGGCTCTACGGTCTCACCGGCATCTGGATAGCGCAGGTGCTGTCTTTCACGCCGATCTCGTTCCTCGTGCTGATCGGAGTCGTCGAGGGCGTCAGCCCGTCGATGGAGGAGGCGTCCACGACGCTGCGCGCCGACCGTTGGCGCACGTTCCGGCGGGTGTCGCTGCCGCTGATGAAGCCCGGTCTGGCCAACGCCTTCCTCATCGGCTTCATCGAAAGCATGGCCGACTTCGGCAATCCGCTGGTGCTCGGCGGCAGCCATGGCGTGCTTTCGACCGAGATCTTCTTCGCCGTGGTCGGGTCGCAGAACGATCCGTCGCGCGCCGCCGTACTCGCCACGGTGCTGTTGCTATTCACGCTCTCCGCCTTCCTCGCCCAACGCGTCTGGCTGTCGGGCAAAAACTACGCCACCGTCACCGGCAAGGGCGATAGCGGATCGCACATCGCTCTGCCGCGAGGGCTGTCGATCGGCGTTCACGCCGTCGTCATCCCGTGGATCCTCTTCACGCTCGTCATCTACGGCATGATCCTGGTCGGCGGCTTCGTGAAAACCTGGGGTCTCGACAACTCGCTGACGCTCGACCACTACGCCAAGGCCTTCTCGATCAGCTTCGAAAATGGGATCGCCTGGACGGGCGTCGCTTGGAACTCGTTCTGGACGACGATCGAGATCGCGTTGGTCTCTGCTCCGCTGACTGCCGCCGTCGGCCTACTGACGGCTTATATTATCGTGCGTCAAAAATTCGTCGGGAAGAATGCCTTCGAATTCGCCCTCATGATGAGCTTTGCTATTCCCGGCACAGTCATCGGCGTCAGCTACATCATGGCCTTCAATCTGCCGCCCTTGGAAATGACCGGCTCGGCACTGATCTTGATCGCCTGCTTCGTCTTCCGCAACATGCCGGTCGGCGTGCGCGGAGGCATCGCGGCGATGAGCCAGCTCGACAAGAGCCTGGATGAAGCCTCCCTGACGCTGCGGGCCAACAGCTTCCGCACGATCCGCAAGGTCATCCTGCCGCTTTTACGCCCGGCCATCACCGCCGCGCTCGTCTATTCCTTCGTGCGCGCAATCACCTCCATCAGCGCCGTCATCTTCCTCGTCAGCGCCGAGTACAATATGGCGACCTCCTACATCGTCGGCCTCGTCGAGAACGGGGAATATGGCGTGGCCATCGCCTATTCCACCATGCTGATCGTCGTGATGATCACCGTCATCGCCTGCTTCCAGCTCATCGTGGGCGAACGGCGCCTGCGCCGTGAAAACCGCGTCGCCGGCCTTGCCACATCCGCTTCCTCTCGCCAGGAGAAAATCGCATGATTAATCCCAAAGCCGGTTCCGTTGTCTTCCAGAACGTGCGCAAAACATTTGGAGCCTTCACTGCCATTCCCGACCTCTCGCTCACCATCGAGCGCGGTACGCTCGTCACCCTGCTTGGCCCCTCCGGCTGTGGTAAGACGACGACGCTGCGCATGCTTGCCGGCCTCGAACATCCTTCGGCCGGAAAAATACTGATCGGCGGCAAGGACGTCACCATGCTGCCGGCCAATGAGCGCGATGTCTCGATGGTCTTCCAGTCCTATGCGCTCTTTCCGCACATGAATGCGCGCGACAACGTCGCCTATGGCCTGGAATCCTCGGGCTTCAGCCGCAAGGAAGCGCGCGAGAAGGCGGAGGAGGGGCTGGCACTGGTCGGCCTTGCCGGCATGGGCCATCGCCTGCCCGCCGAACTCTCCGGCGGCCAGCAACAGCGCGTCGCCGTCGCCCGCGCGCTGGTGCTGGAACCGCAGGTGCTGCTGCTCGACGAGCCGCTTTCCAACCTCGATGCGCGCCTGCGCCGCAAGGTACGCACGGATATCCGCGAACTCCAGCAGCGCCTCGGCTTCACCGCCGTCTATGTCACGCACGATCAGGATGAGGCGCTTGCCGTGTCCGACCGCATCATCATCATGAAAGATGGCGAAGTCGCCCAGTCCGGCGCCCCGCGCGACCTCTATGAAGCGCCGGCTTCCGCCTTCATCGCGGATTTCATGGGAGAGGCGAATGTGATCCCCTGCGAGGTGGTTGGTATCGATGGCGCCGATGCTGACATCCGCATTGGTGGTTTCCGACATCGTGTGCCGGCGGGTAGAGCGACGCCGGGTGCGGCGAGCCTTGCCGTTCGTCCCGGCGCCATCGCGCTTTCCGAGGGGCGGGGGCACGGGCTTGCCGGCCGCATCCTGCATTCGGCCTATCTCGGAGATCATGTCGAGTATGAGGTCGAAACCGACGTCGGCACGCTCTTCATCGTCGACCACGCCGTCGACCGCATTTTACCGGTCGCGTCCGACGCTACGCTCGGCTTCCGAAGTCGCGGCATCGCCCTTATCAGCACGTGAGAGACTCTGAGGCAAAATCCTGGGCCAGCCTGCGTTCGATGACCGCCTAACAGAACGAGCCTGTATGGAGCCCTTGCGTTAAACCGATGTTCGCCCGCCGGAAGGATTAGGTATGATTGATATTCTATCGCTGGAAAATGATTTCGAGGCCGTGATTTTTGATTGCGACGGCACACTTGTTCACACGCCCCCTGTCTATGCGGACGCATGGGCAGCCGGCTTTGCCCATTCCGGCAAACCGATGAATCAGGCCTGGTATTTGATGCGGGCGGGAATGTCTGAAGGGGTCCTTATGGAGGCCTTTGAGCGAGAATTCGACGTTGTGCTCGATCGCGAATCCGTCATCGCCACCATGCGATCGCACTTTCTTCAGAATCTACACAGAGTGCGTGAAGTGCATGTGGTTGCTGCGACGGTTCGCCGGTTGGCCGGCGTGCGTCCCATGGCTGTTGCCTCCGGCGGTTCGCGGGAAATTGTCACTGCGACCCTGCATGGAACGGGCCTGCGGGAATATTTCGACGAGTTGGTCACGATCGATGACGTGGCAAATCCAAAGCCGGCCCCAGACCTGTTTCTGCAGGCGGCCGCTCTATTGGGAATAGAACCAGCCCGGTGTGTCGTGTTCGAAGATAGCGAACAAGGTCTCGAAGCAGCTCGACGGGCGGGTATGAGCGCCATTGATGTGAATCGGCTTGATCTTCCTGAGCAGCAACGCGAGTTGAACATTCGCGACAGCTTGAAGATGAAGGCCTGAGATTCGGCTGCGCCTTTTCTTGCGCAGGTTCTTGATGTCCGTTGCCGATACATCTGAGCAGCGATTCTAATCACCCCCCTGATCGGCCGCTTCGCCCATCCACTTCGACGCCGACCTCTTAAACCACTCAACGACCTGAACTATTGCAAGGAGTACCAGCATTATGTCGCAACAGACGGAACTTGATACACGCTTTGTCTTTGCCAAAGCCGTTGCGCGGGAGGCGGGCGCTATGGCGCTCGACTATTTCAACGGGCGCGACAGACTCGTGATCGAAACGAAGCGGGATCTGCAGGACGTCGTGTCAATTGCCGACCGCAACGTCGAGACATTCATACGAGAGCGCGTGGCGGAAGCTTTTGGGGCAGACGGATTTCTCGGCGAGGAATACGGTTATCAGGAAGGGGGGTCGGGATTGACATGGGTTGTCGATCCGATTGACGGAACAGCGCCATTCGTCAATGGCATGCCGACATGGTGTGTATCGATTGCCGTTCTGCACCGCGGTATGCCCGTGATCGGCGTGATCCACGTCCCGTGCGATGATGAACTCTACGCAGCGGCGGCGGGCATGGGCGCGAGCCTGAACGGCAAGAAACTCAGCCTCGATCCGTCACGGACTTTGCAGAATGCAATGACCGGCATTGGCTGCAATTCCTATGTAACCCCGGAGCGGGTAGGCGCAATTGTGTCTGCTTTGCTTGCCAAGGGTGGCAACTTCATCCGCAATGGCTCGGGCGCCTTGATGCTGGCCTATGTGGCCGCGGGGCGGCTTGTTGGCTACTACGAGCCCCACATGCGTGCCTGGGACTGCATGGCCGGCTACTGCCTCGTCAAGGAAGCCGGTGGAACCCGTCTAGCCTTCCCGGCTGAGGGCGAAGCCTTGCTGCAGGGCCATCCGGTGCTGGCGAGCAATCCGACAGTTTATGCCGATTTGCTTGCAATCCACACTGGCTGACCTTCAAGGCCGCTCAGTGCACTTTTCTGGCCGATACGGCCAAGGCGGGCCAGACGCATGAGCTAACCCGTCCGGAGGCCTGGGCACAGGGCCAATGACTGGCAGTCCAACCTTGATGGGACGCTGCACTCCGTCCGCTATAGGCATCAGCGCCTGATCGGACCTGCCAAACTTGGCCTTCGAGCTGAAGCGGTGAGCGGCATCCACTTCAGGATCGTCTCGGCGTTGCGTGGCGACGTTGTCGATATCGCCGGGTTACTGGCGCGGCCGGCCAGGTGGGCCTCATTGCCGCGGTCCATCTGCGGCGTGAGCGACGGCCTGACACCTCGCAGATCTGCCACGTCTGCCTGCATCAACACTTGCCGATCCTATTGCGGCCATTGCGTCCTGCCTCGGCTTCTGGTCCTGCCAGGCTCGCGCCGCCCGCAACGGCCTTGCCGTCCTCCACTACGTTGCGGCCCTGCGGGTGCAGGCTGCGCTTGCAGCCTGGCTTTCGGACCGCCGTAGCAGGTCGCGATGGCCGCGACCTCGAAACGGAGGTTCAGACATGAGCAGGCAGCCATCCCATCAACGATCCGATATCTATAGCCGCATCACCACCAAAATCATCGCCGATCTCGAACGTGGCGTGCGGCCGTGGACCAAGCCCTGGACGACGGGACATGCGACGGGCGAGGTCAGCCGGCCACTGCGCCATAACGGTCAACCCTATTCCGGGATCAACGTCCTTCTCCTCTGGTCCGAAGCCATCGCCCGTGGTTTTGCCTCATCAAGCTGGATGACGTTTCGCCAGGCAATCGAGCTCGGCGGCGCCGTCCGCAAGGGCGAAACCGGCACAACCGTGATCTTCGCCAGTTCGTTCATCCGCACTGAAACGACGGAGACTGGCACTGAGGTCGAACAGGATATTCCATTCCTCAAAGCTTACACAGTGTTCAACACCGATCAGATCGCCGGTCTCGACGGGCGTTTTGATGACATCGCACCTGTCGTCGATCCAATGAGCCGCATCGGCAATGCCGGCCGCTTCTTTGCCAATACCGGTGCGCTGATCCGGCACGGAGGTACGGCTGCCTATTATGCCGCTCAGCGTGATTACATCCAGATGCCATGCCTGGATGCCTTCAGGGACGATGCCTCCTATGTCGCCATCCTCAGTCACGAGATGACGCATTATGCCGTAAGCCGGATTATGCCGAATCTGATGAGAACGACACTGGAATTAAACACTAACTCCGCCTTGATGGTCGGCATAATAGCTACCGGTTTGCTTTCCGTTGGCTACACTGGTCGCTGGAAATCCGCTCTCGCCTCTTCGACAGAAGCCCTGATCTCGCATCCCCAAGCGTGGTCGTTGATGAGCCCCATTGCCTGCATGAAGGCGTAGACGGTGGTTGGCCCGACGAAGGACCACCCACGCTTTTTTAAATCTTTCGATAGCGCGATTGAAGCTGCGGAAGTCGATGCAGTCTGCGGTTCGGCGCAATCTTCACGTCTCGGCTCGAAGCGCCAGATGTAGTTGGCGAAGGAGCCCTCCGCCTTGACGAGTTCTTGCGCACGCTTCGCATTGTTGATGACAGCATTGATTTTGCCACGATGGCGCACAATTCCCTCGTCCTTCAAGAGTCGTTCGATGTCGGCGTCATTGAATTGCGCGATGCGGTTGAAATCGAAGGCCCAAAAGGCAAACCTGAAGTTCTCGCGCTTGGCCAGGATTGTTCGCCAGCTCAAGCCCGACTGAAAGCCTTCGAGGCAGAGCTTTTCGAACAGACGAAAATCGTCGAAGACCGGAAAGCCCCACTCGGCGTCATGGTAATGAAGAAAGTGGGGTGCGGCCGCACACCAACGGCAGCGCAGCCGCCCGTCATGACCCAGGACAGTTCCGCTCATCAATTACCCTTTCAGGAACATAAGCCGTTCATCAAGCCGGCCTGGGGTGACTTCGTGGATCTCGGCGCTCACCACACGCTCTGCCACGAACGGATCCTCCTGAACCAACGCCTCAAGGCTTATCCGATCAATGTTGTGAGCGAGAAGTGTACCTCCCGCGTTCGGCTGCAGGCTGCCTGCAAGCAGAAAAGTTCCGCTGTCGAAACCTCTTTTGATCCAGGCATTGTGTCCCTCAAGAAATTGAGAGGCCTGCGGCTTGTTGTCGGAAAACCTGAGAAATACGATAAACATGAACTGTCCCGTTTCTTGAGCTGTGATGGAATGAGAAAGACACGCGCCTCGTTATGTCGCGTTGAGCGGTTTCGTTCGAGGCAGCTTATCACCGGTCGGTTTTGACGCCTCGGCAGCGATATCCTTCAACCAGCCCTTCATCTGATCGACCTCGCGCTGAACGAAGTCTTGATCCTGGAATGCATTGAAAAGGGTCGCTGCGCCCTGACACCGGGAGAGAAGATGCATGGCAAGCACATCCGCATCGGCTTCTCGACCCAGTGTTACGAACTGACGGCGAATCCATGTCCGAAACAGCGTGAACAATCTGCCGGCGTCTGGCTGCGCTGGATGGTTCAGTTTCGCAAGCTCGCTCGTCAAAGTCCCGATCGGGCATCCATACAGTTTGATCTTATCCCCATTCACAATCAGGATATCGATGAAGCTGCTGATCCGCTCTACAGGTGTTTCGCCCTCTATCTCCCATCGCTCCACCATGGCATTGCGATCAGCGAGGCGTTTCTGGATCACCGCTTCGAGAATGTCGTCCTTCGTTTTGAAATGGTGATAGAAGTTGCCGCGAGAAATCTTCACCAGCTCGGCAATGTCTGCAAAGGACGTGTGATCAAATCCTCTGCGATAGAACAGATCGTCCGCTACGCCGACGATCTCCTCACGTGTAGCCCGATTGGCCATCGTAGTAATTCCCTGTTGGTCTTCGGACGCCTTAGGCAGCAGAGGCCTCTTCGCCCGTGAAGAACGGATAATCAGTATATCCGGCGTCGCCCCCACCATAGAACGTCGCTGGATCAGCCGTGTTCAATGGCAATCCCTGCCGGTAACGCCGTACGAGATCAGGGTTGGCGAGAAAGGGGAGGCCGAATGCCACGAGATCGGCTTCGCCATTCGCGATTGCCTGCTTTGCGCGGGCTAGGTCATAGCCGTTGTTCGCGATATAAGTGCCAGCGAAACATGCCCGAAGAGCGCGATAGTCGACCACAGACGATTTTGCTGACATGTCTCCTTGTAGAACGTGGACGTATGCAACCCCTCGAGCCCCAAGCTCCCTGATGACGTATTCGAAATGAGCTTGCGGGTCGGAATCGACCATGTCGTTGAAGCTGTTCTCTGGTGTCAGGCGCACACCAATTCTCCCTACGGGCCAAACTTCACTGACGGCGTCGAGGATCTCGTTCAGCAATCGCATACGGTTGCCGACACTGCCGCCGTACGCGTCACCTCGCCGGTTGCTGCCGTCGCGCAGGAACTGGTCGATTAGGTATCCGTTCGCTCCGTGAATCTCGACCCCATCGAATCCCGCGCGCTTTGCCAACGCCGCGGCATGTCGAAACTGAGCGACGAGACCTGGAATCTCTGCGAGCATTAGTTCGCGCGGCGTCACAAAATCCTGCATCCCGGCGTATGTGACTGCCTTGCCGGCTGGACGAACCGGCGATGGCGCGACCGGGGGAGCTTCTTCCGGCTGGAGGCTGGGATGGGAAACCCGGCCGCAGTGTTGCAGTTGCACGAAAATACGGCCTCCTGAGGAATGCACGGCGTTGGTCAGTCGCAGCCAACTGCTCACGTGTGTGTCGGTGAAAAGGCCGGGAGTGAAGGGGTAGCCAACAGCCTCGGGAGAAACAGTAGTGGACTCGGCGATGATTAAACCGGCTGAAGCCCGCTGTTGGTAGTGCGAAACCATAATGGGCGTCACATTGCCACCACCGTCGGCGCGGTTGCGCGTCATTGGCGCCATCACCATGCGATTGGTCAGCGGCAAATCACTTAGCTGAAAGGTATTGAAGAGATCGGCGATCATGAAACTTCTCCACGACTAGGTCACTTGTCCTAGTTTGGTAATTAGGTCAATTGTCCTACTCTGTCAACATCGATATATCTTCCCTACCGACATGTGGCAAACCACCCTCTTGCGGCACTCCCGGCGTGCCGTAATCAGCTCGACCACGTCATGTCTGCCAGCAGGTCAGCAAAGGCCGGTATCGAATTGATGTAGAGTTGTTGAAGAAGATTGTTGCTCCACCAACCCGGAGCACAATGATGGACATATCCAACCGATTTACCTGCCTTGAGCCCTATCTCGCCTCTTTCGAGGAAAGCCTCTCCGCCAAGAACTACAAGCCTGCCACCGTGGAGAACTATCGTTACCTCCTGCGGCGCTTTGGCCAACTGCTGGAAGACGAGGGAATTGCGCCGTCAGGTTTGACGACAGAACTTGCGGTCGAATTGGGTCGGCGGCTGCCGACGACACCAAAGAGCCAAAACAAGGTTCCCAACCTTGCCAGGCTATTTGTCGAGCACCTGATCGAAATCGGCGTAGCGACGCGACCGCCACTCACTGCTGCGCAAGCCGAACGCCGAGAGCTTCTCGGCAACCTTGAGCTTTACCTTCTGCGGCAGCGCGGCCTCAGCCCACGGTCCGTCAAACACGTGCTGGGGTTTGCCGCCCGCTTCCTGGCTCATCGCTTTGGAGACGGTGGGCTCGATCTTGCTGTGCTCAGCGCCCGCGACGTCGTTGCGTTTATGGAGCATGTTATCGCGCGCAAGACGCCCTACCGCGACAAGACGTTGTCCACGCATCTGCGTGGCTTCTTCCAGTATCTGTTCGCCCGAGGTCTGACCACCACCAACCTCTCGCTCTGCGTGCCCAGGGTGCACAAGCCTTGGGGCGAGAGGCTTCCGCGATATCTGTCGCCCGACGAAGTGGATGCCCTTCTGGCATCGGTCGCGACCAATCCGCGGCGTGGCGCCCGTGACTACGCGATGTTGCTTTTGATGGCCAGGCTCGGCATGCGCGCGCCGGAGGTCATGGCGATCCAGCTCGATGACATCGACTGGCGGGCCGGCGAGCTTCTGGTTCGCGGAAAGGGTCAATGTCATGACCGTCTGCCAATCCCGCCAGACGTCGGCGAGGCAATCAGCAGGTATTTGCGCGACGAGCGAACGTCAACGACAACCCGCACGCTGTTCGTGAGCCATCGGGCACCGAACCGCCCGTTCAAGGATAGCCAGATCGTCAACTCGATTTTGCGGGAAGCGTTCGCGGCAACCGGGGTGAAGCCGCCGACACCCTATGTCGGATCGCATGTTCTGCGTCACAGCCTTGCGACAAACCTGGTTCGGTCCGGTGCCTCGCTGGAGGAGATCGGCGATCTGTTGCGGCATCGATCGCGTGCAACAACGATGATCTATGCGAAGCTCGACACGGATGGATTGCGCTCCATCGCCCAGCCTTGGCCGACTGTGGAGGCAGCGCAATGAGCTTCCTCGCCGAACAGCATCGCTACATCAGCATCAGAAGACGGCTGGGTGCCGACCTGAGTACGGACGAACGCATTTTGCGTCGCTTCACCGCCTTCGCCGATAACAATGGTGCGGAGTACGTCGATACCAGATTGATCATGCGCTGGCTCGAAAGCCTGCCCTCCGCCAGTGCCGGAACACGAGGCGCTCGCTTCCGGGTCGCTCGTCAATTTGCCCTCTGGCTACACGGCATGGATCGGCGGCACGAGGTTCCGCCCCAGGGGTTGGTGCCTGCTCATGTCCAACGGGTACATCCATACATTTACAGCGACGCCGAAATCATTGCGATTATCGAGCATGCCAGCACGTTGCCATCAGTCTACGGCATCCGCGGTCTCACCTGTTCGACGCTCTTCGGCCTGATCGCCGTGACCGGACTTCGGATTAACGAAGCCCTGCGTCTCGACCAGACCGATCTCGATGTTGAATCGGGCGTCCTTCGTGTTCGCTTCGGAAAACTTGGCAAGGAACGGCTTTTGCCGCTGGATCAAACCGTCGTGCACCAACTGGAGATTTATAGGCGTGAACGGGACCGGCTATTAGGGCACAGATCAGAGCCCATGTTTGTCACGTGCGATGGCCATCGTCTCGGCGATTGCGGCGCACGCTACAACTTCGCGCTCGTCTGCCAGCAGATCGGTTTGAGGCCGAGGCAGGCTTACAAGCGCCATGGGCGCGGGCCACGTATCCACGACCTTCGCCACACCTTCGCGGTTCGGACGATGCTGAACTGGTATCGTTCCGGCCAGGATGTCGGGCGCGAGATGATCAAGCTCACGACCTGGCTCGGTCACGCAAGCCCCGCCAATACCTATTGGTATCTGGAGGCGGTTCCGGAATTGCTGGAATTGGCTTCCGCCCGAATAGCAAGGGCGGCGGAGGGGGAGCTATGAAGGCGAGCAGTTTCCCCGCACTCATCCAACGCTTCTTCACTGACCGGCTATGCACACAGATGGAGGCAAGCCCCCACACCATCGCCGGCTACCGGGATACATTCCGGCTGCTGATACGCTACGCTGGCTCTCGGCGTGGAAAGCCGCCCACGAAGCTGACGATCGAAGATCTTGACGCCGATCTCGTCGCCGACTTCCTAACCCACGTCG
Organism: Rhizobium anhuiense bv. trifolii; assembly: GCF_024346605.1. Taxonomy (NCBI): domain Bacteria; kingdom Pseudomonadati; phylum Pseudomonadota; class Alphaproteobacteria; order Hyphomicrobiales; family Rhizobiaceae; genus Rhizobium; species Rhizobium anhuiense. Next base: position 512,447 of record NZ_CP098801.1, read on the forward strand.
AGACGGCGCGCGGTAACACGGCACGAACCCGCAATACGCGCCTTGCCGCAATACGCTCATTCTTCCGATACGTTGCGATGACCGATCCGACCTGGCTTCTTCATTGCCAGCGCATTCTCTCGATGCCAAGCAAGCGATACGTGAAGCGAAGTGTGACGTTCCTGGACGCAGAGGAAATAGCGGCGCTGTTGGCCGCGCCGGATCGAACGACGTGGGTGGGGCGACGTGATCACGCCCTGCTGTTGCTTGCGCTTCAGACCGGATTGCGGGCCTCCGAGCTGATCAGTCTGCGCTGCAATGATGTGGTCCTTAGCACCGGCGCCCACATCCGGTGCATCGGGAAGGGGCGAAAGGAACGCAGTACGCCTCTTCGTCGCGATACGGTAAAGCTGATCCAGGGTTGGATTGGGGAGCGCCGTGACAGCGACAGTCCCCTGTTCCCCTCGATCCGGGGCGAGCGGCTCAGCCGTGATGCGCTTGAACATCTGGTGCGCAAGCATTGCCTCACGGCATCCCGAGCATGTCCGAGCCTCAAGAGCAAGCGCGTAACGCCGCATACCTTGCGACATAGCACGGCGATGGAACTGCTTCATCACGGCGTCGACCAATCCGTGATTGCGCTCTGGCTTGGGCATGAATCCGTGGAAACGACCCAAATCTATATCCACGCCGACATGCGGTTGAAGGAGAAGGCGCTCTCTCAAGTCACCAGGCCGGAAGCCCATCCAGGACGATATCAACCCAACGACGAACTGCTCGCGTTCCTAGAATCGCTCTGATTATGCCGAACCGTCGCATGGCCGAATAGAGGAGTTTCCACCCTGAAGATCGGTCATGCGGCATAATCCGGCTTACGGCATAATGGCAATTATGCCGATATCGGCATAAGACGCACTGGACCGGCGCACCACGAAGGCTTGATCGCGATCTCAGCCGCTACGCAAAAGGCAGGAGCGAACGTGCCCGTGAGGAGCTGATTGCCGAACTCGGCAGCGCGTTTCTCTGCGCCGATCTCGGCATCGTCCCCGAGCTCGAACCACGACCCGACCACGCAAGCTACCTCGACGGCTGGCTCAAGGTTCTGGGCAACGACAAGCGTGCCATCTTTTCAGCGGCAGCACATGCGCAGCGCGCCGTCGATTACCTGCATTCCTTGCAGCCGAACCGCGACGAGGAGGAGGCGGCGTGAGCCGCCTCTGCCTCATCCATGAGAGACGCGCATCACGGCAACGGTCCGCTAGCCACGCGACAAACGCGGCTAACCACCGTTGCTGTAGATATCGACGCGCTGACAGCCGCAGCTAGCAGAGGGTTCCTGACCTCTTGCTCCATCGCCTCCAAGTTCTCCAGACCACGTCCAAGCTCGACAGGCAGCCGGAGCAACAGGTTGAACCAGGAGCGACGAAAAGCCGAGGTGAAGCGAGCTCCTTAACTCCCCACGCACAGGTTCGATCCCTCACAAGACGCTGCCGGTCACCGGTCGAAAGACCTGAACTCCAGCAATCAGCCCCACATAGCCTGTCAGATACATCCGCCTGACGGATGGGCCAAATTTCGCTTGCATTCTTTGCGAGACGAGCCTGGGTCGGACTTCATCATAAAGCCCTCGCCACCGCCGATCACGAGAATGGGATCGGGATCAGTGCCGATTGGACTGATCAGCGCAAGATAAGACGGAGCGCCGCTGCCGCGTCGCTAGGCATTGGTCGTTCGACGCGTCTGTAGACTCGTCCGTTCGGCGTCCGGGTCATCAGCCCGAGATCACAGAGCTCGCGGCGCAGAAGTGCGTAATCGCCGAAGTCATGGCGCTCATTGAGCAGGATGTTTACATCTGGCTCAGAGAACTCGCGTGCTGCCGGAATCTGCGCCCACAATATCCAAAGCGCAACGATCTGGTCAGTGCGTCGCGCCGGCCAACGCAGCAATCGGCCGCCCTTGTCAAAGCAGCGGGCAATTCTCTCCACCAGCCTCTGATTGATATCGGAAGGTTGCTGAAACAGTTTGTCGTCGGGTGGGCTTGGTGCCGGATCCCCCGCACCTTTCACCGTCGCTCGCAAATTCTGGAAATTGCCGAGCCCAGCAGCTTTGGCGAGGATATTCAACAATTCGAGGTGGGACGGGAGTCCATCTTGGTTGGACAATTGCGATCTCACCGATTTGGCAAACGTCGAAACGTCGCTCAGATTAAGCGGTATCAGTTTTCTGGACATGACCTATCCTTCGGTCGTGCCGTCCAAAAGGATCATCGGCGATCGCCCTTCCGACATGGCACGGATTGGTGTCCATATCTATCTTGACAGGCAGGTTTAGCGTGTTCGGGGGAACGGCGATGCCTGGGTGAACTGCGGACCCGGCGTCGCACATAGCATCCAGTATTAGAGAGTTCAAGTGGAACGGAGGACCCTTGACGGTTCTGCTACGGAGCGCGGAATGATGCGCGTCCATCCTGTCGATTGTAGACGGGCTCTAGTTGTCACCCGGATCATTATGCTGTCCCTCGCGACGATAAGCGGCTCATAATGATCTGATATACCAACCTAATGCGTCCTGATCTAAGGGCTTGCTTATTGAACCCCCGAACAAGGCCGCGCATACTGGAGATCCCCGCTGATTGCCTCGCAAGAGCGACCCAGCACAATCATACGCTTTCGGTCGTGTTTTGAAGCACGGACAGGACATCTCCCTCAACGTCGTGATGACTTCGAGCGGAGGACGATCCGTCAGAGCCGTGTGCATGGCGGGGCGCGTCATGGGTCTAGACCGGCAGCGCGACAGCCGTTATCTACGGAGTCCGTCGCGGTGCTGAAGACATCGCTGGAACATCACCGCAGACACCCAAGGCCTCTTAGTGAAAAAACTCCAACGCAGTTTTGTTGTCGAACACAAATCGGGTCGGCGAAGAACCGAGAGCAAATCGAATTCGATCTGGGGAGACATGGATCTCAAGTCCATCGCTCAAGATGTGCAGGAAGAGGCAATGCTCTTTCCGCCGGTAGGCTTCCAGGTTGGCAAACCAGGCGGTGAGCTATCTCTGCCCGAACGGGGACAGCCGGGAGTGTTGACACTGCCGGCCCGACAGCGGACAACTGAAGCGGCTTTACAGGAGACCATAATGGCCGACGAACGAGATACGACAATTGTTGCTGACGCCCCAGCGGTAACGGCTCCCGCGACGATTAAGAAGCAGCGCAAACCTCGCGCAAAAAAGGTGGCCGTTGAAACCCGGTCAGCCGAAGTTGCGGCAGAGCCCGCGGATGCTGCCAAGACGGCAGCCGGAAAACCGAAGAGAGGACGCAGGGTCAAGGCCGATGACGTCGTGAACAGCGCCAAGCGTGGGCGAATCAAACGGACTCCGAAGGCGGTGCAAATCGAGAGCGCACCTATAACGGGGGTGATCGATGAGATGGCGGACCTACTGCAGCTGGAAGAGGAAAATCGAGGACTGCGTAAGCTGTTGGCTGAGAAGCTTCGCGCCGAAAATGCCGAATTGCGAAAGCGGCTCAACCTCGTTTGACCAACGGTTGCCGGCACATTTCCGTGTTTATGGAGATGTGCGTCTGGCGACAGTTCCCGTTGCCGCCAAGACTTGAATTCGCAACTGCATGTGGGGTAACGCGAGGTCGAATAGAATGGCGTCTCCATGGAAACTTCTTGCTCGGTTGGTGTCACCGCGACGGCTTCCGAAGGAAGAAAACAACTCGACCGGTGATGTGACGCCGGAAATGTCGACCGTCGACAGGCCGACTGCACCGGCGGACGACGAAGGATTGCGATTCACAGACCGCCCAGCAGGCGAGGAGCTGCGGCCTCACGATCAATCTGGTGCGAGGTCTGGTGAGCTGCAGGAACAGGGCGCGCCGGTTATTGAAGGCGCCAAGCCGCTGGAAGCTGCTAATTCGGTTGTATCTGATGACACCGACGTGCTCGCATACGACGCTTCGAGACCCTCGCAGACCCGCCGAGGCGCAACCCGAAAACGGGGCAGCCGCAGCAGGAAAGCCGAGACTGGGGTCGTTCGGCATGAGTCTCCAGGCGTTCCCGCACTGTCTGATGAAGCGATGAGCCTCGATAAAGAGATCAGCTTGCTCCGGGAGCAACTGGCGAACAAGCTTCAACTGCAAAACGCACAACTGAAGCGGATGCTGGCGCGATTTGAACGTTGAAGCTGTCGGTGGCTCGAGCTCCAAGCAGAGGGGCTCGCCATTGCAGGAAGCATTTTCCGCCGCGCGGTTGTGGGGGATGGCTTGGACGACCTAATTGTTGTCGGAGATACATCCGCACGCCAACGGGACCCCCCTTGCTGCGCAGCGGCAGATCGTCTTTTTATGCTTTTTCCGTGATCGGCACATCGGCGGACGAGACACTTCAAACCAATCAAGCCTTTTCCGCATTGGACCATGAGTGCCGCGTGCATCTCAAGGTTACTGCATGATCGAACGAAGCAAAGTCTCGCGGGCGGACGTCAGATGCAGTCGACAGGCGCGATCGATCGAGGCGACGTTGCGGCTTTCAAGGGCTTCGATCAACGCGAGATGTTCCCTGATGGCAACCTCGTTCCGCGCGCGTTCATCGCGCTTGTTCCACTGATAATGGTAGTGGAAGACCATGGCGATAACGTCTTGGAAGCTTTCGATAAAGCGGTTTGGCGCGACTGCCGTAATCAGCCGGTGAAATCGGCTGTCCAGCTCCGAGAAATCCTGAAATCGAGCGTCAATATCTGCGAGCAGCTCCAAATGCGCCGCTCGCATGGCCTGGATCTGTTTCCAGACGGGCGACCCGTCGGGCAGGGTGGCGAACAGCCGGGCGGAGCGCATTTCGAACATCTCTCTGATCTCGAACAGTTCGAGCGCGAAACTGGCCGTGAACCCTTTAAAAACCCAGCCGGCATTCTGACGCTTCTCGATCAGCCCATATTTCTGAAATCGGTTGAGAAATTCACGGATAATCGTTGTCGCGACGCCGAATTTCCGGGCCAATTCCGTCTCATTGATTTCTGTGCCCGGACAGGCATCACCGCGCAGCATCCATTCCATGAAGCTCGTCTCGACCTGTTCCGAAATTGCCAAGGTCTCTTCCTTCGGATAGCGCTCTTTCTGCCGCGGCTGCTTGCGTATAATCCGTCGGTGGGCTTCAGACATAATGATCCCACGTGCGGCCATCCCTGCCAGCACCTTTCGCACCGTTGTTCTGCTCACGCCAAGCTGGGCGCGCAGTGCGTTTTCGGACGGCAATTCCTCCCCAAGATCGAGTGTTCGAATGATCTCGATCATATCATTGAATGCCCGCTTGAATGTCGTATCGGTTCTCATGGCGCAACTCCAGGTATGGTTTGATATCCATAAAAAACAAGTTGACGTACGTGTATCATATGTTTCTTATGTATAAAAAACAGGGGAGGCTAGGGGAAATTGGAAGACTCCGGGATTCTGCCTCAGAATTCGTCGCGGCCTGGTGGTTCGCAAGCAACCTTCCGCCCGAGACAATCTGGCATCTCATTGGGACTGAAGCTGTTGAGCCTTGGCCCGTTGTTGATCCTGATATTGCTCATCGCCGTCGTCAGTTTGATCACGCCGGCTTTTCTAAAGCCCGTTAACCTGGGGAACATCTTGGCGCAGACGGCAGTGATTGCCGTTGTGGCGATGGGGCAGCAGCTCGTTATCCTGACGCGAGGGATCGATCTGTCTGTCGGCTCGAATCTTGCGCTGGCGACAGTCATCGGCGGACTCGTCTACCAGCAGGTTGATTCCTCAATCGTCGTCATTACGGCCATGCTGGTTGCGGGTACGGCTGTCGGTGCGGTCAACGGCGTGGTCTTTGTCTACGGGCGGCTGCCACATCCTTTTATCATTACCCTTGCAAGCTTGAGTATCTGCCGCGGCCTGGCACTTGCATTGGCGCCAGGCCACACCACCATGCGCGGAATGCCCGACGCTGTGACGGCGATCGGCGGCGGTACGACGCTTGGCGTGCCCAATTCATTCTTTGTCGTCGGCATGTTCGGGCTTCTTTTTCTGATCCTGACGAAGTCGATGGTCTGTGGCCGATGGATCTATGCGGTCGGCGGCTCGCCGAGTGCTGCCAGAAGCATGGGCATACCGGTAAGGGGCATTTTGCTTTCGACCTATATTATTTCCGGCTTTTGTGCAGGCCTCGGCTCGGTGCTGCTCGCGGGCCGGACCGCCGCCGCCTCGCCAATCTACGGCAATCTTTTGGAGCTCGACACGATTGCTGCGGTGATTATCGGTGGCGCTAGCTTCCTGGGCGGACGAGGTCATCTCGGCCACGCCCTGATCGGCGCCGTGCTGATCGGCGTCATCCGCAACGCCCTTAACCTTCTCGGCGTCGACGTGTTCTTTCAAATGATCGCGATTGGGCTCGTTATCGTCATCGCCGTGGAGGCTGACGTGCTCCGTAACCATCTTGAAGCACGCGCCCGCGTGCTTCAATCGGCGAGCGCACGATGAGCCCGACATCCATCACACCGGCACTTTCGGTTCGAAACGCCCAGAAGCGCTTCGGCGCAATACACGCCCTGAAAAATGTAAGCTTTGATGCCTATTCAGGTGAGGTAACCGCTCTCTTGGGTGACAACGGCGCCGGCAAGTCGACGCTCGTCAAATGCATTAGCGGGCTTCATAGCCTCGACGAAGGAGAAATCCTCGTGGATGGTGCTCCCGTATCGCTCCATTCGACGGCAGCCGCCCGCCGCGCCGGCATCGAAACCGTCTATCAGGATCTGGCGCTTTTCGACAACCTGACCCCCGTACAGAATTTCTATTGCGGACGGGAAGTCGCTTTTCCCTCTTGGTTGCCGCGTCCGCTCCGCTTCCTCAACACGGCCGCGATGAGGCAGGAAGCGGCGAGTGTTATCGATCGTCTGAAGGTTAAGCTGCCGAGATTCGATGCGCCGGTCGCGCTGATGTCCGGCGGACAACGACAGGCGATCGCGGTCGCGCGCGCCATAGTTTTTGCGCGCAAGCTGGTGATTCTTGACGAACCGACGGCCGCCCTCGGTCTTCGCGAGTCTCGCCAGGTTCTTGACCTTATCAAACAGCTCAAAGCCGACGGCAACGCCGTGATCATCATCACGCACAACATGGAGCATGTGGTCGAAATCGCCGATCGGGCGGTTGTGCTTCGGCAGGGTCGGAAGGTGGGCGAATTGAAGCCAACGGAAGCAAACAAGCAGGACGTTGTCGCGATGATTGTCGGCGCCGAGGCTTAAGGGAGATCGCTGCTTCGTGGGGGCAGCGGACAACGAGATCGCTCTAGAGGAGGGCGGTCGAAAACGTGGGAGGTGTATCATGAAACCGCAATCCCTGCTGGGAGCTCTTGCGCTCCTGGCCGTCGCCGCAGTCCCGTCCTTGGCGCAGGAGCCGGTGAAACTCGGCTTTATAACGAAATTCCCCGTACCGTTCTTTGCAACAATGGAGAACGCAGCCAAAGAATATGCAAAGAGAAATCCCGGGGTAGAGATCATCTACGGCCAGGGTGCGTCCGCAACCGACATCGAGGGCCAGATTGCACAAATCGAATCAATGGTGACTCGAGGGGTGCAGGGCATCGCCCTCACGCCTGTCGATCCCACCGTGTCGACAGCCCTGGACAAGGCAGTGGCGGCCGGTATCAAGGTCGTGCTGATGGATAACAATATTCCGGATTGGAAAGGCAGGACGGCGCTTGCCACGACGGATAATTTCGCTGCAGGCAAAATCGCCGGCGAATATCTCAAAACTGTTCTTAAGGCCGGCGACACCATGGGGATTCTTGAGGGCGTGCCCGGCGTGCCGGCGCTTGATGACCGTGTGAAGGGTATGCTTGAGGGGCTCAACGGTCTTGACGTCAAGATCGTCGGGAAAGGCGCCACAAACTGCAGCGAGGAACTCGGGATCAGTGTCGCCGAGGATCTGCTGACGAAGAACCCAGACCTGAAGGCCATTTATGCCGCTTGCGGCCCGCCCGCTGCCGGAGCGGCGCGCGCCATCAAGAACGCCGGCACTGCCAACGACAAGATTGTGCTGGTCGGTTTCGACTTCTGTTGCGGTGAAGAGGAGGCGCTAAAGAGTGGAGTGGAGGATGCGTCGGTGGCGCAGTTCCCCACCAAGATGGCTGAACTCGGTGTGGATGCACTGGTAAAGGCGATTCGCGGAGAGAAGGTCGAGTCTTTGATCGACTCCGGCGCGGCGCTGGTGACGCCTGAGAATATGGCAAAATTCCAGTGAACCGTTGCTCCTGCGGGTATTGGATCAAGCAAACGGTCCGTCCTTCTCGGGCGGGCCGGACGTTTGACCACTCTTTGCGCCCTCTCCTCAGTTCGCTTGAATTTCCCTGGCAGGCTGGATGCCGATGCCCCGTACCGCAATCGACCTTCGTCGGTCGTCGACTTTTCGTCGCCGCAGCACCTATTGTCTCTTTCGGCTTTTTCAACCGGTGTCGTGACCGGTTCGGTCACGGCCATGTGGTCGCTGCGAACCAGGGAGAGCGGTCAATTTTCCGGCCCAGAGCCGGCCGTGTTTGGCGTTGGCGCAGACCCGAGAGCTATGGCTGAGCATGCGCCCCATCGTGGATCAGCCGCGCTGCGGTTCGCGGCGCGGCGACGGAATGACGCTTCACGAGAGAGCATTCGAGCTTTGCGATCGGATAGCGCTTGCCGGGCACGCTTTCCGGGTTGAGATGTTCGATCGCCCATTGCCCCATGGCGAGATGTGGAAGAACCGAAGTCGTCAGCGGAGGTACGAGATGTCGCGAAATCTCTTCGTCATCATAACCCACCACCGACATGTCCTGGGGAATGCGGAGCCCTGCGTCTTTCAGCGCTTCGTAGCACCCGATGGCCGTGCGGTCGTTCTGGCAGAAGATCGCGGTCGGCGGCTCTGCCAGGGCAAGCAGTTTCATCGTGGCGGCATAGCCGGCGCCAGCCGACCAGTCGCCTTCAACCACCAAGTCCGGATCGAAGGGTATATCGGCGGTGGCCAGCGCCCGGCGATATCCCGTCAGCCTATCCTGCGCAGCCTGCATCCAGATTTCGCCGGTGATCGTCGCGATGCGATGATGGCCGTGCATGATCAGATGCCGCGTCGAGCTTTGGCCTCCGGCGATCTCGCTCGGCACCACGGCAGGAAAGGCATGGTCCGCCGTGTAGCAGTTCAGCAATACTGTCGGGATTTTCAGCTTGTAGATATAAGAAGGGAGCTCGATCTGGCGGGTATAGATCGTCATATAAATAAGGGCCGATATGCCCCCGTTCGTCAACGCCTCGATTGCCTTCGGCTCCATGACAGGATCGCCGAGCGTCTGTGTTACCAGCAGGACATTGCCGGCGTTCCAGGAGGCTTGCCGTGCGCCTTCGATCGCGACGATCGCTTCCGGGCTGGTGGCAAGCTGATCCACCGCAAAACCGATCACATTGTCCGTTCCCGAATAGGAGGCCGTCGTCGTGTAAGTCGGTCCCACATAGCCGAGCGCACGCGCCGCCTCCCAAACCCGGTCGCGCGTCTGCTGCGAGATTCGGGTGCCGGGCGTATCATTGAGGACGAAGGAAACGGCTGCCTGCGAGCAGCCCGCCGCCGCGGCAATGTCTGTCATCGTCACGCGGGCAGGCTTTTCGGCGGGATGCCTGTTCCGCTTTTGGACCGTTGGTTTTCGCATTCTTGGAAATTGTCTCCGATTGGGATTGATGGGCACGGCAGCTAATAAACATTAGCAGTCATTCGAAAGCGCTGACAATGGAGTGAACTGCCGTAACGCTATATATTCTAGCATTTTCCAGTAAAAAAATTGCGCATGATATAAAGTATGATCAAATGTTTTGATGCAGGTTGATAATACTATTTACTAATTAAGATAATTGTATACCGTCGGGGAGCGATCGGAACATATGCCACTCGTCGCTCGCGCGACGGCCCCAGGGAGGGGGCGTGCATCCGGCCGGCCGCTCATCGCAAACGGGCCAATGCAACCGCGGCCCTCGGGAGGTATGTTATGAAGAAGCTGAAACGCAATGCAGCCTTGTTCTTCGCCGGGTTGATGCTGAGCACGGCGCCGATTGCCGTATCCCATGCTGCCGACAAGCCGACACTTGCATTCGTCGTCAACGGCGCGTCCGACTTCTGGAAAGCTGCAGAAGCGGGCGTGAAGAAGGCCCAGGGCGAAATGCCAGACTACCAGATGGAGCTGAAATACCCTGAGCAGGCATCGGTCGCCGTTCAGCAACGCCTGATGGAAGACTTGGTCAGTGCTGGCGTCAAGGGTATCATGGTCTCTGCGGTCGATCCAAAGACGCAGACGGACGGCCTGAATAAAATTGGCTCGCAGACCGCTCTCTTCACCACCGACAGTGACGCCCCGCAGACCAATCGCGTCGCCTATATCGGTTCATCCAACATCGACGCTGGCCTGCAGGCAGCCGAAATCGCCAAGAAGGCGATGCCGGACGGCGGCAAGTGCATCGGCTTCGTCGGCCTGCTCGGCGCCGACAACGCCAAGGAACGCATCCAGGGCATGAAGGATGGCCTGAAGGGCACGAAGATCGAGTTGACCGATGTACGCGGCGACGATATCGATCAAACGCGCGCAAAGAAGAACGTCGAGGACGCGCTGGTGGCCAGCCCTGACGTCACTTGCATGGTCGGCTTCTACTCCTACAACACGCCACGCATCTATGAGGCGCTGCGCGACGCCGGCAAACTCGGCCAGATTACCGTCGTCGGCTTTGATGACGATCCGATCACGCTCGGCGGCGTCAAGGAAGGCACCATCGCGGCGACCGTCGTGCAGCAGCCGTTCGAGTGGGCCTATCAGGGCATGAAGCTGATGGCAGCCTATCTCAAGGGCGACAAATCAGGCGTTCCCAGCAACGGCTTGATCATCATTCCGACCGTGATCATCGGTAAAGATGACGTTGACAAATATGCCGCCAACCTGAAGGCCATGGCTGGTAAATAACCCTCCTTCGCGGCGGGGCACTTGCCGCCGCCGCGAAAGACGTCTCATGCCGACAGCTTTAGCAGCCATGGACAGGCGATGAACCATAGTTCCGACATTCCGTCACCGGACGCGCTTGCAACGCCGTTCCTTTCGCTTTCCGGCGTTGGCAAGACTTATCCAGGTGTCGTTGCCCTTGAGGGCCTGTCGATCGACATCATGCCTGGCGAGGTCATCGGCCTCGTTGGCGAGAACGGGGCTGGAAAATCGACGCTGATGAAGATTCTCGGCGGCGTGATTACCCCCGACCGAGGAACGATCATGCTCCACGGGGCAGAGCTTCGTTCCCTCACCGTGGAATCGAGCATCGCATCCGGCATTGCCTTCGTGCACCAGGAACTCAATCTCTTTGAGAATCTCGACGTTGCCGCCAATATCTTCCTGGGCCGCGAACCGCTGAAGGCCGGACCTTTCAAGCTCGTCGATCGAGATCGACTGCGAGACCTGGTCAAGCCGCTCCTGAAGCGCGTTGGGGCGCATTTTTCCGCCGACACACCAGTGGCATCGCTTTCCCTGGCCGAGCAGCAGATGGTGGAAATCGCCAAGGCGCTATCCATCAACGCCAGGCTCGTCATTTTCGACGAACCCACGTCGAGCCTGCCGCTGGCCGAAACCGAACGGCTCCTGAGCATTATCAAATTGCTGAAAGCGGATGGCATCAGTGTCATTTTTATCTCGCATCGCCTCCACGAGGTTGAGCGCGTCGCAGACCGGGTCGTGGTCCTGCGCGACGGCACGCTGGTGGGCACACTCGCCAATCAAGACATCGGCCACGATCAGATGGTCAAGCTGATGATCGGTCGGGTGCTTGCGGCGCGAACCGCAAAACCGCAGCGCTCGCCCGGCTCGGTTGCGCTGAAGGCAATCGGCGTGCGCACCGAGGCCTATCCCGGCCGTCCCGTTGATCTGGAAATCCGGTATGGAGAAATCATGGGGCTTGCAGGGCTCGTGGGCTCGGGCCGCACCGAGCTTGCAAGGGTCCTCTTCGGCATTGATCGGTGCTACGGCGGAGCCATCCTGCAGGACGGGCGGCAAATTGCGGTCAAATCTGCCCGGGACGCCGTCGACCGCGGCATTTTCCTCGTGCCGGAGGACCGCAAGCGCAACGGCATTCTTCTTGATTTCCCGATCGCCCAGAACATAACCCTTGCCGATCTCCCCAAACTCTCCAGCCGCTTCATGCTCTCCGCTGAACGGGAGAAGGCGGCGGCCGAAAAGCAGCGCGTTCGTCTCGGTATCAAGGCGCCCTCGGTTTCGACGCGAACCGGCACTCTGTCCGGCGGCAATCAGCAGAAGGTGGTGCTTGCCAAATGGCTATCGATGAGCCCCAAGGTGATGATCTTCGACGAGCCGACACGCGGCATCGATATCGGCGCGAAGAACGAGATCTACGGCCTGATGCGAGCGCTTGCCGATGCGGGAGTGGCGATCCTGATGATATCCAGCGACATGGAAGAGGTGATCGGCGTTTCGGACCGCATCGCCGTCATGCATGAGGGCCAAATCGCCGGCATATTGGAAGAGGACGAAATCAGCCAGGAAAGCGTCCTTTTGCTTGCTGTTGGTAAACGGGTAAAATAGCGGCTGCGGCCTGTACAAATAAGTATCGGGGATGGATCTCGGATGATCAAAAAAGATCTCGGACTGCTGCTTTTGATCGTCGTCGTCGGCATCGTCGTCGCCATCATCAATCCGCGCTTCCTGCTGCCGATCAACCTGGCCAACACGGCCAACCTGATCGGCCTGTTCGGCATCCTGTCGATCGGCCAAGCCTTCGTCATCATTACAGGTGGTATCGAGCTTTCCGTGGGCTCGCTCGTCGCGTTTCTCGGTGTGCTGTTCGTCGATTTCATCGCGGTCCAGGATATGTCATGGATGCTGGCGCTGCCGCTCATTCTCGTGCTCGGTGCGGTCATAGGTGCCGTCCACGGCTGGCTGATCACCCGGCTCAACCTGCAGCCCTTCGTCGTCACCCTCTGCGGCCTCCTGATTTATCGTGGGGCGGCGCGCTTCTATACCGCCGACGGAACGGCGGGTTTTGCTTTTGGCCAAAATTTCCCCGAGCTCGAATTCCTGACCGCTGGGCGGTTTTATGGCGTTCCCAACACTTTCATCGCGCTCGTCATCATTGCCGTGGCCATGTGGGTTGTGCTCCATCGCTCCGTCTTTGGGCGCTATCTTTACGCGATCGGCAAGAACGAGGAGGCGGCCCGCTATTCCGGTATACGCACCGGCCGTATGGTCATGTCGGCCTATGTCATTTGCGGACTGCTGACGGCGCTTTCGGCGATTTACTTCGCCATGTACACGCGCTCGATCTCGCCGGCGAGCCACGGCCAGTTCTATGAACTCTACGCGATTGCCGCTGCCGTACTCGGCGGCTTTTCGCTCCGCGGTGGCGAGGGATCGATCGTCGGCGTCGTGCTGGGAACGGTCCTGCTCCAGGAGTTGCAGAATCTCGTGAATCTCCTTGGCATCCCTTCGTCGTTGAATTTCGCTGTCATGGGTGGCGTGATCCTCATCGGCGTCCTGATCGACCAACAATGGCACGCGATCCGCGCAAGGCGTCGCCTCGTCTCTGCCGCCCGGCAGGCTGAAACTCGTCTTTCAAACGAAAGCAGCCTGCCGGTGGTCGCCAACCAGGACTAGGTCCGGGGACGGGCCACGGTATAGGTGATCTCCTCTTTGCCTCAGTCGAAGAGGGCAAGTGCGGCAAGACAGGCTGCCGCGAAAGAAAACTTCCCTCATGCTTCGCTGCTGACGCAGAAAAATAGGGCCACTGGAAAACCAGGGCCCTTTAAGGTGTGAAGGTCAATGAACCTCCAGAGGGGAACAGCTGATGCGATGGCACTGGGAGGAAAACCATCAGCTGCATCAACTGAAGGCAATATGCACATATTTTGACCGGCTGGTAAAATATTTATTATGCAGTGCAGCTATGCGGAAAAGGGAGAGCCGCATCATCCAGACGGGACGGAGCCCATGTGGAACTGTTCCTCCTACTATTCGCCAGCATACGCGCGCCGACGCAGTACTTGCCGGCGATCACGGCAGTGGCGGCATTTCTCCCTCGGCGATGCGCCAGATCCATGGCGTCATCTCCGGTCTCGCGGCAATCATCTCATTCAGGGCGAGTTCGTAGTCTTTGCCGGCGCTTATCGGGACGATGAACATCGCGACGGGCGCGGGGCGTTGTTCCGGCAAGGTGATCGAGACCACCGGTTGTTCACGCGAGAGATTGAAGCGCAGGCCTTTCACGCTCTTTCGCTTCAGCCTTGAAAGACGTTCCAGGAGATGTTGCTCATGGATGCTCTCGAACGGGATCCAGTTCTCGTTGACCACCATCATGGCGATCTCCTCGATTGAAGCGATCCCCGCGGCGGATATCCCGAAGGTGGCGATCATGATCAGATGGAAGTCTTCGCTCGACCGCCAGAGCTCGAGTTCCGTCTCGTATCTGGCGCTCAATCGCCTCCATGTCCCGCCCTGGATCATGAAAGGAAAAGGGAGGTGGCGAACGAAGATTTTCTGGCCGCTGCGGGCAACCGCGAAATCCTTAACCTCAGCCACGGTTACCATAAGCTTCCGGGGGCCATGACCGGCGTCAAGAGCATTTGCTAGCGCGTTTGCCCGGCGAGAAGCTATTCCCTCGCGGTCCTCCTGATGAAACACTTCCGGTACGAACAGAATGTCACTCAACGGTTCGCCGCGAGCGGTCATCTGTGAGGCGGCATTTATGAGGCTTGTCCGAACCCGGCCCCAGCCGCGTTTTCCGGACCACGACGAGCGCCATTCCGTCAACTCTCCCGCCTCCCAGAGATAGTGCAGGACGGCGCGCAACGAGAGCTTCTTTGTCTCATTGCGCAGAGCCGACTCGGATGCCTCGGAAGAAGACGCGGGTGCGCCGCGAGTGCCTTTCTTGGTCAGGGCAAATTCGAGCTTTAGGGCTGCCTTCCCACTCGCGTCGATGTGGATCGCGTTGCCGATCAAGGATCCTAAGCCTGATAATTCGTAAGGCGGTTGGTAGGACGAACATGCGGGGTCATGGCCAGGCCCCGAAAGCGGCATGCGCTTGATGAAATAGAGGTCGTCGACGCGTGCGATGTACATGGGAAGCGGCGGGTTCTTGCACCGGCACAGTGGCCGCAGCTTCTGCGCGTAAGCACGTTCGAGCCGGGCCTGAAGCTCGGGAGCGTCTTCGTCGAATGTCTGGTCGCCGATTAAAAATTGTCTCACAGCGCTCCCATGATCATCTCGCCGGACCGGCTTACCAAACCACGGGCAAAAGTACCACGGACTTCGACCATTATACTAGCGCAAATTAGGAAGTATGTTGTTGCTGGACCAGCGCGGTGAGCGATCAGTTCGACGGCATCGCAGCTTCGCTCGGTCTATAGCCCTTTCGATGTTTCCGGCGTGCGAGGTCGAGAAAATGCGCGACAGCTTCCTGTTCGGTCCCGAACATGTCGGTCCTTTCACCGCCACGCCTGCCGATCCGTCCCCAGTTACGCACGACCGCGGTTTCGCCGAACAAGGTCGGCTGGATCGCAAGCATGTAATAGCGCGCCATATTTCGGCTTGCATCAATGCGCTGGAAATGCAGTTGGAACGACATTCGGTTCATGTCGGGAATCATTCCTGCTGGGGCCGGCCATGTCCAACGAGAGTTTTGAATCCGTTGCATCCGATGGATTCCGTTTTGTGATGTGTTGGCGGGTCAAAGGGCAGCGAAGAGCGCCTGACGAAGCCGGTGCCGGTCTACCGGTGTGGCCCGGGCGCCAGCGTCGGGTTAATGGCGCAACACCATCCATGAGCCGGCGCTGCCGGGCGTGTCGCCAAGGATCACGTATTCGATCCTCGCAGCGAACATCTACACTTGGCATTACCGTACGACCTGTAGCGCCGATGCGATTACCGCGCCGCCCGCCGGGCGCCGACGTATGATGGGCCAACTGGTACGAGTTTCTGGCTTGCCGCGGTTAGCACGGTGAGGGCTTTGTGCGGAATGGCGGCGGGTTATTCCAAGCTCCTGCCTTCTCGCAAGCACTGGACCGAGCGCCATAACGGTTTGTCTCGCCCTTCGGTCGCACGAGGCCATTCCCGTTCTGCATGTCACCTTTCTAAGGGATCGGCCGCCATCAGCGTCAACCCGCAAGGGGTTCCCCTGCGCTGCGCTTCGGTGACGCCTGCGGCTCGGCCCCTTCTTCGGGCGCCATCGGGAATGGTCCCGAGCAACCGAAGGAGACAATACCATGGCCACCACGATCGCAATCCTCACCGCAAAGAGCGACGGTACCCTCGAAGGTATCTTCGCCACCATCCGGGTCAACGCCCCGATCGCCATCGTTCCGAATGCCAACAAGGCGAGCGAGGAAGCTCCCGACTACCGCATCATCCACCGCAAAACCGGCTTCGAGATCGGCGCGGGCTGGAACCGCATCGCCCGCCTGACCGGCGAGGAATATCTCGCGGTGAAGCTGGAGGCTCCGGAGATCGGCGTGATCTTCGGCAACGTCGCTCCAGCCCCCGGTGGCGAGCCCAACCGCAAGGTCATCCTCTGGAACAATCCGAGCTGAACGACAGACCGTCGGCCTCGAGCGATCGAGGCCGACTTCCGGAATGTCTCTGCCGCGAGTCTTGTTGTTATTCGAGCCGTCAAGGGCATCGAACTCGTCGACGGCTCTTCTGGTGCCATACGAGAGGGAAGGTCTGCTCAGTCGATCCGAGGGTGTCATGGCGGCATGAAGGCCTCAAGGATGAGCGGTGCCCCCAATTTTGCCTCCGCTCCGGTCCCCTCCACGTCGACAAAATCGGCTCCCCCACTCGCCGGCTCCGCCGGTTGCTTCGCAATCCTTGACCCCTCCATGCCGCCATGGCCGGGGCGCTCGTCTTTCACAAACGTCAAGGAGACGACAATGACCATTTGCATCGACGAAGTCATCGCACTGCTGCAGGCCGAGCTGCGGAACGCCGATCCAGCCGAGCGTCGCCAGATCGAGAACGAACTCGAACTGGCGCTGGCCGAACGTGAGGTGATCTGGGCCGAGCAGGACGGCCGTATCGACGCCGAGCCTCCGTTCTGACGGAGGCTTATCGCCGTGTCCGTGACCCTGGGCGGCCGGATCGACCAGGCGCCAGGCCATCAGGGGTTTCGCCCCTCGACACTCCCCGCCGGCTGACGCCGGAAACGGTCGCGACCCCTTTGGGGCCGCTGGTCTGTTCTCTCTCTGACGTCCTAATTTACTCCAGCAAATCCGGCGTCAAGGACGGCGCGGTCTCTCCCAATTTTGCCACAAGCGATAAAATCGGTTCCCCCGCTTGCGAGCCGCGTTCCGCGGTTCTTGACCCTCTTTGCAACAGAGTGGCCGATCTCCGTCATCAAGATGAAGGAGATCACATTATGACAAGCGACCAGAACCTCATGCTCTACACCAAGCTCGCTGGCTTTCGGCTGATGGTCCTTGCAGAGCGTCACGGATGCGACGATGCTTTCCGGCGGGTGCTTCATGACCTGCTGCTCGAGGGGCTCGACGCGGCAATCGCCCGGGTCCCGGTGATGAAGGCATTGGAACGAAGTGTTCTGACCGGAGGGGATGAATTCGCCGAATATCAGATGCAGGGTGAGAGCGAGATTTTCGGGCGCCTCACCATCAATCTGCTGGATGATCTCGAAATCGACGTCGACACCCACGAATACCGCATCAATGGCGGCAGCTGGATCAACGCTTTGACGGCCGATGACGGTGGGGTCGAGGTCCGGTTTCCGACATGGTTAGGTTGACCAATCGGTTCACTGGCATCGATTATTGAGGATATCGCTGGAAACTGGCATCCCCGTTCATGCGGTGCGCGCCATTTGATCCCCGTGGTAAACGATGCCGAGAGACGGCCGCCTCTATTTGGCGATGGCCTCAGTCTTTTAGAGCTGAGCGGCAATGGCGGGACGCCGCAATTTCCCTTCCAGCCGACGCGCAACACCTCAAACAAACAAATTTGCAGCATTGTTGGAAATGCTGTATATTGCAACAAATACAGCAGTAAGGAAACCCATATGTCTAAGTCAAGCGGTTCCTATTCAACCAGCGACCTCTCCCGTAAGTCTGGTGACATTATCGCCGAGGCCCTGCGCCATCCAGTGACCATCACCCAGCGGAATAAACCCCGTCTGGTCATCCTCAATATCGAAGACTACCAACGGCTGATGAAGCAGTCCGACCGACGCGCCGCCGGGACCATCGAAACGATGCCTGATGAACTGTTTACCGAGTTCGAAAAGGCCGTCGATGGCTACGCCGGCGAGGACGAGGCAGGCCACTGATGAACTACGAGCTGATCCAGACCGCAAGCGTCATACGCTATCCCTATCTATGGGCGAGAGAAGCTGGGCGTGGAGAGACGGAAGGACGCAAGGAGCGGCCGGTCGCCGTCGGCGTAAGAATGCCGCGGCCGGACGGCGATCTGGTTCTCTTCTTTCCCATCACCACCAAGCAGCCGGAGGCGTCGCGGTTTGCTGTGGAAGTGCCGGCCATCGAAAAGCGCCGCGCCGGCCTCGATGCCGATCGCAGGCTTTGGATCATCTTCGATGAGTTCAATACCGACATCGTCGGAAATTCATTCTATCTTGAGCCTGAGCCGCCAACCGGCCGCTTCAGCAAAGCCTTCTTCCTGCCGCTGCTGCGCGAATTCATCCGTCGCCGTAGGTCGGCCACGGAGGTCAGCCGATTCCGCTGAGCAGCCCCTGAGAACTCGAATTAGCGTTTGCGCACGAACTCGGTGCGTAGAACGAGGCCCTTGATTCCATCATGGCGGCAATCGATCTCCTCGGGACTATCGTAAGGCGGATCGACCTGATGACAGTGCCCTGTTTCAGCGTTAGGCCGGCCCCCTTGACCTTCAAATCCTTGATGACGGTGACCGAGTCGCCATCGGCAAGAAAATTGCCGCTTGCGTCTCGAACGACCGCCGCACGCCACTGGCGGATGCTGCCATCTCCGAAGCCGGACGCCATTCGCCAGTCACTTCGTCATAGATGTATTCGTCATTTTCAGCGGCCATGTTCGTCTCCGTGCGGGAACGGCGCGCAAAGGCGCTTATCGCAGACATCCGCCCAAGGCAACTCCGGCAGCGCTCCGGACTGCCTGTGAAAGTCAACTCCGCACGAAGCGATTGGCCTTTGCTTGCGCATCCATCTCCTTCCGACGGAAATAGATCGCCCTGCCGCAGCGGATCGGGCTATGGCCTTGAACGATGATGATCTGCTCGTCCTTGCGCATCGATTGGGTGATCTCGTGTGGCATGATCAGTGGCCGGCGCTGGAAATTGACGCTCTCGGATTTGCGCGCCCCGCCGCTTTTCGTGTCCCAGCCGATGTTGCGCGACCGCCCTTGCACCTCGACGGTCATTTCCCCGCATTGAGCGGAGACATTGCGGGCGGTATCGAGAGCCTTGATAGCCGCATAGGAGGCGAAAGCGCAGCCGTCGATCCATGACGTCGCGCCATCCTTCCCGAAGTGCCGTTCCAGTTGTCCGACCGATTGGTAGAGCAGCATCATGCTGATGCCATACTTGCGACCGCGATCGCGCGCCTCTTCCAGCACCCGCATATAGCCGAGCAGATCGACCTCATCGAGCATGAAGAGCGCTCGGCGACTGAAGCCGCCATCGGCCTGGACCATGGCGTTGATCAGAGAGCCGATGATGACGCGCCCGATGCCCGGATACGAGCGCAGGATGGACGCCGGGATATTGAGGAACACGTCCTTCTTGCCCGATACGATATCGCTCGACCTAAAGGCATTGCCGCAGACGAGCGCGGCGTAACTGTCCAATGAGAGCCACTGCGTATCCTTCGACGCCGTCGAATAGACACCGGAGAAGGTCTGTTCGGTCATGTTGGTGAAGACACCAAGCGTTTCGCGAATAAAGACAGTTTCCGAGTGTTCCTGAACGTCGCGCAGCATGGCGAGGACGGAGGGTTCCGGCTCGGACACGATCTGGCGCAGGCTGCGCAGGTTCCGCCGGCCGGCATATTCCGGCGACAACATGACATGGGCAAGCAATCCGGTTAGGAGATTGTGCGCCTGGTTCTGGAAATAGGAGCCCGTCGAGGATTCAAAACGCAGGCTTTCTGAGAGCAGCATGTGGGCGATGCCAACGATATCCTCCTCTTTCTGCTTCGAGTGCTCGATGCCGTCGAGGGCGTTGAAGCCCATGATCGGATTTGTGGGATCGAGCACCATGACCTCGCGCCCGAGCATGCGCGTGCGATGGTCGACCACCATCGGCGCGACCTCGGTCGAGGGATCGAGGCAGATCAGCGGTCCGGTATACCGCAGTGCCGTCGGCAGGACATTGCTGGTCGTCTTGTATCCGCCTGATCCGGCGAAGAAGAGCATATGCGTGGAATCGAAGTCCTGGCTGTAGGCGAGCAGTGGCGCCTGGCCGCCCTGCCCCCACGTGCTGCGATCCTTCGGATCGAAAGGCACTTGGTGAACGGCTTCCTTGTCGACGCGGTAACACTCGCCGACGACGATCTCGCCATCGCACGGAAAGAGCCTTGCTGCCGCCGACATCGAAAGCCAATCGGCATCGCCGAAGGTTCCGCCCTTCGCCCGTTTGATTGCCTCGGGCACGACGACGGAGATCCGAGCAGCGACCGCCACGGCCATAAAGCCCGCCAGCGCGCCGATGACGGCAATGAAATCCAGGTAGGAAAGCGCATGGTCCCATGTGACGACGCCACTCTCCACCGACGGAGCGAGACGGCCATATTCGCGCAAGGCGTAAAATCCGGCGACAACGAGCAAGCACAGGAGGCTGACTATCGCGATCGGCCGCCGACGATGCAGCGGCAACGCCCAGACGGTCAGAAGACCAGCAAGCGGCCCGAACAGAAGCGTTGGCACAGGCGTTGCGCGGAAAAACCAGTATTCAGTTTTACCAGATAGGCTGTGCGCCAGCGCCGGCCATCGCCAGGCGGTGATGTAGACGGTGATCGCTGTCACGGCGATCGGCACGAAGACCAGCAGCAGGCTTGCATGCAGTCGACCCTTCAGCGCCATCCGGCGTTCTCCTCGACGCGCGGTGAAGAAGAATCGAGCGAAGGGGCCTTGAACGCCTCTTCACCGATATGGCGTAGCCACCGATGTTCGGACGATCCCGGAATCACTGTCGCCAGCTCGAGGAGTCCGCCGAGCAGAAACGCCCGGTCTGCCTTCGACAGGCCGGCTTTGACGACGATGCCGCCGAGCAGGAATTTCTCGCGCGCTTCTTCCTTCCTCTCAGCCGTCATGTGAAACCTCCGGCGCCGGTCCAAGGCCACCAGCTGTTGGTCGACGCGCTTGAGGAGGCGGGCCGCCGGCCCCCTTTCTTCTCCTCTTTGCGAAATCGAGCGGCGATCTCTTCGAAGATCCGCTCGACCTCCTCGTCTGCAATTTCCATTTCCGCCAGCCCGGATTTCGTCGCAGCGCGGGCAAACCGCTCTGCCGATTTAACTGTCAAAACCCGCCGACGTTCTCGCAGCTTCTCCATCTGTGCATCGAGATCAGAAATCGATGATTTTATGGCCATTGAGGAATCTTCCCTCCTGGAACCAGCCTCAGCGATTATACTAACTAGTCTAAGATAGTTAAATAGGCTATTTTGCACCAACCCCAAAACGTCGCAGCTGGAATTTCGGCCGATGCCGTCTTCCGGGAAAGGCGGCATCGGCCCTTCGGTCCGATCGGTTTGAGGGCGCAATATACGTCGCTGTCGCGACGCGCCCGGGATCAGGAGACGGCAGTGGCGATCATGTTCGTCAGAGCGCAGGTGATCAGCAGAGGGGCGGGGCGAAGCATCGTCTCGGCCGCGGCCTATCGCCATCGCGCCCGGATGATGGACGAGCAGGCCGGCACGTCGTTCAGCTATCGGGGCGGGGCGTCCGAACTGGTGCACGAGGAACTGGCGCTACCGGACCAAACCCCGGCCTGGTTACGGTCAGCAATCGAGGGGCGCTCGGTTGCCGGTGCCAGCGAAGTGCTGTGGAATGTGGTTGATGCTTTCGAAAAACGGGCGGACGCGCAGCTGGCGCGCGAGCTGATCATTGCGTTGCCGGAGGAACTGACGCGGGCCGAGAACATCGCGCTGGTGCGCGAATTCGTGCGGGATAATTTCACAAGAGCGGGAATGGTCGCCGACTGGGTCTACCACGATAAAGACGGCAATCCGCATATCCATCTGCTGACGCCCGTGAGACCGCTGACGGAGGAGGGCTTCGGGGCAAAACATGCTCCGATTTTGGGAGAAAATGGAGAGCCATTGCGATTTGTCACGCCTGGACGGCTAACGGGTCGGATTGTGTATAAGTCCTGGGGCGGCGATAAGGAAACCTTGCAGGCGTGGAAGATCGCCTGGGCGGAGACGGCCAGCCGGCATCTGGCGCTCGCCGGCCATGACATCCGTCTTGACGGCCGCTCTTATGCCGAGCAGGGCCTCGATGGCATCGCACAAAGACATCTGGGCCCCGAGAAGGCAGCACTCTCCCGCGGGGGTGCCGAGATGTATTTTGCACCGGCCGATCTTGCCCGTCGCCAGGAGATGGCCGACCGGCTGCTCGCCGAGCCGGAGCTTCTGCTGAAGCAGTTGAGCAATGAGCGCTCCACCTTCGACGAGCGCGATATCGCCAAGGCGCTGCATCGCTATGTCGACGATCCCGCAGACTTCGCCAATATCCGGGCGCGGCTGATGGCGTCGGACGATCTGGTCCTGCTGAAGCCGCAGCAGGTCGACGTCGAAACGGGCAAGGCGAGCGAACCCGCCGTTTTCACCACGCGCGAGATCCTTCGCATCGAATATGACATGGCGCAGTCGGCGCAGGTTCTGGTGGAATGTCGCGGTTTTGCCGTTTCCGACCGGGCGGTCGCCGCTGCGATCAGAAACGTCGAAACTCAAGACCCGGAAAAGACCTTCCGGCTCGACCCGGAGCAGGTGGACGCCGTCCATCATGTCACGCGGGACAATGGCATTGCCGCCGTGGTCGGTCTTGCCGGCGCCGGTAAGTCGACCCTGCTTGCCGCGGCCCGTCTCGCCTGGGAAAGCCAAGGCCGCCAGGTCATTGGTGCGGCCCTTGCGGGCAAAGCCGCCGAGGGTCTGGAAGACAGCTCCGGCATCAGATCGCGAACACTCGCCGCCTGGGAACTGGCCTGGGCTAATGGACAGGAGACGCTTCACCGCGGCCATGTGGTGGTTGTCGACGAGGCCGGCATGGTGTCGTCGCAGCAGATGGCCCGCGTGCTGAAGCTCGTCGAGGAAGCGGGAGCGAAACTCGTGCTGGTCGGCGATGCGATGCAATTGCAGCCGATCCAGGCGGGGGCGGCGTTCCGGGCGATTACCGAGCGGATCGGTTTTGCCGAACTTGGCGGCGTGCGCCGCCAGCGCCAGCAATGGGCGCGCGAGGCGTCGCGGCTGTTTGCACGTGGCGAGATCGGAAAAGGTCTTGATGCCTATGCGCAGCAGGGTCATCTGGTCGAGGCAGAGACGCGGGACGACGTCATCGGCCGCATTGTCAGCGACTGGACGGCGGCGCGCAAACAGGCGGTCCAGGACTCAACAGCTGCCGGCAATGATGGCCGTCTTCGCGGTGATGAGCTTCTCGTGCTCGCCCACACCAATCAGGACGTCAAACGTCTGAACGAGGAACTGCGATCTGTGATGGCGGGCGAGGGGGCGCTGGGTGAGAGCCGCGCATTCCAGACCGAACGCGGCGCGCGGGAATTCGCCACCGGCGACCGCATCATCTTTCTGGCAAATGCCCGCTTCGTCGAAGCGCGCGCAATGCGTCTCGGTCCGCAATACGTCAAGAACGGCATGCTCGGGACGGTCGTATCCACCGGCGAAAAGCGGGGCGAGGTCTTGCTTTCGGTGCGTCTCGACAATGGCCGCGACGTCGTCATCAGCGAGAACAGTTATCGCAATGTCGATCACGGCTACGCTGCGACCATCCACAAATCTCAAGGCTCGACCGTCGACCGGACCTTCGTTCTTGCCACCGGCATGATGGACCAGCATCTGACCTATGTGTCGATGACCCGGCATCGCCATCGTGCCGATCTCTATGCCGCGAAGGAAGATTTTGAAGCAAAGCCCGAATGGGGCCGCAAGCTGCGTGCCGATCATGCTGCCGGTGTCACCGGCGAACTCGTGGAAACCGGACAAGCCAAGTTCCGGCCGAATGACGAGGATGCCGACGATAGCCCCTATGCCGATGTGAAGACGGATGACGGAGCCGTCCATCGTCTTTGGGGCGTGAGCCTGCCGAAGGCGTTGGAGGATGCCGGTGTCTTAGAGGGCGACACGGTGGCCCTGCGCAAGGACGGGGTGGAGCGGGTCAAAGTCCAGGTTCCCATCGTCGACGAGCAGACCGGGCAGAAGCACTTCGAGGAAAGACAAGTCGATCGCAATATCTGGACAGCCAAACGGGTCGAAACCGCCGAAGCGCGCCGGGAGCGTATCGAGCAGGAAAGCCATCGGCCGGAACTGTTCAAACAACTCGTTGAACGCCTGTCGCGCTCCGGCGCCAAGACGACGACGCTCGATTTCGAAAGCGAGGCTGGGTACCGGGCACATGCCGACGATTTTGCCCGCCGCCGCGGCCTCGATCATCTCTCTCTCGTCGCAGCCGGGATGGAGGAGGACGTCTCGCGCCGGCTCGCGTGGATTGCCGATAAGCGCCGGCAGGTGGCAAAGCTCTGGGAAAGGGCGAGCGTTGCGCTGGGATTTGCGATCGAGCGGGAACGACGTGTCTCGTACAATGAGGAGCGCACTGAGACACACACCGTCTCGGAGACAGATGTTGGCGGCGGCCGATATCTGATGCCGCCCGCCACTGTTTTTGCCAGAAGCGTGGAGGAGGAAGCGCGGTGGGCGCAGCTTTCCTCGCCGGCCTGGAAGGAGCGGGAAGCAATCCTGCGGCCGCTGCTGGAGAAGATCTATCGTGAGCCGGAGGCGGCACTGGTCGCCCTGAACGCCCTGGCATCGGATACGAGCAACGAACCCCGCAGGCTCGCCGACGATCTTGCTATTGCACCGGATCGGATCGGCCGCCTGCGTGGTTCCGACCTTATGATAGACGGTCGCGCCGCACGTGACGAGCGCAGCATTGCGACCGCGGCATTGACGGAACTGCTGCCGCTCGCCCGCGCCCACGCCACAGAGTTCCGCAGAAACGCCGAGCAGTTCGAAAGCCGCGAGCACCAGCGCCGCGCGCATATGTCATTGTCGATCCCAGCGCTCTCCAGAAAGGCGGTGGCACGTCTCGTCGAGATCGAGGCGGTGCGCAAGCAGGGAGGGGACGATGCCTACAAGACGGCCTTTGCAATCGCCGCCGAAGACCGGGCCGTTGTGCAGGAGATCAAGGCCGTCAGCGAGGCGCTCAGCGCCCGCTTCGGTTGGAGCGCCTTCACATCCAAGGCCGATACGGTTGCCGAACGCAACATCGTCGAGCGTATGCCGGAAGACTTCACAGGCACCAGGGGCGAGAAGCTGACCCGGCTGTTCGAGGCCGTGAAGCGTTTTGCCGAGGAGCAGCATCTCGCCGAACGGCGGGATCGTTCGAAGATCGTCGCCAGCGCCAGTGCCGATCCGCAGAAGGAGAATATCCCCATGCTTGCCGCCGTCACCGAGTTCAAGACTCCGATCGAGGAAGAGGCGAGATCGCGTGCTCTGGCCGGCCCTCTCTATCGCCAGCAGCGAGCAGCGCTTGCCGAGACCTCCCGAACGATCTGGCGCGATCCGGCTGGCGCTGTCGAGAAGATCGAAGAGCTGCTTGTCAAAGGTTTTGCCGCCGACCGCATCTCTGCTGCAGTGACCAATGACCCGGCCGCCTATGGTGCGCTGCGTGGCTCCGATCGCCTGATGGATCGGATGCTGGCCGCCGGCCGGGAGCGCAGAGACGCTGCGCAGGCCGTGCCCGAAGCCGCCGCTTGGCTACGATCGCTCGGTGCGGCCTATGCCGGCGCCCTTGATGCCGAGCGCCAGGCGATCGCCGAAGAGCGGCGGCGCATGGCGGTTGCCATTCCCGGCCTGTCGAAGGCGGCGGAAGAAGCGCTCATGTGGCTGACTGCCGAGGCGAAGAACGACGGCCGCAAGCGGAATGCATCGTCTGCTGTTCTTGATCCCAGCATTCGCCGGGAGTTCGCCGCAGTCAGCGCGGCGCTCGACGAGCGCTTCGGCCGCAATGCCATCGTCCGAGGAGAGAGGGATCTCATCAACCGCATCCCGCCAGCGCAGCGCCGCGCCTTCGAGGCGATGCAGGACAGGCTGAAGGTCCTGCAGCAGACCGTTCGCAGGGAGAGCAGCGAGAAGATCATGTCGGAACGGCGCCAGCGGGCTGTCAGCCGCGGCCGCGGCGTCGATCTTTGAAGTCCATCGAAGAAGGCAAGGATTCGGCCGGGCCGGGGAGCGGATGGGGGTGGCGTCGAGCAGATCTACGATACGCGTGAAATAGGTGCGTTATCGCGGGCTCTCGCCATGTAGTAACGGCTCGCTGAGGATATTGATGTCGACGCTCGGATAAACCCGCCCTTCCAACAATTGAAGGGATCTAACGCTGACTTTTACGGGCAAGATCCCCGCGTCAAAGTCGACCGCTGATAGCCATTCTACCGCAGAAAACCTGAACAATGTCATGTGAGCAATCTGGGGCGGAGTTGGACGCCAATGTTCGAAGTGGATAGCATCTGAAATGGCGGACCGAAGGTCGCACAATTCCAGCGGCTGCTGGGCCTTTACGAAGAAAGCGGCTTCTGAGGCTGCGACCTCATCGAAATGGAGGTCAAACGGCGGGGTCTCTTCGACCAGTTTTTCCACGATCTCCTTCCATCTTTCCCTTTTCCGCTTCCAGAATTCGTGGTTTGGAATCCTCAATTGGGTCGCTGCGTTGAGCAACGTGGCGACCGTCATATGCAGGCTTGTGGCGGGACGCGCAGAAGCGGCGCAGTGATGGCGCCTCGCGATCGGGAAAAAACTGCAGTGAAACGCGGCACCGCTTAAACCACAGTGGATCGACCTTCGTTCGGATCATAGCCGCAGGCCCCTTCTACCTAACACAGCTAGCAAACTATGCAGACACCTCGGGATCTTGCAGCCACGCGGGAATGTCGCGCTTCATATGCAGAATACGCCATATGTCGACATAATCGGCGTGCTCAAGATAGAAGACGAGGTATGGGAAAGCCTTCAGCGTCATGCTCCGCAAATCGGGCAAACGGAGTTCATATGCGTAGCGCAACGACCCCGATGCAGGATGCGTTGCGATTAAACCGAATGTCGACTGCAGCGCATCAACGAAGCTTATCGCGACTTGCGCGCCAGCCTCGCGAGCATAATAGTCTACGGCATTCTCGACATCCCTGCGGGCCGACTCGCGGGGAACGATCGACTTTCCCGTCACCTGGAGCTTTGCCGCGAGGCACGGTCTCGCAGACTATCGAAATAGGCGGCATCAACCGGCTCCGTCGTTTCGGATGAAGCACCCTCAAGCAAAAGATCACGCAAGTGCTGGCGATCTTTGTCGCGACGGATCAACTCGCGGACGTATTCGCTGCTGGTCCCATAGCCTCGCCCTGCGACCTGCTTGTCGACGAACTGCTTCAGGTTCTCCGGCAGCGAAATGTTCATAGTGCTCATCGGGCTAAAATACCCCGGATGGCAAAATTTGGCAAGGTAGGGACTCCACCAGTCCCCATGGGGCTTACTGTGGAGATCATGAATTCTTCGCTCCGGCTACATTCATTTGTTTGCTCCGTGCCTACGTGTCTTGCAATATCGCATTTCAATTCGAGCGGGATGCATGATCAGTGCGAAACCGGCCGGCCTATAAGGCGGCCAGATTCATAGTGTCGGAACGGACCGAATAGGCGTGCGACATAACGTTCAAAGTTTATGACAATCGCTTTTGTTTTCGAATTTCCATGAACTCCTCTGGTCCCAGATGCTCGAAGACGCGCACCCAAAATTTGAAATCGCCTGAGCGTCCGTCAGATCGGGCGCAGATTGCACACCAGGCGGCGGCTGTTTTCGCATGCCGTCCATAAAGCAAACGGACAGCGGTACTTATGTCCCCAAAATCTACATCACTCCAAAAGTCCGGTGTGGCTACTGCGCAGCCGGCTGAGAACCCTTCGAATATTTCGCGCATTAAAAAGCCCCGTTACCGTCCGGAAACAGGCTATCAAATTATGCCGGACGTCGATCCCACTGCGTGGGCCACGATCACGTGTCGTCCCTGGCAAATCTACGCTTCTGTGCGAAGTGCTTCTCAGCTTCAACATTATGTTGTAACAAAATTGAAAGGCAAGCTATAAAATAGCCGCCGTCACGGTGTATTTCGCAGTCAGTTTTGCCCGCCAGGGTCGAGGTGCCGCCCAATATGAAGCAGTCCCGCGAGAATTTTGTCGTATCAAACGAGTTCGCAATACAGGCAGTAGCGAGGGAGGCGAGCCAATGAGCGCTCTTCTGGCGATCGTATCGCGTGATGCCGACTACTATTTGATGCTGTCATATATCCTGAAGGGCGCCGGATACAGGACCGTCCTCGTCGATATTCCAAATGAAGCAGTTGCGACCGCTGAGGCGCGCGGGGCTGCAGCCATCATCGTCGACTGCCAGCCGGGTTCACAAATTCTGGCAGATATCGCGTCGAGTCTGGAGGAAAAAGGGCTTGCCGACGGCCTCACGCTCATCGCGCTCGTTGCCGAAAAGGCCGCCTATCTCGACATACTGAAAGCCAACGTCGATGAGAGCTTTACAAGGCCGATGCCTCCGGAACGTCTCCTGACTTACCTGCACCGTGAAATAGGCAATTCCTCAAACGAAGCGTCTGACCGTTTCGTTCCGATGTTTGACGATATGAAACTGGACGTCAGCGGCCGGCGTGTCTTGGTAAAGGGGATGCCGATTAATCTCAGCCCGATCGAGTTTCGTCTGCTGAGAGCTCTTATGGGCGACGCGGGGCGCGTTCTCGGTCGCGCGGAACTGATTGCCGCTGCTTGGCCGGAAACAGCCTTCGTCGAGCCGCGGACAGTCGATGTTCACATCGGCCGGCTCCGGCGCGCATTGAGGCGGGCGCTTGGCCGCGACGTGATCCGCACCGTGCCAAAGGAGGGATATGCAATCGAGATTACCCAATATATGTGACTTCGCTACGTTCACATGTTCACTGGAACTTCCCGAAAATTTGTGGCCGCCTTCGTTGTATAAACAACGATCACGCGCATAGCGTGAAGCCCATGGAACACCTGGGAGGTCAGCATGCAAGAGTTAGCTTCGGGCGCCGGATCGGCGAAAACATCCCACAGAAACACCGCGGGCCTGATCAGTCACGCAAGTCCCCACTTTGCAGCGGCCCATCTTGACGGCCTGATGGCACTCTATGTCCATCCGTCCGATGGGCGAGCGGTGGAACTGCCAGTTTCAGAGGGCAGATCGGAGCGCGTCATCGACTTCGTCCGCTGCTCGTATCTCGGGCTCGACAATCATCCCTCAATCATCGAAGGCGCAATCGAAACCATTCGGCGCTATGGAACTCTGCATTGGTCGTGCGCCCGCACGCGGCTCAATTTTGCAGCCCTCGGAGACCTTGAGGATGCTCTTTCTGATCTCTTCGGCGCCAGGGTGATCACCTATACAACTGTGCTTGCCGCCAACCTCAGCGCGCTTCCCCTAATTGCGTGCGGCGTTCTGACGGGCGGCAAAAAACCAGTCATGGTATTCGACCGTCTCGCGCATGCAACGTTGGCCTTCAACAAGCCCGTCGTTGCCGAAGAATGCGAGGTGCGCACCATAGGCCACAACGATCTTCAGGCGCTCGAGGAAATTTGCCGCCAGAACGAGACGGTCGCTTATGTTTGCGACGGTGTGTATTCCATGGGCGGCTGTGCCCCAATCAAGGAGTTGCGGGAGCTTCAGGGGCGATACGGACTCTTCCTTTATATCGATGATGCTCACGGCATATCGATCTTTGGGGAAAGAGGTGAGGGGTTTGCCCGTTCACAAATGCCAGAAGGTCTCGGTGAACGGACGATCATCGCAGCCTCGCTCGGGAAGGGCTTCGGAGCCTCGGGCGGCATTCTGTTGCTCGCAACAGCCTTCCAGGAAGAGATCTTCCGGCGCTTTGCTCTCGCGCACGCCTTCTCGGCCTCTATCAATGTTGCCGCGATCGGTGCAGCTCTCGCGTCTCAGTCGCTCCATCGCACACCGGAACTCGGCGTGCGGCAAAGGGCGCTCGCCGAACACGTTTCTCTTTTCGACGAACTGGTGCCGACCGCA
Source organism: Rhizobium anhuiense bv. trifolii (assembly GCF_024346605.1). Taxonomy (NCBI): domain Bacteria; kingdom Pseudomonadati; phylum Pseudomonadota; class Alphaproteobacteria; order Hyphomicrobiales; family Rhizobiaceae; genus Rhizobium; species Rhizobium anhuiense. Next base: position 542,735 of record NZ_CP098801.1, read on the forward strand.
CAAGCAGGATCCCCACTCCCGATCAGAACAGTCATGGTCGGTGACGAGCTCGCGGCAATCGGCGCTGCCAGAAGGGTGCTTGATTCTGGTTGTTATACGTCGGCCATTTTCTTCCCGACAGTGGCTAAGGGGAGGGCGGGGCTGCGGATATGCCCGACCGCCGGGCACACGGCTTCCGAAGTGCGCGACGTTGCAACTGCCATCAACCGTGCACTCAAGGGATGAAGGTTCGTCTGATCGTCATCGGATCCAGGTATTCCAACGCTCGAGCATCATTGCGGCATTGTCGTTGATCCATTTAGCGTCCGGGATGACGATGTAATCCCGGATGTCCTCGTCGCTCGGCAGGGCCACGCGTGCAGCCGGTGACATCAAATCGATCGCCTTGCGACTCGGTGGCGTGCAAAGAAGTTCGTCGCACACACGGGCCTGCGCTTCCGGATGATCAAGCCAGTAGGCGATCAACTTCAACGCGTTTGCTTGGTTCGGCGCATCCTTGATGATCGTCAAGCGATCGCCAACGAGGAACGACGCTTGCTTGGACCAAGCGATCTGGCGCCCTTCCGCCTTCAGTGTATTTGCGCGCGTCAGCCAGATCTGCCCGATGCTGTAGTCGCCATTGCGAAAGCCCTGAACGCTCTGATCGCCGGTCTTCCACCAGAGCGATATTGCCGGGCGTATCTCGTTGAGCTTGCTGAGGGCGCGGTCGACGTCGAGCGGAAAGAGCTTATCGCGCGGGACGCCATCGGCGAGAAGCGCGGCAGCCATGACCCGCCACGGATCGTCGAAATTTGGAAACGCGCGACCACCAGGGAACTTTGTCTCGTCCCACATATCGGCCCAGCTCGATGGATTTCCATCTTTAAAGGCAGTTGGGTCGTAGGCCATCAGCGTTGCGGTTGAAAAAAGCCTGGCCCCTGCACTGACGCAGGCGTCCTCGACCAGGTCTGGCCGGCCCTGGAAAGTTTTGCAGAAGTCGGTCAAGTCTTCAGATGTCAGCCGATGCGCTTCGGCGCTCGCCTGTATCTCGCCGTCCGGGTAAAGGTCCCAGGTCACATTGCTGGTCTTAACCATAGCAGCAGCTTTCGCGCGCATCTCGGCATTCGTTGCCGCGACCGAAACAACCTTAATGCCGGTGTCTCCGGTAAATGGTTCGAACCAGAATTTTCGAAGCGCCGCATCATAGGCGCCACCCGTGGTCGCAATGATGACCTGCTCCTCAGCTTGCGCCGCCCCCGCACCGGCAAGCATAAGGCAAGCCGCAAGCATTGCCTTGATCTTGGTTCGCTTATTCATCGCGTGTTCCTCTGTTCGATTGATATGGGCCACGTTAGTCCTCCCCGCGGCCGGTAAGGAGATGAACGGTCGCCATGAGCGCCAGCGATACCGCAACGAGCAGTGTCGAAACCGCAGCAATGACCGGGGTGAGGTTGAAATCGATGTCCTCGAACATCTTGCGGCTGATCGTTTTGCCGCCAGTATCGGAAATGAAGAAGGCGACTGTTGCCTCATCGAACGACGCTAGAAATGCAAAAACCGAAGCGGCAGCCACTGCTGGCGCGATGTTGGGAAGCACAATGCTGAAAAAGGCGCGGCTCCGGCTTGCCCCGCAATTCAGTGCCGCAAGCTCGAGCGACGTATCGAAGCGCTCGAGTGCCGCCGAAACGGTGATGATCACGTAGGGAACCGCAAGCACGGTGTGCGCGATCAGGAAGCCAGTGAAATTACCGGTCAGGCTGAGCGGGGAAAAAACCAGATAGAGGGCCACGCCAAAGACAACATGGGGAACGATCATTGGCCCCAGCGATAACGCTTGCAGAAAGGTCTTGCCCGGCAGATTGCCTCGAACGAGCCCGATGGCAGCCAACGTTCCGACAACCGTCGAAGCGACCGTCGTCGCCAGCGCGATCTGCAGACTGAACATCGTTGCTGCCCGCCAGTCCGGATCGGATAGAAATTCGGCATACCAGCGAAGCGTTAGGCCCTTCGGCGGAAGCTCGATATAGCTGCTGTCATTCAGCGAAATCGGGATGACGAGCAGCGTCGGCAGAACCAGGAAGAACAGGATTGCTCCGATCAAGAGGCCGACGAGGAGCTGCAAGGCTGCTTTGCCGTAAGGTCGATGGGTGCTTTTGACGGGAGAGCCGGCGAATGGGGCGATGGCTACGGGTTCAGTTGACACTGTTCATCCCTTTGCTGAGGGAAAGCGCCTTGCGGAACACAAGGACGAAGACCAGCGTCGTGGTCAGAAGGACGGTCGCGAGCGCTGCGGCAAATGGCCAGTCGAGCAGGACGGTGGTTTGCTGACCGATCAGCGTTGCCATCATCAATGCTCCAGGCCCACCGACGAGTGCCGGTGTGATGTAAAAGCCGATCGCCAGGATGAAGCACATGACGCACCCGGCAAAGATTCCGGGCAAGCTGAGCGGCAAGGTCACGCGCATGAACGCGCCGATCGGGCCGGCGCCGAGATTGCGGGCGGCTTGGGGGTACTCTGCAGGAATAGTGCGAAGAGCGTTGTAGATCGGCAGTATCATGAAGGGCATCAGGACATGCGTCATCGCAAGGATCACTGCGCCTTCGGTGTAAATAAGCTTCAACGGGCTGTTAATGAGGCCGCTCTCGATCAGCAGACCGTTTACGATGCCGTTTCTCTGCAGCAGCACGATCCAGGCGTAGGATCGCACCAGCACTGAGGTCCATAGCGGCACGAAGACCGCCGCCGATACGATCACCGCCGTCTTGCCTTTGGCGCGGGACATGAGAAAGGCAACCGGATATCCAAGCAGCAAGCTCGCCACTGTTACGATTGCACCCGTCTGCAACGTGCGAAGCAGGACTTCCATGTAGAGTGGCTCGGTCACGATCCGCTCGTAATGCTCCAGCGTGAATCCCGGCGCCATTAGGCTCAAAGAGACGAGCCGCCCAATTGGATAGATGAAGCCTCCGGCCAGTAAGAGCATCAACGGCACAATAAGCAAGAGCGTCAGCGCGTGCGAATACTGGCGCGCCGAGCGTGAGAAAATCCAGCTTGCTGGACGGGTTGGTGCAACAGGCAAATTATCGACTGTCATGGTCATTTCATGCCTCCGCAGCCGTAAAGAGCCGTAGGCCGTCGCGTTCGGCGATGACATCCACGAGTGCCCCCATTGCAAAGGGCACCCGCTTTCCGTCAGCAGGGATCTGCACCTGAATGAGCTCTCCGCTTCCGAAATCGGAGCGAACGAGATGAAGGTCGAAGGAGCCTGCAAAGACCGACGTTTCGATCCGGCCGGGGAGGGCGTTCTGTCCCCCTGCGCCACGCGCTGCAAGGCCAAGGCGCTCAGGCCGCAGCGCGAGCCGAACGCGATCACCTATTTTTGCCGAACCCTCGAAACCATGGGCTGCACCGGGCGTATCAATAACCACGTCGTCACCCAGTCTGATCGTCTGGCGGCCAGCGGTCCCGCCCAGGAATTCTCCCGTCAGGAAGTTCATCTTGCCGATGAAGTCGGCTACAAAGGCACTCTGCGGATTACAGTAGAGATCCGTCGGGGTTCCGAGCTGCGCGAGATGCCCCTTTGCCATGACAGCGATCCGGTCGGACATCGTCAAGGCCTCCTCCTGATCGTGCGTCACGTAGATGACCGTTGCACCGAGGCGCCTCTGAAGCTGCTTGATCTCGATCTGCATGGATTCGCGCAGCTTCTTGTCCAGTGCCCCGAGTGGCTCGTCCATCAAAAGAACAGGCGGTTCGAACACGATTGCTCGCGCGACCGCCACCCGCTGCTGCTGGCCGCCGGAAAGTTCGTGGGGATAGCGCTTGGCGTAGTCCGGGAGTTGAACGAGTTCGAGCGCCCGGCCAACGCGTTCTGCCCTGAGGTCCTTGCGGATGCCTCGCATCCGCAAGGGAAAGCCGATGTTTTCGGCGACGGTCAGATGTGGGAACAAGGCATAACGCTGGAAGACCATCCCGATATTGCGGCGGTCGGGCGATACGGCGGTGACATCTCGACCGCCAATGATGATGCGTCCGGCAGAAGGGCTTTCGAAACCGGCGATCATTGTCAGAAGCGTCGTCTTGCCCGATCCGGATGGACCAAGGATCGACAAGAATTCGCCTGCCGAAATGTCCAAGGTCACTTCGCCTACGGCAGTCTGGCTGCCGTAGGCCTTGCCTATGCGATCGATAAAAACAGGCGCGCCAATCAAAATGATATCTCCTTTTGTGTGCTTTGAGATGCATGGAACCCCTCGGCTCCGCCCGCGCGGCGCCAGGTGCTGTGTGCGTCGTGCCGGCAAGACCGGAGCTATTCAGGCATGGCCGCCGGGGCCAAGGCGTTGCTAATATTCGCGATCCCGTTATGCTGTCACATTACGTGATCAATTTTTGCGTGATGCATTTTTGTTGCAACAAAAATGTGAAAATGTCAACTCGTGGGGAGTTAATTTTGAACGATAATACAACTGAAGAGGAATCGTCGGCGTCGGAATTGCACTCTGGGCGCCTCAGCGACTTCGCCTATTCATCCATCAAAGAGCAACTTACGCGGGGTGTTTACAAGCCCGGTCACAAGTTGCCGATCCGTTCGGTTGCTGAAATGCTGAAGGTTGGTGCCACGCCAGCGCGCGAGGCAATCAACCGTCTGGTTTTTGAGGGTGCGCTGGTCATGGTAGGTCCAAAAACGGTCATCGTTCCACATCTCGATCTTGCGGCACTTTATGAAGTCACGCAGATGCGGCTTGCGCTTGAGGGATTGGCGACAGAAAGAGGCACGCTTTGCGCGACGAATGATGTCGTCGATAAGCTATTGGCACTTCAAGAGAAAATCACGCTGTCGCTCGACGAAAAGCGTTATTCGGACGCTCTTCACGACAATAAGGAATTCCACTTTACGATCTATCGACTGTGTGGGATGCCGCACCTTCTTTCGACCATCGACGCCCTATGGTTAAGGGTGGGTGCCGCGTTCCACGACCTCTATCCCGAGTTTGCGGAAGCAAAATACGGTGTCCACAACCATCTGGCCGCGATTGAGGCTCTGGTGGATAAAGATCCCTCCGCCGTCCGAGCCGCAATGGAAAACGACATTCGAGACGGCTATCGTCGCCTCAAGAAAGCAGCGCAGGAGCGTCTCAAGCGAGAATAGCATTGCGGCCGGATTTTTTTGTTGCAACTTCTTCGGGTTCATGATTTTTGTGATAACAAAATTATGAAGGGTCGCACCGTGACCCATTTGCCGGAGAAGATCGAATGTTTCACCCTTATATCTTGCGCGACGGCCGGGGATTTTCCCGGTCGAGGTCCGAACATTTCTTCAAACGGGGTCGTCGCGTATTTCCGACCGGAATCACGCGGGTCACGGTCAATCATGAGCCTAGCCCGCTATACATTTCACGCGGGGAAGGCGCCTATCTCTTCGATGTCGACGGCAATCGCCTTCTCGACCTGAATAACAATTTCACGACGCTGATACACGGCCATGGCTTTCTTCCAGTTGCCGACGCGGTTGCAGATCTGCTTCATCGCGGAACGTGTTTCTCTAACCCGACTGAGCACGAGATCACTCTGGCTGAGCTGTTGATCGAGCGCATTCCAGCGATCGAACATATTCGCTTCGTCAACAGCGGGACCGAGGCAGTGATGTTTGCGATAAAGGCCGCTCGCGCCTTCACCTGCCGGCCAGGCATTGCACGGATCGAAGGCGCCTATCATGGCGCCTATGACTGGGCGGAAACGGGGCAGGCGGTGACGCCGACTATATGGAACGACCCATTGGGGTCGCCGGCCGTACCCGCCTATCGCGGTATGCCGCCTTCGGTAGGTGAGGAGGTGACCGTTATCCGCTTCAATGACATCGCGGATCTGGAGCGCCGAATTGCTTCGGCTGCCCCTTCGCTTGCCTGTATCCTGATCGATCCGATGCCGAGCCGCGCCGGGTTGATAGCGCCTGAGCCGAGCTTTTTCGCGGCTGTCGAGGCGATCGCGAAGCAATATGGGATTCTCATCGTGGCCGATGAGGTCCTCAATCTTCGGCAGTCATATACGGGGGCATCGGCCCGCTATGGTCTCCACCCTGACCTGGTCGCCGCCGGAAAAATCATCGGCGGAGGTTTTCCCGTCGGGGCCATCGGCGGGCGCAAGGACGTAATGCGGGTGTTCGCAAGCGACAGCGGTAAGCCGCTGCTGCCGCAGGGCGGCACGTTTTCGGCAAATCCCGTGTCGATGGTCGCAGGCCGGGTCGCCATGGAGGCGATGACGGAGGACGCTTTCGCTTCACTGGAGAGCCTTGGAGATCGCATCCGGGTCGGACTTCGAAAGGAAATCGAACGCCACGGTGCCGCCTTCAGCGTGACGGGAGCTGCCTCTTTGTTTCGCATCCATCCGAAAGGAAGGCAGCCAAGGGACTTTCGCGAGGCGTATCTCGCACCGGAAGAGGCCGAGTTGATGGGTCGGCTCTCAAAGCATTTCCTCAATTGCGGCATCCTGCTTCCCGATGGCGCTGCGGCCTGCATTTCGACGGCAATGACGACCGCTGACGGTGACGCAGTCATCTCAGCCTTCTCAGACTTCCTTTCAATCCTCGAAGTAACTCCAACCGAAGCAGGCATGTGACCATGGCAACCAATAATCTAACCGTCGCCGAGCGGATCGCTCTTTGCCTGAAGAGGCATGGCGTCACCCATATCTTTGCTCAGAGCCTGCCTTCGGCGGTTATCCTTGCGGCCGAAGCAATCGGCATCCGTCAAATCGCCTACCGACAGGAAAATATGGGAGGGACCATGGCCGACGGCTATGCGCGCCTTTCCGGCAAGGTCGGCGTGGTCGCAGCGCAGAACGGACCTGCCGCAACGCTTCTTGTTCCGCCGCTGGCCGAGGCGCTGAAGGCGAGCGTTCCGGTCGTTGCTCTCGTCCAGGATGTCGAACGCGATCAGGCTGACCGTAATGCATTCCAGGAACTCGATCATCTTACCCTATTCCAATCCTGCACGAAGTGGGTGCGAAAAGTTCTCGTAGCGGAGCGGATCGACGATTATGTCGATGCTGCCTTCACGGCAGCCGCCTCGGGCCGGCCAGGACCGGCAGCTCTCCTGCTCCCGGCCGACCTCTTGCGGGAGCAGATAGTCCCTTCGCCCTTTCGTCGTGAGGCTGTCCTAGGCCACTGGCCGCTCGATCGGTTACGTCCGCGCGATTGTGACATCGAGCGCGCGGCCTCAATGATCGCCACGGCCCAGGCACCCATCATCATAGCCGGAGGAGGCGTCCATGCGAGCCATGCCGCTGGCGAGCTTTCGGGGCTACAGGACGAAGCCTCGCTTCCCGTGCTGACGACCAATATGGGAAAAGGCGCCGTCGACGAATACCATCCGCTGTCAGCTGGCGTTCTCGGGGCTCTCGTCGGGCCGCGATCGCTTGGGCGGCACACGCTTGCCCTTGTCGAAGAGGCCGATCTCGTCATTCTGGTCGGAACGCGAACCAATCAGAACGGCACTGACAGTTGGCGCCAAATCCCCCGGTCCGCATCAGTCATCCACATCGATGTCGATCCCACCGAAATCGGGCGCAACTACGAAGCGGTCAGATTGGCAGGCGATGCGGCCGAAACCATTAGCGCACTTCGAAGCGCGCTTGCCCGACGCGATCTCTCGTACCGCGCATCGCAGCGCGATAAGATGACGGCCCGGATCGCCGGTTTCTGGCGCGCGTTTGACACGGAGCGGGAATCCGTAGCTGGTTCGGAGAACAGTCCGATACGTCCCGAGCGGGTCATGTCGGACCTGCAGCAAGTGCTGACGGCAGAGACGACCGTTGTTGCCGATGCGAGCTATTCCTCAATGTGGATAGCTGGCCAATTGCGGGCTCTTTCCTCCGGTATGCGCTTCCTGTCGCCGCGGGGTCTTGCTGGACTCGGGTGGGGCTTGCCACTTGCGCTCGGTGCAAAAGCGGCGAGGCCGGACGAGCCGGTGGTCGCCATCGTAGGGGACGGCGGCTTCGCGCATAGCTGGGCGGAGCTGGAGACCATGGTGCGGAGCAAGCTACCCGTACTCATCATCGTCTTGAACAACGGCATCCTCGGCTTCCAGCGTGATGCTGAAACCGTCAAGTTCGGCAGCTTCACCACCGCCTGCAGCTTCGCGGATGTCGATCATCGACAGATTGCCGAAGCTTGCGGCTGCCCGGCTGTTCGAATCTCTGATCCCGCCGATCTTCCTCGTTGCCTCGAGCGCGGCCTGCGTGAAGAAGGGCCTTTGCTGATCGAGGTGATAACGGACGCCGACGCCCATCCCCCGATTTCGCTATTCGCTGCATTGGATCAGGCAGCATGAGCCAGGATACCCCGCGTGTTGCGGTCGTCAGCGGTGGCACGACCGGAATCGGTCTTGCCGCTGCGTTTCGTCTGCTCAGTGCGGGACATCGGGTTGCCGTCTTCAGCCATGGTGATGCAAGCGTCATCGCCGCAGGGGCCGCGCTTGCCGAGGCTTTCGAGCCAGAGCGGTGGCTGGCGAAAAAGGTCGATCTCCGCGAACCTGAGGCCATCAATTCCTTTTTCGGCGAAGTCGGTCGTGTCTTGGGCGCACCTGGGATTCTCGTTTGCAACGCGGGGATTTCGCCAAAAGGTCTTTCCGCCGACCTTACCCTGGAAGAGTGGAACGACGTGCTCTCCGTCAACCTGACGGGGGCGATGCTGTGTTGTCGAGCCGTTTTGCCCGTGATGAAGGAAAAGGGTTACGGACGGGTCATATTCGTTGGCTCTCTTGCCGGCCGGACGAGACCACGGATCGCAGGCGCCGCTTATGCGACGTCCAAAGCCGCACTTTCAGGGTTGTCCCGTGCGCTGGTGTCTCAATATGGCCCCTATGGCATAACATCAAATGTCGTGGCGCCAGGTCGCATCCTGACGCCACTGACAGGCTCCCCGCAAAACAACACCAACATCGACGCGCTGGCTCGTATTCCAGCCGGCAGGCTCGGTTCTCCGGACGACGTCGCCGGGGTCATTGCATTCCTGGCATCGGAAGATGCCGGGTTCGTCAATGGAGCCATCATAGATGTCAACGGTGGCGAATTCGCGCCGAGTTGAGTTTTGCCGTTTTGTCTGGCTAGGAAAGAGGCAATCGACATGGCTTCTGTCATTCTGGTTTGCTCACGGAACGCTGAGCTTTATCTGCTCCTCGCGCATATCCTGCGTTGTGAGGGCTTCGAGGCGCGTCTTGCTGCAAGTGACGACGATGTCGTGGTAGCCTGCGCATCTGCAGGGGTTTCCGCCATCGTACTGGATTGTGCAGGGTGGTCGAGTGATATTGCGCCGTTATGTGCGCTCTTGAAGAATTCAGGGATTCCAGTGGGTGCTCTTATCGGTGAGGACACGCGTGCCCAACACTTGGAGTTGATCAAGGCCGGGCTCGACGAAGGCATCACACGTCCTTTGTCGCCTTCAAAGCTTCTCGCCTTTCTCCACGGCATAAGGCCGCGCTCGGAGGCGCTAACCCAACTAAATTTTGCTGCCACCGCCGAGGTCGTCCTCGGGTCGCACGTCGTCGTGGTGTCAGGCACAAGAATAGCACTTGCGCCAATGGAGATGAGAATCTTTAAATTCCTATTGGAAAGGCAGGGGCAGATCAGTACGCGCATGCAACTCATCGAGGCCGTTTGGCCAGCTCCGCACGCCGTGGAAAGCCGGACGGTTGACGTGCATATCGGCCGGCTGCGAAAAGCATTTGCAGGACTCCGCAATCTGAAGATTCGCACGCTATACGGTGTGGGTTACGCTCTTGAATGTCACGATCTTTGATGCCCGATCATAGCTTCAGCCGGGGTGGGTCCGGATTGGCTAGCCTGAGAGATCGGTGCCAGTGGGAAGCGGCGCAGCCAGAATTTGACCTCGACCTGCAAAAACAGACTTCGTTTTCGAATTGGTTGGCGCAGCTAATGAGGTCGACAAGCTGACAATCTTCGAAGACACCCATTTTGAACCGGGCGATCGTTACCGTTCGCGAACGGCGTGAGGTGGTGGGGATTGCAAGCAGCGGTACTTCGAAGGATGCGATTGTCTATCTGAGAGAAATCGCAGGCATGCCTGAACGCCATGCCGCGTCCGAGTGCTTCCTTATGCAGCCGCTCGATCAGCCATCTTAACGGCTCCTTCCCAGACCTTTTGTTGAAATACATCGTTAACCATGGCATACATCGGAAAGAAACTCGTATTTTGCTTCCATTTGTGAAAAACCGTAAAGTTTAACAATGCGCTACGATATCGACGGTGCAATGCTCCAAACTCTGCTTCCCTCCCTTACCGCGGCGGAGGATGCGCTGGCGCGGCTGGACGAGCGGGTGTTGCGTTCGGTGGTCGGCGAAGGCTTTGCCGAACGTAGTCATTTCTTCGATGCCGCCGGCGCGCTTTGGGTGGCCGGCGAACTCGTGCATGTCGAGGATCTCGTTTTGCATGATGCGCATATGGATAGCCGCGCTCCGACCCACGAACTGACGATCGCCCATTCCGTGCTGCGGGCACGTCGGCGCATATGGACCGGCGAACCCGGCTGGGCACTTGGCGTCGCGGGCCTCGCAACGCTGACCGCGACCGGCGGGGAAGGGGAGGGGAAAGCGCAGGACGCCAAGAGCCTCGCAGCTCCGGTTGAGGCCGATGAAGAGGGCGAGGATGAGGACGGGCCGCTCGCGGCCGAAATGGCGGAGATCGATGCGCTGCTTGCGCGCTCGCAGAAGCTGCTCGATATCCATACCGGGAAAACGCCGGCAGGCGAGACGGCCGTTGCCCCGGCAAGGCCCAACGAAGATCCTCTCGGCTTGCTTGGTGACGACGAATGGGACGAGGAACAGCGGCTTGCGGAGTGGCGGAGCGTACTGCCATTGGCCGACAGCTTGCCGCCGGTTCTCGGCGCCGTCATCCTTTTCGAAGCCTGGGAGAGGATCGAGCCGTTGCGGCGTCAGCACTGGCTCGGCGGTCTTCTGGTCGCAAGCCAGCTGCGCGCCCGCGGCAAGGTTGCCTCGCACCTCTTTTCTTTCTACGGCGGACTGAAACTGGTGCGCCATGAGCGTCGTCGGGCGCGCGATCGGGCGACACGGCTGCTAGCCTTTCTGGAGGCGATGCATCTCGGGGCTGCGGCCGGCCTCAAGGAAATCGACCGCCTGTCCCTGGCGCGCACACAGATGGAGCTGCGCTTTCGCGGCCGCCGTTCGAACAGCAGCCTGCCGGAGCTTGCCGATTTCATCCTGTCGCGGCCGATGGTCTCGGCGGCGATGATCGCCCGTCATCTGCGCATTACGCCGCGCGGCGCGCTCAACCTCGTCAACGAGATCGGCATTCGCGAAATCACCGGCCGCGGCCGCTATCGCGCCTGGGGTATCATCTAGTGCATGTCGCCCAAAAGTGTGCAGCGGCTTTGGGACAACGACATGCATAAGACAAAGATTTAAAGCGCGTCGCATGAGTGCGATTTGACGCGGTTCGCTTGAAACGAAAACGGCCGGGCGTTGGCCCGGCCGTTTCCTTTAGGTGAGCACCCAGCCAGCCATCCTGTCACAGACTGCAGACCAGGCGCTCTTGCGCTTCCTTTGCCCCCAGAAGCGCAGTCCTATTCCCGCTCGCCGGTGAAGTTGAGCAGAAGCTGGAAGATGTTGACGAAGTTCAGGTAGAGCGAGAGCGCACCGAAAACGGCGAGCTTCTGGTTCGATTCCTGATCGAAGTTCTCCGAATACTGTTCCTTGATGTTCTGCGTGTCGTAGGCGGTGAGGCCGACGAAGACGACGATGCCGATCACCGAGATCGCAAACTGCAGTGCGCTCGAACCCAGGAAGATGTTGACGATGCTGGCGATGATGATGCCGAACAGGCCCATCATCAGGAACGAGCCCATGCGCGAGAGGTCACGCTTGGTCGCATAGCCGTAGAGGCTGGTGGCGCCGAACATCGTGGCGGTGATGAAGAAGGTCCGCGCAATGCTCATCCCGGTGAAGACCAGGAAGACGGAAGCGAGCGACAGGCCCATCACGGCGCAGAAGGCCCAGAAGGTGATCTGAGCGGTGCTGGCCGACATCGTCTGGATCTTGAACGAGAAGAAGAAGACGAAGGCGAGCGGAGCAAGCATCACCACCCACTTCAGCGGCGAGCCGAAGATCGGGACGTAGAGTGCCGGCGTCGAGCCGACGACAAAGGCCACGAGGCCCGTAATGGCGAGGCCGAGAGCCATATAGTTGTAGACGCGCAGCATATGCTGGCGCAGGCCTTCGTCGAAGAGGGCCTGGGAGCCGGCGACGGCACCGTAGCGGGGATTGATCGGGTTCATGCTGATCTCCTCGGTTTGAATTAATAGAGCGAGCGGGCGAGCCGTTCGGCCGCCTGGTCGAGATTGAGACCGCTATCGTCGGCGATGAGTGCATAGGCGACCTCGCCGATCTGCCAATAGGCGGCTTCTGCTTTCTCAAGCGTGAGATGACTGACCGGCTTGACTTCGAAGGCGCCCGGGCGGACGGCGAAAAGCGACAGCCGCTTTCCATCGGACTGCTCGATCGCCATTTCGACGCTGGGGCCGAATTCGGACGGGAAGATCTGCACGTCGGCAACTTTCCAATCCCCAGGCAGTTCGGGCATCACGATCGCGGTGGCGGCGCGGATGTCGTCAGCGTTATAGGTGGCCGATGTCTGCGAAGGCATCGATTGGCGCAGGGCCGCGGTCTGATAAGCGCGAACGGCATCCTCGACATAGGCGGGCGCCGGAACGGAAGCCGACACCTCTGTCGCCGAGAAGGCGCCGAAGGAATTGTGCGCCACCCAGCCGGCGGCGATCAGGATACCGACGGCGGCAATGCGCTGCATGGAATGGAAGATGCGGCCATAGGAAAGGCCACGTTCCAGCCGGCGGGCGGCATCGCGGGTCTCGGGGCGGCCGAAGGCACTTTCGCCGGCAAGCGCCAGACGCAGTTCGCCCTTGACGCTGAGGTCGGCCATCACCTTGGCGGCAATCGCCGGATGCTCGGAAAGATAGGATTCCACCTGGATGCGACGGGCGACATCGAGTTCGCCATCGACGTAGGCGTCGAGATCGGCATCGAGGATCGGATCAATTGCTTTCATTGCCGTTCCCTCCGATAATTCTCAGATGCGAAACGCGTGGTGTCTTCTCCTCGAATTCGCGCAGCTGCGCGCGAGCCCGCGAGATGCGCGACATCAGCGTCCCCACGGGAATGCCGAGCGCCTGGGCTGCTTCCTGGTAGGAAAGGTCTTCGATGGCGACGAGATGCAGCGCCTCGCGCTGTTCCTCCGGCAGGTCGAAGAAGGCGTCGCGCACCTGCTGCAGGCGCACAGCATGTTCCTGGCCGGCCGGCAGCGACTGCTCGGCTTCGACAGCCGCCTCGTCGTGGCGGCGCGTCAGCGACCGGTTCCGGCGCAGACGGTCGATATGGGCATTGTGCAGGATGGAGAGCAGCCAGGTGCGCAGGTTGCCGCCGCTGCGGAAGCTCTTGCGCTTCTCGAAGGCGCGCACCAGCGCATCGTGCACCAGATCCTCCGCCTCGTCCGAATTGCGCACCAGCGAGCGCGCGTAGCGCCTCAGCGCTGCAAGCTGTCCGATGACATCGAAGGGGCGGTCTTTGCGTTCCATGATTGAGTATACGCAAGTGCAGCCGATTTTATTCCCGGCCGGGTCAAAAAAGTTGATCAGCCAAAAGAATGCTGCCCGGACCACGATCGGACATTCTTCTCCAGTGGACAGGCGCCTCAAATCGGCGATTGTGTGTGACAATTACATGACAGATCATGACGCCGCTGATTTGCAGGGGAAAAATAAAGAATGAAGGAAAAGAAGCGGGTCTACGAAGCTCTCGTGGACGGCGCCATGGAAGGGCTGACGGATGAGGCGCTCTATGATTTCGTCAAGGCGCGTTGTCCGAAGGCCACCAGCAAGAAGATCGTCCGGGCCTCGCTTCTCGCGCTGACCGATCCTCATCTCAGAGACCGCAATATTCTCGACGTGATCTATGCGCTGGCGATCAAGCACCGGCTGGATGACGGCGTGCTGGACGAGGGTGAAGAGGACGAGCCCGACGAGCGGGCTCAAACTTCGCAGGCGGCCAACCAGAACATACAACCGCTTTCCTGATGCAGGCCGCCTGAATCGGCCTGCTCGTGCGAAATGGTCAGGCGCCGTCCGAAAGCTCTTCGAGGATCGGACAGTCCGGCCTGTCGTTGCCGTGGCAGGCATGCACGAGGTGCTCCAGCGTCCGGCGCAGTTCCGTCAGCTCGCGGATCTTGCGGTCGATCTCGGTAAGCTTTGTCTGAGCGATATCCCTAACGTCGGCGCTCGCCCGATCCTTGTCCTCGTAGAGCGCCAGCAGTTGCCGGCATTCCTCGACCGAAAAGCCGAGGCCGCGCGAGCGCTGCAGGAAACGCAGCTTGTGGACGTCGGTCGCGGCATAGTCGCGATAGCCGTTTCCACCCCTTTCGGGGCGGATGAGGCCGATATCCTCGTAGTAGCGGATGGTCTTAGACGGCAGGCCGGACCGTTCCGATGCTTCGCCGATATTCATCGCTATCTCCTATAGTTTTGCAAAGCGCAGTCTCAGCGCATTTGAAATCACCGAGACGGAGGAGAGGCTCATCGCTGCCGCGGCGATCATCGGCGAAAGCAGCAGCCCGAAGATCGGATAGAGCACGCCGGCGGCGACCGGCACGCCGAGCGCATTATAGCCGAAGGCGAAGCCGAGATTCTGGCGGATGTTGCGCATCGTCGCCTCCGCCAGCCGCCGCGCCCTGACGATGCCGGTGAGATCGCCCTTCACCAAAGTGATGCCGGCGCTTTCCATCGCGACGTCGGCGCCGGTGCCCATGGCGATGCCGACATCGGCGGCGGCAAGCGCCGGCGCGTCATTGACGCCGTCGCCGGCCATGGCGATGATAGCGCCTTTGCTACGCAGTTCATCGATCAGCGCCTTCTTGCCTTCCGGAAGCACATCGGCGCGCACCTCGTCGATGCCGAGGCTTTTTGCCACCGCCCGCGCCGTGCGCTCATTGTCGCCCGTCGCCATGATGATCTTCAACCCACTGTCATGCAGCGCCTGGATGGCGGCAGCCGTTGTCGGCTTGATCCGGTCGGCAACGGCAACAAGCCCGGCAAGCGCGCCGTCGAACACCACGAACATCACCGTCTTGCCGTCGCCCCGCAGAGCTTCGGTCTTCTCGCTAAGTGCTGCCGGATCGATGCCGAGATCGGCAAGCATCGCCGCATTGCCGAGCGCGACCATCGTGCCGTCGGCAATGCCCTGAACGCCCTTGCCGGTCGTTGCCTCGAAGCCGGTGACCTCGACGAAGGCGACACCGCGCTCCTCGGCGCCGGAAACGATCGCTTCGGCCAGCGGATGTTCGGAGCCGCGCTCCAGGCTTGCCGCCAGCGATAGCAGCCGGTCTTCCCCGACCCCGCCGAAGGCTGCGATATCGGTAAGCTTCGGCTTTCCTTCGGTCAGCGTGCCCGTCTTGTCGACGATCAGCGTATCGACCTTGGAGAAGCGTTCTAGCGCTTCGGCATCTTTGATCAGCACGCCTTCTCCAGCACCACGCCCCGTTGCGATCATGATCGACATCGGCGTCGCAAGGCCGAGCGCACAGGGGCAGGCGATGATCAGAACGGCGACGGCGGCAAGCAGGCCGTTCGCCATGCGCGGCTCCGGCCCGATCGCGGCCCAGGCGAGGAAGGCAAGAAGGGCGACGGCGACGACCGCCGGCACGAAGACGGCCGATACTCTATCGACCGCCCCCTGGATCGGCGCCCGCGAGCGCTGTGCCTTGGCGACCATGTCGACGATGCGCGACAGCACCGTGTCTGCGCCGACCTTCTCGGCGGACATCAGGAAGGTGCCGTTCTTGTTGATCGTGCCGCCGGTCAGCGGATCGCCTTTCGATTTCTCTACGGGCAGGGGCTCGCCCGATATCATCGATTCATCGACGGTCGACTGGCCCTCGAGGACGGAACCGTCCACCGGCACCCGCTCGCCGGGGCGAACGCGCAGCCGGTCGGCGACATTGATATCGTCCACCGGCACGTCACTTTCGTTGCCTTCGGCATCGATGCGGCGTGCTGTCTTCGGCGCAAGGTCCAGCAAAGCGCGGATTGCCGAGCCGGTGCGTTCGCGCGCTTTCAATTCCAGCACTTGGCCGACGAAGACGAGCGCGACGATGACGGCCGCTGCCTCGAAATAGACCGGCACGGCCGCGCCATGGCCACGAAAACTCATCGGGAAGATGCCGGGCGCAAGCGTGGCGACGACGCTGTAGAGATAGGCGGTGCCGACACCGAGACCGATCAGCGTCCACATATTCGGGCTGCGGTTGACAACGGACGCCCATGCGCGGCGGAAGAAGGGCAGGGCGGCCCAGAGCACCACCGGGGTTGCCAGCAGCAGTTCGATGAAGGTCGCCTGCGGCTCGCCGATCGCTTCGCGGAGCGGCAGGCCGAGCATCGGCCCCATGCCGAGCGCCAGCAGCGGCAGGGCAAGGATGGCGCTGACCCAGAGCCGCCTGACGAAATCGACGAGTTCCGGGTTTGGGCCTTCGTCGGCTGGGGGGATGCCCATCGGCTCCAGCGCCATGCCGCATTTCGGGCAGTCGCCGGGGCGATCGCTGACGACTTCAGGATGCATCGGGCAGGTATAGAGCGTACCCTTCGGCGCCGGTTTTGTCGTCGGGCGCTGGCCATCGCGGTAGGCTGCAGGGTCGGCTTCGAACTTCGCCTGGCACGCGGCCGAGCAGAAATAGAATTTCTCGCCCTCGGCTTTCAGGAAATATCTCGCCGTCGAGCGATCGACGCTCATGCCGCAGACGGGGTCCTTCGCCGTCAGGTAATCCTCGGGTGCAGCCGCAAATTTCGTTCGGCAATGCTCGGAACAGAAATGATAGGTGCGGCCGCCATGGTCGAGTGAGGGCTTGCCGGCCTGCGGATCGACGGTCATGCCGCAGATGGGATCACGGACAATGGCGTCGGCAGCCTTCTCCTGATCATGGCCGCAATGGCAATGATTGTCGCCATGGGCGTGGCTGTGATGGTGATCGTGTTCGTGCTTGATATTCATAACTCTCTCCGCGCCGGGAGCGGCATCTGGATAGGGTTATGAACCTTCCAGCAACTGGAAGGTCAAGCACTATTTTGACGAATGTCCGATGCGTTGGCGCTGGATACCTCAGAGTGGGGTGATCAGCCCGACCGGCTGGCTCCCGAGCAGGGCGGCGACCGAGATGCTGCCCCCGGGCTCGATCGTCTTTCCGGTCACCAGATCCGCCTTCAGCCCGTGAAGCGGGGAGGGGACAGCGATCGCCGTATCCTCCCAAAATTCCGGGCCGGCAAAGAGCACGCCAGGGTCGAGCCAGCCGAACATCAGCCGCGGCGCGGCGACGATCGCGAAATCACTCTTATGCACCCGGGCAAAGGCGAGCACATGATCGCGGCGGTTGCCCGTCACCTTCAGCGGCAGATAGTCGCCTCTGGCAAAGAGGTCCACATACCGTTGGCGCAACTGCAGGCCGATCGCGACGATGCGCTGTTTCAGCGCCGCCGCCTGCAGCTTGGCGATCGGCCCGGCTTCATCAAGCCAGGCCGCCAGCCGTTCATGATCGACCGGCCGACGGTTGTCGGGATCAACCAGGCTGAAGTCGAAACCCTCCGCACCCTGGTAGATATCGGGAATGCCGGGGGCTGTCAGCTTGAGCAGCGTCTGCGACAGGCTGTTGAGGTAACCCGCCGCGATGAAGGGCTGCAGCACCCTTTCGAAATCTTCGAGGAAGGCGTCATTCTCAGGTGAAACCAGCGCCGTGGCATAGGTCGTCACCGCCTCCTCGTAAGCGGCATTCTGTTCCGTCCAATCGCCGCGCAGTTTCGCCTCGCGCACGGCTTTGACCGCGTAGTCGGCAAGGCGTTCGCGCAGTTCTTCCGTCCGTCCTCTGTCGAAGTCTTCCGGCCAGATGCCGGCCAGCGCCTGATAGAGCATCCATTCGACATTCGGCTCCGGTGCAATGCCATCCGCCAGTTCCTGCAGCCACGGCCGGTTCATGTCGCGCCAACGCTCCACCGCCTGGGCAAAGACATCCGCGCCCTCGCTCAGCGCGTAAAGCCTGGCGCGCGCATCCTCACCGCGTTTGGTGTCGTGGGTGGCGCTCGCCGAAAGCCCATGCGGCTGCAGCCGCGCCCGCTCGGCCATGCGACGGTGGAATTCCTCCATGCCGCCGGGCGCCTTGCCCGGTTCGCCGCCCACTTCGTTTGCGGCAAGCAGCCTGTTGTAGCGATAGAACAGCGTATCCTCTGTCGCCTTCGCCATCACTGGCCCGCTCAATTGCTGGAAGCGGATCCGGAACGCATGGGCCGCATCACCTTCGATCTTGCCTTCGAGAAGCTTCAGGACATGGTCGCAGGCACTGCGATCATCGAGCTTTGGCAAAACCTGCGACGCGGTCCCGGCAAGGACCGCTGCATCCTGCCAGGAAAGCGGGCCTCCGTCGCCATAGGTGCGGTAGACGGGAAAGGCGATCAGCAGTTCGCAGAGCGCGGTGGCGATCTCGTCTCTTTTCAGCTCGGGAAAGATGCCTGCCGCGATCGACACCAGCCTGTCGGTCTCGCCGGCGAAATTGCGTTCGACCATCAGTCGCTTGGCAATCTGCCGGCTCTCTTCGAGATTGCCGGTCTCGCCGGCGAGGCTGCGATAGGCTCCGTCCAATATGCGCAGACCGCTGCTCTCAATGAACAGCTCGCTGAGCGCGGCGATGAACTCATATCCCGTGGTGCCGGCGACCGGCCAGTTCTCCGGCAGGACCTCACCGCGTCCGAGGATCTTTTCGACGACGATATAGGTGTCTGGTCCCACCGCCTCCCGCAACCTGTCGAGATAGGCCTTGGGTTCGGCCAGCCCGTCGACATGGTCGATGCGCAGGCCTTGCACCTTGCCATGGCGCACCAGCTCGATCACCAGCCGGTGCATGTCCTCGAACACCGCGGGATCTTCGACGCGGGTTCCGACCAGGCCGGTCACCTCGAAAAAACGGCGATAACTCAGATGCCGTGCCGCGTCCTTCCAGTGGGTCAGCCGCCAATGCTGTTCCTCGTGCAGGCTTCTCAGGAAATCGAGATCGGCCGAGACCTCGTCGAGCTTTTGCTGGAGGATGGCCCGATCGCCGCCTTCGAAGAGGATATCGCGCATCGTGCGGTTGAAATCCTCGCCGGACGTCTCGGCCGCAGCCTCCGCCATTCGGGTGGCGACGGGATCGTCGAGCCGGTTTGCGAGGGCGCCGTAACTCGTGGGGTTCAGCGGCAACAGCGTCTCGAAGTAACCGAGCGCGAAATTGCCATGCGTTTCGTCGAGCGCGATGCGCAGCTCGCCGCCGGCCAGAGCGCGATCGAAATCCTGACCGAGCTGTGGCAGGGTCAGCGGCTCGCTCCAGTCGATGTCGAAGTGGCTGGCATAAGCGCTCTGCCGGCCGAATGCCAATACGTCGCGCCACCAGCCGTTTTCCGGCGAGGCCGCCATGTGGTTCGGTACTATGTCGAGGATCAGTCCCATGCCGGCCGAGGCGAGACTTTCCGTCAGCCGCTCGAATCCGGCCCGGCCGCCAAGCGTCGGGTCGATTTCGTTGGCGTCTGTCACGTCATAGCCGTGGGTCGAGCCGCTGACGGCGGTAAAGATCGGCGAGGTATAGAGGTGGCTGATGCCAAGCGTCTTGAGATAGGGGACGAGGTCGCAGGCGCGATCGAAAGTCATGCCGTTGCGGAATTGGATCCGGTAGGTCGCGGTCGGAAGTGTCATGAGGCCGTCTGACGTTGGAGGGAGACCCTCTCCAACGGTTGTGGCCGGGTTTTTGTTCCCTTACAGCGCCGCGCGTCTTTTCAGACGCGCAAAGCGCGATGCGTTAGTCGATGAAGACGCCCACGCTTGCGGCCCTCCCGCCCGAGTCGATGACGGTCAGTTTCGAGTAGCCGCCGCCATCGGGCAGCCATTGCTGGGTGCGCCGGCGCGAGAGGTCGGGCAGCGGCTTGCCGTTGGCTAGCCAGCGGAAGGGGGCGCGGCCGCCCTGCAGCTTCAGCATCAGGGGTGACAGGTTGCCTGCTCCAGCGCCGAGATCCACATGCGCGCCCTCGGGCGGATAGATGATCTGCGGTGCGGCCTCGCGACCGGAGGCGACGAGCAGGCCATTGGCATTCAGCGCAAAACGGCGCTGGCTGATCGGCAGCTCGGACTGGGCGATGCGCATGGCGCCGGCCGGCGGGCGGGGCAGCGGCGTCGTTGCGATGCCGGACTTGGCGAAGCCCTCGAACAGGATGGGTGCTGCGGTGCCATAGCCGGTCAATCCCGGCACGGCGCTATTGTCCGGCCGTCCGACCCAGACGCCGAGGACATAGCGCCCGTCATAGCCGACCGACCAGGCGTCGCGATAGCCATAGCTCGTGCCGGTCTTGTAGGCGATGCCGCGCTGCGGCGCGCCGGCGGGCGGAATGACGCCGGAGAGAATATCGGCGACGTTCCAGACCGCGACCGGCTCCAGCAGCAGTTCGCCGTCGAGCTTGCCCGGTGCGCCGGTGACACCGTCGCCGAGCCTTGCCGGCTGGCCGCGATTGGCGAGCGCCGTATAGAGCTGCACCAGATCCTTCAATGTGATGCCGACGCCGCCAAGACCGATCGCCAGCCCCGGCGTCTCATTCGGCGGCAGGACCGGGCGCACCTCGGCGCGGCGGAAGCGCACCATCAGCCGCGACGGCCCGACCGCATCGAGCAGCTTGACCGCCGGCACGTTCAGCGAAAGCTGCAGCGCCTCGCGCACGGTGACGTCGCCCTGATAGCTCATGTCGAAATTGCGCGGCCGGTAGCCGAAGAAATCGGCGGGCCGGTCTTCGATGATCGTTTCCTGGGACACCAAGCCTTGTTCGAAGGCGAGCCCATAGATGAACGGCTTCAGCGTCGAGCCCGGCGAGCGGTTGACGCGGGTCATGTCGATCCAGCCGGAGCGGCTGGCGTCGAAATAATCGGCCGAGCCGACCTCCCCGACGATCGCGCCGGTTTGCGCATCCGCCATCACCATGGCGAGCGACAGCTTCGGCCCGAGCTTCATGGCCGCTGCCCGCGCAACCGATTCCAGCCCCTGCTGCACCTGCTTCTTCAAGGTCGTCTGATGCTTGAGGACATCAGGCTCCTTGCGCAGCGCGGCTTCCGCGACATGGGCGGCAAGTGCGGGCAATTGCATGCGCCGCGGTGGGACCGCGACACCCTCGGCACGCTCCGCTTCGCCATCGCCCACGGCTTCCGCCACCGCCACACGGTCAAGCACACGCTTGCGCGCAGCCTCGGCTGCCTTGAGATTGCGGTCCGGCCGGCGCCGTTCCGGCAATTGCGGCAGGGCGACGAGCAAAGCCGCCTCTGCGACCGTGAGGCGGCGCGGTTCCTTGCCGAAATAGGCAAGGCTTGCGGCGCGCACACCTTCCAGATTGCCGCCATAAGGCGCATGCGTCAGGTAGAGATCGAGGATCTGTTCTTTCGACAGCCGCCGCTCGATCTGCACGGCGCGCACCAATTGCAGGAGCTTTGCCGAAAGCGAACGCCCTTCGCGCGGCTCGATCAGCCGCGCCACCTGCATCGACAGGGTCGAGGCGCCGGAAACGATGCGGCCATTGCCGACCAATTGCATGGCGGCACGCCCGAGCGCCCAGGGATCGACGCCGCCGTGATCATAAAAACGCTGGTCCTCATAGGCGATCAGCATGCGCAGGAATTGCGGATCGACGTCGGAGACCGCCGTCTTCAGCCGCCAGCGGCCTTCTGAGGTCGCGAAGGCACGCAGCAATTGCCCGTCGGCATCCAGCACCTCGGCGGAGACGGCATTCGCCCTGTCCAATGGCGGCGGATAAGCCTTGTCGGCAGCGTCGAGCGCAAAGAGAGCCGCGCCGGCAAGAACGATGCCGGCCGCGGATCCGATCGCGATCTTGTGCCACCGCTTCATTATTGCGCTGCGAGGACCTCCATCTTGCCGGTCGCCGTGCGGGCCGAAAGCTCCGGCCGGTACATGTCCTCGACGCTTGCCGCCGGATGGTCGTAGGTGCCGGGGGTGACGGCGCGCACGACATAGGCGACGTTGAATTCGCGATTGTCGCCTGTTGCGCGGTTGAAGGCGGCAACGAAGCGGTCATAGCGGAATTCGGTATGGGCGGCCGAGATCTCGCCGATCCAATCGAAATTCGTCATCTGGGCACTGTCGACGAGATTCGGATTGTCGATCTCGAAACCGGCGGGCAGGAGATCGGTGATGACGATGCGCGACGGCCAGTCATTGGTTTCGCGCACATGGATGACGACGACGTAGCGTTCGTTCTGCTTCGCCTCGCTGACATTCGCCTCTTCGCCGTCGAGCGTGTAGTAGCTGCGCTCGATGATGAAGCCGTCGCCACCGGCCGGCAGCGGCACTGTGGGGGCGGCAACGGTGGTGACTGCAGCCGAAACCGTGTCGTTCGTCTGGTTGGTCAGCGTCAGCGGATGGTCGGCGAGCGCATCGCCGGTCATGCGGGCCATGTAGGCGCCGGTATGCGGCGCGCCATTGACATCGACCTTCAGTCCATCGTCACCGCCCTGAATGGCGCGCGCGGCAAGCAGCATCCAGGTTTCTTCCTGCGTGCTCTTATATTTGCTGCGCCCCCATTCCTTGCCGACGGCCTTGGCGAGTTCCGGGATGACAGGCGGCACCGGCCGGCTTTCGGCGGCGAGCGCCAGGATCGCAGCACCATCGCGCAGGATCGTGCCGTAGTCGGTGCGCGACAGGTTCACGCGCGACACCATCGATTGCTCCGACATCTGCAGCGCGTCGAGGAAGATATTCTTCGAACGCTGCGCATCGCCATAGAGGGCCAGTGCCGCAGCGATATGCGCCTTGGCGAGCGGCGTCGGGAAGTCGTTGATCATCGTATCGGCATAGTAGCGCAGATCGCTGATCGCGGCCTTCTTGTTGCGGGCAAGGACGTAGATGGCATAGGCGATCTGATCGCCCTGGCCCTTGATGTCGGTGGTGTAGGACAGAGTGTTCTGCAGGTTTTCCAGCGCCTGCACGAAGGCCCTTTCCGGCACGTCATATTTCATTTCACGGGCCCGCGTCAGGAAATCGGTGACGTAGGAATCGAGCCAGACGTCGCCCGAATCCGGTCCCCAGAGGCCGAAGCTACCGGCCGAGGCCTGGTAGGAGAGCACGCGGTAGATCGCGTCCTGCACGCGCTGGTGCACGTCCTCGTCATTTGCCGTGCCGGCCTGCTTTGCCACTTCGGCGAGGTAGAGCAGCGGCAGCGCCCGGCTGGTGGTCTGCTCGGCGCAGCCGAAGGGATAGCGGTCGAGCGTCATCAGCAAGGCCGGGATATCGAAGGCGGCCGAACGTGTGACGTTGACGCTGATCGAGGCGCCGGGCAGCACGCTATCGGCCAGCAGGTTCTTGTCGACGGTGAGCTTTGCTCCCGGCTTCAGCGCCAGCACCCGCCGTTCGGTGATCGGCAGCGATGCAGGGCGCACCGGCACGTCGACGGTTTGGTCGAGCGACAGGCCGGAAGCATCGGAAAGGTTGATCGAGACGCTGCCGGCGCCTGGCTGTTTGCCGACGAGCGAAAGCGTCAACTCGGATTTCGCTCCGGCCTCGAGGCGGATCGTCTGCGCGGCGGAAGCCTGTTCGATGCCGACGGCATCATTGCCGGTCAGCTGCAGCTTGTAATCGCCGGCCGGCGCGTCGGTGTTGGCGATGTCGAGGCGCAGATTGGCCTTGTCGCCGGGGGCGAGGAATTTCGGCAGGCTTGCGGTCACCACGACAGGGTCGCGGATGATGACATCCTTGACGCCGTGGCCGACACCTGATTTCGACCAGGCGACCGCCATGACGCGCGCCGTGCCGTTGAATTGCGGAATGTCGAAGGAGACATGGGCCTTGCCTTCGGCGTCGAGCTTCACCGGCCCGGAGAAGAAGGCGACGAGCTTCTGCGTCGGCGGGCTTGCCTGCAGCGCCACGGCGCCGCCGTCACCACCGGTCCTGAGCTTGCCGGTCGCACCGAGCGAGCCGTCGATCAGCCGGCCATAGAGGTCGCGGATTTCAAGGCCGAGTTGGCGCTGGCCGAAATACCAGTCTTCCGGGTTCGGCGGTTCGTAGCGCGTCAGGTTGAGAATGCCGACATCGACGGCGGCAACCGTCAAATAGGCGTCCTCGTTGGCGCCGGCGCCCGTCACCTGCAGGCCGATATCGAGCGGCCCGCGCGGTAGCATTTTTTCGGGTGTTGCGAGCGTTACCTGCAGCGCACGCTGTTCGGGATCGACCTTCAGCCATTTGATGCCGATCGAGCGCATCGGCATATGGCTGTCCTGGGCATCGCCGGGACGGAAGAGCGTGGCTGTGACATAAGCGCCGGCACCCCAGTCTGCTGTGACGGGGATGTCGACCTCGCCGCCGGTATCGCCGATCGCAGCGTTCTGCACGGCGACCAGCTTTTCGGTGCCGGCCGTCACCATCAGCTCGCCGCCGTAACGCGAGGTGACTTTCAGCTTGGCGGTCTCGCCGATCTTGTAACTGTCCTTGTCGAGGGCGATTTCCAGCCCGTCGGGCGTTTCGGTCGAGGTCGAGGTGACGAACCAGCCGGCGTCGAATTCGACGCTGGAGGTCGGGCCGTCGACATCCGGGCTTTCCACTTCGAGACGATATCGGCCCCAGGTCACCGGAACGGAAATCTTGCCGCCATCCATCGTCGCGTCGACGCTGCCGTTGGAAACCTGCTCGGCGGTGTAGACCGGCTCGTATTTCCACGCCGTTCCCTCGCGATACCATTGGTATTCGCGATTGAGGCTGTAGAATTTCCAGCGCAGGCTCTTCGCCTCCTGCTTCTGCCCGGCGGCATTGACGCCGATCACCGTGAAGTTGGCGATCGAGTTCTCCGGCAGGTCGCCGGAAAATTCCGGCTTGATGCCGATAGACGCCCGCTCGTTCTTCACCGGAATGGTCAGAGAGCGCTCGATGGCGCGGCCGCCCGCTTCCTGCATGCGTATGTAGACAGTGGCGTTGAGCAGCTGCGTCGTGGCCGGCAGGTCGCTGATGGTGAGATCCGTCGAGGCTTCGCCGTTCTCGTCGAGTTCCGGCAGGCCATCGATCGGCAGGCGCGAATCCTCGCTCGCCTCTTCGTCGGCGAGGCCGAACAGAAAGCCCTTAAAGACAGCACTCTCACGCGTCGGCTTGACGACGACATCGCCTTCGAGCGTCAGCCCGGCGGCCGGGGCGCCGTAGAGATATTTGCCCGAAACGGTGATCGTCGCCGGCGTGTCCGAACCGACTTCCTTGGCCTCGGTCTTGATCTCCATGTCGGTGCGATCGGGGACGAAATCGTCGACCAGGAAACTCTTGCTGGCGATCGCGCTGCCCTTGGGATCGGTATAGATGTTCATCGTCCAGGTGCCGCGCATGGCGGTTTCCTGGGTTGGGAAATCGATGGAATAACCGCCGAGATTGCTGGTCTGGCTGACGATCCGCCGGTCTTCGACGCCATCGGGGCGGCTGAAGATGAAGGTGAGCGGCAGGTTCTCGATGGCGTTGCCGTCGGTGTCGCGGGCGAGCGCCTGGGCATGCACCGTTTCGCCGGCGCGGTAGATGCCGCGTTCGGTGAAGGTCAGCACGTCGATCGCGCCGGGGGCGGCGCGGCCCGTCACGCCGCGGTCGGAAAGGTCGAAGCCGGCGCGTGTCATGTCGAGGAAGACGTAGTCCGAGGTCCCGTTCCTGGCGGCGATGACGGCGGGTGTGAGCGCCGCCGTGCCGCGGATCAGGCCGGCGGTGAAGGTGGCGCGGCCGTTTTCGTCGGTCGTCGCGGTGCCGAGCACTTCATTGTTCTTGGCGAGAAGCTGCAGTTCGACACCTGCGATCGGCTTGGCCGAGGCGAGCGAACGGGTGAAGACGTTGAGCCCGTCGGTGCCGGCATAGGTGGTGACGCCGATATCGGAGACCAGGAACCATTGGGTCGCCTGTGAATCCCACTCCTGCGCCGGGCCATTCGGGCCTGTTGCCGTCAGCACGTAGATGCCGGGCTTGCGCTCGGGCAGCGCCTCGTCGACCGGGAAGCTGGTGACGATGTCCTTGTTGAGCTCGTTGGCGATGTCGATCGAGCCCTGCCAGACGAGTTCGCCATTCTGGTCCTGAATGTTCTGGGCGCTGTAGCCGTCGAGCTGAGTCAGGAATTGCGAATTGGTCAAGAGCGGCGCAATGGCGCGATCGCCGATGCGGTAGAGTTTGAGATTGGCCGAGTTCAGGTTGACCGAGACGAGCGGGATGCCGCGGCGCGCCGTCGAGGGCAGCACGAAGCTGTCGCCGGTGAAACGCACCATCTGGCTGCGGTCCTTGATATAGACGTCGATGCTGACGGGTGCTTCGAGCGCCTCGTCGACGGAGGACGGCAGGCCGGTGCGGAAAGCGATCTTGTAGGTCTCGCCATGCGTCAGCCCCTCGACGCAGATCTGCTTGTCCTTGGTTTCCAGCGCCTTGGGAGCTGCCCCGTTCAGCGTCACGAAGGGCGTGTAGTCGGTGGTCTTGACCAGCGCCTCGGAGAAGGTGACGCAGGCGCGCGGCGTGGCGCTGTCGGCATCGACCGTGTGTTCGGTGATGCGGAAGCCCTGCGTCGATTTCAGCTGCAGGTAGGCGGTCTGAACATCGTCGGAGGCAACCAGCGCCAGGCTCGCCTTGTAGGCGTCGAGCGCCGAGCGGTAATTGGCGTTGCGGTCCAGGGCGTCGGCGAGGACGGCGAGCGCCTCGGCGCGCTTGGCCTTGGTGCGCGTCAGCTCGTAGCCGTTCAGCGCGTCGAGCACGGCCTGGCCGGATGTGTTGGTCTCGGCGTTGCCGAGCGAAGCGGCGGCGCGGGCGGTTTCGAGCCAGAGATCGGCGTCGTCAGGGGTGATCGACAGCGCGCCATGGAAGGACTTCAGCGCCTCGGCCAGATTGTTGGCGGTGAGGTCGATGCGGGCATTGGCCGTCAGGCTGTCGACGCCCTGGCCCTGCTGGTCGTCGGTAAGCGCCAGATTGTCCTTGAAGTCATGGGCCTGCTGGATGAGGTCGTTGGTCAGGAAGGTCAGGCGCGGCGCGGCGCCGATTTCGGGCTCCTGCTTGCCTGATGTTTCGACGATCTTGCCGGCGATCGCGCCGGGGAAAGCATTCATCGTCTTGAAATCGGATTTCAGGAAACACCATTTCACCTTGGGATTGTAGGTGAAGGCCTTGCAGCTCTTGTCGCCGATGCAGGAGGTCTTGCACTGATCGAGCGAGACATTCTGCTCGGTGCGAAGATCGAAACCGAAGAAATCGGCGTCCTTGATCGTCTGGATGTCGCGCTTGGTGTCCGCAGCGGCGGCGGGAAGGCTGACGGCGATCGTGGAAAAAAAAGCGATTGTCGCGAATGCAAAGAACGAGCGCACGGACATAGGTTCCCCCCGGAAATGCAGGCTCTGATCGGCGGCACTCTCCTCACTCCTCGCGGGATTGTCAACTCAAGTTGAGCGCTGTTTCATGTTCGCACAGGGGCTTTCGTCCAGCTGTCACATCGGCGTGAGTGACCGGCTTGTGATTTGCGGGTTTTGCAAGGATGCGCAAGAATTTGGGCTGTCGCAGGAGGTAGCGCAATGTCCACGTCTTCCCATCGCCGGCGCCTTGCCGTGTTCCTTGCCGCCGCCGTCGTCTCGCTCAGTGCGTGTGGCGTAGCCGCGGCCGAGGAGGCGGTCGTCATCCCGCCGCCAGCCGTTGACCAGGCGGCCGGATCCGGCACCGAGACGGCCATTTTCGCCGGCGGCTGTTTCTGGGGCGTCCAGGGCGTCTTCCAACACGTGAAGGGCGTTAAGAGCGCCGTCTCCGGCTATGCCGGCGGCGATGCCAAAACGGCGCAATATGAAACCGTGAGCACCGGCGCGACGGGTCACGCCGAATCCGTTCAGGTCAAGTTCGATCCGAATCAGGTGAGTTACGGCAAGTTGCTACAGATCTTCTTCTCGGTGGCGCACAACCCGACGCAGCTGAATTTCCAGGGTCCGGATCGGGGAACGCAATACCGCTCGGCGCTGTTCGTCTCCGATCCCGAGCAGCGCAAGGTCGCCGAGAGCTATATCGAGCAGCTCGACAAGGCGCATGTCTTCGCCCAGCCGATCGTCACCAAGGTGTCCGAAGCCACCGGCTTCTATCCCGCCGAAGCTTATCATCAGGATTTCCTGACGCTCAATCCGACCTATCCCTATATCGTCTATAACGACCTGCCGAAAATCGAGAACCTCAAGTCGCTGTTTCCCGCCGACTATCGCAGCCAGCCGGTCCTCGTCCTGAAGGCCAAGGGCTGAAAAGGCCGTGGCAACAGTTCAGGGCATAATCTCGATGGGCGTATGGTCGGGTACGCGAGCCCAGATATCGCGCATCTCCGCGTTGGTGACCGCAATGCACCCATCCGTCCAATCCCACAGTTGATGGATGTTTCCGAACAGGCCCCAGCCATTGGGAAGGCCGTGGATCATGATCGCTCCGCCGGGAGGGAAGCCGCCGGATTGAGCGTTGCGCTGGTCATCAGGATTTGGATAGGAAATGTGCAGGCTGAGATGCGCCATGGACTTGGGATTTCGCCAGTCTATCTCATACCGTCCTTCGGGTGTTTTCTCGTCACCTTCTCGCTGCTTGGGACCCTCGTCGGCAGCCCACCCAAGAGAAATCCGGTATGTCGAGAGGGCGGCATCGCCTCTGAGAAGGACCATGCGGCGTTCGGATTTATAAACGCGAATGAGGTCAGTCCGTTGCTCCAAAGGCGCATCCGCAGGCGGCGAGCCTGAGCCGACCCCGGCCATCAATTTGGTGTAAGCGAACAAGCCGATGATCACGGCGGCCAGAACGATAAATGTGTTTCTCAATATGATTCTCGTTTGAGGTAACGCAAGGGTTATGCCGTCTTATCGCGCCTTCAGCCATAAGATGTAGCCTCGAGCTTGAGCGCGATCCGGCTCCGCCTTTTTCTCCATCTCCTTGTTATTAAGAATTTATCAACGTTAACAATATCTTAAATATGGCAAATCGCGTTCCACCGCGGAACATATCTTTGAGTTGCCCGTTACCGCCATGAGTTTCGCTTGAAGGACAGGCTGGCGGAGCGGATCCCTCTTTCGAAGTATAGGCGTAACAAGGGGACGTATCATGGCCACCAATGTCGTGCGGCGCTGGCAACGAGATGATCTGATGAAACAGAGAGTATTGATCGTCGAAGACGAATTCCTGATTGCGCTCGATCTCGAGGCGACGGTGCAAGGCATGGGGATGCAGGTCGCCGGCCTTGCCAATGATTGCGAACAGGCGTTACGGCTGGCGCCGCTTGCCGATATCGCTTTCGTCGACGTCAATCTCGCCGACGGCCCGACCGGGCCTGAGATCGGCCGGCGGCTGGCGCAAGAGCATGGCATCGCGGTCGTCTTCATGACCGGCAATCCAGAAATCGTCGCCGATGGGGTCAAGGGTGCGGTCGGCGTGGTCCAGAAGCCGGTCATGCCTTCGGTTGTCGAACAGCTGGTGAAATATCTTGCCGCGCGCCGCGTCGGCATGTTCGCGGTCGTGCCTTCGCAGATGACGGTCTTTGCCTGATCAGAGGGCCCCGATCAGAGGAGGCCTGATCAGCCTGAGAAGATGGCTGCGAGTTGCGGCTGCTGGCCGGCCTTTTCGGCCACCGGCCTGCCATAGGCCTTGAGAAAAGTACGGACGGCGTTGCGCGCCGCCTTTTCCAGCTCTTCATCGGTGGGTGTGGCGCCGAGAAGGATCATCATTTGCAGGTCGGCATTGCCGAGCGCGACGAACTGCCGGGCGGCGACGTCGAAATCGTCGATGACGAGCGTTCCCTTGTGGGCAAGCCGCGCGAACAGTGCGGAAAGGGCAGTGATCAGCTTGCCTGGCCCCTGCTGGCGCCAGCTTTCGAAGAGGTGCGGATACCGCTCGCCTTCGGTCTGCACCAGCTTGCGCAAGAATTTTCCATCGTGGTTGCAGATGCAGTTCTTATTGAGGCGCACGGCGAAAGCCGTCAGTTCACCCTCAAGATCGTCGGCGTTGTCCGGGAAAGATGACAGCACCGAGAAGAGCATGGCGTTGGCGCGGTTCATGACGTCTTCGACGACGGCGACGAACAGCGTTTCCTTCTCGCGATAGTGATTGTAGATCGTTTGGCGGGATACGCAGGCGACTGCGGCGATCTCGTCGATGCTGGCGCCGGCAAAACCCTGGCGGCAGAAGACGTCGGCGGCGGCATCGAGGATCGACATGCGCTTGGCGCATTGGCCGCGCTGCGTATGCCCCCCTATCCGGGCTGCCGGTGTCATGCGATCTTTCATGAGAGCGAAGATAAGACGTCTTGACGTTTTAGACAATGGCGTCTAATTTTACATCTGTGTCCAAATTTGTTGACACTCTTGGTTTGCCGCTGGAGATATGAGCTCCCAACTTCGTCTTCGCGCGAACGATCATCATTGAACCCTAGCGCATCGGCCCGAAAATCGGTTCGATTTTCGGAAAGCACGATGCGTAAATTCAAAGATCAGAGCGTCCCTTGTGCGTCCGAGAGGACGCATGGCGCTCTAAGAGCAAAGTCGCGGAGCGACGATCCGGTACCTCCGCTGCGCTTTTAAGAAAGATCACCATTATGACGGCTTCCTTCTTTCGCATTGCCCTCATTCTCGGCCTTTTGTCGGCCATCGGGCCTTTCGCCATCGACATGTATCTGCCTGCGCTGCCCTCCATCGGCCAGGACCTGCATGCCGATAACAACGTCACTCAGCTCACCCTTCTCGCCTTCTTCATCTCCTTTGCGCTCGCCCAGCTCGTCTACGGTCCGCTGTCGGATATGTGGGGTCGCAAGCTGCCGCTCTATCTCGGCATCGGCCTCTTCGCCATCGCTTCGATCGGCTGTGCGCTGGCCACCGATATCGAAACGCTGATCGCCTTCCGTTTCGTTCAGGGTATCGGCGGTGCCGCCGGAATGGTCATTCCGCGCGCCATCGTCCGCGACATGCATACCGGCGTCCAGGCCGCGCGCCTGATGTCGCTGCTGATGCTGGTCTTCTCGATCTCTCCGATCCTGGCGCCGCTGACGGGCAGCGCCGTCATCGAATTCTATGGCTGGCGTGGCGTGTTCTGGGCCGTGACGATCGCCGCCTTCATCGGCCTTGTCCTGCTCGCCACCCAGCTCGAGGAAACCCGTTCGGCCAGCGAGCGCAGCGGCAGCGGTCTGAAGAGCGCCATGGCCGCCTATCGCCTGCTGCTCACCGACCGCAACTTCCTGACGCTGACCTTCATCGGCGGCCTCGGCATTTCGAGCTTCCTCGTCTATCTCGCCAACTCGCCCTTCGTGCTGATCCAGCATTACGGGCTGACGCCGACGCAATACAGTTTCGCTTTCTCGATCAACGCCGTGTCCTTCTTCGCGGTATCGCAGGCGACGGGCTGGCTCGGCGAGCGGTTCGGCCTCGTGCGCGTCATGCGGATTGCAGTCAGCGCCTTTGCCCTTGCCATGGTCGTCATGGCGGTGGTGATGGCCGCCGGCTTCAACCAGCTGCCTGTGATGGCGACCTTCCTGTTCATCGGCTACGGTTTCCTCGGCTTGGTCATTCCGACGAGCGCGGTGCTCGCCCTCGAGGATCACGGCGAGATCGCCGGCACGGCCTCGTCGCTGATGGGCACGCTGCATTTCGTCATCGCCGCCGTCGCCATGGTCATATCGAGCGTCTTCTTCGACGGCACCGCCGTTCCGATGGCCGCCGGTATCGCGCTCTGCGCCTTCTCGGCCTTCGTGCTGACCCAGGCAACGATCGGCCGCCGCTCCGCCGTTGCCGCGGCCGAATGATCGACGACAGGCCGCACCCGGTCTCCCGGGTGCGGCCACATGACTGGTCGCACTTGCGTGAGAAAATGCAACGCGCAATTGATTATCATCTGACCGCTCTATCTACGCCGTGACGAAGCACTGTCATTTCGGAGGATACGCATGGTCGACGAGAAGCGGCTGATCTCGAAAATCACCTGGAAGCTGATGCCCTTTCTCGGCATCCTCTATCTCATCGCCTATATCGACCGGCAGAATGTCAGTTTCGCCAAGCTGCAGATGGTCGATGCACTTGATATGAGCGAATATGCCTATGGCCTCGGCGCTTCGCTGTTCTTCATCGGTTATTTCCTCTTCGAGGTGCCGAGCAATCTCTTCCTCGACCGGCTCGGCGCCCGCGTCTGGTTTGCGCGCATCCTGGTCTCCTGGGGCCTCGTCACCGTCGCGCTCGCCTTCACGCAGAACGCAACGATGTTCTATATCCTGCGCTTCCTGCTCGGTGTGTGCGAAGCCGGTTTCTTTCCCGGCGTCCTCTATCTGCTGACGCTCTGGTTTCCCTCGGCCTATCGCGGCAGGATGGTCGGGCTGTTCATGATCTTCAGCGCGATCGCCAATGCGGTCGGCGCGCCGCTCGGCGGTATGCTGCTCGATCTCGACGGTCTCTACGGCTTTGCCGGCTGGGAGTGGGTCTTCCTGGCGACGGGCGTTCCGGCCGTCATCGCCGGCATCGTCACCTTCTTCTATCTTCCCGGCCGGCCCGAAAGCGCAAGCTTCCTCAGCGGTGAGGAGAAGGCCTGGCTCGAACGCAGGCTTGCCTCGGAAAATGCCGGCATGGGCGAGAATGCCTCAAACGGCTTCAAGGCGCTCATCGACCCGCGCGTGCTGCTGATGGCGCTCTGCTATATCGCCTTTCCGCTTTCGGCCTATGGGCTCAGCTATTGGCTGCCGACCATCGTCCAGGCCTTCGGCGTCAGCAACACGGTGAACGGTTTCCTCAACATCATTCCCTGGCTGCTGGTTGCAGTCGCGCTTTATGCCGTTCCCGCCATGGCCGACAAGGCGCCATCGAAGACGCCCTATATTGTCATTCCCGCTTTCATCGGCGCTGCCTGCCTGCTGCTCTCGGCGCTGATCCCGAATCACGCTTTGCAATTCGCCTTCCTCTGCGTCGCCGCTGCCGGCATCTTCGCACCCCAGCCGGTGTTCTGGAGCCTGCCCTCCCGTTTCCTCAAGGGGGCGGGTGCTGCAGCGGGCCTTGCCGCCATCAATTCGGTCGGAAATCTCGGCGGCTTCGTCGCCCAGAACGTCGTGCCCTGGATCAAGGAAGCAAGCGGCAGCACGATCGCGCCGATGTTCTTCCTGGCCGCCTGCCTGGCTGCCGGCGCCCTGCTGGTCTTCGTCGTCACGCATCAGCTGTCGCAACGGGAGCATGCGGCGGCGGCGAGCCGGGTCTGAGAGAGGTTCAGATCGTCAGGGTGAAAGCGTCGCTTTCACCGGGAACGAGTTCCAGCGGCCAGATCCGGTTGCGGGCGCCCTGCGGATAATGATCGGCATAGGCCGGCATGGTGGCGAGCAGGGTTTCGCCGAGCTGGGCGCCGAGATCGCGCAGCGACATGCGGAAGGAGGTCAGCGACGGCTGCAGGAAATGCGTGCGCGGCTCCTCGCGGAAACCGACGACGGCGAGGTCGCGGCCGGGCACGATGCCGGCCTCGGCCAGCCGCCGGTAAAGCCCGATCGCCATCAGCTCGTGGATCAGGATGATCGCGGTCGGCCGCTCTTTGATCATCAGCAATTCGTGGCCAGCCTGATAGCCGCCCTGTTCGCTCGACTTGACGCGGATGACGAGAGCCGGATCGAAGGCAATGCCGTGCCGTTGCAGTGCCTGGCGGTAACTGTCGAGGAAGATGTAGCCGAGATTGATGTCGGAGGAGGGGGCGGCTACCGCGATCCGCCGGTGGCCTTTCGTGACCAGCCGGTCGACGCCGCGCGCCGCCACGCCCTCGAAATCGAGATCCATCCAGGTATAGCTGCCGCCGGACGCGCTGCGGCCGAGCGCCACGAAGGGGATGCGGGCCTTTTCCAGAAGCTCGATGCGCCGGTCGGTGCGTCGCGTCGCCGAGATGATCAGCGCATCGACGAGGCGGCGCGCCACCATGCGCTTCAGATATTCGTGCGGATCCTCGTCATCGGGGCAGGGCAGCATGACCAGATCGAGCTTGTGACGGGAAAAGACGCTCTGCAGCCCGTCGGTGACGCCGAGGAAGAAATCGTCGCTGTTTTCGACCGTCTCGCGGCTGACTTCGAGCATCAGCCCGATGACGTTGGTCATGCCCTGGCGAAGGCTGCGGCCCGACTGGTTGGCGACGTAACCGAGCTCTTCGGCGGCGGCAAGCACCCGCCGGCGCGTTTCATCGTTGACGTCGGGCTTGCCGTTCAGCGCGCGCGACACGGTCCCGATCGAAATGTCGAGATGTTTGGCAAGCTGGCGAATTCCCTTCATCGCAGGCGATCTTCCTCCCTTACAGCGCCCAGCGTCATATCGGACGCACAAACGACGCTGTAACACTTTGATCTACGTGTCTTCTTGCCACAGGATGGCGTCCGCGAAAAGCGGTTGGGGAGGTTGGGGTTCGAAGCTCCGGCGGATGATGAGTTCCGGAATGACGCGCTCGTACCCTGGAGGCGCATCGGGGTTTTCAAGCCGCCGCTCCATCAACTCGACGGCGCGCAATGCCATGGTCAGCGGATCCTGGCGGAAGGTGGTGAGCTGATAGCTCAGCCAGGCGGATTCCGGCACGTCGTCGAAGCCGATGACGGCGACATCCTCGGGGATGCGCAGCCGCGCTTCCAGGCGCACGACATCCATCAGTCCGAAGGCGAGCTGGTCGTTGACGCAGAAGACGGCGTCGGGCTTGATTTTTTCCGAAAAGAGCGCGCGCCCGGCAGTGACGCCGCCATCATAATCGGAATCGCCGCCGCGCCCGACGACGACGGATGCACCGAGCGACCCGGCCGCCAAAAGGAAGGCGTTTTCGCGCTCGATGATGGCAGGCGTTCCCGTGTTCGAGCCGATGACCGCCAGCCGCCGTCTGCCGCTTTCGTAAAAGGCCGTCGCCGCCTTGCGGGAGGCTTCGGAATTACCGGCGCGCACATGGTCGGCGCCGGGTTCCGAGCGGCCGATCACGACGAGCGGCTGGCCGTTTCGCTGCGCGAGTTCGAAAAAACTCGCCGGCGGCGAGCCGGAGAGGATGATGATCGCTTCGGCGCGGTGGCCGATCAGCATCTTCTGGGCGGCGAGCAGCTCGTCTTCCGTCTGGCCAGTGTTGATGAGGATAGGGATGCTGCCGCGTTTGATCAGGCTTTTGGCCAGTGCTGCGGCGAGATGCGCGCGAAAGCCCAGCTCCGGCCGTGTGGCGACGATGCCGACGAGACGGCTCCGATTGGCAAGTACGCCGCGCGCCAGGTCGTTGACGTGATAGCCGAGTTCCTGCGCTGCCCGCAGCAGCTTTTCCCGCGTTGCCGGCGCCACGCTGGCGCCCGGCGTGAACGTGCGCGACACGGCCGAGCGCGAAACGCCTGCCAATTGCGCGACCTGCTCGGCGCTGACGAAGCGCATGCGTTCTTTCTTCGGCGCCTTGCCGCCGGTCCCCGGACCATCATTCATCGGCTTTCAGCTACTGCTCGTCTCTTACAGCCGAATGACAGGAAGCGCATGGGCAGCCAGAATTTTTGATGAAAATGCCGAGGCTGCAGGACGCAACCTCGGCGGATGGGCGAAAATAATGAGATCAACGCCTTAAAAGGCGCTCAGCTCCGCTACTCGCAGACCCGCACGGTTTCGGTATGATAGCCGCCGTCATAGCGGTTGCGGACGTCACGGTCCTCATACCAGCATCTCGGCGCGGGTTCGACATAGCGAGGGCCATCGACATAGCGGGGACCGCCATCGACGTAACGGGGGCCGC
Source organism: Rhizobium anhuiense bv. trifolii (assembly GCF_024346605.1). Lineage (NCBI taxonomy): Bacteria > Pseudomonadati > Pseudomonadota > Alphaproteobacteria > Hyphomicrobiales > Rhizobiaceae > Rhizobium > Rhizobium anhuiense. Next base: position 578,536 of record NZ_CP098801.1, read on the forward strand.
TATTGGCGATCGCGCCGCCGATCAGGCCGCCGACGACACCTGCGGCAACGCCGCCGGCGATGACACGACCGGTGTCGTTGTGATGATGGCGATCACGCGCGGCAGCAGGCTGAATGGCCGATCCAACAAGGGCCGTGGCGATCAACAGGCTGCTTATAACTCTCTTCATAACGTTCTCCTCAGTGGCAACTGGGTCCCCCGATAGGAGATAAATGGGGCAGCACGGCGTTTGTTCGTTCAAACTTTGCAACAGGCATTAATGCATGCTGCCCGAGTCAGGTCGCCGATTGCGCCGCCGTCGTCTCTTCCAGCACGTCTTCGGGAATGTCGTCGAAGGAGGCGTAGTTGAGATTATAGAGCTTGGAATAGAGCTTGCCGTTCTTCATCAGCAGGCGGTGGTCGCCGTTTTCGATGATTTCGCCGTTCTGCAGCACGATGATGCGGTCCGCCTCGCGGATCGTCGCCAGTCGGTGGGCGATGACGAGGCCAGTGCGGTTTTCGAGCAGCTTAACCAGCGCCTTCTGGATCAGCATCTCGGTATAACTGTCGATATTGGCCGTTGCTTCGTCGAGCACGAGGATCTTCGCGTCCGCCACCAGGGCGCGGGCAAAGCTCAAAAGCTGGCGCTGACCGAGCGAAAGATTGCCGCCGCGCTCACCGAGAACGCTGTCGTAACCATCGGCCAGTCGCATGATGAAGTCGTGCGCGCCGACGGCCTTCGCCGCCTCGATCACCTCTCCACGCGTCGCCCCCAGCTTGTGGTAGCGGATGTTTTCGAAAACAGTGCCGGTGAAGAGGAAGGGCTCCTGCAGCACCATGGCGATCTGCGCCCCGAGCGAATCCTGGGTCAGATCACGCACATCATGGCCGCCGACCAGCACCTGGCCCTGCTGCACATCGTAAAAGCGATGGATCAGCGACATGCAGCTCGATTTGCCGGACCCGGTCGGCCCGACCAGCGCCACCGTCTCGCCGGGATTGACCTTGAAACTGACATGCTTGAGCACCGGATGTTTCGGATTGTAGCCGAAGACGACGTCCTTGAATTCGACCGAGCCGTTCATGTCGCGCGACAGCGCCGTGGCACCAGGCGCATCCTTGATGTCGACAGGCACGTCGAGCACTTCGGTCAGCCGCTGGCCTGACGCCATGGCGCGCTGCATCACCGAATATTGCAGGGTCAGCGAACGGATCGGGTCGAAGAAGCGCTGGATATAGAACAGGAAGGCGATGAGCACGCCGACATCGAGCGCCTGGTTGAGCACGCGGGCGCCGCCGACGACGATGACGAGCGCCATTGCCACGCCGGTCAGGCTGTCGACGATCGGCACCATCACCTGCGCATAACGCGCCGCTGTCAGATGCGTCTTGAGGTTGGCATGCGCCTTGTCGTCATAGAGCGTGAAGTTGACGCCCTGCCTGTCCATGCTTTGGACGGCGCGCACGCCGTGGATCGCTTCGGCGAGTGCGCCGGCAGCAACCGAATTGGTCTCGTGCGCGGCCATGAAAGATTTGCGGGCGAGCGGCAGCCAGAACAGCCGGACGATGAACAGCACCGGCAGCACCGAGAGCGTCAGCAGTCCCAGCTTGAAATCGAGATAGAGCATCACGAATACGATGCCGAAGAGCAGCACGATGTCGCCGACGGAAAGCACCGAGGTTTCGAGGAATTCCTGCATGGAGTTGACGTCGCCCTGCAGGCGCGACATCAGCCGGCCCACTTCGGTCTTGTCCATGAAGGAGAGCGAGACGCGCTGGAGATGCGAAAACATTGCCTTGCGGATATCGAAGAGCACCTCTTCCGCCACGCCGCCGACCAGCGTCTCCTGTGCGTAGCTCGCCGCATAGTTGATGAGGATGGCCATCGTGAAGGCGACGATCGACCAGATCAGCGCCGAATGGTTGCCGCCCGGCGACATGCCATGGTCGATGGCATAGCGGATGATCAGCGGGATGATGAGCTGCATCATCGTGAAGGTCAGAACGGCGACGACGGACCAGAGGACCTGACGGCGATAGGGGTGAACGAAAACCCAGATGCGCTTGATGATGTTGCCGTCGAAGGCCCTGCCGAACATCTCCTCCTCGACGCGATGCGAACCGACCACCGCCCGCGGCGGGCGGCGTCCATCCTCGCGAACGTCGGGACGCTCGGTTTCCAGTTCCTCGGCCATGACATTCCTCCCGCGGCCATCACTTCCGGTGGCCTGCATAGTCACTACACATTCCTCTCCACTTGGCAGCAGAGGGGAACATATCCGTTGCTAGGCGCTCAGCGCCTCGTCGCCCGGCCGCACCTGAAGGTCGTAGAGCGCCTTGTAGCGCCCGCCGAGCGAAAGCAACGCCGCATGCGTGCCGCGCTCGACGATCCGGCCGTCTTCGACGAACAGGATCTGGTCGGCATGCATCAGCGAGCTCAGGCGATGGGCAACGATGATCGTTACGCGGTCAGCGGCATAGCGGCGCATGGCGCCGCGGATGCGCTGCTCCGTGGCCGCATCGATTGCCGCCGTCGAATCGTCGAACACCATCACCGCCGGCTTCAGCATCAGCGCGCGGGCGATCGAAAGACGTTGCCGCTGGCCGCCGGACAGCGAAACGCCACGCTCGCCGACGACAGTGCCGTAACCGGTGGGCAGGCCGAGCACGTAATTGTGGAGCTGGGCGCTTTCGCTGGCGCGCTCGATGCGGCCTTCCTTCGCCCACGGGTCGCCATAGGCGATATTGTTTTCGATCGTCGTGGTGAACAGGAAGGAATCCTGCTGCACGACGGCCACCGCCCGGCGCAGCGATTGCAGCGTCGCCTTGCGGATGTCCTGGCCGTCGATGGTGATCTTGCCGCCGGTGACGTCGTAGAAGCGCGGGATGAGATGGGCGATCGTCGACTTGCCGCTGCCCGGAGGTCCGACGATGCCGATCGTCTGGCCGCGCCTGGCTTCGAAGGAGACATCGTGGAGCACAGTGCGCTTTTCCGAACCCGGATAGGCGAAGCTGACATTCTCGAAGCGCAGCACGCCATCGGTGAGCTTCAATTCCTTCGCATCCGGCGCATCCTTGATTGAAATGTCGAGGTCGAGCAGGGCAAAGAGGCGCGTGCCGCAGGTGGAGGCGCGGGCAAAGGCGTTGACCATCAGGCCGAGCTGGCGCACCGGCATCTGCAGGATGGTCATGAAGGTCAGGAACGAGGCCAGCGTGCCGACGGTGATCTCGCCCGACATCACCTTGCCGCCGCCGACCCAGAGCACCAGGCCCATCGCCGCGAAGAAGGAGAAGGTCATGGCGCTGGTATTGGTGACGCGGATGCCGACGCGCTGATGCGCGAGCGCCAGCGCATTCTTCGACGCCGCCTCGAATTTCGACATTTCGTGGTCCTGCGCGGCAAAGGCGCGCACGACGCGGATGCCGCCAAGATTCTCCTCCATGATGCGGGTCAGCACCGAAAGCCGCTCCTGCAGGTCGAGCCAGGTGGCGCGCAGCCTGAGCTGCGTCACCGAGGAGCGCCAGCCGACGAAGGGCACGAAGGAGAGCGCCAGCAGGCCAAGGACGATATCGGTCGACAGGAGCATATAGGCGCCGATTCCGATCAGGATCGACAGCAGGATCATCCGGACGAGCGCGGTGGAAAAATACATGCGCACGCCTTCGAGGTCGAGCAGGCCGACGGTGATCAGGTCGCCGGAATGCACGGTGTCATGAAAGCTGAAGGAGAGCCGCTGGATCTTTTCGTAGCAGGCCAGCCGCAACTCGTAGCCGATGTGATGGCCGACCGATTCGCTGTAATAGTTCTGGACCATGGTGAAGAGGCCGCGCAGCACGCTGGCCCCGAGCAGCAGCAGCGCCGTGGTCAGAAGCGCGTCCTGCGCCACCTGGCCCGCCGCTCCGCCGCTCATCGCCATCTGCGTGTGGTCGACGGCCTGGCCGAGAAGGCGCGGGATCATCAGCTGGAAGGTAGAGGCGACAAGCGTGGCGCCGATCGCAAAGCCGGATTGCCAGGGGTGGCGGAAGGCCATCATGGTGATGCGCACCAATGTGTAGAGGCCTCGGCCCCAGCCTGCCGCAGTTGCAAGCGCCATCGAAGCCGAAGGCTTCGTCGCGCGTGTTAACGCATCGCTGCTCACGGTATTTTTTCCAATAGATGTGTGGTCGGACGCTGGCCCGAAAAGACGGCAAATCCATGAAGGGATTGATAGCATCTTCACTTTTGCCGATTCCATTTGGGGGTTCAAGTAAAGAATTCACCAGTTGGTTATTTTTACGTGAGGTCGCCTCGCCACCCCGGCGGGAACAATCTGCGCGCGAACGGGTTGCAGCAGGCGAATGCCCGACAGCCAGCCTTTACCGGAGAGACCCATGCCGCTCAAAGCTCTCGCCCTCAATGCCACGCTGAAGACCAGCGACGCCAAGGAGGCGTCCTCGACCGACTGGATGATCGGCCTGATAGACAAGGCAATGTCCGCGCACGGTGTCGTGACCGAGGTGCTGCGCCTTGCCGATTTCAACATCAAGCCGGGCGTCACCTCGGACGAAGGCGCCGGCGATGATTGGCCTGATATTCGCGCAAAGCTGCTCTCCGCCGACATCCTGCTGATGGCGACGCCGATCTGGCTCGGCCAGCCATCCAGTGTCTGCAAGCGGGCGCTGGAGCGCATGGACGCCTTCCTCGATGAGGCGGACGATCAGGGCCGTATGGTCTCCTATGGCCGGGTCGCGGCCGTCGCCGTCGTCGGCAACGAGGACGGCGCCCATCACGTGTCGGCCGAGCTCTTCCAGGCGCTGACAATATCCGGGCGAGGGCAGCTGAAGAGGGGCGGCCCGGCCGGACTTTATCCGAAATATCTGTAAATTATCTTTATATTTCAATGGATTGAAACGATGTGGCAATAAAGCTCTTGCCACATGCGCCATTTAGCGCTTTCATACACTACTAGTTTAATAGACTATGGACGAGCGTGATTGCTCCCCTAGTTTTCTTGCGGGGCCGCTGGTTCGGACCCCCGATGCCGCGGCAGATGTTGCGAATGGCCGCACGAACCTCATCAACGCATGATCCGCTGTTTTATGCGTTGAAACCTCGATCGACCCATAGTGCGGATGAAGCCGCAAAGGAGTTGCGATGACGGTTCAGGGACTTTTTTCGGCGAGAGCCAATGCGGCGGCGCAGATCTCGGCCGTGCCGCGCATCGCCATCGTCGGGCGCGGCTTTTCGGGCATGATGACGGCGATCGCGCTGATGAAGACGGTGCGCGCGCCCTTCCATCTGCAGCTGTTTGATCCGAATTCGTCGGTCAGCGGCGGGCAGGCGCTGGCTTCAGCCCGCTCCTCGACGATCCTCAACACCCGCGTGCGCGATCTTTCGGTTTCGCTCGGCGATAATGACGATTTCAACGACTGGCTCTGCAGCAACGCCGCCTTCCGCGCCGCCGTGCCGGCGGCCATCCCCGGATTCCGGCAGATCTTCGTGCCGAAGGAAATTTTCAGCGATTATGTCTACCAGCGCTTTTCGGAGGCGCTGGCCGCCCGCAGGGACATCACCGTCCAGGTCTGCAACGATCCGGTCGTGGCGATCCGAAGGAGCCACGGCAACCGCTTCCTGCTCGAAAGCGCCAATCCCGCCAATCCGCTGTTCGATACCGTGATGCTTGCCACCGGCTACGGCCTGACTGCGCCGGATGCCGGCGAGCAGGAGGCTTCGCCGGTCAGAGCCCAGCGCCTGGTGGCGCGGCCGCATGCCGTGCTGCTCGGCAGCGGCATCCGCGTCGTCGACCAGCTGCTGCAGCTGCGCGATTCCGGTTATGCCGGCCAGGTGACGATCATTTCCCGGCACGGCTTTCTGCCCCAGAGCCATACGCCGAATTCCGCCGATCCGGTCTTCCCGGCCGAAGCGCTGCCGCAGAGCCTGCCTGACATCGTCCACTTCATCCGCCAGGCCTGTCGCGAGGCGGAGGAGGAGGGCCGGAGTTGGCAATCGGTGATGAACGGCCTCAGGAAACACGCCCGCTCGCTTTGGCGCTCGCTGCCGGCGCGGGACAAACATCAGTTCAACCGGCACCTCAGGGCGATCTACGACAGCCATCGCAACCGCCTGCCGGAGGCCATGCACCTGCGGCTGAAACGCGAGCTCGCCGAGGGTCGCACGGTGCTGCGCCGCGGCCGCGCTGGTCGCCGGGGCCTGAGCGGCCTGTTCTTCACGCCGGCCGGTTCCGCTGCCGAGGAAGTCATCCATGCCGAGCGCATCATTGACCGCCGCTGTCAGGCGCCGGATCTTTCCGCGCCGCTGATGCAGAGCCTGCTTTCGGCCGGCCTCGCCATGCCGGATGAGCTGTCGCTGGGGTTGGCGGTCAATGCGCGTGGCGAGCCCTTCCTCGAGGACGGTTCGACGGTCGCCGGGCTCTTTGCCGTCGGCCCGCTCGGCCTTGGCAGCCTGCCCGATATCGATCTCGTGCCGGAGATCGTCTCGCAGGCCTATGCGGCTGCCGAGCGCGTCGGTGAGCGGTTCTACCCGCAGGTCAAGGCCGTCTGAAATTCGAGGCTGTTTCGGAACCATCCGCCCGCCGCTGCGTTATAATGCGCTGGTGGTTAAGAGGGGCCGATGGAAGCGCTGAATCGACATGATACGTCTCTCAACGAGGAGGGACGCTTTCGCCTTCTGGTCGATGCCATCACCGACTACGCCATCTATATGCTGAGCCCTGAAGGCATCATCACCAGCTGGAATACCGGCGCTCAGCGCTTCAAGGGTTACAAGCCTTCCGAAATTCTCGGCGAGCATTTCTCCCGTTTCTATCTGGAAGAGGACCGCGCAGCGGGAGTTCCGGCGAGGGCTCTCGCCACGGCGGCGGAACACGGCCGGTTCGAGGGGGAAGGCTGGCGCCAGCGCAAGGATGGCAGCCGCTTCTGGGCGCATGTGATCATCGATCCGATCCGCCGTCCCTCAGGCGAGCTCATCGGCTTTGCCAAGATCACTCGTGATCTGACCGAACGCAGAGCAGCGGAACAGACAATCCGCCAGAGTGAGGAACAGTTTCGCCGGCTGATCCAGGGCGTCTCGGACTATGCGATCTACATGCTCGATCCCAACGGCAACGTCAGCAGCTGGAATTTCGGCGCCGAGCGTATCAAGGGCTATCGGCCTGATGAAATCATCGGCCGGCATTTCTCGACCTTCTACACCCCCGAGGATCGCGCCACCGGCGTGCCGGAGGCCGCTCTCGCCATTGCGCGCGCCGAGGGCCGGTTCGAGCGGGAAGGCTGGCGCATGCGCAAGGACGGCACCCGTTTTTGGGCGAGCGTCGTCATCGACGTCATCCGCGACGACGAAGGCGGCGTGCTCGGTTTCGCCAAGATCACCCGCGATATCACCGAGAAGATGGAGACTCAGCGGGCACTGGAGCAGGCGCGCGAAGAACTCTTCCAATCGCAGAAGATGGAAGCCATCGGTCAATTGACCGGCGGTATCGCCCATGACTTCAACAATCTGCTGATGGCTGTACTCGGCAGTCTCGAAATCCTCAAGAAGCGCATGCCGCAGGATCTCTCCCTGACGTCGTTGGTCGACAATGCCATGCAGGGTGCTCAGCGGGGTGCTGCCTTGACGCAGCGTATGCTGGCCTTTTCCCGCCGGCAGGAACTGCTGATGGAGCCGATCGACGTTTCCGGCCTGGTCCGCGGCATGATGGATATGCTGAGCCGTTCGCTCGGACCACTGACCGTGATCGAAACCTCTTTCCCGGTCAGGCTGCCGACGATCCTGACCGATCCGAACCAGCTCGAGATGGCGATCCTGAACCTCGTTGTCAACGCCCGCGATGCCATGCCGTCCGGGGGCCGGATCGTGCTTCGCGCGTCCGAGGAATCGGTGCCGGCGGGCAAGGGTCCGCTGCCGCCCGGCCGCTATGTCCGCATCGCGGTGATCGATGAAGGCGAGGGCATGGATGCAAAGACGATGGAGCAGGCAATTACTCCGTTCTTCACCACCAAGGGTGTCGGCAAGGGCACCGGCCTCGGCCTTTCCATGGTGCAGGGCCTTGCGTCCCAGTCCGGCGGCCGCCTCATGCTGAAGAGCAGCCTCGGCGAAGGCACGACGGCCGAAATATGGTTCCCGGTCGTCACTGTCGAGCGGGTGACCGAGGCCGCTGCCGGCCTGCCGGTACGCGAGGACAACGCGCCGCGCCGGCTGCGCATCGTTGCCGTCGATGACGATGGTCTGGTGCTGATGAACACGACGCTGATGCTGGAGGATCTTGGCCATACGGTGTTCGAGGCGATGGCGGGTTCCGAGGCGCTGGAGATCCTGCGCAAGCAGAAAGTCGACCTGGTAATTTCAGACCATGCCATGCCGCGCATGACTGGCGCACAGCTCGCACAGGCGATCCGCAAGGAATGGCCCGATATGCCGATCATCCTCGCAACCGGTTACGCCGAGATCCCCGAAGGGGCAGGCATCGTTGACCTGCCGCGCCTCGGCAAGCCGTTTTCGCAAGCGCAACTCGCCGAGGCGATCAGCCGGATCGCTTCATAGCGGCTTTCTCGCCGCGAAGAATGAACACCAGCAATGCCAACACCATCGCCGCCAGCCCGTACCAGGTGATCGCGTAGAGGAGATGGTTGTTGGGAAAAGCGATGATCGTGAGGCCGCCGACCGGCAGGCCGCCCGGATTGGCCGTGGCATCGGCGTCGATGAAATAGGGAGCGACTGCACTGATGCCGCGCTTTTCAGCGATCGCCGCGACATCGCGTGAATACCACCGGTCGGCTGCGACGTCGTTGGATTGCAGCAGCGATCCCTTCGGCTCGGTCATGCGCATCAGCCCGGTGATCTCGACCGGGCCGGACAGTTCGCCCTCGCGGCGCGAGGCCGGGTCGCGCCTGTCGGTCGGCACGAAACCGCGATTGACGAGGATCGATGTGCCGTCGGCAAGTGTGAGCGGCGCCATAACCCAATAACCTGGACCGAGTATCGTGGAGGCATAGACCAGCGTCTCCTTGTCGTTCGCCAGCATCCCCACCGCGGTCACCCGCCGATATTCGTCATCGGCGGCATTGACCTTGCTCCAGTCGGCGCGCGTCGGGGCAGGCACGGGTGCGGCATGCACACGCTGGTCGACGCGGGCGATGAGGTCGCGTTTCCAGGCGAGGCGCTCAACCTGCCAGGTGCCGAGTGTCGCGAGTGCTGCGGCAAGCAGGATCAGGCAGACGGCGAAGACCGCGCGTTTTACCTGATAACGCCGTTTTTCCGAGGGAGCCTGCGGGTGACGCTGCCGCCGCCCCTTCGTAGCAGTCACGGCATGTTCTTCATCATTTCGGGGCTCATCGGCATCATGTTGGTGTTGAGATGATGCATGACCCAGAGCGAGCCGGAGAGCGCGATGGCGACGATGATGAGGGTGAAGATCAGCGCCATGATCGTCCAGCCGCCCTCGCTCCTGGTGTTCATGTGCAGGAAGAAGACCATATGGACGACGATCTGGATCGCGCCGAGGCCCATCACCAGCACCGCCGTCACCGCCGGGCTTTCGAACACGCCTGCCATCACAAGCCAGAAGGGAATGGCGGTGAGGATGACGGAGAGCACGAAGCCCGCCATATAGCTGCGGAACGTGCCGTGGCCGGCCTGATGGCCGTGGCTGTGGCCGTGATGAGCCTCGTGGGCATCCTCATGTGCAGGTGCTTGCGAACTCATCCGAGAACTCCCAGCAGGTAGACGAAGGAAAAGACGCCGATCCAGACGACGTCGAGGAAGTGCCAGAACATCGAAAGGCACATCAGGCGGCGGCGGTTGGCCTCGATCAACCCGTGCATCGACACTTGCACCATCAGCGTGATCAGCCAGATGATGCCGAAGGTGACGTGCAGCCCGTGCGTGCCGACCAGCGTGAAGAAGGAGGAGAGGAAGGCGCTGCGCGTCGGCCCGGCTCCCTCATGGATCAGGTGGATGAACTCGTAGAGTTCGAGCCCGATGAAGGCTGCGCCGAACAGGCCGGTCACACCAAGCCAGAACAGCGTTTCCGCCTTGGCGTTCCGCTCCATCTGCAACATGGCGAAGCCATAGGTGATCGAGGAGAACAGCAGCATCGAGGTGTTGAGGGCAACGATCGGCAGATCGAAGAGATCGGCCGGCGACGGGCCGGCGGCATAGTTGCGGCCAAGCACGCCGTGTGTTGCAAACAGCACCGCGAAGATCAGGCAGTCGCTCATCAGGTAGAGCCAGAAACCGAGATTGGTGCTGTTCTCCGGATGATGATCTTCCGTCAGGTAGAATTCAGGCTTTTCGGCCGTGTCGATGGTGTGATCGCTCATGGTCTCTTACACCTGCTCGGCAAGCAGCGCGGTGCGCTTGCCTTCCGTTTCGGTTACCTCTTCGGCGGGGATGTAGAAGTCGCGTCTGTAGTTGAAGGTATGGCCGATCGCCACAGCCAGCATGGCGACGGCGGAGACGACCACCAGCCACCACATGTACCAGATCAGGCCGAAGGCAAGCGCGACGCTGATGCCCGACAGGATTGCGCCGGTGCCGGTGTTCTTTGGCATGTGGATCGGCCGGAAGCCTTGCAGCGGACGCGCATAACCGCGGTTCTTCATGTCGTACCAGCCGTCATGATCGTGCACGACGGGCGTGAAGGCGAAGTTGTAATCCGGTGGTGGCGAGGAGGTCGACCATTCCAGCGTGCGGCCGTCCCACGGGTCGCCGCTGTCGTCGCGCAATTCCTCGCGCTTCATGAAGCTGACGACGATCTGGATCAGGAAGGCGGCGATGCCGAGTGCGATCAGGCCGACGCCAAAGGCGGCGATGATGAACCAGATCTGCAGCGACGGGTCCTCGAACTGGCTGACCCGGCGGGTGACGCCCATCAGGCCGAGCACGTAGAGCGGCATGAAGGCGAACCAGAAACCGATCTGCCAGAACCAGAAGCTCAGCTTACCCCAGAAGGGATCGAGCTTGAAACCGAAGGCCTTCGGGAACCAGTAGTTCACGCCGGCGAACATGCCGAAGAGAACGCCGCCGATGATGACATTGTGGAAATGGGCGATCAGGAACAGTGAATTGTGCAGCACGAAATCGGCCGGCGGCACGGCAAGCATGACGCCGGTCATACCGCCGATGACGAAGGTCACCATGAAGCCGACCGTCCACAGCATCGGCACCTCGTAGCGGATGCGGCCGCGATACATGGTGAAGAGCCAGTTGAACATCTTCGCCCCCGTCGGGATCGAGATGATCATCGTGGTGATGCCGAAGAAGGAATTGACGCTGGCGCCCGAGCCCATCGTGAAGAAGTGGTGCAGCCAGACGATGTAGGACAGGATCATGATCACGCAGGTGGCGTAGACCATGGAGGCGTAGCCGAACAGGCGCTTGCCGGAGAAGGTGGCAACGACTTCCGAGAAGATGCCGAAGGCCGGCAGCACGAGAATGTAGACCTCCGGATGACCCCAGATCCAGATGAGGTTGATATACATCATCGGATTGCCGCCGAGGTCGTTGGTAAAGAAGTTCGTGCCGGCGTAGCGGTCGAGCGACAGCAGCGCGAGCGTCGCCGTCAGGATCGGGAAGGAGGCGACGATCAGCACGTTGGTGCAAAGCGCCGTCCAGGTGAAGACCGGCATCTTCATGAAGGTCATGCCCGGAGCACGCATCTTGACGATGGTGGCGATCAGGTTGATGCCCGACAGCGTCGTTCCGACGCCGGCCACCTGCAGCCCCCAGATATAATAGTCGACGCCGACGCCCGGACTGTAGGCCGCGCCCGACAGCGGCGGGTAGGCGAGCCAGCCGGTCTGGGCGAATTCGCCGATGAACAGCGACAGCATGATGATGATCGCGCCGGCGGTGGTCATCCAGAAAGAGAAGTTGTTGAGGAAGGGGAAGGAGACGTCGCGCGCGCCGATCTGCAGCGGCACCACGAAGTTCATCAAACCGGTGACGAAGGGCATCGCCACGAAGAAGATCATGATGACGCCGTGGGCAGTGAACACCTGGTCGTAATGGTGCGGCGGCAGATAGCCCTCCGAACCGTTGAAGGCGATCGCCTGCTGGATGCGCATCAGGATCGCGTCGGAGAAGCCGCGCAGCAGCATGATGACGGCCAGGATCACATACATGATGCCGATCTTCTTGTGATCGACGCTGCAGATCCAGTCGCGCCAGAGCGGACCCCAGAACTTGAAATAGGTGATAAGGCCGAGCACCGCGATGGCGCCGATGACGACGCCGATGAAGGTCACGACCAGGATCGGCTCGTGATAGGGGATGGCATCGAGGGTCAACCGGCCGAAGACGAACTTCAGGAGGTCAGGATTGGAAAACATGGAACAACCCGTTCATTATGTCTTGCGACGCAAAGCGCCAGGTTAATTGTTGTTGTTGAGCTGCGCCGGCGCCGGATCGGCGCCATTGCTCATGCCGGGCATGGAATGACCCTGATGCTGCATGTCCATCCCGGGCGTACTAGGCATGCCGGGCATGTCGTGCTGCATGCTGCTGCCGTCGGGACGCTCGGGCTCGCTTCGGGCCGGAGCCCCGGTTGCCGCCGGCGCCACGATGCCTTCGTCGGCATGACGATCGTCATAGCGCAGCTTCTCGCGGTTCTCCGCACTTTCCTTGCCGCCGCCGCCCATCATGTCGATGTGCATCATCTCGTTCATGCACATCTTGCCCGGCGCGGCGCACATGTTGAGGATGGCGTTGTAAAGGTCGGCATCGGCGCCGGCATAATAATGCACCGGTTCCTTCTCGCTCGGCTTTTCGAGCTTCAGATAGGCGTCGCGATTGAGCATCGTGCCCTGCTGCTTGACCTGCGCCACCCAGGCGTCAAATCCCTCTTTGGTCAGGCCATGGAACTTGAAGCGCATGTGGGAGAAGCCTGCGCCGCTGTAGTTGGCAGAGAAGCCGTCATACTCGCCTTCCCTGTTGATGACGGCGTGCAGCTTCGTCTCCATGCCCGGCATGGCGTAGATCTGGCCGGCAAGGGCAGGGATGTAGAAGGAGTTCATCACCGAGGAGGCGGTGATCTTGAAATTGATCGGCATGTCCACAGGAGCCGCGAGCTCGTTGACCGTGGCAATACCGAGTTCGGGATAGAAGAACAGCCACTTCCAGTCGAGCGCCACGACCTCGACGGTCAGCGGCTTGGTATCGGCGGGAATGGGGCGCTCGGCATCGAGGCGGTCGAGCGGGCGGTAGGGATCGAGCTTATGGGTGGAAATCCAGGTCACGGCGCCAAGCGCGATGATGATCGCCAGCGGTGCTGCCCAGATCACGATTTCGAGGCGGGTCGAATGGTGCCATTCCGGCGCGTAAGTTGCGGCCGTATTGGCGCGGCGGTAGCGCCAGGCGAAGAACAGCGTCAGGAAGATCACCGGGATGATGATCAACAGCATCAGCACCGTCGAGATGACAATGAGATCGCGCTGTTGCATGGCGATGTCGCCGGAAGGCGCCATGACCACCATGTTGCATCCTGCCAAGAAAAGCAGCGGCAAGACGGATAGAAGGCGGGAAAACTTCATGAGTTTTGGCACGTCTCTAAGCTCTTGTTGTTTCATTTGATCCGCGACTAAAGCACTGAACCCGATCGCGACATGAGGCGGAAGGTCGCAGTGCAGCAATCTTGCCGCACTGCGGTACAAATCAGGTCGCACTACAGCTTTGAAATCCTGATGAAATCAAGAAGGATTTTTCGCGAGCGCATGTTTCGACCAATATATCCGCTACAGCCGGCCATGCCAGCGTTCCAATGGGAAAATCGCGGTCCCGATCACGCTATTTTTCCCATCCAAGCCTCATTTTGAGCAGCCATGACGAACTATTTACGTGTTACGGACTTGATAAGCCTGCAGGTTTGATCAAGATCAGGCTGAGGCGCCTTGGCGAAAGCGCTTCAACGAGGGAGGCGTTTTCATGGCTACAACATCGCATTACGGACCGTCATCGTCGTCGCTGGAACGCGACGCGCGGCGCATTCACGACGACAAACCGGTTTCGCCGGGCAGCATCGCCGTCGGCGTGGTGATCGGCCGCATGTCGGAATTCTTCGATTTCTTCGTCTACGGCCTCGCCTCGGTGCTGGTTTTTCCACAGCTGATCTTCCCCTTCGCGCCGGACAGGCTGACGGGAACGCTCTATTCCTTCGCCATCTTCTCGCTCGCCTTCCTGGCCCGCCCCGTCGGCTCCGTCGTCTTCATGACGATCGACCGGCTATACGGCCGCGGCACCAAGCTGACGATCGCGCTTTTCCTGCTCGGCGGCTCCACCGCCTCGATCGCCTTCCTGCCGGGTTACCAGGAGATCGGCGTCTGGTCGATCGCGCTGCTGGCGCTCTTCCGTCTCGGCCAGGGCTTCGCGCTCGGCGGCGCCTGGGACGGCCTTGCCTCGCTGCTCGCGCTCAACGCGCCGGCCAAGCATCGCGGCTGGTATGCGATGATCCCGCAGCTCGGCGCACCGATCGGCTTTGCGCTGGCAAGCACCCTGTTCGGTTATTTCGTCGCCAATCTTTCCAGTGAGGATTTTCTCTCCTGGGGCTGGCGTTATCCCTTCTTCGTCGCCTTCGCGATCAACGTCGTGGCGCTGTTTGCGCGGTTGCGCCTCGTGATGACGAAGGAATTCGGCACGCTGCTCGAGCAGCATGAGCTGGAAGCAGCACCCATCCTCGACGTGCTGCGCGTTCATGGCCGCGACATCCTGATCGGCGCCTTCGTGCCGCTGGCGAGCTTCGCCATGTTCCACCTCGTCACCATCTTCCCGCTCGGCTGGATGAGCCTTTACGGCAACCAGCCGATCGGTGCCTTCATGGTGGTGCAGGTGGTCGGCGCCATGGTCGGCATCGTCACCATCATCGCGTCGGGCCTGATCGCCGACCGCATCGGGCGACGCGCCCAGCTTGCCATCTGCGCCGTCATCATCGCCATCTTCAGCTTCGTCGGGCCGATTTTGATCGCATCCGGCAACAGCGGCCACGACGCTTTCGTCATCATCGGCTTCGGCGTGCTCGGCCTGTCCTTCGGCCAGGCGACGGGCTCGATCTCGTCGCGCTTCGGCCGCGGCTACCGCTACACGGGTGCCGCCTTCACCTCGGATCTCGCCTGGCTGGTCGGCGCCGGTTTTGCGCCGCTGGTGGCGCTCAGCCTCTCCAGCCGCTTCGGCCTGACCTTCGTCGGCTACTACCTGCTGTCCGGCGCCATCTGCACGCTGGCGGCACTCGCCTTCAGCAGGGCGCTGGAACAGCGCGAATAGGCGGACTTAAATGCATGGGAAACCATGCAGGCTTTCTTTTTCGGACTGCGCAATTCCAATTATTAAATGCATTGCAATCGAAACGCTGAATGCGTCTTACTGCGCCATCTGCGGCTGCTTTGCCGCCCGCGCCGCGGTCAGTTCCGCCGTGGTGTGGTTCAGGCGGTCGGCCAGCACCCGCATGATCTCAACCGCCATCTCGGGGAAATCGCTGAGCAGTTTCAGGAAGTGCTCCTTGCTGATGCGCAACACCTCGAGTGGCGAGGTGGCGCGCACCGTTGCCGTGCGCGAGACGTCGCAGAGGATGGCGATTTCGCCGACGATGGAATTGAGCTCGACGTCGGCGACCTTGATCTCGCCGGCCGGTGAGGAGACGATGATGTCGGCGGTACCCGAAAGAATGACATAAGCGGCGTCGCCGACATCGCCCTGATGGAAGAGGTTTTGCCCGGCTTTGTAGGTCATGCGATCGGAGGTGAAGGCCAAAAGCTTGAGCTTTGCTGGTGCGATCCTGGAAAAGATCGGCACCCGTCGCAGCATTTCGACTTCGTCTCTCAACAGCATGAGCGTTTTTACCCCCTAACGCAGGGTCCGCGGGACCAGGCGTCTTCAAACTCCGAGGCGTCCCGCCGGGAACGCCCATTATCGCCGCCCCTATAGAATATTACGATAACAGTTCCTTGAACATCCCGTTTTTCTCGGAAAGTTCGGGATAGTTTCCGGCTTCGGCCAATCCGCCGCGGTCGAAGAGCAGGATCCGGTCGAACATCTCCGCCAGCCGGGCATTGGAGAGCACCCAGATGATCGCCGGCCGTTGGCCTTCCTCGTGCAGATCCTCGATGATGTTACGGGTGATCCGATCCTGAACGCGCTGGTCGAGCGCCGAGAGCGGCCGGTTGAAGATGAAATAGTCCGAGCGCTTCAGGAGCGCGCGGGCAAGGTTCAGCTTCTGCCGCTGCACCATGGTCAGCCGCTTGCCGCCGGAGCCGACGTCGAATTCGAGGCCGATCGACAGCACGTCGTCGTAAAGGTCGAGCGCGTCGAAGAGTTCGCCCATGATGCCGCGGATGCGGTCGGAGGCATCGGCCTGCTGATAGGCGATGCGGCCGAAGAGCACATTGTCCATCAGGCTTGCCGACGGGGTGAAACGTTCGGCGTCGTAGCGCTCGATCAACTCGGCGAGATCGGCCCGTATATGCTCGTGGAACTGCTTGCGGGCGCTGACGATCTTGTCCATCAGCTCGTCCGTCAACAGGCCGAAGCGGTGGCGCGGCTCGATATAGGCAAAGCTCAGCCGGATGATGGCCGACCGTTCCTCAGGCGTTGCGTCCTCGAAGCGGCGGCTTTGCAGCTTCTGCAGCAGCGCCTGATAGGTCGGAATGTCGTCCGCCGTCATGAAGGTCAGTTGCTGGAAGAAGGGGTGGTCCGGCGGCAGGTCGTGGAAGAGTTCCACAGCGTTCTCGGCGATTTCGAGGCCCATGGCGTAGAGATCGGTGCTGAGGCCGGTCTCGCGGAACAACTGTTGGAAGTAAGGATGGGCGGCAAGCCGGCGATTGGTCATCAAAGGCCGCTTCATCGTGCCGAAGAGCAGGTTCTCGCCAACCGTCGCCTGAGCGTTATAGGCGTCGAAATCGAAAGGCACGACGATCGTGTCGAGCCCTTCGTCGCGCAGCCGGTCCCGCAGCGAGGCGCGTAGCGCCACGACGTGGTCGCTGACGGCGACATGCACGTCGGTGTTGACGGTCGAACGCAGCGCTAGATCGAGGATGTCCTGCGAGATCAGGACGGCGTCTAGCACCGGGCGGATCGCTTTCAGCAGGTCCTCGGGCCCGCTGGCCCCGGCTGCCTTGTAGTCCACCCAGTCGCTGTTGAGGTCGAGCGTCGGATTGCCGGCCTTCACCGCCTCGGCGGAATGCCATTTATACTCCAGCGCTTCCCTCTCGTCATAGACGGGATCGGTCATCGGCGCGTGCTTGAGGCCGTAGAGCAGATTGCTGGCGAGCGTGCCGTGGAAGAAGAAGGTGTCGGCCGAGGCATAGGAGATCCGCCGGCCGGTGATCGATTCCGGCAGGTCCAGCAAATCGCGGCCGTCGATGGTGATGCGGCCGGAATCCGGCCAGACCATGCGTCCGAGCGCCTCGGCGAAGGCTTCCGCGCCACTGCCGTTCGGGCCGACGATCGCCACCGTTTCGTTCGGTTTGATCTCGACGGAGACGTGATCGACGAGGCGGGCGCCGCTGTCGTCGGAGAGCGACAGATTGGTGACGACGAGCGCGCTCGTCAGTGCCCCGACCGGGGTGGTCGCGAGTTCCTGGATGCGGCTGTCGATCAGCGGCTCGACATTGAACTGCTCATAGACCTGCTGGTATTTCACCTGCACGTCCTGGCGCATCTGGTCCCAGTCGATCAGTTCTTTCAGCGGGCCGGGCAGGTCCTTGTAGGCCGATATGACGGCGACGAGCTGGCCGATGTCGAGCCGGCCCTGCAGCGCCAGGTAGCCACCGATCGCGTAGAACAGGAAGGGCGTCACCTGGGCGAGGAAGTTGTTGATGAACTTCACCAGGAACTTCCACTGGTAAAGGTCGTAGCGGATCGAGAAGATCCGGCCGAGCCGCGAGGCGATGTCGGCGCGTTCGAGGTTTGATGTGTCGTTGCCGTGGATCGTGCCGATGCCCTCGACGATTTCGCCGACGCGGCCGGAAAGCTCGCGTGCCGTCAGCTGCCGCTGGCGGCCGAGCTCCAGCAGACGCTTGCGCATGCGGGGAATGACGACGGCCTGCACGCCGACGATGCCGGCGGCGATCATGCCGAGCCAGAAATTCTGGACGATGATGAAGGCGAGCGCCGTGATCGCCTGGCCGCCGAGAAGGGCAGGCGAGACGAAGGCATCGCCGGTGAAGCCGCCCATCGGCTCCACTTCATCCTTGATCATCGTAGCGATTTCGGCCGATTTGACTCGCTTGAAGTGAATGGGCGGAAAACGCAGCACCCGGTCGATCAGCTCGAAGCGGATACGGCGCAGCATGCGCTCGCCGAGCCGGCCCTTATAGGTGTTGATGTAGAACTTGAAGAGGCCGTTCAGCACGACCAGCGCCAGAAACACCAGGCTGAGGGCCATCAGCATCTGGAAGC
Source organism: Rhizobium anhuiense bv. trifolii (assembly GCF_024346605.1). NCBI lineage: Bacteria > Pseudomonadati > Pseudomonadota > Alphaproteobacteria > Hyphomicrobiales > Rhizobiaceae > Rhizobium > Rhizobium anhuiense. The sequence goes on from NZ_CP098801.1 coordinate 596,897, forward strand.
GGTTGAGCTGCAACCCTTGAAAGAATTCGACATGGCCGATCAGCGGAATGTCGTAGGCAATGTGCATGAAGGTCTGCTTTGCCCCGGGACCTTCGAAACCGTCACCCTGGATCGGTCCGTTGACGATCTGCTTCGGCAGGTCGAAGGACAGGAAGTAGGGCACCATCGAGGCGGCGACGACAGCCAGAATCCACAGCTGCTGCAGCCGCGTGTTCTTCCAGATGTAGCGGGCGAGGCTTTTTTCCATGGCTAACCGTCAGCTTGCTGGGACATTCCGGGGGCGCGATCCGGGCGCCGGGACAGGGAGGAAGCTTGAGAACAGGACCATGCAGCCGGACCGCCGATATCGCAATGAAAACAAGGCGAAGCGACCGGCTGCAGAAACGCCGATTCTCGCCGGAACTTTGCTTATATCACAGGAATTTTGGATTAGGCGAGCGATTCGGCAATCAGTGAGCGAATGATGCCGGCCGTCTTCTCCGCCCCGGCGAGATCGAGCAATACCGACCGCCGTCGCGGCGCTGCAAGCGCCTTTTCGACAGCCTCCTTCAGATGGCCCGACGTCAGTCCCTTTTCCGGCAGGATATCGGCAAGATCAAGCGCCTGCAGCCGTTCGGCGCGCACCGTCTGTTCGGTCTCGCCGTCGGCGACGAAGGGGATGAGGATCGCCCGGCATTGGGTGCGCAGGAGATCGCCGACCGTGTTGTAGCCCGCTTGCGAGATCGACACCTTCGCGCCGCGCAGCAGCGAGGGAAAATCCCTGCGGAAGCGCACCAGCGTCACATTCGCGGGCGCGTCCCGCGACAGCGCGGCGAAATCGGCCTCCGGCAGGTTCGGGCCTGATATCAGCAGCCAGCGAAGATCATCGGGCAGCATCGCTGCCGCCTGTTTTGCCGCGCCGATCAGTTCGGCGCCGACCGCGCCGCCGCCCGCCGATGCGATGATGTCGAAGGTCTCGATCGGTTCCGGCGCCGGCGGAGGTGCGACGAGGCCGGTGTAACGCAGCCTGTCGGCGATCTCGGGTGTCAGCGGGAAGGTGTCCTCAAGCCTGACGAAGCCGGGATCGCCATGGACGAGCACGGCATCGAAATGCTCTTTGACCAGTGCGACGGTCTCGGCGTCGCGGCCGGCCTTGCGGTTTTCCTGCAGGATGTCGCGCACCGAGCTTACAAGTTTCGGCCGGGGTTCGGCCTTTTCGATCGCGGCAAGCAGCGGCAGCAGTTCGAAGCGCATCTGCCGCCGGCCGAAGGGGAAGGCTTCGATGATCACGACATCGGGCCTTGCGGCATGAAAGGCCTCGAGCAGCCGCTCGCGGCGGGCATTGAGGAACTCCTCGCCGGCCGGCCGGCCATCGGCATCGGCGAGGCCGGAGAAGCCAGCATTGCTGGCGACGACCGCCGGCAAGGCGACGGTCTTGATGCCCTCGGCGGGAAAACCCGGCACCGGCAGGCCGCCGGTCACGACGGTCACGTCGAAGCCGTCCTTGACCAGCGCATTGGCGATACGGCTGGCGCGGGCGATGTGGCCGATGCCGAGCAGGTGCTGGACGTAGAAGAAGATGCGTGGTGCCGTCATGAGGCCTTCTGCCATTCGGCCTCGAACAGGCCGGTGAGCTGTCTGATGCTGCAGTGATAGTCGAAATGCTGACGCACCTGGCGTTCGGCCGCATCGCCGAGCCGCTTGCGCAGCGCCGGGTCGCGGATCGCCGCTTCCAGCGCTTCGGCGAGCTTCGCCGGATCCTCGGGCGGCACGACGAGGCCGTTTTCACCGTCCTTCAAAAGCTCCGGCACGCCGGATACGTCGGTCGAGAGGCAGACGAGCCGCTGGCTCGAGGCTTCCACAAGCACGTTCGGCAGGCCGTCGCGGTCGCCGTTGGCGGCGATGCGGCAGGCCAGCGCGAAGAGGTCGGCGCGGCGGTAATGGTCGAGCACCTCTTCCTGCGCCAAGGCGCCTTTCCAGACGATGCGACCGGAGATGCCGAGTTCGGTGGCCAGGACTTTCAGTTTTGCGAGCTCCTCGCCGCCGCCGATATGGTCCATGCGCCAGTGCAGGTCAGCGGGCAGCAGGGCCAGGGCCTGCAGCAGTACGTCATAACCCTTCTTCTCGACGGCGCGGCCGACGCTGAGGATGAAGGCCGGATCGTCGGGATCGCTGCCGGTGCGGTCCGACCGTTCGCCGGCAAAATGGCCGAAGCGGGCAAGATCGAGACCGTGATAACTCAGATGCACCGCATCCTTTCGGTCGGTCAATTCCCGCATGTGTTCGTAGCCCGTCCTGGTGCAGGTGACCGCCCAGCGGGCGCTGCCGAGTTTTTCGTGCAGTTCCCAGTCCGGCGACGTCCAGATGTCCTTGGCGTGCGCCGAACAGGTCCAGGGCGTACCCGTCAGGATGCTCGCATATTCCGTCACCGAGGCCGGCGTGTGGATGAAATGCGCATGCAGCCATTCGCCGCCATCCGGCCATTCGCGTCCCAGCACCAGCGCCTGGCCGAGACGGCGGAAGCGGTTGCGGGAGATGTCGCGCTTGAGATCGGCGAGGAAGCGTTTGATCAGCGCCTTGAAGCCGGGTTTGGAGAAGCCGGCGATCAGGCCCTTCAGCACGCGGATCGGCTCCTCGTGCAGATATTCCGGCAGATAGACGACGCGCGCCCTGATCTCGTCATGCACGGGATGACGCTTCCTGTCGGTCGGCCGGCGCATGGAAATCAGCGTGAGGTCGAAGCCGGCCTTTTCGAGGCCGAGCAACTCCTGGGCGATGAAGGTTTCCGAAAGGCGGGGATAGCCTTTCAGTACGACGAGGATCTTGCGGCGTGGTGGCAAGGCTGTGCCCTATTCCGCGCCGACGAGGGAAAGATGGCTGCCGCGGCCGTCGATCCAGCGGGCGACGGTCTGCGAGATGTGGTCCAGCCCTTCGAGACGCATATTGCCGCCGCTCTTCGAAGGCGGCTGGCGGGAGGGCAGGCGCTTCAGCGCCTCGGCCATGATGATCGGGTCGACCGACTGGTCCGGCAGCAGCATGTCGACGAGGCCGAGTTCACTGGCGCGCTTGGCGCGCAGGAGCTGTTCCTCGCGCGGCTTGACGCGCGGCACGATGAGCGCTGGCTTGTCGAAGGAGAGGATCTCGCAATAGGTGTTGTACCCGCCCATGGCGACGACACCGGTGGCGCCGTCGATCAGCTCTTCCATGTGATTGTCGAACTCGATCACCTCGATATAGGGGATGGCTTCCCCCTTCTGCACCAGCTTGGCGCGCTCGGCCGCCGGCATATAGGGCCCGAGCACGACGAGCGCCTTCTGCGTCAGCGTCGGATCGGCCTCGTAGGCGTTCATGACGTCGTGGACGAGATCGGAGCCGTCGCCGCCGCCGCCTGTGGTGACGAGGAGGTAATTATCCTTGCGGGCATTGATCGAGGTCTTGCCCTTGGAGACGCTGCGCTGCAGGAAGCCGACGAAATCCATCTTCCGGCGCAGGCTCGCCGGCACGTCGAGGCCGATCAGCGGATCGTAAAAGTCAGGCGGGCCATAGACCCAGACGCTGTCGTAATATTGGTCGATCTTCTGCATGATGCTGTTCTTCTTCCACTCGGCCTCGAGCAGATGCGGCGCATCCATGATCTCGCGCAGGCCGAGCACCAGGACGGTGCCGCGGGCCTTGAGATAGGCGAGCGTATCCTCGACCTCGCCCTTCAGCCCCATCGGCTCCTTGTCGACGATGAAGATATCGGGCTGGAAAGTCTCGGCGGTGTGGCGGATGCTCGATTCGCGCATCTTCAGCGTCTCGTGCAGGTCGATATGGCTGGCGAGCGACGTATATTCGCCGTTGCGCAGCTTGATGACGCTCGGGATCTTCACGAAGTCGACGCGGGCGCGGTAGTCGAAGGCGCCGGCGATCGTGGCACCCGAAATGATCAGAATGTTGAGGCCGCGATAATCCTCGACCAGAGCATGGGCAATGGCGCGACAGCGGCGCAGATGGCCGAGACCGAATGTGTCGTGGCTGTACATGAGGATGCGCGCATCTTCGAGACGTCTGGACATGGGCATCCCTTCTGGGGTGAGCAACATACTTAGCACCCCCACCGTCCGGAGGCCGCAAGGCGGGGGCGGCGCCGTGAGGCGCCGCCGAGCTTTCTGCTATTTGTAGGGATCTGCCGCATCACGCAAGCCGTCTCCCAGAAAGTTGAACGCCAAAATGACAAGAACAACAGGAATGATCGGATAGAGCAGCCAAGGATAAAAGGCGATGACGCTGACGCTTTTTGCTTCGGTGAGCAAAATGCCCCAGCTGGTGATCGGCGGACGAAGGCCGAGGCCGAGGAAGGAGAGCGCGGTTTCGCCGAGGATCATGCCGGGGATCGAAATTGTCGCCGAGGCGATGAGATGCGACATGAAACCCGGCACCAGATGCCGGCCGATGATGCGCGGCGTGCTGGCGCCCATCAGCTGTGCGGCCTGCACGTAATCCTCTTCGCGCAGCGCCAGCAGTTTGGAGCGCACGGCGCGCGCTAGCCCGGTCCAGTCGATGATGCCGAGGATCACCGTGATGCCGAAATAGATGACGATCGGGCTCCACGTCACCGGCATGATGGCGGCTAGCGCCATCCACAGCGGCAGGCTTGGCAGCGACTGCAGCACTTCGATCAGGCGCTGGACGATGAGATCGAAAACGCCGCCCCTATAACCGGCAAGCCCGCCGATGACGATGCCGAGCACGAAGCTGATCGAAATGCCGATCAGGCCGATCGTCAGCGATATCCGCGCTCCGTAGAGGATGCGCGAGAGCACATCGCGGCCGAGCCGGTCGGTGCCGAGCAGGAACATCTGGCCACCGATCGCCGGGCAGACGAGGTGATAGTCGGAGGCGACGACGCCCCAGAACTTGTAGCCATCGCCGCGGCAGAAGAAACGGATCGGCTGCACGTCGTTCGGCCTGTCGGCATAGACGCGATGCAGCGTGTCGATATCGAGCGTCATGCTGCGGCCATAGACGAAGGGCCCGACGAAGCTGCCCTTGTCGAAGAAGTGGATGGTCTGCGGCGGCGCATGGATGAAATCGACGTTGCGCGTGTGCAGGCCGTAGGGCGCCAGGAACTCGACGATCAGGATCATCAGGTAGATGACGGCGAGAAAGATGCCGGAAATCAAGGCCAGCCTGTGCTGCTTGAACTTCCACCACATCAGCTTTTTCTGCGAGGCGAGATGGATGCGCGATTGCGCCGCCGTCATAGTTTCGGTCGCGTGCGGATCGAAGGGCGCGGTCGAGACGTAGTGCGGCAGCGGTGCGCCGGGTGCGGGAAGGGGCGACATTATTTGGTGCTCCTGCCTTGCAGACGGATGCGGGGATCGAGGAAGCCGAGCGCGATGTCGGAGATCAGCACGCCGATGACGTTGAGGAAGGCCAGGAACATCAGGAAGGAGCCGGCGAGATACATGTCCTGGCTCTGCAGCGCCTTGATGAGCATCGGCCCGGTCGTCTCCAGCGACAGCACGATGGCGACGATTTCGGCGCCGGAGATGATCGACGGCAGGATCGAGCCGATATCGGCGACGAAAAAGTTGAGCGCCATGCGCAGCGGATATTTGACCAGCGCTTTGAGCGGCGGCAGGCCCTTGGCGCGGGCGGTGACGACATACTGCTTCTGCATCTCGTCAAGCAGGTTGGCGCGCAGCCGCCGGATCATGCCGGCCGTTCCCGCCGTGCCGACGATGATGACCGGGATCCAGAGGTGAGAGAGGATCGATCGTGCCTTCTCCCAGCTCATCGGCGCCGAGATATATTGCTGGTCCATCAGATGGCCGATCGAGACGCCGAACCAGATATTGGCGAAATACATCAGGATCAGCGCCAGCATGAAATTCGGAATGGCGATGCCCATCAGGCCGAGGAAGGTCAGCCCGTAATCGCCCCAGCTGTACTGATGCGTGGCCGAATAGATGCCGATCGGAAAGGCGATCAGCCAGGTGAGCAGGATCGTCGTGAAGGAGACGAGGATCGTCAGCCAGAGCCGCTCGCCGACCACGTCGGAGACCGGCAGCTGGTATTCGAAGGAGTAGCCGAAATCGCCGTGCAGCATGCCGCCGACCCAGTAGAAATAGCGCACGATTTCCGGCTTGTCGAAACCGTATTGCTGGCGCATCTCCTCGATTTCCTGGAGATTGGCGGTCTCGCCGGAAGCGCGCAGCTCGGCGATCTGGCTCTCGAAGAAGTCGCCGGGCGGCAGCTCGATGATGGTGAAAACCAGCGCCGAAATGACGAAGAGCGTCGGCACCATGGCGGCGATGCGCCAGAGAATGTATCTGAGCACGCCTCAGGCCTCCTTGTACCAGAATGCATCCGGCATGTAGACGCCGAGATAGGAGGTGGGATCGAAGCCGTAGAGCGCTCTCGCCGGCAGGTTCTGCAGCTTGGCGGCACGAAGGATCGGCTGCGGCGTGCTGTTGATGAGGCCGATCGAGAACACCTGCTGCGTATAGAGCGACAGCATCTTGTGCCAGATCACCTGACGCTCCTCGAATTTCGGCGCCGCCCCCCATTGGCTGAGCAGGTCGACCAGTTCGGCTGCCTCCGGCAGGTCGGGTGCGACGCCCTCCTGGCCGGCCGAGAGGTAATGCATGCCCCAGAGCGGCCATTGCAGCTGATCGTCGAGCGTCGGCGCAAGTCCCGCGGGCGACATGTCGGCCGTCGGCACGCCATTGTCGAGGCCGTACCAGATCGACATCATGATCGAGCCGCTCATGGCGCGGTTACGGAAGACGTCGCGCTGCGAGGTGCGGGTATAGAGCGCCAGGCCGATATTGGCCCAGTGGTCGTGCACCAGTTCCAGCACGTCGGTGTCGAGATTGCTTTCGCCGGCGGTCTCGACGGTGATCTCGGCGCGCCGCCCGTCCGGCAGCAGCCGGATGCCGTCGTCGCCACGCTTGCTCAGGCCGAGTTCGTCGAGCAGGCGGTTGGCCTCGTCGGCATCGAATTTCACATAGGCATCGGCATATTCCTGCTTGAAGAGCGGGCTGTCGGGCAGGACGGTATCGGCGCTCGGGGTACCGAGACCGTAGAAGGCGACCATGTTGATCTCGTGCCGGTTGATCGCCAGCGACAGCGCCCGGCGCAGGCGCACGTCACGGAAGAGACCGCGCCACACCTCGTCGGCGCAGTTGAGGTTCGGCAACAGCGTGATGCGCGAGCCGCGCGCCAGCTTCCACAGATCGACCTTCACCGGGAAGCGCTTCTCGGCCTCCTTCAGGAAGGTGTAGTCGTTGAAATCGATGCCGGTCGCCTGCAGGTCGGCTTCGCCGGCTCCGGCCTTGGCGGCGATGATCGACGAGGAGGAGACGTTGAGGATGAAACGGTCGAGATAGGGAAGCTGCCTGCCGGTCTCGTCGACGCGGTGGAAGAACGGGTTGCGCTCGAAGACGAACTGCTCGGCCGGCAGCGCCGTCGTATTGCGCCAGGGATCGAGCGTCGGCAGGTTCGGATTTTCCGGACGGTAGGAGCGCGCCATCTTGATGTGCAGATCCTGCCATTTCTTGACGCGATAGGTCTTCATCAGCTCGTCCAGCTTCGCCTGGTCCGGCTGGAATTTCTTGTGGAATTGCTTGAGATAATGACCGGGGCCGCAGATGACGAGCGGCAGCGGCCCTGCCAGCGTCGGCAGGAACATCGGGTTGGGTTTTTCCCAGGTGTAGCGCACGGTCAGCGGATCGAGCACCTCGAAGCGCGGCAGGCTGCCGTGCGGGCGAAGCTCCAGAGCGCCGCCGCCCGGGGTCAGCTTGTCGTTCAGGATGACGTCTTCCCACCAGTAGCGGAAATCGTCGGCCGTGAACGGCTGGCCGTCGGACCATTTATGGCCTTCGCGCAGCGTGAAGGTGAAGACTGTGTCCTCCTCGGACTGGAAGGCGGCGAGGATGTCCGGCTGGAACTGCAGGTGCTTGTCGTAGCCGACGAGGCGGGCATAGCCGTAGATCGTCATGAAGCGGATGTCGCGCTGGCTGCCGATGATGGTGCGCACCGTGCCGCCGTAGCTGCCGGGTTGAAGCCCCATCTCCTTCAGATTGACGATGCGCGGGCGGGCAGGAATGCGCTCTGCCATCGGCGGCAGGCTGCCGGCTGCGAGCCGCTCCTTCAGGAATTCCGGCTCGCCGGCCTGTTCGGCCCGAAGCACCGCGGGCGCGATCGCCGCACCGACGAGGCCGCCGAGAAACGTGCGACGCGTTACCATCAGCGCAACTCCTTGGCATCGGCGCCCTTGCGGGCGCGCACCAGATGGCCGTCGCCGAGATCGGCATAGGCAAGTTCGGAAGCGTCGTCATGCTCGGCGGTGAAGGTCTTGCCCCAGTTCTGCTTGTCGGCGGCGCCGTTTTCCCGGAGCGCCTTGAAATCGAGCGGCCGGTCGAGATCGGGGAAGGGGACGGCGGCGAGCAGCGATTTCGTATAGGGGTGCACCGGATCGCGCAGGATGATCTCGCGCGGCGCGATCTCGACGATGCGACCCTTGCACATCACCGCAATGCGGTCGGCCATGTAATCGACGACGGCGAGATTGTGCGAGATGAAGAGATAGGTCAGCCCCAGCTCCTTCTGCAAATCCTTCAACAGGTTGAGGATCTGCGCTTGCACGGAGACGTCGAGGGCCGAGACCGGCTCGTCGAGGATGACGAGCTTCGGGCCGAGCGCGAGAGCGCGCGCGATACCGATGCGCTGGCGCTGGCCGCCCGAGAAACTGTGCGGATAACGGCTGAGATAACGCTTGTCGAGGCCGATGGCCGCCATCAGCCCTTCGACCTTGCGCTTGCGCTCGGCGCTGTCGCCGCGGTCGTGGATCTCGAGGGGTTCGCTCAAGATGTTGCGCACCGTCATGCGCGGCGAGAGCGAGGAGACCGGATCCTGGAACACCATCTGGATCTTGGTGCGCATGTCCTGCAGTTCGGCGCCCTTGACGGAGAGGACGTCGACGACCTCCTTGCCGTCGTTGAACACCACCGCGCCGCCGTCCGGCGTGATGGCGCGCATCAGGATCTTGCTAAGCGTCGTCTTGCCGCAGCCGGATTCCCCGACGAGGCCCAGACATTCGCCGCGGCGAATGTCGAAGCTGACGTCGTCGACGGCGCGCAAGACGGTGGCTTCGTGCTTGCCGAAGAAACTGCGCTTGCGTGTCTTGTAGGTTTTCGAGAGGTTGGCGACGGAAAGCAGGATGCCCGGCGCCTCTGCCTGGAGCGGCTTCTTCTTGCCGACGAGGGCTTCGAGATTGACCGTCACATCGCGCAGCGCTTTCAGCCGCTCGCCGGGTTTCATATCGAAATGCGGAACGGCGGCCATCAGGCCCTTGAGATAGGGATGCTGCGGATTGCGGAAGATATCCTCGACCGGCCCGGCCTCCATGATCTCGCCATGATAGATGACGACCACCTCGTCGGCCATGTTGGCGACGATGCCGAGATCATGGGTGATGAGCAGCATCGCCATGCCGAGCTTGGCCTGCAGCTCGCGCAGCAATTCGAGGATCTGCGCCTGGATCGTCACGTCGAGCGCCGTCGTCGGCTCGTCGGCGATCAAGAGCGCCGGCTTGCAGATCAGCGCCATGGCGATCATCGCGCGCTGGCGCATGCCGCCGGACAGTTCGAACGGATACATGTCGTAGGTGCGATGCGGATTGGTAAAACCGACCAGGCCGAGCATCTCCTCGGTCTTCTCGCGCGCTTCCTGCTTGTCGACCTCGGTATGGATCAGCAGCACCTCGCTGATCTGGTTGCCGATCGTATGCAGCGGCGAGAGCGAGGTCATCGGCTCCTGGAAGATCGTCGCCATGCGCCGGCCGCGCAGATCGCGCATTTCCTCGCTGTCGCGTGGAAAGGAAAGGATATCGGTCGTGCTGCCGTCGAGCGGATCGGTGAACAGGATACGGCCGGAGGCCTTCGCCGGATTGGGCAGGATGCCCATGATCGACTGGCTGATCACCGATTTACCGGAGCCGGATTCACCGACGAGAGCGGTGACCTTGCCCGGAAGGATGCGAAGATTGGCTTCCTTTACGACACGGAGTCGGTCGCCGAAAACCGAGAAGGAGACGTCGAGATTTTCAATACGCAACAAATCGGCCGCAGACGCCATACCAATGAAATTCCCCAGTCTTCTGTGTTCCCGTTAAGGCACACTATCGTACCGCAAACGGGGTGTCTAGCAGATGACAATCACAGGAAAACTGCCGCGTCCCGCCAAAGTTCCCTGAGGCGAAACAAGCAGATTCATGGCGGGGTCTTGGCGTTTTACTGGATGAATTTCTCCATGCTGGTGCGCTTGACCTGTTTCTTGGCGTCGCGATGCAGGAGAATGACCTGCTCGGCCTCGGAAAGTCCGTTCTGCACGGCCTCGCGGAAGCTTTCGTCGACATTGATTTCAGGGGCGGGCGCGCGCGGCTGCAGCACCGTCACTTTCTGGCGGATGCCGCGCAGCTTCTCTTCGCCGAGCGTCGTCCATTCGCCGCCGCAATAACCGGCGAACGCCTGGCTGGCGACGACCTCGCGGCCGTATTTCTTGGTCAGGATCTGCAAACGCTGAACCTCGTTGACCGCCGAGCCGAAGGCGGAGAAGGTCAGGCGGTCCTTGAGGCCAACATTGCCGAACATGACGTTGCCGACATGCAGGCCGATGCCGTAGCCGACTCTGGTCAGGCCTTTCTGTTCGCGGTCCCGGTTGAGTTCGGCGACCCGCGCCTGCGCCTGATGGACGGCCGAAAGGGCTGCTTCGCAGGCAATTTTCGATGGGTCCTTGTGGCGCCCGCAGGGATAGACGGCGAGGAAGCCGTCGCCAAGGAAGCTCAGGATTTCGCCGCCATTGCGGTTGAAGGGGGCGGCTATGGCATCGAAGAACTGGTTCAGCGTGTCGATATAGGCCTGCCGGCCTTCCTTTTCGGCGTACATGGTGGATTCGCGCATGTCGCCCATGACGAGGGCTGCGCGGATCGTCTCACCGTCGCCGCGACGGATCTGGCCGTTCAGCACCCGTTTGCCGGCGTCGCCGCCGAGATAGGTGGTCAGCATGTTGTTGGCGAGCTTGCCGAGCACCGCCATCTTGGCGGCAACCGCCAGATGGTTCTGCATCCTGAGCAGCGCATCGATCATGTCGTCGGAAAAGCCGGTATTATGGTCCGTCGACCAGGAGCCCATCATGCCCTGCACCGAGCCGTCGCCGAAGGGCTGCACGAAGGCCAGGTAATCGGTGATGAGGTCCTTGCGCAGGTCCTCGAAAATGGGAAATTCGTTCGGCCCATCCTGCATCAGCCGGCGGCGGATGTGCTGCAGATTGTTGTCTAGCAGGTAATAATAAGGGCTCTGCAGGAAGCGGTCCGGCTTTTGCCCGGCGGGCATGCGGAAGCCCTCGATGGTCACGCCGCTGGCGCGCCGCCAGGTGAAGCTCAGCGCATCGTAGAGCGGATGCAGCATCGAGAAGGAAAGATGCACGCGCGCAAGCGGCAGGCCCGCAGCGGTGAGCCTTTCGCAGAAACCGCGCACGATGTTTTCAAGCTCGTCTCCGGCCAGCGATGAGTTCGTCAGCCATTCAGCGACCCGGTCCAACAAGATGGAGGACACGCTGGATTCGATCGTGCTCATTCTCGGTATGATCCTCATAAAGCACGCCATCCCCAAGAGCCAAAAGTCCCTCGGCCGGCACATTTTCATGCGCAGGTCACAGGGAAATCAGGATGTACGAGCGGTATTATTGTGTCAACGATCTGCCGAAGCGCGGCAGCAGCGCCCCTCAGCTCCCCATGCCGGGGATCGGACGGGTAGTCCTTTCCAGGTGGTTCATTATCAAAAGTCAAAATAGGGATGCTGCAAATGCGAAACAATGGGATCTGGAATTTTTTGTGCGCTCAAGTTGCAGCGAAGGGGCTGGGCGAGTCATTTCGGCCACACCCTGCTCCGACGGTGAGTAACGGCAGCGGGGTGAGGGAGGTAGCCATGGGGGCAAAACGGACAGCAGCATCGCCAGCGATAATAGGAAGATCCACGTCCGGGTTTAATTTGCCCTGATCATGCATTAGATCAGCGTCTTGAATTTCCCGTTTGAAAGATCCCGCCTTGGCCATCTCCCCCTTCGATATGCTTTTGCAGAAGATCGAAACCCGTACCGCCCGCGCCGGCATTATCGGGCTCGGTTATGTCGGCCTGCCGCTGGCGATCGCGGTGGCGCGCAGCGGCTTTGCCGTCACCGGCTTCGACATCGATCCCGGCAAGATGGTGGCGCTCGATGCCCGCCGCTCCTATATCGACGCGGTGAGCGACGAGGCGCTGTCCGCCGAGATCGATGCGGACCGATTCAAGGCGACGACCGATTTCGCTGGCCTTGTCGATTGCGACGTCATCATCATCTGCGTGCCGACGCCGCTGACGAAGCATCGCGATCCCGACCTCTCCTTCGTCGAGGCGACGTCTCGCTCGATCGCCGCGCATCTGCGCCCCGGTCAGCTCGTCGTGCTGGAATCGACCACCTATCCCGGCACGACCGATGACGTGGTGAAGGTCATTCTCGAAAGGGACGGCCTGAAATCCGGCTCGGACTTCTTCGTCGGCTTCTCGCCGGAGCGCGAGGATCCCGGCAATCAGCATTATCATACCGCCACCATCCCGAAGGTCGTCGCCGGCGACGGGGCCGAGGCGCTGGCGCTGATGAAGGCCTTCTACGGTGCGGCGGTGTCGACCGTCGTTCCGGTCTCCTCGAATGCGACGGCCGAGGCCGTGAAGCTCACCGAGAACATCTTCCGGTCGGTCAACATCGCCCTCGTCAACGAGCTGAAGACCGTCTATGCGGCCATGGGCATCGACGTCTGGGAAGTGATCGACGCGGCCAAGACCAAGCCCTTCGGCTATATGCCCTTCTATCCCGGCCCCGGCCTTGGCGGCCATTGCATCCCGATCGACCCCTTCTATCTCACCTGGAAATCGCGCGAATACGAGCTGCCGACCCGCTTCATCGAGCTGGCCGGCGAGATCAATTCGGCAATGCCGCGTTATGTCGTCGGCAAGCTTGCTGAAGCGCTCGACATCCGCGCCGGCAAGGCGCTGAGCCGCAGCCGGGTGCTGGTGCTCGGGCTCGCCTACAAGAAGAACGTCGCCGATATAAGAGAGAGCCCGTCGCTGCGGCTGATCGAGATCATCGAGGAGCGCGGCGGACGGGCGGATTACCACGATCCCTTCGTCGCCGAGATCCCGCCAACGCGCGAATACCAGGCGCTGAAGGGCCGCAGATCGGTGGCGCTGACGCCTGATGCCATCGCCGGCTACGATGCGGTGCTGGTCGCGACCGACCACGACCAAGTGGATTATGCGGCGCTGTCGAAAAGCGCGGCGCTGATCGTCGACACGCGCAACGTCTTCAACCGGCTCGGCCTCTCGGCCGGTCATGTGATCAAGGCGTGACGGAAATGCTTGAAAAAGACTTGCCGGTCATCTGGCTTGCGGCCACGGCATAACCGCCCGCCGCCCCGTCGATGAAATGCACATGGTCGCGTGAAATCGGCGTCGGCACGAAGCAGGTCATCAGCGCCGACGTCTGCCGATGCAGACCGTAGCGGGCAATGCCCTTGGCGCGTGCCCCGTCCAGCAGCGTCTCGATCCGTTTCAGATGTTCGGCATCGACGTCGACCGTCATCTTCAGCCCGTCGTCGAACTTGCGGAAATCGGAATTGCCGGCGACGTCGCGTTTGTAGCGGCGGGCGTCGAATCTGCCGAGCGGAATTCCGAGCCTGTAGAACACGACCGTGATCGCGAGCTGCAGGAAGATGATGAGTTTCTGCCGCAGTCGCCGGCCTGCCGGCGCGGTGGCCTTGGCTTCGCGATTGATGCCGTGCAGCGAGAAGGCAAGGTTGGGGCCATCCGCCGGCACCGGATGGCTGTCCCGGTTCTGCTCGGTGGTAATGGCGACGATGCCGTTGACGAGATCGCGGAATTCTTCGCCCGGCCGGCCTTCGCCGGGAATCGCGATGATCGAGACGATCTCACCGTTGCGTGCGTCGATCGGGCTCCAGCGACAGGAGAGGCCGGTGAGATCCGGGCGCGTTCCCGCAGCTGCCCGCTCAACGCCGTAACGGCCGAGCTTCATCTGTCTTTCGGCCCAGCTGGTGCCGCCGCCCCAGAACATCGCGTAGGTCACGTAAGGACTTGCGGCGTAACGCGCGACGCGGACGTCGAGGCCCTCGGCGCGAGTGTCGGCGACCGGCACAATGGCGATGCGCAGCATCAGGTTCAGATCTTCCTCAACCCAGACCTGCACGGCGGCAAGTGCATCGCGCGCCGCCTTCTCCAGCGAACCGGGCAGCGCGATCAGCGCGCCGTCGCCGCCGAAGACGAAGGGATAATCGCCCTTGCCGACGCCATTCAAGACCGCCGAAATGACGCTGGCGCCCGCCATGTTGACGTCCTTGTAACGGCCGCTGGCGATCGCCTGCGTCGAGCCGACGATGTCGGCCAGCGCCAGCACCCATCCGTCCGGCAGCGGCCGGTAGTTGGCGGCGTCGGTCACGCCCTCGAATTCGCTGAAGAGCGGCACTTCGGCAAAGAAATCTTCATCGGTCACTGTTTTCATATCATCGAGCTTAGCACAGACCCATGTTGCCACTGCAACGCCATTTCCCATATACGGCAATCGACTTGGCGCGGTTTCATGTGTTAGCACGCCCACACGATTTTCATGACGGATACGGATTAGATGAGCCGCCTCGACAGCTTCATTCGCCGGTTGACGGCTCAACGCGACATTCTGAACTCGATCGTCGATCTGGTCGGGGAAATCGAAGGCCCGGTGCTGGAGTTCGGCCTCGGCAACGGCCGCACCTATGATCACCTGCGCGAAAACTTCCCCGGCCGGCGCATCGTCGCCTTCGATTGGGAGGTGCGCTCCTATTCGGCCTCGACACCGGAGGCCGAAGACATGGTGACCGGCAACATCCGCGAATCCGGCCAGGCCTTTGTCGGCATCGGCGCAGCCCTTGCCCATGCCGATATCGGCACCGGCCACGACGAGATCGACGCCGTGACGCTGACCTGGCTGCCGCAACTGATGGCCGGCGTGCTCGCCCAAAACGGCATCGCCGTCAGCGGCCTGCCGCTGGAGCATCCCGAGCTGGTGGCGCTGCCGCTGCCGGAGGGGATCAAGGAAGGGCGGTATTTTCTCTATCGCAGGACATGATCTCCGCTCATGAAGCGCAGGAATAGCCTGCGGCCTGGCGCGCAGTGAGTTTTGCCTCGAAGTCGGTAGCGATTTCGTCCAGCGTCACGCTGCCCAGCCGCTGCAGGAGCAGGGACTGGGCTTCCTTCATCGCGTCGCCGAGGGCGATATTCACGGCCTGTTCCACCAGGCATTGCGGCTGATCGTCGGCTGGGCCGATGGCGAAGAGATGCGGCTCACCGATGGCGCGGTAGACGTCGAGCAGGGTGATTTCCGATAAGGGACGCACCAGCGTCCAGCCGCCGCCATGGCCCTTTTCGGAGCGGACGTAGCCCTGTTCGCGAAGGCCGGCCATAGTGCGGCGCACGACCACCGGATTGGTGTTCAGCATTTTGGCAATCATTTCGGAGGTCGCCGAGTGCTGGTGCCTATCCATGTGGATCAGCACGTGCAGCATGCGTGAAAGGCGGCTGTCATTGCGCATGGTTTTCTTCCTGTCGGTCGGACGGGGCATTATGACAAATCAATCGTAACAAGACAAGTGACGTGATACTTGACCGCGCCTCTTCATGTAACTTATGATGATCCATGATCGGTAGAGCCAAAGGAGAGTTTCATGTCCTACGAAGTCATCGTCATCGGCGGAAATTTTGCCGGCCTGTCGGCAGCCATGCAGCTTGCCAGGGCGCGGCGGCGCGTGCTGCTCGTCGACGCCGGCGCGCCGCGCAACCGGTTTTCTGAAGCATCGCATGGTTTCCTCGGCCAGGACGGCCAGACGCCGGCAGCGATCATGCGGGAGGGAAAACGGCAGCTTTCACTCTATGCGACCATCACCATCCGCGACGGGAAAGTCGTCCGGGCACAGAGGGATGGTGACGCATTCATCGTCGGCACCGAAGACAGCGGCGAAGAACGAGCTGCGCGCATCGTGCTCGCAACCGGCGTCAGCGACACGCTGCCCGAGATCTCCGGACTGCGGGATCGGTGGGGCCGCTCCGCGCTGCACTGCCCCTATTGCCACGGTTATGAGGTCAGCGGCGGCAAGCTCGGCGTTCTCGCAAACCATCCGCATTCGGCCCATTCGGCCATGATGATTCCCGACTGGGGAGCAACGACCTTTTTCACCCAGGCGCTCTTTGAACCCGACGAAGAGCAACTGGTGCGGCTGACTGCCCGGGGTGTCCGGATCGAACGCAGCCCTATCGTGGAATTGTTGGGCGACAATCCGAAGCTTGAGGCGGTTCGCCTCGCCGATGGCCGCGTCGTGCCGCTGGACGCCCTGTTCGTCGCGCCGAAAACGACGATGGCGAGCCCTGTTGCCGAACAGCTCGACTGCGCCTTCGACGACGGCCCGTTTGGGCCGATCATCCGGATCGCCGATAACAAGGAAACCACCGTCAAGGGTGTCTTTGCCGCCGGCGATGCGGCAAGCGCCATGCACAACGCCACCCTCGCCTCCGCCTCAGGCGTGCTCGCCGGCGTGCACTGCCATCAATCGCTGGTCATGCAGTCGGTCGCGTAAGGCAGAAACAGCACGCAGGGTGGAATTTCCCCCAGCAGATCAAGGACCTTCGTCCACCTCGTAATCCTCGCGGTGAAAATCTCAACGCGTTAATCATTGCTTTTAAAATAAGGAGCGGATGCAACCCACTTAGTGCAATTTCTACGTTTGAATTGTAGCTGTTTTCATCTGAATGACTATCAAGCAAGACGATGGTGAGACAGTGGATCACCGTGCTTGCACCAAGCAGAAATGGGGGCATTTCAATGGGTTTTACTGAAGCTGTTCGGACTGTTCTGAAGCAGAAATACGCAACCTTTTCCGGCAGGGCTTCTCGGTCGGAATATTGGTGGTTCGTGCTGTTTTATGTGTTGGCGCTGTTCCCTATTGCAATTCTGGCGGGTATCCTCGCCATCCTTTTCAGTGGGGGCTTGGGCGCCGCGTCACCGGCTTCATTTGCCGTGGTCGCCTGGTTGTTGTTTACGCTTGCAATCCTTTTGTCGGTGATATCCCTGCAGGTGCGCCGGTTCCATGACCGCAACATTTCCGGTTGGTGGTATCTTGCGCTGGTTGTCCTGAGCTTTGTTCCCTATGCCGCTCTGGTCACAGTCCCGGCGATCATTGTTATTTCCGTGCTTCCGGGCACGGAAGGTCCGAACAAGTTCGGGACGGATCCGCTGCGTCCGGAACGAAGCGCAGAGGTCTTTGCCTAGAGCATGACCATCCGCAACAGCGGGAGCAAAGGGCAATGAACGGGAGAATGCCGCTTCGTCATCGCCCCATTGGACGGAGTGCGATTGAGCAGGCGGGTTCGTTTGGCAGTGTCGGAACGACTTGCTATCCCTTCTCCCCAACGGGGAGAAGGTGGCCCGCAGGGTCGGATGAGGGGGCCGCACGGTAGGCGCCAACGATCAGTTTTCCGGAAGGAAGCCTACGGCAAGAACAGCACGTTGTACTGATCGAACTCGCCCGGCAGATCCCGCACCTTCATCTCCTCCTCACGGTCCTCGAAGAGGACGAGGCAATCCTCGTAGAATCCCGACAGCATTGATACGAAGGCTTTCGTTCCTTCCGGGCCGTAGAAGAGCGGCGTGAACTCCATGTAGAGCGGAACGCGGCGGGCAAGCAGAGGTTGCATCGACCGGCAGGCGACCGGCTCGTAACCCTCGATATCCATCCAGACGAGGCCGATCGCGGCCGGGTCGATCGAAAGGCCGGCAAGGATCTCGGAAACCGGCTTTACCGGCACGCTGATCTTCTTGTCCGTCGGGCTCTGGCGGATGGCGCTGCTCTTGCCGTGATTGTTGAGGTTGAGAAAAAAGTCGATCTCGCCTTCGCTCTCGCCGGCGGCGCAATTGACGAGCCGGACCTTCTCCTCCAGCCGGTTCTGGCGAATGTTGAGGGCAAGCAGCGGGAAATTGCGCGGGTCGGGCTCGATGCTGACGATCTTGCTGTAAGTATCGCTCAACGCGAAATAGACGGTCTGGGTGCCGATGTTGCCGCCGATCTCCAGCAGCGTCGCATCCTTTCTGAGCAGGCCGCGCTCGCGCAAGATGACGATGAGCCGGTCGACGGCCTCGCGCTCGAAATGGCCCTTCCGGAAGACCTTGCGGCCGATATAGTCGGCGGGCGAGAAGGTCATCCGATGGTCGCCGGCGTCGACCGTCATCGAGACGACGCGCGGGCCGATATTCTCGATCAGCAGGCGACGGCCGAAGCGGGTGTCGAAGAAGCGCGAAGCGGCGGCATTGCGCGCCTTGCGCAGGCGACGGCTCCAATATTTGGCGGTCAGCCAGGGCTTGCCGGGCATCAGTCTTTTCCTTCGAGCGGTTCTGCCGCTTTCTCTCTCGGAATGACGTAGACTTTCAAGGGCAAGGCCCGGCCGCGCACGCTGATTTCACGGCTTTCGATGCCGGCGAGATCA
This sequence comes from Rhizobium anhuiense bv. trifolii, assembly GCF_024346605.1. Taxonomy (NCBI): domain Bacteria; kingdom Pseudomonadati; phylum Pseudomonadota; class Alphaproteobacteria; order Hyphomicrobiales; family Rhizobiaceae; genus Rhizobium; species Rhizobium anhuiense. The sequence goes on from NZ_CP098801.1 coordinate 615,481, forward strand.
GCACCCGAAAGGTTCGCCACCGGCTCGGAGATGACGATTGCCGCTTCGAATTCCTTGGCGGCGGTCTCGAGCCGGCTCGCCACATTCACGGTATCGCCGATCGCCGTCATGCTGCGCACCCGCCCATATCCCATCGTGCCGACGACGGCCGGGCCGGTGTGAATGCCGATGGCGATGCGCAGCGGCAGCGCCAGTTCGTCGGCGAGCTCTGCGGCGAGTTTCTCGATCTCGGCGACGATCGCTGCTGCTGCGTTGAGCGCCTGGCGGCAGGCTTCCTCCGGCGCGGTGTTGAGGCCGAACAGCGCCATGGCGCCGTCGCCGATGAACTTGTCCAGCCGTCCGCCCGCCTGCTCCACTGCCTTGCCGATTATGGCGAAATAGCGGTTCAGCAGGAAGACGACGTCGAAGGGCAGGCGGGTTTCCGTCAGCGTGGTGAAATGGCGGATATCGACGAAGAGTACGGCGATCTCGCGCTCGCGGCCGGGGCTCGTTTCCTGACTGTTGGCGGGAAGAGCGGCCTCGGTCGCCGGCACGAGAAGCGGCGCAACCGCGACGTTGTGGTTCGGACGAAGCTGGCAGGCGAGCCGGACATCCGGGCCGGCATTGATGCGCCTCAATGTCGTCTGTTCCATCTTGTCGGGGGCCGGAAGGTTTTCGTAATCGCCAAGGATCTGCACCCGGCAGGTGGAGCACTGCCCCTTGCCGCCGCAGACGGCATAATGCGGCAAGCCGCCGAGCCGGCTTGCTTCCAGCACCGAGAAGCCGCGCGGCACACGGATCACCTCGCCGCCCGGATAATTCACGGCGACCTGGTCAAGCCGCTCCTTCAGCTTGCGCCGGGCGCGGGCGACGACGACGATCAGAAGCGAGGCCGAGAAGGCGCCGTAGAGCCCGGCACGGATCATGGCGACCTGACGGTGAACTTCCGGATTTGAGATGTAACGGGTGTTGACGCCCTCCTTGTAGGCGCTGATCGTCATTGCCTGTTGGTAGGATGGGTCGGCGAGCGTTCGGCCCATTTCGACGAAGCCGAGCAACGAAAGCACCGGCACGAGGATCGCAAGCGCCAGCAGAAGGGGCGCAAAATCCGGATACCAGGGCCGATAGCGCAACCAGAAATGGATGCCGATGCAGCCATGGATCCAGACGGCGACGACAGCGAAGCCCTGCCGCAATCCGTTCGCCGGATTCCTGATCCAGAGCATGCTGACGACCGCCTCATAGTCATCGATGTAGCCGTAGAACTCGTGGGCGATACGCGTGCCGATGACATGATCGAGGAGCAGCAGCGGGATCATCAAGCCGAGCACGATCTGCGCCATTTCCCCCTTCGGCATCACGAGGCTGCGTCTGACATAGATGGCGCGCAGCACCAGCGCGATATGGATGAGGACCGCCGAATAGAAGATGGTCGTCCCCAGAGGATTGCGCCAGATCATCAGGAAAAGATGGGCGGCTTTATCGGCGGCGGAGACCGAAATCAGGCCGATCGCATGGTTTGACAAATGCAGCAGGACGAAGATGAAAATGACGAGGCCGGAACCGAGCCTCGCCCTTCTGATCGCACGCTCCGAAAAAATCCCTGTGGCCGAGACCGTCGTCATTCATTCCCGTTCTTGTCGATGTAACCGCAGGCCCATAGAGATTGAGAAAGAGGCGGAATTGCTTCGATCGCGATCACATTCCATATGCTTATGCGCAAGTTTTAATGAAGGGGACAATAGCGGAATTTTTCGTGATAGCACGAGTGCCGGTTGTAAACAGTCTGTCTTATGTGAGGTGTCAATGCGGGTGGCTTTCTACGCGCCGATGAAATCGCCGAACCATCCGGTGCCGTCAGGCGACCGGCTGATGGCACGGCTGTTGATCCGGGCGCTGGAACTTGCCGGACACGAGGTCGAGGTCGCTTCCGAATTCCGCGCCTATGCCTCGACACCGGAAGCCGCAGCGGAGCTCGAACCCGCCGTCCACACCGAACTGGAGCGGCTGCGGTTGGCATGGAAATCCGCGCCGCGGCCGGATCTCTGGTTCTGCTACCACCCCTATTACAAATCGCCCGATCCCTTCGGGCCTGTCCTCTCTGCCGAATTCGCCATTCCCTATGTCACCGCCGAAGCCTCCTATGCGGCAAAACGCAACGCGAGCGGCTGGGCCGCGTCGCAGAAGCGCGTGGGCGCGGCGATCATGCAGGCGGCGGTCAATATCAGCTTCACCGAGCGTGACCAGGCAGGACTTGCCTCCGCCTTTCCGCAGGCGCGCCTTGCTCGTCTGAAACCCTTCATCGATACGACGCTGTTTGAAACGATTTCGCCGGAGCCCGATCGGCGCCGGCTGATGACGGTCGCGATGATGCGGGCCGGCGACAAGATAGACAGTTATGCGATGCTCGCAAAAGCATTGCGGCTGATCGAAGACCGGCCCTGGACGCTTGCCGTCATCGGCGATGGTCCGATGCGCCACGAGGTGCAGGCGCTGTTTGCCGATCTTCCCGGCCGCGTCGAATGGCTGGGCGAGCGGAATGCCGTCGAGATCGCCGAGTTGCTCGGACACGGCGGCCTCTATGTCTGGCCCGGCTGCGGCGAGGCCTATGGCCTTGCCTATCTGGAAGCCCAGGCCGCCGGCCTGCCTATCGTCGCGCAAGAAACGGCGGGCGTGCCCGCGGTGGTCGAGGCTGGCGTGACCGGCCTGCTGACACCGGACGGTGATGTCGTGGCCTATGCCGGCGCCGTGGCCGCCCTGCTTGACGACAGGCAAAGGCGCGACGCCATGGGGCAGGCGGCACGGCGCTTCGTGCTCAGGGAGCGTTCGCTTCCCAACGCGGCGCGAGTGTTGAACGGAATTTTGCAGGACAATCTGGGAATGGGAGCGACGGGATGACCGACAAGATGGCCTGGGAGCCTTTGCGGCGCGAGCTTGACCGCTGGCAGGCGGCCGGCCGCGTGGCGCGGTTCTGGCTGCGGGATGACGATGCCGTCGAACCGACGCCGGCACTGGAGACACTGACGGCGCTCGCGGGCGAAAGCAACGTTCCGCTGACGCTCGCGGTTATTCCCGCCCTGACCGGCGAGGCCTTGGCCGCGCGCCTAGGGGAGGAAACAGCCATAACGGTTGCGGTGCATGGCTGGTCTCATACGAACCATGTGGGGCCGGAAAAAAAGAAGCAGGAACTCGGCGGCGAACGCCCGGCGGATGTCGTGCTCGGCGAGTTGCGGGAAGGCTTCCGGCTGTTGCAGCTGTTGCATCCGGCCCGCTTCCTGCCGATGCTGGTGCCGCCTTGGAACCGGATCGACGCTAGTCTTATCCCGGCGCTGCCGGGCCTCGGATTTACCGCCCTTTCGGTTTATGGGCGGGCAAGGCAGGATGGCCCGGTGCCGCTGCTCAACACCCATGTCGACATCATCGACTGGCACGGCACGCGCGGCGGACGGGGCGAGGCGGAATTGGTGGCCGACCTGGTAGCGGAGCTCCGCGATCGGTTTGCCGGCAGCGAGGAACCTGTCGGCGTGCTCACTCACCATCTGGTGCACGATGCGGCCGCATGGGACTTCCTGTCGGCCTTGTTTGCAGTGACGGGCCGGCATCCGGCCGTCCGCTGGTCATCGGCGTCGGAGCTGCTTGAGCATGTCGCGCAATAGTGTGCCGCGGTTTTGCGATAACGACATGCGTAAAAACAAGATCAGGCGGCGTGAACGCGCCCGAGGAAGTCTCGCATGAGTGCGACGACGTCATCGAGATGCGTCTCGAGCAGCCAGTGGCCGCCGCCCAGCAGATGCAGTTCGGCATCCGGCAGATCGCGCAGATAGGCTCGCGCCGATTTTTCCGGCATGTAGTGGTCGTTGGGACCCCAGACGATCAAGGTCGCAGGCTGGTATTCCCGCAGGTATTTCCGGTGTTCCGGAAACCAGGCCCGGTTCTCCTTCAATCCGGCGATCAGGTCGATGGCGATTTCCTTGCGCCGCGGCGTGGTCAGCGACCAATGCAGCGTCCAGAGATCGGGCGGGATGGTACCGGCCAGAGCCGGCGGCAGATCGTTGAGGAATTCATCCCTGAAGGTGTCCTCGCTGACCGCTTCCGCCAGCGCCGTCCTCATCTCCGATAGTGGAAGCGTCCACGTCGCCTCGATATCGGCATACTTGGGTCCGAGGGCATCCTCATAGGGGATGTCGCCATTCTGGATGATGAGCGCCACGATGCGCCGAGGCTCTTTGATTGCCAGCCGCGCGCCGATAGGCGACCCGAAATCGTGCAGGTAGAGGACGAAGCGGTCGATATTGACCGCGTCGATAAAAGCCCGCAGCCAGGCGGCATAACCATCGAAACTGTAGTCGAAATCGTCAGGCGTGCCACTATAGCCCGCGCCAGGGAAATCCGGTGCAATCAGGCGCCAGCGGTCGGCAAGGCGCGGCATGAGATTGCGAAATTCATAGGACGAGCAGGGGTAACCGTGCGGCAGCAGCAAGACCGGAGCATCCGGCCGACCGGCCTCGCGGTAAAAAGTCTCGATGCCTGCGACCGTGATCGAGCGATGCCGGACGAGAGCGGACATCGGGAAGCTTCCGCCGCCGCCGCTCACTTTCGGTCCTCCTCATGCTGCTCGGCGCCCTCTACCGGCCGCAGCCAGGGCTCGCGGCGCTTGATCCAGAGTTCGTAGCGCGGCACGAGCGGCGTCGGGGCATCGGACAGGATACCGAGCTTGATTTCCGCCTCTTCGTCATCGGCGGAAAACAGCCGCGAACCACAGCCGGTGCAGAAATGGCGACCTCGGAACTCGGCGGTTTCCCCAGAATGTTCGAATTGGCCGGCTGGCCAGATCCCGTAAAAGGTAAAGGCCGAACCGCTTTCTTTCCTGCAGTCGGTGCAATGACAGATCCCGACGCGCAAAGGTTCGCCCCGAACAGAGATCTGCACCTGCCCGCAAAGGCACTTTCCGGAAAACACGGTCATAGCTGGTCCCCGCGTAATGGTTTACCTGCCGGGAAACGGCCTGATCCAACATCTGTTCCGTCAGCAAGCTGAGGTTTCGCGGGTTGCTAGATCACCACGGTCTGATTGTCGCGGGCGGCAAAGGATTCGGGGAAGGCGGCCTGCGCCTGCGCTTCCATCTCAGCCAGCTGTTCGTCGGTGCGCGAGGGGGCGTGGTGGAAGAGCGCGAAGCGCTTGGCGCCCGCCATCTTCGCAAGCTCGGTGCCGTGCTGCCAGGTCGAATGGCCGAAGCCCTTGAAACGCTGCATCTCGTCTTCATTGTAGGTGCAGTCGTAGACGACGAGATCGGCGTCCTGCATCATCTCCAGTGAGACCGGATCATAAGCGCCCGGAATATGTTCGATGTCATAGACGAGAGCGATCGAACGGCCCTGCCATTCGACGCGGTAGCCGATGGCGCCGCCCGGATGGTTCAGCATGAAGGTCTTGATCGCGATGCCTTCGTGGGGGGTCAGAACCTGACCGGGATGGAAGTCGCGGAAGTTCATCGTCGCCTGACAGATGTCGGTCTTGACGGGAAACCAGGGCGGGCTGATGAACTGATCGACCATTTCCCGCGTGCTCATCTTGCCGTCGAGGTGGCCGGACCAGATGTTGACGTTGATCGAGGGGTAATAGATCGCCTTGAAGAAGGGCAGGCCGATGATGTGGTCATAGTGGCAGTGGCTGAAGAACAGGTCCACGTCGCTGACGCCGTCGGCGAGCAACGAAAGCCCCGCCTCGCGCAGGCCGGAGCCCGCGTCGAAGATCATCCGATGTTTTCCGCAGCGAATTTCGATGCAGGAAGTGTTACCGCCGTAGCGATCGAACTCGGGGCCCGACACTGGAATACTGCCACGGACGCCCCAAAATTTTACCTGAAACAGTTCTGTCGTCATCGTTCTTCAAACCGGCCTTCCCGCGTCGCCATCGTAGTCATTGTTTATCCCGATGCGAAGCAGTAGAATTCCACGGGTTTGCCTGCGCCCCCTTTCATTCTCCTAACCGCTAGCGGAAGAAGAAGTAGATTTTCCTAAGCAATCGGCTTTCGCTTCGGAAAGCAAGCCGGTTTGGTTGGTTTTCGGTAAACGGGCTGCTGGGGCGGGGCGTTTTCCGCAAGTCATGCCTATTAGATGGTTGCGCGCGATTGAAAAAACAATTGCTGCCTCCTCAGGCCCAGATCCACTGCATGCCTTTGTCAAGATCGTGGCACGCCAGCGCGGCGTCAGGCAGTTCCAAGCCTGTTGATATTTCCCATGAGGTCCGCGGCGAGACGCAACGAGGCGGCGGTTGCCATGGTCATTTGCGGCAGCAGCAGCCATTCGAGCGTCCAGGCAGCGCCTGAGCGTTCCTGCTCGTGGACGAGGGACTGGTGGATGCCCGAGAGAACAGTGGCATTGAAGCGGGCGAGCGAGATCAGGACTTCGGCGGAAACCGGGTTCTGCTTGTGCGCCATCGCCGACGAGGTGCCGCCGCCGGCAATTTCGATTTCGCCGCCGGCCTGGGCGAGCAGCGCGATATCCTGGCCTATCTTACCGAGGCTGCCCGATATCGACGCGAACAGGCCGGCGATATCGGCGATCGGCAGACGCCCGCTCTGCCATTGCGTTGCGTCGGTAAGGCCGAGCTCCTGGGCGAGCGAGGCGCGAACGGCTGCGGCCTGCGACCCGAGCTTATCAAGCGTGCCGGCCGCACCGCCGAACTGGACGGGAAAACTCTGCTCGGTCAGGCGGTCGCGATAGGTCGCAAGCGGCGTGCGCCAGGCTTCGAGGCGATCGGTGACGGTGATGGGGATCGCCGCCTGCATGCGGGTACGGCCCATCAGCCCGTTTTGGCCGAACTGGCCGTCGAGCGCATCGAGCCTCTTGAGGATGGCGGAAAGCCGGCCGGCAAACAGGAAGACGACGGCCTTCAGGCGGACCATCAGGCTGGTATCGATGACATCCTGGCTGGTGGCGCCGAGATGGAGACTCTTGGCTGCCTCCTCGCCGACAGCGGTGCGCAGCTGCTTGATGAGTTCGGGGATGACGACACCGTCCCTTGCCGTTGCCGATCGAAGGCTGGCCAGATCGGGCGAGAAGGCGGCGCAGATTTCGGTGATGCGCCTTGCTGCTTCGGCGGGGATGAGGCCATGGCCGGCTTCGGCCCTGGCGAGCGCGGCCTCGAAGGAGAGCATGGCGCGGATATCGGCCTCGGCGGAAAAATAGGAGGCGATTTCACCGTCGCCGAGCAGGCCGGAAAGGAAGGGGTGGTCGAAGGGCGATGCGGTCATGATTGTCTCGCTTTGCTGGCCCCTCATCCGGCTGCCGCCACCTTCTCCCTATTGGGGGGACGGGACTGCGGTGGCGTCCGCGCTTTATGGGCAGGTAATCTCGCGTGGGCACGTCCCTCTCCCCTCGGGGAGAGGGTCCGGTGAGGGGGAGGCTACTTGCACAGGGCTGTCCGAACAAGCCACCGGCATGCCGACCCTCAGATATCGAGAAATACCGTTTCCTTGGGACCCTGCAGATGGATGTCGAAATGGCAGGTTGCGCCGTCGCGGGTGGCGACCATCGTTGCGACGCGCTCGCGATGTTCGATGCGGGACAGCAGCGGGTCGGCGGCGTTGGCCTCCGTCTCTTCCGGGAAATACATACGCGTATGCAGGCCGATATTGATGCCGCGGGCGACGATCCAGAAGGTGATGTGCGGGGCTTGTCTACGGCCGTCCTTGAAGGGGACACGGCCGGGCTTGACGGTCTCGAAGCTGTAGACGCCATCCTCGGCGCGGGTCGGGCAGCGGCCCCAGCCGGTGAAATTCGGATCGGCGGTTCCGCGCATTTCCGAAGGGCTGTTGTAGAGGCCGGCGCTGTCGGCCTGCCAGATCTCGATAACGGCATCGCGCACCAATGCGCCGGCCCCATCGAAGATTCGGCCGGTGACGGTGATGCGTTCGCCGAGCGTCTTGTCATTGACCATCTCGATGCCGAGATCGGTGTCGTAGACGCCCTTTATGTCGCAGAAATTCGGCGTCAGGCCGATATGGACATAGGGGCCTGCCGTCTGCGACGGGGTTTCCTTGAGATAGCCGAGCTGCTGCATGGTCAGTTGCCCTCCAGCCTGTTTTCGAACATCGTCGAGCGGCGGCCGCGCAGCACGATATCGAATTTATAGGCGCGTGAATCCATCGGGATCGTGTTGCCCCAGTCGAGCGGCGCGATCAGCTGCTCGATCGCCGCCTTGTCGGGGATCGTGCCGACGATCGGACATTTCCAGATCATCGGATCGCCCTCGAAATACATCTGGGTGATCAGGCGCTGGGCAAAGCCGTGGCCGAAGATCGAGAAATGGATATGGGCCGGCCGCCAATCATTGACGCCGTTCGGCCAGGGATAGGCGCCGGGGCGAACGGTGCGAAAAGAGTAACGGCCTTCCTCGTCGGTGATGGCGCGGCCGCAGCCGCCGAAATTCGGGTCGATCGCCGCAAGATAGGTTTCCTTCTTGTGGCGATAGCGGCCGCCGGCATTGGCCTGCCAGAACTCGACCAGGGCGCCGGCAACCGGCTTGGCACGCTCGTCGAGCACCCGGCCATGGACGATGATGCGTTCGCCGATAGCGCTTTCGCCGGGGCGCGCATAATTCAGGATCAGGTCGTTGTCGAGTTCGCCGATCATCGAATGGCCGAAGACCGGCCCGGTGGTTTCGGAAACCGTGCCGTCGAGCGACAGCAGCGCACGCTGCGGCGCGCGCAGCAGGGAGGTCTTGTAGCCGGGGGTCAGCGCCGGCGCATGCCAGGCACGGTCGCGGCCGAAGAAGGCGCCGGTCTCGGGTTTGCGATTTGCTCGTTCGGACATTTTTCCCCCTCAGGCCGCCTTGTCGGCGTCCATCTGTGCGAAGGTCTGCTTTGCGATCTTGATCGCGTGATTGGCGGCGGGAACGCCGGCATAGATCGCCACATGCAGCAGCGCCTCGCAGATATCCTCACGGGAGGCACCCGTATTGACGGTGGCGCGCACATGCATGGCGACCTCGTCGTCCTGGCCGAGCGCCGCGAGCAGAGCGATGGTGACGATCGAGCGTTCGCGCTTCGTCAGCGCCGGGCGCGACCAGACATGGCCCCAGGCGGCTTCGGTGATCAATTCCTGGAAGGGACGGTCGAACTCCGTCGATGCGGCGGCGGCTCGGTCGACATGGGCGTCGCCGAGCACGGTGCGGCGGGTCGCCATGCCTTGGCGATAGCGCTCGGAGGAGGACGCGGTTTCGTTCATGGGCTGTTTTCTCCAGGCGTAATGGATGTGAGGAAGGCGCGGATGACCGCCGTTAGCGCTTCCGGCTGCTCGACGCAGGGAATGTGCGCGCAATTGGGGATGACCTCATAACGCGCGTCGGGGATAAGCTTGGCGGTCGAGAGCACCAGATCGGGCGGCGTCGAGCCATCCTGGTCGCCGACGACGCAGATTGTCGGGACAGTGATCGTCTTTGCAGTTTCGGTAAAATCGGCGTCGCGGATCGCGGCGCAGGCAGCGACATAACCTTCGACCGGCTGACGCGTCAGCATGTTGCAATAGCCTAAATAGGCGGTGTTTTCGGGCCGGCGGAAGGCCGGCGTGAACCAGCGCTCCATGATGGCGTCGACGATGCTGCCGATGCCGTTTTTCTCGACGGCGGCAATGCGGGTGTTCCAGCTCTCTGCTGTGCCGATCTTATGGGCGGTGTCGCACAGGATCAGGGCACTGACCAGGTCCGGCCGGCGCTGATAGAGCGACTGGGCGATGAGGCCGCCGACGGAGAGGCCGCAGATGACGGCCTTCTTGACCGACAAGAGATCGAGCAGGCCGGCGAGATCCGTCGCATGATCCGCAATCGATGAGGGGAGCTGGCCGACATCGGACAGGCCGTGGCCGCGCTTGTCGTAAAGCACGATGGGGAATTCGCCGGCAAGCCGCACCACGACGTCGCGCCAGATGCGGAAATCCGTCCCGAGCGAATTGGTAAAGACGATCACCGGCCTGTCGGCTGGTGCACCGATGACCTGATAATGGATCGTCACGTCGTTTATGCGGGCGAATTGCACGTCATTCTCCTCCTGAAGGCGAAATTGAATGTTTGATCCGGTTAAGTAAAATGATATTTTTAGGCTTTTCGATAACTTCGGAGTTATGTGAGCGATGATCGACAGCCGCGTCAAGTTTCGCCATCTGCAGACCTTTGTCGAGGTGGCGCGGCAGAAGAGCGTCATGAAGGCCGCCGAATTGCTGCATGTCAGCCAGCCGGCGGTCACCAAGACGATCCGCGAACTGGAACAGGTGCTGGGTGTCGATGTCTTCGAGCGCGACGGCCGCGGCATCAAGATCACCCGTTACGGCGAGGTCTTCCTGCGGCACGCTGGTGCGGCGCTGACGGCGCTGCGCCAGGGTCTCGATTCCGTCTCGCAGGAGCAGTTTTCCGAAGCGCCGCCGATCCGGATCGGCGCGCTGCCGACGGTGTCATCGCGAATCATGCCGCGGGCGATGGAGCTCTTCCTCAAGGAGAATACCTGGAGTCGGGTGAAGATCGTCACCGGCGAGAATGCGGTGCTCTTGGAGCAGCTTCGTGTCGGCGATCTCGATGTCGTCGTCGGGCGTCTGGCAGGCGCCGAGAAGATGGCCGGCTTTTCCTTCGAGCATCTTTATTCCGAACAGGTAGTGTTTGCCGTGCGCCCCGGCCATCCGCTGCTCGACGGCCGGCAATCGCTGTTTTCAGGTTTCGGCAACTACACGGTGCTGATGCCGACGCGGGGTTCGATCATCCGGCCGGTGGTCGAAAATTTTCTCATCGCCAATGGCGTCGCCAGCCTGCCCAACCAGATCGAGACGGTATCGGATTCCTTCGGCCGCGCTTTCCTCCGGGCAAACGACGCGATCTGGATCATTTCCCACGGCGTGGTGGCCGACGATGTCGCCGACGGGCGGCTGGCGCTTCTGCCGATCGATACCGGCGAGACCAAGGGGCCGGTCGGATTGACGATGCGCGCCGATGCCGTGCCGTCGCTGCCGCAATCGATCCTGATGCAGACGATCCGGGAGGCGGCAGGCGAGGTTTCCTGAGGTAATGGAGGACGGACCGATGGAGGATCAGAAGAGGAGTCTCGGCAGGCGGGCGACGGAAGCGACGGTGAAATTCGTCGCAGTGCTTGCGGCGATGATCTTCATCGCGGCGGGCTCGCTGTCCTATTGGCAGGGCTGGCTGTTCCTTTTCAATTTTGGCGGCTGGATTGTCGCGACGACGGCCTATTTCCTGAAATATGACCGCGCCTTGCTGGAACAGCGGCTGCATGTCGGGCCGGCTGCGGAGCGGGAACCGGCCCAGAAGCGCATTCAGCTTTTCAACGGCATCGTGCTGATCGCGCTCTTCATCGGTTCGGCGCTCGATTACCGGTTCGGCTGGTCGGCCGTTCCGGCGCCGATCGTGATTTTCGGCAATGTTCTGATGGCGGCCGGCTTTTACGGCTGCTTCCTCGTGCTGCGGCAAAACAGCTTCGCTTCGGCAACGGTCGAGATCCGCCGGGATCAGCGGGTCATTTCAAGCGGGCTCTACAGCGTCGTGCGCCATCCGATGTATGCGGCGGCGCTGGTGCTCTTCGTCGGCATACCGCTGTCGCTCGGTTCCTATTGGGGCCTGCTGGCCATCCCTCCTGCCTTTGCCGGACTTGTCGCGCGGCTGCTGGACGAGGAGAAACATCTGACAAGAGACCTGCCGGGTTACGCCGAATACCGCCGCAAGGTCCGCGACCGGCTGCTGCCTGGGCTATGGTGACGGCTCCATTGGAGCAATTCTTGAAATCTGTTGCCGAATGCCTAGATTTGGACTATGTCTAATTCAAGACAGGAGGCTGTTATGCAGCATGCGCGACGCACCGAGCACCGGGAAGACCAGGGGCCACAGCGGCTGGACATGGATCGCTTTGCGCCGGCAAATCGCAAGAGGCTAAGCGCACCGGCCTTGCGGACCTTCCTGGCGATCGCCGATCTCTGGGGGCTGACGGAAGAGCAGCGTCTGCTCGTACTCGGTTACCCCTCCCGGTCGACCTACCACAATTGGGCCAAACAGGCGCGCGAGCACGGCGCTTTCACGCTTGACGTCGATACGCTGACCCGGATCTCGGCGGTGCTCGGCATCCATCAGGCACTCGGCGTGCTTTTTGCCGATGAGCGCGCCGGCGTCGCCTGGCTGCGCACGCCGCATCAGGCGCCGGTTTTCGGCGGGCATCCACCGCTTGATATCGTGACCAGCGGAACCCAGGACGGGCTGATGACCGTCCGCCGGTTTCTCGACGGCGCGCGCGGTGGTCTCTACATGCAGCCGAACAGGCTCGACGAAGCCTTCACGCCTTACGAAGATGCGGACATCGTCTTCCGGTGAGGGATCGTTTTGCAGAGGCGCCGCGTCCGTCACACCGGCTGATCCCGTCGCAATTTCCACCGATCGGGCTTTTCGAGACGGTGACGCGGGTGTCCGACCTTGAAGCGGTGATGGAACTCGTCGGCTGGACCAACGACCGTCTCGTCGCCGATCGCATCCAACGGCTTCCCCAGGCTGAATGGGTTTATGGCACGCCAAACGCCAGCATCGTGATGGCGGCTTTCCTGCATGTTGCGCCGGGAGGAATGCGGTTCAACGGCTCTGATCTCGGCGCCTGGTATGCCGCCGATGATCTCAGGACAGCCGCTGCCGAGGTCGGCCACCATCTTCGGCGCGAGGCTGTCGCACGCGGGGTGGCGATGATGGCGCGCACCTATCGAAGCTATGCGGCCACCCTGATTGGCGATTACCTCGACATTCGCGGCGAAGAGTTGCTGCGGCCCGATGTCTATGACGGCGCCAGCTATGCGGCGTCGCAGGTGCTGGGGGAAGAGGTCCGCTCGAGCGGTGGCGCCGGCATCCTCTATGACAGTGTCCGGCTGAGGGGCGGGGTGGTCATCGTCGCGCATAGACCGCGCAACATCCGGGACGTCGTGCAGGCCGACCATTTCGAAATCACCGTTTCCGCCACTGACCGGCGCATCGATATCAGGAAGCTTGCCGCCTGATATCGGCAATCGCAAGGTGAGCCTCAAACCGGCAATCGTTCGGCCCAGGCCTTTGCCGCCTTGGCCATCGTGGCGAGGTGATCGGCGCTGGAGAAGCCGGAGATCGTCTTGCGCGGCTTGAGGTCGTGGTCGCCATCCTCGAGCCAGAGGATCTCGATCCTGTCGGAGAGATCATAGCCCGGCACCTCGTCTCGTGTGCCGAATTCGTCGCGCGTTCCCTGGCAGATCAAGGCGGGCGTCGTCAGCCCGGTAAGGTGGGCGGTGCGCAGCTTCTCCGGCTGGCCGGGCGGATGGAAGGGATAGCCGAGGCAGAGCAGGCCGGCGATCTTCCCCCTGTGATAAAGATCGTCGGCGATCATGCTGGCAACCCGGCCGCCCATCGACTTGCCGCCGATGATAAGCGGGCCGCTGGCACCGAGCGTGGCAATGGCCGCCTCATATTCGGGATTGAGCGTTTCGGCGCGCGGCGGCGGCTTGCGGCCTTCCGAGGTGCGGCGGGCGGCCATATAGGCGAATTCGAAGCGGGCCACACGGAAGCCAACGCCGGCAAGCGCATTTGCCGCTGCTGTCATCGACGCCGAATCCATCGGCGCGCCGGCGCCATGGGCCAGAAGGATCGTGAAGCGCGCATCCTGAGGCCCCTGCAGCAGAAACCTGTCAAGCATCGGTAATCCTCCATGCCATCGTCGGAACCATGTCGACGGCCGTGACTTCTTCACTGAAAGGAGACTGACAATGTCGACGAATGATCAAAACGTAAAGCCCGAGCAGCGGCGCCCCAAAGATGTCGGCGCCGTTCCCGACAAGCCGGAGCCCGCCGACGCAGAATCGATGGCGCCGCCGGCGGTGCAGCCGGCCGGGGTCGGGGACAAGAGCGAACGACCGGTGGTCAATCCCGTCAGTGGAGTTGCCATCTGACGGACCTTGTCAATGTCCTGCCGAATAGCCCTTGAAACCGGGGCGCAAAAGGTCCATATACCGGCCCTGCCTGAAAAATGGATGCGCGCGGTATCGACGTCGTCGAACTGTTCGTTGTCCGACAGGATAAGGGCGCTCCCCGCAAGGGTCGAGCGCCCTTTTTGCTTTACAGCCCTTGCGCATATCACCGCTTTCGTCTTGTCGTTTGATGGCGGAAGGGATTCCAGCGACGGAGAAGCGAGGCCCTGTGGCGCGAATTACCGGCAAGACTTGTAGAAACGTGGGCGGAAATAATAACCACGGAACAGCGGCCGCACCTTGTTACGCCGGGAAAGGGTTTCTCCACGCATCTAGTTGTTCAAGCCGTTCGTACCACGCCTGAATATGCGTAAACTCGGAAAGTGGAATCTCAGCAGAAGTCGCATAAGGAAGTGCAGCGGCCAATGCGAAATCTGCGACAGTCAGCGTCTTCCCGACCGCGACGCTGTTAGTGGCCAAATGGTCGTCGAGCACGCGAGCATGTAGTCGGAAGCTCGTCTTCGCATCTTCGATCACGGCGACGTCAGGCTCCCCGCCGAACAAAGGTTTGATCAAGTATTCAAACCACAAGGCTGCCGCGTGCCGGGTGAAATGACTCGCGTCCCAGCTCAGCCACCGGAGGACGTCGATCTGCCTGTGGTCATGCGGCCAGAAATCCGAGCCAACTCTGTCAGACAATCGGCACATGATGGCATTCGCTTCCCACAAGGTTCCGGCATCATCCTGCAGCACAGGGACTTTCCCGTTCGGGTTGAGAGCCAGGAATTCCGTGGTACGCTGCTCTCCGCTGGCTAGGTCAATCCTTATGAACTCCACGTCGGCTTTAAGAAAACGGGCAGCGGCGCAGGCCTTCCGAGGATTGAGCGTCTCGCAATAGTAAAGCTTCATCGCCGCCTTACTCATGATCCGGCCTTTCGGACGTAGCCCCCAGAAAAACGCCCAGTCGCTCGAAGCTTTGCGACCAACCACCTTCATGACCCTTAAGTGATGATGCGTCTTCAAATCCACTTTGCCGAAATGTCATTTCCGTTCCTCCGTCGCTTTCCTTTAACGTGATGGTGACGACTGTTTCCGGGCTTTTTTCGCCGGTTCCGATCTCCCAGGCATGTGTGAAGACAAGCCTGTGCGGAGGGTTGACTTCAAGGTATTTTCCGCTAACCCAGTGCTCCTCTCCATCTGGCGCTATCAGACAGGCGCGGTGTCTACCGCCGGGCCACACTTCAAGCTGGTCGCCCACCGCCTTGAAGCCGTGAGGACCGCTCCATTGCGCTAGCGCTTTGGGGTCGGTCCATGCTCTGAAAACGAGATCGCATGGGGCATCGAACCTTCGTACAAAAACCAGATCGCGGGCGTTGTTAGTATCAGTCTCCGGATTTGTCATCTTCGTATCCTTGTACCTTGGACAAATAGCCATCGAGACGATCAAAGCTCTGATCCCAGAAGCGTCTGTAATCGCCAATCCAATCAGAGATTTTCTTCAATGCGTCCGGCTCAAGTTCGCGGGGACGCGAAGTCGCTTCACGGCCGGAGCGGATCAATCCGGCCTGTTCCAGGACCTTGAGATGCTTTGAAATGGCAGGCTGAGACAGCTCGAAGGGATCTGCGAGTTCGGCCACGGTCGCCTTGCCGTGAGCAAGCCGCCCAAGAATTGCTCTCCTTGTTGGATCTGAAAGTGCGGAGAAAATCGCATCGAGGCTGCTTTTCATATATCACCACATGGCTATATAACCGCATAGATATATTACTTATCGCGATGTGTCAAAGGCAATCTTCCGGTAGGTTGGCAACAGAGACTCATGCGTTGGCAACAGAGCGGGAAGTCCCGCGTCTGTCGTGCCGGAGTCGGAGGCGACTACGGGATCTCTTTCTGCCGCTCTGCTGATGAAATGTTTCCGGTTGCAGAGGCAC
Source organism: Rhizobium anhuiense bv. trifolii (assembly GCF_024346605.1). Classification (NCBI taxonomy): domain Bacteria; kingdom Pseudomonadati; phylum Pseudomonadota; class Alphaproteobacteria; order Hyphomicrobiales; family Rhizobiaceae; genus Rhizobium; species Rhizobium anhuiense. The sequence continues at coordinate 631,356 of NZ_CP098801.1, forward strand.
ACCGCGCTCGCTGATGCCGCCGCGGAGCAGTTTGAGTTTGCTGAGGAGGCAGAAGACCGGGAAGGGCGCCTGGTATAAGCATGTCGGCGGCTTTGGTGGCTTCAGCATGGCGGGCAATGAGGCCGGCGACCGTTTCCCTGCCAACTGGTGCCCATGCTGATGCTGGCGATGCCGAGGCGGCTAAAGCGCCCCTTAAGAAATATTCTCCTTTCCTTTATTCGGCCTCCAAAACGAGCTTCGGCATGCGAGCGAAGATCACGGAACGGTTCTTGCACGGTTACTAATATGTTTACTGTGGGGAGACCTAATGTCATGAAGTGGTGCACATCCGCAGAGTTCGCCCCTCTGATGTTCGTTGTGAGTGGGTCGGAAAAATACAAGATTGTCGCAACTCTTTTCCAGGCTGCCGAGATGCTGACAGTTGGTTGGCCGATCGACGACGGAGAAGAGTACCTTATAGCGATTAGCGCGTGCCGACATGCAATTCATGGGGAAATTCCGGCGCAGGACGCGCGAGCAGCGCTTATCCGTGCCGCCGACGAAGCTGGCATTCCGGTGATCACCGTTCACTGAGTTTCGCAGCCGACGGTGAAATGAGTTCGGGGCGGCGTCCTCTAGGAAGGGCGCAATGCTGATCATGATCTGGTTCGATGATCCGCATTTCGGAACGCGCGATCTTGATCTGCTTGGCTTTGGCGATCCGGGCACCGGGCCGGCCAAAGCGCGGGGCGAATATTTTCCGTCGGCTTCTGTCGATTTTCGCATCAGCCGATCGTCCTTGTAATGATGTGCTGCGACCCGGTCGTGGCTTCAGCACGTCCTTTGCGCGCCTGAGGCGCGCGGCAACAGAAGGAGGAATCGTCATGGATAATCGGCATCTGGTACCCGCCGCCGTGCTTGTGGCTAAGAACGGCGCCCGCTTCCCGAATGAGAGCGAGGCCTATCGCAGCGCCCGCGATGCGCTGCTGGCCGAAGAGATCGAATTGCGCCGTCATATCGAGCGCGTGGCAAGACAGCGCCGGGCGCTGCCGCCGGGCGGCGAGGTGACAAAAGAATACCGCTTCGAAGGCAGCGATGGGCCGATCTCCTTTGCCGAGCTCTTCGCCGACAAGGATACGCTGATCGTCTACAGCTACATGTTCGGCCCACAACGCGAGCGCCCATGCCCAATGTGCACCTCGCTGCTGTCGGCCTGGGACGGCGAGGTACCTGACATCCAGCAGCGCGCCGCCCTTGCGATCGTCGCCCGCTCGCCGATCGAAAGGCTGCTCGCCTTCAAGAAGGAACGCGGCTGGCACCACCTGCCGCTCTACTCCGACATGACGGACGATTACAGCCGCGACTATCGCGCGATCGGCAGCGACGGCAGCGATGGCGCCGCCTTCAACGTCTTCACGCGGCGCGACGGCACCATCCGCCATTTCTGGAGCGAGGAGATGGGCGAAGCGACGGCCGATCCCGGCGAGGATCCGCGCGGCGCACCTGATCTGATGCCGCTCTGGACCGTGCTCGATGCGACGCCCGAAGGCCGGGCGCCGGACTGGTATCCGAAACTGTCCTATTAAGATCGGCCGCGTCGTCCGTCAGCCGGTGGAGCGGTTTCTGGAGGTCTCGACCCATTCGATGTTGGTGACCGCGGCATCCGGCAGCGGCGGCGGATCGATGTCGTAGACATAGCCGCTGAGCATATCGGCGGCGCGTTCGGTCGCCTTGATCTTCGCCTCGGTTTCCGCGACCGCTTTGGCGATGGCTTCGATGCGGGCACGGAACATGTGGGCAAGCACATCGCGACCGGACTGCTTTTCGAGCCGTTCCAGATGCAGGCCGATGCGCGAGGCGTGGCGCTCCAATTCGCTCTTGCTGAAACGGGCCTTGCGCAGTTCTTCGGAAAGGCTTTCCTGCATGACAGCGACGGGATCGAAACTTCCCGGCGCGCGCTCGTCGAGCACGGCGTCGGTGACGAGCTTCTCGATCATCACGAGCGCCTGCAGCTCGGCGGCATCGGCGAATTCAACGTCGTAACCGGTATCGTCGTAGACCTTGCGCCGGACCGGATCGAGAAGCAGCCCATAGGCTTTCTGCAAATTGGCAAAGGCGTCCGAATCACCGCCCGAATCGGGGTGGGCAACTTTCGCCAGACGCCGGTAGGCGGCCTTCAGCTGCGCCTCGTCCGCATCGCGTTCAACGCCGAGAATATCGTATGGATCCGTCACGCCTGCTCCCTTGCTCCCCGCATGTTGCGGGCAGTCTAGGTCTTCTTCTGCATCAGAAGGGCAAAGTTTAGACCGAAAGCAGGAATGACGTCCATGGCCCGAGATCGGGATAGTCGATGCGCATGCCTAGCCAAATTCTCGATTGTTCAATCTTTTCAAATCGTTGTTTGAAAGTCAGCCTGTGGTGATCGATGCGAGATAACATTTGGCTTCACCATCGACCTCAAGCGCGATCGCGGCCGCGTCCTCAATCAGCAGCGCATCGCCGGCCGCAAGCGCGCCGGTCTCGCCGCCCCGCCGGAAGGAGAGCGCGCCGCCATGGCAGAGGAACAGGCATGTCGAGGGCGGCAGCGGCAGGGTGCTGCTGCCATCGACGTCGATCCGGACCAGCCTGTGGGCGAGCCCGTCGCGGCGGGTCATGACGTTGAGATCGGTGATGGCGCCGTCCTGGAGCCTGGCCGCGACGGGGATATCCGCCGGGAAGGCCAGGGGATCGCTTGCCGTCGTCAGCAGCACCGGCGTGCTGCCTTCGATATCGAGCACCATGCCGTTGCCATCGAGGATCGCCAGCGTGCGGTCGATGCCGGGAAAAATCGAAAACGGGCCGTCGGTTGCGACGGTCGCCATACTGACGCGCCAGTCGAAACCGGCAAGACCAGCATTCTCAGGCGAAACGGCGATTTCCACCGTTTCGCCGCCGCCGTTCTTCCAGGGCATGCGTTTACAATCACCGGCGCGCAGGATTCTCACCGGGTTCAGTTCCCGAGAATGCCGGGCAGGCGCAGGCCCTTTTCCCGGGCGCAGTCGAGGGCGATCTCGTAGCCGGCGTCGGCATGGCGCATGACTCCGGTCGCCGGATCGTTCCAGAGCACGCGTTCGAGACGCTTTGCCGCATCATCCGTGCCATCCGCGCAAATGACGACGCCGGAGTGCTGGGAGAAGCCCATGCCAACGCCGCCGCCATGATGCAGGGATACCCAGGTGGCGCCCGACGCGGTGTTGAGCAGGGCGTTCAAAAGCGGCCAGTCGGAGACGGCATCGGAGCCGTCCTTCATCGCTTCGGTTTCGCGGTTCGGCGAGGCGACGGAGCCGGAATCGAGGTGGTCGCGGCCGATGACGATCGGAGCGGAAAGCTCGCCGTTCTTGACCATTTCGTTGAACGCCAATGCGAGGCGATGACGATCGCCGAGCCCGACCCAGCAGATGCGCGCTGGCAGACCCTGAAAGGCGATGCGTTCCCTGGCCATGTCGAGCCAGTTGTGCAGGTGGGTATTGCCGGGGGTCAGCTCCCGCACCTTGGCGTCGGTCTTGTAGATATCCTCGGGATCGCCGGAAAGGGCCGCCCAGCGGAAGGGACCGATACCGCGGCAAAACAGCGGTCTTATATAGGCCGGCACGAAGCCCGGGAAGGCGAAGGCGTTTTCCAAGCCTTCTTCCTTGGCGACCTGGCGGATGTTGTTGCCGTAGTCGAGCGTCGGAATACCGGCGTTCCAGAAGGCGATCATCGCTTCGACATGCTCGCGCATCGAGGCACGCGCTGCCTTTTCGACAGCCTTCGGATCGCTCTCGCGCTTGGCCTTCCATTCGGCCATCGTCCAACCCTTCGGCAGGTAGCCGTTGATCGGATCATGCGCCGAGGTCTGGTCGGTGACCATATCGGGGCGGATGCCGCGGCGGACCATCTCCGGCAGGATTTCGGCGGCGTTGCCGAGCAGGCCGACGGATTTGGCTTCGCCCGCCTTGGTCCAGCGGTCGATCATCGCAAGCGCTTCGTCGAGCGTCTCGGCTTTGGCGTCGACATAGCGGGTGCGCAGCCGGAAATCGATCGAATCCGGATTGCATTCGACGGCGAGGCAGCAGGCGCCGGCCATGACGGCGGCGAGCGGCTGGGCGCCGCCCATGCCGCCGAGGCCGCCGGTCAGGATCCATTTGCCCTTGAGATTGCCGCCGTAGTGCTGGCGGCCGGCCTCGACGAAGGTCTCGTAGGTGCCCTGGACGATGCCCTGCGTGCCGATATAGATCCACGAGCCGGCCGTCATCTGGCCGTACATGGCAAGGCCCTTCTTATCCAGCTCGTTGAAATGATCCCAGGTCGCCCAATGCGGCACCAGGTTGGAGTTGGCGATCAGCACGCGCGGCGCATCCTTGTGGGTGCGGAAGACGCCGACCGGCTTGCCGGATTGCACGATCAGGGTTTCTTCTTCCGTCAGCGTCTTCAGAGTCGCGACGATGCGGTCGAAATCCTCCCAGGTGCGGGCGGCGCGGCCGATGCCGCCATAGACGACGAGTTCGTTCGGATTTTCGGCGACGTCGGGATCGAGATTGTTCATCAGCATGCGCAGCGGCGCTTCGGTCATCCAGCTCTTGGCATTGAGATCGTTGCCGCGGGGCGCGCGGATTTCACGGATATTGTGGCGTGGATTGGTCATGGCGGTTCCCCTGTTCTCAGGTTTCAATCGTCAGGTTTCGGGCGTCAGCGTTTCAGGCCTGGTGCGATCTGTTCGAGGCGCACCAGAATGTCTTTGAGATGCACGCGAAGCCTGTCCGCCTTGGCGGCGTCATAGGCAAAGGGCGGTGCCTCGGTCTGGAGATGCGTCGATTGCGCAAGCTCCATCTGGATCGCGTGCACACCGGTTTCCGGCTTTCCATAATGGCGTGTCGTCCAGCCGCCCTTGAAGCGGCCGTTGAGCGCGCGGTCGTACCCCTCGGCGGCTTCGACGACGGTGAGCGTCGCCTGTTCGATGGCGCTGTCGCAGGTCTTGCCCATATCGGTCCCGATATTGAAATCCGGCAGCTTTCCTTCGAACAGGAAAGGAATGTGGGACCGGATCGAGTGGCAATCGTAAAGGATCGCGACGCCATGGATCGCTCTCACGCGCTCGATCTCGGCGGCAAGGGCTGCATGATAGGGCGCATGAAAATCCCGCAGCCGCGCCGCAATATCGGCCTCGTCAGGTCCCTTTCCATCCTTCCAGATCGCCTTGCCGTCAAAATCCGTTTCGGGAATGAGGCCGGTGGTGTTCTGGCCGGGATAGAGGCTGACGCCCGCCGGATCTCGGTTGGCATCGATGACGTAGCGGTGGAATGTGGCCCGCACGACCGTGACGTCGTCGAGCAGCCCGTCATAGAGGTGGTGGATGTGCCAGTCGGTATCGGCGAGAATCCTGCCATTGTCGTTGAGACGGTCGGCGATCTCAGCCGGCACTGACGTGCCGGTGTGGGGGAAGCCGAGGATGACGGGCGAGGTGCCCTGACGGATTTCGTATGGTGTGGTCATGGGCAAAGTGCTCCGGTGTCTCGGGCGATACCCAAATGCACATACATCACGATCAACCCTCCAATACCGGCAATATGCCTGTTGAAACCGAGGCGTTCAGCGCGCCCGTCGCCACCAGTTCGGCAGCGGCGGCGAGGTCGTTTGCCATGTAGCGGTCGGTATCGAGGGTCGGGACCTTGCTGCGGATGGCGGCGATCGCCTTGCTCAGTTCCGGGCTCGTCGACAGCGGCGCGCGCAGTTCGACGCCTTGGGCGGCGGTCAGCGCCTCGATGCCGATGATGGCGAACAGGTTTTCGGTCATCCCAAGCAGGCGGCGGGCGCCGTGGCAGGCCATGGAGACATGGTCTTCCTGATTGGCCGAGGTCGGCGTCGAATCGACTGAGGCCGGGTGCGACATCTGCTTGTTCTCGGACATCAAAGCCGCCGAGGTGACCTCGGCGATCATCAGGCCGGAGTTCAAGCCCGGCTTCTTGGCGAGGAAGGCCGGCAGGCCGTAGGAGAGGGTGGGATCGACCAGCAGCGCGATGCGGCGCTGCGAAATCGCGCCGATCTCGCAGACGGCGAGCGCAATCTGGTCGGCGGCGAAGGCGACGGGTTCGGCGTGGAAATTGCCGCCGGATACAACGGAATTGTCCGACAGCACCAGCGGATTGTCGGTGACCGCGTTGGCCTCGATTTCGAGCGTGCGGGCGACCGAGCGCAGCAGATCGAGGCAGGCGCCGTCGACCTGTGGCTGGCAGCGGATGCAATAGGGATCCTGCACGCGCTCGTCGCCCTCGATATGGCTCTGGCGAATGATGGAGTTTTCGAGCAGGGCGCGAAGGGCGGATGCCGTATCGATCTGGCCCTTGTGGCCACGCAAAGTATGAATATCGGGATGGAAGGGTGCCGAAGAGCCCATGGCGGCATCGGTGGACATAGCGCCGGTGATCAAGGCCGATTGTGCGGCGCGATGGGCGCGGAACAGGCCGGCCAGCGCCAGCGCCGTCGAGGTCTGGGTGCCGTTGATGAGCGCCAGGCCTTCCTTGGCGGCGAGCACCACCGGTTTCAGCCCGGCCCTTTCGAGGGCTTGCGCGCCCGGGAGGCGTTCGCCGGCGAAGAAGGCTTCGGCCTCGCCCATCATCACCGCCGCCATATGGGCAAGCGGGGCAAGATCGCCGGAGGCGCCGACCGAGCCTTTTTCCGGGATCAGCGGGATGACGCCTTTTTCCAACATGCCTTCGATTAGCCGTACCAGCTCCAGCCGCACGCCGGAGGCGCCGCGGCCAAGCGAGACCAGCTTCAGCGCCATGATCAGCCGGACGATATTGTCGGGCAGCGGCGCGCCGACGCCGCAGCAGTGCGACAGGATGAGATTGCGCTGCAACGTCGCGACATCGGCGCTGTCGATCTTGATCGAGGCAAGTTTGCCGAAGCCGGTATTGATGCCGTAGACCGGGGCATTGCCGGCGGCGATCTCGGCGATGCGGGCGGCGGCCTTGGCGATGCCGGCATCGAAGGCGGGATCGAGCCTTGCCGGCTCGCCGGTCCAATAGATGATTTCCAAATCCTTGAACGAGACGGAGCCCGGGTGGAGCGTGATGGTCATCGACCGTTCCTTTCGCCCTTGAAGATACGCGCGTGAAGCGGGTTGAAGCCGATGCGGTAGACGAGTTCGGCGAGGCTTTCGGTATTCCAGACGGCGAGATCGGCGGACTTGCCGGGCTCGATCGTTCCTGTCTTGTCGAGCAGGCCGAGCGCACGGGCGCCTTCGCGGGTGGCGCCGGCGATGCATTCCTCGACGGTGAGGCCGAAGAGCGTCGCCGACATGTTCATGGTGAGCAGCATCGAGGTGAGCGGTGAGGTGCCGGGATTGCAGTCGGTGGCGATTGCGATCGGCACGCCTGCCCGCCGCAATGCTTCGATCGGCGGCTTCTGCTTCTCATGGATGGCGTAGAAGGCGCCGGGCAGCAGCACGGCGACGGTGCCGGCTGCGGCCATCGCCGCAACGCCGTCTTCGTCGAGATATTCGAGGTGATCGGCCGAAAGCGCGCCGTAGGATGCAGCGAGCTTGGCGCCGCCGAGATTGGAGAGCTGTTCGGCATGCAGCTTGACCGGCAGGCCAAGCGCCTTGGCCTTGTCGAAGACGCGGGCGATCTCGGTCGTGGAAAAGGCGATGCCCTCGCAGAAGCCGTCGACGGCATCGGCGAGACCGAGATTAAACATATCGTCGAGACCTGGCAGGACGACATCATCGAGATAATCGCCGTTGCGGCCCTTATATTCCACCGGCGTCGCATGGGCGCCGAGATAGCTGGTGGCGACGCGCACCGGTCTGATATGGCCGAGCAGGCGGGCGCTCTGCAGCATCTTCACTTCGCCGGTTCGGTTCAGCCCGTAACCGGACTTGACCTCGATCGTCGTCACGCCTTCGGCAAGCAGTGTGTCGAGTCGCGGCAGGGCCTCGGCGACGAGCTCCTCGACCGACAGCGCATTGGTCGCCTTCACCGAGGAGACGATGCCGCCGCCGGCGCGCGCGACTTCTTCATAGGTGGCGCCTGCAAGGCGCATTTCGAATTCGCGGGCGCGGTTGCCGCCGTGGACGATATGGGTGTGGCAGTCGACGAGGCCGGGCGTCACCCAGCGGCCTTCGAGATCGACGATCTCGGAATGTTCGATGGCCGATGCGGACAGATCGCTTTCGGCGCCGGCAAAGGTGATGCGGCCATTCTCGATCAGCACGGCGCCCTTTTCGACGATGCCGAGCCCTTCTTTACCAGGCGCAAGCGTGGCGAGCCGCGCATTGCGCCAAAGCGCCGGCCTGACGTCGGCGGATGAGGCTTCCTCTGAAAAATTGTTCCCGGTCATCAGCTTTGCGCCTTTCCTTATGCCAAAACATGTATATACATAATCAACAGGTGACAAGTGAAATTTTGCGCGCTTTTCTGGAAAAGAAAGATCGGCGGCGCGGCAAGAGGAGAGGGAAGGCGATGACCACGCTTCACGCAGACACGGCGCTGACGCCGGAAGGCTGGCAGAAGAATGTACGGCTGACGCTCGAGGCCGGGCGCATCGCGCGGGTCGAAATCGGCGTTTCTCCCGAGCAGGGCGATGAACGCCACACGCTGCTCGTTCCCGCTATGGCGAACCTGCACAGCCATGCTTTCCAGCGGGCGATGGCCGGCCTTGCGGAAGTGCGCGGCCCGGCCAACGACAGCTTCTGGAGCTGGCGCACTGTTATGTACAAGTTTGCCCTGGCGATGACGCCCGAGCATGTCGAGGCCGTCGCGGCCAAGCTTTATGCGGAAATGCTGGAAGCCGGCTTTTCCCGCGTCGGCGAGTTCCACTATCTCCACCATGACAGGGATGGCAGCGCTTACGACAATATCGCCGAGCTTGCCGAACGCATCGGCGCTGCCAGCGCAGAGACCGGCATCGGCCTGACATTGCTGCCGGTCTTCTACGCCCATTCCGGCTTTGGCGGCGCTGCGCCGATCGACGGCCAGCGGCGTTTCATCAATTCGCTCGAAAGCTTCGAAAGGCTGATGGAGGGATGCCGGGCAGTGACCGGCCGGCTCGATGGCGCCGAGCTCGGACTGGCGCCGCACAGCCTGCGCGCCGCGACACCCGAGGAGCTCACGAGGCTCGTGCCGATGGCTGGCGACGGTCCCATCCATATCCATGTCGCCGAACAGGTGAAGGAGGTCGAGGACTGCATCGCCTGGTCCGGCGCGCGGCCGGTGGAATGGCTGCTCGATCATGCGCCCGTGGATGAACGCTGGTGCCTGATCCATGCAACGCACATGACCGAAGACGAAACGCGGCGAATGGCGAAAAGCGGCGCAATCGCCGGCCTCTGCCCGATCACCGAAGCCAATCTCGGCGACGGCGCCTTTGCCGCGCCACTCTTCCTCCAAGAGGGCGGGCGTTACGGCATCGGCTCGGATTCCAACGTGCTGATCTCCGTGCCGGAGGAACTGCGCCAGCTCGAATATTCGCAGCGCCTGGCGCTTCGCGCCCGCAATGTCGTCGCAGCCCCCGGCGGTTCGACGGCGCTTTCGCTGTTCACACACGCGCTTGCCGGCGGCGGTGCCGCGCTGAAAGCGCCGGCAGGTCTCGCCAAGGGCCATCACGCCGATATCGTTTCGCTCGATATTTCAGCCGTTCCCTATCTCGCGGGTGATCAGATCCTCGACCACTGGCTGTTTGCCGGCGGCGTTTCCGTCGATTGCGTCTGGGCGCGCGGCCGCAAGCAAGTGGAAGGCGGTCGCCACCGTGAACGCGACGCTATCGACCGGCGGTTCCTGGCCGCAATGGGCGAATTGCTTGCCGCCTGAAAAAGAGCTTTTCCCATCCCGATATTCGAATTAGAGCAATTCCAGCAAAAGTGCGTAGCGGTTTGCGTCCGGAATTGCGCTAAAACAAAGAGATAGCGGGAGCCAACCGGAGCGTGGTAATGGACCAAAGCAGGGATCCCACCTTGCATCAGCGCATCCTGAGCGACATCGAGGGCCATATCGTCTCAGGCGAATGGCCGCCGGGGCACCGTATTCCCTTCGAGGTCGATCTCGCCACGCACTACGACTGTTCGCGCATGACGGTGAACAAGGTGCTGACCCAGCTTGCCAAGGCCGGCCTCATCGAGCGGCGCAAGAAGTCCGGCAGCTTCGTCACCCAGCCGCAGGCGCAATCGGCCGTTCTCGAAATCCACGACATCAAGGCCGAGGTGCAGTCGCTGAACCTGCCCTACTCCTATGCGGTATCGAAGAAGACGAGCCGCAAGGCCAAGGCGGACGACAGCCGCCGGCTGGAACTGCCTGTGGCGTCCTCGGTCGTCGAGGTCGTCTGCATCCACAATGCCGGCGCGCGGCCCTTTTGCCTGGAGGAGCGACTGATCAGCCTTGCGACGGTGCCGGAGGCGGCCAATGCCGATTTCCTGGCGATGGCGCCGGGTCCCTGGCTGCTCAACCAGGTGCCCTGGAGTACGGCCGAACACCGGATCCATGCCGTCTCCGCCAATGCCGAAGTGGCCGCAGCGCTCGATATAGCACGCAACACCGCCTGTCTCGTGGTCGAACGCCGCACCTGGAGCGGCGCCGGGCCGGTGACGCATGTGCGCTTCACCTATCCGGGCGATCGTCACGCGCTGGTGGCACGGTTCACGCCGGCGTCACAATAAGGGCCATGTTCCATATACAACATGGCCGCTGCTTTCATTCCTCGAACATCTTGCCGCTGCGCGCTTCCAGCCGGTAGCGGTGGCCGGGATAGACGAGGCGGGCGGTCGATACTACCTGTTTTGCCGACCATGTGCGCCGGCGGATCGTCAGGCAGGGTTCGCTCTTCATGATGGTAAGCAACTTGCATTCCCAGGCCTGCGGCATCGCCGCCTCGACGACATGCTCTGAACCGCTGAGCGGGGCTGCGGCCGTCAGATAGGCGTTCGGCGTCAGTGTCGAAAAATCCTGGTCGAGATATTCCGGGGCCGCCTCCGGATGAACGAAACGGTCCTCGATCTGCACCGGAACGCCGTTTTCGCTGTGGACGATCAGCGAGTGGAAAACCGCAGCGCCAATCGGCAGTTCCAGCGCGTCGGCAACCTCGGGAGAGGCTGTTTCCTGGGCGAGAACGACGACGGAGGCTTCGTGGACATGACCGCGTTCGGCGATTTCCTCGGCGATGTTGCGGACCTCGAACAGCGCCGAATAACCCTTGCGCTCGGCGACGAAGGAGCCGACGCCCTGGATGCGGACGAGTTCGCCCTCGTTGGCAAGTTCGCGCAGCGCCCGGTTGGCGGTCATTTTGCTGACGCCCAGCTCGACGACCAGCTCGTTTTCCGACGGCACGCGGTATTTCGGCGGCCACTCGCCGCTGTGGATGCGGTCGAGGATCACCTGCTTGACGCCGGCATAGAGCGGCGTGCTGTCATTTTCCGCCAGTTCGCGCTTCATCTCGCCGGAACGCTTCATTGCCTATTCCTTTTGCACGAAGGGAATTCGCCGCATAAAGCGACTTTCCTCTTGCATATCACAAAATATCTCATATGGTACCATATACAACCTCCCAATCGGTCCTTAAAACAGAAATAGGACGGGAAAGGGCAAGCCGGCGCAGATCGGCCGTGGTGCCGCAAGGTCTGTTTCAACTCCAGAGGAGAATTCACAAATGAAATTTAGCGCAATCCTGTTTTGCGGCGTGGCGGCTTTTTCCGCTTTTGCCGTGCCTGCCTTTTCCAAGGACTGGACGAAGGCGACCATCACGCTCGAAGGTGCCTATGCGCCCTGGAACCTCACCAATGCCGACGGCACGCTCGGCGGTTTCGAGCCCGAACTCGCCAAGGTGCTGTGCGAGCGCGCCAAGATTGAGTGCACGTTGGTTGCTTCAGACTGGGACGGCATGATCCCGGCGCTCAACGCCGGCAAGTTCGACGTCATCATGGATGCGCTGTCGATCACCGAAGAGCGCAAACAGGTGATCGATTTCACCATTCCCTATGCCGCCACCCCTGCCGCCTTCGCAACCGCCAAGGACAGCCCGCTGGCAAAGGCCGCCGGCACCGGCGCCACGATCAAGATGACGCCCGGCCAGACCGGCGTGAAGGAGATCGACGCGCTGAAGGCAGCCTTCAAGGGCAAGACGATCGGCATCCAAGCGGCGACCGTCTACGCCAAGTTCGTCTATGACAATTTCGGCGATATTGCCGAAATCCGCGAATACAAGACCGGCGCCGACCGCGACCTCGACCTGCAGAACGGTCGCATCGACCTCGGCTTCGACGATGCCGTCTATTTCGCCAACGCGTTCAAGACCGCCAACGACACGCTCGCCTTCACCGGCCCCGAGATCGTCGGCTCGATCTGGGGCGAGGGCGAAGGCCTCGGCATCCGCAAGGCCGATACGGACCTGCGCGACAAGTTCAACGAAGCGATCAAGTCGACGCTTGCCGACGGTACGGTCAAGAACCTGTCGATGAAGTGGTTCCAGGTCGACGTCAGCCCGCAGGAATAAGCGTTTCGGCCTTTGGGCCGCAAACATCTGTCTCCGGCTTTATCGCCGGAGACAGCATGTTATTGTCAATCCGCAAAACACTGCCACGGACGGGGAACGGACGATATGGCAAGCTTGGAACTGCTCGGCTTCGGCTCGACCGGATGGGGCGCGCTGCTCATTGCCGCCGCCTTGATGACGCTGGCTGTGACGGCGACGGCGCTGGCGATTGGCGCCGTGCTCGGCGCCACCGTCGCGGTGGCAAAACTCTCCGGCAATCTTGTTCTCGTCACGCTCGGCAACGTCTATACGACCGTATTTCGCGGCGTTCCCGAACTGCTGATCATCTATCTCATCTATTTCGGCGGCTCCTCGGCCGTCACCTCAATCGGCCAGGCGATGGGTTACGAGGGCTTCCTCGGTCTGCCTTCATTCATCGCCGGCGCGCTTGCCGTCGGCATCATTTCCGGCTCCTACCAGGCGGAGGTATTCCGCGGCGCCTTCCTCGCCATCTCCAAGGGCGAACTCGAAGCGGCCTCGGCGATCGGCATGCATCGCGGCCTGCGCTTTCGCCGCATCATCATGCCGCAGGTGCTTCGCCTGGCCATTCCCGGCCTCGGCAATGTCTGGCAGCTCAGTCTCAAGGATTCGGCGCTGGTCTCCGTCACCGGCCTTGCCGAATTGATGCGCACCAGCCAGGTGGCGGCGGGCTCGACCCGGCAATATTTCCTGTTCTTCATCGCCGGCGGCTGCCTCTACCTGATCCTGACCAGCCTTTCGGACCGCATCTTCAACGGGGCGGAGCGCCGCGCCAACCGCAGCATGCCGGCATCCGCCATGGGCCAGGCGTAAGGAGGGAATGATGGATTTCACCTTCATCGCCTCGACCATGGTCACCCTGCTCAAGGCCGTACCGACAACGCTCATCCTGTTTTCCCTGTCGATCCTCTGCGGCGGCCTGCTGGCGCTCGTCATCGTCTGGATGCGGGTCAGCGGCAATCCGGTGCTTTCGGGCTTCGCCAAGGGTTACATCTTCGTCTTCCGTGGCTCGCCGCTCTTGATCCAGATGTTCCTGGTGTTCTACGGCCTCGGCCAGTTCGGCGTCATCCGTTACTCCTTCCTCTGGCCGTTCCTGCGTGAGCCGATGGTCTGCGCCGTGCTGTCGCTGGCGCTCTGCACGGCCGGCTACACGGCCGAGATCTTCCGCGGCGGCATCCGTGCCGTCTCGCCGAAGGAGATAGAGGCGGCGCGCTCGATCGGCATGTCTGGCTTCCTGCTGGTGCGCCGCATCCTGGCGCCGATTGCCTTCCGCCATGCGCTGCCGGCCTATTCCACCGAGATCGTGCTGATGATGAAGTCGACGGCGCTCGCAAGCCTCGTCACCGTCTGGGAGGTCACCGGTGTGGCCCAGCGGCTGATCTCGCAGACCTACCGCACGATGGAAGTCTTCCTCTGCGCGGCGATCATCTATCTCGTCCTGAACTTCATCATCCTGCAGGGCATGGCCTTGCTCGAATATTCGCTGTCCCGACATCGCCGCGCCATTCCGCAGGCGCTGAAGGCGTAAGCGGCCTAACCATTGGAGCACTCATGCCAGGCGTCACCCGACTTTCGGTCCGCAATATCCGCAAGAGCTTCGGTACGCACGAGGTCCTGCGCGGCATTTCCCTCGATGCCGAAGACGGCGATGTGATTTCGCTGCTCGGCGCTTCCGGCTCCGGCAAATCGACCTTCCTGCGCTGCATCAACCTGCTCGAAACCGCCAGCGACGGCGAGATCTGGGTCGACGGCGAGCATATTCAAATGGTTCACCAGAACGGGAAGAGCAAACCCGCCAGCCAGAAGCAGGTGGACCATATCCGCTCCGAACTCGGCATGGTGTTCCAGTCCTTCAATCTCTGGTCCCACATGACGATCCTGCAGAACGTCATCGAAGGACCGATCCACGTTCTGAAGCGGCCGCGGGCCGATTGCATCGCCGAGGCCGAAGCGCTGCTCGAAAAGGTTGGGATCGCCGACAAACGCCACGCCTATCCCGCCCATCTCTCCGGCGGCCAGCAGCAGCGCGCCGCCATCGCCCGGGCGCTGGCGATGAAACCGAAGGTCATGCTGTTCGACGAGCCGACCTCGGCGCTGGATCCGGAGCTTGTCGGCGAGGTGCTGCGTGTCATGCGCGCGCTGGCCGAGGAGGGCATGACCATGCTCGTCGTCACCCATGAGATGAGCTTTGCCCGCAACGTCTCGAACCGCGTCGTCTTCATGCGCGAAGGGTTGATCGAAAGCAGCGGCAAGCCGGACGACATGTTCACCGGCGGCGCCACACCCGCTTTCCGCCAGTTCATCGGCCATTTCGGAAGCGGTCAATGACGATCACCATCGATGCATTGCTGACCTGGCGCGATGTCGCGCGCGTCGGGGCAGGGGAGGCGCTGTCGCTGTCGCCCGCCGCCTGGGCGCGGGTCGAGCAGGCAAGCCGCATCGTCGCGCGCATCGTCGAGACGGGCGTGCGCGCCTATGGCGTCAACACCGGCGTCGGGGCACTCGCCGATACGGTGGTCGATCGTGCCTCGCAGAGCCTGTTGTCGCGCAGCATCGTGCTCAGCCATGCCTGCGGCGTCGGGCCATTGCTTGATGCCCGCGAGGTGCGCGCCATCATCGCAGCCCAGATTGCCAATTTTGCCCATGGCCATTCCGGCGTGCGGCGCGAGATTGTCGCGCATCTCACGGCCATGCTGGAACATGATTGCATTCCCGACGTGCCGTCGAAAGGCTCGGCGGGTTACCTCACCCACAATGCCCATACCGCGCTGGTTCTGATCGGCGAAGGCAGCGCTCACCTGGACGGCCGGCGCCTGAGCGGCCGCGAGGCGCTTGCCGCGATCGGCCTCGAACCATTGGTGCTCGGCGCCAAGGAGGGCTTGAGCCTGGTCAACGGTACGGCCTGCGCCACCGGCTTGACGGCCGTTGCACTTTCCCGCGCCGAACGGCTGCTCGACTGGGCCGATGCGATCGCGGCGCTGACGCTGGAAGCGGCAGGCTGCCAGATCGCCGCCTTCGACGCAGCGGTGCTGGCTTTGCGCCCATCGGCCGGCATAGAGAAGGTGGGAGCGACGCTGCGTGCGCGGCTCCACGGCAGCGGCCTTGTCGCCGCCGCTTTCGGCCGGCGCACCCAGGATGCGCTCAGCCTCCGTTCGGTGCCGCATGCCCATGGCGCCGCCCGTGACGTTTTCGACAGTTCCGCCCGCATCGCCGATCAGGAGCTTGCCTCGGTGACCGACAACCCGGCTGTGTCAGGCACGCCGGAACAGCCAATCGTCTCCTCCGAGGCGCATGCGGTCGCCCCGGCGCTCGGTCAGGCGGCTGACAGCCTGGCGATTGCGCTCGCGCAGATCGGCGCGATCAGCGAACGGCGCATGGATCGGCTCGTCAATCCGCTGGTCAGCGGTCTGCCGCCCTTTTTGGCGAGTGATGCCGGCAGCCATTCCGGCTTCATGATCGCCCAATATACTGCGGCGGCACTCAGCAACGAAAACCGCCGGCTTGCCGCACCCGCGGCGATGGACGGCGGGCTGACCTCCGGCCTGCAGGAGGATTTCCTGGCGCATCCCACAGCTGCCGCCGGCAAGCTGCTCGCCGTCATCGACAATGCCGAATATATCCTGGCGATCGAGCTGATGGCGGCGGCCCAGGCGCATGATTTCCTGGCGGCGACGGCGCCGCGGGCGGCCGGCACTGACCTTGTCTACCAGGCGGTGCGGCAGCATGTTTCCCATTATGGCGACGAGCGGCCGCTCAACGGCGATATCGAGGCGGTGCGCGGCCTGATCCGCGAGACAGCGCCGCCGCTCGACTGATCTCGTCAGAACGGCTTGCTGGTTTCTGAATCCTGTTTGGGCTTTCCGCCCGCCTCGAGGCGTTTGAGGCATTGGAGATAGGTCGGATAGAGCTGGTCCACACGCGATAGCGGCAGCGTCCAGTCGCCTTCGTCGCCGGCAAAGGTCAGCTGCACGTCAGGGGTTCCGGCAAAGGAATTCTTGATGATCTTCTTCAGTCCGCCGATTCCTTTGCTCGCCGGAGGCCAGAGGCGGAGCGTGGTCTTGTCGAAGAATTCGGCGGCGACGACTTTCGTCAAATTGCGATCGGTCAGCGTCACCTCGGTCTTGGTGTCGGCCGGAATGTCCCAGCTGTTCTTTGCCACCAGCCAGAAGGTCTCGGTGGCGCTCTGGCGGAATTCCATCGTTTTGCCGAGTTCGCTGTCCCACCGCAGGCGGCAATAGGGCGGGCTCTCGCTTGCAAAACCCACCGACCATTGTCTCGCGCCGCCCATCCATTCGGTCTCGCCCAAGGCAGAAACCGGCTGCAGGGCGGCGGCCATCAGGATCATCGCAGTGAGAATTTTCATCGCCGAACCATCTCCAACGCAATCGGCTCCAGCGATAGCAAAAGAAGGTTGAGCTTTTGCTACCAAGTGCTCGGAGATCCGGCGGCGGCGGTCCGTGGGAACGTCTTTGAATGCCGCAAGGTCTTGAATCCTGGGTTTGCATTGCCAATCTGGCGGGGGACGACAACATGTGAACGGAGTTTGATGACAGGTATGTCCGAGGTTCAACGACGCGGATTTTTGGCACGGCTTACCGCCTATGAGCCGCTGACGCTCATTGTGCTGGCATCCGTTGCGGGTGGGCTATTCGTGCTCCAGCGATTGACGAGCGAAGTCCTGGAGGGCGAGACATTCCGCTTCGACGAAGCGATCCTGCTGGCGTTGCGACGACCAGGCGAACTTGCCGTGCCGATCGGGCCCGCCTGGCTGACACATGCCGTCGACGATATCACCAGCCTCGGCGGCGTTACTATTCTCTCGCTGATGACGGTTCTCGTCACCGTCTATCTTCTGCTTGATCGGCGCTGGCCGATTGCGATCTTCGTCTTTTCCTCGGTGCTGACAGGCTGGCTGGCAAGCACGCTGCTGAAGATCCTTGTGGCCCGACCGCGGCCCGATATCGTGCCGCACCTGGTCGAAGTGAGCGATCTCAGTTTTCCCTCCGGGCATGCGATGGTTTCGGCAGTGACCTATCTGACGCTTGGGGCGCTGCTGGCGCGGACACAGCGTTACCGGTCGACGCGGATCTTTGTCATGGGCGCCGGCGTCTTCCTCGCCGTCATCGTCGGTTTGAGCCGCATCTATCTCGGTGTTCATTACCCCACGGACGTCTTCGCCGGATGGTGCGCCGGCGCGCTCTGGGCGCTTGGCTGTTGGCTGATCTCGAAGCAGTTTGTTCCAAGCCGTGCCCCTGACGATGCCGCCAAGGCTGAAAATGGTGACAGCAGGTAGTCCTCCCAGTCTCGTCCATCGCGTAGGTGGCGGAGAGACAGGGGATGTCGATCAGGGCCGATCCGCTTTCAGATTTTCGATGTCGTGCTTCAATGCCCTTCATGCACAATCTTTGGCAGCGCATGCCTTTTCCCCTTCATGCAGCTGTTGCACAGTGTTGCGGCATCAACAGCACTTTGATCTCCGCCGGCATAATGGACAAAAACCATGGCCACTCTGACAACGATCACCTCGACGGTCACGGCCGCATTTCTCGGCTCCTTCGTCGAAGTCGTCGAAGCCTTCACCATCATCCTTGCCGTCGGCGTCACGCAAAGCTGGCGACCGGCCTTCATCGGCACCGGTCTTGCGCTCGGCGTTCTGGCCATTCTTGTGCTGGCGCTCGGTCCGTTGCTCGGCCTCATTCCGGTCGAACTGATGCAGTTCGTCATCGGAACACTGCTCGTTCTCTTCGGCCTGCGCTGGTTGCGCAAGGCGATCCTTAGGGCTTCTGGCTTCATCGCGCTGCACGACGAGGACAAAGCCTTTGCGGCCGAGACGGATAGCCTGAGGCGCCAATCCGCAGAGCGTCGCGCGAATTTGCTGGCGGGCATTGCGGCCTTCAAGGCCGTGCTGCTCGAGGGGATCGAAGTGGTGTTCATCGTCATCGCCACCGGCGCCGGACATGGCATGATCGGTTATGCCAGCCTTGGGGCTGCCGCGGCTTGCCTGCTGGTGCTGATCATCGGCCTCTTCGTGCACAAACCGCTTTCAGCGGTTCCGGAGAACAGCCTCAAATTCGTCGTCGGGCTGCTGCTCAGCGCCTTCGGCATATTCTGGGTCGGCGAGGGCATCGGTGCAGAGTGGCCGGGCGCCGACCTTTCGCTCCTGGCGATCCTTGCCGTGCTCGCCGTCTTTTCCTTCGCCGCGGTCCGGGTGCTGCGCCAGTATTTCAACGCCCAGGCCGAGGTCGCCGCATGACGAATATTCTTAAAGTCGCGTTCAAGGAATTCTTCGGCATGTTCGTCGACGACGGCGCGCTGGCGCTGGCGGCGCTGCTGCTGATCGCCGTCGTCGGCGTGCTGGTGAAATTCGCCCATACCGACGCGTTGCTCGCCGCCGCTCTGCTTCTCCTCGGCTGCCTGCTGATCCTCGCCGAGAGTGTGATGCGCGCGGCGCGGAAGAAGTTTCAGCGGAAATAGCCTGGATGATGATACCGAAAAGTGTGAAGCGGTTTCGGACGACGTCATGCTCCGTTTCTTTGATTTAGGGAGCTACTGCGGCACCTTGAACAGATGGCGGATCCGCGTCACCAGCGAGCTCACCGAGCCGCCGTTCAGCGTGGCGCCTTCAGTTGCGAAGGAGTGCTGGCCCGTCTCGATTCGGCGCGACAGGGTGGCGGCAAGTTCTTCGGCGATGCCTGGCCGGTCGTGTAACAGCGGCGTCAGGCTTGCTTGGGCGATCTCATAGACGACGACGAAGGTCAGCGCCCGCAGGCTGGCGGCTTCGCCGAGGCCGATCAGCAGTCCGCTTTCGCCGAAATAGTCGCCCGGCGCCAGCCGGCCGAGTTCGATTTCCTTGTGGCCTTCCCGCCGCGTGGCGACAAGGGCGCCGCTGCGCACGATCATCAGCGATGCGACCGTATCGCCCTGTTCGATGAGGATGGCATCCTTCTTGTAGGTGCGTCGCGTCATCGATGCTGCGAGCGTTTCCTTCTCGTCTTCGGTCAGCGAGAAAAAGAGCGGGATGGCGTCGAGAAGCTTGAGCGGCGTCGGCCGGTGCGGCTTCGCCATCTCCTCCGACTGCAGGCGGTCGGGCAGCGGCCCCGCGGCATCGATCGGTCGGGCCAAGGTGAGGCCTGCGGCCTTGATGTGACGGTAGATGAGGTCAAAAATCTCGTTCTTCGCTGGCCCGACCTGGCCGATATCCCTGACGCGGAAGGAGAGTTCCAGTTCCATTGCATCCGATGTAAGCGATTTGATCTGCACGCCGGGTTTCGGTTCGGTCAGGATCGAGTTGCTGCTCAAAAGGACTGTGCGCATGACGTCGACGATCGCCGACGGCCCGATCGTCGGCACGACGCGGACCATCAGCGTCGCCCCGTGGCTGCGGTCGGGACTGCTGAGATTGGTCAGCCCGACCTTGGCGAGGAAGCTGTTGGGTAGGACGACGAGGTCGTTCGAGCCGTTCAGCAGATGGGTGGAACGCCAGTTGGTTTCGACGACACGGCCTTCGATGCCATCATTCAGCACGATCCAGTCGCCGATCGTATATGGCCGGCCGAGATTGAGCGCGATGCCCGAAAAGACGTCGCTCAGGGTGCTTTGCATCGCAAGGCCGAGGATGATGGCAAAGACACCCGAGGTGGCGATTAGCGTGCCGACGGGAAAGCTGAAGACGTAAGCGACCACCGAGAGGATCGCGCCGAGATAGATCAGGCCGATGACCAGATCCTGAACGAGGCGACCTTCGCGCGGTTGCCGCTCGAAGATCAGGAAGACGCGAACGAAGGCGATCAGTGCCCAGGCGGCATTGATCCACCAGACCACCTTGGCAAGGGCGATGAAGACGCGTTCGAAGGTCGATGCGGGCGTCGGCCCAACTTCGTAGGGCACGATGTCGTGATAGAGCAGCAGGACGGTCAGTACCGCGAAAAAAAACACCTGGCCGGCAAGCTTCCAGCTCGGGAAGGGCCGAAGCGCTATGCGCGTAACGACCGCGCCGACCACTGCCAGGGTCCCGGCCTGGACGATGGGATCGGCAAGCACTGCGGACCAAGTGAGAGTATCAAGCATCGACCGTCCATTTGCCGGAGCATGATGCCGAAGAGTGTGAGCGGTTTTCGTGCAACATCATGGCTCGCTATTGAATTCCAAAGCGCGTCTAGACGGCTTCGCCGCATCCTGACTTCCAATCCGGCTGCGAGGCAACCTTAAAATAGCGCCAGCGCCGACAGCGTCGGAAACGGGTGCGGACGTCACTCGGCGGCGCACGGCACGCTCTGGGCGATTGGCTGCTGGCTGGTCTCAAAGCGGCGCGTTCCGAGCCGCCCCTGACGATGCGATGGACGTTGGGAAACGGTGACAGCGACGGTGTTTCAGCGAAATTCCAAGCAAGTTTTTGCGGGCGCCGGGAACAGATGACGGATCTGCGTTTCGAGCGAGCCTATCAAGCCGCCGTTGTGGCGCCACATCTGCCTAGAGGTGCTTTGAGCAATTCCAGGCAAAGCGCGAAGCGGATTTGCCCGGAATTGCGTAAGAACAAAATGATAGAGCGGTTCGGTGCTCCGTTAAAAGCTGAGCTGCTCTAGCTGCGCGGCTTCAGATTTTCTGGGTCGTAGATCGGCTTGTACCCGACGCCGACAACCTCCACCGGATAACTCTCGGCGAAATACTCGATATTCAGCCTGCGTCCGACCTGGCAATGCGACCAAGGCAAATAGGCCAAGGCAATGTTCTTTCCGACCGTCGGGCCGTAGGCGATCGAGGTCGTGTAGGACCGACGGCCAAGCTCGTCGACCAGAACCTCTCCCGTGGCGGGATCGATAACCGGCAGGTTGCCGAGGGGATAACGCTTCACGCCCGACTTGTCGGTATTCTCGGTCATGACAAGCGTGCAGAGCATGGCCGGCTGGTGCTCGCGCGCCTTGTATTCCAGATGTTTTGCCTTGCCGCGAAAATCGGCTTCCTTGACCTTCGGACGGGCGAGATCGGCTTCGATCAGATTGTACTGGGTCAGGAGGTCGGCATTCTGCAGGCGCAGGCTCTTTTCCATGCGGCGCGAGTTTGCATAGGTCTCGACGCCGAAGGCCATCACGCCGGTCGAGCGCAGCGCATCCCAGACGGCGAGGCCGTCTTCATACTTCATGTGCAGTTCCCAGCCCTGCTCGCCGACATAGGAGATGCGAAAGGCGGTGACAGGCTTACCGGCGATTTCGATCGGCTTGATCGCCGCAAAGGCGAAGTTTTCCTGGTCGAGCCCGGCCGGATCGGCGACAGCCTTCTTCAGCGTGTCGCGCGCGTTCGGACCCCAGATGCCGATCGTCACGAATTTTTCCGAGACGTCCGTGATGGTGACGTCAAGGCCACGGTCCTGGGCCACGCGCTTCATGTAGTGCAGGTCGCGCGGGCCGGCATCGGCGCCGTTGACGAGACGGCAGCGGTCGGCCATGCGGAAGACGGTGAAGTCGGCGCGCACCATGCCTTCGTCGTCGAGGAAGTGGGTGTAAATGCCCTTGCCGATGTTTGCATCGCCGCCGACCTTGGCGGCGCACAGCCATTCCATCAGTTCGACATGGTCGGGTCCTTCGATATCGACCATGTGGAAATGGCTGAGATTGACGATCCCGCAATCCTCGCTCATCGCCAGATGCTCGGCATTCGACACGCGCCAGAAATGGCGGCTGTCCCATTCATTCTCGCGAAGCGGGACGCGGTCGGCATATTTCTCCAGCAGGTGCTCGTTGGCGGCGTAGCCGTGCGCGCGCTCCCAGCCGCCAAGTTCCATGAAGTAGCCGCCAAGCTCCTTTTCGCGCTCGTAGAAGGGCGAGCGCTTGGCGTTGCGGCCGGATGCATAGGGTTCGCGGGTGTGAACGGCCGGGAAATAGATCTTCTGGGCGGCTTCGTAGCAGCGGCCTTCGATGAACTCTTCCGTCAACTGATGCGGATAGAAGCGGGCGTAATCGATGCTGTTGTGATCGATTTCAGTCCGGCCATCGGTCATCCAGTCGGCGATCAGCTTGCCGTAGCCTGGGCCGTCCTTGACCCAGATGGCAACGCAATACCAGAGACCACGCACCTTCTGGCTCTCGCCGCAGGATGCGCCGCCGCCGGCGGACACCTGCAGCAGGCCGTTGAAGGAGTGACCTTCGTTATAGCCGAGTTCGCCGAGGATCGGCGTCAGTTCCATGGCGCGCTCGAGCGGCTCGATGATCTGTTCCATCTCGAGGTCGCGCTGCGAAGGCGAAAGGCGTGCTTCGTGTTTTTCGAGAAGATCGCGCGGATGGCACATGCGCGGATTGGTGGCTTCGTAATAGCCCCACTCGATCTGACCGCCCTCCGTCGTCGCCGGGTCGCCGGTATCGCGCATATAGGCGGAGTTGCCCTGGTCGCGCAGCAGCGGGAAGCCGATTTCCTTGCCTGTGCCTTCAAACTCGTTATAGGGACCGAAGAAGGTGAGCGGGTGGTCGACCGGCATGACCGGCAGGTCTTCGCCGACCATCTCCGCGATCAGGCGCCCCCAGAGGCCGGCACAGACGATGACGTGGTCGGCCATAATCGTGCCGCGATGGGTGACGACGCCCTTGATGCGGCCGCCTTCGACGATCAGCGACTTTGCCGGCGTGTTGCCGAATACCTGCAGCTTGCCTGCCTTTTCGGCGGCGTCGACCAGCTTGCCGGCAACGGTCTGTGAGCGCGGAATGACGAGGCCGGCATCCGGATCGTAAAGGCCGCCCATTACCTGATCCTCCTCGATCAGCGGGAACTTTTCCTTGATCTCGGAAGGGCTGACATAATGGGCGCGCGTGCCGAAAGCGCGTGCCGAGGAAAGCTTGCGCTTGATTTCCTCCATCCAGGCATGGTCGCCGGTCCGCGCCACTTCGAGGCCGCCGATGCGGGCGTAGTGGCCCATCTTCTCGTAGAAATCGATCGAATATTGTGTGGTCCAGACCGACAGATAGTCGTGGCTCGTGGTGTAACAGAAGTCCGAGGCATGGGCTGTGGAGCCGATGTCGGTTGGGATGCCCGACTTATCGATGCCGACGATATCGTCCCATCCGCGCTCGACGAGATGATGCGCGATGGAGGCGCCGACGATACCGCCGAGCCCGATGATGACGACCTTTGCCTTTTCCGGAAATGTGGCCACGTACTGTCCCTTCTGCCTATCGGACGAATTAAAATTTACCTGCAGCGCCGCGAGTCTGATAGGACGCGCAAAGGACGCTGCAACACCTTGAATTGCAGTAGCCGCGCTCGACCTGCGCTTCGCGGCTAGAGCGGCTCAGCTTTCAACGGAAGCGCCATACCGCTCTGCTGCGGAACCTCCAGACCTCTTCGCATGAAAGCTGCGATGGCGGTATTATGCATCATGCTCATGATCGTCATTGGTCCTACGCCGCCGAGTACCGGCGTGATTGCGCCAGCCCGCGAGGCTGGAGCTATTCCAGGAAAATGCGAAGCAGGAGCTGAGCCGGCCGCCTGTCGTTCGCACGCCCCGGGATCACGGCGCTGAAATCGCCTTGAGCCGGTCGATGTCCGCGAGCACGATATCTTCGGAAACGGGCTCACGATTGTGCAATCGGAACCATTCCGCCGCTTCCCGTACACGCTCGCCATGCGGCGGCGGATAGGCGCCGAGTCCGAGAACCCATTCCCGCACGGTCTCGCGCTCCATCCGACCGGCCCGGTATCGATCGCAGACGGTTTTCGCCGATGCGACTAGATCATTGATGCTCTTCACGAATCTTCCTCAATGCACGGATGGCTCTTCATCTTCGAGAAACGATCGAATGCCGTCCTTGGCGACGACGGCCAGGAATTCGTCGAAAGCCTCCCGGTCGGTCGCAAACGGCTCGTCCCAGCGGATCAGATCCTCCGCCTGCGTGACCACTTCCATCGTCCAGTCTTCATTGCTGCCCGATGTGCGGAAGATATCGACGAGCACGGTGATCCCGTCATCGGTGAATTCTCCCGCCAGTTCGGAATGTTCGAGCTTCTCTTTTTTTGCCATCATTCAGCCACCCGCACCGGGCGGTGCGTCGTTTTCGAGATATTCTTCATATTGAACCGTTTCGGTCTCATTCGTGTCGATCGAGGGGCTTGCGCGTTTTGCCAGGCGGACACCGGCGCCGCCGCCGTTTTCCGGGATGAAAACAACCCCGCCGCCTTCCAGGGCGTGCTTCATATCCTGAAGGGTGCGCTCATAGGGTGAACGCTTCCCGGCCTCGAAATTGGCAATCGTCGCTTTGGCGACTTTTGAGGCCGATGAGAGGTCGTCCTGAGACCAAGCCAGCAGGGCACGCGCGGCGCGGCATTGGGCGGAAGATAGGCTCAAAACAATAACCTTGCATCAAAAGTGCAGCGCTGCTTCCCGCGGATGATATGAAAAATGTAATCTCGATACAAGCGATGATGAGAGCAAGCGCATGACGACACAAGATGTTTTGAGCGGTTGACGTTGGTCTTCTCGTAGAATGGCAATCTCCCCGGATTGTGTAGTCACGCGTAAATTGCGCCGGAATGGAGCCGCGCCTTGACGCCGCCTTTTACATTCCCTCGATCGTCAATACTCCGCGCTCATCTGGTGAAACGGGAAGGTTGATTGACTGAATATTATTAAAGGCTAATTTAGATTATCTTCATCACGCACCCGGGAGGTAACAATGCGTGAGCCAGATATGCAAAAACTCGATGCACTCGTCGGTCGTCTGGTTGGGGACGTCGGCGCGGCCATGTCAGGGGCCTTGGTCGTGCTTGGCGACAAGGTTGGGTTGTTCAAGGCGATGGCCGACGGAACGGCGATGACCGTCCAGCAACTCTCAGCGAAAACGGGGGTGAAGGAGCGTTATCTCAGGGAATGGCTGAGCGCCCAGGCGGCTGCGGACTATGTCGCTTACGATGAAAAAACCGATCGTTTCAGCCTGACGCCGGAACAGGCGATGGTGTTTGCCGAGGAAAACAGCCCGGCCTTTTTCGTGGGGGCCTTCGAGGTCGTGCAATCCATGTGGATGGACGAGCCGAAGGTCGCCGATGCCTTCCGCACCGGCAAGGGCCTTGGCTGGCATGAGCACAGCACCTGCCTTTTCCGGGGCACCGAGCGCTTCTTCCGCCCGGGCTACAACAGCCATCTCGTCAACGAATGGATTCCGGCGCTTGCGGGGGTCGAAGAAAAGCTCAAGGCCGGCGCCAGCGTCGCCGATGTCGGCTGCGGTCATGGCGCCTCGACCATCCTGATGGCACAGGCCTATCCCGCGTCCCGCTTTACCGGCTTCGACTATCACGGCCCATCGATCGAAAGGGCAAAGGCCGCCGCGGAAGATGCGGGTGTCGCCGACCGCGTGACGTTCAAGCAGGGCTCGGCTGCGGAATTTCCAGGCGGCGGCTATGATATGGTTGCCATGTTCGACTGCCTGCATGACATGGGCGATCCGGTCGGCGCCGGCCGGCATGTCAAGGAAACACTTGGGCCGAACGGCACGTGGCTGATCGTCGAGCCCTTTGCCCATGACCATCTCAAGGACAATCTCAACCCGGTCGGCCGCGTCTTTTATGGAGCATCGACGATGATCTGCACGCCAGCATCGCTCTCCCAGGAGGTCGGGCTCGGGCTCGGCGCACAGGCGGGAGAAATGAAGCTTCGAAAGGTGGCGCTCGACGCCGGGTTCACACATTTCCGGCGGGCGACGGAAACACCATTCAACATGGTGTTCGAGGTGCGGGCCTGACGCGATTTGGGATGATCCGCTATTTCAGCTTGCCGATGCTGGCATACATGCCCGTCGTGCGGAATTCCGTCGGATTGGTGCCGTAGACGCGGCGGAAGACTTTCGAGAAATAGTTGGCGTCCTCGAAGCCGCACATGATGGCGACTTCCTTGACCGGCAGGAAGTCGGCCTTGGTCAGAAGCTTGACGGCACGCTGCAGGCGTTGCTGCAGCACGAATTCGGCGGGCGGCATGCCCTCGCTTTCGGCGAAGCTGCGCGAGAAATGCGCGCGGCTGAGGCCGACGATGCCGGCGAGTTCGCTGACCGGCAGCGGCTTGTCGAGATTGGCGTTGATATGGTCGATCACCGGCTGCATCAGGCTGAGCTCGGCGGCAAAGGCCGGCGAGCCGAAGACGTCGTCGTAGAGCGCCATGGCCGCCTCATAGGCGATCGCCGAGGCAGCACCTGGCGACGTCGCGCCTCTGACGAGGCGCAGGCTGCAATCGGCGAGATGATCGATGGTCGAGGGCTGCAGCTTCAACACCGGGCCTGACGTGGAAAGCACCAGCTGATGGATGCGCAGCGTCTCCTCGCCATTCATCGAGATCCAGAAATATTCCCAGCGGTCGCCCTTCTCCAGCCAGTAGCGGTGATTGTGCGGGACGAGCACCAGCAGCGTATCGCCGCCCTGAAGCCGATAATTGCGGTTCTGGTAGCGCAGCCGACCGCTGCCGCTGATCGTGTGCTGCAGCACCGTGAAGGGCGTCTGGCCGCGCCGTCGGCCATCCCAGTCATAGGTCTCGTTCTCGCGCACCTCATAGCCGGTACTGGTCGGCATGGCGTGCAATCGCTGGCGGCCGCGGGGCAGCGAAACCGTCCTCATCGACTGTCCATTGGCAATTAAATCCTGCAGCACAAAATTACCCCTGAAAGCATAATCCTTCTCTGGTCGCCCCGACGATTTCGGGCATAATCCCGGTCGACAAGAAGGAAGAGACCACGGCCGATTAGAGCGGCCGGGAGGAAAACAGGCAGTTTTACGGCTTTTTCAACCACATGCGCCGGCATGCGGCCTGATCCTCCATAGCCATCTTTTCTCTAGCATTCGATTGGGTCGAGGTGAAGATCATGAGTTTCAAAATCGCTATCATCGGTGCGGGCAGCGTTGGCTTCACCAAGAAGCTGTTTACCGACATATTGTGCGTTCCCGAGTTTCGCGACATCGAATTCGCGCTGACGGATCTCAGCGAGCACAATCTCGAAATGATCAAGGCGATCCTCGATCGTGTCGTCGAGGCGAACGGACTGCCGACGAAAGTCACGGCGACGACCGACCGGCGCAAGGCGCTGGAAGGCGCACGTTACATCATCAGCTGCGTCCGGGTCGGCGGCCTCGAAGCCTATGCCGACGATATCCGCATCCCGTTGAAATACGGCATCGACCAGTGCGTCGGCGATACGATCTGCGCCGGCGGCATCCTTTATGGCCAGCGCAACATCCCTGTGATCCTCGACTTCTGCAAGGACATCAGGGAAGTCGCCGAGCCGGGTGCCAAGTTCCTGAACTATGCCAACCCGATGGCGATGAACACCTGGGCGGCGATCGAATACGGCAAGGTCGACACGGTCGGCCTCTGCCACGGTGTCCAGCACGGCGCCGAACAGATCGCCGAGGTGCTGGGCGCCAAGTCGGTGAGCGAACTCGATTACATCTGCTCCGGCATCAACCACCAGACCTGGTTCATCGACCTGCGCCTCAACGGCCGCAAGATCGGCAAGGACGAGCTGGTTGCCGCCTTCGAGGCGCACCCCGTCTATTCGCAGCAGGAGAAGCTGCGCATCGACGTGCTGAAGCGTTTCGGCGTCTATTCCACGGAAAGCAACGGCCATCTCTCGGAATACCTGCCCTGGTATCGCAAACGGCCGGACGAAATCACCCGCTGGATCGATATGTCCGACTGGATCCACGGCGAGACCGGCGGCTATCTCCGCCACTCCACCGAAACGCGTAACTGGTTCGAGACGGAATATCCGCAATTCCTGGAATCGGCCGCCAAGCCGATCGATCCTGCCAAGCGCTCGAACGAACACGCCAGCCACATCCTGGAGGCGCTGGAGACGAACCGGGTCTATCGCGGCCATTTCAACGTCAAGAACAATGGCGTCATCACCAACCTGCCGTCCGATGCGATCATCGAATCGCCCGGCTTCGTCGACCGCTTCGGCATCAACATGGTTTCCGGCGTCACCCTGCCGGAAGCTTGTGCCGCCACCTGCATTGCCTCGATCAACGTCCAGCGCATGTCGGTGCATGCGGCTGTTTCAGGCGACATCGATCTCCTGAAGCTCGCCGTGCTGCACGATCCGCTGGTCGGCGCCGTCTCGACGCCTGAGGAAGTCTGGCAGATGGTCGACGAGATGGTCGTTGCCCAGGCACGTTGGCTGCCGCAATATGCCGATGCCGTGCCGGCCGCCAAGGAGCGGCTGTCCAAATCGAAGGTGCAGACCCGCGACTGGGCGGGGGCTGCGCGCCGCAACGTCCGCTCGATCGAGGAGTTGCGCGCCGAAAAGGCGGCGCTGAAGCAGGCCGTCTAAGTTTTGTGAAGGTTGGGTCGTCATGGGTTTCCGGGAGGGAAATCCATGACATCAAGCCCGCTTTCATGTCGTGCGAGGAAAAGGAGCCGTGTGACCCGCGCTCCGGAACAGAGGGAGAAACGATGATGAATTTCCGCAATCTGGGCATTCTTGCCGGGCTGGCGCTCAGCGTCTCGGCCGCGGCGCTGAATGCATATGCTTCCGAGGCAACCATCCCGCCGGCGCCGGCGGACTTTCCGGCCGAAGGCAAGATCAAATATGTGGCGCGCGACTCCATCCTGGAGTTCAAGGCGCTGCCCGAATATCATGAGCCGGATTGGGTCACGAAAAATTTCGTCGCCACCGGCAAGCTGCCGCCGGTCAAGGACCGGCTGCCGAAGGAGCCGCTGGTCTTCAAGACGGGCAATATGCCCGACGGCATCGGTGTCTACGGCGATACGATGCGCCACGTCATCGGCGGCCGGCCGGAAGGCTGGAACTACGGCGCCGGCCAGACGCAGGGCTGGGGCGGCATCGATATCGGCCTTTCCGAATGCCTGACGCGCACCGCGCCGCTGTTCCAGGTACAGGCCTCAGACACCGAGCCGCTGCCGAACCTCGCCAAGAGCTGGGATTGGTCCGAAGACGGCCATAAGCTGACCATGCACCTGATCGAAGGCGCCAAATGGTCTGACGGCGCGCCATTCAATGCCGACGACATCATGTTCTACTGGGATGACGAAGTCATCGACCCGAACGTTTCGCCGCTCGGCGGCGGCGCCTCGCCGGAAGCCTTCGGCGTCGGCACGACGCTGAAGAAGGTCGACGATTACACCGTCGAATGGACCTTCAAGGATGCCTTCCCGAAGCAATATCTCTACACGATGTCCTACCCGAATTTCTGCCCGGGTCCGTCGCACATCCTGAAGTCGAAGCATCCGAAATATTCGAAGAACACCTACGACCAGTTCAAGAACGCCTTCCCGCCCGAGTTCATGAACATGCCGGTGATGGGCGCCTGGGTACCGGTCGAATATCGCCCGGACGACATCATCGTCATGCGCCGCAATCCCTATTACTGGAAGGTCGACGAGAAGGGCGATCAACTGCCCTATCTGAATGAGCTGCACTACAAGCTCTCGACCTGGGCCGACCGTGACGTTCAGGCCGTGGCCGGATCCGCCGACATCTCGAACCTCGAGCAGCCGGAAAACTTCGTCGCGTCGCTGAAGCGAGCCGCCGAAAAGACCGCACCCGCCCGCCTTGCCTTCGGCCCGCGCCTAATCGGCTACAATCTGCGCATGAACTTCTCCGCCAACGGCTGGGGCAACCCGGACGAGCGCGGTGAGGCGATCCGCGAGTTGAACCGCAACGAGGACTTCCGCAAGGCCGTCACCATGGCGCTCGACCGCAAGGCAATCGGCGACTCGCTGGTCAAGGGACCGTTTACCGCGATCTATCCCGGTGGGCTCTCCTCCGGCACCAGCTTCTACGACCGCAACTCGACCGTTTACTACCCCTATGATCTTAAGGGTGCCAAGGCGGAACTCGCCAAGGCCGGCCTCAAGGATACGGATGGCGACGGCATCGTGAACTTCCCGTCCGGCACGCAAGGCGGCAAGAATGTCGAAATCGTCATGCTCGTCAACAACGACTACACGACAGACAAGAGCCTCGCCGAAGGTGTCGTCGGCCAGATGGAAAAGCTCGGATTGAAGGTCATCCTCAATGGGCTCGACGGTGCAAAGCGCGACGAAGCGCATTATGCCGGCCGCTTTGATTGGCTGATCCAGCGCAATACGACGGAACTGTCGTCGGTGGTGCAGAATACCGAACAGCTTGCCCCTGTCGGTCCGCGCACCAGCTGGCACCATCGTGCCGGCAAGGACGATCAGCTCGATCTGATGCCGTTCGAAAAGGAACTTGTCGATGTCGTCAACAAGTTCACGACGAGCCAGAGTAATGACGAGCGCGTCGATCTGATGAAGCAGTATCAGAAGATCTCGACGGAGCACGTCAACACCGTCGGCCTGACAGAATATCCGGGCGCGCTGATCATCAACAAGCGGTTCTCCAACGTGCCCCAGGGTACGCCGATCTTCATGTTCAACTGGGCTGAAGACTCCATCATCCGCGAACGCGTGTGGGTGGCTGCCGACAAGCAGGGCAAATACGAGCTGTTCCCCGAGCAGCTGCCCGGCAAGCCCGGCGACAAGGGCCCGATCAACTGATGCGTGTCATCAGGACACAAAGAGCTAGAGCGCGTCGCGTGTGATGCGACGCCGGAGAGTTCCCTCCCAGCTGAAGTGAGATTCAGGCCGCGCGTGGCGCGCGGCCTGATATGACCAACAAGCCGGCCGCGCTGACAAGCAGCGACTGGCGGCAAGGAGAAGCGAACCGTTCGATGTTACGATTCCTGCTCGTGCGCATAGCCTCTGCGATCCCCATTCTCTTCATCCTGAGCGTGGTGACTTTCGCGATCATCCAGGCACCGCCCGGCGACTACGCCGATTATATAAGATCCCAGCTGATCAACCAGGGCGGCGCATCTTATGCCCAGGC
Source organism: Rhizobium anhuiense bv. trifolii (assembly GCF_024346605.1). Lineage (NCBI taxonomy): Bacteria > Pseudomonadati > Pseudomonadota > Alphaproteobacteria > Hyphomicrobiales > Rhizobiaceae > Rhizobium > Rhizobium anhuiense. The sequence continues at coordinate 662,684 of NZ_CP098801.1, forward strand.
CGAAGCGCAGGCACAGCTCTACAGGGTCGAGCACGGCCTCGATAAGCCGCTGGTCATCCAATACGTCAACTGGATCGGCGGTATAGTGACCCGCGGTGATTTCGGCTACAGCATGTTTTACAACAAGCCGGTCGCCGATGTCGTCGGTGAACGCCTGCCGCGGACATTGCTTCTGGCGCTCGTCTGCCATCTCTTTGCCTCGGTGCTCGGCATCGGCTTCGGCATCTGGGCGGCGACGCGACAGTATAGCTGGATCGACAGCACGCTTTCGGCGATTTCCTTCCTCGGCATGACGGTGCCGCGCTTCCTGATGGCGCTGATCATCGTCTATCTGCTGGTCTTCCAGCTTAACGTCTCCGAAATCGGCAGCTTCTTCTCGCCGCAATATGGCGGGGCGCCCTGGTCCTGGGCGAAATTCGCTGATCTGGTTCGCCATGTCTGGCCGGTCGTGGCGATCGCCACCTTCGGCGGGCTCGCCTACAATATGCGCGTCATGCGCGGCAATCTGCTCGATACGCTGAATGCCCAATATGTCGAGACGGCCAAGGCCAAGGGGCTTTCCGGCGCCGCCGTGGTGATGCGCCATGCGGTGCCGAACGCGCTGCACCCGCTGGTGATGTACCAGGGCGTCGTGCTGCCCTACATGCTGACCGGCGAGATCGAAACCGCGATCATTTTCGCATTGCCCACCGTCGGCCCGGCGATCGTCGGCTCGATGGCGGTCGGCGACGTCTATGTCACCGCCACCTTCATGATGGTGCTGTCGGCGACGCTGATCGTCGGCAACATCATCGCCGACATGCTGCTCGCTTTGCTCGATCCCCGTGTCCGCCAGTATGGAGGAGCCTGAGATGCTGGCTTTCGACTCCGCGCCGCCTCCGCCGACGACAGAACTTTCCATCAACAAGCCATCGCGTGGGCATGAAAGCTACATCGCACTTGTCTGGCGCCGGCTGAGACGCTCCTGGACCGGCATGGCAGGGCTGGTGCTCGTCGTGCTCCTGATCGTCATGGCGATCTTTGCCGATTTCTTTGCGCCGATGGACCCGAAGGCAACCGATGTCGGCTTCGCGCCGCCGCAGATGATCAGCTTCCACGACAAGGACGGAGGTTTCGTCTTCCAGCCGCGTGTCTATGCGCTGTCGGATTCCGAGGAGCTCGACCCGGTCACCTTCCAGCCGATCGTTGGCGTGGATTACGACAACCCGCGGCTGCTCGGCTTCTTCGTCAAGGGCGCTGAATACCGGCTTTTCGGCCTGATCCCGGCCAACCGGCATTTCTTCGGCTCGACTGACGGCCAGCCGGTGCATTTTCTTGGCACCGACAAGTTCGGCCGCGACGTGCTGTCGCGCGCCATCATCGGCTCGCGCATTTCGCTGACGATCGCCCTGACGGTGGTCTTCATCGTCACCATCATCGGCACGACCGTCGGAATGGTGTCCGGCTATTTCGGCGGCACATTCGATATCTGGTTGCAGCGTTTCGTCGAACTGGTGCTCGCCTTCCCGCAACTGCCGCTCTATCTGGCGCTGACCTCGCTCATCCCGGTGACGGCGCCGACCAACGTCTTCCTTGCCTTCGTCATCGCCGTCATGTCGGCGCTCGGCTGGGCGCAGATGTCGCGCGAGGTGCGCGGCAAGACGCTGGCGCTCGCCCGTATCGACTATGTCCGGGCGGCGATGGCCGTCGGCGCCACCGACATGCGCATCATCATGCAGCACATCTTCCCGAACGTGATGAGCCATGTCATCGTCGCGGTGACGCTCGCCATACCGAGCGTCGTGCTCTTGGAATCCTTCCTGGGTTTCCTCGGCTTCGCGGTCAAGCCGCCACTGATTTCCTGGGGGCTGATGCTGCAGGATACGGCGACCTATTCGGTGATCGGCTCCTATCCCTGGATTCTCTCCCCCGTCGGCTTCGTGCTCGTCACCGTCTTCGCATTCAATGCGCTTGGCGACGGACTGCGCGACGCGGTCGATCCTTATTGAGGTGATTGATATGGCTCTTGCACTGGTCAATTCCTTCGCCCCGCCCGTCCGCCACGACCATGATGGCCGTTCGGACACGCCCATCATCGACGCCCGCAATGTGGCGGTGAATTTCAAGGTCGAAGACGGCATGGTCGAAGCCGTCAAGGACGTCTCCTTCCAGCTCTATCGCGGCGAGACGATCGCGATCGTCGGCGAATCCGGTTCGGGCAAATCGGTGACGGCGCGAACGGTGATGGGGCTCTTGTCGAAGCGCGCCGTCGTCTCCGAGGCATCGACGGTCGCCTATGACGGCAGCAATATCCTGAAGTTCTCCGAGCGGGCGCGCCGCAAGCTGCGCGGCGATCGCATCTCGATGATCTTCCAGGAGCCGATGAGCTCGCTGAACCCGATCTATACGATCGGTAGCCAGATCGTCGAAGCGATCCGCGTCCATCGCCGGATCAGCAAGAGGGATGCGCAAAAGCGTGCGCTCGAACTGCTCGAACATGTGCAGATCCCTGATCCTGCCGCGCGGCTCATGCAATATCCGCATCAGCTCTCCGGCGGGCAGCGCCAGCGCGTGATGATCGCCATGGCGCTTGCCAACGATCCGGACGTGCTGATTGCCGACGAGCCGACGACGGCGCTCGACGTCACCGTGCAGGCGCAGATCCTGAACCTGATCCGCAACCTGCAGAAGGAGTTGGGGATGGCCGTCATCCTCATCACTCACGATCTGACCGTGGTGCGGCAGTTCTCGGATTACGTCTATGTGATGCAGCTTGGCGAAGTGCGCGAGCACAACACCACCGAAGCTCTGTTTGCCAATCCGCAGGACGCCTATACCAAGCATCTGCTTGCCTCAGAGCCGCGCGGCCAGGCCAATCCGCTGCCGGAGGGATCGGATGTCATCCTCGATGCCAAGGGCGTGCGCGTCGCCTTCATGATGCGTCACGGTACCTTTCTCAAGCCGGCGATGCGTGAGCTTGTCGCCGTCGACAGCCTCGACCTGACGCTGCGCCGTCACGAGACGCTCGGTCTCGTCGGCGAATCCGGCTCCGGCAAGACGACCTTCGGCCAGGCGATCCTGCGGTTGAACACGCCCGAGAGCGGCGAGATCCATTTCGACCATCAGCCGATCCACGGCCTTTCCCGAGCCGAGATGCGGCCGTTGCGCGCCCGCATGCAGGTGGTGTTCCAGGATCCCTTCTCATCGCTCAACCCGCGCATGACGATCGGCCAGATCATCGAGGAAGGTCTCGTCGTCAACAGGCTGGGGGCGACCAAGGCCGAACGGCAGGACCGGGTGCGCGAAGCACTGATTGCCGCCGGCATGCCCGGCAATATCCTGTCGCGTTTCCCGCACGAATTTTCCGGCGGCCAGCGCCAGCGCATCGCCATTGCCCGCGCCATCGCGCTCGAGCCGGAATTCATTCTGCTCGACGAGCCGACATCAGCGCTCGACCTTTCCGTCCAGGCGCAGATCATCGAACTCCTGCGCAAGCTGCAGGACGAGCGGGGCCTAAGCTACCTGTTCATTTCCCACGATCTCAAGGTCGTCAGGGCTCTTTGCCATCGCGTCATCGTCATGCAGCATGGCAAGATCGTCGAAGAGGGCCCCGTCAACGAAGTTCTATCCCATCCCAAGACCGCCTACACCGAACGGCTCGTCAAAGCCGCTTTCGAGGTAGCATGATTGCCGAATGCCGGAGGTTATAATGGCAGCAAATCCCAAAATCACGTTCATCGGAGCTGGCTCCACCGTCTTCATGAAGAACATCGTCGGCGACGTGCTTCAGCGTCCGGCCCTGTCGGGCGCGACGATCGCCTTGATGGATCTCAACCCGCAGCGGCTGGAAGAAAGCGCCATCGTCGTCAACAAGCTGATCTCGACGCTCGGCGTGAAGGCGAAGGCCGAGACCTATTCCGACCAGCGCAAGGCGCTTGCCGGCGCCGATTTCGTCGTCGTCGCCTTCCAGATCGGCGGCTATGAGCCCTGCACGGTCACCGATTTCGAGGTGCCGAAGAAATACGGCCTGCGCCAGACGATCGCCGATACGCTCGGCGTCGGCGGCATCATGCGCGGGCTTCGCACCGTGCCGCATCTCTGGAAGGTCTGCGAGGACATGCTCGCCGTCTGCCCCGAGGCGATCATGCTGCAATATGTCAACCCGATGGCGATCAACACCTGGGCGATATCGGAGAAATACCCGACAATTCGCCAGGTCGGTCTCTGCCATTCGGTGCAGGGCACGGCGATGGAGCTGGCCCACGACCTCGACATTCCCTACGAGGAGATCCGCTACCGCGCGGCCGGCATCAACCACATGGCCTTCTATCTCAAATTCGAGCATCGCCAGCCGGACGGGTCCTATCGCAACCTCTATCCCGATCTCCTGCGCGGCTATCGCGAGGGCAGGGCGCCGAAGCCCGGCTGGAACCCGCGCTGCCCGAACAAGGTGCGCTATGAGATGCTGACCCGGCTCGGCTATTTCGTCACCGAAAGCTCGGAGCATTTCGCCGAATACACGCCCTATTTCATCAAGGAGGGCCGCGAGGACCTGATCGAGAAATTCGGCATCCCGCTCGATGAATATCCCAAACGCTGCATCGAGCAGATCGAGCGCTGGAAGGGGCAGGCGGAGGCCTATCGTTCGGCCGACAAGATCGAGGTTCAGCCGTCGAAGGAATATGCCTCCTCGATCATCAACTCGGTCTGGACCGGCGAACCCTCGGTGATCTACGGCAATGTCCGCAACAACGGCTGCATCACCTCGCTGCCGACCAACTGCGCCGCCGAAGTGCCGTGCCTGGTCGATGCCTCCGGCATCCAGCCGACCTTCATCGGCGACCTGCCGCCGCAGCTCACGGCGCTGATCCGCACCAATATCAACGTGCAGGAACTGACGGTGCAGGCGCTGATGACGGAAAATCGCGAGCACATCTACCACGCCGCGATGATGGACCCGCATACGGCAGCCGAACTCGACCTCGACCAAATCTGGTCGCTGGTCGACGATCTGCTCGCCACCCACGGCGACTGGCTGCCCGAATGGGCGCGCACCAGCCGCAAGGTTCAGGCTGCCTGACCCTCTCTCCCGGGTCGGGCGTCAAAGAGCCCCGCGGTGGCAACACACCGCGGGGTTTTTGCGTATAATTGGCGGGACGGCGGGGATGTGTAACTCGCTACCTTGGACCGCCTGCAATACTCTCCTTCAAGCTCTCGACCTCTTGCGCAAGCTTATCGAGGTCCGCCTGCGATGCGGCTTGCGATGTCGGCACTCTCTTGGGAACATAGATCTTACCCCCGCCATCGAGTTCATCGGGAATGCTGTATTTGAAGATCCACTTTGTGGATTTGGTATCCGTCGCCCGGACGAAGACCATAGCTTCATTGTTGCTATCGAGCGCAACCGATATGTCGAAGGTTGCGGCCCCCACAGCTAAGTTCTCAAGCTTTTGATTGTTTTTGTCCACGTAGGGACTAAGCCCATCGTCCACTGTGAAAGCGGTGAGCGCTTCCGTCACATCTATTGTCACGTCACATGGCATGATTGTTCTCCCCCGTTGGAAGTTTAATCGTTGCTGAGGCGACCGTTGCGATGGGCCATTCTGAGTGTGATAGCGTAGGAGCTCGGAGACCTCTTGCCGGGCAACTGGGCATCCAGAATAAGCGTCCTGGCGTCGCCGAAAGCCGTCGAGATCTCCAGGATTTGTGTGGATGCCGTCAGCCGCCACATTTTGTACCCCAACGCGGGGTCAAAGCCGCAGCCGGCTGCAGGCTCGGCATGCGGACCTGTGACAACGAAAATGCGGTTGGAATCCAGCCTGTAGCAGTGACCCTCGAACGCATAGCCGTAAGCGAGGACCGTCGATCCCGTTATGCCGACTCCGCTTGCGAGTTTTATCTGCAGTTCCGCCTTTCCCGCCATCCCGACATCCAGGTGCGTAATGCGATTGGTGTCGTTTAAGTCTACGCCGTAGAGTATGATCTGGCCCGCCACGTAGGGGAGTCCAGGAAGTGAAGGTGCTGGAACGCTGTCGTCTATCATCGATGCCTCCCGTCTTTGGTTAAAGAATGCCGCGCCACCTCATGCAATCTTCGAGCTGGTCGATATAAGCGCGCCCGCGCCCCCGCCAGGCGGCCTCGAGAAAGGCCGAAGCCGCAGCCTCGAAGGTCAGACTATCCGGGTCGAGATATGTCCAGGAACGGGTGACCGCCTCGCCGATCACGTCGCGCGCCTCCTGCAGGGCGGCTTTCGCGGCGAAATGCGTCAGCTCATAGGATGTCGCCGATGCCCGAAATCCTTCTTCTATCAGCGCCGGCGCCATCTGCTGGCGAAGGTCGCTGAACTTCCTGGGATTGATCTTCGACAGTCCGCGCTCGAACAGCAGTGATTGGTAGACCTCGATCAGGCAGTCGAAGAGGCCTGCCGCAAAGGGCTTCGACTGGTCGTGCACTTCCTGGCTGACATCACTGACACGAAGCGAGTTGTTGAGCGATCTGAGCTGCTTTTCGTCGCTGAGCTCGGCAAATTTGTCGAGTTCGTTGTGCAGGAGCAGGTTGCCTCTTGTGCGGCGAAGCAGCCGGTCCAGCGCGGTATCGAATTGCAGCAATCCCAGGAGCGATATGAAATCGGCGATCGCTTCGTGGTAGGAAAAGAAGTCGCTGCCGGATCCGTCGCCTTCGAGGATCCCAAGTTCGCTCAGCAAAATGAGATGTCCCATTTCATGGGCAACCGCGTCGAAATTCAGCGCGAAACAGGATGTCGGGCCTTCCGGTTCGCTTTCGCCGAGCTCCAGAAAGCCGAAGCCGGATTGCGCATTCTGCCAATGGGGAATGCGGGGAACGATTTCCAGCCGTTCCAGCGTCGGCTCGAAGAACCAGTTGATCGGGCGCCCGGCATAGCCCTCGCAGATATCGAGAACCCGGCGGGCGCAGGCATAGCTGTGGGTTGAAAGAAATGCCGGCGAGCCAGGCCCTATGTGATCGAAATGCCCGTCGGGGCCGGGCTCTGCGGGCGGCTGCAAAAGGCCGGGATAGGGAGGGATATAAGGCGCGGCATAGGGCGATTTCGGTTCGATGGGATTTGCCACATAGATCCGGCTGTCGGACGGCCCTGCCAGGATGGGTCCCCCCGAAGGTCCGATCCACACCACTTCGGGCTTTTCATAACCGGGAATGAAGGATGGCTGCGGAAAGACAAGGAAACGCGTTCCGAGCGGCCGCTCCAAAGCCGACCCGTCGCCTGCTCCCTGCGAATGTGTGATGGCATCCAAAGCTGCCCCCACCGCTCTCTGCCCAACGCCGAGCGATCTTTCACTATACCAGTACTACGGGCATTTCGACAATAGCGTGTCGAGCATTCCACAGTACTCCATGTCATTGGCGAATGATTCCGTAAGTTCAAATTCGAAAGAAGGAGATTTTTTCAGACCATTTATCTTGTGATCGGCCAGATATCTCAGGAGATTTACAGCGTCGGTTCGCTTCTGGTTTATGGCTCCGGCTTTCAGCCACGCCTTTAGAACTGCGATCTGGTTGGCAGCGCTGAGATTGTTTTCTGCCGCTGCGAAAAGCCTGGCGAACGACCTTTCGCTGAAGTGGAGCGAGCGTGCCAGTGACTCAAGCTGATGTCTCAGTCGTCTTTCGATGACCCCGACGCGTTCCGCTTTTTTCAGGCTGAGCCTGATGTCCATGAGAGCATCACCCAATGCGCGCGAGCCCAGTTCGACGGGAGCCATCGGCACCGTGACGTCGGCATCGTCGGCGAGCGAGTGCCGTCTGTACCACCGGTAGATCAGTCCATGCCCGATCATTCCCTGGGGAGCGAGCTCCGCTGCTCTGAGCGCGCCTATGCTGGCCGCACCGTATAGGCGGAGCCCTCGGGCCATCGCCCAGAGAATTTCCTGGTGGCGAACGGCGGGGCGCTGCGCGAAGACGCCGTCGATCAGCACGACCGCCGATGGCGCGTAGTCCGCCACGGCGCGCACGACATCGCCGCAGCCGACGGGAGGCAGATAGATCGCCTCCAGATATTTGTGCGCTTCCGTCGCGGAGAGGGTGGGGCCGAGAAAGACCACGATATCGTCACGCAAGATCCGCCTCCGGATTTGTTTCTAGCGGAGGGGCAACCACCCGGACGACGTGAAGAGGGACGCGATCGTCGGAATGAAGAACCACAAGGATCGCCGCCTTCGCGCCGGCCAGCCTCAACGCCTCGACGATCGCCAGGATGGGGCGGCCGCTGGCGCCATGACCTTCATCGGGAAGGTAGGAGCTGCCGCCCTTTACGAGTTGCGCGCGCCAAGCGGCGAGCTCCGAAGCATCGGCATATGCGTAGACTTCGCTGCTGATATCGTCGCGCGCAGCCGAAATCACCCCCAGCCGCGATTGACACGCTTCGAGCAATGCGCTCGTCAGCGCCCGATCGTGGCTGAAGTCGCAGCCGAAGCCTTCGGCCGGCAAGGGCGCAAAGGGGGCGCGGCCGGCATCTTCCATCACGTGGCACCAGTAGATCGGCAGCGCATGCGACGCCGGGATTTTCCAGATGCCGACGACGAAACCCGCCTTGGCCAGCCGTTGCATGATCTCCCCGGCGCTGCCTGAGCGGACGGAGCGCGAGTCGATCTGGAAGCGGTCGAAGAAATGGGGCGTCTTCATCGCCGTGCATCGCGCCTGCCGCTCCAGAATCTCCAGGCAGGCATGCAAGGCCGCGCTTTGCAGGCTGGTGCCGGCCGCCAGACCCGTTGTGTCTCTCGGCATCCAATGCGGATGAGGCGAGGGGAGGGTGTAGGCGGAGTCGACAAGGGCAAGCGGGACAGGGGTTCTCCGGCCTGAAAAGAGATCCAGCCCCTCGATCCAGGAAAGCCTCTCCGCCTCTCGTCCGACGCCGAGGTGCGACCAGAATTTCTGCTCGTTCATCCCGCGGAAAGGCGCTCCGAAGACGCGCTCCGGGGCAATCCGCTCCGAGGCCCATCCCTCCAGGGATTCCATCAGGCCCGATATCGCCGCAAGCGGCAAGCTCAAACCCTTGCCTTGGCTGACGGCGACGGAAAGGGACCGCGGCCTGACAACCTGGACGACGGGGATCCCGATCCGGTCGAGTTCCGTGACCGAGCCCAGCCTGGTGATCCCGTATTCGTGCTTGCTGGCCAGGATGCGCTGCACCGTCTGCCAGGGATCAGGGGGCGAGAGGTTAGGGGCATCAAAGATGTTGTCGAGCACCCCGTTCTCCATCGCCTCCTCCTGGCCCTACGACCTTGGCAGGCCGTCCAAGGCGCGCTTTGCTCTTTCGGCCAGCCAGGCGGCCTTTTGTCCTTCGGCAATCTGCACCGCCCTCGTCAGGTCTCTTCTTATCAAGGATGGAGGGTCGTCCAGATCTCGTCTCAGTCTTGCGCTGAGGCGGTAGAGTTCGGCCAGCCAGAACCGTTGACCGCTGTTGCGGCCAACGTTGATCGCATTGTGAATGGTCGCCAGGGCTTCAGCAGGTTTGCCGAGCCGCTGCAGCACCTGCGCATGCATGTCGCTGTGCATGGAAAAATTATCGTCGGTGCCCAATTGCTGCTGGAGCAGCAGACCGTGTTGGAATCGCTCTTCGCCCCGTTCGGCAAACGACGTCATCAGCTCCGCCCAGCCGCAATACATGTTGGCGCGCGCCTGGCTGGCGGCGAGGCCGTGTCGCTCGGCAAGCGCCAGCATTTGTTCGCCGAGGTCATGGACATCGTCATATCGGCTTTGGCAGCGGCGCAGGACGATGGCGTAATAAAGCGCGTGAACCATGCTTCCGGCGTGATCGGTCGAGGCCGCCCAGTCCAGGCACTGTCCGATCGCATGTTCACTGGCGTCGGCATTGTCGAGAAGCAGGTAGGACAAGGCGCTCTCGCCCAAGCCGCAGACCTTGGCGTCATGTCCGCCGAAAAAGGCGCGATTTCTGACCGCTCTTTCCGGATCGTAAAGATCAAGGCCTCTGGCGACGCAATCGAGGCAGAATTCGTGCTCGCCGGCGTGAAAGCTCGTCGCCCATCCGCAGTGATAGGATTGAAGCCGCGTCTCCTGATCTTCGACGGTTTGCATGTCGCCGACGAGGATGCGCGCGCGAGACTGCTGCGTCAGAATGTTGGGTGCCGTGAACCACCATCCCCAATAGACCGGGAAATGTTTCGACCGGACAGCCGAGGCCTGTTTCCTCAGAAGCTGCATTGCGCGGGAATAGACCCGGCGCGCGCTTTCCGAGCCCTCTCCCTCGAGCGCGGTCGCAACGACCCCCTGAAGTTCGAGCAGGCCCAATGCCAGTTCGGTGCGATCGGGATGGCGCCGGGAAAGGCTGTCGACCTCCTCGGCGCAGAGTTCGAGCGACACGTTCGCCTCGTGCATGGCGGAGCGCAGAACGCTCGCCTCCGCCGCGGCCAGGCCAAACCTGGCCGCGGCGTCGTGCAAGCCTGCTTCGGCGCACTGCCAGGCAGCGATGGCAGCCGGCAGACTGGGCTTTGCTTCTCCGATCAGGAGTTCGGCGATCCGCTTGTGTATGCGTCGTCTGTCGCTTTTGAGAAGGCTGCTGTAGGCTGCTTCCTGGGTGAGTACGTGCCGGAACTGAAAGGAGCCGGGCGTGTCGGCAGAAGGCTCGATGATGCCTTGGGAAACAAGCCGCTCGACCGCGATCTCCACCGTCTGCCGGCTGACCCCTTCGAGAAGGTAGGCGAGCAGCGAGATGTTGAATTCGCGACCGATGACGCTCGCAAATTGCGCTGCCCGTCGTGCGGAACCGGTCGCCGCGAGTCTGGCGGAAAGCAGATCATTCAGCGAGCTGACGCCACCTTCCAGAAGCAGCCCTTTCCATTCGGATAAGGCCTTGCCCAAGGGTTGCCTTTCCAGGAAGAAGTTGGCCAGTTCTTCGGCGTAGAGCGGCATGCCATCGCATTGATCCAGAATGAAATCGGACAGGCCCGGCGGGGGGCGCTCACGCCAGACCGAGGCGACGAGATCGCGAACCGCCGCAGAGGCCAATCCGGATAATTCTATCTCGGTCGCCAGTGCCAGGGATCGTCTGATCCTCGATGTCTGAACCACGAGGATCGGCAACGTGCCTGCGAGTGATTCAAGCCGATCGATCAGCTCCAACGTCATGCCGTCAGCCCAGTGGACATCCTCGAAGACGAGGAGCGTCGGAACGCCAGTCGCCTTGCAGGTCAGGATGTCGGCAGCGGCTTCGATGACCTTCCGCCTGAATGCCCGCCCCGACAGATCCGACACGCGAATATTGCGCGAGGTCGCCGGCGATCGGTCTGATGTAAATGAGAGAATGGTGTCGACGATGTCTGCCCCTAAGGCTCGGCCGGATGTTTGAAGGGCCTGCATGAAAGCCCCGCTATCGCCATTCTTCAGAACAGAGGGTTCGGCCACAAGCCTCTCGAGAAACGACATAAAGGGGTGCAGCGGCTGGCTCTCCAGGCGCCTGCCGCACTGAAAGATCAGGGTCTCGTGCGAAGTATGGGACAGGCTGCGGGCGAATTCGCCGATCAGTCTGGATTTGCCGATGCCCGCCTCTCCGACCACGGTGATTGAACTGCCCCTGCCGTCGAGAGCTGAATTCCAGGCGCTCGAAAGAGCGGCAAGTTCTCTTTCCCTGCCTCTTATCGGCCGATCCCATTCGCTGAATGGCGACAGCGCAGACGTTGAGCGATCACGTTCCTGCGGACGCCAGAGCGCAACCGGCTCTTCGAAGCCTTTGAGTTTGGCCTTCCGCACCAGGCTATAGTCGAAATTGTGTCGGGTGAGCTGAACGGTCGAATCTGCGACCAGAACGGAATTCGGTTCGGCCTCTGCCTGCAAGCGAGCCGCCAGCACCGGTGCTGTGCCAACAATCTCGTCTCCTTGCGCGGAGAAGACGACAAGACCGGTGGCAACCCCGATCCGCAGCCTGAAAGCTGTGCGCGCCTTGCCCTTGGTGCTCGCTGCAATGCCTAACAATTCCAAAGAAGCCTGCACCGCACTTTCAGCCGCATCTTCGGATTGGTCGGGATATCCGAAGAAACAGCATCCCCCATCACCGAGCCGTTGATGAAGAAAACCTCCATGCTTTTTTATGATCGTTTCGGCATTCTGATGTAATGCCGAAACGGAACGAAAGAATTTCTCCGGCTCGCTCCGCAATAAGAGCTCCGTCGAGCCGACAATGTCATAGAAAAGGGCAGTGACCTGTCGCCGCTCACCTGTAAACCGAATTCGCGCGTCGAGGGTTTTCATTCGGAGTCGCCCAACACCACAGAAGCCTTTTTCAGGACATCCGATTTATAGCTTGCATGCAAGCTTTTCGTGCGGCGGTGCCAATATATCCGTTATGCGGCCTGCGTCCTGATCATGGGCTGCCCTCTTTTCACCGCGACGCATGCGCGTGCCCCCGCCATATTGCTTCGGGCCCGCCATCTTTTCCTTCGCGTGAGATTGGACAGTTTGGCGTTCAAGGGATGGCCAGATGGGCGTGCCGCATTGCATCGCCTTTCCTTGAACGTGCAGCAGCCCGATCGAAGGCACATCAAAATCAGGCCCCGCCGCTACGGCTCGCCCGTCGCTATTCCCAGCCATTGGCATTCCGCCAGCCAGGTTACGAAGAACCGCGCCGGTTTTTGGCGACGACGACGTTCACCGCCGGGCCACCGGAGATTGCCAGTAACGACGGCCTGTCGGTCGCCGTGGCGGCCCTTTCACCGCCGCGGCGACCGCCGGCCTTGCAGCGCCAGATGGCCTTCAGCCTCAATCAGGCAAAGAACGCACGAAGCTGAGCGAAGAACCCGCCTGGTTTGTAACTCGCCATCTTTCGCAGGCGGCGAGCGATGACTGCCGCGCTGACGTGTTCACCGAAATGGCAGAAGCAGACAAGGCCGTGCAATTGCTCGTCGCTTAGCTCGAAGAACCGCCTGGCCTCTCCATAGCTGTCATTTTCCATTCCTGCCGCCCGCAGAATGGGGTCAGCGAATGCAACGGAGATCGGGGTGTCGTCATCCCGCAGCGCAAGCCGTTCTGCCATCGACTTATATTCTGTTTCGTGAAGCGTGTTCAGAAACGCTCTGGGGCTGCGGTCGAGACTTTCGGCCCACCGCTCAAGCCGTTCGCGCCGCGTCATGTCAAGGCGCGTGCAGGTCGTCCTGACCTTGGCAATGGTTTTCAACTGATCGAGTGCGTACTGTTCCATCTCGGCCTCCTATCTCCGGAAAAATAGATGGTCCGCTCCCAAAGATAGCGTCGCTCAGGTGGCAGCCGATGTCCAATCACGATTGGGACCGACAGCTCGTTGACGCTTCCGTAATCACTGGAGGCGCCTTTTGCTTGCTGACGGGCTCTTTTCTCATAGGATCTCTGCGCCATGTCATACCGAGGCAACCAGACAGGGTTCGGGATGGACGAGATATTCGAACAGCTTCTGCACCTTTCTGCATGCACGCAAACGCTGATTGCGGTCTATGATGGTCATGACCGGCTGCAATACGCCAACAGCGCCTTTCGTTCGGCCTATTTCATCGAACCGGATGAAACGCCCCTCTGGCCGGATCTCATGCGGCGTAATTTCCAACAGCAGCGGGGCACGGTCATTCGAACGAGCAATTTCGAAGAGTGGCTGCGCTCGACTCAGTCGCGCCGCGGCAAGATCGGCTATCGCGCTTTCGAGACGGACCAGTGGGACGGCCGATGGTTCTGGATGACGGAGGCGGTGCAGAAGAACGGTTGGATGCTGTGCATTGCGAGCGACATCACCGGTTTGCGCGCGCATGGCAGGACTGTCCGGCAAGATCGCGATCAGGCGATCAAGGCGTCTTACACCGACGAACTCACGGGTGTCGCCAACCGCCGCTTCGTGATGGCGCGCGTCGACGACATGCTGGCGGCCGCCCAGCATGGCAGCAACGGATGCCTTGCCGTATTCGACATCGACAATTTCAAATACATCAACGATCGCCTTGGCCACCACGCCGGGGATGAGGTCCTGCGTGATTTTGCGCATCGCATTCATCAGAATGTTCGCCGCAACGATTGTTTTGGGCGGGTCGGCGGAGAAGAATTCCTTCTGGTGATGCCGGCAACCGAGACGGAAGACGCCATTGCCATTGTCGAGCGCATGCTGACGGTGATCCGGTTTTCCCGGCCCCTGCCTGCGTCACCCGACTTCAGCTACACCTGCTCTGCCGGTATCGCCGCTTGCGCCCCGTCCGATAGCACGTCGGATCTTTATCGACGCGCCGATCAAGCCCTCTATGCGGCAAAGCTAAGCGGCCGGGACAGGGTGCGCGCAGCCTAGGCGCTTATGCGGTTGAACCCCAATCTGGTTGCCGCAGTCGTGGCGGACGGCGATCCGGGCCTGTTCGCTGCGGCCGGAACCAATATAATCGGGCGCGATGTCTCAGATCCCCGACCCGTAAAGCTCCTGGTCATCGTCGCCTTCCCAGGGGGAGGGCATCGAGCTGCTGGCGAGGTTTGCCGAGGGCATCGGCATCCAACACTTCAATTCCGGCTCGGCATATTCGATGATGTGCCCGGGCGAGGAATCGGAGGCGCGCCAGCCTTCTCCACCGAACTGATCGCCATTCGTCCAATAGGCAAGGTCAACTTCCGCCGGCCCCTGTTCGGACGAGCGAATCGTGACGAGGATCCGGCTGCCGTCTTTCGGAGCGTTTGCCATATTGCGCCAGCGATCCGGCTCGTCCATCGTCTTTCCTCCTGCTTTCCTCAAGTGCAACTGTCGCCTCACGATCGAAAACGGTCAACTCAAACTTTGCAGAACCATCCCCATCGACGCCTGCAGGAACTGACAGTGCAGGCGCTGATGACGAAGAGCCAAGCGCTTCTCCCGGGTGAGGCCGTCAAGAAGCCCAGCGGTAGCAACGACTGCGAGGCTTGTGTTTGAGAATGGCGCCGCTTTCCAATAGAGGGGACGGCAAGGGACCATCCGACCCCCGTTCGCTATCAGGGAACCGTTGATTGTCCTGGCGTCGACCACTGCCTGGTCAGATCTAGCTTTCTGTGATGCGGCGATCCTCATCTGAGCCGATGGAGAGCTGCTTCCAGTCAAGGTCCTCCTGCAACTCGAGATATTGCATCGCACCGATCTGGTCTGTATCGCGCAATTCCTCGAGGCGCTGGCGCTGGGCGAGAACGGCTGCGATGGTCAGGTCACGGCGCCGATTGAGCGGCGAGGTTCTGGCCGCATCGGTGGATGCTGTCCAATGATCCTTGCAGATCGTCCGGATCGCTTCGGCTTCAGTACCGCTTTCCTTCTCAAGCCGCTGAAAGGCGGCCTCGGCGAGCGACACGCGGGCCGCCTTGAGTTCATCGCGCACTTCTGCCTGCCGACCGAGTTTCAGGAGATGGATCATCGGTGCCAGGGTCGCCCCTTGAATGACCAGGGTTGCAAGCACCACCGCGAAAGCCGTGAGCACGACCAGGTCTCGCTCGGGAAAGTCGGCAGGGAGTGCGAATGCCGTCGCCAGCGTAACAAGGCCGCGCATACCGGCCCAACCCACCAGCAAGGTTTCCCCGGATGTGAAAGGCGCCAATTCACGGCCGCGCCGGTGACGGGTCGCAACGACGGCGTGAAACAGGAACGCCATCGCCATGCGCGCCAGGATGACGCCGACCACCACGATCGCGGCAAATCCCACCGCCCGCTGAAGCTCTTCAGCCGACATCGCCTCAAGGATGCGGCGCGCCTGCAGCCCCATCAGCAGGAAAGCCACCACGTTCAAGAGGAACACGACCGTCGTCCAGACCGCGAAGGAATGCACCCGCATGCGTGGCGAATCCTCGACCGAAGAAAGGGTGGCGATGGTCATTGCGCTCGCCACGGTGGCAAGGACGGCCGACAGGTGCAGATGCTCGGCGATCAGCCAGGTCGAAAATGCGTAGACGAATTGAAACAGGGTCCCGCCGACGGTGTTTTCGGTTATCGGTCGAAGCCGCGAGACGACAAAGCCGAAAGCGATGCCGAATAGGATCCCTCCCGGTGCGGCGATAGCCACCTGAAGCGCCGTCCCGGCATCCAGCCCGCCCCGCGCTTGGACAGTGAGCGCGGCCCCGAAAAGCAGCAGCGCGGTCGCGTCGTTGAACAGGCTTTCTCCCTTGAGCAGGGCATCCACACGGCGGGCGACGGGCAAATTGGAAAGGACCGCCGTGGCGGCTGCCGCATCAGGTGGCGCGACGATTGCGCCCAGCGTGACCGCAACCGCAATCGGAAGCCCGACAGTCAGCATGCTGATCGACACGACGACACCTGTCGTGACGAGAACGGCGACGACGGCATAGAAGAACAGCGGCAGCAGCATGCGCCGCGCCGCACCCACCGGGAAGTCATAGGCCGAGTCGACAAGGACGGGGGCGATGAACAAGGCGAGCGCCGTCGGCGGATCAATCGGGATCGTCGGCGCGCCAGGCAGCATTGCCACGGCGACGCCGGCGGCAGCCAGAATGCCCGGGTAGGGCAGCCGCATGCGGCGCGTCACCTGCAGCAGCAGGATGGCAACCGCCAGCAATGCAACAAGTGTTTCGAAGAATGTCATGTCAGCATACTAGCAGGCTTTCGGGCCCGTTGAAGCGGGTGCAGCCTAGATGTAAAGCTTGTGTCGTATCAAGCTGGCGACGCAGCGGCGGAGGGCGACGATGGATTACGAGGTTGCTGTTGTCGGCGCTGGCGCGGCCGGCATTGCAGCAGCAAAAAAGCTGGTCGATGCCGGCCGCTCGGTCGTCATCCTGGAAGCCAGCAACCGCGTGGGTGGACGCGCCTGGACAATCGAAATGGCCGGGATGCCGCTGGATATGGGTTGCGGCTGGCTGCATTCTGCCGAGCGCAATCCTCTCGTCGCCATTGGCCGTGCAGCCGGGTTCACTATCGAGCGCGGGCGCACGGCGTGGCAAAGCCAGTGGCGCAATCTCGGCTTCACGCCGGATGAGCGGGCGGCTGCGGCGACTGCATGGAACGCGCTTGAGGAGCGGATGCGCGTCAATCCTCCCGCCAGCGACAGGGCTTCGGACGCGCTGGAGTCGGGCGGCGAATGGAACGCCTACTGCCAGTCGCTCAGCGGATATCTGAACGGCGCACCGCTCGATCGGCTCTCGGTCTCTGACTTTCTTGCCTATGACAATGCGGCAACCGATGCCAATTGGCGCGTGCGGGAAGGCTACGGAAGTCTGATCAGCGCCGCCGTTCCCAACGTGGCCTTGCGCCTTTCGACGCCCGTTCGAGCCGTGACCTTGACCGCGAACGGCGTCCAGCTGGAGACCGACCGCGGTCCTGTCACATCCGGTGCGGCAATCATCACGTCATCGACCAACGTTCTAGCCCGCGGAGCCATTATCTTCGACCCGGAGGCCGACGATCACCTCCACGCCGCAAGTCAGCTGCCGCTTGGCCTCGCAGACAAGCTGTTTTTGGAACTCCATGGCAATCATGGTCTGGAGCCGGAAACCCATCTGCTCGGCGACCCGCGAAATGCTGAGACCGGCAGCTATTATATCCGCCCGCTCGGCCGGCCGGTCGTCGAAGGCTTCTTTGGCGGAAATGGCGCCGTCGTCATCGAACGCGCGGGTTTACTGGAAGCATTCGCCTTCGCCCTGGACCAGCTGTCGTCGCTGCTGGGGAGCAATATTCGTCACCACCTGCGGCCCCTGGCAGCCTCTTCCTGGTGTCATACCGATTGGATAGGCGGCTCCTACAGCCATGCGCTGCCCGGCCATGCGGGCGCACGCGCAGTCTTGGCGCGTCCCGTCGGCGACCGGCTGTTTTTCGCCGGCGAGGCGACGCATCAGTCCGACTTCTCGACAGCCCATGGTGCGTGGCAAAGCGGATTGCGGGCTGCCGACCAGGCCGCAGCAGTTTAATGCCCTCGTGACATAGAAGGGCGAACTTCGTTCGCTTTGTTGATGGGAGAGCCGGCCCTACACCCGAAATGGCCGCGCCACCAACGCGAGAGCATAACGCAATGGCAATCCGTAGCGCCGGACTTCTCATATACCGGCGCGCTTCCGAGAATTACGAAGTCCTTCTCGTCCATCCGGGCGGACCTTACTGGGCGAAGAAAGACGAGGCTGCCTGGTCGATCCCTAAAGGATTGGTCGAGCCTGGAGAGGACGCACTCGCGGCTGCGAAAAGGGAAGCTGCCGAAGAGCTTGGTGTAACAATCGATGGCATATTCAGACCGCTTGGCGAATACCGGCAATCTGGCGGCAAGATTGTCGTCGTGTGGTCGATCGAAGCTGATCCAGTCCTGGATGTGAACGCGATTCGGAGTTCCGAATTTCAAATGGAATGGCCGCCAAGGTCGGGCCAGGTAAGAAGCTTTCCGGAGGTTGATCGCGCGGGTTGGTTTTCCTTAGCCGACGCAACGCTTAAACTGTTGAAAGGACAGCGACCGATGGTCGTCGACCTCCTGACGCATCTTGAGTGACCGGCCCCCCAAATTCCAGCTTCAGAGGCCCGCCTCGCCGCACTTATGGGTGAATCACGCGGCAGCCATGAATTGCTTCTGGAGGCCGCCGGCATGCGACAATCGCCGCCATCTGAATCAGATCGAGAAAATTGGAGCTGCGATCCGCAATCCGCGGCTTTTCAGCCATCCCATTTGCCACCCGGTTGCCAAAAAACCATGATTGCCTCACATAGATCACACATCGACCACAGGCATGAAGAATTGGATCGACGCTGGATGCGCATACACTACGTTTTTCTCAGTGCATTTCTTGCACTCGCACAGGCCGCCTATGCTGAAGTCGCGTCGCCGCCGGTCTTGGAGCCGCTGAAGCGGCAGGCGCAGGCCGCTGAGTTGAGTGCGCAATTCCTGTCGCGGTATAGCTATAAACCCGTTCCGCTCGACGATGCCTTGTCGGCCAAGGTCATGGATGGGTTCATCAAGTCGCTCGATCCGGACCGCATGCTCTTCCTGCAGGCCGATGTCGACAGGTTCATGGCCGATCGCAACGAGATCGACGATGCGATCGAAAAGCAGGACCTGAAAATCCCGTTTGCGATTTTCAACGCCTATGAACAGCGCGTCGTCGACCGCATGACCTATGCGCGCGGCCTGCTGAAGCAGGGCTTCGATTTCAGTGCGCAGGAAGATTTTTCGGTGTTGCGCGATAAGGCGCCGTGGCCGCAATCGGATGCCGAGAGCAACGAGCTTTGGCGCAAGCGCGTCAAAAGCGATTGGCTGCGGCTGAAGCTCGGCGGCAAAACCGATGCGGCCATTCGCGAAACACTCGACAAACGATATGAAAACACGCTCGAGCGCGCTTACAAGTTTAAAAGCGACGACGTGTTCCAGTCGTTCATGGACGCCTATTCGACGTCGATCGATCCGCACACCGACTATTTCGGCGCGGCCGCTTCGGCCGATTTCAACGTCTCGATGAAGCTTTCGCTGTTTGGCATCGGCGCTGTGCTGCAGGAGCGCGACGACTACACGACGATCCGTGAGCTCGTGCCCGGCGGACCGGCGCAGCTCTCCGGCAAGCTTGCGGTCGGAGACCGCATTACCGGCGTTGGCCAAGGCAAGGATGGGGCGATCAAGGAAGTGGTGGGCACCCGCCTTGATGAAGTCGTGCAGATGATCCGCGGCAAAAAAGGCTCCGTCGTGCGGCTGGATATCCTGCCGGCCGATGCCGGAGCCGATGGCACGCATCGCGTCATCAGCCTGGTGCGCGATAAGATCACCCTCGACAAGCAGGCAGCCAGGAAGACCGTACTCTCCGTCAAGGCGGGCGATGCCACGCGCAAAATCGGGATTATCACGCTGCCGGTCTTCTATGAGGATTTCGACGCCAAGCGGAAGGGCGACAAGGATTACAAAAGCGCAAGCCGCGATGTCGCCAAGCTTCTCGGCGAGTTGAAGGACGAAAAGGTCGACAGCGTTCTCATTGATCTGCGCAATAATGGCGGCGGTTCATTGGACGAGGCGATCGATTTGACCGGTCTGTTCATCGGCAAGGGGCCGGTCGTTCAGCAACGCGGCAGCGACGGCAAGGTCGAGGTCAAAAGCGCCGATCTTGCAGCGCCTGTCTGGACAGGCCCGATGGGTGTCCTGATCAATCGCGGCTCGGCCTCGGCTTCGGAGATTTTTGCCGCGGCGATCCAGGACTATGGTCGCGGCGTGATCGTCGGCGAACCCAGTTTCGGCAAGGGCACCGTTCAGACGGTCGTCGATCTCGACCAGATCGTGCACAATAGCAAACCCGAATTCGGCGAGCTGAAAGTGACGATTGCCCAGTTCTTCCGGGTCAATGGTGGCACGACGCAGCTGCACGGCGTGACGCCTGATCTCAGCCTGCCGGGATTGTCCGATCCGACTGCTTTCGGCGAGACCAGTTATGACAATGCGCTGCCGTGGGCTGAGATCAAGCCCGCGAAATACCCGCGTGCCGAGACAGTCGCGACATTGCTTCCGGCATTGCAAAGCCGCCATGATGCGCGGGTCAAGACCGATCCGGACTTCCAGCGCCTGGTGAAAGACATTGCCGACCTCAAGGCGCAGCGCGAAAAAGGGGTCATTTCCCTCAACGAAGCCGAACGTCGCAAAGAAGCGGCGGCTCGCGAGAAACGGCTCAAGGATCGAGCCGAAGCAGGGGATGGCGAGGACCTTGGCGATGATGGCCTGGAGGCAGGCGAGCGCAGCCTGAGCGCCGATATTGCCATCGAGAATGCCCGCAAGAACGCCAAGGACGTCCTGCTCAACGAGGCAGCCGCCATTCTTGCCGACGAGGCGGATTTGCAGCAAGGCGTGCTCAAGGCAGCCACCAAACAATAAGGGAATGCGGACGGAAGACATAAGGCACTGCGAACTTCCTCCTCCTGGACCGGGTTAGCACGTCCGCATCAGCCAATTGCTGTTGATGACGGCGTCAGTCCCAATCCAGGAACAAGCCTGGAACTGTGGCTGATGCCCCTCGTTAGAGCGCCGTGCGTCCAAAAGGAGGCACGGCGCTCCAACACTTTCAATCCTCGCATCGTGCTTTCCGAAAATCGGATTTTCGGGCCGATGCGCTAGAAGGATGACGATGGAACCACGCCCATAGTCGGGACAGGTCGTTCCTGCTTCGGCGTCTTGTTTCCTTGCTCCTCGCCGCCGCTCAGTGCCTGGCGCACTTCATCCTCTTCCCAACCCGCCTCGATGGCCGAAGCCACGAGCCTCTCGATTTTCTCGGTTTCCGAATTGTGTGAAGTCTCATTCAGGTGGCGTCTGGCAGTCTCGAGACACTGACGGAGGTTGGACGCGCGGCTGGCGTCGTTACGATCGTAGCTTGGCGATGCGACGTAGGTCATTTGGAAGCTCCCTGTTGATCGGGAGAAACACCTCAAGAGACAGCCGGTTCCACTGCGTCAGCGTCGCCATCCGTCGTCTCGGGCTGCGCGACGGTGACGGTGACGATGTCTCTGTTGGGCACGCTCATGGTCCTTCATGGACGACGACGACCACGGTATCTCCGCGCGATGACGCTTTCCGGAACCTGATGGATCTGCGTCAGAGCAATAGTCGCGCAGGCCGACCGTAACTGATCAACCGGACTGCAACGCGTGCGAGCCGCGGCAAAATTCAATCAATTGCTCCGAGGTCATGGGCCGTGCCAGCGCATAACCTTGCAATATATGGCAACCGAGCTCTTTCAGGATCTTCGCATGCTCCATCGTCTCCACGCCCTCTGCAACGATGTCGATGTTCTGCGATCGGCCGATTTCGATAATCGAGGCGACCAGACGGCGCTGCGATGGAGACGCGATGATCGGCTTGATGATCTCGCGATCGATCTTCAGCCGTCGCGGCTCAAATCGAAGCAGACTGACGATGCTGGCATGTTCGGTGCCGAAGTCGTCGATCTCGATTTCGATGCCGAGCTTTTTAACCGCCGGAATGATCTCGTTGAGAACAGGTTGAAGATCGTTGAAGGAGATCGTCTCGAGCAGCTCGAAACACAGGCGACCCTTGGCGATGGGAAGCTCGGACAGCTCGGCAAGCAGATTTGCCTGCGCCAGTCGGCGCGCTGAAATATTGACTGAGACACGGGGGATTTGCATTCCCAGGCTGTCCCATCTCGTCAGCTCGAACAGGGCCTTTTGCAGGATCAGCCTGTCCATGTCGCCGCTACGCCCCAGCTTTTCCGCGACGTCGAGAAATCTGATCGGGGCGAGCAGGCCCTTTTGCGGGTGGTCCCAACGGGCAAGCGTCTCGACGCCGGCAATGGCCAATGTGCTGGCATCGAACTGCGGCTGGAAGAATGCAACGAGTTCATCGCGATCGAGCGCGTGATTGAATTCGTCCGCCAGTTCTTTCGAATGGATCGCGGCGCTACGAAGCTCTTCGGTAAACACCGCCGCGCGGCCGCGGCCCGCCTTCTTCGCCTCGTACAGGGCCAGATCGGCATCGAGGAGCAATTGGCCGAGGTCCCGCCCGAGATCGGTCTCCCAGGCGACGCCGACGCTTGCCCCGACAACGCACGCCATACCGTCAATGAAGAGAGGTTGCTCGAGGGTCTCGACAATCTGCCGGGCCAATGCGTTTGCCTTCGGCTCCGGATCGGCGCTCCAGCTGGCGAAGATGAACTCATCTCCACCGATCCGAGCCGCAACGTCGTCTGGACCAGCCAAATCGGCAAGGCGCGAAGCCGTCCCCAGCAAGACCGCGTCACCGCCGGCATGGCCTTTCGTGTCGTTGATCTCCTTGAACCGGTCGAGGTCGATATGAATGAGGATCAGACAATCCTGTGCACGGGGTCTCGGCGGTTTCGCGATCATCCGGTCGACAAATCGTCGATTGGGAAGCCCCGTCAATGCGTCATGCAAGGACAGGAACTCCAGCCTCTGCCGGGCCCGAACGAGCTTTTTCTTGTGAAGGCGAAGCTTTTCGATCGTTCTTTGGCGCGATTTGGTCAGAAAGCCGATCCAGACGATCGGCGCAACGACACATAGTGCCAGCAGGCTCGCGTAGAACTCAAAAATGCCGATCCCGCTCTTTTGGCCCCATCCGCGCTTCGGCAGTGCGGCGAGGGTCCAACGGCCATAGGTCATATCGACGGATGCCAGGACCGGCTTCCTGGAAAAGGTTGCCATGCTGCCGAAAAAGACCTGTTTGGGCTTGTTCGGCTCCGGCACGGTGCTGATGGCGAGTTCAAGCTCGGTCGAACCAAGACCGCTTTCCTGGTAGAGCCTTGGTATGTCGATGATGCCGGAAAGCAGTCCCCAAAAAATCTGGCTTTTTCCCTCAGTGATGTAAATTGGGTACCGGACCACGAAAGCGGTTCCACCTTGGACAAGCTCCACCGGGCCTGTGAGAACGATATTGTGGGTGTTGCGCGCCAGCATCGCGGCAGCCCGTTGCTTCTCATTGGTGCGGTAGTCGAGCCCGATGGCCTTTTCGTTTCCCTTCTCCGGATAGACCCACCTGACCACCATGTCGGGCGCGGCGGCGAAGCTTCGCAATTGTGAATCGGGCTGCAGGATCTGCGCGGCGAGTTTGGAAAATCCGTTCTGGCCCATCTCCGGATTGACTGCGATGCCGGCCGCCAACCCCTGCAACAGCTTCACATTGCTGTTGAGGTTCGTCTGAAGTCGGGAGGATATGGTGGCAAGATCGCCGGCGACGATCGAACGTTCCTCGGCCAGCGATCGCTCCAGCCGCCAGTTCGTTGCCACCCAGACGACGATTGCTGCAATAATCGCCGCAAATATTGCGGGAGCGAATGCGCTGGTATGGCTTATTGCGGAGCGAGCGAGATTTCTTCGAAACTTCATCAGGTTGCCGGCGTGGATGACAGACACTCATCCTTGCACGGTTTCTTTAAGGCAACGCTAAACTCGCCGGCGCCCTATGAAGGAAAGCCGCCTGCTTAGGTCGCCGGACTGAAATCGGCGGCCAGCACCGCGTCCTTGAGCGCGCGCGAGTAGGGATGCTGCGGGTTGTCCAGGACGGGGCGGGCCTGTCCGCGTTCGACGATTTCGCCTTTGCGCATGATGATGATGTTGTCGCTGATGTAATAGGCGGTGGCGAGGTCGTGGGTGATGTAGACGATGGAAAGACCGAGCTCGTTTTTCAGGCGGCCAAAGAGGTTGACGATGGCCATGCGCAGTGATGCGTCGACCATGGAGACCGGTTCATCGGCCACCAGCAGGCGGGGTTGCGGGATCAGCGCCCGGGCGATGGCGACGCGCTGAAGCTGGCCGCCCGACAATTCGTGGGGAAACCGGCCTTTCACTTCTTCAAGGGTCAGGCCGACATGGACGAGCGCGGCATCCGCCATCCGATCCGCCTGCTGCCGGTCCGGCCGTTTTCCCGAGAATGAAAAATTGAGGGCCGTCTCGAAGAGATAACGGTCGACACGTTTCAGCGGATTGAAGGCTTCGAAGGGGTTTTGCAGCACCGGCTGGACCTCTTTCATGAAAGCCTTGCGTTCGGACCTGCTATGGATGGCAACGGTCCTGCCGCTGAATTGAAGCTCGCCTTCCGTCGGTTCGGTCTGGCCGAGGATCATTGCCGCGATCGTCGATTTTCCCGAGCCGGATTCGCCGACGATCGACAGGATCTCCGGCTCCGCTCCAAGTTCGAAGCTGACGTCCTTGACCGCCGTGATCAGGCGCCGGCCGAGCATGCCGCCCTGCCGGTAGACTTTCGTGACATGCGAGAGACGAAGAAGAGCGCTCAAACCTGATCTCCCGTAACGGCAAAACACGCCACGCGCCGCTGCGGCTCGACGGTGACCAGCGGCGGAACCTTCTGCGAGCAGATCTCCATGCGCTTGGGACAGCGCGGGTGAAACCGGCAGCCTTCCGGCGGCATGGCGAGGTTCGGCGGACGACCCTCCAGCGAAGGGCGGGCCGTCGCATCACCGATGCGCGGCAGGCTGCCGACGAGGTGCTGCGTATAGGGGTGGAGCGGCATGTTGAAGAGTTTGGCGGTCGGCGCCTCCTCGACAAGACGCCCGGCATAGACAATGCCGATGCGGTCGGAGACCGTCGCATGAACCCCCATATCATGGGTGACGAACAGGAAGGACGAACCCATCTCGCGTTGGATTTCGCGGATCATCGATAGGACGTCGCGCTGAACGATCACGTCGAGCGCGGTCGTCGGTTCGTCGGCGATGATGAATTCCGGTGTCAGGATCGTGGCAAGCGCAATGGTCATGCGCTGGCGCATGCCGCCGGAGAGCTCGTGGGGATAGGCGTCGAGCAGATGCGGATCCAGCTTCAGCCGTTGCAGATGGGTGGCGACCCTTTCGAAAAACTCATTCCTGCCGACCTTCATGTGGCGAAAGGCGAAATCGGTGAAGGAATGACGGATCCGGCGCACCGGATTGAGCACATTCATCGAGCCCTGCATGATATAGGACAGATGCCGCCAGCGCAGCGCCAGGCGCTCCTCCGGCCTCATCGCGTAGATATCCTGGGTGCCGCCGTCGAAATGGAATGTCACCTTTCCCGAGACGACCCTCAGCGGCGGCCGGATCGCGCCGGCGATGGTCTTGATCAAGGTCGTCTTGCCGCTGCTCGATTCGCCGGCAACGCCATAGACCTCGCCGCGGGCGATCGTCAGGCTGATATCGTCGACGGCGCGCACCTCGCGATCGACGCCGTAGAGGAAGGCACGGTAATAGGCTTTCAGATTCTCAATTTCGACCAAAGGATCCATACTAGCTTCCCATCCGGTTGAGCCGGCTGCGCGGATCATTGTATTCGTTCATCGACATGGACAGCAGGAAGAGCGCCAGGAAGAGGACGACGATGACGGCGACGGGGGCGGCCACCCACCACCATATGCCTGATATCAGCGCCGAATGCGCATTGGCCCAATAGATCATCATGCCCATGGTCGGCGTCTCGATATCGGTGAAGCCCAGCACCGACAGGGTGATCTCCATGCCGATCGACCAGATCATGTTGTTCATCGTGGTGGCGAAGACGATCGGCAGAACATAGGGCAGGTGCTCCTCGACGAGGATCTTGCGCATGCTCATGCCGGAATAGACACTCTGGGTGGTGAAGGATCTCGTCTTCAGGCTGATCGCCACCGAACGGATGAGGCGTGCATCGTAAGACCAGCCGAGCGAGGCCATGATGACGATCAGCACCGTCCAGGTCATGCTGTCCTTCAGCACGAAATAGAACAGGATCAGCAGCGGAAATTGCGGGATGACCATGACGCTGTCGTTGATGGCCATCAGCACCCGGTCGACCGCGCCGCCGGCATAGCCGGCGACGAGGCCGACGACCAGCGAAATGATGCGTGAAATGAAGGCGACGCCGATGCCGAAAAACAGGGTGTTGCGGAGCGCGGTCGTCAGTTGCCAGAAAACATCCTGGCCACGCGATGTCGTGCCGAGCCAATATTCGCCATCGGGCGGCATATCGGGCGGCAGAAGATAGATGTCGGTCGCGCCGTACGGCGAGAAGTAGGACATGATGACCAGCCCGACGATGACGGCGAAGAGCAGCAGGCCGCTGAGGAATTCCATATTCTGGCGCGCGAGGTCGCGGACGATCGTAAACATGCTCTATTCCACCTTGATGCGCGGATCGATCAGCGGGCTCAGAATGTCGATGATGAACACGGCGGCGGCAACGCCGACGATCGACAATGCGCTGAGGCCGAGCACCAGACTGTAGTCGCCGGCATGCACCGCTTCGATCAGCAGGTTTCCGATGCCCGGATAGCCGAAGACGATTTCGGTAATGACCGTGCCGTTGAAGATCGCGCCGAGCGACATGGCAAGTCCGGTGAACTGCGGCACCATGGCATTGCGGGCGATATAGGAGCGCAGAATCTTGCGCTTCGGAACGCCGCCCAGCTCGGCGAAGACGACGTAATCCTCGGTGATGATGTTGGAAACGAGCGCGCGCATGCCGATCAGCCAGCTGCCGGCGCCGACCATGATCAGTGACAAGGCCGGCAGGATTGAGTGTTTCAGGATATCGAGGACGAGGGCAAAGGAGAGGTCGAGATTGGCATTCATCTCGTAGCCGCCATTGATCGGCAGCACCGGCCAGAGATAGCCGAAGACAATTAGAAGCACGAAGGCCAGGATGTAATAGGGAATGGGAAGCAGGGCGATGAAGACGAGGCTGACGGCTTTCAGCACTATGTCCTTCCGATAATAACCGGCGAGCGCGCCGATCGCATTGCCGAGGACGAAAGTGATCAGGGTCGACACCGTCATCAGCCCGATGGTCCAGGGCAGGGACCGCATTATGATGGTGGAAACGGGGGTGGGAAAAGCCGATAGCGAGGGACCGAGATCACCGGTCGCAAGCCGCAGCCAGAAATGCAGGTATTGCTGCCAGATCGAGCCCTCCATGCCGTAAAGCTCGCGAAGCGACTGGCGCATCAGTTCGATCGCATTCGGATCGGACTGCCCCATCTGGGTGATGGCGCCTATGCTTTCTTCGACCGGATCGATCGGGGTCAGGTGGGTGACGAAGAATGTTATCGTCACGCCAAGAAATACAACAAGCAGAAACTGACCGAACCGCTTCAGCACAAAGATCAGATAGGACGTCATAGGGCGGTGGTTCCTCTCTGGTTCCCTTCATCAAGTGGAAAGGATCGACGGACATGCCACATGCCCGTCGATTAGGGGGCCGGCGCGCAACACTCGCGCCGGCGTTGGGAGGATTATTTCGGTTGTGCCGGCTTCAGCTTGACCATCATCAGCCTGGAGTTGGCCCAATTCGGCACCGGATCGGTATAGGGGTCTGATATCGTTGGATAACCGGTCCAATAGGTCGTATCCATCGAGGTGAAGACGTTATACGACATCAGCGGGATCGTCGGCATTTCCTTGGCCACCAGCTTCAGATAATCCTTCCCGAGCTCAACGCCCTTCGGATCATCGGCGCTGATGCCGCGAATGCTTTCGATGATCTTATCGAGATCCGGATTGCTCCAGCGCTGCCAGTTGCGCGGCGGCTGATTGTCACCCTTCTTGGCCACGAACTGCGAATGCCAGCTGTCGAGGAAGAACGACAGATCGGGATCGCCGCCCCAGGTTTCGACGCTCCAGGCGATCGCCACCTGGAAATCGCCGGGCTGTAGCGCCGTCTGCCAAAGTTTCGCGGCCGGCACGGCTTTGGCGTCGATGCCGAAGGCGGCCCATTGCTGCGCAATCAGCGTCCCGGCGCGGGTGAAGACCGAGCGGGTGTCGCCCTCGACCGTCATCCGGATCTTGAAGGGCTGTCCATCCGGGGTCAGCCATTTGCCGCCGGATTTCTTGAAACCTGCCTTCTCCAGCAGTTCGCCGGCAGCCTTCGGATCCGGTTTCCACCAGCCATAGCCGAAGGCACCGCTGATTGCCTGCGGGTCGGTCGGGATCTGGTCCTTGAACTTCGGCTGCTTGCGCAGGATGTCGGCGATCTGTTGCCCGACCGTCGGGTCATAAGGCTTGATCTTGCTCTTGCCGGTATCGATCTCGAAATCCTTCAGCCAATCCTGCATCGGCGCCTGATAGTCCTTCATCGTGGCCGCCGTCGGCGGCACGCCGAGCGCCGACAGCGTCGCAGCGCCGCGGTAGCTCGCCATGTCAACGGCCTTGATGTCGATCAGCAGGGCAAGCGCCCAGCGTACATCGGCGTTGTCGAAGGGTGGATTCTGGGTGTTGAAAATGACAGCCGGAAGTGTCGGATCCGGATGGGCGAAGGGGAAGCCCGGGAACCAGGTCTCGATCGACTTCGATTTTTCCTTCAGCGTGAACATGCCCTCGGGCGTGTTGTCGTGAATGATATCGAGATTGTGCTCGAGCTGCGCGATGGTGCGTTTATCCGGCGGGCCGGGATCGGTATAGGTCACGTATTTCGGGGCCGGCTCGCCGAAGCGGGCAAGCGATGTCCGCTGCCAGTCGTCACGCTTCTCCCAGGTATACCACTTGCCCTGGGGATCGTAGGACTTGAGCTTGTAGGCGCCGAGCGAGACGGGATTGGCGAAATCATAGCGAAGCGGATCTTCGACTTTCTCGAAGACATGCTTGGGCATGATCCAGGCGCCGTTCCAGCGAACGGTGAAGATGGCGTGGAAGCGCGAATTGGGCTTCTTCAGCTTGAACACCACAGTCGAGGAGTCGGTCGCCTCGACGCTTGCCACCTGCACCGAGAAGGCAGCACTCCAGACCATGCCGGGGTGATCCATCTGCGTCTTGACGGTATAGACCACGTCGTCTGCCGTGAATTCCACGCCGTCGCTCCAGAAGAGCCCCTTGCGCAGTTTCACAGTCATCTCGGTGAAGTCGGCATTATATTGCGGCTTGTCGGCAGCCAGCGAATTGTCCCAGGTCGCGCCGCCAAGCCCTTGTTCGGGGTCGATATACCAGAGCGTATCCATGGTCAGCTGCTGCAGGCCGGTCGATACGCCGCCGCCGCCATTGACCCAGATGTTGAACCAGCCGGGATTTTTGATCGTCCCTTCCGGATTTTCGACGATGAGCGTCTCCTTGCGCGGCAAGGAGGTGTAGTCATCGGCCTTGGCCGCCGCTGTCAGGCCGAGTGCGGCCAGCGCGACGCCAAATGCGAGCCTCTTCCACTGTTGCATGAACTCCTCCCTAGAAAGCGACGACACGGCGGCCGCAAAGGCACGCATGGGTACGTCGCGGTTGTCGGTTCGCAGAGGCAGAGCCTCAGTGAACCATCCCTCCGACCCGCCTGCCTCCTCGCAGTGAGCCGAATATCTCCAGCCGGGCTTACCCGGCGGCGGCTGTCACACCGACAGCCGGATGACATTGTAGGACAGCGGTTTCAGCGCTGCCCGCACCCGTCCATCCTCGACCTTCGCAGTCTCGACATTGACCGGAGCGACCGTCTTCGGTCGCGCAGCCGTATTGACGGCTTCCAGGTCGCCATGGGTCATCTCCACCTGCTCGACCACCCGGGCGGCTCCGAAACCTTCCAGCCGCACGTCGAGATCGAGCGCCGCGTTCGGATGACGGTTGACGGCAAAGAAGGTGAGCTGCCTACCGTCTTCGGAATGCACGGCCGATACGTCGAGATAGGGGACGTCGTTCTCTTCGTCGCTGTCATAGGTCGGGCCGTCGACGACCAGCTGCAGGGCCGAGCCGCGGCCATATCGGGAAGCGTAGTAGAAGGGATAATAGATCGTCTGGCGCCAGGCCGCACCGCCGTCCTCGGTCATAATAGGGGCGATGACGTTGACGAGTTGGGCGATGCAGGCGATGCGCACCCGGTCGGAGCGACGGATGAAGGTGTTCAAAATGCCGCCGACCTGCAGCACGTCTTCGAAATTATAGATATCTTCCAGGAGATGCGGCGCATCCGGCCATTCGTCGCGCGCCAGGATCTCCTTGTCCTGCTGGTTGGAATGATACCAGACATTCCATTCGTCGAAGGAAATGCCGATCGTCTTCTTCGAGCGTTTTTTCGCCTTGATGTAGTCGATCACGCCGCCGATCGTGGTGATGTAGCGGTCGAGTTTCGTCGCGCGGGCGAGATAATTGAGCGTATTTTTCTCGCGATTGGCAAAATACATGTGCAGCGAAATATGGTCGGCGCTGTCATAGCACTGGTCGAGAACCTGAGCTTCCCACTCGGGATAGGTCTTCATATCGGAATTGGACGAGCCGCAGACCACGAGTTCGAGCGATTTGTCGAAGCCGCGCATGGCTTTGGCCGTCTCATCCGCCAGCCGGCCATATTCATAGGCCGATTTGTGACCGACCTGCCAGGGCCCATCCATCTCGTTGCCGAGGCACCACAATTTGACATCGTGCGGATTGGACCAGCCGTGCTTGCGGCGCAGATCCGACCAGTAGGTGCCGCCGGGATGATTGCAATATTCCAGGAAATTGCGGGCGGCATCGAGGCCGCGTGATCCGAGATTGACGGCGAGCATCGGCTTGGTGTTGGCCTTCTTGCACCAGTCGACGAATTCATTGACGCCGATCTGGTTGGCTTCGCGGGTGCGCCAGGCAAGATCGAGGCGAACCGGGCGCTCCGAACGCGGGCCGACGCCGTCTTCCCAATTATAGGCCGAGACGAAATTGCCGCCGGGATAACGGCAATATGGCGTGTCGAGCTCACGCACAAGATCGAGCACGTCGCGGCGAAATCCGTCCTCGTCGGCTGTGGGATGTCCGGGCTCATAGATGCCGCCGTAAATCGCTCTGCCGAGATGTTCGAGAAATGAACTGTAGAGCCTGGCGTCAATGGTCGCGACGCGGAAATCGCGGTGGGCAACGACATTCGTCTTCAACGGATCCTCCCGTTTATATATCAGAATTTTTGTTTTCTTGCCTCTAACTTGATATCAGGAATGTCGTTCTGTCAACCGAGTTGCGGTTTTAATCATACTAATTCAATTTTCGGAAATAATTGTTTTATTACAGTATGTTGTCGTGCATTTTTGGTTGTCAAATCTGGAAAGAAGCGTGATATTTAAATCAAGATTTCCGATATTTATAATTTAGACATGCAGCCGCATGATGATATCGCGTCCATGATTTCCGAAGCCGCGGCCGAAAATATTCACGCCGCCGGTATGGCCGGCATTCTCGGCGATGCCGACCCTAAGCCGGATCGAGGAGTGCTGGGCAAGCGCCAGATCGCTGAGCGTGACATTCGATGCGGCGATGCCGTCGATGAAGGTTCCGCGCGTCGAGATGCGCCAGGTCTTCATCATCCCATATTGCGAGCCCTCGAGCTTCCACCATGCCGGCGTGAAGGCGCCGCGCTTGTCGCCGTAATCGCCGGGCGATGTCCAGGTGCCGATCGCCATGCCGTTGACCCAGAGCGTGATATCGGAGGGCCAGTCCGGATTGGTGCCGGGCACCTCGGACGACAGCTCCAGCGAAAACTCGATGGCGCGGATATCCTTGTTCAACACCTTGGCGTTGTTGGGGAATTTATATTCCACATAGCCCCGGCCGAACCAGACGAGCCCGGCCTGCATGCGCTGCGGATCGAGGAAATAGTCGGGCACATCGAGGGGACCGATGACGCTCTCGGTCGAGCAAAGACCGCAAGGCGCATGGACGTCGCAACTGGTGTACAACCCCACAGGCATCTCGACTTCGATGATATTGTTGGCCCTTTGGGCAGCACTTTCCTCGAAGCTGATCAGAATTTCGCTGTAGATCGCCGAGCAGATCTTCTGATTTCCCTTGCGGGCTTTCGCCAGCTGGGAATCGACAAGCCGGGCGTCCTCCAAAATCTGGATGCCGGTTGCGACGGTGGATTGGGGGAGGGAAAGCGCGCGTGCGATGTCGTTGATATTCATCGGCCCTTTGGCACAGAGCAGCTTGAGAATCTCAATCCGCGCCGGCGCCGAAAGGGCGCGGATCGCATCGTTATTTTCGCCGGCGGCAATCGTCAAAAACGAGCGTTCCATCATTCCCCCATGATTTCCGATAAAATGATGTATATCGGAAATCATGATACATCAAGTGGGGATGCTTCGACGGTTTGATTGTTATTGTTGAGAAAGACGTCATTCCTAATGCCCGGCCGACTTGGGCAGCAGATCGGCATCCGTCAGGCTTCCCAAGAAAGCGACGATGTCGTCGATCTCGGGGTCGGTGAGGGCAGGCGCATCGCCGGACTTCCGGCCGAAGGGTGGGTCCTGGTTGAGATTGTCCCAATAGGCTTGCGGCAGGTCGTCATATCTACGGACCGTGCCATCTGAATTTTTCGGATACCACCGGCCGGGATCGCTGTCGCGGGTCGCATAGAAGGAGACGACGTCGCGCAGCGAGTGGAAATAGCCGTTGTGGAAGAAGCTCTTCTTCAGAGCGACATTGCGCAGCGTCGGGGTGCGGAACAGGCCGCAATAGTCGCTGCGTCCAGCAAAGTCGGTGCGCTGAGGGCCGCAGAGGCCGAGATCGTGATAGTTCGGATCGCTATTGGCCGGGATTGCCATATTGCGGGGAGCGGCGAGCCCGAGGAAGCCGAAATCGGAAAATTGCGGCGGTTCGCCGTCATTGGCAGGCTCGCTCAGATGACAGCTCGAACAGTTGCCCTTGGCCGGATCCTCGAACAGCTGCCGCCCCCGTAGCTCCTGCGCTGTCAGCGTCGCCTTGCCGGCGAGAAAGGCGTCGTAGCGGCTGGAATAGGGATAAAAATCCGGGCCGCTCTGTTCGAAGGTGGCGAGCGCCTCGGCGGCGGCGTCGAAGGCATCGTCGGGATTGTCGAACACCGTCTCGCCGAATGCCGCCTCGATGTCATCGGCATAGGCTGCCTTCTGCAGCTTTGCCACCACTTCGGCCGCATCCTTGTTTCCCATCTCGAAGGGCGAAAGCAACGGGATCTTCGCCTGATCGGCGCCGTGGTCGACACGGCCGTCCCAGGTCAGGCCGCCGGTCGGGCCATTGTCGACGCTTTCGTCGCCCTCGTCCTCGGAATCGTAATAATGCTCGGTGAAGGTGGGTACCGCCTGGAGGTAGCGCAGCGTCGGCACGGCGCGCAGCCCCGGCCGGTCCATATGCTGGCCGCCGATTTCGACCGGTGTGGCCGATGCCGGACCGAAGGCGTGAGCCGGATCATGGCAGGACGCGCAGGCCTGGAGCCCCGAGGCCGACAGCGAGGCATCCGAGAATATCTTGCGGCCGAGCGCGGTGAGCGTTTCGGCTCGGGCAAAGGCCTCGGCGCGCGACATCGGGCCGGGATGCAGGCCGGCCGTGGTCGCCGCGCTGCTTTGCCGCAGCGGAAGACTGGCAAGACAGAGCGCCACAGCACCCATGCTCACCGCCAGGCCGGACCGCACAAGCCAGATGGTCTTGATTGCCATGATAAGGATTCCAATAGCTTAAGACTGGTTTGCTCCATGATCGAACCTGGTTGCAACAAATTGATGACGGCTATCGCCTGCGGCATCACGCCAACCCCCGATGTCACAAAGTTGATAGACGGCCGGAATAGCGTTTGG
Source organism: Rhizobium anhuiense bv. trifolii (assembly GCF_024346605.1). Lineage (NCBI taxonomy): Bacteria > Pseudomonadati > Pseudomonadota > Alphaproteobacteria > Hyphomicrobiales > Rhizobiaceae > Rhizobium > Rhizobium anhuiense. The sequence goes on from NZ_CP098801.1 coordinate 696,535, forward strand.
ACGCCCCCGAGCGTTCTCCGCTCCCTCTAGCCAACGCCCCCTAGCCATGAGGAACTGACGTGAAAAGACTGAAGACCCTCCATTCCATCTGTCTCGCCGGATCGGCCATCGTGCCGTTTGCGATCACAACGGCAGCCCATGCGACGCCCGCCGGTTACGACAAGATCGACAATGTCGTCGTCATCTATGCCGAAAACCGCAGCTTCGATAATCTCTACGGCAGCTTTCCCGGCGTCGACGGGCTCTCGAACGCGACCGTCGATCACGCCCGCCAGCTCGACCGCGACGGCCAGCCGCTATCCGAACTGCCGCCCGCCTGGGGCGGCCTCACCGCCAAAGGCGTGACGCCTGCCGTCACCGAGGCGCAGTCGGCCCATCTTGCCAACGCCACCTTTGAGATCGACGATCCCAACGGTTTTGCGCAGTCGCCTTCGGTCATCACCCGCGATCTCTGGCACCGCTTCTACCAGGAGCAGATGCAGATCGACGGCGGCAAGAACGACAAATTCGTCGCCTGGGCCGATTCCGGCAGCCTCGTCATGGGGCACTACGACGGCTCCGTCCTGCCGATGTGGCAGGTCGCCAAGAAATACGTCATTGCCGACAACTTCTTCCAGGGCGCCTTCGGCGGTTCCTTCCTCAATCATTTCGCGCTGGTCTGCGCCTGCACGCCCTATTATCCCGACGCCGACAAGAACCCGGCAAAGCCGACCATTGCCAAGGTCGATGCGGACGGCACGTCGCTTGTTGTGGCGGAAAACGGCCCGAAGTCGGCGCTGGAGGGCGCCCCGAAATTCGTCTCCGACGGCACGCTGACCCCCGACTTCTACGCCGTCAACACCATGCAGCCGCCCTACCAGCCGAGCGCCAATCCGCCGGCCAAGGACGGCGATCCGGCCTATGCCGATCCCACCGCCGCAACGACGCTGCCTCCGCAGCATGAAATCACCATCGGCGACCTGCTGTCGCTGAAGGGCGTCAGCTGGGCATGGTATAGCGGCGCCTGGCAGGCAGCCCTCGACGGCAAGAACGCCACGCCGGTGCCGAACTTCCAGTTCCACCACCAGCCGTTCAACTATTTCGCCAATTTCGCGCCAGGCACGCCGGCGCGCGCCGAACATCTGAGGGATGGCGGTCTTGGCGGCGAAGCCTTCCTCAGGGATATCGACGATGGCAAGCTGCCCGCGGTCTCCTTCTACAAACCGCAGGGCAACCTCAACGAACATGGCGGTTATGCCGACGTGTCGAGCGGCGACCAGCATCTTGCCGATATCGTCTCCCACCTCGAGAAGAGCCCGCAATGGAGCCATATGCTCGTCATCGTCACCTATGACGAGAATGGCGGCTTCTGGGATCACGTCGCGCCGCCGAAGGCCGATCGCTGGGGCCCGGGCAACCGCATTCCGGCCTTCATCATCTCGCCCTTCGCCAAGAGCGGCATGGTCGATCACACCCAGTACGACACGACCTCGATCATCCGCTTCATCACCGCGCGCTATGATTTGCCGGTGCTGCCCGGCATCCTCGCCCGCGACAAGGCGCTGCGCAACAATGATCGGCCGCCGATGGGCGACCTCACAGCCGCGCTCGACCTGACGCATTGACGATTGCGAGCGGCCCCTGTTCGGGGCCGCTCCATCTGTTTCTTTACGTATTCCGGACGCAAAACCGCTGCGGACTTTTGCTGGAACTGCTTGCCGTCACCGCCGCAGTAATGGTCGCAATGCGGTCTGCGTTTCCTTCAGCAGCGGCAGATACCGCTCCTTCATCTCCGCGGCCGGCACGAGAGCGGCCGGCGCCCCGATATTGATCGCCGCGACGGTTTCGCCGCGGTCGTTGTCGATGGGCACGGCAATGGAGCAGAGACCGATCTCCAGCTCCTGATCGATGATGGCGTAGCCCTCGGCGCGCACACGGCGGAATTCTGTGATGAGCTCCTCCGGATCGGTTCTGGTATTCACAGTGTTCTTCTTCAGCTCGCTGCGGGCCAGGATGGCGCGCGCCTCGCTCTCGGAAAGGGCCGCAAGCAGCACCCGGCCCATCGAGGCGCAGTAGGCGGGCAGGCGGCTTCCGGGGGTCAAATTGATCGACATGACGCGGCGCTGCGAGGCGCGGGCGACATAGACGATTTCGGTGCCGTCGAGCACCGAGGCCGAGGCACTCTGGCCGGCCTTTTCGGAGAGAAGATCGAGATGCGGTTGCAGCAGCGCCGGCAGCGGCGTCGCCGCGAGATAGGCATGGCCAAGCCGCAGGATCTTCGGTGTCAGGGTGAAGAACTTGCCGTCGTAATCGGCATAACCGAGTTCGGCGAGCGTCAGCAGCGAGCGGCGCACGGCGGCGCGATCGAGCGCCGTCAGTTTCGACGCCTCGGCAATGGAAAGCCGCTGCCGCGTCTCACCGAAGGCTTCAATGACTTTCAGGCCGCGGGCAAAACCGCTGACGAAATCCGTTTCGCGCATGGTGGGCTCCTGTCTTGGGGTTGCCTGTCGGACCGCGTTCTATCGTGCTTCGCCCTTCGCTTGCGCTTCGGGCATTCGTCGCTGCAATCGATTCGCTGGATCGATTGCTCGGGCTGCGCCCGACCACTCCTTATTGTGCGATATACGAACAAATGTCAAATATCGCACAAACTTCTTGCCGTCCGGCCCGCTGCGCTTTATCCCTGACGCTCGAAGGACGGGAACCAGTTCCCGATCGCATAGCCAAGGAGAGATCCCGCATGGACAAGACAGTCGGGAGCACGGCGGAAGCCGTCTCTGAGATCGGTGACGGCGCGACCGTCATGATCGGTGGTTTCGGTGGCTCGGGCGCGCCGATCGAGCTCATTCATGCCCTGATCGACAAGGGCTCGAAGAACCTGACCGTGATCAACAACAATGCCGGCAACGGGCGCATCGGCATCGCCGCGATGATCGATGCCGGCTTGGTCCGGAAAATGATCTGTTCCTTTCCGCGGTCGTCGGATCCGCGCGCCTTCACGGATAAATATCTAGCCGGCGAGATCGAGCTCGAGCTGGTGCCGCAGGGAACGCTTGCCGAGCGCATCCGCGCCGGCGGGGCGGGCATCCCTGCTTTCTATACGCCGACGGCTTACGGCACCGAACTGGCCAACGGCAAGGTCATCGCCGAGTTCGATGGCCGCCACTATGTGCAGGAGCGCTGGCTGAAGGCCGACTTTGCGATCGTGAAGGCTGAAATCGGCGATATCCAGGGCAACCTCACCTACAACAAGGCCGGCCGCAACTTCAATCCGCTGATGTGCATGGCGGCGGAAAAGACGATCGTCCAGGTCTCGTCGATCGTGCCGGCCGGCGGCATCGATCCCGAACACGTGGTGACACCCGGCATCTTCGTCGACCGCGTTGTCGCCGTTCCCAATCCCCAACAGGAAGAAGAGCTCATTCGAGCCGGAGTGGCCTACGTATGACCATCGACACTCGTGAAGACATCAAGCTTTCCAACGCGCAGATCGCCTGGCGCGCCGCGCAGGACATTGCCGACGGCGCCTATGTCAACCTCGGCATCGGCTTTCCCGAAATGGTCGCCCGATATCAGCCGCCCGGCCGTCAGGCGATCTTCCACACGGAAAACGGCATCCTGAATTTCGGCGAGCCGCCGGCGGCGGGCGAAGAGGACTGGGACCTGATCAATGCCGGCAAGAAGGCGGTGACGCTGAAGCCGGGTGCCGCCTTCTTCCATCATGCCGACAGCTTCGCCATGGTGCGCGGCGGCCACCTCGACGTCGCGATCCTCGGCGCCTATCAGGTGGCTCAGAGCGGTGACCTCGCCAACTGGCGGGTGGGCAGCAAAGGCGTGCCGGCCGTCGGCGGCGCCATGGACCTGGTGCACGGCGCCAAGCAAGTCTGTGTCATCACCGAACACGTCACCAAGACGGGCGAGCCGAAGCTGGTGGAGAAGTGCACCTTCCCGCTGACCGGCGTTGCCTGCATCACCCGCGTCTATACGAGCCACGCCGTCATCGACATCGTCAAGGGACGCTTCGTCCTGCGCGAAAAGCTCGCCGCGATGTCGCAAGAGGAATTGCAGGCGATGACCGGCGCGCCGCTGCACGTCGAAGGGCCGGTTGGCGACCTCGTCGTCCCGCAACTCTGAGGAAAAGCCATGACCGAAGCCTTTATCTGCGACTATGTCAGAACGCCGATCGGCCGCTTCGCCGGTTCGCTGTCCCAAGTGCGCGCCGACGATCTCGGCGCCATTCCGCTGAAAGCGCTGATGCAACGAAATGCCGCCGTCAATTGGGAAGCCGTCGATGATGTGATCTTCGGCTGCGCCAACCAGGCGGGCGAGGATAATCGCAATGTCGCGCGCATGTCGGCGCTGCTGGCCGGCCTGCCGATCTCAGTTCCGGGCACGACGATCAACCGGCTTTGCGGCTCCGGCATGGACGCGGTGATCACGGCGGCGCGGGCCATCCGCTCCGGCGAGGCCGAGCTGATGGTCGCCGGCGGCGTCGAAAGCATGTCGCGCGCGCCCTTCGTCATGCCGAAGGCCGAGACGGCCTTTTCACGCGCCGCCGAAATCCACGACACGACGATCGGCTGGCGCTTCGTCAATCCGCTGATGAAGAAGCAATATGGCGTCGATTCCATGCCGGAGACCGGTGAGAACGTTGCCGAGGACTATCATGTCAGCCGTGAGGACCAGGATGCCTTCGCGGTGCGAAGCCAGGCGAAGGCGGCGGCCGCCCAGGCGAACGGACGGCTGGCGAAGGAAATCACCCCGGTGATCATTCCGCAGCGTAAGGGTGATCCCGTCATCGTCGAAAAAGACGAACATCCGCGGGCGACGACGATCGAGACGCTGGCGAAACTCGCCACGCCTTTCAAGAAGGAGGGCGGCACGGTGACGGCCGGCAATGCCTCCGGCGTCAATGACGGGGCGGCGGCGTTGATCGTCGCTTCGGAAGCGGCGGCCCGGAAATATGGCCTGACGCCGATCGCCCGCATTCTCGGTGGTGCTGCCGCCGCCGTTCCGCCAAGGGTGATGGGTGTCGGGCCGATCCCGGCCTCACGCAAGCTGATGGCGCGGCTCGGCATGACCGCCGAACAGTTCGACGTGATCGAACTCAACGAGGCCTTCGCCAGCCAGGGGCTGGCAGTGTTGCGCGCGCTCGGCATTGCCGATGATGATGCGCGGGTGAACCGCAATGGCGGCGCGATTGCGCTCGGCCATCCGCTTGGCATGTCGGGTGCACGCATCACCGGCACGGCGGCGCTGGAGCTTCGTGAGACCGGCGGAAAATATTCGCTGTCGACCATGTGCATCGGCGTCGGGCAGGGCATCGCGATCGCGCTTGAAAGGGTTTGATGTCGCTCGAAAGGGAGGCGCTTCCGGCATTTGCCGGAGGCCGCCCACCCGTTGCAAGCCATATCAGGCTTCTGTAGACATCGGGCATGCTGATCCGCCCCGCAGATAAGAACGATCAAGACGCGATCTGGAGGATCATCGGTCCGACGATCCGCGCCGGCGAAACCTATGCGCTCGATCGTGATCTCTCCGAAGCCGATGCACTCGCCTATTGGATGGGACCGGACCGCGAGACTTTCGTCGCGGAAGAGGATGGCGTCATCCTCGGCACCTATTACATCAAGGCCAATCAGGCCGGCGGCGGCCGGCATGTCTGTAACTGCGGTTACATGACCGACGCCGCCGCGAGCGGTCGCGGCGTCGCTCGCCGGATGCATGACCATTCCCTGCAGCATGCCCGCGCCAGGGGTTTTCGGGCGATGCAGTTCAATTTCGTCGTCTGCAGCAATGAACGCGCCGTCGCGCTGTGGCAATCGCTCGGTTTCGAAATCGTCGGTCGTCTTCCCGGTGTGTTTCTTCATCCGACGCAGGGCTATGTCGATGCATTGGTGATGTTTCGTACTCTCTAAGTGCGACGAAAAAGATGTGAGCGCGCTGTCGAAATCGCAGCGGTTCAAACGTCTTTGGATTGCAGGCGCGGAGTGCGGTAGGCTTGCCGCATGCGTCGCGATCACTCTGTCGGCATGGAGGTTATGAAGCCATGAGTGTTTCCTATCGTTGGGTCATCGTCGCTGCGGGCGCATTGATGACCTGCGTTGCGCTTGGCGCGATGTTTTCGCTGGCGATTTTCCAGGGGCCGATCGCAACGGCGACCGGCTGGTCGCATGTCGGCATCGCCAGCGCGATGACGCTGAATTTCATCGTCATGGGCTTCGGCGGCTTCTTCTGGGGCGCGGCAAGCGACCGCTTCGGCCCGCGCGTCGTCGTGATGATCGGGTCGGTGCTGCTCGGCCTGGCGCTTGTGCTGGCGAGCCGGGCCGAGACGCTGCTGCAGTTCCAGCTGACCTACGGCATCCTCGTCGGGCTCGCCGCCAGCACCTTCTTCGCGCCGATGATCGCGGCGACCACGGCGTGGTTCGACGAAAACCGCGGCCTTGCAGTGTCGCTCGTCTCCGCCGGCATGGGCGTTGCGCCGATGACGATCTCGCCCTTCGCGCGTTGGCTGATCTCGGCCTATGAATGGCGGCCCGCCATGCTGATGATCGGTATCGGCGCCTGGCTGCTGTTGGTGCCGGCCGCTCTGCTGGTCAGGCGTCCACCGGCCGAAACCGCTGAAACCGGAACCGAGTTCGCAGCCGACGGCGCCAGGCCCCAGCTGTCGAAAGTCTTCCGATCCCCGCAATTCATCGTGCTCGGCCTGACCTTCTTTGCCTGCTGCGCGGCACATTCCGGGCCGATCTTCCATATGGTGAGTTATGCGACGATCTGCGGCGTCGCACCGATGGCAGCCGTCAGCATCTACAGCGTCGAAGGTCTGGCCGGACTGGGTGGTCGGCTGCTCTATGGCAGCCTTGCCGATAGGATAGGGGTAAAGCCGGTGCTGGTCGCCGGCCTGCTGGTGCAGGCGGCCGCACTCGCGACCTATCTCTTGGTCAGCCGGCTCGGCGAATTCTATGCGCTCGCCATCATTTTCGGCAGCGCCTATGGCGGTGTGATGCCGCTTTATGCGGTGCTGGCGCGGGAATATTTCGGGCCGCGCATTATCGGCACGGTCTTTGGTGCGGCGACGATGCTCTCCAGCCTCGGCATGGCCTTCGGCCCTCTCGTCGGCGGCTGGATCTTCGACACCTTCGCCAATTATTCCTGGCTGTTCATCGGCTCCGCAACGGTCGGTCTGGGGGCGGCCGCGATCGCCCTCGCATTCCCGCCACTCGCCCGCCAAAAACCGCAGCCGGCCTTTGGCGTGGCTCCATGAGACGACGCCGGGCTGTTCTGTGGTGCGGCGGTTGCGAAGGACCGATCTTTACGAGAAATCCGAAACGAAGCCTTCCATCGTCGTGTTCAGCCGCCCAAGGATCGTCAGCAGGATCTGCTGCTTGCGGGCTCGCCGCGCTGCCGCCGATGTCATATCGACATCGAAGATCGCCGAGAAGGTGGCACGGTTTGAAACATTGAAGAAGCAGAGACCGCTCAGCGTCATATGGATCTCTATTGGCGTAACGGCCTGATGGAATAGTTCCTTTTGGTATCCGAGACGCAGGCATTGATCGATGCGTTGCAGGATCGGCCGGTGCAATTCGCCGATCAGGGATGAGGCCGGCAGGTATTTTGCGTCGTTGAGATTCTCGCTCATGATCAATTTGACGAACGTCGGATGATCGAAGTGAAAGTCGAAGCAGAAGTCCACGAGGTTCTTCAGCGACTGGCGTGGATCTTCCTCACCGAGGTCGACCTTCGCTTCCGCGACGCGGATGCGCGCATAGGCGTTTTCGAGCACGGCGACGTAGAGCTTCGCCTTCGAGTTGAAGTAGTAATAGATCATCCGCTTGCTGCGGCGGGTCTTCTGGGCAATGCTGTCGATTGTCGTGCCGGCGTAGCCATGCCGGGCGAACTCACCCTCGGCCGCTTCGAGGATGTCTGCGCGGGTCTGATCGGGATCATTCGTCCGCTGCTGACGCTGATATTTTTGCGTCGCCTGCGACTTGCCGGGTTTAACCGCACTCTCAGCCATGGTTCCTCGCTGACCAGCCAATGCAATCGCCCTTATCGCGGCCTTTGCCTCGCTTTGCAAGCATGGCCGCCCTCGAACATTCCAAAAACCGCCAGTTGAGCCGATCCCCACGTGAGATGGCTTTTACTTGCATAGCAAGGAATGAATTTTGAACCATTTCGAACAATTTTTTGAGGCTGGCATCGGTGAATATTCAAGAAAAAATGTCAGATTGAATCTTCAAAGTAGATCAGGTTGTTATACTAAATAATTGAAAGAAAAAGAAATATTTCAGATTGGCATTAATCCTCCCAGGGAGTTGACAGATATTTCATCATCTGGCTACTTATGTACGCAAGCGAACATTTTGCGTGTGAGGGCCGGGGACGGAGAAGGCGCTTGCAGCGACGGGAGGAGCTCACCGTGAGCTATCAATTTGATTTCAGCGTTATTTTTGCCGCCTGGCCCCGGCTTCTCTATGGGTGCTGGCTGACGCTTGCGATTTCGACCAAGGCGATGGCGATGGGCTTTGCCATCGGCCTTCTCTGCGTGGGCTTGCGCCGGACCGGGATCGGGCCGTTCGTCTGGCTGGTGAAGTGTTTCATCGAGATCATCCGCAACACTCCCTTTCCGGTTCAGGCCTTCTTCATCTATCTCGGCTTGCCGTCGATCGGGATCAGGCTCGCGCCAGATACCGCCGCCATCGTCGCGCTTGGTCTCAACGGCGGCGCCTATGCCGCCGAGATCATCCGTGGCGGGGTGGAATCGATCCAGAAGGGCCAGGTCGAGGCAGGCCGCGCGCTCGGCCTCAGCGGCTTCCAGGTGTTCCGCTATATCATCCTGCGGCCGGCGCTGCGCGTCAGCTTTCCTGCACTCGCAAGCCAGTTCATTCTGTTGATGCTGACCTCCAGCGTTGTCGCCTCGATATCGGCGATGGAGCTAGCCAGCATTGGCCAGCAGCTGGAATCGACGACCTTTCGCAGTTTCGAGGTCTACCTGACCCTGACCGGTCTCTACCTCGGAATGTCCGCCATGCTCACGGGGCTTTTCTCCCTGATCGAGCGCGGCCTTCTCTCCTATCCGACGCGGTGACGGCGATGGTTCAGACACTCGGCCTCAATCAGATCGTCATCCTGCTCGAAGCGTTCCGCTGGACGATCCTGCTCGCGGCGATTGCCTTCGTCTGCGGTGCCGGTGGAGGGCTCTGCATCGCCCTGATCCGCACGGCACCGTTCCAGGCGCTGCGAGCCATGGCGACCGCATTCATCATCGTCTTTCAGGGCACGCCGCTGTTGATGCAGCTCTTCGTCATCTATTACGGCCTGCCGCTGATCGGCATCACGGTCAACGCCTGGGTCGCCGTTGCCGCCGGCCTCACGCTGCATGCGAGCGCCTATCTCGGGGAGATCTGGCGCAGCACCATCATGGCGCTGCCGAAGGGGCAGGAAGAAGCGGCCAAGGCGCTCGGCCTCGGATACCGGACCCGTATCGTCGACGTCATCCTGCCGCAGGCGCTGCGGATTTCGCTGCCAAGCACCGTCGGTTTCCTGGTGCAACTGGTCAAGGGTACGTCGCTTGCCGCCATTATCGGCTTCACCGAGCTGACGCGGGCCGGGCAGATCGTCTCCAACGCGACCTATCAACCGCTCATCGTCTTCGGCCTCGTCGGCGCGCTCTACTTCGCGCTCTGCTGGCCGCTGTCGCACTTCAGTTTCCAACTGGAAAAACGCTTTGCGAGCGCCCGCTAGCGCGCGCAGGGAATAACGCTAAGGGCAAGGAGGAAGCCTAATGATGAAGAATACCAATATGTTGAGGAAGGCCTGGGGGGCAGTCGGCGCGATCGGTTTTGGCCTTGTCGTCGCATTCGGCGCCGGCAAGGCTGATGCGCAGAGCTTTGCGGAGCTGAAGGCCAGCGGCAAGATCGTGATCGGTATCCAGGGCGAGAATCCACCATGGGGGTTCGTCGACGAAAACAATCAGAGCGCCGGCTTCGATGCCGATTTCGCCAAGCTTCTCGGTGAGGAAATCGGCGTGCCGGTCGAGTTCAACCGTGTTGCCGTCGCCAATCGTATCCCGACCTTGATGACCAACAAAGTCGATGCACTGATTGCAGTGATGGGCATGTATCCCGACCGCGCCAAGGTGGTGCAGTTTACCAAGCCCTATTCGGCGATCGACATCATGCTGCTCGCCAAGCCGGAGACAAATATCAAGGCGCCGGCCGATCTCAAGGGCCTGCGAATTGCCGTTGCGCGCTCCTCGGCACAGGATACGCAGGTGACGCAGAACGCTCCGGAAGGCGCGACGATCCAGCGTTTCGATGACGATGCTACCGCCATCCAGGCCTTCCTTTCCGGTCAGGTCGACGCGCTCGGCGCCAACAACACCTATTTCCTCAGCATCGCCAAGATCGCGCCGGACTTCAAATTCGAAAAGAAACTGCAGTTCAACCGCCAATATAACGGCATCTCCGTGCGTCCCGGTCAAAAGCAGTTTGTCGAGGAGCTGAACGCCTTCATCGACAAGGCGCGCGCCGACGGCCGCCTCGAGAAGATCTACCAGAAATGGCTTGGCCAGGACGCGCCCGACTTCCCGGACTCGCTGCCTAATATCCCCTTCACCGTTCAATAACAAAGCAGATGAGGAAGACGCCGTGAATGCGATGGTGACAATTGCGGACAATGCCGCTGTCGATCCGATGATCGTCATGGAAGCCGTGGACAAATATTACGGCGCCTTCCACGCTCTCAAGAGCATCAACCTGACGGTGAAGCAGGGGGAGAAGGTCGTTCTCTGCGGGCCTTCCGGCTCGGGGAAATCGACCCTCATCCGCTGCATCAACTATCTCGAGAATTTCGCCAGCGGCCGGGTCGTGGTCGACGGTATCGAGTTGAAGACAGGCGCCTCGATCGACGCCATCCGTCGTGAGGTTGGCATGGTCTTCCAGCAGTTCAATCTCTTCCCGCATATGACGGTTCTGAGAAACTGCATGCTTGCACCGATGAAGGTGCGCGGAATGAAGGCAGCACAGGCGGAAGAGGTTGCGCGAGCCTATCTGGAGCGCGTGCGCATCTCCGATCAGATGCACAAATATCCGGCGCAGCTTTCCGGCGGTCAGCAGCAGCGTGTGGCGATTGCCCGCGCGCTCTGCATGGATCCAAAGGTGATGCTCTTCGATGAGCCGACCTCGGCGCTCGATCCCGAGATGGTCAAGGAAGTGCTCGACACAATGGTCTCGCTCGCCGGCGAAGGGCGAACGATGATCTGCGTGACCCATGAGATGGGTTTTGCCCGCGCCGTGGCCGATCGTGTGATCTTCATGGCGAATGGCGAGATCATCGAGGAGGCGTCGCCCGAGGAATTCTTCACCGCGCCCCGGAACGAGCGCACGCGCGCTTTTCTCGGACAGATTCTCGGGCACTGAGAGCGGGAAGAGAATAATGCCACTCGATTACGGTGTTCATACGTTCGGCTTCGTCTGGAACGCGACGGCGGCCGAGGCCATCGCCAGGCTGGCGGATCAGGGTTTTAGGAAATTCCAGCTGCTTGCCAGTGATCCGCATTTCAATATCCGTGATCACGGTTCGACGGACTGGATCGCGCTCAGGAACGGCATCGCCGCTGCTGGCGGAAAGCTGGTCGCGCTCGACCTGCCGGTTGGCGACTATAATCTCGCCAGCCCTATGCCCGATGTGACGGAGTTTGCTGTCGGCGCCTATGGCAGAGCAATCGAAGCGGCCGCCTTTCTCGGCAGCCGCTATGTCACGGTGAGTTCAGGGCGTAAACACGCGCTCATCGCCGCGACACCGGGCGTGCTGGAAGATATCGTCGCTGACTGCCTCGTCCGGCTGGCGGACCACGCCGCCGCCTGCGGAATCCGACTTCTCTTCGAAAACCACCCGATCGGTGTCTTCCCGGATGCGGCCTCGATCCGATCGATGCTCGACCGCTGCCGCCGGGACAATATCGACGTCGTCTATGACGTCGCCAATGCCCGGGCGATCGGCGAGGATCCGTCCGCCGGCCTGGAAATGTTGAAGGACAGGGTTCGCGTCATCCACCTCTCGGATGCCGACGACGGCAAATGGCAGCACGCGCCGATCGGCTCGGGACAGATCGACTTCCGGCCGATCCTGAAGACCATCGAAGATCTTCGCTTCGACGGCGACGTGGTCATCGAAATCATCTCGGAAAATCCATTGGCGGATGCGGTTGCTTCTCGCACCCGCCTGCAAACCCTCTTGTGACTGGAACGGAATGGTTGAAAGCATGGCAAATATCTCCATCGGCGTCATCGGCGCAGGCCTGATCGGCCGCAAACACATCAAGAAGATCATCGATCATCCCGATTTCGACCTTGCCGGTATCGCTGACGTCAACCGCGACAGCATCTCGGCGCAATATCCGGGTATTGCGGTCTTCAAGGATTACAAGTCGCTGCTCGATGAAGCACGGCCGCAGGCCGTCATCATTGCCTCGCCCAACCAGAGCCATGCCGAAATCGGTATCGAATGCGCGCGCCTCGGGATCGATATGCTGATCGAAAAGCCGGTGACCGATACGCTCGAAAGCGCCGCCGATCTGCTCCTGGAAGTGCGCGCAAACAATGTCCGGACGCTCGTCGGTCATCATCGCCGCCATCATGACCAGGTCAAGACGCTGAGACGCTTGCTGCGTGAAGGGTTGATTGGCAATCTTGTCGGCGTCTCCGCCATCTGGGCGGCCTACAAGCCGGATGAGTATTTCCGCATCGCCCCCTGGCGCACGCAGCCGGGTGGCGGACCGATCCTGATCAACCTCATTCACGAGATCGATTTCCTGCGTTACACGGCAGGCGAGATCCTTGGTGTCAGCGCCATCTCCTCAAACCGGCAGCGGCAGTTCCCGGTTGAAGATACCACCGGCGCCTTGCTTCAATTCGATAGCGGCTGCATCGGCACCTTCTTTGCGAGCGACAGCGCGGTTTCCCCCTGGACGACGGAGCAGGGGGCCGGCGAAGCAGTCGAGTTTCCGTTCAGCGGAGAGAGCAACTATCGCTTCGTCGGCAGCCGCGGTTCTCTGGAATTTCCGACCCTGGTCCATTGGGCGCAGGCAGAGGGTAGCCAGAACTGGAACGAGCCGATCCGGTCCCAGCGGCTGCTTGCAAGCTTCATCGATCCCTACCACGCCCAGCTCGACCATTTCCGCGATGTCGTCCGCGGCGAGGCGGAGTCGCTGCTCACCGTTGAGGATGGCGCCCGTACGCTGATCGCGACGCTTGCCGTGGCGGAGGCTGCCGCATCGGGAAGCCGGATCGATCTCCACGATCGTTACGAGGCGCTCGCAGCCGGAAAATTCTCACCGACATTGCAAGCTACAAATCCAAGGAAAGCATTCTGACATGAAGCCGATCTTCGTTCTCAACGGTTCCAACCTCAATCTGCTTGGCCAACGCGAGCCGCATATCTACGGCAGCACGACACTCGCTGACATCGAAACCATGTGCCATGCGAGCCCGGCGGGCCGAAAGCATGGTGTCGACTTCCGGCAATCCAACCACGAGGGCGAACTGATCGACTGGATCCACGAAGCCCGCCATGCGGCCGACGCGATCGTCATCAATGCCGGTGCCTATACCCATACCTCGCTCGCCATCCATGATGCGCTGAGGACCTTCGAAGGCCCGATCATCGAACTGCACATCACCAATGTGCATCGCCGCGAAACCGTTCGCCACCACTCCTACATCTCGCTTGCTGCGACCGGCGTGATCTGCGGCCTCGGGCCGGATGGCTATGAGTTCGCACTCGAGGCGGCGTCACGGCTCGTCGCCAAGACAAAGGCGGCATAGGGCGCTCCCATCCCGATCACTGTCGCGAAAGGACTCCTGCGATGAAGACATCGATAGCGACCGTTTCATTAGGCGGCGACCTGCGCGACAAGCTGGAGGCGATCGCCAGGGCCGGCTTCGACGGGGTGGAGATTTTCGAGAACGACTTTTTGATCTACGACGCCAGCCCCAAGGAGGTCGGCCGGATGGTGCGCGATCTCGGCATGGAGATCACGCTGTTTCAGCCGTTTCGCGATTTCGAAGGCATGCCGGAACCGCTGCGCAGCCGCACCTTCGACCGGGCAGAGCGCAAGTTCGACGTCATGCAGGAAATGGGCACCGATCTCGTGCTCGTCTGCTCGAACGTTTCGCCAGCGTCGCTCGGCGGTCTCGACCGGGCGGCGGCAGATTTTCATGAACTCGGCGAGCGGGCCGCCGGGCGCGGTCTGCGCGTCGGCTACGAGGCGCTCGCCTGGGGCCGCCACATCCATGATCACCGCGACGCTTGGGAGATCGTCCGGCGGGCCGATCATCCAAATATCGGCCTGGTCCTCGACAGCTTTCATACGCTGTCGCGCAAGATCGACGTCAACTCGATCCGCTCGATCCCGAAGGAGAAGATCTTCATCATCCAGCTTGCCGACGCGCCGCTGATCGACATGGATCTGCTCTATTGGAGCCGGCACTTCCGCAACATGCCCGGCGAAGGCGATCTGCCGGTGCTCGACTTCATGAAGGCTGTCGCCGCAACGGGGTATGACGGATATCTGTCGCTGGAGATCTTCAACGATCAATTCCGCGGCGGGTCTGCGAGCGCAATCGCCGTCGACGGCCGCCGCTCGTTGATCTATCTCGGCGACCAGGTCAAGCGGCAGCAGCCGCAGAGTGCGCTGCCGGTGCCTCCAATGCCGCCCCGCGCAGCCGTCGAGGGCATCTCCTTCGTCGAGTTCACCGCCGCTGAAGACGAGGCGCCAGAGCTCGAAGCGCTGTTTGCAAGCCTCGGCTTTAGAAGAGCGGCCAGACACAAGAGCAAGCGCGTGACCGTCTTTCGCCAGGGCGCCATCAACCTCGTCGTCAATACCGAGCAGAAGGGCTTTGCCAGCGCCTCCTATTCCGTCCACGGCACCTCGGCCTATGCCGCCGGCCTGATGGTCGATGATGCAACGGCAGCGTTGCGACGCGCCGTTGCGCTCGGCGCCCAACGATTCGAGCAATCGCTCGATGCCGGCGAAATCGAGGTGCCGGCGGTGCGTGGCGTCGGCGGCGGCATCCTCTATTTCCTCGACCGCAAGACCGAACTCGGTCGCATCTGGGAGATCGAATTCGACGCGATCGAGGACCATATCCCTCTTCAGCCGGCCGGGCTGCAGTCGATCGACCATATGGCGCAGACGATGAAATATGAGGAGCTTTTGACCTGGCTGTTGTTTTATACGTCGCTGATCGACGTGCAGAAGACGCCGATGGTCGATATCGTCGATCCCTCGGGCATCGTCAGGAGCCAGGTGGTCGAGAATGCGGAAGGCTCGCTGCGCATCACCATGAACGGCGCCGAGAACCGCAACACGCTGGCCGGCCGTTTCATCGCCGAAACCTTCGGCTCCGGCATCCAGCATCTGGCCTTCAGGACGCACGACATCTTTGCCACTGCAGCAGCCCTTGCCGCAAACGGTTTCGTCTCACTGGCGATTTCGCCGAACTATTATGACGATCTCGAAGCCCGCTTCGGCCTCGACGCCGAATTTGCCGAGCGCCTCAAGGCGGGCAACATCCTCTATGATCGCGATGAGCACGGCGAATATTTCCAGCTCTATAGCCCGACCTATGGCGAAGGCCTGTTCTTCGAGATCGTCGAGCGGCGCGGTTATCGTGGTTATGGTGCTGCCAACGCCATCTTCAGGATCGCGGCGCTGAGGAAACATCTGAGGCCGGCAGGCATGCCGACGGTCACGAAAAATCGCGGACATCAGACCGACTGATTTTCCCGGCGACCGAGCACATCGCCGCTCGTCAGCCTCGGCCTCTCACGCAAATCTCGCCCTTTCGTGCATTGCCCTTCGTCGATTTCCCCTAGATAAGACTTCTCCTATTCGTTTCATCACCTATGTCCTTGGTTTTTCGGGAGGCATTCGTCGCCATGGTCGAACTTGCGCAATCGCTCGCATCCATCAAGCTGCCGGACCTGTCCGGCAAAGCCGTGCTGATCACCGGCGCCTCGACCGGCATCGGCGCGGCACTCGCCCGTGCCTTCGCGGCTCAAGGAGCCAAGGTCGGCGTGCATTACAATGCCAGCCGCGAACCGGCGGAAAAACTTGCCGAGGAGATCCGTGCTGCCGGCGGCACCGTGCATCTGATCCAGGGCGACGTGTCGAGGGAGGGCGAGACCGAGCGTGTCGTCGAGGAGACGGCGAAGACCTTCGGTCATCTCGATGGGCTCATCAATAATGCCGGCGGCATGCTGGGGCGCAAGCCGACCTCGGAATATACCGACGCGCATTATGCCGCGGTCATGGACCTCAACGCCCGCTCGGTGCTGGCGGCAACGCGTGCAGCGCATCCCTGGCTGAAGAAGCAGGGAGGCTTCATCATCAACACCACCTCGATCGCCGCGCGCAACGGCGGCGGCAATGGTGCGATCCTCTATGCGGCGTCCAAAGGTTTCGTCTCGACGATCACCCGCGGCCATGCCAAGGAATTCGTCGCCGACAGGATCCGCGTCAATGCGGTGGCGCCGGGTGTCATCGCCACGCCCTTCCACGAACGTTATACCAATGACGAGCAGATGGAGCTGCAGCGCAAGTCGATCCCGATGGGCTTCGTCGGCACCTCCGAGGATTGCGTTGGAGCCTATCTCTTCCTCGCATCGCCGACGCTGTCTGGCTACATCACCGGACAGATTATCGAGGTCAACGGCGGACAGTTGATGCCTTAGTCTCCGCCTCCTCGAGAGATCTTCCCTTGCAAGCCAAGGGAACTTTCGAGCCGCCGTTACGTTTCCCGCATGGTCTTTTTATCGAGCGGGGCATTATGAGCTATTCATTTTCAGAACTCGACTTCCTCAAGCCGGAGCTCGGGGCGGAATATACGGGTTCGGGCACCCATTTCGCGGTATTCTCAGCGCATGCAGAACAGGTTGAGCTCTGCCTCTTTTCGCCGGACGGCAAGAAGGAGGTCGCGCGATTGCCGCTGCCCAAGCGTGAAGGCGATATCTGGTCGGGCTATATCGCCGGCGTCGGACCGGGAACCGTCTACGGTTATCGCGCCCATGGTCCATACGATCCGAAAGCTGGTCATCGCTTCAATCCTAACAAGCTCCTGCTCGACCCCTATGCGAAGCAGGTGACGGGCGAGTTGAAATGGGACGACGCGCTGTTTGGCTACCAGATCGGCAAGGACGATCTTTCCTTCGACGAACGTGATAGCGCCCCCTTCATGGTCAAGGGCGTGGTGCAGGATCCGGATTTCGACTGGGCGGGTGAAGAGGCGATCCGCCGTCCCTGGCCTGATACGATCATTTACGAGGCGCATGTGCGCGGCCTGACGATGACCCATCCGAAGGTGCCCGACAGGCTGCGCGGCACCTTTCTCGGCATGTGCAGCGATCCGATCATCGACCATCTCGTCAAGCTCGGCATCTCGGCGATCGAGCTCTTGCCGATCCAGTATTTCCTCGACGATCGTTATCTCCTGGAAAACAACCTGCGCAATTATTGGGGCTACCAGACGCTCGGCTTCTTCGCGCCGCAATCGCGCTACATGTCCGGCGACAAGATCACCGAGATCAAGACCATGGTGAAGAAGTTCCATGCCGTCGGCATCGAAGTCATCATGGACGTCGTCTACAATCACACTGCTGAAGGCAGCGAGAAAGGCCCGACGCTCTCCTTCCGCGGGCTCGATAATGCCAGCTATTATACCCTCTCACCCGACGATCCTCGCCACACCTTCGATACAACAGGGACCGGCAACACCCTGAATGCCGCCAATCCTATGGTGATGCGCATGGTGCTCGACAGTCTGCGCTATTGGGTCGGCGTCATGCATATCGACGGGTTCCGCTTCGACCTTGCCAGCACGCTCGGCCGCCAGGATATGGAATTCGACAGGCAGGGCCTGTTTTTCGGAGCCATCCGCCAGGATCCGATCCTCGCCGGTGTCAAGCTGATCGCCGAGCCCTGGGACGTGGGCGACGGCGGCTATCAGGTCGGCGGCTTCCCGCACCCCTTCCGTGAGTGGAACGACAAGTTTCGTGACGACGTGCGCCGCTTTTGGAAGGGCGACGGCGGCATGGTGTCGGAGATCTCGCAGCGCATCACCGGCTCGGCGGTACAGTTCAACCACTCGGATCGCGGTGCGACATCATCGATCAATCTGCTGTCAGCCCATGACGGCTTCACGCTGATGGATACTGTTTCCTTCAACGACAAGCACAATGACGCGAACGGCGAGGATAACAGGGACGGACATTCGGACAATCATTCGGACAATATGGGTGCCGAAGGAGTGACGGATAACGACGACATCAACAGCCTTCGGACGCGGCGGCGCCGCAACATGATGGCGACGCTGATGCTCTCCCAGGGCGTTCCGATGATCCTTGCCGGCGATGAGGTGGGCAACAGCCAGGGCGGCAATAACAACGCCTATTGCCAGGACAACGAGATCGGCTGGACGGATTGGGCGGGGCTCGACGACCCTTTCCTCGATTTCTGCCGGCAGGCCGTCGCCTTCCGCAAGGCCCATCCCGTCTTGCGGCAGGAGCGGTTCCTGACCGGCGAGACCGCCGAGGATGGCCGCATCGAGATCGCCTGGTACAAGCCGGACGGCAACTTCATGGACGATGGGGCTTGGAACGACGACGGATTGCAGGTGTTCGGGGTCTATGTCTCGAGGAGCGTGAATGCGCCAGACACCGAGACGATGGACGACCTCTTCCTCATCTTCAATGCCGGTGGCGATTGCGAGGTTCACCTGCCTGTCGTGAATGGGCTGAAACAGTGGTCGAGGGTTCTCGACACGGGCGCGGAGACGGACGCCTTCAAGGTGCACGAGCCGCAGAATCCGGTCATCGTCTATGCCCAGAGCGTGGCGGTCTTCGCGCCGAAGGGCCAGACCGAGCCGCCGAAGGATGCGACAAAAGCCGAGCGTCGGCGGTGGTTCCAGTTCGGCCGCAGGAGCAGGTAACAGGTCGCAGCGAAGATGAATGCCGAAGCCATCACCGAACTTGGTCTCGTCTATGTCAGCGATACCGAACCAGGCATCCGAAGACGCAGGAAAGGCAAGGGCTTCAGCTATGTGATGCCCGACGGCACGACGCTCGCTGACGAATTACAGCGGGCACGCATCGGTGCGCTCGGTCTGCCGCCGGCCTATGAGAATGTGTGGATCTGCCTCTATGATAACGGCCATCTGCAGGCGACTGGCATCGATGCGCGCGGGCGCAAGCAATACCGTTACCACAAGGAATGGCAATCCTTCCGCAGTGCGGGAAAATTCCATCAGCTGATCGAATTCGGCCGGGCGCTGCCGAAGATACGCCGCACCGTGCTGCGCCATCTCGACACCGGCGCGGAGGACGTCAACGGTGTGCTTGCGGCTTTGACGACCCTGCTCGACGAGGCGCATTTGCGCGTCGGCAACCAGGCCTATGTCAGGGAGAACGGCACCTATGGCGCAACGACGCTGCTGAAGCGCCACCTGAAGATCGTCGACGGGCGGATCGAATTGAAATTCCGCGCCAAGGGCGGCAAACGCGTCCAGCGCAGTCTCAAACATCCCAGGCTGCAGAAGATCCTGGAGGAAATAGCCGACCTACCCGGGCGCCAGCTCTTCGTCTGGAAGGATGAAAGCGGGGCGCTGAAGCCGATCGATTCCGGCCGGTTGAACGCCTATCTCGCCGAGATATCGGGCATTCCCATCTCGGCGAAAACCTTTCGCACCTGGGCCGGCTCGCTGGCGGCTTTCGGCGCGGCGCGCGAGGCGATTACCGGAGGCGGCCGGCCGACGGTCAAGCAGATGTCGGAAGCCGCGGCCGAGGCACTGCACAACACGCCGGCGATCTCGCGTTCGAGTTATATCCATCCGGCGATCATCGCACTCGCCGGCAACGACCATCCTCTGGTCGAGAGCGGTAACGAGCCGCTGCGGGGCTTGCGGGCCGAGGAAAACAGGCTACTTGATTTCCTCACACGCGAGATCGAAGAATGAACCCCAGACATCCGCCAGCATCTGACGTCTCGCTGACCCATCCCGACCGGCTCTACTGGCCGGATGAGGGCGTGACGAAGCAGGCGCTCGCGGATTATTACGCGGCGGTCTGGCCGTTCATGGCGCCCTATGTCGTCAACCGGCCACTGGCGCTGCTGCGTTTGCCGGATGGGATAAAAAGCCACCAACGATTTTTCCAGAAACATGCCTGGAAAGGCATGAATCCGCATATCGAGGAGATCGCCGACCCGGAGGATCCGGACGGCGAAAAGCTGCTGCGCATCGGCGATTTCAACGGTCTCGTGGCGCTGGTGCAATCGGCCGTGCTCGAAATTCATCCCTGGGGCGTCACCACCGACAATTGGGAAAAACCCGACATGATCACCATGGACCTCGACCCCGGCGAGGACGTGGCCTGGTGCGCGGTCATCACAGCAGCGCTAGAATTGAAGACGCGGCTGGAGGCGCGTGGCCTAGCCGCCTTCGTCAAGACATCGGGTGGCAAGGGGCTGCATGTGGTGACGCCGCTTGCGCCGAAGGCCGGCTGGGCCGAGGTGAAGGATTTCGCCCATTCGCTTGCCGAAAGCATGTCGGCCGACGCGCCGGAGAAGTATCTGGCAACCGCGACGAAGGCGAAACGCGGGGGGCATATCTACATCGATTATCTCCGCAACGGCCGCGGCAATACGGCGGTCGCGGCCTATTCGACGCGAGCACGAGTAGGCGCGCCGGTTTCGATGCCGATCGATTGGCCGGATTTGAACGTGGTGAGAGGTCCGGCCGCTTTCACGCTCGGCAACGTACCGCAGCAACTGGAGACCCGGCCGAAGGATCCTTGGGAAAATTTCTTCGCTGCGGCCGTGCCGCTCGCCTAAACGGCTCTTGCCTCATCCCGCGCTGTCGAGCTCGGGATAGTGCCGAAAAATCCCTTCCTCGTTGAAGGCGAGGCGACGGGGAGAGGCGAGATAGCGGGCGATATTCGGACGCTTCGCCACCGCGTCGTGCAGCGCCAGCAGGCCGGGGTAATCAGTCTTGCGGCTCGCCATGGCTTTCGGGAAGGCATAGGAGAGGCCCTCGATCACCTGGAAGAGCGAGAGGTCGACATAGGTCAGCGTATCGCCGACCATATGGCCCGAGCCTTTTGGGTTCTGCCGCAGCACACGCTCGAAATAGCCGAGGAATTTCGGAATGCGCTCGCGGATGAAGGCGGCTGAGCGGGCTTTGGCTTCCGGCTTCTGGTCCTCGTAGTAGAGCGACGTGTCGATCGGGTGATGCGTATCGTGCACTTCGGCGACGAAATCGGTGACGGTCAGCTGCAGGCCGTTGACGACATGGCGAAGGCCTTCGTCCTCGGGCGCGAGGCCGAGCTTCGGGCCGAGGTAAAACAGGATGTTGGCGACATGCGGGATGATGAGGTCGCCATCCTTCAGGAAGGGCGGCGCGAAGGGAATATGCGCTTCGCTTTGGCTCTCCATGATCTCGAACATGGCGCCGGTCCCGCGCCCGCGGCCGGATTGGCGGGTGATGTCGATATAGTCGGCGCCGGCTTCCTCCAACGCCAACCGCACGAATTCCCCGCGGCCTTGAATGCCGTGCCAGTAATAAAGCTCGTATGCCATGACTGCTCAATCCTTCGGTTGGCGACCGAAGTCTTTTCGCAATTCGTCCTTGGCTTTTTCAAGGGTGCCGCGCCGCTTTTTCGTCAGGTGGTCGCCGGCACGGTTGATGTAGAAGGTCAGCATCGACATGGCCGCGCGGAAGGGGCTAGCCTTGCGGCGATCGCTCTTCTCGGCGGAGCGCTTGACGGAGCGGGCAATCTTCTTCGGATCGTCCGATTTGAACACGCCTTCCTTCAGGTCCATCGCATCGCTGTGTTCGGTGACGTCCTGCGACCATTTCTTCTGCGCTTTGGCCATAGCGAAAATCCTTTACCAGGTGCGGGTGCAGGATGCAGGCAGCGGCAAGCCACCGCTCATCCTGTCCCTCATTAGTGGGGGCTGTGATGTTCATTGCGCTTGCGTGTCGCAGCGGCCTTCTTCGCAGAAGCGGACCGCTCCTCCTTCGAGCGTGCGGCGGATGCCGCGCCGCCGATGCGGCCGCCCTTTTCGGAGGATTCATGCGTATCCTTCTTGCCGCGGCCGGAACCGGATTTGTTGCCGCCGCCGCTTTCCTTGTTGACGGTTGCCCAGGCACGCCGTTCGGCCTCCTTATCGGAGACGCCGCGCTCCTCGTAGCTCTCCTCAATATGCTCGGCCTTGCGCTTCTGCTTGTCGGTATAGTCGGATTTATCACCTCTCGGCATCTCAACCTCCTCTGGTTTTGCCCTGCTGGTTTTCAAAGGAATTGAACCGGTACGGAGCCCAAAAGTTCCGGCGCCCGCCATGGTCTGCAACGGCCGGTTTCGGGAACAAAAGCCGATTTTATCAGGTTTCCGATGGGAAAAGCCTGGACACAGGCCCGCACAAAGAAGGAGCCGAGAACATGGAAAAACACATCGTCAAAGCCGATGGAAACGGCGCGATCGACGTGAACGGCCAGGTATCGCCGGTCACCTATACCGTCAGTCTCAAGCAAGGGAAGGGGCATTCGTACGAGGTCGACATCCGCTTGATGGCGCCGCGTGACTGGCTGGTGCAGCGAGGTTTCGAGCGGGATGCCGTGCTGGTCAGCCAGAGCGGCGCGCGCATTCCCATTTATCACGATGGCGCCAGCCGTCATGACGATGGTAATCGTCATGACAATGGCAATCATCACGGCAACGGCCGTCTCGACCTTGCCGACACGATCTCGATCGAACTGACGGCGCGCGACGACAGCTGCACCAGCGAGGTGGATCGGATGCGCAAATATCCCGAGTTCAACGGCACCGGGTAAATAATCAGCAAAGGGCGTCGTGGGCTAGCCGACGGGCCGCTGCTGGACGGCGGTCTTGACCGCCCGCTCGAGCGCGGTGCTGCTGAAAGGTTTCGCCAGCAGCACCGAGCCGGAGAAGCGGTTTGCAATCGGCAAGCTGCTGTTGCCGGTGGCAAAGACTAGGCCGACCGACGGAAAGGCCTCGCGCGCCCTGGCGGCGAAGACCAGGCCCGACATGCCGGGCAGGCCGATATCGGCGACGATGATGTCGACAATGGTGTGTCCGAGGATGTCCACGCCCCGTTCGCCACTATCGGCCTCGATGACCTCATAGCCGAGATCCTGCAGGATCTCGGCCGTGTCCATGCGGATGAAGGCGTCGTCTTCCACGAGCAACAACTTCAGCTTTTCAGCTGCGATCTCGGGATGTTTGGCAACAGGCACCGCGGCATCTGCCGCCCCCTGGCGGTGTTGCGGCCGGTTGGCAAGCACGTGGCGGATCTTGCGGGCGAGTTCCTCGCGCGTATAGGGCTTGGAGAGCAGTTCGAGACCGGGATCGAGCCTGCCGCCATGGACGATCGAATTTTCGGTGTAGCCCGATGTATAGAGCACGGCGATATCAGGCAGACGCTCGCGCGCCATACGCGCCAGCTCCGGGCTCCTCAATGGGCCGGGCATGACGACATCGGTAAAGAGCAGGTCGATATGGGCGCCGCTTTCGATAACGGTGAGCGCGCTTTGTGCATCCTTGGCCTTCAGCACGTGATAGCCGAGATCCGACAGCATTTCGATGACGGTGGCGCGAACGCCCTCGTCATCCTCGGCGACGAGGATGGTTTCCGTGCCTCCGGTTGCCGGCACGGCGTCGGTGGTGGTGACGCGATCTTCGCTCTGGAGCGAGCGGGGCAGGTAGAGCTTGAGGGTCGTGCCTTCGCCGATCTCGCTGTAGATCTTCACGTGGCCGCCGGATTGCTTGGCGAAGCCATAGACCATCGACAGGCCGAGACCGGTGCCTTTGCCTTCCGGTTTCGTCGAGAAGAAGGGCTCGAAGGCCTGCTGCATGATCTCTTGCGTCATGCCGGAGCCGGTATCGGTGACGGCGAGCACGACATATTGGCCGGCGGTGACTTCGGGATGGATGCGGCTGTAGGAATCGTCGAGGAAGGCGTTGCCGACCTCGATCGTCAGCTTACCGGCGCCGTCCATCGCGTCCCGGGAGTTGATCGCAAGGTTGAGCAATGCGTTCTCGATCTGGATCGGATCGGCGAAGGTGTTCCAGAGGCCGCCGGAGACCATGGTCTCGACTTCGATCTCTTCGCCGAGCGCGCGGCGCAACATGTCGTCCATGCCGGTGACGAGCCGGCCGATATTGACGACCTTCGGTTCCAGCGGTTGGCGGCGGCCGAAGGCGAGCAGCTGGCTTGCCAGCCGCGAGCCGCGTTCGACGGCGGCGAGCGCGTTGGAAATGCGTTCCTTGGCCCGGCCGTTCTCGGCCACGTCCTTGCCGAGAAGCTGCAGATTGCCGGAGATCACCTGCAGCAGATTGTTGAAGTCATGGGCAACGCCGCCGGTGAGCTTGCCGATCGATTCCATCTTCTGCGACTGCTGGAGTGCGGCTTCGGCCTGCTGGCGCTCGGCGATCTCGGCGGCGACGCGGACCTCGAGCATTTCATTGAGTTTGCGCAGCTGATCTTCCATGTCGCGGCGCTGGTCGATTTCGACTTTGGCGGCGCGGAAGAGCCGGATATTGTCGATCGCGACGGCTGATTGGCCGGCCAGGCTGACGAGGCTTGCCTCGGCCGCCTGGGAAAAACGGCCGGGCTGCCCGTGGCCGAAGAACAAGCCGCCGATGACGCTGCCGTCACGTGATTTCACCGGCACGGCGAGATAGCTCCTGACCGGCAGATGTCCCTTCGGCATGCCCGCATGCGGCGCATTCTGCCCGTAGCGCGGGTCGAGCAGGATGTCGTCGGAGCGCACGATGCCTTCGCCTTCGAAGGTCGGCGCGAAGACCTTGGTATTGCGCGGCATCGGGAATTTCTCGAAGTTCTTCCGGTCGACACCGGAGAGGGCATAGAGCATGTAGCTGCCGCCCTCGCCATCGTCGACATTGTAGAAGAAGGCGCCGAATTCCGCGCCGGTCAGCGTCACGCCGGCATCGACGACGATCTGGGTGAGGCGTTCGACACTGGGCTCGGCGGTAATCGCTGCACCCGCCTGGTTGACGACCGCAAGCGCCTCCGATTTGGCGCGCAGCTCTTCCAGCGCCATCTCTTCGCCGCGCTTGGCCGCCACCTGGTCGGTGACATCAAGCGCCGCACAGAGGATGCCGGCGACCGTGCCGTCATCGTCGCGCAGCGGCGTGTAGGAGAAGGTGAACCAGGTTTCCTCGGTGCGTCCGTCCCGGCGCATCGGGATGAGCAGCTCCTTGAAGAGCTGTGAACCGCCTTCCAGCGTGCTGGCGACGATCGGGGCGAACTGTTCCCAGATATCCGCCCAGACTTCGCGGAAGGGTCTCCCGAGTGCATCGGGATGCCGTTCCGGGAAAACCGGCACATAGGCGTCATTGTAGAGAAAGGCGAGGTCCGGACCCCAGGCGACGAATTTGGGCTGGCGGGAATTCAGCACCATTTCGGCGATATGTTTGAGAGAAGCAGGCCAGCTTTCGACCGAACCGAGACCGACGGCGTGGAAGGTTGGATGCCGCAACAATTCGCCGATTTCGCCGCCGCCTCTCGGCCAGCCGTTCCCGACGCTTCCCATTCAAAATCGTTTCCTTGTCATCCGCTGCGCCGGAGTGATTGGCCACCTCGGGGTTCAGCCTGCCAAACCCTCAACATAGAGGCTTGCGATAGGAGGGAAAGGGCGCGGTCGAAATATCCTTAACCCAGAGCTTCGTGCGTCCTTTCGGACGCGCAAAGGGCGATGCGCCAGGGCGTTCAACAGTGTAAGCGGTCTGCGGACATGGCCTGCAAGCGGTTATTTTCGGTAGAGTTTTTGCGATGCAGCGAAGGCGCGGCCGATATAGACGGAGACCAGTTGCACCGGCGCGCGCGGATCACGGAAAACCAGTCCGACGAGATTGTCGACGACGAGGATGAAACCCAGCGCGACACCGAGATAGAGCAGCGCGGCGATGACGAGGAGCGACATCTCCATCCCTCACACAATCGCGGTGAACGCGCGGCTGGTGGCCGCCAAAAGCCGAACGGAAAGGATTTCGATATGGCCGTTATTCATGGCGACTTCCCCGGTTTCGCCATAAACAGCCATTCTATGTTGTTGTTCCCGATTATCGGGGCCAGCGCTCAATTTTCTTGAAAGCCTCAAAGCTTGCAGCGTCATCCGGCCTCTGTTCACCCCCGCGTGGAAGCCACCTCTAAAATTCGATAAAGCACAACTAATTCAGGCATATGACAAAAGGGGTCCAAGGGCGTCGTGACGACGCCCTCTTCTAATCGACATGTTCGGTATTCCAGTGGTCAGGACGCCGTCTTGCGGCTCGCAGTCCGTTTTGGTGCCGGTGTCACGACGCCGTTCGTCTTGCTGCCCGCCACCGTGCGCTTCGCCTTGGGCTTGACTTCCTTGCCGTCGGAAGACGCCGCAGAACCCTCGAGCGCTTCGCGCTCGTAGCGTGCCTGTTCCCAATGGATGGAATCTCGCCCTGTCGGATAACCCTCTTCTTCCCAGAGGGCGTATGCACGTTTTTTGATCCACTCGTCTCGAGTTTCTGCCATCGCTGATCTCCAGTCACATGATGCCGTCGTTCGAACGCGATACTGCTGAGATGGTTCCAGAGGAGAGGAACTCTTTCAAGCGAAATCGCTCTGCACGCTGGAATATTTCGCGTTGCAGCATATTAGGGTTGAGAATCGGCCTTCACGAGGACTGAAACTCCACCGCCTTGTGCAGATCTGACACGAAATCCAGGTGCTGCCGGCGCTGGTCCGCCTCGTCGCGGATGCGCAACAGATAGGAAGGGTGGATGGTGACCAGAACGGGCGGACCATTTGTCGGCTGCAGAATATGGCCGCGCTGCGGTGTCAGCTTCACCTTCGGCCCGAGCAGCGCATAAAGCGCGCTTGCGCCGAGCGTCACGACGAGCTTCGGCTGCAGGATGTTGATCTCTGCGCCGAGCCACCATGCGCAACGCCTGATCTCGCCGGCATTCGGTTTTGCATGCAGCCGCCGCTTGCCGCGCGGCGTGAACTTGAAGTGCTTGACGGCATTGGTGACATAGCAGCGCCGGCGGTCGAGACCGGCCTCATCAAGACAGCGATCGAGCAGCCGGCCGGCGGGACCGACAAAGGGCCTGCCGGTCAGATCCTCCTGATCGCCCGGCTGCTCGCCGACCAGGGCGATCTCGGCTTTGCCGGGGCCTTCGCCGAAGACGATTTGCGTGGCATTCCTGTAGAGATCACAACGGGTGCAGCCTTCGGCCTGATGCCGGAGTTCGGCAATGCCTGTCGCCTCCGCGACTTCGAGTGTCAGGGCGGGACCGACGTTTGCAACTATGTTCATGATGGCGATCCTCATCTCGACGAGATCAATCGATCTGTGCCGGGATTGTTCCCGTTCGGGAATTGGGAGCGGGCTTTCCAAATCTGCTGACCCATTCCGGGACTTTCGCGATCGGTTCCCGGCCGGCAAACGATCACGGCGAAAAATTTCGCGTCATGGGAGAGCCGCCCTGCGATTGAACGTCGCCGTTTCGCGGCTATATTTGCCAGCGATGTTCTATCTCTTGTCGACCTACTGGCCGCATATCCTCTTTGTCGTTTCGATCGCCATGGGGGCCGCGGCGGCGATCCATGCCGCCATGACCAAGGAGGAAGTGCGCGCCGCGATCGGTTGGGTCGGCGTCATCATCCTGTCTCCGATCATCGGTGCGCTGCTCTACGCGATTGCCGGCATCAACCGCATCCGCCGCAAATCGCTGAGCATCCGCCGCGACGCGCTGCTTCTTGCGGCCGAATTCGATGAGCTGGAGACATTCGATGCCGAGGCCGAGACGGTGATCAGCCAGTTCGGGCGCCGCTTCGCGGCGCTTCAGAGGCTCGGCGACCGGGTGACGCGCAATCCGCTGACCTCCGGCAATACGATCGACATGCTGGAGACCGGTGACGAGGCCTATGCGGCGATGAAGACCAGCATCGACGAGGCGACGCGCAGCATCCTGCTCGAAACCTATATCTTCGACCGCGACGTGATCGGCCTTCGGATCGCCGACGCGCTGATTGCAGCGGTCAGTCGCGGCGTGGAGGTCCGGGTGCTGATCGACGCGGTCGGTGCGCGGTATTCGGTGCCGAGCATTCTCGGCCATCTCCGCGAGGGCGGCGTCACCGTCGCCGTCTTCAACGGCAACGTCATCATGGGTTTGCGGCTGCCCTATGCCAATCTGCGCACCCACCGTAAGATCCTCATCGTCGACGGGAAAATTGCGCTGACAGGCGGGATGAACATCCGGGCGGGTTTCAGCGAGGAGGCGACGGGAGAGAGCTTCGCCCACGATACGCATTTCAGCGTCACCGGCCCTGTTGTCGCCGACCTTTTCGACCTCGCCGCCGAAGACTGGCGCTTCTCGACTCAGGAGCTGTTGAACGACGAACCCTGGCGCATCGAACCGCCAGAGCGCAGTCCCGGCGATCCCATCCTGATGCGTGTCGTCGCCTCCGGCCCGGACCGCAGCGTCGAGACCAACCACAAGATGCTGACCGGCGCATTTTCCGTGGCGCGCCAGTCGATCCGCATCATGTCGCCCTATTTCCTGCCGGACCGCGAACTCATCAGCGCGCTGGTGACGGCGGCGCGGCGCGGGGTCGAAGTCGATATCATCGTGCCTGCGGTCAACAATCTCGTGCTGGTCGATCGGGCGATGACGGCGCAATTCGATCAGATCCTCAAGAATTATTGCCGAATCTGGCGCTCGACCGGCAGCTTCAGCCATTCGAAGCTGCTGACGATCGACGGCACCTGGGCCTATGTCGGCTCTTCCAATCTCGACCCGCGCTCGCTGCGGCTGAATTTCGAGGTCGATCTTGAAGTGCTGAACGAAGGTTTCGCTGCCGAGATCGACGAGCATATCGAGGAAACCTTGAAATCGGCGACGCTGGTGACGCTTGAGGGGCTGCAGGCGCGGCCCTTTGCGGTGCGGCTGCTCGAAAAGGTGCTATGGCTGGGTTCGCCCTATCTCTAATGCATGTCGCTCAAAACTGTGCGGCGGTTTTGGGAGGACGGCATGCATAAAATCAAAATCTGGCGCGTCGCATGAATTATCGTCGACGCAACGCGCTTTTTTGTCATCGGACATGGCAAGTTCCGCTCGGCCGCCTATACTGCGGAGTGAGTAGCCTTTTGATCAACGGAACAAGTGCGCCTGCCGATGCACGCCAGAAAAGATAGCCTTCCCGCCAGCATTCTCGCCTCGATCAGGAGCAGGAAAAAGCGGCTCGACGCAGCCCAAACGGAGGCAAGGCCGCGCAGTGCGGGAACGCTGATCGCCTCCTACAACGTGCATAAATGCGTCGGGACCGACCGGCGCTTCGATCCGGAGCGCACCAGCCGGGTGATCCATGAAATCGGCGCCGACGTGATCGCCCTGCAGGAGGCCGATACGCGCTTCGGCGAGCGCACCGGCCTTCTCGATCTCGGCCGGCTGGAGCGGGAGACGGGACTGATCCCGGTGCCGGTTGCCGGCATGGCCAAGGCGCATGGCTGGCACGGCAACGTCGTGCTCTTCAAGAAGGGGTTGGTGCACGACGTGCACCAGGTCAAACTGCCGGGGCTGGAGCCGCGCGGCGCCCTCGTCGCCGAAATCGAGCTGGAGCAGGGCGGGGTGCTGCGCATCATCGCCGCGCATTTCGGCCTGCTGCGTCATAACAGAGCCCAGCAGGCCCGCACACTGGTCGAGCTTATCAATGACAGGCACGAAATGCCGACCATCCTGCTCGGCGACCTCAACGAATGGCGACTGGGCGACCGCTCCTCGCTCAACACCTTTCAATCCGCCTTCGGAGAGCTGCCGCCGGCCGTGCCGAGCTTTCCCGCCGGTCTGCCGCTTCTGGCGCTCGACCGCATCATCGCCAACCGCAAGGGGATTATTTCAGAGGTGGAAGCGCATGATACGCCGCTGGCGCGCATCGCCTCCGACCACCTGCCGATCAAGGCGCTGATCGATCTGGAGCCGGTGGGCGGTTAAAAACTCCATCGACTGAGACGTCATCGGAGCGGCTCGATGGATCGCCGAGTGCTCTCACTTCGGGCGGAACAGCCGCGTGAGACGGCGAAACCGCTGAGCCCACAATTGCGGATCGATCTTTTCCGATGAGGATGGTGCGGTCAATCGCTCAATGCGAGGCAAGAGAAACGCAGCCCAATCGTCAAGATCGCTTTTGCTGAAATAAGGCAGCCATACGTCGGAGGGGGCCTCCCATTGTCGTGGATTTGCTCGAGCCAGATCGCCGAGCTTGACCAATATCATTTGGCCGTTGCCTCCGACGACTTCGATCTCCGGGTCGGGATCGGGCCTGGGAAGACGCGCGATGATGCTTTCTTCCAGAGCTTTTCCAATTCTTCGATCCGCCTCGTCGAGGCGACCAAGTATTCTTGTGTCACCGGCTGGGCCGGAGCCCTCTGTCATGTTGATCGTAAATTTGGCACCCATAATGCTGTTCGAATATTGGGATACCTGCAGCCAGCAAACCCTTCCGTCCCGGGCAAAGCTGCACCTGCCCGCGTTCTGGGATTCCCAGCCGAACTCCCGAAATCTCGGAGCCAGCAGCGAGCGCATATGTCGGTGAAAATCTCTGCTTTTCAGGTAGTCGCGCATGCCTTTGTCCCAGGGGTATGCCTCGCGCTGGAGCATCTCACGGCATGCTCGAAGGCACAACGGACGCTTGTGTCGTCGCAAGCGTCTGTCAGCACGCGTATCTGAAAATATTCAGAACCGAAAGGGATGGCGTCTGCGATTTTCGATCGGCCGCGGCTGGGAGGTCGCTGGGTCAGGTCCCGGATCGGCGGCCTGAAGACGGCTGATGTTGGCGAAGGCGCATTTGTTGCGAGCTGGCGCCGGCCGGTCGATGTCAGCCGGCGCCGTATGTCCTGTCGTGCAATTGGCGCTAGAGAGCGCCCGCCGCCTGCAGCAGCTTGCGATCGAGATCGACTGCCACGCGGGACTCGTTGTCGAGAACCATGGTCGCCGGCTTGTCGGTTGTGTAGGCCGGCCAGTCGGGCAGACCATCGGCGCTCGGCTTGCCGTTGCGGGCGAAATTCACCCAGGCCTGGCTCACCTTCCTGGACAGCGCGAGGGCGTCGCTGCCACCGCCGGTCGACGTCTTGACCAGGGCGGCGTTGGCAAACACGTAGGGCAGTTCCGCACAATGCCAGGCCATGGCAATCCCATCGAGGACTGGTGACTCGTAGGCGAACATGTAGGAGTAGACCGGAGCCCCGTTCTGCTTCGCCTTCAGGTCGAGATCACGGATGGCGCCCGGCCGGAAGCGCAGATCCAGGAAATAGGCGTCGGCGATCCTCTTTTCGGGGTAGGCGGCCATGAATGCCTTGCCGACCGCCTCGGCCTTATCGGCGAAGCGCTCCTTCAGCTTGGCCTCAGACTTCGCACCGTCCCAGCCGTTCTTATTGTCGGCAAGCAGCTCGCCCGCCTTGTGAGTGATGACCGTCTCGAATTCATTGAGGGTGTTGCCGACCATCAGCGGAATGTCCTTGGCCTGATCGACCCACTCTGTTCCGACAGGATTCGCTGGAATGTAGTCGCCGTCCTGAACGGGCGCATAGCGGGCGTCCTTCGCGCCCTGGGCGGTCGCGTCCTTGATGGCCTTGTCGGCTGCGGCAAGGAGATCGTAGTAGTCGACGTCGGCAAGCTTGTCGATTTCCTCAGCCTTCAGACCGAGGTTGGCGAGCGTCAGTTCGGCCACCTTCCGCGAGGACGCCTGATCGACGACCGAATCGGTCCGCGAGCCGCTCTGGACGATCGCCTTCTGAAAGAGGCCCTTCGCCGAAGGCGTCCCCATCAGGGCGCGCACCTTGTAGCCGCCGCCGGACTGGCCGAAAATCGTCACATTGCCGGGATCGCCGCCAAAGGCTTCGGCGTTGTCGTGGACCCATTTCAGCGCAGCGACGAGATCGGTGATGCTGGCATTGCCCGACCGTTTGTACTTCTCGCCATAGGCGGAAAGATCGAGGAAGCCGAGCGCGTTGAGCCGGTGGTTGAGGGTGACGACGACAACATCGCCGTCCTTGCTCAGATTGTGGCCGTCATACGAGGTCAGCTCGATACCGGAGCCGTTGGTGAATCCGCCTCCATGAATCCAGACCATGACCGGCCGCTTTTTGCCGTCCTTGATCGCTGGCGTCCAGATGTTCAGGAACTGGCAGGCTTCGCTCATCGGCAGATAGCGGTGCGGATTGAAGAGTTCGTCGCCCGCCACTTCCTTCATTCGGGGGATGAAGCAGTTCTCGCCGTAGGTGACAGCCGGACGGATGCCTTTCCAGGGCGCCACCTCTTCGGCCGGCATGAAGCGGTCGGCACGTGCATAGGGGACGCCGAGATAACTGTAGATTCCATCATCGAGTGCGCCGACGAGATTGCCCTTGTTGGTTTCGACGACCGTCTTGCTCTGCGAGGCAACAAACTCTTCGGCGAGAGCCGGCGCGCCGACAATGGGAGCTGTCATCGCCGACAGCGCAAACAGCACAGCATAACGAGGTAACAATATGCTTTTCATCAACTTTTCCTCTTGTCGTTGATTTCGATTTTTCAAAAGCCCGACGGCCGCCGTCCCCGGCCGTCGGTGACTAACTAGGTCAGAGCGGACGATTGTCAGGGCCATGTCAGATGGTTGTTGAAGAGGGATCACACGGGAGAGTTGGACAGTTCTTCTTTGCCGAAAATCACTGCTTGACGTCTTTCGCTCTTTGAGAAATGCTAAGATGTCAGACCAATTTCACGCGCTGACTGCCTGATAAGAAAATGGGGAACCATGAAGGCAAATCGTAGCGACAGGCCGGTGATCCGGCCGCTTCCGGTCATGGACCGCGCGCGTCAGGTGACTGATGCGCTGGCGGATTATGTCGAGGAGGCACGGTTGCAGGCGGGTGACCGTCTGCCGGCCGAGCGGGAGCTGATGGCAGCCCTTGCCGTCGGCCGTTCGACCATTCGCGAGGCGATCCGCCATTTCCAGGCGCTCGGCGTCATCGAGACGCGCAAGGGCAGCGGCACCTATCTGTTGAAGCCGGTTTCCCGGGCGACGATCCATATGCCGCTGTCGTTCGACGCGGTGCATCTGCGCGACGCGCTGCTGCAGACGCTGGAGGTCCGCCGCGGCATCGAATGCGAGGCGGGCATGGTCGCGGCGCGGCGGCGCACAGCAAGGGATCTCGTCGTTATCGAGGAAAAGCTCGATGAAATGGAGCGGGTGCATTTGGAGAAAGGCACCTCCGGGCCGGAGGATCTGGCCTTCCACCTCGCCGTTTACGACGCCACCCACAATCCGCTGTTTCGCCAGCTGCTCGAGCAGATGCGCGAGACCTTCGAGCGCTTCTGGGAACATCCGTTCGACCGGCAGGATTTTGCCCGCCGGTCCTTTCCCTTTCACCGCACGCTTTTCAACGCGATCGCTGCCGGGGATCCCGAGGCGGCGCGTCTGGAAACATTGAAAATTCTCGACATCGTCGAAGAAGACATCAAGGAAATGTCCAAATGAGCAACGGCGCAGAACCGTTCGACCTTGCCTCCCTCATTACGGCGCACGACGAAGGCAATTTCGCCGAAGCCGTCGTGCCGCCGATTTTCCAGACCTCGCTTTTCACCTTTGCCGATTATGACGAGATGATCGCCTCCTATCGCGGCGAGAAGGTGCGGCCGATCTATACGCGCGGGCTGAATCCGACGGTGCGCGCTTTCGAGGAAATGCTGGCCAAGCTCGAAGGAGCGGAAGATGCGCTGGGTTTTGCCAGCGGCATGGCGGCGATCTCGTCGGCGGTGCTGAGCTTCGTCGAGCCGGGCGACCGCATCGTCGCCGTCAAGCATGTCTATCCCGATGCCTTCCGTCTGTTCGGCACCATCCTGAAGCGGATGAAGATCGAGGTGACCTATGTCGACGGCCGCGACGAGGAAGCCGTCGCCAGGGCGCTGCCCGGCGCCAAGGTCCTGTATC
Organism: Rhizobium anhuiense bv. trifolii; assembly: GCF_024346605.1. Classification (NCBI taxonomy): domain Bacteria; kingdom Pseudomonadati; phylum Pseudomonadota; class Alphaproteobacteria; order Hyphomicrobiales; family Rhizobiaceae; genus Rhizobium; species Rhizobium anhuiense. The sequence continues at coordinate 730,556 of NZ_CP098801.1, forward strand.
TGGAAAGCCCGACGAGTTGGGTGATGGAGGCGCATGATGTCGGCGCGCTTGCCGCGCTCGCCAGGCAACACGGCGTCGTCTCGATGATCGATAACAGCTGGGCGAGCCCGTTCTTCCAGCGGCCGCTGACGCTCGGCGTCGATCTGGTCATCCATTCGGCTTCCAAATATCTCGGCGGCCACAGCGATGTGGTGGCGGGCGTCATCGCCGGCTCGAAGGCGATGATTGCGCGCGTCAAGGCCGAGGCCTATCCTTATCTCGGCGGCAAGCTTTCGCCGTTCGACGCCTGGCTATTGATCCGCGGCCTGCGCACGCTGCCGCTGCGCATGAAGGCCCACGAGGCATCGGCGCTTGAAATCGCCAGGCGCCTGCAGAAGCTCGATGTGGTGGAGACGGTCTGCCATCCCGGGCTCGCCAACCGTCTGCCCGCCGGCCTCAACGGCACCTCGGGCCTGTTTTCGTTCATCTTCCGCGAAGGCGTCGATATCCGCGCCTTCGCCGATCACCTCAAGCTCTTCAAACTGGGTGTGAGCTGGGGTGGACATGAAAGCCTGATCGTACCGGGCGAGGTGGTGCTTCAGCAGAAGGCACAGCCGAATTCCGCACATGCCTTCGGCATCCATGCGCGATCCGTACGCCTCCATGTCGGCCTCGAAGGAACCGAGGCTCTGTGGAGGGACATCGAGGAGGCGCTCGCCGCCGCCTCATTATCCTGAAACCTGAGAGAAACCTAACAAGGGGGAACTGAGCCATGAAAAAACTAATAATCTCAACGCTCTTTGCTTCGATGATGGCGGGCACGGCCTTTGCCGATACGACGCTGAAGCTTGTCGAAGTCATCACCAGCCCGGAGCGCACCGAAACGCTGAAATCGATCGTCGGCAAGTTCGAAGCCGCCAATCCCGGCACGAAGGTCGACATCATCTCGCTGCCCTGGAACGAAGCGTTCCAGAAGTTCGCGACCATGGTATCGGCCGGCGACGTGCCCGATGTGATGGAAATGCCCGATACCTGGCTGTCGCTCTATGCCAATAACGGCATGCTCGAGAGCCTGGAGCCCTACCTCGAAAAGTGGGAGCACACCAAGGAGCTGACGCCGCGCGCGCTCGAACTCGGCCGCGACGTCAAGAACACCGCCTATATGCTGCCCTACGGCTTCTATCTCAGGGCGATGTTCTACAACAAGAAGCTGCTTTCGGAAGCCGGTGTGGCCGCGCCACCGAAGACGCTGGAAGAATTCACCGCCGCTTCGGAAAAGGTTTCCAAGCTCCCCGGCAAATACGGTTACTGCATGCGCGGCGGACCGGGCGGTCTCAACGGCTGGATGATCTTCGCCGCCACGATGGCCGGTTCGAACAAGTACTTCAACGACGACGGCACCTCGACGATGAACAGCCCCGGTTGGGCCAAGGGCATCGAATGGATGGTCGATCTCTACAAGAAGGGCTATGCGCCGAAGGATAGCGTCAACTGGGGCTTCAACGAAGTCGTCGCCGGTTTCTATTCCGGCACCTGCGCGTTCCTCGATCAGGATCCGGATGCGCTGATCGCCATTGCCGAACGCATGAAAAAAGAAGATTTCGGCGTCATGCCGCTGCCGAAGGGTCCCGACGGCAAGTCCTTCCCGACGATCGGCTATGGCGGCTGGTCGATGTTTTCAACCAGCGGCAACAAGGATCTCTCCTGGAAGCTGATCGCCACCCTTGAAGGGCCGGAAGGCAATATCGAGTGGAACAAGCGCATCGGCGCCCTGCCGGCCTATACCGCGGCCGAGAAGGATCCCTTCTATGCCGGTGACCAGTTCAAGGGCTGGTTCGAGGAACTGGCGGACCCGAACACGGTGCCCACAGTCATGCCGACCTACCTCGAGGAGTTCGCCTTCTTCAAGGATTCGCTGGCGATCAAGACTTCGCAGCAGGCCTTGCTCGGCGATATCTCGGCGAAGGATCTGGCCGATCAGTGGGCGGACTACCTCACCAAGGCGCAGCAGAAGTTCCTCGCTAAGAAGTAAGCGACGGACCGACGGCGGCGGCTGCAGAACAGGCCGCCGCCGCTTCTTTTTATGACGCAGACGGCGCAAGAACGCCGCGAACGGGAACCCTTGGCTGATGACCATTTCCGCCGATACGCTCAACATGCGTCGCGACCGCAGGCCATGGCTGCGTCGCGTTGCCGATGCTTCGGAGCCCTATCTCTACAGCGCGCCGTCGCTGATCCTGATCATCGCGGTGATGCTGGTGCCGCTGACGGTCGGTGTTTCCTATGCCTTCCGCGATATCCAGCTGCTCAATCCGTTTTCCGGCGGCTTCGTCGGGCTCGATCATTTCCGCGAGCTTGCCGGGGATGCCGCCTTCTATGGGGCGTTGCGGAACACGCTCTGGTGGACCGGCGCCTCCGTCGTCCTGCAGTTCGTCTTCGGGCTGATCCTGGCGCTGCTGCTCGACAAGCCGTTTAAGGGCCGGGCAATCGCGCAGGCATTGGTCTTCCTGCCCTGGGCCGTGCCGTCCTTCCTCGCCGGCCTCAACTGGGCCTGGCTGTTCAATCCCGTCATCGGGCCGATCCCGCACTGGCTCTTCGCCCTTGGGCTGATGCATGAGCCGGGCAATATCCTCTCCGATCCCAATTATGCGATGTGGGGGCCGATTGCCGCCAATGTCTGGTGGGGCATTCCCTTCTTCGCCATCACGCTGCTTGCCGCCCTGCAGGCGATCCCGCGCGATCTCTATGAGGCGGCGTCGATCGACGGCGCCGGCTGGTTCCAGCGCTTCCGCTCGATCACCCTGCCGTTTCTGGCGCCGACGATCGCCATCACCGTACTGCTGCGCACCGTCTGGATTTCCAATTTCGCCGATCTCATCGTCGTCATGACCAATGGCGGGCCGGCGGATCGCACACAGATCGTCGCCAGCTACATCTTCACCACGGCCTTCCGGCGGCTCGATTTCGGTTATGCCTCGGCGATCGCGCTGGTGCTGCTCGTGCTGCTGCTTGCCTATTCGATGCTGATCATCCTGCTTCGGCAGACGCTGCTGAACAAGGATTGAGATGATGAGACGATCCGTCATTCCGACCATCGCACACCGCCTGGCGATCCTCTGCTACATCGCCTTCGCGCTCTTTCCATTGTTCTGGCTGCTCAAGGTTTCGGTGACGCCGAACGACCTGCTCTATACCGAAGGTGTGCGCATGTGGCCGTCGCGCACGACATGGGATCACTATGCCTTCGTGCTGGAGCACAGCGCCTTTCCGACCTTCTTCAAGAACAGCTTGATCGTCTCGACCGCGACGGCGGTGACCGTGACGATCTGCGCCTCGCTGTCCGGCTACGCGCTGTCGCGCTTCAATTTCCGGGCAAAATACTGGATCGTCGCCCTGATGCTGCTGACCCAGATGTTCCCGCTGGTCATGCTGGTGGCGCCGATCTTCAAGATCCTGTCGCCCTTGCATCTGACCAACAGTCTGACCGGGCTCGTCATCGTCTACACTGCCTTCAACGTGCCTTTCGCCACCTTCCTGATGCAGTCCTTCTTCGACGGCATTCCGAGAGATCTCGAAGAGGCGGCGATGATCGACGGGGCGACGCAGTTCACGGCGTTTCGTCAGATCATCCTGCCGCTGACGCTGCCGGGCATCGCCGCCACGCTCGGCTTCGTCTTCACCGCCGCCTGGAGCGAACTGCTCTTCGCGCTGATGCTGATCAACGGCAATGACGCGGCGACCTTCCCCGTCGGCCTGCTCACCTTCGTTTCGAAATTCTCGGTGGATTTCGGGCAGATGATGGCGGCGGGCATCATGGCGCTCATTCCGGCCGGCCTCTTCTTCCTGCTCATCCAGCGCTATCTCGTCCAGGGCCTGACGGCCGGCGCGGTCAAGGGTTAAACAAAATGGCATCGATCGATATCCGGAATATCCGCAAAGCCTATGGCCACGTGCAGGTGCTGCACGGCGTCGAGCTCGAAATCCAGGATGGCGAATTCGTCGTGCTCGTCGGCCCGTCCGGCTGCGGCAAGTCCACGCTGCTGCGCATGATCGCCGGGCTGGAGGATGTCACATCAGGCGAGATCCGCATCGCCGGCACCAGGGTGAACGAGCTGCATCCCAAGGATCGCGACATCGCCATGGTGTTCCAGTCCTATGCGCTTTATCCGCATATGAACGTCGCCGGCAATATGAGCTATAGCCTCAAGCTCCGGAAGGTGGCGAAGGAGAAAATCACCAGCGCCGTGGCCGCGGCCGCCGCCAAGCTCGGCCTCGATCCGCTGCTCGAGCGAAGGCCGAAGGCGCTTTCCGGCGGCCAGCGCCAGCGCGTCGCCATGGGTCGCGCGATCGTGCGTCAGCCGAAGGCCTTCCTGTTCGACGAACCGCTGTCCAATCTCGATGCCCGCCTGCGCGAACAGATGCGCGCCGAGATCAAGAAACTGCACGGCGACCTGAAGGCGACCTCGATCTACGTGACCCACGACCAGATCGAGGCAATGACCCTGGCGGACCGGATCGTCGCCATGCATGGCGGGGTGGTCCAGCAGGTTGGCAGTCCGCTCGAACTCTACGACCGCCCCGCCAATCTCTTCGTTGCCGGCTTCATCGGTTCGCCGGGGATGAACTTCCTCGAGGCCACCTATGATGCCGGCGGCGTGAGGCTGAAGGACGGCACGATCGTGCCGCTTGCAAAGCCTTTGCCGCTTGCCGACGGGGCAAAGGTGACGCTCGGCATCCGGCCGGAGCATGTAGTGATGAGCAACGGCGGCGCGGGCCTTGCCACGGATGTGGAACTCGTCGAACCCACAGGCTTCGGCATCATCCTGCACCTTTCCCTGCATGGCCTGCCGTTCAAGATCTTCACGCTGAACCGCGAAGCGCTGAAGGCCGGCCCGAAGGTCAACGTCGCCTTCCCGGCGCAATATCTGCATGTGTTCGACGACGAGGGAAAACGCGTCGATTGAAAGGTTAAGGCCGGTAGCCCGATGCTGTCGGTTTCGGCATGCTGTCTCCGGCAGAGATGGGAGGCACGATATGCTCGTCGCGCAGATATCCGATATCCATGCCAGGCCGGACCTTTCGTCGCTCCAGACGCTGGAGCGAGCAATCGGCTGGCTGAGGATGTTCCGCCCGGATGCGCTTGTTGTCACCGGAGATCTGGTGGACGACGGATGGCGGCAAGGCTATCGCCTGGTCGCCGAATGCCTGCGGTCGCTGGACTGCCCTGTCCACCTGTTGCCGGGCAACGGTGACGATGTGCGATTGATGCGGTCCGAACTTGCTGCCGTTGGCACGTGGATCAACGCGACGGGCCCGATGCACTTCCGGACAGCCGTCGATGGCCTGACTCTCTTCGGGGTCGATCTGACCGTCGCCGGTCAGAGCTACGGCGACGTCCTGCCGCATCTGCCGTGGCTGATGAGCGTGTTTGCCGACGTGACGATGCCCTCCCTTCTGTTCATGCATCAGCCGCCATTTAGGATTGGCATCGAGGCGCTGGACCAGGTCGGATGCAGGAACGGCAGTGCGCTTCTCGGCTGCCTCGAGACGATGCACAAGCTGCCGCTGGCGATTCTCTGCGGCCATGTCCACCGCCCCGCGTTTGGTCTTTTGGGATCGATCCCTGTCCAGACCTGCGGCTCCCTCTGCCCGCCCAATCCGCTTCTGCTGGAAGGCCGGCCCGATCTTTCGGTGATCGACGCTCCGTCCTTTCTCATGCATGAGGTCAGCGACGGCAGGTTGGTTTCGCACGTGGTCTCGGTTCCGGCATCCGACATGGGCGTATGAAAGGATTGCATGGTCATTCCTCACGTGCCGCGCGGAAAAATCTTTTGCCGCATCGCCCATGAGGGCTATATCCTTCGCGTGCTCTTGCTGGATTGGATGCCATGACCGACACTGTTCTCGACCGCTTTCTCCGCTATGTCGTCATCGACACGCAATCCGATCCTTCCTCGTCGACGCAGCCGACCACCGGCAAGCAGAAGGACCTCGGACGGGTTCTGGTCGAGGAGCTGCTGAAGATCGGTCTTGCGGACGCACATCTCGACGAACACGGCTATGTCTATGCGACCATCCCGGCCAATAGCGACAAGACGGTTCCGGTCATTTGTTTCTGCTCGCATATGGATACGGCGCCCGATTTCAGCGGCACTGGCGTCAAGCCGCAGATCGTCAGAAATTATGCGGGTGGGGATATCAGGCTTGCCGGCGACACCAGCCGGGTGATCCGCGTCAGCGATCATCCCGAACTGAAGAACCAGATCGGCAACGACATCGTCACCACCGATGGCACGACATTGCTCGGCGCCGACGACAAGGCCGGACTGGCGGAGATCATGGCCGCCGCCCAGATCCTCGTCGACAATCCCGATATCAGGCACGGGACGATCAAGATCCTGTTCACACCAGACGAGGAAGTCGGGCGCGGCGTCAACAAGGTCGACCTGAAGAAGCTCGGTGCCGACTTCGCCTATACGATGGACGGCGAGACATCAGGCCATATCGAGGACGAGACCTTCTCGGCCGATGGCGTCGAGATCGGCATATCCGGCGTGGCGATCCATCCCGGCTTCGCCAAGGACCGCATGGAAAACGCCATCAAGATCGCCGGCGCTATCATCGACCGGCTGCCTAGGGATGTCGCGCCTGAGACCACCGAGGGGAAGCAGGGCTTCATTCATCCCACAGGGGTGACCGGCTCGATGGAGAAGGCGACGCTCAGTCTGATCATCCGCGACTTCACCGACAAGGGGCTGGTGGAAAAGGAAACCATGCTCGAAGCCATCGTCAAAGACGTGATGTCAGCCTATCCGGGCTCGACCTATCGGTTCGAGGTGAAGGAGCAGTATCGCAACATGAAGGTGGTGCTCGACCGTCACCCGGAGATCGTCGACAACGCTGTCGAGGCGGTGCGCCGGGCGGGCATGACGCCGGTGCGCGGCAGCATCCGCGGCGGCACGGATGGCTCGCGCCTTTCCTTCATGGGATTGCCGTGCCCGAACATCTTCGCCGGCGGCCATGCTTTTCACTCGCCGCTCGAATGGGTGAGCCGGCAGGACATGGAAAAGGCCGTTAAGACGATCGTGGAACTGGCGAAGGTCTGGGAAGAGCGCGCCTAAAGCTTCTTGCCTCCAGCGCATCGGCGCGAAAATCGGAATCGATTTTTGAAAGCACGATGCGAGCGGTGAAAGTGTCAGTGCGTCCTTTGTGCGTCCGAAAGGACGCACGGCGCTATGGGCAGTTCTCAAATGGCGGGTTTAGCGACATTCGCCGGCAGGCTTTCGCGCAGCATCACGCTGTCATAGGCCGGGCGGGGAATGGGGATCGCAATCGGCATTCCCGGCTCGGGCTCGATTGACGGTGCCGGCGCCGGTGCCGGAGAAGTCACCGGCGCCGTGATCTGCATCGATGCCGTGCTCGCCGTGGCCATGGGGTCGGGAGCCGGGAGAGGAACGGGAACGGCCGAGGGTATCAGTGCCTCGAATTGCGGCGGCAGCATGCTTTCGCCAGGCACATAATTCATTGCCACCTCGTAGGAGGGCAGCGGCGGCGGCGTTTCAAGCATGCCGTTGGAATCGCGCTTCTCGTAGAAGGCGTTGCCGCCGGCGACCGTCACATAATGCATGTTGTCGTAGGGGAATTTCAGCCCTTCGGTGTGGAAGAACATCGCATCCTTCACCGCAGGATGGCGCGCGCCCTTGATAAGGATCGCATCCGCCGCGCTGGCAAGCTCCGTTTCCGCTTGCGGCTTGACTTCGCGAGTCATCACGCCGGGCGCGAACTGCCTTTTCTGGGCCACGATACCGCAGATGGACGTGGGATAGGCGCCTGAGGTGAGCCTGTTCATGACAACGGTCCCGACGGCCATGTAGCCGTCCTCATCGGAATGCTGCGATTCGAAATACATGGCGCGCTGCAGGCACTCGCGATCCTTGGCCGTGTAATTGAAGGTGACCTTTGCGGTTTGAACCTGCTTCGTCGTGGTCTTCGCCGCCGTTGCCGCCGGTTTCGATGTCGTCGTGCAGCCCGCGGCTGCCAGCCCTACGAACAAAATCCCGATCAGGGATTTTCCAAAGGAAATCTCCGCCCTCAACGCCAGGTGCCTCCTATCGGGATTAGTCCAGCCCTTTATGATTAACGCGCAAAATCTTTTACTCGTCATATGACTGAAATACAAACAACCTTAGATCACAAAAAGCCTGAAGGACTCTCGCCATGTGCGACTTCGGCGATGAGCCCTGATGCCGCCTGCTGCATAATTCCTGAAAATTAAGGAATTATGCAGCAACTCAAAAGGTTACAGCGCCGTTTGCGCGGCCTAAAAAGACGCGCGGAATAATCTCCATCAACTGCGGAACAACTTCCAGCGGGTCGGCTTGAAGGCCACGCGGTTGCGGTCGAGTCTTTCCGCCTCGCTCGGCGGCAGCTCGATCTCGATATGCGGGCGGTCGTTGCCGATATCGAGTTCGATATGGCGGGTGCCGGCCACGCGGCGGCTGGAGACCGGCTGGCCGGCGATGCAGTTTTCAGCTGATTCGCAGAGCCTGACGTCATGCGGGCGGAAGTAGAGCTGCGCCGCGCCATCCGGTTCGCCCTCGGCATTGAGGCCGAGCGAGCGGCCGTCGAAGCGGATGTCGCCGTCCGATATCTCGACCTGCAGGCAGTTCGACTGGCCGATGAAGCCGAAGACGAAGGGAGAATTCGGATTGTCGTAGACCTGGTCCGGCGTGCCGACCTGTTCGATCGCCCCCTGGCTCATGACGACGACGCGGTCGGCAAGCTCCAGCGCCTCGTCCTGGTCGTGGGTGACGAAGACGGTGGTGTGTCCGGTGCGGTCGTGGATCTCGCGCAGCCACTTGCGCAGGTCCTTGCGCACCTGGGCGTCGAGCGCGCCGAAGGGTTCGTCGAGCAGCAGCACGTTCGGCTCGACGGCCATGGCGCGGGCCAGCGCCACGCGCTGGCGCTGGCCGCCGGAAAGCTGGGCCGGATAGCGTTTCTCAAGGCCGGAAAGCTGCACGAGTTCGAGCAGTTCCAGCGCCCGCCGGCGGATGTCGGCCTTCGGCGGTCGCCGCGCACCGCTTCTGACCTTCAGGCCGAAGGAGACGTTTTCGAGCACCGTCATGTAGCGGAACAGAGCGTAATGCTGGAAGACGAAGCCGATATTGCGCTGCTGCACCGATTTCTTCGAGGCATCTTCGTCGCCGAAGAAGATCAGTCCCTCGGTCGGGCTTTCCAGGCCGGCGATCAGGCGCAGCAATGTCGTCTTGCCGGAGCCCGAAGGGCCGAGCAGTGCGATCAGCTCGCCGGAGCGGATGTCGAGCGAGACATCGTGCAGCGCCGGAAAACGATCGAATTCCTTGCGAATGTTTTGAACGCGTACTTCCATTCCAAATCCTTCAGTGCCGCCGGCTGGCGGCGATTTCAGCGCTATAGCGCATTTCCAGCAGCGTCTTCAAAACAAGAGTCACGAGCGCGAGCAAGGCCAAAAGCGTGGCGACGGCAAAAGCACCGGTGAAATTATACTCGTTGTAGAGAATCTCCACCTGCAGCGGCATGGTGTTCGTCTGGCCGCGGATGTGGCCCGACACCACCGAGACGGCGCCGAATTCGCCCATGGCGCGGGCGTTGCAGAGCAGCACGCCGTAGAGCAGGCCCCATTTGATATTCGGTAGCGTCACGTACCAGAAGGTCTGCCAGCCGCTGGCGCCGAGCGAAAGGGCTGCCTCCTCGTCGGCAGTTCCCTGTTCCTGCATCAACGGGATCAGTTCGCGGGCGACGAAGGGGAAGGTGACGAACATCGTCGCGAGGATCAATCCCGGCACCGCAAATAGGATCTTGATGTCGTGCGCGCTGAACCACTGGCCAAGCCAGGTGCTGGACCCGAACAGCAGAACGAAGACCAGACCCGATATGACGGGCGACACCGAGAAGGGCAGGTCGATCAGCGTCGTCAGGAAGGCCTTGCCCTTGAACTCGAACTTGGCGATCGCCCAGGCGGCGGCAACCCCGAAGATGAGGTTGAGCGGCACGCTGACGCCGGCAACGATCAGCGTCAGGCGAATCGCCGAGAAGGTCTCGGTATCGGCGAGCGCCTGGAAGAAGGGGGCAGGCCCCTTGCGGAAGGCCTCGACGAAGACGGCTGCAAGCGGCAGAAGCAGGATCAGCAGCAGGAAGATCAGCGAGATGGCGATCAGGGTGAAGCGCGCGATCCTGTTTTCGGTGGTCACCGAACGCAGCTTCGCGGGTTGAACGGTCGCATCAAGCGCCATAGCCGTACCTCCGCCTGCTCCAGCTCTGGATGAGGTTGATGACGAGCAGCATGGCGAACGAGATCACCAGCATGATTGCCGCAATGCCGGTCGCTGCCGCGTAATTATACTCTTCGAGTTTGATGATGATCAGCAGCGGCGCGATCTCCGATTTGAACGGCAGGTTGCCGGCGATGAAGATCACCGAGCCGTATTCGCCGACGCCGCGGGCAAAGGCGAGCGCGAAGCCGGTGAGCACGGCAGGCGCCAGCCCCGGCAGCAACACGCGGAAAATCGTCTGGAAGCGGTTGGCGCCGAGCGTTGCTGCGGCTTCCTCCACTTCCTTGTCGATTTCCTCCATGACCGGCTGCACGGTGCGCACCACGAAGGGCAGGCCGACGAAGATCAGCGCCACGACGATGCCGGCCGGCGTAAAGGCGATCTTGATACCGAGCGGCGTCAGAAACTGGCCGACCCAGCCATTCGGCGCATAGAGCGCCGCCAATGCGATGCCGGCGACGGCGGTCGGCAGCGCGAAGGGCAGGTCGACCATGGCATCGATGACGCGCTTGCCGGGGAAACGGTAGCGCACCAGCACCCAGGCAAGGATGATGCCAAAGATGGCGTTGATGGTCGCGGCGATGAAGGCGCTGCCGAAGCTGATGCGCAGCGCGTTCAATATGCGCTGATCGAACGCGATCGACCAGAATTGCTCCCAGCCGAGGGCGCTCGACCGGACGGCAAGGCCCGAGAGCGGGATGAGGATCAGAAGGGTGAGCCAGGTCAAGGTAAGGCCGAGCGCCATTCCGAAACCCGGAATGACGCTCGGCCGCTTGAACCGCCACCGCGTGGGGCTATGTGCTTTCATGAAGTCTATTATTGGGCCGGCTTGTAGATTTGGTCAAATACGCCGCCGTCGCCGAAGAATTTCGGCTGTGCGTCCTTCCAGCCGCCGAAGTCGTCGATGGTCGCCAGCGTCAGCTTCGGGAAGCGGGCGATGTCGGCCGGATCGGCGGCTTCAGGCTTGATCGGCCGGTAGAAGTGCTTGGCGGCGATCTTCTGGCCTTCGTCCGAATAGAGGTAGTTGAGATAGGCTTCGGCGACCTTGCGCGTGCCCTTCTTGTCGACATTGCCGTCGACGACGGCGACCGGCGGGTCGGCGCGGATGGAGAAGGCCGGCGTTACGATCTCGAACTGGTCGGGACCGAGCTCTTCAAGCGAAAGATAGGCTTCGTTTTCCCAGGCGAGCAGCACGTCGCCGAGGCCGCGCTGGACGAAGGTGGTCGTCGCGCCGCGGGCGCCGGTATCGAGAACCGGAACGTGCTGTAGCAGTTTCGTCACATATTCCTGCGCCTTGGCGTCGTCGCCGCCATTCGCCTGCTTGGCCCATGCCCAGGCGGCCAGGAAGTTCCAGCGGGCGCCGCCCGAGGTCTTCGGGTTCGGGGTGATGACCTGCACGTCGTCCTTGATCAGGTCGCCCCAATCCTTGATGCCCTTCGGGTTGCCCTTGCGGACCAGGAAGACGATCGTCGACGTATAGGGCGTTGAATTGTTGGGCAGTTTGGACTTCCAGTCGGCCGGGATCTTGCCGGTCTTCTTGGCGATGGCGTCGATATCGCCTTCGAGGGCCAGGGTGACCACGTCTGCGTCGAGGCCGTCGATGACGGAGCGGGCCTGCGCGCCGGAGCCGCCATGCGATGCCTGGATCGTCACGGTTTCACCGGTGTCCTTCTGCCACTTGGCGGCAAAGGCGGCGTTGAAATCCTTATACAATTCGCGGGTCGGATCGTAGGAAACGTTAAGAAGCGTCTGATCCGCGAATGCAGGAGCGATGCTCCCGATTGCGAAGCTGCCTGCCATGACCGCGGCTGCGATGAGCCGGGTGAGCCGTTGTGTCTGCATTGGGGAACCCTCCGTGTTTGTGCCTAAACACTATCAAGTCAGTCGTATAATGAAACGAAGGTTCTTCCGGTTCCGGCACTGCCGTTAGAATGTCATTCCATTTAAGGGGCAATTTGGAAATGGACGTGCCGAAGTTGGCCGCGGCCAATGGGGTCAGCTACGGCCGTGCGGCAGGACCGTGTTTTTTTCGCCACAGTTCCTCCACGAAAACGACATGGTCCGGCAGATTTTTGCCTGGATTTTGCCGCGATGACACTTGCGGATTCCTATATGGCCTCCGTGCGGTCGTATTCACCGGCCGCTACGCGGGGGCAACCCTTGAAGTGCGCCTCGCATTCCAAACCTGTTAGGGCCATTCAAAATGAATATCAGAACTATGCTTTTTGCCTCCGTTGCCGCCCTTGCCGCGGCCTCCGGAGCCCGCGCAGCCGACGCCATCGTGGCGGCGGAACCCGAGCCCGTGGAATATGTTCGCGTTTGCGACGCCTATGGGACCGGCTATTTTTATATTCCGGGGACGGAAACATGCCTTTCGATCGGCGGTTACATCCGTACCGAAGTGCGCTTCGGTGACGACATAGCCGGCGATTCCGACGTAAACTTCTGGACTCGCGGTCAGGTCACCTTCCAGGCCAAGAACGACACCGAGTACGGTACGCTCACCGGCGTCATCACCCTGCGTTACAATGTCGACAATGCCTCCGACCAGGAAGCTTTGCTTGACGAAGGTTATCTCGACATCGCCGGCTTCCGCGTCGGTAAGCTGTACAGCTGGTGGGATGACGACATGAGCGGCGAGACCGATACGCTCGCCAGCAACGAGACGACCCATAACTCGATCCGTTATCAGTACGAGTCCGGCGCTTTCGCGGCCGGCATCTCGGTCGACGAGCTGGAAGACGACTACGCCACCAAGCCGGGCGAAGGCCCGAACAACTTCGGTGTCGCAGGCCAGGTCTCCTACAAGGCCGGCGCCATCAGCGCCTACCTGCTTGCCGGTTATGACACCGACACCAGCGAAGTCGCTGTCCGCGGCATCGTCTATGCCGATATCGGCCCTGGCACGCTCGGCATTGCCGGCGTATGGGCGAGCGGCGCCAACTACTACTACGAAGAGTCCGAATGGACGATCGCAGCAGAATACGCCCTGAAGATCAACGACAAGTGGTCGGTCACCCCCGGCTTCCAGTACTTCGAAAACATCGCTCTCGAAGCTGACGGCAATGGCTTCACCGGCGGCAGCGCCTACACCACAGGTGTCACGATCGACTACCAGATTGTCGAAGACCTGCGTTCGAAGCTCAGCGTGCAATATCACGATGAGGACGAAGGCGACGACGAAGTGTTCGGCTTCCTGCGCTTCCAGCGCGACTTCTAAAATCGTCTGATTGCAGACAAATGGGGCGCGACCTTCGGGCCGCGCCTTTTTCACACCCGGGAATCGGCGATGAAATCGGAATAGAATTCGTCGACCGTCCTTGCCTTGCGCATGGCGGCAAGCACGCCGTCCGATTGCAGCCGCCTGGCGATGGCGGACAGCACGTTCAAATATTCGCCGCGATTGTTTTCCCCGAAGAGCAGCACGACGGCGATGTCCGTCGCAATATCGTCGATCGCTTCGAAATCCAGCGGCTGGGCGAAGCGGAGGAGAAGGCCGCGCGGGCTGGTCATGCCGTCGATCGCCGCATGGGGAATGGCGATGCCGTTGCCGATGCCGGTGGAGCCGAGCTTTTCACGCGCTTCGAGCGCCTTCAGGATGGCCTGGCCGTCGATGGAAAAAGCCTTTGCCGCCTTGTCCGCGATGGTCTGCAGCGCACGCCATTTGGTCGGCGCCGACACGCCGATGAAGGTGTGTTCCGGCCGGATGATGTTGGGAAGATTCATGTCATTCTCAATGCTGTTCGGCTCAATACTGTTCGGGCAGCGGGAGGCAGGGGAGGTCAATCCGGTTCCCTGAGCCGGTAGCCGACGCCGGTCTCGGTGGTGATATAGTGCGGCTGGTCGGGAATCTGCTCGACCTTTTGCCGCAGCTGCCGGACGTAGACGCGCAGATACTGCACATCCGCCGCCGGCCCCCATACCTGTTTCAGAAGAAACTGGTGTGTCAGCACCTTGCCAGCATGCTGGGCGAGCACGCGCAGAATGTCGTATTCCTTCGGCGACAATTTTATTTCGTTGCCGTCGACCTTGACGATGCGCTTGACGAGATCGATCGACAGGCCGCCGGTCTGGAAGATCGCCTTTTCGCCCTGCTGCTGCAGGCGGTGGCGCAACGCCACACGGATGCGGGCGCCGAGCTCGTTGATGCCGAAGGGCTTGGTGACGTAATCGTCGGCGCCGCTTTCCAGCGCCTTGACGATACCGGCCTCGTCGGTGCGGCTGGACAGGATCACGACGGGCATGGAAAGCCCTTCGTCGCGCCACTCCTGTAAGAGGTCGTGGCCTGGTTTGTCGGGCAGGCCGAGGTCGAGCACGATGAGGTCGGGCATGTCGTCGGCGACCGACTGCCGGGCGGCGCTGGCGTTCGGCGCTTCCTGCACCTCGTAACCCTGCGCGGTCAGGCCGACGCGGAGCAGCTTGCGGATTGGAGGCTCGTCGTCGACGACGAGGATTTTGACGGCTGAACCGGTCATCTGAGTTCGTCCAGTTTCGGAATGTCGTTGGGTTTCGGCAGGCGGATGGTGAACACCGCGCCCGGACGGCCCGTCCGGTTGCCGGCGGTGATCGTGCCGCCCATCGCCTCGATGAAGCCGCGGCAGATGGAAAGGCCAAGCCCGGTGCCGGCGCGCACCTGATCGCCTTTGCGCACGCGGTAGAAGGTATCGAAGACCCGGGTGAGATCGGCCGGCGGGATGCCGGGGCCTTCGTCCGAAACCTGGATGACGACGTTGTCGGCATCGGCCCAGCCCTCGATGTGGATCACCGATCCCTCGGGCGCGTATTTCGCGGCATTGTCGAGCAGGTTGAAGATCACCTGCTCGAACAGGACGGGATCGACGCGCACCATCGGCAGGTCGGCGGGAATGCTCATCTCGGTCTTGTGGCCGTCGAGGATCTTGGCGGCACGGCGCAGCGCGCTGCCGATGATATCGCCGGCATAATGCAGCGCATGGTTCGGCTCCATCGCACCGGATTCGATCTTGGTCATGTCGAGCAGGTTGGCGATGAAGCGGTTGAGGCGCTCGGATTCGTCGACGACGGTCGACAGCAGGTCGCTGCGGTCCTCCTCCGGCATCGAGGCGAAATAGTCGCGCAGCGTGCCGGCGGCGCCGAGGATGGCGGCAAGCGGTGTCTTCAGATCGTGCGAGATCGAGGTCAGCAAAGCCGAGCGCAGCCGGTCGGCTTCGGCCGCAAGTCTTGCCCGGTCGACATCGGCGACGAGCTGGACGCGTTCGATGGCAAGGGCTGCCTGGTCGGCCAGCGCATCGAGCAGCCGCTGCTGCTCCGGCGTCAGCAGCGGACCATCGCGGCGGTCGCTGTCGAGGCCGATGACGCCGACGGCGGCGCGCCCGGTTCGGAGCGGCACGTAGAGGCGCTTGGCGCCGGGCAGGGTATCGGCGCCGCGGCCGGCGGCGTGATTGTGCTCCCAGGCCCAGCGGGCGGCGGCGATGTCGGCATCGTCGAGCGTGTCGTCGGGCGGATAACCGGCCTTGACGGCGATCGTGCCTTCTTCCGGCAGCAGCAGCACGACGCGGACCTTCAGCATCGAGGCAAGCTGGAAGGCGGTCGCCCAGAGCACGTCGTCGAGCGTACCGGTGCCGGCGAGTTTCTTGGAAAAGAGATAGAGATCCTCCGTCGTGCGCGCCCGCTGGCGCGCGGACGCCGCCTGGCGCTGCACGGTGGCGGTCAGATTGCTGGCGATGATGGCGACGCCCAGGAAGAAGAACAGGGCCAGCACGCTTTCCGGATCGCTGATCGTCAGCGTGTAGCGCGGCGGCAGGAAGAAGAAGTTGAAGGATAAAGCGCTGAGGATGCAGCTGTAAAGCGCCGGCCGCAGTCCATGGAGGACGGCGGAGGTCAGCACCGCCATCAGGAAGACGAGGGCGAGGTTGCGCACGTCGAGCACCTGGTCGAGCACGACGCTGACGCCGAGCGCGATGGCGACATAACCGGTCGCCAGCAGGTAGGCCCTGAAATCCAGTTCCGGCGCCGTGGCGGCCGCCCTGACGCCGCGCGCGGTGGTGCCGTCCTTCTCATTGCCTGAAATGACATGGACGCTGATCTCGCCGGTCTTGCGGATCAGTTCGTCGGTGATCGAGCGATGCCACCAATCGCGCCATGTCGGCTTCTTCGGGGCGCCGATGACGATATGGGTGACGTTGTTGGTGGTGGCGTGGCGGACGAGCTCTTCGGCGACTTCGCGGCCGGGAAGGGTGATCGCTTCACCACCGAGCTGCTCGGCAAGACGCAGCGTGGATGCAACGGTATCGCGCTCGGCCTCGGTGAGATTGATCGAGCGGTTGGTCTCGATATAGACGGCAGCCCAGGGCGCGCGCAGCCGCGAGGCCATGCGGGCGGCGTAGCGTACCAGCGAGGCGGAGCGCGGATGGTGGTCGATCGAGACGAGGACGCGTTCGCCCGCCGCCCAGGGGCCTGATATGGCATGGGCCTGCATGTGCGTGAGCAGCTGGTCGTCGACGCGCTGGGCGGTCTTGCGCAGCGCCAGTTCCCTGAGCGCCGTCAGATTGCCGGGCGTGAAATAATTGGTCAGCGCCCGCTCGGCGGTGCGCGGCATATAGACCTTGCCGTCATGCAGGCGCTTGATCAGATCATCCGGCGTCAAGTCGATGATCTCGACGTCGTCGGCAAGGTCGATGATCGAGTCCGGCACCGTCTCGCGCACGCGGATGCGGGTGATCTGCGAGACGACGTCGTTCAGGCTCTCGACATGCTGGATGTTCAGCGTCGTATACACGTCGATGCCGCGATCGAGCAATTCCTTGACGTCGAGGTAACGCTTCGGATGGCGGCTGCCCTCTGCATTGGTATGGGCGAGTTCGTCGACCAGCACGAGATCGGGCCGGCGGGCGAGGATACCGTCGAGATCCATTTCCTCGAGCGGCCGGCCCTTGTAGCTGATTTCGACGCGGGGAATGATCTCGAAACCGGCGACGAGCGCTTCGGTCTCCTTGCGACCGTGGGTCTCGACGACGCCGATGACGACATCGAGACCGTCGGCGATCTTGGCCCGGCCGGAGATCAGCATCTCGTAAGTCTTGCCGACGCCGGGCGCGGCACCCAGAAAAATCTTCAGACGGCCACGCGACTCCGCCCTGGCTTTTTCGAGAAGCGCATCGGGCGAGGGCCTGCCGGCCTGGTCGCGATTGTCGTCTGGCATGTAGTTCGGTCTTTCTGCAGATGGCCACCGAGAATGCGTTACGTCTCCGTATCCCTCGTCAACTCAGTTTAGCCGAGGTGCCGGCATGGTTTGGCTCAGCAGGCGGATGGCATTCCTGACACAAATGTCTGCGCCGTAAGTGGTGCGTTACGCCCGCCCCATCCTCCGTCATGCTCGGTCTTGAGCCGAGCATCCACAGCCGCATCCACCGTTAGCTGCGGCATGGATCCTCGGGTCAAGCCCGAGGATGACGGAGAATGGGGTTGGCCTTGTTGCCAACCGGCACTGAACCTGCCAACCCTCACTCAGTCATAGAAGCATCAAGGCTCTGGTTCAACGCCAGAACATTGACAGTGGGTTCGCCGAGAAGGCCGAGCTCGCGGCCTTGAACGGCGCCATCGACCAACGCCTTGACCCTGGCCTCATCCAGGCTTCGCGCTTTGGCGACGCGCGGCACCTGGAAATAGGCGGCCTCCGGCGAAATATGGGGATCGAGGCCGCTGCCCGAAGCGGTGACGAGGTCGGCCGGTACCGCCGCGCTCGGGTTTGCCGCCTTGGCGGCCTCATAATCGCTCTTGACGCGGTCGATCAGCTTCTGGCTGGTCGGGCCGAGGTTCGAGCCGCTGGAGGCGGCGGCATTGTAGCCGTCGCCGGCGGCCGACGGGCGACCGTGGAAATACTTGTCGCTGGTGAAGGCCTGGCCGATCAGCGTTGAGCCGATCACCTGGCCGTTCTTCTCGACCAGGCTGCCGTTTGCCTGGGTTGGGAAGAGGGCCTGGGCGGCGCCGGTCATGGCGAGCGGATAGAGAAGGCCTGTTATGGCGGTGGTGGCGACAATCATGACGACCGCCGGACGAAGTTCTTTCAACATTGTTCTGACTCCTTGGAGTGTTTCAGGCCAATTTTGTTAGGCCAGGCCGAGGGCTGCGACGGCCATGTCGATCGCCTTGATGCCGATGAAGGGGACGATGATGCCGCCGAGGCCGTAGATCAGCAGGTTGCGCGACAGCAGCGCGCCGGCGCCGATCGGACGGTAGCGAACACCCTTCAGCGACAGCGGGATCAAGGCGATAATGATCAGTGCATTGAAGATGATCGCCGAGAGGATGGCGCTTTGCGGCGTCGAAAGTCCCATGACGTTCAGGATGCCGAGCTGCGGGTAGAAGGTCAGGAACATCGCCGGGATGATGGCGAAGTACTTGGCGATGTCGTTGGCGATCGAAAAGGTCGTCAGCGCGCCGCGCGTCATCAGCAGCTGTTTGCCGATCTCGACGATCTCGATGAGCTTCGTCGGGTCCGAGTCGAGATCGACCATGTTGCCGGCCTCGCGGGCGGCAACCGTGCCGGTGTTCATGGCGACGCCGACGTCGGCCTGGGCAAGGGCCGGCGCATCGTTGGTGCCGTCGCCGCACATGGCGACGAGCTTGCCCTTCGACTGTTCCTCGCGCATCAGCGCCAGCTTCATCTCGGGCGTTGCCTGGGCAAGGAAGTCGTCGACACCGGCTTCGGCGGCGATGGCGGCTGCCGTCAGCGGGTTGTCGCCGGTGATCATCACGGTGCGGATGCCCATGCGGCGGAGTTCCGTGAAGCGCTCGCGGATGCCGCCCTTGACGATATCCTTCAGCTGGATGACGCCGAGCAGCCGGCCGTCGCGGGCGACTGCCAGCGGCGTGCCGCCTGATTTGGCGACCTCGTCTGATATCGATTGCAACTCGCGCATGACTTCGCTGCCGTTCTTCGAAGGTGCGTCGCCGTTGACATAGGCGAGCAGGGCATCGACGGCGCCCTTGCGGATCGAAGAGCCTTCGAGATCGACGCCGCTCATCCTGGTCTGGGCGGTGAAGGGTACGAAGGTGGCCTTGAGGCTTGCCATGTCGCGGCCGCGGATCGCGTATTTTTCCTTGGCGAGCACGACGATGGAGCGGCCTTCCGGCGTTTCGTCGGCAAGCGAGGCAAGCTGGGCGGCATCGGCGAGATCCTGTTCGGAAACGCCGCGAACCGGGCGGAAGGTCGTCGCCTGGCGATTGCCGAGCGTGATCGTGCCGGTCTTGTCGAGCAGCAGCGTGTCGACGTCGCCGGCGGCTTCGACGGCACGGCCGGACATGGCGAGCACGTTGAAACGGACGAGGCGGTCCATGCCGGCAATGCCGATCGCCGACAACAGTGCGCCGATCGTCGTCGGGATCAGCGTCACGAAGAGGGCGACCAGCACGATGATCGGGATCGAGCCGCCGGCATAGATGGCAAAGCTCGGGATCGTCGCCGTCGCAAGCACGAAGATCAGCGTCATGCCGGCGAGCAGGATGTTGAGCGCGATCTCGTTCGGGGTCTTCTGACGCTCGGCACCTTCGACCAGGGCGATCATCCGGTCGAGGAAGGTCGAACCGGCCGCGGCGGTGATGCGCACGCGGATCCAATCGGACAGCACCTGCGTACCGCCTGTGACCGCCGAGCGATCGCCGCCGGATTCGCGAATGACCGGGGCGGATTCGCCTGTTATCGCCGCTTCGTTGACGGAGGCCACGCCTTCGATAACCTCGCCGTCCGACGGGATGATGCCGCCGGCCTCGACGAGCACGACGTCGCCGACCTTGAGGCTGGTGCCCGGCACCATGCGGTAGCCGCTGCCATTATTGGCGGTCAGCAGCTTGGCCTGGGTTTCGGTGCGCGCCTTGCGCAGCGAATCCGCCTGCGCCTTGCCGCGGCCTTCGGCGACGGCTTCGGCGAAATTGGCAAACAGCACGGTGAACCAGAGCCAGAGATTGATCTGGAACGAGAAGCCGAGATTGCCGTTGCCGGCCACAAGATCGCGCAGGAAAAGCACGGTGGTCAGCACCGAAACCGTGGCGACGACAAACATGACCGGATTTCTGGCAAGCGCCCGGGGGTTGAGCTTTTTGAAAGCGGCGCTCACAGCCGGAATGAGGATGCGAGAATCCATGATGCTCGCGGATTTTGCCTGGCTCATAAGAGACTCCAGCTTTGAAACGAGGATGGCGAACCGGAAGCGGTCAGCCCTGTAGGATTTTGAAGATGGCGGCGATGACGAGGACGCCTGCCATCATCACCAGGATGATGTCGGAGGCCTGGGGCCTCGGGCCATTCCCACGTCCCGGCGCACCGGGACGTGGGTGGAAGGCATTGCGAAGCCTGTGACGGAGGATCATGGCATCACCCCTCAGAAGGTCTGGCCGGCGATCATGACCAGGTGCTCGACGATGGGGCCAAGCGCTAAGGCCGGGAAGAAGGTCAGGCCGCCGACGATCAGGATCGTGCCGACGAGCAGGCCGACGAAGAGCGGACCGTCCGTCGGGAAGGTGCCTGCCGATGCCGGAACCGACTTCTTGGCGATCAGCGAACCGGCGATGGCAAGAGCCGGAATGATGACCAGGAAACGGCCCATCAGCATGCCCAAGCCAAGGGTGATGTTGTACCACGGCGTATTGCCCGTCAGGCCGCCGAAAGCCGAGCCGTTATTGGCCGCAGCCGACGTATAGGCATAGAGGATTTCGGAGAAGCCGTGCGGACCTGACGTGCCGACCGATGCGACCGCACTCGGAAGGACGCTGGCGATCGCGGTGAAGACCAGCATGGCGAGCGGCAGGCAGAGGATGGCGAGAACGGCCATCTTCATTTCCTTCGCCTCGATCTTCTTACCGAGATATTCCGGGGTGCGGCCGACCATCAGGCCGGCGACGAAGACGGCGACGATGATGAACAGCAGGATGCCGTAGAAGCCGGCGCCGACACCGCCAACGATGACTTCGCCGAGCTGCATGTTGATCAGCGGGATGAGGCCGCCAAGCGCGGTGAAGCTGCCATGCATGGCGTTGACCGCGCCGCAGGAGGCGGCCGTGGTGATGACCGCAAACAGCGAGGACAGGGCGACGCCGAAGCGGACTTCCTTGCCTTCCATATTGCCGCCGCCAAGACCGAAGGCGTGCATCAGCGGATTGCCGGCGGCTTCCGCCCAATAGGTGACGATGACGCCGGCGACGAACAGGACGCCCATCGTGGCGAGGATCGCCCAGCCCTGGCGCTGATTGCCGACTATGCGGCCGAAGACGTTGGTCAGGGCCGCGCCGATGGCGAAGATCGACACCATCTGGATGAGGTTGGAGATCGCATCGGGGTTTTCGAACGGATGGGCCGAATTGGCGTTGAAGAAGCCGCCGCCATTGGTGCCGAGCATCTTGATGGCAAGCTGCGAGGCGACGGGGCCGACGGCGATCGTCTGCTGTGCGCCTTCGAGCGTCGTCGCATTGACGTAGGGCCCAAGCGTCTGCGGCACGCCGAGATAGACAAAGACCAGCGTCAGCACGATGCAGATCGGCAGCAGCACATAGAAGGTGGCTCTCGTCATATCGACCCAGAAATTGCCGATGGCCTTGCCCGAAGCGCGTGAGAAGGCGCGGATGAAGGCGAGTGCGATGGCAATGCCGGTCGCCGCGGAGACGAAGTTCTGGACGGTGAAGCCGGCCATCTGCGTCAGATAGGACATGGTGCTTTCGCCGCCGTAATTCTGCCAGTTGGTGTTGCTGACGAAGCTGACGGCGGTGTTGAAGGAAAGCTCCGGCGGGACGGCTGCCATGCCGGCCGGATTATAGGGAAGGCCGGCCTGCAGGCGCTGCAGCGCGTAAAGCACGATGACGCCGAGCAGGTTGAACATCAGCATGGCGAAGGCATAGGAGGTCCAATGCTGTTCTTCGCCTTCGCTGGTGCCGGCAATGCGGTAAAGCCCCCGTTCGACGGGAACGAGGACGGGTGAAAGGAGGGTGCGCTCGCCGCTGAAGACACGTGTCATATAGCCGCCGAGCGGTTTGACGAGCACGAGGACGATCCCGCAGTAAAGCAGGATCTGAAGCCATCCGTTGAGGGTCATGGAGGTAAACTTTCAATACCCGGCTGCTTCTCAGTTGCGCATGCGCGACCGAGAATCGCCAGTTCTCTTCAAAAGCGTTCTGGGCGAAGGAGAGCGTAGGTGAGGTAAACGGTGAGAAACACGGTTACGGCACCGCTCAAGACATAATCGAGGGTCATCGTCGTTTCTCCTGTCAAAGCCTGTCGCAGGCTCTGGTGTAAGCAAAGCATAGCGCGAAGAATATGATCGCCGTGGCGAGTAGAATGATATCCATCATGATCGTGACTCCTGTTGTTCTTCTTGGAGTCAGACAAGACAAAGGGCGCTATCCGGATTCAGGCCGGATCCAGGGAAGCCGCCTTTCATGCTTTCTGGCGTGGAGATGATCTTTTCGATCTCTCGGACATCAATATGGAGCCGAAGCGCATAAAGGTTCGAGACGGGCGACGGACCATCAATATAAAAATCTTATAAATGCCCATACGAGGCCGTTCGCCATCGGACCAGTGGACGAGCCGCTCCTCGGCTCTGGACTTCCCTGTGAGCATTTTTTCATTTGTTGAGCAAAAGCCTTCGCAATCCGGTTGAATTGAGAGCGCTTCGGGCCTTATAGTCAGCTCCGACGCTGCCCGATGGAGTCATGGGCAAGCCACTAGGGAAGGAAACCGACGATGACCAAAGTCCGCGCGCTTGTCCTCGAGCGCCAGCATGAGCTTGCGCTTCGCGATATCGATCTGCCGCTCGAAACCGGCCCTGGCGAGGTGAAGATCAGGATCCACACCGTCGGCGTCTGCGGTTCGGACGTGCATTATTACACGCACGGCAAGATCGGCCCCTTCGTCGTCAACGCGCCGATGGTGCTCGGCCATGAAGCGGCGGGTACGGTCGTCGAGGTCGGGGCCGGCGTGACGCATCTGAAGGTCGGCGACCGCGTCTGCATGGAGCCCGGCATTCCCGATCCGAATTCCAAGGCAAGCCGGCTCGGCCTGTACAATATCGATCCGGCCGTGACCTTCTGGGCGACCCCGCCGATCCACGGCGTGCTGACGCCGGAGGTCGTGCATCCCGCCAACTATACTTTCAAGCTGCCCGACAATGTCAGCTTTGCCGAAGGCGCCATGGTCGAGCCCTTCGCCGTCGGCATGCAGGCGGCAGCCAAGGCGAAGATTACGCCTGGTGATACTGCCGTCGTCCTCGGCGCCGGGCCGATCGGCACGATGGTGGCGATCGCGGCGCTTGCCGGCGGCTGCGCCCGGGCGATCGTCGCCGATCTCGCCCAGCCGAAGCTCGATATTGCCGCACAATACCAGGGCGTCATTCCGGTCAATATCCGCGAGCAGAGCCTGGTCGAAGAGGTCAGCCGGCTGACCGACGGCTGGGGCGCCGATGTCGTCTTCGAATGCTCCGGTTCGCCGAAGGCCTGGGAGACGATCATGGCGCTTCCGCGCCCGGGCGGCGTCATCGTCGTCGTCGGCCTGCCGGTCAACCCGATCGGCTTCGACGTCTCGACGGCATCCACCAAGGAAATCCGCATCGAGACGGTGTTCCGCTACGCGCATCAGTATGAGCGGTCGATCGCGCTGCTTGGCTCGGGCCGCGTCGACCTGAAGCCGCTGATATCAGAGACCTTCAAATTCGAAGATTCGATCAAGGCGTTCGATCGCGCCGTCGAGGCGCGGCCAAGCGATGTGAAGCTGCAGATCGTGATGGAATAGAGCCAGTCTGCTCCCCAGTCTGCTCCTATGAGTGCCTGGCACTCAGTTTCATCTTGCGAAAGGCAAGCGCCGCGGCTGCGACGACAGCCGCGGCTCCGACTGCGATCAGCAGGTGGCGGTGAAGCGGAAGGTGGCCCAATGTCTGTTGGACGCCATGCCCGAAGAGATAACCGAGCCCCGTGAACAGCTGCCCCCACACCAACGCGGCTGCGGCATTCATGACGACGAATTTTCCGGTCGGAATCCGGGTCGTGCCGATGACGATCGGACTGATCGTCCGCAACCCCACCAGAAAACGAAACGCAAAGATGAAGCCGGTGGGATATCTTTCCAGAAGCCCGGTTGCGCGCGCCAGGGCCGGCTTTTCCATCAGCCGGTGGACAAAGCCCCATTGCGCGGCGTAACGACCGACGAAGAACCATAGTTGATCGCCGGCGAAGGAGCCCGCCGTTGCCGCAAGCGACGCCGCCCCATAAGTCAGCAGCCCGCGATGGGAAATCACGCCTCCGAGAAACGCGGCTGTTTCGCCTTCGAAGGCGGCGCCCAGGAATATGGCCAGCAGACCGTAATTCTCGATCAGCAATTCGATAGACACGCAGTCCGCCTCCAGCCGTCCTCGCCCCCGGGGTTTTTACCGCTAAACCGGCTTCAAATCCCCAAGCAGGGTCGGGATCAGCTCCGACACCGTCGGATGGATCGGCACCGACCATTGCAATGCGGGATAGGTCGTTCCCGCATTCATCGCGTCGATGAGGCCGTGGATCACCTCGTCGCCCTCGATGCCGAGGATCGCCGCGCCGAGGATTTCCTTTGTCTCGGCATCGGCAACCACCTTCATGAAACCCTTGGTCTCGCCGCGTTCATTGGCGCGGCCGACCCGGCTCATCGGCCGGGTCGAGACCATGATTTTGCGTCCGGAAGCGCGCGCCTGTTTTTCCGTCATGCCGACGCGGCCGAGCGGCGGGTCGATGTAGAGCGCATAGGCCGGGATGCGGCTCGAGAGCTTGCGGTCGTCGCCATCGAGCAGGTTGGCGGCGGCAATCTCGAAATCATTGTAGGAGGTGTGGGTGAAGGCGCCGTGGCCGTTGCAATCGCCGAGCGCCCAGATGCCCTCGACATTGGTGGCGAGCCTGTCGTCGACGGTGATGAAACCGCGTTGATCGGTAATGACGCCGGCGGCATCGAGGCCGAGATCGTCGGTATTCGGCTCGCGGCCGGTGGCGATCAGCACATGGCTCGCATCGATCCTCGCTGAATCGGTGGCGACCGTTATCCCGTCGCTGCTCCTAGCAAAGGCGATGTCGCTGACGCCGGTATGAATGTCGATGCCCTCCGAGCGCAGCACATCGGCGATCGCGTCGGATATATCCTCGTCCTCACGCGACGCGAGCTTCGGGCCATGCTCGATGACGCTGACCTCAGCGCCGAAGCGGCGATACATCTGCGCGAATTCCAGCCCGATATAACTGCCGCCGATGATGGTGAGATGCCGCGGCACCGTGTCGAGCTGGATAATCGAGGTGCTGGTGAGGTAGTCGATGTCGTCGATGCCGGGTAGCGCGGGGATGACCGGCCGCGCCCCGACATTGAGGAAGATGCGCGGTGCGGTCAGCGTCTCGCCGTTGACGCTGACGGTCTTCGGGCCTTCGAAACAAGCGTGGCCGTAAATCACCGTCATGCCGTCCATGCCGGCGAGCCAGCCGATCAGGCCGTTGCGGGCATTCATCGTCACCGTTTCGGCGCGAGCCCTGACCACCTTCATGTCGATGGCGATCTCGCCCGGGATATTGACGCCATAGGCGGCGCCGGTTCTTGCGACATGGGCGGCGCGGGCGCTGGCGACCAGCGTCTTCGTCGGCATGCAGCCGGCATTGACGCAGGTGCCGCCGAGGAATTTGCGCTCGATCAACGCCACCTTCATGCCCTTTTCGACCATGCGGGCGGCAAGCGATGGACCGGCCTGGCCGGCGCCGATAACGATGGCGTCGAAGCTCTTCATGACACGGCCGCCACGATCAATACCGCGCCGATGACGGCGACGGCGTCTTCGATGAGAGCAGCCGGCAGGTCCTTGCCAAACGAGGCGGCAAGCCGGCTACGGGCGGCAGCGCCGCCATATGTGCCGATGACGGCGCCGATCACCCCGGCGATCAGGCCGCCGAAGAGCAGGCTGCTGGCGGCGCCGATCGTCGCCCCTGCCAGGGCGCCTGAAACGATGCGGGCACCGAACTGCATCGGCACCTTGCGCGACGGCGTGGACGGCAGCTGGTCGGCGATCAGTTCGACGATGGCGAGAACCGTGAAGATCCACGGCGTCCATCGATACCCCATGAAGGCAAGCGGCGTCTGCGACACGTCGAACCAGCCGAGTGCTGCGCCCCAGGCGACGGCGGCCGGTGCGGTCATGGTGCGAAGGCCCGATATGACACCGATCAGCAATGCAAGAAGCAGAAACATGCATGACCCCTTTTTGCCGGCGCTTGCCGCAATTAAGGAAAGTTGCACATTGTCAGGCGCGTGGCAATTCGCCTTCCCGGCCTAGTTCGCAAAGGCGGCGATGCCGGTGATTGCCCGGCCGATGATCAGTGCGTGGATGTCGTGTGTGCCCTCGTAGGTGTTGACCACTTCGAGGTTGACGAGATGACGGGCGATGCCGAATTCGTCGGAGATGCCGTTGCCGCCGAGCATGTCGCGGGCTGCCCGCGCGATCTCCAGCGCCTTGCCGCAGCTGTTGCGCTTGAGGATCGAGGTCAGTTCCACCGGCGGATGGCCTTCCTCCTTCATGCGGCCGAGCCGCAGGCAGCCCTGAAGGCCGAGCGAGATCTCAGCGGCCATGTCGGCGAGCTTCTTCTGGATCAGCTGGTTGGCGGCAAGCGGCCGGCTGAACTGCTTGCGCTCCAGCGTATATTGCCGTGCTCTCGCATAACAATCCTCGGCCGCGCCGAGCGCGCCCCAGGCGATGCCGAAGCGGGCCGAGTTCAGGCAAGTGAACGGTCCCTTGAGGCCGGTGACGCCAGGCAAAAGGTTTTCCTCGGGCACGAAGACACTGTCCATCACCACTTCGCCTGTTATCGAGGCGCGTAGGCCGACCTTGCCGTGGATGGCGGGCGCCGAAAGCCCTTTCCAGCCCTTTTCGAGGATGAAGCCGCGGATGAGCCCATCCTCGGTCTTTGCCCAGACGACGAAGACATCGGCGATCGGCGCGTTGGAGATCCAGGTCTTCGAGCCGGTGAGGCTGTAACCGCCGTCGACCTTTCTGGCGCGCGTCGCCATCGAGCCGGGGTCGGAGCCGTGATCGGGCTCGGTCAGGCCGAAGCAGCCGATCCATTCGCCGGTGGCGAGTTTCGGCAGGTATTTCAGCTTCTGCGCCTGCGACCCGAAGGTTTCGATCGGCACCATCACGAGTGAGGACTGGACGCTCATCATCGAGCGGTAACCGCTATCGACCCGTTCGACCTCGCGGGCGATCAGGCCGTAGGCGACGTAACCGAGGCCGGCGCCGCCGTAGTCGGGAGAGATCGTCGGGCCGAGCAGGCCAAGTTCGCCCATTTCGCGGAAGATTTCGGGATCGGTCTTTTCATGGCGGAAGGCGTCGAGAACCCGGGGCGCCAGCTTTTCCTGCGCATAGGCGTGGGCGGTGTCCTGCACCATGCGCTCTTCACTGGTCAGTTGCTCCACCAGCCGGAATGGATCGGCCCAGTCGAAAACTTCGCGCGTATGCTGCATGGCCGCGTCTCCTCGTCCCGGTTCTGGCTTGCCTCGCTTAAGTGGCCATAGACCCGCCAGCCGACCGCGTCAACAGAAGGCGGCAGTCTCGAAAAGACGGGCCGCGCCATCTTTTCAAAAGTCTCGGCATGCTCCACTTTGCCCGCGATCGATTCTGCAACGAGGAGGCGGAAATGTCGTCAAGCGATCTGTTCGTATCGGCCGAAGGCGCCGAATGGGTCAACCCGGAGCCCGGCGTCGTGAGGCGCATCATGACCTATCTGCCCGAGATGATGATGGTGGAAGTGGCCTTCGAAAGCGGCGCCGTCGGGGCTGCCCATTCGCATCCGCATATCCAGGCAAGCTATGTCGCCGAAGGCAGTTTCGAGGTGACGATCGATGGCCGGACCGAAGTCCTGCAGCAGGGTGGCAGCTTCATCGTGCCTCCCAATCTCGTCCACGGCGTCAAGGCCCTGGAAAAGGGCCGGCTGATCGATACGTTCACCCCGCACCGGGCTGAATTCCTGAAATAATCAGCTTTCCCTTGCCCGGCGCGCCGGGCCGGCGGCGGTGACATAGGGCGGCACGAAGCGCGTATCCTCGCCGCGCACCGCCTCGCGCAGGAAATCGATGACGGCGCGCACGCGCGGCGCCTGTTTCAGGTCGCGGTGGCAGGTAATCCAGTAATGGCGCTTGAGGTCGATTTCCTCGGGCAGCACGCGCACCAGTTCGGGATAACGGCTGGCGAAGAAATAGGGCAGGATGCAGAGGCCGAGACCGTTTCTCGTGGCGGTGAGCTGCGCGAAGATGCTGGAGCTCTGGAATTGCGGCTTGATGCGCGGATGCACATCGCCGAGATAGTCCAGGCCCGGCGCGAAGATCATTTCCTCGATATAGCTGACGAAGGGATGCTCAAGCAGGTCTTCGCGGCAGGTGATCGCAGGCGCCTTCGCGAGATAGTCGCGCGAGCCGTAGATCTGCAGATGGTAGTCGGTCAGTTTCTCGGCGAAATAAGGCCCGCCCTTCGGCTCGTCGAGCACGACGGAAAGATCGGCCTCCTTGCGCGACAGCGACATGATCTGCTGGATCGTCACCAGTTCCAGCGACAGGTGCGGATGCTGGGCGGCAAACTGCGGCAGCACGGTCGCGAAGAAGAAATTGGCAAATCCCTCCGGCGCGCTGAGGCGCACCAGGCCGCGCTGCGCCATCGAGCCGTCGGCAAGGTCGGCGCGCAGCCGTTCTGTCTCCTGCTCCATCCTTTCGGCCGTCTCGACGAAGCGCGTGCCCATGGCGGTCAGCACATAGCCGCGCGGATTGCGCTCGAACAGCTTGACCTTGAGGGTGAACTCCAGCCGGTCGATGCGGCGCGAGACGGTGGCGTGGCTGGAACGCAGCTGGCGCGCCGCCGTCGACAGCTGTCCGGTGCGGGCGACGGCTAGAAAAAACTGCAGATCGTCCCAAGTAAACTGCGGTGGATTGTTCATCGCGATCCTCTCTGTTCAAAAATGAACAGATACTGTTTGGAATTAGTTGTAAACCACCCGTTGCCTCAGGGCGGAATTTCCGTGATCGTAAGGTGAGGGTCCGTCGTTCTGAGGAGTGCGGCTGGCCAAATTTGAACAGATCCGCAATCTGGCCAATCTCTGGGAGGAGAGAAAATGCGTAAGAATCTTATTGCATCAGTTGCATTTCTGCTTGCGAGCAGCACCGCAGTGCTCGCGCAGAGCGCGACCGACGGCAAGGTCAAGATCGGCATCCTGAACGACCAGTCGGGTGTCTATGCCGATTTCGGCGGCAAGTCCTCCGTCGAAGCCGCCAAGATGGCGGTCGAGGATTTCGGCGGCAAGGTGCTCGATGTGCCGGTTGAGATCGTCGATGCCGACCACCAGAACAAGCCGGATATCGCCTCCAACATCGCCCGCCAGTGGTACGACACCGAGCAGGTGGATGCGATCATGGAACTGACGACTTCGTCGGTGGCGCTCGCCGTGCAGGCGATCGGCAAGGAGAAGAAGAAGATCGATATCGTCACCGGTGCGGCGACGACCGATCTCACCGGCAAGGCCTGCTCGCCTTACGGCTTCCATTGGGCCTACGACACCCATGCGCTCGCCGTCGGCACCGGCGGCGCACTCGTCAAGCAGGGCGGCGACAGCTGGTTCTTCCTGACCGCCGACTATGCCTTCGGCTATTCGCTGGAGCAGCAGACCAGCGATTACGTCAAGGCGAGCGGCGGCAAGGTCGTCGGCGCCGTCCGGCATCCGCTGTCGAGCCAGGACTTCTCGTCCTTCCTGCTGCAGGCGCAATCATCCGGCGCCAAGGTGATCGGCCTTGCCAATGCCGGCCTCGACACCTCGAATGCCATCAAGCAGGCGGCCGAATTCGGCATCACCCAGGGTGGCCAGCATCTGGCGGCGTTGCTGTTCACGCTCGCCGAAGTGCACGGGCTCGGGCTCGAGGCGGCGCAGGGGCTGACGCTGACGGAAGGTTATTACTGGAACCGCGACGACGAGAGCCGCGCCTTCGCCAAGAAGTTCTTCGCCCGCACCGGCAAGATGCCGAACATGATCCATGCCGGCACCTATTCGGCGGTGACGCAATATCTGAAGGCGGTGCAGAAGGCTGGCACCGACGAAACGGAAGCCGTCGCCAAGCAACTGCATGAAATGCCGGTCGATGACGTCTTCGGCCGTGGCGGCACGGTCGGCGCCAACGGCCGCATGATCCACGACATGTACCTGCTGCAGGTCAAGAAGCCGTCCGAAAGCAAGGAGCCGTGGGATTATTTCAACGTGCTCGCCACCATTCCCGGCAAGGAAGCCTATATCGATCCCGCCAAGAGCGGCTGCGATCTGGTGAAGTAAGCACGATGGCGGTTTCCGCAATAGAAACTCAGGTAAAGCCGCGGGTGGTACTCTCCGCCCGCGGCCTGCGCCGCGATTTCGGCGGCTTCACGGCCGTCAAGAATGTCGATCTCGACGTGCATGACGCCAGCGTGCATGCACTGATCGGCCCGAACGGCGCCGGCAAGACCACGGTCTTCAACCTGCTGACCAAGTTCCTGCAGCCGACATCGGGCACGATCACGCTGATGGGCACCGACATCACCGGGACGCCGCCCGACAAGGTGGCGCGCATGGGACTGGTGCGCTCCTTCCAGATCTCGGC
Organism: Rhizobium anhuiense bv. trifolii; assembly: GCF_024346605.1. Classification (NCBI taxonomy): domain Bacteria; kingdom Pseudomonadati; phylum Pseudomonadota; class Alphaproteobacteria; order Hyphomicrobiales; family Rhizobiaceae; genus Rhizobium; species Rhizobium anhuiense. The sequence continues at coordinate 761,474 of NZ_CP098801.1, forward strand.
GGTCTTTCCACACCTTACCGTTCTCGACAATGTGCGGGTGGCGCTGCAGCGGCCGAACAATCTCTCCACGCAGTTCTGGCGGCCTCTGTCGGCGCTCGACCGGCTGAACGAGCGCGCCGAGCAACTGCTCGCCAGCGTCGGGCTCTCCAAGGAGCGCGATCATATCGCCGCCGATCTTTCCTATGGCCGCAAGCGCGTGCTGGAGATCGCCACCACGCTGGCGCTCGATCCCAAAGTGCTGTTGCTCGACGAGCCGATGGCCGGCATGGGGCTGGAGGATGTCGGCGTCGTTTCATCCATCATCCGCGAGGTTGCCCGCGAGCGCGCGGTGCTGATGGTCGAGCACAATCTCTCCGTCGTCGCCAACATCTGCCAGCACGTCACCGTGCTGCAGCGCGGCGAAATCCTCGCCGAGGGCGACTATGCCACCGTCAGCCAGGACGAGCGCGTCCGCGTGGCTTATATGGGCACGGAGGAGCATTGATGGCCGCTCTCCTCGAAGTCCAGGGGCTCAATGCCTGGTACGGCGAAAGTCACGTCCTGCACGGCGTCGACATGCGGGTGGCCGAAGGCGAGACGATCACCATTCTCGGCCGCAACGGCGTCGGCAAGACAACGACGCTGCGCACCATCACCGGCATCGTCCGCGCCCGCAAGGGCAAGATCAGTTTTGCCGGCAGCGATATGATGCAGGTGCCGCTGCACAAGACGGCGCACCGGGGCATCGGCTTCGTGCCGGAGGAGCGGGGTATCTTCTCGACGCTCACCGTTTCGGAAAACCTGCTGCTGCCGCCTGTCGTGGCAGAGGGCGGCATGACGCTCGACGAAATCTACGAGCTCTTCCCCAATCTCTACGAGCGCCGCGGCAGCCCGGGCACCAAGCTTTCCGGCGGCGAGCAGCAGATGCTGGCGATCGCCCGCATCCTGCGTACCGGCGTCAAGCTGCTCATTCTCGACGAGCCGACGGAAGGGCTTGCCCCCGTTATCGTCCAGCGCATCGGCGAGGTGCTGAAGACGCTGAAGGAGCGCGGCATGACGATCCTGCTCGTCGAGCAGAATTTCCGTTTCGCCAGCCGTATTGCCGATCGCTTCTATCTGATGGATCATGGGCAAATGGTGTCGGAATTCCCGGTCGGTGAACTGCCGCAGCGCATGGATACGCTGCACAAGGTTCTGGGAGTGTGACCAGATGACGATGATCTTCGGCATTCCCCTGCAGGCGCTGTTCGGCCAGCTGCTGATCGGCCTGATCAACGGCTCCTTCTATGCGCTGCTCAGCCTCGGCCTCGCCATCATCTTCGGCCTGCTGCGGGTGATCAACTTCGCCCACGGCGCGCAATATATGCTCGGCGCCTTCGTCGCCTACCTCTTGCTGACCTATGCCGGCATCGGCTACTGGCCGTCATTGATCGTGGCGCCCGTCATCGTCGGCCTTGCCGGTGCCATCATCGAGCGGCTGTTCCTCCGCCGGCTCTACGATCTCGATCCGCTCTACGGCCTGCTCTTCACCTTCGGCCTGGCGCTCGCGGTCGAGGGCACCTTCCGCTATCTCTACGGCTCTTCCGGCCAGCCCTATGCGACGCCGGCAGCGCTTGCCGGCGGGGCCAATCTCGGCTTCATGTTCCTGCCGATCTATCGCGGCTGGGTGGTCGTCGTCTCGCTCGTCGTCTGCCTCGGCACCTGGCTGCTGATCGAGAAGACCAAGCTCGGCGCCTATCTCAGGGCCGCCACCGAAAACGCCGTGCTGGTGCAGGTGTTCGGCGTCAACGTGCCGGTGCTCTTGACGCTCACCTACGCGCTCGGCGCCGGTCTTGCCGCCTTTGCCGGCGTGCTGGCGGCGCCGATCTACCAGGTCTCGCCGCTGATGGGATCGAATATGATCATCGTCGTCTTCGCCGTGGTCGTCGTCGGCGGCATGGGATCGATCATGGGCGCGATCATCACCGGTTATGTGCTCGGCATCGCCGAGGGTCTGACCAAGGTCTTCTATCCCGAGGCTTCCAACATCGTGATCTTCGTCATCATGGCGATCGTGCTTCTCATCAGGCCCGCGGGCCTCTTCGGACGGGATGCTTGACATGGCTGACATCACCGAAACCATCCGAACGGAAAAAAACCGAACCGCTCTGTCGGTGCAGGCGGGTTTCCTGCTGGCGGGGCTGCTGCTCCTGCTCTTGGCGCCGTTCTTCTTCTATCCGATCTTCCTGATGAAGCTGCTCTGCTTCGCGCTCTTTGCCTGCGCCTTCAACCTGCTGCTCGGCTATACCGGCCTGCTTTCCTTCGGCCATGCCACCTTCTTCGGGGGAGCGGCCTATTTCACCGCCTACACGGTGAAGACATGGGGCCTGCCGCCGGAACTCGGCATTCTGATCGGGGTGGTGGGTGCTGCGTTTCTCGGCCTGGTCATGGGCTTCTTCGCCATCCGCCGCCAGGGCATCTATTTTGCGATGATCACGCTGGCGCTGTCGCAGATGTTCTTCTTCTTCTGCCTGCAGGCGGAGTTCACCGAGGGCGAGGACGGCATCCAGTCCGTGCCGCGGGGCCATCTCTTCGGTTTCATCGATCTGAACAGCTCGACCAACATGTATTATTTCGTGCTTGCTGTTTTCATCATTGGCGTCTTGATCATCTGGCGTTTCATCAACTCACCCTTCGGCATGATCTTGAAATCGATCCGTGAAAACGAGCAGCGGGCGATCTCGCTCGGTTATTCCGTGGCGCGCTACAAGCTCGGCGCCTTCGTCATGTCGGCAGCGCTTGCCGGGCTCGCGGGTGCTGTCAAATCGATTGTCTTCCAGTTCGCAACGCTGACCGACGTTGCCTGGCAGATGTCGGGCGAGGTGATCCTGATGACGCTGCTCGGCGGCATCGGCACGCTGATCGGCCCGCTCTTCGGCGCCGGGTTGGTGGTGGCGCTGGAAAACTACCTGGCCACGTCGGAATTTCCTGTGACGATCATCACCGGCATCGTCTTCATGGTCTGCGTGTTGATCTTCCGCCGCGGCATTATCGGTGAATTCTACGCCTCGCGGCTGGGGCGGAAACTGGGCTTCGTCTATCGCCGCTGAACGGGCGGACCTCTCTTTTTCCAGGAAAGAATCCCTCTTTCCCGGGAAAGGAGACGGGCGGCGGCGCTGCGACTCTTCCTCTCCCCGCGCTGCGGGGAGGGGGAAGCGGCAAGCATCTGGAGTTTCGTGCAGGGCACATGGATCGTTACGACTACATCATCATCGGGGCAGGCAGCGCCGGCTGCGTGCTCGCAAACCGGCTGTCCGCCGATGGCCGGAGCCGGGTGCTGCTGCTCGAAGCCGGCGGCAGCGACAACTACCACTGGATCCATATTCCGGTCGGTTATCTCTATTGCATCAACAATCCGCGCACCGACTGGTGCTTCACCACTGCGCCGGAAGCCGGTCTGAATGGCCGGGCGCTGAGCTATCCGCGTGGCAAGGTGCTCGGCGGCTGTTCGTCGATCAACGGCATGATCTACATGCGCGGTCAGGCGCGCGACTACGACCTCTGGCGGCAGATGGGCTGCAGCGGCTGGGGCTGGGACGATGTACTGCCCTTCTTCCGCAAGTCCGAGGATTTTTATCGCGGCGAAGACGAGATGCATGGCGCCGGCGGCGAATGGCGCATCGAGAAGGCGCGTGTGCGCTGGGCCGTGCTCGATGCCTTCCAACAGGCGGCCAGGGAAGCGGGCATCCCGGAGATCGCGGATTTCAACCGCGGCAGCAACGAAGGGTCCGGCTATTTCGACGTCAATCAGCGTTCCGGCATTCGTTGGAACACCTCGAAGGCCTTCCTGCGCCCGGCGATGAAGCGCTCCAACCTGACTGTCATCACCAAGGCGCAGGTCCGGCGGCTGCTGGTGGAGGAAGGCGCCGTTGCCGGCGTCGAATTCCAGCATAGCGGCGTGGCAAAACGCGCTTATGCGGTGAAAGAAACCGTCCTTTCAGCCGGTTCGATCGGATCGCCGCATATCCTGGAGCTGTCCGGCATCGGCAGGGGCGAGGTTCTCAGCCAAGCCGGCATCGATGTCGTCGCGGAGGTGAAGGGTGTCGGTGAAAACCTGCAGGATCATCTGCAGCTGCGTCTCGCCTATAGGGTGACGGGTGTTCCGACGCTGAACGAGAAGGCGACGAAGCTGATCGGCAAGGCGGCGATCGGGCTCGAATATCTCGTCCGCCGCTCCGGGCCGATGGCGATGGCGCCGAGCCAGCTCGGCATCTTCACCCGCTCCGGCCCGGACCGGGAAACGCCGGATCTGCAATATCACGTGCAGCCGGTCTCGCTGGATAAGTTCGGCGACCCCGTCCATCCTTTCCCGGCGATCACCGCGAGCGTCTGTAATCTCCGGCCGGAAAGCCGGGGTTCGGTGCATCTGTCGAGCCCGGATTTTGCCGCCCAGCCGACGATCAGTCCGAAATACCTCTCGACGCAGCGCGATCGTGACATAGCTGTCCGTTCTATACGGTTGACGCGCAAGATCGTCGCGCAGCCTTCCTTTGCCCGTTTCAGGCCGGAAGAATTCAAGCCGGGGCCGAGCTATCAGACGGAGGCCGATCTGGAGCGGGCGGCGGGCGATATCGGCACGACGATCTTCCATCCCGTCGGCACCTGCCGCATGGGCGCCGACAGGGACAGCGTCGTCGATCCCAGGCTGAAATTCCGGGCGCTCGGCAAGCTCAGGATCGCCGACGCCTCGGTGATGCCGTCGATCACCTCGGGCAACACCAATTCGCCGACGATCATGATCGCCGAAAAGGCGGCAGCGATGATCCTCGAAGACAATCGATAGGAGAAGACCATGGCAAGGATCGCATTCATCGGGCTTGGCAATATGGGCGGGCCGATGGCGGCCAATCTGGTTAAATCAGGTCACGAGGTCCTCGGCTTCGATCTCGCGGCGTCGGTGCTGAAGGCGGCCGAGGAGAGCGGGGTCAAACCGGCAAGCCATGCCAGCCAGGCGGTCAAGGACGCGGACATCGTCATCACCATGCTGCCACAGGGCAAACATGTGCTGACGGCCTGGGCCGATATCCTCCAGACCGCGGCGCAGGACACGCTGGTCATCGATTGCTCCACAATCGATGTCGAGAGCAGCCGCAAGGCGCATGAGATGGCCAAGGCCGCCAGCTGCCTGTCGCTCGACGCCCCCGTCTCCGGCGGTACCGGCGGGGCGACCGCAGGCACGCTGACCTTCATGGCCGGCGGCGCGGAAGAGGCCTTCACCAAGGCAAAGCCGATCCTGGAGGCGATGGGAAAGAAGATCGTCCATTGCGGTGAGGCCGGCGCCGGCCAGGCGGCGAAGATCTGCAACAACATGATCCTCGGCATTTCGATGATCGGCGTCTGCGAGGGCTTCGTGCTTGCCGAGAAGCTCGGGCTTTCGCATCAGGCACTGTTCGATGTCGCCTCGACATCCTCGGGCCAATGCTGGTCGCTCAATACCTATTGCCCGGTTCCGGGGCCGGTGCCGACCTCGCCCGCGAACAACGGCTATAAGCCGGGCTTTGCCGCGGCTTTGATGCTGAAGGATCTGAGACTCTCCCAGGAAGCGGCGCTGACGAGCGGCGCTTCCACGCCGCTCGGCGCGGAAGCAGCACAGCTTTTTGCGCTCTTCGAGAAGCTGGGCAATGGCGGAAAGGATTTTTCCGCGATCATCGAGATGTTTCGCGACAAGGCGTAGGCGCCACGGCGCCAACTCAACCCTTCGACACCGAGAAGCTCAACCTGGTGTCACCGAGCAGGATGTCGATGTCGCCGGGTTCGGTCAGTTCGATCGCGCCGCTCAACGTGCCCGTCGTGATGAGCGCGCCTGCCTTCAGAGATGTCTCGGGGCGCAAACCGTCATTGGCGTAATCGATCAGCCAGGTGAGAACGTCGCCCTTCGGATGCTGCGCCGGGCCATCATAGATCGTGCGGCCGGCATGGGTGACCTTGAGCGGCGTCCCGCCGACGGTGTCGACGACGCTTTTTTCCAGCGTCGGACCGAGCACATAGCCGCTATTGCCGAGGCGGTCGGCGACGAACAGCAGAAACGAAACGCTGCCGCTCTCGCTGACGGCGCTGACCAGCAGCTCGGCGCCGAGATGGACGGCGGAGATCGCCCCGACCACTTCGCTGCGGCTGTAGGCTGTGCCCGCGCGGATCGGCAGGTCGCTGCCGAGGCGCACCGCGATCTCGGTCTCGAATTTCAGGCCCGGATACCAGGGAATATCAGCGCCCGAAACGGCTTCGGCATAGGGATGCAGCGGAGCAGCGACCGCTTGGCCCTGCGGCGAGACCGTCACCTTCCAGGCATTGCTGGAAACGCCGTCTGCGGCGGCGAGCAAATTCTGCACCTCCATCGCCTGATGCAGATCGGCTGGCAGCGCGAAAGTGCTCGTTGCCTCCTGGTGACCCGCCTGGTGCAGGCCGTGAAGCCTGGCTGCAAGGGCGCGCGGATCGAATGTCTCTGTCATGCTATCTCCTCGACCTGATTTTCGAGGTGCACACTAACCACAAGGCAGGGATGAACAAGGTCCGTTCTTGGAAAAGCTCCTATTCCATCGCGGCGTACCAGTGGGTGCGATAGGCGGCCAGACCCGGGATATCGGTCGGCGGAATATGCGTCTCGGTACCCGACGCCGGCCGGATACCGGTCAGAAGGGCCGCCCCCTGGCTGGTACCGGTCGAGCCCGGAAGGGCCATGACTTCACGACCGGTTAGGGCGGCGAGCAGCTTGAGATAGGTGCCATTCAGGGCAAAAGGCCCTTCGACGATAACCGGGCCTTTGGCGCCGATCAGCCCGAGGCAGGCATCGGTCATCAAAGCGAGATAGAGGCAGGCGGTTGCATAGCGCTGCTCGCGGCTTGCCTCTTCGGCGCCGATCCAGCGGCTTGCCTTTCCCGGAAAAGGCCCGGAACCGGCGGCGATATTCGGCAAGAGCATCATGCCCTTGTCGATGACCGGGCCGATTGCCGCCTGGACGGCCTTTTCGTCGACTGGGCCGATTTCGGCAGAAAGGATCTCGAATTCCCGGCCGCCCATGAAACGCGAGGAGGGAACGGCGCGGCCATAGGCATCGACATTGGCGAGCGCATCGCGGTTGGGGTCGAGATGGTCGAGATCGCCGCCGACGCCGAAATTGATCACCCATGTGCCGGTGGAGACGACGGCGAAGGGCGCCTCCCGATGGACCAGATGCGGCAGCAGCGAGGCATTGGAATCGTGAATGCCGCAATAGACCGGCACGGGTGCGGCAAGGCCGAGTTCTGCGGCGATCTCGGGCAGGACCGGGCCGAGCGCATCGAAGGCGGAGCGGATCGGCGCCATCAGGTCGCGGATCCCGAGCCTGTCGACGAGCGAGGAATAGCTGCCGGCTCTCGGGTTCCACAGATCGGTATGGCAGCCGAGCGAGGTCAGCTCATTGGCGGCAATACCCGTCAACCGCGCCGTCCAATATTGCGCATAGGTGAGGATGGTCGCAGCTTTAGCGAATTCCTCGGGAAAGGCGGTCTTCTGGTAGTGCAGCTGCGCGCCGACATTGAGGCCCATCGCAAGGCGCGGCGAGAAGGTTTCGTCGAAGGAGGGACGCAACGCCGTATAGGCATCGCGGATCTCCTGCGGATATTCGTGCTCGTAGTCGATAACAGGCATGGCAAGCGCGCCGTCCCGGGCAAGGAGTGCTGCGGAGGCGCCATGGGTGGTGATCGAAATGGCGTCGAAGCCCGGCTCACGCGCAAGGCTCTTCAGCGCATCGAGGGCGAAGGACCAGAGCGTCTCAATATCGTAGTGCGGATAGAGACCGGTTTTGATCGCGATGTTCGGCCGCTTCAGCACGGCGATTTCGGCGCCGGTCTCGCTGTCGAGCACGACGACCTTGGCATTGGTCTTGCCGATGTCGAGGACGGCGATGCGGTGATAGGAGGGGGCGTTCATGGCATATGGAAGAGGGTGACGAGGTCGCTTTGCACGGGCGAATTATCCGGATTCGTCGCCATGATATCGGCCATATGGCCCCACCATTTCTTCATCACAGGGTGGTCCGGCAGGCTCGCCATCGTATGGTCGGCCGGCCGCGTCAGCACGCCGAACAGCGTGTTGGTCTCGCGGTCGAGATGGATGGAATAGTCGCTGGCGCCTGACTTGTGCAGGAGATCGACCAGTTCCGGCCAGATCTCGTCATGCCGCCTGCGGTATTCGGCTTCCATGCCGGGATGGAGCTGCATCTTGAAGGCGTGTTTTTCTGCTGTCATCGGGAACTCATGAGCTTGACGCGGCGGGCGATGATCGGGATGGCGATGGTGATGATCAGAAGCAGGCCGATGAAGATCGACATGACGATGCCGGGCACGTTCAAGAGGCCGAGGCCGAAGGTGACGAGGCCCATGACGAAGGCGGCGATGACGACGCCGCCGATCGTGCCCGAGCCACCGAGGATCGAGATACCGCCGAGCACGACCATGGTGACGACCTCGAGTTCCCAGCCCTGGGCGATCGACGGCCGGGTCGAGCCGAGGCGCGAGGTCAGGCAGACGGCGGCGACGCCGCTCATGACGCCGGTCAGCAGGAAGAGGATGAATTTGACGCGCTCGACCGGGATGCCGGAGAAGCGGGCGGCGAAGTCGTTATTGCCGATCGCATAGACCTGCCGGCCGAAATTCGTCGCATGCAAGAGGATGGCGAAGAGGATCGCCAGCACGATGAAGAGCACGAATTCGAAGGAGAACACCCAGACGACATAACCCTGGCCGAAATAGGCAAAATCGGCGGGGTATTTGCCATAGGCCTGGTCGCCGAGCACGATATAGGAAATGCCGCGGAACAGGCTCATCGTGCCGATGGTGACGACGATCGACGGCAGTTTCAGCACCGAGACCAGCACGCCGTTGAAGATGCCGCAGGCAAGACCGGTGCCGATGCCGATCGCGACCAGGCCCGGCGTGCCGATGCCGAGCTGCGCTGCCGCGCCCATCGCCGTCGAGGCGAGCGCGATGATCGCAGCGACCGAGAGGTCGATCTCGCCCGATATGACGAGCAGTGCCATGGCGAAGGCGATCATCGCCTTTTCGGTAAAGTTGAAGGTGGCGTCCGAGAGGTTCCAGGCATCGAGGAAATAGGGCGAGGCGAGGGAATTGAAGATGAAGATCAGGATGGCGACGGCAAAGAGCAGCACTTCCCAGCTTGCAAGGATGCGGCGGAAGGGCGTGCCGAGGCGGTCGGGAATGACCCGCTTTTCATGTGTGGACACGGTGCTCATGCTGCTGCCTCCGTTCTGACCTCGGCTGCCGCGCGGTCGCGCAGGATGATGCGGCCGCGGTTGCGCTCGCGCCGGGCATTGAAGGCGACGGCGAGAATGATGACGGTTCCGGAGATCGCCATCTGCGTGAACGGTGAAATGCCGATCACCGGCAGCGCATTCTTGATGACGCCGAGGAAAAGTGCGCCGAGCACGGTGCCGGCGACCGACCCGACACCACCCGCAATCGAGATGCCGCCGATGACGCAGGCCGCGACGCTGTCGAGTTCGAAGCCGTTGGCGATATCGACATAGGCGACGGCGTAACGCGATACCCAGAGATAGCTCGCCAGGCCGGCAAGCGCGCCTGACAGAACGAAGGCGAGGAATTTCGTCCAGCCCGTGTCGATGCCGGCATAGACGGCCGCGGTCGGATTGCCGCCGGTCGCATAGGCCGAGCGGCCGAACTGGGTATATCGGAGCAGGACATACATCAGGAGCACGATAATGATCCCCACCCAGCCGAGGACGGGCAGGCCGAGGATCGGCGTGCGCGGCACCGACAGGAAAACCGGCGTCATCTGATGGGCATTGACCCACGCCCCGCCCGACAGCACGAAGGCCATGCCGCGATAGATGGTGAGCGTGCCGAGCGTGACGACGATCGGCGGAATTTCGAGCGCCCAGACAAGAAAGCCGTTGATGGCGCCGAGGCAGGCGCCAATGACGATCGCGGCAAGGATGAGCAGGACGAGCGGCAGGTCGGGATAGGCGGCATTCATCATCGCGATCGCCATGCCGGTGAAGGCGAGGTTGGCGGCAACCGACAGGTCGATCGATTTTGTCAGGATGACTGTCATCTGCGCCAGCGCCAGGATGATCAGGATGGAGGTATCGTTGAAAATGCCGGCGAGATTCTCCGGCGTTGCGAAATCGGCAGCGCGCGTCGAAAAGATCGCGATCATCACGACGATGATGGCGAAGAGCAGGGTTTCGCGTTTTCTGATCAGTCTTGCCATGTGTCTACCTCATGCATTGCCGGTGGCGGCGCGCACCAGCGCTTCCGGTGACAGTTCGGCGCGTTCGAAAATTCCGGCAGACAGGCCTTCCTTCATCACCAGCACGCGGTCCGACATGCCGATGATTTCGGGCAGTTCGGATGAGACCATGATGATCGACAGGCCCTCGGCGGCGAGTTCGCTGATGAAGCCGTGCACGGCCGCCTTCGAGCCGATATCGATGCCCTTGGTGGGTTCGTCGAGGATGATGACCTTCGGCGCGGTCGCCAGCCATTTGCCGATGACGACCTTCTGCTGGTTGCCGCCCGACAGCGTGCCGACCGGCACGGAAAGGGCCGCGGCGCGCAAATCCAGCCGCTCGGCATATTTGCGGGCGAGCGCGAATTCTTCGGCCGCCCTGAGGAAACCCCGGCGCGAGGTGCGGGCCAGTGACGGCAGTGTCATGTTCTGGAAGATCGGCATCGGCAGCGCCAGTCCATGGCGGCCGCGTTCCTCCGGCACGTAAACGATGCCGGCGCGGATCGCATCCTGCGGCGAATGGATGGTGATCTCGCGGCCTTCGAGCATCATCTTGCCGGAGAGCGGCCTGGTGATGCCGAAGAGCGATTGCGACAGTTCCGAGCGGCCGGCGCCGATCAGGCCGTATATGCCGAGAATCTCGCCCTGGCGCAGGGTGAAGGAGATGTCGCGGAATTCGGTGCGGTGGCTGTAATGACTGATCTCGAGAACCGGGCCGCCAATGGCGACATCGATCTTCGGAAAGGCGTTTTCGACGTCGCGGCCGACCATCATGCGGACGATCTCGTCCTGCGGCGTCTCCTTGAGCCGGCCCTGGCCGACGGCGCGGCCGTCGCGGAAGACGACGAAGTCGTCGGCGATCTCGTAAACCTCGTCGAACTTGTGGCTGATGAACAGGATCGCCTTGCCCTGTTCCTTCAGGCCCCGGACGATGCGGAAGAGATCGTCGATCTCCTTGCGGGAAAGGGCTGCCGTCGGTTCGTCCATGATGACGATGCGGGCCTCGATCGACAGCGCACGCGCAATCGCCACCAGATGGCGCTGCGCGATCGAGAGGTCCTTCAGCCGGATCGTCGGATCGATATTGCTTTCGAGCGCGGTCAGCAGCGCCTTGGCGCGGCTGTTCATCGTCTGCCAATCTATGGTGCGCCAACGTGTGCGCGGCGCATGGCCGAGGAAGATGTTTTCGGCAACCGTCAGCTCGTCGAACAGCACGGTTTCCTGATGGATGGCGGTGACGCCGGCATCGATCGCGGCCTGGGCGCTGGCAAAGGTTACCGGCCGGCCGTCGACGAGGATCTCGCCTTCATTCGGCCGGTAGATGCCGGTCAGGATCTTGACGAGCGTCGATTTGCCGGCACCGTTTTCGCCGATCAGCGCCGTTACCGTGCCGGGATGCAGCGCGATGCTGACATTGTCGAGCGCCTTCACGCCCGGGAAGATCTGAGAGATGCCGCGCATTTCCAGAATGGCTGGCGCATCACCGGTTTTGCTGTCCGTGGCGGTTTGTTGAAAGGCGGCGTTCATCAAGCTTCTACCAGTGTCGAATGAGAATCCCGGCGGCCATCGAGCCGCCGGGCTTTTATGCGTCGCTCCGGATCAGAAGACCTTGGAGAACTGGTCGATGTTCGAAGCATTGTAGACAAAGGGATCGGCCATGGCGGCTTCGCCGTTGTCGCCGACCTTGATCTTGCCCATGCGGCCGACTTCGATCTCGCTGCCCGGCTTGCCGTCGGTTTCGCCCTTGACGAGGCGATAGGCGATCTGCGTTGCGGAGTAGCCGAGGTCGATCGGGTTCCAGATGGCGAATTCCTTCGTGGCTCCCGACTTGATCGCGCCGGCCATTTCGGAAGGCAGACCGAGGCCGGTGACGTAGACCTTGCCGACAAGGCCCTTGTCTTCGACGACCTTCGAAGCAGCGAGAACGCCGACCGTCGTCGGAGCGACGATGACCTTGACGTTCGGGTTCGACTTCAACAGGCCTTCGGCTTCACGATAGGACTTGTCCGAGAGGTCGTCGCCATAAACTGTCGTGACGAGGTTGAGGCCCGGGAAATCCTTGAGCTGCTTCTTCATCTGGTCGATCCAGATGTTCTGGTTGGTCGAGGTGGTCGTTGCCGACAGGATGGCGAAGTCGCCCTTGCCGCCGTCGAGATGGTCCTTGGCGAGCGTCAGGCACATCTTGCCGATCAGCTCGTTGGACGACGGGTTGAGCTGCAGGATACGGCCTTCAGGCGCGACGCCCGAATCCCAGGAGATCACCTTGATGCCGCGTTGCGCCGCCTTCTTCAGCGCCGGAACGAGCGCGTCAGGATCATTGGCCGAAACGGCGATGGCGTTGACGCCCTGGGCGATCAGCGAATTGATGACTTCGATCTGGCCTTCGGCCGTCGTCGACGTCGGACCGGTATAGATGACCTCGACACCGCCGAGTTCCTTGGCGGCTTCCTGCGCGCCCTTGTTGGCGGCATCGAAGAAGCCGTTGCCGAGCGACTTGACGACGAGGCCGATCTTGATGTCGGCGGCGCTGGCCGTTCCCGCCATCATGGCGACGGCAAATGCCACGCCGATTGCGAGTTTCTTTGCGAGTTTCATGCTTTCATCCTCCCACTTGATTGACACTCTTCACACCTGGCCGGCGCCTCATGCGACCGACGAGGAATCCTCCTTGATTGCCTGGGCGACCGGGCTCGCGACAATGAGCCTGATGCCGGCATTTTCGATCATCCTGGCGGCTTCCTCCGGAATGCCGTCATCGGTGATCACAGTCGACACGCGCTCGAGCGGGCACAGAATGAGGCTCGAGCGGCGATGGAACTTGCTGGAATCGGCCATGACGACCAATTCGTCGGCCTGATGCATCAGCTTCTGTTCGCTCTGGATGATCAGCGCGTCGGCTTCCATGATGCCGAGCGGGCCGATACCCTGCGCGCCGATGAAGAAACGGCGGGCGTAGAAATTGCGGATCGCGTCATTGTCGAAGGGGGAGAGGATCAGGCTCTGTTCGCGATAGATCGCGCCGCCCGGCACTGTCACCGTGTTCTTCGAATGCTTGACCAGATGTTCGGCGATCGCGAAGGAATTGGTCATCACCTGCAGGCGGTGCGCCGCCATGAAATGCACCATCTGGAAGGTGGTCGTGCCGCCATTGATGATGATCGCGTCACCCGGATCGCAAAGCTCGACCGCCTGCCGGGCGATTGCGCGTTTCTTGTCGATGTTGACCGATTCCGAAACACGGAAAGGGCGCCCGGCAAGATTGCCGAGCTGCGGCGGATGCACCGCCTCGGCGCCGCCGCGCACACGCCGGATCTTGCCCTGGACATGAAGAGCCGCGATGTCGCGCCGGATCGTCGCCTCGGAAGCCTCGGTCAGTTCGGAAATATCCTGAACCGTCACGACGGACTTTTCCTGAACGGCGCTCAGAATAATGCGATGGCGTTCGCGTTCGTGCATGGGGCTCCTCCTTCAATCGTTTATTTCCCACATATGACAATGTGTCAATCAAAAACGATCATAAATTTTCATATTGCGCTGCACAATAATCGAATTTGATCGTTTTCGATTGACAAGCTGCGTTTTGATGAGCGATACCGTCAACGAAAAGGGGCGCGAACCCTCGCGCCCCGATGACGATTTCATATGGGAGGATGACATGGCGGCGAACGTCCGGCTTCTGGAAAACCGGTGGGATGATGGTTACGCGGCAGGTCTCGACGAGCCCGGCAAGCTGCTTTATCGCTCCAACCTGCTCGGCGCCGACAAGCGCATCACCAATTACGGCGGCGGCAACACCTCGGCGAAGGTAATGGAAACCGATCCGTTGACCGGCGGCAAAGTCAAGGTGCTCTGGGTCAAGGGTTCGGGCGGCGATGTCGGCACGATCAAGCTCGACGGTTTCGCGACACTCTACCAGGACAAGCTGGAATCGCTGAAAGGCATCTACAAGGGCGTCGAGGATGAGGACCGCATGGTCGGCTTCCTGCCGCACTGCACCTTCAACCTGAACGCCCGCGCCGCCTCGATCGATACGCCGCTGCACGGTTTCGTGCCTTTCACCCATGTCGACCACATGCACCCCGATGCGATCATCGCGATTGCCGCATCGAAGAATTCCAGGGAGCTGACGCAGCAGATCTTCGGCGACGAGATCGGCTGGCTGCCCTGGCGTCGCCCGGGCTTCCAGCTCGGCCTCGACCTCGGCGCTTTCGTCGCCGCCAATCCGAATGCCAAGGGCGTCGTGCTCGAAAGCCATGGCCTCTTCACCTGGGCTGACGACGCCAAGGCTTGCTATGAGCTGACGCTCGATATCATCAACAAGGCGATCGTCTGGTTTGCCGGAAAGACCGAGGGAAAGACGATTTTCGGCGGCGCCGTCACGCAGAGCCTGGCCGTTGCCGAGCGCCGCGCCGTCGCTGCCCGGCTGATGCCGGAAATCCGAGGCCGCATCGGCAAGCAGGAGCGCAAGCTCGGCCATTTCGACGATCAGGACGCCGTGCTCGAATTCGTCAATTCCAAGGATTTGCGCCCGCTCGGCGCGCTCGGCACCAGCTGCCCGGATCATTTCCTGCGCACCAAGATTCGCCCGCTGATCGTCGATTTCGATCCGGCCAAGCCGGATGTCGACGCGATTGTCGCCGGTCTCGACCAGGCGCTGGAGGACTACCGCGCCGATTACGCCCGCTATTACAACGACTGCAAGCATGACAATTCGCCGGCCATGCGCGACGCCAATCCGGTCATCTTCCTCGTCCCCGGCGTCGGCATGCTGTCCTTTGCTCGCGACAAGGCGACGGCCCGCATCGCCAGCGAATTCTACGTCAACGCCATCAATGTCATGCGCGGGGCGTCGACGGTCTCGGAATATCAGGGCCTGCCGGAGCAGGAAGCCTTTGATATCGAATACTGGCTGCTTGAAGAGGCCAAGCTCCAGCGCATGCCGAAGCCGAAGAGCCTCGCCGGCCGCGTCGCCTTCGTCACCGGCGGCGCCGGCGGCATCGGCCGGGCGACGGCCGCGCGCCTCGTCGGCGAGGGCGCCTGCGTGGTGCTTGCCGATATCGACCAGGCGGCGCTCGAGGGCACCGAAGCTGATTTCGTCAAGAAATATGGCGCCGACGCCGTCCGCAGCGTCCGGCTCGACGTCACCCAGGAACATGCGGTGATCGCCGCCTTCGTGGAAGCCTGCGTCGAATTCGGCGGCGTCGATATTCTCGTCTCGAATGCCGGCATTGCCTCCTCCGCGCCGATCGAAACAACCGAGCTGTCGACCTGGAACCGCAATATCGATATTCTGGCGACCGGTTATTTCCTCGTCTCGCGTGAAGCGTTCCGCCTGTTCCGCCGTCAGGCGCTCGGCGGCAACGTCATCTTCGTCGCCTCGAAAAACGGTCTTGCCGCCTCGCCGAACGCGTCTGCCTATTGCACCGCCAAGGCTGCCGAAATCCATCTCGCCCGCTGCCTGGCGCTGGAAGGTGCCGATGCCGGCATCCGCGTCAACACGGTCAACCCGGATGCCGTCCTGCGCGGCTCGAAGATCTGGAGCGGCGAATGGCGCGAGCAGCGCGCCGCCTCGTCCAAGATCGAGGTGGACGATCTCGAGGAACATTACCGCAAGCGTTCGATGCTGAAACTCAACGTGTTTCCGGAAGATATCGCCGAGGCGATCTATTTCCTCGCTTCGGACCTGTCGGCAAAATCGACCGGCAACATCATCAACGTCGATGCCGGCAACGTGCAGAGCTTTACGCGCTGATTTTGATTGACGGCGGATGCGTCGGCCCCTCAGCCTAACCCTCTCATGGCGGGGAGAGGGGACTTGCTTGACGAAACGTTGGAGCGGGACGGAGACGGCGCGGCAAATTCCCTTCTCCCCGTCTGAACGGGGAGAAGGTGCCGGCAGGCGGATGAGGGGCTGCCGCTACCGCAAAGTCCCAATTTTTAAAATGCATAACCGGGAGGAAGACATGGCCGAATTCAGGATCGCGCAGGATCTGGTCGCAACGGATAACGACAAGCGGGCAACCGCGCTGAAAGCCGATTACGAGGCGCTGGGCGCGGCGCTTGCCCGCCGCGGCGTCGATATCGAGGCGGTCACCCGCAGGGTTGCCGAATTCTTCGTCGCCGTTCCCTCCTGGGGTGTGGGCACCGGCGGCACGCGGTTTGCCCGTTTCCCCGGCACCGGCGAGCCGCGCGGGATTTTCGACAAGCTCGACGATTGCGCCGTCATCAACCAGCTGACGCAAGCGACGCCGAATGTCTCCCTGCATATCCCCTGGGACAAGGCGGATGCACGGGAGTTGAAGGCCAAGGGCGACGCGCTCGGCCTCGGCTTCGATGCGATGAACTCCAACACCTTTTCCGATGCGCCCGGCCAGGCCCATTCCTACAAATACGGTTCGCTCAGCCATACCGACGCGGCAACGCGGGCGCAGGCAGTCGAGCACAATCTCGAATGCATCGAGATCGGCAAGGCGCTCGGCTCCAAGGCATTGACGGTCTGGATCGGCGACGGCTCGAACTTCCCCGGCCAGAGCCATTTCACCAAGGCTTTCGAGCGTTACCTCGCCTCGATGGCTGACATTTACAAGGCGCTGCCCGATGATTGGAAGCTGTTCTCCGAACACAAGATGTACGAGCCGGCCTTCTATTCCACCATCGTGCAAGATTGGGGCACCAACTACCTGATCGCCCAGACGCTCGGCCCCAAGGCCTACTGCCTCGTCGACCTCGGCCACCATGCGCCGAACACCAATATCGAGATGATCGTCGCCCGCCTGATCCAGTTCGGCAAGCTCGGCGGTTTCCACTTCAACGATTCGAAATATGGCGACGACGATCTCGATGCCGGCGCGATCGATCCTTACCGGCTGTTCCTGGTGTTCAACGAGCTGGTCGATGCCGAGCAGCGCGGCGTCAACGATTTCAACCCGGCCCATATGATCGACCAGTCGCACAATGTCACCGACCCGATCGAAAGCCTGATCAACAGCGCCAACGAAATCCGCCGCGCCTATGCGCAGGCCCTGATCGTCGACCGCAAGGCACTCTCCGGTTATCAGGACGACAATGATGCGCTGATGGCGTCAGAAACGCTGAAGCGCGCCTATCGCGCCGATGTCGAGCCGATCCTCGCCGAAGCCCGCCGTAGGGCCGGCGGCGCGATCGACCCGATCGCCGTCTACCGCGCCAGCGGTTACCGCAGACAAGTGGCGGCCGAGCGTCCGGCTTCCGCTGCCGGCGGCGGCGGTATCATCTGAGCGTCAATCGTCTCGCATGATCTGAGGTCATGCCAACAAAAAGTGGCCGTCGGCAGTGCAGAGGTGATGCACCGCCGGCGGCTCGCCGTTTTACGGCTTCCATTGCCCTGCGACCTGTCGGGTGGCGACGTTCAGCCGGTTCCAGACATTGATATTGGCGATGGCGACGACGAGGGCCGCAAGGCTCTTGCCATCGTAGTGCCGGGTCGCTTCATCCCAGATATCATCCGGCACCGGATCCGCCCGATCGCTGAGGCGGGTGATCGCCTCGGTGAGCGCAAGCGCGGCGCGTTCGGCATTGCTATAATAGGGGGGCGTCGCGCCAGCCGGCGACGGCAAAGAGCCGCTCGTCGGTCTCGCCGTGTTTGCGGGCAATGCGCCAATGACCATCGATGCAGACGCTGCAGCCGTTGATCTGGCTGGCGCGCAGATTGACGAGTTCGAGCAGCTTTGCCGAAAGACCGGTTTCTGTCGGCACCTTGCTGAGCGCATTGAGCGCCTGCATGGCCGCGGGAAGGACAAGGGCGGGATTTCCCATTCTCTCCTGCATGACCAATTTTTCCTGCATGATATGTCTCCTTGATGCGTTTGTCGTTTGACGATCCGCCGGCGCTGTCACATCGGCCGGGTTTCATGCGTCATGGCTCTGACGGAACGCAG
This sequence comes from Rhizobium anhuiense bv. trifolii, assembly GCF_024346605.1. NCBI lineage: Bacteria > Pseudomonadati > Pseudomonadota > Alphaproteobacteria > Hyphomicrobiales > Rhizobiaceae > Rhizobium > Rhizobium anhuiense. The sequence goes on from NZ_CP098801.1 coordinate 779,653, forward strand.
CGGAGGAATGTGACACATGGACGAGAAAAAATGGCTGGCCGATGAATTCGAGGCGAACAGGGCGCACCTGAGGGCTGCTGCTTATCGCATGCTCGGCTCGCGCAGCGAGGCAGATGATGCCGTTCAGGAGGCCTGGCTGCGGCTCAGCCGCACGGACACGACAGGGGTCGGCAATCTCGGCGGCTGGCTGACGACGGTGGTGGCGCGCATCTGCCTCGACATGCTGCGCGCCCGCAAGACCCGGCGCGAGGAGCCGCTGGAGGCGCCGCTCCACGCCGGGATCGCCGATCCGGCGAACGATCCGGAGCGTGAGGCCGCCTTTGCCGATTCGGTCGGCATGGCGCTGCTCGTGGTGCTGCAGACATTGGCGCCCGCCGAACGTGTCGCCTTCGTGCTGCACGACATGTTCGATCTGCCCTTCGACGAGATCGCCCCGATCATCGGCCGTTCGTCGGCCGCCACCCGCCAGCTCGCAAGCCGCGCCCGCCGCCGGGTGCAGGGCTTGGACGAAGCGCCTGATGTCGATCTCGGGCGCAAGCGGACGATCGCCGAGGCCTTTCTGACGGCGTCGCGGAACGGCGATCTGGAAGGCTTGATCGCGGTGCTTGCTCCTGACGTCGTCTTCCGGCCGGATGCGACGGCCGCCCGCTTCGGCACCATTGGCGAGGTGCACGGCGCAGCTCAGGTGGCCGAAGCCTTCAAGGGCCGGGCCCAGGCAGCCGAAATCGCCATCGTCGACGGCGAGTTCGGATTCGTCGTGCAGATCGCGGGCCAGCTGCGCGTCGTGGTGTCGCTGACGATCGCCGATGGCAGGATCGCCGCGATCGACGCCATCGCCGATCCGGATCACCTGGAACGGCTCGACTATTCGATCCTTCGAGATTGAAAACAAACGTCAATTTTCCGGATCTTCGAAACAGGCGCGCTTCGAAAGGAGCGTGCCGCTGGCGTTTCCTCAGTGGCGAGGGCCGTGTCATTTTCCTTGACAGCGGTGTGTCCGGCTTTATTCTATTATAAAGATTTATATAGCATAATTATGGAATTGTGATGGGTATGCGCTGCGGCATCATCTCCAGCTTTCCCCACCTTTTCCATGATGACAAGAGATGACCGAGAGTGATCCCGGTCCGAGACTTCGAAAGGAATGCATATCATGTCCGGCGATCAGGCGAAGAAGCCGCTCCTCCTCACCAATGTCAAGCCGATGGCTTTCGGTGCGGGCACGTCCGAGGGGGTGATCGACATTCTTGTCAATGCTTATGGCAGGATCGCCGAGATTGGTCCGTCGCTTGCCGTCTCGCAGGATGTGACGCACATTGACGGCAAGGGTGCTTACATTTCGCCCGGCTGGGTCGACCTGCATGTGCATATCTGGCACGGCGGCACCGACATTTCTATCCGTCCCTCCGAGTGCGGTGTCGAGCGCGGTGTCACCACGCTGGTCGATGCCGGTTCGGCCGGTGAGGCGAATTTCCATGGCTTCCGCGAATATATCATCGAGCCCTCGCGCGAGCGCATCAAGGCCTTCCTGAATCTGGGCTCGATCGGCCTCGTCGCCTGCAATCGCGTCGCCGAACTCAGGGATATAAGAGATATCGATCTCGACCGCATCCTCGAAGTCTATGCCGAAAACAGCGAGCATATCGTCGGCATCAAGGTGCGCGCCAGCCATGTCATCACCGGCTCTTGGGGCGTGACGCCGGTCAAGCTCGGCAAGAAGATCGCCAAGATTTTGAAAGTGCCGATGATGGTGCATGTCGGCGAGCCGCCGGCGCTCTATGATGAGGTGCTGGAGATCCTCGGCCCCGGCGACGTCGTCACCCATTGCTTCAACGGCAAGGCTGGTTCGAGCATCATGGAGGACGAGGACCTCTTCACTCTCGCCGAGCGCTGCGCCTTCGAGGGCATCCGTCTCGACATCGGCCATGGCGGCGCCTCCTTCTCCTTCAAGGTCGCCGAAGCGGCAATCGCGCGCGGGCTGCTGCCATTCTCGATCTCGACCGACCTGCACGGCCATTCGATGAACTTCCCGGTCTGGGACTTGGCGACGACGATGTCGAAGCTGCTGAGCGTCGGCATGCCCTTCGACAAGGTGGTGGAAGCCGTCACCCATGCGCCGGCATCCGTCATCAAGCTGTCGATGGAGAACCGGCTTTCGGTCGGCTCTCAAGCCGAATTCACGATTTTCGACCTGGTCGATTCCGACCTCGAAGCGACGGATTCCAATGGCGACGTCTCGGTTCTCAACAAGCTGTTCGAGCCGCGCTACGCAGTGATGGGCGCCGATGCCTTCGCCGCCAGCCGCTACGTGCCGCGGGCGCGCAAGCTGGTGCGCCACAGCCACGGCTATTCCTACAGGTAGGATTGGCTGAAGAGGGCGAGGATCAGCGGTTACGCCAGCCCATCAGCTTTTCGATCCGTTCCGCCGAACTGCGCACATGCGCGGTGTAGTGGTTCTCGTCGGAAAAGGCCTTCTGCTCCGGCAGCACGATGGAAATGGTGGCGACGCACTGGCCGTCGCGATCGCAGATCGGCGAGGCGATGCAGGCAACCGCATAATCCGATTCCCCCGCCTGGATCGACAGGCGCGACTCGAAGGCCTTGCCGGCGGCTTCCGACAGTGTGCCCGGGTCGATCTCGGCGCGGCCGGTCGGTGAGGAGCGGGCGCAGCGCTTGAACAGTTCGATGCGCTCCTCCTCGGGCAAGTGGCCGACGAGCAGGCGGCCGGAGGCCGTCCAGTTCAGCGGCACGCGGGTGCCGACGCGCGACGCCACCTGGAAGTGGCTCGGGCCGTCGGCCATGGCCAGCACCAGCATATAATCGCCGTCGCGGCCGCAGACCTGCACGGTTTCGCCGGCCTGGCGGCAGAGATCGTGCATCTCGTGGGTGGCGATGCTCATGAAATCCAGCGACCGCGCATAGGCAAGGCCGTAGTGATAGAGCCGGGCGCCGAGCCAGATCGAGCCGTCGGCCTGGCGCGTCAGCATGTTCTTCTCGACGAGATCGTCGACGATGACGTAAACGGTCGACAGTGGCGCCTTGACCGCCTTGGCGATAGCGTAGACGCCGGCGGGCGATCCGGTCTCATAGAGATGATCGATCACCTGCAGCGCACGGTCGATACCGCTAACACGCGCGCGGCGAGCACCCTTGCCACCGGCCTCGCCGGCAACGCTCTCATCTTCGGAATAAACTGCGGGTGATGTCTTTCCGTCCAATTCCACGCACCTCATGAAAACTGCGATTATGTTACATTACTATGGCATAGCTGTCGCCGTGGCAAATCGCAACATCTTGTAGGTTGATCGTCTGGGCGGATGTGATGGCGGTGGACTGACGTTGGAACAACCAGCCGCAGCCTGAGTTTGCCCCTCAACCCAGGAGGTCATGATGACGAATTATCCAACACCACCCTTCCCATCCCAGAAACAGCCGATGCCGGGTTTTACCGCGCAGATGGAACCGATTCCCGACCATGGCGAAAAAAGCTATCGCGGATCCGAACGGCTCAAGGGCAAGCGGGCGATCATCACCGGCGGCGATAGCGGCATCGGTCGGGCCGTGGCGATTGCCTATGCCCGTGAAGGCGTCGATCTGCTGATCTCCTATCTCGACGAGGATGAGGATGCCGACGAGACGAAACGGCTCGTCGAGCAGGCCGGGCGCAAGGCTGTGCTCGTCAGCGGCGACATCCAGGATCCCGCCCACTGCAGGCAGATCGTCGAGACGGCGGTCAAGGAACTGGGCGGTATCGACATTCTCGTCAACAACGCCGCGCATCAGGCGAGCTTCAAGACTATCGACGAGATCAGCGACGAGGAGTGGGAACTGACCTTCAAGGTCAATATCCATGCGATGTTCTACCTGACCAAGGCAGCCGTCGCCCATATGAAGCCCGGCAGCGCCATCATCAACACGGCCTCGATCAATTCGGACAATCCGAACCCGACGCTACTTGCCTATGCGACGACCAAGGGCGCGATCCAGAATTTCACTGCCGGCCTTGCCCAGCTTCTGGCCGAGAAAGGCATTCGCGCCAATGCGGTGGCGCCGGGCCCGATCTGGACGCCGCTCATCCCTTCGACGCTGCCGGAAGAAAGCGTCAGCAATTTCGGCAAGCAGGTGCCGATGAAGAGGCCGGGCCAGCCGGCCGAGCTTGCCACAGCCTATGTGATGCTGGCCGATCCCTTGTCGAGCTATGTCTCCGGCGCGACAATCGCGGTCACCGGCGGCAAGCCCATTCTCTAATGCATGTCGCCTGGAAGTGTTCAGCGGTTCCTAGATAGGAGCTAAACCGGCTTGCCGTAGCCACCGCCGGTCGGCGTCGTGATGATTACGGCGTCACCGGCTGCGAGTATCGCCTGATCGCAGCCTTCCAGCTTTTCGACTTGGCCGTCGCCGCGGCGGATCTCGGTTTTCCCCAACTGCCCGTCTTCCCCGCCGAACAGGCCGAAAGGCCGGATCGTACGGTGCGAGGAGAGGATGCTGCAATCCATCGTCTCCAGGAAGCGGATGGTGCGCTCGGTACCGCCGCCGGAACTATATTGCCCCTTGCCACCGGAACCGCGGCGGATGTGGAAATCTTCCAGCACGACGGGAAAACGGAATTCCAGCACCTCGGGATCGGTCAGCCGCGAATTGGTCATGTGGCTGTGCACGCCATCGGCGCCGCTGAAGCCGGTGCCGTCATTGAGCACGCCGGCGGGGCCGCCGGCGCAGATCGTCTCGTAATATTGATAGGTGGCGTTGCCGAAAGTCAGGTTGTTCATCGAGCCCTGGGCTGCCGCCAGTGTTCCGAGCGCTCCGAACAGCGCATTGGTCACATGCTGGCTGGTTTCGACATTGCCGGCGACGACCGCGGCCGGATAGGCCGGGCGCAGCATCGAGCCGTCGGGCACGATGATGCGGATCGGCCGCAGGCAACCGGCATTCATCGGGATCGGCTGCTCGACCATGACACGGAAGACATAGAGCACGGCGGCGCGTGTCACCGGTTCCGGCGCATTGAAATTGGTCGGCTGCTGTGCGCTCGTGCCGGTGAAGTCGACCGTTGCCTCGCGCGCCTTCCTGTCGACGGTGATCTTCACCTTGATGACGGCGCCCTGATCGGTGGGGTAGGTGAATTCGCTGTCGCTCAGCCGGGCGATGACCCGGCGCACGCTTTCTTCGGCATTGTCCTGGACATGGCCCATATAGGCTTCGACGACGTCGAGCCCGAAATGGGCGACCATCTTGCGCAATTCGTGCACGCCCTTTTCGTTGGCGGCGATCTGCGCCTTCACGTCGGCGACATTCTGGGCAGGATTGCGGGCGGGGTAGGGGTGGTCCGTCAACATCGCCGCGAAGTCGGCCTCACGAAAACGCCCCTTATCGACCAGCAGGAAATTGTCGATCAGCACGCCTTCCTCATCGACCTTCGTCGCCCGCGGGGTCATCGAGCCCGGCGCCTTGCCGCCGATATCGGCATGATGGCCGCGCGAGGCGACATAGAAGAGGATGACCTCTCCGGCATCGTCGAAAACAGGCGTGACGACGGTGATGTCGGGCAGATGCGTGCCGCCATTATACGGTGCGTTGAGCGCGAAGACGTCGCCCGGGCGGATGTTGCCTTGGTTGAGGCGGATGATCGTTTCGACCGAACGGTCCATGGAGCCTAGATGCACCGGCATGTGCGGCGCGTTGGCGACGAGCGCGCCGGTGCGGTCGAAGACGGCGCAGGAGAAATCGAGCCGCTCCTTGATATTGACAGAATGGGCGGTGTTCTGCAGCGTCACGCCCATCTGCTCGGCGATCGCCATGAACAGGTTGTTGAAGACTTCGAGCATGACGGGGTCGGCGCTGGTGCCGATCGCCGCATTGCGCGACAGCGGGACTTCGCGGATGAGGACGATATGGTTGCGGCCGGTGAGCCTTGCCTGCCAGCCCGCCTCGACGACGATCGTCTGATGCGGTTCGATGATCAGCGCGGGGCCTTTGAGGACGGCGCCCGGCTTTAGCGCCTCGCGCTTGAAGATGCCGGCCTCGTGCCATGTTCCGCCGGAATAGAAGCGGGTGGTGCGCAGCGCTTCCGGCGCCGAGGCGTCCGCCTGAATGTCCGCCTCCTGAATGTCGGCGCCGCCGCCGATGCCCTCGACTTCGATGGAATCGACGACAACAGGCCGGTCGTCGAAGATGAAGCCGAACTGCTTCTTGTGGGCGACGGCAAAGGCTTGCGCCATCTCCTCCTGCTGCCCGAAAGCAACGGGCAGGGCCGTGTCGGTGCCCTTATATTGCAGGTGCAGTCGGGTGACGATCTCCAGATCGGCCGCCTCGACGCCTTGCAGCGTCATTTCCCCACGCACCTCCTCTTCCAGCTCGGCCCTGACGGCGCCGATCGTCGTCAAGGCCGTGTCGAGTTCGGTCAGGACGGCGCGCTGGCGCGTGGCGCGGATATCGGCAAGACCCATGCCATAGGCCGAAAGGATGCCGGAGAAGGGGTGGATCAGCACGGTCTTCATGCCGAGGCTGTCGGCCACGAGGCAGGCATGCTGGCCGCCGGCGCCGCCGAAGCAGGTGAGCGCATAGTCCGAAACGTCATAGCCGCGCTGCACGGAGATTTTCTTGATGGCATTGGCCATGTTCTCGACGGCGATGGCGAGAAAACCGTCGGCGACGTCTTCCGCCGTCCGCCCGCTGGCGATCGTCTGCGCCATCTCGGCAAAGGCGCTGCGCACCGCCTCGGCATCGAGCGGCTGGTCCTGCCCCGGCCCGAAGATTTCAGGGAAGAAATCCGGCAGCAGCTTGCCGGTCATGATGTTGGCGTCGGTGACGGCAAGCGGACCGCCGCGGCGGTAGGATTTCGGACCGGGCGTCGCCCCGGCTGAATCGGGACCGACGCGGAAGCGCGAACCGTCATAACTCAGGATCGAGCCGCCGCCGGCAGCAACGGTGTGGATTTTCATCATCGGCGCGCGCATGCGCACACCGGCGACCTCAGTCTCGAAAGCGCGTTCCAGTTCGCCGTCGTAATGCGAGACATCAGTCGAAGTGCCGCCCATGTCGAAGCCGATCATTCGGTCAAAGCCGGCGATGCGCGAGACCTCGACCGCGCCGACCACGCCGCCGGCGGGGCCGGACAGGATCGCATCCTTGCCCTGGAAGAGGTGCGCGTCGGTCAGCCCGCCGGAAGACTGCATGAACATCAGCTTCGGGCCTTCTGCGTCGCCGGTACCGAGCTCGGCGGCAACCTGATCAACATAACGCCGGAGAACCGGAGACAGATAGGCATCGACGACGGCGGTGTCGCCGCGCCCGACGAGCTTGATCAGCGGTGAAACGACATGCGAGGGCGAGATCTGCGTGAAACCGATTGCGCTGGCGATGGCGGCGGCCTGCTGCTCATGCTCGGGATAGCGGTAGGCATGCATGAAGACGATGGCGACGGCGCGCAGGCCGCTGGCATAGGCGGCTTCAAGCGCTTGTCGCAGGTCATGCTCGTTAAGGGCACGTTCCACTGTGCCGTCCGCCAACACCCGCTCGTCGGCCTCGATGACATCGGCATAAAGCAGTTCCGGCTTGACGATCTTCTTGGCGAAGATATCGGCGCGGGCCTGGTAGCCGATCTCCAGCGCATCGCGGAACCCCTTCGTCGTCACCAAGAGGGTTGGATCGCCCTTGCGTTCCAGGAGGGCATTGGTGGCGACCGTCGTTCCCATCTTCACCGCGCCGATGAGGTCGGAAGGGATCGGTTCGCCCGGCTCAAGGCCAAGCAATTCACGGATGCCGTGCACGGCCGGGTCGCGATAGGCTTCCGGATTTTCTGAGAGCAGCTTATGGGCGATGAGCGAACCGTCCGGACCGCGTGCGACGATATCGGTGAACGTGCCGCCGCGATCGACCCAGAAATCCCATTGCCTGCCCATCGTCCGGTCTCCTGTTAAACTGAAATTTTATTGACGATTTATCGATAAAATGTCAACGTTTTCCCTCTTGGATCATGGAGGGATGCGCATGTCGGATGGACACGGACGACAGGAAATCGGACCGATCGTCTCCTCAGCCCATCTCGCCGATGGCGCGCTTCCGGCCCTTTCGGAGCTCGAGTTCGGCCTTATCCTCGCCGGCAACGCCTTCGACCGCTGGATGGTACGCTGCATGACGGCCGCGGGCGAGCCCGGATGCGCCGCGATCGACGTGCTGGTGCTGCATTCGGTGGCTCACCGGCAACGGCCGAAGCGGCTCGGCGATCTCTGCAGCGTGCTCGGTGTCGAGGATACGCATCTGGTGATTTATGCAATCAAGAAGCTGGAAAAGCGCGGCCTGGTGACAAGCACCCGGGCGGGCAAGGAGAAGCTGGTTGCCGCTACCGGAAAGGGCGTTGAAACCTGCCTGAAATACCGGGCGGTGCGGGAGGCGCTGCTGGTGGAATCGGTCAAGGGGCTCGGCCTCGATGCCGCAGCGACATCGGCGGTGGCCGCCACGCTCCGGGCGCTGTCGGGCCATTACGATCAAGCGGCAAGGGCCGCCGCCTCTTTCTGACGGCAGCCCTTGACGGGGGCAGGGAGAGATCCCCCGAAATTTTCAGGCGGCGTGTTCAGCCGAAGCAGGGCATTGCCGGCAGATTGGCGCGGCTTGCAAGCGCTCCGATCACGTTGCCCACCGAAGTCGGCCGCGGTTCGCGTTTGCCGGCGGCCGTCTCCAGGAGCTGCTTGAAGTCTTCAAGCTTCACGCCGTCGGCGCGCAACACCATGGCGATCAGGGGGTCGCGAAGAGCTTCGGATATCGTCAGGTCGTCTCTGGTCTTTCTCATGGTTGTCCTCCTTTCGTGGGCGGTCGCCCGTGTTCCACTTGCCGCTGCCATACCCTCGGCATTGACTTTCGCAGTTCGTGGTGTTACCGGTAAGTAACAATGCATTTGTTACCGATCGGTCACATTGATGTCAAGGACTACGTCCGCAAAAAAATCAGAAACTTCGAATGAAATCTCTGTAGTCGTTTCAGAAGATCGCATCCCGCCGCGGGAGCGTATCGTCTCGACCGCCTCGGAGCTTTTCCGCGAGCGCGGCATTCGCGGGATCGGCGTCGATGCCATCGCCGACGCGGCGCTCACCAACAAGATGACGCTCTACCGGCATTTCGGCTCAAAGGACGAGCTCGTCTGCGAAACGCTGCGCCGCGCCTCCGAAAAGGCCGGCGCCATCTGGCACGATCTGGAAGCGGCCTATCCCGGCAATCCGCGCGCCCAGCTCTACGCCTGGGTGGAGACGCGGGCGCAATGTCTGAACGGCGAGCCTGCCGGCTGCGATCTCGCCAATGCTGCCATCGAGCTGAAGGGCGAGGGCCATCCCGCCCACGAGATGATCGAGCGGCACAAGGCCGAACAGCGTGATCGCCTGGCCGCGCTCTGTTCGGCGGCCGGTGCGCGCGAACCCGAGCTTCTTGCCGATACGTTGACACTGCTGCTCGAGGGTGCGCGCGTCACGCGCCAAGCCATGGGCACTGCCAACTGCTGCGGTCATTTCGCCAAGGCCTGCAACGCAGCGATTGCCTCTTTCGCCTGACCGCCACTCTAAAGCGCCGCGCGTCTTTTCAGACGCGCGAAGGACACGCGTAGCATTTTGAACCATGCAGTCGGGGAACCTTACCGCTTCCGTGTCGTTTTTCCATCACCGGAGGGCAATGTGGAGGCAGGGAGATGAACTACGTCTATCTCAAGCGCCTATATGCCAAACGCGCCGAGCTCGAAGCCAAGCTGGAGCTTCATGATGCGCGCTATTGTTTCGGCGAGGAAGAAGTCGATGATGGCACTGACAGCGATCTGCGTCAGCGGTTGAGCGAGATCTCCGAGGAAATTGCGACGCTGGAGAGCAGGCCGGGCGGCTAATCCGCGCCAAGGATCTCCGTCGTCCGCTCGTCGAATTTTCCCTGATAGAAATGCTCGATCACCCGGTGGAAGGGCGACCCATGGTCGCTGATGGCGGCAAACAAGGTCATCGAGGAGCGGAGCTTGAGGTCGTCCGGCGAGCCCAGGATTTCATGCGCTGATCGGCCGTCAACCGACAAGATCGCCTCGACACAGCGCAACAGCCGGCTTGAGAGAATGGGATCGGCGAGATAGGCGGTGGCTTCCTCAGCCGAACGGATCGCATATTTTTCGGCCATTGCAGAGGTGCCGAGACCGGCGATCTGCGGAAAAATAAACCACATCCAATGGGAGGTCTTGCGCCCGGCCTTCAGTTCCGACAGCGCCTGTTCATAGACGCCGTTCTGGGCATCGATGAAGCGGTCGAAGTCGTAGTCGATGTCACCGGCCATGGTCCCTTTTCCTGCTGTCAACGCAGCCTGGGCCAAGGTCTCCATGCCCGGCGAGCTAGCTTTCCTGTTAGCAGACCCTTTCAGCGTAGGGGCTGCTGTCACGGCAATGGCCGTAAGCCGGATGATGCGGCGTGTTATCATCTGATGTGGCGGCAATGGCTGATGTCGTCATCGGGTCCGTACCACCGGAAGAATATGCGGCGAAGCCCGCAAAGCTCAAGAGAACCAAGGCTCCGACCACGACGATGCGCTCGAAGGGCGAAAGTTTCTGGGCGCTGACATGGTCTACATAGTCGCGCTCGCCCAAGCCGGTGGTTTCATCCTCTTTCGCATGGAGGGTCACCATATCCTGGCGACGGCTCAAAGTTTCACAATCTGTCATTTTAATTACTCCTGCAACACATGCGCAGCCGGCCTCTCAAGAGTAAGCTCTCGCCCTCATGCCGAAGCGGCTTCGCATGCGTGCAGCATGTGTGTCTTCGATCGTGGCAATTGAAGGGGCGATATGCAAACTCAGTGTTCAAAAAATCGCACTAATAAACGCAAAATATCGTGAAGCTCTGGCCCGTCGGAATGATCCGGGGTAGTTCAGAGGGTCATCTTTTTTCTGGATCGTCTCATGAGCAAATCCTTCGGCGCGATGTCGGTCGCCCAGCTTTCTCTCCTCATTCAAGGCGGTGCGGCCGATCCGCTTGAAGTGGCCGAGACGGTCTTCGATTCCATCGCGCATTATGCCGACAAGGCTGTCTTCACCGCGCTTACCGAAAGCCGGGCGATGGAGGAGGCGCGCGCCGCCTCGAACCGTCTGCGGGAAGGGCGCTCGCTGGGATTGTTGGACGGAATTCCGATCGCCTGGAAAGATCTTTTCGACATGGAGGGCGTGCCGACGACAGCCGGTTCCGTCGTCCTGGCGGCGGACGCGCCCGCCAAGCGCGATGCGGCCGTCGTCGGTTTGCTCAGGCACGCGGGCATGGTCGCCGTTGGGCGCACCAATATGAGCGAATTTGCCTTTTCCGGCCTCGGAATCAATCCGCATTACGGCACGCCGGTTAATCCGCGTGGCACCGATCTCCCGCGCATTCCCGGCGGCTCCTCCTCCGGCGCCGGCGTCGCCGTCGCGGCCGGGTTGGTGCCGGTCGCCATGGGCACCGATACCGGCGGCTCGGTGCGCATCCCCGCCGCCTTCAACGGTATCGTCGGCTACAAGGCGACACGCGGCCGCCATGCGATGGCAGGCGTCTATCCGCTGGCAAAGAGCCTGGATTCGCTGGGGCCGCTCTGCCGCAGCGTCAGGGATGCGGTCTGGATCGATGCGGCGATGCGTGGATTGACGGCGCCGGCGGTCATTGAACGCCCCTTGCAGGAGCTGGAACTGATCGTGCCTGAGAATGTCGTCTTCGACGGAGCCGAACCCGGCGTCGTCGCTGCGTTCGAGGCGGCTCTGGAACGTCTCCAAAAGGCCGGCGCCCATGTCGCCCGCACTGTCATCCCCGCCTTCAACGAGATCTTCGATCTGATGACGAGATACGGTCCGCTGGTGACGGCGGAGGCTTTTGCACTTCACCGCGAACGCTTGGACGGACCGGATGCGGACAGAATGGATCACCGTGTCGTCATGCGCACGCGGCTCGGAAGCAAGACGACGCTGCCCGATTACCTCCGAATTCTCGAGGCGCGCAGCCGCCTGATCGCCGATGTCGAGCGGCTTGTCGGCGACCGGCTGATTGCCTTTCCCACCGTTGCCCATGTCGCGCCGCCGATCGGACCGCTGGAGCAGGATGACGAGCTGTTCTTCGCAACGAACAACAAGACGCTGCGCAACACCGCACTCGGCAATTTCCTCGACTGGTGCGGCGTTTCCGTTCCCTGCGGCACGGGAGAGGCCGGTATGCCGGTCGGCCTGCTGCTGTCGGCGACCCGCCATCGCGATGAGGCGCTGCTGGGGTTTGCCCTTGCCGCCGAGGCGGTCATCCGCGGCGATTTCGCCTGAATTGCAATTGAACCGCCGGGCTTTTATTGCCATTGATGGCAGGGGGAGATCCTGGAGGAAGACACGTGCAGGTTTTGCAAAACGGACGTTTCGCGGTTTCGACATGGTCGCTGCATCGGCTGCTCGGCGCCGTGCATGCCTATAGCCCCGATCCTGATAAAAGTGCCGCGCCGAAGGAACCCTATGGCCCCGGCGCCGCAGCGCTGATCGACGTGCCGGCGGCACTCTCGGCGCGCGGCATCAACCGGCTGGAGATCTGCTCCTTCCATCTGCCGAGCCTCGATGCTGCCTATATAAGCGAGTTGCGTGATGCGATGGCGGCCTCGAACGTGTTGTTCCAGACGCTGCTTGTCGAGGACGGCGATCCGAGCCATCCCGAGACGGCCGAACGCGACGTCAAATGGATGGCGGAGTGGATCGATATCGCCGCTGCCCTTGGAGCGCAAAGGATGCGCGTCATCGCCGGCAAGCAGAAACCGACGGAGGAAAACCTTGCCCGCGCCGCCCGTCATCTGAACTGGCTGGGCGGAAAGGCAGAAGGCAGCGGCGTGCGCGTCGTCGTCGAGAATTGGTTCGACCTGCTGCCGTCGCCCATCGAGATGAACTGGCTGCTGGACCGGCTGGACGGCAAGGTCGGCCTCAACGGCGACCTCGGCAACTGGGCGGCGCCGGCGAAATATGAAGGCCTGGCCGACATCATGGGCCGGGCGGAAATTTGCCACGCCAAGGCCGATTATGGCGTCACCGGCCTCGATGCCGACGATTATCGCAAGTGCCTGGAGATGTGCGAGCGGGCCGGCTACGACGGTCCCTTCACGCTGATCTACGACTCGCCCTTCTTCCCCGATGAATGGGACGGCATTCTGTTGCAAAAGGCGTTCATCGAGGATTTCCTGCGCGAGGTGCCGGCGCGCAGGACGGCTTAATCAGAGGCGTTTCGCTCATTCCTGGCGCGGGAACCTCTGGTTTTCCTCCAGCACGTTGAGATCCATGTGGTTGCGCATATAGCGCTCCGAGGCTTTCTGCAGCGGCTGGTAGTCCCATGGATAATAGGCGCCGTTGCGCAGCGCTGCATAGACCACCCAGCGGCGCGCCTGGCTTTCGCGCACGGCTGCGTCGAAAGCGGCAAGATTCCAGCGGCGCCCGGCCTGTTCGGCAAGCCTTGCCAAGATGTCGGCGTGCGCCGGGTCGGCCGCCAGATTGTCGAGTTCTTGGGGATCGGCCTCGAGGTCAAACAGCATCGGCGGGTCCTTCTCGCAGAGCGAGAGCTTGTACCGTCCGTCCCGAATGCAGACGAGCGGTGCTTCGGAACCCTCCGCGGCATATTCCATCGGCACCGGGCTGCGATTGCCGGTGCCTTCGGCAAGCAATGCCAGATCCTCGCCCTCGGTCCATGGTTTCAACGAAGCGATATCGATCCCAGCGAGACCGGCGAGCGTCGGCGTCACGTCGAGCGTGGAGACGGGCTGATCGATGCGTTTGGGCTTCCAGCCGGGGGCTGCGATCATCAGCGGAACGCGGGCCGATCCTTCGAAGAAGTTCATCTTGAACCAGAGGCCGCGATCCCCGAGCATGTCGCCATGGTCCGAGGCGAAGAGAATGATCGCATTTTCCGCCATGCGGGTCCGTTCCAGGACGCCGAGAATCTCGCCGATCTTGTCATCGACATAGGAGATATTGGCGAAGTAGCCCCGCCTTGCCCGCCTGATTTGCTCATCGCTGATGTCGAAGGCATCGTGGTCACAGGCTTTCATCAGGCGCTGCGAATGCGGGTCTTGCCGCTCGAAGGCAATCGGCGCAACTGCCGGATCAAGGGCCGGGCAATCCTTATAAAGGTCCCAGAATTTGCGGCGCGCGACGTACGGGTCGTGCGGATGGGTGAAGCTGACGGTCAGGCACCAGGGGCGTCCGTCGTGGCCACGCGAGAGATCGAACAGCTTGCGGGCGGCATGGTAGGCGACCTCGTCGTCATACTCCATCTGGTTGGTGATTTCGGCAACACCGGCGCCGGTCACCGAACCGAGATTATGATACCACCAGTCTATGCGTTCGCCGGGCTTGCTATAGTCGGGTGTCCAGCCGAAATCGGCCGGGTAGATGTCCGTCGTCAGGCGCTCCTCGAAGCCATGCAGTTGGTCGGGGCCGACGAAATGCATCTTGCCTGATAGCGCCGTCTGGTATCCGGCAGCGCGCAGATGATGCGCGTAAGTCGGGATGTCGGAGGCGAATTCCGCCGCATTGTCATAGACGCGCGTCCGGCTCGGCAATTGTCCGGACATGAAGGAGGCTCGCGCCGGCGCGCAGAGCGGGCTTGCCGTATAGGTGTTGGTGAAACGCACGGAGCGCTCTGCCAATGATCTCAGATGCGGCGCATGAAGGAAATCCGCGGGGCCATCCGGAAAGAAGGTCCCGTTCAGCTGGTCCACCATCAGGATGAGGATATTCGGACGCGGCATGGAATTCCTCTTTTGCTATTTGAGAAATTTATTCAATCGCTTATTGTTACGGCTGTAAAGACAGCTTTTTTCGATGGGTGACTAAAGGATTTTTTATGTCAGACCGCCCGCCCGAGCTTGGCTGGATGCGCATCTTCGTCGAGGTCGCGACACTCGGGAGCTTTTCGTCGGCGGCAGCACGTATCGGGCTCACGCAACCGGCCGTCAGCTATCAGATGCGGCGGCTGGAAGAGCAATTCGGGGTCGGCCTGTTGCGCCGCCAGCATCGCGGCGTCGAGCTGACCGCGGAGGGCGAGCGGCTTTTCCAGGTCGCTGCCAAGACCGTCGGTGATATCGATGCGCTGGCGCGCAGCTTCCGCACCGAGGCTCAAAGACCGGTCGTCAGGCTGAGAACAGACTATGCTTTTTCAGCCCTTTGGCTGATCCCGCGCATGCATGGCTTTCGCCAGCTTCATCCGGAAACGGATATACAGATCGTCGCGACCCAGCGGCTCGAGCCCGGCTTTGGTGACGACGCAGATGTAGTGGTGGTTTTCGGGACGCGGGCGGAATTCGGCGCCTTCGGATCGCTGCTGTTGCAGGAAAAGGTCGTGCCCGTCTGCACACGAGGATTTCTCGATCGCAACGGCCCGTTCGACGATCCGCAGCAGCTTGCCAAGACGATCCTGATCCACCTCGATTCGCCGATGCCGCCACCCTGGTTCGATTGGCGAAGCTATCTTGCCGAATTCTCCGTCACGCGCGATCTCCATGCCGGCCGCGGGGATATCAGCTTCAACACCTATTCGCTGGTCGTCCAGGCTGCTCTCAGCGAGCAGGGCGTGGCGATCGGCTGGATGGGGCTGGTCGACACGCTTCTCTCCGCGCATATGCTGGTGGAAGCCGGGCCGCCGCTCGAGGCGCCCGACCGCGGTTACTGGCTGATACCGCCGCAATCGGCAAATATTCATAGCGAAAGGCTCAGCACCTGGCTGGTGGATGAAGTCGGCAGGACATGACATTCGGGAATATCGTCGCGTTTGGGAGAGAAGCCTTGTCATCAACGATGCCGGTCGACATTGTGACACTGATTCATAAGAAGGGTTGCCGAAGCATGTGGCGCACAATTGGATATGTCGTGGGATTGCTGATGATCCTCTCGGGGCTGATCTGGGTCGCCCAGGGAAGCGGCTATTTTCCCTATCCGTCATCCAGCTTCATGATCAACCAGAGCATCTGGATTCTCTGGGGAAGCATCACGGCTGCAGCCGGGCTTGCCGTGACAATCATCGTTTCACGGCTGCGCCGGAGAGGATGAGCCGGCAGAACATGCATGGCTTCGAGGAAATTCGACACCGAAGAGCTCCTCGAGGTGAAATATCTGGCCGCTGACGGCCTGTCGAAGTGAGGAGAATGGCATGAGCGCAGCTGAAATCGACGGCTTTGCGGAGCGGATCAGGAGCCACCGGGGCGGCATGATCTCCGCCTGGGTCGGCATTCCCGACGCCACGCTCGTCAATCATCTGGCGCAGGAGGCCTTCGATGCCGTCGTGCTGGATATGCAGCATGGCATGTGGGACATGCCATCGGCGGCGAACGCCGTCGGTCAGGTGCGGCTTGCCGGCAAGCCGGCGCTGGCGCGCATTCCGGTCGGCGATTTTGCTTCCGCCTCGCGCCTGCTCGATGCCGGCGCCTCCGGCATCATCGCGCCGATGATCAATTCGGTCGAAGACGCGCAAGCCCTGGTGCGGACCACGAAATACCCGCCCGCCGGCGAACGCAGCTGGGGACCGTCGCTGGCGCTGAATTATACCGGCCTGTCGGGTGATGATTATCTGAAGAACGCCAACGCGCTCACCGTCGCCATCGCCATGGTCGAGACCCGGGCGGCGCTCGACGCAATCGACGGTATCCTGGGTGTTGCCGGGATCGACGGCATTTTCGTCGGTCCGTCCGATCTTTCGATCGCACTGTCGAACGGCGACCAGGTGGCGCCGAACGCCGCCGAGATCGACAGCGCCATGCAGCATGCGGTTTCGCGCTGCCGCGCTCACGGCAAATTCGCCTGCGCCTATGCCGGCGATGGCGAACGAGCCGGCGAACTGCTGAAATTTGGCTTCGATCTGGTCATTGCCGGTGCGGAGACCACGCAATTGCGCTCCGGCGCCCGCCGGGCCATCAATGCCGCCCGCCGGATTGCTTCCGTTTGAGCGTCATTTCACCGGCTTGACGGCCAGCCAGATGACGTGGCGGGCGCCGCCGCGTTTGCCGTTGGCGCGGGTGTTGACCGCATCGACGGAAAAGCCGCTGTCCTTGAGACGGCGGGTGAAATCCGGGTCGGGGCCGGACGACCAGACGGCGAGCACGCCGCCGGGACGAAGCGCATCGCGGGCGGCGCGAAGGCCGGCGAAATCATAGAGCCGGTCGTTGGATTTGCGGGTCAGGCCATCGGGGCCGTTGTCGACATCGAGCAGGATCGCATCATAGGCAGCCTTGCCGGCGCGGATCGCCTCGCCGACATCGCCCTGATGGATGCCGACGCGCGGATCGTCGAGGCAACCCTGGAAGACCTCCGCCATCGGCCCGCGTGCCCAGGCGACGACGGCCGGTACCAGTTCGGCGACGGTGACACCGGCATCTTCAGGCAGGACGGCGAGGGCGGCGCGCAGGGTGAAACCCATGCCGAGCCCGCCGATCAAAATCCTTGGCTTCGGGTGCGTCTTGATCCGTTCCCAGGAAAGCGTTGCCAGCGCTTCCTCCGAGCCGCTGAGGCGGCTGTTCATCAGCTCGTTGGCGCCGAGCATGATCGAGAACTCGCTGCCGCGCTGTTTCAGCCTGAGTTCCCCGCCTTCGCCGGGAATGGTCGCGGAATCGAGCTGGATCCAGGGCAGCATGACGGCTTCGCCTCATATGAAAGGAACCGTCCCCCTAGCATAGGCCGAGGAGTGAGGCCAGCAAGCTGGCCTTAGATCATCCGCATGAAATGTCCCTGCTCCACTTCGACGGTCTCATCCTGCGGCACGGCCGAACGGCGGCGGATATCCTCCACTTCGTCGGGCCTCAGCCGGGCTTTCGGGTCCTCGAAGCGGACGTCGGGATCGGGCACGGCCGAGAGCAGCAGCCTCGTATAGGGATGCAGCGGATTGTCGATCACCTTGGCGACGCTGCCCCATTCGACGATCTGGCCGGCATACATCACGGCGATGTCCTCGGCGACATAACGGGCGGTGGCGATATCATGGGTGATGTAGAGCAGGCCGAGTTTCATCTCCTGTTTCATCTCGTTCAACAGGTTCAGCACGCCGAGGCGCACGGAGACGTCGAGCATCGAGGTCGGCTCGTCGGCGACGATGACCTCCGGCTTGACGGCGAGCGCGCGGGCGATGTTGACACGCTGGCGCTGGCCGCCGGAAAGCTCGTGCGGATATTTCGGCGCGACGAGATCGGGATCGAGCCTGACGCGCTGCAGCAATTCGCGGACTGTCGCGTCGATCTCAGTTCCCTTGATGTCAGGACGATGCAGCTTCAGCGGCCGCCGGAGATGATGGGCGATGGTATGGGCCGGGTTCAGCGAGGCGAAGGGGTCCTGGAAGATCATCTGCACCGAACGGCGGTAGCGGGCGATCTCGGCGGATTTCGCCGCCTCGACCGGCCGGCCCTTGTAGAGGATCCGGCCGGATGTCGGCAGATATTCGCGCATCGCCATGCGGGCGCAGGTGGTCTTGCCGCTGCCGGATTCGCCGACGAGTGCCAATGCGCGGCCGGCATGCAGGGAAAACGAGATGGCGCGTGCCGCATGCACGGCCCCGGAGCCATGGCCGAAGGTCTTGCTCACCTGATCGAGTGCGAGAATGGCATCCGTCATAACAGCACTCCTCCATGCAGCGACGGGAAGGAGGCCCAGAGCTTTTTCGTGTAGTCATGCCTGGGCGTCCTGTAGATCGCCTCGGCCGTGTTCTGCTCCACCAGCCGGCCTGACAGCATGATGCCGATGCGGTCGCAGAACTGCACCATCAGCCCGAGATCATGGGTGATGAACAGCACGGAAAAGCCGAAGCGGCGGCGCAGTTCGTTGATGCGCTGCAGGATCTCGCGTTGGACGACGACGTCGAGCGCCGTCGTCGGCTCGTCCATGACGACGAGTTTCGGATCGAGCGCCATGCAGATGGCGATGACGATGCGCTGGCGCATGCCGCCGGAGAATTGGTGCGGATAGTCGCGCATGCGGTCCGGCGCGATGTCGACGAGCGTCAGCATCTCGGCGGTACGCTCGCGGGCCGCCGCACGGCTCATGCCTTTGTGGGTGCGCAGCATGTCATAGAACTGCGCCTCGATGCGCAGCACCGGGTTCAGCGAGTTCATGGCGCTCTGGAAGACCATGGCGACATCGCGCCAGCGGAAGGCGCTGAGCGCCTGCCGGTCGAGGCCGAGCACATCGCGGCCGTCGAGCAGGATGCGGCTCTCCTTGCGGATCAGCGCCGGCGGCTTGTGCAGGCGGCTGATGGCAAAAGCGATGGTGCTCTTGCCGCAGCCGGATTCGCCGGCAAGGCCGAACACCTCGCCGGGCGCGACGTCGAAGCTGACATCGTTGACGGCGCGGAAATCCTTCTCCTCGCCGATATAGTCGATGGTGAGGTTCCTCACCGAAAGCAGCGGCTGCGTCACAGGCGGCCCTCCCCGGAACGAACGAGCAGGGACCAGCGCTTCAGGTGATTGCCGGTGCGCAGTCGCGGATTGGCGATCTCGTCGACGGCGAAGTTCAACAGCGACATGCCGATGCCAAGGAAGGCGAGCGCGAAGCAGGGGGTGAGAATATCCCACCAGGCGCCGACCGAAAGGGCTGAAGCCTTCTGCGCATTATAGAGCATCGTGCCCCAGGAGATGGCTCGGGGATCGCCGAGGCCGAGGAACTCCAGTGTCGCCTCGGTGATGATTGCGAAGATGACGCTGCCGATGAAATTGATGCCGACGATTGAAATCACGTTGGGGAAGATCTCGAATGTCATGATGCGCCATTGCGGCTCACCCATCATCTCGGCCGATTTGACGAAATCCTTCTGCTTGACGGAGAGCGTTTCGGCGCGGGTGACGCGGGCGCCCCAGGCCCAGGAGGTGGCGCCGAGGATAAGGGCGATGACGAGGGGGCTTGCCTGGCCGATGAAGGCGGCGAGCACCAAGAGCAGCGGCAGGTTGGGCACGACCAGCACCATGTTGGTGAAGAAGCTGATGATCTCGTCGGTCCTGCCGCCGCGATAGCCGGAGATGATGCCGAGCGCGGTGCCGACGAGGGTGATCAGCAGGCCGGCGCCGAAGCCGACAGCAAGCGAAGTACGGGCGCCGTAGATCAGCCGGGCGAAAACATCCTGGCCGATGCGGGTCGTGCCGAGGATGTGGTCGAGCGACGGCGGCTGATGCGGCCGGCCGGTGCGGGCGGCGGGATCGTATTGCGTGAGCAGCGGCGCGGCGATCGCGACGATGACGATGAGGGCGATGATGACGAGGCCAACCAGCGCCTTGCGGTTTCGAAGCAGGGTCTTCATCTCATGCTCCCTTTAGCCGCGGGTCGAGCAAGATATAGCTGACGTCGACGATGAAATTGGCAATCAGCATGGTCGCGGTCATGATCAGAAGCTGGCCCTGGATGACGGGATAATCGCGGGCGAGGATTGCTTGGTAGAGAATGTTGCCGAGGCCGGGATAGTTGTAGACGACCTCCGTCACAAGCGAGCCGCCAAGGATGGTGCCGATCGCGATGGCAAGGCTGGAGACGGTTGGCAGCAGGGCGTTGCGCGCCGCGTACCAGAGCATCACATGCCGGTTGGAAAGACCCTTGGCCCGGGCCATGACGATATAGTCCTCACCGAGCAGGTTGATCATGTTGTTGCGCATGGTGACGGTGAAACCGCCGATCAGCACGGTGCAGAGCGTCACCATCGGCAGGATGCCGTGATAGGCGACGCTGCCGATATATTGCAAGCTGAAGGCCGGATCGAGTGAGGGATCGGCGGCATAACCGTTCGGAAACCAGCCGAGCGTGAAGCCGAAAATGAAGAGCACGATCAGCGAGGTGACGACGGCCGGTACCGAGGTGGCGAAGATCGCGCCTACCGAGACGACGACATCGAACCTGCTGCCGCGCCGCCAGGCGGCGACGATGCCGAGGAAGGTGCCGAGCGCGAAGCTGAAAATCGTCGCCGTTCCCATCAGGCCGACGGTCCAGAGGAGGGCATGGCCGAGCACCGACGTCACCGGCAGCGGGAAATATTTGATCGAACGGCCGAGATCGCCGGTGAAGATGCTGCCGAGATAGGTGAGGTACTGCTGCCAGAGCGGACCGTCGACGAAGCCGAAAGTGAGCTTCAGCGCCTGCAGGCTTTCCGGCGGCAATTCGGTGCCGGCGCTGGAGAACATGATCTGCACGGGATCGCCCGGCATCAGCCGGGGCAGGAAGAAATTGATCGTCGCTGCCGCGATGAAGGCTGCCATGTAGAAGACGAGGCGGCGAAGCAGGAAAGCCATGGGAACTCCGTCGTCGCGGAAGCGGCGTTTTCTACGCCGCTTCCGGAGATCATGATGCTTACTTGACCGGCTCGAGAGCGAGCAGGTTCAAGAGGCGTGCCGGATTGGTCCGCGAGATCGACGGATTGACGAAGGGGTTTTCCTTGGTCGACCACCCGGTGAAGCGCTTGGTGTTGTACTGATACCAGTTCGGATTGTTGAACACCGGAATCATCGGCATGTTTTCGGCGACGATGCGCTGCGCCTTGTTCATCGCTTCCTTCTGCTTGGCAAGGTCGGCGGTCTGGGTGAACTCGGTGACGAGTTTCTCGACCTCCGGGTTGAACCAGCGCTGCGCGGTGAAGCGGGTCTTGCCCTTGTCCGAAGCGCTGAAGGCACGCTTGTAAGGATAGTAGGGCGAGGCCGATGCCGGCAGGCTGTTGATCGCCGCATCGAAGGTGCCGTTGATGAGGTTGCCGGTCCAGACGGCTTCCTCAGGCGTTTCGATCTTGGCGTCGATGCCGACTGCCTGCATGCCCTCGACGGCGAGGTTGACGGTGTCGATCCAGTCGGTCCAGGCGCTGGGGACGATGATCGAGAAGGAAATCTTCGTGCCGTCGGGATTGTCGCGGAAGCCGTCGCCGTCCTTATCCTTGTAGCCCGCCTCGTCGAGCAGGGCCTTGGCGGCATCGGCATCATAGGTTGCGAACTTGCCGAAGTCGGCCTTGACGGACGGGTCCGCCCAGCTCTTGTAAAGCTCGCCCATCAGTCCAGGATCTTCGTTCAGCGTCGGATAGCCGTAGCCGGCGACGTCGATCATCGTCTTGCGGTCGAGCGCCATGCTGACAGCCCGGCGGAACTTCAGATCGTTGAAGGCCTTCTTGTTGTTCTCGTTCGCCGTTTCCAAGTTGAAGAGGAAGGCGACCATGCTGCTCGGCGAATACCAATAGTGGAAATGCGCCGGATCCTTGGAGACATAGACATTGTCGATATCGGGAATGAAGGAGACACCCCAGTCAAGCGTGCCGTCGGCTGTCGCGGTCAGCATCTGGTTGTTGTCGGCAAGCTGCGGGAAGCGCATGCAATCGACCTTCAGGTGCTCGTTGTCCCAGTAGTTTGGGTTGCGGCACTGGTCGTAGGTCTGGCCGGTAAAGCGCGGCACTTCCGTCAGCGGGCCACTGCCGACCGGGGTTTCGTTGGCGAAGGTGACGGGATCGGCGACATCCTTCCAGACATGTTCCGGGACGATCGGCAATTGCGAGATCTGCTCGGCGGCGAGCGAGCTCGGATTGGCGAGCGTGAAGCGCACCGTCTGGGCGTCGACCGCCTGCACATCGGTGATGAAGGTCCAGATGCTGACGAAGTCGAGCGCCGGGAACTTCTTCAGGTAATCATAGGTGAACTTGACGTCGGCTGCGGTCAGCGGCTTACCGTCAGACCATTTCAGGTTCGGGCGCAGCTTGAACTCGATGCTCTTCAGATCGTCGGAGAGCTTGAAACTTTCGGCCAGGCGATAGACCGGCTTGTTGCTGTCGAAGCGGTTGAAAATAACCAGCGGCTCGTAGATGAAGTCGAGCGTCGACTGGCGCGATGAGGTCTGGTTGAATGGGTTGAAGTTGCGAACCCAGGTCGTCGCCGGTTCGATATTCGCCGTCAGAATCGTCTGCGCCATGGCCGATCCCGAAAGCAGCGTCAGCGCGGCGGCGGCAAGAAGATATTTTTTCATGTTTTATTCCCCTTTTCTTATGCGGTGAGAGTTGACGGGCCGGTCAGGAGACCAGCGCGCTGGCAAACATGTCTTCGACTTCTGCGTGGGCGGCGCGGACATCGACTTTGAGATTGCCGAGGCGCGCCTTGCCGGCGACGATCCGCTTGAGGGCGGCTTCCGTCAGCGGACGGGCGGCCTTGGCGGCAGCTTCGCTTTCCGGAATGTCGCCGTGGCTGTGGAGCGCGATGTCGAAGCCTGCGTCGAGCACCTGTTTGACGCGTTCCGGCAAGGTACCGGAGAGCGACTCCATGAAGATGCAGTCTGATATCAGCACGCCCTCATAGCCCATGTCCTTGCGGATCACGTCGTGCATGATGGGCGAGACGGACGCCGGCAGCTCCGCGTCATAGGCCGAGTAGACGACATGGGCGACCATCGCCCAAGGCGTATCCTTCAGCGCGACGAAGGGTTTGAAATCGGTCGCGGTGAGCGTCTCGCGGCTGGCGTCGACCACCGGCCGCTCCTTGTGGGAGTCGAGCGTCGCACGGCCATGGCCGGGAATGTGCTTGATGACGGGGATATTGCCGGTCTCGAGCAGGCCATCGACCACCTCGCGGCCGAGGGCCGCGATGAAATCGGGATCAGGGCCGAAGGAGCGGGCGCCGATGACCGCGCTCGTCGTCTCGAAGACGAGGTCGAGAACGGGCGAGCAGCCGCTGGAAAGGCCGAGTTCCGTCATCATCGCGCCCATGGCCTGGGAGGAAAGGCGCAGTGCTTTTTTGCCGAGATCGAAATCGCGGCGCGCAAGTTCGGCAAACTGGCCGAAGCTGCGAAAGAGCGGCCAGGGGCCGGCATCGAGATGCTGAACGCGGCCGCCTTCCTGGTCGGTGAAGACAGGTGCGTCGTCGCGGCCGACGGCTTCGCGGAAGCGGGCGATCAGCCGCTTGGTCTGCTCCGGCTCGCGCTGATTGCGCCGGCCGACGAACAGGCCGAGCGGATTGGCGTCGCGAAAAAGGGCGAATTCATCATCCGAAATCGTGGGAGTGGGAAGGCCGACGAAAAGGGCGAGCGGGGTCGAGGACAATTCTGTAGCTCCGGGATCAGATGGTCATTTCGGCGTGCTTCTCAGCATGCCTTCGTAGATGCCCTTGTCGGGGGCGGGGATGATGGTTGCGCCTGCGGTCTTGGCGTAGAAATCGACTGGCCCGGCATCGCCGATGAAGGCATAGGCGTGGCCGAGCGTCTTCATCGTCTGCAGGCAGGCGGAGAAGAGGGCGAGCCCGATACCTTTGCCGCGCGCTTCCGGGTCGACGCCGGTCGGGCCGAAGAAGCCGCGCGCCGTCGTGTCATAGCAGGCAAAGCCGAGCAGCTTGCCGCCGTCGACGGCGATCAGGCAGGCAACCGGCTGGCGGGAGAAGGCGACGGCGACTTCGCTCGCCCAGTTCTCGCTGAACCGTTCGCGAACCCAGCTGATGATAAGATGCAGTTCCGGGGGGAGGGCCGGACGGATGGAGATGCCGACATCATCGGCTTTCCGTTTCAGGTCGGCGAGCTCAGCGGAATACAAGCTCACAAGCAGGTCTGGCACCTGTCACTCCTCCAGTTATTCCTTTATTGCGGAATGTATCCCCTTTTAGTGTTATAGATTTGGCCATCTGACCGGGCTTGTCAACAAGGTTTTTCAGAAGGTCAAAGGGACTGCCCGCACTGCAACTGCGGTTTCAACGCAAAGTAGCTGCGGAACGAAAAAACGGCCCGGGAGGGCCGGGCCGTTTCGATTGGCTGCATCTATGCCGAGCGAGCGCTTATTCGCCGTCTTTCCACAGCGCATGAAAATGCTGCACCGGACCGTGGCCGGAGCCGACGGTGAGGCTTCCGGCTGCCGCGACCGCGCCGGCGAGATATTGCTTTGCGATGGCGACCGCCTCCCGCGCCGAGGCGCCCTTGGCAAGTTCGGCGGCCAGCGCGCTGGAGAGCGTGCAGCCGGTGCCGTGCGTGTTCTTGGTCGGCACGCGCATGGCTTCGAACCAGTGCAGGCCAGCGGCGGTGGCAAGGACGTCAGGACTTTCGTCGCTATCGAGATGGCCGCCCTTGACCAGCACTGCGGCCGGGCCAAACGCCCGCAGATGTTCGGCCTGCGCCGCCATCTCGGCTCGGTTTGTCGCCACCGGCTGGTGCAGCAGTGCGGCCGCTTCCGGCAAGTTCGGGGTCAGGAGTGTCGCAAGCGGCAGCAGCCGGCGGGTCAGCACGTCGACCGCCTCAGGCGCGAGCAAGGCGGCGCCACCCTTGGCGATCATCACCGGGTCGATGACGATCGGAATGTCGCGGTGGTCAGTCAGTGCACCGGCAACGGCATCGGCGATGCCGGCATTGGCGATCATGCCGATCTTGACGGCATCGACGCGCACATCGGCAAAGACGGCATTGATCTGGTCGGCGACGAATTGCGGCGGCACCAGATGCACGCCGCTGACGCCTTGGGTGTTCTGCGCCGTCAGCGCGGTCAGCACCGCCATGCCGTAGACGCCGCGGGCGGAAAAGGCCTTGAGATCGGCCTGGATGCCGGCGCCGCCCGAGGGATCGGAGCCGGCGATGGAGAGAACGTTGCGGATCATGCGCGGGCCTTTCGAATTTCTGCGGCGATGCGGCGCGTGGCCGCTTCGGGATCCGGCGTACCGCAGATGGCGGAGACGACGGCAAGGCCCTTGGCGCCCGCAGCAAATACTTGGGCGACATGATCCGCCTTGAGGCCGCCGATCGCAACCGACGGCACCGGCGAGGCCTTTACCAGCGTGGCAAGACCGTCAAAACCGATCGGCTGCTTGTGATCGGCCTTGGTCGGCGTCGCAAACACCGGCCCGACGCCGGTATAATCGACCAGATCCGGATCGACGGCGGCGGCAAGCGCCGCGGTCTCGACCGAGAGGCCAAGGATCATGGCAGGGCCGATCATCGTCCGCGCCGTGCGCGCGTCCATATCCTCCTGGCCGATATGCAGACCGTCGGCGCCGATGGCGATTGCCGCCTCGACATCGTCGTTGACGACGAGCAGGGCGCCGGTCCCGACAAGCGCCTGTTTCAAGGCGCGACCGGTCTCGATCATCCCGGCGGTGCCGGCATGTTTGTCACGCAGTTGCACCATCGTCGCGCCGCCGGCAACGGCAAGGCGCGCCGTTTCCACCATGCCGATCCCCGCGCAGAGATCGGGGTCGAGGACGAGATAGAGCGAAAGGTCGAAAGCCTTCATGCCGCCGATATCCTCGCCCTGGCGTCAAGCGTTTCGGCGTCGAGCGCTGCCAGCGCATCGAGGAAGCGCCAGGAGAAGGAGCCGGGGCCGGCGGCGCCGAGTGTCGCGTCTTCGCCGGCGATGGCGAAGGTCGAAAGGGCGGCGACCGTGGCGCCGAAAATGTCCTCGGGCGCCGTTGCCGCAAAGGCGCCGACGAGGCAGGTGAGCGAGCAGCCGAGCGCGGTGACTTGCGGCATCAAGGCCGATCCGCCTTCGATGCGCACGGCCCGCTCGCCGTCGGTGACGAAATCCACGGCGCCGGTCACGGCGACGACCGCCCGCTGACGCTCGGCGAGCCATCGCGCCGAACCTTCCGCCTGCTCGACCGGGTCGCGGCTGTCGACGCCCTGGCCGCGGCTCTCTCCACCGGCCAGCGCGATGATTTCGGAAGCGTTGCCGCGGATGATGGTCGGATGCAGCGCCAGGAGATCGGCGACGGCGTTGCGGCGGAAGGCCGTTGCATAATGGGCGACCGGGTCGAGCACCCAGGGCTTGCCGGCCGAGGCCGCCGTCTTCGCCGCCGCCTGCATGCCGTCGATCCATTGCGTCGACAGCGTGCCGATATTGATGGTCAGCGCACTGGCGATCCCGGCGAATTCGCCGGCTTCTTCCGCGGCATGCACCATGGCGGGCGAGGCGCCCGCGGCAAGCAGAACATTTGCGGCGATGTTCATGGCGACGTAATTGGTGATGCACTGAACGAGCGGCGGCTTCTCGCGCATCGCCTTCAGCATCGCTCCGGGTGTGGTCTTGGTCTGCATATGGCCCCTTTCAGGCGGGGGCGGCCACGGGGCGGTTCGTGCGGGCGATGCCGCGACCCCGAGCGACTCCCTCCGCCGGCATTATCCGGTTCAGGTTCGAAGGGTGCTTCTCAGCCCGTCTGTCGACGAACGCCCCTGTCTCTCATCGCGTTTCTTTTCGCAGAGAACGGGGCTGATGTCACCTCGAAAATGACAATCATGCGACCGACGCGGCGCGCGATGGCTATGGATGATTTATGGGTCGGGATCGCCTTTCATGAAGGACGAGAGATCGCCGCCGATTCGGGTCTTGACCAGGTTTTCCCGAAAGTCGTCTGCCGGTTCTCTTCCGGGTTGGCCGAGTCCTTGCCTTTTCGCCATGCGGCTATCCTCTCCTTTTTCAAAAGGAATAACCGCAGCAACCGTGGGTGCAATCAATTTCTAAAATACATCTTCGTCTTTGTGAGGGGTTGGCTGCCAGCATTGGTGAGGGTGCTGATGCGGGAAAGCAGTCTTTTCTTTGAAAGAATGAAGTTCATCTTCCCAAGACTTTTCTGCATTTGGAATAGCGCGAAGTTATTCATCCTATCCGTTCATCGATGGAATTTTTCAATGTAGCCGAGCACGAGAACAGCTTCGCGTAAGTTGCGTGTCGTCTCATCGCCTCGCCATTCAGTTTTATTCCGGCTGTCGAGATTTGGTGGCGATTTCGTTGCGGTAAGCCTCTCCCAGGGCGTGGAATCAAACTCCCAGAACGCGAAGTAAATATCTAACGGAAACTTTACCGTGCTGACACGCTTAGGTTGACCAAACGATGGATTGTAGCGATATGACTTTACACGCCAATAAAATCTTCCTGAAGTTGTATTTTCAATGAGAAAATTTTTGAAAGCCGATATGAAGTGGGGCCTCCAGACAGTCGCCTCCGTTCTGATATTCATCGCTTGGGCGAATCCTTCTTTTTCGCAATCTGCTGTTCCTGCCGATCAGGGAGCGGGGCAGGTGCAGGCGCCGCCGATAAAATCCCAGAAATTCGACGACTGGTATTATCGCTGCTCGGGTTCTGAAGGCACCGAGGCCTGCGAAGTCGCCCAGATCGCGCAAGTCGCCAAAGATGGCGAGAACGTCAATGTCCTGACGCTGGCGATCGCAGCTGCGCCGGCCGGGTCCCAAGGCAAGGGCGAGAAGGGCGGGGGCGAGAAGGGCAAGGGCGAGAAAGGCAAGCCGGGGCTGACGCTGACCGCTCTGCTGCCGCTCAACGTCTTCCTGCCCTCGGGCCTGTCGATCAAGGCCGACGGCAAGCCCGTTGCGAAACTTGACTACCGCAATTGCAACCAGGCCGGATGCTGGGCGCAGCTGGCGCTGGATACGAAGACGGCGACGGCGCTCAAGAAGGGCTCGACCGCCGAAGGGTTGGTGCGGCTGATGAACGGCCAGGACGTCAATATCCGTTTCTCGCTGAAAGGGCTGCAACCGGCCCTCGACGAACTTCAATCCATTGCCGCGAAGTAGCCGAATTTCAAAATGACCACTGAAATTCGATACTCCCTGGTCGCTGGCGCCGTCCTCGTGATGGGTGTCGCACCCGCTTACGCGCAGTCGCCTGCCGATGATTTCAACCGGCGCCAGGAGCAACAGTCGCAGACGCAGCGGCTGGATGCCCTGCGCCGCGCAACACCGGGCGGCGATGCGGATACGGAAGACGGCTCTTTGCCGGCCAGCCAGGCAAATGCTGCCTGTTTCGACATCACTCGCGTCGAGATCGATGGGGCAAATCTGCTATCGGCGCAGGAGATCGGCAAGGTGACGGCGCCTTACGGCAACCGATGCGTCGGCCTGGCAGAGATCAATGCCGTTCTCAGGGATGTGACGCACCTCTATATCGATCATGGATATGTGACCTCGCGTGCCTACGTGCCGCAGCAGGATATCGCCAAGACCAGGGTCCTCCGGCTGCTCGTCGTCGAAGGCACGCTTTCCGACATCTATCTCAATGGCCAGAAAGTGGCCGGCAACGCGTCGCTGGCGACAGCCTTTCCCGGCCTGATCGGCCGGGTCGTCAATATCCGCGATATCGAGCAGGGCCTCGACCAGATGAACCGGCTGCAAGCCAACGACGCCAAGTCGGCCATGCTGCCCGGCCCGAAGGACGGAACCTCCATCCTGAACATCGAAAACCGCCCAGGCCGCCCCTGGCATGTCTCCTTGGGCAACAACAATATGGGGCAGGAAAGCACCGGTTTTTCCAGGAGTTCGGCATCGCTCGGCTTCGACGATCTGCTTGATATCAACGATCAGTGGTCGTTCTCCTACGAGCATAGCGGTCCGGACTATCCGTGGAGCAACGACGGAAACGGATATGGCAACAGCTATTCCGGCAATGTCAGCGTCCCCTACGGCTATTCGACGGTTTCGCTGAACGGCTCCTGGTACCAGTATGAAAGCACGGTCGAAGGAAATTTCTCATCGCTCGAAACCTCGGGCAATTCAGGGCAGGCGGGACTCGGCCTCGATCGCGTCGTCTTCCGCGACAAGGATTCGATCACGACGGTCCGCAGCAGCCTGACCTACAAGCAGACCAACAACTTTCTGCTCGGCAATCTGATCGAAGTCGGCAGCCGCCGCTATACGGTCGGCGATATCGGCATTTCCCACTCCCGCCGCATGTTCGGCGGCATCTGGGTATTCGACGTCAGTTATGACAAGGGGCTCGGTCTCTTCGATACCGTGGACCCCGGAGATCCGGGTGCCGGAAATGCAGACCCACGCTTTTCCAAATTCAACGCGACGGTCAGCGTAACGCAGCCATTCCAGGCCGCCGGCCGGCAGTTCGAACTGACCTCGCTGGTCAGCGGTCAATATTCCCCCGACAATCTTCTCGGCGCCGAGCAGATCTCGCTCGGCAGCTACAGCAATGTCCGCGGCACGCGCGAAAGCGTGCTCTTCGGCAATAACGGCATGTTCAGCCACAACGAGATCGTCTGGAGAACGGGGTCCAACCAGGGTGGCGGCGCGGCTGCGAAGGCATTCGGCGAGCTGCGCCCCTATCTCGGCTTCGATTACGGCCACATCTACGCGCAACAGCGCCTCGATATATCAGGCGGCGATCTCGCCAGCTGGACGGCCGGCATCCGCGCTGTCGGCGGCACCCTCAATCTCGACATCGGCTATTCACACCTGGTGACCGGCAGCATCGACAACGGTGCCGACGGCCTGTTCTACGCGAGCACGTCGATGCGCTGGTGACCAACAAATATCTGATTGAATTTATAAGCGAATTCTGGAGCTTCTGTATGCGTATCGTGCGTTTTCTAACCCTTCTCCTTCTGGCAGCGACGCTTGCGTCCTGCGTCACCACCGACCCGCGGCTGGTCTCGGCTCTCAAGCAGACCTCGGTTTCGCAGATCCGGGTCGAGACCGCTCCCGACGTCACGATGGGCGGCTTCTTCAATCGCACGAAGCCGGACCCGCAGCTGCCCGCCGTGGTGCGGACATTGCAGAGCACCATGGCGCGCGACCTGACTGGTCTTCCCGGCGGACCGGTCAAAGGTCGGCTGGTTGTGACACTGCATACGGTCGACGTGTCGAGCAAGGCGGGACGCGTCATCGCCGGAAGCGATAGCTACATCCAGGGAACGGTGCGGCTGGAAGATGCCAAGACCGGCCAGCTGATCGCCGAAGCCCAAAGCATTCGCGGCGACGATAAGGGCGTAAAGGGCGGTGGCGAAATCGGCATCGTCATTGCGATGGCCATTAATGCTGCGCAGTCCCAGGGAGAGGACGCGCTCGCCCAAAGGCTCTCCAATTCCTTCACCCGCAATGTGAAGACCTGGCTCACCCAGAAATAGGCCTGCGATGAGGTTCAGTGCCGCCGCGGTGACGGCGGCACTGAGCAACGATTGATATCGAGACACAAAACCAGTTGTGCGTTTGGGAAGACAAAACGATGCGTGAGAAAACCGGTCTTGGTTCTGAAGCAAGGGGTCTTGGCTGCCGGCTCGGCAGATTTGCCAATCGCTCGCTTGCCGTCGTGCTCAGCGCACTCTTGGTCTTTCAGCCGATGCTGGCCAATGCCCAATCGGTTTCCGCGAGCACCACGGCGCCCGTCGCCAACCAGCCGGGCGTCGGCACCGCCCCGAACGGCGTGCCGCTCATCGACATCGTCACCCCGAATGCGAGCGGCCTGTCGCATAACAAATACGACAATTTCAACGTCGGCACGCCGGGCCTCATCCTCAACAACTACAAGGGCGAGGTCGGCACCTCCAATCTCGGCGGCTTGACGCCGGGCAATCCCAATCTCAACACATCAGGTCCCGCATCGGTCATCCTCAACGAGGTCACCAGCGGCAACCGCTCGGGATTGAACGGCCCGATCGAGGTGTTCGGCGGCCGGGCGGATGTCGTCATCGCCAATCCGAACGGCATCACCTGCGACGGCTGCGGCTTCATCAACACGCCGCATGCGACGCTGACCACGGGCGCGCCTCAAATCGGCGCCGATGGCAAGCTCAACGGCTTTACCGTCAATGGCGGCGACGTCACCATCGGGCCGAACGGCGGCAATTTCTCCGCCGGGTCTGGCGCCGTCGACCTCTTCGACATCGTTTCTCGGGCGGTTCACGTCAACGGTCCTGTCTATGGCAAGGATCTTCGCGTCACGGCTGGCCGCAATCAATTCGATTATGCCACCGGCAACGCCACGGCACTTGCCGCGACGTCCGGAACGCCGGAATATGCGATCGACGGCACAGCACTCGGCGCCATGCAGGCCGACCGCATCAAGATCGTCGTCACCGAAAAGGGTGCCGGTGTGCGCATGAGCGGCAATCTTGCCGCCAACACCAACGAGCTGTCACTGTCGGCCGACGGCAAGATCTCGCTCGGCAACGTCTCCGGCCAGCAGGGCGTTTCGATCTCCTCGAAGGCGAAGGTGACGGCCGCCAAGGTGGCCTCTAAAGCCAAGGTCGCAGTTCAGGCGGGGCAGGGCATCACGCTGGATACGGTCGCCGCCGATGGCGACATCGTGCTGTCAAGCGGCAGCGGGCTGTTGAGTGTCGGCGGCGAGGTGAACAGCGCCGCCAACGTGCTGATGTCGTCGGCGGCCGGCATTGCCGCCGGCAGCATTACCGCCGGCAATGCGCTCTCTTTGTCCGCTACGTCGGGCGACATCCAGGTTGTCGGTGCGGTCAAGGGCACCGGCGCGCTCTCCATCACCGCCACATCAGGCGCGATCTCGGCTGCCTCGCTCGTCAGCAGCAACAATATCGCGCTTTCCGCCGGCGCCGATATCGGCGTCTCCGGCGATATTCTGGCGCAGGGCAACGTCACGGCGTCAGGCCGCTCGATCTCGGCCGATACGGTCGTTTCCGGCCTCGACATCGCTGCGACCAATGCGGCAAACGGCAGCACGGTTCTATCAGGCGCCGGCGACATCCAGCTTGCCGCCAGCAGCGGCGCGGTCGATGTCGAGGCACTTCTGTCGGCCGGCGATACGTCGGTCACGTCAGCGACGCTGACGGCCCAGAGCGTCATCGCGCATGGCGCGGTCGCGATCAACGCGGCCACGGACGTCAGCGGTCAGATCCTCAGTGCCGGCAACATCGACCTCACCGGCTCGGCCATCTCGGCCGACGCCATCATGGCCGGCATCGACTTTGCGGGAACGGAAGCGGCCGGCGGCAATATCGTGCTGACGCAGAGCGGCGATCTCTCGCTTGCCGCGAGCGGCGACATCGATGCCGGCACCCTGCTTGCTGCCGGCAATCTCTCGGCTTCCGCCGCCAATATCGGTGCGGCGACCGTGACCAGTCATGGCGCGATCACGCTGTCCGGCAACACGGATATCTCCGGCCAACTCCTCGCCGCCGGCGATGTATCGATCGGCGGCGGCTCGATTGCAGCGGGCACGATCGTCGCCGGCATGGACTTTGCCGCCACCGCCGCCTCGCCGAGTGGCGCCATCGCCGTCGGCACGGCCGGCGACCTGACGCTTGATGCCGGCAGCAGCGGGAGCGTCGATATCGACACGCTGCTTGCCGCAGGCGCGCTCCTCATCGATGCCGGTCGTTTCCAGGCCGACAATGTCAGCGGCCACGGCGCCGTTGCCATCAACGCCGATACATCGGTCACCGGCCAGCTCCTTGGCGCCGGCGACGTCTCGGTCACGGGTCCCGCCATTCAGGCCGGCGCCATCGTCTCCGGCGTCGATTTTGCCGCCACCGCCCAGTCGGCCAATGGCGACATCGCTCTGGGGCAGGCCGGCGATCTCACGCTCAAGGCGACGACCACCGATATCAGCGCCGGCAACCTGCTTGCCGCCGGAAGCGTCGATGCCAGCGCAGCGGGGGATGTCAGCGCCAACGTCGTCGCCCATCAGGACATGACGATCGTTGCCGGCGGCTCGATCGATCTTACCGGCCAGTCGCTTGCCGCCGGCAACGCCAGCCTCTCGGCGCGGGATATCACCGTCGATACTCTCGTTTCCGGCCTCGACTTCGCGGCCACAGCTGCATCCGCCGGCACGCTGAAGCTCCAGCAGACCGGCAGCATGAGCCTTGCCGCAACAAGCGGTTCGATCACCGCCGGCAACGCCCTGCTGAGCAGCGGCGCTCTTTCGGCCAGCGCCAGCCAGAATATTGCCTATAACAAGCTCCAGAGCCTCGCCAGCGCTGCGCTCACGGCGTCGGGCGGCCAGATCAGCTACGGCAATCCCACCCGCACTGCCGGCAACCTGACGCTCAGCACGACCAATATCGATCTCTCCAATGGCCGGGCGAGCAACATTGCCGCCGGCGGTACGCTGACGCTCAATGCGGCGAGCGCCAACCTTGCCAACAGCAGCCTCACACTCGGCGGTCTTGCCCTCAATCTCTCCGGCACGGCCGATATCAGCGGTGCCCGGGTCAACGCCGTCACCAGTGCCGGCGGTTCCGGCGATGTCGCCATCAAAGCGGCCGGCCTTACCACGACGGCCGGCACGGCGCTGCTCGCCGCCCACGATTTGACGCTGACGCTGCCGTCGCTGACCAATACCGGGCAGTTGGCCGCCGGCCACGATCTCACATTCAACATTTCCGGCGACTTTACCAACAGCGCCACGGGCCTGACCTATGCCGGCAACAACGCCAACCTCTTCGTCAGCGGGGTGCTCACCAACAATCAGGGCGCCATCATATCAGGCAACGATCTGACGATTGCCGGGGCGACATCAGCGCAGAGAAATGCGGCGGTCACCAATGTTTCCGGGCTGATCCAGGCCGGAAACGACATGTCGATCCTGACCAGCAACCTGACCAACCAGCGGGCCGCCACGCCGCAATGGACCACCGGTACCCTGGTGTCGTCAGGCGTCGTCAGCGGTTTCACGCTGAATCCCGTCGCCGCCGGCCTGCCGTTCGGCTACCTCGAGACCGCAGACCAGAACATGTACCAGCTCTATGCGGGCGTGGATCCGGCCTTGTGGCAGGATTATGAACCGCTGCTCTGGTCGAAGGCGACGCTTGCCGACGGCACGACCTATCATGCATGGACATGGATCTCGGCCGACGGACCCGAGAAGGTCGGGCCGATCATCGACTGGATCAGGGACCGGGTGCCGAGGGACGCGAACGGCAATCCCGTTGTCGATCCCAACAATCCGTCGCGCTATTTCATCGTCGACGAGGTGAATTTCAGCGGCTCGGACGAAAGCACCACCTACACCTGGGATTGGTCGTCCAATCTCAGTCAGTCGGTCTATGAGGACCGCTTGGTCGGCACGCTCAGCCCGGAAGCGACGATCCGGGCGGGCCGCAACCTTTCGATCGACGCCACGAATCTGACCAATTCCTACAGCTCGATCGAGGCCGGCGGCAACGCAACGCTGAAGGGCTCGACACTCAACAATACGGGCGTCACGCTCTTTCGCACGACGACGACAACCTGCAACGCCCAGGGCGCCTGCACGGCCTATGATGGCAATGGCAACGCCAATCCCTCGAAGAACATCGCCAACGGCTCGACGATCGTCAGCTCCGTCCAGGCGATCGGCGGCGTCTCGGCCAACATCAAGGCCGGCGGCGCGCTTTCCGTGGATTTCGGCAGTGTCAACAACACCTCAGCAGCCGGCTCGATGGCCGGCGGCGCCAGCCTGGCGGCATCAAGCAATCCCGGCGATCCGCTCTCGGCGCTCTCCGGTCTGACCGCCGGCGGCGCGATGTTCAACGTCAACTCGGCGCTCGGCGGCGTCACCGCCAACGGCGGCAGCCTGCTTGCCGGGCTCGGCAATATTGCCGAGCGCATCCGCGTCGACGGCGCAGCTCTTGCGGCCGCCGCCAAGCCGCAATCGGGCGGCTTCGGCGGCACCATACGCGGACAGATCTTCCTGTTCGAAACCCGCGCCGAATTCCTCGACGTCGGCAAATTCTACGGCTCCGGCTATTTCATGAAAGAAATCGGCTACGTGCCGGAGACGACGGTTCCGTTCCTGGGCGATGCCTATTTCGAGAACCAGCTGATCGACACGCAGTTGCGGCAGCTTGTCGGCGAAGGGCTCGGCAGAAGCACCTTCATCGCCGGCAATGACGCCATCGAGCAGATGAAGACGCTGCTCGACGAGGGTGTCGACTATGCCAAGAAGCACCACCTGGCCGTCGGCCAAGGCCTCACGCCTGAGCAGGCGGCGGCGCTGACCACGTCGATCGTCCTCTACCAGTGGCAGACCATCGACGGCGTGCAGGTGCTCGCGCCCGTCGTCTACGTCGCTGCCGCCGACCGGCAGAAGCTGACCGGTGCCGGCGCCGCCATAGCGGGCGGCTCGGTCAATATGAATGTCGGCAATCTCGACAATTCCGGCCTGATCGCATCCGCTGGCGGCCTGACCGTCTCCGGCAGCTCCATCCAGGGCAGCGGCACGTTCCTGTCGCGCGGCGACACGGTGCTCAATGCCACCAACGGCATCACGCTTGCCGCCCAGACAATGACGATCGGCGGCCAGAACCTCGTCAACACCAATGCAGGCGTGACGGCAGGCGGCAATCTGCAGCTCGCCGGCGGCAGCGGCGATCTGGCGCTGAAGGGCGTCAAGGTCAATGCCACAGGTTCCGCCCAGCTCTCCGGCAACAATGTCACGCTCGCGGCGGCCAAGGTCGACAATGCAGGCCAGCAGAATGCCACCGGCAGCCAGATCGCGAGCGGCGGCAGCCTGACGATCAAGGCAACCGACAACGTCAACGTCATCGGCAGTTCGGCCAAGGCGGGCACGACGCTCGATGTGACTGCCGACAACGGCTCTGTGGCCGTGGTGTCGACCGATGTCGCCCGCAGCAACCAATCCGGCTACACCAAGACCCTCTCCACCGACCAGCAGCAATCGCAGCTTTCCTCCGGCACGGATACGACGATCAAATCAGGCGACGACATCCTGCTCTCCGGCTCCTCCATCAAGGCCGAGGGCAAGGCGGCGTTGAGTGCCGGCGACGACATCGATATCACCGCCGCGCAGGAGCAGTCCGCATCCACTTTCGGCAAGAAGTCCGCCTCGTCGATCACACATGTCGGCTCGGAGATATCAGCCGGCGGCGATCTCTCGGTCACCGCGGGCAACGGCAGCGGCGATCACGACCTCAACATCGTCGGCAGCAAGCTCGCCGCCGACGGCAAGCTCGCTCTCAAGGCCGACGGCGACGTGACGATCGCCGAAGCCACCGACACCGCGACCCTCGACACCAGGCTCAGCACCAAGGGCGGTTTCCTCGGCACGAGTGAGAAGACCACCACCCATCTGGAAACGACGACGGCTATCGGCTCATCGATCAGCGGCGGCGCAGGCGTCGACATCACCTCCGGCAAGGACACGGTCATCTCCGCATCGAAGATCGAAGCCGGCAAGGCCGACGACACCGACCCGGCGGACCTCAACATCAGCGCCGGCGGTGACCTGATCATCGCCTCCGGAATGGATACCAGCGCCAAGGACGACAAGGGCTCGCGTAGTGGCTTCCTGTCCAAGGGTTCGTCCAGCCACAAGAGCTACGATGAGACCACCGTCGCCTCCGAGCTCGGCGCATCGGGCAATATCAATCTGACCGCCGACGGCGCGGCTGTTATATCGGGTTCGAAGGCCACTGCCGACAAATCGATTTCCGTCATGGCCGACAGCGTTTCGATCATCGGCGCGCAGGAAACCCACGAACTCGAGGAGCAGCGCAAGAAATCCGGCTTCGGCGTCGGCGGCGGTGGCGGTTTCATTTCGATCTATGGCAGCCAGCAGAACAGCGGCAAAAAGGCCTCCGAGCTCAATGTGGCATCGGTGCTGTCTGCCGGAACGGACGTCGCACTCAAGTCACGCGACACCGACATCAACATCCTCGGCTCGCAGATCTCTGCGACAGACAACATCACGCTCGACGCGGCGCGCGACGTCAACATCACCCCGGGCGCGGAAAGCGAGTCGTCCGAGGAAAAGGAAAAACGCTCCGGCTTCGGCATTTCCTTCGGCTCAAGCAGCAGCGGCTTCTCCGTGGGCATCGGCATGTCATCGGTTTCCGACACGACGAAGCAAGGTTCGCAGACCAACGCGATGGCCACGCTGTCCGCCGGCAACGACTTGACGATCAAGGCCGGGCGTGACGCCAACCTGCAGGCCGCTGACGTCTGGGCCGATCGCGACGTAGCGATCATTGCTGAGCGTGATGTCAATTTGCTGAGCGCGGAAGACAAGTCGAACTACGAGAGCGTGCACGAGCAGTTCTTCGCCGGGGTGACGCTGTCGGTTTCGACAGGGCTGGTTAGCGCAGGCCAGAGCATTGCCGGCGCTGCACAGAAGATCGCCGGCATTTCGGACGGCTACACGGCAGCCAACGCCGCCTTCGCCTCGCTCAAGGCCTATGACGCCCTCCAGCAGCTTTCCAGCATCGCCAAGGACGGCGGCAGCATCGCATCCGTATCGCTGACGGCAGGCTTCAGCTACGAGAAGAGCAGCGCCTCCTCGTCCACTTCCACGCCTGTTGTCACCAGCGTGGGGGCCGGACGATCGGTCACTATCGAAGCGACTTCCGGCGATCTGACGGGGCACGGCGCGCAGATAACGGCGGGATATGACTACGGCGTGGTTGCATCCGATGACGACAAGTCTGGCGACATCACGTTGAAGGCCGGGCACGATATCATGCTCGAAAGCGCTCAGGCGACCAGTGAGACGGCCAGCGACAGTAAATCGGCAAATGCCAGCTTCGGCTTAAACGCAGGTATCGGCCTGCAAGGCGTCGGCGTAGGTCTCACCGGTGGCGCCGGCGCGGGAATGTCGAAATCCGATGCCACTTCGGTCACACAAGTCAACAGCCATGTCACTGGCAGCGGCGATATCACGATCAAATCCGGCAACGATACGACACTTAAGGGCGCTGTCGTTTCTGGCGATACGATCACAGCTGAGGTCGATGGTGATCTCAGTATCATCTCCAGCCCCGATACTGGCAGCAGCACGAACAGTTCTGCCTCTGCCGGCTTTACGCTCGGGGGCACCTTGCTCTCTGGTATCCAGTTTGGCGGTGGCCTTGGTTCCGGCACAACGAACTGGATTAACGAGCAATCTGGCCTTCTATCCACTGGTAAGATGGATATCGAAGTCGGTGGCAATACCGACCTTCAGGCCGGCAAGATCATCTCTGATAGCGGTGACTTGGCGCTTTCGACCGATACGCTGACCTACAGCGATTTCCTCGGACAGAAGGGCTATGAGGGCTTCAGCGCCCAGATCGGCATTGAGATTCCCGGCAACGAGTTGCCCGGTGCGTCGCCGGCAAACAACACCCTCGAAGGCACTTACAAGCTCGACGACACGCGCCAGACCGTACGTGCCACCGTCGGCCCTGGCACCATCACCATTCGTAACGAGGAGAAGCAGGCGGCCTTGGAGCAATCCGGAGCCACCGCGCCGCTCGCTGACCTCAATCGCGATCCCGACAACGCTTACGAGATCACACGCGACAAGCATATTGATCTGGAAATCTATCTTTCAACGCGAAGCGTCAACGCGCTTGCAGAAGGCATCCAGAATGCGTTCGCCCCGGGCGGATTCATTGATCGATACCTTCTTGGCAAGCGGCTTACGCCAGAGGAAGTCGCCAATGTCAAAGCTGGCGTTGATGCGCTGGTAAACGGTGGTGAATTTGTCGGCTGCGGTCAGAAGCAGGGTTTCAATCTGCTCGACCTCTTCTTCACGCCCGCTTACGCCGACGGTTTCTCCACGGATTGCACGATTAGGCAGGCGGACGGCCAATTTATCCATCTGGGTATCAAGACTTATCAAGCGTGCCAGGATGCCATTTACGCCTATCTCAACTCCCTCGATACCGAGGAACGGCTGAATGTTATCAAGGCTGCCGCCTTCGCGTTTGGTGTCGACCACCCCATCGACGCGGACAGCCAGATCAAAAATAGCTGGCTGCTGGACGCAATTGATAGGCTTGACGGCGGAATCTCCGGCGGCACAGCCTATCAGGCGTATCTTGACGCAAGGCGTGACGCGGCTCTCATCGGAGAGCAGTTGCAAGGGGAACAGTGGGCGATTTGGAACGACCCCTCGACGACGCTTTCCGAAAAGTTCCAGAAATTGGAGAAGACGGGCCTCGACATCAACGCCGTGATCGCAATAGCGATCACGGGAGGGATAGGACCCGGACTTAACGCGGCCCTCGTAAGAAATATCGTCCGGGAGAACACGACGCCATTTGGAACAAGTGGGAAGGCATACAACATCAAATCGGAGACCGAGCTAACGTCTTTATTCAGCAGACTTACAGTCGGCGCAAAAGACGTAGGCGCCAAGAATTATGACGGCACAATGAAAATGTTGCCAGATGGAACGAGAATTGGTTTACGAGAAACCTCGGAAACCGGAGGGAAAACGATAGACATATTTCCAGGAAAAGGAACTCCCTACAAAATCCATGTGGAGCCGGAGTAAGACTGTGGACAGAGAATATGCAAAGACAATCGTGGACTACCTCTATGATGAAGGAGATAGGGATATAATATTCTTCGGGTTCATCATCGGTGTCGTTAGCTTCGACAGAGAGGATGCCCCATACGAAAAATCTGAAGCCGACAGATTTAACCACGCACTCCGGCTGGCTAATTTCCTGATTTCTGAAGGAGATTTTAGTCCTGGAAAATCAATCCGCCAGGAAAATGGTAACTTTAGAAAAACCTTGTACGAAGACGGATTTGAAGAGTTTCGTCAAGACTTGGAGAATTTATTTGATGGAGGCGGCATCGACAATATCGATCTCGTTGCCGGTCCTTGGTTGATCAAAAACAACATTGGCAAGTCGGCGCCAACCGTCCCGAACAGCATTTCTGAATTATTTGGTGACTCAACCATTGGGTGACCTTGCTAAAGGACTTTGAGAGGGATCATCGATGATGCTCTCGGACGGTACGGGCCACCGTCGGTCCGGGCGACATCGTCATTCGCGATCAGAACCAGCAGGCCGCTCTCGAACAGAACGGCACTTCCACGCGTCCGCTTGATGAACTCAACCGCGATCCCGACAAGGCCTACGAGATCACCAGGGACAAACATGTCAATCTCGATGTGTATCTGTCGACCAACAGTCTCGAGGCGGCAATCAAGGCCGGGCAGACAGTCGCGGAAGCGATTGGCAACGCCCTTGATCGATTGGCTGCAGATGGCAAATTGTCAGCCAGTGACCATAGCTCTGCGGCAGCGCTGTCCGCTTACCGCAATGATCCGAAGGTTCTGGCGCAGTTAGCGAGCTGCGGTCAACAGAGTGGCGATGCGGGTTTTAGTATCTTCGATTGGCTGATTACGCCTGCGTATGCCAACCCTGCGAGTTGCCTTATCACTGCCGGAAGCCAGACGTACACAATTACGCCGAGCGGAGCACTGGACTGCTTGGGATTGTTCCTGACGGAGACACGGCTTGCCGCATCGCAAGCGAGCGCAGCAGCGACAGCCGCCACTATAGCTCTCGCCAGCTTGTTCCTCCTCGTTTCCGCCGGGCCAGCAGGTGCAGCGATCGACCAAAAGACGACGCTCAAAGACGGCACTATCGTCCATCTTACGGGGCAACAGGACCAATTTAAAAGGAGCGTTCTTGTCACCTTGCCTAACGGTCAGGAGGTTTCACTGGTCCTCAACCTCACGGCAAGTGGTGGTTATGAACTGGTTGCTGGAAGGGTGCTGGACGGGGCCATGCCGGTCACAATGCTTGCCGATATGGCAAAGCAGCTGTCTCGTGGAGGTATAAGTGTTGTCTATAATGAGACGAGCAATTCAAACAACGCAAATGAGGAAAAGCCTAACCTTCTCGATCCTGACGCCGCCGGGGATGTCTTGGACGGGGATGCGGAAGGCGGAGGTCATCGTCCTGGTACGGGAAACCCAGGAAAAAGCGAGTTTCCAAGCGGATGGTCCGACGAAAAAATTCTCGGAGAAATTTCAGACGTCGCGACTGATCCTGCTTCTGATCGATTGCCTGGTCGGGATGGCGCAACGGTTGTTATAGGCGAGCGCGAGGGTGTTAAAATCAGGGTTATCGTAGGGTCCGATGGCAAGATCATTAGCGGTTGGCCGGTAAAAGGTCCGGGTGTCGTGCAAAACCCGAAATAGGAGATGCAGTTGTCACGCAGATTTGAGGAAATTGAATTGCTATTTCAGGGCCTAATGGAATCAGCAAAATCAGAGCTATCTGAATCGGAATGCACTGAAATACAAGAATATATCGATGTCGGTGAGTATGGACTTGCGTTGAGAACAGCAGTCGCGATTTATGCCGAGGAAAACAAGGTGGCGAGCATTGCGGTAAGGGACTTCATTCGTCGTTTGGCGAGCGCCATGAATATTGACGTTGATCAGCTGCTAGGGCGATTACCGAATTGAAATGCCGGGGTATCAGCATTGGAGGTGTTAGGTCAGGATTCACTGACCGCCTCTATTTCATGCTAAATTATGACAAGGGAAAGCGAGGTGTTTTCAGAAAGATAAAATACAGGCCCGCAATGCGAAGGCTTGCGGGAGGTTCTTCATGACTAGGGGCAAGGCTATTCGGCCAGTCCGCAGGCGTCTGACGTTGATGGCCGAAGTCCAATGTTGGGCGATTTGGGACATGGAAATGCGCGACAATGTTGACCCCTACACGCTGCCAATTTCGCGACAGCTTGCCGAGGAGATAAATCAATGGTCGGATCGGCTTGATGCCATTTACAAGCTGGATCACGTCCTGGCACATCTGTGCGCCAGGCGGATAGTGGCTTTTGCAAAACCCTATACGAAGGTGGATTTGAAGAGTTTCGAAAAAATTTAGAGGGGTTATTTGATGAAGGCGGCATCGATAATATCGATCTTGTTGCCGGTCCTTGGTTGATCAAAAATTATATTGGTCAATCCGCGCCAGCTATACCGGATAGCGTTGCCGAGCTGTTCTGATGATATCCCCAATGAATGGTGCCGAGCGGCAAGCTGATCTCCGGCGGTTGAACGCAATACAGATCCTCAACTCAAATCATGTAGCCCCGTCGTAATCGCCGGCCCAACCGAAAACTCCGAAAACTGCACCCTCAGCCCGCTGCGCTCCGGCGTGCAGGCAGTCGGTCCGACCTCATAGCGCGTGGCCGCCGGGAAGGGCGCTAACCGCAGCAGCGGCCAGACGCTGCCGTCGCGCGAGGCCTGGATGCGCATGGCGCCGTTTTTGATGGTCACGCGGATGTGGAAATCCTCCAATTCCCTGAAGGGCTGCGCCACCGACCAGTCGGACTTGCCGTCGGTGACGACGGTGCTTAGGAAGGGTTCGCCGTCGGTGAACTCGACGCCTGACTTCACCCAGCGTCTTTCGTCGATGCGCACCATCAGGCCGGCCTGGTCGTAGAGGGTGCGGAATTCGCCCTGGACGCGGATCTGCGCGGTAAAGCTCTCGGTCGTGGGAAAGGTGAGGAAATGGCCGCTGTCGCGGGTGAAGCCGTAGTGGGTTTCACGCCAGAAATCGGTCTTCTCATCGGTCGTCAGGGTGAGGGCGGCTTCGTCTGCCCGCCAGTTGGCCGGCTCGTTCAGCCATGTCCCGTCGTTGAAATCGATGCTCATCCTGTTCTCCCGTTCCGTTGAAGCCTTGCCGCAGGGCGATCGCCTTACTTTGGCATAATACCCGGCCGTGGTGCAGAGGGCGTGCCGCAGCCGAAGATGGTGTTTTTCCGGCGTCACCTTCGAAGAGCAGATCATTGACGCACTCGACCACGTCGGTGCTGCCAGGAATGGCGTACCAGTGACTGTATCGCTTAAAAACGGCAAAGAGGTTACGACCATTCCCGATCTTTGGGACAAAACTGTCGTGGGAATAGTTGAGGCGAAGAATGTAAAATATCTATCCAATTCCGATCAACTGCGCGCGCAACTGAGAGCTGCTGAAGCGTTCGGGCAGCCGTTTAACCTCGTCGTTAGTCCGAACACTAGGCCTACAAAGCCCCTGGAGCGCGAAATCAGACGAATAAATGAACTTGTTGGGGGCGGCATTTATCGTTTCGATCCTGCAACCGGTTTAATAACCGATTTTTAGAGGCGCGACATGAAACACCATATGATGCGCATGTTCATCAATACGGACGCTGCTACCACTGATTGGTCCGTTGGCAAGGAGGTGCTGTTGGCCTTCTGCGAGGCGGATTTTCGCCTGGTACCTGAGAGCATATATCAATGGGAGACGCGCATTGGCGAGTTTCATTCTATCGAGCAGTGTGAGCCCCATTGGGCAGGAATTGCGCGCTCGCGCATTAGGGGATCATTGATTGAGTTTCCTATCGGCCTAGGCTGGAGAAGAAAAAAAGACATCAGATATCAAGCTGAAATCAAGCATAGCCAAACCAACATGCTTGGACATTGGCTTAGTGGGAAGCTTTCGGTTTATGCCGCGCCACATAAGACGGTTGATTGGCTGCCGGCTTTCCGGCGTCTGTGCCGCGTCATGAGGCCCACTTTTGGTTTGCTGCATTACTTCGTACCTATCGAAGACACGGAACGGTCTGGGACACCTGAGAGTTATTTTGGTGGAGGAGTGGTGCCCCCTAGAGGAACGCTTAAGGACATTCCGAATCTCGGTTGGGCCACATTTCTTGGAGGAGAGTTGGCCAAAGCAGTCAAAGCCGAACAAATTGAAGAAGCGGGCTTCACTATCGAAAAAATCAATGACGGCTACTTGTTGAGACTGACGGACAATATAAATGACTTAGCCGACAATTATTCCCATTTCTCGAAACGGAGGGCGGAACTCAAGAAGTTGTTTCCCGACGATTTCTTTCTCGTCAAGCATGAGCCGATCTCAGTATAACGGCGGGTGTGTCGCCGCCCGTGAAACCCCATGTGATCCGTTATGTTCGTCAATACCGACGCTGTAACCACCTGACCTGCCACT
Organism: Rhizobium anhuiense bv. trifolii; assembly: GCF_024346605.1. Taxonomy (NCBI): domain Bacteria; kingdom Pseudomonadati; phylum Pseudomonadota; class Alphaproteobacteria; order Hyphomicrobiales; family Rhizobiaceae; genus Rhizobium; species Rhizobium anhuiense. Next base: position 824,008 of record NZ_CP098801.1, read on the forward strand.
GAGAATTTCCTCCAGAATGGATTAGAGTCCGGCCCCTTGAGGACGGACATATGAAGAAGCAGAGATTTACGGAAGAGCAGATTATTGCGGTGCTGAAGGAACAGGAGGCAGGTGCGAAAGTGGCCGACCTCTGCCGCAAGCAAGGGATTTCAGAAGCAACGTTTTATAATTGGAAAGCCAAATACGGCGGCATGGAAGTCTCCGAAGCGAAGCGTCTGAAGGCGCTTGAGGACGAGAATACCAAGCTAAAGAAGTTGCTGGCCGAGCAGATGCTCGATGCAGCCGCACTCCGCGAGCTTCTTGCAAAAAAATGGTAGGGCCTGCCGCCAAGCGTGAAGCCGTCACCCATCTGAAGGCCGTCATGGGTCTCTCGGAGCGGCGGGCCTGCCAGATCATATCCGCCGACCGCAAGACGGTCCGCTATCGGTCAAGTCGACCACCGGAGATAGAATTGCGGGCGAAGCTGCGCGACCTCGCCAACGAGCGGCGGCGTTTCGGCTATCGTCGGCTGTTCATCCTGCTTCTGCGGGATGGAGAGCCGTCCGGCGTCAATCGCATCTACCGTCTTTATCGCGAGGAAGGGCTTTCCGTTCGCAAGCGAAAGGCCCGGCGGCGTGCTGTCGGCACGCGTGCACCGATCCTGGTCGAGGCGAAAGCCAATGCCCGCTGGTCGCTGGATTTCGTCCACGACCAGTTCGCCTGCGGCAGACGATTCCGGGTCCTCAATGTCGTTGATGACGTGACGCGCGAATGCCTGGCAGCGATCCCGGACACGTCTATCTCTGGTCGACGTGTCGCCCGAGAACTGACAACGCTGATCGAACGACGCGGCAAGCCCGGAATGATTGTCTCCGACAACGGCACCGAACTAACGTCGAATGCCATTCTCGCATGGTCGAGGGATCACAAGGTGGAGTGGCACTACATCGCACCGGGGAAGCCAATGCAGAACGGATATGTCGAGAGTTTCAACGGTCGAATGCGCGACGAGTTACTCAACGAGAGCATCTTCTTCGGCCTGGATCATGCCCGCAGCGTCATTGCTGAATGGGCTGACGACTATAACCATTTCCGGCCACACTCGTCGCTCGGATACCAGACCCCGGCAGGCTACGCCGGGAGCATCGCCGCAACCGGCTCCAACGCTGCGCGAGATGAAAGCTTCGCGTTCCGCCGGTTGCTCCCACCGCGCCAGTTGGCATATTTAGAACCACCGAGGCTCTAATCGCGGCCGGATGAAACTTCAGTGGCAGGTCATTCGAACCCGGCCAATGATCAGATTCTTTTGAGTAGATTTTCGGACGCAGCAAAACAAATATCCTCTGCGGGAAGTATCGAATACAATAAGGTTTACAATATGAACGGCTGGGAACTGATTTTTAGTGAACGGCCAACAGACCTCCTCCCTGTGATCAAGCATGCGTTGTACATCCCATGAGTGATATAATTTTTGACTCTGAAACCGTTTCCTTAGGGCTAAGCTTTTTAGAACTGGATCCGAACGATCAAGCCTCAATGCGTTGGAGCGTCGAGTTGAGCATAAAACACTCCACTGGATGTTTTTCCTATCTGGCGACGGACGTTTGGTTCGATACGGACATTTGGGATGAATTTACAATCGCCCTTTCATCGCAAGAACCGAAAATCCTCAGGCTTGTGGACATGAGCGAATACTTCCGTTTTGTTATTGAGCGAACTGCAACATCCTTTGAAACTACAATTCAAGTACTTGAACCAATCATTTCACAAGGGATGATACGCCTTGAAGCGCGCTTGGAAAGCGATCTCGATGGGCCGTTGCTGCGCAGCCTAAGGGATTCTTTCGCCGCCTGCCCCAAGTTTTGGTAGGTTCATCGAATTGAAAAACGACAGGGGCTAACTTAAATTATAACGAACATCAAAGACGTTGTTGTAATTGGGAGGTGCCGTCGATCGTTTGCAAGTGCAGAAACCGCCTGAATTTTGGCGAAATACCGAACCCAATTGAATGGCTTTTGTCTCAGATACTCGTTTGATACGAAGGTGAAGCTAACTTAAACGCTCCCCGTCTCCGGTTCGCGCTGGTCTATTCCCGCAAGGCGTGCCTCGTCGACATTTTAGTTATGCCTAACCTTCAGTTAGGCATGCGCTTCCCTGCCGCGATAGACCTCCGGATCGGGGATTGGAACTGCGGCGATCAGCGCGCGGGTGTAGTCATCCCTTGGGTTCTCGAAGATATCCCGCCGCGTCCCGGTTTCGATAATGCGGCCGGCGCGCATGACGGCGACGTTGTACGACATGCGCTCGATCACTGCCATGTCGTGAGAGATGAAGAGATAGGCGAGCCCCAGCGTTTCCTGCAGTTCGAGCAGCAGGTCGAGCACGCGGGCGCGGACGGAGACGTCAAGCGCTGCGACGCTTTCGTCGGCGACGATCAGCTTGGGCTCCAGCGCCAGCGCCCGGGCGATGCAGATGCGCTGGCGCTGGCCGCCTGAAAACTCGTGTGGATAGCGCGTCGCGGCATCAGGCGTCAGGCCGACCCGGCGCAGCAGTTCGGCGACGCGGTCCTGCCTTTCACTGTGGTTGCCGATGCCGTGGATGACCATCGGTTCGCCGATCGCCTTGCCGACGGCCATGCGCGGGTCGAGCGAGGCATAAGGATCCTGGAAGATCATCTGCGCCGAGCGGCGTACGGGCCGCATCTCGCGCTGGCTGAGCCCGGCGATATTGCGACCGTCGATCAGGACGTTGCCCTTGAAGGGGATGAGACCGAGGACGGCCTTGCCCGTCGTCGATTTGCCGGAGCCGCTTTCGCCGACGAGGCCGAGCGTTTCACCCGGCAGGATATCGAAGGAGACGCCATCGACGGCCGCCACCGGCGGCTTGCCCCTGAAAAACCGGCTTGCGGCATTGCCATAGGTGACGGTGAGGTCGCGCACGTTCAGGACCGGCGTGCGGTCCGGATGCAGCGTTTCGACGGCGCGTTGCGTGACGCGCGGTGGACGGTCGGTGCCGGCAAGCGCGCCGAGCCGCGGGACGGCGGCAAGCAATTGCTGCGTATAGGCCTCCTTCGGCCGTTGGAAGACGGCGAGCGCCGTTCCTTGCTCGACGATCCTGCCATTCTGCATGATGACGACGCGATCGGCCATTTCGGCGACGACGCCCATGTCGTGCGTAATGAGGATGATCGAGGCGCCGAATTCGCGCTTCAACTCGCGCATCAGCCTGAGGATCTGCGCCTGTACTGTGACGTCGAGTGCCGTCGTCGGCTCGTCGGCGATCAGCACCTTCGGCCGGCAGGAGAGCGCCATGGCGATCATCACCCGCTGGCGCATGCCGCCGGAAAGCTCGTGCGGATATTGCTTCAGCCGCCGGGCCGGCTCGGTGATCTGCACGGCATCGAGCATCTTCAGCGCCACTGCCTCGGCATTCTCGCTGCCCTGGTGCGCGCGGATTGCCTCGGTCAGCTGGTTGCCGACCGACATGACCGGGTTGAGCGAGGTCATCGGCTCCTGGAACACCATGGCGATATCGCCGCCACGCACGCTGCGCATCGCCCGGTCGGAAAGCGTGAGCAGGTCGCGCTCGCCAAGCAGCACGCTGCCGGAGGCGACCTTCAGCGAGGCTTTCGGCAAGAGCCCCATGATCGACAGCGAGGTGACCGACTTGCCGGAGCCGGATTCGCCGGCAATGCAGAGCGTTTCGCCGCTTGCAAGGTCGAAGCTGACATCCTGGAGCACCGGCTTGCGGCCTTCGGGGGTGCGGGCATCGACGCTCAGATTGCGAAGGCTGAGCACCGGTGCTGCGGCGGGCATGGCTTCGTTCACGCGAACACGATCCTCGGGAAGTAGAAGGAAACCACCCAGTTCGGCTGGTCGACGATCTCGCTGATCCGGAGATCGCCGCAGACGGAGCAGAGCAGATAGGCATCGACGGCGCTCATGCCGTGTTCCGCGCCGAGAAGATCGATCATTCGCATGACGCTTTCGCGCGCCCCGGTCATCAGGTCAGGGCCGATGCCGGTCGTCACCTCGTAGCCGGCGCCGTCGAGATGGCGGGTTACCGGTTCGGTCGTGGTGAAGCGCGGCGTCTGCAGCTTGGCGTCCTTGACGAGCTCGATCGTCGCTTCGACGTTCATCTGGCTTTCGATCGCCGTGCCGCAGACTTCGCCATCGCCCTGGGCGGCATGGGTATCACCGATCGAAAACAGCGCGCCGTCGACCTCGACGGGCAGATAGAGCGTCACCCCCGCCGTCAGGTCGCGGATGTCCATGTTGCCGCCGACGCGACGTGGGGGAACGACGGAATGGGTGCCGGGCTCGGCGGGGGCGACGCCGATCGTGCCGGCGAAGGGCTTCAGCGGCACGCGGCCGCCCGGGCCGTAAAGGGCGGGCACCATGCTTGTCGCGTCATAGGACCAGACATGCAGCGCCGGATCCTTGAATTGATCGGCGAGCAGGCCGAAGCCTGGGATATTGGCCGTCCAGCCGATGCCCGAGGGAATGAACTTGCGCAGCGTCACCTTCAGCGCGTCGCCGGGTTTGGCGCCTTCGATATAGACCGGGCCGGAGACCGGGTTGATCTTGCCGAAATCGAGCGCGTTCAGCGTTTCCAGGGTCGCGTCGCTTCCGAGCTGGCCACCTGATGAATCCATGCATTCGAAGTGGATCGTCTCGCCCGGCTTGGCGACGACGGCGGGGGCGAAATCCTTGTTCCAGCCGAAATTATGCTGGGCGCGGTGAATGGTGTGGGTGCAGGCGATGCACATGTCATGTCTCCCTGAAATTTATGGCCTTCCCGGCTAGCGCCGGGAAGGCTTGATCCTTGGGTCTATTGCTTGACGTAGATCGCGTCGTAATTAATGACGCGGGTCGGATCGATGTAGATGTTGTCAGCGCCGCCCATGCGCAGCGACTTGGCGACGACGCGGCGTTCGTTGATGACAGGGATCCACGGCGCATCGGCCATGATGTCGGTGAAGATCTTGCCCCAGGCCGCGGTGCGCTCGGTTGCCTTTGCCGGATCGGACATCGAGTCGGCGGCAACGGCGCGCTTGTCGAGATCGGCGTTGCAGTACCATGACCAGTTCCAGCCGCCCGGAACCGCGCCGGCGCAACCGAGGATCGGGCCGTAGAAGTTGGACGGATCCGGGAAGTCGGCGATCCAGGCCATGCCGCCCGACCAGATCATCGGCGCTTCGCCTTCCGTGCCGCCGGCCGAGATGACGTTCGCCTGGGCCAGCGCCCGGACTTCGGCCTTGACGCCGACGGCAGCCAGATCCTGCTGGATCGCCTGGGCGATCCGCGGCTGCGGGTCGGTGTTGGTGGAGTAGAGCACGGTCTCGAAGCCGTCGGGGTAGCCGGCTTCGGCAAGCAGCGCCTTGGCTTTCGCCAAGTCATAGGCATAGCCGGTGAAGGACTTGTCGTAGCCCGGCATCAGCGGCGGCAGCGGCTGGTTGGCAGGCGTTGCACGGCCATTGAGGATTCGGGTGATGCGCTCCTTGTTGATCGCCATGTTCAACGCCTGGCGAACCTTGACGTTGTCGAAGGGCTTCACCTTGGTGTTGAGCGTGATGTAGCCGGTGTGCAGCTGCTCGCCGTCGACGATCATCTGCGCGCCGTCGGCCGAATTCTTGATCTCGAGGAATTTTGCCGGCGGAATGCCGTCGCCGGCAATATCGACCTCGCCCTTCTGCAGGCGCAAGAGCGCCACCAGCGGCTCCTGGCCGACCTCGACCTTGAAGCTGTCGATATAGGGAATGCCCTTGACGAAATAATCCTTGTTGCGCTCGAAAACGAGCTGCTGGCCGATCGTCCAGTCCTTCAGGATGAAGGTGCCGGAGCCGACCGGCTTCTTGCCGAAGTCGCCGGCGGCTGCCTCGACGGCTTCCTTCGGCACGACCGAAGCGAAGTTGATGGCAAGCACGTGCAGGAAGGTGGCGTCGGGGCGCGAGAGGTTGAAGATGACGGTGCTATCGTCAGGCGTCTCGATGCCGGAGAGCGTCGTCGTCTTGCCGCCGGTTTCATCCTCGAAGCCCTTGATCGCGCCGAAAAATCCTGCGCCGGGCCCTTGCGTCTTCGGGTCGACGGCGCGTTCGATCGAATATTTCACGTCTGAGGCGACGACCTCGCGGCCGTTCGAGAACTTCACGCCCTTGTGCAGCTTGAAGGTATAGGTCAAGCCATCGGGCGAAACGGTGAAGCTTTCGGCAAGCGAGGGGACCGGGTTCGGCGTGCCGGGCGCATAATCCATCAGTCGGGAATAGAGGCTCTTGATCATCGACCAGTTGACCCAGTCGTAGCCGATCGCCGGGTCGAGTGTGGTGATGTCGTCCTTGTAGGTGACGACGATATCGCCGCCCTGCTTGGGCGTTTCCTCGGCCATGACGGACAATGGGGCGAGCGCCACCATCGTTGCCATGGTCGTCTGTTGCAGCCAGCGTTTGAACATTTGGGTTCCCCTTCTTTGGTTGCTGTCAGCGTGTGCGGATGCGCGGATCGATGACCGGCGCGATGAGGTCGGCAAGCAGATTGCCGATGATGATGGCGAGCGCAGACGTCAGGGTGACGCCCATGATGATCGGGATGTCGACCTGCTGGATCGCCTGCCAGGCGAGCTGGCCGATGCCGGGCCATCCATAGACGGCTTCGACCACGACCACGCCGCCCATGAACTGGCCGATATCGATGCCGATCATGGCGATGATGGGCAGCACGGCATTGGGCAGCGCATGGCGCAGGATGACGCGCTTCGAGGAAAGACCCTTGGCGCGCGCCGTGCGGACATAATCCTGGTTCAGCACTTCGATCATCGACGAGCGCACCATGCGGGCGTACCAGCCGGCGCCGCAGATGCCGAGTGTGACGGCAGGCAGGACGAGATGCGAGAAGCTGCCATAACCGCTCATCGGAAACCAGCCGAGCGTTGCCGCCAGCAGGTAGAGCAGCAGCAGGGCGACGAGGAACTGCGGCGCCGAGGTGCCGACAAAGGAGGCCATCATCACCAGCCGGTCGACGAAGCCGCCGCGACGCACGGCGGCGATGGTGCCCAGCGTCAGGCCGAGCACCACCTCGACGAAGATGCCGGCAAGCATCAGCGTCAACGTCGCCGGTAGCCGCGCGGCGATCAGCGTCCAGACATCGGTTTTCTGCGCATAGGAGCGGCCGAGATTGCCATGCAGCAGATTGCCGAGATAGGTGCCGAACTGGACCAGCAGCGGCTGGTCGAGTCCGAGCTCATGGCGGATGTTGGCGACCGTCTGGGCCGTGGCACTGCGGCCGGCGATCATGCGGGCCGGGTCGGCCGGAAGGGCGTAGAGCAGCACGAAGGTGATTGCCGCGACGCCGAGCAGGATGAGGGCCGCCTGTGCCAACCGGCGCAGCATGAGGGACGCCATCAGCCCCTCCCGCGCTGGGTCGGGTCGAGTATGTCGCGCAGCGCGTCGCCCACCAGATTGAAGGAAAGCGCCGTCAGAAGGATGATCGCGCCGGGAATGAAGACCAGCCAGGGGGCGGCCTGGAAATAGCTTTGGCTCTCGAAGATGATGTTGCCCCAGGAGGGCTGCGGCGGCTGGACGCCGACGCCGAGGAAGGAAAGTGTCGCCTCGAGCAGTACGGTGGTGGCGATGCCGAGCGTGCCCCAGACGATTGCCGTCGGCACGAGATGCGGCAGGATATGCATGAAGAGCACACGCATATGGCCGGCGCCGAGCGAGCGCTCCGCCATGATAAAATCGCGCTCCACCAGGCCGCGAGTCTCGGTATAGACGATGCGGGCGACCTGCACCCAGTTGACGAGCGCGATCACCATGGCGACGATCCAGAGGCTCGGCTTCAGCAATGCGGCGAGCACGATGGCGAGCAGCAGCGCCGGAAAGGCCATCATCAGATCGGTGAAGCGCATCAGGATGTTGCCCGGCAGCCCGCGGAGATAACCGGCAACGATGCCGACGAAGAGGCCGATCGCCACCGCGATGCCATTGGCGACAAGGCCGATGATCAGCGAGGTGCGGGCGCCGAACAGCAGGCGGGAAAAGAGGTCGCGGCCGAGCGTGTCGGTGCCCAGCAGATAGGGGCCGCCCGGCGGCAGCGGCGCGCCTTCGAGTGAGAGGCCGTCAAACATCTGCTCGTCCGGACTGAACGGCGCGATCCACGGCGCTGCGATGGCGAGCCCGATGACGAGTGTGACGACGATCAGGCCGAAGAGGGCGGTCGGCTGGCGAATCATCTGTTTCAGCACATGCATCAGCCCGCCTCCGGCAGAGGTTCTGCTCCTGCCAGAATGAAGGCTGATATCTGCTCCATCGGCAGGCGGCGGCGCATGGCGCAGTTGCGCAGGATTGCGTAAGCGCTCTCCTCGTCGATGCCGTGTGCGGCCCGAAGCTTTTCGACGGCGGCGTGAACGAGCGGCCGCAGCCGGACGCGCTCTTCGAGATATTGCAGCTTTTCCGCAGTCGCCTTGCGTTCCTGATGAATGGAGACGGCCATGACAAGCGCCGGATAGACGGCCGATGTGGCGATCGGTTTGGCGATGACCGCGCCGGCACCCTGTCCGAGCGCCCAGGCGATGCGGCCGGGCGCTTCCGAACCAAGCAAGGCGACGACGGGGCAGGCAGGCGTTTCGCCGTTCCAGGGCAGCAGATCGTCCCAGCCCTGGTCGGCATCGACGATAACGAGATCAGGCAGTACTGCGGCCGAAAGCGGCGCCCATTGCAGCGTTGCATCGATGCCGAGCAGGCGAAGCTGGCGGACCAGCTTGTCGGTGTTGCCGTCCTCGCGATGCAGGACCGTCGCCAGCCAGCCGGTGAAATTGGGTGTCTCTCTCATGACACCACCCTCAGCCGCGGCAAGGCCTGTCGGTTACGGCCGGTCAGATAGGGGTCGGCGGCGAGCGGCGGCCGCGAGGCGACGACATCGAAGCCGTTGTCGGCGTTGATCCGGCCGAGATGGAAGGGCAGGGCGGCGTGATTGGTCTCGCGGTCGATCGCCAGCGCACCGAACAGGGTCGGCCAGGATCGATTGTAGAGCTCGCGCCGGACGGCGTCGGGCTCATCACCGCCGGCAGCGACGATCGCGTCGACGCAGAGCCGGACGGCCGTATAGGCACTGGCAAAGACGCTGGAGACACGCCGCTCCGTGCCGTGACGCTCTGTGACACGGGCCTTGAAGGCAGCATTTTCGGGGGTCGCGATACTGTCGAAATAGGACGCGGCGCAAAGCTGGCCGGCGGCAGCTCCTGCGGCTATATCGTCGAGCTCGCATTCCATCAGGTCGCAGCTGACGACCGGGCAGTTTTCCGCGCGGAAGGCCGGGTCGCGATCACCCAAGGCCTTGATCGCCTCCAGGAAGGCGTAGCTCGACGGGCCGATGAGATTGTTGAGGATGAAGCTCGGGCGGCGCTGCGCGATCTCGGCAACGATGCGTTCGACGGCGGTTTCCTCGAGCGGGAGATAGCGTTCGCCCAGCACCTCGCCGCCGGCATTGGTGATGAGTTCGCGGGCGAGCCGATTCATCTCCCAGCCCCAGACATAGTTGGCGCCGACGAGATAGGGCCTTGACCCGTAACGCGGGATCAGGTGCTCGAAAAGCGGCAACAGATGCTGGTTCGGGCAGCCGCCGACATAGATGACGTTCTCGTTGGCCTCGAAACCTTCATAGGGGCACATGTACCAGAGCAGGCCGTCATGTTTCTCGACGAGCGGGATGACCTCCTTGCGCGCCGCAGAGGTGATCGTGCCGACGATGTGGCGGCAGCCGGCGCGCAAAAGATGGCGCGCACCATCGAGATAGGCGGCAAGATCGGCATGCGGATCGAAGAACACGGGTTCGATCGCCAGTCCTTCGGCGCCGGCATATTCGGCCATCGCGAAAACGGCGCCGTCGCGCGCGTCGCGGCCCATCGAGCCGTAAGGGCCGGTGGTCGAAAAGAGGATGCCGATTTTCAGCGCGTCATTCATGAAGTGACCACATCAAAAAACCCCACGACGCTGGTCCCATCGAGCGATGAGGCGTCATGGGGCGAAACTGCCCAGAGACTATCGGAGTCATGTCAATGCGGCGGCCTTCTGCCTATTCCGCAGGCTTGAGTAAAATACAGGCATCTTATCTTTGTCAAGTGTGCTGCCCTGCACTCGCAGTCATTTGATCTTGTTCTTTCGGTAGTGTCGCTCTTCTAGCTCAAATCATGCAGATCCGTCGTAATCGCCGGGCCGATCCAGAACTCCGAAAACAGCACCCTCAACCCACTGCGCTCCGGCGTGCAGGCAGCCGGCCCAACCTCATATCGGTCAGCTGCCGGAAAGGGCGCTAACCGCAGCAGTGGCCAGAAGCTGCCATCACGTGAAGCCTGGATGCGCATCGCGCCGTTGGCGACGGTGACGCGAATGCGGAAGTCTTCCAATTCCTTGAAGGGCTGCGCCACCGACCAGTCGGATTTGCCGTCGGTGACGACGGTGCTGAGGAAGGCTTCGCCGTCGGTGAATTCGACGCCGGTTTTTACCCAGCGTTTCTCGTCGATACGCACCATCAGGCCGGCCTGGTCGTAGAGGGTGCGGAATTCGCCCTGGACGCGGATTTGTGCGGTGAAGCCGTCGGCCCTCGGAAAGGCGAGGAAATGGCCGCTGTCGCGGATGAAACCGTAATGGGTCTCTCGCCAGAAATCGGTCTTCTCATCGGTCGTCAGGGTGAGGGCGGCTTCGTCTGCCCGCCAGTTGGCCGGCTCGTTCAGCCATGTTCCGTCGTTGAAATCGATGCTCATCCTGTTCTCCCGTTCCGTTGAAGCCTTGCCGCAGGGCGATCGCCTTACCTTGGCATAATGCCCGGCCGTCGTGCAGAGGGCTCGCCGCAGCCGAAGATGGTGTTTTTCCGGCGTCGCGCTACCCGGGAGGGCATAATCCGTCGCGCGTGCTTGACAGGATCGATGCATCTCTTATTCTCTTACAAAAATATGAATTACATAATTGTGGAACTAAATCGGGAGATCTCGCATGAAAACACTGGTCGCATTCCTGCTCGGCACTGCGCTCGTCGCCCTGCCTTCGACGCTCCTTGCCCAGGAAAAGGGCGGCGTCATCAACGTCGCGACGATCGGCGAGCCGCCGACGCTCGATCCGATGTCGTCGACGGCCGATCTTGTCGGCATCGTCACGCAGCACATTTTCGAAACGCTCTATACCTTCGACAAGAGCTGGAACGTCACGCCGCTTCTGGCCGAAAGCCTGCCCGAGATCAGCGCCGACGGCAAAACCTATACGATCAAGCTCAGGACCGGCATCAAGTTCCACGACAATAGCGACATGACTTCGGACGATGTCGTCGCCTCGCTCGGCCGCTGGATGAAGATCGCCTCGCGCGGCAAGCAGGTGGCCGGTTTCATCGACAAGATCGCGGCCGTCGATCCGGCGACCGTCACGATCACGCTGAAGCAGCCCTATGCGCCGCTGACCTCGCTGCTTGCCTTCAACAATTCGGCCGCGATCATCATCCCCGCCGAAAAGCAGGACGAGCCGATGAAGGAATTCATCGGCACCGGTCCCTACATGCTGAAGGAGCGCAAGGCTGACCAGTATATCCAGCTCGTCCGCTTCAACGGTTACAAGTCCCGCGAGGGCGACAGCAATGGTTATGGCGGCGCCCGCCATCAATATCTCGATGAGATCCGCTTCGTGCCGGTGCCGGATCCGAACACCCGCGTCGAGGCCGCCGTTTCCGGCCAGTATGATTATGTCGACTCGATCCCTGTCGAATCCTACGACAAGCTGAAGGCCTCCACGGCCTCGCAGCCGATCATCCTGAAGCCCTTCGGTTATCCCGTCTTCGTCTTCAATACGGCCGAGGGTATCAACAAGAATGTCGAAGTGCGCAAGGCCATCCGCCAGGCGCTCAGCATGGAAGACATGCTGGCCGCGGCTTTCGGCAGCACGGATTTCTACGCTCTCGACGGCGCCATCTATCCGAAGACCTTTGCCTGGTCGACGGATGCCGGCGTCGAGGGCGCCTATAACGTCGCCGATCCGGAAGGGGCGGCCGCTGCCGCCAAGAAGGCCGGCTATAACGGCGAACCGATCCGTATCCTGACCAGCCGCCAGTACGAGTTCCACTATAAGATGGCGCAGGTCGCCGCCGAATATCTGAAGCTCGCCGGCTTCACCGTCGATATGCAGGTTGTGGACTGGGCGACGCTGACGCAGCGCCGCGCCGATCCGAAGCTCTGGGATATCTATATCACCCATAGCCCCTTCCTGCCGGAGCCGGCCCTCATCGGCTCGCTCTCGACCAGCTCGCCCGGCTGGTGGGATACGCCGGCCCGCAAGGCAGCCGTCGATGCCTTCACTTCGGAAGTCGATCCGAAGAAGCGCGTTGCGCTCTGGGCCGATGTCCAGAAGGCCGTCTATGCCGACGCACCCTTCATGAAGATCGGCGACTTCAACGCCGTCTCGGCCGAGTCGACCAAGCTCGAAGGCGTCGATCCGGCGCCGTGGCCGTATTTCTGGAATGCTTCGATCAAGAAGTAAACATCGCCACCGGTACCGGCCTTCCGCGGCCGGTACCGGTCATCTTTTCTGCCGCATCCGCAAAGGCTTAAGGCCAGGCATTCATGATACGCTACATCCTCCAGCGCCTGTTCGGCATGATCGTCGTGATGTTTCTCGTCGTCACGATCGTCTTCGTCATCGTGCGCGTGACGCCGGGAGATCCGGCCGCCGTCATGCTCGGGCCGGATGCGACGCCGCAGGATATCGCCGATCTCCGATCCCGGCTTGGCCTCGATCAGTCGCTTGGCCTGCAATATGTCTATTATATCGGCCAACTGCTGAAGGGCGATCTCGGCCAGTCGATCTTCCTCAACATGCCCGTCACCTCGGCCCTGCTCGACCGCGCCGAGCCGACCTTCTTCTTGACGCTGCTCTCGCTTCTCATCGCCAGCATCATCGCTTTGCCGATCGGCATCTACGCCGCCTATCGCCGCGGCTCCCTGGTCGACCAGGCGGCGACGACGCTTGCCATGTTTGCCGCCAGCATTCCAAGCTTCTGGCTCGGCCTCATCCTGATGCAGTTTTTCGCCGTCCGGCTCAACCTCTTCCCGGTTTCCGGTTATGGCGGTCCCGGCTCGACCTTCTTCGACCGCATGTATCACCTGACGCTGCCGGCCTTCGCGCTCGGCATTGTCTCCTCGGCGCTGATCCTGCGCTTCACCCGCGCCTCGATGCTCGATGTGCTCGGCGACGATTATATCCGCACGGCGCGCGCCAAGGGGCTGATCGAGCGCCGGGTGATCCTCAAGCACGCGTTGAAAAATGCGCTGATCCCGATCCTGACGGTGATCGGCCTGACGGCGGCGGTGCTGATTTCGGGTGCCGTCGTCACCGAGACCGTATTCGGCCTGCCGGGTGTCGGCAATCTCGTCGTCTCGGCGGTGCTGCGCCGCGATTATCCGGTCATCCAGGGCGCGCTACTCGTCATCGCCGCGCTCTACGTGCTGATCAATTTTGCGATCGACATGCTCTATCTGCTGATCGATCCGAGGGTGCGCTACTGATGGCCGATATCGCAATCAAATCAGCCGTCGAGGGCGAGCGCAGCAAATTCGTCCGGCGCCTGCTGAAACGCAAGACGGTCGCCTGCGGCCTCTTGATCCTGACGATCTTCGTGCTTCTGGCGGTCTTTGCGCCTCTCGTCGCGCCCTATTCGCCGTCGAAGCTTTCCATCGTCAACCGGCTGAAGCCGCCGAGCGGCATGTTCTTCTTCGGCACGGACGAGTTCGGCCGCGACGTCTTTTCGCGCACGATCTTCGCCGGCCGACTGTCGCTGCTCGTCGGTGTTGCGGTCGTGACGCTCTCGGCCGTGATCGGCGTGACGCTCGGGCTGCTGGCCGGTTTCTTCCAGAAGCTCGACACACCGATCGCCCGGCTGATCGACGCCATGATGGCGTTTCCGGATATTCTGCTGGCGATCGCGCTCGTCGCAGCCCTCGGTCCCTCTCTGACAACCGTGATCATCGCGCTGTCGATCGTCTATGCGCCGCGCCTTGCCCGCATCGTCCGCGCGTCGACGCTGGTTATTCGCGAACTGCCCTATGTCGAGGCGGCGAGGGCGCTTGGCATTTCGACCTTCCATATCATGACGCGGCATGTGCTGCGCAATCTGCTGTCGCCGATCCTCGTGCAGGCCACATTCCTCTTCGCCAGCGCGATGCTTGCCGAAGCCGGCCTGTCTTTCCTCGGTCTCGGCGTCAGCCCCGAAATCCCGACCTGGGGAACGATGATCGCCGCCGGCCGGCAATATATTGGCCAGGCCGACTGGATGACGCTGTTTCCCGGCATCGCCATCATCCTCTCGGTGCTGTCGCTGCAGATGGTCGGCGATGGCCTGAGGGACATGCTCGATCCAAGACTTCGCAAGGATCTCTAATCCGCCGACCGTGGGTCGGCCTATTCCAATTCGCCAAATCGAAAATTGCATGACAGGAGTTTGCGTGAATCAGTTTCCCACCGCCGCCGGCAAGGTCGAGAACTCGCCTTACGAACGGCTTGCCGCCCTCGGCATAACGCTTCCGCCGCCACCGCCGCCGATCGCCAATTTCGTCACGCATGTGCTCGAAGGCAATATGCTTTATCTCTCCGGTCAGGGACCGCGCGAGGCTGACGGTTTCCTGCATGCCGGCAAGGTCGGCGGCGGCATCAGTGTCGACGAGGCCTACGGCCATGCGCGGCTGACCGGCATCAACCTGCTTGCCGTCATGCAGGAGGCGCTCGGCGATCTCACCCGGGTCAAGCGAGTGGTTAAACTGCTCGGCATGGTCAATGCCGTGCCCGAGTTCGAGGATCATCCGAGCGTCATCAACGGCTGCTCGGATCTGTTGATCGCAGTCTTCGGGCCGGCCGGCGAACATGCCCGCTCGGCCGTCGGCTTCGGCTCGCTGCCCGGCAACATCACCGTCGAGATCGAGGCGATCGTCGCCTTGCACGGCTGACGAGAACTTTCATATTTGGAGTAGCGTCCCATCTTATCCCGCTACCCGCCCCAGAATTCTGGAGAACTTCATGTCCACTGATATGAGACCATCAATCGGTCTTCGCCCTGTCATCAACGTATCCGGCACGATGACGAGCCTCGGCGCCTCGATCGTCGTGCCGGAAGCGATCGAGGCGATGGCATCGATCCTGCCGCACTTCGTCGAGATCAACGACCTGCAGCGCAAGGCAAGCGGCGTCATCGCCCGGCTGACCGGCGGCGAGGCGGGCTTCGTCACCGCTTCCTGCTCGGCCGGCATTTCGCTGGCCGTTGCCGGTGCGATTACCGGCAACAATCTGCTGGCGATCGAGAGGCTGCCGGATGTCGTGCCGGAGAAGAACGAAGTGCTGGTACAGATGGGCCATGTGGTGAGCTACGGCGCACCTGTTGACCAGGCGATCCGGCTTGCCGGCGGCAAGGTCGTGCTTGTGGGCCAGGCGACCTCGACACATCGTTTCCACATGGAAAACGCCATCACCGACAAGACCGCAGCCGCCGTCTACGTCGTCTCGCACCATGTCGTCGATTACGGACTTTTGAACCTGAAGGAATTCGTCGAGATCGCCCATGCCAAGGGCGTGCCCGTCATCGTCGATGCGGCTTCGGAATATGATCTGAAGATTTTCCTGGAGCAGGGCGCCGATATCGCCCTTTACTCCGGCCACAAATTCCTCGGCGGTCCGACTACGGGCATCGTTGCCGGCAAGAAGGAGCTGGTGCGTCATGCCTTCCTGCAGAACATGGGCATCGGCCGCGGCATGAAGGTCGGCAAGGAGAGCATCTTCGGCGTCATGGCGGCACTCGAAGCCTGGGAGAAACGCGACCATGCCGGCATCCGGGAACGCGAAACCAGCTATCTCAATCTGTGGAAGCGCACGCTCGACGGTCGCCCCGGCCTCACCGCACTGATCGAACCCGACCCGACCAGCAATCCGCTCGATCGGCTGCGCCTGATCGTCGATCCCGAGCAGGCCCATATCACCGCCTGGGATCTGGCCGATGCGCTTGCCAAGGGCAGCCCGCCGATCATCGTGCGCGATCACGAAGTGGAGCATCGCTATTTCTATCTCGATCCGTGCAACCTGCATCCGGGCGAGGAGAGGATCGTGGCGGAGCGCCTGGCTGAGGAACTCGACAAGGCGCGCGCCTCCAACGAGATCATCGCCACGCCGATCGAGAACCGCAGCCGGCACCGCTTCGACGGGCTGTTGCGCTGGCCGGATTGAACCGTAGAGGAGCAGACATGGCCAACGTCCAAGCGCAACCGATCCAGACGACGACCGACGTTCTTGCCGTCGACAGGCTGACGACGTCCTTTCTGGTGGATGGCGTCTGGAAACCGGTCGTGCGCGACGTCTCCTTCACCGTGGCGCCGGGCGAGACGGTGGCGATCGTCGGCGAATCCGGCTCGGGCAAGAGCGTCACCTCGCTCTCCATCATGCGGCTGCTGCAGGCGGAGACGAGCCGCGTCGAGGGCCGCGTCATGCTCGGCGGACGCGACCTCCTGGCTTTGCCGGAAAATGCCATGCGTCAGGTGCGCGGCAATGAAGTGGCGATGATCTTCCAGGAGCCGATGACATCGCTCAATCCGCTCTTCACCATCGGCGATCAGATTTCCGAGGCGCTGCTCTGCCATTCCGATATGAGCAAGACGGACGCCAAAGCCGAGACCATCCGGCTGCTGGAAAAGGTCCGCATTCCCTCGGCCGCCTCGCGCTTCGGCGAATATCCGCATCGTTTCTCCGGCGGCATGCGCCAGCGGGTGATGATCGCCATGGCGCTCGCCAGCCGGCCGAAACTGTTGATCGCCGACGAGCCGACGACCGCGCTCGACGTAACGATCCAGGGTCAGATCCTCGATCTCATCAAGATGCTGCAGGACGAGGAGGGGACCTCGGTTCTGTTCATCACCCATGACATGGGCGTCGTCGCCGAGATCGCCGACAGGACGGTGGTGATGTATCGCGGCGAACAGGTCGAAAGCGGCGCCACCGCCGATATCTTCCACCGCGGCAAACACCCCTATACCCGGGCGCTGCTATCCGCCGTGCCGGTGCTTGGCTCGATGCAAGGCAGGCAAAGGCCCCTGCGCTTTCCGGTGGTCAACACGGCAACGGGAGAATCGGACGTTCCCGCCGAGGCCGCCGATACCGTCGCTGCAAGGCCGGTCCTTGAGGTGAAGAACCTCACCAAGCGCTTCGACATTCATACCGGCCTGTTCGGCCGGCTGACCAGCCGGGTGCACGCGGTCGAAAACGTCTCCTTCGATCTTCACGCCGGCGAGACGTTGTCCCTCGTCGGTGAATCCGGCTGCGGCAAATCGACGACCGGCCGCGCCATCATGCGTCTCATCGAACCGCAGGCCGGTTCCGTCCTCGTCGAGGGCAGGGAGGTGCTCGGCCTCGACAAAAAGGATCTGCGCGAGATGCGCAAATCCGTGCAGATGATCTTCCAGGATCCCTTTGCCAGCCTCAATCCGCGCATGACAGTCGGTGCTGCGATCGCCGAACCCTACCTCGAACATAAGATGGGCAATGCGAAACAGGCAAAGGACGTCGTCGCTGATCTGCTGATGAAGGTCGGTCTGTCGGCGGATATGGCCGCGCGCTATCCGCATGAGTTTTCCGGCGGCCAACGCCAGCGCATCTGCATCGCCCGCGCGCTCGCCTTGCGGCCGAAGGTCATCGTCGCCGACGAAAGCGTCTCGGCGCTCGACGTCTCGATCAAGGCGCAGGTCATCAACCTGATGCTCGATTTGCAGCAGAGCCTGAACCTCGCCTTCCTGTTCATCTCGCACGACATGGCGGTCGTCGAACGCGTCAGCCACCGGGTGGCGGTGATGTATCTCGGCGAGATTGTCGAGATCGGCCCACGGGCCGCGGTCTTTGAAAATCCGCAGCATCCATATACGAAAATGCTCATTGCGGCGGTGCCCGTGCCCGATCCCGACCGCCGCCATGAAAAGCGGATGGTGGCGAATGACGAGATCAAGAGCCCGATGCGCCCGGTCGACTATCAGCCGGCGAACGCCTCCTATCGTGAGGTCGGGCCGGGTCATCTGGTGATGGCCGACCGGTAGGCTATAGCGCCGCGCGCTTTTCGAGACCCGAGCTCGGACGGCGCGGCTCGACCCATTGGGAGTTGCCTAACGCGGCAACGGCGCATAAAGCAGATGCACAATCAAAAGCCGCGAAGCCTGGACCGATGAACAGAGATTATTATTCCAAACTCGGCGGACTGCCGCCGCAAACCGAGCTGCTTTCCAGCAAGGCCGTCTTCACCACAGCCTATGCAGTCATTCCGCGCAGCGTCATGACCGACATCGTCACCAGCGTCCTTCCCCATTGGACGGGGACGCGGGCATGGGTTCTCTCCCGGCCGCTCTCCGGCTTCTCCGAGACCTTTTCGCAATATGTGATGGAGGTCCAGCCGGGCGGCGGAAGCGATCGGCCGGAGCCCGACAAGCGGGCCGAAGCGGTTCTGTTCGTCGTCGAGGGCGACATCACGGTGGAACTCGACGGCGTCAGCCATGCGCTTCGCAGCGGCTCGTTCGCCTATCTTCCGGCAGGTTCAGTCTGGCGCCTGAAAAACGACGGTTCGACCGCGGCAAAATTCCACTGGATTCGAAAGGCCTTTCAGGAGGTCGACGGGCTGGAACCGCCGCCGGCGATCTTCACGCATGAGGACGAGCACGCCATCTCGGCAATGCCCGACACCGATGGCCGCTGGGGAACGACCCGGTTCATCGATCCGGCCGATGTCCGCTACGACATGCACGTGAATATCGTGACGTTGGAGCCGGGTGCCGTGATCCCCTTCATGGAAACCCATGTCATGGAGCACGGTCTCTATGTGCTGGAAGGCAAGGCGGTCTATCGCCTGAACCAGGATTGGGTCGAGGTCGAGGCCGGCGACTTCATGTGGTTGCGCTCCTTCTGCCCGCAGGCATGTTACGCCGGCGGCCCCGGCCGGTTCCGCTACCTGCTCTACAAGGACGTCAACCGTCATATGACGCTCTGGTAGGATCTGTCGCGGAGGGGCGATGAGGCTCGAAAGCGAACGACTGATCTTGAGACCCTGGCGGCAGCAGGATCGTAAACCCTTTGCTGCGATCAACGCCGAACCCGACGTCGTCCGATATCTCAATCCTCTGACAGATGAACAGTCGGATGCGATGCTCGACCGCATCGACCGTCACTTCGAGGATCATGGCTGGGGCTTCTGGGCGCTGGAGGAGAAGGCAGGCGGCGCGTTGATCGGCCTCTGCGGCCTCAACAACGTTTCGCCGGCTTTGCCGTTTGCCCCGGCAGTCGAAATCGGCTGGCGGCTTTCAGCGTCGCGGCACGGCGCCGGATATGCGCGCGAAGCAGCGGAACGGTCTCTCGACTTTGCCTTCAACGATCTGAAACTTGACCGCATCGTCAGCTTCACGGTGCCCGCAAACAGCAATTCCTGGGGTTTGATGAGGCGATTGGGAATGAACCGGATCGGTGACTTCGATCATCCCAATTTGGCCGAAGGGCATCCGTTGCGCCCTCACGTGCTCTACGAACTGCGATCACCAAACGTTATTTGAAAGCGGATATCAGGGCTCGTGCCGGCCGACTATGGAGCATGATAATTCATGGCTGTAACGATATATTGCAAAGCATAGCTCAGAGTCCGAAATCGATCTTCGAAAGCTCCTTCAGGAACAACGTCTCGGGCACCGAGAGCCCGATTTGCGGATTGGTGACGACATAGGCCGATGCGCAGGGCTCGTCCCGATAGGGCGGCAGGCGCCACAACTTTCCCTGGTCGACATACGGTTCGGCGAGATGCAGCGGCAGGAAGCCTATTCCGAGGCCGCATTCGATCATCCGCCGTATCTCGCTGACATAGCTCGACTGACCCCGTACCCGTTGACCGATCGAGGCGCTGGCGCGGTAGGCGGTGACATCGCCCATATGCGTGCCGCCGAGCACATCTGCGGTGAAGCCGATAAATGGTTCGGCACGCAGTTGTGCGACGGTCAGGTCCCTGCGGCCAGCCAGCCGGTGGATTGCGCCGCAAAACAGGCCGAACCTCTCTCGCATCAACTCGCGGGAAGCCAGGAAATCCGGAATCACCCCGTCCGAGATACCGAAGGTACAATGGCCGAGTTCTACGGCACGGATGATGGCCGCCGTGGTGCTCACTGTGATTTCCAGATCCACGCCTGGATACCGTGCGAAGAAAGACGTCAGCGCACGATCCAAGGTCTCGTTCACCACTTGGTCGATCATGGCGATCTTCAACCTGCCGGACAACGCCGCCGGCGCCGCTTCGAAACCGACCGGCAAGCGGGAAATCGTCGCGAAAATCGATCGGACCTGTTCGAGCAGCATTTCGCCCGCGGGCGTTGGTATCAGGCCGGTACGACTGCGTTCCAGAAGCTTCGTGCCGGCCGTTTCCTCAAGCCGCTTGATCCCCTGGCTGATCGCCGGCTGGGTGCGGTGCATCACGTCGGCGGCCCGCGTCATGCTCCGTTCCTGCGCCACGATCATGAAAGTGTGCAGCAGGTTCCAGTCAAGTTGCCGGACGAAGTCGACCATCTGGCATGTCTCCATAAGCGAAATTTATTTCTAGAAGAAGAAATAAGAATTTTCAATATTCACCATCTTCCGGAATCCTGAACCGCCCTCGGAGCAAAGCCCGCACCCATCAACAGGAGACCGCCATGCGATATCTTAGAATCCTCGCCCTGATTGCCGCTGCTGCCGCGACCAATGCGGCGGCGGAAGACGGTGTCGTCCGAATGGGAACTGAGGGCTATTACCCACCGTTCGAGTATTTTGACAGCGCCGGCAATCTGAACGGCTTCGATATCGACATCGGCAACGCGCTCTGCGAGACAATGAAGGTGAAGTGCGAATGGGTGTCCACCGATTGGGATGGGATCATCCCGGCGCTGAATGCGAAGAAATTCGACGCCATCCTTTCCTCGATGGCGATCACCGCTGAACGCGCGAAGGTGATCAGTTTCACCGCTCCCTACTATTTCAACCCCGACCGCTTCGTCGCCTCCAAGGATTCGGGACTGAAGAGCGCGCTGCCAGCCGATTTGAAAGGGCTGGTGGTCGGCACCCAATCAGGCACGACCGAGGTCGCGATCCTCAAGCAATATTTCCCCGAAGCGGAGGTGAAGCTTTATCCCAAGCTCGACGACGCTCTGCTCGACCTCGACAATCAGAGGCTTGATCTGGTCCTGGCCAGCCAGTTCGTGCTGGCGGATTGGCTCGCCAAGGACAGCGGCGCCTGCTGTGATTTCGTCGGAGAGGCCTTCGGCGATGACGGCATGAAGGGCACGGGGATTGCCGTCCGCAAGGACGATCAGGCGCTGCTGAAGCGGCTGAACGACGCGCTGGCCGAGATCCAGGCCAACGGCACCTATGGCAAGATTCGCGCGCGCTACTTCAAATTCGACATCATGACACAACCGAAGCTCGCCGGCGAAATCTTCAAGTAGTCCGCAACCAGGTTGGACGCCACACAGTCAGCGTCCAGCCAGCCCCGCCAAGCAATCGGAAGATAATTCGCGATGGAGTTCATCTCACTGCTGTTATTCAGCGACGAGGGCTGGGGAGACGAGTTGCTGCGAGGCCTGAGTGTAACACTCGCACTCGCCTTCGCCACCGCTCCGCTGGCCCTGGTCCTATCCTTCCTGCTGGCTTGGGGCAAAAACGCCCGCAGTCCGATTGCCCGCTGGTTCGCGTTCGCCAGCACGACAGTCTTTCGCAGTCTGCCCGAGCTGTTGACCCTCGTCATCATCTACTACCAGCTCCAAGTGCTCATTGACTGGGTGGTGCATCTCGCTTTCCCGAACGCCAACATTTCACTCAATGCCTTTGCGGCTGGCGTGGTGGCGCTGACGCTCGTCTTCAGCGCACTCGGCAGCGAAGTCGTCCGTGCCGCCTATCAGGCGGTCGGCAGGGGACAGGCAGAGGCGGCGGCATCGCTGGGCCTGCACCGGAGACAGGCCTTCTTCCTGGTCGTCCTCCCCCAGATGTGGCGGCATTGCATTCCCGCTTTCGGCAATCTGTGGTTGATCCTTCTGAAGGATACGTCGCTGGTTTCGATCATAGCGGTGAACGACCTCGTCCGTTACACCAATATGGCGATCTCGACGACCAAGAAGCCGTTCTTCTTCTATACCGTGCTCGCCCTGATCTACGTCGCGCTTGCTTTGCTGTCGGGCATCGGTCAGGCGCTGTTGGAACGACGCACGGCTCCTCGCGGTAGGGGGCGTTAGAAGATGCTGACGCTTCTCACCGACAATCTCGCCCTATGGGCGCAAGGGCTTCAGAATACGGTTACGCTGACATTGCTGAGCGCGCTCATGGGCTTCAGCTTGGCGCTGCCACTCGCACTGGCCCGGCTCAGTCGCAACCGGACAATCTCCGGCGTGGCCTATGGATATATCTACCTCATGCGCGGCACGCCGCTGCTGGTTCAGGTTTTTCTGATCTATTATGGCCTTGGCTCCTTCAGCCGCGAACTGCGGGATATTGGCCTTTGGTGGTTCTTTCGCGATGCGTTCTATTGCGGCCTCCTCGCCTTCGCACTCAATTCCGCGGCCTATCAGGCGGAAATCTTGCGCGGCGGTATCCAGGCCGTGCCGCGAGGGACGATCGAGGCAGGGCGGGTGCTCGGCCCTTCGACCGTGCAGATTTTCCGCAAGATCGTGCTGCCGATCGCCACGGCACGGATGCTGCCGACCATCGGCAATGAACTGGTGCTGCTGCTCAAGGCCTCGGCCATCGTCAGCGTGATCACCGTGCCCGATATCATGGGCCAGGCGCGATCCCTTTACGCCCAGAGCTTCGACCTCACCGTCTTCTACGTGGCGGCGCTTAACTATCTGGCCGTCGTCCTCCTGATCGAAGCGCTCTGGCGCCGCCTCGAGGGTCGCAACCGATGGCTACATTTCGCAGGAACAGTTTGAAATGAAAATACAATCCAATCAGAGCATCTTCGGCCATGAAGGTGTGTTCCAGACCGTGCCCGGTCCGGACGGGACCCATGTGGAAATGCCTTATTCCGGCATCCGCACCTTCCTTCGGCGCCGTCCCAGCCTGGATTTCACCGGCGTCGATCTTGTCGTCTATGGCATTCCCTTCGATCTGGCGACCTCCGGCCGCTCGGGTGCACGCTTCGGCCCGTCCGCGCTACGCGAAGCCTCGACCCAGTTGGCCTGGGGCGAGGTCTGGCCCTGGGGTTTCGACCCCTTCGACCGGCTCTCGGTGGTGGACGCTGGCGACGTGCCGTTCCGGCGCGGGCAGCCACAAAAGATGCTGGAAAACGCGGTGGAATTCGCCCGCCGGATCGTCGAGGAGGGGGCCGGAACGGTCATGCTGGGCGGCGATCACAGCACCACTTTCACCGCCTTGAAGGCCCATGCCGAGCGGCACGGGAAGCTCGCCTATGTCCAGTTCGACGCCCACCGTGACACGCAGGCGAGCAAGGAATTCGACCATGGCACATTCGTGCATCATGCAATGTGCGATGGATTGATCGACCCCGCTCACGCAATCCAAATCGGCATCCGCACCCATTACGACCATACCGACTCGATCACCGTGCTCTACCGTGACTGGCTGCACGAACATGGTTGGCAGGGTGCCCTTGCTCGCCTGCGCGAAGTGGTGGGTGACAGGCCCACCTATCTGAGCATCGACATCGACTGCCTCGATCCTGCCTTTGCTCCCGGCACAGGCACCCCGGTCGTCGACGGACTGGCGCCGCACGAAATCCTCTCGATCCTGCGCCGGACGACGGATGTCAATTTCGTCGGGATGGACCTCGTCGAGGTGGCGCCACCCTATGATCCGACCGGCGTGACAGCGCTCCTGGGCGCCTCGCTGATCCTGGAATATATCTGCGCCCGCGCGGCAGGCCGGCAAGGAGTATAAGATGGGCTTTCGCGTCGCTCTGATCGAATTCTCTCACGAAGGAAACACCTTCACCATTCGCTCGACCCCGATCGAGGCCTTCCATGCCAGTCGCTATTTCCAAGGTGTCGAGATTGTCACGAAGATGCGCGGCACCAATTCCGAGATTGGCGGCGCCCTCGATCTGGCCGAGGCGAGGGGTTGGGAGGTTGTGCCGATTCTTGCCGCTCATGCTCAGCCGGGCGGCACGGTCACCGAAGCCGCGCGCCGCACGATTACCGCAGATGTCGTTCACGGCCTTGAAACGGCCGGGCCGATCGACGGGATTTTCGTCGCACTCCACGGCGCGATGGTCACCGAGACATCCGAGGATGGAGAGAGCCAGTTTCTCGCCGCCATCCGTTCGGTGGTAGGGGCCGATCTCCCGATTGCGGTGACGCTCGATCTGCATGCCAATATCTTCGATGCAATGGCAGGGCTTGCCGATATCGCGGTAAGCTTCAGGACCTATCCCCATATCGACATGCGCGAGCGCGGACGCGAGGCCTGCACGCTGCTTCATGCGGCAATGGCAGGCGAGACGGCGCCGCGCCTGCTCATCGCCCGGCCGCCGATGCTGGTCGGCTGTGACGACGGACGAACGACGCAGGACGGGCCGATGTGCCGGCTGCTGGAAGATGCAGCGCTGGAAATGATGACGCCGGGCATCCTCAACGTCTCCGTCAACGCCGGTTTCACCGATGCCGATGTCTGGGCGGCAGGCCCGAGCGTTCTCGTAAATTACGACGAAAAGATCGTCTCCGCCGTCACGGCTCAAGCAACTGCCGACAGGATCTGCGCGCGGATATGGGACTTCCGCGACGACTGGGCCCGGCCGATCCCTCTCTGGGAGTGTATCGCCCGGCTGAAGGCGCACAAATCCACCGACAAGCCGATCGTGGTGGCCGACTTCTCCGACAACCCGGGCTCAGGCGGCTATGGCGACAGCACGACATTGTTGGCTGCGCTGCTTGACGCAGGGCGGGGCAATATTGCTCTCGGTGTGCTCTACGACCCGCAAGCGGCTGACCTGCTGGCATCCGCAGGTGTCGGCGCAGAATGCACTGTATTGCTCGGCGGCAAGACGGATCCGAGCACGGGCGGTGGGCCGATCGAAGTCACTGGCACTGTTGCGGCCGTCTCCGATGGGGCCTTTACATTTGAAGGGCCGATGTTCACCGGCCTTCCCGGCACGCTCGGCCGCTCCGTTTCTTTCCGGGTCGGCGGGATAGAGGTGCTGATCGCATCTGAAAACCAACAGATGCTCGACGCCAACATCTTCCGCGCGCTCGGCATCGAACCGACGGCGAAGGCGGTCCTGGCGGTGAAATCCATGCATCATTTCCGCGGCGCCTTCGCCCCGCTCGCAAGTGAGATCCTGGTGACCGATGCCGGCGGATTATGCTCGCCGGATCTCACCCGCCGCAACTACCGCAATATTCGACGCCCAATTTTTCCACTGGATCCAATCAATGGCTGAACATTTTGACATTGCCATCATCGGCGGCGGCATCGTCGGCGCCGCACTGGCACATACCATCGGCAATCGCCGTTCGGTCGTGCTGCTGGAGCGGGAGGAGGCATGGGGCTATCATTCCACCGGCCGCTCGGCGGCGGAATTCTCGCTGCGCTTCCAGTCCGAAGGCGCGGGGCGGCTGATCCGGGCCAGCGCCGGATTTCTCCAGACGCCTCCGGATGGGTTCTGCGACCTGCCGCTCATCCGGCCGCGCGGAAACCTCTGCATTGCCCAGGCCGAGAAGGCCGGGCATCTCCATCACATCTTCGAAGTCGAGCGCAACAAAAGCGCGCCCATGGCCCGGCCGCTTCAATTGCTCACGGTTGCCGATGCGCTGGCGCTGGTCCCGTTTCTCGACCCCGACTGGGTCGCGGCTGCGCTCTATGACCCGGATTGCTGGGACATCGAGGTCGACAGCCTGCTGCAGTCCTATCTGAAATCGGCGCGACACGCCGGGGCCGACCTGCGCCGCAACGCCGAGGTGACGGGCGCCCGAATGGACGGATCGGCATGGCGGCTGGAGACGAACGGCGCCGATCTGCTGGCCACGACGGTGGTGAACGCGGCGGGCGGCTGGGCCGATCCCGTGGCGCTCCATTTCGGCGCGACGCCTCTCGGCCTAGTGCCTTATCGCCGAACCGCCATCACCGTGCCAGTTGAGGGCTACGATGTTTCGGCCATGCCCGAAGTCAACGAAATCGACGAGGATTTCTACTTCAAACCGGATGCAGGCCGGCTCCTGGTTAGTCCGGCGGATGAGACGCCGGTCGCCCCGCATGACGCTTGGCCGGAAGAATTGGATATCGCCCAGGCGGCGCAATATCTGAGCGACTGCACCAAGCTCGAAATCCATCGGATCTCCCATAGTTGGGCGGGCCTGCGCACCTTCGCACCGGACCGGCTGCCGGTCATCGGTGCCTCAAAGCGGGCGCCGGGCTTCTTTTGGCTGGCCGGGCTCGGCGGGTTCGGTATTCAAAGTTCGCCAGCGGTCGCTGCGCTCGCGTCGTCGCTGCTTCTGGAAACCCCGATTCCGGCAGCCCTCCGCCAGGAGGGGATCACTGCGGAAACTTTCTCGCCGATCCGCTTTGAATAATGGGCTTATCGGCTAAGTCGTTCGTCCAAGGGTGGAAAGTGCGTCCTGTAGCCTGAGTGCTGCCAGTGCCTCGGTTGCCTCCTCGGGAGGCCAGCCCGCTTCCAGCGCCGCAGCGAGGACCAGCGATTCGGTTTGCAGCTCAAGCTTCTCATAAAGCGGCTCGATGGCTTCGCGCGCTGTGACAACATGCTGGTCAGGCGGGGTGATGGGTGTCGCGGCAACCGTAGGCATGAAATGCTCCTCCTATTGAACGCTAAGGTTCGAAACCCGTTAGGGGCATCCTTGTTCCATTTATATCGCCTTTTCGGTGTTCGAGCGGCGATGCGAAAGATGACGACGCCACATCTGGCGGAATTTCCTCCATCGCAGGAACGCGCGAATGAGGATTGCCGGTGGGATCTTCTTGTGGTCGCCGACAGTTCCCTGCCTGGTGATCGCTGCGTTCGGATCGAGC
Organism: Rhizobium anhuiense bv. trifolii; assembly: GCF_024346605.1. Classification (NCBI taxonomy): domain Bacteria; kingdom Pseudomonadati; phylum Pseudomonadota; class Alphaproteobacteria; order Hyphomicrobiales; family Rhizobiaceae; genus Rhizobium; species Rhizobium anhuiense. The sequence goes on from NZ_CP098801.1 coordinate 851,009, forward strand.
AGAAACGCGACCAACATGCTTGCACTCTGCGCCTCTACTTCGAGCTTGTCATCCAATAAATGCAGCCCCTGCTCGCCTTCGGCGAATGTCTGCTTATCGACGACGACACAACCGCTGAAGACATAGAAATAGAGGTCTCGGCCTTGCTTGCGCGGAAATTCCACCCTTGCGCCCGCGTCCAGCCGCATATCGAAGACGTCGATCGTGCTGCGGACATAGAAGGGCGCGCCCTCCGCTTCCGGCCCGACCAGGTGTCGCCAGGTGTTTGCCGCGGCAACTGGCACCGGTCCGTGTTGGACCTTCGGTTCGAGGTCGATGGCGTGAGGGCGAATGAGGATTTGCAGCATCCGCAGAGGCGGATCGGATGCCAGCGTTTCTTCGGAATGCCAAAAGCTTGCTCCGGCATTCATCACCATGAGATGGTCGCGGTCGATCACCAGTCGGCCCGCAGCCTTGTCGTCGTGACGCATGACGCCTTCGGGCACCCAGGAAATGATCTCGTCGTTTCTATGCTCATGCATCGCGATCAGGCGACCGGGATCGAGGATGGATTCTGCGATCATGGCGAGGGGGCCATGGCCGTGATCGGTCGGCTTCGGCGTCAACCAGCCCGGCATATTGACGTGCGCGACGAAACCTCCCGCATCCCGCACCACGAAGGTTCGTTCGCCCTTGAGCAGCATCGCATCCTCCATGCAAGGCAATGATGACACCAGGCCATTAGCCATCTGCTGGAAGGGCGGGTCAGCGCATTCGTCCAGGCATTATGATGGCTAGAGCGTCGCTCTCAGCTCGAGATAGCGTTCGGTCAATGTCGTCAAGGTGAAGGCTCTGTTGAGGCCACTCGGATTTGGCAACAACCAGACGACGGCGCCGGCAAATTCCTCGGCTTGCCGACCCCATTCGACATTGGCTCGAAGACTGATTGCCGCATATGCCGCCTTTCCAAGAAAGGCCAGATTGGCCGGCGCAAACGTTCGTATCTTGCTTTCCAGAGCAGGTGCTGCGCTGAGGTAATCCTGCTTCTTAAGTTCGCCTGCGCTTTTCGTCGGGCGTGAAACCGCGGACGTCAGGCCACAGCCATATTGCAGCAACGCGCGCTCTTCATCTGCTCGCAGCAAGCGCGGCGTAAATCCAGCCAGATGCAAGACCCGCCAAAAACGGTTGCTCGGGTTCGAGAAATTATGCCCGTCGCGAACGGCGGACAGAGCCGGATTCAATCCGCAGAAAACCACGGAAAGGCCGGGCGCGAGGATTTCCGACAATCCGGTCCGTGGTATTGCAGGGTCGTCTGGACCATCGAGGTCCTCGGACGTGGCATCTGGCATTGTAAAACCATTGTTCGGATTAAATGGGTCGCGTCGATCGAAACGAGCTTCATCAGCGCCATCAAGGAGGGCCGATCCGACAGACACACGGTGCTAATCATCTTGCTGAAAATGCCGATGAATGGCCTTAGTGGCAATTTGAAAAATATCGGGCGCAATCGATTCTTTGACAGGATCCGCAATGACCACCGAAGCAGCGCGTAATTCGCATCCCATCTATTTCATCGGTGCTTTTGCCACGGGTGGGCTCTTGACGTTCATGGTGCACTTCAACGGGGAATTGGCCCATTATGGCAATCCCCTGTTCTCCTCCTGGACCGCTCATGGCACAGGCATCTTCGCAGCCGTCATTCTTCTCTTGCTGGTCCACCGCCGGCGCAGGCCGACGGTGGGAAAAGCCCCCAACGCGCCGTGGTGGGCTTACTTCGGTGGGATATCCGGCGCGGCAACGGTCATTCTGACCTCGACCGCGGTCAACTCGCCGCTCGGGCTCTCCGGCACTTTGGCTTTGGGTTTGGCAGGCCAGGTCGCCTTCAGCGTCGCGGCCGACAGTTGGGGACTGTTCGGTTTGCCGAAGCGGCGTCCGGATATGCGAGACATCGTAGCACTCGGCCTGGTCGTCACCGGGGGTGCCCTCATCATCCTGTTTGGACGAGGTGGAGCGTGACACTATTCATTCTCCTGGCGTGCCTCGGCGGCGCGCTCGTCGGTCTCAGCCGCCAGCTCAATGGGCGGTTGAGCATATCCACCACGCCGCTGATCGCATCCTTCTGGAATCATGCCATAGGCTTTGCCGTTCTCACATGCCTCGGTCTCTTCGTCGGGGGCCTGCTTCCTGCAGGCGCCGCCGAGGCGCCTTGGTATGCCTATCTGGGCGGCTCCATCGGTGTTGTTTTTGTGGCGGCGGGCAGTTGGGCGATTGCGCGCATAGGCGCGGTCAATTCGGCTCTGCTGATCATCGGTGGTCAGATGGTGACAGGCGTGGCGCTTGATTATATCAGCGCCGTTCCAACGTCGTTTTGGGCGAACGCGACCGGAATCGTCCTCATCGTCGGCGGCATGATGGTCAGCCGGAGGCGACGCAAAGGCGACGGCTCGCAATAGCCAAGCGCTTCATGCGGTTATTGCCTGCCGATACGCCCAGCTATTCTCCGAGCGGAAGAGTGACGTCCGCTATGGAGGCGCCCAATGTCACACCGTGACTTTCTGCCTGCGCCATCGCCTTCACCAATGCGATGACCGTTTCGCGGATATTGCGGTCGGCGATCTTCAGAAAGGCGCGATTGAGCACCAATCCTTCCTTCGTTCGCAGGAATTCGGCGACCGGATCGGAATTCGCCGACAGATCCAGCCCTTGCAGCGTCAACGGCTCGGAATTCTCCTGTTCGAAAAAGAAACTTACCGAGGTGTGGAGCACATCGGCGATCCGCTGCAGGCGGCTCGCGCCGATGCGGTTGATGCCCTTCTCGTATTTCTGAACCTGCTGAAAGGTTACGCCGATCTGCTCGGCAAGCCGTTCCTGGCTCATCCCGAGCAACTGCCGACGCATTCTTATGCGCGCTCCGACATAGCTGTCTATTGCATTCGGTGTCTTGACATTCATCGCGTGTTTTCAGCCTCGATCGCATTTTCAATCGGCGCAGCTGTAGTATTCCCCGCTTCGGTTTTCCATGGTTGTTTTCATATAGCGTACTCAATATGCGATGATCGCGACTGACTGTGATATGAAAGCCCCCGTCCGGAAAGACATAAAGCCACGCTGGAATCGGTCGACAAAAGGGCAAATCAAACAAAAGCCGTACCAATCCCGATGAAACTGGGCTGTGATTGCCGCCCGGCTTACGCTAAATGCAATTCAGCGACCGCCGCTCGATAGTCTTCCCAGCCCCGATCGCCTAAAATCCATCGAAAAAAGACGCGGCACGGCACCGACCGGCCTGTGCAGGAGGAATATTGATGGCAACGGTTGCCGAAGGCGCGCCCCGTTTCGAAAAAACAACGATGTCTATCCTCATGGCGGTCAGCTTCTGCCACATGCTGAACGACATCATGCAATCGCTGCTCGCCTCGCTCTATCCGCTGTTCAAGGCGAATTACGATCTCGATTTTGTGCAGATCGGCCTCCTCACCATGACGTTCCAGGTCACCGCTTCGCTGTTGCAGCCGCTGGTCGGCATTGTCACCGACCGCTGGCCGATGCCCTATTCGCTGCCGGTCGGCATGGCGAGCACCTTCTGCGGCCTCATCCTGCTCGGCAACGCCGGCAGTTTCGCGCTGCTGCTGGTTGCCGCAAGCCTGATCGGGTTTGGCTCAGCCGTCTTCCATCCGGAATCCTCGCGCGTCGCCCGTCTGGCCTCCGGCGGTCGCCACGGTTTCGCGCAGTCCTTCTTCCAGGTCGGCGGCAATGCCGGCCAGGCGATCGGTCCACTGCTCGCCGCCTTCATCGTGCTGCCGCTTGGGCAACACAGCGTCTCCTGGTTTGCCGCCATCGCCATGGTCGGCATGGTCGTGCTGAGCTGGGTGGGCAACTGGTACATGAGCCACCGACGTCAGAATGCCAGCAAACCGGCGGTGAGCCGGGCCCTGCCGCTGCCGCAGAACAGGGTCGTCTGGGCGCTGCTGATCCTCGTGCTGCTGACGGCGACGAAGAATGTCTACATGGCGAGCGTGTCGAGCTACTTTACCTTCTATGTCATCGACAAGTTCGAGCTCAGCGTGCAGCAGGCACAGCTGATGCTCTTCCTGTTCCTCGGCTCGGTCGCCGTCGGCACATTCCTCGGTGGGCCGATCGGCGATCGCTTCGGTGCGCGGTTCGTCATCTGGTTCTCGATCCTGGGCGTCATTCCCTTCGCGCTCCTGCTTCCTTATGCGAATCTCCTCTGGACGGGCGTGCTCAGCATCGTCATCGGCCTGATCTTCGCTTCGGCCTTCTCGGCGATCGTCGTCTTCGCGCAGGAACTGGTGCCCGGGCGCGTCGGACTGATTGCCGGCGTCTTCTTCGGCTTCGCCTTCGGGGCAGGGGGACTTGGTGCAGCATTGCTCGGCGATTTCGCTGATACCCACGGCATCGATTTCGTCTACCGGATCTGCTCCTACCTGCCGCTGCTCGGTCTCCTGACGGTCTTCCTTCCGCGCATACCCAAGCAGAAATCGGCCTAGAGTATTCCGGCTCGACGCATCATGCGGTTCACACGTCGCTATCGCGACAGGCACGAACGTATTTTTCTCCTCATATGGGGAAGAGGGATCACCATTCCTTTAATCCACTATTTTTATAGATAATATTCGTTGGAGAATGACATCGGTTTCGGCACGATATTGGAAGGAAATGGCATGTCTGCTCACAAACTGGTCGGCCTTGCGGGTAGCTTCAACCGCCCCTCGAAGACCTTCGCGCTCGTCGAAAACGTTGCTGGCCTCGCCGGCGAGAAATACGGCTTCGACAACACCATCTACGACCTGACCGATGTCGGCCCCTCGCTTGGCCAGGCGCTGCGGCGTGGCGATCTCGACAGTCGCGCCAAGGAGGTCATCGACGACATCGTCAATGCCGACGTGCTGGTGATCGGAGCGCCAACGTACAAGGGCAGCTATCCCGGCCTCTTCAAGCATCTGATCGACCTGATCGACCCGCATGAGCTGCGCGCCAAGCCGATCATCATCACTGCGACCGGCGGCGGCGATCGGCATGCGCTGATGGTCGAGCACCAGCTCCGTCCGCTCTTCGGTTTCTTCATGTCTCACACGCTGCCGACCGCCGTTTACGCGTCCGACCGCGACTTCACCGATTACCGTGTCTCATCCGAGCCGCTTTCCAAGCGGATCGGGGAGGTTATCGGTGAGCTCTCGGCCTTCTTTCCCAGCCGGAATCAGGCGCTTATCGCCGCCGAATGAAGAGTTAGGGATAGGCTTGAAACGGCGCCGCGGAGGCGCCGTTTTCGTTTTTGGGCCACCCTTCTCACGTCGTCATAATCCACAAATTTGATGGAAATTTATCCTGCCGATACCAATGGCAGGGCAAGAGTTTTTCCGACCCTTCCTCCACATCGGACAATCGTGCTTCGCTACCGATCCGCGCATTTGCCATGATCGGCCTGGTCGGGGCGTATGGCCTCACTCAGTCAGACGGGATATAAAATGACCAAGAATAAAAATCTTCACGACTTCCACCTTTCGCGCCGGGCGGCTCTTGTCGCCGTTTCCGCTGCCGCGCTCTTCACCTTTGCAGCACCAGCTCCTTCCTTTGCCGAGGACAAGTCGATCAGGGTCGGCATCATGGCCGGCGAGGATGAAGACGTCTGGCGCGTCGTCACCAGCGAGGCGGCCAAGAAAGGCCTGAAGATCGAGACGATCACCTTCAACGATTATACGCAGCCGAATGAGGCGCTGGAGCGCGGCGAAATCGACGCCAACGCCTTTCAGCACCAGCCCTATCTCGACAACCAGATCAAGCAGCACGGCTACCACATCGCTCGTGTCGGTTATACCGGCGTCTGGCCGATCGGCCTCTACACCAAGAAGTACAAGTCCGTCGCCGAGATCCCGGAAGGTGCCGTCATCGGCGTGCCGAACGATCCCTCCAACGAAGGCCGCGCTTTGCGCGTTCTCCAGAACGAAGGCCTGATCAAGCTGAAGGACGGCACCGGCATTCTCGCAACTGTCGCCGACGTCACCGACAATCCGAAGAAGATCGAAATCAAGGAACTCGACGCGGGTATCGTCGGCCGCTCGATCGACGACCTGGATGCCGGTGTCGTCAATACCGACTGGGCGCTGAAGAGCGGCCTTTCGCCGGCCGAGCGCATTGCGCAGGAGCCGATTGCCGACAATCCATATCGCAACTTCATTGCGGTCAAGGCCGACAATAAAGATGCCGAGTGGGTCAAGACGCTTGTCTCTTCCTATCAGAACGAGACCGTCAAGGCCGAGTTCGACAAGGTTTACAAGGGAACGGGTCTCAGCGCCTACTGATCCGAAGCGGGGCGGGGGTTAAGCCCTGCCGAGAGGCGGTCCAGGCGTTCCTTGCCCGGGCCGCCTTCGGTGTTTGTAAGGAAAAGCACATGAATTCCTTTGTTTCCACCACGGCGATCGAGACACAGCCGCAAGCGGCGGCCGAAGACGTGGTGAGGCTTACCAATGTGAAGCGGCGGTTCGGAACCACGGCAGCACTCGACGGTATTTCGCTGACGGTGAAGAGAGGTGAGATCCTCGGCATCATCGGCCGCAGCGGCGCCGGCAAATCGACGCTGATCCGTTGCCTCAACGGCCTGGAGCGCGCCGATAGCGGCGAGATTCTCATCGAAGGCCGAGATATCACCGGACTTTCAGAACAGGAACTGCAGCCGCTGCGCCGCCGCATCGGCATGATCTTCCAGCATTTCAACCTGCTTTCCGCCAAGACCGTCGAGGAAAATGTCGCGCTACCGCTGAAGATCGAGGGCGTTGCAAAGAACGAGCGCTTGAAACGGGCGCATGAGCTGCTCGATCTGGTCGGGCTTGCCGACAAGGCGAAAGCCTATCCCTCATCGCTCTCCGGCGGGCAGAAACAACGCGTCGGCATCGCTCGGGCGCTTGCGGCCCGCCCGGCACTGCTTTTGTCCGACGAGGCGACGTCGGCACTCGATCCGGAAACGACCCGGTCGATCCTGGCGCTGTTGAGGGATATCAACCGTAAGCTCGGGCTGACCATTCTGCTGATCACGCATGAGATGGAAGTGGTGCGCGGCATTGCCGATCGCGTCGCAGTCATCGACGCCGGGCGGATCGTGGAGGAAGGGCAGGTCTGGTCGGTCTTCGCCAACCCGCAGGCTGACATCACCGGGAGCCTGCTCGGCGGTATCCGCCCGCAGCTTCCGGATCACATCGCCGGTCGGCTGTCGGCAACGACGGGGAGCGAGGCGATCCTCAGCGTCGATCTCGCCGGGCCGCAGGCGCAGGGCGCGCTGTTTGCCGAACTCTCGGCGGCGCTGCCGCATTCCTTCCGCCTCGTCCATGGCGGCATCGACCACATCCAGAACCAGCCGGTGGCACGGTTCTTCATCGCCGTTCCCATGCGCGACCCCGCGCTTGCCGGAAAGGTCGAACAATTCCTGACGGCCCGGTCCGCCCGGGTGGAGGTGCTTGGTTATGACACCGATCATGGTTGAACTGCTTCTTCGCTCCCTTTGGGAGACGGTCCTGATGACCGTCGCCTCGGGAGTGATCTCGCTCGTCGCCGGCCTGCCGCTCGGCCTTGCCCTGGTGGCGACGGCGCGCGGCGGCATCGCCGAAAATCTGTGGATCAATCGCGTGCTCGGTGGGATCATCAACGGCTTCCGCTCGGTGCCCTTCATCATCCTGCTGGTGGCGCTGATCCCGCTGACGCGGCTGATCGTCGGCACGGCGCTCGGCACCTGGGCGGCCATCGTGCCGCTCGCCATCGCCGCAACGCCCTATTACGCCCGTATCGCCGAAGTGTCGTTGCGCGAGGTCGACCGCGGGCTGATCGATGCCGTCCGCGCCATGGGCGGCAATCGCTGGACGATCATCCGTGAGGTGCTGGTGCCCGAAGCTTTGCCGGGCATCGTCGCCGGCTTCACCGTCACGCTGGTGACGCTGATCGGCGCCTCGGCGATGGCGGGCGCGATCGGCGCCGGCGGTCTCGGCGATCTCGCCATCCGCTATGGCTATCAGCGCTTCGAAACCAATGTGATGATCGCGGTGGTGGCCGTCCTCATCGTCCTCGTCTGCGGCATTCAGTGGCTGGGCGACCGGCTGGTCGCCAAGCTGGACCATCGATAGTCAGTGCCGGAACTGGGCGGCGGGATGCGCGGCGGGCAACCTGCCGTCCCCGCCGCCGAAAAGCTTCTGCCGCAAAGGTCCTTCCACGTAGTCCGCCTTGAAGAGACCGCGCTCCTGCAGCACCGGCACCACCAGGTCGACGAAATCGCGCAGGCTTTCCGGCGCCACGGTCCGCGCCAGATTGAAGCCGTCTATGCCGCCCTCCTCGATCCATGCCTCGAGATGATCGGCGATCTGCTCGGGCGAGCCCACCACCGGCTTCATCCGGCTGCCGAGTATCATCTGGTCGATGATGTCGCGCAGCGTCACCGGCTTCGCCGCCTGTTTGGTGATGGCCGCAAGCGCCGACTGATTGGCGTTCGTCGAGCTTTGGTCGATGACGTCATCCAGCCCATATTTCGAAAAATCGATGCCGACGGAGGCGGAGTAATGCGCAAGCGAGGCCTCGACGCTCGCATGGCGGCGATACTCCTCCAGCCTGTCCCGTGCTTCCTTCTCCGTCCGCCCGACGACAACAGTGATCAGGCTCAGGATCTTCAGTGCGTCGGCGCCGCGGCCGAATTCCTCGGCCTTCGCCCGCAGCGCATCCACCGTCGGCCGCATCGCCCTGGGGTTCGAGCCGGCGAGGAAGACGCATTCGGCGTGCCGGGCGGCAAAGTCCTGGCCGCGTGCGGAGGCGCCGGCCTGGAAGAGCAGGGGCGTGCGCTGTGGAGAAGGTTCGGAGAGATGGATGCCCTCCATCCGGTAATATTGACCGTCATGACGGACAGTGCGCACTTTGGAGGGATCGGCATAGATGCCGCCCACCTTGTCGCGCAGCACCGCATCGTCATCCCAGCTGCCTTCCCAGAGCTTGTAGACGATCTCGAGATATTCCTCGGCTGCGTCGTAACGCGCGTCATGTTCCGGCAGCCTGTCGAAACCCATGCTGCGGGCAGCACTATCGAGATAACCGGTGACGATGTTCCAGCCGATCCGCCCCTTGGTCAGATGATCGAGCGTCGACATGCGCCGCGCCAGCAGAAAGGGCGGCTCATAGGTGGTATTGACGGTGACGCCAAAACCCAAATGTTTGGTGACATAGGCCATCGCCGAAATCGGGATGAGCGGATCATTGACCGGGATCTGCGCCGCCGTCGTGATCACCGGCGCCGGGCTTCCTCTGAAGATGTCATAGACGCCGACGATATCGGCAAGGAAGATGCCGTCCAGCTTGCCGCGTTCGGCGGTCTTGGCAAACTCCGTCCAATAGTCGAGATCGGTATAATGCGCTGAGCCGTCGCGCGGATGCGTCCACAGGCCGTGGTTGATATGCCCGACGCAGTTCATGTCAAAGGCATAGATCTGCATGGTCTTCATGAGGCGGGTCCCAAAACCGGCAATAGAAATCAAGGATTTGCCGCATTAATTATCCTAGAGCGTGATGCCGAAAAGTGCGTGCGGTTTTCGGACGACATCATGCTCTAACTATATAATGTAGAACAGGATTCAGATTTTAGGCCGGCTCGGCCCAAAATCATCCTGTTCGGGCTCTATCGCACGAAGAGCCTGTGAAATGGTAGGGTTGGGATGAAAAAAGCCGGAGGAAACGCATGACGAAGAAGACGCTGTCGGATTGGGCGGAGCTTGCGCAAAAGGATCTGCGCGCTTCACCTGAAACGCTGACCTGGCAGACGCCGGAAGGCATTGCCGTCAAGCCGCTCTATACGGCCGAGGATCTGGACGGTGCCGAGCATCTCGGCTCGCTTCCCGGTTTTTCGCCTTTCACCCGCGGCCCACGCGCGACGATGTATGCCGGCCGGCCATGGACGATCCGCCAATATGCCGGCTTCTCGACGGCGGAGGAATCGAACGCCTTCTATCGCCGCAATCTGGCAGCCGGCCAGAAGGGCCTGTCGGTCGCCTTCGATCTTGCCACCCATCGCGGTTACGACAGCGACCATCCCCGCGTCGAGGGCGATGTCGGCAAGGCAGGTGTGGCAATCGACAGCGTCGAGGACATGAAAATCCTGTTCGACGGCATTCCGCTCGGCGAAATGTCGGTGTCGATGACCATGAACGGCGCCGTCATCCCGATCCTCGCCGCCTTCATCGTGGCTGGCGAGGAGCAGGGCGTTTCGCGGGCCGAGCTCTCGGGGACCATTCAGAACGACATCCTCAAGGAGTTCATGGTCCGCAACACCTATATCTATCCGCCAGAACCCTCGATGCGGATCGTTGCCGACATCATCGAATATACCGCAAGGGAGATGCCGAAGTTCAATTCGATCTCGATCTCCGGCTATCACATGCAGGAGGCCGGCGCGACGCTCACGCAGGAACTCGCCTTCACGCTTGCCGATGGCCGCGAATATGTCAGGGCGGCGATCGCCAAGGGCCTCAATGTCGACGATTTCGCCGGAAGGCTCTCCTTCTTCTTTGCGATCGGCATGAATTTCTTCATGGAGGCGGCCAAACTTCGCGCCGCCCGGCTGCTCTGGACCCGCATCATGGAAGAGTTCCAGCCGAAGAAGACTTCCTCGCTGATGCTGCGCACCCATTGCCAGACGTCGGGCGTCTCGCTGCAGGAACAGGACCCCTATAACAACATCATCCGCACCGCCTTCGAGGCGATGTCGGCCGTGCTCGGCGGCACGCAGTCGCTGCACACCAATTCCTTCGACGAGGCGATCGCGCTGCCGACGGAGTTTTCCGCCCGCATTGCCCGCAACACGCAGCTCATCCTCCAGCATGAGACCGGCGTCACCAAGGTCGTCGATCCGCTCGCCGGCTCCTATTACGTCGAAAGCCTGACGAAGGAGCTTGCCGACAAGGCCTGGGCGCTGATCGAGGAGGTGGAAGCGCTCGGCGGCATGACCAAGGCCGTCAATGACGGCCTGCCGAAACGGCTGATCGAGGAAGCGGCCGCGCGCCGGCAAGCGGCCGTCGACAAGGGCGAGGAGGTCATCGTCGGCGTCAACCGCTACAGGCTCGACAACGAACAGCCGATCGACATTCTGGAGATCGACAACAGTGCGGTGCGCATCGCACAGATCAGGCGGATCGAGGAAACCAAACGGCGCCGCGATGGCGGGGCCGTGCGCCAGACGCTGGCCGCGCTGGCGGAGATCGCCCGGACCAGCAAGGGCAACCTGCTGGAAGCCGCCATCGAGGCGGCCCGGGCTCGTGCCACGGTCGGCGAGATATCGGATGCCATGCGCGATGCCTTCGGCGATCATGCCGCGATCCCTAATGTCATCAAAGGCGTCTACGGCGAGGCCTATAGCAACGAGCCGGAACTCGCCGTCTTGAGGACCCGCATGACTGAGGTGACGGAAGCGATGGGCCGCCGGCCGAAAATCATGGTCGCCAAGCTCGGTCAGGACGGGCACGATCGGGGCGCCAAGGTGATCGCCTCGGCCTTCGGTGACATCGGCTTCGATGTGCTCGCCGGTCCCCTGTTCCAGACCCCTGACGAAGCCGCCAGCGTCGCGCTCAGCGAAAAGGTCAATGTCGTCGGCGTCTCGTCATTGGCGGCCGGTCACAGGACGCTGCTGCCGCAGCTGATCGACAGGCTGAGGGAAAAGGGCGGTGGCGATATCATCGTCGTCTGCGGCGGCGTCATCCCGCGGCAGGACTATGACTTCCTGCACGAACACGGCGTTGCAGCCGTGTTCGGGCCCGGCACGAACGTTCTCGAGGCGGCAAACTCCGTTCTCGACCTTTTAGAGGGCAAGCGGCGAAACCAGTAGCTTACAGCAATCCACGCTTTGCGAGATTACTCATCAGCGCCGAAATGCCGAAGGTCCAAGGCGGGCATTCGGTGGAGAGCCGAACGGTGTTGACGAGCGCGCCGAGCCCTGCCGAGGAAATCTCGACGACATCGCCGATCTTGTGGGTGAAGCCCTGCTTCGGCGCCTCGCGATCCTGCGTCGGTGCAAACAACGTGCCAAGAAAGAGCATAAAGCCGTCGGGATATTGGTGATGCGCGCCGACCGTCTGTTTGACGAGATCGGTCGGATCGCGGCTGATCTGCGACATCGAACTCTTGCCGCGCAGCACGAAGCCGTCCCGGCCGGTGACCTTCAGATCGAGTTCGGCCTTGCGAACATCATCCAGGCTGTAGCCGGCATCGAACAGGCGGATGAAAGGACCGATCGAGCAGGAGGCATTGTTGTCCTTGGCTTTACCGAGCAACAGTGCCGAGCGGCCCTCGACGTCGCGCAGATTGACGTCGTTGCCGAGCGTCGCGCCCTTGATTTCGCCGCGGCTATTGACCGCGAGCACGATTTCCGGCTCCGGATTGTTCCAGGTCGAGATCGGATGCAGGCCGACCTCCGCACCCCAGCCGACGGAGGAAAGCACCGGGGCCTTGGTGAAGACTTCGGCATCCGGCCCGATGCCGACTTCGAGATATTGCGACCACATGCCCTCGTCGATCAGCGCCTGCTTGACCTTGGCAGCCTCCGGCGAACCCGCCTTCAGATTGGTGAGGCTGCCGCCGATCAGCGTGCTGACACGTTCGCGGATGGCGGCGGCACGTTCCGGATTGCCGGCAGCCTTCTCCTCGATGACGCGCTCGATCATCGACTGGGCGAAGGTGACGCCGCAGGCCTTGACGGCCTGCAGGTCGACGGGCGCCAGGAGATAGGGACGCGCTTCGTCCGGCTTGCCGGTGCTGTTGGCGACGATCTGCTCCACTGAACCGACCGCCTTGCCACTTGCGGCGCGGACGAAGCCGGCGGCGTCCTGCCGCTCGAAGAGAGCGCTCAGCGTCGGCGCCTCGCGCGAGGTGATGTCGACCAGCACGCCCTCGCGTGATGTCACAATGCTCGGTCCGGCAACGTCGGGATTCCAGACGCGGCCGACGAAAAGACCATCCGAAGCGGCGACATCGAGAAGAGCTTGAGACATGGTGATCTTCCGTCAAGGTGAGCGAGAAGCGCTCTTTTGAGAATTGTGGGGTGTTGCCGCCCTCCGACCCGGCGACTGCCGAAATCGATCACATTCATGAAGGCGGGGCAAGATGCACTGGGGAAAAAGACTTTTGCCTGATCGGCTCAAGCCGCGGTATTTCTCGTAAATCCAATCGCTAAAGCCCGCAAAATAACTATTTAGATACAAAATACATATTTTATTTCAAATAGTTAACTACATGGTGCGGCGATTTTTCCCCTCATCTCGCCTTGACAGGAGCCGGCTTTCGTTATCTGTTTTGCCCGACATGGAGGCTGCTGGCGTCAGCCGGCGCTAAGAAAATCCCGGGAGGATATTACAGCGATGTTGAGATTTGCCGTCGTCGGAATCGACCATGGGCATACGTTCGATCACGTGAAGGGTTTGCTTGCCTCTGGCGGCGAGTTCGTCGGCTATTGCCCGCAGACTTCGGTGCCGACATTGCGCGAGGCCTTCGAGAAGACCTATCCCGATGCGCCGCAGATCGACCGGGAAAAGCTGTTCGACGATCCGTCGATCGATGTCATCTGCATTTCAGCGATCCCGCGCGATCGTGCCGGGCTTGCCATCCGCGCGATGAGATCGGGCAAGGACGTGATGACCGACAAGCCCGGTGTGACGACCTTCGCCCAGCTTGAGGACGTCAAGCGCACCGTCGCCGAGACCGGCAAGATCTTCTCGATCTGCTTTTCCGAGCGCCACTGCGTGCGCTCCGCCGTCAAGGCCGGCAAGCTCGTCGCCGACGGTGCGATCGGCAAGGTCATCCAGACGCTCGGTGTCGGTCCCCACCGGCTGCAACTGCCGACGCGGCCCGACTGGTTCTTCGATCCGGAAGCCTTCGGCGGCATCATCGTCGATATCGCTTCTCACCAGGTCGACCAGTTCCTGTTCTATACCGGCTCGACCACGGGCGAGGTCATCGCCAGCTCGATCGGCAATTTCGGCATGCCCGACAAGCCGGCCTTCGAGGATTTCGGCGAGGTGCTTCTGCGTTCCGACAAGGCGGCGGGTTATGTCCGCGTCGACTGGTTCACGCCGGAGGCGCTGCCGACCTGGGGTGACGGGCGCCTGACCATTCTCGGCACCGAAGGTTATATCGAGCTGCGCAAATATATCGATATTGCCGGCCGGCCGGGTAAGGATCATCTCTTCCTGGTCAACGGCAAGGAAATGACCCATATCGATTGCAGCGGCGAAAAGCTCGATTATTTCGACGCTTTCACCGCCGACGTCGGCAACCGCACGCAGACGGCGATGACGCAGGATCACGTTTTTGAAGTCTGCCGTCTTTCGCTCGAAGCCCAGACGAAAGCCGCGCGGATCGGCGCTCGCTGAGGAGGATATCATGACCAGGAAATTGCGCGTCGGTGTCATCGGCGCAGGCATCGCTGCGCGGCATCTGGCCGGCTTCGGCTGGAACAAGGAGCTTTTCGAGGTTCCTGTGCTCTGCTCGCTCGACGAGGAGCGCGGCCGGGCGCTGTGCGAGGAGTACGGCATTGCTGAATACACCCAGGATGCCGATTCGCTGTTTGCCCGTGACGATCTCGACATCATCGACATTTCGACGCCGCCGAGCTCGCATTTCGAACTCTGCCGCAAGGGCATCGAATCCGGCAAGCACGTGATCTGTGAGAAGCCGCTTTTCGGCTCGATTGCCGAGGTCGACGAGATGGGCCGCATCCTTGCTCGGTTCCCCGGCAGGAAGCTGATGCCGATCTTCCAGTACCGCTACGGCTCCGGCCTGCAGAAGCTGAAGCTACTGATCGAGCGCGGTCTTGCCGGCAAACCGTTCCTGACGACGATCGAAACCCATTGGTGGCGCGGCCCGGATTATTATGCCGTGCCATGGCGCGGCAAATGGGCAAGCGAACTCGGTGGCGGTCTTCTTGGTCACGCCATCCACGCGCATGATATGCTGAATTATGTCCATGGCCCCTGCGCCGAAGTGTTTTCCTATGGCGCGACACTGGTCAATCCGATCGAGGTCGAGGACACGGCAGCCCTTTCGGTGAAGATGCAGAACGGCTCGCTGGCGACGCTGTCGATGACGCTGGGTTCGCGCAAGGAGATCTCGCGGCTGCGCTTCTGCTTCAACGACCTCGTCGCCGAAAGCATCATCGAACCCTATACGATGGGCCGTGATCCGTGGACGTTCGTCGCCGGAACGGAGGAGCATCAGGCGCGGATCGACGCGGCGCTCGCTGGCTATGTGCCAGGCGAAGATGGCTACACCCGTCAGTTCGAGCTCTTTCATAAGGCGATCGTTGAGGACAAGGAGCCGCCGGTGACGCTGCAGGATGCCCGCAATTCGCTGGAGCTGGTGACAGCCGCCTATTTCTCGCAGCGCACCGGCCGGCCGACGCCGATGCCGATCGCCGCCGATCATCCGCTCTATCGCTCCTGGCTTCCGGCGGGGGAGTGGCGCAGCGCCGCTACGGTCTGAATCGGGAAGGGCTCTCTCATGCTGAAATCCTTCGAGCATGTCGGCATGACGGTCGGCGATATGGACCGTGCTATCGATTTTTACTGCGGCCTGCTTGGCCTCAGCCTCGTGCTGCGCAAGACGATGGCGAATGGCATGCAGGTGGCGTTCCTCGATGCAGGCGGCGGCATGCTGGAGATCTTCGCGCCGCCCGGCGGCGCTTCGCGGGCGGTCGACGTGCCTGAAGATACGGCCGGCGTCCGGCACCTCACCTTCCATTTCGACAATGTCGAGGAGACCTTCGCCCGCCTTGAACAGGCGGGCGTCGAGATCAAGGAGCGGCCGCGCTTCGCCGTCCACTCCGAGATGCTGAACAAGATTGCCTTCGTTCGCGACCCCGACGGCATCATCGTCGAGCTTGCCGAACGCTCCCAGAGCCGCCAGGGTTGACGCAGGTGCTGCCGATCGCTTCGCTGCGGGCGGCCAGACCGTCCCGCAGCAGATCGATCAGGCGCCGGATGAGCTTTGCCGCCATGAAAGGCTCCCCTCAGCTCGCCAATTTGGCGCGGATATAGTTGCGCCAGCCGCCAAGCGCGGTGATTTCCTCGGCACCCTTCACCGCATGCGCTTCGCAGACGAAGCCGGAGACGCTGGAGCCATCTTCGAGCACCAGCTTGCCGATGCCGAGGGGTGCCGGAATCTTCTGGACGAACCTGCCGAAAGCATCGGCCGGCAGTGCCCAGACCTCGACCTCCAGCCCCTGACCCTTATGGCCGGGTTCGCGCAGCAGCCCCGGCTTCGGCGGCGTGGTATTGGGCAGAACGAAGAGGCGATAATCGCCTGATGTGCGGCAGGTCTTGACCAGACGCCCGCCGGCCAGTTCGTGATTGAGCGGCATGCCGGTCAGATGCGCCCCAACGACCGCGATTTCGATGAAACCGTCATCGCCAGGCGCAACACGACTGGCTTCGGGGATCGCCGCCTGCCGGTCGATGCCCATGCCGGAACCTGCGGCACGGTGCAGCGCATCGGCAAGCGGCGCCAGCGCATCGTCGGTGAAGGCAGGGGCGATCACCGTCACCCCACCTGGCAGGCCACCCTTTCCGAAACCGGCCGGAACGGCGATCGCAGCGCAATCGAGCAGGTTGACGAAATTGGTGTAGCGGCCGAGGCGACCGTTGAGCACGACGGGATTGGCCTGCATGTCGGCAACCGTATAGGTGGTCGGAGCGGTCGGCAGCAGAAGCACATCCGCCTTTTCCCATTCGGCTTCGGTCCTGCGGCGCAATTCTTCCAGCCGGTAGCGGCCGTTGAAGGCCTCGACCGCGGTCTTGCCCTTGGCGCCTTCGATAATCCCGCGCACCGTCGGGTCGAAATCGGCCGCGTTCGTGGCGAGGAAGGTCTCGACCGCCGCCAGACGTTCGGCGACCCACGGCCCGTCATAGAGAAGGGCGGCGGCCTCGCGGAATGGTGCGTAATCGAACGGCACGATGGTCGCGCCGAGCGCTCTGGCCCGCTCGATCGCCTGATCGTAGAGCGCCTCCACCTCCTTGTCGCCGAAGAATTCCCGCTCGGCGCCAGCAAGGACGCCGATGCGCAACCCCGATACCGGCAGGTTCGCCGGCTTGGCGTGGCGGGAAAAAGCATCGGCGGCATCGAAGCCTTCGGCGACCTTGCGGATCGCAACACCGTCGCCGACGGTCGCGGCAAAGATCGTGATGCAGTCGACGCTCTTGCAGGCCGGTATGGCGCCGGTATTCGGCAAGAGACCCGGGGTCGGCTTGATGCCGACCAGATTGTTGAAGGCAGCCGGCACACGGCCGGAGCCGGCCGTATCGGTGCCGAGCGCAAAGGCCGCGAGGCCGGAGGCCACGGTGACCGCCGATCCGGAACTCGAACCGCCTGAGATATAGGCCGCATCGAAGACCGAACGCGGCGCGCCATGGGGCGAGCGCGTGCCGTTGAGGCCGGTCGCGAACTGGTCGAGATTGGTCTTTCCGATGACGAGCGCGCCGGCGGCCTTCAACCGGGCAACGACGGTGGAGTCCGCCTCCGGCCGATACGCATAGGCCGGGCAGGCAGCAGTCGTCGGCAGGCCGGCGGCATCGATATTGTCTTTCACCGCGAAGGGCACGCCCCAGAGCGGCAGGCTATTTGCCTCGGGCGCACGTGCCATCAAGGCTTTGGCGGCGGCGCGCAGCTCTTCGTCGGGCACCGGGGTGATGAAGATTGCCGGATCTTTCGAGGCGGCACGCCGCGCAATCACCTCTTCGATGGCGTCGAGCGGCGTCAGGCCGGATTGATAGGCGGCGCGAAGGCTTGAGAGATCGAGAATGGTCGGCAGCATGTCAGCATTCCTCCAGAACGACGATGATATCGCCCGCTTTGACGTTTCTTCCCGGCGCGGCGCGCAGGTCGCGGACGCGGCCTGCCGCATGGGCGGTGACGTTGATTTCCATTTTCATCGATTCGATGATGGCGAGTGTATCGCCGGCCGCAACCGGGGCGCCCGGCTCGACCAGCAATTTCCAGATATTGCCGGGCACGGCGCTGGCAACTCCGAAGCAGCCGTCGGGAATATCCCCATCCGGGCTTTCGCCTGTGCCTTCATCGGTGACGAAGCTGTCGAGACCGGCGTCCTTCCAGCGCTGGCGTTCGGCCTCGAAGGCGGCCTGCTGCGTTGCCTTGAAGCGGCCGATCGACGCCGCATTCGCCTGCAATTCCTTCTCATAGGCGGCATAGGAGAATTCCGTCTCCTCGATCCGGATCGGATAACCGCCATGCGGGAAGGCGGCGCGCGCCTCCGTTAGCTCCTGATTGCTCACGGGGAAGAAACGGATCTGGTCGAAGAAATTCAGCAACCAAGGTTTGCCCCTGGCAAAAGCCGGTGTCTCCCGCCACGTGTTCCAGACCTGGATGGTGCGGCCAAAGAGCTGGTAGCCGCCCGGTCCTTCCATGCCGTAGATGCACATATAGGCGCCGCCGATGCCGACGGCATTTTCCGGCGTCCAGGTGCGGGCGGGATTATATTTCGTCGTCACGAGGCGGTGGCGCGGATCCGTCGGGGTCGCAACCGGCGCGCCGAGATAGACGTCGCCGAGACCCAGCACCAAGTAGCTGGCTTCAAAGACGATATCGCGAACGGCCTGTTCATCGGCAAGACCATTGATGCGGCGGATGAACTCGATATTCGAGGGGCACCAGGGCGCATTCGGGCGCACGAGCTCCTGATATTTGCTCATGGCAAGCTCCGCATCCGGATCGTTCCAGGAAAGCGGCAGATGCACGATGCGGCTCGGCACCGTGACCTCCTGGGCCGCCGGAAGCGTCGCCTCGATCTCGGAGAGCAGCCCGAGCAGGCGCCGGCGCGTCAACTGCGTGCCGTCATAATGGATCTGCAGCGACCGGATACCGGGGGTGAGGTCGATGACGCCGGGGAGGCGGGCCTCCACGACCGCCTGCATCAATAGATGCACCCGCAGCCGCAGCGCGATATCGAGCGTCATCGGCCCATATTCGACGAGCAGATTGTCGTCGCCCTGGCGGCGATAGACGACCGAAACCGGGCCATCCTCGCTGGCGCCGACGATCGGCGAACCTGTTTCTTCCGGGGGCCGCCGGACAGCCGGCCCGGCGATCGGGTCTTCCGGCCGTGCCAAGGCATGAAAACGGATGCGGTCGCCGGGTTTGAACTGACCCATTTTCCATTGCTCGTCTCGGGCAATCACCGCCGGGCAGACGAAGCCGCCAAGGCTCGGACCGTCAGGGCCGAGAATGATCGGCATGTCGCCGGTAAAATCGATCGCCCCGATCGCATAGGCATTGTCGTGCAGGTTGGAGGGGTGCAGCCCCGCCTCGCCGCCATCGCTACGTGCCCAATGCGGGGCCGGGCCGATCAGGCGCACCCCGGTGCGGGCGCTGTTGAAATGCACCTCGTAGGCCGTCGAAAACAGCGCCTCGATATCGCTAGCCTCGAAGAAATCGGGCGCACCATGCGGGCCATAGACGACGCCGACATCCCATTCACGCGTCAAGGCGGCGGGCTCCGTCGCAGGTCTTACCGGTTCGACCGGTGCCTGGCGCGCAAAATGCAGCACATGCCCTGTCTTCAGCGTGCCAGTGGCGTTGCCGCCGAACTGGCCGAGGCCGAAGGTCGCGCGGGAGCCGAGCACAACGGGAGCGGCAAAACCACCGGCGACGGCGAGATAGGCGCGTTGTCCCGGTCCTTCGATCGAACCGATCGACAGAACCTGACCCGCCCGGATTGTCACCGGGGCGTCATGTGGCAATTTTACGCCGTCGCATGTCATTGGCATCCGCGCGCCGGCAAGCGCGATCGTCTGGTCGGCATAAAACCGCAATGTCGGACCGGAAACGGTCAACTCCAGCGCAGCCGTCACATCGTCATTGCCGACCAGCCGGTTGGCATGGCGGAAGGAGCGCTCGTCCATCGGTCCGCTCGGCGGCACGCCGACATGCCAAAGGCCGAGCCGGCCCGGCAGTTCCTGGATGCTCGACTGTGCGCCGGGCGCGAGTACCTCGACGACATCGGGAACGAAAGCAAAATCGCGTAGTGCCGTCGTCGCCACCTTGGCGTCGGCAAGCAGTTCGGAAGCGGAGATCGCCCTGAGATAAGCGAGATTGGTCTCGATGCCGGATATCGATGTTGCGGCGAGGGCTGCCTTCAGCTTCGCGATCGCCGCCGGCCGGTCTTCCGCCGCCACGATCAGCTTGGCGAGCATCGGGTCATAGAAGGGCGTGACCTCGGTTCCCGTCTCGATCCAACCGTCGACGCGGGCATTGTTGGGGAAAACGACTTCGGTCAGCAGGCCGGCGCTTGGGCGGAAATCGGCATGCGGCATCTCCGCATAGATCCGCATCTCGATCGCCGCACCCTTCGGCGTCAGGGCCCGAGCAGCCGAGAGCACATCCTCGCCCGCCGCCTGACGGATCATCCATTCGACGAGGTCGATGCCGAAGACGGCTTCGGTGACGGGATGCTCGACCTGCAGGCGGGTATTGACCTCGAGGAAATAGAATTCCTCGCGCTGGGGATCGTAGATGAATTCGACAGTGCCGGCCGATTCGTAGGACACCGAGCGTCCCAAGTCGACCGCCGCCTTGTGCAGTCGCGCCCTTGTCTCCGCGGAAAGGCCAGGCGCAGGCGTCTCCTCGACGACCTTCTGGTTCCGCCGCTGCAGCGAGCAGTCGCGTTCGCCGAGCGCAATCACTCCGCCCTTGCCGTCGCCGAAAATCTGCACCTCGACATGGCGCGCTTCGGCAACGAAACGCTCGATATAGACCCGCGCGTCGCCGAAGCTGGCGCGCGCGGTCCGCTGCACGCTTTCGAAAGAGGCCTTGAGGCCGGCCGCATCGGTGCAGAGCTGCATGCCGATACCGCCGCCGCCCGCCGTGCTTTTCAGCATGACGGGATAACCGACGGTCTCGGCAGACGAAAGCGCCTCTTCGACGCTCTGCAAGAGATCGGTGCCGGGCAGCAGCGGCACGCCGCTCGCTTTCGCCAGCTCGCGCGCCGTGTGCTTCAGGCCGAAGGCCGACAAATGCTCCGGCCGCGGGCCGATGAAGGCGATACCTTCGGCGGCGAGCCGCTCGGCAAAGCCGATATTCTCCGACAGGAACCCATAGCCCGGATGCACGGCCTCAGCGCCCGTCGCCTTGCAGGCGGCGATGACGGCATCGACGTTCAGATAGCTTTCCCCGGCAGGCGCCGGGCCGAGGCGGACGGCCTCGTCGGCGGTCAGCGCCGGCTTCGAGAACCGGTCGGCATCGGAATAGACGGCGACCGAAGCGATGCCCATCTGCTTCAATGTGCGAATGACGCGGACGGCGATTTCGCCGCGATTGGCGATAAGGACCTTGGTGAACATCGGTCAGTCCTCGCCGTCCCAGATCAGCACCCGGATCGGCGTCGGATCGAAGCCGTTGCAGGGATTGTTGATCTGCGGGCAATTGGAGATGACGCAGAGCACGTCCATCTCGGCCACCAGTTCGACATAGTCACCTGGTGCCGAGATGCCGTCGACGATGGTCATCTCGCCGTTCGGCTTGATCGGCACGTTCATGAAGAAATTGATGTTCGGCACGATGTCGCGCTTGCTCATGCCGTGTTTGGTCACCTCGAGCACGAAATTGTCGCGGCAGGCATGCAGGTATTTCGTGCCGTGGCCGAAGCGCACGGTGTTGCTCTCGCAGGAGCAGGCGCCGGCTGATGTGTCATGGCGGCCGCAGCTGTCGGCGGTCATGACCAGCATGACGTTGCCTTCGTTCGAGATGATCTTCGTGCCGGTGCCGATATAGGCGCCACCCTGCGCCCGCATCGTATCCTGGTTGGAATAACGCTCGGCAAAATCATCGGCGCGATAAAACAGCGTGTCGATCGCCTGCTGGCCGTAGCTGTCCTCGATGCGGATGGTCTGGCCCTTGCGGATGATACCGGACCATGGCGCCTCGGCCGGAATGAAATGATCCTGCACGGCGTTTTCGAGGCTGCGCGAAGCTGAAGTCTTGATGAAATCGGTCATTACAATCCTCCCTCAGGCCAGCATCGCGGCATTGTTCTCAAAGCCGCGAAGGGCTTCAGCGGTCGCGGTGCGCGAGAGATCGTCGGCTGCGGGCGAAGGCGCGCGATAGCGCGTGACGATCACCGGCTTCGGCGCGTAGACCGGGTCGGGATCGAGCGGATGCGGGCAATTCGAGAAGCCGACGATCATGTCCATTTCGGCGCGCAGCTCGGCATAATCGCCGCTGTTGGAGAGCTTGCCGCGCCAGTGGAAGCCGCCGGCGTCGTCGACGCGGACAGGCGCAAAGAGATTGAGAATCCCCGGGATGTCACGCCTGGCAAGACCAAGCTTGCCGGCGACGAGCACGAGATTGTCGCGGGTGTTGCGGGTCCTGACGTGAGGATATTTTGTGGCATTCGAAGCTGCCGTCGATCCGCCCATCAGGCAGTCATGGGCGCCCGAACTGTCCTCGATCAGCGAAAACATCACTCGGCCCATATCCGAGAAGATGACGCGGCCCTTGCCGAGGGCGGTCGTCCACTGCACCTTGACCGTATCGACGAGATTGAGCCGTTCGCTGGTGTCAGCGGCGTTCCAGGCGACGAGCGCCACGGTCGATGCGCCTTCGCCCTGGTCGATGCGGAGCGCTTCGCCGCGCTTGACCGCAGTCGACCAATACCAGCCGCCGGGGATGGTTTCCTGATGGATGATCGCAGCCGCATCGATTGCGGGGGCGGGCAGGGGGCTCGGCGCCGGCAGGGCCTTCGGCGCAAATTCCAGCCCCTTCTTCTGATGTTCTTCGTAACGCTGCCGGTTGGCGGCGATCTCTTCGGGCGAACGTCTGACATGCATCATGGTTTTTCTCCTGACGGACTGGAAGCCGGGTCGTCCCGGCGAGGGCCCAGAGAAATGACCGGGCCGTCCCGGTCGGGGCTGAAGACGGAGGGCGCGCCGGCAAGCCTGGGCGGCCAGATCGAAATGTCCTTGGTGATCGTCGCGCCGTAGCGCTCTTTTTCCTCCGGGCGGTCACGCCGACGCTCGAAGGCGACGACGCGCGTCGCCAGCGTGAAGGCCTCGCGCATGTCGTGCGTTACCATGACGACGGTCATCTGCGTTTCGTGCCAGAGCCGCTTCATCAAGGTGTGGATCTCGGCGCGGATGCCGGGGTCGAGCGCGCCGAAGGGCTCATCGAGCAGCAACACCTTCGGTTTCATGATCAGCGCCTGCGCCAGCGCCAGGCGCTGCTGCATGCCGCCTGACAGTTGCGCCGGATATTTGTCCTCGGCGCCGGAAAGGCCGACTTCACCGATCAGCCGCCGGGCTTCGTCAATGGCGTTGCGACGGGCAGCGCCGAAAAGCTTGGCTTTATAGCGAGACCCCGAGAGTTCCCGCCCCAGCAGCACATTGCCGAGCACAGTCAGATGCGGGAAAACCGAATAGCGCTGGAAGACGACGCCCCGATCCGGACCTGGCTCCTGCGGCAGAGCTTCGCCGTCCAGCAGGATCGTGCCGCGCGTTGGCCGTTCCTGGCCGAGCAGCATGCGCAGGAACGTCGACTTGCCGCAGCCGGAGGGACCGACGAGGGCGACGAAGGCGCGCGAGGCGACAGTCAGCGACACATCTTCCAGGACGATCTGGTCGCCGTATTCCTTCCAGACCTTTTCGATCACCAACTCGCTCATGCCTGCTTCTCCAGTTCCGACCAGGGGAAGATGGCAATGCGGATGCGATCGAGAATGTAATTCATGACCACGGCGAGCAGCGTGATCCAGACGACATAGGGAAAGATGACGTCCATCGAGAGGTAGCGGCGCACGAGGAAGATGCGGTAACCGAGGCCGGAATCCGACGAGATCGCCTCGGCCGCAATCAGGAACAGCCAGGCGGGGCCGAGCTGAAGCCGGAGGCAGGTGATCAGCCGGGGCAGGATCTGCGGCAGCACGACACGGAGGCCGATCTGCCAGGAGGAGCCGCCGAGCGTTTCAGCTTTGACGATCTGCTCACGCGGCAGCTCCAGCGCCTTCAGCGCAAGGTCGCGGATCATCGTCGGCGCAACGCCGATGACAATGAGCGCGATCTTCGAGGCTTCGCCGAGCCCCATGGCAATGAACAGGATCGGCAGCAGCGCCAGCGGCGGCACCATCGAGATGACGGCGACGAAGGGGGAGAGCAGCGCCCGGAGATATGGCAGCATGCCGATCAGCATGCCGATGACGAGCGCGGTGATCGTGGAGATGCCGAGGCCTGCAAGCAGGCGGATCAGGCTCGCCCCCGTATCGGACCAGAGCAGATATTCGCCGGTGCGCGGATCGGCGACGAAGGCCAGGCGATCGATCGCATCGGCAAACCCGGCAAGACCGGGCAACAGCTTGTCATTGGCGTTTTCCGCCAGCCGTGCCGCCGAGCCCATCGTGTAGGCAACGATCAGCAGCACGAAGGGCAGCAGCGTCAAGGCAAGCTGCGCGCCCCGGCTCGGCCTCGTGTTGATCCAGCGCATGAGGAAAGCTCCGCTGATGAAGATTGGGCGGCGCGGTCAAGACCGCACCGCTGCTTGGACATCGCTCAGAGCGAACCGTCGGCGGCCGCCTTCATGTAAGTCTCGGTGAAGCGCAACTTGACGTTGCCACTGTCGCCGAGGATCTTGCCATCCGGCATTTCGATGCCGATGACGTCTGCCGATGGCGCGCCATTGCCGAGCAAGCCTTTTTCGAACAGGAAGTTGCGGACAAGATCCATTGTCTTCGGCAGGCTGCCTGAGGCAGTGAAGGCAACGGCATCGGCCGGCTTGGCAAACAGCTTGGTGGCGGCAAGCTGGGATTCGAAACCCTTGAGATCGGTGCCCGATGCCTGGCCCATCGCTTCGCGCGCAGCCTTGCCGTCGGCACTGTCGGCAGTCAGCAGTGCAGCGGTTTCATACCAGATGCCGGCGAGTGCCTTGCCGAAATTCGGATTGTCCTTCAGCACGCCTGAATTGGCGACCATCAGGTCGATGATCTCGCCCGGCACCTGCGAGCTGTCGAACACCTTCTTGGCGGTGGGATCCTCGAGGATGGTCGAGACCAGCGGGTTCCAGGTGACAACTGCGGTCACGTCAGCCGTCTTATAGGCGGCGACCATGTCGGCATCGGAGGTGTTGACCACCTTAACGTCGCGCTCGGTCAGCTTGATGCTTTCGAGCGCGCGGGCCAGCAGATAGTGCGAAACGGAAAATTCGACGAGATTGACGTTCTGTCCCTTGATGTCGGCAAGGCTCGCCTTGTCCTTGAGGATAACGGCATCATTGCCGTTCGAGAAATCGCCGACGATGACCGCTGTCGTATCAACGCCGCCGGCGGCCGGGATCGACAGGCCGTCCATATTGGTCAACGTCACGGCGTCGAAGGCGCCTGCGGTATATTGGTTCATCGATTCGACATAGTCGTTGAACTGGGTGACCTCGATCTTGATGCCGTATTTGTCGGCCCATTTCTTGACGATGCCGTGATCAGCAGCATAACCCCAGGGCATCCAGCCGACATAGATCGACCAGGCGACCTTGAAATCGGCCTTCTGTTCGGCCTTGGCGATGGAGCCGAGCCCGAGCGCCAGGGACGCCGTCAGGGCGGTGATCGATAGGATCTTCGAAAAAGTCTGCATTGAAATTCCCCTTTTGCTTTTCTTCAAAAGGGATCGGCAATGACCATCGTGCCGCCAATCCCTTGGCTTACGAGGTCTCCCGGGCTTTTGTCCCGCCGTGCACCCGGCGGGATGTCTCCCCTGCCGGTGGTAGCTCTCGGACCAGCCACGCCTTGCGACGCCGGAACCCTAGCCACCAACTCTGCAACTATCGAAGCAAAGTGCGTGCCAAATTATAAACCGTTGATTTTATTGAGAGGTCGATGGCGCCAATTCCCCAGCAAATGCAATAGTGCATGCACTTGCACAGAAAATGTGCGTATTCTGCCGCCAGCTTAGGCGCTGGTTCTTTTTTGCCCAGCGGAAAACAAGGCCCCAGGCAGAACGCACAGAACGCCGAATTGCGGCTGCCCTGAGTTAGTTCCGGAAAGCGCCGGCCGGGACCGTCGTCACCAGCCGGATGTCACGGCGGAAGTCCGACGGCGACATGCCGGCGATGTGGCGGAAGGATTTGTTGAAGGCGCTGATCGAGCCGAAGCCGCTGTCCATCGCCACCTGCAGCACGTTGGCGCCCTCGCTCATCAGCATCGCCTGAGCGCGCGACAGCCGCAGCAGCGTCACGTATTTGCTGAGCGTCATGCCAGTCGATCGCTTGAACAGGTTCATCGCATATTTCGGATGCAGATCGGCGGCGCGGGCGATATCGACCGAATCGATGTCCTGCAGGAAATTGGCGGCGATGAAATCGCACATGCGCGCGACGCTGCGCGAGGAATGCGGATACGGTTGATCGCCGTCGAGATTGATGGCCGCCTGCGACGTCATCGAATAGGGTTCGAGCGCGATCCGCTCGATGCGCAGCAGCAGCTCGTCGACGGCGTGCTGGGCCTTGGCGGGATCGCCTGAGTTGGCATAGCGGAACCAGCGGGTGAAGTTCTCGCTGTCGGCGGCATCCGTTGCCGAAGTCAGCAGCGTCTCGCCCTTCATCAGTCGGCTGGAAACGCTGATCGGCAAGCGCAGCCGGAAGAAATAGACGAGCGGCAAATGGGCGCCGGCATAGAGCGAATCATCCGAAGATTCATCCATCTGATGCGGCTGACCACCCCAAAACAGGCACATTTCGCCGGCGTTCAGCCGGAATTCGTGGTCGCTCATCCGGTAGTGAACGGTTCCGCGCATCACGTAGTTGACCTCGACCTGCGCGTGCCAGTGCGGCATCGCCATAACAGGCGGATGGGCATGAAACATCTGCAGCGCTGTCGGCAAACCCTCGATGCTGCTCGCGCCGGGCTGGTAGATTGCACGTGTGCCGACCTTACTTTCCGCCAAATTCATGTTCCCTTTTTAGGAGACACCCGCTCCCTTACAGATAGTCTAACCGCGTTCGTGAAAGATCGGCAATTGAAAAGGGAGGATTTTCAATGCGCTTCAAACTTCTCGCTGCGACCGCAGCTGTTGCATTGCTTGCTTCCGGCTCCGCATTCGCGCAGTCGGCCAATCTTACCATCTGGAGCTGGAATGTCGCCGCATCGGCATTGAAGTCCACGCTTCCAGGCTTCAACAAGCAGTTTCCCGATATCAAAATCACCGTTGAGGACCTCGGCAACAGCCAGGTCTTCGACAAGACGCTCGCTGCCTGCGCCGCCGGCGGCGACGGCTTGCCTGACATCGTCAGCATCGAGAATTTCGAGGCTGAAATCTTCTGGAGCCGATTCCCGGATTGTTTTGCCAATCTGAAAGAGCTCGGCTATACGCCCGAGATCCAGGCAAAATTTCCTGACTTCAAGCGCACTGAGCTCGAGGTCGGCGATGTCGCTTACGCCATGCCGTGGGATTCCGGCCCTGTCGCCGTCTTCTACCGCCGCGACCTCTACGAAAAGGCCGGCGTCGATCCGAGCACCATCAGCACCTGGGACGATTTCATTGCCGCCGGCAAGAAGATTTCCGCCGCCAATCCCGGCGTGGTCATGGCGCAGGCAGACTTCAATGGCGACAGCGAATGGTTCCGCATGATCGCCAATGAACAGGGCTGCGGCTATTACTCGACCGACGGCCAGAACATCACCATCAACCAGCCGGCCTGCGTCGCTTCGCTGCAAAAAGTGAAGGAAATGAAGGACGCCGGCACGCTGACGGCGGCCAACTGGGACGAAAAGATCCAGGCCAATACCGCCGGCAAGGCCGCAAGCCAGTTGTATGGCGGTTGGTATGAGGGCACCGTGCGCTCGACCTCTCCCGATCTCAAGGGCAAGTGGGGCGTCTACAGAATGCCGAGCCTGACGGCTGATGGCCCGCATGCGGCCAATCTCGGCGGTTCGTCGCTCGCCATTTCGGCGACGTCCGCAAATAAGGAAGCCGCCTGGAAATTCGTCAACTACGCCCTCGGCACGGATGAGGGTCAGATCACCATGCTGAAGGAGTTCGGTCTGGTTCCGTCGCTGCTTTCGGCCGAGAAGGATCCCTTCGTCAATGAGCCGCAACCCTATTGGGGCGGCCAGAAGGTCTGGGCTGATATCCTGGCGACACTGCCGAAGATCGTGCCGAGCCGCGGTACCGCCTTCCAAAGTGATGCCGAAGCCATCTTCAAGGCGACGCAGGCGAAGTTCTTTGCCGGCGGCTATCCCGATGCGAAGGCGGCTCTCGACGATGCCGCCAAGCAGATCGCTTCAGCGACCGGCCTTCCGATCGCGCAATGAATGACGATGCCGGGCGCTTGAGGCGCCCGGCTTTCCCCGGGCTTGCAAAGCGGCCGGTCATTCGTTCGTGAGGAGGAGGCTTGATGCCGTTCAGAACCCGGAGCGCCTATGCGTTCCTTGCCCCCTATCTGCTGGTCTTTGCCACCTTCTGGGTCTGGCCGATCATCAATTCGTTCCTGATTTCCTTTCAGAACACCCGCATCAACCCGTGGAAATACAGTTTCCAGGCCAATTGGGGCCGGCTCTTCTACGACCCGGCCTTCTACAATGCTCTTTACAACACGCTGATCATCCTGCTGATTCAGGTGCCGGTGATGATCGCGCTTGCGACGGTCATGGCCGTAATGCTCAATTCGCCGCTGCTGAAAGCGCGGCCGCTTTTCCGCTTCGCCTTCTTTGCGCCTGTCGTCGTCGGCGAGGTCGCCTATGCTGCCGTCTTCCGGCTGATGTTCAGCCTCGATTTCGGGATCATCAACAAGCTGATTTCCGCCGTCGGTCTCAGCCCGGTCTCCTGGTTCGACAACGCGAATGCCGCCATGGCGCTGATCATCCTCGCCGTCACATGGCGCTGGGCGGGCTACAACGCCATCATCATTCTCGCCGGGCTGCAGTCGATTCCCGACGATGTCTACGAGGCGGCGACACTCGACCGGGTGAGCAAGATCCAGCAATTCTTTCATATCACCCTGCCACTTCTGAAGCCGATCATCCTCTTCTGCGTGGTTCTTTCGGTGATCGGCACCATGCAGCTCTTCACCGAGCCCTTCCTGATCACCAACCGCGGCGGTCCCGGCGGCGGCACCGAGACCCTCGGCCTGCTGCTCTACCGCCAGGGCTTCACTTCGCTGAACTTCGGCTATGCCTCGGCGATCGCCTATACGATGGCTGCCCTTGCCGTGGCGATCTCGCTTCTCAATCTCTGGGTCGGGAGGGATCCGAAATGAAGTCCAAATCGCAATCCCTTCTGCTGCGCCAGATCGCGTTGCATGCCGCACTGGCGCCGCTGGCGATAATCTGGCTGTTTCCGCTCTGGATGATGTTCGTCTTCTCGACCATGCCCGACAACGGCATCTTCAGCCCTGATATCGTGCTCTGGCCATCGACCAATTTCGTCGAGAATTTCAAGAACCTGCAGGCCGATACCGATTTCATCGGCGCCATGGTGATCTCCGTCGGCGTCGCGCTCATCTATACGGTCCTGTCGGTACTGCTGACCTCGATGGCGGGCTGGGCGCTGGCGCGTTACCGTTTCGTCGGCCGCTCCATCGTCATCGCCATCATCCTCGGCACGATCACGCTGCCGTTTTCGGTGGTCGTCATCCCGCAATTCATCATGGTGGCACGCGAATTCAAGCTGGCAAATACCTGGGTGGCGCTGATTGTGCCACCGTTGTTCAATTCGCTCGGCGTGCTGTTCATGCGGCAATCCTTCTCGATGATGCCGGGCGAACTCTTTGATGCGGCTCGGGTCGAAGGCGTCAAGGAATGGCAGATCTTCCTGCGCATCGCGCTGCCGCTGGCGCGTCCGACCATGGCGGCACTGGCGATCATCCTGTTCCTGGCCTCGTGGAACAACTACCTCTGGCCGCTTCTGATCAATTCCAAACCGGGAATGATGACAGCGCCGGTGGCATTGGGAACGCTGATCGGCCTCACCAAGGTCTCTTGGGGCGGCATCATGGCCGGCGCGGTGCTGCTGACGGCGCCGATCCTCGTCGTCTTCGTGGCTCTCCAGCGCCATTTCATCGCCGGCATCGCGGCCGGCGCAATCAAATAATCGAACAATAGGGAGGCCGCATGGCAGAGCTTTCACTCAGCAACATCGTCAAGCGCTTCGGCGGCTTTGAGATCATCCACGGCGCCAATCTGGAGGTGAAGGACGGCGAATTCGTCGTCTTCGTCGGCCCCTCCGGCTGCGGCAAGTCCACGCTGCTCAGGATGATCGCCGGCCTCGAGGACATCACCTCGGGCGAGCTTCAGATCGGCGGCAGGGTCGTCAACGACGTCGAGCCGGCCGATCGCGGCATCGCCATGGTGTTCCAGTCCTATGCGCTCTATCCGCACCTGACCGTCGAGGAAAATCTGAGCTTCGGCCTGCGCATGAACGGCAATCCGAAAGGCGACACTGAACGGCGCGTGCGCCATGTCGCCGAGATCCTGCAGATCACCGAGTTGATGAAGCGGCGGCCGAAGCAGCTTTCCGGCGGCCAGCGCCAGCGCGTCGCGATCGGCCGCGCCATCGTCCGCGAACCCCAGGTCTTCCTGTTCGACGAACCCTTGTCGAACCTCGATGCGGAACTGCGCGTGCAGATGCGCGTCGAAATCTCCCGGCTGCACAAGCAACTGGGCACGACGATGATTTATGTCACCCACGACCAGACCGAGGCGATGACGCTCGCCGACAGGATCGTCGTGTTGCGCGCCGGCAATATCGAGCAGATCGGCGCGCCACTCGACCTTTACGACGACCCCGCCAACCAGTTCGTCGCCGGTTTCGTCGGCTCGCCGAAGATGAATTTCCTGAAGGCCGTGGTGATCGAGACGCAGCCGGGCAGGGCGGTGATCGCGCTGGAAAGTGATACCAATACACGGCTGTCGCTGCCCGTCGCCGATCCGATCGAAGCCGGCGCGAAGGTGACGCTCGGCATTCGTCCCGAACATTTCGTCGATGCGGGCATGGGCGATGCCGACCTCACCGTCACCATCGACGTCGCCGAACACCTCGGCAATACCAGCTACATCTACGCCACCATCGGCCCCGAGCAACTGATCATCGAGCGGCCGGAATCCCGCGTCGCCGGCAATCGCGAGACGCTGACGGTCGGCCTTCCCGCCAACCGCACATTCCTTTTCGACGGTGCCGGCAGGCGGCTTCGCTAACCTATCCCAAGACCGAAAGACGAAAGAGGATTTTCCATGAGTTCAGATCAACCGATCCGCTGGGGCATCATCGGCCCCGGCACCATCGCCCGCACCTTTGCCGACGGCGTCGCCCATTCTCGCACGGGAAAGCTGGTGGCAATCGCCACCCGCAATCCTGCAAAACCCGGCCTTGCCGAAAATTTCCCCGGCGCCCGCATCGTCAATGGCTACGAGGCGCTGCTTTCCGACCCTGAGGTTGATGCCGTCTATATCTCCGTGCCCCATACCGGCCATGCCGAATGGGCGATCAAGGCCGCCCGCGCCGGCAAGCACATCCTGGTGGAAAAGCCGATCGCGCTGTCGGCCTATGATGCCGAAGCCGTTTACTACGAGGCGAAAAAGGCCGGCGTCTTTGCCGGCGAGGCCTTCATGTACCGCGTGCATCCGCAGACGGAGAAGCTGGTCGAGCTCGTCAAAAGCGGCGTCATCGGCACCGTCCGCATCATCCGTTCGAGCTTCGGCTTCAACATGGGCAGCTATAGGCCGGAACACCGGCTTTTCGCCAATGATACCGCCGGCGGCGGCATTCTCGATGTCGGCGGTTATCCGGTTTCGATGGCCCGGCTGATTGCCGGCGCGGCGCAGGGCAAGGCCTTCCTCGAACCCGAGAAGGTCTCGGGCGTCGCCCATCTCGGAGAGAGCGGCGTCGATGAATGGGCCTCTGCCGTGCTGAAGTTCCCGAACGAGATCATCGCCGAAGTCTCCTGCTCGATCATGGCGAATCAGGACAATGTGCTGCGCATCATCGGCTCGGAAGGCCGGATCGAGGTCCAGGACTTCTGGTTCGCCTCCGGCCACAAGGGCGGCGTCGGCAAGATCGAGATCTTCAAGGGCGGCAGCCGGGAAACCGTCGAGCTCAGGGAAGACCGCTGGCTTTACTCCTTCGAGGCCGATGCGGCGGGTGACGCCATCCGCGCCGGTAAGACGGAATTCAGCTCTCCCGGCATGAGCTGGGCGGATTCGATCGGAAACCTGCGCGTGCTCGACCAATGGCGTGCCTCGGTCGGTCTGGAATACGGCGTTGAGAAAGCCAGTAAGCGCACGGCAAACATTGCCGGCGGCACGGTCGCGCGTGGCAACAGCATTCCGCAGCGTCAGATCCCCGGCATTTCCAAGCCGGCCTCGGTCGTCACGCTCGGCTTCGAGTTCTTCCCGAACTTCGCCTCTGCCTCGCTGACGCTCGACGCCTTCTACGAAGCCGGCGGCAATGCCTTCGACACGGCCTATGTCTATGGCGGCGGCAAGACGGAAGCGATCTTCGGCGACTGGCACACGAGCCGAAAGGTGCCGCGCGAAGAGATCGTGCTGATCGGCAAGGGTGCGCATTCGCCGCTCTGCTATCCCGATATGATCGCAAAGCAGCTCGACCAGTCGCTTTCCCGGCTGAAGACCGATTATGTCGACATCTATTTCATGCATCGCGACAACACCGACGTGCCCGTCAGCGAGTTCGTCGATGCCATGGATGCCGAGGTCAAGCGTGGCCGCATTCGCGGCATCTTCGGTGGCTCGAACTGGACAAGGGCGCGTTTCGACGAGGCGATCGCCTATGCCGAAAAGACCGGCAAGGCGGCGCCGGCAGCACTCTCCAACAACTTCTCGCTCGCCGAGATGCTCGATCCGATCTGGGCCGGTTGCGTCGCCGCTTCCGACGACGACTGGAAGAAGTGGCTGAACGAGAAGCAGATCCCGAACTTTGCCTGGTCGAGCCAGGGCCGCGGCTTCTTCACCGACCGTGCCGGCCGCGACAAGCGAGACGATGAGGAGATCGTGCGGGTCTGGTATTCCGAGCGCAACTTCGGACGCCGCGACCGCGCCATCGAGCTGGCCAACAAGCTCGGCCGCAATCCGATCCATATCGCGCTCGCCTATGTGATCGCCCAGCCTTTCCCGGTCATTCCGCTGATCGGGCCGCGCACCGTCGCCGAGCTGGAAGACAGTCTCTCGGCGCTCGACATCAAGCTGACGCCCGATCAGGTGAAGTGGCTGGAAGGCTGACCAATAGGAAAGGGCGCGGTTCACGTCGCGCCCTTTCCATTCTACTTGCGTGACTCGGAAGCCCTCTTCCGGGCGGCATCGTCCATCAGCTCATACCACATGGCGTTGAGGACGGCGAAGGCGGCGGCCAGCGGCAGGCCGAGCATCCATGCAAAATACCACATCGTTTCGTCTCCTTCAGAGCAATTCCAGGCAAAGCGTGAAGCGCTTTTGCCGGGAATTGCGTAAAAACAAAAGGTTAGAGCGGTTCTACTGAGCCGCTCTAGTAAGCGTGGCTATTTTTGTCGGTGATGGACTTCTCATCGACCTTGCCCCACAGAACCTTGTAGACCCAGGCCGTGTAGGCGAAGATGATCGGCAGGAAGATCACCGTGACCACCAGCATGATGAACAGCGTCATGTGGCTGGAGGATGCATCCCAGACCGTCAGGCTCGATCGCGGATCGAGTGAGGAGGGCAGGATGAACGGGAACGTCGACAGGCCGACCGTGGAGATGATGCCAAGGATCGCCACCTTGCTGAACAGCAGCGTCATCACCTCGCGTTTTGCCCGCATGGCAATGAAGGCCAGTGCCGCGCCGACGAAGCCGAGCACGGGCGCGATGATCATCCACGCATGGGCAGCGTAGTTGGTCAGCCACGCGCCTTTCTCCAGCGCCACGGTCTTCAGCAGCGGGTTGGAGGGACCGATCGGGCTGATATCGCTGGTGATGCGATAGCCGCCGACACCGATCCACAGGAAGAGGCCGCCGAGTGCGAAAAGCACGATGACGGCAAGAGCGGCGATGCTGCCATAGCGTCTGGCACGTTCGGCCACCGGGCCGCTTGCCTTCAACACCAGCCATGCCGCTCCATGCATCGTCAACATGGCTAGGGAAAGCAGGCCGCAGAGCAGCGCATAGGGGTTGAGCAGGGCGAAGAACGAACCTTCGTAGAAGATCCGCATATCGTCGGCAAAGCGGAAGGGCACGCCCTGTAGCACATTGCCGACGGCAACGCCGAAGATCAGCGACGGCACGAAACCGCCGATGAAGAGCGCCCAGTCCCAGCCGCTCCGCCAAGTGGCGCTTTCCCGCTTCGACCGGTATTTAAAACCGACCGGGCGCAGGATGAGCGCGAAGAGGATCGCAAACATCGCCAGGTAAAAGCCCGAGAAGGAAACCGCATAGAGCGGCGGCCAGGCGGCGAAAATGGCGCCGCCGCCGAGGATCAGCCAGACCTGGTTGCCCTCCCAGGTGGCGCCGATGGTGTTGATCGCCACGCGCCGTTCCGTGTCGGTCCTGGCGACGAAAGGCAGAAGCGTGCCGACGCCGAGGTCGAAGCCGCCCGTCGTTGCAAAGGCGATCAGCAATACGCCGAGCAGCAGCCACCAGATGAGACGCAGGCTTTCATAGTCGATGAGTTCGTGAAGGATCATGACAGTCACTCCGCGGCCGGGACGAGGGTTTCGGAAATCAGAACGGCTTCCGGCTCGTCGTCCGGTTCCGGTCCTTGGCGAATCGCCTTGATCATCAGGCTCATCTCGATGACGATCAGCACCGTATAAAGTGCGCCAAAACCGATGATGGTCAGAAGCACAGTGCTGGCGCCGAGGCTGGAGACGGCGGCAGCCGTCGGCAGAACGCCTTCGATCACCCAGGGCTGGCGGCCGAACTCGGCGACGACCCAGCCGAGTTCGATGGCGACCCAGGGCAAGGGGATCGCCAGCACGGCAATCTTCAGAAGCAGCGGATATTTGTCGAGATGGCGGCGCGCCGACAGCCAGAAGAAGGTGGCGGTCAGCAGGATGAAGAAGATGCCGAGGCCGACCATGATGCGGAACGACCAGAACAGCGTCGGCACGTGCGGGATCGTATCACGCGCGGCCTGGACGATCTGCTCGTCGGTCGCCTGGCGAGGATCGTCGACGTAGCGCTTCAGAAGAAGGGCATAACCGAGATCATGGCCGAGATCCTCGAAGGAGCTGCGCACTTCCTGCGCAACCTGATCCTGTGCCGGTGCCGAACGGATCTGCATCAGCGCGTCGTAAGCCTTGATGCCGTCGCGGATGCGGGTTTCGGCTTGCTGTTCGAGCTTGTCGATGCCGGGGATCTCGGTCGTCAGCGACCGTGTGCCGATCAGGCCCATGACCCAGGGAATATGCACGGCAAAATGCGTCTCGCGCGCCTCCTGATCGGGAAAACCAAAGGCGGTGAAGGCCGCCGGAGCGGGCTCCGTCTTCCACATGCCCTCGATCGCGGCGAGCTTCATCTTCTGGTTTTCGGTGGCGAGATACCCGCTCTCATCGCCGAGCACGACGACGGAAAGTGCCGAGGCGAGGCCGAAGGAGGCGGCCACCGTCATCGAGCGCTTGGCAAGCTCGATATGCCGGCCCTTCAACACATACCAGGCCGAGACGCCGAGCACGAAGATCGAGGCGCAGACGTAACCCGCCGACACCGTGTGGACGAATTTCGCCTGGGCCACCGGATTGAAGACCACGTCGAAAAAGCTGGTGATCTCCATACGCATCGTCTGCGGGTTGAGCGCCGATCCCACCGGGTTCTGCATCCAGCCATTGGCGATGAGGATCCAGAGTGCCGAAAAATTCGAGCCGAGCGCCACCGCCCAGGTGGCAACGAGATGCCCGACCTTCGACAGCTTGTCCCAGCCGAAGAAGAACAGCCCGACGAAGGTCGCCTCGAGGAAGAAGGCCATGAGGCCTTCGATCGCCAGCGGCGCGCCGAAGATGTCGCCGACATAATAGCTGTAATAGCTCCAGTTCATGCCGAACTGGAATTCCATGACGATGCCGGTAGCGACGCCGATCACGAAGTTGATGCCGAACAGCGTGCCCCAGAATTTCGTCATCTGCCGCCAGATCTGGCGACCGGTCATGACATAGACGGTTTCCATGATCGCCAGGAGCACGGACAGGCCGAGCGTCAAGGGCACAAACAGGAAGTGGTAAAGCGCCGTCAGCGCGAATTGGAAGCGCGATAGCGCGACGATATCTAGTTCCATTATCTTTCTCCCACGGTCCCACGGGATACAAAGCGTTCCTCCGCGCCGGCCGGCGCGTGAGGGCATGTTTGCTCAATCCGGCCGAAGCCGGTTAAGCGCCTTTTCGAACGCCGCCTCTCCGCGGCGCGAAATCTCTGAGATGCGGCCGCCTTCGATGACGGCGATGCGGTCGGCGATTGCCGCCTCGCGACGGATATGCGTGGCGATCACCAGCGACCGGCCTGCCGCCATGCTCGACAGCCGGCCGATCACGTCACGGGCGGTGGCGCCGTCGAGACTCTCTGTCGGTTCATCGAGCAGCCAGAGCGGCGTGTCGCGCAGGAAGAGCCGGGCAAGCGCCAGCCGGCGCGACTGGCCGCCGGAAAGACCGATCCCGCCTTCGCCGAGCGGCGTATCGATCCCCCGCGGCATGGCCTCGATATCGGCAAGCAGGCCGGCGGCGCCGAGCACCTCAAGAAGACGGCCCTCGCTGGCATCCGGGTTCGCAAGACAGAGGTTGCCGCGCAGGCTGTCCTCGAAGAGTTCCGTCCGTTGCGTCAGCAGGGTCGCCGTTGTCACGGCAACACTTCCCGTCCGGGCCGGCAACTCGCCGGAAAGGAGAGCAAGCAGGCTCGACTTGCCGGCGCCGCTGCTGCCGATGACGGCGAGACGTTCGCCCTGTTGAAGCGTGAGTTCGATACCCTCAAGCGCCGGCGCGGCGGAGTTTTCATGGAAGGCTGACACATCAGCCAGTGAGAAAGCATATCCCGGCAAAGGCGCTGCCAATGGTTCGGGTTCTGTCGCGGCGGCAAACCGCGGCGCGATCCGCGCTGCCGCGAGCAGCGTTCTGCCGAGTTCCAGGGCGCCGCGGCGTAGTGCTGCAAAGGGTTCGACCGCGGCAAAGGCGACGAGCAGGCCGAGCGCGGCGACGGGAGCGGTAATCACCTTGGCTTCCGCAAGCGCTGCGACGGCAAGCAGCGATGCCGTCAACAGCAGCGTCGAAACGAGGCCGAAGCCGAATGTCACGCCGGTTTCGACACGGTTCAGCCGGTCGTCGGCGTGGGCGGCATAGCTGTCGGCTGCCATGATCGCATGTCTCTGCGCGGCAAGCCGACCAGCCATCAGGAGATCGGTCTGGCCGGCGACGAGATCGATCGTCCGCGACCGCAACCCCTCGATACCATGGGCGCGCCTGCGGGCATGTTTGCGCGCCCCCCGGCCGGCGATCAGAGGCAGGCCGAGCCCGGCGCCGGCGAGAAAAAGGCCGAAACACAGACCGAACACGGGATGCATCAGCCCCAGTGCGAGGCTTGCCGCCAGCGCTGCGCCGATCGCCACCGCAGCCGGCACGAGAATGCGCAAATAGAGGGAATCGAGTGCATCGATATCGGCCGTCAGCCGGAAGAGTAGTCTTGCGGGACGATAGAGCAGGGTGCGAGCCGCACCCGGTTCGGCAAAGCCGCGAAACAGCCTTTCGCGCAGGGCGGCGAGCACGCCGAGCGTTGCATCATGGGTCGCAAGCCTCTCGCCGTAGCGCGCGGCCGTCCGGACGATGGCGAGCAGGCGGATGCCGGCCGACGGCGCAAAGACGTCGAAGGTGATGGCGGCGGCGGAGAGACCGGCGAGCGAGGTGGCGGTGATGAACCAGCCGGACAGGCCGAGCAGGGCGATGCCGGCCGCCACCGTCGCCGCCGAAAGTGCTGCGCCGAGCAGCAGCGCACGCCGGCGTTCGGCAAAGAAGAGTCGCAGGATCGGCTTGAGGTTTGTAGCAAATGTGCTCATTCGGCGGCCTCCCTCATGACGAGGTCAGTGTCGATGCGCATGATGCGATGCATGCGGGCGGCAAGCAGCGGATCGTGGGTCGCAACGATCAAGATACGGTCCCTGGCGAGCGAAAGCAGGCTCTCGGTCACCTCGGCGGCGGTGGCGGCGTCGAGATGCGCAGTCGGCTCGTCGGCAAGGATGATCCTAAGATGCGGAT
The DNA here is from genome assembly GCF_024346605.1 of Rhizobium anhuiense bv. trifolii. NCBI lineage: Bacteria > Pseudomonadati > Pseudomonadota > Alphaproteobacteria > Hyphomicrobiales > Rhizobiaceae > Rhizobium > Rhizobium anhuiense. The sequence continues at coordinate 889,189 of NZ_CP098801.1, forward strand.
TGCAGGCGGCCCGCGCGATCGCCAGCCGCAGCGCCTCGCCGCCGGAAAGTCCGATTCCGCCCTCGCCGAGCGGCCGGCTGCCATAGGCCTCGGCGACATTTCGCAGTCTCGCGGCATCGAGCGCATCCGTCAGATCGCCGCGCAGCATGCCGGGCCTGCCGAGCGCGATATTGCTAGCGATGGTACCGGCAAAAATATGCGGTCTCTGGCCGATCCACGCCATGCTGCCGCGCAGGACGGCGGCGGTATCGTCCGCAAGCTCGATGCCACCGATGACGATCCGGCCACCGGTGCAGGGCGCCAGTCCTGAAATCAACGAAAGAAGCGTCGATTTACCGGAACCGCTGGCGCCGAGAAGCGCCAGATGTTCGCCGGCTACGATATCGAGGTTGAAATCGTCGAGCACCAACGGTTCGTCGGCGGCGTAGCGAAAGGCGAGATTTTCAAGGTGGATATCAGGCGCTTTGGCGACGGCAGGTACCGCCGGCGCGACTTCGACTGCTCCTCGGATGGACAGGCCGTCGGCAGCGATGGCGTCCATGGCTTTCAGCGCCGCTTCGCCCGCCGCCCGATCGTGCCAGACGGCCGAAAGTTCACGCAACGGTTCGAAGAAGGCCGGCGCCAGCAGCAGGATGAACAATCCCTCCGTCAGGTCGAGCCGGCCTGACCAAGTGCCGAAGCGGATTTCGCCGAGCAGGCTGAAGCCGACGTAGACGGCTATCATGGCCACGCCGAGGGCTGCGAAAAGCTCAAGCACGGCCGAGGACAGAAAGGCGATCTTCAGAACCGCCATGGTGCGCACTCGCAGCGATTCCGCTTCCGAACGCAGCCGCAGGGCGGTTGCATCCACCGCGTCGAGCGCGCGGATCGTCGCCAGTCCACGCAGCCGATCGAGCAGGAAGCCGTTGAGGCCGCCGGTCGCAACCAGCTGTCTTTCGCTGGCCGCCTGGGCACGCCAGCCGATCAACGCCATGAAGATCGGGATCAGCGGCGCGGCGAACAGCAAAACCAGCGCGGCGATCCAGGAGACCGGAAGGATGAAGGCAAGGATGATGAGCGGCACGAGGCTCGCCTTCATGCGCGCCGGCTGAAAACGGGCGAGGTAAGGCACGATAAGTTCGGCCTGTTCGCCAAGCACACTTGCGGCTTTGCCGGAGGCCGGCCGGCTGCGATCGATCGGCGACGACATGGAAAGTGCCGCGGCGGCAATCTTCCGCCTGCGGCTGAGCTCGCCGCGCGCGGCATGAAAGGCCAGGCGGCCGCCGGCCGCGTCGAGACAGCTTCTTGCAAACCCGAGGACAAGGATGCCGAGGGCCGGCCATAGAACGTCATGCCATCCGCCGCCATCGGCGATGCGGCCGACCGAGACGGCCAGCAACCCGGCCTGCGGGATCCAGATGGCGGCGCCCAGCGCCTGCAGCATTGCCGCTCTGCGCAGCCCGCCTTTCGCACCGTTGGGACCTGTGACAGGCGAGACAGGATCGCCCTCCGGCATTGGCTCGGCCTCTTGTCTGTCCTTCGCGTCGAAGAAAGCAGTGCCCATGGCGCTAACTCTTGTTCGCAGGATTTGGCCGGCGGCTGCGGCCGAGCGAAACGACCCGGTCCTTGGCCTCCAGAAGCTTGGTCACTTTCGCACCCAGCGAGAGTAGCGTTGCGAGCCTTTCCGTTTCAAGTTGTTTTACGTCGTCATACCAATGCGTCAGCTGCTCGATCAGCGTGTGCATCTCGCTCATCCGCTGCTGCGCATGGCGCTCGGCGTCGCTCGCCGGCCGCTGCATCAGGATTTCGCGCAGAACAGACAGCGTCGGATCGACTTCCCGCTTCTTTCTCTCCTCGGCAAGCGTCCTCAATATGTGCCAGACATCATCTGGCGTCGTGAAGAAATCGCGGCGATCATCCGGCCTGTGTTTGAGAAGAACGAGGTTCCAGGCTTGCAGTTCGCGCAGGCTCATCGACACATTGGAGCGCGAGATGCCGAGCGACTCGGCAATCTCCTCGGCGCAGAGCGGCGCCGGAGAAACGAAGAGCAGGGCGTAGATCTGGCCGACCGTGCGGTTGATTCCCCAGCGGGATCCCATTTCGCCGAAATGGAGAACAAAGGACTGGACGAGAGGCGGAAGGTTCATAGTCGTTTCCGTTGCGTCTGTGATTTCAGAAATTTCTGAAATTAATATACTGACTTTCGCGTCTCGCCGGCAATGGGCAAGGCAGGCCTGCGTCAATTTGGGTGTCCCGTCGTTGATCGTTGGCTATCTATAGCCGGGCGCAACGCCGGTGAATTTGACTTGGGTCAAATCCGGAGCCCTTTGCAGCGATGACGCAGAAACGCCCGGCGATGCGCTAGGCATGCCGGGCGTTCTGTCGGATTGAGATGTCTAGGACGCCGCCTCGTATTTGTTCAGAAATGCCAGGCTCAGATCAAGCCGGCCAGGATACCGACGCCCGATATGGCGGCAATGCCGCCTGCCGTACGCGTCACAAAAAGCCCCTGACGTTCACCGGCGCGGCCGATGAGGTAACCAAGCGTGAGGCCGGCGGCATGCAGCAGTGCGGTCGCGATCATGAAGCCGGCAGCATAGGCAGCACCGGCGGCATTTTCCGGCATTTCGGCACCATGTGCATGACCGTGGAAGATGGCGAAGAGGCCGATGATACCGAGTATTGCGGCGAGCGGCGCCTTGACATTGAGCGCGACGATGGCGCCGAGGACGACGACGGAAAGCGCGATGCCGGTTTCAACGAAGGGAATATTGACGCCGGTAGCGCCGAGGACACCACCAAGTGCCATCACCAAGACGAAGGTCGTCGGCACGAGCCAGGTGGCGCGGCCGCCCAGCTGAAATGCGAAAACACCGACCATCACCATGGCGAGGACATGATCGAGGCCAGAGATCGGATGGGCAAAGCCATGGCTGAAGCCGGCGGCTTCGCCGATGGCGGGATGGGCATAGGCGACGGCTGGAAGCGCTGCGGCAGCCAAGGCAAGCAGACCGCTCTTGAGTGCTGATTTCATTGCTCATTCCCTCGTGAGTTTTCGAATATCCTGCGGCCGCCGAACACAGGCGTGGTTCCAAGTCGCGTGCATCACGCTAGTTCAAAGAATTCTCGCCGTCAACGAAAATGCCGCGAAATACCAAGCCGATTCAATTGCTTATCTGATAGGCAGATGCCGCTTTCGATAGCGCCTCTCGGCGCCGAGCGTCCTCGTTTTTCAAAGTTCTTTTCCGCGAACTGGAAACGATCGCGCACAGCGGCTATCAATCGTCCGGCGGAGATGGCGCAAGCCGCCGCGGTGGAGGAGATGCCCATGACGAACACTGAACGGCCGCTGGCGATCAGCGCCCCCGAGCCGCGCACGCTCGACCTGATCTTCAGTAACAAGGCGCGCGCCGAACTGCATGCAAAATACGAGATCATCGAGGCCGACCCCGAGAATATCGCGGCCCTCGGCGACGAGATCCTCGGCAAGGCGCGCTACATCATCGGCCAGCCGCCGCTTTCGGCGGAAACGCTGGGACGGATGCCGGCCCTGCGCTCGATCCTCAATGTCGAAAGCAATCTTCTCAACAACATGCCCTATGAGGTGCTGTTCCAGCGCGGCATCCATGTCGTGACCACAGGCCAGGTCTTTGCCGAGCCGGTCGCCGAAATCGGTCTCGGTTTCGCGCTGGCCTTGGCGCGCGGCATCGTCGATGCGGATGTCGCCTTCCGCCAGGGCAACGAACTCTGGGGAGGGGAGGGCAATGCAAGCGCGCGGCTGCTCGCCGGCTCCGAGATCGGCATCGTCGGCTTCGGCGATCTCGGCAAGGCGCTGCGACGAGTGCTGTCCGGCTTCAGGGCCTGCATCCGGGTGTTCGATCCCTGGCTGCCGCAATCGATCCTCGAGGAAAACGGCGTCGAGCCGGCAAGCCTGGAGGACGTTCTGACGAAGAGCGATTTCATCTTCGTCGCCGCCGCCGTCACCAGCGAGAACAGGGGATTTCTCGGCGCGGAGGCCTTCGCCAGCATGCGCAAGGGCGCCGCCTTCATCCTGCTCAGCCGCGCCGATGTCGTCGATTTCGATGCGCTGATGGCGGCCGTCTCGTCAGGCCATATCGTCGCGGCGAGCGACGTCTACCCTGAAGAGCCGTTGCCGGCCGATCATCCGGTGCGGAGCCTGAAGGGCTTCATCCGCTCGGCGCATCGCGCCGGCGCACTCGACAGCGCCTTCAAGAAGATGGGCGAGATGGTGCTCGAAGACATGGACCTGATGGATCGCGGCCTGCCGCCGATGCGCTGCAAGCGGGCGGAACGCGAGACGGTTTCCCGCATGCGTTCCAAACCGGTCGCAGTGAATTAAAGAGAGTATCGGCTTTGCGCGCCGCATCACGCGGCGCGTTGCTCCGTGCCCTGGATCGCGGCGAGCTTCCAGTCGGCGCCCGGCTTGCGCACGAAGGTCCAGACCTCGACGCTTTCGCTCGGGCGGCGGTCGTCGCCGGAAACGACACGGCCGCTGTCGCGTTCGACCATGGCGTCGATCGAGGAGTAGCGCATGGCGAGCGTGGCAAATTCCTGCCCGTCCTCGCGCCAGGCTTCGGCAATGTCTCCCTGCAGCAGCTTGACGTCGGAAACGCGGTTGCGCACGCCGTTGGTGGCGTTTTCGCCGAGTTCCTCGGCAAGATAGGACATGGCCTCGGGCGTCGTCAGGCGCCGCAACGTGCCGTAATCTTCAGCGCCGTAGGCGGACTGAACGCTGGTCAACAGTTCCTCGAACTGATCGAGATCGGCCTGCGCCAGCCCGATCTCGTCGCTCGGGCGGTTGCCGCGCGAAGACGAAGCTGAACCGGCCCCCGAACCGATCGCCGGGATGTGGAAGGACGAATTGCCGGCAGGCGACATGCTATAGGATTGCTGGCCATAGGACTGTGGCGAGGATCGGCTCTGGCCGCCGACGCCGTAGGAAGGCTGGCGGCGATTGGCGAAATAACGCATGGCGAGCATGACGGCGCCGCCGATCAGCGCGATCTGCAGCAGCATGCCGAGAAAGCCGAAGCCGCCGCCGAAACCGTGACCGAGCAGCATGCCGAGAAGGCCGCCGGCAATCAGGCCGCCGATCATCGAACGGCCGAAGCCGCCGAAGAGACCGGGGCGCTGGGTACCGAAGGGTTGCTGCGCGGTCGCCGGTGCCGTGGTCGGTGGACGCGGCGTCATCGATCTTTCGATCGGTGCCGCAGTCCCGGGCGCGGTGCTGGTGACGGGCGGAGCCTGGAAGGTGCGCGTGCCGCGACTTCCGAAACCGCCGCTACCGGCGCGGCGCGCCTCGGCATCGTCGAGGGAAGCAAAAACGGTAGCGCTCGTCAGTGCGGCAATTGCCGCGATCTTGGCAAAACGCGAAACGGCACTCGGCATTCCTGATCTCCTGTCATGCACAATGACGGCATGTCGAGAGGTAATATAGGTAGTCTTTCCCCGGTGTGAAGTTCTTCGGCCAGTTTTACTGGCAGACATCGACCCAGCTGGCGCCGGTCAGCTCGGCCAGCCGTCCGGTTTCGATGCGCACGGCCGAATTCGTCGAGCCGGCCGCCGGCACGACTTCATCGAAACGTTTCAGCGAGATATCGCAATAGATGGGCAGCGGCGAGGGCAGGCCGAAAGGGCAGACGCCGCCGACCGGATGGCTGGTGACCGCCACCACCTCTTCGGCGTCGAGCATGCGCCCCTTGGCTCCGAAGGTGTCCTTGAACTTGCGATTGTCGAGCCTTGCCGTGCCGCCGGCAACGACCAGCATCATCTGCTCGCCGACGCGCAGGCAGATCGTCTTGGCGATCTGGGCCGGCTCGACGCCGTGGGCTTCGGCGGCAAGCGCCACCGTCGAGGAGCTCTCGGCGGTTTCGATGATTTCGATATCGGGTGCGTGGACGCTGAGAAAGGCGCGGACGGATTCGAGGCTCATGGCGGGACGTTAACGCAGGAAAAGCGCAATTTGAAGCGTAAAAGACGCCCGTCGAAAACCGCCGCTTGCAAGTCTTCCGGACATCGGCATAATAAATTTGCACACGTGCTCAATTTTGTCATTCGGCCGTTACGTTCAGTCCATAAAGCGGACATTGTCACGTTTTCGTGGGGTTTCGGAGCGGCCATCATCAGCAGTGCTGACCCGTCAAGAGGCTTCACACTGCTCTTCTAGGGAGACGAAGAAGATGACTATTCTGCCGAGCTTGAAATCCCTCACGATCGCGGCCACCATTCTGGCCTCGACCTCCGCTTTCGCCTTTGCCAAGGACGTTACCATCAGCGTCTGGGCCGGCGGTACCGGCCCGAACGACGTCTATCGCCTCGACGCCATCGAGATCGCGGCCCAGCAGTTGCAGCGCCAGGCCGCCCTCAAGGGCGAAGACCTGAAGATCACCGTCGACAAGAAATCCTACTCCGCCTGGGAGGACTTCAAGCAGGCGCTGACCCTTGCCGCGGAAGCCAAGACCGCGCCGAACATCGTCGTCAGCGGCCATGAAGACATCGCGCCCTGGTCGCAGGCCGGCCTTATCGTTCCGATCGAGGATTACGTCGATCTCGACTCCTGGCCGCTCAACGGCATCTATGAAAATCTGCTGCAGATAGCCTCCTACAACGGCACGGTCTACGGCATTCCGCAGGATGCCGAGTCTCGTCCGATGTTCTTCTGGAAGCCTTACATGAAGGCGATCGGCTACAGCGACGCCGATCTGGATGCGTTGCCGCAGAGCGTCCAGGACGGCAAGTACACCATGAAGAACCTGCTCGAAGACGCCAAGAAGATGCAGGACAAAGGCCTGGTCCAGGCCGGCTACGGTTTCTATCCGCGCGCCAGCAACGGACCCGACTACTGGCAGTTCTACACCAGCTTCGGCGGCACGATGGAAGAAGGCGGCAAGCTCGTTTTCGACAAGGCGGCAATGACCCGCACCTACCAGTTCTTCGCCGATGCCGTTAAATCAGGTGTCACCAAGAAGAACCACATCGGCATGCCGGGCGACCAGTGGTGGAAGGAAGTCGCCACCGGCAAGGCCGGCATCTGGGACGGCGGCACCTGGCACTATGCCCGCCTTGTCAACCAGGAAGGCCTCAAGGATTTCTTCGGCAATGTGATCTTCACGCTGATCCCGGCCGGCGAAGGCGGAAAGGCCAACACGCTGACTCACCCGCTCGTTTACCTGCTGACAGCGGGTCACGACAAGGAAGACACCGATATCGCCGCCCAGCTGATCACGATCGCCTCCGAGCCGCGCATCAACGCGCTGCATGCGGTCAAATCGGCCCATCTCGGCATTTCCGAGGCGGAATCGCAAGTCGATTTCTACTCGGCCGACCGCTGGACCCGCGAAGCCACCGAGCGCCTGCTGCCGCATGCCAATGCCATGCCGAACAATTCCGATTTCGGCAAATATTGGAACATCATGTGGAAGAACCTCGAGGCATCCTGGACCGGCGCCAAGACCGTCGACGCCGCCATTGGTGATGCCGAGAGCGAGCTGAAGAGCACGCTCGGCGACAAGATCGTCATCCGCTAAGATCGAAGCTCCGGGCGGCAGCACCCGCCGCCCGGTCGGTTCGCGATGAGGGGCTTCCATGAAATCGTCCAGAACGCTCGGACTGGTGATGATTGCGCCTGCGGCGATCATGATCGTCCTGTTCTTCCTGATGCCGGTCGTCCTGACGGCAGTCTTCTCGATGACCAGCATGACGACGGCGACCGGCATATCAGGCGGTGTCTACCAGATCGCGCCCAATTCCCTGATCGCGCTGAAATCGGCGCTGCCCGACATTGCCGCCGAGATGGCCGAACCGCGTTACACGGTCGACGAAGCTGGCCTCAAGGCCGTCGAGGGCCTCGGCCTTGCGCCTGGGATCTCGGCGGAATTGCGTGCCAAACATATGGGCGAGGTCTTTCCAGCACGCCGCGACGTCGAGCGCATGCTCAAGGATCTCGCCGAGCGGCCTTCGACGCGCGAGGTCAAGCAGATCTCCGAACAGTTCAACCGCTCCGTCCTCAACACTCGCTTCGACAGCAAGGAGCAGCTCTTTTCGGCGCTGGATTCTCTGGGTTTCAAGCTGACCCCGGAACAGAAGGAAACCGTCGCCACGGCCACCTATACCGGCTGGATCTGGACGACCGACAATTTCTCGCGCCTGGTCACTTCACCCGACATGGCGCGCGTGCTCTTGAATACCGTGCTCTATGTCGCGCTGGTGCTGACGCTTTTCAATGTCGGCTATGCGCTGCTGCTGGCGATCTGGACGCATTACATGCCGCCGACGCCAGCCTCGATCTTCCGCGGCATCTGGCTCCTGCCACGCATCACCCCCGTCGTCATCTATGTGATGCTGTGGAAATGGCTTGCCTGGGATACCGGCTTCATTTCCATCCTGATGGGCAAGTTCGGCTATCCCCCGAAGAACTACCTGCTCGACAACGCCTATAATGCCTGGATCTTCGTTGTGCTGATCAACGGCTTTATCGGCGCCTCGATGGGCATGCTGGTCTTCTCCTCGGCGATGAAAGCCATTCCGAAGAGCCAGTTCTATGCGAGCGAGGTCGACGGCGCCTCACGCTGGCAGCAGATCCGCTACATCATTCTGCCGCAGATGCGCTGGCCGATCCTCTTCGTCACCTGCTATCAGACGCTGTCGCTGCTCGCCTCCTTCAATGAAATCCTGCTAGCCACCAATGGCGGACCGGGCAACTCGACCGAGGTCTGGGCGCTGGCCGCCTATCACACCGCGCTCAGGAATTATGCCGGCAATCTCGAATATGGGCTGGGTGCCGCCATGGCGCTGGTGCTCGTCGTCATCGGCGTGGTGCTGTCGCTCCTCTATCTGCGAGTCTTCAACTACGGCACGCTTGTCGCCAAGCCCCTGATCGAGGATTGACCATGGCCGAACAATCGCAGCCCTCGGCAAATTACCGCAGCTGGCCCGTCATATCGGCACTGACAATCGTCAGCCTGCCGCTGCTCCTGATGTATGCCTATCTCTTCCTCGACACCGTGACGGTAAGGCAGCCGGATGCCTTGCTGCCCTCCGGCTTGACGCTCGAGCACTGGCGTTTCCTGTGGCAGACGACGGCGGGCAAGGCGAACATCTGGCAAGTGACGGTGAATACGCTGCTCTTTGCAGCCTGCACCACCAGCGTCGTGCTCATCGTCTCGTCGATGGCGGGCTATGTGCTATCGCGGCTAAACGTCCCGGCGCGCGGCTTCTTCCTTGCCGGCGTCATGGTGCTGCATGCCTTCCCCTCGGTGACGCTGATCATCGCCATCTTCATCGTGCTGCAGATGATCGGCCTCTACAATTCGCTGATCGGCGTCATCCTGGTAAAGGCGGCGATCGACCTGCCGCTCGGCATCTGGTTGATGAAAGGCTTCTACGACACCGTGCCGTGGGAAATCGAAATGGCCGGTGTCGTCGACGGCGCCTCGCGTTTCCGGGTCTGGCGCAGCCTTGTGCTGCCGCAAGTCAAGCCCGGCATCATGGCGCTCGGCTTGTTCTCCTTCCTCTCCGGCTGGGGTGAATTTATCCTGCCGCAGGTGCTGGCGCCTGGTAATCAGGTGCAGGTGCTGTCGGTCTATCTCGCCGGCTTCCTCGTCGACGACAACAATTACGATTTCAACATGTTCAAAGCGGTCGGCATCTTCTACTTCCTCCCGGTTCTGATCGCTTACGCACTCTTCAACAAATATCTCATGAACATCTACGGCGGCGGGAGCAAAGGCTGATGCGCATCCTCCTCGACAATTTTTCGAAGAGCTTCGGCTCCACCAAGGTCATCGAGAACATGCGGCTCGAAGTCGGCGACGGCGAGATGCTGGCGCTGCTCGGGCCTTCCGGCTGCGGCAAATCGACGACGCTTTTTGCGGTCTGCGGCATTCACCGGCCGACCGGCGGACGCATCCTCTTCGGTGACCGCGACGTCACCGATCTGCCGAGCCAGGCCCGCAATGTCGGCGTCGTCTTCCAATCCTATGCGCTCTACCCACACATGACGGTTGCCGAAAACATCGGCTTTCCCCTGAAGGTGAAGGGCGTGTCCGCCGCCGAAATCCGAAAGGAGGTCGACCAGATCGCAGCCCTCGTGCAGATCGGCAACCTGATGGGGCGCCGGCCGGCCCAGCTTTCCGGCGGCCAGCAGCAGCGCGTGGCGCTCGCCCGCGCGCTGATCCGCAAGCCTGATGTACTGCTGCTCGACGAACCGCTCGCCAATCTCGACGCCAAGCTGCGCCTCGAAATGCGCTCGGAAATCCGCCGCCTGCAGCGCGAGACCGGCATCACCGCCATTCTCGTCACCCATGACCAGGTGGAGGCGATGAGCATGTGCGACCGCATCGCCATCATGAAGGAAGGCGAGATCGTTCAGATCGCCACGCCGGCCCAAATGTACAACGATCCGAAGACCGCCTTCGTCGCCGGCTTTCTCGGCAACCCGCCGATCACCTTCCTGCGCGGCGTCGTCGACAAGGGCGCCTTTACGATCCCGGAAAGCGAGATCCGCGTGCCGCTGCCCGATACCATCGGCGCCGCCGAGGGCACGAAGCTGATGCTCGGCGTCCGGCCGGAGCATTTCACGCCGGCGGGCGACATCCCCGTGCCCGGCAAGATCACCTTCGCCGAAACGCAAGGCCGCGAGAATCTCTACGACGTGGCTCTTGCCGGCGGGCCGCTGCTGCGTTCGATCCAGCCGGTGCGCAGCGATATCCATGTCGGCGACGACGTCCGGTGGGCAATCGACAGCCGCGGCATATTCGTCTTCGATGAAAATGGCAGGAGGCTCTGATGACCCGCGATTTTTCGGGATTTTTCGAGCGTTACGGCTGGCCAGCGACCAAGGGCCGGCTTCCCTTTTGCATCGGCCATCGTGGCGCCAGCGGCCATGAACCCGAGAACACGTTGGCCGCTTTTCGCCGCGCCGCCGAACTCGGCGCTGAGATGTGGGAGCTCGACACGCAGCTGACCAGCGACGGCGTGGTCGTCGTCTCGCATGACGACCATCTCGAGCGCGTCTTCGGCATCGACCGCCGCATTTCCGAAATGACGGCAGCGGAGCTTGCCGGGCTCGACGGTGTCGATGTGCCGAGTTTTTCGGAGGTCGCCGCCCTCGGCCGCGAGACCGGGACCGGTCTCTATGTCGAGCTGAAAGCGCCTGGGACCGGCATGCGCTGCTGGCGGCATCTTGCCGAGATGAACCAGCGTTTCGCCTGTCTCGGCTCCTTCGACACGGCGCAGGTGCGCGAACTCCGTGACGCGGCCTGCGATTTTCCTCTCTCGGTGCTGATCCGCGTTGGCCACGATCCGCATGTACTCGGCGACGAGGCCGGCGCCGATATCCTGCATCTCTGTTGGGAGAGGGCAGGCGAGCGTCCGCAGGATCTGGTCACCGAGGCGCTGATGAACCGCGCCTTCGAGGCGGGCCGCGAGATCGTGCTCTGGCACGAGGAGCGACCGGCCATTCTCGACGACATCATGAAGCTTCCCGTTCTCGGCATCTGCACGGATCTGCCCGATCTGATGCGGTCGCCTGCGGTTAAGGAAAAAGCAGTTGGCAGACAGGGATAAGGGACCGCGCAAGGTAACCTCCTTCGATGTGGCGCGTGTGGCCGGCGTCTCGCGCGCCGCCGTGTCGCGCGCCTTCACGCCGGATGCCAGCGTCTCGCCGAAGACGCGCGAGAAGGTCTACCAGGCGGCCAAGGAACTCGGCTACCGGGTGAACTATCTTGCCCGAAGCCTGACCAACAAACGCTCCGATCTCGTCGGCGTCGTCGCTGCCGGCCTCGACAACCCGTTCCGCACGCTACAGATCGAGAATCTCGCAAGAGTGCTGCTCGCCCGTAATTTCCGTCCCATCCTGCTGCCGACCTCGCCGGAGGCCGATACTTCGACGGTCATCGGCCAGCTGCTGCATTACGCCGTGTCAGGCGTCATCGTCACTTCGGACGCACCGCCGACCGAAATCTGCGAGCAGTGCGCGGCCGAAGGCGTGCCGATCGTGCTGATCAACAAGGGCAACGACATCCCCTTCGTCGACCGCATCATTTCCGACGACCGGATGGCCGGCCATCTCGCCGCCACCCAGCTGATCGACAGCGGCGTGCGAAAGCCCGCCGTGATGGCCGCACCTGCCGTATCCTATACGGCGCGGCGGCGCAGCGAGGCCTTCATCGCGCGTTGCAGGCAGCTCGGCGTCGAGGCGCAATTCCTGCAGGTAAGGATCAACAACTACCGGAGCGGTTATGATGCGGCAGCCGAACTTGCCGCATCCGGCATCGACGGACTGTTCTGCGCCAACGACTACATGGCCTGCGGCGTGATCGACCGCGTCATGCAGGGCCGCGGCCGCGATGACGCGCCGCCGCTCCGCATCATCGGCCATGACGACATTCCGCAAGCGAGCTGGACCGCTTACGATCTCACGACCATCCGCCAGCCCTGCGACGTCCAGGCCGAAAAGACGGTCGACCTGCTGATGAGCCGGATGGCCGAGCCGGACCTGACGGCGCGTGTCGAATTCACGCCGGTGACATTGATCAGAAGAAGGACTGCCTGATGAATTCCGCATTCGATGCCGCCGCCATCCGCGCACGGGCGGAGGTCGCCATGTCAGTTGCCCTCGAGGTCGGACGGGAAACGGCCCGCTTTCGGTGGGACTCCGTCCCCGGTAGCCTCGCCGTCGAGAACAAGGGATTGCAGGATTTCGTCACCATCGCCGACAGAAAGGCCGAGCAGGCAATCCGCGACGGGCTGTTGTCGCGCTTTCCGGACGATACATTCATGGGCGAAGAGAGCGGCGGACGATCGGGCGAGGGCGGCACCTGGGTCGTCGATCCGATCGACGGCACCACCAACTATATCAGGGGTTTCCGGCACTGGGGCGTCTCGATCGCCTTCGTCGCATCGGGAAAGGTTGAGATCGGCGTGGTCTATGACGCCGCCGCCGACAAGGTCGTTCATGCCGTGCGCGGCGGTGGCGCCTTCAAGGACGGGCTTCCGGTGCATGCGGCTGCGACCGTCGATCCGGCCAATGCGCTCGTCATTCTCGGCCATTCCCGCAAGACGAGCTTTGAAGACCATCTCGCGCTTTCGCGGCGGCTCCACGAACGCGGCATGGATTATCGCCGCATGGGCGCGGCCGCGATCGACCTCGTCCGCGTCGCCGAGGGCGCTGCCGATCTCTATTACGAACGCCACCTCAATGCCTGGGACATGCTCGCCGGCGCGCTGATCGCCGAAGAGGCCGGCGCTGTGGTGGCGATGCCGCCGGTCGACAGGCTGCTTGCGCAAGGCGGGCCTGTCATAGCCCACGCGCCGGGGCTTGCCGGCGAATTCGCCTTCATCCTCGACATTGAAGGGCTATAAATAGACCATTCTCAAAGAGGCGACCCGCCCGATTTGGCGTAACTGCGACGTTGACCCGAAAGCTGCGGAAACGCCGGTTACGAAACAACGCGATTGCGGCCGCTCTTTTTCGCCGCATAGAGATTCTGATCGGCGATCGCCAGGATCTCGTTCGGAGAAGTGGCAGACAGGGTGCCGGCGACACCGATGCTGATCGTAATGTGCAACCCGTTGCAGATCTCGGACCAGGCCCACTGTTCAACGGCCAAACGCAGCCGCTCGCAGACATCGGCGGCGCCCCGGGGAGCGCCGGCGAGCAGGACGACGAATTCCTCGCCGCCAAAGCGAATTGCCTGATCGGTAATGCGCAGTTGGCCGCGCAATATGGCGCCAATGGCACTGAGGACCTGGTCGCCGATCATGTGAGAGAAGTTGTCGTTGACCGACTTGAAGTGATCGACATCCAGCATAGCGATGGAATATGGGCGCTTCTCGGACGTCAGCTCTTTGAAACGGCTGTCAAGATATTTGCGGTTATAGAGGCCGGTCAGCGGGTCCACATAGACGGCACTGGCAAGGATATCGGTTTGCTCCTGCAGCTTCTGATAGGAGGCCTCCAGCGTTTCTGCGCGCTTCGTCTCCGTTTCGGCAACTTCCTTGAACCGCTTGGTTTCATAGTAGATTTCGGCAAGGCGGGCGCGCTGCTGGGTTCTCTCGGCGCTATTGCGCAAATAGGCTTGGTGATATTTTTTATGGGCCGCCAGCGCCGGATCGAACTGTCCCAGCCCCTCATAGGCTTGCGACAGATGAAGATAGATCTGGATATAGGAATCGAAACTGCCGCCATCGTCTATCAGCTCCACCGCCTCGAGCAGCGGCGCTAGAGCTTCCGCGAATTTGCCGGAATTGTTGTAGATCTGGCCCAAGGTGTAGAGATATTGCTGCCTGTCCCTGACATAGCTGTTCTCCTGCAACAGCCGGTAGCGGACCATGCACTGGAGCGCCTTGTCATGCTCGCCCAGGTGGCTGTGGAACTCGGCTTTGTTGCCGAGACAGATGCGGGCAGCCCAGCGATCGCCAGTCTCGGTTGCGATGTCGAGCGCCTGTTCGGTCAGTTCCAGCGCTCTCACCAGCATCTGGTGGCCTTGCTCCGGCTGATCGAGCGCCTGCGCGATATATCCGGCTTCCGAATGAGCGCCGCCGAGATTGATGAGCCACCAGCATTCATAGGTCTTGTCGCCGATCGATCTGGCGAGTTCGACAGACCTCTCGCTCATCAGGATGGCCCGGTCGGGCTGCTTGTTGTACCAGAAGATAATTCCAATGACGTTGGTGGCCAGGCTTTGCGCTTTCGGGTCTGCTGTCTTGTCGGCCAGATCCAACGCGTGCGTGGCTTCTTCGATCGCTTCCTCCGGCAGGCCCAATTCCAGCAGCAGCCATCCGAAATAGGCCCGGGCATAGGCTTCCTGCCTGGGCTCCCCGTTCGTTTTCCAGAAGTCTACCGCCCGGCGGACATGCGTCAGGCCAAGTTCGGCCTTGCCGATCTGAAAACAGTACCAGCCAATGTCGGTGTCGCATTGAGCTGCGAGCCGATCGTCGCCCCGCGCCGTGGCATCCGCAAGGATCTGGCCGGCCAGTGTGAGTGCCTCGACGGAGCGGCCTGTGCACCCAAGATGCCACGCTTCCTGCAAGCTGGAATTTGCTTGTTGCGCAATTGCTTTAGTATCAACAACTTGCATATCGAACACCAACATTTGTCTGCTGGATATGGATAGCATCAGAAGTTTAAAATGATGCAAATTACGCAAAACATGCGACAGGCCGAGAAATAGAGTCCCGACAGCGGCTCACACCTTTCGAAATGATACTCCGATGCTTGTCGTTAGACTGCCATGCGGCGGCGCCAGGCGCGTTCGGTCGCCGGTGCCTCGTCGGTGGTGATCTGATCCGGCTTCAGGGCCATCAGCGCCGAGAAATTCAACCATTCCTCTTCGCTGAAACCAGCCTCCGGATCCTTCAGGGTGAAGGTCCAGGCATCGACGCGTTTGCCTTGATCCTGGCAGAGCGCGATCATGTCGAGACCGTCCCTGGCGGCGTCCAGGATCAGTGACCACTGCAAATAAATCGTGTCCGGTTCGGTCGGGCCGCGCAGGTCGGCGCGCAATTCCGCCTCGACAGCCTTCCAGCCGCGAGCCTTGCTGATATCGTAGAGCTTGTCGGTGGGGTCGATCCCGCGCAGCAGATGCGGAAGCTTCTCCTTGACCGCGACGATGAGATCGAGACTGCCGCCGCTAACGATCACCGAGGCGGCGATATGGCGGAAATGCGCGGCAAGATGCTCAATGCCCCTGGCGCCGATCGCCTCGTAGTCGTCCTTCATGTCGAATTGCAGCAGCGCGGCCGGATGGGCGGATTGCAGCATGGCAGCGAGATCTTCGCTGAGGATCAGCGGCCGGTCGCCCTCCTGCATCCTGATATCGCCGAGGTCACCAAGGCTTTTTTCGGCGATCGGTCCATGCCCGGTCGTTTCGCCTTCGAGGTCCTCGTCGTGCAGCACGACGAAACCGCTATCGGCGCGCACGCGCAGATCGAGCTCCATCGAAGCGCCGGCGGCAAATCCTTCCGCCATAACCTCGGCTGAGAACAGCGGATCGGCAAACCGTTTGCGCAACCTATGCCATTTCAGGCGGGTGCGGTGCCCCTCATGCGAAATCTCCAGGCCCTGCGCATCCAGCAATCTCGTCATCTGCACCAAGTCTCCACGATGCCTCTCTCCTGCCTTGGCGAGCGACGATTATCAAGGACTGAATACGGCTTTATCGGGATGCCGGAGGGTTTTTGCCGGGCCAAGCGTAAGCCGGGCGGCGGCCTTGTGGTCATCGACATGCCGTCCCGGTTCCGGGAACATCTCTCAGCGGCTATAGGCCGACGAAATCGCCTCCGAAGCGGCTGATATATCCGCGAGATGACCGGCCTGCCTGAGGGCCGCGCCATAGGCCACGACATTCGACAGCACCGTCTGGAATGTGGCGCGCGGACCTGTGTGGTTCAGCCGCACGAGACGGGCCGGCGCGGTTCCGACACCTTCGGTCAGCTCGACCCCCAGTCGTCCGGCGGCAGTGATCAGCACGGCAGGTGCCAGCGCCTCCGGCACCGGCACCGCCGTCACCAGGTTCGACGCCTTTGCTGCCGGCACCCAGACCGGAGTTCCGAGTGCCGCAAGCCCCGCCCGTGTTGCCGATGCGGCAAGCGCATGGCGGGCGACCACATTCTCCAGGCCTTCGGCTTCGATGCGGTCGAGCGACGTTTCCAGCGCGAAGAATTCCAGCGGCGCCGGCGTTCCCGGCAGGCCGAACCGGCCGCTATCGACCCAGCTCTTCATGTCCGCCAAAGACAAGATCGAATCGCGCGGTGCGCCATCTCGGAGAATGAAATCCCAGGCACGGCGGCTGACCGAGAGCGCGGAGACACCAGCCGGACCGCCGAGTGCCTTCTGCGGGCCGATCACCGCGATGTCGATGCCGAGATCGTCGACATCGAATTCGTGACCGCCGACCGAGGCGACCGCATCGACGACGGTGACGATGCCGTGATCACGCGCAAGCGCCAGTATCTCGGGCAGGGGATTGAGAATGCCGCTGGCGGATTCGGCATGAACCAGAGCGAGCACATCGATGCGAGAACCGGCGTCGAGTGCTTTGGCGACGGCATCGATCTCGATCGGCAGGCCTGGTTCGGCGACGATATCGGCAACCGTTGCACCGCCCCGCCGCAGCCATTGCCCGAACCAACCGCCATAGAGGCTGGTGACGATGTTGAGTGCGGCAAGGCCGGGGCGCGCAAGGCTGACCGCTGCCGCCTCCAGCGCCACCACTGCCTCTGCCTGCACAAGCAATATGTCGCCACGGCTGCGCAATAGGCGGCCGATCCTGTCGGCAAGGGCTGCGTAGCGTTCCGCGGGATAGGAGGGTACGCCATGCAGGGGATTCCAACCAAGATCGGACATGGATACTTCCTTCAGCAGGGATCGGTCGCGAGACGGGGCACGGCGGCAACGAGCGCGCGAGCGGCATCGGATTGCGGCGCGGCAACGAGCGCCGCGGCCGGACCGGTCTCGACGATCCGCCCGCCATCCATGACGGCGATGCGGTGGGAAACGGCGCGGACCACGGCAAGATCGTGTGAAATGAACAGACAGGCAATGCCCTGTTCTTTCTGCAGATCGACCAGAAGTTCCAGGATCCTGCCGCGCACGGTGACGTCGAGGGCCGATACGGCTTCGTCCAGCACCAGCAGCGAGGGCCGTGCCGCAATCGCCCGGGCGATCGCCACGCGCTGCCGCTGGCCACCGGACAGCGCGCGGACCGGCCGGCCGGCATAGTCGGCGG
Source organism: Rhizobium anhuiense bv. trifolii (assembly GCF_024346605.1). Taxonomy (NCBI): domain Bacteria; kingdom Pseudomonadati; phylum Pseudomonadota; class Alphaproteobacteria; order Hyphomicrobiales; family Rhizobiaceae; genus Rhizobium; species Rhizobium anhuiense. The sequence continues at coordinate 906,918 of NZ_CP098801.1, forward strand.
GCAGGCCGACACGCTCGAGAAGCATGGCGATCTCGCCGGGGCGCCGGTCTTTCGCGACGACGCCGTGGATGCGAAGCGGATCGTCGAGCACGGCGCCAACGCTCGCCAGCGGATTGAAGACTGCGAGCGGGTCCTGGAACACAATCTGCATGCGCGCCCGCCGGCGGCGCAACGACGCACCGTTCAGGGCAAGCCAATCCACCCCCTCGAAGCGGATCGACCCGGCATCGGCGCTGAGAAGCCGCAGCAGGATGCGCGACAGCGTCGATTTCCCACTGCCGGAGGCCCCGACGAGACCGAGCGTTTCGCCGGCTGAGATCGTCAGCGACACATTGTCGAGGGCGGCAACCTGGCGCGCGCCGGAAGAAAACCCTTTCGACAGGTTTTCGACGGAAAGCAGCACATCGTTCATGGCTGCACCTCCGTGATCAGCGGCGGCGTCGCGAGGTCGCGATGGCTGGCGATCAGGGCGGCGGTGTAGTCGCTTTTCGGCGCCGAAAGCACGGAACGGACGGGGCCAGCCTCGACCAGCCTCGCATTGCGGAAGACGGCGATGCGGTCGACGAAACCGGAGGCAAGCGCGATGTCGTGGGTGATGAACAGCAGCGTCATGCCGTCCTCGCGCACCAACCCGTCGAGCAGACGGACAATCTCGGCCTGGACGACCACGTCGAGCGCGCTGGTCGCCTCGTCGGCGATCAGCAGCGCAGGCCTCGCAGCGATGGCTGCGGCGATCGCCACGCGCTGGCGCTGGCCGCCGGAAAGCTGATGCGGAAAGGCCCGCATGGTCTTTTCAGGCTGCGGTATCCGCACCCGTCCGAGCAATTCCTCAGCTCTGACATAGGCTTGTTTCCAGCTGAGACCGAGATGGCGCCTGGCGCCCTCGGCGACCTGCTCTCCGATCGTCAGCACGGGATTGAGACTGGAGCCGGGATCCTGGAAGACGACACCGAAATCGCGTCCCGGGCGGGGCGCATGGCCTAGTCCGGGCCAGAGCATCTCGCCGCCGACCCTCGCACCCTCCGGCAGCAGGCCGGCTAGCGCGCGGGCGAGTGTGCTCTTGCCGGAGCCGCTTTCGCCGATGATTGCCAGTCTTTCGCCGGCGACGATATCGAGATCGATACCGTCGAGCGCGGCCGCGACACCGCGCCCATAGGTGACCGAAAGCTGTCGCAGGCTGCAGAAAATACCGCTCATGCCGCCCCCACGTCATTATCGCCGAGCGCCTGGCCGAGACCCTCGCTAAAGAGATGGACGCCGAGCACGGTCACGGCGAGGGCAGCGCCCGGTATGATCGAGAGATAGGATGCCGAACGCAGTACGCTGCGGCCCTCGGCAATCATCGAACCCCAGGTGGCGATATTGGGATTGCCGAGGCCAAGGAAGGACAGCGCTGCCTCGGTGAGAACAGCACCGGCGACGATGGTGGCGGAAAGCGCCAGCACCGGCGGCAGCGCGTTCGGCAGGATTTCCCGAAAGGCGATTTCGGCCGGATGCATGCCGATCACCCTTGCCGAGGCGACATAATCCTGCTCGCGGATCGCAAGCACCTGCGCTCGCGTCAGCCGTGCCGGATCGGCCCACGTCCCGAGTGCGATGGCAAGGACGATAATGGGCGTCGACACCCCGATGGTGCTGACGAAGGCAAGGGCGAGGAGAAAAGCCGGCACGATCTGGAAGGCGTCGACCACCCGCATCAGCGCCTCGTCAATGAGCCCGCCGGCAAAACCGGCTACCATGCCGACACAGAGCCCCAGCACCATGGCTGAAAACGCCGCCGCCAGGCCGACGGCAAGCGACGTCCGCGCGCCATAGAGCAGCCCCGCCAGGACGTCGCGACCGAGACGGTCGGTGCCGAGCGGAAAAGCCGGATCGGTGAACGGCGCCAGCAACGCGCGGCCGGCGATCCTCAGCGGATCGCCCGGCGAAACGACGGGAGCGAGCAGCCCGGCCAAAAGGAGGATGAGAAGGATCGCCAGTCCGGCCGCACCTTCCGGTGTGCGCAGCAGGCGCCGCAGCCAGTTCATACGCCGCCCTCCGATGCGCCGATGCGCGGATCGAGCGCGGCATAGACGAGATCGACGAGGACATTGACCGATATGACGAGGACGGCACTGGTGACGACGATGCCCATCAACAGCGGCGCGTCGCGGCCGTTGACCGCCTCCTGCGCCAGCCGGCCGAAACCGGGGATCGCAAAGACACTCTCGATCACCACGCTGCCGCCGAGCATGGCCGCCGATTGCAGCCCGAGCATGGTGACGAGCGGCAGCAGCGCATTGCGCGCCACGTGACGCAGCACGATACGGCTGCGCGACAGGCCCTTGGCGCGGGCGAAGAGCACGAAATCGAGCTTCCAGGCCTCGGCCATACCGCTGCGCATCACCCGCAGGAACAAGGCGAGATAGATCAGCGCGAGCGCGCCCACCGGCAGAACCAAATGATCAGCAATGTCGAGCGCGCGGGCAAATCCCGTCTTGCCGGAAGCGATTGTTTCCACGCCGGCGATCGGAAACCAACGCAGCTTCACCGAGAAAACGATACTGAGAACCAGGCCGAGCCAGAAACTCGGAATGGCATAGACGATCAGTGAGCCGATCGACAGCATCCGATCTCGCACGCTACCCGGCCGCGCCCCGGCAAGGATGCCGAGCGCCGAGCCGATACCAAAGGAGAGTGCCGTCGCGCTGCCCATCAGCAGCAGCGTATTGGGCAGGCGCTCTGTGATGAGCACGCCGACTGGCCGGTTGAAGGCGACCGACCAGCCGAGATCGAACCGCGCCAGCGAGGAAAGGTAGAGCCAGAGGCGCGCAAACATCGACTGGTCGAGGCCGTAGCTCTCGCGCAGCGACTGCCTCAGTGCGGCATCGCCGCCGCCGATCGAACCGAGATAGGCGTCGACGGCATCGCCCGAGGCGGATTCGAGCAGGAAAAAGGTGAAGATCACCACGATCAGCAGCACCGGAATGCTGCTGATTGCCCTGCGCCTCAGGAGGATGATGGCTCGTTTCACGCCGGACAGGGCCTCTGGAAGAGAATTGCTGCCGATCCTATCACGATTGCAGCGCGGTATCGCCCCAGTTCGAGACCGCCCAGCGCGGATTGTCCGCAACATTGAGCACGGTGTCGCGCGCGACGGTGATGAACCCCCATTCCACCACGTTGATCAGCGGCAGATCGGCGACGACGAGCTGCTGAAACTTGCGGTAGAGATCCGTGCGCGCCGCCGTGTCGACCGTCTCGGAGGCCTGTTTGATGATCTTGTCGAGCTCCGGATTGACGTAGCCGCCCTGGTTGGAGAAGGGCACGCCGGCTGGCGTCCCGGACTGAACGAGAATCGTGGTGGAGATCGCCGGATCGCCGCGGAAGACCGGCGGGCCGACGGCAAGGTCGAAGTCGTGATCGGTATAAACAGCCTTCTGGTGCGCGGCCGCATCGGCATTAACGATCTCGGCATCGATGCCGATGACGGCGAGCGCTTGGCGAAGGTAATCGCCGAACTGGCGGGTCTCGTTGAAATAGGGTGCGGGGCGCAGCTTCAGCGAGAAACGGTTACCATCAGGCCCTTGTTTGTAACCCGCCTTGTCGAGAATATCGTTGGCGGCGGCGGGGTCGAACGCATAGGTCGCGACATCGGATGTATAGAATTCCGGCGCATTCTTCGGCACCGGGCCGGTCGCAGCGGCGGCGTAACCGAGGAAGATGGTGTCGACCACGAATTTCTTGTCGATCGCCTGGGCGATCGCCTGACGGACCCGGAGATCGGCCAGTTCCTTGCGGCGGTGATTGATCTCGACGACGAGCTGGTAGGTCAAAGCCTCGTAGCCTTTGGAGATCACCTTGATGCCCTCGACCTTGGAGATGCGGTCGAGATCGGCAAGCGGCACCGCCGAAAAGGCGGCAAGCTGGATTTCGTCAGCCTCGAGTGCGGCACCCGCAGCCTCGCGATCGGGCAGCACGCGGAAGACGATCTCGTCGAGTTTCGGCTGCTCCTTGTCCCAGTAACTCTCATTGCGCACCAGCCGGTAATATTCGCCGGATTTGTGTTCGGCGAACTTGAACGGCCCGGTACCGACAAGCGTGGTGTTAGCCGGATTGGTGGCAATATCGGTACCGTCGAAGATGTGTTTGGCGACGACGCTGGTGACGACAGGCAGGGCGTTGCGGATGAGCTGGAACGGCGTCGGCTTGGAGAAGCGGAAGATGGCGGTGTAGTCATCGGGCGTATCGACGGCTTCGAGATTGGCGAAGACCAGGCGGCCGAGATTCTGCAGCGGCTTCCAGATGTTGAGCGCCGAGAAGGCGACATCGACCGAGGTGAACGGCTTGCCGTCGTGCCAGGTCACGCCGTCGCGCAGCTTGAAGGTGACGGAGAGGCCGTCGGCCGACCCCTCCCAGGAGGTGGCGAGACGCGGCGCAAGCCCGTCCTTGCCGTCGAACGAGGCTTCGGCAAGCGGCTCGATCACCTTGCTCGCAACGAAGAAGACGCCGTTGGAGGCGACGATCGCCGGATTGAGGTTCTTCGGTTCGGAATCGGCCGCAACGATCAGCCGGCCACCGGCAGGCGCCGCCTGCGCCAGCGCCTGGCGAGCGAGCGTCGTCGAAGCGAGGAGCAGGGCGGTGCCCTTCATCAGTGTGCGCCGCGAGATAGATGGTACGGTCATGACCCCTCCTGATCGATCGAATTTCAAGCGCCCATATTCAGGGTGAAACGCCGATTGTCATAGAGGTTAAATTCTAAACCTCGGACACCGCGAGACATTTTTTGTCACCCAGAGCGCCGCGCGTCCAACAGGACGCGCTAAGGACGCTCTATCACTTTGATTGGCGCATCATCCTCCCCGAAAATCGGATCCGATTTTCGGGGAGGATGATGCGCCGGTCATTATTCACTCAGCCACTGGCGGCGACGCGGGTGGGCTCGCCGAAGAGATTGCGATAGGCAGCCCCGGGATGCGGCGCAACGAGCCGCGGCCCCGCTCCCCCGAGTTTTTCCCGCAGCGTTCCCTTGGCATAGTCGGTCTTGTAGACGCCGCGCTTTTGCAGTTCCGGCACCAGCAGATCGACGGCATCCTCGAAACTCTCGGGTGTCACGGCATAGGCGAGGTTGAAGCCGTCGACATCGGTGTCCTCGACCCATTCCTGCATCAGATCGGCAACCGTCTGCGGCGAGCCGACGAAGACCGGGCCGAAACCGCCGACGCCGACCCAATCGGCCATTTCGCGCACCGTCCATTCCTTGGTGGGATCGATGGTGGTGAAGGTCTCGACAGCCGATTGCACCGCATTGGTATGGCGGTGCCGCAACACTTCGTCCGGCCCGAACTGGCCGAAATCGATGCCGGTCCAGCCGGAGATTAGCGTTAGCGCGCCCTCGAAGGAGGCATATTTGCGGTATTCGTTGAATTTCCGCTGTGCCTCCGCATCCGTTTCACCGAGGATCACGGTCTGCAGGTTGAAAGCAAGGATTTCGCGCGGGTTGCGGCCGACGCGTTCGGCCGCCTCGCGGACATTGGCGACATAGCGCTTCAGCACCGCCTTCGACGGTGAAGCGACGAAGATGCATTCGGCATGGGCGCCGGCGAAATCCTTGCCGCGGCTGGAGGCGCCGGCCTGGTAGAGCACCGGTGTGCGCTGTGGCGAGGGTTCGCTCAAGTGAATGCCGGGCACGTTGAAATGCCTGCCGGAATGGCGGATCGGGTGGACCTTGTCCGGATGGGTGAAGATGCCGGTTTCGCGGTCGCGCACGACAGCGCCATCCTCCCAGCTTCCCTCCCAGAGCTTGTAGCAGACTTCCAGATATTCCTCGGCAAGATCGTAGCGGTCATCGTGCTTCGTCTGCGCCGGCTGGCCGATATTGAGCGCGCCGCTGTTGAGGTAGGAGGTGACGATATTCCAGCCGACGCGCCCCTTGGTCAGGTGGTCGAGCGTCGAGATGCGGCGGGCGAAGGTGTAGGGATGCTCGAAGGAGAGCGACGCCGTCAGGCCGAAGCCGAGATGTTCGGTCGCGTAGGCCATAGTCGGGATGAGCTGCAACGGGTCGTTGACCGGCACCTGCGCCGAATGGCGAAGGGCGGCATCGACATTGCCGTTCAGCACATCATAGACGCCGAGCACGTCGGCGATGAACAGCCCGTCGAACTTGCCGCGTTCCAGCGTCTTGGCCAGATGCACCCAGTAGTCGAGATCCTTGTAGGTCCAGGACTTGTCGCGCGGATGGCGCCAGAGCCCCGGCGACTGGTGTCCGACGCAATTCATGTCGAAGGCGTTGAGCCTGATTTCGCGGGTCATGTCTTTCTTCCTTGGAATTAGGGATTGCTGCGGCCAAGGCCGTAGGTCAGCGCTAAGGCTCCGACGAGCACGGCGCCCTTGACGAAATCCTGGGTGTAATAAGGGGCGTTCAGCATGGTGAGACCGTTCAGCAGCACCCCGACGAAGACGGCGCCGGCAATGGTGCCGAGCACGTTCGGGCGGCGCAGATTGAGGACGGCAAAACCGATCAGCGCGGCGGCGACGGAATCCATCAGCAACGAGCCGCCGGAGGAGACATCGCCACGCCCGACGCGGGCGGCGATGACGATGCCGCCCAGCGCCGCCAGCGTGCCCGAAATCACATAGGCGAGCGTCTTCAGCCGGACTGTGGACGCGCCGGCAAGCCGGGTCGCGACCTCGTTGCCACCGGTCGCAAACAGCAGCCGGCCGATGCGGGTGCGTTCGGTGAGAATGAAAAGCGCGACGGCGACCACCGCCATCAGTACCACGGCAACCGGCAGGGTGCCGAGGATGCTGTAGCGGCCGATCAGAAGAAAGGCCGGGTCGTAGGCGCCGGTCGCCTTCGAACCGTCGGGCAGGGTGAGGCCCGCCGAAATCGACCGGCCGGCGGTCGGGATCAGTTGCAGACCGGAAAGCAGGAACATCATCGCCAGCGTCGCCAGGAGATCCGGCACCTTCAGGCGCACGATCAGGAAGGCGTTGACGAGACCGATCAGGGCGCCGAAGGCGAGCACCAGCGGTACCGTCACATAGGCATCGAGATGCCAGACGATCATCGCATAACTCGCCGCCATCACGCTCGATGCGGCGACCGCGCCGATCGACAGGTCGAAACCGCCGACGGCCAGCGTCACGGTGACGCCGGCGCCGAGAATGGCGACGACGGACACTGCCTGCAGAATACTCATCAGATTGGCGATATTGATGAAGGCGGGCTCGGCGATGGTGAAGCCGATGACGAGAGCCGTAAGCAGGATGAACACCGCACCCGCCCGGAGGAACGCCCCGAAGGCGGCAAGACGACCATTATCGGCTTGCGGTGATGCCTTCGGCCGGGCGCTTGCCTGCGGAAGAGTGTCGTCGTCGATCGTCGTCATGCGGATATTCCCTGGATTACGGAGGCAAAAGCGGCCCCGTGTGCCGCGGGCCTCAACACGTGGCGGTCGATGACGAGGATGCGGTCGGCCACTTCATAGGCCTCCTCCGGGTCGGAGGTCGCGATCAGCGTCGCCCGGTCGGTGCGGGCGCGGATTGCCCGGATGATGTCATGACGGGCGCCGACGTCGACACCCTGGAAGGGTTCGTCGAGCAGTAGCAGCCGGCTCGGTTCAGCCTCCCAGCGGGCGATCACCGCCTTCTGCTGGTTGCCGCCGGAGAGCGACCAGATCGAGGCGAGGGGACCGGCGGCCTTGATGCCGAGACGGACGATCGCCTGCTCGGCCTCGCGTCGTTCACGGCCACCGACCAGGAAACCGCGCGGATACCATTTGCCAAGATGCGGCAGGCTGATCGTCGCCGACAGCGAATGGCCGGGCCATGCCGGCGGCATCAGCGATGAACGGTGCCGGTCTTCGGCCGCCATCGCCACACCGGCGGCGATCGCTTCGGCCGGGCTTTTCGGCCGGTAAGGCCGGCCGTCGAGGAACATCGCGCCGCGCTCAAGCGCCGTCACGCCGAAGATCGCCTGGAGCAACCGGCTCTTGCCGGCGCCGAGCACGCCGGTAATCGCCACCACCTCGCCCTCATGCAAGGACAGATCGAAGGGCTCAGCTTCGGGGAGCAGGCTGATGTCGCGCATCTCGAAAATCGCCGGACCGGTCGCAGGCCGCGCATCCGGCCGGGCCGCATCCAGTCGGCGGCCGATCATCGTCTCGATGGCGCTCGAAAAATCGATCGGCCGCGAGAAGGTGCCGACGACGCGACCGCCGCGCATGACGAGCGCACGGTCGGCGATGGCTTCGAGATCGGCGGTGCGGTGCGAGATATAAAGGATCGCCAGGCCGCGCTTGCGCAGGCTGAGAAGAATATCGAAGAGGCGGCGGCTTTCCTCTCCGGAAAGGCTCGCCGTCGGCTCGTCGAGGATGAGCAGATCGGCGCGGTTGGCAAGCGCCCGGGCGATCGCCACCAGTTGCCGGTCGGCGCTGCCGAGGTCGCCGAAATCACGATCGATCGGCAGGCTGAAGCCGGCGGCATCGAGCATTGCCTGCGCGGCGCGGCGGATGCCGGCGCGCGAGACGAAGAAGGGCGCGCTCCGATCGGCGAACCGGTTGAGCAGCAGGGCATCGGCAACGCTCAGGCCAGCCGCGCCGACGAGATCCGTCGATTGATGCACCGTGACGACACCGGCCTTTGCCGCGTCGGCCGGGCTGCGCGGCGCAAAGGGGCGGCCATTGAAGCTGACCGTGCCGCCATCGGCCGGAAGGACGCCGGAGAGGATCTTTACCAGCGTCGATTTGCCCGCACCGTTGGCACCCATCAGCGCCACGATCTCACCGCGCTCCAGCGACAGTTCAGCACCGGCAAGCGCCCGCGTCGACCCGAAACTGCGGGTGATATTTTCAATGTGAAGAAGCGGCATCGATCATGTCCGGGACTGCATTTGTATCAGGAGTGTGCCCCGTCCGGGTGGTCGAACTCCAGGCACGCCTTTCCCTCACAAACTGTCCCCGGGAAACAAAGAATCTCCCGCAGCCCGGAAAATCGGATCATTTACTCTACTAAAAACATAGAGATTATATCTAAATAATCCGATGCGTCGCGGGGCTCCCAACCCGTCAGACGACGCTTCCGATTGCTAGAAGGAACGCGACGATGAAATCCCTCGCACGGCTCGCACTGTCTGCCGCCGTCATTCCGTTCATTTTCATTCAAGGCGCAAAAGCCGACGGCCTGTCCGGCGCTCCGGCCCCCTTTGATAAGGGCGGGGTCAAGGTGGCTCTGATCAGCTACATCTCGGCCGGCGATTTCTTCCAGGCCTACCAGGCCGGTGCGGAAGCCCAGGCCAAGGCGCTGGATATCGACCTGCGCGTCTTCCCCGGACGGCAGGACGCCGCCGAGCAGCGCGAGCAGATTCTGCAGGCGATCAATCTCGGCGTCTCCGGGATCGTCATCGACCACGGCCTTCCGGAATCGCTCGGCGACGTCGTGCAGCAGGCGCTCGACAAGGGCATCAAGGTCGTGGCTTTCGACGTCAACCTCAACAACCCCAAGATCCCGCAGGTGGAGCAGAGCGATCACGAGCTCGCCTCGCTGGCGCTCGAACAGGTGGTGAAGGACAACGGCAAAGACTTCAACGCCGGTTATGTCTATGTCGCGGGTTTTGCGCCGCTCGACCGCCGCAACGAGGTCTGGGACAAGTTCAAGTCGGAGAATAAGGGCGTGGTCGAAAAGGCCCGTTTCGGCAATGTCAGCGACACGACGGCGACCTCGACCGCCGACCAGGCGAAGGCCGCGCTCACCGCCAATCCCGATATATCGGTCGTTTTTGCCCCCTATGATGAATTCGCCCGCGGTGTGAAGCTCGCCGCCAACGATCTCGGCATTTCAGCTAAGCTGAAGATCTATTCGGCCGACGTCTCGACCGCCGATATCCAGGAAATCACCGAGGAAGGCAGCCCCTGGGTTGCGACCGTCGCGACCAATCCGGCCGTCGTCGGCGCCGTCTCCATCCGTGCCGCTGCCCTCGAGATCGCCGGTCAGACGGTTCCCCATCAGATTACCGTGAAGCCGACGCTTCTGACGCAGGAGAGCCTGCGGGCGGCCGGCGTCAAGACGATCGAGGAACTGGCTGCGAAGATTCCGGCCTTCAGCACGAGCGATGCGGCAACCGCGAGCTGGATTCCGGACAAGCTTTTCTGAGGAGGTCACGCTGATCCTTCCGGCGGGAGCCTCAAGCTCCCGCCGGATCATCTTTTGGAGAATTGGAGTTTCGCCCATGAGCCAGTCCAATGTCGTCTTCGCGGCCAGCCGCAACCCAACCCGAGCAGACCTCTTTGCCCGTGCGGAGGATATCTCTGCCGATCTTTCCCGGCGCGCCGCAGACCTCGACCGCGAAGGCCGTCCCCCGCTCGCCGAGATCATCAAGTTGAAAAATGCCGGGCTGCTCAATGCGTTGCATCCCACCCAAATCGGTGGCGGCGGCCTCGACTGGGTCGATGGACTGAGGCTGGTGCGCATTCTCGCCCGCGGCGAAAGCTCGATCGGTCAGCTGCTCGGCTACCACTATGTCAACAGCCAGTATATCTATTGGGCCCTCGATGCCGCCCGTGCCCATGCGCTGGGCAGCGATACCGTCGCCAGGAACCTCTATTGGGGTGCGGCGGTCAATCCGCGCGATCCCGGGCTGGTGCTGACTCGTCGTGGCAACGGCTATGTGCTGAACGGACGCAAATCCTTCTCCACGGCGGCACGGGTCTCCGACTACATCAACGCCAATGCCACGCTCGACGACAAGATCGCCGGCTTCGCCGTGCCGACCAATCGCCCCGGCTATGTCGCCAATGACGACTGGGACAATATCGGCCAGCGCCTGTCCGACAGCGGCAGCGTCGAGTTCCGCGACTTCCCGGTCTACGAGGAGGATTTCGTCGGTGCGCCGGCTGCCCCCGACGCAGCGCCGCCTGTATTGTCGACCTTCAACACGCCGTTCATCCAGCTGGTCTTCGTCAACTTTTATCTCGGCACCGCCGAAGGCGCGCTGCAGGCGGCCGTCGATTACGTCAGAACCACCACCCGGCCGTGGATCACGTCAGGCGTCGAGCGGGCGGCCGACGATCCCTATATCCTCGAACGCGTCGGCGAATTCACCGCGGCGCTGAAGGCCTCGGCAGCCCTTGCCGACCATGCGGCGTCAGCCGTGCAGGCGGGTCTTGCCCGTGGCAGCGACGTGACGGCGCGCGAGCGCGGCGAGGCGGCGGCGGAAGCTTATACCGCCAAGGTGCACGCCACCCATGTGGCGCTCGACATCACCTCGCGCGTCTTCGAGCTGACCGGCGCCCGCTCGACGGCAGACAAATACCGTTTCGACCGGTTCTGGCGCAATGTCCGTACCCACACGCTGCACGACCCGGTCTTCTACAAGGCGAAAGAAGTCGGTGAATTCGTGCTGAACGACCGGATACCGGAGGTCAGCCTCTATAGCTGAGGCGGCCACGGCTTCATCGACAATGAAAAACCCCACTGCCGGCAGCGGCGGTGGGGTTTTCGTTTGAAAGCGACGAAGGCTTCAGAGCGCACCGTTCTTCGGCGGCGTCACGCCGTTCAGATGGTAGTTGCCGACGACATGGTATTTCCAGCGCACGGGATCGTGCAGCGTATGGGTGCGGGCATTCCGCCAATGGCGGTCGAGATTGAGACCTGTTTGTACCGACGAGGTTCCGGCAAGCTCGAAGAGCGTATTCGCCGCCTCGATCGCCACCTCTGTTGTCAGCACCTTGGCGGCGGCAACCGCAAGTGTGGCCTCAACCACCTTTTCCTCGGTCGTCTCGACCTGCGCGGCATCGACCTTGTGGCCAGCGCGCTCGACAAGAGCGGTTGCGGCTTCCAGCCGGATGGCGATCTGGCCGACCTTGGCGATCGTCAGCGGGTCGTCGGAAGCGCGATCGAGGCCGCTATCCATCCACGGGCGGGATTTCGTCCTGACGAAATCAAGCGTTTCGGCAAAGGCCGCCCGCGCGATCCCGAGATCGACACCGGCATGGATGATCTGGCCGACGGAACCGATCGTCGTCGGCCGCTCGAAACCCTTGTGATGGAAGACCACGGAATCGGCGCGGACATAGACATTGTCGAGGATCGTCGTGCCGCTGCCGGTGGTGCGCTGGCCGAAGCCGTCCCAGTCGTCGACGATCTCGACGCCTTCGGTGCCCTTCGGCACGAAGGCCATTGTCAGCCGATCCTCCGGATCGAGCGCGAAGACGGTGACCCAGTCGGCGAAGAGAACGCCGGTCGAATAGAATTTGCGGCCGTTGATCCGGTAGCCCGGACCATCGCGGGTGATGCGCGTGTTGTAATGGCCGACCGTCTTGGTGCCGCGCTCGGAAAGCGCATTGCCGAAACGATCGCCGGCCAGCACACGGCCGAAGAAATAACGCTGCTGCTCCTCGCCGCCATCGGTTCTAAGCGCCTCAAGAATATAGAAATGGTTCTGCGGGATCTGGCCGATCGAACCATCCGCCTCCGACAGGATCGCAGTGATCTCGGCAAGCACTGCGTTGGAGACGTCGAGCCCGCCATATTGCGCAGGCACGGTGATCGCGAGCAGACCGGACTGGGCGAGAAGATCGAGTTCGGTAAACGGCAGGATCCGGTCGGCATCGCGCTCGGCGGCGCGCGCGGCAAATTGGGCCGCCAGTCTGCGGGCGGTGGCGATCGCTTCCTCGTCGCTGCCGATACGGGCGGCCACGGGCCGGATCTGATCTGTTGACCTCAGCACTGTGTTCATCGATGTCTCCAATTCTGACGAGCCTATCGGTGAAAGAAATCGAGCGTCGAGATAAGAGCACAAATTCTATAGAAGCCATCGAAAATGAAAAGTGTTTGCTTATCAGTCTCCAACCGCCGCGATTAGGGTTTGCGTTCTGCACCGGCGCGGCCCAGGTAGCTTGGCAAGCGATAAAATTCCCACCCGGAATTGCCGCTTCCGGTCTCGATTTGATTTCGGCGACTTCCTACGTAACCGATATCCCGCTCCGTCGCCGCGACGGTTGCAGAAAGAACGCCCAATGCGGGGCAGGCGACCGCCTTGCCCGATCCATGAGGAAAGTCATGACCCCACGGCAGTTGCGCCTCGGCGCCTTCATGCGTCCCGTCAGCCTGCACACCGGCGCGTGGCGCTATCCCGGTTCCTATCCCGACGCCAATTTCAATTTCGCCCATCTGAAGTCCTTCGCGCAGGCGCTGGAACGGGCGAAATTCGACGCCTTCTTCATGGCCGATCACCTTGCCGTGCTCAACATGCCTGTGGAGGCGCTGAGGCGCAGCCACACCGTGACCTCCTTCGAGCCCTTCACGCTGCTATCGGCGCTGGCGGCGGTGACGGAGCGTATCGGCCTCGTCGCCACCGCTTCCACCACTTTCGACGAGCCCTATCACATCGCTCGTCGCTTCGCCTCGCTCGACCATATCAGTGGCGGCCGCGCCGGCTGGAATATCGTCACGACGTCCAACCCCGACGCCGCGCTCAATTTCGGCCTGGACGAACATGTGGAGCATGGCGAACGTTATCACCGTGCGCGGGAATTCTACGATGTCGTGACCGGGCTGTGGGACAGTTTCGCCGACGATGCCTTCATCCGCGACCGGGAGAGCGGCCAGTTCTTCGATCCGGAAAAGATGCATGTGCTCGCCCACAAAGGCGAGGAACTCAGCGTCCGCGGGCCGCTCAATATCGCCCGGCCGCCGCAGGGCTGGCCCGTCATCGTCCAGGCCGGCCAGTCCGATCCCGGCCGCCAGCTTGCCGCCGAGACCGCCGAGATGGTCTTCTGTTCGCCGCGCGATCTTGCCGCCGGCAAGGCGCTCTATGCCGACATCAAGACCCGCATGGAAGCCATCGGCCGCAAGCGCGACCATCTGAAGATCCTGCCCGCCGCCTTCGTCATCGTCGGCGACAGCATCGAGGAGGCGCGCGCCAAACGCGCCACGCTCGACAGTCTGGTGCATTACGACAGCGCCATCGCCTCGCTTTCGATCGCGCTCGGTCACGACGCTTCGGGCTTCGATCCCGATGCGCCGCTGCCGGCCGATATTCCCGACACCAATGCCAGCAAGACCGGCCGCGCTCAGGTGCTGAAGCTTGCGGCGGAGGAAAATCTGACCGTGCGTCAGCTGGCGCAGCGCTATGGCGGCTATGCCGGCCTTGCCTTCGTCGGCACCCCGGCCAGTATCGCCGACGAGATGGAACGCTGGCTCGACGAGCAAGGTTCGGACGGCTTCAACGTCGTCTTCCCCTATCTGCCGCAGGGTCTCCTCGACGTCACCGAACGGCTGGTTCCCGAGCTGCAGCGCCGCGGTCTGTTCCGCAGCGAATACGAAGGCACGACACTGCGCGAACATCTCGGATTGCCGCGGCCGGAAAACCGGTTCTTCCCTGCTGGCACATGAGGCGTCGCCGCCGCTGGAATGGACGAACCTCGCTTCCGCTTTCCGGAAGCGAGCCGATAGCGCTCAGGCCATGACCCCGACCTGAAACGCATCGCTCTCACCCATTATCAGTTCGAGAGGCCAGACGATGTTGCGGCTCTCGTTCGGATAGAATTCCCTATAGGCCTGCATGTTGGCGAGAAGCATTCGGCCGAGCGCGACGCCGAGATCGTAGAGCGAGATACGGAAGCAGCTGAGCGACGGCTGCAAGAACCGTGCACGAGGAGCGTCGCGGAAGCCGATCACCGCAAGATCGCGGCCGGGCATGACACCTGATTCCATCAGGCGGCGGTAAAGGCCGATCGCCATCAGCTCATAGATCAGGATCACCGCCGTCGGCCGTTCTTCGAGCAGCAGCAGTTCATGGGCCGCCTGGTAACCACCCCGTTCGCTCGACTTGACGCGGATGACGAGTGCCGGGTTGAATGCGATACCGTGTCGTTCGAGTGCGCGGCGATAACTTTCGACAAAGAGATAACCGAGATTGGCTTCGCTCGACGGCGCGGTGATCGCGATCCGACGATGCCCCAGCGTGACCAGCCGCTCGACGGCATGGTCGGCCACGCCCTCGAAATCGAGATCGATCCATGGAAAATCGCCGGCCGAAAGGCTGCGGCCGAGCGCCACGAAGGGGATCTTCGCCCGCGACAGAAAGTCGATGCGCCGGTCGACGCGCTGCGTGTCCGCGATGATCATCGCATCGACGATGTGCCGTGCCACCATCCGCTTCAGATATTCGTGCGGGTCCTCGTCGCTCGGGCAGGGCAACATCACGAGGTCGAGCTTATGGCGGGCAAAGACGCTCTGCAGGCCGCTGGTGACGCCAAGGAAGAAGTTGTCGGCATTCTCGACCGTCTCCTTGCTGGATTCGATCATCAACCCGATGACCTTCGTCTCTCCCTGACGCAGGCTCCGCCCAGACTGGTTGGCGACATAGCCGAGTTCCTCGGCCGCAGCCAGCACGCGCCGGCGGGTTTCCTCGTTGACATCGGGCTTGCCGTTCAGGGCACGCGAGACCGTGCCGATCGAAATATCCAGGTGGTCGGCGAGCTGGCGAATCCCCTTCATCGGTGGCGATTTTCCCTAGAGCATGATGCCGAAAAGTGTGCGCGGTTTTCGGACGACATCATGCTCTGTTTCTTTGGTTTAGATCAGGATTCAGATTTTAGGCCGACCCGGCCTAAAATCATCCGGATCAATTTGGCATCTGACCTCTATTGACACGGCAAAAAGTTTCCGCATACAGTCGTAAACGTTTACGGAGTGCGTGTCACTAGGAGTTGGCGCCATTCCCTCGGAGGAAATCGTGAAATTCAGTGCCATTCTGTGCGGGTGCGGAGCTATGTCCAAAGGTTGGTTGCGTGCGATCGCTTCCAACCCTCTGCTGGCCGATGCCATCACCATTGTCGGCCTCGTCGACCTGAACCGGAAGACGGCGGAAACGCTTGCCGCGGAGTTCGGCCTCGAGGACGCCGTCATCGGTTCGGACCTGGCTGACGTCATCGCCGCCACCAAGGCCGATCTGGTCTTCGACATCGTCATTCCGTCGGCTCGATACGACGTCGTCTCGACGGCGCTGAAGGCCGGCTGCCATGTGCTCAGCGAAAAGCCGATGGCCGCTTCGCTTGCCGAGGGCGCTGCGCTGATCGATCTTGCCGCCGAGACCGGGCGCATCCACGCTGTCATCCAGAACCGCCGCTTCATATCGGGGGTCCGGCGTCTTCGCCGTTTCGTCGACAGCGGCGCGATCGGCGACCTTACCGGCATCCATTGCGACTTCTTCATCGCGCCGCATTTCGGCGGCTTTCGCGAAGAGATGGCTAACGTCCTGCTTCTCGACATGGCGATCCACACTTTCGATGCGGCGCGCTACGTCGCCGATAGGAAGCCGCTCGCCGTCTATTGCGTCGAGCGCAATCCAAAGGGCTCGTGGTATCGGCACGGCGCCTCGGCCAACGCCATTTTCGAATTTTCCGATGACATCGTCTTCACCTATCGCGGCTCCTGGTGCGCCGAGGGCGAGCGAACCAGCTGGGAAAGCCAGTGGCGCCTCGTCGGCTCGAAGGGAATGCTCACCTGGGATGGCGAAGAGAATTTCAAGGCGGCCGTTGCCGGCGAAGAGCCCGGCCTTCTGCATGGCTTTGCAGCCGTAAACGTTCCCGGTCCGGAACACGATGAAGAAACCCATGGCCACGCCAGCGTCATCGCCGATTTCATCGCGGCGATCAGCACCGGCAAGCAGCCCGAGACGGTCAATTCCGACAATATCAGAAGCCTTGCCATGGTCTTCGGCGCAATCGAAAGCGCCAAGACCGGCAAGCGCGTCGAAATTTCAGCATAGGATGACATGACGTGAGCAACCCCGCAAAATCCATTCGCATCGGCACCATGGTCAGCGGCAACAAGGGCGATGCCGCAAGCCGCATCGGCGATATCGCCGATATGGGCTTCGAAAGCTTCGAACCCTTCTTCTGGCAAACGACCAAGGGCCAGGACCTTGCCGAACTCGGCAAGCGTTGCCTCGATGCGATCGGCGACCGCGACATCACCATCTCGACGCTCGGCATGTTCGGCAATCCGCTTGAGGAAACCGAAATCGACCTCGAAACGCTGCAGGGCTGGAAGGATTGCATCGACAATGCCCATCACTTCGGCGCCACCTGCGTTGCCGGCTTCACCGGCCGCATCCGCGGCAAACCGCTGACCGACAGCCTGCCGCGCTACAAGCAGATCTGGAGCGAGCTTGCCAAGCGCGCCGCCGACAAGGGCATCAAGATCGCCTTCGAAAACTGCGCCATGGACGGCAATTGGGCGACCGGCGACTGGAACATCGCCCACAATCCCGATGCGTGGGAACTGATCTTCAACGAGACGCCTGATGATAATATCGGCCTGGAATGGGAACCGTGCCATCAGATGGTCTATCTGATCGACCCCTTGCCGCAGATCCGCAAATGGGCGCACAAGTTCTTCCATGTCCACGGCAAGGACGCGACCATCCGCTGGGAGGTCATCAAGGAACACGGCATCTTCGGCAAGGAGAAGTTCGTCTTCATGCGCACGCCGGGCTTCGGCGACAGCAACTGGACCGATATCATTTCCGAGCTGCGCCTGGCCGGCTGGTCGGGCTCGATCGATATCGAAGGCTGGCACGACCCGGTCTATCGCGACGCGCTTGAAATGACCGGCCAGGTCTATGCGCTCAACCACCTCAAGCATGCCCGGGGCGGCGAATTCGTCGTCGATCCGGCCTGATGACATCGTTTCCGGCAAGGAGGAATTGCCGGATACGGGGATAACCACAAAGGAGGAGAACCATGGCTATCCGCAAATATGCAATTCTGGGAGCGCTTGCCCTTGCAGGCGTCTCGCTGTTCGGTCTTTCGGCCAAGGCCGAGGACGTCACGCTGACGCTCTGGTCGCTTGACAAGGACACCCAGCCGGCGCCGAACCTCGTCAAGGAGTTCAACGCCCAGAACAACGGCATCAAGATCGAATACCGGCTGATCCAGTTCGACGACGTCGTCACCGAGGCGATGCGCGCCTATGCCACCGGCCAGGCGCCCGATATCATCGCCGTCGACAATCCCGAGCACGCGCTGTTCTCGTCGCGCGGCGCCTTCCTCGATCTTACCGACATGATCGCCAAGTCGACCGTCATCAAGCCGGAGAATTATTTCCCCGGACCGCTGAAATCGGTCGAGTGGGACGGCAAGTATTTTGGCGTGCCGAAGGCGACCAACACGATCGCGCTCTATTACAACAAGGACATGTTCAAGGCGAAGGGCCTCGATCCGGCGAAACCGCCACAGACGTGGGACGAGCTGGTCGAGGATGCGGGCAAACTGACCGACCCCGCCAAGAACGTCTACGGTCTCGCCTTCTCGGCCAAGGCCAACGAGGAGGGCACCTTCCAGTTCCTTCCCTGGGCCCAGATGGGCGGCGGCAGCTATGAGCACATCAATGCCGACGGCGCGGTGAAGGCGCTGGAGATCTGGAAGACGATCATGGACGAGAAGCTCGCTTCTCCCGATACGCTGACGCGCGGTCAGTGGGATTCGACCGGAACCTTCAACTCGGGCAATGCGGCCATGGCGATCTCCGGTCCGTGGGAGCTCGACCGCATGACGCAGGAAGCGAAATTCGATTGGGGCGTCACCCTGCTCCCAGTTCCGAAGGAAGGGGCCGAACGCTCTTCGGCCATGGGTGATTTCAACTGGGCGATCTTTGCCACCAGCAAACATCCGGCCGAAGCCTTCAAGGCGCTCGAATATTTCGCCTCGCAGGACGACAAGATGTTCAAGAACTTCGGCCAGCTTCCGGCCCGTTCCGACATCTCGATCCCCGAAAGCGGCCAACCGCTGAAGGATGCCGCCCTCAAGGTCTTCCTCGAACAGCTGAAATACGCCAAGCCGCGCGGTCCGCATCCGCAATGGCCGAAGATCTCCAAGGCGATCCAGGACGCCATACAGGCGGCATTGACCGGCCAGATGAGCCCGAAGGACGCGCTCGACCAGGCCGCCGACAAGATCAAGGCAGTACTAGGCTGATCATTGGCTGCGAGCGAGCCGCTTGCTCCCTCTTCTCCCCCGCGGGGAGAAGAGGGACCGGAAGCAACGCGTCTTTTAACCGGATGAGCCTCGGTTCATCTCTTCATTTCCTCCCGGCAGGGGCCGTCTTCCGCATCATGCGCCAGGCGGCCCCGTTCGGAGTATCGGAGGACCCATGAAAAGGATCCTGATGAGCGTCAGGGACGGTCGCGGTTTCGATATCGTGCTGGTCGCTTTCCCGCTCGGCTTTCTGTTCCTGATGGCGGGGCTGCCGCTGATCTACAATGTCGTGATGAGCTTCCAGGAGGTCGACATGTTCAGCCTCGGGACCTTCTCGCGTCCCTTCGTCGGCTTCAAGAATTATACTGACCTCTTCGCGCAGCCGGAAACGCTGCCGATCCTCTACAACACCGTCATCTTCGTCACCGGCTCCATTGCCGGCCAGTTCCTGATCGGCTTCGGGCTGGCGCTGTTCTTCTGGGTCAATTTCCCCGGCGCCTCCTGGATGCGCGGACTGTTCCTCGTCTCCTGGGTGATGCCCGGCCTCGTCGTCGGCGCCATCTGGAACTGGATTCTCTCGGGCGATTTCGGCGTGCTGAACTTCATCCTCAGGGAAAGCGGCATCATCTCCGGCAACATCTTCTGGCGCTCGGACCCGCATTATTCGCTCTATGCCGTCATCATCGCCAATATCTGGCTCGGCACTTCCTTCAACATGATCCTGTTGTCCGTCGGTCTCGCCGGCATTCCCGCCGATCTCTACGAAGCGGCCGAACTCGACGGCGCCAATATCTGGCAGCGCTTCTGGACGATCACGCTGCCGATGATGCGCTCGACCATCGGCGCGATCATCGCGCTCGGCCTGATCTTCACCCTGCAGCAGTTCGATCTCTTCGCCGCGATCACCTCGGGCGGGCCGAACAACTCGTCGAACGTCACCCAATACTGGGCCTGGGATCTCTCCTTCCGACAATACGACTTCGCCAAGGGTGCGACGATCTCCGTCATCATGATTGTCTTCGTCATGTTCGCCTCCGTCGTCTATGTCCGGTCCACACGCCACGAGGTACGCGGATGAATACGACCAACCGCGACCGCCTGATGCTCGCCATATCGGTCGTCATGGCGGCGATCTATCTCTTCCCGCTCTACTGGATGTACATCACCGCGCTGAAAAGCGGCTCGGAGATGTTCGCGACACCGCCGAGCTTCTGGCCAGCCGCGCCGCAATGGGCCACCTATGCCTATGTCTGGGAAAGCCGCGACATGGGCCGCTATCTCTGGAATTCTCTGGTGATCGCACTCGGCTCCATGGCGCTCATCACCCTGCTCGGGGTCGGCTGCGCCTATGTGCTCGCCAGATACCGCAATGTCTGGGTGGATATCGGCCTGTTCCTGATCCTGATGCTGCAGGTCTTGCCGGCCTCGCTGATGATCACGCCGATCTTCGTCGGCTTTTCGCAGATCGGCATGCTGGACTATCCAAGGCTTGCCGTCATCATCGCGGTCGCGGCAAAGAGCATGCCCTTCTTCGTCATCCTGGTGCGCGCCACCTTCATGAGCGTTCCCCAGGAGCTCGAGGAGGCGGCCCTCGTCGACGGCAATTCACGTGTCGGCGCTTTCTTCAACATCGTCCTGCCGCTTGCCCGCAACGGCATCCTGGTCAGCGCCATCCTGATCTTCATGCAGGCCTTCGGCGAATTCGTCTATTCGAAGTCGATGATCCAGGCGGTCGAGCTTCAGCCGGCAAGCGTCGGCCTCAATTCCTTCATGGGGCCGAACACCAACGAGTGGAACAACATCATGGCCTATGCCACGATGTATGTGACGCCGATCCTCGCCATTTTCGTTCTCTTGCAGCGCCGCATCGTATCCGGCCTCACCTCTGGAGCCCTCAAATGACCACGCAGATCGAGCTCAGAGGCGTCAACAAATATTACGGCGCCTTCCATGCCCTGAAGAATATCGACCTTTCGATCGCCAAGGGCACCTTCGTTGCGCTCGTCGGCCCGTCGGGCTGCGGCAAGTCCACGCTGCTGCGCTCGCTTGCCGGCCTCGAAAGCATTTCGACGGGCGATCTGAGGATCGCCGGCGAGTTGATGAACGGCGTGCCGCCGCGCAAGCGCGATGTCGCCATGGTCTTCCAGTCCTATGCGCTCTATCCGCATATGACGGTCGAGGAGAACCTGACCTACAGCCTGCGCATCCGCGGCATTGCCAAGGCAGAGGCCAAGAAGGCCGCCGAGGACGTGGCGGCGACGACAGGTCTTTCACATCTGCTGAAGCGCTATCCGCGCGAGCTTTCCGGCGGTCAGCGCCAGCGTGTTGCCATGAGCCGGGCCATCATCCGCCATCCCAAGGCCTTCCTGTTCGACGAGCCGCTGTCCAACCTCGATGCTGCGCTGCGCGTCCACATGCGCAAGGAAATCCGGTCGCTGCACGACCGGCTGCACGCAACCTTTGTCTACGTCACGCACGACCAGGTCGAAGCGATGACGATGGCCGACCATGTGGTGGTGATGCGCGACGGCATCATCGAACAGCAGGGCGCGCCGCTTGATCTCTACGACCGGCCGGCGAACCGCTTCGTCGCCGGTTTCATCGGTTCGCCGGCGATGAATTTCATTCCCGCGATCGCTGCAGAAGACGGCAGGAACCTGATCCTGGATTTTGGCGCGGTGAAGCAAAAGCTTGCGATATCCCGCGCCATCGAACCCGGCCGCAAGCTCATCGCCGGCATCCGCCCGGAGCATATCGGCGTCGTCGCGCCCGGGCAGGGCAGTTTCGATATACCGATCGCCTTCGTCGAATCGACTGGCTCCTCGACCTTCATCGTCGCGGAGACCCAGCCGGAGCTGACGATCGTCGAAACGCGGCGCGACAGGGTCAAGGCGGGAGACACGATCGGCGTGTCGGTCGATCCGGATCAGATCCATCTCTTCGACGCCTCGACGGACCGTGCCATATAAGGGCAACAGCCTGTCGGCTGGAATTGTCATAAAATCGAACCGGGCACCACCGGCGCCCGGTTGCGCGACAAGCTCGACCCGACGATTGCCAACGAGGATCGCCGGTCGAGCTTCCATTGTTTTATAAGAAAACAGAGCCCGCACAGTCATTGCTGTTGACAACAGCGAACATTCCATATTGTCTTGTAAAGCGTTTTACTAAACCGCTTTACAACAGGTCCAGTCAATGGCCAAGGGAACGACCCCAAGCTTGAAGGATGTTGCGGCCGCCGCCGGCGTGTCGGTCACCACGGTGTCCCGTTTCGTCAACGGAAGCCTCGATCTTCCCTTTCAGACGAAGAAGCGCATCGAGGATGCGATCCAGACGCTGAACTACCGGCCGAACCCGCATGCGCGCCGCTTAAGCAGGGGCCGCTCCGACACGATCGGCCTTGTCGTGCCCGATATCGCCAATCCCTTCTTCTCGACCCTTGTCGCCGCCGTCGAGCAGGCGGCCGATGAAAGGAAACTCGCCGTCTCGCTGCATGCCACCCTCAACCGGCCGGGGCGCGAGATCGAATATCTGCAGCTGATCGAGCGCAATCACGTCGACGGACTGATCTTCGTCACCAACCATCCGGATGACGGTGCGCTGGCCGCTCTCATCAACGGCACCGGCAAGGTCATCATCGTCGACGAGGACATCCCCGATTCGAAGGCGCCGAAGCTGTTCTGCGACAACGAGCAGGGCGGTTATCTCGCCGGCCTGCATCTGGCCGAGCAGGGTCATCGCCATGTCCTCTTCATTGGCGGCGACGAGCGCATGATCAGCGCCCGCAGGCGTTTTGGCGGTCTGCTGAAGGCGCTCAAGGAGCGGCATGGCAGCGAGGCCAGAGCCGACCGCTATGCCGGCGAATATACGATCGAATACGGCCGGGCGGCGGCGCTCGACTATCTCTCGGGAGACCGAAAAGCGACGGCGATCTTCGCCAGCTCCGACGAGATCGCCATCGGGGTGGTCGAGGTCTTCAGAAGCCAGGGCGTCTCGATCCCTGATGACATCTCGGTCATCGGCTTCGACGATGTCGGCCCGCTTCATCTCTTTGCGCCACCGCTGACGGCCATCCGCCAGCCGGTGCGCCAGATCGGCCGGCGGTCGCTGGAGCTGCTTCTGGAAACCAATTGGCACGAGTGGAAACCATCCGCTTCGGAGGAACTGGTGCCTGTCGAAATCGTGGTGCGGAACTCCGTTGCGCCGCCTGCGAAATAACAATCAGCAACGTCAAAAAACCAAAAGAGGATGAGAACATGACATTGAATTTGACGAGACGAACGATGATCGCAGCCGCCGGCTTCACGGCATTGACCTTTATCGGCCTGTCCAGCGCCGCGGCACAGGAAAAGAAGACCATCGCATTGGTGCAGATCAACCAGCAGGCGCTTTTCTTCAATCAGATGAATGAGGGCGCCCAGAAGGCGGCCGACGCCGCCGGCGTCAAACTGGTGATCTTCAACGCCAATAACGAGACAACAGCGCAGAACAGCGCCATCGAAACCTACGTCCAGGAAAAGGTCTCCGGCCTTGCCGTCGTGGCGATCGACGTCAACGGCATCATGCCGGCGGTCAAGCAGGCCGCCGATGCCGGCATTCCGGTCGTCGCCATCGACGCGATCCTGCCTGATGGTCCGCAGAAGGCGCAGATCGGTGTGGACAATGCCGCAGCCGGCGCCGACATGGGCAAATACTTCCTCGACTACGTCAAGGCGAACATGGGCGGCAAGGCCAAGCTCGGCGTCGTCGGCGCGCTGAACTCGTTCATCCAGAACATCCGCCAGGAGGGCTTCGAGAAGACCCTGAAAGGCGTCGACGGCATCGAAATGGCCGGCGTCGTCGACGGCCAGAACATCCAGGATAACGCTCTTGCGGCGGCCGAAAACCTGATCACTGCCAATCCTGACCTGACCGCGATCTACGCCACTGGCGAACCGGCCCTGATGGGAGCGATCGCCGCCGTCCAGAGCCAGGGCAAGCAGGACAAGATCAAGGTATTCGGCTGGGATCTGACTGCCGAAGCCATTGCCGGCATCGATGCCGGCTTCGTCGTCGCGGTCGTCCAGCAGGATCCGGCCGCAATGGGCGGTGCCGCCGTCGACGCGCTCGTCAAGGCTTCGGCCGGCGAAGCCGTCACCAAGACGATCTCTGTGCCGATCACCATCGTGACCAAGGAGAATGTCGAGCCGTATCGGGCCGTCTTCAAATGATCGAAAGCGGACAGCGTGACATCGCTGCCGCCGGTTCCGGAGGGGTCGCATCCTCCGGAACCGGAACATCCGGCGGCCCCCGATCCGACCCGCGCATCTCGCTGCGCGGCATCCGCAAGTCCTTCGGCTCGCACCAGGCCCTGCGCGGTGTCGATCTCGACATCTTCCCCGGCGAATGCCTGGGGCTTGTCGGCGATAACGCCGCCGGCAAGTCGACGCTGACGAAAATCATCTCGGGAACCTACATTCCCGATGCCGGCACCATCACCATGGAAGGCGAGGAGGTTCGCTTCTCCGGTCCCGCGGATGCGCGCGGCAGAAACATCGAAATGGTGTTCCAGGATCTCAGCCTGTGCGACCACATCGATGTCGTCGGCAATCTCTTCCTCGGCCGCGAACTCAGCCGCGGGCCGTTTCTCGACACCAGGACGATGCTGTCGGAAGCCCGCAAGATGCTGGATTCGCTTGAGATCCGTATCCCTAGACTGACCGGCAAGGTCGCCCAGCTCTCCGGCGGACAGCGTCAGGCGATCGCCATCGCACGCGCCGCCTCCTTCAAGCCGAAGGTGCTGATCATGGACGAGCCGACGTCAGCGCTTGCCGTCGCCGAGGTCGAGGCGGTTCTGGCCCTGATCAACCGCGTCAAGGCGAACGGGGTCTCGGTGATCCTTATCACCCACCGGCTGCAGGACCTCTTCCGGGTCTGCGACCGCATTGCGGTGATGTACGAGGGCACGAAGGTGGCCGAACGGCAGATCGGCAGCACCAACCTTGAGGATCTCGTTCATTTGATCGTCGGTGAAGGAGCCAGGCAATGACGGCTTATACGGAACGCGGCCATGGTTCGCGCGTCGCCGATTTCTTCGGCGAACATGCGCAGGTCCTGTCGATCGCCATCTTCTTCCTGGCCTGCATGATCTTCTTCTCGATCGGCAGTGAAACCTTCTTCACGCTCGGCAACATCCTGAACATCGTCCGGCAGGCGGCACCCATCCTGATCGTCGCCATCGCCATGACCTTCGTCATCATCACCGGCGGCATCGATCTCTCGGTCGGCTCGCAGGTCGCCCTCGTCAATGCGGTCGCGGCGATCGTCATGGCGATGGGGATACCCTGGCCATCCGTCGTCATCGGCATGCTCGTGCTGGGCGCCTTCATGGGATTGGTCCAGGGCTGGTTCACCGCCTATCAGGGCATTCCAGCCTTCATCGTGACGCTCGCTGGCCTCTCGATCCTGCGCGGCCTGGCGCTCTATCTGACCCAGGGCTATTCCATCCCGATCAAGGACGCGCCGGGCTTCTTCGCGCTCGGCCGGGGCGAAATCCTCAGCTTCCCGATCCCGGCCATCATCGCCGTCATCATCGCCATTCTCGGCTATGTCGTCATCACCGCGACCAAATACGGCCGGCAGGTCGTGGCGGTCGGTTCCAACATGGAGGCGGCGCGGCGTGTCGGCATGCCCGCCAAATGGATCATCGCCTCGGTCTATATCATCTCCGGCGTCGCCTGCGCGGTCGCCGGCCTGCTGATTGCCGCCCGGCTCGGTTCCGGATCATCCAATGCTGCCGTGGGTTTCGAGCTGCAGGTAATCGCTGCCGTGGTGCTCGGCGGAACGTCACTGATGGGCGGACGCGGCACCATCCTCGGCACCGTACTCGGCACGCTGACCATCGCCGTCATCGGCAACGGCCTGATCCTGATGCACATATCGCCGTTCTTCACCCAGATCGTTACCGGCGCCATCATCCTCGTCGCCATCTGGCTGAACACGCGCATCTTCACGGCCAATTTCCATTTCGGAATGCGCAGGAAAGGATGAGGCGATGAGCGAGCAGACAGCTGAGAGCCTCTCCGAAGCGCATATCCGATCCGGCAAGGTGATGACCGTCACCGGCCCCGTTTCGGCCGATGCGCTCGGCGTGACACTGATGCACGAGCATATCCTCAACGACTGCCGCTGCTGGTGGCATGCGCCGAAGACCCCGGAGCGTCAATATCTCGCCGAAAGCCTCGTCTGCATGGAGATCCTAGGCGAACTCCGGCAAGATCCCTTCGTCAACAAGCACAATATCACGCTCGACGACGAACATCTGGCGATCTCCGAACTCCAGGATTTCGCAACAGCCGGCGGCCGCACGGTGGTGGAGCCGACCTGCAAGGGCATCGGCCGCAATCCGCTGGCGCTGCAGCGCATCTCGAAAGCATCCGGTCTGAACATCGTGATGGGGGCGGGTTATTACCTCGGTTCCTCGCATCCGGAAGGCGTCGCGGCAATGGGGGTCGATGACATCGCGCGGGAAATTGTTCGCGAGGCGAGGGAAGGCGTCGACGGCACCGACGTCAGGATCGGCCTGATCGGCGAGATCGGCGTCTCCTCGGATTTCACCGCCGAGGAAGAGAAATCGCTGCGCGGCGCGGCGCGGGCGCAGGTGCTGACCGGACTTCCCCTGATGGTGCATCTGCCGGGCTGGTTCCGTCTCGGCCATCGCGTTCTCGACGTGGTCGCCGAAGAAGGGGCAAATCTCCGCCACACCGTGCTTTGCCACATGAACCCGTCGCATGACGACATCGCCTATCAGAGCGAGCTGGCGGAGCGCGGCGCCTTCATCGAATACGACATGATCGGCATGGATTTCTTCTATGCCGACCAGCAGGTGCAATGCCCGAGCGACGAGCAGGCGGCGCGCGCGATCGTGCGTCTCATCGAGGCTGGTTATCTCGACCGGATTTTGCTGTCGCACGACGTCTTTCTGAAGATGATGCTGACGCATTACGGCGGCAACGGCTACGCCTACATCCTTCGCCACTTCCTTCCCCGTCTTCAGCGCCACGGCATCGACAGGACGGTTCTCGACGAGATGATGCGCAGCAATCCGCGCCGCGTCTTTTGTGCCGGAGCCTAGCTCCACCAATTCAATCGATCACAGGTACGGCAGACCATGACAAAAAAAATCCTCCTTGTCGGCGAGAGCTGGGTCAGCTCCGCCACGCACTACAAAGGCTTCGATCAGTTCGGCAGCGTCACCTTCCATCTCGGCGCCGAACCGCTGGTCAAGGCACTCGCCGGCAGCGCCTTCGAGCTCACCTATATGCCGGCGCACGAGGCGGTGGAGAAATTCCCTTTCGAGATGACCGGGCTCGACGCCTATGACGCCATCATCCTCTCCGATATCGGCGCCAATTCGCTGCTGCTGCCGCCGGACGTGTGGCTGCACTCACGCACCGTGCCGAACCGGCTGAAACTTCTGAAGGCCTGGGTGGAGAAGGGCGGCGGCCTGCTGATGGTCGGCGGCTACTTCTCCTTCCAGGGCATCGACGGCAAGGCACGCTGGCGGCGTACCCCGGTCGAAGACACGCTGCCCGTCACGTGCCTGCCTTACGACGACCGCGTCGAAATCCCCGAGGGAACCGTCGCCGAAGTGGTGAAGCCTGAGCATCCGACGATGCGGGGTCTCGAAGGCGCCTGGCCGGTGCTTCTCGGCGTCAACGAGGTCGAAGTGCGCGACCGGGCCGATGTCGAGATCGTTGCACGCCTGCCTGACGATCAGGGCGGCCATCCGCTGCTCGTCCTCGGCACGCATGGCACCGGCCGGACGGCGGCCTGGACCTCGGATATCGGCCCGCACTGGCTGTCGCCTGCTTTCTGCGAATGGGAAGGTTATGGCCGGCTCTGGAAAAACATCCTCGGCTGGCTCACCGAAAAGCAGGCGTGATGTCTCAACGCGGCGGGAATTGGAAAGGGAATGACATGCAGGAAATTTCAGACAGGCCGTCCAACGCCATCCGGGACATCTTCGGCAGGGACAAGGTTCTGATCGGCATGATCCATTGCCCGGCCTTTCCGGGCGCCCCCCGCTACAGGGGTGCGGCAATGGACGCGATCTACGACGCGTGCATGCGCGACGCCGAAGCCTGCATGGAAGGCGGCCTGCATGGGCTGATCATCGAAAATCATGGCGACGTGCCGTTCTCGAAGCCCGAAGATATCGGCCCCGAGACGACGGGTTTCATGTCCGTCGTCACCGACCGGATCGCCCGCGCAGCCGGCATCCCGCTTGGTATCAACGTGCTTGCCAACGCGCCGATCCCGGCTTTCGCCATCGCCATGGCCGGCGGGGCCAAATTCATCCGCGTCAATCAATGGGCCAATGCCTATGTCGCCAATGAAGGTTTCATGGAGGGCAGGGCGGCCGAAGCCATGCGCTACCGCTCGCTGCTCAGGGCCGAGCATATCAAGGTCTTCGCCGACAGCCACGTCAAGCATGGCAGCCACGCCATCGTCGCCGACCGCTCGATCCAGGAACTGACGCGCGACCTCGCCTTCTTCGATGCCGATGGCGTCATCGCCACCGGCCAGCGAACCGGCCATTCGGCGACGATGGGGGAGATCGAGGAGATCGGCGCCGCCACGCATCTGCCGCTGCTCGTCGGCTCCGGCGTCAACAAGGACAATATCGTCGATATTCTGAGCCGCACCAATGGCGTCATCGTCGCCTCCTCGCTGAAGCACGGCGGCGTCTGGTGGAACCCTGTCGATATCGAACGCGTGCGGGCCTTCCGGGCAGCAGCCGAGCCGGGACTGGAGGGCTGAGCATGGCGGCAGAGAGCCTTTCGGCCCGCATCCTGCGCGAGAACGATGCCGTCTTCCGCGCGATGCTGAGCCACCGCTTCGTCGAGGACGTCAAAAGCGGCACGTTGAGCAGGGAGGCTTTCGAACGGTACCTCGTCTATGAAGGCGCTTTTGTCGACAGCGCCATCTCGATCTTTGCCTATGCGGCGGCGACCGCCAGGACGATGGCGCAGAAGCGCTGGCTGATCGCGGTTCTCGATGCGCTTGCCAACGAGCAGATCAGCTATTTCGAACGCACCTTCGCCAGCCGCGGCATCGATCCCTCGTCCTTCGACACCGGCATCGCCGAGGTCGAGGCCTTTCGCGCCGGCATGTTGGAGATCGCCCGCCGAGGCGGCTTCCTCGACACCGTCGCGGCGATGTTTGCAGCCGAGTGGATGTACTGGACCTGGTCGAAGGAAGCCGCCAATTGCCCGATCGGCGATCCGCTGCTGAAGGAATGGGTCGACCTGCATGTCGATCCGAATTTCGCCGCCCAGGCGCAATGGCTGAAGAATGAACTCGACATGGCAGGAGAAACGCTGGAAGAGGATGAAAAAGCGCGGCTCAGCGCGATCTTCGGCCGGGCGATGCAGCTCGAGATCGATTTTCACGATGCGCCTTACCTTTAGCTTCACCTTGCGAAAGCAGATGCATGCGCGCCTACATAGTCGGTAACGTCGCCATCGACGAAACCATCGCCGTTTCCGAACTTCCCGTCATCGGTGCCTCCATCCTTGGCAATGCCGGTGGCAGCGATCTTGGCGGCAAGGGCACGAACCAGGCTGTTGTCATGGCCCGCTGCGGTGTTCCGACAACGCTGGTGGCGCCTATTGGCAGGGATGGGCGGGCCGATAGTATCCGCCGTTACCTCGCCGACGAGCCGCTTCGGAGTGAACTGATCGAAATGGATGGGGCATCGAGTGATGTCTCGATCATCTTCCGACTGCCTGGCGGTGAAAATGCCATCGTCACGACGACGGAATCGGCGCAGAGCCTGTCCCTCTCCCATGTCAGGCGGATCCTGTCGACGGCCCGTCCCGGCGATCTGATGATGCTGCAGGGCAATCTGTCCGACCAGACGACCCGCGACATCCTCGAACATGCAAGAGCGATCGGCATGGTCACCGCCTTCAATCCCTCGCCGGTGCGTTCCTATTTCTCCGATCTCTGGCACCTCATCGACATCGCCTTCCTCAACAAGGGTGAGGCACAGGCTTTGACGGGAACGACAAGTGAGGATGCTGCCCAATATCTGCTCGGCCGGGGTCTGCGTGAAATCGTCCTGACGCTGGGCGGAGACGGCGCGACGCTCGTGAACCGGAACGGCAGCATCGACGTGCCGGCCCGCGCCTGCGATGTTGTGGATACGACGGGTGCGGGCGATACCTTCATGGCCGCAGCCCTGGCATCCTGCGCGTTGCGCGATCAGCGGCTGGACAGGCTGGCCATCGAGCACGCGGCCGCAGCCGCAGCCATCACCGTCTCAAGGCATGGAACGAGAAAGGCGTTTCCGACCATTTCCGAGCTTGAAGCGATCCTGAGATAACCGCCCCGCTATGGCGGGCAGCTTCATAAAACCATCATCAGCCTCTGCGAAGGGATGGGCTTCTCGCGATTCCCTCCGTTACATCCGGACATTCCCCATGACATCACTCTCAATTTCCGCGCGTCTTTCCCCGACTGCCTCGTCCCGCCTCGTCGTGCTTGCCGAAACGGCATTGAAGGCGGGCGAAACCGCCCGCGGCTCGTTGCGGCGGCGGACATCCCAGGAAATGCTCGCCAAGGCGCCGCGCGACTATCAGACTGAAATCGATGTGGCCGTCGAGCGGATCATCGTCGACGAGATGACGATAGCCTTCCCGGACTATGCCATCCAGGGCGAGGAAGCCGTCGGCAACCGCACGGCCGCTCCGGAGACGCCGATCATCTATATCGACCCGATCGACGGCACCACCAATTACGCCTGGGGCATTCCGCATTTCGGCATGACGATCTCGATCGTCGAAAACGGCAGGCTGGTCATCGGCGTCGTCTATGACGCCATGCA
This sequence comes from Rhizobium anhuiense bv. trifolii, assembly GCF_024346605.1. Taxonomy (NCBI): domain Bacteria; kingdom Pseudomonadati; phylum Pseudomonadota; class Alphaproteobacteria; order Hyphomicrobiales; family Rhizobiaceae; genus Rhizobium; species Rhizobium anhuiense. The sequence goes on from NZ_CP098801.1 coordinate 937,749, forward strand.
GGACGAACTCTTCAGCGCCGAAATCGGCGGCGGCGCCTATCTCAACGGCGAACGCATCCGCTGCGCCAATGTCGGCGACATCGAGAACGTGCTTGTCGGCGCCGGCCTGCCGATCCCCGGCCAGGTCAAGGCGGTTGCCGAAGACACCTATTTCGACGCCATCAAACGCCTGATGGCCAACACGGCAGGCGTGCGCCGCCTCGGCTCGGCGGCGCTGTCGATCGCCTATGTCGCCTGCGGCCGTCTGGACGGGTTCTTCGAAGACGGGCTCGCGATCCATGATTTCGGCGCGTCAGCGCTGCTGGTCGAAGAGGCGGGCGGCATCGTCACCCGGTTTTCCGGGACCGAAATCGACGGGCGAGGCGATATACTGGCTGCCAGCAAGGCGCTGCACCCCTGGCTACTGGAAGGTTTCCAGAGCAAGGCGTGAACCTGCGTATTCCAGCGGTTTAAACCCGCTGGAGCGCCTCGATCTCGGCTTTGGCGGCGGCCGGCATCGACTGATGGGCAAGTTCATTGTCGCGGAAGACAAAAAAGCTGGCGAGGCGCGGTTCGACCCTCATCCCGGCCCGGATCCGATCGTCCGGCGCCACCATCGCCTTCAGGCGGGTGCCGTCGGCAAGATCGACATCGACCATCTTGTGGGTGCCGAAATCGACGATGCGATGGACAGTCGCGGCCTCCGCCCGATCCGAGGGACGGATCGTCAGCGCTTCCGGGCGGGCGGCCAGCGTCACCGGCCCATCCTCGATGGGGATTGCAAGCGGGAAGAGCGGATGTTCGCAGACCCCATTTCTGGTGCGCCCCTGGACGAAATTCATCGAGCCGATGAAGCCGGCGACGAAAGCGGTCTGGGGCTGCCGGTAGATGGTGCTCGGCGGCGCAATCTGTTCGGTGCGCCCATCGCGCATGACGACGATGCGGTCGGCGAGCGCCAAGGCTTCATCCTGGCCGTGGGTGACGAAGAGCGTGGTGATGCCGAGGCGCTGCTGGATATCGCGCACCTCCTCCCGCAGCCTTTCGCGTAAGTGCTGGTCAAGGCTGGCGAAGGGCTCGTCGAGCAGCAGGATCTTCGGCTCGAGCACCAGCGAGCGGGCAAGGGCGACACGCTGCTGCTGGCCGCCGGACAATTGCGTCGTCATCCGCCTGCTGTAATCGGCAAGGCCGACCAGCGCCAATGCGCTCTCGACACGCTCGCGGATTTCCGCCTTCGGCAGCCGGCGCAGCTTCAGGCCGAAGGCGATATTGTTGAAGACATCCATGTGCGTCCAGAGCGCATGGCTCTGGAACACCATGCCGGTCGGGCGCCGCTCGGGCGGCAGCGTCGTCACATCCTTCGCGTCGATGCGGATCGTCCCGCCGCTTGGGCGCTCGAAGCCGCCGATCATTCTGAGCAGCGTCGACTTGCCGGAGCCGGATGGGCCGAGCAGGCAGACGAGTTCGCCGTCGCCGACTTCGAGCGAGAAGTCGCGAACGGCAAAACTGGTCCCGAACAGTTTCGAAACGCCCTCGATCGCCAGATGTGCCATTCTCAAACCCTTCCCTGGACTGACGCGTGGTATTTCATGCGCCGAAACCTCTCGCAAGGGCGCCGGTGCCGATCACGCGGCGTGCAAACATCAGCGCGATGAAGGACGGCACCCACAGCATGACCGAGAGCACGGCGCCGTATTGCACGACGATCTGGTTGTTGATGAAGCTGATCATCAGCACCGGCATGGTGCGAATCTCCGGCGCGCCGATCAACCAGGCGCCTTCGGTCTCGTAGAAGGTGCCGACGAAGGTCAAAAGCAGCGCCGCTGATATCGTCGGTGCCGCCTGCGGCAGGGTGATCGACCAGAAGACGCGCAGCGGTGTGGCGCCGGCATCGCGCGCCGCCTCTTCCATGCGCCGGTCGACATTCTGGAAGGCAGCGACTGGGATCCAGATCATCAGCATCAGCGTGCCGACGAGTTGGATCAGCACGACGCCCCAGAAGGTGCTGATCAGGCCGAACTGCAGGAAGATGCCGGCAATAGCGACGAGCAGGCCGAATTTTGGAAAGGCATGCGATGCGAGGAACGACAGAAACAGAATGTTCCTGCCGGGAAAACGCATGCGCGCGAAGGCGTAGGCCGCGGGAAGGCAGATGACGGCGGAGAGAATGGTCACCGTCGTCGTCAGCCGCAGGCTGAGGAAGAGCGCGTCCCAGACATCCCCCCGCGCCAGCGTCTGCCCCCAGAAACGCAGGCCGAACTGCTGCGGGATGACCGAGGGATAACGCCAGACTTCGGTGAAGGCCCATGTGCCGACCACGATCAACGGCAGCGCGATGAACAGTGTCAGCAGGCACGCGAAGAGCAAGCCGATCCAGTCGAAGCGAAGATCCATGCTCGATCTGCCGGTCGTCATAGCTGGGCCTCGCGGTTGCGGGCGATCGACCGGATGTAGAAAATGCCGAAAACCAGGCAGAAGGCGAATGTGATGACGGCCTGGGTCATGGCATCAAGCGGGTCGTTCATATCAGCGAAGGTGCGCTGCATGAACGGCCCCATCATCTCCGGCGATGCCGAGCCGAGCACATAGGGTAGGGTGAAGGCGGAAAAGATGCCAAGCACCGCAAAGGACGCCGTCACCAGCAGCGAATTGCCCATGCGCGGCAGGATGATCGAGATGAAGACCCGAAACGGCCTTGCGCCGACATCGCGGGCGGCCTCGACGGCGCTGTTCGAGATGGAGGAGAGCCCGGCCGTCAGCATCAGCACCGTCAGCGGAAGATTGTCCCAGACGAGGCCGATGACCGGTCCCCACGGCGTCAGATAGGGCGTGCGCAGCTTGGGCAGGCCGACTGAATTCAGCAACAGGTCGACGGTGCCGTTCGGCCCGATCGTCCGGATCAGCGCATAGGCGAGGATGATCGACGGCACGAACATCGGGAAGATCGCAAGAGCCTGCACATAGGCGGCAAGACGCCCCTGCGAGAAGCGAAGGTAAAGCGCGATCGGAAGGCCGATCGCCAGAAGCAGGATGCCGCAGACGGCGGTCGTCCAAAGCGTCAGCCAGAGATTGCCGAGGCTGTAGCCGTCAGTGAAGAAGAAGCGATAGGAGGCAAGCGAGACTTCTTTCGCTCCGTCAGGACCGCGAACGAAGATGGTGCCGACGACCGCCGAAAAGATCGGAAAGATGATCAGCCATGCGAGCAGGAAGACCGGTAGGGCGACGAGGAGGAGCCCGATGGAGCTCCCCCTGGTGATGGACGGGTGACGGCTGGAAACCGCCGGCGCAGTTTCGGTGGACATCAGGTTCGGCTGATGCCCGGAGCGACGTTGCGGTACCAGCCGTCGGCGATTGCCTTTTCCCAGTCGCCGCCCGGGAAGGTCGGGATGGTCGATGGAATGACGTCGGCATATTTCTTGCGGAGATCGTCGGAGATATGGTCCCAGGAGATGCCGGGGAAGCCGCCGATCTGAGTGATGATCGCTTCCTGCATTTCCTTCGTCAGCATGAAGGCGGCCAGCTTCAGCGCCGCATCCTTGTTGGCGCCGTTCGAGAACACCGTGATGCCGGAAAAGCCGCCGCAAAGGGCGAGATCAGTAAGCTGCACGAGGCCGGTCGTCTCCGGCAGCACGCCCTGGGAGATCGCCTGCAGCACCTGGTCCGACCAGACCGGGACCATGGTGACGACGCCCTGGGCGAGCAACTGGATCGACTGGGTGTTGCCGGCGGTATAGGCGCCCTTGTCGTAGAGCGCGGGCTCGAGGTCGTTGAGGATCTTCCAGGCCGGCGTCAGCGCTTCCGTGGCGAAGTCGGCGGTGAAATTGTCGATCTTGAACTTCTTCGGATCGCGGCCATTGGCCTCATGGATCGCCCGGCGGACGAAGTTGCCGCCCGAGCCGCCCTTGTCCGGACGGTTGTAGATGAACTGGCCGGGATTGGCCTTGATCCATGCGGTGAGCTGCTCCCAGCTCTTCGGTGCATCCTTCGGATCGAGCTTGGTGGTGTCGTAGGCGAGAAGCACCTGCGAACCGCGGTAGGGAAGCGAGTAAGGGGTATCGAAGGCAAGCGGATTGATATGGTCGTAGGCTTCGATATTCTCGGCGGAGAACTTGACCCAGAGGCCGGCATCGATGCCGCCGGACGGCAGGCGCGGATCGAACACCTCGAACAGGTCGGCCTGCGGATCGGTCTTCGTCTTCAGTGCGGCGAGCGCACGGTCGGCGATGGCGCGCAAACCGTTATTGTCGCCGGCATCGGTCACCTTCAGGGCAACGCCTGGATGCGCCTTTTCGAAGGCGGGGCGGATGGTGTTGTTCCAGAGGTCGACGATATTGGCATCCGAACCGCTGTAGAGATCGATCGTGCCGGCCGCGGCCGATGCGAAACGCGGAAGAGCCAGCAGACCGGCTGCAGCTGATGATGTGATCAGAAATTCGCGTCTATTCATAACCCGTCTCCATCAGGTGTCGAGGCTCAGCCTCCGCAGGAATGTTCAAGGCCTTGCTAGCGCCGGCGCGTAACATCGACATGACAGATCGGGCGTATCTGAGGGAAATTGCACAGCTGTGCTGAATTCCGCCGTATGGAAATCTTCGGCGGGAAACACTATCTCTCGGCAAACAAGGAGATATCCAATGACCGAAGAACGTGCAGTCCTCGCCGGCGGTTGCTTCTGGGGCATGCAGGACCTGATCCGCCGATACAAGGGCGTGATTTCAACCCGCGTCGGCTATACCGGCGGCGATGTGCCGAATGCCACCTACCGCAACCACGGAACCCATGCTGAGGCGATCGAGATCATCTTCGACCCCTCAAGGATCAGCTATCGGGAAATCCTCGAATTCTTCTTCCAGATCCACGACCCGAGCACGCGCAACCGCCAGGGCAACGATGTTGGCTTGAGCTACCGCTCGGCGATCTTCTACGTCACCCCCGAGCAGGAGCGCGTCGCCAAGGATACGATCGCCGATGTCGACGCCTCAGGCCTGTGGCCCGGCAAGGTCGTCACCGAAGTCGTGCCGGTCAGCGATTTCTGGGAGGCCGAACCCGAGCATCAGGATTATCTGGAGCGGATTCCGAACGGCTATACCTGCCATTTCGTCCGGCCCGGCTGGAAACTGCCGGTTCGTCAGAAGATCGCCTGAAATTGATCAGGCTCCCATCGCCGCGCGGCTGGTTTCCAGAAGCGCGGCGACGAGATTTGCCCGTGGCGAGGATCGCGTCGCCACGATGCCGACGGTGCGCATAGCGGACGAGCGGGGCAGGGGCAGCTTGAGGATATCAAGGCCAGCCGGCCAGGGCGGCGCCCAATCCGGCACGATCGAGATCCCGAGACCGCGGTCTACCATCACCGCGATCGCCTCCAGCGCGTCGAGTTCGTAACGCTCGACCGGATGGATGCCGATCTCGCGCAGATATTCATCGGCGATGTGACCACCCCATTGGTTGCGGTCGTAGCGGATGAAGGGCAGGGTCTTCAACAGTTCGAGCGGATCCACCCCCTTACAGTCCGGCGGAGCGATCAGCACCAGGGGTTCCTGGCGCAGCTTGTTGAAGGTCAGCGTCTTCTGCATCGGAAATCGCGGTTCGATGATGAAGGCCGCGTCCAGCGCGCCGTTCAGAACCTCGGCATAGAGGTCCATCGAAGAGCCCGGCTTGAGGAAGATCTCGATCAGCGGGTAATCCTGGGCGAGGCGGTGGAGAATGTCGGGAACGAGACCGGTCAGCGCCGTATTGATCGCCCCGATCCGCATCTCGCCCGAAATCGTCGCGGTGCCGGCCATCGCCTTCAGATCGCGTGTATCGCGCACCAGCTCCCTGCAACGTTCGAGAATGGCAAAACCCGCCTCCGTCGGCCGCATGACGCGACCGGAACGCACCAGCAGCCGCACCCCGAGCTCGGCCTCCAATGCGCGGATGCGCTGGGCGACGGCCGCAGGCGTGAGGTTCAGCCGCTGCGCCGCCTCCGCCAGCGAGTGCCGCTCGGCAACGATAATGAAGGTTTCGAGAAAGCGTGTGTCCATCGATAGTTTTTCTATCTCTTGAACGAAGCAGAAGCCATATTTTATTTACGATCCATTGCTCCGAAAGATGGCCCGACCACATGAGGAGATGAAATGGATTTCGGCCTGAAGGACAAGACGGCCCTGGTGCTTGGCGCCGGCGGCGGACTGGGCAGCGCGATTGCCGTCAAGCTTGCGCGTGAAGGCGCCAGAATTGCCGCGGCGGATATCGATCTCGCCGCCGCTGAGAAGACCACGGCTGCGATCGAATCCGAAGGTGGCAAGGCGCTGGCGCTGCAATGGAACCTTTCCGATCTCGGTTCGATCGATGCGCATGTCGCTGAAATCGAGCGCCAGTTCGGACCGGTCGATGTCCTCGTCAACAATACCGGCGGCCCACCGCCGACCACCGTCTCCGGCCAGGATCCGATGCTCTGGAACCAGTATTTCCAGAGCATGGTGCTCTCCGTCATCGCCATTACCGATCGCGTGTTGCCGCAGATGCGGGCGCGCAAATGGGGGCGCATCGTCACCTCGACCTCGTCGGGCGTGGTCGCGCCGATTCCCAATCTCGGCATCTCGAATGCATTGCGCCTGTCTTTGGTCGGCTGGTCGAAAACACTGGCGCGCGAGGTCGGGCGCGACGGCATCACCGTCAATATCGTCCTGCCGGGCCGGATCGCCACCGGCCGCATCACCTTCCTCGACGAGCAGAAGGCCAAACGCGAAAACCGTTCCATCGACGACATCGTCACTGAGAGCACCGGCAACATTCCGCTCGGCCGCTATGGCCGGCCGGAAGAATATGGCAATGTCGTCACCTTCCTGGCGAGCGAGCCTGCTTCCTATCTCACCGGATCGGTGATCCGCGTCGATGGCGGCATGATCCAGAGTGTCTGACAGAAACCCAATTGGAACTGACAACCGATGGCCCTTAGCGCTGAAGCGATAGCAACCCTCAAGACCGTTTCGACCGCGACACTGACGACCGTTCTTCTGAAGAAGGGCCTGCGAAACGTCTGGATCCGCGGCGCCACTCCCTTGAAGCCCGGCCAGCCGCGCATCGTCGGTCCGGCCTTCACGCTACGCTTCGTACCGGCCCGCGAGGATCTCGCGACGCCGGCATCCTGGGCCTCGCCGATTTCGACGCGCGCTGCGATCGAGGCGATGCCGGAAGGCTGCGTCGCCATCGTCGATGCGATGGGAGTCACCGAGGCCGGCATCTTCGGCGATATCCTCTGCGCCCGCATGCAGAAGAGAGGCGTTGCCGCACTCGTCACCGACGGCGTGGTGCGCGACCTTGCCGGCGTGCTCGACACCGGCCTGCCGGTCTGGTGCCGCGGCGTCGCAGCCCCCCCTTCGGTCGCCGGTCTGACCTTCGTCGCCTGGCAGCAGCCGATCGGCTGCGGCGGCGTGGCGGTCTTTCCCGACGACATCATCGTCGTCGACCAGGACGGCGCGGTGCTAATCCCGGCCGATATGCTCGACACCGTGCTTGATGAAGCGCCGGAACAGGAGCGGATGGAAGCCTGGATCATGACCAGGATCGATGAAGGCGTGCCGCTGCCCGGCCTCTATCCGATGAACGCCGAAACCAAGGCGCTCTACGAGGCCTCGAAGAAATAGGCTCCGGGCCAAGACGGTGGCAACTTTATCGCGAAGCCTGGGATTTTTGCGACATTTGAGTGGCCGGCTCCTACCTAAGTAAGACGTCCAGGAATGATCGCCCCACATTCAGAAGCGGTCATTCACAGACTTGGGACAGTTGCAGCAATGCCCCCTGCCAACGATCGGCTGCCAACATCAACGGTCTTTGTAGGTGGTGCCTGGACGGACCTCTTTTACTGATGGCGGCACCTCGGCCGCCGTCGGTTGGCATCCTCTATTGAGAGCCGGCCCGCCAGCACCGTTGGTGTCCTTTGAACAGTTGTGCCTCGATCCATGGAAAGCGTTCGCCACAGCCAGCAAGACTTCCCGCTATCTGACGGTGGTCGCCTGTGACCAGACGACCATCCATTGCCCGTCGCGACGCTCATAGACATCGGTGTGCCAATAATCATGGAGGGGGACTTTGTGGCCGCTGAAGATAACTTCCAGTTGGGCGCGATATCGAATGACCGCCCCACTGCCGTATAGGCGCACATCGATCTCGGCGGGCTCCCACGTCAAATACCTGATTTGTCCGGAGGCAATCGCACCCAGGTATTCGTCTTTTGAAAGCGCTGCGCCGATCGGCGTTATCAATTGAAAGTCTGGAGCATGAAGCTGTCTTGCCCGAACAATATCCGCGCTAACGAGTGCGCGCAGTCTGGCGCGTTCAGTTTCGCGGAGAAGGTCGGCGTCATTGGTTGTGGAAAGGGCGTCGGCGAACGAGACTGTCATGCGTGTTCTCCATTTGAAAACGAGAGATCGCTCGATCCCTCACCGGGCGACCGATATGCGCGGTAGAAATGCTTCAGAGCATAGTGATCACATTGCCGGTTCCCCCCGACGGCGGACCAATCCCAGGTCGATGAGGCTTTGGGCGCTGGCGCGTATGGCATCCTCCTCCGGGCGCGAGCGCCAGTTCAGGACACGCTGGGCTTTTTCTGCGCTAACACTCAGATCTCGATTGAGTTCGTGAACGATAATTCGGGCATTGGGGTCCGACTGCGCCATGGCCTTGACGACCTCATCGGGAACTTCGCCTGACGGCAGCCGGGCGGCGTACTCAGGGAAAGAAGCCGCAAGAACGGCCACCAAATCTCTGAGCCAGAAAAATCGGCCCCCGACGATGAAACGTTGGCTCTTGGCCACGGGATGGGTCATCGCTCGAATGTGAGCGTCTGCGACATCGCGCACATCCACTACAGAGAAGCCGAAGCGTGGAATGCCCTCGAATTGTCCCGTCATCAGATGATGGATCAGGCCCACGGACGTCCCGAAATTCGCGCTGAGTAACGGCCCAAGAATCATGCTCGGGTTGATGACCGCCAGATCGAGGCCAACCTCATGCGCAAAAATCCAGGCAGCCCGCTCGGTCAGGGTCTTCGACTTGTAGTAGGGCGTCGCCCGTTGGCCTTCCGGGTCTGTCCAGTTTTTTTCGGTGAAAGGCGCCTTCCCGTCGCCATGGTTGGTGGCGGCTATGGAGGAGGTGAGTACCACACGCTTAACGCGCGCGCGGTGCGCCGCATGGAGTACCCGCAACGCACCGTCACGGGCTGTCTGGATAAGCGCATCCTCATTTTCAGGAAACCCCGGGGGGAAAGGTGACGCCCTATGAATGACATAGCTGCATCCTTCGACAGCCGCAGTCCAGCCATCGTCGCTGTCAAGATCAGCCTGAACGAAGCTGAGGCGCTCAAGAGCATCCTTGTGAATTTGCGCGCGAAACTGGCTTTGTACGGCATCGCTCTTGTCAAGGCGACGCAGGCTGCCTCGAACCCGATATCCTTGATCAAGCAACTGCAAGCCGATGTGCCCGGCGAGGAACCCTCCAATGCCCGTCACCAAGACCGTTACAGTTGTGGGGTCGTCCGTCGCTGTGTTCATCGAAGCTCCTTGTGACCACGTCTGGGCGGCTCAATCAAATTAGACACATATACTATATTTGTCTAATCGTCCTTTTGACAGCATGGACCAAAAGTGTCAATATGCCCACATGATGCAAGCCGAGCAAAAAATAACGCAGATTTTGGACGCCGCCTTGCCGGTGTTTGTGCGCTTTGGCTTTCGAAAAACCTCGATGGCGGACATTGCGCGCGCTGCGAGAATCTCGCGCGCCTCGCTCTACCTGAGCTTCAGCAGCAAAGAAGAGTTGTTTCGGGCCGGCTCAATGCGAGCGCATACCCGGACACTGAATGAAGTGGCAGCAGTTCTGGAGGGCAAGGGGAGGGCAATTGATCGAATAGAAATGGCCATATCGGTCTTTCAGCGGGAGTTGATCGCCCCCTTTGGCGGTAGTGCCGATCCGGAAGAGCTGTTTGCTGCCAATATGGCCTTGGCTGCGGATATCACGCTCGAGGCGCGGACTAAGCTATTAAGCATGCTGACACAGACCTTGATAGCCGCCGTGGAGAGCGATGAGATCGAACTTGAACCGCTGCAGGCCCCGCCCGCGCAACTGGCCAATATCATTGTGGCTGCAATGGATGGGATCAAACACGCGCGAGTTGACGGCTCCAGCCTTGCGGACGACACGAAACTATTCATGCGCCTCCTGCGGGTGGCCGTGACGTCAAGGACTAGCCAGTAGGCGCATTTACGCTATTGCCAAGCCCCGGTACCCGCTTTTTGCTGTTAGGCAACCGAATCTGTCGGGCCGACACGGCCGGCCACACATCAGCAATCGTATCAACGTCAGCTCTGTCACGAGCTCGTCCAAAAGCCGTTTCCGCTTCCCCCATCTGTGCCGCTACCCGTGTGCTGCAAAAGTCCCGGCTTTTGCCGCGTTCGAAAGTCAGGATCTTCGCGACAAGGCAGAAAAGTTCCTTGCCGCGCACCGGGAGGTCAGCGGGTAAACCACCCCGCTGACCAATACCTATTCGTCAGAATAGGTTGCGACCGTCACTCCTCGGATCACCATCTATCTGGTGTGGCGTGTAAAGGTTGGCACGGGCGTTTCGCCGCCAAGGTCTTGCGGGAGACTCCGGATCATTTCTGATGGTCGTAACAGCGATCGCAGCTTCCCCACTTGTGGGGCATTGTACCGCCCATTGCCCATCAGGCGCAGCTATTCCGGAAGGGACCGTGACGCTCTGCGGCGCATGAGCTGAAAAACTGATCCAGTAGGAATTGCTTGCAGCGTGTCCCAATGCCTCCGCGGCGAAAGCCAGTGAAGGCGCTGAAGGCGCCTCGCCTGTGGTGGAGAAGAGGACGCAATCGACATCATGCCGCTCATATTCTGTGAAAATTTCCGGATAATGCAGTTCCATGCCCATCGAGCAGCCGAAACGGAGACCATCCACCTCAAAGGTCACCGGATTTTTTCCCGGCGAGTACATAAAAGAGATTTTCGTATTCGATAGCAGACGCTCGTCGTAGCGTGTCACCAGTTCTCCACGATCGGATATCACGTAGAGACTGTTATGCGGTCGATGTGGCGAAGTGAGCTGATGGACGGAGCCGAATATCGTCCATAGCTTAAGTTCGCTCGCAAATTTTCTGGTTGCCTCCAGTTCCTCCCGCAAAATACTCCATTCGCAGCGCGTCCAATTGGACGGGCCAATTTCCCGAGGCCCATTCTCAGACATGATGCGTTTGTTTGGCGAACAGGTCGCTCCCTCGGGGAAGTGTATGAGGCGAGCGCCTGTCTTATGCGCTTCCTCCATAAGGCGGCGCATTTCCACTCCGCTGGCACGGAGCGCCGAAATATCACGAGGATCGTTGAACAGCGATGTTTGGGCGACAGCGATCCGTATCGAACGGATCACGGCTTCGTCCGGTCGTTGGCGGATATGTTGAAGAGCTGCGGTGTAAGATTCGCCGGTTTTGGCTGCGCGAGCACGTACAAGGCGTTTGAGATTTCCGTTTTGCGTCATTGTCAGGCCTTTCACGCCTCGGACGCAGTTCCCCAGCAACCCGCCCGAAACGATCGGACCAAGACAACGGACTGAGACGAAAGTCCCTTTGCCTCCGTTCAAGACCATGCTGGGGAAGGTCTGGGAGGTTAGGCGCAGGCCACGCCGAAATAAAATTGTCGAGCAGATGCTGATTCGTCAAGCTGTTGCGATAATCCCGATTGAAGCGATGGTTTTGCGAATGATATTTGCGATGTCGCAAAACCCGATGTGATGCGACGGTCAGGCGCGCGGCCCTTTTTGTTTTGGCGCAGATGGAAGCTGCTCCGGTAAGCCGGTAGCCTCCACGACACCTCAACAACGAGGCACGTAATCCAGACCGCCGTCGATCCGGGCTGGGCGCCCTTCCAGGAAAAGCTCGCCGATGCGCGGCGCCGAGCGGGCGATGACCTTGCCGCGACGGATCACCGCCAGCCGGTTCGGCTTCAGCCGCAGCGCTTCCAGCGTGTCGCTCGCCTGAAGGATGACCAGGTCGGCCTTGCATCCCTTTTCCAGGCCGTAGCCTTCAAGCCCCATCGTCTTCGCCGAATTGACGGTCAGCGCGTCGAAGATCCTCTTCTTGTCGTCGATGCCGGCCATCTGTGCGACATGGATTGCCATATGGCCGACCTCCAGCATGTCGCCCGATCCCATCGAATACCAGGGGTCCATGACACAGTCGTGCCCGAAGGAAACATTGAGCCCGGCATCCATCAGCTCCCGCACGCGGGTCATGCCGCGGCGTTTCGGATAGGTGTCGTGCCGGCCCTGCAGCATGATGTTGATCAGCGGATTGGGGATGACGTTGATCTCGGCCTCCGCCATCAGCGGAATGAGCTTGGAGACATAATAATTGTCCATCGAGTGCATCGAGGTCAGATGCGAGCCGGCGACGCGTCCCTGTAAGCCGAAGCGGATGGTTTCCGCAGCCAGCGTCTCAATATGGCGCGAGAGCGGATCGTCGGTTTCGTCGCAATGCATATCGACCGGCAGGCCGCGATCGGCGGCGATGCGGCAGAGCGCCTCGACCGACGCCGTGCCTTCACCCATCGTCCGTTCGAAATGCGGAATGCCGCCGACGATATCAACGCCCATGTCGAGGGCGCGGTTGAGCGCGTCGATCGCCCCCGGCGAGCGGTAATAACCGTCCTGGGGGAAGGCGACCAGCTGCAGATCGATATAGGGCGCGACCTTCTCGCGCACCTCGATCATCGCCTCGACGGTCACAAGCCTCGGATCACTGGTGTCGACATGGCTGCGGATGAAGAGCAGGCCCTGCGTGACCGCCAGATCGCAATAGCGCAGTGCACGATCGACCAGTTCCTCCTTCGTCACGATCGGGCGCAACTCTCCCCAGAGTGCGATGCCCTCGAGCAGGGTGCCGGATAGGTTCATGCGCGGCAGGCCGAGCGACAGGGTCGCGTCCATATGGAAATGCGGATCGACGAAGGGCGGGCTGACCAGCCGGCCTGACGCGTCGATTTCTTCCCTCGGCTGCGCCTGGAGATTGGGCTCGACCGCGATGATCTTGCCGCCCTGGATGCCGATATCGACGCCCTTTCGGCCATCAGGGAGATTTGCATTTCTGACGATCAGATCGAACATCGGAGCCTCATTGGACAGAAGTGGTTCAGCGTTCGCCGCGACGATAGGGCTGCATCAGTGCCTGCGGTACGCGGGCGCGGCGGGCCATGACGGCAAGGGCGGCAATGGAAAGGATATAGGGCGTCATCAAAAAGAGCTGATAGGGTACAAGCCCGCTCAGCGCGGTTTGCAGCCGGAGCTGGAAGGCATCGAAGAAAGCGAAGAGCAGGGCGCCGAACAGCGCGCGACCGGGCCGCCAGGAAGCGAAGACGACGAGCGCGATGCAGATCCAGCCGCGCCCCTGCACCATGGTCGGGAAAAAGCTGTTGAACGCCGACAGGGTCAGGAAGGCGCCGCCCATTCCCATCAGTGCGCTTCCGGCAATCACCGCGCCATAGCGCACCTTCATCGGATTGACGCCCTGCGCTTCCGCCGCATGCGGATTTTCACCGGTCATGCGGATCGCAAGCCCAACGGGCGTGCGGAAGATGATGTAGGCCATCAGTAGGGCGATGGCGATCGCGAGATAGGTCGGCGCCGTCTGCGTGAAGAAGGCTGGCCCGATGAAAGGCAGAGTCGAAAGACCCGGAATGGCGATCGGCTGGAACGGCACGATGGTGGGCGGCGTATTGGCAAGCGGCACGATCAGCCGGAAGACATAATAGCTGAAGCTGGAGGCAAAGAGGGTGACGCCGAGACCAGCGACATGCTGGGAGAGGCCGAGCGTCACTGTCAGGCCCGCATGCAGCAGGCCGAAGACGCCGCCGGCAATGGCGGCAATCAGCAGGCCCGTCCAGAGATCGGCGCCGTGATAGACGGAAAGCCAGCCGATCATCGCGCCGAAGGTCATGATGCCCTCGATGCCGAGATTGAGCACGCCGGCCCGTTCGCAGAGCAGGGCGCCGATCGTGCCGAAAATCAGCGGTGTGGCGATCCGCAGGATTGCCGCCCAGAGCCCAGCGGAGGCGATGATGTCGAAGAGCTGCATCATCGCCGGATCCTGTATTGGGTGAAGAACAATGCGATCAGCATCGTCAGCAGCGACAGCGCCACGGTGACGTCGGCGATATAGGTCGGGATCCCGAGGCCTCGGCTCATGCCATCGGCGCCCACGAACATGGTGGCGGTGAAAATGGCGGCAAAGACGACGCCGAGTGGATTGAGGTTGGCGAGCATGGCGACGACGATACCGGCATAGCCGAAACCGGGCGACAGGTCGGTCGTCACGTAACCCTTGACCCCCATCACCTCGATCGCTCCTGCCAACCCTGCAAGCCCGCCGGAGAGGCAGGCGACCTTCACCAGCGTTCTGCCGAGGGGCACGCCCGCAAAAACAGCGCCGCCCGGATTGAGGCCGGCCGCGCGCGACTGCATGCCGAACACGGTGCGCGACTGGATGAAATGGACGAGGATCGCCAGCGCGATTGCGATCGCAAAGCCGATATGCAGGCGCGAACGGGCGATCAGCTTCGGCAGCATGGCGTGATCGCTGACCGATTGCGACTGCGGCCAGCCGAAGGCGAGCGGATCCTTGAGAACGCCATCGATCAGCATCGAGACGAAGAGCACGGCGATGAAGTTCAACAGCAGGCTGGTGACGACTTCATCGACCGAGAAGCGCAGCCTGAGCCAGAGCGGGATCAGGATCAGCACCATGCCGGCAATGGCGCCGATCAGCAGTAGCAATGGAATGAGAATGGGGGCGGGAAGATTGCCGAGCAGTTTCGAGCTTGCCGCCGCAACGGCGATGGCGCCGAGATAGAACTGGCCCTCGGCGCCGATATTCCAGAGTCGTGCCCGGAAGGCGACGGCCGCGGCAAGCCCGGTCAGCATCAGCGGCGTTGCCCGCGTCAGCGTTTCGGTTGCCGACAGCCGCGAGCCGAAAGCACCGGTCAGGATGCGCCAATAGGCATCGAGCACGGGCGCGCCGGCAATTGATATCAGGATGCCCGAAAGCGCCAGGGCTGCGATCACCGCGATGACGGGCGTGACGATCAGCAGGGAAAGCGGACGGTGTTCGCGGCGCTCAAATCGCATGGCCGGCCTCTGGGTTTTGCTGCCATTCGCCGGCCATCATCAGCCCCAGCCTGCGCGCATCGGCGTCTTCAGCCTCGACGGGCGGCGACAGCCGGCCGCCGACGATCGCCTGTATGCGATCGGCAAGCGCGATCACCTCGTCGAGGTCTTCGGAGATCAGCAGCACGGCGGTCCCTTGCCTGCGGGCTTCGAGCAAGCGGGCGTGCACGGCTGCCACCGCCCCTTCATCGAGACCGCGCGCAGGCTGCGCCGCAATCAGGATCCGCGGCCGCCGATGCAGGTTGCGGCCGAGAATGAGCTTTTGCATATTGCCGCCGGAGAGCAGCCGGGTGCGAATGGCCGGGCCGCCGCCGCGGACATCGAATCCGTCGATGATCTCCCTGGCGAAGGCCATGCCCGCTTTGCGATTGACGAGACCACGGCGCGAAAAGGCCGATGAGGCGATGCGTTCCAGCACGGCGTTTTCCCAGATCGCCATTTCGCCGATTACGCCTTCCTCGTTGCGATCCTCGGGAATGCGGCCGATGCCGGCGTCGACGACATCGGCGACACCGAGATTGCCGACGGCTTCCCCGAACAGCAGAAGGTCGCCGGCGCTGCGCGCCAGCATGCCGGAGAGAAGATGCGCCAATGTCGCCTGACCATTGCCCGAAACACCGATGATGCCGAGGATTTCTCCCGCATGCAGCCGGAAGCTGATCGACTTCAGCCGATCGACGCCGCCGCTGCGCACCGTCACATCGGCCGCTTCGAGGGCAATGGCGCCGGCTGTCGACGGCTCGCGCACGGGCCGCGTCACACGGTGCCCGACCATCAGTTCGGCGAGTTCCTCTTTGCTGGTGTCCGACGTCTTGCGTTCGGCGACCATCTTGCCGCCGCGTAAGACCACGATGCGGTCGGCCGCTGCCATCACCTCGTCGAGCTTGTGCGAGATGAAGATCAACGAAAGGCCCTGGCGGGCCATTTCCCTCAGCGTCGTGAACAGTCGTTCGGCCTCGATATTGGTCAGCACCGCCGTCGGCTCGTCGAGGATCAGGATGCGGGCATCGTTATAGAGCGCCTTGAGGATCTCGACGCGTTGCTGCTCACCGACCGACAGGTCGCCAAGGCGCGCATCCGGATCGACCTTGAGGCCGAAGCGCTCGGATATCGTCAGCAGCTTCTTGCGCGCCGCGGAAGTTCCCGAGCGCCAGGACCACAGTCTTTCCGTGCCGGTCATGACATTTTCGAGAACGGTCAGATTGGGCGCGAGCGAGAAATGCTGATGCACCATGCCGACGCCGGCCTGGATCGCCGCGCGCGGCTTGCCCTGCGGCACCTCTCTGCCTTCGATCAGAATTCGGCCGGCATCCGGCATGTAATGGCCGAAAAGGATGCTCATCAGCGTGGTCTTGCCCGCACCGTTCTCGCCAAGCAGCGCCACGACCTCACCCTTGGCAAGAGTCATGGAAATATCGTCATTGGCGAGATTGGCGCCGAAACGCTTGCTGACGCCTGTGATCTCCAGCACCGGCCCGGTCATGACGGCAGTCCCGCGACGGGAAACCGATGCTGCCACCGCCCCTCGGACTCCAAGCGTGCGGCAAGCGACAGGAGGCGCGGTTCGTGACCCATCGGCGCCATGATCTGCACCGGCAGCGGCAGGGCGTGCTCATCCTGTCCGAAAGGCAGCGTCAAAGCAGGAAAACCCGAAATATTGGCGAGGCAGGCAAGCGGCGCAAAGGCCGTCATCCGCTCGAGATGCAGATCCGTGTCGGTATGATCGGACGGAAAGGAGCCGATCGCAAGAGGCGCAGACGAAAGCATCGGCATGAGAATGCAATCGACCTTGTCGAACAGCGTCCAGAGCTTATGGCTCACCAGAACGGCCTCGTTCAGCGTGTTCCAGAGCGATGTGACCGAAAGCCCTCGTCCGCGCGCAGCAAAAGCCTGCGTCAGAGGCTCGGCCCTGCTTTCATCCAGAGCCGCCGCCTCGATGAGCGCCGCAAGGTTGGCGGAGACGATATCGGCGAAGGCGCGGCCGCTTGACGTGACGCTTCCTTCGAACTCGGCCCAGCTCAACGGAACGATCAGGTGTCCGTCATTCTCGAGCGCACGAGCCGCATCCTCGACGGCTGCGAGCCGATCACCCTCCGTCGGATAGACCGGCCCAGTATCAACCAGCAGGCCGGCTCGCAAACGACCGTCGTTGCTATCGACAGAGGAGGGGTCCGGAAAAGGTCCTCGTGAATCGCCGGCCAACCCGTCGAATATCAGCGCCGTATCCCGCACCGAACGGCAGACCGCGAGTTCGCTGGCGATACCGGCGAGGTGGTTGCCAAAGGAGGGGCCGCCCGGGATGGCGCCGCGCGTCGGCTTCATTCCGACGAGGCCGCAGCAGGCGGCGGGCACACGGATCGAGCCGCCCGCGTCGGTGGCATGTGCGATCGCAACGATCCCGGCGGCAACCGCAGCCGCCGCACCGCCGGAGGAGCCGCCCGCGGTTCGGGCCGGATCGAGCGGGTTGCGGCAGAGAGGCCCGATCGCCGGTTCGCTGGCAAGCGACAGCCCAAATTCCGGGCTCGTCGTCAGGCCGAACAGGCAGAAGCCGGCGTCGCGGAAACGAGCAGCCAGATCGGAATCCGCTTCGCCGCCCTTTCTTTCGAAGAGACGGGAACCGGCGGTGACCGGCAGACCGGCGAAGGGGCCGCCAAGATCTTTCGCCAAACTCGGCACACCGGCAAAGGGCCTGATGGAAAAGCGATCCGGCGCGCTCCGCCGCTCCCGGTCGCGGTCGTCCGCCGAGGCAAGGCCCATGGCGGCATCGAGATAGGCGAGCGCGCCGAGCGCCGCCTGCCGCGCAGCGGCCTCAAGAGAAGCCTGCATCGCCTCGGCAGCGCTCAGCTTGCCATGCCGGATCGCTGCCGCCAGGTCGGTCGCATCGCTTTGCATGAGTCGAATTACTTCGGCTCGTCCATCATCTTCGGAACCTCGAAGGTGCCGGCCTTGATCTCCGCCCGCTTGGCTTCCATCGCAGCCTCCGCATCGGCGGGCGCCACGCCCTTCACAAAGACGATATCGCTGCCGCCTTCCTTCATCAGGCCGTAGGAGGTGTAGTTCCTACCGACCGGTTTTCCGGCCGCGACATCGGCGATCGCAGCGTTGAGGATCGGGCGGAAATACCACATGGCGTTGGCAAACACAGTGTCAGGGTAGCGCGGCGTATAGTCGATCAGCGAGCCGACCGATTTGATGCCGCGTTCCTTGGCGGCATCGGCGGTACCGATACGTTCGCCGAACAGGATGTCGGCGCCGGCGTCGATCTGGGCAAGACCGGCTTCGCGGGCCTTCGGCGGATCGAAGAAGGTGCCGATGAAGGAGACGAGGTGTTTTGCCTCCGGGTTGACGGCCTTGACGCCGGCCGCGAACGCGTTGATCAACATGTTGACCTCGGGGATCGGAATAGCGCCGACCGAACCGACGATATTCGACTTGGTCATCTTGCCCGCCAGCATGCCGGCAAGATAGGCGCCGTCATGGTTCCAGGTGCCGAAGACACCGAAATTATCGCCGGCCTGCTCGCCGCTCGAACCCAGCACGAAGGCGGTATCGGGATAGTCGGCCGCGACCTGCCGGGCCTCTTTCTCCACCGCATAGGCCTCGCCGATAATCAGCTTGTTGCCCTGTTCGGCATATTCGCGCATGGCGCGGGGATAATCGGTGCCGGAAACACCTTCGGAGAAGACATATTCGATAACGCCTTCCTTGGCCGCGTCCTGCAGGGCCTTGTGCAGACAGGAGTTCCAGGCATTTTCAACCGGCGAGGCATGAATGCCGGCAACTTTCAGCGGCGCGGCCGCTCTTGCCAGCGGGGCAAAGCCGCTGACCCCAAGCGCAATGCCGGATGCGATCACTGCCCGGCGTGAAATCAGGATATCTTTGGTCATTGATTGTTCCCCTTTTTTACCATTTGGTTCAAAAATCATAGTAGCGCCTAAAAATGTGTCAAGCCGCGAATGGGCTTAAAAATCAGGCTGATCGGCCACCGCGACCTGACTGAAAAAACGAGGCATGGCAGGCTGCACGCTCGGCGCCACCGTGCTTGCCGGGCAGGATCTACAGGGGCTTGGCGCGACGACTCCGGCAGGATATGCATAGAACTATCGGGTTGGGGAAATTGAAATGGGTGATGAAGAAGACGCCTCGCGGCGGCCGATCGCGAGCCGGTCGTCGTCCTGGGCGATCGGCCTGAGTGCGTGGCTGGCACGCACCGGTGTCACGCCAAACGGCATTTCGCTTTTCTCGATCCTGTTTGCCAGCCTCGGCGCGGCGCTCATCCTCTTCACGGCCCATCCGATCGCCATGGTTTGCGCCGCGATCTCGGTGCAGATGCGGCTCGTCTGCAATCTGCTGGACGGCATGGTCGCGATCGAAGGCGGCAAGAAAACCAAGAGCGGGCCGCTCTACAATGAATTCCCCGACCGGATCGCCGACAGCCTGCTTCTCGTCGCAGCCGGTTATGCCTGCGGCTTTGCCTGGCTCGGCTGGCTGGCTGCGCTGCTCGCCGCACTCACCGCCTATATCAGGGTCTTCGGAGGAGCGGTCGGTCTTCCCCAGGACTTCAGCGGCATCATGGCCAAGCAGCGCCGCATGGCGGTACTGACGGCGGGCCTCGTCGCCCAGAGCGTGGAGACGCTGATATCGGCCAGCCATTGGTCGCTGCTCCTTGCCTCCGTCATCATCGCGGCGGGAAGCCTCGTCACCTGCACCACGCGGACGATAAGACTTGCCCGCTCGCTGGAGAGATTATGATCGCACTCATCCGTCGCCTTCTCGTGCTTTTCGTCCGCATCGTGGTCGGCGCCCGCAGCGAGTGGCGGGGCTGCACGCCCGACCCCCGCCGCCGCATCTATTTTGCCAATCACAACAGCCATGTCGACACCGTCGCCGTCATGGCCGCCCTGCCGTGGCCGGTGCGACGGCTGACCCATCCGGTTGCGGCGCGCGATTATTGGGGAACGACCGCCTTTCGCCGTTTCATCGCCGAGAAAGGCCTGCGCGCCGTCCTGATTGACCGCAAGCCTCTGCCCGACAGCAACCCGCTGGAGCCGATCGAGCGCCTGCTCGAGGAGGGGCGCTCGGTCCTGATCTTCCCGGAAGGCACGAGAAGCGCCAGCGATGAGATCGCCCCCTTCCGCAGCGGCATCTATCGCCTTGCATGCCGTTTCCCCGATGTCGATCTCGTGCCGATCCATCTCGACAATCTTCAGCGCATCCTGCCCAAGGGAAGCTGGCTGATCGTCCCGATCACCTGCACGGCGCGCTTCGGCAAGCCGCTCCGCGTCGAACCGGGCGAAGGAAAAGACGCGTTCCTGGCCCGCGCCCGTGCCGCGGTCATCGAGCTAGCAGACGGAGAACGCATCGCATGACCAGCCATTTCTCCATCGTGCTTGCCGCGATCCTCGGCCTGTTGGCCGTCGCCTCGGCCATTGGCTTCACCCTTCAGCGGCGGGCGACCGAGCCCGGATCCGTCGCTACCGTCCACAATCTCAATGCCCGAATTCGCTCATGGTGGATCATGGTCGCGATATTCGGCGGCGCGATTCTGCTCGGCGATACCGCGGTGGTCGTCCTGTTCGCATTCCTGTCCTTCATGGCGCTTCGCGAATTCTGGACGCTGACGCCATCGCGGCGCGGCGATCACCTGGCGCTGTTCCTGTCCTTCTTCGTCGTCCTGCCACTTCATTACCTGTTGCTCGGAACGGCGTGGTACGGCCTATTTGCGATCTTCATCCCGGTCTATGCCTTCCTGATCCTGCCGGCGGTGGCGACCTTGACGGGCGACGTCAACGAATTCCTGGCCCGGACCGCCAGGGTGCAATGGGGATTGATGCTGACGGTCTATTCGATCAGCCATGCTCCCGCACTTCTGATGCTGCAGACCGGTACGCCATCCGCCCTGCTTCTCGTCTATCTCGTCATCGTGGTGCAACTCAGCGACGTCTTCCAGTATGTCTGGGGCAAGCTCCTGGGAAAGCATCGCTTCTCGCCGAACATCAGCCCATCGAAGACGCTCGAAGGCCTCTTCGGTGGCGGCGCCTCGGCCATCCTTGTGGGAACGCTGCTCTATCGCCTGACGCCGTTCTCGCCGCTGCAGGCGGCGGCCATCAGCACGGTCATCGTCGTCGCGGGCTTCTTCGGCGGCTTCGTGCTCTCGGCCATCAAACGCGATCTGAACGCCAAGGACTGGGGCTATGTGATCGAGGGTCACGGCGGCGTGCTCGACCGGCTGGATTCCATCACCTTCGCAGCGCCGCTGTTCTTCCACATCGTCCGCTACTGGTACACCGTCTGACAATTCATCCGCGAAAGCCTATCTCGCATCCTCCATGGATGACGCGTGAGCCCTCGCCATGGCCTCCTGAAGGTCGGCGATAGGCGTCGCATTCACCATCTTCCTGCCCTCGAGTTCCTTCGGCATTTTCCAGCCGGGATCGATGCCTTCCATGTTCGGCAATTCGTGAGCGATACCCTTGTGGCAGTCGATGCAGGTCGCCTGGCCGGAAAGCAGATATCGGGTATGGATCTCGGCGGCGCGTTGTGTCTGCTTCTGCAGATCCATCGCCACCGACGAATGGCAGTTGCGGCATTCCAGACTGTCATTGGCCTTCATGCGCGCCCATTCATGCTGCGCAAGTTCCAGCCGCTTTTCCAGAAACTTCGGCCGGGTGTTGATCGTGCCGAATATCTTGCCCCAGACCTCCTTGGAGGCCTGCATCTTGCGGGCGATCTTGTCGGTCCATTGATGCGGCACGTGGCAGTCCGGGCATGTCGCCCGCACCCCCGATCGGTTGGAAAAATGGATGGTGCGCGAAAGCTCCTGATAGACGTTGTCGTGCATTTCATGACAGGAGGTGCAGAAGTTTTCGGTATTGGTCAGTTCCAGCGCGGTATTAAACGCGCCCCAGAAGAGAACGCCACCAACGAAGCCGCCCAGCGTCAGGACGCCGAGCCCGATCGTTGCCGCCGGCGTCGTCAGGATCGACCACGCCCACAGAACCGCTTTCCTGATAAATGCGATCATGACGGTCACTCGCTTCCGGCCGGCTTGAAACCGAGCTCGCTCATGTCCTTGAACGCATTGGGGACGAGTGGCTGGGTGTCCGCCTGCGGCACATGGCACGCCGTACAGAAGTAGCGGCGAGGGGAGACGTCGGCGAGCATCTGGCCGTCGCGCGTCATATAGTGGGTGACGCTGATCATCGGCGCGCCGCTATCCTGCGTGAACTCCCGCTTGTGGCAGGAGAGGCAGCGGTTGGCGTTGACCGACAGTTCGTAACCTTCGATCGAATGCGGAATGATCGGCGGCTGGTCGGGATAGGCGCGCATCCTGCGCTTGTCGTCGACGATCCATTTCGGCAGCGGCTTGGCGGCCCCTGTTTCCATCGAGGGCGTCGGGCCCTCCAGCTGGGGGACGGTTTGCTGCATCACCTGACCGAAGGCGGCCGTCGCGAGGAAAACGACGACGCCGGCTGCGATTGCCTGCCATTCCGGTCGCCTTAAACGGCGGGGAGAATCTTGACCGCGCATTTCTTGAAATCCGTCTGCTTGGAGATGGGATCGGTGGCGTCGAGCGTGACCTTGTTGATCAACTGGCTGGCGTCGAACCAGGGGACGAAGATGACGCCGGGCGGCATTCGATTCCTGCCCCTGATATCGATGCGCGAGCGGATCTCGCCGCGGCGGGAAACGATCCGCACCTCCGCCCCCTGATTGATGCCGCGCTTGCGGGCATCCTCGGCATTCATGAAACATCGCGCGCCGGGAAATGCCCGGTAAAGCTCCGGCACCCTCATGGTCATCGATCCCGAGTGCCAGTGTTCGAGCACACGGCCGGTAACCAGCCAAAAATCGAATTCGTCGTCGGGAGATTCGGCCGGCGGCTCGTAGGGCACGGCCAGAATGACGGCCCTGCCGTCCTTCTGACCATAAAATTTCACGCCCTCGCCGGGCTTCACATAGGGGTCGTAACCTTCCCGGTATCGCCAGCGCGTCTCCTGGCCGTTGACCACCGGCCAGCGCAGTCCACGGACCTCATGATAGAGGTCATAGGGCGCCAGATCGTGTCCGTGCCCGCGCCCGAAGGAGGCATACTCCTCGAACAAGCCTTTCTGGATGTAGAATCCGAACGCCTTGGCCTCGGCATTGTCGTATTCGGCCCTGATCTCATCAAGCGGAAACCGGTCGACCTCGCCATTGCGAAAGAGCACGTCGAAAAGCGTTTTTCCTCGATACGCCGGATTGGCATCGAGGATTTCCTTCGACCAGACCTCATCGGTGGTAAATCGCTTCGAGAATTCGACGATCTGCCAGAGGTCGGATCGCGCCTCGCCCTTGGCCTGAACGAGTTGATGCCAGACATGGGTGCGCCGTTCGGCGTTTCCATAGGCGCCTTCCTTCTCGACCCACATCGCCGCAGGAAGGATCAGGTCTGCGCTCATCGCCGTTATGGTCGGATAGGCATCCGAAACCACGACGAAATTCTCGGGGTTGCGATAACCCTGCCAGGTTTCGTTGCTCGTATTCGGTCCGGCCTGGACGTTGTTGTTGACCTGCACCCAATAGAAATTCAGCTTGCCGTCCTTCAGCATGCGGTCCTGCTGGACTGCATGATATCCTGGCTTCTCCGGAATGATCCCCTGCGGGACACGCCAGATTTCTTCGGCATGTTTGCGGTGCTCGGGGTTCGTCACCGTCATGTCGGCGGGAAGGCGATGCGCGAAGGTTCCCACTTCACGGGCCGTCCCGCAGGCCGAGGGCTGACCGGTGAGGGAGAACGGGCTGTTGCCCGGTTCGGAGATCTTCCCGGTGAGCAAATGCAGGTTGTAGACCATCTGGTTCGCCCAAACGCCGCGGACATGCTGATTGAATCCCATCGTCCAAAGCGACATCACCTTGCGGTCAGGATCGGCATAGAGTTCCGCAAGCTGCTCCAGGAATTCGGGATCGACCCCGGTGAGTTCGGACGTCTTCTTCAGCGTGTACTCGCTAACGAACGCCTTGAAGGCGTCGAAATCCATCGGTTCGGTCTTGCCGGGATCGCTGGCGTTGGCCGCTGCGATTTCAACCGGATTGTCCGGGCGCAGGCCGTAGCCGATATCGGTGACGCCTTTTGCAAACTTCGTGTGGTCGCGGACGAAGTCCTCGTTCACACGTCCTGTTTGAATGATGTGGTTGGCAATGAAATTCAGAATCGCCAGATCTGTTCCCGGTTTGAAAACGATGGGAATATCGGCGAGATCCATGCTCCTGTGCGTAAAGGTCGAAAGCACCGCGACGCGCACATGCGGTTGCCCAAGCCGGCGGTCGGCGAGGCGTGTCCAGAGGATCGGATGCATCTCCGCCATGTTCGAGCCCCAGAGCACGAAGGCGTCCGCGTTTTCGAAATCGTCGTAACAGCCCATCGGCTCGTCCATGCCGAAGGTCCGCATGAACCCGTAAGCGGCCGAGGCCATGCAGTGTCTGGCATTGGGGTCCAGATTGTTG
Organism: Rhizobium anhuiense bv. trifolii; assembly: GCF_024346605.1. Lineage (NCBI taxonomy): Bacteria > Pseudomonadati > Pseudomonadota > Alphaproteobacteria > Hyphomicrobiales > Rhizobiaceae > Rhizobium > Rhizobium anhuiense. The sequence continues at coordinate 962,410 of NZ_CP098801.1, forward strand.
GAACGAAAGCCGGCCCGCATCAGCTTTGTCGCGGCATATCCTTCAAAGATCGTCCACTGGCCGGAGCCGAACATGCCGACAGCCGTCGGGCCTTTGTCCTCGAGCACTTTCTTGCACTGCTCGGCCATCACGTCGAAGGCCTCGTCCCAGCTCACCGGTTCGAACTCGCCGTCCTTGGCGTAGCGGCCGTCCCGCTTTCGCAGCAGAGGGGTCTGAAGCCTGTCCTCGCCATACATGATCTTGGAGAGAAAATAGCCCTTGATGCAGTTAAGGCCGCGATTGACCTCCGCCTGCATGTCTCCATGCGTTGCAACGACCTGACCTTGCTTGACGCCCACCATGACGCCGCAACCGGTGCCGCAGAAGCGGCAGGGGGCCTTCGACCATTTGATTTCCAATGCACCGACGCCGCCGGGCACCGGCTGCGCGACAGCCGGCATCGCTATTCCGGCAGCGGCCGCGGCGATGGCGGCGGCCTGGGCCTTCAGAAGCTCACGCCTGTTCAATTCTCCCGTCATGGCCTTGCATCTCCTCCTCGACATGCTCGAACACCATGTTTGCCGCAATCACGCCGTCCAGGAGCGAGATTTGCGATAGACGATCGCCGAGCATGCCCGTGCTCGTTCCCTCGATAGTGACGACGATCTTTCCGTTGGCGTGAGCGTGGACTTCCACATTCCGCATCTCGGCGATGGCCGCCAGCACAGCCCCGGTGCGGGCCGGCATGGTCGCGATCACGGCACTCGATATGTGATAGCGCAGACCCCGCTCAGGCATCGGCCGCCTCCATCCCGCTCGGCTGCAACACGATGGCGTTGACGGGACATCCGGCGATGCACCCTCCGCATCCATTGCAAATGTCGGTGCGAAGTTCCGGAAGAAACGGGCCGCCGACGCGGGGCCGGAAACGGATCGCCTGCTGAGGGCAAGCTTCTCCGCAGGACTGACAGGTGATGCCGCGCTTCGCCAGGCAGGTATCACCAACCGCGGCGACATGGGCAAAACGATCGATCCGCTCTGTGGTGAAAACGGGTTGCGGGCACAATGCCGCGCATTCACCGCAAAACGTGCATTCGCCTCGCATAAAGTCGAGCAACGGCAGTCCGTCCACCAGACGGATTATCTTGGTGGGACATCGCTCCTCGCATCGTCCGCACCCCGTGCATGCCGCGGCAAGGCTTTGCATCGATGCTCCTGGCGGACAAATCCTGTGATCGGTCGTTGCCGGCCGGACTGAGAGGAATTGACGTCGAGACATCGGCACTTGGGACATGGCTCAATGCCCCGCCGGCGGCCCCGGAGGGCCGAACACGATTTGAAACATCCATACGAGGAAACCGTAGCCGCCGACGACACCCACGGCGACCAGAGGCCATATTCCGAATGCAAGGATAAGGAAAGCCAGCACTTCCGCCCGGCGCTTCGCGCGCGGATCGCTCTGCCCCGATGCTTTTTGAAGCAATTCAGACATGACAGGCCCCCAGGCGCGGACGATACCATGCCCAGTCATCCATGACCAGATGACTTGCATTCCACTAGCCTGCTGCCTCCTCTCGCAGGCAGCAGGCTCGCATTGTCGCCGTCATGGAGCGTCGTAAGAAAACGCCTGCACGCAAGTAACTCTAGACCCGGTCGACCTCCTCGAGGCTGTCGAACAGCCGGCGCTGAACATCCCGCTCCTGCCTGCCGATGGCGGTCATCAACTTGCCCATCGTTCCCCGCAGGCCGTGCAACTCGTCGACCAGCTCCATGACGATATCGACGCCGGCTTCGTTGACGCCCATGTTTCCCATGAGGTCCAGGATCAGCCGCGCTCGCGCGACGTCGGCGTCGCGAAATTGCCGTTGGCCGCCTGAGGTCTCGGGGATCAACCAACCCTGTTCGATCCAGAGGTCGAGCTGGTCGATGTCGATTTTCAAGTAAAGACGGAATTCGAGATCATCCATGATCAAGCCTCCATGTTCTTTCTCGGATCATACGAGTTTGCCGTCGCCCATTCCTTCACCAGATCCGTCAGCCGCTCGTTGGGATTGTCAGGCAGCACGATCTTCAGGGAGACATAAACGTCGCCATGTCCGCCGCTGCGTTTTGCAACACCCTTGCCCTTGAGGCGCAGGACCTTGCCGGTGTTCGAATGCGGCGGCAGCGTCAGATTGACCGGCCCAGACGGCGTCGGCACACGAACCTTGCCGCCGAGCACGGCCTCATTGAGCGAGATCGGCAGTTCCAGGCGGATATCGTCGCCGTCTCGCGTGAAGAAGCGGTGCGGGCCTACACGGATTTCGATCAGGGCATCACCCGCCGGACCGCCTCCGATGCCCGGCTCGCCCTTGCCGCGCAGCCGCAAGGTCTGGCCATCGCGCGTTCCCGGCGGGATCTGCACGTCAAGCGCTGGGCCGCCAGGAAGCTTGACCTCGGTCCTGGTGCCGTTGACGGCCTCGAGAAAATCGACCTCCATCGAGAACTGGCGGTCCCGGCCACGACCACGGCTCTGGCCGCCTCCGGCCCGGCGTGAAAAGAAGTTGGCAAAGACATCGTCGGCATCGCCGAAATCGGCAAATCCGGCACTGTTGTGGTAGGGATCGCCAGGGCCGCTCTTCGAGGCATAGTCGCGGTAATAATTGCGCTGCGCCCGCTCGGCGCCTGAAATATCGATCTCGCCGCGGTCGAAACGCCCGCGTTTTTCCTCGTCGCTCAAGATCTCATAAGCGGTTGAAATTTCCTTGAACCGCTCCTCTGCCTTTTTGTCGCCGGGGTTGAGGTCGGGGTGAAGTTTCTTGGCGAGCTTGCGGAACGCGCTTTGAATATCCTTTTGCGTCGCATCCCGTTTCACGCCCAGAAGCTCATAGGGATCCTGGCTCATACATATCTCCTGAGGGCAGCGTATACTGCTGGTTGGCTTGGGGATGATATAGGTTGCCGGGCCGCCGCCGGGGAGGGTAAATTGGTCGCCGGACGATATCAGCGCGACAAAGCCACTGCGGTCACGCCAGCGCAGTGGAGATTAGAACAATGCCACGTCTTCGGCTTGAGACGCCGCGCCCTCATATGCGTGATCTAAACGCCGATCGATGAGAACCGAGCACCCGGCGTGGCGCACGACTTTGTCGACAATCGAGGAGAAGACGTAGTCGGTGATATCGGTCACATGCGACGACAGCAGGATGAGATCGGCCGACTTCTCCCTTGCGACGGAAACGAGCTGGGAAGCGGCAATGCCGATGCGAACCTCGATCGTCGCCAAAATCCCCATTTCCTTGCAGAGCGATGCAAGTTTCTTTTCGGCGTCGACGATGGCGGTCGTTTCGAATGCCTCGGGAAGCTCCGTCAGGTGACGGCGCGGGATATTCTCGATGACATGCATGACGACGATGCTTCCGCCTTCATCCGCCAATGCCGCAGCCCGGCGCAAAAGCCGGATTGCCGTTTGCCTCGAACCCGTGCCGATGCCGCAGATGATTGTTCGATACATTGAAATCCATATCCTCGAATGCGAATGATAGCGCCGATCATACCGGTCTCAACCTTCGCGGCATTGACGAATGTCAAGGAAAGGCCTCGCAACGGTAGCCCTCACAAAACCGCCATTTGCTTAGAACGGGACCTCCGGCTGAATCGTCGCAGTTGACGATATGGCCATCAGCAACAGTTCTAACCCGATGTCGTCACTTATTGAGGTTCACATGCCGCATTTTGCGATTATCGGATCGGGTGCGATGGGAAGCGCTGTCGCCAAACGGCTGATCGACCGCGGCGCCACGGTGCTGACCCATCTCGAGGGCAGAAGCGAGCAGACGATTGCGCGGGCAATGGCAGCCGGCATGGTGCCGGTCGGACGCCAGGAGCTGACAAAGGCCGAGCTGATCCTGTCGATCGTTCCGCCGGCGCAGGCGATCAAGGTCGCCGAATTCGTCGCGGACATATCGTCGAGGATGCCGGCGCCGCCGCCCTTCATCGACCTCAACGCGATTGCGCCAAAAACCATGCAGGCTTTGGCGGCACGGTTCGACGGCAGCGGCGTGGAGGTGCTCGATGGCGCGATCATCGGCGGGCCGCCGGTTCCCGGCAAATCAGGTCCGACCATCTATATCAGCGGCGATCGTGCCGAGCGGAGCCGGCTGCTTGAGGATTGCGGCCTCAGGATCCGCAGGCTCGACGGACCGCTCGGCGCCGCCTCGGCACTGAAGATGTGTTATGCCGGCATCAACAAGGGATTTATCGGCCTCGGCACTGCCATGCTGCTTGCCGCATCGCGTTCGGGTGCTGCCGAAAGCCTGAAAGCCGAACTCTCCGAAAGCCTTCCCGACGTCGACCGCAAGCTGTCGAAATCCATTCCCGACATGTACCCGAAAGCCTATCGATGGGTCGCCGAAATGCAGGAGATTGCCGATTTCCTGGGAGAAGATGATCCGGCGGCGACCATCTTCCGCGGCATGGCGGACCTCTTCTCCAGGATGGCTTCCGACGTGGAGGGCAGCCGTGTTCTTGTCGGTCAGCTGGACGAGATCCTTGGCTCCAGGGAAACCCGCGACGCGATGGTCATGCCATAATGTCGCTGCCGGCGCTGGCAATGGAGGCACCGGCAGCTGGTGTACGGCCGGTCCAAGCCGCGCCTATATCTTCACGAAGTCCTCGACCTGCGCCCTGATCGCGACCTCGGTCGGCAAACGCTCCATCGAACTCGCGCCGTAAAAGCCGTTGCAACCCTTGCAGCGTGCAAGCACATAGGCCGCGTCCGCGGGCATGGCGATCGGCCCGCCATGGCAGAGCACGATGACGTCGTCGCGGATCGACCTTGCGGCATCCGACCATTCGTTGATCTTCTCCACGCATCCATCGAGGGTCAGCGCCGTTTCAGCGCCGATCGCGCCGCCTGTGGTCAGGCCGAGATGGCAGACGACGATGTCGGCGCCGGCTTTGGTCATCGCGATCGCGTCCTCGCTGCTGAAGACATAGGGTGTCGTCAGCATGTCCTTGGCGTTGGCGCGGGCGATAATATCGATTTCCAGATCGAAGCCCATGCCGGTCTCTTCGAGATTGGCGCGAAACGTGCCGTCGATCAGCCCGACGGTCGGGAAGTTCTGGATGCCGGCAAAACCCATTGCCTTCAGCTCGTCGAGGAAGTGATCGGGCAGCATGAAAGGATCGGTGCCGTTGACGCCGGCAAGCACCGGCGTGTGGCGCACGACCGGCAGGACCTCGCGGCCCATCTCCTTGACGATCTCGTTGGCATTGCCATAGGCGAGCAGGCCGGCAAGCGAGCCGCGGCCGGCCATGCGGTAGCGGCCGGAATTATAGATCACGATCAGATCGATGCCGCCGGCCTCTTCGCTCTTGGCGGAAAGGCCGGTGCCGGCGCCACCGCCGATGATCGGCAGGCCTTCGGCGATCTTGCGGCGAAGCTCGCTCAGAATGTCGTTTCTGTCGATGCGGGTCAAAACTCTCTCCTCAGGCATGGATCTCATGGAAGCCGGCAACGAGTGCCGTGGCGAATTCCGGACTGTTGACATGGGCGTCTATCTCGACGAGGCGCCTGTTCGGCGCCTCGCGCCAGCCGCCACGAATGGCAGAAAACAGCGCCTCGTCGGCTTCGGGATCATGGAATGGCTGACCGGCGGCGTCGATCGCTGAAACGCCCTGAAGCGGCAGCAGGAAGCGGACCGGACCCTGCATCTGGTTGAGCCGCTCGACGATGAAAGCGCCGATCCTGCGGTTTTCCTCCGGGGTGGTGCGCATCAGGGTCACCTGTGCATTGTGGACGTGCAGCCTGCGGTCGCGGAAGGGCGCCGGCACGGTGTCCCGCGCGCCGAAATTCACCATATCGACGGCGCCGACCGAGCCGATATAGGGCAGGCCGGTGCGGATAATGGCGCCGAAGCGATCCTCGGTCGCCGGAAAGACGCCACCGATGAGAAGGTCGGGCACCTCCGTCGTCGTCACATCGATTACGCCCTGCAACAGACCGGAATCGGCAAGCTTCTCCATCGACTGGCCACCGACGCCGGTCGCATGGAAGACGTAGATTTCATGCGTCTTGCCGAGCATTTCGCGGAGCTGGGTGACGCAGGAGGTGGTGACGCCGAACATGGTCATGCCGATGCCCGGCCGATCATCGCTGGAGACGGGGATGGGGTTGCGGGCCATGCCGGCCGCCGCATTTGCCGCATTGCCGATTACCTTGCGCGAGATGGCGTTCAAGCCGGCGATGTCGACGACCGAATACATCATGGTGAGATCATTCGGGCCGACATAGGGCGCCACATTGCCCGAGGCGACCGTCGAGACCATCAGTTTCGGCAGGCCGATCGGAAGCGTTCGCATCGCCTCCGTCACCAGCGCGGTATTGCCGGTGCCGCCAAGGCCGAGCACGGCGCCGATGTCGTTGCGCGATTTCAGGAATGCCGTCAGCGCTTTGGCCATGGCCGAAACCGCCGCTCCCCGATCGGTCTGCCCGAGCACGGCCGCAGCGCCCTCAGGATGAAATGCGGCGACGTCACGCGCCTGGACATCGGCGCCGGTGCCTTCCCTAAGCGTGCCGACATCGACCAGAACAGCCTCGGTTCCGGCCGAAAGAACCACCTCCCTGGCGTAGCTCAGTTCAGCACCCTTGGTGTCGCAAGTGCCGACGATATAGACCTTTCCCATTGGTTTTCCTCCCTTTTTGATCGATCTCCGACATTCTCTAGATAAAATTCCCGATTTTGTATTTTCCATATTGTATATTCTTTCGTATATTGCATACTCAAATCACGAATGCCAGACGGAAATGGAGACCATGAACGCACCGCGCCACCTCACCCTTCGCGAGCGGATTTACGAGGAAATCGTTCGCCTGATCGTCTCCGGCGAGCTGCCGAGCGGCGTCTCGATCGATGAAAAGGAACTGACGGAGCGCCTGCAGGTCAGCCGCACACCGTTTCGCGAAGCGATCGGCACGCTCGCCAAGGAAGGGCTGATCGAGATCAAGCCGTATCGCGGCTTCTTCGTGCGCAGCTTCACGCCGAAGGAGATCGACGATCTCTACGATCTACGCAAGACGCTTGAATGCTTCGCCGTCGAGCTCGCCGTTCCACAGATGAGCGACCGGCACATCGCCGGTTTCGAGCGCATCCTCGATGAGGCGGTGGCGGCACTTCGCCGCGGCGACATGGAGACCTACGGCATTCGCGACAAGGAGTTTCACGAGACCATCGCCGAGCTTTCGGGAAGCGCGCCGTTGATCGAAACGCTGGCGCGGCTCGCGCTGCAGATCCAGATTTGCCGCTCGATCGCCAACGAGAGCCGCGATCTGGCCGAGAGGGCGGCCGAGGAGCGCGATCAGATCCTGCAGGCGTTCCGGGCACGCGACATTACCCGCGCAAAGACCCTGATGCACGCTCATATCAGCGACGTCCAGCAGGCCGTCATGGCTCGGTTTCAGAGGGAAAATCCAGCGCGTTAGCCGGATGAAATGCCAGTGGAGCGAAGGAGAGGGAGGTCTCCTTTTCGACAAGTGAAAAACGTGGCCGTGGAGCGGCCGGAGGAGGGAGCAATGCTGAAATTTCTTGCCCGCAGCACGGCACTGGCGGCGATGATCGCCGCAAGTTCGCTGGCGCATGCCGAAACCCTGAAAATGTGGGGTCCGGAACAGATCACCGAACCGCTGGTGGCCCAGCTATGGAACGGCATCAAGGCCGATTTCGAAAAGGCCAATCTCGGCGTGACCGTCGAATTCATGCCGCCGACCGGGACGATCAGCAACGGCGCGGTGCAGGCGGCCATCCAGTCGGACGCCGGCCCCGACGTGATCCTCACCAACTCCGGCATCGGCCGCATCAGCGTCGTCAAGAACGCCAAGCAGGTCATGCCGCTCACCGAGCAATATGAAAAACGCGGCTGGAAGGACCAGATCTATCCCTGGCTCTACACCGAGCTGAAGGGCCAGTTCGGCGGCGAAATCTATGAGGTTCCCGATGGCCTCGATGCGCTTGGCATCTGGTATCACAAGGATATTTTTGAGCAGGCCGGCTGGAAGATTCCGGCGACCTGGACCGAGTTCGAAGCACTGTTGAAATCGATCGGTGAGACCGGTCTGCAGCCGATCGCCATCGGCCCGCGCACCACCGGCAGTGCCGGCCACCTCTTCGGCAATCTGCTACAATCGGCGAGCGGTAAAGAGGTGATCGGCAAGGCGCTACGCCGCGAAATCGCCTGGGACGATCCTTCGGTCGCCGCCGGCGCCGTCCGGCTACAGAAGCTGGTCGAGGCGGGCGACATCAGGAAGGAAATGGCCGGCCTCGATCTCGATGGCGCCTCCCGCCTCTGGTTCAACAAGCGCGCGGCGATGTTCGTTGCCGGCCCGTGGTTCACCGCCAATGCCCGCAAGGCCGGCTATGACCTCGCCAATGCCGGTTACGCGCCCATGCCTTCCGACATCAAGGGTGCGGCGATACCGACCGGCGGCGTCGGCTGGAGCTGGCTGGTGCCGGTCAACTCCAGACAGCCGGAACTCGCGATGAAATGGATCGACTTCATGCTGTCCGATGCGGTGATGAAGAAGCGCGCGCAGGATCCGGCAAGCACGATGATCTATCCGCGCGAAATCCCGGGCGTCGAGCCGCCGACGCCCGTGCTGAAGGACATCTTCGCGGCTGCCGCCGGCGGCGTCGGCTACAATCCGAGCGTCTATCTGCCCGGACCGGTACTCGACACCTACTTCCAGGTCATCCAGGGCCTGATCTCCGGCCAGATCGGCGGCGAGGACGGCATGAAGCAGATCCAGGCAAAGATGGCAGAGGCGAAATAGTGGTCATTCCAGAAACGCCCGGAAGCAAGGTCGTGGCTCCTCTCAGGGATGCGCCTGCCGTGGCGGGACATACGGGCGGCCTGTCCGTCCGTATGTCCAAACGCCGGACGACGGGGGCTGCCACATCTGACTCATCCGCTGGCGATGCCCGCACCGCATTGTGGCTGATGGCGCCGGCGCTCGGCCTTTATGCCGTCTTCACCCTGCTGCCGATCGCCGCCACCTTCTGGCTGAGCTTCAACAGTTCAGCCGGCTTCAATACCTCCGCCAGTTTCGTCGGCTTCGACAATTACGCCAAGGCCGCACACGATCCGATCGTCTGGAAGAGCCTCGTCCATACCTTCCTCTGGCTGGCCTATCATGTGGTGATGGCAGGCGGGCTCGGTCTTCTGCTGGCGCTTGCCGTCAGCAGGCTGCGGATCACCCAGGTCTTCTTCCGCACCGCCTTCTTCCTGCCGCATCTGGTGTCGCTGGCGGTGGTCGGCGTCATCTGGGCCAATATCTACGATCCGTTCTTCGGCCTGCTGAATACCGCGCTGACGCGGATCGGGCTCGGCGCCTTCACCCAAGGCTGGCTGTCCGATCCCGCTTTGGTGCTCTTTTCCGTCAATATCGCAAGCTCGTGGCAGGGCTTCGGCCTCTACATGCTGCTCTTCATCGCCGGCCTGCAGAACATCGACCGCTCGCTCTACGACGCGGCCGAAGTGGACGGCGCCAACGCCTTCCAGAAACTGATCTACGTGACGCTGCCGGGGCTTCGTGAGGTGACGACCTTCGTCGTCTCGCTGGCAATGATCAACGGGCTGAAGGGCTTCGCCACGGTCTTCGTCATGACCAATGGCGGGCCGTTCTACCAGAGCGAGCTGATCACCACCTATATCTACCGGCTTGCCTTCCAGTCCCAGGATCACGGGCTTGCGGCGGTACTCTGCATCCTGCTCAGCCTGCTTGCGATCACCATCACCATCGTCTTCAACCGCTGGCGTGCGAGGCTTTCGCAATGAGCGTCCGTCATCGCGAATGGCCGGTGGCGCTGGCCCTGACCCCGGCACTGATCCTGATCCTAGCCCCCTTCGTCTGGCTGGTGGTCTCGAGTTTCAAGACCGAGGCCGAGATCGGCCAGGCCGACCCCTTCACCTGGCCCGCCGACCTGATGTGGCGGAACTATCTGGATGCATGGCAGATCGGCGGGTTCGGCGAACTCGTCGGCAACAGCCTCATCAATCTCATCGGCGTCGTCGCCCTGTCGCTGATCACCTGTGCGCCGGCCGGCTATGCGCTTGCCAAGATCCGTTTTCCCGGCCGGGAATGGCTGTTCTACGCCTTCATCCTCGGCTTGACCGTGCCCGTCCAGGCGATCGTCATCCCGCTCTATCAGGTGCTTTTCGGGCTGAACCTCGTCAACACGCTTGCTGGTATCGTGCTGGTGCAGGTCAGCAACGGCATTCCCTTCGGCATATTCCTGATGCGGAGCTTCTTCATCGGCGTGCCTGATGATCTGATCGAGGCCGCCAAGATCGACGGCGCCTCGCATCTGCAGATCCTCACCAAGGTCTTTCTGCCGATCTCGACGCCGGCGGTGCAGGCGCTCGTCATCATCAGCGCGCTCTCCACCTGGAACGATTTCTTCCTGCCGCTGATCGTGCTGATCAGTCCCGAGGTGCAGACGCTGCCGCTCGGGCTCGTCCGCTTCGCCAGCACCTATGCTTCCGATTACCGCCTGGTTTTTTCCGGGACCGTCATTTCATTCCTGCCGATCATTCTTCTCTACATCCTGATGCAGCGCCGCTTCACCGAGGGGCTAACGCAGGGGGCAATCAAGGGCTGACCATGTCGCATCATGTCCAGCGGGAAATCCGCTACAATTTCGAATTCGATCACCGCATCAAGGCTTGCTTCATCGGCGCCGGCGGTCATGCCTATCGCAATGTCTATCCGGCGCTGCGTTACGCGCCGGTCGAGCTTGCCGGCATCTGCGATCTCGATCTCGGCCGCGCCGAGAAATTCGCAAAACTCTTCGGCGCCGGAAAAGCCTATACCGACCATCGCGAGATGCTCGAACGGGAAAACCCGGAGCTGGTCTTTCTCGTCACCGCCTATCATCCCGACGGCCGGGTGCAGGCGACCGACCTGGCGTTCGACGGGCTTGCATCAGGCGCTCACGTCTGGATGGAAAAGCCGACGGCGGCAAGCCTTGCGGACATCGAAAGGCTGCAGGCGGCAAGTAGCGCGGCCGGCCGCATGGTGATGACCGGCCTGAAGAAGACCTTTTTCCCCACAATCGAAAAGCTCAAGGATCTGATCGGCTCGCCGGGTTTCGGCCGGCTGACCTCGATCAATGTCCGCTATCCCCAGAGCCTGCCGAGCCAGGAAGACCGCGCCGATCTCGTCAAGATGCAGAGCTTTCTCGACCATATCTACCATCCGGGCGCGATCCTCAACTTCCTCGGCGGCGAGATCGAACGGGCTGGTTATGAATGGGAAGCGTCGACGGGCGCGACCGTCACCAGCCTGCGCTTCCGCTCCGGGGCAATCGGCACGTTGCATCTTGCCGCCGGCCAGTCGGGCGGCAGCATCTTCGAGCGGGTCGAAATCATCGGCGAAGGCGCCAACGCCATCGTCGAAAACGGCAGCCGGCTGACCTACTTCCGCAAGGCCGACTTGCCGTCCTATGGCCGTGCCGCGAGCTTCATCCAGCCGGACGAGAATGCGGCGCTGTTCTACGAGCCGGAGCATTCGCTCGGCCAGCTCTACAACAACAACCTGTTTTATCTCGGTTATGTGCCCGAAATCCTGCATCTGACGGATGCGATCCTCTCCGGCACGCCGATAACAAGGGGCACGCTCGAAATCGCCCGCGAGATCATGAGGCTCTTCGAATTCTACAGATGCGCGGATGCCGGCGTCACCACCAATCTCTGACAGGGGAGCGACAGCCTTGACCGATACCGATGTCATATTCAGGAAAGCCGGCGGCGAATTCATGCCGACCAGCTGGGGCGAACTCAACTGGAAGATCACTGGTGACGGCACGCCCGGCGCCGAGATGACCTTCGGCACCTGCCGGATCAATCCCGGCGAGCGCAACCAGCTGCACTCGCATCCCGATTGCGAGGAAATCCTCTACGTCGTTTCCGGCCATTGCGAGCACAAGCTCGGCGATGCGCTCTACCGGCTCGAAGCCGGCGACGCCATCCGGATTCCCCGCAATATCAGGCACTGGGCGCGCGCGCTCGGTACCGAACCGCTCTTCGCCTTGATCATGTTCTCCTCCGGCACTCGCACGGCGGTCAATCATGAGGGCGAGGGCGCGGCCTGAAATCATCCTGTTCTCGTGGGGGAGGGAATATCATGGCGTCGATTGCGCTTCACAACATCCGCAAGTCCTACGGCAACCTGCCGGTCATTCACGGCGTCGACGTCGATATCGAGGATGGTGAATTCATCGTGCTCGTCGGACCGTCCGGCTGCGGCAAGTCCACGCTGCTGCGCATGATCGCCGGCCTGGAAACGATCTCGGGCGGCCGGCTTTCAATCGGCAACCGCATGGTCAACGACCTGCCGTCGAAGGAGCGCGACATTGCCATGGTGTTCCAAAGCTATGCGCTCTATCCGCATCTGACGGTGGCCGAGAATATGGGCTTTTCCCTGAAGCTGCGCGGCACGGCCAAGGACGAGATCGGCCACCGAGTGCAGTCCGCCGCAAAGATCCTGGCGCTGGAACCCTATCTCGACCGCCTTCCGCGTCATCTCTCGGGCGGCCAGCGCCAGCGCGTCGCCATGGGCCGCGCGATCGTGCGCGATCCGAAAGTGTTCCTCTTCGACGAACCGCTTTCCAATCTCGACGCCAAGCTGCGCGTGGCGATGCGCGCCGAGATCAAGGAGCTTCACCAGCGGCTGAAGATCACCACCGTCTATGTCACCCATGACCAGACCGAGGCGATGACCATGGCCGACCGCATCGTCGTGATGCGCGACGGCATTGTCGAACAGATCGGAACCCCGCTGGAAATCTATGATCGCCCCGCAACCACCTTCGTCGCCGGCTTCATCGGCATGCCGGCGATGAACCTGCTCAAGGGCCGCATCCAGGCCGACGCGCCTTCGATCTTTCGCACCGAAAGCGGCGTCGCCATGCCGCTGTCGCTGCGTCCCGGGACGGCCGATCCCGGCGAAGAACTCATCTATGGCATCAGGCCGGAACAGTTCGTCATCGCCGATGATGGAACACCGGCGAAGGTCGTGGTCGTCGAGCCCACAGGCGCGGAAACGCAGGTCGTTGCCCGGATCGAGGGGGCCAGGATCGGGGAAGAAAACGTCAATATGTTGTTTCGCGAGCGCATCGCCGTAAGGCCGGGCGACGCGATCCGCTTCGCCTTGCGGTCTGCCAGCGAACATCTGTTTTCAGCGGCAACAGGCAGGCGTCTTCCCGACGCGGATGCCTGAAGCAGCGGTTTTCTTCAGCTTTGCCAAGACTCTGACGATTGCGTGAAACCGCGCCGACACCTGTGACAAAACCTCATCGCCTCTGCTATGTCAGGAAAAATGCGGCAACCCAACCTGCGCCGCACTCTGTCTGACCAATCCCAGGAGTTTGAAAGATGAGCGGTTCTTCCGATTATACACCCCCGAAGGTCTGGACCTGGAACAAGGCGAATGGCGGCCAGTTCGCCAGCATCAACCGCCCGATCGCGGGAGCGACGCATGACAAGGAACTGCCGATCGGCCGTCATCCGCTGCAGCTCTATTCGCTCGGCACCCCGAACGGCCAGAAGGTCACCATCATGCTCGAGGAACTGCTGGCGCTCGGCCACAGCGGCGCCGAATATGACGCCTGGCTGATCAAGATCGGCGATGGCGACCAGTTCGGCAGCGGCTTCGTCGCGGTCAACCCCAATTCCAAGATCCCGGCGCTGATGGACCGCAGTGGTCCGAAGCCGATCCGTGTCTTCGAATCCGGCGCCATCCTGACCTATCTCGCCGAGAAGTTCGGCGCCTTCCTGCCGACCGAGCCAGCCGACCGCGCCGAATGCCTGTCCTGGCTGTTCTGGCAGATGGGAAGCGCCCCCTATCTCGGCGGCGGCTTCGGCCATTTCTACGCCTATGCGCCTGTCAAGATCGAATATGCGATCGACCGCTTCGCCATGGAGGTGAAGCGGCAGCTCGACGTGCTCGATCGTCGCCTTGCCGAAAGCGAGTATCTGGCGGGCAGCCAATATACGATCGCCGATATTGCCGTCTGGCCCTGGTATGGCGGCTTGGTGAAGGGCTGGACCTACGGCGCGGCCGAGTTTCTGCAGGTCGAGGACTATAAGAACGTGCTGCGCTGGGCCGACGCCATTCATAGCAGGCCGGCCGTGCAACGCGGCCGGATGGTCAACCGCCTCTCCGGCGAGCCCGCAAGCCAGTTGCACGAGCGCCACGACGCCAGCGACTTCGACACCAGGACGCAGGACAAGCTCGCGGCCGCCGAGTAGCAAGCGGCCTCATCCACGTGTCGCAGCAATAAATGAGGCTCCGCCGCCTTTACGGCGGCGGAGCATTTGCATGCTGCCCGAACTCAGTTCTTGACCGTATCTTCCAGGAAAAAACGGCCGAGCGGGTTCTGGTAGAAGTTCTCGATATTCTTGCGCGAGACGTTGATATAGGGGCTGTAATAGAGGTCGATCCAGTTGACGTCGTCCTTCGCCATCTTCTGCAATTCGACATACATCTGTTCGCGCTTCTTCGGGTCGAGCTCGAGACGAGCCTTGGCCACCAGTTCTTTCACCGCCTCGTTCTTGTAATTGGTCGAGTAGTTGTTGTTGGAATCGTGGCCGAGGACGAAGGTGGTCTTCTGGTCCGGATCGAGAATGTCGTTGGTCCAGTAGTTGACAGAGACGTCGTAGTCGCCGGCAACGATCATGTCCCATTCCTGGCTCGGGTCGACCTTCTGCAGATTGGCGGTGATGCCGGCCTTCTGCAGCTGCTGCTGGACGAGCACGGCCGTCTGTTCGTCGACTTCGTCGCCGGCGCGCACCAGATAGTTCAGCGTCAGGTCGGAGGCGCCGGCAGCAGCCAGCATCTCCTTTGCCTTTTCGGGATCATAAGGCCGCTGCAGATTGTCGGCATAGTAATAGAGCGCGCCCTTCGGAACGTAGGAATTGGCGACCGTGCCCTGGCCGAAGGTGACGGTATCGACGATCGCCTTCTTGTCGATCGCAAGATCCAGCGCCTGGCGGACTTCCTTCTTGCCGAGCGCGCCATGCGCATGGTTGATCAGAAGATGATCCTCGCGGGTCGAGGCATCGATATCGACGTTGAGGTTCGGGTCCTTCTTCAGCTCCTCGACGCGGGAGAAGGGAACGAAGATCGCCGTGTCCAGCTCGCCGGCCTGAACGTTCAGCATGCGGGTGTTGTCGTCGGGCACCGAGATCCACTCGACGCCGTCGAGCTTGACGCGGTCGGCCTGCCAGAAGTTCGGGTTCTTCTTCAGAATGACGCGGTCGCCGCGCCGCCATTCCTCGACCACGAAGGCGCCGGATGCGATCGGCTTCTCGCCGTAGGCATCGGCACCCAGCGTTTCCATGCCCTTCTTGGAGATGACGGAGGCATTCGGCAGCGCCAGCGTCGAAAGGAACGGCGCAGACGGGTTCTTGAGCTTGATCGTCAGCGTGTGCGCGTCGGTCGCGACCGCCGTATCGATCACCTTGTAGGAATCGCTCCAGAGCGAGGCGGGGTCGTCGCGGATGCGCAGCAGGCTGTAGGCGGCATCTTCCGCGGTCAGCGGCGAACCGTCGGAGAATTTCGCGTCGCGGATCTTGAACGTGTAGGTCAACCCGTCATCCGAAGCGGTCCAGCTTTCGGCAAGGCCCGGCTCCAGTTTCGTGCCTGTCTTGTCGACGCGGATCAGCACGTCGTAGACGTTGGAGAATACCCAGTTGTCGATGTTCTGCGCGGTTTTGATCGGATCGAATGTCGTCGAATCCTCGCGGCGGCCGATGGTCAGCACACCGGCGGCTTCGGCATAACTTGCACTGAGCGTCAGGCCGGCGAGCAAGGCTGCAAGCCCGATTGATTTCCACCTGTTTGTCATGAATTCGTTCCCTTCGTTGTTATGGCATGCGTTTGATGGGCTGGATCGGTATCGATTGCGGATCGTCCTTGCCACCGGCGCCTTGCAGCAGCGGTTTGTCAGGATCGATGTCGGGAATGGCGGCGATCAGCGCCGCCGTATAAGGATGCTTCGGCCGCGCGAACACCTCTTCGGAACGGCCTTCCTCAACGATCTCGCCGCGATACATCACAACCACGCGTTCGCAGAGATTGCGGACGATCGCGAGATCGTGGGCGATAAACATCAGCGTGAGGTTCATCTTCGCCGTGAGCTCGCGAAAGAGCTCGATGATCTGCGCCTGGATGGTAACGTCGAGGGCGGCGACGCACTCGTCGGCGATGATCAGTTTCGGGTCGACGGCCAGCGCGCGGGCGATGCCGGCGCGTTGGCACTGGCCACCGCTCATGCTGCGCGGCTTGCGGCCGGCAAATTCGCGTTCGAGGCCGACGAGGTCGAGCAGAGCATTGATCCGCGCCGGGATATCGGCTTTGGCGACCTTGCCCTGCACCTTCAGGACCTCGGCCAGCATCTGCCCGATGGTCAGGCGCGGATTGAGCGCGTTATAGGGGTCCTGGAAGACCATCGCCGTCTCGCGTCTCAGCTTTGCGAGGCCCGCGCTCTTCTGCAGCGCCAGATCGACGCCGTCGAAAGTGACGTGGCCTGAGGAAAGCGGTGTGAGGCCGAGCACGGCGCGGGCAAGCGTGCTCTTGCCGCTGCCGGATTCGCCGACGATGCCGACCGTCTCGCCCGGCATGATCTGCAGGCTGACGCCGGCAACGGCGCTCACCGTCTTGGCGCCGCCCTTAAGCAGGGCGCCACCGGCTCTGAAACGTACGTGGAGATCATCGATTTCGAGCAAGGGCCTCGCCGGCTGGCCGGCCTCGGCAATTTCGGGCAGCGGCGCCGCTGTCTCGCCCGGCAGGGAAGGGTGGCTGTTGATCAGGTTGATCGTATAGGGATGCTGCGGCCGCGCCAGGATCGTCCGCTTCGGCCCCTCTTCGAGCAGTTTGCCGCCGCGCAGCACGGCGATGCGGTCGCAGGTCTGGGCGACGATGCCGAGATCGTGGGTGATCAGAATAATCGACAGGCCGCGCCGGTCGCGAATGTCGATCAACAACCGCAGGATCTGCGCCTGGATGGTCACGTCGAGCGCCGTCGTCGGCTCGTCGGCGATCAGTATCTTCGGATTGCAGGACAGCGCCACGCCGATCATCGCCCGCTGCCGCATGCCGCCGGAAAATTCATGCGGATAGCTGTCGTACTGGCGCGCGGGATCGGGGAAGCCGACCTGCGCCAGGATGTCCGTCGCTGCGGCGCGGGCCTCGCGGGCGCCGAGGCCCTGATGATAGCGGATGCCTTCGGCGATCTGATCGCCGATCCGCATCACCGGGTCGAGATGGCTGGTCGGGTTCTGGAAGATCATGCCGATCTCGCCGCCGCGCACTTTCAGCATCTCGCCATCATCGACCCGCATGAGGTCGCGCCCTTCGAGCAGCACGCTGCCGCTCTCGATCTTCAGCAGCGAAGAGGGCAGCAGGCGCACCAGGGAGCGGCAGAACAGGCTCTTGCCCGAGCCGCTTTCGCCGACGAGACCGAGGATCTCGCCTTTGCCGAGATCGAGCGAGACGGCATCGAGCAGCGTGCGCGGGCCGGAATCGACATGCGCCCTGACGGTAAGATCACGGACGGAGAGTACGGAGCCGCTCATTCGTGCACCCCCAACAGCTCGCCGAGCGCATCGCCCAGCATGCTGAAGCCGAAGGCGAGACAGACGATGGAAAGGCCGGGAAACAGCGTGATCCACCAGGCCGTGGTGATGAAACTCTGTCCTTCCGCGACCATGACGCCCCATTCGGCGATCGGCGGCTGGACGCCGAGGCCGAGATAGCTGACGGCGGCGCCGCTAAGCAGCACCAGCGTCGCATCCGACATCGAAAAGACGATCGAGCCGGCGATCGCGTTCGGCAGCAGATGGCGAAACATGATGCGCGTGCGGCTGAAGCCGAGGCTGACGGCGGCGACGGCATAGTCGCTGCTTTTCAGCACCAGCATCTGCGCCCGGATCAGCCGCGCATAGGAGACCCAGCCGACCAGCGCCATGGCGATATAGAAGCTGCCGAGGCCAGGGCCGAGAATTGCGATGATCGACAGCATCAGCACCAGGAAGGGGAAGGCAAGAATGATATCGACAAGACGCATGAACAGCGCATCGACGATCCCACCGAAGAAGCCGGCAATCGTGCCGACCGTCGTGCCGATCAGGAAGGGAAAAATGACGCCGATCAGCGCCATCTGCAGGTCGAGGCGCGCGCCCCAGATAACGCGAGAGAGGATATCGCGGCCGAAATTGTCGGTGCCGAAGGGATGCAACAGCGAGGGCGCCTGCAGCCGCACATCGGCATTCTGCATGATCGGATCGTAGGGTGCGACAATGGGCGCGCCGATCGCCAGCAGGACGAAGAACAACAGCAGGCCGGCACCGACGGCAAGCATCAGCCGCCGGCCGAAGAACCGGCGCCAGCCGAGAGATGCGGGAGCAATCGCCTCGATGCTCATAGCTTCACCCTCGGATCGACGGCGACGGTGACGATGTCGGCGATGAAGTTGATGAGCACGGTGGCGCAGGCAAAGACCATGGCGACACCCTGGACCACCATATAGTCGCGCGAGAAGATCGCCCTGACGAGCAGCTGTCCCATGCCGGGCAGCGCAAAGACGCTCTCGACCACCACCGTGCCGCCGATCAGCCAGCCGATGTTGACGGCAAGCAGGTTGATCGTCGGTACCAACGAATTCGGCAGCACATGTCGCCAGAAGACGATGCCTTCGGGCATGCCACGGGCGCGCGCCGCCGTCGCGACATCCGATTTCAGCTGCTCGATCATCGCCGCCCGCAGGCTGCGCGTCAGCACGGTCGAAAGCGACAGCGCCACCGTCAGGCTCGGCAGCACGAGATGCGACAGCTTTTCGCCAATCGTCGCGCCGTAGCCCGAAACCGGCAGCACGCCGAGTTCGACGCTGAAGAGGATGATCAGCATCAGTCCCAGCCAGAAGGGCGGAAAGCCGATGCCGAAGGTCGAGACGATGCGCACCGCATGGTCCGGCGCCCGGCCGGCATTGCGCGCAGCGATCGCCGCCATCGGCACCGCGATCAGCACCGACAGCACGACGCTCGCGGCGACGAGCGCAAGCGTCGGCTCGATGCGGGTAACGATCAGCTTCAGCACGTCGATCTTGTAGAGGATCGACTTGCCCATCTCGCCATTGGCGAGGTTCTTGAGGAAATAGACATATTGCAGCCACATCGGCTGATCGAGGCCGTATTGGGCGCGGATGCTGGCAAGGGCCGCCGGCGTGGCGCGCGTGCCGAGGATGTTGCGCGCCGGGTCTCCGGGGATCAGCCGGACCAGAATGAAAGTGATGATGCTGATGCCGAAAATGACGGGCAGGAACTGCAGCGGTCGCGTCAGAACGAATTTATAGCGATGCATGACGGCGATCGCCTCTCTGTTTTCGTCGGCTTCGCTCCGCTTTGTGCTGCATCAGTGTGCCTCGTGCCGGGCGAGAAAATCGAGAAGCGCCGGATAATAATCCTGCGGGTTCTCATAGAACGGCATATGGCTGGCATTGGCAAATACCTTCAGCTCGGCATTCGGCAGCGCAAGCTTCATCCTGAGCGCACAGGCCGGCGTCAACTCGTCATGCTCTCCCGTCGTGATGAGCACCGGCAGCGTCAGCCGCGGCAGATCGGGGATGCGGTTCCAGTCCTTGAGGTTGCCGATATAGAGAAACTCGTTCGGTCCCTGCATCGTCTCGTAGGGCGCCATGTTCCAATCGTCGAGCGAGCGGCGCACCGGCGCTGGCCATTCCGGCAGACGGCAGACGTGGCGGTAGTTGAGGATGGTGACGGCGGCGAGATATTCCGGATGATTGTAGGTGCCCTGCGCCTCGTGTTTCTGCATCATCGATACGGTTTCGGGACCGAGTGCTGCACGCAGCCGTTCCAGCTCCGAGATCAGATGCGGCATGTCGGCGACGGTATCCTCGAGAATCAGCGTCTTCAGGTTCTGAGCGTAAGTCAGCGCATATTCGATCGCCAGCCACCCGCCCCAGGAATGGCCGAGCATGTGGACCTTACCGAGCCCCAGCGCCTTGCGCACCGTTTCCGTCTCCTCGACATAACGGCCGATTGTCCAGAGCGAGAGATCGTCCGGCCGGTCGGAAGCGCCGGTGCCGAGCTGATCGAAAGCGACGACACGATAGCCCTTGTCGACGAGACAGGAATGCGCCTCGCGCAGGTAATCGCAGGGCAGACCCGGCCCGCCGTTCAGGCAGAAAACCGTCTCACTGCCGGCTCCGAAACTGTAAGCAACGATGCGATAACCATCGACATCGATCTCGAATCGCTCGTCCGGCTGTATTTCACGCCACATTGATCGCTCCGGCAGAAGGTTTCACTTGCTCAATATTTGGGCGTGGTTATTTTTTTATCGTAAATCGCGTTCCGTGCCAGCTATAAGAAGTGATAGGGTAGGGCGCCACGTCGAAACTGGAGCAGCCCGTGCTTGACGATATCGGAACGATCAGAGCGCAGTTCACAGCGCATGAAACGCTGGACGGCCGGATCGATCAGGCCTTCGAGGCGATGAAGCAGATCGGCTTCGAGGCGCTGATCTACGACTACACGCCGGTGCCCTACGATCTCGACGGCGCGATCATGATACCGTCGCTGCTGAAGCTCAGGAACATTTCCGACGACATGCACGACTACTGGTTCAATCAGGGCTATTTCCGTATCGATCCGGTGCAACAGGTGGCGCTGCGCACCTCCGCACCCTTCTTCTGGAACTACGACCCGGACGCCGACACGCTGATCAGGGGTTTCATCAACGAGGACACGGCGCCGGTGACGCGCTATTTGAGCGAACGCGACATGTCGACCGGCGTCACCGTCCCGGTCCATATGCCACGCGGCGACTATGCGACGGTCACCGGCATCCGCTTCGGCGGTAACGACGAGTTCGAACGGCACGCCCTGCGTTATATCGCCGACTTCAACCTGCTGGCCCACGTCTTCCATGAGAGCGCCTATACGCTTTTCGACACGCGGGCGAAAAGCGTCGGCACGATCCGGCTGACCGAGCGGGAACGCGAATGCCTGCGCCATTCGGCGGAAGGTTATTCCGCCAAGGAAATTTCCCGCATCATCGATCGTTCCGTGCCGACCGTCGTCATGCATCTGAACGCCGCGGCCAAGAAACTCGGCGCCCGCAACCGCACCCAGGCCGTGGTGCGCGCCACCCATTACCGCCTGCTCGAAGACCGGCCGACTCATCATTGGCCACCCTATAACTTGTGATAGCTGCCTTCACCGTTGCCGCCGCGTTATGCTTTTTTCATACGGCCAAGAGATGGAGACGCCCGTGGGCGAAGTCACGACCAAAGAAGCCTATTTGCCCTTTCGCGACTATCGCACCTGGTATCGCGTCACCGGTTCGCTTGTCAGTGGCAAGCTGCCGCTCGTCGTCGCCCATGGCGGACCCGGCTGCACCCATGATTATGTCGATTCCTTCAAGGATATCGCCGCTCTCGACGGCCGCCCGGTCATCCATTACGACCAGCTCGGCAATGGCAATTCCACCCGCCTTCCGGAAAAGGGTCCGGATTTCTGGACGGTCGGCCTGTTCCTCGAAGAACTGGATGCGCTGCTTTCCCATCTCGGCATTCAGGATCGTTATGCCTTTCTCGGCCAGTCCTGGGGCGGCATGCTCGGCGCCGAACATGCGGTGCGCCGGCCTGAAGGCCTGAAGGCGCTTGTTATCGCCAATTCGCCGGCCAACATGCACACCTGGGTTTCGGAGGCGAACCGGCTAAGGCAGGAACTGCCACAGGAGGTGCAGGACACGCTGCTGAAGCATGAGCTGGCGGGAAGCCTCGCCGATCCGGACTATATCGCCGCCTCGCGCGTCTTCTATGACCGCCATGTCTGCCGCGTGGTGCCGTGGCCGCCTGAAGTGGCGCGCACCTTCGCGATCATGGACGAGGACAATACCGTCTACCGCAACATGAACGGCCCGACCGAGTTTCACGTCATCGGCACGATGAAGGACTGGACGATCGAAACCAGGCTCGACCGCATCGAGGCCCCGACGCTGCTGATCTCGGGAAAATACGACGAGGCGACACCCCTGGTGGTAAGGCCCTATCTCGAACACGTTCCCGGCTGCGAATGGGTGCTCTTCGAAAATTCCAGCCATATGCCGCATGTCGAGGAAAAGCAGCTTTGCCTGACGACCGTTTCCACTTTCCTGTCACGGCACGATTGAGAACTCACCCAATCCGCTTCTTGCCGCGGAAATGACGCTTGGGATAGTCTCCGTCCCATTCGAAAGCGAATGGGACGGACCAATGAACGATCATCCGCAAGCAGGAAGCGCGACCATCCTTGCAACGAGCAGGGGGCGTGGCTGGCGCGGCTTGGAGGCCGAGCTGCTGCGCATTCCGCCCGGCCGCACCCATATTGCAGGGACACCCTATCATCGCCTCGGAATCCACGTCGGCCGACCTGTGCGAGCGCAATGCCGCTGTGACGGGCGGGAGCATCGCCGGCTGCAGAAGCATGGCGATATCGATGTGGTGCCAGCCGGCCTGGATGGCTTCTGGGAGGACGACGGCGAATGCATGATCCTGCGGCTGAAGATCAACAAGGATCTCTTCAATCAGGCTGCCATCGACCTCGGACGCGATCCCGCGGAAGCGATGGCGCCGAAATTTCAGCTCCGCGATCAGCGGCTCGAGGCAATCGCCTGGGCCTTGAAAGCGGAGCTCGAAGCGGACGAGCCGTCCGACCATCTCTATGCCGATACGCTGGCAACAGCCTTGGCGCTCCGTCTGGTCGAGGCCGGCAGCGGCAGTTCTCGCCCGGCGGATGCCGGTAGAGCGCTCTCGCCCCGGCAGAAGCGGATACTTACCGACTACATCGAGGACAATCTCGACGCGCTGCTTTCGCTTGCCGAACTTGCCGGTCTTGCCGGACTCAGCCTCTCGCACCTGAAGACGCAATTTCGAAATAGTTTCGGCATACCGCCGCATCAATATGTGATGCAACGCCGGGTCTCGCGCGCCGAGGCATTGATTCGGACCTCCGGCCTGCCGCTGAGCCAGATCGCGCTGGCGGCAGGCTTTGCGCATCAAAGCCATATGGCAAACAGCATGAAGCGGCTGCTCGGCATCAGCCCAGGCACCATCGCCCGCTTGGTCAATTGACGAAAAATGGCCGATCCTGCAACGGATCGGCCGAATGCGCAGGCCAGATCCACGACATCAAGGCATCCTCTTTCGATAGCGAACAAGCGAAGGAGAGAACCATGTTTGTCATCTTCGGCGCCACCGGCAAGGTCGGCAAGGCAACGATAACAAAGCTTTCGGCCGAGGGCGCACCCGTCAGGGCGGTGCTCCGTGATCCCGGCAAGGCTGCACCATTTGCAGCACTCGGATGCGAGATCGCCATTGCCGAGATTGGCGATGCCGATGCCATGGCCGGCGCGATGAGGAATGCGACGGCCGTCCAGCTCATCTGCCCAATCAATCCGCATGCTGCCGATGCCAGACGCCAGATGCTGCGATCAATCGAGCGGATGGCGGACGCGATCGACGCCGCCAGGCCGCCGCGCGTCCTGGCGATCTCGGATTACGGCGCACATCTGACGATCGATACCGGCATTACCAGCCTGTTCCGTGCGATGGAGGAACGGTTCCGGCAATGCGCTACCGAGATGGTCTTTCTGCGCTCGGCCGAACATATGGAAAACTGGGCACGCTACCTGAAGATCGCTGGCGAGACCGGCATAATGCCGAGCATGCACCAGCCGCTATCGCGGCCTTTCCCGACAGTCTCCGCCGCCGATATTGGCGGTATGGCAGCCGACCTTCTGCTGGCCGGCGAGGAACATGGACATTCGCCGCGTATCGTCCATGGCGAGGGGCCGCGCGAATACACGGCGCTCGAGATCGCTGCGGCCTTGGGGCGGTTAATGACCCGGAGCGTCGTCGCACGCGAACTGCCGCGTGCCGATTGGCCGGCAACGCTGACGCGCGCAGGACTTTCGCACAATTACGCCGATCTGATCGTCAGGCTCGCCGATGTGCACAATAGAGGCCTGATCGGAGTGGAAGCCGGCGTCGGCGAAATCCGCCGCGGCCGCACGGACCTTTCCGCTGCTTTTGAACTGTTTCTTCCCAATGCTCCGCGGGCTGAGGTAGTCGATCATGTCAGGCGTGGAGAGGAGTCCAACCAGGGATGGTAGGTTCCGATGATCTCTATCAGCCGACCAGCCATTTCTTGGCGACACGGCAGGCCATCGTATAGGCCGGATCGAAGACATTGCCGACATCGTAACGCACCACCTGGCCGAGCAGATGGCTGGCCGCCGTCCTGTCCAGGCCATAGTCCGATGCCAGCCAGGCCAGCATTTCGCTGGTCGCATGCTGGAGCGCCTGATCGAGGGGCCGGGCGTTGCCGATGGTGAAGATGTCGTCGGCGGTTTCCCCGCGCGGCCAGACCAGGCCGGCTTTCTTCTCCACCGTCAGCCGCACCGTGACTTCGAACGTCGTCTCGACGCCGGTTCCGACGATCTCGCCATCCCCCTGTACGGCATGGCAGTCGCCCAAAAAGAACAAGGCGCCGGGCGCCGCTACCGGGAAGCGGACCGTGGTGCCCGGGCCGAACAGCCGATAATCCATGTTGCCGCCATATTCGCCGCTGGTCGCAGTCGATATCGCCTGGCCGAGGCTGGGCGCCACGCCGAAACAGCCGATCATCGGGGCGAGAGGCAGAACGAAATTTTCGAGGCCGGAGACGGGCTCGGAAAGCCGGACGGTCAAGGCCTCGCGGTCGATGGCCCAGATGGCGACATCGCGCGGCGGCAGGTCGCGAACCGCCTCGGGATCGACGACATTGGCCGCGACGACGCTGCCGGTAAAACCCGTATCCCTGGTCGGGGTCATGCTGATGATCTCGACTCGCAACGCATCTCCGGGCTCAGCCCCTTCGACGAAGATCGGGCCGTTCATCGGATTGCCGCCAGATGCCTGCTTGATGCCAGCCTTGTCATGCCCGGCGGCATCAAGCGTCTCGGTAATGACGGTATCGCCGTCGGCGATATGCAGGGCCGGCTGAAGAGAGCCGATGACATTGTGAAAGCTTGTCGGAATGAAGCGGTGCGTGGTCATGAGAATACAGCTCTCGCTCGTTTCGAATATCAGGAGCCTGCGGCTGGACTGCCCGGCGGAGAGAGTTCGAGACTAGATCAGAGATTGCCTGCAATGCCAATATTCGCACACCAGGAGATGATCACGCCTCAACCGATGTCGAGGCGTAATCGGATCGACGTTCAGAATTTGAAGCTGGTGCCGACCGTGACCTTTTGCTGATTGACCTCGAAATCGCCAAGCGCCGAGCCGAAATCCTTGCGTCCGAAGTCGTCATAACGATATTCGGCGCGCATCACTATATTGTCGGTCAGGGCATGTTCCACGCCGCCGCCGGCTGTCCAGCCGATCAGAATGTCGTCCTTCTTGCCAACGCCGGGCACGTCGACTTCTCCACCGGCCGCGGCCAAACCTCCGGTTCCGTAGATCAGCGTACGGTCCAAGGCATATCCCACGCGCCCGCGCGCCGAGCCGTCCCATTTGAGGGAAACGTCGCTCCCGTCCTTCCAGTTGTAGTTGAAGTCATTCTCGATACCGAAGACGAAGGGACCGTGCTGGAAATTATATCCACCATAGATACCCGTCGAACCTCCATCCAGATCCTGCTCGGAACCGTTGAGATAGCTCGCATGTGTCGAGGTGTATCCGCCTTGAAGCCCGAGATAAAATCCCGACCAGTCGAAGGCCGACTGGGTCTGTGCCTGCTGGATGTAAGCGGGATCTTGAACCACGGCATCGGCGGCAAAAGCCGGCACGGCCGAGAAAGCCACGGCGGCCAGCGTGATTATCTTTGTGTACATTAAAGTGCCTCGTCATTTCGATGATTGGAAAGGGCGTCAGCAAACCGGCAAGTCGGCTGGGAGCGATGCATTATGCTGCGGTTCGGTGTTGCGGTTTGCGCTTTATTGTTGCGATATGTTGTGACGGGGAGCGTCTTGGAACGCGGGGCGGTCGCGCGCGATTTAATACAAGCTATTGTAATTTAAAATATATTTTAGTTCCATAACATGCATTATGCAACTTTTTCATGTAGCGGGGTGGGTTCAAGGATGAAGTGCGACCCATCGGGTGTCGCTTCACCCGCGCCCTCGCCGCTTGCCAAAATCTGCTCCGCGCAGGAACTCCCTCGTCGCCCATTTGTTTTACAGTCTGCACCACCCGGACGTTTGCCCAAGGTGCAATCGGCGACAGTGGAGCTGATCCGTGGACATGACGCGCATCCGAGAACGCATGGTGGAGCACCAGGTGTCAGGTCGTGGTATTCGCGATCAAAACGTCACCAGGGCAATGCGCCTGGTGCCGCGCGAAAAATTCGTCGCTCCAGGCTTCGAGGAATTCGCCTATGAGGATGCGCCGCTGTCGATTGGCGAGGGCCAGACAATTTCGCAGCCGTTCATCGTGGCTCTCATGCTCGAAAAGGCCGATCTGGATGCCGGCGACAAAGTGCTCGAGGTCGGAACGGGCTCCGGATACGCTTCAGCCCTCATCAGCCGGATAGCAGGCCACGTCTATTCCATCGAGCGCCATGAAAGCCTGGCGCTTCAGGCCAAGGAACGGTTCGAGAAGCTGGAATACGACAACATTGACGTTCGCGTCGGCGATGGCAGCAAGGGCTGGGCGGAAGCCGCTCCGTTCGATGCCATTATCGTTTCTGCGAGCGCACCCGAGGTGCCAAGCGCCTTGAAAGAACAGTTGACCCTCGGAGGGCGGCTGATCATTCCGGTCGGACGTAGTGAAGCGCAGCGCCTGAAACGCCTCACCCGTACCGGGGCCAACGCCTTCGAGGAAGAGGATCTCGGCGGGGTGCGCTTCGTTCCCTTGATCGGCGAAGGCGCCTGGACTGCGACCCATCCGATGTACACAGCAACGGCGTCATCACCGGGAACTTTTGCGTCCGCGCTGACACTCTTTACGACCGACATCGGCCTGTCCTACGTCAAGAGGTGGTGGCCTCGCGCAGCTCATATCATCGATGGCGTTCCGACCGTTCTGGTGACGGATGGCGTCTACGACGAACGCGCGCTCAAAGGAGCCCGGCTGCAGAAGGAAGATGTCATGCAGGCAGCGCGAAGCCAGGAAGGTATCGAGAGCGTGACGGAGATAAAATCTGCCATCCTCGAAGTGAGCGGCAACATCAGCATCATCAAGAAGCAGAAATCCGGCTGACTCATTTCGAGCGGATAGCCGCCTGGGAATGCGCTTCAGAAGGACAGGTCAAGCACCCTGCCCTCGAACAGGCGGTCCCGGGAGCCTTCGAGATGCGCCTTCATCAGCCTCTGCGCATCGTCAGGCCGGCCATCGGCGATCGCCTTGTAGATGGCGTTGTGCTCTTCATAGACCTGTTCCAGCCCCTGGCGCGGGCCGAGCAGGGAGAGGCCGTGGAGATGCATGCCGACGGCGATATGGGCCTTCAGCGCATCGATCGAGGCCGTGTAATAATGATTGTTGGCGGCTTCGGTGACGGCACGATGGAACATGAAATCGGCGTCGGTGCGGTGAAGCTGATGGCTGGTCGCTTCACGCAGATCCGCAAGCGCGCTGGCGATCTTCTGGATCGCCTGCTCATTGCGGCGCTTGGCAGCGAAATAGGCGGCCGCCGGCTCGATCGTCAGGCGGAATTCGTAACAGCGCTGAATATCGGCGATCGTCTTGACTGGCGAATAGGCAAGCTGCGTCGTCGGCGATCCATGCGCGCTGACGAAAGTGCCGGCGCCCTGCCGGGCATAGACCATGCCCTGATCACGCAGGCGCGCCAGCGCATCGCGGACGATCGGCCGCGACACACCCAGCATCGAGGCAAGCTCATGCTCGCCGGGAAGGCGTGAATCCGGCGGATAGTTTCCGCCGCGGATACGCTCGAGCAACTGGTCGAAGACGCGATCGACCAACTTGACGGCCTTGCCGCGTTCCGGCTTGCCCGGCGGGCCGGCTTCCGCGTTCAAAGATTCGCCATTCACTTCAGCCACGTCATTCTCCCCGGCGGTATCTTACTAGAGCATGATGCCGAAAAGCGTGAGCCGTTTTCGGACGACATCATGCTCTCATCCTGTTCTATGCCGCCCGATTCCAACGAACCAGTCTTAGCAAACTATCGGGCTTGCCGAAGCCCCCGGACTTCACGGCGCACCGAAAATGCCGACCATCGGTGGCCGTGACATCGAACCATGGCACGCCGGCTTCGATCTCGCCCTTCGGGGCGAGCACCCTGACCCCGAGCGCATGGAAAACGGCAAGCGCCGTGTCGCCACCACCGAGCATCAGCATGTCAGGCCCAGTATCGTCGATAACTGTTTTGACGCCTGCCGCAAAACGGTGGGCGACCAGTGTTGCATCGGCTGCCATATCGCCGGAGCAGCGCAGCAGCGCCGGCAGCGCCATGCCCTCCCCGCCTTCGATCCCCCCCATCGGCGCGTCCACCACCATGCGCAGAACGCCCGAAGCTTCGAGCCGGTCCATCTGGGCTATGGTAATCGGGTCGCGCGAGCCGAAGGCAAATAGCGTACGTGGGGTCGCCGCAAATTCCGGCATTGGCTGTCGCTCCTCTTCGCCAAGCCGGCGGGCAAGTGCGGCGCCGAGACCCCGGGCGCCCACCGCAAGTGTCAGCCGCCAGTCATGATCGGCAACGATCTGGTCGAGATCCATATCGTCCTCCGCATCGGCAACGGCAACATTGCCCGCGCGGCCCTTGAACAGATCGGCGATCGGCAGCGGCCTGTCGACGCCGCGGCCGACGACGCAGCCCCGATAGGTCATGCGCTCCTGATCGGGAATGGCGGGCGCCACGAGGATGGTCTCCAGGCCGAGCACCGCCGCCAGCGCCAGGCTTTCCGCCGCGACATTACCCTTCAACCGGGAGTCGATCTTCTTCATGACGATATCAGGCTTTGCGCCGCGAAGCGCCCCAGTCGCGTGGCGCACCCTCTCGGCAGCTTCGCGCTCGCCAATGGCGCGCGATGCGGTATTGACGACGACGACATCACAACCGGTGGCGACCGCATCCTGAACAGCCTCGACATCGACGGCGACCGAAACCGAGAGGCCGGCTTCGACGAAGGGCGTGCCGGTATCGAGCGCACCCGTCAGATCATCGGCGATGATAACGGCCTTCAGCGTCATGCGGTCTGTCCGGTGTTGACGGCGTGGCAGGCGACGAGATGGCCGGGTTTCGCCTCCTTCCACGCGGGAATGATTTTGCTGCAGACATCCATGGCGATCGGGCAGCGCGTGTGGAAACGGCAGCCCGACGGCGGGTTCAGCGGGCTCGGCACGTCGCCCTGCAGGATCTGGCGCTGACGCGTGCGCTCATGCTCCGGATCGGTCTCCGGAACGGCCGACAGCAGCGCTTTGGTATAGGGGTGCAGCGGATTGTCGAAGAGTTCCTCGCGGGTGGCAAGTTCGGCCAGCCGCCCAAGATACATGACGCCGACGCGGGTGCTGATGTGGCGCACCACGGCGAGGTCATGGGCGATGAAGAGATAGGTCAGCCCATATTTCTCCTGCAGATCCAGCAGCAGATTGATGATCTGTGCCTGGATCGACACGTCGAGCGCCGAGATCGCCTCGTCGCAGACGATGAATTTCGGCTGGCAGGCGAGCGCGCGGGCGATGACGACACGCTGGCGCTGGCCGCCGGAAAGCTCGTGCGGGTAACGTTGGGCAAATCGCTTGGGCAGGCCGACATCGGTGAGCAGCGTCGCCACCCTCTCCTTCAGCTCCGCCTTGGTGCAGAGCTTGTGGAAGAGGATCGGCTCGCCGATCGCTTCGCCCACCGTCATCCGCGGATTGAGCGTCGAATACGGATCCTGGAAGACGATCTGCAGGTCGCGGCGGAAGGGCCGCATCTGCTTTTCGTCGAGCGTCGCGAGATCCTGACCCTTGTAGACGACCTTGCCGCTGGTCGCCTTGTAGAGGTTGAGGATGGTGAAACCGGTCGTGGACTTGCCGCAGCCGGATTCACCGACAAGGCTCAGCGTCTCGCCTTCCATGATGTCGAGGTTGACATTGTCGAGCGCATAAACGGTCGCCGAACGCTCCCCGAAGGCGCCGAGCTTGACGTGGAAATGCTTGACCAGGTTTTCGACCTTGAGCAGCGGTTCGGCACCCATCATGCGGCCTCCTGCATTCTCTGGACGACGAAACAGGCGGCGCGATGATTGCTGCTGCCGCTCAGCGGTTCGAGTTGCGGCACCTTCTCGTGACAGATGTTCTCCACAAGCGGACAACGCGGCGCAAACGGGCAGCCCTTCGGCCGGCGGCCAGGCTCCGGCGGCGTGCCGCCGATCGAGCTCAACCGGCTTGCCGGCGGGTCTGACAGTTTCGGGATCGAGGACAGCAGACCGCGCGTATAGGGATGGCTCGGGCGGGCATAGAGTTCGTCGACCGGCGCGTCCTCGACCACGGTGCCGGCATAGAGCACGGCGACGCGATCGACGAGGCCGGCGATCAGCGCCAGGTCATGGGTGATCCAGACCACCGACATGCCGAGCTTGGCGCGCAGATCCTTCACCAGATCAACGATCTGGGCCTGGATGGTGACGTCAAGCGCCGTCGTCGGCTCATCGGCGATCAGAAGTTTCGGGTTGCAGGCAAGGCCGATCGCGATCATCACCCGCTGGCGCATGCCGCCGGAAAGTTCGTGCGGATAGGCCTGCAGGCGCTCCTCTGGGCCGGGAATGCCGACCAGGCGCAGAAGCTCGACAGCGCGCGTGCGGGCTTCGGCCTTTTTCATGCCGCGGTGGTAGATCAGCGGCTCGCAGATCTGGTCGCCGACGCGCATGACGGGATTGAGCGAGGTCATCGGATCCTGAAAAACGAAGCCGATATCGCCGCCGCGCACCTTGCGCAGCTCGCGATTGGACATCGTCTGCAGGTCGCGCCCGTCGAACGTCGCCGATCCCCTGGTGACCTTGATTTTGTTCGGCAGCAACCGCATTAGGCTCAACATGGTCAGGCTCTTGCCGCAGCCGGATTCGCCGACGACGCCGAGGGTCTCGCCCTTGTCGACATGGAGATCGATGCCGTCGACGACGACGGCCGGGCCGTTGCGGCCGTCGATTTCGACTGTAAGGCCTCTGACATCGAGCAGGCGGTCGGTGCTTTTGGTGTCCATTATTTGCTGCCCCGCGGATTGAGCGCGTCGTTGAGGCCGTCGCCGAGGAAGCTGAAGGCAACCGAGGCAAGGCCGAGCACGGCCGCCGGAGCGGCGAGAAGATGCGGATAATGCTGCCAGACGCGAAGCCCGTCCGAGATCATGTTGCCCCAGCTGGGCGTCGGCGGATTGACACCCACGCCGAGGAAGCTGAAGGCGCTTTCCAGCACCATCGCCGTGCCGAGACCGGCGCTGACCGAGACGATCAACGGCCCCAGCGCATTCGGAATGACATAACGCTTGATGATGATCCAGTTCGACAGGCCGAGCGCCTGGGCCGCGGTGATATAGGGCCGGCTGCGGATCGACAGCACCTGGGCGCGGACGAGACGGGCATAGGGCGGCCAGGAGATCAACGCCATCGACCCGAAGACGAGGATGAAATCCACCCATATCGTCTGGCGGTAGAAGGGATTGAGGGTCTCGAGGTAGCGCGCCTCCATCCATTTGCTGATCGGCGATTTCAGCGAGGCGTTGATGACGACGACGAGCAGCAGGTTGGGAACCGACATCGTCACATCGGTCAGCCACATGATGGCGCGATCGAACGGATTGCCGAAGAAACCGGCCACCGCGCCGAGCGTGAGGCCGATCACCACCGCGAAAAAGGTGACGATGACGGCGACGAGGAAAGCGGTGCGCGTGCCGAAGACCACACGGCTGAAGACGTCGCGGCCGAGATCGTCGGTGCCGAAGAGATGACTCATCGACGGCAGTGCGTTGCGGGCGTTGAGGTCCTGGCTCAGATAGTCATAGGGCGTGAGATAGGGCCCAAAGATCGCCGTGAAGGCGAGGATCAGGACGACGACGAGGCCGAAGATGGCAAGCTTGTTGCGCTTCAGCCGGTACCAAGCGTCGCGCCAGAGGCTGACCGGCGGCTCCTCGATGGTTTCAGCGGTGGAAAGAGGGACGGCGGACATGGTCAGCGGCTCCTTCTTGAATCATTGGCGCGTGGATCGAGCAGCGGGTAGAGCACATCCACCAGCAGGTTCGACACCATCACCAGGAACGATCCGATCAGCGTGATGGCCAGAATGACCGGATAATCGGAATTGATCAGCGCCTGCACGGTCAAGCGGCCAAGGCCCGGCAGGCCGAAAACGAGTTCGACGAAGATCGCGCCGTTGACGATGGTGATCATGATCAGGCCGAGCTGGGTGACGACGGGTGTGAGCACCGGCCGCAGGATATGGCGCAGCGCCACGACGATCTCGGGTACGCCCTTGGCGCGGGCGGTCCGGACGAAATCCTCAGACAGCACCTCGATGACGGCGGCGCGCGTCTGGCGCACGATCAACGCGATCGGCTGGAAGGACAGGACGAGCAGCGGCAGCAGTATCCGGACATCGAATATGCCGCCCCAGCCGTAGGGCACGCTTGCACCCGGCAGCAGCACGATGAGGCCGACCATCAGCAGCGGACCGGCGACATAGGCCGGGATCGCCCAGAGGAAGAGCGCCGAGCCCAGAATGGCATAGTCGATGCGCGAATTCTGGTTCAGCGCCGCGATCATGCCGAGCGGAATCGCAACGACGGCCGTCAGGATGATCGAACAGAGGGCCAGCTGGAAGGAGACGGGTGCAGCCGCCGAAACCATTGCCCAGACGGAGCGGCCCGAGGTCAGCGAATTGCCGAACTGGCCGTGCAGCAGGTTCCAGATGTAAAGGCCGAACTGTTCGATGAAGGGCTTGTTGAGGCCGGCACTTTCGCGAATGGCTTCGATGCGCTGCGGATTATAGGCGACATCACCGGGCGCGCGCAGGAAGATCAGCTTGATCGGATCGCCGGCGCCATAGAAGGCCAGCGCATAGACGGCCAGCATTACCACCAGAACCGACGGAATCCAGATGGCAAACCGGGTTAGCACGTAGCGCAGCAAGGCCACCTCCCACCTGTTGTTCGATGCGTTCCCGCTTTTGGCTGCGATCGCATCTCTTCTTCTTGAAACTTGCGCGAAGGCCTTGCAGCCTTCGCGCGGGTTAGTGCCGACAGGGACGGTTTCCGCCGATCAACCGATGGAAATGTTCCAGGGTTCGACCACCTGCCAGTCGAGGTTCTTTTCCAGGCCCTTGACGTCCTTGGTAGCCCAGCGCGACATCGCCTGAGAATACCACGGGATGAAGGCCCAATCGTCGCGGAACGCCTTCTGGGCTTGCTGGGCGAGAGCGATGCGCTGCGGATCATCCGCAGCCTTGGTCGTCGCTTCGGCAAGGGCGCTGTCGACCTTGTCGTTCTTGTATCCGCCGAGCTTGTTCTGTGCGTTCGACGAGGTCGAGGCGATGGAGCCCGCGAGATAAGAGACCGCATCGGGCACCCGGGTGCCGACGTCGTCGCGGAAGATCTGGACCGAGTTCTGGTCCGGACCAGCATAGGAGTCCTGCTGCGGCTTCATGTCGACGGCCGTGATGCCGAGATTCTGGCGCCACTGCTCGGCAATGAACTGGGCGGCCGCTTGAATGGCCGGCCCCGAGATGCCGACGAACAGGATCTTCGGCAGGCGCTCCGGCCCGCCATAGGTCGATTCCGCAAGCAGCTTTTTTGCGCCTTCCGGATCATAGGGATAGGGCTCGAAGCCGGAATTGTCAGCGCCCGGAACCGAATTGAGGATCTGGTCGGCCTTCTTGTGCGGCCCATCGGGATAGGACGCCTTGAACAGCCCGTCGCGATCGACCGCCATGATCAGCGCCTGGCGGACCTTCGGATCGTCCATCGGCGCACGGGAGATGTTGAACCAGAAGTGCTGGCTCGTCGGAATCAGTGGTCCTGCCGAGAATTCCGGGCCGAGATCCTGGATGATGGTCGAGGTGATGAGTTCGGTATGGGCGTTGAACTCTCCCGACTTGATCAGCGACGTCGCGCTGACATTGTCTTCGATCGAGGTGATGTCGATGCGTGCAAGCTTCGGCTTCGGCCCGAAGAAATTCTCGTTCGGCTCGAAAGAAAGCTTGCCGGCGTCGATATCGAGGCTCGTGAGCTTGAAGGGGCCGGAGAAGACCGGTTTACTATCCGGCTTGTACCAGTCGATGATCTCCTCGCCGTCGCTGCCGCGCGACTGCGATGCCTTGGTGATCGGCGCGATGTGGTTTGCGAGCCGCATGAAGAAGATCGGATCGGCGGCCGCCAGCGTCACGACGACCGTTCCCTCGTCGGGCGTTGCGACACCCGTCAACTCGTTGCCGGAACCGGCGGCGATTTCGGCATAACCCTTGACCTTGCTCAGCACCTGGTCGGCGCGCTGGTTCTTGGTGTTCGGCATCGAGGCGACTTCCCACGATCCCTTGACGTCGGCCGCGGTGATCCTGCTGCCGTCGGAGAAGACGGCCTTGGGGTCGATCTTGAAGGTCCAGACGGTGTTGTCGGCCGATTCCCAGCTGGTGAAGACGTAAGGCTTGATATTGCCTTGGCTGTCGAAATACATCGGCGAGGCCCACCAGATCGAATTCCAGCGGAATGTCCTGCCGCCGCCGCGCAATGGCGACCAGTCCTGGTCGAAGGCCGGATGCGCGACCTTCAACACCTGGCCTTCATCGGCCATCACGATGCGGGCATTCATCCCGAACACGGTCAGGCCGACGCCGGCCGCAAGGCCGAGCTTCAGCGCGTTGCGACGCGATAGATTGGTTTTATCCGTTTGGTCAAAAGACATGGCATTCCCTCCCACGGTGAATTCGGCAGCGCTCTCCCTGCACCTGCCAGGCGCAGCACAATCCGTCCCGTATCGTTCTCTCGTTATTGTAAATATGTCAACAAAAAATCGTTATTTTGATCCGAACAAAATTTCGTTGTAAAAATATATAAACAATAACAGATAGATAAGTTTTCTAATCTGCACCGCAGCACTTTGTCTTCTTGACAAAAGAGCCGCAATGGAAAAGTTCTTTGCACTCCATCACGACAGATGAATGACATTTCCATGCGCCATCGGGCGGTTCATCGCCCCCAGACAGGACGCGCCGAGGAGGGCGAAATGAGCCATCACAGGATTACAGGCGTTTTCAGCGCATCGGCAACGCCGCTGACGGCAGACAATACACCTGATCTCGCCCTTTTCACCGATCATTGCCGGCAGTTGCTGGCCGAGGGATGTCATGGCGTGGCGCTGCTCGGCACGACGGGCGAGGCCAATTCCTTCTCCGCAGCCGAGCGCCGCACGATTCTGGAAGCGGCATTGAAGGCCGGCATTCCGGCCGACAGGCTGTTGCCGGGCACCGGTGTCGTCGCCATCCCCGAGACCGTGGAGCTGACCCGGCACGCGCTGTCGCTTGGCGTGACCAAGGTGGTGATGCTGCCGCCCTTCTACTACAAGGGCGTCACCGACGATGGGCTCTTCGCCGCCTATTCGCAGGTGCTGGAAAAGGTCGCCGATACCCGCCTGCAGGTCATCCTCTATCATATCCCGCAGGTCTCCGGCGTGCCGCTCTCCCTTCCGCTGATCGGCCGGCTGATTGCCGCCTTCCCGGAAACGGTCGTCGGCATCAAAGAATCTGCCGGTGATTTCAATAACATGCAGGCAATCATCGCCGCCCATCCCAGTTTTTCGGTGTTGGCGGGCGCCGATCCGCTGCTGCTGCCACTCTTGAAGGCGGGCGGGGCCGGCTGCATCACCGCCACCTCCAATCTCGTGGCGAATTCGCTGCGCACCGTCTACGACCATGTCCATGACGAGACGCGTGCTGGCGATGTCGCGGCGGCGCAGGCCCGCATCAACGCCTATCGCACGCTGTCCAATTCCTACGTCCAGATCCCGACCATCAAGGCGATGGTGGGGCTGAAAACCGGCAATCCCGCGTGGAGGCGCACGCGCGCGCCGCTGATGCCGCTCGGCGATGCCGACTATGCCGCACTCGCCGATAGCTACGCCAAGCTGCCTTGAGGAGATCCGTCATGCGTTTTACCGGCCTGCCTCCGGAAGCCGTTCCTGCCCTGATGACCGGGACCATCGCCCCTCACCCCACGATCGAGGGCCGCGCCGAGGCCTACCTGCCCTCCCCTTGCATCCAGAACCATGCGGCCAATCTTGCCTTTCTGCCCGACGGCACGCTGACCTGCGTCTGGTTCGGCGGCACCATGGAGGGCATGGGTGACATCTCGATTTACATGTCGCGGCTGGCGCCCGACTCCGAGTGCTGGTCCGCACCGGAAAAGATGAGCGACGATCCGCAGAAATCCGAGCAAAATCCGTTGATTTTCAATGCTCCGGACGGAAAGATCTGGCTGCTCTATACCTCGCAGACCTCGGGCAATCAGGACGGTTCGATTGTCAAATGCCGGATTTCAAGTGATGGCGGCCGGAGCTTCGGCGCTGTCCGAATCCTCTGCGACAGCCCCGGCACCTTCGTTCGCCAGCAGATCGTCGTCAACGGCAGGGGCGACTGGCTGCTTCCGGTATTCCGCTGCGTCGGCCTGAACGGCCAGCGCTGGAGCGGCGATGCCGACACGGCTGCCGTGCTGATGTCGCGCGATGGCGGCGCGAGTTGGCAGATGCGGGACATTCCGGACAGTGTCGGCGCTGTACATATGAACATCCTGCCGCTCGGCGGCGACGAGATGATCGCCTTTTATCGCAACCGTTTCGCCATAAACATCCTGTCGAGCCGATCTTCCGATGGTGGCGAGACCTGGAGTGCGCCCGAAGCCACCGACCTGCCGAACAACAATTCCTCGATCCAGGCCACGATCCTGAATGATGGCGCAATCGCAATGGTTTACAACCATTCGAATGCCGGCATGTCGGATGCGCGGCGCCAGTCGCTCTATGATGAAATCGAGGATGGCGCTGCCGGCGAGACCGTCGTTGCAGCCGATGGCGGCCGCAAAGCCATTTGGGGTGTTCCGCGGGCGCCGCTGAGCCTGGCGATATCGCGGGATGGCGGCAAGAGCTTTCCACACCACATCGATCTCGATACCGGCGACGGCTTCTGCCTTAGCAACAATTCGAAGGATTCGCTGAACCGCGAATTCTCCTATCCCTCGGTCCTCCAGGGTCGCAACGGCACGCTCCATATCGCCTACACCTACTACCGGCGCGCCATCAAATATGTCAGCCTCGTCCCGCAATCCCTGCCGTGAGCAAAGCGGCAGCCGGAAAATTGTAAACCTGCATCCAATCGCATGCGAAAAAATGCAGGATACAACGGCCGTCGACCGGCAGCGGGATGGTAGTTGACAACAGGATCGGATTATTCGCCGCCGTCGGCGTGGCGGCCGGCCCTTTGCGCCGAACTGCAGTCGCCATCGATATAGACTCAATAACCCACTGATATATTTATTGATACTGACACGGAGCCCCCGTCTCAAGGCGCAGCAAGCCCATATCTGCCGATAAAAATCTCCACCCTTTGGAATGCCGGCTTGACATTGATCTTACAACTTTACATTAAAGAGAGCGACGATATTGCAGGGAGGACTGGTTCATGGCCAGCTTGGGTTCGCCAATCACGATCGTTCGGCCGCATCTGATCGAATTCGGCGTCGGCACGGCGGGAAAGCTCGGCAAATGGGCCGCCGATAAGGGTTATCGGCGCACACTTGTCATCTCCGATGCCTTCAACGCCTCGCGCATCGACGTGCTGGAGCTGAAGGGCGAGGTGGCAGTCTTCTCCGATGTGATGCCTGAACCGGACACGGCCAATCTCGAAAAAGTCCTGGCGGCAGCGAATGGCGCCGATGCCGAGCTGGTCGTCGGCTTCGGCGGCGGCAGCGCCATGGATCTGGCAAAACTAGCGGCCGTGCTTGCCGGTTCCACGCAGACGCTGCACGAGGTCGTCGGGCCGAACAAGGTGCATGGGCCGCGCAAGGTGGCCCTCGCCCAGGTGCCAACGACATCGGGCACCGGCAGCGAGGCCGGCATCCGCGCGCTGGTCACCGATCCCGCGACGATGGCAAAGCTTGCGGTGGAAAGCCTGCACATGCTGGCCGATATCGCCGTCATCGATCCGGCCTTGACCTTCAGCGTACCCGCCCGCACGACGGCCGCCACCGGCGTCGACGCGATGGCCCATTGCGTCGAGGCCTTCACCAACCGCAAAGCCCATCCGATGGTCGATATCTATGCGATCGAGGGAGCGCGCCTCGTCGGCAAATATCTCGCCCGCGCCGTCAAGGACGGCAACGACGCCGAGGCGCGCGCCGGCCTGTCGCTCGCCTCGCTTTACGGCGGCTTCTGCCTGGGCCCGGTCAACACCGCCGGCGGCCATGCGCTCGCCTATCCCCTCGGCACCCGCTGGCACGTGGCCCATGGCGCGGCCAATGCGCTGATCTTCCCGCATGTGCTCGCCTTCAACACGCCGGCTGCCCCGGAAAAAACGAAGGCGGTGATGGAAGCGCTCGGTTACGAGACCTCGGAGAATATAGCATCCGTCTTCGATGCGGCTTACGCTTTCTGCGCCGAGCTCGGCATCGAGATGAAGCTCTCCGGCCTTGGCGTGCCGGAGAGCGATCTCGACGCCATGGCCGACGACGCCTTTGCCATTCGCCGCCTGCTCGATAACAATCCGCGCGACCTCTCGCGCGCCGACATTCGCTCGATTTACGCCGCCGCTTTTTAGGCGGCAAAGTTTGCAGAAGGGACCCGCTCGATGGACAGGAATGCGAAAGTCGCCGTGACGCTGGGCGATCCGGCCGGCGTCGGCCCCGAGGTGATCGTCAAGGCCTTGGCAGCTCTTCCGATCGAAGAGCGCCGCGATTTCGTCATCGTCGGCAATGTCGAAGCGTTGGAGCGCGCCGACCGCGCCACCGGCGCCGGGCTGAAATTCGGCCCTGCAGATGCCGCCGGCAACGACAGGATCGCCGTCGACGAAGTCCCGCTCGGCGCGGCCCTCCCCGAAATCGGCAAGGTCAGCCCCGTCGCCGGCGATGCCTCGGTGCGTTATATCACCCGCGCCGTCGAGCTCGCCATGTCGGGCCAAGCCGATGTCATCGTCACCGCGCCGATCAACAAGGAAGCGATGAACCTTGCCGGCCATCACCATGACGGCCACACCGGGCTTCTCGCGCATCTCACCGGCTCGAAAAGTTCCTTCATGCTGCTTGCCTCCGAACGGCTGAACACCATCCACGTCTCCACCCATATCTCGCTGAAGGGGGCGATCGAGCGCGCCAAGACCGATCGGGTGCTCGCCACCATCGAAGCCGGACACAGGCACTTCCTGCGGCTCGGCCGCAAGGCGCGGATCGCCGTTGCCGGCCTCAACCCGCATTGCGGCGAAAATGGTCTGTTCGGCACCGAGGACATGGAATTCCTGGCGCCCGCCGTCGAGCAGGCGCAGGCAAAAGGCATCGACGTCGTCGGGCCGATCTCGGCCGATACGGTGTTTGCCCGCGCCTATAACGGGGCTTTCGATCTGGTCATCGCCCAGTATCACGACCAGGGCCATATCCCGATCAAGCTCGTCGCCTTCGAGACTGCGGTCAACGTCTCCCTCGGCCTGCCGATCGACCGCGTCTCCGTCGACCACGGCACCGCCTTCGACATTGCCGGCACCGGCAAGGCCAACCACGTCAACATGCTGTCGGCCATCGCCTATGCCAGACTGATGGCCCGCTCGCCGCGGCGGGAGGCGTGATTGCGGCAATCCGGGAGAAATGCGGCGCCGGTCGTCACCGAAACGTTGATTGCGCCCCCAACCCATCACATGCCGAACAAACGGCGATCCCAGAAGACGGGCTGGTGGAGGCTCGCGGTGATCGAGGGGAATTCCGGGTGGACCGGGTTGATCAATATGTTGCGGTCGACGCGGGCGACGACACTTGGCACCAGCAGGATGGCGCTGCGTTTTTCCTTGCACCATTTTTCGCCGAAAGCCTTGCTGACAACAGCCGGCATGCTGTCCCAGCCGGGCAGCGCGGGCTCGGAGAAGACCTCGTAGCTTAACCCACGCGGTATTGTGATCGTCACATAGTGCTGGTTGGGCGGCAGCCGCCCGCTGCCGTGGACGAGCTTTTCGAGCAGCGCCGTCGAATAATGCTCGCTGGTGTAGATGATCGGGCTGCCCGATGTGTTCCACCGTCCCGGCGCGATGGTCGAGCCGGTGGCGTCGAAGATCGGATAGGTTCCGGCGGGATCGCCGATGCGGACGGATGTCAACGTCCGGTCGAGATGCTGTGCGCTCACGCAGCGCTGCCGTATTTCAGGCTTCCGAGGATATCGAGTACCAGCTCGCCGCCGATCTCGCTCTGGATGACCACGTCGATCGGCCGCCTGTCCTCCAACATTGCATGCGGGCGAAACAGGAAGTCGCGCGCCTCAGCCTCGCTCTGCCAGACATCGAGTGCCAGGCCCCAGACACGGGCAAGACGGGCGAGCTTTATGCCCTCGTCGGAAGAGAGCCGATGCTTGGACTTGCGCCGCTCATAGGTGGCCTTCGGAACGAGGCGGTATTTGAACTGGACATCATCGGGCGCCAGAAGCAGCGCCATGCGATCGAGCGCCTTGACCGGCAAGCCTTCTTCGATGCTGGAGAGCAGGCCGAAGGCCGAACGCGATGCCGGTTCCCTGGCAGGCAATCCGAGAACATCGGCGATGAGCGCAAATCCCATCATGATCATGGATCCTTTTCACTTGAGGTTATATTTAGTCTCAAGTGATACAATGTTCAATAGCGCCGATCCGGCTTATCTTCGATAGCTGCCAAATATCTGCGTCTGCGTGATCGGCATCTGGACATGAGTTCGGACTGGTGGTTCGTTCGTACCGGGGCTTCAGCTTTGCCCCTGATGCAGCCGACGGAAAATCCGCTCGATCTGGGCAACGACGGCGAAAAAGACGATGCCGGAGAGAGAAGCGAGCACGACGGCGGCAAAGAGCCTTTCCGCCTGATAGTTGAATGTCGACTGGATGATGACAGCACCCAGCCCCTGGTTCGAGCCGATCCACTCCCCGACGATCGCGCCGATCACACAGGTGGTTGCCGAAATGCGCAATGACGCAAAGAGCAAGGGGGCGGACCGTGGTGCGCGCAGGCGCCAGAACGTTTCCCATCCGCTCGCCGAAAGCACATGCATCAGGTCAAGCTCGCTCGCAGTCGCCAGATTGAGGCCCCGGGCGGTATTCACCAGGGTTGGGAAGAAGCAGATGAGAGCGGCGATGATGATCTTCGGAAGCA
The DNA here is from genome assembly GCF_024346605.1 of Rhizobium anhuiense bv. trifolii. NCBI lineage: Bacteria > Pseudomonadati > Pseudomonadota > Alphaproteobacteria > Hyphomicrobiales > Rhizobiaceae > Rhizobium > Rhizobium anhuiense. Next base: position 1,003,752 of record NZ_CP098801.1, read on the forward strand.
TGCCGAGGCCGAAGATGAGGATGATGATCGGCGCGAGCGCCAGCACCGGGATGGTGTTGAAGAGCAGGACGACGGGAAAATAGGCGGCCTGGAACCGCGGATTATAGACAAAGGCAATCGCCATGATCACGGCGAGACCGTTGCCCAGGAGGAAGCCGAGACCCGCCTCCCCCCATGTCGGAACGGCATTCGACAGCAGGAAGCGCCATTCGATGCCAAGCGTGCGCAGGATCGCCAGCGGCGTGGGAACGATATAACTGGGAATACCGAGAGCCGGCACCAGCCATTGCCAGGCGAGAAGCAATGAGAGGGCACCGATAACAGGAAGGCCGATCGCCTCGATGATGGATAACGGACGGTGCGTCATGCAGCCGAACTCCCCTCCTGCAGCAATTGGCGCAGACGGGCGGCGGTCTCCTGGACATCGAGGCTCTCACGCCGACAGAGGCCGCGCTCGTCTTTCAGCGGCGCAAGGTCGATCAGCGCCTGGACGCGGCCCGGATTGGCGGCCAGGACCAGCACGCGTCCGCCGAGATAGATCGCCTCGATGACGCTGTGAGTGACGAACAGGATGGTCGTGCCGGTCCGGCGCCAGACGTCCAGAAGCTCGTCGTTCAGTCGTTCGCGGGTGATCTCGTCGAGCGCACCGAAGGGCTCGTCCATGAGCAGGATATCCGGCTCGCATTGAAGCGCACGCGCTATGGCGACGCGCTGGCGCTGTCCGCCGGACAATTGATGCGGATAGCGGTCGGCCAGATGCGACAGGCCGACCAGCTCGATCCAATGGTTGGGCCGCGGATCGACCAAGCGCGAGACGCTCTTCTTCCCCACCTGGAGCGGCAGCGCGACATTCTCCCTCACGGTCCGCCAGGGTAACAGCGTTGCGTCCTGAAAGACGAAGGCGACCTCGCGCCGCCGGCGCGCCTCCGAAGCTGTCCTGCCGAGCACCGACAGCCGCCCGTCAAGCGGCGGAAGAAGATCCGCCACCGCACGCAGGAAGGTCGACTTGCCACAACCGGAAGGGCCGAGAATGGTCAGAAACTCACCCCTGCCGACGCTGAGGTCGACGCCGGACAGAATGCGGGTCGTCTCGACAGCGCCGGCATAGCCGATAGCCAGATCCTTGGTTTCGATGGCCGCTGCTTCAGGCAAATCCGCTCTCACGCAATCTTCGGGCGGTCGCCCGCCGTCATGTCCAGTATCTCCGTCGTATAGCAATCCTCCAGCTTCGGAGCGCCGCTCTTGAACTGACCGATCTTGTCATAGACGGAAATCTGCTCGGCAAGCGCGGCCGGATCGAAGCTGCCCCAGCCATCCTTGCCGGTCGCAGAGTCGAAGCTCAGCGACAATATACGCGGCACCGTCTTCAGCTCTACGGCAAGATCGAGCTGCGGATAGGCCTCGACTGTCAACTTCACCGCCTCTTCGGGATGTTCATGCGTCCAGGCCCAGCCCTTGGCGACGGCACGCAGCACCTTTGCCAGTGTCTCGGCATGGCCGCTCACGGCATCGTCGGTGGCGAAATAGACATTGGCATAGGATGGCAGGCCCGTGTCCTTCATCATCAGATCGATGCGGTCGGGGCCGATGACGGAAAGGGCCTGCGTGTTGGTGATCCATCCGGTGACCGCATCGACCTGACCGGTCATCAGCGGCGTCATGTCGAAGCCGATATTGGTGATGGTCAGGCTCGAGGGATCCATATTGTTCTTCAGCAGGATGGCATCGAGCACATAACGGGCCGTCGGCTGGATGCCGATGCGCTTGCCAACCATATCCTCGACGGTGCGGATCGGCGCCTTGGGCAGCGAATAGAAGGCGAAAGGCGCCATGCGGAAACCGCAGGCGAAGATCTTGATCGGCACGCCGGATGACCGGGCAAGAAGAAGCTGCGCCGAATCCGAGAATTGACCGAGCTGCGCATCACCGGTGATCACAGGCGGCACCGTTGCCGAATTGGGACCGCCAGGGGAAAACTCGACGTCGAGACCCTCGGCCTCAAACAGGCCTTGCTTGACGGCAACGATATCGCCGATCTGTCCGTTGCTCATCAGCCAATCATATTTGATGACGACTTTGGATGCGGCGGCGTTCGAATGACGCGGTACGAATACGCTGATCCCCGCCGTCGCCGCGGCGAGAGCAAAGGCTCCGCCCTTCAGGACGGTACGCCTGCCGACCACGATTTGTTTGTCATCCCCGTTCATTTGCTTGCCTTCCCCTTGTTGGTTTGTCGGACGGCTGGCTGGGCCGCTTATGCTCGTTACTGCGGGTCGATGTCGCCGATCGGGCCGCCTTCAGACCACGCATAGATCTCCCAGAGATTGTCGTCGGGATCGGCGAAATAGCAGCATCGCGCATTCCAGACGTAATTCTGCGGCGGCGCGTGGAAGAGCACGCCCGCGGCCTTCAGCTCCACATAGGCAGCATCGACCTGCTGTGGCGATGCGAGCTCGATGGCCGCGCAGGCCTTGTGCACGCCCGGGGGAGCCCGGCGGCTTGAGACACCGGTATTCTCGGCGATATGCGCGATCTCCCAGAGCGCCAGCGTCACGCCCGCGCCTTTGAAATCGGCAAAGCCGGGAGCGCGGCGGCGCGGCTTGAAGCCAAGCCGCTCGATATAGAAGGCAGACGCTCTTTCGATATCCTCGACCAAAAAACAGATGTCGGTAATCGGATTGGTTTGGGCAAAAGCGGTCATACGGGCCTCCTGATGGGAAAAGCCTCGCAGACAGCAGCCTCAAGAGATTTCAAATTCGTGCGGTTATCTTTCGCAAAATTGCTGATTTGCCATCGGCGGGCGCCGGCTCAAAGACGGACCGAACGCTGGTATTCCTTCGGTGTCGCCCCCATCAGACGGCGAAAGACGTTGGAGAAATGCGCCTGGCTGGAAAAGCCTGTGGTATAAGCGATGTTTGCAAGCGTCTCCTTGCCATCGGCAAGGTAAAGTCGCGCCCGCTCGATCCTGCGTTCGAGGACGAAGCGATGCGGCGCCATGCCCGCCGCCCGTTTGAATTCCCGACTGAAGTGAAAGGGGCTCATATGGGCCACACCGGCCAGCTCCTCAACACTCAAATCGGATTTGCCAAGCAGGTCCTCGATGTAATCGATCACGCGCCGGAGATTCTCCGATGTCAGCGGACGATCGCCGGCTTCAGGTTTGGCGCCCAGCAGTTTTACAACACAACAGGCGAGCGCCATTCCCAGATGCTGCATCAAAAGCGGGTCGTCGCGCCCGGTCTTCTCGGCGGCAAATGCAAGAGAAAGCGCAACCTGCAGCGTTGTCGGATCCGTCGTCGCGCTCAGCGCATCACTATCCCAATGCTCGGGATCGAAGCGAGAACCCCCGATGCCGCTGTAGAGCGCCGGTGACTGGAAGATCGAGATATAGTCCGCCGCATCGCCCTCGACCTCAAGGACCGTGGCAGCCGGTTGAAATCCCAGAGTGAAGGGCGGCCTCTCAACTTTGCAGAATGCCCCGCTTCCAAACCGATAGGCATATTTGCCGTGCGCCGTACGGTTGATCGAAATTCTATGAAGCGAGCCCCTTGAAACCATTTGCCCCGCGGCACTGCGATAGGTCTCGACGATCATGTCGCGTTGAACGAAGGCCTTGTAGCCTCCGAGGGATGGCCGGCTTATTGAGAAAATCTGCGGATCGATATCGGGCATTGTTTCATTCTCCCTGACAGGGAGAGAGGCAAGTTGCGCGCCAAATGGAAGCCAAGCTTCGCGCTGGATATCAACGTCGTGGGATAAAACCCGACCGCGCCCATGTAAATCGTGATTTTATGACTGCTGTCGCGCCACACGGCACCACGGCCTGGCAGGCGTTCACCCTCGGCAAATCTGGTCGCATGCGCAAGAATTATGCAGTGCGTGTTTCTTCCTGATCGGTGGCTGTGGACTGTCGACTCATCTGATCGCTCTCAAAACCGCCGAGACATCCGAAATCATTCCCGGTCATGGGAAACCGCAGCCAGGGATCAGCTTTCGTTCCCTCCACTCTTTTCCCCGGAGATCGTTCTTTTGGAAATTCCTTCCTCCCCATTCATATTAATCCATTTAATCTATAGACATAATTAAATGGAGAGAATGGCAATGAGCATCGAAAAATCCGGAAGCGGTCTCGGAAGACGAGACCTGTTGAAACTGTCCGCCGCGGCCGGGGTTGTCGTCGCCGGTGCTTCACTCATCGGGCAGAAGCCGGTTTTTGCAGCCGAAGAGCCGTCGCTGAAAGGCAAGCGCATCGCCATCAGCGCCACCGGCACCGATCACTTCTTCGACCTGCAGGCCTATAATGCCCAGATCGAAGAGGTAAAGCGCCTCGGCGGCGAGCCGATCGCCGTCGATGCCGGGCGCAATGACGGCAAGCTGGTTTCGCAATTGCAGACGCTGATCGCCCAAAAGCCGGATGCGATCGTGCAGATCCTCGGTACGCTCAGCGTCATCGATCCCTGGCTGAAGAAGGCGCGCGATGCCGGGATCCCGGTCCTGACCGTCGACGTCGGCTCGACCAATTCCATCAACAACACCACCTCCGACAATTGGGGCATCGGCAAGGACCTGGCGCTGCAGCTCGTCTCCGATATCGGTGGCGAAGGCAATATCGTTGTCTTCAACGGCTTCTACGGCGTGACCCCCTGTGCGATCCGCTACGACCAGTTGGTCAATGTCGTCAAATATTTCCCGAAGGTGAAAATCCTGCAGCCGGAACTGCGCGACGTCATCCCGAACACCGTGCAGGACGCCTTCACGCAGATCACGGCCATCCTCAACAAATATCCGGAAAAGGGTTCGATCAAGGCGATCTGGTCGGCCTGGGACATTCCGCAGCTGGGCGCGACCCAGGCTCTGACGGCCGCAGGGCGGACCGAGATCCGCACCTACGGCGTCGACGGCAGCCCGGAAGTCTTGCAGCTCATCGCCGATCCGAATTCGCCGGCCGGCGCCGATGTCGCCCAGCAGCCGGCGGAAATCGGCCGCACCGCCATCCGCAACGTCGCCAAGCTGCTCGCCGGCCAGACCCTGCCGCGCGAGACTTATGTTCCGGCGCTGCTCGCCAACAAGACCAATGTCGGCGAAGTCACCAAGAAGCTCGGCATTGGCTGACACTGAACACGAGCGAGCCGGCCATGACCGGATCGCTCGGAATTTGCCCGGAGAGATCGACATGACGGCCATTTCGTTGAAGCAGCCGGTGACGGCACGCAACGACATCCTCCGCTTCGAAGGCATCGTCAAGCACTTCGGCGGGGCACAGGCGCTTGCCGGCGCGTCGCTGATCGTCAGGCGCGGTACCATCCACGGTCTCGTCGGCCAGAACGGCGCCGGCAAGTCGACATTGATCAAGCTGCTGGCCGGTCTTCACCAGCCGGATGGCGGCCGGATCGAGATCGAAGGGCAAACTTTCGACAGGCTGACGCCGCATCTTGCCGAAGAGCTCGGCATCCACTTCATTCACCAGGACCGGCTGCTGGTGCCGACTTTCACTGTCGGCGAAGCCTTGTTCCTCGGCCGGGAGCCGCGCATATCAGGTACGCCCTTCCTCGACCGGCGACTGATGCAGCGGCGCGCATCCGACATTCTCAACGACTATTTCGGTATCCGCTTGCCGAACAGCGCGCTGATCGGCGAATTGTCGACCGCCGAAAAGCAGATCGTGCAGATCACCCGCGCCCTCCTCAATCAGCCGAAAGTGCTCGTCTTCGACGAGCCGACCGCCGCCTTGGTGCGCCGCGAGGCCGATATCCTCTTCCGGCTGATCCGTCGTCTGCGCGACGAGGGCGTCACCATCATCTATATCTCGCATTACCTGAACGAAATCGAAGAACTCTGCGACCACGTCACCGTGCTGCGCAATGGGCTTGATGTCGCCTCCCTGCCGATCGGCGACACCTCGGCTGGTGCGATTGCGCGGCTGATGGTCGAGCGAGACATCCAGGAGATGTTTCCGAAGCCGCAGGTGACGCCGGGCGAGGAAATCCTCAAGGTCGAGCAACTGTCGGCGCCGGCGAAATATAGCGACGTCAGTTTCACGCTTCGCCGCGGCGAGGTGCTCGGCCTCACCGGCCTGCTCGGCTCCGGCGCCAAGGAGCTGGTCCGCACGCTCTTCGGTCTGGAGACAGCGGCGTCCGGCCGTATCGAGATCAGCGGCGAGGCTGCCCGTTTCACCAATCCCACCCAGGCGGCCGGCCGCGAAATCGCGCTGGTGCCGGAAGATCGGCGTCGCCACGGCGTCGCGCTCGACCTCAGCGTCGCGGAAAATATCAGCCTTTCGAGCCTTGGCCGCTTCACGCGCTTCGGCTTTGTCGATCGCAGGCGCGAACGGGATGAAGTCGATGCCCTGATTAGTCGGCTGCAGGTGAAAACCAATGGACGCGATGCCCTGCTGCGCACGCTGTCAGGCGGCAACCAGCAGAAGATCGCCATTGCCAAGTTTCTGAGCCGCCGCTCCGAGGTCTATCTCCTCGACGAGCCGACGGTTGGCGTCGATATCGGTTCCAAGGTCGAGATCTATACGTTGATCGGCGAACTCGCGGCGCGCGGCGCCGGCGTCGTCGTGCTGTCTTCGGATCTGCCCGAACTCGTTGGCATCACCGATCGCATCCTTGTGCTTTTCCGCGGCCGCGTGGTGCGGGAATTTATATCGTCGGAGACCACGGCGGATGCCGTGCTGGCGCAATCGACGGGATCATCCGAGGGACAGCGTCATGTCGGCTGAAGTGGAATTCGCGCCTTCCGGTTTTTCTGCTGCGGAACCGACTCCCCGGCCGGCCGGCAATATTGCAGCGGCCGCGCTACGCTTCGGATCGTTGATCGCCTTCGCCGCCATCCTGATCGTCTTCTCTCTGACCGCCCCCTATTTCCTCAGCATCGGCAATATCGGCAACGTGCTTGGCCAATCGGCCATCTCAGGCGTGCTTGCCATCGGATTGACGATCGTGCTGATCGCCGGCGGCTCCAATGTCGTCACCGGCGGCATCGACCTGTCGCTTGCTGCCAATATGGGCCTCAGCGCCGCCGTCTATGCGAGCCTGACGCAGCTCGGCTACGGCGACGCGACGGCGATCGCGGCGGCGATCCTCACCGGGGCGCTGATCGGCACGGTCAATGCCATTGCCGTCGTCTATGCCGGCATCGTGCCGCTGCTCGCCACGCTTGCCGTCATGAACGTCGTCGCCGGCCTGGAATTGGTGCTGACCGGCAATACCGTCCTGCCGGCCTCGACACCTTTCCTCTCGGCGCTTTCGGCCTCGGATCCTTTCGGCATACCGGTTCTCGCCTATGTGCTCCTCGGCTTTACGGCGATCGCGACGGCGGCCGTGCAATATACCCCGCTCGGCCTGCGTCTCTACGCTGTCGGTGAGTTTCCGGATGCGGCGCGTGCCGCCGGTCTGCCGCTTCGCCGGCTACTATCAGGTGCCTTCGTCGCCAGCGGCGTTTCCGGCGGCATCGCCGGCATCCTGTCCGTTTCCTATCTGAGCGGCAGCACGACCGGCGCCGGCGAGATGCTGCTGCCCGTCGTCGTCACCGCCCTGCTCGGCTCGGTCTTTTCGCGCCGGCTGGTTCCGACAGTCACCGGGACGCTGCTTTCGGCCCTTTTGGTCGGCTTCCTGGTCAACGGTTTCCAGCTGCTGAATATTTCGAGCACCCTGGTCAGCGGCGTCCAGGGCGTGCTCATTCTCATCGTCGTTTCCGCAACGACGCTGCTGCGCCGGCAGGAGGTCTGATCATGTCGCTCCATACCCCTACCCCCGCCACGATAGGCTTGCCGCGTCTGATCGCCGGCGGCCTGGTGCGTTATGGGTTGATCCTCGCCCTGGTTGCGGTATTCGCCGCCTTTTCCCTGACAACGCCGACATTCACAACGCTGGCGAACCTGCAGAGCATCCTGGTCAACAATTTCACGCTGCTTGCCATCGTCTCCATCGCCATGACCTTTGCCGTCGCGTCGGGCGGCATCGATCTTTCGGTGGGAACGGCAATGGATTTCGCCAGCTTCGCCTTCGTCTCGCTCGTCCTCGCCGGGCAGCCGGTGGCACTCGCCGCGCTCGCAGGACTGGCGGCCGGGGCGGTCGTCGGCGCCTTCAACGCGCTCTTGATCTCCGGAATCGGCGTGTCGCCGTTCCTCGCCACGCTCGGCACGCTGTTCATCGGCCGCAGCGTTCAGCAACTGCTGACCAATGGCGGCAATCCGGTCTATCTGCCGCCGAACGGCGTGCCGGAGGCCTTCCGCTTCCTCGGCCACGGCACGGTCGCCGGCTTTCCGGTGCCGCTGGCCGCGGCCATCGTCGTCATCGCAGCCGCAGCGGTGGTTTTTGCCCGCACGCGTTTCGGCCGTGTCATTCTGTCGATCGGCATCCAGCCGGGTGTCGTGCGCTATTCCGGTATCGCAGCGCCGGCTCATGTCGCGGTGACCTTCATCCTGGTCGGGTTGATCGCGGCCATCGCCGGCCTGATCCTGACGGCAACCGTCACCACCTACATTCCATCCTCCGGCAATGCCTTCCTGCTCAATGCCATCGGCGCCACCTTCATCGGCACGACGCTCAGCCCGCTCGGGCGCCCGAATGTCGGCGGGAGCGTCCTCGGCGCGCTGCTGCTCAGCATCGTCGCCAACGGGCTGCTGCTGACCGACCTGAACTTCTATTGGCAGCAGGTCGGCACGGGAACGCTGATCTTCGCCGTGCTCGCCCTGAGCTTCATCAACAGAAAGGCTGCGGGCGGCGCGTAAGAGCCGGGAGCGGTTCTATCCCGCCGAGGCGTCCGAAATCATTCTGGAGACGGCATTCTTCCAGCCGATGATCTTGGTCTGCCGCTCGGTCTCCTCCATCGAAGGGCTGAAGCGGCGGTCGCAGGCCCAGGCCTGCGCAAACTCCCGCCTGCCGGGCCAGATGCCGCCTTTCGAGCCGGCAAGCCAGGCAGCACCCAGCGCCGTCGTCTCGCGGATCGCCGAGCGGTCGACGGGGTTGCCCGTCATGTCGGCGAGGCACTGCATGGTCCAATCCGAAGCCGCCATGCCGCCATCGACACGCAGCACCGTTTCCAGCTGGTTGACGCCCCAGTCCTTCTTCATCGCCACCAGCAGATCGAGCGTCTGGTAGGCGACGGATTCGAGCACGGCGCGGGCAAATTCCGCCGGCCCGCTGTTGCGCGTCAGGCCGAAGATCGCGCCGCGCGCGGCCGGATCCCAATAGGGGGCGCCGAGGCCGGTGAAGGCCGGAACGATATAGACCTGCTGTCCGGGATCGGCCTTGGCCGCAAGCACCCCCGCCTCCGACGCCTGGCCGATGATGCCGAGGCCATCGCGCAGCCATTGCACGGCCGCACCCGCGATGAAGATCGAACCTTCGAGGGCATAGGTCGTCTCGCCGTCGAGCCGGTAGGCGATCGTGGTCAGCATCCGGTTGGAGGAGGAAACACGGTCCCGGCCGGTGTTCAGCAGGGCAAAGCAGCCGGTGCCGTAGGTGGATTTCATCATGCCGGGCTCGAAGCAGGCATTGCCCATCGCCGCCGCCTGCTGGTCGCCGGCAACGCCGAGGATCGGAAGCTCCGCACCGAACAACGCCTTGTCGACGCGGCCGAAATCATCGGCGCATTCCCTGACCTCGGGAAGCACCGCAGGGGGAATACCGAGAATGCCGAGAAGCTCCTCGTCCCAGGCACCGTCATCGATATTGTAGAGCAGCGTTCTCGATGCATTGGTCGCATCGGTGGCATGCACACGGCCGCCCGTCAGATTGTAGATCAGCCAGCTGTCGATCGTGCCGAAGCAGACATCGCCTGCCTCCGCCTTCTCACGCAGACCGTCGACATTGTCGAGGAGCCAGCGCAGCTTCGTTCCGGAAAAATAAGGGTCGAGCAACAGCCCGGTCTTGGCGCTGAACAGCTTCTCGTAGCCGTCGGCCTTCAGGCTCTCGCACATTTCAGCCGTGCGCCTGTCCTGCCAGACGATCGCGCGATGAAGCGGTGTTCCGGAATTGCGATCCCAAACGACCGCCGTCTCGCGTTGGTTGGTGATGCCGATCGCGGTAATGTCGCCGGTCTGTATGCCGGCATCTGCAATCGCCTTGCGCACCGTGTCGATCACGGACAGCCAGATCTCCGTGGCGTCATGTTCCACCCATCCGGGCTGCGGATAATATTGGGTGATCTCGGCCTGCGCGGAGCCGGCCATTTTCATGTCGCCGTCGAAGATGATCGCGCGCGAAGACGTCGTGCCCTGGTCGATTGAAAGAATATAGCCGCTCATATCCGTCTCCGGCTCGCACGAAACCGCTCCGCCCGGCAAGGAGGGCAGACGCGGAGGTTTCATGAGAGAAAGATTGTGGGTGCCACCGGCCGTAGCCGGTGGCGGGAAGTGATGGCCGGAAGCCTCGTTGCCTCCGGCCGAGGTCCGCCTTACTTCGACTGCCAGCTCTTGACGAGTTCGTCGTAGTTGACAGTGACCGGCTTTTCCTTCTCATTCTCGATCTTCAGCTGCGGTGCAAGGTTGCCCTTCTTCACCGCATCCGCGTTCCAATAAGCGAGATCATGCTCCTCGGCGAGTTTCGGGCCGATATCGCCCTGGACGCCCGATTTCTCGATGCGACCCATGACCTTCTCCTGCTCGCCGCAAAGAGAGTCCATGGCTTCCTGCGGCGTCTTGGCGCCGGCAGCGGCGTCACCGATAGCCTGCCACCAAAGCTGAGCCAGCTTCGGATAGTCGGGAACGTTGGTGCCGGTTGGCGACCATTGAACACGGGCCGGCGAACGATAGAACTCAATCAGACCGCCGAGCTTCGGAGCGCGCTCCGTAAAGCTCTTGTCGCGAATGGTGGATTCGCGGATGAAGGTGAGACCGAGCTGGCTCTTCTTCACGTCAACAGTCTTGGAGGTCACGAACTGTGCATAGAGCCAGGCAGCTTTCGCGCGGTCCGTCGGGGTCGACTTCATCAACGTCCACGAGCCGACGTCCTGATAACCAAGCTTCATGCCGTCTTTCCAGTAAACGCCATGCGGGCTCGGTGCCATGCGCCATTTCGGCGTACCGTCCTCATTCATAACAGGCAGGCCAGGCTTGACCATGTCTGCGGTAAACGCCGTGTACCAGAAGATCTGCTGCGCGACGTTACCCTGTGCCGGCACCGGACCGGATTCCGAGAAGGTCATGCCCTGAGCTTCCGGCGGTGCGTACGCCTTCAACCAATCGAGATACTTCTGGATCGAATAGACCGATGCCGGGCCGTTGGTATCGCCGCCACGCGCGACGCACGAACCGACCGGACGCGAATTCTCGTCGACCTTGATGCCCCATTCGTCGACCGGAAGACCGTTCGGCAGGCCCTTGTCGCCGTTGCCGGCCATCGACAGCCAGGCGTCGGTGAAGCGCCAGCCGAGCGACGGGTCCTTCTTGCCGTAGTCCATATGGCCGAAGACCTTCTTGCCGTTGACGTCACGGCCGGTAAAGAATTCGGCAATGTCTTCATAGGCCGACCAGTTGACCGGAACGCCGAGATCGTAGCCGTATTTCGCCTTGAAATCGGCCTTGTTCTTCTCGTCGTTGAACCAGTCGTAGCGGAACCAATAGAGGTTGGCGAACTGCTGGTCGGGAAGCTGGTAGAGCTTCTTGTCCGGCGCGGTCGTGAACTTGGTGCCGATGAAGTCGTCGATATCGAGGCCGGGATTGGTAACGTCCTTGCCTTCGCCGGCCATCCAGTCGGTCAGATTGCGCACCTGCTGATAGCGCCAGTGCGTACCGATCAAGTCGGAGTCGTTGACCCAGCCATCATACAGGTTCTGCCCGGTCTGCATCTGCGTCTGGATCTTCTCGACAACGTCACCCTCTTGAATGACGTCGTGCGTGACCTTGATGCCGGTGATCGCAGTGAAGGCCGGAGCCAGAACCTCGGACTCATACTTGTGAGTGGTCAAGGTTTCCGAAACAACCTTGATGTCCATACCCTGGAAAGGCTTCGCCGCATCGACGAACCATTGCATTTCCTTTTCCTGGTCGCCGCGAGAGAGCGTCGACACGTCGCCGATCTCTTTGTCCAGGAAAGTCTTTGCCTCGTCCATGCCGGCATAGGCCGACCCGGTCATGGCCAGCAGTACCGCTGCTGTCGTCGTCAATAAATGCCTTCGCATGATATCCTCCCAGGGTTTTGCGATTGCAGTCTTCACGTCTCAGGCGGCCAGAAAAACCCCGGCCATCTGCATCAGTTTGCCTCACACGTAACGGAATACGCCGACGGCGTAGACAACGGAGAGAGCGAGAGCCCACCAGAGGCTTGATCCCGCGAGACCAAGCCAGGCAAGATGGATAAAGGCGCTGCCGAGCAGCGAAAGGAAAAGCCGGTCACCGCGCGTCGTCTCGAAGCGCAGGATTCCGATCCGCGGGTTGCCGCCCGGCACGGCATACTCCCAGACCCCCATGCCGATCAGCAGCAATGCGATAACGATGAAGAACGCGGCCGTCGGCCAGGTCCATGCCATCCATGAAAAATCGGGAAGCGAAAAGCCCATCAAACCCTCCCCAGGGCGAAGCCCTTGGCGATGTAATTGCGCACAAACCAGATCACCAGCGCCCCTGGGATCAAGGTCAGAACACCCGCGGCGGCGAGCAAGCCCCAATCCATGCCGGATGCGGAGACGGTACGGGTCATGGTGGCAGCGATCGGCTTCGCGTCGGTAGTCGTCAACGTTCGTGCGATCAGCAACTCGACCCAAGAGAACATGAAGCAGAAGAAGCAGGCGACACCTATGCCGCTCGCAATCAGCGGCGTGAAGATCTTCAGGAAAAACCGCGGGAACGAATAGCCATCAATATAGGCCGTTTCGTCGATTTCCTTCGGCACGCCGGACATGAAGCCTTCAAGTATCCAGACCGCAAGCGGCACGTTGAAGAGGCAATGCGCCAATGCCACGGCGATGTGCGTATCGATCAGTCCAAAGGCTGAGTAGAGCTGGAAGAACGGCAGGGCAAAAACCGCCGGCGGCGCCATCCGGTTCGTCAGCAACCAGAAGAAAAGATGCTTGTCACCAAGGAACCGATAACGGGAAAAGGCATAGGCCGCCGGCAGCGCGGCTGCCACCGAGATCACCATGTTGATCACGACATAGGTGATTGAATTGATGTAGCCGGAATACCACGCCTTCTCCGTGAAGATCGTCACGTAATTGGCGATCGTCGGGTTATGAGGATAAAGCGTCAGAGAATTGACGATTTCCGCATTGGTCTTGAAGCTCATATTGACGAGCCAATAGATCGGCAGCAGGAGCACGATGATATAGATCGTCGGAACCAGCCACCACCAGCGCGATTCCTCGCCGCGCCGGCGCATCAGACGGCTTACTTCATCGGAGGAGAGACCGCTTGCGACACTGGTAACGCCTGAGATTTTTCGGCTCGCTGTCGTTTCGTTGGAGGCGCTCATTTCAATTCTCCGCGTCGTGGCTTGTCATGACGGTGTAGAACACCCACGAAAGCAGCAGGATGATCAGGAAATAGATCAGCGACATAGCAGCGGCCGGACCGAGGTCAAACTGTCCGAGGGCGGTCTTGACCAGATCGATCGACAGGAAAGTGGTCGCGTTGCCGGGACCGCCGCCCGTGACGACAAAAGGCTCGGTGTAGATCATGAAACTATCCATGAAACGCAGCAGCACGGCGATCAGAAGAACGCGTTTCATCTTTGGCAGCTGGATATAGCGGAATACGGCCCAACGAGACGCACCGTCGATCTTCGCTGCCTGATAGAAAGCATCCGGAATGGAAACGAGGCCGGCATAGCAGAGCAAGACGACCAGGCTCGTCCAGTGCCAGACGTCCATGATGATGATCGTCACCCAGGCGTCGAGCGGATCCTGCACATAGTTGTAATCGATGCCGATGGCATTGAGGGAATAGCCGAACAAACCAATGTCGTTGCGGCCGAACACCTGCCAGATCGTGCCGACAACGTTCCACGGGATCAGTAGTGGCAGCGCCATCAGAACCAGGCACACCGGCACGCCGATGCCCGATTTCGGCATGTTGAGCGCAATGAAGATACCGAGCGGGATCTCAAGAGCGAGAATGATCAACGAAAAAACCAGATTTCGCTGCAGGGCGGCCCAGAAACGGTCGGAATGCAGGATTTGGGTAAACCAGTCCGTTCCGTTCCAGAAGAACTGGTTGTTTCCGAAAGTGTCCTGAACGGAATAGTTCACAACCGTCATCAAGGGAATGACGGCCGAGAATGCCACCAGCACGAGGACCGGCAGGACCAGAAACCACGCTTTGTTGTTCCAGGTTTTTTCCATGATCAAGCCTCCGGTCCGGCGCGCCAAGAGTCGGCATAGATACTGATCCCCGACGGTTCGAAGGTCACCCGGGGATCAGCCGGAATTTCCCCGTCTTCAGGGACGACGATCGCGATCGGCTGGCCGGCAAACTGCGCGCGGACGATCTTCTGTCGGCCGATATCTTCCACCTTGCTGACGGTTACAGGCATGCCCTCGCGGCCGACCCTGATAAACTCGGGCCGGATTCCAAGCTCTACCTTGGCCGCTGCCGCAGTCTTTGGCGCATAGTCGAGTGTCAGCGCGTGCTCGCCGACCCGAACCGTGCGGCCTTCCACCTTGGCTGGCATGAAGTTCATGCCTGGAGAACCGATGAAGTAGCCGACGAAGGTATGGCTCGGACGCTCGAAGAGCTCGGCCGGCGTGCCGATCTGCACGATCTCGCCATCGTACATCACCACGACTTTGTCGGCGAAGGTCAGCGCCTCCGTCTGGTCATGCGTGACATAGACCATCGTAAAGCCGAACTGCTTATGCAGCCGCTTCAGCTGCGACCGCAGCACCCATTTCATATGCGGATCGATAACGGTGAGCGGCTCATCGAAGAGAATCGCGTTCACATCCGAGCGCACAAGGCCGCGGCCGAGCGAAATCTTCTGCTTTTGGTCCGCCGTCAAACCGCGCGCGCGCCGCTTGGCCCAGTCTGAAAGATCAATCATCTCCAGTATTTCGCGGACACGACGATCAACATCAGGCTCCGCGACTCCGCGGTTGCGCAAGGGGAAAGCCAGATTGTCATAGACGGTCATCGTGTCGTAGATCACCGGAAACTGGAATACCTGCGCAATATTTCGCTGCTGCGTCGGCAGGTTCGTAACATCCTGTCCGTCGAAGAGAATTCGCCCTTCGGACGGTTGAATGAGGCCGGAAATGATATTGAGCAGCGAGGTCTTTCCGCAGCCTGAAGGTCCGAGCAGCGCATAGGCACCGCCGTCGTTCCACTCGTGGTGCACTTCCTTGAGAGCGTAGTCCTTCTCGCTCTTCGGGTTCGGCCCATAGGCATGTCGAATATGATCGAGGGTGATACGTGCCATGATCTTCTCCTAGCCCCTCTGCCCGGCGATGGTGATCGCCCGGCCGTCCGCGCCGAACGCCATCAGGTGGCGCGTATCGATGAAAACGGAAAGGTCCGTGTCCGGATCGATATTGTGGATGCCGTGCGCAAGCATCACCCAGCGGGTGCCGGCAAATTGTAGATGCACGAAACTTTCCGATCCCGTGATCTCCGAAATCTGTGTCCGTGCTATCAGCTGCGCCGAATCAGCCGTCTGGGCGGTTGGTGCAAGATGATGCGGGTGAAACGCGATCGTTGCCGGCCCGTCCGGCACGTTCTGAAGATGCGGCGGCACGGCAAAAATCACGGCGCCATCGCGCAGGAAATTGCCTTCCGATTTGACCAGATCAATAAAATTCAGCGGCGGGTCGGCAAAGGTTTTCGCCGTCGTCAGATCGAGCGGATTGCGATAGACCTCGATCGTCGGGCCGAACTGCGTGATCCGGCCCTCGTTGAGCGCTGCCGTATTGCCACCCAGCAACAAGGCTTCGGAGGGTTCCGTCGTGGCATAAACGAAGATCGCGCCGGACTGGGCGAAGATGCGCGGCAATTCCTGCCTCAACTCTTCACGCAGCTTGTAATCGAGATTGGCGAGCGGCTCGTCCATCAGCACCAGGCTGGCATTCTTGACCAGGGCGCGGGCCAGTGCCGTGCGCTGCTGCTGGCCGCCGGACAGATTGAGCGGCGTGCGGTCGAGATAGGGCGTGAGCTTCAGAAGCTCGGCCGCCTTGCGCACGTCGCGGTCGATCGTGGCGGCATCCTTGCCCGATATGCGCATCGGCGAGGCGATGTTCTCGTAGACGGTCAGCGCCGGATAGTTGATGAATTGCTGGTAGACCATGGCAACGTTGCGTTTCTGCACCGGCATGCCGGTGACATCGACGCCGTCGAAATGGACGGAGCCGCCCGTCGGCCGGTCGAGGCCGGCCATCAGCCGCATCAGCGACGTCTTGCCCGACAGCGTCGGCCCGAGCAGGACGTTCAGCGTGCCTCGCTCGAGGACCAGATCGGTCGGATAAATGTGATAGTCCGCGCCCACCATCTTGGCGGCGTTCCGCAGTTCCAGCATTCCGATTCCCGTGCCTCCACGCAGCGGGGACCACAGGGCTCCTATCCGGCCATCGCCGGCATGGCAGCCATGTACTCCTCCAGTGACTGAGCCTGCTCCTTCGAAAGGCGCAGGCCATCTTTTGTTCTCCTCCACAGCACGTCTTCGGCGTGCCGGGCCCATTCCTGTTTAACGAGATAGGTGACCTCGGCCTCGTAGAGATCGCCGCCGAACAGCCGTCCGAGATCGTCGATGCCGCGGGCATCGCCGAGCAGCGCCTCGGCCCTGGTGCCATAGCGGCGCACCAGGCGGCGGGCATGCTGATCGGCGAGGAACTGATAACGCCGCTTCAGCTTGTCAACTTGTGCCTCATAGCCGCGGACCGGGAAGTCGCCGCCCGGCAGATGGCTTTTGGCCGTCCACGGGGCGCCCTTGACGCCGATGGCAGCACCGATCTTCTCCAGCGCATGTTCGGAAAGCCGGCGATAGGTGGTGAGCTTGCCGCCGAAGACGTTGAGCAACGGTGCGGCACCTTCGCCTTCCAGCTTCAGCACATAGTCGCGCGTCGCCTCCTGTGCCTTCGAGGCACCGTCGTCATAAAGCGGCCTGACCGCCGAATAGGTCCAGACGATATCTTCCGGCTTGACCGGCTCTTTGAAATATTCCGACGCCGCATTGCAGAGATAGACGGTCTCCTCTTCGGAGATCCTGACATCCTTGGGATCGGCGGTATAGTCGCGGTCGGTGGTGCCGATCAGTGTGAAGTCGCACTCGTAGGGGATGGCGAAGATGATGCGGTTGTCGGGGTTCTGAAAGAAATAGGCTCTCACATCGTCGAACTTCTTTTTCACGACGATATGGCTGCCCTGGACGAGGCGGACATGATGGGCTTCGTTCTGGCCGAAGGCGGAACGAATGACATGGTCGACCCAGGGACCGGCGGCATTGACCAGCATGCGGGCCTGATGGCTGTCATTGCGGCCGGTGACCGTATCGGTGGTCTCGATATGCCACAGGCCCTTCTCGCGCCTTGCCGACACGACTTTGGTGCGCGGCATGATGGTCGCCCCCTTGTCGGCGGCGTCGCGGGCGTTCAGCACCACCATCCGGGCATCGTCGACCCAGCCGTCGGAATATTCGAAGGCCTTGGCAAACAGCGCCTTCAGCGGCTTGCCGGCCGGATCGCGGCGCATGTCGAGCACCGAGGTCGGCGGCAGCAGCTTGCGGCCGCCAAGGTGGTCGTAGAGGAAGAGGCCGAGCCGGATCAGCCAGGCCGGACGGATGCCGCCCTTGTGATAGGGCAGCACGAAGCGCAGCGGCCAGATGATGTGCGGCGCCATCGCCCAGAGGATTTCGCGCTCCATCAGCGATTCGCGCACCAGGCGGAATTCGTAATGCTCGAGATAACGCAGGCCGCCATGGATCAGCTTGGTGGCGCCCGACGAGGTGCCCGAGGCGAAATCGTTCATCTCCGCCAGCGCCACCGAATAGCCGCGCCCAACAGCATCGCGCGCAATGCCGCAGCCGTTGATGCCGCCACCGATGACGAATATGTCGTGAATCTCCCGGCCCAATATCCCCTCCGAGCCCCGCTGCAGATTTCGCATCGCACAAAACTTGCGCAATTGCGAAAGTGACATCAGTTAAAACGAAAGAAATACGAATGTCAAACGAATGTTTCGCAGATCACCACCTTGATCTGGACGATTTTTAGGCCGGATCAGGATAAAATGAGAATTGTCATCTGAATCAAAGGCATAGAGCATCGTGCGCTTTCGAAAGGCGCTGACGCTTTTCAGCCCTATCCGCTAGCGCAATCTGCCGTTCGTTTCGATCAGCTTCACATTGTTTTCGAGGCAGAGATTGCGGATCGACGCCACCGGACAGTGGTCGGTGATGAAGGTATGGACCTGCGAAAGCTGGCCGATCCTGACCGGTGCAGTGCGTTCGAACTTCGTCGAATCGGCAACCAGGATGACATGCCTGGCATTGGCGATGATCGCTTGAGCCACCTTCACCTCGCGAAAATCGTAGTCGAGAAGCGCGCCGTCCACGTCGATCGCCGACGCGCCGATCACGGCGTAATCGACCTTGAACTGACGGATGAAATCGACGGCCGCTTCACCGACGATCCCGCCGTCCGAACCACGCACGACCCCGCCGGCGATCACCACCTCGATCGCCGGAAAGGAACGCAACCTATTGGCAACGTTGATATTATTGGTGATCACCATCAACTCGTGGTGATTGGCGAGCGCCTCGCCCACCGCCTCGGTCGTCGTTCCGATATTGATGAAGAGCGAGGCGCCGCTCGGGATCAGCTCGACCGCGGCAATGCCGATCGCCTGCTTCTCGGAAGCGGCGATCTGTCGGCGCGCCTCGTATTTGACGTTCTCGGTGCCGCTCGGGAATGTGGCACCGCCATGAATACGTGTCAGCACCTGTGCGTCGCAGAGATCGTTCAGATCCTTGCGGATCGTCTGCCGCGTCACGGAAAAGCGAGAGGCAAGCTCCTCGACCAGAACCCTGCCGCTCGATTTCGCAATCGCCACGATTTCGGTTTGCCGGTCGGTCAAGAACATGGGCGCATACCTTTCGTATCTGCTTTCGTTTTAAAGAAAGCGAAGGGCAGCGCAATGCCTATCTGTTACCAGTTCGCCCTCGCGGCTCGAATCTCACGCTATCGCTTCCGCATCACGTTGACGATGAGCACACCGAGGATTGCCATGACGCCACCGACCGCACCGAGCACCGTTGGCGTTTCGCCCAGCCAGACAAAACCGATTAGCGTGGCGACCGGCGGAACGCCGTAGAGGAAATTCGAAGCGCGGGCGGCCGTCAGCCGCTTCAACGCGATCGCCCAGGTGAGATAGCCGATCACAGTGGGGAAGATGACGAGATAGGCAACGCCCCAGTTCACTTCGGCCGGTGCGGCCGCGAGCGCCTGGATTGTCGCCGGGACGGCCGGAAACAGCGGCACGGAACCGATGAGCAGGATCCAGGCGGTGACGGCAAGCGCCGGCAGCCGTCCAAGCAGCGGCTTCTGCAGCACGCTGGCGATCGCCGAGCAGAGCGCTGCACCAAGGATCATGACCGCATTTGGATCGAGATTGAAACCGTCGTCGGAGGCGACTGCAATCAGCGCTACGCCGCCGAAGGAAACCGCGGTACCCCCCCAGCCCCAGCGGCCAAAGCGCTCGCCGAGCGCGAATGTGGCAATCAGGGCAGTGAAGACGGGCATGGTGTTGATGATGAAGCTCGCCGGCCCTGCCGCAACCGTCTGCTCGCCGGTGTTCAACAAAACCGCATAGGCGGCGATGAAGAGCACGGCGGCAATGGAGAGGCGGAGGAAATCGCGCCTTTCCGGCATCGGCCGGTAGATGGCGAGGTAGACGAGGGCGATGGCGCCGGCTGCCACATAACGCGCCGTCGCCAGTTCGATCGGCGTCAGCGGTCCGAGACAGATGCGGATCACCACGAAGGAGGACGCCCAGAAGAGGATGGTAACGAGGATCGCGGCAAAGGCCACCAAATCGAACCCGCCTTGCTGTTTCGCCGTAACCGGTGCGCTTGCCGCCATGCTCATTTTCGCCTCCATCTGTTTCCGTGAGAATGGATTAGGCCTTCGATCCGTGCTTGAAAAGCATCGCAATCGATGATCAAATGTGCGTATGGTTCACAGCTCGCCCGTGCTTCCGCCCCTCGACACGCTCGAGACCTTTGCCCGCGCCGCCCGGCTCGGATCGTTTTCGGCCGCGGCCGAGGAAAGCGGCATCACGCATGGGGCGGTGTCGCGGCAGGTCTCGCGCCTGGAGCGCTGGATGGGCGTGCGGCTGTTTGCCCGCGAAGCCCGAGGTGTGCGCCTGACGCCGGAAGGTATGCGGTTTTTCGCGCGGGCGGAGGAAGCGCTGGCGCTACTCGGCAATAGTGGCGAGCGCTGGCTGCCCCGCCGCAACAAGGCGGTAGTGCGCCTTTCGGTAACGCCCTCCGTCGCCTCGCTATGGCTGTTTCAGCGCCTGCCGAAGCTTGAGGGAAACGAGTTGCATGTCGAGTTGACGCTCGAACACCGGCTGGCGGATTTCGGCGAAGGCACGGATCTTGCCATCCGCTGCGGCAAGGGGCCGTGGGCCGGCGTGCGCGCCCTGCCGCTCTGGAAGGAGAAATCGTGTCCGATCGCTGCCCCGGCGCTGGCGGAGCAGCTCGGACAGCGCTCCGATGCCTTGTCGCTGCTCGAACTGCCGATCCTGCACGATTCGAACATCGAAGGCTGGCGCCGCTGGCTCGCCCGCGAGGGTGTCGACTATACGCCGCGCGGCCATGACCGGCGCTTCGAAGACTATAATCTGGTGATCGACGCCTGTGCGCAGGGGCTCGGCATCGCGCTGGCGCGACCGCCGCTGTCGGATGCGGCGCTGGCGGCCGGGCGCGTCGTCACTGTCTCGGAACGGACGCTCGATTATCACGTGGCCTTTCACCTGATCCGCCCGGACGATGCGCTTCGAAGCCCCGCCATCGAATTTGCCAGCCGCTTCCTGCGTGAGGCCGGCCATGACGCGGCGACGATCGCCGCCTTTATCGCACCCGGCCGGCCGAAGACGTAAGCGGAAGATGCGGCACCGGCCGCATCCGGGTCGTTATTCCTCCGGGAACTTCAGGCGCATTTCCTTCGCCAGTTCGAAACCGGCAGCCCTATAAACGGGTTCGCCGGCATCCGAGGCATGGATGACGACCGTCGTGCAGCCGATCGATTTCAGATAATCGACGGCCTTGTTGGTCAGCGCCAATGCGATGCCGCGCCGACGGAAGGCGTCGGCGACATAGACGGACCAGATATAACCGAACAGCCGCTGTTCCGGACGGATGACCTCCGGAAACGGCGATTGGTGCAGCTGGCAGGATGCAGAACCAGCGATTTCACCGTCGACGATCGCAAGGAACGAGGTCAGGCGGCGCTCTTCGCGACCGCTTCTGATGAAAGACAAGATCCGCGCCGCCGCATCGGAGCTGTAGTGTTCCGGTGGTGTGCCGTAGCTGTCCCAGATCTTCAGATAGTGCCCCACCAGGACCTCGTCCTCGTCGGGCGTTGCCATTCGAATATCCATCATGTCGTGATCCGGCTTGGGCATGCGAGGGCGCGAAATCGCTCCTCAGAAGAGTTGGCGCCTCCCCACCGCGATGGGCAGGAGGCGCCAAAAGAGAACATCAATTCGCTGCCGTCAGCGTCATCGAGGCGCTGCCTGCCGCAACGTTGAGGCCGAGCTGGCCGGTCAGGCTGACCGTCTGCAGATGGATCGAGCCGGAGGTACCGCCGACCAGGAGATTGGCGCCCACACCGGCGCCGAGCGTGGCTTCGGCGCTAGCGCCGACATAGAGGCCGGCGAGCGAGCCGCGGTGATAGCCGGCGGTCGGCGCAAACACGGCCCAGATCAGGCGGCTGCGCGTGGTGAAACCAAGGTCGATGCCAAGTTTTCTCACTTCGCCGGTATAACGATCCGAAAGCTCGTTGCCGACGGTCGACTGGAAAATGCAATCGGCTTCCTTGGATGAACCGAGCACATAACCCGTGCCGCCGCCGATATCGCAGGTAAGATAACCGATCTTCACGCCATTGCGCAGGTCCGGCTCTTCATATGTCCTTGTGACGAGGTCGGCTGCATTGGCCACCCCCGCTCCGACAAAGGTCAACGATACCGCGGCAAAGGCCGTCGCAAGAATTTTGTTCATAAGTCTCTCCTTCTCAAATCGTGACGGGAGCATACCCGGCTACTCGCCACCAGATTCGGCAACAGATAACGGACGGAACCGCAAAACGATCCCGAACCGGCATCATTTACGCATCGCATGTCAAAGCGCATGGGAAGGCGCAAGCGACAAACAAGCCTACGGTTCAGCCCCATTGGGACATTTCGAAGGCACCTTTTCGCGGCATTCGATTATTTCATGATCTTATCCGGAATGGTTGCCAGAAAGGCACATCGATCTCGACCGGTGACATCCGGCTGAGCGGCCGGTGACCACAAGGCTCGGTCTGGCCGCCTCTGTTCATTTGCGGCGCTACCATTTCTGCCGAAGCCAGAGTGTCAGGAAACCGGCAACGACAGCGGCAGCCGCGCTGAACAGTATGGGGCCCAGATAGCTACCGGTTTTATCGAATACGAGCCCCGCCATTGTTGGCCCCAGCAAAGCAGCCACACCCACGGCCGTATAGAGATAGCCCAGTATCGTTCCGATATGACGGGTGCCGAAGAGATTGGCGGCGACGGCCGGATAAAGGCCGACACAGCCACCATAACTCGCCCCGAACAACAGGGCGAAAAGCACCATCATGGCCATGCCGTTGGCAGCGGACCACAGGACGAATGAGCCGGCAACAGCAAAGGTAAGAATTGTCAAAAGGCGCAAGGAACCGATGCGGTCGCCCAAACCGGCCAGCACGAAACGCCCAAAGATGTTTCCGACGCCGATGAGCGCTATAAGGATTGTACCGCTTTCAAGCGACAGACCCATGTCATGCGCTGCCGGGACGATATGCACATAGGGAATGAATGTGCAGAACGACACCAAGAGCAGCATGATGTAGAACAGGCTGAAACGGCCATCGCGCCATACGGTGAAAGGGCTGGGCCGGTCGCTGGATCGCAGTTCTGAAGGAATGCTGTTGTCTTGGCGTCTACGCACGAGCATTGCCGCCGGCAGACCGATTGCGGCTATGACAACCGCCAAAGCGATGAAACATCCACGCCAACCAAGCCCGGAGACAAGCCGGCCGGTCGTAAACGGCAGCAAGAGTGTGCCGAGGCCGATGCCGGCCGTAGCAATGCCTGACGCGCGGCTCCGCTTGAGGATAAACCAAGACTGCACAACTCCAACCGCCGGAACATAAGAGAGGCCGATCCCAACCCCCACCCCGGCACCGTACCAAATGTAGAGCGAGGCCAGCGACTGTGCCTGGCTGGCTCCGACGTAACCGATGATCATTGCCACCAAACCGGTCGCTATGACGGCGCGGGACGACCAGCGATCGGCAAGCGGGCCGGCGATTGCGCCCAGCGAATAGAACACCAAAGCCGAGATGGAGAAGACAAGCGCGATCTCGCCACGCGATGCCGCGAATTCCTCGGAAAGACCGGGAAACACAGCGGAGAAGGCGTAGGCTGATCCGAAGGTTACAGCTGTCAGCGCATGCGCTCCACCGACGACCCACCATCCGCTTGGTGAGTCCGCGTCTTCGGACAGTGAAACAGGTGAAAATATGGATGGCAAAATCAATCGGCCTTTCAAAATACTTATCGCTCGGAGTATTGCGCAGTCCCGCACCGACGCAAGTCGCAACGCAATGCCTGCATGATTTTCTCACGCGCGAGTTGTCACACCATCCCTAACGATAAATTCCTCGCGCAAGTCAGCGGTTCATGCGATGCAAGAAATCGACGGGAGAGGCAGCGGATCGCAACGGTGTGATGGCTATGGAAACTGTTGAAAAATCGAATAATTCCAATCCACATTTGCCAGAGGGATATTCTCTGGTCCCCAAGGGTAAACTGGCAAATGCCGTCACCTGTCTGGAGATGACGGAGAAGCCGGCCTCCAGGGAAGCCAAGCTTATCCCTGGGATCTCTTTGGAGCGGATGACAGCTCCCGATCTGATGGCATATCGCCAGCTTTTCCGGCTGGTCGGAGAGGATTGGATGTGGGTTTCGCGCTTGGTCATGCCCGATGACAGGCTGACGGCCATTATCAACGACCCGCTGGTGGAAATATACGTCCTCCTGGCGGACGGACGACCGTCCGGCATGCTGGAGCTTGATTTCCGGCAACATGGCCGGTGTGAACTGGTTTTCTTTGGAGTTGCCAAAAGTTCGATCGGAACCGGTGCGGGGCGCTATCTCATGGACAAGGCGTTATCGATTGCCTGGGCGCATCCCATCGAACGGCTTTGGGTCCACACCTGCCACTTCGATCATCCGAATGCATTGCCGTTCTATCAGCGGTCCGGTTTCAAGCCATATGCTTTCATGGTCGAAGTGGCAGATGATCCCAGACTAACCGGTGTGTTGCCAAGGACGGCAGCGCCTCATATCCCAATCCTCGATTAGGTGCCATTTATCGCAAAACGGCCATCTTTCATTCTGCCTTAGGCGCAGAATTTTTAACTGCCCTGGCCCAGTAAAATAAAAACCCGGCGATATGTCTCGCCGGGTTCTTATACTTTATCTGTCCGCACTATACTTTTCGCATCAGGCGCATGACGATCGATACGACGAACAGCACCAGGAAAATGAAGAACAGAACCTGGGCAATGGAAGCTGAGGCCCCTGCGATGCCGCCAAATCCGAGGACGCCGGCAATCAAAGCCACAACGAGAAACACCAGAGCGTAATAAAGCATCGCAATCTCCTTTTACGTTGCTGCGGAGATAACGGAGGCCGCCCCATTTGGTTCCCGTCGGCCTTGCCGCGGGTAGATGCACCGTCGCGCCGACCCCATTCAGCCGAGATGAAAGACGCCGTTATATGTCCGATCGCCTTCATTCGGTTCGGGAGGTTCGGCCGCATCGAGATAGGCCTTGAGCGGGCCGGTCAATACGAACCAGATGCTTGCTCCGAGCATGAAATAGGCTCCCACAGGATCGTCGATGCGGGCGATGAACGGAAGGCAGGCGGATGCGAACAACACGATGATGCGCACCGACCACTCCGCCTCGCGTTTGGCGATGGCGCGCGCTCTCAGCGACTTGTATTCCCGTGCGCCGTAACCGCCTCCCCCTGCCTTTGCCGCCGAAAGCAGCTTTCGCACGGAGGGCAGCGCCAGCATGACCAGCGCGGCAATGCTGAGCGCGAAAGGCTTGCCGGACACGACCTGCCCGCTCGCGATCAGCAGAAAGGAGAGCACAACGAGATTCCATGTCGGTTCCAGCAGCTCCGGCGGTTGCCGCGTGCGCAGATGCCAACTCCGCAGCAAGCCCGCCGCGCCGTGCAGTAGCGGCTGATCGATATAGCGATTGATCCAGTCCATGCCGATGCGCCCGTCCCCGATTGCATGAAGAGGGCTCCGAACACCACGGAATTTGGTCATCATCGTGGCGATAGCCGCCGAATCTGTTCTTCGCGTGAACGAAACTTGCAGAGACGCATCACAGTCGCAAAATCTGAAGGCGACTTCGGAACGCGGCGACACCAGCTTAGCGCAATTCCTGCGCGACCTCCCAGACATGGCCCGACGGATCCGCAAAGGCTGCCGTCCGGCGGCCCCATGGACGATCGATCGGACCATTGAGCAACGCTACTTCGAGTTTGCGCAGTTCTGCGCAAACCGCATCGACGTCGTCGACCTTGATCGTCAGCAGGACGCGTGCGCCCGAACCGGGGGATGACACGGCGGATGGCTCGACCAGCTGAGGCGCCTGTGCCGCATCGAGCAGGTTGATCATCGTTCCCGAGAATTTCAGGACAGAGGATACGTCGTCCTGATAGACGACGTCAGGTGCGAAGACCTTTTGGTAGAATGCTTTGGCCTCGCCGATATCATCGACGAACAGCGTGACGACTTCGATCCGATCCAACTGCATGGGCATTTCTCCTCCGTTGCTCCGAGCGGCCAACGATATCGCTGGCCGGCTCTTCACTGGTCGTTTCGACGCCGACGGTTTCGACATGCCGGGGCAAAAATGCCGTCAGCTTCGCAGGCCGGGCGCCTCCTGGCCGGTGCGCGCCACATATTCGGTATAGCCGCCGCCATATTGGTGGACGCCGTCGGGCGTCAGCTCCAGCACCCGGTTGGAGAGCGCGGCCAGGAAATGCCGGTCGTGCGAGACGAACAGCATCGTGCCTTCATATTGCGACAGCGCCTTGATCAGCATTTCCTTGGTGTCGAGGTCGAGATGGTTCGTCGGTTCGTCGAGCACGAGCAGGTTCGGCGGGTCGAACAGCATCATCGCCATGACGAGGCGCGCCTTCTCACCACCCGACAGTACGCGGCACCGCTTCTCGACATCGTCGCCGGAGAAGCCGAAACATCCGGCCAGCGCCCGCAGAGGCCCCTGCCCTGCCTGGGGAAAGCGGTCTTCCAGCGATTGGAAGACGGTATGCTCGCCGTCGAGAATATCCATGGCGTGCTGGGCGAAATAGCCCATCTTGACGCTGGCGCCGAGAGCCACACTGCCTTGGTCAGGCTCGGCGGTGCCCGTCACCAGCTTCAGCAGCGTCGATTTGCCGGCGCCGTTGATGCCCATGATGCACCAACGTTCCCGCCGCCGCACCATGAAATCCAGCCCCTCATAGATGCTTCGACTGCCGTATTTCTTATGCACGTTCTTCAGGCTGACCACGTCCTCGCCGGATCGCGGCGCCGGCTGGAACTCGAAGGAGACGGCCTGGCGGCGCTTGGGCGGCTCCACCCGGTCGATCTTCTCCAGCTTCTTGACGCGGCTCTGCACCTGCGAGGCATGCGAGGCGCGGGCCTTGAAGCGCTCGATGAACTTGATTTCCTTGGCGAGCATTGCCTGCTGGCGCTCGAACTGGGCCTGTTGCTGCTTCTCGTTCTGCGCCCGCTGCTGCTCATAGAATTCGTAGTCGCCGGAATAGGCCGTCAACGTGCCGCCGTCGATCTCGATGATCTTGGTGACGATGCGGTTCATGAATTCGCGGTCATGCGAGGTCATCAGCAGCGCGCCCTCGTAACCTTTCAGGAACTCCTCCAGCCAGATCAGGCTTTCCAGATCCAGATGGTTGCTCGGCTCGTCGAGCAGCATGACGTCAGGGCGCATGAGCAGGATGCGGGCGAGCGCCACGCGCATCTTCCAGCCACCCGACAGCGCGCCGACATCACCGTCCATCATCTCCTGGCTGAAGCTCAGGCCCGCAAGCACTTCGCGCGCCCGTCCCTCCAGCGCATAACCGTCCAATTCCTCATAGCGCGCCTGCACCTCGCCGTAGCGCTCGATGATCTCCTCCATATTGTCGGCCTGCTCGGGATCGGCCATGGCCGCTTCGAGCTCGCGCAATTCGCCGGCAACGATGCTGACGGGACCTGCGCCATTCATCACCTCGGCAACGGCGCTGTGCCCGGCCATCTCGCCGACATCCTGGTTAAAGTAGCCGATGGTGACGCCCCTCTCGACGGAGACCTGCCCCTCATCGGGCTGCTCCTCGCCGTTGATCATCCGGAAGACGGTCGTCTTGCCGGCGCCGTTCGGACCAACCAGGCCGATCTTCTCGCCTCGATTGAGGGCCGCGGACGCCTCGATGAAGAGGATACGGTGGCTGAGCTGCTTGCTGATATTTTCGATACGGATCATGATTTGCGCGGCGCCTGGAGAAGGAGATTTTGGCGCGCTTATGCCATGCAAGGAAACCGCAGGATAGCCCTGTTTCCTGTCCTCTCGATCAAGAGTACGACGCCGAAAAGCGAGAGCGGATTTCGGACGGCATCTTGCTCACCTTCTTTAATTTGGAACAGGATTGGATATCATCGGAACTCACGCCAACGGAGACCTGTGCCAATGAGCGTTCGTCCGCCGCAGTCCTTCCGACAATCCCAGCAGGATAAAAGCGGCTTCAACGTCCTCGAATACGAGCTGATGTCGGAACGCGCGGATTCGCTCGGACGTCACGGGCTGAAGGTGGAGGCGGCACTTGCCGCCCTGAAGGCCTGGGCTCCCGATCACCAGACTGCTGAGGAACGCGAGAGGCTTCTCAATGAAGCATCCGACGCCGTCTGGGCATTCTTCATCCAGCGTGAGATATGCGGGTTGCGGAACAACCGTGACGCTATTCAGCGCTACGGCATTCCGAATGAAGTGATCGCGAGATTAGGCGCGGTGCGGAAATAAGCACCGCGACGGCACTGCTATTGTCATCGTGGCTGCCGTCCCGCCTCTCTCTATGGGGTGGAAATACCCGGTGCGGAAAGGTATGGCTTGGTGCCGCACCAATGCGAAAGGGAGCCGCGATGCCAAGCTCAATCCGGATCGGGAATCAGGATCTCGCCGTCGAAGTCTCCTCGCTCGGCGCCGAGATGCAGGCGCTGACGACAAGCGACGGACGCTCGTGGTTATGGACCGGCGATGCGGCCTTCTGGACCGGGCGGTCGCCGATCCTGTTTCCCATCGTCGGCAAGGCGCCGGACGACAAGATAGCGATCGACGGCACGGTCTATCCGATGGCCCAGCATGGCTTTGCCCGCCGCAGCGAATTTGCGCTTGCGGCATCCACCGCAACGATGTGCCGCTACGAACTCATCGCCTCGGAGGCGACGCGGGCGGTTTATCCGTTCGATTTTCAGCTGGCTGTGGTGCATGCGGTGGAGGGCCGTGCGCTGACGGTGACGGCGGAGGTCACCAATCGCGATCAGAAGCCAATGCCGTTCGGCCTCGGGTTCCATTCGGCTTTCGCCTGGCCGCTGCCCGGTGCTGCCGGGCGCAACCATATCGTGACGCTCGCCAATGAAGGCGAGCCGGCGCTTGTGCGGCTGGCGGGTGGCCTGATCAACCCTGCGCCTCTGCCCTCGCCGTTTGATGCCGGCCGGCTGGTGCTGGATCACGCGATGTTCGAACAGGATGCGATGATCTTTCCGAGTGGGGCGGGCGACAGCTTGAGTTATGGCGCCGAAGGCGGGCCGGCCATGCAGTTCCATTTCGAAAACCTGCCCAATCTCGCGCTCTGGACCAAGCCGGGTGCGCCTTTCCTCTGCATCGAGCCCTGGCATGGAACGGCCGCGGAAGCTGGAGCATCGAACGAGCTTTCGGCGAGGTTGTCCACCACGATACTGGCGCCGGGCGCTGTGGCCCGCTTCGCCTTTACGGTCGAAATTCCGCAATAGTAAGAGCGCTCGCCGGGAAGTCGGGCGAGCGCTGTCGTTTCAGTGAGCGCCGGCGCCACCGCCGGCACGCGGTTTTTGGGTGAGCAGCAGCGCGACGGCTGCAATGGCAAGAACCACGCCGATAACGGCGAAGGTATCGCTGAAACCCATGATCAGAGCCTGGCGTTTGACGACCTGACCCAGCGCCACGACGGCCTTCTGGGCTGCAACGGCATGGTCGGAGACGCCGTGCGACAGGAAGTAGCCGGTCATCTGGTCGAGGCGATTGCGGACTTCGTCGCGGCCGAGCGTCACCGACTGGCCGATGATGTTGGAATGGAACTGCTCGCGTTTGGTCAGCACCGTGCCGAGTGTCGCCGTGCCGACAGCGCCGCCGAGATTGCGCAGCATGTTGGTCAGGCCGGAAGCGGCGGCGGCATCTGAAGGTGCAATGCCGGCAGTGGTGATGGCGGTGATCGGGGTCAGCACCAGAGCCTGGCCAATGGCGCGGACAATGTTGGGGATCCAGAACTGATCGCCCGCGGTATCGGCCGAAAGCATGATGTTCATGAAGCAGCTGATCGCAAAGATCGAAATGCCGAGGAAGCCGATGTAACGGGCATCGAAGCGCTTCATCATCATCGGCACGAGCGGGATCAACAGCAGCTGCGGCAGACCGGTCCAGGCCAGCACGTTGCCGATCTGCTCGGCATTGTAGCGCTGCACCTGGCCGAGATATTGCGGCAGGATATAGACGGTGCCGAAAAGGGCGACGCCGACCAGCACGTTGACCGCAACGCCGATGCCGAAATTGCGCTGCTTCAGCAGGCTGAGCTTGACCAGCGGCTTCTTCACGGTGAGCTCGATCCAGATGAAGGCGACGAGAAAGACGAAAGCGAGGATGCTGAGCTTGACGATGAAGGGCGAGGAGAACCAGTCCTCCTTGTTGCCTTCTTCAAGCACCGTCTGCAATGCCGACAAACCGATCGCCATCGTGACGATGCCCGCCCAATCGCCTTCCCTCAGCAGGCCGAGCTGCATCGGCTGCTTGTCGAGCGTCAGGGCAAGGGCGACTGCCATGATGGCGCTCGGGATGGCGTTGATAAAGAAGATCGTCTGCCAGCCGTAATTTTCGGTGAGATAACCGCCGATGGTCGGGCCGATTGCCGGCGCGAAAGTGACCGAAAGCGCGAAGATCGCCAGGCCGAGCGGCTGCTGGTTCTTCGGCAGCTTGGTCAGCACCATGGTGAAGGCCATCGGGATCAGCACGCCGCCGGCAAAACCCTGCAGACCGCGCAGCAGGATCATCGTGCCGAGATCATGGGCGAAGGCGCAGGCGATCGAGAACAGCGGGAAGAGGATCGAATTCACCAGGATATAGCGGCGGAACGAGAAGACGTTGCTGAAATAGGCCGTCAGCGGAATGACGACGATCTCGCCGATCAGATAGGAGGTGGAAATCCAGGCGCCATTGTCGACGCCTGTTCCGATGCCGCCCTCGATGTCGAGAAGCGAGGCATTGGTGATCTGGATGTTGAGGATCGCCATGAAGGCGCCGATCATGCCGGCGAGAACGGCGATCCAGTCCCGGGTGCTAGCCCCGGTCCTTTGTTGCGGAACAGCGATAGCTGTTGCTGTGATGGTGGACATGACACAAACTCCTCGCCGCTGGCCTAGCTGCGATCGTTCTTGGTATCGATATCAGGCTGAACGGACATGCCGGGGCGCAGATCGCCGTTTGCGGCGGCATCGCCGTCGAGCAGGATCTTCACCGGAATGCGCTGAACGACCTTGGTGAAGTTGCCGGTGGCGTTATCGGGCGGCAGCAGCGCGAATTCCTGGCCGCTTGCCGGAGCGAGGCTGTCGACATGGCCGTGATAGGTGCGGCCGGGGAACATATCGACCTCGATCTCAACCGGCTGGCCGGCCCGGACGTCGGTCAACTGCGTTTCCTTGTAGTTGGCGATGACATAGGCAGCCGTCGTCGGCACGACCGACATCAGCTGAGTGCCGGCCTGGACATATTGTCCGACGCGCAGCGTCCGGTTGCCGACGGTTCCGTCGACCGGGGCTGTTATCGTCGCATAGGAAAGGTTGAGCTCGGCCTGGCGCTGGACGGCCTGGCTGCGCGCAAGAGAGGCCCTCGCCTGGGCAAGCTCGGCATTGAGAAGATCGACCTGCTTGACGGCGGCATCGAGCGAGGCGCTGTCGCGCACGATGGTGGCCTGAGCGGCGGCGATCTGCGAGGCGGCCTGCTGGGCGGTCTGGACCGGGGCATAACCGCTGGTGGCAAGGTTCGAATAACGCTTGTTGTTCTGCTCGGCGAAGGTCTCGTTGGCGCGATCGACGTCGACGGTCGCGCGGGCCGCAGCGATCGTCGACTGCTGAATCTCGAGCGACGCCTGCTTGGCGCTGACGGTAGCTTCCGCGGCAGCGACATCGGCCTTGGCCTGATCGAGGGCCGCCTTGAAGTCGCGATCGTCGATGCGGGCAAGCGGCTGGCCTGCCTTGACGGTCTCGTTGTCCATGACGAGGACCTCGGCGAGATAGCCGGAAACCTTCGGGGCAATCGTGCTGTTGTCGGCCTTCACATAGGCATCGTCGGTCGAGATATGGAAGCGGCCGACCGTCCAGTAATCATGGCCGTAATAGGCGCCGGCGGCGATCAGCACCAGTGCGGTGGCGCCAAGTAGCAGCGAGCGGCCGCCGCGCTTGCGGGCGGGCTTTTCCTCGGCAATCGGAGCGGCGGCTTCGGCGATGCGCGGCCGCTGGCCCGCGTCCAGGCTGGCCGGGGCGGCTTCGGCGACGGTTTCGGGAGCAGCGTTGTTGTTGAGGGCATGCAGCGTCTTGATGGTCATTGTCTTTCTCCGGATGACGGTCGCCGTCTCTTGGGCTGCGGCCTCTGAAGTCGGGTGAAATCCTAATTAGGAAACTTGATGTTTTCCAAAATATGCTCTATAAAATCGATGTCAACTGGAATTTGGAAAATAGCGATGGTCCAAAATCAACAAATCGAGAAGAGGCCGAGAGGCCGGCCGCAGATTCGCTGTGACGACGACACCAAGGGTCTGATCATCAAGGCAGCAAACACCCAGTTTCACGAGAATGGCTACGCGGCGGCGAGCATCGTCACGATCGCCCAGGAGGCCGGTGTTTCCACGAAGACCCTCTACCGATTGTTCCCGACCAAGGCCGATCTCTTCGCCAGCATGATCTCCGAGCGTATCGTCGGTTTCCTGCTTGCGCTCGATCCCGCAACGCTCGCCACTGCAGACCTGAGGGACGGGCTGGAGCGCATGCTGATGGCCTATGGCATGCTGTCGCTCTCGGACGAGACGGTCACCATCATGCGCCTCGTGATAGGCGAATCGGACCGCTTTCCGGAGATCGCCACGTCCTTCTACGAACAGGCGATCCTGCGCACCAATGAGCTGATGGAGGACTGGCTGCGCCGCCAGGTCGAGCGCGGCCTCATTGCGCTCGACGATCCGCATTTGGCCTGCGGCATGCTGCGCGGCATGATGGCTATGGAGCCGCAGCGTGCGGCGATCCTGCGCCAGGAACCGCCGCCCAAGATCGAGGCGATCCAGGCGCGGGCAAAGATGTGCGCCGATCTTTTCTTGAAGGGTTGCGCGCTCTGAAGCGTCCTTCGGGCTTCAGAGCGCGATAATTTCCGCCGAAGGGCGCTGCGCGAACAGGGGACGCCCTCAGTTCGGCGGGGCGCCCAGCGCATGCAGGATGCCGCGCAGCTCGGCAAGACCGCGCATGCGGCCGATGGCGGGGTAGCCTGGTGTGACGACCTTGTCGAGATCGTCGAGCATGCGGTGGCCATGGTCCGAGCGGAAGACAATGGTGTCCTGCGCGCTGCGGCGGCGGTCTTCCGCCACCAGTTCCCGGAGGACCGCGACCATATCGACGTCGCCTTCCAAATGCGCGCTTTCATGGAACGTCCGGCCGTCGCCTTCGCGCGTCGTGGCGCGCAGATGGGCAAAATGAATGCGCGAAGCAAAACGCCGGGCGATCGCCGGCAGATCGTTTTCGGCGCGCACGCCGAGACTGCCGGTGCAATAACACATGCCGTTCGCCGCCGATGGCACCGCATCGAAAAGAGCGGCATAATCATCGGCCGTCGAGGCGATGCGCGGCAGGCCGAACAGCGAACGCGGCGGATCATCGGGATGCAGCGTCAGCTTGACACCGCGCGCTTCGGCAGCCGGCGTCACCGCCTCCAGGAATTCGATCAGGTGCCGGCGCAGCCTGGCGGCATCGATACCGCTATAGGCGACCAGCTTTTCGCGGAAGGCCGGAATGGTCAGAGGTTCGGTGGTCGAGCCAGGCAGAGCCGAGGTGATGATACGGGTGATGTCGGCGATCTCGTCGTCCGTCATCGCCTCGAAGACGATACGCGCCCGTTCGCGGTCCTCCGCGGAATAGTGCTGCGCCGCATCCGGCCGTTCCAGAATGAAGAGATCGAAGGCCGCGAAGCGCTCGTGGTCGAAGCGCATGGCGGTGGCGCCCGTCGGCGTCACGAAATCGAGTTCGGTGCGGGTCCAGTCCACCACCGGCATGAAATTATAGCAGACGATCGGAATGCCGCAGGCGGCAACCGCTTCGAGGCTGGCGATCCACGCCTCGATTTCGGCCTTGGCCTCCCCACCCTTGCGTTTGACGGCGTCGGGGATCGGGATGCTTTCGACGACAGACCAGACGAGCGGCGAACGGTCGCCAGGCGTCGTCTCGATCAGAGACTGGCGCTCGCGCACTTCCGTTTCCGTCCAGGCCCTGCCGATCGGCACCTGATGCAGCGAAGAGACAATATTCGTCGCACCCGTCTGTCGGACGTCATCCAGCGTCACCGGCGCTTCCGGTCCGAACCATCTCCAACCCTGTCGCATCCTTCTTCCTTCCCTCGCCTTTTCGTTTCATGTTGGCCTGCCGTCAGCAGAAATAATCGGGGTAACGTGCGCGCAGTTCGTCGACATCGGGAATGACGGCGCTCAGGTGATGGGTCATCGCGCTGCGTGCCGCCACCGCATCATGGGCGGCGAGCGCATCGCGGATGATCATATGTTCGTGCACCACATTGTCCATGCGCCCGAGAACCGGCAGCGTCAGCCGTCGTGCTCGGTCGAGCTGCACCTTGACCGTTTTCAGGGTCGCCCAGATGCCGGGATAACCGGAGATCTGTGCGATTGCCTCGTGAAAGGCCTCATCGTCCTCATGGAAATTCGAGGCATTGCCGGCCGCAGCATGGGTCTGCTGCCGCGCGATGATGGCGTCGAGACGGGCAATGTCTGCGGCGGTGGCGGTAAGGGCCGCGGTCTCGACAGTCGCGCCTTCGAGCGCCTTGCGTACGACGACCGCCTCGGGGATCGCCGAAACCGGCACCCGCGACACGACGGTGCTCGACTGCGGATAGATATCGACCAGTCCGCCTTCGGAAAGCCGGAGCAGCGCCTCACGGACCGGCGTGCGGCTGACGCCGAAATCATCGGCGATCCGCTTTTCCTGCAGCAGCATGCCGGGCGGCATTCGCAATGACACGATGTCGGCATGCAGGCGCTCGTAGATTGCGCCGGCCGCGGTGATACGGCGCAACCTGCCGGCAACCTCTTGCGGGGCCGGGACGACCAAAACTTCGGTTTCTGATGCCTGCCGCATAACGATACCGGGACGCTGAACCTATCTGGCATACTAGTATATTAGTTTTGTCCCCATGCCAAGACGCACTACGGTCGAGTGACGGCATGAACCTGACGAAATCAGAAGCAAACTTTGTTTGGAACTTAGGTCGGTCGAGTTGGTTGAGAACTCCAAGGAGGCGCTCATGAAAAACCCAGCACGACGCAAGATACGCGAAAGCGCGACCGACGGTGACCGGCCGGAAGTTCCGTCCGCCACGAAAACAAGCGGACGGAAGATGGCTCGGCGAGCCGCAACCGATATCAACAAGCAGAGCGTCGCGTCGCCGGCAGCCACCCGCGAGGAGGAGATCCGAAAAAGGGCCCATTCTCTGTGGGAGAAGGAAGGAAGGCCGGACGGCAAGCATCAGCATCACTGGAGCCTGGCTGAACATGAACTCGATGCACAGCAGGGCGAGGCTGACAATCCTCCAAGCCTTGCAGCATTGCGAGAGGCCTCACGCGAACATACGGATGCATTCCTCGTCAAGACGGATCTCGAAGACGCGGATCAACGCGAAGCCTCCCCCGGCACACGCGAGCAGGATTGAACTTTCTGCTTCGCGCCACTCTCAGGAAAGGTCCTCGACATGGCCGACAAACAGAACTTGAACGCCGGATTCACCGGCACGCCCACCGAGCAGCCGGAGGGATTGACCAAGGTCGCGAAGTCGGCCGCCAACGAGGTGAAGCGCGAGGTCTATGCCGTCGCCTCCGGCGCGAGGGATCACCCGCAAGCAGCAAGCGCATTGTTGCTCGCCACCGGCATGCTGGCATTCGGCCTGGGTTACCTCCTCGGTCGATCATCGGCGGAAAGTTCGACTCGCGCATACTGGCGATAATAACGGACAGGTCGATGAAGCACATGCATTGGCTCTTCAGCTAGCCCACTCGGCTGTCCACAACGGCTTTCCGACCGTGGGAACAACACCGGCGTTCGCGGCTGAGCGTCTGGCAGCCGGACGAGCTGCCGGATGTCTCAGGCGGCCGTAGTGGTTTCGGCACCGGTGAACGCGAGATCCGAGACCTCGCCCGTTGATGAATAGCCAGAGACGAGCTCCGCCAACATCGACCGCGCTGCGGTCATATCGTTCCGATCCAAGACGACATTGAGTGAGGTGAGCTTTTTCGAAAGCTCCGGCCAGAAGAGGAAATCCTCGCGCGCCTTCATGATCCGGGGATGTTCGGTCGTTTCTGGATTATCCCCGATCAACAGTTCTTCATAGAGTTTCTCGCCGGGCCTGAGGCCGGTGACGGAAAGCTCGATGTCCCCTTCGGCATTGTCCTCGTCGCGAACCGTCAGCCCGGAAAGCTCCACCATCTTGCGGGCGAGATCTGCGATGCGAACGGGCTCACCCATGTCGAGCAGGAAAACATCTCCGCCCTCGGCCATCGCGCCAGCCTGGATAACGAGTTGCGAGGCTTCCGAAATGGTCATGAAATAGCGGGTTATATCAGGGTGTGTCAGCGTCACGGGACCACCTTCCTTGATCTGCTGCCGGAAAAGCGGCACGACCGAACCGGAGGAGCCAAGGACGTTTCCGAAACGCACCATGGAGAAATTCGTTTGCAGTCTGTCAGTCGTCGACTCTGCTGCGAGCGCCTGCAGAACCATCTCCGCCAGCCGCTTGCTGGCGCCCATCACATTTGTCGGACGCACGGCCTTGTCCGTGCTGATCAGCACGAAATTCGAGACGCCGTTCTTGTTCGCCGCGCGTGCCGTGACCAGCGTCCCCATGACGTTGTTCTTGATGCCTTCCACGGCATTATGTTCGACAAGAGGCACATGCTTGTAGGCGGCGGCATGATAAAGCGTCTGAGGTCGCCAGCTCTGCATGATATGCTCGATGCGATCCTGATCACGGACGGAACAGAGAATCGGGACAATCTGCAGATTTTCATGCTTGTACAGTTCGGCCAGCTTCTGCAGCTCGGCGTGGATATTATAAAGCGCAAACTCATTCTGATCGACGAGGATCAGGCTGGAAGGGCTATTACGCAAAATCTGACGGCATAATTCGCCGCCGATCGAGCCGCCGGCACCCGTGACCATCACCACCTTGTTGCGCATCGCCTTGTCGAGCAAGGCCTGCCGCGGCGCAACCGCTTCTCTTCCGAGCAGATCTTCGATCTCCAGTTCACGGATGTCGGAGACGGCGATCCGCCCCTGAGCCAGGGCCGTAAGATCCGGCAATGTGCGAACGTTCACCCTGGCTGTGCGAATATGCTCCAGGATTTCGTTGCGGCGCTGCCGCGATGCCGATGGAAGAGCAAGAAGCACATTGTGCACGCCAAGCGTTTCGGCGAGCACCGGAAGATCCGAGGGATCGTAGATCGGCAGGCCGCCCATGATGCCGCCCTTGAGGCGCGGATCATCGTCGAGATAGCCGACAACATTGAGTTCGGCACTGTTCGTCAGGGCACCCGCCAGCTGCCGCCCGGCACTCCCTGCCCCGTAGATCAGCACCTTGGCGACCGTATTCTTGTTAAGGATGCGCTGGTAGGCATCCCCGAGCCAGTAACGGATACCCAACCTCGACAGGCCGATCCCGATCAGCAGCAGGAAGGGCTGGAGAATGCCGACGGTTCTCGGAACGCCCGGGACGCTGAGCGCCGTAAATATCGTCATGAAGGCGACGCCGTAGATGGCAATGGCCTTCAGAACCGCGATGAAAGCCGCCAGGCCGGCATAACGGAAGATCGCCCGATACATGCCCATGACGATGAAGATCGGAAGTGCCATGCACAACGAAACAAAGACCGGCAACCACTGCACGCCGGTCAGCACCGTCCATTCGTTCAGGCGGAAGCAATAGGCGAGCCAGATCGTCAGAATGCAAAAGCAGGAATCCACCAGCAAAGCCAGTGCGCGTTTGGCAACACGCGGCATCGCCAGGAGAGGAGCGACGAGCGCTTGCATCGGCAGTAACAACCATCCTGAGCGCGGCGTCCCAGCGGGGGTATTTTCAGGCATTGCTTACCAGCGTCTCGCAGATCAATCAGACAACCACCTTCTTGTCACTTTCTCCAACGAGCGCAACTGAAATAATCGGAAATCAAGGCCTTCTGCACCGCTAGTCTATCGGAAGTAGGTAACTTAATGCCTGATACCCTTGCGGCGAATGACCTTCTCGGCGGTCAAGAACAGGATGCGCATATCGAAGCCGAATGAGCGCCGCTCGAGATATTCGACATCGAATTTCACCTTCTCCGGGATCGGCAATTCGTCGCGCCCGTTGATCTGCGCCCATCCCGTCAATCCAGGCAGGAGCTTGTCGACACCGTGCGCCGTGCGCAACTCCATCAGATCATATTGGTTGTAGAGCGCCGGCCGCGGACCGACGAAGCTCATCTTCCCCTCGAGAATGCACCAAAGCTGCGGCAGTTCGTCGAGGCTGGATTTGCGCAGAAACGAGCCGATGGGTGTCAGAAACCGATCCGGATTGTCGAGCAGATGCGTGGCAACCGTCGGCGTGTCGACACGCATGCTCCGGAATTTCGGCATCAGGAAGATCTGGTTGAAACGACCGATCCGTTTTGACCAGTAGAGAACCGGTCCTGGCGAGGTTAAGCGAACACAAAGAGCGACGATCAGGATCGGAACGAGCAGGACCACCGATGCAAGCAAAGCCAGGAAAAAATCCACCGCCCGTTTCAAACCCATGCTCCGCAGCTCTTCCGCCCCACCGACGACCATCCGCCATTTGCGATTTCGCCCTGCCGTATCGTCAAAAAGCGTTTCGCGTCAACTGCGGGACGCAGTGTTTCCGCAGTTTGTGGCGGCGGGCAGTTGGGCGATTGCCCGCATAGGTGCGGTCAATTCGGCTCTGCTAATCATCGGTGGCCAGATGGTCAGGCGGCGCGAAGGCGGCGGCACGCAATAGCCAAGCGCCATGCCGCGATTCCGGTGCTATTGCTGCGGCAATTTCATCGGCCGGTCGCAAGTCACGGGGACGGATGGACGGCGGGAAGGCCTCCCGGCCGCATTTGCTCTTTCACTCAGCCCTTAGTTGCCCGGCCACATTCATAAGCGTCCTGTCGGCGCTCCTTGCGCCTAACAAGGAAAGCGAAACTTTCCCCACGTAACTGGCAATTGGAAAAGCCAGTTGCGGACAGCCGCTAAGGCCCGAAAGACACAGAAGCTCGATGCAGGCGGAACGGAATCTAGCGAAGCTTTCTGCGCCGGCATCGCGCGCTGGCGGGCTCATGGCCAAGGTCGGAAGAGCGACAATCACATTTTCGCACAGCAATCGGTCGATCTCCGCGGAAAAGAGCTTGGCGATCGCACGTGCCTCACGCACCTCCTCGTCATCCAGACGAGATCCTGACAGAAGGCGCGCAGCAATATCGGGAGCAATGGCTTCAGGGCTCCGCTCGAAGAGTGTTTTGTTGCTGTCCCAGGCTTCCCTTTGCAGGATGGTGATGAACGCCGAAGCAAGGTCGGCGAGGCTGAACGAGGAGATCGCATCTATCCTGCGGACAGGTATGGCCGCCGATCGAAGGCCGGCGATCATCTCGTCGGCAACCGCGTCGTCGATGGTTGCGAAGATATCCGCGGAAATGAGGATAGATGATGGTCGGTCATCTGCCGCGGGCGTGCCGACGGCGCTCATCACCGCAGCCATTGGTTCCAGGCTTCTCGTCATGAAACCCGGCACGTCAAAGCTTGGCGCCAGCGGACGCAGTGCCTGGTTGTCGAGGCTTCCATGTGTCGGGCGCCAGCCGATGAGGCCGTTGACGGCGGCCGGCAGCCGGATGGAGCCGGACGTGTCTGTTCCAAGCCCGATATCCGCAAGGCCCGCGGCAACCGCGACGGCCGAGCCCGACGACGACCCGCCGGGGATGAGATTGGGATCGCGCGGATTGATCGGCATGCCGAAATGGATGTTGCCGCCGATCAGGGAATAGGCGAGCTCATCCGTATTGGTTTTGCCGACGAAGCAGGCGCCGGCATCGAGCAGCGTCCGGACCAGAGGCGCCGTCGATGTCTTGATGCCGGAGGCAGCGAGTACCGTGGCGTTGCCGGCCGCTGTGGGATAGCCGGCAACGTCGAAAAGGTCTTTGACCGCCAGTCGAAGGCCGGAAAGCGGGCCGATGGACGCGTGCCCGACATCTGCATCCGGATAGGGTATAAAAGCGCTCCATGGGTCTCGCACTTGCGCCGGCCCCTAGATCTTCAGATGTTGCAGGACACGGGCGCGGCTCTCCGGACCATTGAGGCTTTCGTCTTCGATCGCCCCGAGTTTGAGAATGGCCCAGCGGTCCGCCACCGAAAGGGCAAAATCCAGATTCTGTTCGACCAGCAGGATGGTCGTGCCGCGCTTTTCGCGGTCGTCCCTCAATGCCTTGGCGATGTTCTGAACAACGGAGGGCTGCAGACCTTCGGAGATTTCGTCGATCAGCAGCAGTTTCGGACGCAGCATCAGCGCCCGCGCGAGGATCAGCATTTTCTGCTCCCCGCCCGACAGCGTGCCGGCTTTCTGTGCCAGCCGATCCCTCAGGAACGGGAAATAGGCGTAGACCCGCTCCAGGGCAGATGCCAGATCCCGATCGCCTTTGAGCGCGAGGCGCAGATTGTCGCGGATGGAGAGGTCCTGAAACAACGGCAATTCCTGAGGGGCGTAGCCGATGCCGGAAGCGATCAACTCGGCGGGCTTCCTGTCGGTGATGGCAGCGCCATCGACCTCGATCTTGCCCTTGCCGACGCGCAGGAAGCCAAGGATTGTCTTCAGCAGCGTCGTTTTGCCCATGCCGTTCTTGCCCATGAGGGCGAAGATTTCGCCGGACCGGATGGCAAGCGACACGCCATTGACGACATCCACCGCGCCATATCCGCTCGATACGCCGCTGAGTTTGAGTTTGAACGCGTCAGCCATGGGCGCCTCCTGCGTAGATGGTGCGAACCGTTTCGGAATTGACCACGTCATTCACCGTGCCGTCGAGAACGAGCTTGCCCTGGTGGAGAACCACGATGCGACTCGATATGTCGCGCACGAAATCCAGATCGTGTTCGACCAGGATGGCGGCGAAACCCATCTCGTCCGTCAGTTTCTTGAGGATGGCTCCGATGGTCATGCGCTCGGTCTTGGTAAGACCCGCCGTCGGTTCGTCGAGAAGAATGATGCGTGGTTCCAGAGCGACGACCATCGCCAGTTCGAGAGCCTGCCTTTGACCATGCGACAGCAGCAAGACCGGCTTGTCCAACATGTCGGCCATGCCGGTGAGCGTCAGGATCTCAGCTGCAGCGGCCGGCAGCATGATCTCGGCGAGCGATCGCATCGGACTGGGTGTCTCGCGGCTGAAACGCGCCATCTTGAGGCATTCGCCGATGGTCATGCTGTCGAAGATGCTGGCAACCTGGAATTTGCGGCCGACGCCGAGAGCGACGATCCGTTCCGGTGCATGACCGGCGATATTCGTGCCGATGATATCCACTTGACCTTCGATCTGCTGGGTACCGTCCGACAGGCAACGCATCAGCGTGGTCTTGCCGGCGCCATTGGGGCCGACCAGGCTGACGAGTTCTCCGGCGCCGATTTCAAGGTCGATGCCCTTGAGGACGGAGAGGCTGCCATAGGACTTGCCGAGACCGCGGATCGACAGAAGGCTTTTGCCTGCCAACGGACCGTCCTCGGCGACGATGCGCGTCGGCAAGGACTTCAGAGTGCTGCTGGAGTTGGCCGACTGCAGGAATCGCGTCACCAGGGAAGCGAGGCCGCCCGGCAAAAGGATGATCATGGCGACGAAGAGCGCACCGATGATCAATTGCCACAGGAAGGGCAGATCGCCCGAAAGGCTGGCGCTCAGATAGTCGATGCCGATTGCGCCGAACAAGGGTCCGATGATCGTTCCCCGGCCACCGAGCGCCGTCCAGACGACGAGTTCGGTTCCGAATACGAAGCCGGTATTCTCGGGTGCGACGACACCGGATGCGTTGGCATAAAGGAAGCCGGCCAGGCCGCATACGCCAGCCAGAACGGCCGTCAGGACGATCTTCAGCCGAGCGGGGTTCATGCCGAGATAGGCGATGCGGGCTTCGTTGTCGCGAATTGCAACCAGCAGACGGCCGGCGTCCGACCGGACGAAGACGATGGCAAGAACGGCCAAGACCAGCAGGCACGCGCCCGACAGGCGAAAATAGCCGGGAAGCCCGAGCGGGAGGGTTTCGTAACCGACAAGGCCGCTCGACGAACCGGTCCAGGTGCCGCCGGAAAAGATGAGTTGGGTGACGACGATCGGCACCACGAGCGAGATCACGGTGGCATAGAGCGGTGTCGATCCGTGATAGAACGACAGCCAGCCGACGGCGAAGCCAAGCACGAGCGGAACGAACACGGCGGCGACAAGGGCGACGACGAAAAGCGCCGGGCTTGCGCCGATATGGGTGAGAACCATGGCGGTGGCATAGGCGCCCACGCCAAAGAATGCCGCCTGCCCGAAGGTGAGAACGCCCGTATAGCCCCAGAGCAAGTCGACGGTAATCGCCAGCATGGCGTAGATCATCGAACGCGTCAGCACGTTGAGGCTGAAGCGGCCGAGAAACATCGGTCCGATGACGATCAGCAGGAGAGCCGCGAGCGCCAGCGTCAGAAGAAGGACAAGCCGGAGTTTTTGTCTATTAGGCACGGGCAAATCCCTTCGGACGTATGCGCAGTGTGATCGCGCAGAGGACGGCCACGGTGATGCCGCCGAGGATTGGGCTGAAATAGGTGCTGACGAGCACTTGGGCGGCCCCGAAGATGAGGCAGGCGGCAGCAAGCGCAGTGAAAGAAGAGCCTGCGACCATCACCAGCATGAAGGCGCCCGTCAGCCAGGCGACGCCCATATTGGGATCGACGCTGGTCAGCGGCGCGAGCAGCACGCCGGCAAGGGCCGCAAGGCCGGTGCCGATCATGAAGGTCGCGAGCCGCACCTTTTCGGTATCGATACCGAGCCCGCGCGCCAGGGTTTCGTTCATGATGACTGCCCGGGCGGAGAGACCAAGCCTTGTCCCATCGAGCAGCAAGGTGAAGCCGAGACCCAGACAGATGGCGGCGACAATGGCGAAAAGACGGTAGGCCGAGTAGCCGGTGCCAAAGAGATCGAAGGTGCCCGGCAGCAGCGCCGGCGTGAACTGCACGTCGCGGCCAAACCACAGCGTGATCAGCTGGCCGATGACGATGCCAAGGCCCCAGGTTGCAAGAATGGCGTCGAGCGGGCGGCGATAGAGAGGCCGTACGATGAACCGTTCGGCAACACCGCCGAGGATCGCGCCGACCAGAAACGCAAAGGGGATGGCAAGCCATGGATTGAGACCGAACCCGCTGACGACAACAGCGCAGTAAGCCCCGATGGTCAGCCATGCGCCATGCGCGAAATTGATGATCTTCAGCACGCCGAAGATCGC
The DNA here is from genome assembly GCF_024346605.1 of Rhizobium anhuiense bv. trifolii. Taxonomy (NCBI): domain Bacteria; kingdom Pseudomonadati; phylum Pseudomonadota; class Alphaproteobacteria; order Hyphomicrobiales; family Rhizobiaceae; genus Rhizobium; species Rhizobium anhuiense. The sequence continues at coordinate 1,047,044 of NZ_CP098801.1, forward strand.
AAGCAGCCCGGCGGCAACGATGAAGAGAATGGCCGCAGTGCTGACGATATCGAGAAAGAGCGTCATTTCTAGAACTCCGATGCTGGAGGCGGGGCGCCCTGCCCCGCCACGCTGGTTTCAGAGATTCGGGCACTGATCGCCGGGATCGACGTCCTTGAAGCTATCGACGACTGCAACGCTGCCGTCGTCCTTGACCTGGCCAAGATACATCGTCAGCGGCGCGTGGTGCTGCTTGTTCATGGAGATCTTGCCGCGCGGACCGGTGAAGGAGACGTCAGGAAGGGCTTTGAGCACGTCCGCCGTATCCGTGTTGCCAGCCTTTTCGACGGCTGCCTTGTAAAGGTAGATCGCTTCATATTGCGGCACGGAGAGATCGTTCGGCGTGCGCAGTTCCTTGCCGAACTTCTTGTCCATGGCCGAGAGAAAAGCCTTGTTTTCCGGGCTGTCGATGCCGGTGACGTAGGAGGCCGAAAGGAAGATGTCCTTGGCATCCGCGCCCATGCTCTTGGCGGTGCCTTCGTCGACCGCGAGATTGCCGTAAGGCAGGGTGACGCCAGACGAACGCAACTGCTTGGTCAAGGTCACGTTCGGTGCGCCGCCGGCCGTCGAGGTGATGATCGCATCGGCGCCGGAGGAGCGGACCTTGGAGATGATGGCCGTCCAATCGCTGCCGTCGATCGGCAGATATTCCTCGCCGACGATCTGAGCACCGGCTTTTTCGATATAGCCCTTGGCGAAGGTCAGCATGCCGCGTCCGAAGGCATAGTCCGAACCGATCAGGAAGAACTTCTTTGCGCCCTGTTTGCTGATGAAATTGTCGACGACAGGCGGCACCTGCTGTTCTGGAACCCAGGCATCGACGAAAAGATTGGCGTTGCAGGATTTGCCTTCGTAGAAGGACGTGTAGATGTATGGCACCTCACCCTTGGAAACGATCGGCAGGCCGGCATTGCGCGCAGCACTCGTCTCCATGGAGATGATGACGTTCACCTCCTTCTGGAAAACCAGGGAATCGAAGGCCTTTTGCGCGCCGGCCGCCCCTGATGCATCGTCGGCGATCTCAAGCTCCAATGGCCGCCCGAGCACGCCGCCTTTGGCATTGATTTCTTCGACGGCGAGCTCCGCAGCTTGGACGACGGACGGCGCAACCACGCTGTTTGCGCCTGAAAGCCCGACCGGCACGCCGATCTTGATCGGATCCTCGGCGAAAGCTGCGGTGGCGAATGCCGCAGATGCCAGTGTAAGGATTATGGTTTTCATTTGCATTTTGTTCCCCTTTCTTGAGTGGATTGACATTACCCGTAGACATCGGCTCGGCGGTCGCCGAGCAGATGATTGAAGCTGTTGAGCGTGCGGGTTTCCGTCACGCTCGACAGATCGATTTGCGCAAGGAGGATTTCCTCGCGATCGGCACTGGCCGGACCAGAGATCGGCCAACCCTGCGGGCCGACGATCAGGCTGCGGCCGATGAAGGACTGGCCGCGCTCGATGCCGATCCGGTCGGCGCAGGCGATGTAAAGGCCATTGGTGTGGGCGGCCGCCTTATGGAGGATATTGGCCATCGGCTCGGGAACGCCTTCGGCACCGGCCATCGGGACCCAGTTGGTGGGCACGCAGACCAGCTCGGCGCCGGCCAGGGCCAACTGACGAAACGTTTCCGGAAACCAGCCATCGTAGCAGATGGCAATGCCGATACGGCCAAAAGGCAGGTCGAATATCGGCAGTCCGAGATCGCCTTTTCTGAAAAGACGGTTTTCGTTGTTCCACAGATGGAGCTTGCGGTATTTGCCGATATATCCCTCGGGGCCGCAAAGAAGAGCACTGTTGTAAAACCGGTCGCCATCCTGCTCGGCAATGCCGCTGACGATGTAAAGGCCAAACTCCTCGGCAAGGCGGCGGAGCGTCTCGGCACTCGGGCCGCCGGGTACCGGGCCGGCCAATGCGGCAACCTCCTCGCCGTCACGGAAGGTGTAGCCGCTATCGGCCAGTTCCGGCAGAACGACGATCTCCGCGCCTTGGGTCTTCGCCGCCTTCGCCAGCCGCTCGATAGCCGCGAGATTACCGGCGCGATCACCGATGATCGGTTCGAACTGGACGGTTGCGACGGTTACCGCCCGTGCGGTTGAGGTCTTGACACTCAATCTTGTCTCCAAACGCAAAAAACCTCTGGCACGGAATTCAATCCGTGAACCAGAGGCTACATAGCCATGATGTGAATGCGGCAGCCCTGCCGCTGAGCAAACCTGCTCGTTGTCGTTAGGCTTGCACGAAAGAATGTGACCGTCAAGCCGCGTCAGCAGGCATTTTCAGCGACGCAAGTGCTGGCAACTTACGGTTGAGTTTTTGCGCCGATGGAAAGTCCGAGGCTTTTCATGGTGTCTTGCGCGGCAATGATGGATTCGGCGATCGTCGCCATCGGAACGCGCTTTGACGTCGCCTGATCGCGCAAGAGCTTATAGGCCGCGGCCTCGTCGAGACCATTCATGGCCCGCAGCGCTGAAACGGCTTTTTCGACCAGCCGGCGACTTTTCAAGGTTTCCTCGAGTTTCTGCACCTTGCCGGCGAGCCGCTTTTCGTAGCTCTGCCGATAGCGTGCAAGCGCAAATTGCGTCAGGATGCCGAGCGGCCGCAACGGTTTGCTGATAACGCCGTGGGCGTTGAGATCGATGATCGCCTGGAGGGCTGTCGGGCTCTCATAGGTCACGATGGCGATGATCGCCGTCTGCTGGAGGTCGATGATCTCAAGCGCGTGCTCGACATGCACATCCTCGACATGCAGGAAGACGGTGTCCACGTCGGGAGGCAAGGCTGGCGGAAGCGGCCAGGTGGCCCGGACCTCGCAGCCAAGGCGCTTGAGGTGAGCGATCAGCACGTTGCCGTCCTCGTCACGCGGATGGACAACCAGAACGCGTGCGCGCCGCAGATCCTGAACGATCCTGCTCGGTCCCGCCATCTCAGGCCTCCAGCCAGACGTCTTCGAACCTCGACGCCGTCAGATACGGGTCCGGCCGGATCGGGCCAGGCGCCTGCCAGGCAATGTCGAAAAGCCCATCGGCGCGCGCCACACCGATGCGGGGATGCAACCAGAGGTGACGGGTATCGGCGTCGAAGTTGATCCGGCCCTCTGGAGCAAGATAATCTTCCAGAAGGATTTCTTCGGAAATGCGATGGGTCTCGAGCGAGCCGGCCCGGGCAAGTGCGCGGGCGAAAAGGTGAACCTGCGCATAGGCCGGTTGCGACCAGACGCTCGTGGTGAAGTCCTGGCCGAAACGGGCCTTGAATGCCCCCACGAAGCGCTCGTTCGCCTCGTTCTCGACCGTCTGGAAATAGGTCGCCGAAAGAATATGGCCGGTGCAGGCGTCGGCTCCGATCTCGCGAATCTCACTCTCGGCCATGGTCAGGCTGGCAATCGGAACCCGCGTCCGATCGATTCCGGCCTCGGCATACATGCGGTAGAAACGCTGTGCCGGCCGGCCGATGATCGTCGAGAAGATGGCATCGGGCTTGAGACGGACGATATCGGAAATCACCGAACGCAAGGTTTGTTCGTCGGCATGAAGAGGAAGATATCGCTCGCTGATGACTTCACCGCCCTTTGCCTCTACCACATCCCGCATGACCCGATTGGATTCGCGCGGATAAATATAATCCGCGCCGACGAAGTAGATCCGGCGTCCATGGTGGCGCAGAAGGTATTCCGCAAGCGCGAAGGTGTTCTGATTGAGGGTGGCGCCGGTATAGACTACATTCTCCGAATATTCGAAACCTTCGTACATCGACGGATAAAACAGCAGTCCGTTGTGCCGTTCGACGATCTGCAGCACCGCCTTTCGGCTGGCCGACATCGAGGCACCGAAAATGATATTGACGTCGTCATCGGCGAGCAGGCGCCGGGCCAGATTGCGATAGGCGGTTTGGTCCCCGCCCGGATCATAGGCGATCGGAACGATGGGCTTGCCAAGCACGCCCCCCGCCGCATTGACTTCCTCGATCGCAAGTGCGGTGCCAAGAAAGTGCTCGGTTTCCGTAATTTCGCTAATTCCGCTTCTGGAAAACAGCACTCCCACCCGCCATTCGGAGCTTGTCATCTTTGCCTTTTCCGACGTGTTGGAGGTTCGAAAGCGGTGAATGCCTCAGTTCCGCGCTTTCGACTTCCATACCCTTAGTGCTTTTTCATGGGATCCTGCAAGCGGGTGCGATGCAGGCCGTTGTCACAGCAGACGGAGACGGGAACTACCGGCCATGAACCGTTGCGGGCATCACATTGTCGGGGATCGGACATGTATAGGCTTTGCCGCTGGTCTTTTCTCGCCACTCGTCCGTCGCGGCTCCCAGGAGGTCGGGTGACGACATCAATGCGAGCCCCGTTGTCGCAAGCGTCTTGGCCGCATGTGCCATGGCCTTGTGCGCGGCCGGGCTTTTTCCCTGTGCGACGACCTGCCAGGTATGGGGATTGGTGCCGATCGCCCAGGCTGGCGCCCAGCATTGCGCGGTCGGCGTCACCCAGCTGACGTCGCCGACATCGGTCGATCCGGCCCGGAAATGCGATTGTCCTTCGAAATCGCGCAGACCGGTGTGCAAGGGCGTCGAGCCATCGACCTTGGCATTGGAGAACACATCACCCTTGATCTGATAGAGGCGGATGCTGCTCCTGATTGCTTCCTCAGTGAAGGTATCCTGGATTTTCCTGGCGAAGGCGATGTCGGCCTCGTCGAAGGCTATCGGCCCGAGCGCGACCATGTTCTCGTGCATTGCCGTTTCCAGCGTGATGTTGGGAAGAAGGTTCGTCGAGGCGGTGTCGAACACGATCTCGACCTCGGTTTCGGTCATCGTCGCCGCACCTCGTGCAACTTTCTCGACGCGCCCGGCAAGCTCAAGCGCCTGCGGCATGTCGGGCGCCCTGATCAGATAGAGAACCTCGGCGCTGGCCTGCACGACATTGGCCGCCCTGCCGCCGGTGTCGGTGATCGCGTAGTGAACGCGGCAATCCTGCGGCATGTGTTCCCGCAGGAAATTGACGCCGACATTCATGAGTTCGACTGCATCGAGCGCCGAACGGCCGAGATGGGCGCTGTTGGCGGCATGCGCCGCGACACCCCTGAAGCGATAGTAATATTCGAGAACGGCAAGATTGTTCGTCGAACGAACACCGTTGAACGGAGCCGGATGCCAGGTCAGGGCGGCATCGACATCATCGAATGCGCCGGCGCGAACCATGAAGGTCTTGCCGGAACCGCCCTCCTCTCCCGGGCAGCCGTAATAGCGCACCGTCCCGGGCAGATTGTTCTCCTTGAGGTGACGGGCAAGCGCAACCGCCGCCATCAACGACCCGACACCAAGCAGATTATGCCCGCAGCCGTGACCGGTTGCTCCCGCCGCCTGGGGAAGAGGCTCAGCCACGTCGGCGGTCTGGCTCATTCCGGCCAGGGCATCGAATTCGCCGAGGAAAGCAATCACCGGCTTGCCGCTGCCGGATTCGCCGATGAAGGCCGTTTCCATGCCTGCGACGCCGCGGCGCACGGCAAAGCCGTTTTCCTCGAGTGCCCTGGCCAGCAATTGCGACGAGCGCCGCTCCTCGAACTTCAGCTCCGCGAAATCCCAGATACCGTCGCTGAGGGTGATATAATCCGGTTTCATCTTTTCGATCGTCGCGGCAATGGAGCTGATCGCGTCAAGATTCATGGCATTTCCTCGCTGTCTGTCCTGCCGCCACAGGGATGTGTTTCACCGGACCCGGCAGGGCTGCCTGCCGGCTCTCCTGTTCACTGTCGAAACGGGATCGCGGCGCCCGACCCACCGGGCGCGGCCGTTCAGGCTCAATTGTCGAGCGAAACTTCCCAAAGACGGGCATTCGATTGCCAGACGGGCTGGCCCTTCAGCTTCTTGGTCGCGCCCCAGACATCGACCATGTCATAGAGGAAGATGCCCGGCATTTCCTTGAGCATCAGCGTGTGAAACTCGTCGAAGATCGCCTGACGCTTCGTCTGGTCGGGCTCCCCATAGGCCGCCTTCATCAACTCGACCGCCTTCGGGTCATCCCACATCAAGGAAGCGTTCTTGTCCTTGTTGCCGACATAGAAGCCGTACATCAGCGCCGGATCGAGCCGCGGCGCGACCGATTGCGAGATGATCTGGTAGTTGCCGGAGCGGCGACGATCGACCTGCGTCGCATAGTCGAGCACCTCGATCTGCACGTTGAGACCTGCCTGCTGCATCATGGCCTGCGCCATCACCGCGGCCGGGAAGCTTGGCACGTTGCTGCGCTTGTTGGCGATGATGGTAATCGGCTCGCCCTTGTAGCCGGCGGCCGCAAGCTCCTTCTTTGCCGCCTCGATGTCGTAGGGCAGGCGCTCCTTCTGGACATCGTCGAAATAGAGCGAGTCTTGCGAAACCATCGAACCGTTGGCGGTGCCGGTGCCATTGGAGGCTGCCTCGACGAGCTGGTCGAGATCGAGTGCCATCGCCATCGCGCGGCGCACGCCGGGATTGCTCAGAACCTTGTCGCGCGTCTGGATGTAGAAGAGGTTTTTGCCGTTGTTGCGCGCCACGATCAGTTGCATCGTGTCGCTCGTCTTGAATTCGGGAATGAGATCCGGTGAAATCTCCGCGGTATCGAGCACGCCGGACTGAAGGCCGGCCTTTACGGTCGAAGCGTCGGGAATGACCATGAACTTGATGCCATCGACGAGAGGGCGTTTCGAGCCGACCATGCCGTCGGGTTTGCCGTCGTTCTGGGGCGAGACATAATCGTCGAACTTGGCGAGATGGATATATTCGCCCTTCTTCCATTCATCCCATTTGAAGGGACCGGTGCCGATCGGCTTGATGAAGCTTCCGTCCGCACCGACCGATTCCGGGGAGATGATCCCGGTGTAACCACATTCGGGGCGCGACATCAGGCCAAGAAAGACCGCGGATGGCTTTTCCAGCGTGATGGTGACGGTCGAAGTATCGACTGCCTTGACCCCGGTAACATGCACGCTGCCGCTGCCGTCGAAGTCAGGAAGGCAGGTCCATTTCGTTTCGGGCTTGAGATAGCGGTTCCAGTTCCACACGACGTCATCGGCGGTCAATTTCTTGCCGTTGTGGAATTTGACGTCGTCACGCAGTTTGAAGCTGTAGCTCAGCCCATCCGCCGAGACTTCGAAGCTCTTTGCCAGCAGCGGCTTGACCTCGCCGTTGTTGGCATAGCCGACGAGCCCTTCGACAATATGCAGGATGACGCCATCGGTATTGCCGTCGCGATTGACGCCTGGATTGGCGCTGCGCAAATCGGAACTTTGCGCCACGACGATATCGCGGGCATCGACCACGCCGGCCATCGCCATCAACATGGTGCCTGCGAGAAGAAGCTTATGCATTGTTCTACCCTCTTTTATGGATTGTTAGGATCGGAGTTCATCCCAGCAGGCGCGTGAAAGCCTGCCGATGGTTTCGAGCGCGACCGTATAGCCAGGTGTGCCGTCCGGCATTTCCTGCGGCACGTCGTCGGTATAGGCGGCGATGATGTAGAAGGGGGTCCCGTCGCGATAGACGATGCCGGCATTCATGCGGCCGCGCTTTCCCGTGCCGCCCTTGTGGGCGACGAGCACCCCGAACGGCAGCCGGGAAGGAATGGCATAGCGCAGGATCTGGTTCTTCAGGGTTTGAAGCGCGTAAGCGCACAGCGCCTGCGAGCAGCCGAGCCGGTCCGCAGCGTCCCGCGAATCCTGCGCATCCAGGATGGTCTGCAGCAGATAGACCTGATCCCGCGCCGTCGTCGTGGTGACGGCCTTCAAGGAATGATCGGGCGACAGCGCCAAGGGAGGGATGAGGAAGCGATGGTTGGTGCCTGTCATGCCGATCGACTTGCAATAATTGTCGACCTCTTCGAGCGTCAGCCTTTCGAAGACCATCTTGGTGCAGACATTGTCGCTCAGCACCATCATGCCGGTGATGGCATCGCGCAGCGATATGACGATTCCGGGGCTGAGATAGCGGAACATCCCGCTTGCCACTTCCTCGGCGAAACGCTTTTCGTAGGTAATCCGTTCGTCCAGATCCAGGCGGCCTTCATGCGCGGCCTTCAAGGCTGCCATCATGATCGAGGTCTTTCGGGTGCTGGCGGAGGGCGTTTCCTCGTCCGCGCCTCTGCCGATCGTTTCTCCGCTGCCGAGCGCACGCACCATGAAGCGTGTCACGAAAGGCTGGGCATCGCAGATCGTATTCAATCGCTCCGCAAGCTTTGCGGATTCAATCATCGTCGTCATGTCAGTTCTCCAGGCGCCATTTGAGGATCACGCCGCCCTGAGCATTGTGGTCCAGAGCGGGGATGGCCGAGAGAAGCCGTTGTGTGTAGGCCTCCTTCGGGCTGTCGAAAACCGTATCGCGGTCGCCCTGCTCGATGATCCGGCCGTCCTGCATGACGACGACACGATCGGCCACCTGTTCGACCACGCCGAGATCGTGGCTGATGAACAGGCAGGAAAAGCCGTAGCGTTTTTGCAGATCGGACAGGAGTTCGAGCACCTGCGCCCTGACCGTCACGTCGAGGGCCGATACCGGTTCGTCGGCGATCAGGAATTTCGGCCGGCGCGCAATGGCCCGGGCAATCGCCACGCGCTGACGCTGGCCGCCCGAAAGCTCATGCGGGTAGCGCCCGGCGTAGTCGGCCCCAAGCCCGACTTCCTCCAGCGTCTCCAGGGCGCGCTTGCGCTTTGCCGCAGCGTCGAGATCGGGAACGAGCCGCAGCGCTTCTTCCACAAGCGCGACGATGGTCATGCGCGGATCGAGCGAGGAATAAGGATCCTGGAACACCATCTGGCAATTCAGCCGATAGTCCATCCAGTTGTCGTCGCGGCTGCGTCCCCTGAACCGGATATCGCCTTCGCTCTCCCGGACCAGTCCGGCAATGGTGCGGCCGAGCGTGGTCTTGCCGGAACCCGAACCGCCGACCAGTGCCACGACTTCGCCCTCGTGGATATCGATGCTGACGCCATGCAGCGCCCGCTTTGGCGTTGCCTTCTTCATCAGCGACCGCCGACCCGGATAATCGACGACGATATCCCGTGCCGAGACCATCGGCGCCTTGGTCTTGTCGATCGTCCGGGTCTCTCCGCGGAACGGCAGGGAGCAAAGCAGTTTCTTCGTATAGGCACGCTGTGGTGCGTCGAGCAGATCGGCGGTGCGTCCTTCTTCGACGATCACGCCCTTTTCCATGACAACGATGCGGTTGGTGTAGCGGGCAACCATCGGCAGGTCGTGACTGATCAGCAGCACGGCGGTGCCTTCCGCCTGCGTCAGTTCCACCATCAATTCCATGACCTCGCGCTGGATCACGGCATCGAGCGCCGTCGTCGGCTCGTCGGCGATCAACAGCGCCGGTTTCAGCAGCATGACCGATGCCAGCATGATGCGCTGGCGCATGCCGCCCGAGAATTCATGCGGATAGGAAGTGAGCGCCCCGGCGGGATCGCGGATCCCGACCCGGTTCAGCATGTCAAGGATCCGGCTGCGCCGCTCTTCCTGCGAAAATTTCGTATGCAGCTGCAACCCTTCTTCGAGTTGGCGGCCGACGGTCATCGAGGGATTGAGCGAGGTCATCGGTTCCTGGAAGACGACACCGATTTCCGCACCGCGCAATTGGCGCAATTGCGCAGCGCTCATCGCAAGCACGTCGCGTCCCTTATAGGCAACGGAGCCGCCGATCACCTTGATCGGCGCCGGCAGCAGCGAGATCAGGGCGCGTGTTGCCAGCGTCTTGCCCGATCCGCTTTCCCCGACGATGCCGAAGATCTCGCCTGGCGCTATGTCGAAGCTCACGTTCTTGACGACCTGCACACCGGTGCCGGCGACCTGAAGCGACAGGTTGCGGACATTCAAAAGCGTTTCCTTGGTCATTTCAGTCCCCTCATCCGCGGATCAAGCTTGTCTCGAAGAGCGTCGCCCAGAAGATTGATGCCGAGGAGCGTCAGGGCGATCGCCAGGCCCGGGAAGAGACCCAGCCAGACCGCCTGCTCGATGAATGGCCGGCCGGCGGCCAGCATGTTGCCCCAGGTGGGCGCCGGTGGCGGCACGCCGAGGCCGAGAAAGCTGAGCGCGCTTTCCGAAAGGATCGCCCAGCCGAACATCGAGGTCGCAAGCACGGTGATCGGGGCGATGCAATTGGGGAGGATATGGCGGAACATGGTGTAGAGCTCGCCATTGCCCATCACCTTGGAAGCCTCGATGAACTCCCGCTCGCGCAGCGACAGAACGGCACCCCGGACAACCCGGGCCATCGAGGGCGAATAGGCAATGCCCAGCGCGAAGATGATGCCATATTGGTTGGCGCCGAAGACGGCGAGCAAACCGAGCGCCAGCAAAATGCCCGGAAAGGCGAGAAGCGCATTGTTGACGGCCATGATGACTGCATCGATCCAACCGCGGGCGTAACCGCTGACGAGACCGATCAGCGTGCCGCAGACCGTCGCGAATGTGACCGTCAAGGTGCCGATCCAGACGCTCGCCCGGGCGCCGACGATCAGGCGGCTGAGTACGTCGCGGCCGAATTCGTCGGTTCCGAGCCAGTGGGCGCTGCTTGGCGCCGCCAGCCGCGCGGTGAAGCCGAGCTTCATCGGATCATAGGGGGTCCAGAAAAGGCCTATCGCAGCGGAGATGAGCAATGCGGCAATCAGAATGCTGCCGATGAAGCCGTTGAACGTGACGTTTTTCATTCGGCGACTACCCGCGGATCGAACAAGGGATAGAGCAGGTCGACGACCAAATTGACCAGCACATAGGAAAGCGAGACGAACAGCAGACACCCCTGGATCACCGGGTAATCGCGGGCAAAAATACTGTCGACCATCAGTCGCCCGAGTCCCGGAATGGTGAAGACCGTCTCGATGACGGCAATGCCGCCGAGCAGATTGCCGAGGATCAGACCGATGACTGTCCAGGTCGGGCCGAAGGCATTCTTGAAGGCGTGCCGCCAGAGGACGGCGCTTTCGGAAAGCCCCTTGGCCCGGGCGTGGGTGATATAGTCGAGACGCAGCACTTCCAGCGTCGAGGCGCGTGCCATGCGGATCAACACACCCATCTCGTGAATGACCAGAGTCATGATCGGCAGCACGAGATAGAGCAGGCCGCCGGTGAGGTTGCTGCCGATCGAGACATAGCCGAGCACCGGCAGCCAGCTGAGTTTCAAGCCGAAGAAAAGCAGAAGCAGGAGGCCGAGCCAGAATGTCGGGATCGACAGCAGGATCGTGGCCGTGCCGACCAGCGCAAGGTCCGTCAGACTGTTTTGCCGCCAGGCGGCGATGACGCCGGCCGGCACGGCGATGAGGCTTGCCAGAAGCACGGCGACGACGACGACTTCGGCGCTGACCAGAAAACGTGAAGCGACGAGCGGCAGCACCGCCTCGTCATTGACGATCGAGCGGCCGAAGTCACCCTGCACGACATTGGCGGTCCAGATCAGGAACTGCTCAGGCAGCGATTTGTCGAGGCCGAGTTCCGAGCGCATTGCCGCGATCTGATCCGGCTCAGCCATATCCCCCAGCATCAGTGCCGCCGGATCGCCGGGTATGAAGCGGATCAGGGTGAAGACAGTCACCGAAACGAGGACGATCGTCGGCAATGCCATCAGCAGGCGGTTTAGAACGAATTTCAGCATTTTTGTTCCCCGCGATGGGCGACGGACTGTGCCCGGCGCCATCGGTTTCGTTGCCGCAGACTATGATCGAATGAAGAAATATCCGCAATATTATGCGATTCCGTCATAAGTCTATGCGGAATACGACCGCAACCAAAGCGACTGCGTTCGCGCAAGGCTTCAGGCTAATAGCTTAATTTCAAACGTCTTTTTGCGAAAGCCGGATCTGTCGCTTCAAGGCGTCGCTCAGAGCGTGGGCAGCAATCGAGAGTGGCGTCCCGACCGCCCTCGCCAATCCGAATTCCTGGGTCGCGCGTGGCACGAAAGGACGGTGAACCACCGGCAGGTGGCGATAGAGATTGGCATAAAAGCTGCTGATGATCGTGACCCCAAGGCCATGCGCGACATAGGAACAGGCGGAACTGTTGGTATGTGTCTCGATCTTGACGATCTGCTTGATGCCGGCTCGCCGGAAGGTCTGGTCGAGCGCCATGCGGTTCGGCCGTTGGCGCCCGATCAGAATGAGAGGAACGTCGCGCAAATTCTTGACCGTGATTTCCTCCAGTTTCGCAAGAGGATGATCCTTCGGAACGACGCAGACGCTTTCGCCGGTGGCGACGCGCTCGACCTCGATGCCCGGTCCGCTCTCGCCCTCCATGCGCAGAAAGCCGAAATCGATCACCCTCTGCTCGACAAGCTTGTTGATCGCAGTCGTCGTCTCGAAGAAGGTCTCGATCCGCACACCGGGGAAATCCCTGATATAATCGACCAGCATGGCCGGCGCGAAATGCTCCCACATGCTGCTCGGCAGGCCGATGCGGACGATCTCCGGACCGGCGGCGCCGCTTCTTAGGTCCTCCGCATGACCCGACATCCGATCGACCGCCAGCAAGATGTTCTCGGCATCGCGGGCAAGAAGCAGGGCCTCGGGCGTGGGAATGAGACGGCCTTTGTCGCGCACAAAAAGCGACATCGAAAGATCCGCCTCGAGCTGCTGGAGGAGGCGGCTGACACCGGACTGGCTGAGACCCATCGTCTTTGCCGTGGCAATCGTCGACCCCGTCGCCAGAAGCGTGCGCAGGACTTCCAGTTGCTTGATATTCATGCGTTTGCGATCCCCCGGGACAGTCCAAGCACCGTCATCATGCCCAGTCCGAAATGCTTTGAAGGAAGAGGCTGGCGGCCTTGGGCATCGGAAATTTCTCGCCGCTGATCAGCGCGTATGCAACCGGCAGTTCCGGTTCGAGCGGGATGAACTGCAGCGGCAGCGTCGCATATTCGCGGGCGATGATCTCACCGACCAGCGCAATGCCGAGCCCTTGGGCGGCCAGAGCGCAGGCACTCGCCACCGAATGCGCCTCGAGCAGGGGGCGTTGGCGGATGCCGGCCTTGTAGAACAACGCCTCCAGCTCATGGCGAACCGGCCGCTCCCTGTTCAGCATGATCAGATCCTGCCCCTTCAGCTCGCCGACCGACAATAGGCGGCTGCCGGCCTTGGGATGATCATTATGCAGGACGCAAACAATCCGCGACGACAGGATCTTCTCCTGTTTCAACCCCGGGCTCATCAGTGGCAGCCGCGCGAAACCGAGATCGGCTTCGCCGTCGGCCACCATCCGTTCGATTGCCAGATAGCTGCCGGACGCGACTTCGACGCGCATCGGACCATTGGCGGCGAGAAAATTCTTCACCAGCTTCGGAATGCGCGTCGAGGAAAGGCTGGAGGGAAAGGCGAGCCGCAGCATGATCTCGCGCGACCGACCGCTCTCGAGCTCCATCGCCGCGGTTTTCAAGGCGCGCAGCCGGTCGGAAATGGCCCGGATTTCCGGGCCGAGCTGCAGCCCCTCGCGGGTCGGTTGAAGCCGGTTCTTTTCCCGTTCGAAAAGCCGGACGCCGAGATAGTCTTCCAGTTGCTGCAGCAAGCGGCTGGCGTTCGATTGCGAGATCCCGAGCTCGACGGAAGCGGCGATCGTCGAGCCCGTCGCGGCGATGGCGTCATAGGCCTCGATATGCTTCAGGCTGATCGCCGCACTCGTGTCTCGCGCCATTCTATCTCCAATGTCGATAGCCCTACCCGCGATCCGCATAAGATTGCGGAGCTGCGGAAAGTTGAACATTTTCCGCGGAGAACCAAACTCACGGAAAGACTTTCGTCAATGGCCACCATTCTCCGGAAGATCGCGGAACAGCTCCTGTCGCGAACGGCGTTCTCAAACCGCGCGATGGACCGGGCAAGAGATGCTGTGGTGGACACCATCGGCTGCATGATTGCAGGCAGCAGCGATCAAAGCGTTGCCGCACTCATCCGCGCCTTCGACGGGGAAATCTCCCAAGACGGCGAAGCGCGGCTCGTCACCGGCGGCTCCGCCTCGCCCTCGCTCGCCGCGCTCATCAACGCAACCGCGGCGCATGCGCTGGATTTCGATGACAATTTCCATCCGGCGAGGGCGCATGCTTCCGCGGTGCTGGTGCCCGCACTGCTGGCGGTTCTGACCAGCGGCAAGGTGACGAGCGGAAGACGGTTTCTCGAGGCCTATTTAGCCGGGCTGGAAGCGCAGGCGGCGGTCGGCTTTGGCGTCAATCCCTCTCACTACAACAGGGGCTGGCACGCAACGGCGACGGTCGGCAGCATCGGGGCCGCGGCTGGCGTGGCACGGCTTCTCGGCGCCGACGAAGAGAGACTCGTCGCGGCGATGAGCCTGGCGACGAGCTTCGCCTGCGGCCCGAAAGGGCAATTCGGCACGACCGCCAAACCGCTTCACGCCGGCATTGCCGCGCGCCATGCCGTGGATGCGGCGCGCATGGCAATGGCGGGCATGAGCGGGCGGCCGGATATCCTCGAGCGGCCGCAAGGCTTCCTCGATCTCTTCGGGGGCGATGATGCCAAGGGCTGGCAGGGACTGACCTTCGAGGAGGAACATGTCATCGAAAGCCGAGGCGTGGTGACCAAGCGCCATCCCTGTTGCGCCTCGACCCATCGCGCCATCGACGCGCTTCTGGATCTGAAGCAGGAGCATGGGCTTCTGGAGGGCGACATTGCCAGGATCGAGACGAAAGTCGGCATATCCGCTGCCCGCAACCTGGCTTATGCCAACCCCGCCGACGAGATGCAGGCCCGCTTCTCGATGCAATATTGCCTGGCGACAGCCTTCCTCAAGGGATCTCTTAGCCTTTCGGACTTTACGTGGCAGGAGATCGAACGGCCGGAAATCCGGGAATTCATGCCATGCATCGAAATGCAGTCCTATTCGACTGAAGAGGAAAAAGGTGTGGAGCGCCTCCCGCACGTCGTCACCGTCACGACGCGCGATGGGCGCATCTTGAGCAAGTCTCGCTTGCACGCAAAGGGATCGCTCGAAGCGCCGATGAGTGTGCAGGAACGCGAAGTCAAGTTCATGGACTGCTTGCGCTGGGGAAATCGGAATGTGTCCGAGGCCTCTTTCCTGCAGCTTCTCGGGCTTGCCGATTTTGAAAACCTGTCCGGCGACGATCCCTTCTGGAACCTGATCACAGGCCGTCAGTCGCCTTGACAGGCCACGGGACGGATAGCAGCGGGGAAAGGCTCCCCGCCGCAGCTCGTTCAAATCCGGCCTTCTCAGGCGAGATATTTCGTAAACCAGTCGACCGTTCGCTGCCAGGCGAGCTTGGCTGCCGCCTCGTCGTAGCGGGGCGTGGAATCATTGTGAAAGCCGTGATTGACGTCGGGATAGATGTAGGCCTCGAATGTTTTTCCCGATGCCTTCAGCGCAGCTTCATAGGCCGGCCAGCCTTCATTGATCCCCTTGTCCAGCCCGGCATAATGGAGAAGCAAGGGCGCCTTGATCTTCGGCACGTCCTCGGTGCGCGGCTGCCTGCCGTAAAAGGGCACGGCTGCGGCAAGTTCCGGATAGGCCACCGCCGCGGCGTTGGCGACGCCGCCGCCATAGCAGAAGCCGGTGATGCCGACCTTGCCGGTGGTGAGATCGTTATGCATCAAAAATTCGACCGCCGCGAAGAAGTCGTTCATCAGCTTTTCCGGGTCGACCTTCTGCTGAAGCTCCCGCCCCTTTTCGTCATTGCCGGGGTAGCCTCCGACCGACGTCAGGCCATCCGGGGCAAGTGCTACGAAACCCGCCTTTGCCACGCGGCGCGCCACATCCTCGATATAGGGGTTCAGGCCCCTGTTCTCGTGAACGACCACCACGGCCGCGACTTTGCCGGTCACGTTTTTCGGGCGGACGAGATAGGCGCGCACATCTCCATTTCCCTTTGGCGAGGGATAGGTGATGTATTCGGCTGATATATCGGGATCGGTGAACTCGACCTGGGTCGCCAGCGCATAGTCAGGGCTCAGCGACGCAAGAATGGCGGCGGCTGTCACGCCGCCGACGGCGAATTTGCCGGCCCGGTCGAGAAACTCACGCTTGGTAATTCTCCCGTGGGCGTAATAATCGTAGAGTTCGAGAAGTTCCTGAGGGAAATCCTTGGCTGTCATGCGCGTCATGATGGCTCCTCCTGCCTCCTTGTTCTCGCACCATCCTACACAGGTAAGCTCGCGACTCTTTTCAACATTTCGCGAGTTTCGCGTGAGCTTGTCGGCTGGGGCAACCGGCGCTGAATGACTGCCTTGGCTTCGGGAGCATGTGCGCTGCGTCCATCCGGCGAACCGCGTCCACCCAGTTGTTGCAGGTAATGGGCCGCCGGCTATCGATCTATGAAAATTAATTTCATACTCGCGCTTTGATGCCCGTTTTCTATTGACGCCTCTCGATTTTTGTCCCAACTTAAAGAAAATAAATTACTAAATGGGAACTTGATCGGCATGAAAGTGGGAATCATTGGGCTAGGATTCCGGCTCGGCTATCTCGGCTATGTTTTCAAGGCAATCGATAGCAGCTTCGACATTGTCGGCTATGTGGATCCGGAACCCGCCGGACTTCCCGGATTGACGGAAAAGGGCATTTCAGTCGGCAAGGCCTATGGTTCGCCGGAAGAACTCCTCGCTTCCGAAAAGCTCGATCTGCTGATGATCGGCTCCCCCAATCACCTCCATCTCGACCATATCAGGCTCGGCCTTCAGGCCGGTCTCAAGGTCTTCTGTGAAAAGCCGATCGTCACGACCATCGCAGAAAGCATCGAGCTTGCCCATCTGATGGCAAAATTCGGCCACGAGCGGCTGATGGTCGGTCTCGTGCTGCGTTATTCCCCTCTTTATAAGGATCTCCGCGCCATCCAGGCCGAGGGCAAGCTCGGTCAGATCGTGTCGATCGAGGCCTCCGAACATATCGAGCCTTATCACGGCGCCTTCTTCATGCGCGACTGGCGCCGCTACGAGCGTTACTCCGGCAGCTTCATGCTGGAGAAATGCTGCCATGACCTCGATCTTTACAATGGCGTCGTCGGCGCACGACCGGAACGCGTCGCCAGTTTCGGCGGCCGCAAGAGCTTCATTCCGGCCAACGATCCGGCGCGCGAGGGCATCAACGACCTCGAACTCTTCCACCGCAAGCCGAGCGGATGGATGGGCTCGGACAAGGTCTTCGACAGCGATGCCGATATCATCGACTACCAGGTGGCGATCGTCGAATATGCCAATGGCGTCGGCATGAACTTTCACACCAATCTCAACGTGCCCGACCAGTTCCGCCGTTTCGCCATCATGGGGTCGCGCGGCATGGCTGAAGGCGATTTCGTGCGCGGCTATCTCGACGTTCACGAACAGCTGACCGGCAACAAGGTGGTCGAAAACAAATATGCCGCCACCGAGCTCTCCCAGCATTACGGCGCCGATGAACAGATGGCGAGCGACCTGCTTGAAAGCGTGCGCACCGGGCTCGAACTTCCTGTTTCCACGCTGAATGCGCTCGAAGCCGGCATTCTGGCTCTGGCGATGGACGAGGCGAGGATGAAGAAAACGGTCGTCGATCTCAGGCCGATCTGGGACCGTTTCGACGAAGCCCTTCACGCAAGAGCGGCTTGAGGAGAGCGGCAAGATGAGTGTTCAAAGAAGCACGGTCATCTTCGCCTGGATCCTTCTTCTCCCGGCTGTCCTCTATGTTCTGGCGATCGTCGCCTATCCGCTGGTCGATACGTTCATTCTCTCCTTCACCGATGCATCGCTGAGGAAGACCACCAATTGGGTGGGCTGGATCAACTACGAGAAGATCTTCAATGAGCGGTTTGCGGAAGTCATCTTCCGGACCTTCATCTGGACGTTCTTCTCGGTCGCCCTGAAAATGGTGATCGGCACCTTCGGCGCATGCATGCTGAATGCCGCCGTACCAGGCCGCTCCTTGTTCCGGCTTTTGACCATGCCGCCATGGATCGTGCCGATGGCCATTGGCATCTTCATGTGGGGCTGGATGTATAACGGCCAGTTCGGAATGATATCAGGCCTGTTGCAGCGCTTCGGTCTCGTCGACGGCCCGGTCGCCTTCCTCGCCTATGGCAGCACCGCCTTCTGGGCAACGATCATCACCGATGTGTGGATCGGCGTGCCGCTGGTGACGATCTACTTCCTGGCGGCGATCCAATCCATTCCGAAGGATCTCTATGAGGCTGCCTGGACCGACGGCGCCGGCCGCTGGTACCGCTTCCGCCGCATCACCCTGCCGCTGATGGTTCCGGCGATCATCACCATGTCGATGCTGTCGCTGATCGCCACCTTCAACTCGTTCGACATCATTTGGATCCTGACGCAGGGCGGACCGAGCGGCGAGACGACGACGATGATCATCGATACCTATCAGACGGCGATCGGTTCGAAGAAATATGGTGAAGGTGCAGCGCGCGCCGTGTTGATCTGCATCTTCCTGTCGCTCTTCTGCTTCGCCTATTTCCGCGTCACCCGCCGTCTCAATCCGGAGAAGCGCGCATGAGCAGTGCCGCCATGATCGACCGTTACCGCTGGTGGGAAATCATCCTGATCTATTGCGGCATCGCAATGTTTCTGTTCTTCGTGCTGTCGCCCTTCGTCGAGGGCTTCCTGGTGTCGCTGAAGCCGCTCGCCCAGCTCTTTTCCTCGCCCTACCGCTTCTGGCCGGAGAACGGCTCGTTCGAAGCCTACCGGACAATGTGGATCAGCGTGCCGGGCTTCGGGCGCTATATCTTCAACTCGTTCTTCATCTCGATCATCGTCACGCTGATCGTGCTCTGCCTCGTCATTCCGGCGGCTTACGCCTTCGCGAAGTTCGAATTCAAGGGCATGGGGATCCTGCTCGGCGCGTTCCTGACGGTGAACATGTTCTCCGGCGCCGTGCTGTTGATCCCGCTCTTCCGGCTGATGCGCAGCATGGGCGTGCTCAACACCTATCTCGCCATGATCGTGCCGGGCGTCGCCTTCCTGATCCCGTCGGCGATCTGGCTGTTGCGCACCTATATGATCCGCATTCCACAGGAGCTCAACGAAGCGGCCTACATGGATGGCGCCAGCCATTTCTACACGCTGCGCCGTGTCATCCTGCCCATTGCGATGCCGGGGATTATCGTCGTCGCCATAACCACCTTCATCGGCGCTTACGCCCAGCAATTCATCTTCGCGCTGACGTTCAACTCGAAGAGCGAATACATGCCCTTGCCGGTGGGGCTCTTTGCTTACTTCGGCAAGCAGGAGGTCATCTGGAACGAACTGATGGCGGCTTCCTTCGTCGGTATCGCGCCGGCGATGGTCGTCATCTTCTTCCTTCAGCGCTACCTTGTCGGCGGGCTGACCGCCGGTGCGGTGAAACAATAAGACCAAAAAACGAGTGAACAGCTAACACAAGAATGGGAGTCACGACGTGAGCATTACCATCAAGACAGGCCTGATGGCCCTCGCCTTGCTCGGTTCGACGGCATTGACCGCAGTCACTGCCCAGGCGGCCGACAAGGAAATCAGCTGGATCTATTGCGGCGACACGATCGACCCGGTCCACACCAAATACATCAAGCAGTGGGAAGAAAAGAACGCAGGTTGGAAGGTCACGCCCGAAGTTGTCGGCTGGGCGCAGTGCCAGGACAAGGCAACGACGCTCGCCGCCGCCGGCACGCCCGTTGCCATGGCCTATGTCGGCTCGCGCACGCTGAAGGAATTCGCGCAGAACGACTTGATCGTCCCGGTGCCGATGACCGATGACGAAAAGAAGAGCTACTATCCGCACATCGTCGACACGGTGACCTTCGAGGATACCCAGTGGGGCGTCCCGATCGCTTTCTCCACCAAGGCGCTTTACTGGAACAAGGACCTCTTCAAGCAGGCCGGCCTCGATCCCGAAAAGCCGCCGAAGACCTGGGCTGAAGAAATCGAGATGGCCAAGACCATCAAGGAAAAGACCGGCATTCCGGGCTTCGGTCTCTCCGCCAAGACCTTCGACAACACGATGCACCAGTTCATGCATTGGGTTTACACCAACAACGGCGCGGTGACGGATGCCGAAGGCAAGGTCACGCTCGACAGCCCGCAGATTCTCGCCGCACTGAAGGCCTACAAGGATATCGTCCCCTATTCCGAGGAAGGCCCGACGGCCTATGAGCAGAACGAAGTCCGCGCCATCTTCCTCGACGGCAAGGTCGCCATGATCCAGGCAGGATCGGGCGCCGCCTCCAGGCTGAAGGAGACGAAGATTGCCTGGGGCATTGCGACGCTGCCGCTCGGTCCCGACGCCAAGGGGCCCGGCACGCTGCTGATCACCGACAGCCTGGCGATCTTCAAGGGTTCGGGGGTCGAGGAGAAGGCGACGGAATTCGCCAAGTTCATCACCTCGCCCGACGTCCAGTCGGAATACGAGCTGCAGGGCGGTGCCGGCCTGACCCCGCTGCGCCCGTCGGCAAAGGTCGACGAGTTCGTCGCCAAGGATCCTTACTGGAAGCCGCTCATCGAGGGTATCAACTATGGTGGTCCCGAACCGCTCTTCACCGACTACAAGGGCTTCCAGAACTCGATCATCGAGATGATTCAGTCGGTGGTGACGGGCAAGGCCGAACCGGAAGCCGCGCTGAAGAAGGCTGCCGGCGAAATCGAAGCGTTCAAGTAAAACGCTTTGGACTCTTTGGGATCGCGGGTGCACAGCCCGCGATCCCTTCCCGATCGAATGTGCGACAAGGCCGCCGGTGGAGACAGATTTTTGGGACAGCTCCTTCTCAACAAAGTTCAGAAGTTCTATGGCGACTACGAAGTTCTGAAGGGCGTGCAGCTCGAGGTGAGGAACGGCGAGTTCGTCGTCTTCGTCGGCCCGTCAGGCTGCGGCAAATCCACCCTGCTGCGCATGATTGCCGGTCTCGATGCGACGAGCGCGGGCGATATCGTTATCGATGGTATCAGGGTCAATGACCTGCCGCCGGTCAAGCGCGGCATCGCCATGGTGTTCCAGTCCTACGCGCTCTATCCGCACATGACAGTTTTCGAAAACATTGCCTTCCCGCTTCGCGTCGAAAGGATGGAAGAGGAAAAGCTCAAGGCCAAGGTGGAAAATGCCGCCCGCATCCTTCACCTCGAACAGCGGTTGCAGCAGAAACCCGGCATGCTGTCCGGTGGCCAGCGCCAGCGCGTCGCGATCGGCCGCGCCATCGTGCGCGAACCGAAGATCTTCCTGTTCGACGAGCCGCTTTCCAACCTCGACGCAGCACTGCGCGCCGACATGCGCATCGAGCTTGCCAAGCTGCACAGGCAGTTGAAGGCGACGATGATCTATGTGACGCACGATCAGGTCGAGGCGATGACCATGGCCGATCGTATCGTGGTGCTCGATTCCGGCGATATCTCGCAGACCGGGGCGCCGCTGGAGCTTTATCACAAGCCGGCAAACCAGTTTGTCGCCGGCTTCATCGGCAATCCGAAAATGAATTTCCTGCCGGTGACCTGCAAGGGCGTCAGCGCCAATGGAATCGAGGTGGATTATCAGGGCCAGACAGCCGTGCTGCCCGTGACGCCGCGCGACGGCATGGTCGGCAAGGCTTTGACGCTCGGCATCCGGCCGGAGCATATCCAGCTCGGCGGCGGCGATATCGTCTTTACCGTGACGCCGACGGTCATCGAGCGCCTCGGGGCAAATACGGTCGCTTACGCCTCGCTCAACGGCGAGGCCGAGAATTTCTGCGCCATGCTGCCCGGCAGCGTCGGCATCCGCGCGGATGCGCCTGTCGCAACCGGCATCAATGCCGCGGACTGCCACCTCTTCGACGAGGCGGGCATTGCCTTAGAGCGGCGCGTGGAACTGACCGAAATCGATATGAACCTCATCAATCCGACGGCCGCCTAGGACGGATACATGCCGCGCGGGCAAACAAGCGATGATTTTGAGCCGATCGATCAGTTTGTGCGAAGCGTGATGTCACGCGCAGATCTCGATGCTGAATCCGTTGAGGCCATTGGGCTTTATCTGGACAATCGAGAATATGAAATGGCTTTCGAGGGTCTGTTTTTAGAGCTTATCAAATCTCGAAAAACGATCAAACTAAACGCCAGTGAATGCATCGGCATGGCACGGCAGCTAAAGCTCGACAAAGAAACTGTATTTGACCACCAGTTCTGGTCAAAGTTTGAAACATACCTTCACGATATGCCCAAGTGACGCACTGAGCCCCGCCGAGCGACGTTCCTCCCCTACCAGACGAGGCCGCGGGCCGCGACTTCCTCGACGCGGGTGACGATGCCGCTGCGATGGAAGACCATCGTATCGAACAGGTTTGATACCACGCAGGTATGGTTCGGGATGATGAAGAGTTTCTCGCCGATCTGCGGCCGGGGGCCGGTGCAATTCGCGAGGTCGATGACGCCGTGTTCTTCCGAGAGGCTGCTGATCCGCGCTTGGGGATAACCGACGATCAGGCCGTAATCGCTGAAGCCCTGAAGATCCGAGGTCAGCGCCTTTGAGCCGGCATCGATGACGGCGCGGTCGACATTTGGGCGTGACACCACGGTCACCAGAACATGCATGGCGCAATCGTCCTCGGTGCAATGGCCCATGCGCACCATCTGGCGGTCGTTGTAGATGTAGGTGCCGGCGCGGTGTTCGGTGGCCGATTTGACGAGATGGGCCTCGAAGAGGCTGGGTGTGCCGCCATTGCTGACGATCGGGCAGGCAATGCCTTCGGCTTTCAGCTGTGCCAGCGTTTCAGCGATGAAGGCTTCCACGGCGGCCGCCGATTGCGGCTTCGGATAGGTCACGATGCCGCCGAAGGTCAGGCCGTCGGCGGCGGCGATGCGCTTGGCGAGCGAGGCCGCCTCCCCCGGCGTCTGTACGCCGCAGCGGCCAGCGCCGGTATCGCATTCGACCAGTACGTTCAGCGGCTTGTGGCCGGAGAAATGTGCTGCCAGCCCATCGACCGTCACTTCGCTGTCGGCGACGACCTTGAGCGCCGAAATCCTGTCGTTCAGCCTGGCCAGCCGCTCGATTTTCTGCGGTCCGAGGATATTGAAGGTGATGAGGATGTCCTCGAAGCCGGCCGCGGCGAAGACTTCGGCTTCCGTCACCTTCTGGCAATTGATGCCCTTGGCGCCCGCGGCAGTCTGCGCGACGGCCAGGGCCGGGATCTTGTGCGTCTTGATATGCGGCCGGAAGTTCAGCCCGTGCTGATCCATATAGGATTGAACGCGGGCGATGTTTGCCGCCAGCCTGTCTTCGTCAATCACGGGACGCGGCGTCGAGAGATCGGCGATCCTGTCGCCTGCCTTGGCGACGACGGCGAAGCTGTTGTCAGGCATCTAGGCGGCTCCGCGTTCTATCCCATGTGGATCGGCGACGATCGGCCAGATGGTCTTCGGTGCCCGCTGGTACGGCGTCGTTGCCGGATTATTGGGATAGGGCGTTCCGGCGGAGCAGTAAAGGATTTCCGCTGCGATCTTCGAGAAGGACGCGAAGAAGTGGTTGGTGGATTTGATCACCAGGATCTTCTGCCTGGTGGGATCGATGCCCATCACCGAAAAAAGGCTCGGATCGAAGCTTTGGGCGCGGGTGGAATTGAGGATGATGTCGATGCCGTCGAGCACGATATGGGCGGCATCGCCGAAGGGCGCGAGGCTCTCGCCGAACTGCATCTCGGCGTTCTTCAAGAGCTTGACGATCTTCACGGTGCCGTCGATGGGGTTGCCGGTGCCGGGCGCCGACTTGGCGCCGAAGCGCAGCGGAATCTCCGCCCCCTCGCCCGCCGCAAAACAAATCTGCACGGCGACCGGATCCCAGATCGTGCCGATCGCGGCGCTGGTGACGCCGCGGGCCAGGAGTTCGCCGAGGACGACGGTCGCATCCCCTGCCGTGCCGCCGCCCGGATTGTCCCAGACGTCGGCAATGACGACGGGCCATGCGGTGGCGGCCATCGCCCGCGACACGGCTTCCTTCTCGTCGATCTGCGGGACCATGAAGGTGCCGCGCTTGGAAAACAGCTCCAGGCCGAGTTCGCGCGCCAGAGCCGCGCCCGTTTCCGGCTTGTCGTCGGTGACGACAAGCAGCTTCGTTCCCATTTCGGGAACGTCGCCCACCATGAAACCGTGGATCACCGAGATCGACAGGATGTCCGGATCATCCTTCTCGATCCGCATGATCTTGTCGACGAAGGAGCGCATCGGCTCGCGCGATGTCGGGAAGACGTCGATCATCTTGCAGTCGAATACCGACATATCAGGCTTGACCCGGCCTTCCAGTGTTTCCACGGCGATGCGCCAGAGATCCTCGGCGCGATCGACGAAATCCGTATGCGGAAATTCCTTGAAATAGACGGCGAAATCGAGTGCCGCGACGCGTTTTGCCGTGAGATGGCTGTGCGGATCGAGTTCGGCGCAGATTAGCACGTCGGGCCCGACCATCTCGCGCATGCGCGCGAGAAGATCGCCTTCCGTGTCCTCGTATCCGGCGGCCACCATGGCGCCATGCAGGCCCATGACGACAGCGTCGACCGGCATTGCCGCGCGGAGTTGATCGAGGATTTCGTCACGCAATTCTTCGTAGGTCGCCCGGTTGACGAGACCGGCGGGATCGGCCCAGGTGGCGGTTCCCTCGATCAGCTCCCAACCTTTTTCTCGGGCGACGCGCCTTCCGACGGTGATCGGCGCGGTGCAGAGCGTCGGCGTTTCCGGATGTTGGCCGGGCGGGGCATAAAGCGAGGCTTCGAATGCGCGGCGATCCACGCAGATCGGGGAAAAGGTGTTGGTCTCGGTCGCCAGTGCTGCGGTGAAAATGCGCAAGAAAGTGGCCTTCGTGTTGTCGTCCCCGCGTCAACCCATCGGGTTCGGCAGGTAGCCGGTGAAACCTGAGATTTTCCAGCGTCCTTGGTGAAGCCTGCAATAATAAAGCGTCTGCCATTGCATGATATCGCGGGTGCCGTCAGGCTTGGAAATGCCGCCGTCGAATTTCTTGCGGACAAGCGCCATGTCGCCTTCGATCTCGATATCCTCAAGCGTCGTCGTGGTGAAGATCGCCGTGCGCGCATCTTCCGCGAAACTCTGTGCGGCGAAATCCCTGGCCTGCCTCAGCCATTCCTCGCGATAGGCCGACAGCGTCGGAAATGCGAGGCGCCACTTGTCGGGGCTGACGGCCTTCTGACCGTCGATGCCGATGAAGCCCTCTTCGACGAAGTCATGCTCGACCATCGACCAGTCGGCGGCCAGAAAGGCATCGATATCGCGCGGAACGAGCATTTCCCAGATCGCAGACCGGGCGCTGTCGGACGGGAAAGGATTTAGGAAAGGATCGCGCATGTTTGCCCCGGATTGAAATTCTTTTCATAAATCGCGTTTTTCACTGGTCAAATTCCGCTTTCTATGGTCATTTGTCAACTTATCAAGAAAATAATTTGCAAGGACTTCAGCATGCCCATCAAGCGCTATGGCACTGTTCAAACCGGCGCCGGCGGCAAGGCGCTGCCTTTCGCACGTGCGGTCGAAGCCGACGGATGGCTGTATGTTTCCGGGCAGGTTGCGATGGAAGATGGCGAAATCATCGACGGTAACATCATTGCCCAGACCCACAAGACGATCGCCAATGTGCTGGCGATCCTCGATGAGGCCGGGTACGGCGTCGAGGACGTCGTGCGCGTCGGCGTCTGGCTCGACGATCCGCGCGACTTCTGGACCTTCAATAAAATCTATCAGGAGTATTTCGGCGAACATCCGCCGGCACGCGCCTGTGTGCAATCGTCGATGATGGTCGATTGCAAGGTTGAGATCGACTGCGTGGCCTATAAGAAGAAGGATGGATAGCGCGCCATCGGGGGGACGGGTTTGGATATCTTTTCGACATTGCAGGAAGACAAGAGCCGGCTCTCCCCCTCCGAGAGCCGCATCGCGGAAATCATCGTCAACGACTTCGAGTTTGCCGTGAACGCCTCGATCATCGAGCTGGCGGAACGGGCCGAGGTATCGCCGCCGACCGTCACCCGTTTTTGCCGTAGGCTGGGTTGCGAAAGTTTCTCCGACTTCAAGGTGCAGCTCGCCCGAACCGCCCATATCGGCGTGCGTTATCTGAAACCGGAATCGAAAAGCACCGACCCGGCCGATGTGGCCCAGGATATCATCACCAAGGCCCAGAACGCGTTGTTTCTCCTGCACCGGTCGCTTGATCTCGCCGCGATCGAAGCCGCCGTTTCGCATATCGCCAAGGCCGATATGATTTACGCCTTCGGCTCGGGCGGCAATTCGTCGATGATCGCGGACGAACTCCAGAATCGCCTCTTCCGTCTCGGGTTGCGCATCACGGCAAGTTCCGACCACAGCATGCAGCTGATGATGGCTGCCGCGGCAAGGCCCGGCGACGTGTTGATCGGCTCCTCCTTCTCGGGACGCAATACGGAGCTGGTGCGGGCCTTCGAGCTTGCCCGCCAGGCCAAGGTGAAGACGATCGCTCTGACCCAGACGGCA
Source organism: Rhizobium anhuiense bv. trifolii (assembly GCF_024346605.1). NCBI lineage: Bacteria > Pseudomonadati > Pseudomonadota > Alphaproteobacteria > Hyphomicrobiales > Rhizobiaceae > Rhizobium > Rhizobium anhuiense. The sequence continues at coordinate 1,073,464 of NZ_CP098801.1, forward strand.
AGCCCGGTTGCCAAGGCTGCCGAGATCGTCGTGCCGATCGACCTTCCCGAAGGCAGCAATATCTATCGCCCGACCTCCACGCGCATCGCCTACATCGCGACGGTCGATATTCTGTCGAGCCTGGTCGCCTACGCCGTTCAGCCAAAGGCGACGACCACGCTTCGGCGCATCAAGCAGCAGCTGGTCATTCACCGCGACGGCGACGACCGGCAATTGCTTGGAGATTGAGGTTCATGAACGGGAGCGACAGGAAATGACGCAGTCGATAGCCATCGTGACCGGCGCTGCAGGCGATATCGGCGCGGCGATCGCCGCACGGCTCGCCGATGACCACGACGTCGTGCTGCTCGCCGACATCGATGCTGCCGCTGCGGCTGCCGTGGCGTCAAAACTCGGGCCGGGCAATCGTTTCGTGGCCGTCGGATGCGACGTGACCAACGAGACGAGCATTGCCGAATTGGCAAGGCGTGCGGCGGAGATCGGTGTGGTTCGGACCCTCGTCAACAATGCCGGTGCGGCCCGCGCCACCAACCTGCACGAGACGACGCCGGAGATCTGGCGGGCGGACGTTGCGCTCAATCTCGAAGCGGCATTCTTATGTTTCCGCGCATGCGAGCCGATGCTGAAGGCCTCGAAGGGCTCCGTCGTCAACATCGCCTCGGTCAACGGCCTGCATGTCTTCGGACACCCTGCCTATAGCGCCGCCAAGGCAGGCCTTCTGCATTTTACCCGGTTGGTTGCCGTGGAATACGGCAAGTTCGGCATCCGCTCCAATGCCGTCGCACCCGGCACGGTGAAGACGCAGGCCTGGGAAGCACGCGCAAGCGCCAATCCAAACGTTTTCGAGGAAGCTCGCCGCTGGTATCCGCTGCAGCGCGTCGTCGATCCGAAAGACGTCGCCAATGCCGTGGCCTTCCTTGCCGGTCCTCTTGCCGCAGCGATCACAGGCGTCTGCCTGCCAGTCGATTGCGGCCTCACGGCCGGCCAAGCCGAACTGGCGCGGACCTTCTCGCAATCGGAACATTATTGAAATCCAGAGCGGTTCATCTTTTCATGGAAGCGCCGAACCGCTCTAACTTTTTGTTTTTACGCAATTCCGGACGAAAAACCGCTTCGTACTTTTCCTGGAATTGCTCTAGAGGAATACGAGAGGAGCAGGTTGTGAAGCCGGCTTACTTCGGATCGATGACCGCATGAGCCGCCTTTTTCCCGATGTCTTCCGCAATCCGGCGATCCGCGCCAGCATGATCGCCATTTTTACCTTCGGGATGGCGGGGGCGATGACTGCACCCTACCGTTCGATCGTCGGTATCCGCGAATTGGGCTTGAGCGACGGCCTCTATTCCTTCCTGAGTTTCGTCTCGGCGGCGGTGAACGTCGTCATCAGCATCCTGCTCGGCAATCTCGCCGATCGGCTGGGCGAGTACAGGTCGACGATGATCGGCGCCTGCCTGTTCGGCATCGCCGGCTACGGCATGGTCTACGCTTTTCCCACAGCCGCCGTCTTCGTCATCAGCGGCTTGCTGCCGCTGCCGATTTACGGGGCGCTGAACTCGCTGCTGTTTGCCAATGCACGCGCGGCGATGCACGGCATGAACCGAAGCGACATGGTGACGGCCAACTCCGGTGTGCGCGCCATGATCTCGCTGTCCTGGGTGCTGATCCCGGGGATAACAGGCCTCATGCTGTCCGGCGCATCGAGCATGCTGCCGGCCTATCTCTTTGCCGCCATCTCATGTCTGCTCTGCCAGGCGATCATCATCTTCGCCCTGCCCAAGCGGTCGGCAACGGAGATGGCCGCGGTCCATCATCTCAGCTATCTCGGCGCGCTGCGCCAGGTGGTTTCGCCGCGCATCTCCGCGCATATTTGCGGGGTGGCGCTGATTACCAGCACGCTGCATCTCAATGACGCCCTTCTGCCGTTGATCGCCACCGGTGCTGCGCATGGCAAGCTCAGCGACGTCGGCATTCTTGTCGGCATCGTCGCATTGCTGGAGGTCGTCTTCATCATCATCTGGTCGCGGATTGCCCGGAAGACCGGGCAGATGACGGCGCTTGCCGCCGGCACCGTCATCTATGCCGTATTCCTCAGCCTTCTCGGCTTTGCCTCTGAGCCGTGGCACCTCTATGGGCTCACCTTGCTCGCAGGCATTGGAGCGGCCGCGATCATCAGCTTTCCGATCACCTATCTGCAGGATCTCATCGCCGACCGGCCGGGGCTCGGCAGCGCACTGATCTCCGTCAACATCTTTGCCAGCGCCGGGATCGGCGCGCTGGTCTTTGCCGCCGGCACATTCATGACAGGCTATTCGGGAACCGCCATCCTGAGCGCCGTCACCGGATTATCCGGCATAGCGCTCCTCGGCTTCCTGCAAGGACGCAGAGCCCGTTGAGCAAATAAGACGTTGCGAAGAATGGAGCTTTCATCGCTGTTCGTCTTGTGACAAGGGTGACGCACCATTTCCTTTGAAGGCGACATGAAGGCGATCTCCGGTACGAATCTCGAGCAGGCCAAGTCTCACAACCGGCGTGTGGTGATCGAGGCTGTCCGCACGCACGGCCCCTTGTCGCGCGCGGCGATCGCCCGGATGACGGCGCTGACCGCCCAGACCGTCTCGAATATCGTCGAGGAACTGGAGAGATCGCACCTTCTCGTCCCGTCCGAGGCGCAGAAGCTGGCGCGCGGCCAGCCGATCATCCCCTACACCATCAATCCACGCGGTGCCTATTCGATTGGCCTCGAACTCGGCCGCCAGCGCGCAAGCGGCGTTCTGACGGATCTGTCCGGCGCCGTCTGCGCACGCATCGAGCGCCATGTCGAACACCCCGATCCGCAAAGGGCCATGCCGGCTCTCCAGACAATCGTCGAGGATCTTCAGCAGGCCTTCGCATTCGACCGGAACCGGCTGCTCGGCGTCGGCATGGCCCTGCCCGGCCGTTATGCCGATGGCGGCACAACCTCTCTCAGCCCGCAGAGCCTGCCCGGCTGGCAGGACTTTCCTGTCGGGCATGAGCTGGAACAGCGGGTGAAGGTGCCGGTGCTCGTCGAGAACGATGCGACGGCAGCGGCGATCGGCGAGCGTCTTCACGGCGTCGCCCGCGGTTTGGGCAGCTTCGTCTATCTCTTCCTCGCCGGCGGCGGCGGCATCGGTGCGGGAATGTTCCTCGACGGCCACCTCTACAAGGGCAGCCGCAACAATGCCGGCGAGATCGGGCATATCATCGTCGAACCGCATGGCAAGCTCTGCAGCTGCGGCAAGCGCGGTTGTCTGGATCGCTACATCTCGCCGACCGTTGCCTACGAATTCATGGGCATTGCCAATGCCGAGGAGCTTTCGCCTGACGATCTCGACGCACTGATCGCCAGGGGCGGTGAGGGTCTCGATGCCTGGCTCGATCAGGCCGTCCAGCCGCTGCGGCAGACTGTCGATTTTCTGGAACTGGCCTTCGATCCGCAGACCATCGTGCTCGGCGGCAGCATATCGACATCGCTGATGCTTCGGCTGGCAGAGCGGCTGGAGCCGCTGTACACCCCGATCGATCCCAGCCAGAAGCGCACCGCGCCACGCGTCATGATCGGCATGACCGGCAAGGATACGGCCATCCTCGGCGCCGCCGCCCTGCCGATTTTTTCCGAAACCAATCCGCGCTTCGACGTCCTGCAAAAGCCGCTCGGCTGAATTCGGTTTAGCGGAAAGATCCGAGGCAATTTTTCGCTGGCGATTTCGCAGAACACCTCCCTTTGACGAAACCACTCGCACGCCCTTGAACGGATGCGAACCGACGACCCGCTAGTAGTCCCAGAATTTTAGTGAAAATTCCGCGCCTTCGCCGCCAGGGTGTCGATATGGAGGTCACGAACGAATATGGAGCTGCAACCGGCTGTGGTTTATCCCGTCGATGGTCCCATCGCTCGTGGCGAATTCACTGCCCCGGCCGGCCGTTTGAATTCCTCGTCGCGATCAAAAAAGCCCACAAGATAGCCTGACAGGTCGAACAGCTGGAGAAAGCCGCTACGTGCGCAACCATCTCGCCAGTGCGTTTTCTGCCGGCGGCAATGGCAGTCTTTTGCTGTCGAGGTTGTGACGCTTGTAGAACGATAGTAACCGATCACGGCCGATCGTGCCGGGCGATAGCGGTAGAAAGCGAGATGCATTTCCAATGAAAAAACGATGTCGTTCTTCTTCGTCGAGCCTGCACTCGTCTCGCAGGAATCTATCGACTTGACTGACGTAGGTCTTATAGCCGGGCTCTTGCCCGAGCATTATCCAGTCCGTTCCAAACACAAGGTGCTTCACCTGCGGATCGAAGGTCTCGACGAATTCCTTGAACGCTGGCGCGATTCTATCCTTCGCATCGGACTTTCCGTTCACTATCTCGGAGAAATAGCTAAGGTCGGCAAACACCGGCTGGTCCGGATGTTCCTTGAACTGTGGTCCCAATACCCATTCCCAGCTCGCCTGGGGCATTCTCGTTGACGTCGCGGCCGCCGACAGGGTTTCGAACCCGCCGAAATGGGCTAGGCAGACACGAAGGTTCCGTTCCCTGTAGCGCTCGAAAACGGGTAGCCAATAATAGGGGTCGGCCCGCCTTGCAAACTCGTTGCTGCCTGATGCGTTTGACGCTGCTGCATGAGCCAGAATTGGTGCGTCGAGCTCGACACAAAGGTCATAGATCGCAATCAATGCGCTATCCAACTCGGCACTCAGCTGCGCCTCTGATATCTTCAGGTCATCAAGGTTTCGTTGATGATAGGGGCGCTCGTTTTTCAGCGGCCGGAAGCCCATCGGGGGATAGAGCTTGATCCCGATGAACCCGTGATCGAGCAGAGCTTTGCGTGCCATTCCAAGCGCGTTTTCCGGCTTCTTTCCTCGCCGGAAATAGACCTCGCGCAACGGGTCGTAACCGAAGTAGCCATGAACAGCGGGCCCGGTTTTCCGGCGGGACACTCGGTCCATCACCTGCATCTGGTCCTGAAGCGGCGAACGAACGACATTTTCCCCGAGCCAGCGGTCGTAGTCGATGATCGCCGGGGTAAACAATACCGGCTTAAATCCTTGCGCCTGAGTGTCCCTGTCAAGCATGTCGGCAAGCACATGTCTATAAAGGCGGAACAGGCTGAACCAATTGAGATATCGTGCGGTCTTAGAAAGCCCCGAAAACAGGTCAAAGGAGACCTGCCTGGTTTGCCGGGGCGACGGCATGGTGTCGGCGGGAAAGACTACGCGTGAAGATTTCATTAGTTCGGTCAGGAAGGCGCGGTCGATGTTTTGCCGCCGCAGCTGCTCCGGCGCCGCACCCATAAGGACCGGACCACCGACCCTCTGGACGAGTTCATTCAGATAGGTCTCCGTGGCCCGCCTGCCGCGCGCCTTGGCCGCGTCCTCAGAACGAGGGAAGTTCGTTCCGGGCGTCTTCCCGTCGAGATAGTCGATTTCCTGTCGAGCCGTCGGCGCTGATCCGCTACCGGCAACGCGGAGGAAGAGCTCCACAAAATGATCAAGGAGGGACGGATTCTCAACGTCGGTAATGCGCGGCCGAGACTGCTCCGGATAGGCCTTCAGTACGACCTGCGAAACAAAGCGTACCATCGGAAGGTCGGCGCCATTGAACAAATGACAATGGGCATCAATAAGCTCGCTCTTCACCCCACCGGTTGGCGGAGGAAGCGGCAACCCATCCCGACCGCATCCAGTCACGATTCCGGTTGCGGCGACGGCACCGAACCGTAGGAACTCTCTTCTATCCATGTCATGTGCCCCCAGCAATCATCGGCAATCAGAGCGTGGCGCCAGCCGAAATTCTCATTAATATTTGTGGGTATATGCAGGCTAGGATTAGGTTCGCCGCTGTGGCCAACCACAATGACTTGGCTGCTCAGGTCTGCTTGAGAGCACCGACAAACTTGGTGATCGCGCCTAGAAGCGATGCGAGCTTCGTGATGGTCTTGGCGCTCTCCTCGATCTCGGCCGCGGCTTCACGGAGTTGCTCGGCGGCTTTGCCGATCTGAGCCGACTGTTTATACAGGTCCCAGGCTTGGTGAAGTTTTTTTTCAGAGAGAATCGTGTGCTCCCGCTCCAGGATATTGATCCTTTCAACCATTTTTCGCTTTGCAAGCTCGTCGGTGCTTTGGTCAAACAGGATATCGAGTGCATCCCACTCCGCGTCTACTCCCAGCAGAGCATCGGCGTTCATTATTTCCGGGGTCACATCGGCGACCAGAGCGGAGATTTTTGATCGCGCTTGCTTGCGCCAGATCCCGCTTTTCTTAAGCGCCTTTTTCTGTGCGATACTCCGTACCAGCCATTTCGCAGGTTTGTCGGACATTTACTTCCCCTTTGCCGCCGAAACGAGCGCTGTTAGATTGTCTGAAAACGAAAGCAGGTCCTCGATCGAGGGAGCGGACGTTGCGGTGTTCTCTTTCAAAGCGGAATGCGCGGCCGCGATCTTATCGAGAGCTTCTTCGGCCTTCTCCGCAGCCTCCACGGCAACCGTTGCTTCGACAATTCTTTGGTTGGCGTCAATAAACTGGCTGTAGAGCGGAGCGAGGTGATCGGGATCTCTTGATTGGAGCGCCGCAGTCACCTGGCCGTCAGGAGACTTGGTCTCAACCTGTTTCGAACGTACCTCGGAGAGTGCGGCCCAACTGTTCTTCTGGTAAGCGTCTAGCCGCCGGCGAGAGTTCGTGTTGATTGTCTTGAAATCGCTCTTGAGATTTCTGACCGCGGCCTGCACGTAGGGATCTGTCTCGACGATGAGCGTATTTATTCGATGGGCATAGCGATTGGAAATCGCCATGCTCGCACCCTTTCCCGCCGCGTTGATGATCGGCGTGGCAACTGTCGCCGCCGGCGCGAAGGTTCCAACAAACCCACCAACCGCGGCAGCCAGCTTCGACGATGCAGCTTCGATCTCTTGCAATTTCTTTGGATCGGCCGCCTGCTTGAGCGCTGCACCATAACTGGCAAGTGCTCTGAGCTGGGTTCGACGAAACGCGAATTCGCTCTCCGCTATGCGATAGACCGGCCTCGATATGACGTTGTAATCAGGCGCACCCCTGATGTATTTAACCGCCTCCTTTTCCTGATCGGAAAGGAGTGCAACGCGAATGTTCTCAGCTGCGATAGTTTCCAAAGATTGGCTACTTTGCTCAACCGCCGACCCAAAGCCAGTAATATTATCGGCGTCCGGTAAACTGCTGCATCCCGCAAGAATACATAAAATGAGAATTGCTGATAAACTTCGCATTGGTTCCTCTTAATTTCTTGTTAAGAAAACACGTTATACGAGAAAATCAACTGAAATAATTTCCCTGCGCATGGAGCGCCGCGCAATTGGATCTTCCGCAAGCCGCCGCGGGCCACTCCTAGATTCTTCCAGGAACAGCATCAGGTGGGCACGCAGCGCCCTTCGGCAGATGCGTCTTCAGCGACTCGCATGCACCCACGATGTGCTCATCAACGAGCTTGGCCGCGCGTTCCGCGTCGCGCTTCCGGCACAAATCGAGAATTTGCCGATGTTCGGTTGAACATCCGCGCGACATCGTCCTGGCGGATCGGCTCGCCCTCGTCGAGCGTGCCGTCCATGATGAAGTCGCGGATGAACTTGAGAACGATATCCGATACCGTCGGCGCGGTGCCCAAATTGGTTGCCTAGTCTGACTTCAGCGACATGCTTGGCTCATCTCTCCGGACTCGTCATAGAGCCTCGCGCCGACAAACTCACATCTGACTGGGGCTGGCGACGGGCGAGAGGTCGCGCAAAGATGACCACGTTCCCGAGAAGCGTCAGCGCCAGGCCGATCAGGCCCAGACCGCTCCAGTGGTAGCCTTCAAAGACCGTCGACAATGACAGGGCAACGATCGGGAACAGGACGGTGGCATAGGCAGCGCGTGAGGAACCGATGCGGGACACCAGCATCAGGTAGGTGGTGAAACCGATCACCGATCCGATTGCCGCGAGATAGAACAGGGCGGCAATATAAGTGATGTTGGGCGGCGCCACGATCGGCGTTTGCGTCACGGCAATCAGGAAGAGGAGGATGATCGCGCCATAGGCCATGCCCCATGCATTGGCGGTCAGCGGTGAGATTCCGACCGCGCTGTTTCGACGCGATGCCATATTGCCCAGCGAGAAGAACAGCGTGCCAAGCGCTGCGAGCCCGATCCCTTTCAACGTGCCCGTATCGAAATCGACGACAACCTCCTCGCCGAAAAGCAGGAGGAGCCCGGTTGCTCCGAGCGCCGCTGCGAGAAGCGTGCGGCCCGTAATGCGGTCGCCGAAGAACAGGCGCGCATTGACGGCGTTGTAGATCGTTGCGAGCGAAAAGATCACGGAGATCAGCCCGGACGGGATGGAGGCGGCGGCGCTGTAGAAACAGATGAAATTGAGGCTGAACAGGCAGAGCGCTTGCGCAAGGATGAAAGGTTGATCGCGCAAGGCAGGGAGCTTGAGCCGCCGCATGACAGCCAGGATGGCGACGAGTATCACTGCTGCGACTGCAAATCTGTAAAAGACCGAGACCAGGACCGGCACGGGACCGACCTGCATCGCAATGGCGATCCAGGTCGTCCCCCATATGAGGACGGTCGCGATGAAGAGAGCGGCATTTGCCATGGAGTGATCCTCGTTTTCGCGACCAATAGGCGAACCGCGCGCAGGGCTCTTGCACATTCTTGCTATGAAATCGATTTGCCCGGACTTCCTGCTCGCCATGCGGGTCGTCGACCAGTATTGTTCGCAAGGCGTGGCCAGGCATGGGGAAGTATTGGTGAAAGATAGCCGTCTCTCGGTTTTCAGGTTTTTGTCCGCATCTCCCAATGCGCGGATGTCACAATCCATCGATTTGGGTTTCGGGCGATCAGCGGCCATCTGGAACAATGCACACGACAGGATGAGCTATGAGCGGCCGAACGGTCATACGTTCAGTCTTTATCTCAGAGGCGGCGCCGGAACGCGTCGTCTGGACGGCAGCCCCGTGCGCGGCCGTCCAGGGGTCCTGTGCATCATGCCACAGGGGCACTCGTCCGAATGGGAAATCACCGACTTCTTCGAATTCGTGCATCTGTATGTTCCCGACGATCAAATGCGCCGGATGTTTTCCGAGACGTTTGACCGCGATGCGCGGCTCATGGCTCTTCCCGAAGTGACCTTCGCAGAGGCACCCGCCTTGGCGCACACGCTGCGGCAGATGACGAAAGCGATTTTGGCGGGCGGTCATCTGTTGGCTGAAGAAGCAATGACGCAGACGATCAACGATCTTTTCGTTGATCCGCGTTTTGGCGGGATGCGTCCCTGCGCGATCAGCGGCGGGCTCGCTCCACATGTGCGACGCCGTATTCTCGAGTATATCGAGGCCCATCTCAGTGAGACGATCCGCCTACAGGATCTGGCGACGATCGGGCAGCTCAGCGCCTTTCATTTTCAGCGGATGTTCCGGGCAAGCTATGGTGTGTCCCCGCATGGCTGGGTGGCCCATCGGCGTGTCGAGCGCGCCAAATCGATGTTGTGCGGCATGGACCCGATCGCGCAGATCGCTTCGGCCTGCGGTTTCAGCAGCCAGAGCCACATGACACGGGCATTCAAGTTGGGCACAGGCGTCACACCCTCTGCCTACCGGCAACGACAGTGAAGTCCTTCGCTCGACCGCACTTGTCTTTTCCGCAGCCAATCCGCGCTTGACGTCCTGCAAAAGCCCCTCGGCTAAAGACCTCACTTCACCGCGATGACGACCTTACCCTTCGCGCGTCCCGTTTCCCCATAGTCCAGCGCCTGGTTGGTCTTCTCGAACGGGAAGGCCCGGTCGATGACGGGGCGGATGGCGCCCGCCTCGATCAGCGCGGTGATCTTGCCGAGTTGCGCGCCGTTTGCCGTCATGAAGAGGAAGGAATAGCCTATCCCCAGGCGTTTCGATTTCCGCCTGATGCCGAAGCTCAAGAAGCGCATGACCTGCTGCAGCAGCCAGCCGAAGCCGTTTTCCCTGGCGAAGTCGGGATCGGGGGGACCTGATATCGAGATCAGCTTGCCGCCCGGCTTGAGGACGGCGAGCGATTTCTCCAGCGTATCCTTGCCGAGGCTGTTCAGCACGACGTCATAACCCTTCAGCACCTTTTCGAAGTCGTCCTTCTTGTAATCGACCACGAAATCGGCGCCGAGGCTTTTCACCAGATCGATATTTGCCGTGCTCACGGTCGTCGCCACATGGGCGCCGAGATGTTTGGCAAGCTGGATCGCGATGGTGCCGACGCCGCCCGAGCCCGCATGGATCAGCACCCGCTGCCCCTTCTGCAGCTTGGCGCGCTCGACCAGCGCCTGCCATGCGGTCAACGCCACAAGCGGAATGGATGCGGCCTCTTCCATGCTGAGATTGGCGGGCTTCGGGGCGATATCGGCAGCGTCGATGGCGATATACTCGGCGAAGGTGCCGATGCGATCCTTGCCGGGGCGCGCATAGACCTCGTCGCCGGGCTTGAATTGCCGGACATTGGCGCCCACCCGGACCACGACACCAGCGACATCATTGCCGAGTACCAACGGAAGCCGGTAAGGCAGGATCAGCTTGAACTCTCCGTCCCGGATCTTGGCATCCAGCGGGTTCACGCTAGCGGCATGGATCTCGACCATGACGTCATTCTCGCGCAGCTGCGGTTCAGGGCTCTGGCCGAGCCTGAGGGCGCCGCCTTTCTTGTAGCGATCGATCAGGAATGCTTTCATGAAGGCGAACTTTCGTGTTTGTGATGAGCCGACAATGCGCAGCAAGCCAGGATCAATCGGGAAGTTTGTTGAATTTCCGCAGGCTCTTGTCGACGAAGGACTCGGGCAGGAAGCGGCGGATGAAACGCACCTGTCCTGCTGCTTTCCCGGCCGTGTAACGTCTCTTGGGCGATGGCGCATTGGCAGCCCGGACGACGGTTGCGGCGACCACCTCGGGCGCATCGCCCTTCGAGACGATCTCGCGCATCAGCTTCTCTGCATCGGCGCGCACCGCATCGTAGACGGCAAGCGGCTTGTCCGGCCGGGTGATGTTCTCCTCGAAAGAGGTGCGAGTGACGCCCGGTTCGACGAGCACGACGCGGATGCCCTGCGTTCGCACCTCATGGTCGAGGGATTCCGAATAGCCTTCGATCGCGTGTTTGGTTGCTGCGTAGAGCGCGTTGAAGGGCGCCGGGATCAGCCCGAGGATCGAGCTCAGGTTGATGATCCGGCCGCTACGCTGCCGCCGCATCACCGGCAGCACTGCATTGGTCATGCGCATCGTGCCGAAGACGTTGACGTCGAAGACGGCTTTGGCCTGCGCCGTCGTCGACTCCTCGGCACCGCCGAGCAGGCCGATCCCGGCATTGTTGACGAGCAGATCGATCCGTCCCGTGCGTTTCAGAACCTCGTCGACGACGCCCTGCACGGATTGATCGTCGATGACGTCGCAGACCAGCATGGTGATGCCATCGGCGGTATCAGACATCGGCTTCCGGCTGGTGCCGAACACACGGTAACCGTCGTGCCGCAGCGCTTTCGCCGTCACCAGCCCGATGCCGGAGGAAGCCCCGGTGACCAGGGCAACGCCGCGTTCTCTCTTGCTCATCAATGTCTGCCTTCGTTTTTGTCATGGAACATCTATGCGCAACCTGTTACTATCAAATTGATAGCAAGTCACTACTAAAAAGATATCGACATGAAGAATCTTTCGAATCAACCCTGTCTGATCGCCCGCAGCCTGGCGCTCGTCGGCGATGCGTGGAGCATGCTGATCATGCGCGACGCCCATGCCGGGCTGACCCGCTTCGATGAATTTCGCAAAAGCCTCGGCATCGTCCCGACGATGCTGACGGGGCGGCTGTCATCGTTGACCGAGGAAGGGCTCTTGGAAAAACACCGCTATTCCGAGCGCCCGCCGCGCGATGAATATGTGCTGACGGAGGCTGGCCGCGACTTTCTGCCGGTGCTGTTTGCGATCGGTGCCTGGGGCCGCAAGCATCGCGGCGGCGGTGACGTCACCCGCTTCTTCGACGCCGAGACCGGAACCGAGATCGATCCCGTCACCATCGACCGCGCGACCGGCGCGCCGATTGGAACACGTCCGATTCGTATCGCCGCAGCCGAATGTCAGCCGCCCGCGGCAGATGAAGCGGCACCGGACAATTCCCTTTGAAAGCAATGTCAGTATCCCCCGCCATCACCGCCTCCGGCGATGGCAAGGGTGGTCGGCAAATCAAAACCCGTGGCCGATCCGGGCGCTACGACTGCTGCAGCCCGTAGAGCAGCGGCATCAGTCCTGCTAGCGCCCTGAAACGCTCCCACGACTTGGATGACGGCTTCGTCCAGCCCGTTTCAGCAAGGGCGGAAAGGCGGGGGAAGACGAGGCGGTCGAAAACGGCGCGATCCGTCATCGGCTCGGACCAGATGCAGGCCTGGATGCCGAGGAGCTTCTGTTTCTGTGCTGTCGTCCAGCCGCCGATGGGGTCGAAATTGTAGAGCTTTTCCGCATCCGAAGTCCCCGCCCAGCTGGCGCCGGGCTCGTCCCAATCGGGCCCGAGCGCCATGTCGAGGTAATAGACCTGCCCGGGGCAGACCACCATTTGATAGCCGCGTTCGGCAAGTTCGGCCGAGACCTCGACGTTGCGCCAGCTGCAGAGATAGCTCTTCGATTTGTCGATGACATCGCCGTGGGCGGCCTCTTCCCAGCCGCCGGTGATGCAGCCCTTGCTCGCAAGGAAGCGCTGGACACGATTCAGGAACTCCGCCTGCAGGATGGCGGCGCCCGAGCCGTGGATGTCGTCGGCGCCATGGGTATTGGTCACGACGTTCAGCCGCTTGGCATGCGCATCGGCCACCTCGTCGCCCGCCACGGTGCGCAGGCGCTCGAGCGCTTCCGGCGAGCCGGACCACGCGCCGAGCGGAACTTCGTCGGCGCCGAGATGGATGGTCTTGAACGGAAAGAGCTCGATGAGTTCCGAGAGGATCGTCTCGATGATCTCGTAGGTCTTCTCGCGGGCCGGGTTGATGCAATTGTCGGGAAAGCCCTGAACCGAATAGTAGCTGCCGACCTCGGCCGGGTCGCGCAGCTCCGGTATCGCCTGTAGCATGGCGTAGCAATGGCCGGGGACATCGATCTCCGGCACGATCTCGACGCCGAAGCTCTTAGCCTGGGCGACGATCTCGCGGATCGCAGCCTTGGTGTAATAACCGCCGGTGCGGGCAGGGCTCGAACCGAGCAGCGGCGGAACGGCCAGGCCATGGCCGCGCCAGGCGCCGACCGCGGTCAGGGCGGGATAGGCGTCGATCTCGACGCGCCAGGCTTCGTCGTCGGAAAGGTGCCAGTGGAAGCGGTTGAGCTTGTTCCAGGCCAGCACCGCCACGAGCTTCTTGACCTCGGCAGCACCGTAGAACTGGCGGGCGACATCGAGATGCAGCCCGCGCCAGCCCATCGACGGTTCGTCGACGATCTCGCCTGCGGCCGGAAACTGGAAGACTTGGGGATGCAGCCTTGCGCCGCGCCAGATCTGGCCGAGCGTGACGAGACCGTAGAAGAAGCCGCTCTGGCGGCTTGCCTCGATGGTGATCGTCTCACCTTCGAAACTCAGCCGGTAAGCCTCTGGTCCGAACCCGGTGGCCTCCTTCAGGACAACCGGAACCGCGCCTTCCGCCTCGCGCCGCACGATGCCTTCAACGGCGAAGAGATGCTCGACCAGCGCTGCGAAGCTGCGTGCTGCCGCCTCCCCTTCAGCGCTTTGCGCCTGCGGCGCAAAACCGGCCGGCAGCGGCCGGCGGGCAGTGACGGCCACATGGTTCGGCCAGGGGATGATTGACACCTGAACCGGCGCGTTGACGGGAACCGGATAGATCTCGGCGCCACGCTTCAGCGGCGCGTTGCTGACCGAAGATCGCGTCGGCTCTATGGTGAGCACGATCGTGCTGCCGTCGGAAAGCGCGAGATAGCCGCTCGTCGCGCCGTCCGTCCAGTGGCGGAACTGCCAGCTCAGCGCATAGACCGAGATCGTCCACGTCTCGCCGGCGCCGAGAACGAAATTGGCCGGCGGCTGGAATTCGGTGAAATTCGAGAGCCGCTGCGAAACCGTGGCGCCTTCGACACGACCTGCCGGATCGACACGACCCGGGCCGCTGACGCAAAGCGAGAAATTCGAAAGCGGCTCGGTGCCGAGGTTCTTGAGGCGCAGGACGTAGGAAAACTCCTTGCCGTCGGCAGGCGGGTTCCAAAGGGTTTCAAGCCGCAGGGCTTTCGGTCGTGATGTGGACATGGTCACTCTTTCCTTTTGAGGATTGGCCTTTTGAGAATTGGCCTTTTGAGAATTGGCCTTTTGAAAATCAGCTCTCGAGCATTCCGGCATTCGAGTCGCCAAGCGCGCGCATGAAATGATTGGGGCCGACCTGCTCGACGACGGTGGACTCAGGACGGCTGAGCGAGCGCACCTTTTCCGCCTGTTCGAGGAAACGCGCGCTTCCGCCCGTCACGAACGGCCGGCTGCCATCCGGAACGGCTGAAAGCAGCAACCGCGTATAGGGATGGCGGGGATCGGAGAGGACGGCATCGGTATCGCCCCATTCGACCATTTGACCGGCGAACATCACGACGATCTCCTCGGCCACATGTGCGGCCGTCGCGATGTCGTGGGTGATATAGAGCATGGCCAAGTCGTTTTCACGCTTCACTGTGGCGAGCAGATCGAGAATGTCCTTGCGGATGGAGACATCGAGCATCGAGGTCGGCTCATCGGCGACCAACACGCTCGGCGCGACCGCCAACGCGCGGGCGATGTTGACGCGCTGCCGCTGCCCGCCCGAAAGCTCATGCGGGAATTTTTGCCGGGTCAAATCGGGTTCCAGCCCCACGCTTGCCAGCAGGCTGGCAATCTCTTCGGCAAGATCCGCCCTCGCGCCGTTCTGCCGGTGCAATTGCAGCGGCCGCGCCAGATGATGGCTGACGGTGAAGGCCGGGTTGAGCGACGAGAACGGATCCTGGAAGACCATCTGCACCTCTCGGCGGTAGCGATGCTCATCCTTGGCCTCGCCGCGGGCGGTCAGATCCTGTCCGCGGAAAAACAGCCTGCCGCCGGTCGGCTTGTCCAGACGCGCGATGATGCGGGCGCAGGTCGTCTTGCCGCAGCCGGATTCGCCGACCAGCGCCAATGCCCGGCCGGGAAAGAGCGAGAAGGACACACTTTTCAGCGCCTGGACCGGGCCGAAATTGCGCTTGATGTCTTCGAGCCGGATCACGGCATCCGTGACAACAGCATCAGTCTCCGCTTTCATGCCAGGACCCCCGAGAGATGCGGATTGCCCGGAAGCTGTGGAATGGCATTCCAGAGCTTGCGGGTATAGGCGTGCAGCGGCGCCTGGGCGACCTGCCGCACGTCGCCCACTTCAACGAGTTCGCCCTTCAGCATGACGCCGATGCGCTGGCAGAGCTGCGCCATCAGATGCAGGTCATGGGTGATGAAGAGCACCGAGAAACCATAGCTCCGCTGCAGATCGACGACCTGCTCGAGGATCTCCCGCTGCACGACGACGTCGAGCGCGGTCGTCGGCTCGTCCATGATGATGAGTTCGGGCCTCAGCGCCAGGCAGATCGCAATGACGATGCGCTGACGCATGCCGCCGGAGAACTGGTGCGGGTAATCGCCGATGCGATGGGTGGGAATGCCGACAAGGCGGAACATCTCCTCGGCCCGAGCTCTTGATTCCTCGCGCGAACAACCGGTGTGCCGGTAGAGAACGTCGTGGAACTGCGCCTCGACCCGCATCAGTGGATTGAGCGAATTCATCGCGCTCTGAAAGACCATGCCGATGCGCTTCCAGCGGATACGCTGCAGCTCGCGTTCCGGCAGCCTCAGGAGATCCTGTCCGGTGAGCCGGATGCTGCCGCCGCTGATCCAGGCCGGCGCCTTGGAAAGACGGGTGATGGCATAGGCGATCGTGCTCTTGCCGCAGCCGGATTCACCGGCCAGCCCGAAGATCTCGCCGCGGCCGATAGTGAAGGAGACGTCCTTGACGGCGCGAAACTCTCCCTTGTCGACGAGGTAGTCGACATTGAGCTTGTCGATTTCCAGCAGATTGTCGCTCATCGGCCAAGCTCCAGTTCCCGGTTGCGGGCGCGGGTGAGGCGGAACCAACGTGTCAGCGCCGGGCCGGAGCGCAGCTGCGGATTGGCGATCTCGTCGAAGGTGAAATTCAAAAGCGCAAGGCCAAGCCCCGTCAGTGCGATGCCTGCTGCCGGCACGCCGATGTCCCACCATGCGCCGACCATGATCGCCGAGGAATTCTGGGCATTGTAGAGCATCGTGCCCCAGGAGACCTTCAAGGGATCGCCAAAGCCGAGATATTCGAGCGTCGTCTGGGCAACGATGGCGTAGATGATGCTGCCGACGAGGTTGATGCCGATCAGCGTCGTCAGGTTCGGCAGGATTTCCACGAAGATGATGCGCCAGGCCGGCTCTCCGATCATCTTGGAGGCCGTGACGAAATCACGGTTGCGAAGCGCCATCGTCTGCGAGCGCGTCATGCGGGCGCCCCAGGGCCAGGAGGTCAGCGCGATGATCGCCATGATCGTCATCGGCCCCACCGTGCCGGCGAAGGAGGCGAGCAGGATTAAGAGCGGCATGTTCGGCACGACAAGCACGGCGTTGGTCGCAAGGTCGAGCACCGCATCGGTCCTGCCGCCGGCATAACCGGCGACGAGGCCGATGGCCGTGCCGAGAACGGTGATGGCAATCCCCGTGGCAAAGCCGACGGAGAGAGAACTGCGGGCGCCCCAGACGAACTGGCGATAGACGTCCCGCCCCATCTTCGTGGTGCCCATGACATGTTCGATCGATGGCGGTTGGTGCGACCGCCCGACACGCGCTCCCGGCTCGCCGGGCGCGACGATCGGCGCAAACAGCGCCATCAGCCACAGGGCAACAATGATGACGAGGCCGGCCAGCGCCTTCTTCTGCCTGAGAATAGGCCGGAGTCCGAAGCCCATTATACGGCCTCCCGCAATCTGGGATCGACGAGCCCATAAATGAGGTCGACGAGGAAATTGGCGCCGAGCGTCGCGAGCGTCATCAGCAGTAGCTGTCCCTGGATGACCGGGTAATCGCGGGCGATGCTCGCAGTATAGAGCGTCAGTCCCAAGCCGGGATAGTTGAAGACGATCTCGGTAACGATCGAGCCGCCGAAGACGGCGCCGAGCATCAGCGCCAGGTTGGTCAGCACCGGAAGCATGGCATTGCGCGCGCCGTAACCGAACATGACCGTGAGGTGGCTGAGGCCCTTGGCACGCCCCATAGTCACATAATCCTCGCCGAGCACCGAGATCATCGACGAGCGCATCGTCGTCTGGAATTCGCCGATCAGGAACGGTGACAGCGTCAGCACCGGCAGGATCGCATGGGCGAAGACGCTGCCGACGAAGGTGAAATCGAAGGCAGGATCGAGGTTCGGATCATAGGCATAGCCGACAGGAAACCAGCGCAGCGAGACCGCGAAGACGAACAGCGTCGTCAGCGCCACGATGACAGGCGGCACCGAAATCATGATCACGGAGAGCGGCGAGACGATCGTGTCGAAGCGCCCGCCGCGGCGCCAGGCCGAGATCGCGCCAAGCACGACACCGACGCAGAGCGAAAAGATGACCGCGGTCGTCACGAGAAAGACCGTCCAGAGCGTCGAGCGGCCAAGGACCTGGACGACGGTCTGGGGATAATATTTGACCGAGACGCCGAGATCGAAGGTCGCAAGCCCCTTCACGTAATCGACGAACTGCCAGAGCATCGGCTGGTCGACCGCGCCGAAGCGCGCCTTGATCGCCTCAACGGCCGCGGGTGTCGCCCGCGGGCCGAGCTGGGCGACCATGGCATCGACCGGACTCCCCGGCATGAGCCGGGGAAGGATGAAGTTCATGACGATCGCGAACGCCAGGGCGACCACATAGACGCCGAGGCGCCGGCTCGAAACGCGCATTTCCGCTCCTTCGCGAGGCTCAGCTGACCGGCTTGAGGCGCAGCAAATGCATCAGGCGCATGCGGTTATTGTCATGATCCTCCGGATTCATGACGGGATCCTTGTCGGTGACCCAGCCGGTGAAGCGTTTGCTGGAGAACTGATACCAGGTCGGCCCGTTGAACACCGGCACGACGGGGAAGTCGTCGGCAATCAGCAGCTGGATGTCGTTGAAGATCTTCTTGTGATCATCCTCCGACGTTGCCTTCAGATATTGATCGAAAAGGGCGTCCAGCTTCGGGTTCGAATAGCGCGAGGGCGCGCCGGTGATGCGCCCGCCATAGGCGGTCGACAGGCTCTGATAATAGCCGCGGAACGGGGTTGCGCCGTCGGCGCGGGAGTTCATGACGACCTCGAAGCTGCCGTCGATGATCTGCTTGCGCCATTGTTCGTATTCCGGCGTGGCAACCGACGCGTTGATGCCGGCGGCGCGCAGCCCTTCGACCGCGATCTGCACCGCGTCGATCCAGTCCGTCCAGCCGTTCGGAACGATGATCGGGAAGGCGATTGGCTTGCCGCCTGGCGTCGTGCGGAAACCGTCGGCGCCTTTCTTGTAGCCGGCATCGTCGAGGATCTTGTTGGCCTTCTCGGTATCGAAGCCCATGAAGGCGTCCTTGTCGCCTTCGGCGCCCTTGTTGCGCCAGGTCTCGAAGCGCGGCGGCAGGCCGGTCGCATGTTCGTTGACGACGGGATAGCCGAAGCCGGCAATATCGACCATCGATGCGCGGTCCATGGCAAGGCTGAAGGCGTGACGGAAATTCAGGTCCTTATAGGCCTCGAGGTTGCCTTCATTGCCGCTCTTGAAGTTCATCTGGAAGGCGACGGTTTCGGCCGGCGGCTGCCAATAGCCGTTGTGATCGGCATCGAGCGCGACGAAGGTCTTGTCGATCTGCGGGATGAAGGAGCCGATCCAGTCCATATTGCCTTCCGGCAGGATGGCAAGCATCTGGTCGTTGCCCGAAATCTGCGGCAGCCGGAGGCAGTCGACGTGCAGCGAGGCAGCATCCCAGTAATTCGGGTTGCGGCACTGCTCGTAGACCTGCGGCGTGAAGCGGCGCAGCTCCGTCATCGGGCCGGAGCCCACAGGCTTCTCGTTTTTGAAGGCGACCGGATCGGAAACGTCCTTCCAGATATGCTCGGGAACGACGGCCAGATCCGCAAGCGATTCCGGGAAATCGGAATTCACCGCCTTGAGATCGATCCTGACCTCGGTCGGCGACGGCGTTTCGACGGAGGCAACGCTCTCGCCGACGCCGACAGTGTCGAGGGCGGCGTTCTTCAGCATCAGATCGATCGTGTATTTCACGTCGGCCGACGTCAGCGGTTGGCCGTCTGACCACTTCACGCCTGACCGCAGCGTATAGGTCACCGATTTCATATCCTCGGAGAATTTATAATCAGTCGCCAGGCGAAACACCGGCTTGCCGCCATCCTCGGCATTGAAGATGACCAGGGGCTCGTAGATGAAATCCATCGTGCTCTGCCGGCGGCCGGCGAGGTCAAAGGGATTGAAGTTCTGCACCCAGCTGGTCTGCTCTTCGATGTGCATCGTCAGCACCGATTCAGCGGCTGCACCACCTGCCCCAAAAACGACGAGTGCCGTCAGGGCGGTTGCCGCCGCCCAGCCGGCACGCACGGAAATATTGCGGATTGCCCTCTTGCTCGATCTCATTCCAATGTTCCCCTTGTGCTTTATTTTTGTAGTCAATCAAATTGATTTAATATTGATAGTCAGTTTCCCGCCGACCCGTCAATTGCCGATCTCAAATTTCTGCAGCGACCTTTCGGCTCAGCTCTTCGGCAGAAATCAATGCAGGATTCGCCCGTGAGATGGCCGGCGGATCAGGGTCTTCCGAGGTTTCACGTCCCGTTTCGAGAAAAATATCGGGCCATGCGCGCCGCGTTAACCATTAAGGTACTTTTAAGTACGATAATTAACCCAACGGTGGCGAATTGATCGGAAACACGGATCGATAAGCATGAGGCTGCTCGCCACGGCCGGGATGTTCCCCGGGATGCAACACATTCAACCTCCGAAGCAGGCGAATTTCCCATGACGAGCATCAATACGAACAATTCAGCGATGTCTGCCCTTCAGACGCTGCGCAGCATCAACTCCAATCTCGAAACGACACAGAACAGCGTTTCCACCGGTTACCGGGTCGACACCGCATCCGACAACGCCGCTTACTGGTCGATCGCAACCACGATGCGGTCCGACAACAAGGCGCTCTCCGCCGTGTCCGACGCGCTCGGCCTCGGCGCAGCAAAGGTCGATACGGCTTATACGGCCATGGACAATGCGATTGACGTCGTCGACGAGATCAAATCCAAGCTCGTCGCAGCAACCGAGGACGGTGTCGACAAGTCCAAGGTCCAGGAAGAAATCAGCCAGCTGCAGGAACAGCTGGCGAGCATTGCCCAGTCGGCGTCGTTCTCGGGCGAGAACTGGGTTGCGGGCGCGGATGGCACGAAAAGTGTCGTATCCTCCTTCGTTCGCGACGGTTCCGGCGCCGTTTCCGTTAAGATGACGGAATACACCCTGGATACCAGCTCCGTGGGCAATGTGTTGTTCGGCATGAGCGGCGGGTCGATCGAAACCTCCACGGGTATTCTCGGAACGGCTGATGCATATGGCAATTCCGTCTATTCGCTCGATATCACGAACTTCACCACCGGTCAGATCCAGTCGGCCCTGTCGACCATCGAATCCGCGCTATCGGCAATGACCTCTGCCGGTGCGCAACTGGGTTCGATCTCGACGCGCATCGACTTGCAGGAAGACTTCGTCGGTGCGCTTTCCGATTCGATCGACTCGGGCGTGGGCCGGCTGGTCGATGCCGATATGGAGGAGGAGTCGAGCAAACTCTCCGCCTTGCAAACACAACAGCAGCTGGCGATCCAGTCGCTGTCGATCGCGAATTCGTCGTCGCAGAACATCCTGTCGCTCTTCCGCGGCTAATCGTCCTGGCCGCAAAGGAGCCGAGCGCATAAAACGCCCGGACCGCATTCGCCGATCGAAGATCGAGCCTGGCCCTCCCGGTCAGGCTCGATTGCGTTGGTGACGTATTTGTGTGGGCAGGCTCTATCGCTTCCGTCCTCATCCGAACTATGGTGTCGCGATCGGCGGAATCGCGGTCCATTTCTTTGCTTGAACCATGCCGTCGGTCGTCTCGATCGTAAACGCGATCAGCCTTGGCTTTCGCAGTCGGGAGCGAAGAATGCAGTGTGCGGGATCATCGCATGTCGGAACGACTTGAATCTGCCCATTCTGGTGAAACGCCCGCCATCGTCTGGCTCGGCTTTCTGGCGATGTGCGTCGGCATGTTCATGGCGATCCTCGACGTCCAGGTGGTGGCGACATCGCTGCCGACCATTCAGTCGGCGCTCGGCATCGATCCGGATCAGATGAGCTGGATACAGACGGCATATCTCATCGCCGAAGTGGTGGCGATCCCGCTCACCGGCCTGCTGACGCGGCTTCTGACGATGCGGTGGCTGTTCGTCACCGCCATCAGCCTGTTCGTCGCCGCCTCCGCCGGCTGCGCGGCCAGCGGCAGTTTCGGTGAGCTGGTCGCCTGGCGGGTGCTGCAGGGTTTTTCCGGTGGAACCCTGATCCCCTCGGTATTTTCAGCCGTGTTCATCCTCTTTCCGAACGAGCGGCAGGCGTTGGCGACGACCATCGCCGGCGTGCTGGCGGTGCTGGCGCCGACCGTCGGGCCGATCGTCGGCGGATGGTTGACGCAGACCTATTCCTGGCATTGGCTGTTCCTGATCAACATCATCCCCGGCATCGTCTCGGCAATCCTGGCGGCGCGCTTCCTGCAGCGGCAGGCGGCCGATCCGTCCGAGCTTCGGCATCTCGACGGTCTGTCGCTTCTCTTGATGGCGACCGCGTTGACGAGCCTGGAACTCAGCCTGAAAGAGGCGCCGACCAGCGGCTGGACCTCGGCCTATGTGCTCGGCCTGCTGGCCCTCTGTCTTGCGTCGGGAGGCCTGTTCACAGGGCGAACGCTCTACCGAAGCCGGCCGATCGTCGATCTCGGCAATTTCGGCGACCGGAACTTTCTCGTCGGCTCGGTGCTGAGCTTCGTGCTCGGCATCGGCCTCTTCGGCTCGGTTTATCTCATGCCGGTCTTTCTCGCTTTCATCAGAGGCCACGACGCGCTCGCAATCGGCATGACGATGCTGGTCACCGGGATTGCGCAACTGATCACCGCGCCGATCGCGGTGGCGCTGGAGAAGCGCATGGATGCGCGGCTGCTGTCGGCCGCCGGTTTCGCCTTGTTTGCGATCGGCGTCGGGATGAGCGCGTTTCAGGATCCCCGCTCCGATTATGACGCGATGTTCTGGCCGCAGGTCGTGCGCGGCGTCGCCATCATGTTCTGCCTGCTGCCGCCGACGCGGCTGGCGCTCGGCACGCTTCCGCCGGATCGCATCCCCGATGCGAGCGGTCTTTTCAATCTGATGCGCAATCTCGGCGGGGCGATCGGCATCGCGCTGATCGACACCATCATCTACACCCGCTCGGAACCGCTGGGACAAGGCCTCTGGACCCGTCTTCAATCCGGCGATATCGAGGCTGCGACATTTGTCGGCGCACCTCTCCAGGCCATATCGGGACATAGCGGCAGCTTCGATGCGGACACGATGGCGGTGCTCGATCCGCTGGTCCAGACCGCTGCAAGCGTCCAGGCGATCAACGAAGCCTGGCTGGTCATCGCCGTCCTGACCGGCTGCGCCCTGCTATCGGTGCCCTTCGCCAGGCGGCCAGCGCCGGTATGAAGACCGTCACGGTGACGAACCCGCTTTAAAGAGAATCAGCCAACAAGCGGAACTCTGAATATCGAAGGCTCTCTGTTTTAAGAGTATGAGTATTGGCGTTGGGCATGACGCAGGTACAAATTACATAAGATGCTAACGGTTGTATGAGCGAAATTTTACGTCGCTTGCGGTAGTTGTGAAGGTGAAATGCTGCGCGAGGTGCCATGATCCCCTGTAAAAGGTCATTAGTTTTGGTCTTGTTTGCTACCGCTTCGGCCGGATGCTCGTCGGAAACCAAAAGTCCTGATATTGCGAAGTTTACGAGTAGTGAACTCCATGCTTTGGGTTCGTCCTGCGGCGGGGACTTTCTCGCTGTGGACGAGGATAACTTCGTTCTCGTTGGAACGAGCGGGAAACGTGTTCTTCAGAAGAATGTCAAATTATCCGATCTCGGTTCTCATCGTCTTACGATAGCATCCCGTCACGGTTCGATCGATTTGGTGACGACCTTCGCTCTTAAACACGACAATACCGTTGCTGTATTCGAAGACATCAACTTTGTTCCGGAACTCACGCCCGAACAGTTAGACGAACTCAAGCTTCCTCGCGATCTGAAAACCACGATGACAAGAACCTTCAAGGAGAAGTTTCCAACCTTGGTGCTGTGCCCGCGCCCGGCGACTTGAGCTCCCCGGATTGATGTGGACGTCTCCTATCGGCGCATTGTTGTCATCTCTGTCACAGCGGTAGTAGTCGAAACGGCAAGGCGCATGGTCACAGTGTGAAGCAAACAGAACTTACGTTCGATGGCTCGTTTTTCAATTCGTCACGGTCAATGCAACGCAATGCCGTAGCCAGTTGGGTTTCTAGGGAAGTCGATGTGATATCTTTGGCTTCTGAATCTGTTTCACTTTCCACCAGTGTTTATTGCGCTCCAATGTGAGTTCATCAGTCGCGACACCTTGCCGATCTTCCGGCCGCCGGTAAGATTTCTCTCAATCATTTTGCGTCATCCTCCAGTTCCCCTCTGAAGCCAATCGACGAGATCTCAATGGCCCCGAACCTCACGCGCAGTTTTCAAATGCCTCGACGCGAGGAGCTTGGCCTCGTCACGATCAGCAACGGGTCCGGCCTGTCGGTATCGGCCCTGCCGAACGGCACGCTGTTTGCCATCGAATATGCCGACGACAAGGGATCGGTGCAGATCAACCAGATCCAGGGATCGCCGCTGTTTGGCGGCGTCAGTCGCCTTTATCTGCGCATCGGCGGCGCGGCGCCTGAGGTCGTCGAGATTGTCGGGCCCCGCGCCAATGGCGGCTTCGGGCACGATGCGACGAGCCTTTCCTGGAGCGGCGAAACAGGCGATATCGGCTACGCCGTCCGTCTTGAGCTGCATCCTTCCGAAACGGCCTGGTTCTGGCGCGTCTCCATCCGGCATCGGAAGGATGGGACGCTGCCGGCGGATCTGGTGCTGATCCAGGACGTCGGTCTCGGCGATCTCGGCTTCCTGATGAACAGCGAAGCCTATGCCTCGCAATATGTCGATCACCATATTGCCGATCATCAGACATTCGGCCCTGTGGTGATGAACCGGCAAAATCTCAAGCAGTCGGGCGCCCGCAATCCCTGGCTCGCGCAGGGCTGCGTCGATGGCGCGGCTGCCTATGCCACGGATGCGATCCAGCTGGTGCAGGCGAAGAACCGTCTCGACGATCTGCTGGTCGGCCCCTTCGGCACCAGCCTGCCGAGCAAGCGGCGCCAGCAGGAGACGGCATGTCCCGCCATCCAGTCGAAATCGCTCTCCGTGCCGGCAAGTGGGGCGACCGCGACCTTCTTTGCCGTCTTCGCCGCCGACCATCCCGAGGCGTCGAGCGATGCCGACCTTTCGCGGCTCGATGGGCTGGCGACGACGGACAATACGGCCGCCGATATCGCAGAGGCGGCGCCGGTGCGCAGCCTGCTGCAGGATGCCGCCCTGCTGAAGGCCGAAACGCTGGACAAAAAGGCGATCAGCCAGCTTTATCCCCAGCGCAGCCTCGAAGAGCGGGTCGGCGGAAAGCTGTTGTCGTTTTTTGTCTCCGACGGCGTTTTGAACCGCCATGTCGTGCTGCGCGACAAGGAACTCATGGTGGCCCGCCGCCACGGCGCGATCGTTCGTAGCGGCCAGAATATGCTGCTCGACGATGCGACGCTTGCCGCGACCTGCTGGATGCAGGGCATTTTCGCCGCGCAGCTGACGATCGGCAATACCTCCTTTCACAAACTCTTTTCCGTGTCCCGCGACCCCTACAATCTGACGCGCGCCAGCGGGCTGCGCATCATGGCGGATCTTGGCGCCGGCTGGCAGCTGCTGGCGGTACCGTCGGCTTTCGAAATGGGTCTCAGCGATTGCCGCTGGATCTATCGCCTCCCCGAACGCACGATCATCGTTTCGGCGGTCGCCTCCGGCGAGGATGCGGCGATGCAGTGGACCATTTCCGTCGAGGGCACGCCGTGCCGCTTCCTGGTGTTCGGCCATGTCGTGCTCGGCGAGCGCGAATATGATGCGGGCGGCCAGATCGAATTCGACACCTCGGGCAAACGCATCCTTTTCCGGCCGGACCCGGCCTGGCTCTGGGGCGAGCGTTATCCCGATGCCAGCTATTGGCTGGTGAGTTCGACACCCGATGCCATCGAGGAGATCGGCGGCGACGAACTGCTTTATAGCGATGGGGTGGCGCGCAACGGCGCCTTCGTCGCGCTCCGATCCCGACCGACGCGGGTGATTTCCTTCGCCGTCGTCGGTTCGATGACCGATGCGGCGGAAGCCGAGCGCCTGGCGCAGCGCTATGAGGCCGGCGTCACCGACGAGGCCATGCTTGCGCCGGCATCAAAATTCTGGCGCAACGCCGTCCGCGGCGTAACGATCGGCAGCACCTCGCCCGATCTTGCGGCGCAGACGGCCCTGCTACCCTGGCTCGCGCATGACGCCATCGTGCATTTGAGCGTGCCGCATGGCCTCGAACAATATACCGGCGCTGCCTGGGGTACACGCGACGCCTGCCAGGGTCCGATCGAATTCCTGCTCGCCTATGAGCATGACCGCGAAGCCAAAGAGGTGTTGAAGACCGTCTTCAGCGAACAATATCTGGAGAAAGGCGACTGGCCGCAATGGTTCATGCTGGAGCCCTATGCCAATATCCGGGCGGGCGATAGCCACGGCGATATCGTCGTCTGGCCGCTGAAGGCGCTCTGCGACTATATCGAGGCGACCGGCGATCTCGCCTTCCTCGACGAGAAAGTCTCCTGGCGCGATGAGAAGACGATGGCCAGGGCGAGGGAAGCCGATACCATCGCGATCCATGTCGAGAAGCTGCTCGATACCGTCCGTGAAGCGTTCATCCCGGGAACGCATCTGATCCGCTATGGCGAGGGAGACTGGAACGATTCGCTGCAGCCGGCCGATCCGCATCTGCGCGACTGGATGGTCAGCAGTTGGACCGTCGCCCTGCTCTATGAGCAGATCGTCCGTTATTCCGCGATCCTGCGCCGCCTCGGCCATGGCAACAAGGCCAAGGGACTGCGGAAGATCGCAACCGCGATGCGCCGGGATTTCAACCACCATCTCGTGCGTGACGGCGTCGTTGCCGGCTACGGTATCTTCGATCCCGCCCATGACGGCGTCGAATTGCTGCTGCACCCGAGCGACCGGCGCACCGGCCTGCACTTCTCGCTGATCTCGATGACGCAGGCAATGCTCGGCGGCCTGTTCACGCCGGCGCAGAGACGCGATCATATGAAGCTGATTAAAGAGCATCTGCTCTTCCCCGACGGCGTGCGGCTGATGGAGAAGCCGGCGACCTATGCCGGCGGACCCGAGACGCTGTTTCGCCGGGCCGAATCCTCCTCCTTCTTCGGCCGCGAGATCGGCTTGATGTATGTGCATGCGCATCTGCGCTATTGCGAAACGCTGGCGCTGGAGGCCGAAGCGGAAGAGCTCTGGAAGGCGATCGCCGTCGTCAATCCGATTTCGATCACGTCAGCGCTGCCGCATGCGTCGCTGCGCCAGCGCAATACCTATTTCAGCAGCAGCGATGCGGCTTTCCATGACCGCTACCAGGCGGCGGCCGAATGGGAGCGCGTCAAGGCGGGAGAGATCGCCGTCGACGGCGGATGGCGCATCTATTCGAGCGGCCCCGGCCTCTACACCAGGAGCTTCGTCGAAAACATCCTGGGCTTCAAACGGCGCTTCGGCCGGCGCAAACGCAAACCGCTTCTTCCCGCGATCCACGCTTCCGTCGATCTGCACACCGACCACGCCGCCTGGCGGCGGCTGATGAAGCCGAAGCCTGAGCTGTAAGAAGGATTATACCGTAGCGTCGCGCAACTCTTCGAAGCGCGCCGCACTTTTCGACAGGTGGGTCCGGATGGCACGGCGTGCGGCGGCCTCCTCTCGGTCACGGATCGCCGCGAATATCGCGTGGTGTTCCCGGCGCATGCGTGCCGCATGGCGCTTGCGCTCGACTGCCGTCATCTTGTCCAGGCGCGCCCATTGCCGCGGCACCATGATGTCCCCGAACGTATCGAAGAGGCGGCTGTAATAGGAGTTCTGCGTCGCGACCAGAATGGACCTGTGGAAGGCGTAATCCTCCTGCGCGCCGTAACCGCCCTCCTCGAGCGCCTTGTCGAGGGCATCGAGACGATCCTGCATGCGGTCGATATCGTCCTGCGTGCGTCTCAATGCGGCAAGGCCAGCGGCTTCGTATTCGATCCCCATGCGCAGCTCCAGCACGCGCAGAACCTCGTCGATCGATTGCAGGTCGTTGGGAATGATGGAGAAGGATCGGGTCGTCGGATCGTTCGCGACGAACGCCCCAAGGCCTTGCCGCGTGGTGATCAGGCCTTTCGCGCGCAGCGCGGCGAGCGCTTCGCGAACGATCGTCCGGCTGACGCCGGTCGCCTGCATGATCGCCTGTTCGGTCGGCAGACGCTGGCCGGGTTTCAGGTCGCCGGACTCGATCTGCGCCGTCAACGTATCCGCAAGGCCGCTGCGCAGGTTATTGACCGGCTGCCGCATGGTGTTGAAGACCACCTTGTCCCTGTCCGTCATCCCTATTGAATCCTGCCTGTCGATGCGGCTGCGCCGGCCTCATATCCTTTTGCTAGCGCATGCCGGCGAGAAAGGCAAAATGACGCCGGTCACGGCAGCCTGATGCCGACAGCGCCGCATGTCTTCCCAGACGCACGACGCTGTCGCACTTTGAATTATGCAGTCGCATTCAATGGGCGGATCACCGCGCCAGCCAACCGCCGTCGACGGGCAGCACCGTTCCATGCACGTAGTCGGACGCCGACGATGCCAGGAATACGGCAGCACCGCCGAGTTCGGACGGCGTTCCCCAGCGCCCGGCCGGGATGCGGGCAAGGATGGCGGCATTGCGGTCGGCATCCTCGCGCAGCGCCGTGGTGTTGTTGGTCACGAAGTAGCCGGGGGCGATGGCGTTGACGTTGACGCCCTTGCCGGCCCACTCGCAGGCCAGCAGCTTGGTCAGTCCGGCAAGCCCGCTTTTCGAGGCGGTATAGGACGGGATCCGGATGCCGCCCTGGAAGGAGAGCAGCGAGGCGATGTTGATGATCTTGCCCCTGCCCTTCTCGACCATATGGCGGCCGGCCGCTTGCGACAGGAAGAAGGCGGTCTTCAGATTGACGTCGATCACCGCATCCCAGTCCTCCTCGGTGAAGTCGAGCGCATCGGCACGGCGGATGATGCCGGCATTGTTGACGAGGATGTCGAGGCCGCCGAAAGTCTGGATGGTCTCGGCGACGATCCCCTTTACCGGTTCGATGCTGGCGAGATCGGCCTTGATGACATGGAAGCGGCTTCCCGCTTGCTTCACCAGCGCCTCGGTTTCGTCCATCGAGGAGCGGCCGACGGCGACGATCGACGCGCCGGCCTCGGCCAGCGCCGCCGCGATCGCCTGGCCGAGGCCGGTATTGGCGCCGGTAACGACGGCAGTCCTGCCGGACAGGTCGAAGGGATTGGCCACGGCGCTCACCTCAGATCCGCAATGGCGATATGGTCCATGTCGGTGAAGCTCTTATTGTCGCCGGCCATCGCCCAGATGAAGCTGTAGTTCTTGGTGCCGGCGCCCGAATGGATCGACCAGGGCGGCGAGATGACCGCCTGCTCGTTGGCGACGAGCATATGCCGGGTCTGTTGCGGCTCGCCCATGAAGTGGAAGACGCGCTGCTCGGCTTCGAGATCGAAATAGAGATAGGCTTCCATGCGGCGGTCATGCGTATGGGCCGGCATGGTGTTCCAGACGCTGCCCGGCTCGATCATGGTGAAGCCGAGCGTGAGCTGGCAGGACTGGCAGACGTCCGGATGGATGAACTGGTAGATCGACCGCTTGTTGGCCGTCGCGGCTTCGCCGGGCGTCAGGTGACGGGCCTTTTCGCGGGTGAGCAACACGGTCGGGTGCGTTTGATGGGCCGGAGTCGAGACCAGATAGAACTTTGCCGGATTGGCGGCATCGGCGCTCTCGAACCGGATATCCTTGGCACCCTTGCCAGCATAGAGGCAATCATACTTGGCGAGATCGTAGCTGGTACCGTCGACGACGATACGGCCGGCGCCGCCGATGTTCAGCGCGCCGAGTTCACGCTCGGCAAGGAAGGTTTCCTGTCCGATCGCCGTCGGCGCCGTCAGTGTCAGCCCGGTATCGAGCGGTGTGGCGCCGCCGATGACCATGCGGTCGTAATGGGAATAGGTGAGCCGGATCTCGCCGCCCTCGAAGATGGTCTCGACCAGAAAGTGACGCCGCAGCGTTTCGGTGTCGAAATTGCGCACTGCCTCGGGATGGGAGGCATGTCTGACGTCGGTCTGCATGTCGAATTCCTCAGTTTTCGTTGTCGTCAAGCGTTGTTGCTGTCGCGAAAGCCGGCTCGGTTCGACCGTCCGCTCCGCTCGGCAATGAACCATACGGTTACATAGTTGTACGACAAGTTCGGAGTCAATATGTTTCTGCAGGCTCGCGCGCGGCAGCAAGCGGACCGGGAAAATAGGGAATAAAATCAACAATAAACGGGAAAACTGTCATC
The DNA here is from genome assembly GCF_024346605.1 of Rhizobium anhuiense bv. trifolii. Classification (NCBI taxonomy): domain Bacteria; kingdom Pseudomonadati; phylum Pseudomonadota; class Alphaproteobacteria; order Hyphomicrobiales; family Rhizobiaceae; genus Rhizobium; species Rhizobium anhuiense. The sequence continues at coordinate 1,103,305 of NZ_CP098801.1, forward strand.
TCCCAAGCGACGGATCGCAGGTGCTCGTTTCTCAGCCCCGCTAGAATTTCTGTCGGCCAAAACGAAAAAGCCTGCCGCGGGAGGAGGTGCGGCAGGCTTTCGAAAAGAACCGAACGACAGCTGGGAGGATGAGTGCTGTCGTTCCACAGACGACCCTGGGAGGAGGATGGGGCGCCTGTATATCGAAGGGATGCGGGAGGAGGTGCATCGCTTCGATAGAAATAATCATACTTATTTCTTGCCCAGTTGATAGGCATTTCTTTGCAAGGCAGCTATGCGTTATGCGAAAAGCGGGCGGCTCGACTGCCCGTGATCCATCCACCGGAAACACAAAAGCAAAGCGCCCGCTCGGGAGGAAGCAGGCGCTGGGCACAGTCTCGAAAATGCGTAGTCTTAGTTGCCGTTAGCGGGCGATGGCTGCGCGGGCGACATTGCGGATTTCGCTGCGGCCGATGCCGAGGTCGTCCAGTTCGCGTGCGGACATGCGACCCAGTTCAGCGACCGTCTGACGGTACTTGCGCCAGTTGTTAAAAGAGCGTGCTACGTTCATGATGATCCCCTTTCCGTGGGCTTTCGAAGCCTAGCTGCCAGTCCTTGGCGCTTCGTTCGCTTCGATGAGTTCTATATAGTACGAGACCTTCGATTGTTGCAGCGCCAATGCATCACTGCACCTATGCGGTGCCTGCATGGGTCGCTATCTATGGGCGATTTCGCGGTCACGATCGGAACCGCTTCGCGATCAGGACTTGAAGCGATCGAAGGCCGTCAGCCGCACGAGCGGTGGTTCTGCTTCTTTCCACCGGTAAATCTCCGCGCGCAGATAGGAAAGCTCGTCGCCGAGGCCGTCTTCGTCGACCTCGATCCACCACGACTTCAGCCGGCCATCGCTTCCATCAGACCAGCGATAGCCCCTCGCCTTCAGGTGGTCCTTCATCTCGAACGGGCTGTGTTCGGCAAAGATACGGATGCGCGAACGCTGGCTGGCGCGATAAAGCTCGGTGAACGGGCTTTCACTCTCGCCCTGCTCTCGATCGAGAATTTCAAGCAGCGCGTGGCAATCGTCCACCGCGCGATGGCCGTCATGGAAATATCCGGCCTGGCCGACGAGATAGCCGAGCTTCGTGCCCTCGAAACCCCGGGCGCTCCAGTCGATCTCCGACACCGAGCATGCCCAGGCCTTGCCGGCGAAAATTGTCGAGAAGGCCTCGCAGAACGGCCGGTCGAAACCGGCATTGTGGGCAATGATCAGATCCGCCGGCTCGATCAGGGACCGCAACGCCTGGATATCGATGACCTGTTCTTCGACCATCGCATCGGTGATGCCCGTCAGCCGGGTGATCTCGGGCGGGATCGGCCGGGACGGTTGTTGCAGGCCGCCATAAATGCCGACGATGTCGCCGATCGCGCCGTCATCGTTGAAGGTGAAGGCGACGGCGCCGATTTCGATGATCTCGTCGTTGCGGTGGCTGAGACCTGTCGTCTCGGTGTCGAGAACGACGCCGAGCCGCGAAAATCCCGGCCGTCTGACGGGCGCAATCGGCCGGGCGGCCAGTTTTCTCAGGATGCGATAATTGCCGCTCTCTTCCAGCGTCCGCGCCATCTCTTCTTGGGAAGAGCCGGCCGGCTGCGACGGCGGCCGGCGCGATGGACCGCGCGCCTTGGCGATCGCGGGCGATGCTTTGGCAAACATGTCGAGTTGCGAATCTCTATGCACGCTCATCGAATCTATATGTCACGGAGAGGCGATTGAATCCATCACTCGCGCCAGCCGCTGTGGAGTATCCCCACCTGCGGCCCTCTCCAGCGGGAAGCTCAACCGGCAGACCGCGCCGGGATTGCGGTTGTCGATCGTCACCTCGCCGCCATGCAAACGGATGATGTCGCGAACCAGATTGAGGCCGAGGCCGGCGCCGCGTCCGTCATGATGGCGCTTGAAGAAGGGCTCGAATATCCGATCCCGGACATCGGCGGGAATGCCTGGTCCCTCATCGCTGACCTCGATCCAGTTGCAGCCTGACGTCAGCGAGATGATGCCTTTCCTGCCGCCGTGGTTGATCGCGTTCTGCAGGATGTTCATCAGGGCGCGCTGCAGCGCCAGACGATCGCCGTCGATCTCTCCGGCGCCGTCGACCTCGAACTGCACCGTATAACCGGCGGCAAAGGCCAGCGGCGCCATCTCGATGATGACCTTGCGCGCCAGTTGCCCCAAATCGACCTTGCTGAACTGGACCTTGCCCTGCTTCAGCCGCTGAAGATCGAGCATCTGCTCGGTGAGGACGGCGAGCCTTGCGGCATCTTCCAGAAGGTCGGTCTTGATCGAACTGTGCGGCAGGGATCCAATTCTCGTATTCAGAATGGCGATTGGCGTGCGCAGTTCATGAGCGGCGTCGGTCAGGAACCGCTCCTGCCGCTCATACCCCTCGTCGAGACGGCCGAGCGCGCGGTTGACGGCACGCACCAGCGGCGCGATCTCGTCGGGAATATCGTCTGCCGAGAGCCGGCCGCCGCGCTGGTCGATATCGATCGTATCGGCCTGGAGCGCGGCCTGGTCGATCCCGACCAGCGACCTTCGCACGACGAGCGGCGTCGCGATCAGCGCTCCCAACGCCATCACCGCAACGATGGGAATCACCATTTTCGCAAGGATCAGCGAAACGCCGAACAGGAAAGGGGCGAGCGGGTTTGGGCCATCGGTGCCGGTCAGGAACTGCACCTGTCCCCCATCCATCGCAATCCACTTCATCCTTGCCGCCGGACGGTCGTGGTCGCCGAGATTCTCGCCGAAGCGCGCCTGGCCGACATGATCGAGCGTATTGCCGATGCTGGCATATTCTTTCGGAATCCGGCCCTCGGTCAAAACATGCCCCTGCATGTCGCGAATGGTGTACCAGAGATCGGGCGCATCTTTCCGCAACTGCCTGATATCCTCGGTCTCCCTCAGGCCCAACGCTCCGGTGGGCTGGCGGAAGACGGCCTGACGCAGAATCTCGATCGTACCTTCCGTCGACCGGTAATCCCATATCTTGGCCACCGAGATCAGCACGATCATCACCAGGATGAGCACGACCGACTGGACGGCAAGAAGCCGCCAGAACAGCCGCTTGTGCAGCGAATAGGAGCAATGTTTGCTCATGATGCCTCACGCAGGAGATAACCCACGCCCCGGATAACGTTGATGACCACGCCCGCCTCCGACGCTGCCAGCTTGCGCCGCAGCCGCGATATGTGGGAATCGAGCGCGTTCGACTGGATCTCGTCGTCGAAGCCGAAAACCGCTTCCATCAACGCCGGTCGCGGCACCATGCGGCCGGCCCGGCGCACGAGGCATTCGAGCACCAGCGCTTCCCGGCGCGGCATTTCCAGACGCCGGCCGGAGACGATGATCTCGCAATAGGTCGGATCGAATGAAAGCCGGCCGATCGAGATCAGCGCGGGGCGCAAGGTTTCGGAGCGGCGCATGACGGCACGCAGCCGCGCCAGAAGTTCGTCGAAGACGAAGGGCTTGGCGAGGTAATCGTCGGCGCCGGTCTCCAGGCCGGTGATCCTGTCTGGAACCTCTCCCTTGGCGGTGATGACGATGACCGGTAGCGTCAATCCCCTTTTGCGGATCTTCGGAATAAGCTCAAGACCGTCGCCGTCTGGCAGCTGCCGATCCAGGAGGACGGCGTCATAGGCGCCGTCGCCGATCACCAGTTCGGCGTCGCCCAAGCTCGAAACGTGGTCCATCACCATGTCGTGCCTGGTGAGCGCCCCTCGGAGTGCTGCGGCCATTTGAGGTTCATCCTCGATCAGTAATATGCGCATCTCACATTCCTGTCGCAGGGCCTATGGGGGCTTGTCGGGGCCGTCGATCCATAGGTGGAAACCATATCACCCTCAAGCAAGTCTGCGGTGCCCGTGGCGTATCGAATGCAAGAGCGCCGCTTCGTCGCAAAGGATCGTATCCGTCATCATGCGCGGCGCTGCTCGATCAGGGCCATTGGCTGGTAGCGGCGGCTGATGCGATAGACCGCGGCCGGCGGAATATTGCGCAACGTCCAGCCGATCTTTTTTGAGACAAGGCCGAGGGCGTCGAGGATTTCGGCAGGCACCGGGCATTTCGGCCCGTAGGTGAATTGATAGAAGGCGCCGTGCGGCCTGAGGTTGGCAAAGCAGTCCTCGAGCAGAGCCTGCACGTCGTCCGGCCGCATGGCAAGAAGCGGAAGCCCGCTGACGACGCCGCCGAAGAAACTTCCGGAAAGCGACGTCTTCCACATCTGCCGCACGTCCACCTGCAGCACCCTGGCATCGGGAAAGCGGTCCTGCAACAGCGTGGCGAAATCACGCTCGTATTCCACCAGCGTCAGATCCCGCTCGGCAATGCCGCGTTGCAAAAGGGCCGCGGTGAAAACGCCGGTGCCCGGACCGAGTTCGAGAACCGGCCCGGTGAGCGCAGAAATTTCCTTGGTCATCAGGCCCGCAAGGCGGGGGCCTGATGGTGTGATCGAAGCGATGCGCAGCGGCGCGCGAAGCCAAGCGAGAAGAAAGCGTCGTCGATCGAAACGGGGCATTGGACCTTCACAGCGGCTGATTGATCCCGCCCATGAACCGGCTCAACATTGCAACAGTCTGTCATGGCGCAGTCACGGTGACGCAGACGCAGATTTTATACCTGAGACTCGACCTTCGGCTGCGCTGCCCTGAGACCCCTCCTGTCGATCCAGCTTTTGATTTCGGCGGCAATCGCCTCGGGCTGGTCCTCGGGGGCAATGTGGCGCGAAGGCCCGCACCCCCTGGTCTCCAGGCCTGCGATGTTGTCGCGGCACCACGAAATCATCTCGCTGCCGATCAACAGCGTTTCGGCAGGCCCTTCGAAGGTCAGCAGCAGCTTGGGAGTCTGAGGACTGGCGGAAAGCCAGCGGTCATAGTTCTCGATCCTGGCGACCACATCGGCCGGCTCGCCGTTGATGGGCATAGCGCGCGGCCATTCCAGCAGCGGGCGCCGGCTGTTACGGTCCGGATAGGGAGCGCGGTAGACATCCCAGTCGGCATCGCTAAGCCCTTTCAGCGTGGTTGCACGCAAGGCCTGCTCAATGAAGATATTTTCATCGAGGACCTTGGCCTCGCCTGTTCCGGCGCCCCGCAACAGTTCATAACGCGCCTTTCCGCCGCCTGGCAGATCCTCCCAGCTCATCGGCCGCAGGATTGTTTCCATGAAGGCGATGCCGCGCACACGTTCGGCGTGGCGCGAAGCCCAGTCGAATGCCAGCGCACCGCCCCAGTCGTGGCCGACGAGCACGACGTCGTCGAGGTCAAGCGCCTCGAACCAGGCGTCGAGATAGGCGATGTGATCGCCATAGCGATAGTCGATATCGGGTTTGCCGGAGCGTCCCATGCCGATCAGATCGGGCGCCAGGCAACGGCCTGGCCCGACGCCTGGCATGATGTTCCGCCAGAGATGCGATGAAGTGGGATTGCCGTGGAGGAAGACAATCGGGTCGCCCTCCCCCAGTTCCTCGTAGGAGATGAACGAGGTGAGAATATCGATGGTCGGCATATGGAGCTCCGCGCTTTCGTGCTATATAGGCAGGCAACTGTCCATTTATCGCATAGACAGGTAACTGTCTATATTGCCGCGGGGGTTTCATGGCGTCTTCGTCCCTTGGCCTGTTGTTGCGTCTGGTCCATCAGCATTGGACACAGGCTGTCGAAGCGGCACTCGATGAGGCCGGCTACGGAGATATCCGCCCGCCGCACGCCAACGTCTTCACCTTCGCGCGACCCGAGGGCATTCAGGTCAGCGAGCTGACCAAGCTCGCCCGTGTTCGCAAGCAGACGATGACCCAGGCCGTGGAAGAACTCGAGCGCTTGGGTTATGTCGAGCGCCGGCCCGATCCGAACGATCGGCGCGGCCGGCTGGTGTTTCTGACGGAAAAAGGCCAAGGAGTCAGGCCGATAGCGATGGCGGCGGGCCGGCGCGTCGATGAAAGCTGGGCCGCCTTGACCAGCCAGCAGCAAATGGACGATCTGCGGACAGCGCTCCGGCGGCTGCTGGCACAGTTGCAATAGCGAAGCGGCACTGCCTTGCCCCTTTCCACTTAACCGTCGCACGACCGAAGGAAAATAGATGCCTGGTGACGATAGCAAGGGTGCCGACGCGGATGTCGTCATCATCGGCGGTGGAGCTGCCGGTATTGCCGCCGCCCGCCGCCTGCAGGCGCTCCGCCCGGATCTGTCCATCCTCCTGCTTGAAGCCGGCGATCGTCTCGGCGGGCGCGCCTGGACGCTTGGACTGCCTGACGCCGGTATTGCGCTCGATCTCGGCTGCGGCTGGCTGCATGGCGCGCGGACCAATGCCTGGACTGCGATCGCCGGCGAGGTCGGACTGACGGTCGACCGCACGCCGGCGCCCTGGAACGACGGCGGACGCCAGCTTCAGCGTGATGGCGCGGAGGCGCGTGCCGCAAGGCAGGCGATCGGCGCCTATTTCGAGCGTCTCGAGAGCCATGAGGGGAATGACGCCGCCATGGCCGAGTTGCTCGAGCCCGGCAATCCCTGGAACGGCCAGATCCGGGCGATCGGCACTTATATCACCGGCGCCGAACTGGAGCGGTCGTCAATTGTCGATTACAACAGATATGATCCCGGCGCCGGTCCCGACTGGCGGGTGCGCGAGGGTTATGGAACGCTGGTCTCGCGTTACGGCAAGCCGGTTCCGGCAAGGCTCGGCACCGAGGTGACGCGCATCGACCACCGTCATGCCGGCCGTATCGGCATCGAGACGAACCAGGGTGTGCTCCGTGCCCGCGCCGTGCTGGTGACCGTGTCGACGAATGTGCTTGCCGCCGGCAGGATCGCCTTCGACCCGCCTCTGCCTGACAAGATCGAGGCGGCAGCCCGTTTGCCGCTCGGCCTCGCCGACAAGCTCTTCCTGAGGCTCGCAAATCCGGAGGCGCTGCCGGCGGATACGCATATGCTCGGTTCCACCAGTCGTGGCGCGACCGGCACCTATCAGCTCCGGCCGTTCGGCGCGCCTGTCGTCGAGGCCTATTTCGCCGGCGACCTCGCGCATGATCTGGAAGGGCAAGGCAGCGAGGCCGCCTTTTCCTTCGCGTGCAACGAATTGGCAGCGCATTTCGGCGCTGACATTCGCAAGCAATTGTCGGTCGCCGCACTGTCGGCCTGGGCCGCTGTGCCCCATATCGGCGGCTCCTATTCCTATGCCGAACCCGGCGCGTCCAATTTGCGCGGCCGTCTCGCCGCGCCGCATGACGGGCGGATCTTCTTTGCCGGCGAAGCCTGTTCGACGTCGCGCTATTCAACGGCGCACGGCGCCTACGAGACCGGGGTTGCTGCGGCCGATCTGATCGCCGGCTCGTTTTCGCAAAATCCGTAACCGTCGCCGGCTGCGACGGCAGGCGGGAAAATTTTTTTCTCACTTGTCGCGAGGGCGGGATTGGCTATGCTCCCCCTCGCCCCTGCGCTGCGAGCTCAGGGCGCGGTACGTCATCCGGCGGCAAGCGGCCGCCTCAAGCTCAATATTGTCATTGATTGCAGGAGCCCCGGCTTCTACCCCGACCGTTTGCGCGTCGGCTGCGGGTATCCGCATGAGGAGGAAGAAATGGACTATCGCAAGCTCGGTCCCAGCGGGACCGTCGTCACCGCCTATTGCCTCGGCACCATGACGTTCGGCGCGGAGGCTGACGAGGCCGCCTCGCATAAACTGCTCGACGATTATTTCGCCTGGGGCGGCAATTTCATCGATACCGCCGATGTCTACAGCGCCGGCAAGTCGGAAGAGATCATCGGAGGCTGGCTGAAAGCGCGCCCGACCGAGGCCCGCCAGGCGATCGTCGCCACCAAGGGGCGTTTCCCGATGGGCAACGGACCCAACGATATCGGCCTGTCGCGCCGGCATCTCGGCCAGGCGCTCGACGATTCTCTGCGCCGCCTCGGCCTTGAGCAGATCGATCTCTATCAGATGCATGCCTGGGATGCGCTGACGCCGATCGAAGAGACGCTGCGCTTTCTCGACGATGCGGTTTCCTCCGGCAAGATCGCCTATTACGGCTTCTCCAATTATGTCGGCTGGCACATCGCCAAGGCCTCGGAAATCGCCAAGGCACGCGGTTATACCCGCCCGGTGACGCTGCAGCCGCAATATAACCTGCTGGTGCGCGACATCGAACTTGAGATTGTCGCGGCCTGCCAGGATGCCGGCATGGGCCTGCTGCCGTGGTCGCCGCTCGGCGGCGGCTGGCTGACCGGCAAGTACAAGCGCGACGAGATGCCGACGGGTGCTACCCGCCTCGGTGAAAACCCCAATCGCGGCGGCGAATCCTATGCGCCGCGCAATGCGCTGGAGCGAACCTGGGCGATCATCGCTGTTGTCGAAGAGATCGCCAAGGGGCATGGCGTCAGCATGGCGCAGGTGGCGCTCGCCTGGACGGCGGCACAGCCGGCGATCACCTCGGTCATCCTTGGCGCCCGCACGCCCGAACAGCTCGCCGACAATCTCGGCGCCATGAAGCTCAAGCTCTCCGATGATGACATGGCAAGATTGAACGAGGTGAGTGCTCCTCAGCCGTTCGACTACCCCTATGGCAAGGGCGGCATCAACCAGCGCCACCGCAAGATCGAGGGCGGCCGCTGAGCCTCCGTCCATAACCGGATGAGTCGTCTCGCCCGGTCTGCAACACCAACGAAGAAAGCCGCCATGTTTCCATGGCGGCTTTTCGGCCTTGCTGCTTGGGAGGCGATTTTAGGCCGGAAGCTGGAAGATCACGTTGGCGATCAGGACGATCGCCAAGCCGCCGGCGAGCGCCAGGTAAGGCAGGATGCCGGCCTTCTTGACGCCGAGATCCTGGCCGACCAGACCGAGATCCTCCATCGCGCCGGCCGGGAACTTGCCGCCGTCGCGCACATAGTGGCGATAGGCGAAGACCGGCAGGATCAGGGCGGCGAAGATGAAGCCGACCCAGAGCGCATTGGAGTAACCCCAGACCTTGGCGCCGGCGCCGAGGAAGAGGGCGTTGACGAAGGCGAGCACGGTGTTGAGGCCGATCAGCCACGTCGGCGCCTTCCAGGGGCGTTCGATATGGCCGGAATCCACCCGGTGGATCCAGCCGGAGTTGAGGTTCAGGAAGTTGAAGATGATGTAGCCGACATTCGAGACGGCGAGCACGAAGAAATAGCCGCCGACATCCGAGGCGATCGCCAGCAGGAAGAGGTTGAAGGCGAAATCGGTCCACATCGCCCGCGTCGGCGCGCCGTTTTCGTTGACGTGGTCGAGGTATTTCGGCAGCCAGCCGTCCTTCGAGCCCTGGTAGAGGGTGCGCGAAGAGCCGGCCATCGCCGTCATGATGGCGAGGAAGAGCGCCATGATCATCAACACGACGAGCAGTTGGGTGACGACCCGGCCGGCGCCGATCAGGCCGCCGAGCGCTTCGGCAACGCCGGTGCCGTCGACGATGCCGGGGGCGAGCATGCCTGCATGGCCGAGAACGCCCTGGAAGGCGAAGGGGACGAGGAAGAAGAACAGGCAGCAGGCAAGGCCGGAATAGAAGATCGCCTTGAAGGTGTCGGTCTTCGGGTTCTTCAGTTCGCGGGTGTAGCAGACCGCCGTCTCGAAGCCGTAGGTCGACCAGGCGGCGATATAGAGGCCGCCGAGGAAGAGCGTCCAGCCGCCGTTGCTCCAGGTGCCGTCGGCGGCGGCATAGGCTGCCGTCGGCGGCACGAGGCCGGTGACGTTGGTGGCAAGGATCTGGCCGCTGACGATCGGGTAAAGACCGATGATCAGCAGCGGCACCAGCACGATGATGGCCAGCCACTTCTGTACGCTGGCCGTTTCCGAGATGCCGCGATGCTGGATCGCGAAGATGATCAGCATCAGGATGCCGCCGATGAAGAAGGTGGCATTGATATTGGCGGTGGCAAGGAAGGGGATGTTGAAGGTGACGAGCGACCAGTTGCGGATCGCCGGCGTGAGCGCCGCGACACCGTCGGTGCTGAGCAATGCCTTGACGGCGTCATCGGGGGTGGTGCCGGCATGGGCGGCGATATATTCGGCGACGCGGGGGCTATCGGCCGTGATGGAAGCGGCATGGGCGGCTATCCAGTCGAGGACCATTTGCGAATCCGCCGCCGGAATCGGGTAGAAGGCATTGAGGATGTAGCCGGCGGCGATGGCGCAGCCGAGCGACAGCACCGGCGACCAGGCAAACCAGTTGCACCAGACCGACAGCGGCGCGATGAATTTCGAATAACGCAGCCAGGCGGTGGCGCCATAGACCGAGGCGCCGCCGGATTTGTTGCCGAACATGCCGGCGATTTCGGCATAGGTGAAGGATTGCAGGAAACCCATCACCATCGAGATGATCCAGACGACGAAGGCGAGCTTGCCCGTCGTGCCCGCGATACCGCCGATGGAGAAAAGAACGAGCGGCGGCACGCCCGCAGCCACCCAGAATGCGCCCTTCCAATCGAGCGCGCGTACAAGCTTACCCTCGGTGCCGGATGCAATTCCGGCCTCCACAACATCTGTCATCGGTGAAATTCCCCATTCGATTTGTTCCGGACGTATCTTTGTACGTCTCCCTGAACGTGTCTCCCTGACAGTCTCAAGCCGGCCCGGATGATTTTGGCGATCCGTGTTCCCGACGGATTCCCCGAGTCTCAACTCTTTATACATAGTGAAGATATTTTCTTTTTAGTCAACATGACTTTACTTTCCCGAGGCATTTTGTAACCTGTATGGGTGTGCCCCAGGGTACGCCGATCCCCCATGAGGGCAGCATGCGAGAACTTCATCCTGCTATGAACGGCCTGCGCCCGGCGACTGCGAGCCTCGTGCATTATCCCGGCATTCCCACCCTGCCGGAGGGAACCGAGCGCTACCGGGCAAAGGGCGGCGGATCGGTCGTCATGCGCGTCGCGCCGGGCGACCGCGTCAGCGTCATCGACAGCGAGGGCGGGCAGGTCTGCGAGATCTCTTTCCTCGACGAAAAGGGACGGTTCCGGGCAGCCGGTCTTGGTGCGGCATTCAGCAATTCAGCCGAGGGTTTGAAGGCCATTCTTCAGGCAGAGCATGAGAGCGCCGCCCGCACGCGCGTAGCGCTTCAGCGCCGCGGCGCCGATCTGGCTTCGGCCGGGGCGCTTCGCATTTTCGGGGCAGGATCGACCCCGGGCAGCCAGGCGGATTTCACGATTGCCATGAAGGGCCTGCTGATCGTCGCGGCACCCGCCGCGGCCATGTCGCCGGAGGCGCAGGATACGGCGACGCCGATCGAGATCAGGATCAAGCGCAGCCTGTTGATCCGCGATTACGCCTCGGCCCTGCCGGAACCGGTCGCCGATCCGGTCGAGGATATCCGCATCCGGGCGGCGACCGCCGCTGCCTATTTCGTACGTGCCGGCGAATTCATCCAGATCATCGACGTCTATGGACGCCAGTGCACCGATTTCCAGGCGTTTGCCGCCCGCAAGGTCGACAAAGGCCTCGATCTCGCGCTTGATTCCACCGTCACCCGCACGCTGCTCGGCCGCAGCTATCCCATGCCTGGCCTGCCCTCCAAGGCCTTCGACCGCGACTTCGAGCCGCTGGTCGAGATCGTCCAGGATACGGTCGGCCGTCACGACGCTTTCGCGACCGCCTGCAATGCGCGTTATTACGACGACATGGGCTATCCCGGCCACGTCAACTGCACGGATAATTTCAACGCGGCGCTGGCGCCCTACGGCATTGCCGGCCGCAAGGGCTGGGAAGCGCTGAATTATTTCTACAACACCAATATCGACCACAACAACCAGCTCTATCTCGACGAGCCATGGTCACGTCCCGGCGATTACGTGCTGATGCGGGCGCTGACCGATCTCGTCTGCGTCTCCTCGTCCTGTCCCGACGATATCGACGCGGCGAACGGCTGGGATCCGACGGATACCCACGTCCGCACCTTTTCCGGAAAAGAGAAATTCTCACGAGCGGTAGCCTATCGCATGACCCCAGATGCCGACGCCGAACTGACGCGCGAAACCGCCTTTCATCCTCGCCTCTCCGCCTTGACGCGGGACTACGCCGAATATCGCGGCTACTGGCTGCCGAACCGCTTTTCCAGCGAAGGGCCGGTCGAGGAATATTGGGCCTGCCGCGAGCGCGCCGCCGTCATCGATCTCTCGCCCTTGCGGAAGTTCGAGGTGACGGGGCCGGATGCCGAGGAACTGCTGCAATATTGCCTGACGCGCGACGTGCGCAAACTGTCGACCGGCCAGGTCGTCTATTCCGCCATGTGCTACGAAAACGGCGGCATGATCGATGACGGCACGCTGTTTAGGCTCGGCGACAAGAATTTCCGCTGGATCGGCGGCGATGATTTCAGCGGCATATGGCTGCGTCAACAGGCCGAGAAGAAGGGCTTCAAGGCCTGGGTCCGCTCCTCGACCGACCAGATGCACAATATCGCCCTCCAGGGGCCGAAGAGCCGCGATATCCTGAAGCAGATCATCTGGACGGCGCCGCGCCAGCCTGAAATCGGCGAGCTCGAATGGTTCCGCTTCACCGTCGGTCGCATCGGCGGCTTCGAGGGCGCCCCTGTCGTCGTCTCGCGCACGGGCTATACCGGCGAGCTAGGCTATGAGATCTTCTGTCATCCGAAGGATGCGCTGACGGTGTTCGACGCCGTCTGGGAGGCAGGCCAGCCGCATGGGTTGAAGCCGATGGGGCTGGAGGCGCTCGACATGGTCCGCATCGAGGCGGGCCTGATTTTCGCCCATCACGAATTCACCGACCAGACGGACCCGTTCGAGGCCGGCATCGGTTTCACCGTGCCGCTGAAATCCAAGCAGGATGATTTTATCGGCCGTGAGGCGCTGATCCGGCGCAAGGAGCATCCGCGCCACCTGCTCGTCGGCCTCGACATCAAGGCCAACGAGGCCGTCGGCCATGGTGATTGCGTCCATATCGGCCGGGCCCAGGTCGGCGTCGTCACCAGTGCCACCCGCTCGCCTGTTCTCGGCAAGACCATCGCGCTCGCCCGCATCGACGTGATGCATGCAAGCCCCGGCACCGAGGTCGAAATCGGCAAGCTCGACGGCCACCAGAAGCGCCTGCCGGCGACGATCGTGCCGCTTTCGCATTACGACCCGCAGAAGACGCGGCCGCGCTCGTAACCCCTGTTTTTTGAGGGCGGAGGCGGCGATCGGCCTTTTTGGTATGCAAAGCGGCTGATGTGCAACCTAATGGAGATTTCGCTATTCCAAAAAACTAAAAGTTGACAAACTCGGCTTGGATGACTATATTCCGGTTGTCGATATTGCTTGTTTGACTTTTGTTATCGCACGCTAGCAACGTGCCCTGGACGAACTTCCCTCTTCAAAATCGAGATCATCATCCGCCGTGCTTGCGCACGTGCGGTCTGTCAATTGCTATGAAAGGGTTTGTTATGACCACTGGCACAGTTAAATGGTTCAATTCCACCAAGGGCTTCGGCTTCATTCAGCCTGATGACGGCGGCGCTGACGCCTTCGTTCACATCTCTGCCGTCGAGCGCGCCGGAATGCGCGAAATCGTCGAGGGCCAGAAGATCGGCTACGAGCTTGAGCGCGATAACAAGTCGGGCAAAATGTCCGCTTGCAATCTCCAGGCTGCCTGAGCTGAAATCTGCTTTCCTTTGACCGCGGATGTACCGGCACTGCCGAAAGCATGATACTATCAAGGTCAGGCAATTTGCCTGGCCTTTTTGTTGCGTTCGCTGAGCGGCGCATGAATCCAGGACGGATATGACAGAGTCACATAGCAAATCACGCAAGCAGGCGGAGATTGCCTTTGGAAACGCGCAATCGCAATTCCTGGCGCGAAGCCGTGCGGTTGAGGAAGTCGATCAGACGGTGCGGGCCCGCGAAGAAAAGACCTTGCGGTTACGCGAAGCCCGCGAGGCCAAGGAGTTGCAGGATCGCTTGACAGCGGTTACCGCTCTTGCCGCAAAGAAAAAGAAAATCTGACCTTCGGGCCAGACATCCAACAGTCAGGAAACAGATTTGAAAAACGCCAGAAACAACGAGCTTGCCGATCGCCGCAGCGCCGCTGCCGAAGCCAAGGCCGCTCTCCTCAATGCGTATCGTACCGCCAAGGATACGGCTGAACCCACCCGGCTCGCCAAGCAGGCGGAGCGCCAGGCCATTGCCGCGGCCAGGGAAGAACGGCGTGCTGCGCGCGAACGGGTCAAGCTCGAGGAACTGGAGCGGGCTCAGGCCGCAGAAGCCGAGCGTCAGGCTGCCGCCGAGGCCGCCGCACGCGCCGAGGCCGACGCGCGCGAAGCGGCTGACAAAGACCGGATCGCCCGCGTGATTGCCGATGAAGCGGCCCGAAAGGCCGAACGCGACCTGCGCTACGCCAATCGCAAAGCCAGAAAGTCCTGACTGTCGGCGCCGCCTGTCGACACGACAGGCAGCGCTATCTTTCAAGCCGCCTGCACGGCTGCATTCAGCGGGATTTCGACGTCGATTTCCAGCGTCGAGACGTACTCGTTGCGATCGATCGTCACCTGCACCTTGTCATGGTCGAGCTGCACGTGTTTTGCGATCACCGCCAGGATTTCCTCACGCAGCAGCGAGACCAGGTCCGACCCCGCCGAGGAACGTTCATGGGCGAGAAGGACCTGCAGCCGTTCGCGGGCGGCCGGTGCTGTTCTCTGCTTGTTGAAAAGACGGAAAATATTCATGCTGCCCTCCGTCCGAAGATCTTGCCGAAAATATTCCTCTTTTCCTCTGGGATCGCGATCGGCACCGTCTCGCCGGCGAGCCGGCGAGCGGCATCGAAATAGGCCATAGCAGCCGCGCTGCGGCTGTCTGCCAGCGTGACCGGCGCGCCGATGTTGGAGGCACGCAGGACATCCATGCTTTCGGGTATGATGCCGAGCAGCGGGATGGAAAGGATTTCCAGGACGTCGTCGACCTTGAGCATGTCGCCGCGTTCGGCGCGGTTGGCGTCGTAGCGGGTGAGCAGCAGGTGCTTTTCCATCCGCTCGCCGCGTTCGGCCTTGGCGGTCTTGGCATCCAGCAGGCCGATGATGCGATCGGAATCGCGCACCGACGAGACTTCCGGATTGGTGACGACCACGGCAACATCGGCGTGGCGCATGGCAAGCGTCGCGCCGCGTTCGATCCCTGCGGGGCTGTCGCAGATGATCCAGTCGAAATAGCGCTTCAGGTCGTTGATGACGCGCTCGACGCCCTCGGCCGTCAGATTGTCCTTGTCGCGCGTCTGCGAGGCCGGCAGCAGGAACAGCGTTTCCAAACGCTTGTCGCGGATCAGCGCCTGGGTAAGCTTGGCGTCGCCCTGGATCACGTTGATCAGGTCGTAGACGACCCGGCGTTCGGCGCCCATCACGAGGTCGAGATTGCGCAAGCCCACGTCGAAATCGACGACGACGACTTTTTCATTGCGTTGCGCCAGCGCCGCTCCCAATGCGGCGGTCGAGGTGGTCTTGCCAACCCCGCCCTTGCCTGACGTGACGACGATCACTTTCCCCATCATTGTCTCTCCTTTGCCGTGGCCCCAGTAATTCAAAGTGTTACAGCGTCCTTTGCGGCTCTCGAAGAGACGCGCACCGCTGCCGTCAGATCAGTTTCTCTGCCATGATCGCGTCCTCTTCGAGCCAGAGCTGAACAGCCTGTCCGCGAAGATTGGGGGCCATGTCTTCCGCCATTTTGTAGATGCCGTCGATTGCAACCAGCTCGGCCTCGAGCTTGCGACAAAAGATCCGCGCCGATGCGTTTCCGATGGACCCCGCCATGGCTCGGCCACGCAGGGCGCCATAGATATGCACGGACCCTCCGGCGATGACCTCGGCACCCGAGGCGACCGATCCGATGACGGTGACGTCACCTTCCGGGAATATCACCGATTGTCCGGAGCGCACCGGCTCCCGAATGACGATCGATTGCATGGCCGGGCGCGTCTCCGCCGCTGCCGGTTTGACCGGCGTATCGACGCTCTCTTTGGCCGGAACCTCGATATCGGAAACCGACCGGCCGCCTTTGAGCGCCGGCGGCATCCCGGAGCCGAGGATCGAAGGCCGCGCGCCTTCGATGCCCATGATGCTGACATTGCGCTTGGCAAGTTCGGCAATCAGGTCCTTCAGCTGCGGCCGGTCGATCTGCAGGTCCGTCAGATCGAGCACGACAGGCCGGCCGAGGAAAAACCCGGCCGAACGCGCGGCCAGATCGTCCAGCCTGATCAACCAATCATCGATGGGAAGATCCGGGGACAGCATGACCGCGAGGAAAGAGCGGCCCTTGATGCGGATAGAGCGAGCGTCTGTTAGCACTTTGGTCATCTATGTGAAGAAATCGTTGACCATGTCTAGCGCTGCTATGGTTAACAAAAAGTTAACGCGACCTTAACATTACCCATAATGACGTGAGGTTTTTCGAGGGCGAGATTGCGGCAAGCCATTGGAAACGCTTTATGTTCTCCAGCTGCACCGCACGGTTAATAATGCGGCTTTCGACGTCAGCCGCAAATCTGCCGCTGCGCCGGGTGACGCTCAGCCTTCCGCCTTGCGTTGTGCATTGGAAATGGCGCGTGCGGCCTCTTCCGAGGAGTTGGCGAGCGTGCGCATCTCGGCGGCCAGCACGGCAAAGCCCGATCCGGCCGTGCCGGCGCGGGCGGCCTCGATGCCGGCATTGACGGCAAGCAGCTTCAGGTAACGCAGCGATTGCAGGATTTCATTGGTCTTCGAGGCGGTGACGCGCATGTCGGCGGTCTGCTCATCGATTCGCTGATAGAGTGATTCGATGTTGATGATGCTGCCTTCGAGATAAAGAAGCTCGCCCCTCTCGTCCCAGATGCCGCCGCCGGTCTCGGTGACCCAGATGAGATGACCCATGGCGTGACGGATGCGGTATTCCATCGTCCAGTCCGTGCGCTTCTCCAGCGCCCGACCGACGATCTCGTCCATCAGAGGCACGTCTTCCTCGTACATGATCGAGGTGAAGGTCCGCGTGCGATTGCCGATGATCTCGTCGGTGGGATAACCGAAGATGCGCTCGATGCCGTCGGTCATTTCAAGCATGGTGTAGTTTTCGTCGGCGCGGCAGCGGTAGAGAAAACCGTTCATGCGCCCGAGAATGCTCGTTTGAAAATCCATGAAGGCCACATCCGAAGAGAAGAGTTGCAGATGGATTTATGTCGTCTCATTTAATACGGCGCATGCGCCGGAAGAGAATGCACGACCACCCTCCTCCGGCAATGCAGGCCTGCCTCATCAGTTGCGCAGATATTCTTCCATGGAATCGTCGAGCGCCTCGACCCAGGGCGTGTGATGCGTCGGCGACATGTTGCCGGTCATCAGCGACCGGTAGGCATGATCGCGGAAGCCCATGATATTGTGGGCCTTGTGATGTTCCCACTCCATGAAGGTCCGGTTGGTGCCCTCGATGTCGAAGGAGGGATAGTCGGTTTCATCAAGCAGTTCCTTCACATAGTCGCCCTGATACCAGATCATCTGCTCGGCATCTTCAAGCGTTTCCTCGCGGGCGCGCCACATCTCGAAATTGGCCTTCAGCGCCTCTTCCGACGGCAGGGTGATGCGCCCCATCATTACGTCGCGCGCCCACCAGGCCTGCACGTCGAACATGTTGAAGGTGTAGAACTGGTCCTGCATGCCGATATAGAAAAGCTGCGGGTTCTTGTCGAAGATCACCCCCTTGTAGAGGCTGTCGGCCCAGAGGCGGTTGGCGGTCTTCAGCCGGAGATCGTCGGGCAGGAAGGGGAAGTGGTGCTGGTATCCGGTGCAGAGGATCACAGCATCGACCTCCTTGCTCGAGCCGTCGAGGAAATGCGCCGTGCGGTTTTCGAGCTTGGTCAACAGCGGCCGTTCCTCGAAATTCTCCGGCCATTTGAAGCCCATCGGTTTTGAACGGTAGCTCGTCGTCACCGATTTCGCGCCGTATTTCCAGCATTGCGAACCGATGTCTTCGGCCGAATAGCTGCGGCCGACGATCAGGATATCCTTGCCCTTGAACTCCAGCGCGTCGCGGAAATCATGGGCATGCAGCACGCGGCCGTTGAAGGTCTTCACACCCTCGAAATAGGGCACGTTCGGCGTCGAGAAATGGCCGCTTGCGACGACGACATAATCGAATTCCTCGTCATACATCCGGTCCTCGATGCGGTTATGCGCCGTCACCGTGAATTTCTTCGTCTGATCGTCGAAGCGGACCATGCGCACCGGCGTGCTGAAGCGCACCCAGTGCCGGACATTCGCCTTCTCGACGCGGCCCTTGATGTAATCCCAGAGCACGGCGCGCGGCGGATAGGAGGCGATCGGCTTGCCGAAATGCTCCTCGAAGGAATAATCGGCGAATTCCAGGCATTCCTTCGGGCCGTTCGACCAGAGGTATCGATACATGCTGCCATGGACCGGCTCGCCATATTCGTCGAGGCCGGTGCGCCAGGTATAGTTCCAGAGCCCGCCCCAATCCGACTGTTTTTCGAAGCAGACGATCTCCGGGATCTCGGCGCCCTTCTGGGCGGCCGATTGAAAGGCGCGCAGCTGCGCAAGCCCGGAAGGACCGGCACCGATGACGGCTACTCTTGTCATGAAGCATTCCCCTCTTGATTATATGTCATTGCCTGTTTTGCGCGTCTGAAACCACACGCGGCGCTGGTGCGCACCGCTGCGCGTCAGTCGGGATAGATGCCGGGGCTGGTGGGAGCTCCGTCGTCATATTTGGAAAGCCAGTCGATCGTCGTCTCGCGGAAACGGGTGAGGCCCTTGTAGTCGATGAGCTCCGGCGGCAGCGTCTTCAGCACGCGCGGAAAGCGGCGCGCCCATTTCGGCACGGTGGC
Organism: Rhizobium anhuiense bv. trifolii; assembly: GCF_024346605.1. Classification (NCBI taxonomy): domain Bacteria; kingdom Pseudomonadati; phylum Pseudomonadota; class Alphaproteobacteria; order Hyphomicrobiales; family Rhizobiaceae; genus Rhizobium; species Rhizobium anhuiense. Next base: position 1,122,131 of record NZ_CP098801.1, read on the forward strand.
GAGCTCCTCCATGTTCATCAGGTAGCAGCGGATGACGAAGAGGATGGCATTCGAGCGCGGCAGGCGCCAGAGGCTCTGCAGCTCGACGCGCAGATGCACCTTCTCGCCGACATTGTCAGGCGTCACGGTGGTGCGATCGGGACCCCATTTGTGGTAGTTCTCTGGGCTGGTGTCGAGCCGAGGATTGATCGTCATCGTCCAGTTGAAGCGCCGTGTCGGTTTGCCCTGCTGCAGGTTCAACAGGAATTTCAGCGCCCGGTCGAAGACGCCGATCTGGTGGGCGAGCGGCACCGGCCCGTGCCATTCCATGAAATTCATGCCGATATCGAAATCGAGCGACCAGTCGGCCTGCGTCGTCACCATGCCGGCGTCCATCCAGAGATTGCCGTCGCGCTGATCAACGATGCAGAAGTCGCCCTGGGCCTGGCGGGTGATATATTCGAAGGGCTCGCAGGGCAGCGTCGAGGCATCGCCGAAGGTGAAGCTGTCGTCGATGCCGAGCGGGCGGTTGATCCAGCGCCATTGGTCGCCGTTGCGGATCAGCGTGAAATGCTCGGGATAACCCGCCGCCTGCTCTTCCATCAAAAGTTCGAGCGTATCCCATTGCGCGCTCATCATGTGCGGCAGCGCCTGGTAGCGCAGCGGATCTTCCTTCAGAACCAACGCCCGGTCGTGCATTTCGGCGACGTAATGCTCGTCGACGTCGATCAGGTTTTCGTAGACGGTGCCCGCCCGGCCGCGCACATGCGGCTCCATGTTGACGGAATACATGTATTCGTCGCGGTCGAAGGGAAACGGGAAACGCCGGATGTTTTCGGGGCTGTTGCGGTAGCTGAAGTCGTTCCGGAAGGTTTCCTGCTTGAAGGCGATTGCCATGTTCGGTCTCCTTGTCCCGCTTTATCAGATGCCGCTAGAGATCGAGATGCAGCGTGTTTCCCTCGAAGCGGGACACGCAGATCATCACCTTGCGGCCGGATGCTTTTTCTTCGTTCGTCAGATAGACGTCATGGTGCAGCAGCTTGCCGTCGCAGGTGACGACACCCGTCTCGCATTGACCGCAGGCGCCGCCGCGACAGAGGAAGGGCGCGTCGACGCCCGCCGCCTCGATCGCCTCCAGCATGCTTTCATGATGGCCGACCTTCACGGTCTTGCCGGAGCGGATCAGTTCCATCGTGAAGGGTTTGCCGGGCAGCGACGACAGGAACCGTTCCGAATGCAGGTTCTGTTCCGGCCAGCCGGCATTGAGGCCTGTTTTCAGCACACCGTCGATCATCCCGGATGGGCCGCAGACATAGAGATGCGTGCCGAGCGGCTGGCTGTCGAGCAGGCGCGTCAACGGGATGGCGCCACCTTCGGCGTCGCAATAGATCTTGATGCGATGCCCGCCGTAGCGCTCCAGCAGTTCCCGCCAATAGGCGCCGCGGTCACGCGTGCGGATGGCGTAGTGCAGCTCGAAATTGGCGCCTTCGCGGGAAAACTGTTCCATCATCGCGATGAAGGGGGTGATGCCGATGCCGCCGGCGATCAGGAGATGCTTGCGCCCGCGCCAGTCCGGCTGGAACAGGTTGACGGGATAGCTGACCTTCAGTTCGTCGCCTTCGCTGACCTTCTCATGCATGAAGGTGGAGCCGCCGCGTGAATCCTCGACATGCAGCACGCTGATCTCATAGGCTGTGCAGTCATGCGGCGGCGACATCAGCGAATAGGCGTTGCGGCGCATGTGGCCGCCATCGTTCATCGAGACGATGACATGCGCGCCGCCGGAGAAATAGGGCATCGGCTTGCCGTCCAGGCGCTCGAAGCGAAAGCGCTTGACGCGATCGGCGATCGGCGTGATCCGCGCCACGCGGACAGGAATTTCAGTACCACCGCTCAAAGGAACAACTCCTCCGGATCAGGCGCGCTGCCGGGCTCTTCGGCATCGATATTGACGCCCTGGAAGGCCGCAAGCCGGCGTGAATAATGGTCGCGCACCAGAAGCGGGAGCCCGCAATGGCTGCAGGCAAAGGGGCTGGTGGTGACGTCGTCGGTGATGCCCTTGCAATGGACGCATTGCACGCGTCGGGCCAGCGAGCCGCGATGCTCGGTGATGACGGAGGCATGGTCCATGCCGTATTCGAGCGCCAAGAGCATCGCCTGACCGATGAAGCCTTCGGTGCCCGAGATATAAAGCCGCGTGCCCATATGGGCGGTGGCGAGCGAGCCTTTCAACCGGAAGAGCAGCGTTGCGATGGTCGGGGCGGTGAAGAACATGTCGGCGCCGAGGCGGCGCAGCGCCTCGTCCAGGCCGGACCCTTGCGAGCCGCGGGCGACATAGAGGATTTCGCTGCGGGAAAGCGCCGTGTCGTCAAGCGCCGGCTGCTGATCGAGGAGAGCCTTGGCGCCCTCCCCTTCGAGCGCGAAAATGTGCCGCCGGGCGTTGGGCTGGATGGTCAGTCCCGTGTAGACTGGTCGGCTCTTGATGCCTGCAACGAGCATTCGCGTGCTCCTTAACCTACGGCAGTCCTCTTCTTCTTCTCCGGATCGTCGAAGGGAAGCGTATGGGCGGTGGCGCCCGCCTTGAGGGTCTTGCCGCGGACTTCGAGTTTCGTCCCATGCACCGCCTTGTCAACGTCGAGACGGGCGATCGCCATGGATTTCTTCGTCAGCGACGAATAGCTCGGGCAGGTGATGACGCCGACCTTCTTGCCGTCGGCAAAGACCTCGTCGCCGAGATCGGCCGGTCCGTCGGCATCGATCAGCATGCCGAAGATCTTGAAGCGTTCCCTACCCTTGAGGCGGGCATGTTCCTCGGCGCCGCGAAAGCCCGTCTTGCCGGGGCTGACGGTAAAGTCGAGGCCGAGTTCCCAGAGGCTGTCGCCGGGCGGCTGATCGGCGAAGGGATACATCTGCGAATTGTCGTAGGGGTAGAAGAGCAGATAGCTTTCGACGCGCAGCATGTCGAGAACCGAGAAGCAGCAGGGGATGATGCCCATCTCCTTGCCTTCCTCGACAATCCGGTCCCAGACCATCACGGCGTCTTGGCCGCGCACGAAGATCTCGTAGCCGCGCTCGCCGGTATAGCCGGTGCGAGAGATCATCACCGGCGCGCCGAATAGCGTCGTCTGCATGTGGTGGAAATATTTGAGGTCGCGGATGCCGGGCACGTATTTGGCGAGATAGTCGACCGCGAGCGGACCCTGCAGCGACAGGTCATGCAGGTCGTCGTCGAAGAGCACGGCGCAATTGCGGCCTGCCGCCTGGCGGACGACTTCCTCGTGGCCGGAGCCGGAGCCATGCACCAGCATCCAGGAATTCGGGCCGGTGCGATAGACGATGCAGTCGTCGGTGAAGTGGCCGCGCTCGTTCAGCATGGTCGCATAGACCGAGCGGCCGGGATAGATCTTCGTCAGGTCGCGGGTGGTGATGTAGTCGAGCACGGCGATGGCGTGCGGGCCGACCAGGTGCACTTTCTTCAGGCCCGAGACATCCATGATGCCGGCCTTGGTGCGAACGGCGACATGTTCTTCCGACATGTCCTTGTCGTAGGTCCAGGCGGTTCCCATGCCGCTCCAGTCCTCGAGCTTCGATCCCAGAGCGCGATGCCGATCCGCCAAGACGGAGAAACGCCATGATAAAGCCATTTCCGTTCCCTCTTATTTCCTCTACGGAATATTTATTTCCTGACTATATAAGTCTTTCGCGCCGTGGCAAGCCCGCCCGGCATGCATTTCCCAAACTTTCGGCGACACTCGCCGCAGCTTTAACGTCCTGCATGACCGATGCGACTGCGTGCTGCCGCCGATGGCCGTCTCTCTCAACCCATGCGTTCGGAGGCGTAGCTGCCGGGGCTTGCCGGGAAGACCACGGTGCGGTTGCCGTTGATGAAGGTGCGGTGATGGATATGGGCGTGGATGGCGCGCGCCAGCACCTGACTTTCGACGTCGCGGCCGATCGAGACATAATCGTCGGGCGACTGCGCATGGGTGATGCGCGCCGTGTCCTGCTCGATGATCGGGCCTTCGTCGAGATCGGCGGTGACGTAATGCGCCGTCGCCCCGATCAGCTTGACGCCGCGGCCATAGGCCTGCTTGTAGGGATTGGCGCCCTTGAAGCTCGGCAGGAAGGAATGATGGATGTTGATGATCCGGCCGGACATTTTCTGGCACATCTCGTCCGACAGGATCTGCATGTAGCGGGCGAGCACGATCAGTTCGGTGCCGGTCTGCTCGGCCACCTCCATGATCCGGGCCTCGGCCTGCACCTTGTTGGCCTTGGTGACCGGAATATGGTGGAAGGGGATGTCGTGGTTGACCACGACCTTCTGGTAGTCGAAATGGTTGGAGACGACGCCGACGATGTCGATCGGCAGCGCGCCGATCTTCCAGCGGTAGAGCAGGTCGTTGAGACAATGGCCGAAGCGCGACACCATCAGCAGCACCTTCATGCGCTTCTCGCTGTCGTGAAACTCGTAATCCATCTCGAAGGGCGCGGCGACGGCTGTAAAACCGGCGTCGATATCGGCCCCCGAAAGCCCTTCTTCCGAAATGAAGCTGACGCGCATGAAGAACTTGCCGGTATCGAGATCGTCGAACTGCGAGCTGTCGATGATGTTGCAGCCCTTCTCCGCCAGATAGCTCGAAATCGCCGCAACGATGCCGCGCGTCGATTGGCAGGATACGGTGAGTACGAAGTTCTTCATGCGGTCTTTTCCTTCGCCGTTTCAAGCGCAGAGAACCTGGGCGCGCCGGCGCTTTTCCGTCCGGCGTGCCTATTGCAGGTCTGCCCGCTCCTCAGATGTCGAGCGTGTTGTCGCGTTCCCACTGGGTGAAATGCGAGCAGTAGGCATTCCATTCCCGATGCTTGAGCTTGAGGTAGGCGGCGGAAAACTCAGCCCCGATGGCCGCCTTCAAGCCCTCGTCGGCATCATAGGCCCGCAGCGCGTCGAGCAGGTTGAGCGGCAGGCGCGGTGCGTCCTTCACCAGATGCCCCTCGGCATACATGTCGATATCGTAATGCCGGCCGGGATCGGCCTGGCTGCGGATGCCGTCGAGGCCGGCGGCGATGATGATCGCCTGCAAGAGGTACGGGTTGACTGCCCCGTCCGGCAGGCGCAGCTCGAAACGTCCGGGTCCCGGCACACGCACCATGTGGGTGCGGTTGTTGCCCGTCCAGGTCACGGTGTTCGGCGACCAGGTGGCGCCCGATGTCGTGCGCGGCGCGTTGATGCGCTTGTAAGAATTGACCGTCGGATTGGTGATCGCGGCGAGCGCCGAGGCGTGCTTCATGATGCCGCCGAGGAAGGTTTTACCCTGAGCGGAGAGCCCGAAGGCCATTTCCTTGTCCGCGAAGGCGTTCACCTTGCCATCGATGTCCCAGACCGAGATGTGGGCATGGCACCCGTTTCCGGTCAGGCCCTTGAAGGGCTTCGGCATGAAGGTGGCGCGAAGGCCGTGCTTTTCGGCGACCGACTTGACCATGAACTTGAAGAAGGAGTGCTTGTCCGCCGTCTGAAGCGCGTCGTCATATTCCCAGTTCATCTCGAACTGGCCGTTCGCGTCCTCGTGATCGTTCTGATAGGGCTTCCAGCCGAGCTCGAGCATGTAGTCGCAAATCTCGGCGATGACATCATAGCGACGCATCACCGCCTGCTGATCATAGCAAGGCTTCTCGGCGGTATCGAACTGGTCTGAAATCACCGAGCCATCGGCAGAGATGAGAAAGAACTCGGGCTCCACGCCGGTTTTTACCCGCAGCCCCTCTTTCGCAGCCTCGGCGACCAGCTTTTTCAGCAGAACGCGCGGGGCCTGTTCGACAGGCTGATCGTCCATGACGCAGTCGGCGGCAACCCATGCGACGTCCTTCTTCCAGGGCAGCTGGATGACGGAGGAAGCATCGGGAACCGCGAACAGGTCGGGATGGGCAGGCGTCAGATCGAGCCAGGTTGCAAAGCCCGCAAAGCCGGCGCCATCTTTCTGCATGTCGGCGATGGCTTCGGCGGGGACCAGCTTGGCGCGTTGGCCGCCGAACAGGTCGGTGTAGCTGATCATGAAATATTTGATGCCTTTTTCGGAGGCGTATTGCGAGAGGTCCAGTGTCACGTTTGTCCCCTTGTATTGACCTTATGTAATGATCTTAGACACTTGATAATGAAGCCGGCCGCATCCTCCCAAACGCGCCCGGCCGGCGTTTTTAGAAACCGGTCTTGCCGGGGATCCAGTTGGTGCCGGCGAGCGGCACCTGCGCCATGGCCGATGCCTCGATCGTCAGCGCGACGAGGTCTTCCGGCTCGAGATTGTGCAGGTGGTTCTTGCCGCAGGCTCGCGCGATCGTCTGGGCCTCGAGCGTCATGACTTTGAGGTAGTTGGCGAGGCGGCGGCCGGCCGCAACCGGGTCGAGGCGTTTGGCAAGCTCCGGGTCCTGGGTGGTGATGCCGGCCGGATCCTTGCCTTCATGCCAATCGTCATAGGCGCCGGCCGTCGTGCCGAGCTTTTGGTATTCCTCTTCCCAATGCGGATCGTTGTCGCCGATCGCCACGAGCGCCGCCGTGCCGATCGCGACCGCGTCGGCGCCCAGCGCCAGCGCCTTGGCAACGTCGGCGCCGGAGCGGATGCCGCCCGAAACGATGAGCTGCACCTTGCGGTGCATGCCGAGATCCTGCAGCGCCTGGACAGCCGGACGAATGCAGGCGAGCGTCGGCATGCCGACATTCTCGATGAAGACGTCCTGGGTCGCCGCCGTGCCGCCCTGCATGCCGTCGAGCACGACGACATCGGCGCCCGCCTTCACCGCAAGAGCGGTGTCATAGTACGGACGCGCGCCGCCGACCTTGACGTAGATCGGCTTTTCCCAGTCGGTGATCTCACGCAGCTCCATGATCTTGATTTCCAGATCGTCGGGGCCGGTCCAGTCCGGATGGCGGCAGGCCGAGCGCTGGTCGATGCCCTTGGGCAGGTTGCGCATATTGGCGACGCGGTCGGAGATCTTCTGGCCGAGCAGCATGCCGCCGCCGCCGGGCTTGGCGCCCTGGCCGACCACGACTTCGATCGCGTCGGCGCGGCGCAGATCCTTCGGATTCATGCCGTAGCGCGACGGCAGGTATTGGTAGACCAGCGTTTGCGAATGGCCGCGCTCTTCATCGGTCATGCCGCCGTCGCCTGTCGTCGTGGAGGTCCCGGCGATCGTCGCGCCGCGGCCGAGCGCTTCCTTGGCATTGCCGGACAGCGCGCCGAAGCTCATGCCGGCAATGGTGATCGGCGTCTTCAGCGTGATCGGCTTCTTGGCGAAACGTGAGCCGAGCACCACTGTCGTGTCGCATTTCTCGCGGTAGCCTTCGAGCGGATAACGCGAGATGGAGGCGCCGAGAAACAGCAGGTCGTCGAAATGCGGAACCTTGCGTTTGGTGCCGGCGCCGCGGATGTCATAGATACCGGTCGCGGCCGCGCGGCGGATTTCGGCAAGCGTATAGTCGTCGAATGTCGCGGACTTGCGCGGCGGGGTATAGGGGTTGTGATAGCTCATGGGGGTCCCTCGCCTTAATACGCGTCGGCGTTGTCGATGTTGAAATTGTAAAGCTTGCGGGCGGAGCCGTAGCGCTTGAACTCTTCGGGCCTGACGTCCGTGACCCCGGCGCGATCGAGCAGTTCGGCAAGCTTGTCCAGATGCTCCGGCCGCATCTCTTTCTCGATGCAGTCGGAGCCGAGGCTTTTGACCTCGCCGCGGACGAACAGCTTGGCTTCGTAGAGCGAATCCCCCAACGCATCGCCGGCGTCGCCCAGCACGACCAGATGGCCGGATTGACCCATGAAGGCCGACATGTGGCCGATGCTGCCATGAACGACGATGTCGATGCCCTTCATCGAAATGCCGCAGCGCGACGCCGCGTTGCCCTTGATGACGAGCAGGCCGCCTCGGCCGGTGGCGCCGGCATATTGGCTGGCGTCGCCCTCTATGACGACGGTACCGGACATCATGTTTTCGGCAACGCCCGGACCGGCCGAACCATGAACAGTCACCCTGCCGCCGTCATTCATGCCGGCGCAGTAATAGCCAACCGATCCTCTGACAGCGACCGTGACGGGGCTGTCGATGCCAACGGCGACGGCATGACTGCCGCGCGGGTTGATGACTTCGAATTCAGTGTCGTTCGCACCCTGGGAAAGGGCGTGCAGCGCGCTGTTCAATTCGCGAAGAGGCGTGTTGGAAAGATCGAATGTGGGCATTTATTCCTCGTTGGTCCGAGACGGTTTGAGCCGGCTCCTGCTTTTCAGGCGTCCTTCAGGCGGCCTTGTCGTGATCCCAGAAGTAAACGGTTGCCGGCTCCGGCTCCCAGACACGGGCATTCTCGATGCCGGGAAGGTTGACCAGCGCGCGGTATTCCGAGCCGAAGGCGACATACTGATCCGTCTCGGCCATGACGGCGGGCTTGCAGGCGATCGGGTCGCGCACCACGCCGAAGCCGGACTTGGTGCCGACGACGAAGGTGAAGAAGCCGTCGAGATCGTCGAGCGCGCCCGTCAGCGCCTGGCCGAGATCCTTGCCCTTGGCCATTTCGGCGGTGAGATAGGCGGCGGCGACTTCGGAATCGTTCTGCGTCTCGAAGGTCATGCCTTCGCGCACCAGTTCGCGGCGCAGGTTGTTGTGGTTGGAGAGCGAGCCATTGTGCACAAGGCACTGGTCGGCGCCGGTCGAGAACGGATGCGCGCCGAGCGTGGTGACCGCGGATTCCGTTGCCATACGGGTATGGCCGATGCCGTGGGTTCCGCTCATCGCCCGGACGCCGAAGCGCGCCACGACCTCTTTCGGAAGGCCGATCTCCTTGTAGATTTCGACGCTTTCGCCCGATCCCATCAGACGGACCGCCGGGCGGATCTCTTCAAGCGCCTTGCGCACATTGCCAAGCTTGGACGCGTCCAGCTCGATGACCGCATGCGTACTCTTGATCGAGACGTCGGCTTTGATGCCGGCCTTCTCAAGGTCGCCGGCGAGGCCGTCGAAATCCGCGCCGGGATTGGCCGACTGGATGGTGATTTTTGCCCTGCCTTCGGCGGAGCCGCCATAGATGGCGATGCCGGCCGAGTCCGGACCGCGATCGGTCATGGTTATCAGCATATCCGAGAGCAGATTTCCCAGCTGAGGCTCAAGGCTCTTGTCCTTGAGGAACAGTCCAACGATGCCGCACATAGGTGTGCCTCCTTTCATGTTGAGAAAGGACTAGCAGGTCTACATCAGGACATCAACTGGGAGGAATAAACTTTTCTTCTAAGGCAAGTCAGCTCTTGGAGTTCTGCTGGGGATAACTGATGATCGAGAGGTACTTGCTCGGCAGCTTCATCAACTGCTCCGGCCCATGGGGCGCGTCGGCGTCGAAGAACAGGCTGTCGCCCGGCTGCATCTGGAAAAGCTGGTCGCCGTGGCGATAGATCACCTCGCCTTCGAGCATGTAGAGAAACTCCATGCCCTCGTGCTGGAAGGTCGGGAAAATATCGGAATCGGCCGTCAGCGTGATCAGATAGGGCTCGACGATGACGCCGCTGGTATTGTTGTCGATATGGCCGAGCAGATTATATTGATGGCCGGCGCGCGTGCCGCGCCGCTCGAGCTCGATGCCCTGCCCCGCCTTGACGAAGACGGCATTGCGCGGTTCCTCGAAGCGGCGGAAAAAGGCCGTCAGCGGCACGCCGAGCGCCCGCGACAGCGATTGCAGCGTCGTCAGCGACGGCGAAATGTTACCGTTCTCGATCTTCGACAGCATGCCGAGCGAAATGCCGGTCGCGGCCGCCAGATCGGTGACCGTAATGCCGAGTTTCTTGCGGTAGGCGCGCACCTCGTGGCCGATCGCCATTTCGAGGTTGTTCTCCTTCGGCTCCCGGACGGCGTGCGGATCCTGGGAAAAGGGCGCGCGTCCACTATGCGCCTGTTCCGATTGCTCTGCCGCTTCACGCTTGGATTTCATGGATTTTCCACCGCCGCCTTCTCTTTGGTCTGCAGGCAACCCTATCGCCATAGTGAAAATTCCTCAACCGTGAAGAAAACTTATTCCCGCCGCGCCGCGCGCGGAGCGATGCCGTAGACGGCGCGGAACATCCGGGAAAAATGGCTCAGACTGGAAAAACCGGTGGCGACCGCGATTTCCGAGACCGAAAGCGGGCTCTGTTTCAGCAGGCGATGGGCATGCTGCAGCCTGATCCTGCGATATTGATCGAGGAAGGAGGTGCCGAGATAGGCGGCAAAGAGCCGGTCGAGGTGGCGGGCGGTGACGCCGGCAATGCGCGCCATGGCGGCACGTTCGAGCGGCATCTCGATCGTCTCCTCCATCCGTTCGAGAACGCTGAGCAGGCCGGGATGATGGACGCCGTAACGCTCGGCCAGCGAGGCGCGCTGGGGTGCCGCCGGCTCGTTGACCTCGGTATGAAGGTACCAGTCGCTGACCCGGCGGGCGAAATCCGGTCCCATGCGCTCGGCGATCAGCACATGCATCATGTCGAGGGGCGCGATGCCGCCGCCGCAGGTGATCCGGTTGCCGTCGATCATGAAGCGCGCCTGGCGCGGCGTGAGGTCCGGGAAGGCTTCGAGAAGGGCGGCGGCATGCTCCCAGTGGATGGTGAAGTCGCGGCCGCCCAGCAGTCCGGCGGCGGCCATCAGATAGGGACCGCCCGAAATGCCGCCGATCCTTACACCTTCGCGCGACAGCTGCCGCAAGCAGGCAAGCACACCGGGATATCGCCAGTCGCGCGGTGACCCGCCGGCGCAGACAAAGGCTGTTCCAAGTCCCGAGCCTCTGACCGGCAGAGGTTCGGCGGGAACGCTGGTGCCCGAGGAGGAAAGCGCCGCTGCACCATCCGGCGAGAAGATCCGCAGCCGATAGATCTCGCGCCCGGCCAGAAGATTTGCCGCCCTGAGCGGCTCTGTGGCCGAGGCATAGGACATCAGCGCAAATCCCGGGATGAGGATGAAGCCGATTGTCTGGACATTTTTGCTATCAAATGAAGACATGTCTCTTTCTTAGCGATTTATGTCCTTATCGTGCAAGTACATGCGTCTCTTTCTGGCATCATGCTCCTGTTCTTTCCGGGTGACCCATGCGCTATTCCGCTCTTTCGATTTTTCTGAACGGCCTTCGCGGCAACAAGGGCTGGGCGCCTGCCTGGCGCGATCCGGCGCCGAAGCCGCATTACGACGTCATCATCGTCGGCGGCGGCGGCCATGGTCTTGCCACCGCCTATTATCTCGCCAAGGAGTTCGGCGTCACCAATGTCGCCGTCCTCGAAAAGGGCTATCTCGGCTCCGGCAATATCGGCAGGAACACGACGATCATCCGTTCGAACTACCTGCTATCAGGCAACAATCCCTTCTACGAGCTGTCGATGAAGCTTTGGGAAGGGCTGGAGCAGGACTTCAACTTCAACGCCATGGTCTCGCAGCGCGGCGTGCTCAACCTCTTCCATTCCGATGCGCAGCGTGACGCCTATACGCGCCGCGGCAACGCCATGCGGCTGCACGGCGTCGACGCCGAGCTTCTCGACCGGCAGGCAGTGCGCCGGAAATTGCCCTTCCTCGATTTCGACAATGCCCGTTTCCCCATTATGGGCGGCCTGTTCCACCCGCGCGGCGGCACGGTGCGTCACGATGCGGTCGCCTGGGGTTATGCGCGCGGCGCAGACAGCCGCGGCGTCGACATCATCACCCAGTGCGAGGTGACCGGTATCCGCCGCGAAAATGGTCAGGTGACCGGCGTCGAGACCAGCAAGGGCTTCATCGGCTGCGGCAAGCTGGCGCTCGCAGCCGCCGGCAACTCCACCGTCGTCGCCGATATGGCCGGCCTGCGGCTGCCGATTGAAAGCCATGTGCTGCAGGCCTTCGTCTCCGAAGGCCTGAAACCCTTCATCGACACGGTCGTCACCTTCGGCGCCGGGCATTTCTATGTCTCCCAGTCCGATAAGGGCGGCCTCGTCTTCGGCGGCGATATCGACGGCTATAATTCCTATGCCCAGCGCGGCAATCTCGCTTCGGTCGAACATGTCGCCGAGGCCGGGCTGGCGATGATCCCGTCGCTTTCGCGCGTGCGCTATCTGCGCTCCTGGGGCGGCGTCATGGATATGAGCATGGACGGCTCGCCGATCATCGACCGCACCCATATCGACAATCTCTACCTCAATACCGGCTGGTGTTACGGCGGCTTCAAGGCGACACCCGCCTCCGGCTTCTGCTACGCCCATCTGATCGCCCGCAACACGCCGCATCAGACCGCCCGCGCCTTCCGGCTCGACCGTTTCGCGCGCGGTTATCCGATCGACGAAAAGGGCGTCGGCGCCCAGCCCAATCTGCACTAAGGACATTCGACCATGGCAAGCCTGATTTCATGTCCCCATTGCGGTGCCCGGCCCAAGGAGGAATTTTCGATCCGCGGCGATGCCAGCCTTGCCAGGCCGGCGCCGGATGCCGGCGCGGATGCCTGGTTCGACTATGTCTATCTCCGTGACAATCCGCGCGGCCGGCACAGCGAATACTGGCATCACACCTCCGGATGCCGCCGCTGGCTGATCGTCGAGCGCGACACCGTCACCCATGCGGTCCACCGCGTCAGGGATGCCGCCCTTTCCAAGCTCGGCGGAGAACCGGCATGACGAGTTTCCGTCTCTCCTCCGGCGGCCGGATCGACCGCGCCACAACGCTCGGCTTCACCTTCGACGGCAGGCCGCTCGAAGGCCATCCGGGCGACACGCTCGCCTCGGCGCTGCTCGCCAACGGCGTCCAGCTCGTCGGCCGCAGCTTCAAATATCACCGCCCGCGCGGCATTCTGACGGCGGGGGCCGCCGAACCGAACGCGCTGGTGACGACAGGCAGCGGCGGGCGCACCGAACCGAATACACGCGCGACGATGATCGAGCTTTATCAGGGGTTGACGGCAAAGAGCCAGAACCGCTGGCCCTCTCTCGGCTTCGATATCGGCGCGGTCAACGGGCTGCTGTCGCCCTTCCTCAGCGCCGGCTTCTATTACAAGACCTTCATGTGGCCGGCGGCCCTCTGGGAAAAGCTCTACGAGCCGGTGATCCGCAAGGCGGCGGGCCTCGGCAGAGCCTCCTACGAAGCCGATCCTGATTCCTACGAGAAATGCTGGGCGCATTGCGATCTGCTGGTGATCGGCGCCGGCCCTGCCGGCCTTGCCGCAGCGCTGACCGCCGGCCGGGCCGGCGCACGCGTCATCCTCGCCGACGAGGGGCCGGAACTCGGCGGTAGCCTGCTTTCCGAGACCGGCACCGTCGACGGCAAGCCGGCGGGCACTGTTCTCAACGAGCTGCTTGCCGAGCTGGAGGGCCTGGAGAACGTGCGCCGCATGCCGCGCATGACGGTGTTCGGCTGGTACGACGACAATGTCTTCGGCGCCGTCGAGCGGGTGCAGAAGCATGTAGCGATGCCCGATCCGGATCGTCCGGTCGAACGGTTGTGGCGCATCGTCGCCCGCCAGGCGATCCTGGCGACCGGCGCCGAAGAGCGGCCGCTCGTCTTTGGCGGCAACGATATTCCCGGTGTGATGATGGCAGGCGCCATGCGCAGCTATCTCAACCGGCAGGCGGTGGCGCCGGGCCAAAGCACGGTGATCTTCACCACCAATGATGCCGGATATGACACCGCCGCCGACCTTGAAGCCTCCGGCCTTCGAGTTGCGGCGATCATCGACAGTCGCGCCGATGGCGGCAAGAGCTGGCAGGGCCGTGCCGAGGTTCTGCGGGGCGCCCGGGTGATCGATGCGTTCGGCGGCAAGCGCCTGCACAGCGTCGGCGTCGAAACCGCAGGCGGCCTTCGCCGGATCGACGCGGATGCGCTCGCGATGTCGGGTGGCTGGAGCCCGGTCATTCATCTTGCCTGCCATCGCGGCGGCAAGCCGCGATGGTCGGAGGAGACTTCGGGGTTTCTGGCGCCGACTGCACAGGAAGGCCTCGCGGTTGCGGGCGCCGCAGACGGCCTTGCGCAGACCACAGCCTGCCTCGGCGATGGCGCCGCAAAGGCCGCCGCCGCATTGCAGGCAATCGGCATCGCCGCGGAACCGGCCTTTGCTTCCGCCACCGAGACGGCTCAGCACGCAAAGCCGCTCTGGTCGGTCAAAGGTTCAAAGGGCAAGGCCTTCGTCGACTATCAGAACGACGTGCATCTCAAGGACCTTGGGCTGGCCGTGCGCGAAGGCTACGGCCATGTCGAGCTCGCCAAGCGTTATACCACCAGCGGCATGGCGACCGACCAGGGCAAGCTTTCCAACATCAACGCCATCGGCATTCTCGCCGAGACGCGTGGCGTGTCGCCCGCCGAGGTGGGAACGACGACCTTCCGGCCCTTCTATACGCCGGTCTCCTTCGGCGCTTTGACCGGGGCATCGCGCGGCAAACATTTCCAGCCGGCGCGCAAATCGCCGCTGCATGGCTGGGCCGAGAAAAACGGCGCGGTCTTCGTCGAAACCGGCCTCTGGTATCGTTCTTCCTGGTTCCCGCGCGTGGGCGAAACGACGTGGCGCGAAAGCGTCGACCGCGAAGTATTGAACATCCGCAAAAATGCCGGCCTCTGCGACGTCTCGACCCTCGGCAAGATCGAAATCTTCGGCAGGGATGCCGCGACCTTCCTCGATCGCATCTATTGCAACGGCTTCGCCAAGCTTGCCGTCGGCAAGGCGCGTTACGGCATCATGCTGCGCGAGGATGGCTTCATCTATGACGACGGCACCACCAGCCGGTTCAGCGACGATCATTTCTTCATGACGACGACGACCGCACTTGCCGCCGGCGTGCTCACCCATCTCGAATTCTGCGCCCAGACGCTCTGGCCGGAGCTCGACGTCTGCTTCGCCTCCTCCACCGATCAATGGGCGCAGATGGCCGTTGCCGGGCCGAAGTCGCGCGACATCCTCTCCGAGATCGTCGACGAGGATCTGTCGGATGCGGCCTTCCCCTTCATGAGCGCCCGCAAGGTCTCGCTCTTCGGCGGCGGGCTCGAAGGCCGGCTCTTCCGGATCTCCTTCTCCGGCGAACTCGCCTACGAGCTGGCAGTACCGGCCGGCTACGGCGAAGGCGTTGCCGACGCGATCATGGCAGCCGGTGAGAAACATGGCATCTGCGCCTATGGCGCCGAAGCGCTCGGCGTCATGCGCATCGAGAAGGGCCACGTCACCCATGCCGAGATCAACGGCACGGTCACCCCAGGCGATCTCGGTTTCGGCCGCATGGTTTCATCAACCAAGCCGGATTTCATCGGCAAGGCCATGCTTGCCCGCGACGGCCTGCAGGATCCCGAGCGCCCGCGCCTCGTCGGCGTCAAACCGCTCAATCCGACAAGCGGCTTCCGCACCGGCTCGCATATCCTTGCCGAGGGCGCTGCGGCGACGCTCGAAAACGATCAGGGCTACGTCACATCGAGCGCCTTTTCGCCGGGGCTCGGCCATACGATCGGCCTGGCGCTCGTCAAGCGCGGGCCGGAGCGTATCGGCGAAAAGGTGACGGTCTGGAACGGCCTGCGCAATGAATTCACCGATGCGGTGCTCTGCCATCCCGTCTTCATCGATCCCGAAAACGAGAAGCTTCATGCCTGATCTTCCGCAACACAAACCGGTTCTGGCCGGAACGGTTTATAACGGCATCTCGGAGGCCGGCATCCGCCTGCAAGCCCTGCCGGAGGGGCATCTCCTGCATGTGCTCGGCGCGATAGAGCCATCCGCGCTCGCTGCGGAATTGGCAAAGGCAGGCTTTGCAAAAAGTTCGATCCGCAAGGCGGGCTTCGGTCAATGGTTCGTCGCCGGCGACGAACCACTCGTCCCGGCCAGCCTTGATGCCCTCGCCGCAGCGCTTGCCGGAAAAGCCTACGTCATGGACCAGAGCCACGGGCGTGTGCGCATCGGCGTTTCCGGCCGCTCTTCGCGGGCGCTTCTCTCAAAGGGCACCGCCGTCAATCTCGATCCCGGCGTCTTCCCGGAAGGCCATTCGGCCATGACCATGGTTGGTCATCTCTCCGTGCAGATCGTCCGCACCGGCGATGACAGCTTCGAACTCACGGTCCTGCGCAGCTTTGCCGAAAGCCTCTGGGACGAACTCACCCATATGGCGGCGAGCGCCGAAAAGGACGACGCATAGGGGCCATCCGTGTCGGCAATGGCGCCATTTCCAGGATACTTGGCAGGAGGTCGAGGCGGTGGTAATCTTTACCACCGCGGGGAAATGGAGCTGCTTGTGCCCAACGTCGAAAAGATTAGTGTCTCGATGACGCCACAGCAGGCGGATTTGCTGCGCGATGCCGTGGAAAGCGGCGCATACGCCAGCAGCAGCGAAGTAATCCGTGAAGCTATCCGCGACTGGTCTGCAAAATGGGAATCCCGTAAGGGCGACATTGAGCGCTTGCGCGCATTCTGGGCCGAAGGCAAGGCAAGCGGCGGCATTGAGCCCGTAGATTTCGATCGGCTGCTCGACGAGGCACGCCAGGAAGCCAAGCTCGCCGCCCAGCATGCCCGCTCGTCTGGACTGTCGCCGCCCGCGCCGGCGTGAAAAAAATCTACGCTGACATCGCCCGGGAACAGCCTCAGGCGGCGGAGCGATATTTCCGCCGTTTCCGAGAGAAGGCGATGCTTTTGATCGACCAGCCGCGTCTCGGCTCACGCCAACGGGATATCAGTCCCTCGGCGCGCATGCTCGTTGAGGCTCCCTATGTAATCCTCTACGAGACCCATCCGGACACCGACCAAGGGCCGGTGGAATTGGTTGAGAGAGAGCGGTTCCGGCTGGGGGCGAATGACACTCTAACGACGGTGATCGAGTGGTCGGATGAAAAATATGGCAGGTGCGATTTCCTGCACGTCGCATGGAAGCTACCGAGCGTGCTGTTTCCTGTCGGCGGCGATCGGGAGCAGAATCAGCCCGCCCGCCAGGACCATGATGGCTGCAACTAGGATGGGACCTCGATAGCTTGCAAAATAAAGTGTTGACGTGCCGATAACTGGTGCCGCGACCAATGCGCTTAGACGCGAAGCGTTGGAAAAAAGTCCCGTCATGAATCCAATCTTCGCCGGGTGAATTTCCTGGAACCAGGCAAGCCCCATTCCTATCACGGATGCAACGAATACGGCGTTAAGAGCCTGTAAGAGCAGAACTTGCAGGTAGTTTTGTGAGGCTGAAAGGCCGATGCAGTAAAGGAGCCCTGCTAGACAGCCAATTTTAAACACGAATGCGCGTCCACGTCTTTCTGCGACAATTGGCAATAAAAAGAACAGCGGTATCTCAAACGCGGCGGCCAAGCTTGCGACGAGGCCGATCTGAAACAGAGTTGAGTGAAACTCATCCCTTAGCAACAAGGAGACCACGTTGCCCGTGATATAGTTGGTGCCCAGAAGGAGCACAAAACCAGCGAACATCAAGATAACAGTAATTTTTCCGTTTTGACCGTTGTCCCTCTTAGCTCGGGGAAACGGTGGGTTGGATGACGGCATCCACCAAATAAACATGCTGTTGGCTAAACAAAGAGTCGCGGCAATCCAAAATATGCTTGATAGACCGAAACTGGTCATCGCTGTGGTGGCTGCTGCTGGTCCCACGACCCATGCGACAGAAAACAGGCTCCGTAATTTCACAACGAGCGATGGGTTGGAATGCGTCCGTCGAATGTATGCGAAAAAGAGGCTCGATAACGCGCTGTATGGTCCCAGCAACAGAACAAACAGCAGGCCAAGCGTGTGCGGGTCTGACACGAAAGGAATGCTAGCCAACCCGAAAAATGCAACGCAATTCACCGTGGAAAGCATTCTTCGGAGGTCTGAAACGCGATCGGAGATCGCCGGTATAATCAATGTGAAAACCAAGCCGGCAATACTGTTCAGACCCAAAAGCCAGCTTAGCGTGGTGGGGTCGACGCGAAATCTCTCATACAGATACAAGGAAAGATTGGGATTTACTGACGCCGTTAGCAGGCCGATGGACAGAGCATAGGCGACATTATTCCACCGAGTTGACGTGGTCTCGGCGTCACTCATAGACATTGCGATCCCTTAAATCTCTTTGTCGAAGGATTGATGATGCGGCCAGCGCAATGGCGTCAGCGGCTTCATCTGCATAAAGATGGGAAAATCCCGTGGAAGCAGGGCTCGCTCGCTTCGATCGCGGGTCCGATATTTGAACTGCACCGGCAAGTCCGGCTCGCGCAGCTGCTTCAACATCAGAGAGCCGATCTCCGACAAGCCAACACCGGTCCGCGCGTAACTCCAACCGGTCACAAATTGCCTGTATCATGCCCGGGCCTGGCTTCCTCCATTCGAACTCCTCCACTAAGTCCGGATTTGGAACCTGAGCGCAGGCTGCAATAGCTTCGAACATTGGAGCATCTTTTGAGATCGATTGCTCTATGTGATGGCACACCAACTCGAAATCAGCCCAGGAGTAATACTTTCTTCCAATGCCGCTTTGATTTGTCACGAGAGCGACGAAGATTCCTGACCGGCGACAAAATTGGATCGCATTGATCACCCCGGGCAGGAGTTCAACTTGCCGAATACTCCCCACATATCCGCTATCGACGTTGAGGACGCCATCCCGGTCCAAGAATAGAATTTCCTGCCGCGGTCGGCTTTGTCGTTCGCGTCGCCAGTATATGCGAGAATGGAATTTCTCGTATTCCTGCCGCTTATAACCGGCCAGTGGTTTCAACATGGCGTCTCGCGAAGTTAATGCCTCTGATATAGCTCCACGTCCTCGGAAAAGTCGCCAGTTGCTTCACATCCTCTGATAGAACGGCATCAAATGGATGCGTAAAGATGCTGTTTGCCTCATTCCGATCATCCGCATCCCGGCTGAGGCTCACAATCTCCGCCGCAGTGTGACCGGCCCTCATAACGAAGAACAGCTCCGGATGGCAGTAGACAGGATCATACGCTAGGCCGATCAGCCATGATCGGTCTGGATCAACATCCAGAACCCCAAGTTCTTCTTTCACTTCGCGCGTGGCTTCTTCGAATAGATTGATCTCTCCATCGCGCGCGGTCGGCTCGGCATATCCGCCGACGAAATAGAGACCACCCGGGTTTTGCTCGGCTGTTAGGCTCCGCTGAGTGAGGACAAGGTGGTTATCGCGGCTGACAAGAAGAACAGTCAAGCCCAGGGGGTCTGCTCTTCCTGACGCTGGAAACTCATCAGAAAACGACGGCTGGCGTGATGTGATGTAAGCGGAGAAGGATGTCCGCTCTGCCTCGATTGCCGCGATGCCCTTTGCGCTCGCAAAAGATTTGAGCCTGAGAAGTGCGCCATCGAACGCGCTCGGCCGAGTCCGTGTGAAATCTGACCAAATGCGGAACTGTTCCGATCGACCTGCGTCATCGAACTCGAAACTACCAGCGAGCTTGCAGCGGACATTTCGAGCTACCACTGAAAGATGGGTCTCTTCCGGGAATCTGTGTTTCACCATGAATATGTGTCTCCCGGCCGTTTCGTTATTGAATACGTGAGCATGGCTTGTAATTTGGCGGCTACCTCTGCTGCCATGAGGGGAGCTTCCGTTGCTTTGCCTGGAAGGGCGAGGATCTCATTTTCAGAAAGCTCTATGACATGCACGTCAACTGATCGTGGGCCGGCGCTGCTGACATGAATGCTCGGCTTCAGGCAGGCATTGGACTGATAAGCTGCGAAATGCGGGACGTTATAGGTTGTATTCAGCCGGTCTTTGATGCCGGCAACAGTGGAGGGCACCTGGTCATAGTTGGGCGCTTCGATTTCCAAATCCTCCTGGCTCTGACATACAACGCAGTAGTCGCCTTGGGGCATCACCGAAACGTCACCGGGATCGACGATCATGTATCCAAATTTCGTGAAACGCTTCGTCAAAACAACATGACTTTTCCATAGTTTAACAGTCGTATCCCCGAGTGAACTCCACCGGTCTCTGTTTCGCTCCAACAAGCCTTTTGTTTCGAAACCTGCGCAATAGACGACCTGCTTTACCCTCACGCGCTTGGTCTCACCCGCGACCGTGATTGTTGCAATGCCATCGACGTATGAAGACAGGCGATGTCCCACCCACGTGGTGACGCCTCTATGAAGCATCCGGGATAGGAGCTTCTGGTAGACCATTGCGTAGTTGATCGGCAGGTCCTTCACGTATGCAGCAACCGTGGCGTTTCCGCGGAATTCAAATTCAGGGTTGGCCAATTGGGCAGAAGAAAGAGGGATCGCTTCTATCTGAAAAGAGGCCCATCTTTCCAGGGCTCGGTCTGCGAGAACCTTGTCGCGGACAAGAAGGCGAACCGGCGCTGCGTTGTGATGGATCGCCGTCCAATGATGCGTGCGGTAAAATTCGCACCCTTCCCTGCATCGTTGCGCAGTGCGGGCCGCCCGTATCGGATCATCGATCACAGCGGCATGAAAACCGCCACCGTGAACATAGCCCCCGTTCCGAGTGCTTGGACCAGGAGCGATTTTATCTCCTTGCTCGATGAGGAGGACTTTTGCGCCAAGTTCGCTTAGAACGTCGGCAGTTGTGAGCCCTGCGCAGCCAGCTCCCACGACCAAAACATCAAAGTGATCTGCACCTTCCATTAAGACGCTCCCACGCCAGAGTAGTCAATCTTGTCGGCACGAGAGCCTTCGCTATGGATGGAAACCTTGTGCAAGGCTTTGCTGTGAAAGGCATCCTGGAGCTGAGCATGTGCGCTAGGGGGCGTTAGAAACAGGAAATATCCTCCTCCGCCGGCTCCCAGAATTTTCGCACCTAAAGCCCCGCAACGCTTGGCTCGATTGTAAATCTCCGCCAGCTCAGGTTTGCCATCTAAAGCGCCAAGGCGCTCTTTGAGATGCCACGCCTCGTCGAAGTAATTTCCGACGTTCGATAGATCCGAACGTTCCAAGTCCAATGCCAAGTCTTCAGCAAGGTGGACCATCCTTGCCAGAACCTCGTCGCGTGCAACGGGCGACACAAGAACCCTTTGTGTTGCCAATGTTTTCGACGCGTCCCGGCGATAACCGCTGTCGAGCAGCATAAGCCAGCTTGACAATTCTGCTTGCACATCAGGCGAAAGGTCGAGGCCACGGCATTCGACCGTTTCGTTAGACAGAAACCGATAATGTCGAAGACCGCCAAAGGCCGGAGGGTAGGCATCCTGCTTCCCGATCTCGCGGCCAGCAATTATCATTTCGGCGTGCGCAGCGCGCGCTGCTAGCTCATTCGGTTCGAGAAAATGACCGGCGAGTTGCACAAGTGCATTGAACAGGCCAACGGCAACGGCACTGGATGCTCCAAGGCCGCTTCCGCTTGATGTGACGTCCGACATGATCGAAACGTCAACTCCCCCTCGCCAGTTGAGAGACTGGAAAACCGATCGTAGGATCGGATCGCTTATCTTATGCCAGGTTGAGAATAGCTGTTCCGAATGAGTAACCAACCTGATTTTGCTATCGCGTCGCCATTTGGCGGTCACGAACACAAACTTGTCGATGGCGGTGCTCACGACGCCGCCATTCATTTTCTTATAGAAGCTTGGCACATCACTTCCTCCACCCAGGAAGCTCACCCTCAATGGGGTTTTTGAAACTATTAAGTCGGGCGGTACGTCAGGCGATTTGAGATGGCTCATGCAGCAGCAATAGGGGGAGTGTGCCGCTTGATCAGTGTGCGCAGGATCATGTGTCCGACCATCATGTGAATGTCTTCACATATTTGCATGTCGGAACGCGAAACGTGAAGAATCCGGTCGGACAACGATACCAGTGCTCCGCCATCAAACCCGACGATCGAGGCGACCGTTGCGCCAAGGGACTTTGCGACTTTCGCCCCTTGGACGACGTTGGCGGAGTTGCCACTACCGGAAATCAGCAGAACAACGTCGCCGGGATCGACTACATTGCGGATCTGCTCGGCAAAACTTTCTGGATAGGATTGGTCGTTCGCGTGGGCAGTCAGCAAACCAATATTGTCAAGAACGGACCGACCACGAAACCGCCTCCCTGTCGCGAGTGGGAGCGATTTGTTCCAGTCAGTAACGTAATGGAGCGCCGTCAAAGCACTGCCGCCATTGCCGCAAACTATGATTTGCTTATCCCGCTGCCAAGCGTCATCGATCAGATCAACGAAAGAGGCAATCGAATTTAAATGCACTGACGCCAAAGCGCTATTAAAATCCGTTATATATTCGGATATCGCATTTTGCACTATAAATTTCCTTCACTTATACTTTAGGTGGCAGAGGCTCTATAGTCATTTTCCCATGGCTTTCCTGAATTCATCGATATTTTTATTTCTGGGGCTCGTTCGTGATAGAGATGGGCAAAAATGCCGGGAAGGCGGGCGATTTTCTCAATCGCTTCAACCCGGCTGAAGAAGTCACGGTCTTCTCCTCCCCAGCCGACAAAGCCTGCGTCGAATCCGCCAACGGCGTCGAATGTTTCTTGAAATAACCAGACACAGCCTCCTGGTGCATTCTTCGAAACGTACCCGAAGATTGGGCAGGCAGACCGAAATCCCTTTTCGTATATTCGGCCCGTATCTTCCGGCTGAATGAAGTACATGTCCGTGTAGGGAAAGAGTACCTTGCAGCCCGACTCAATGAGGCAACCTATCGACTGATCGACAAATGTTTCATCTAGGTAGGCATCACCGTCGAGAATGCAGAGAATCCCATCATCCGATCTGCAAATTGATGAGCCGAAATTAATCGCTGCTGATTTGTTGAATTTGCCGGTGTTCAGCCGATGATGATATTGGATGTCGTAGTGCTCCAGTGCCCCCCTGTTGCGGGGAATCTCATCATCTTCGACAACGACGATGGATACTGCTCCAGCGCTCTGTCGGGTAAGTACCCTCAAACACGAAAGCAGGTTTCGCAGCCGGCCGTCATGAGGGACGGTTGCTCGAAAAGGAATTATAACGCTGACTTTACCGGGGTGATCTGATCGCCGCTTGCTCGGAGACGCCGAATTTGCGTCAAAATTTTGCATGGCAAAAAGCAGCCTCGTTTCAGAAAGGACACGACTCGCTACAATAGTTGCCTGGTTGACCGGCATGCCGGGCCGTTCAAGGGCATCTTTGATGCTCGACAAAACACCCCTAAAAAAAGAAGGCACCGAAGGAGAGATAGACCACGCTTCGGCTACCTCGATTTCCAATCCCTGCCGCACAAATTCGACTGTCGACTTATGGAGTTCCCGTTCTTTCTCCCAACGAGGAGGGCTGATTGCTTTGGACTCGGGGTCAAAGTACGACACAACAGATGCCGCCAAGGCCGTTGCACAGTCGAACATTGGGGGCGTGCTATATCGGAACATCGGCTCACATTGAAATAAAACAATCAATCTACCCATGATTGCGGATTATGACAGTTTTGTGAACCCTTTAAATTGTAGGGGATAGCGAACAAGAGTATCGGCCCGGCATTAATGGCGATTCGATTTCCGCAGAAAAATCTGCGCGGCCGGTGCATGCTATCGACGCTCGGCGCGATCTCCGGGCCTTTTACCAAGCGTCGAAAGTCGGGCAGACAGTTCCCAAGTAGCGTCCGCCAACAGATTTCAAGCCGTTGCCCGCGCGGTGGCTTCGGCCGTCATCCACTCCGCGCGCTCTGCGCCTTGCAGTTCTTCCATCGCATCGGTGGCGAAGCTGGGCACGACGCCGGTCCATAGCAATGCGCCATCGGAATTGGAGTGGCCGTCGCCCTCAAGCTTGTAGATGCTTTCGACGATATACTGGCCGTCATTGTTCAGGCCCTTGATCTCGGAAATCTCGATCACCCGCCGTCTTCCGGTGCGCTTGAAGCGGGCGATCTGCACGACGACGTCGACTGCCGAGGCGATCTGGGCGCGCAGTGGCCGCAGCGGCATGTCGATGTCGGACATCAGCGCCAGCGTTTCCAGCCGGTGCAGGGCATCGTAGGGCGTGTTCGCATGCACCGTCGAAAGGCTGCCGCTATGGCCCGAGGTCATTGCCTGGATCATATCGAGCGCCTCGCCGCCGCGGCACTCGCCGACGATGATGCGGTCGGGCCGCATGCGCAGCGACGAGCGGAACAGGTCGCGGATGCTGGCGCCGCCGCGGCCGAAACGGTCGGGCTTCGTCACTTCGAGATAGACCACGTGTTCCTTGCGGATCTGCAGTTCCGACGTGTCCTCGATGACGATGATGCGTTCGTGGTCGGCAAAGGCTTCCGACAGCGCGTTCAGCATCGTCGTCTTGCCGGTGCCGGTGCCGCCGGAGATGATGACGTTCTTCTGCAGCCCGACGGCCGCCTGCAGCAGCGACAGCGACTCCTCGGTCAGGCTGCCCTGTGTGACGAGATCGCGGATGCTGCGATGTTCTTTCAGAAAGCGGCGGATGGAGATGCAGAGCCCGGTGCGGGCCGCCGGCGGCTGGATCATCTGGACGCGTGAACCATCCGGCAGGCGGGCCTCCACGCTCGGCTCCTCCGGCGTCAGCCGCTTGCCGGAGAATTGCGCGATGCTGCGCGCGGCCGATTCCAGGTCCTCGCGACTGGCGAAACGCGTATCGGCGCGTTCGAGCTTGCCTCGCCTTTCGACGAAGATGTCGGATGTCCCGTTGATCAGGATTTCGGAAACGCTCGGATCCTCGAGGAGAAAACGGATCGGCCCGAGCAGCTTGTCCAGCGCCCGGGTCAGAACCTGGAAGGTTGCCTGTTCGGCAGCGTCGTCGGAAACGGCTTTCATCAGAGCGGCATCCCGACCAGAACCGTGCTCATGCCGAAGAGTGTCGCCATCATCTGAACGGCGGTCGGAAAGAACATCATCAGTGGAATGAGGACCAATCCAAGTATCAAGATGCTGCTCATCGTTTCCATCGTTTTCTCTCCGGATCGACTGGCGGACCATGTCCACCATTTGAGGAAAGCTTAATCCAGATCCTCAAATAACACCATGGTTGGGCTCGACGAAGACGGCCGTTATGAGTGCAGCGCGCCACTTCTTCTATCGCTTTGAAAGAATTGACCAATTATGGAGCAGTAGACGAGGTGCCGCAACAGCGCCAAAAACTTCGTCTCGGCAGGTAAAACTGCAGACGGTTCAAACGGTTAGTTGAAAAACTCCGCCGTCAACTGCGGCTTTGCCGGCGACGTCTCCAAGTCAATTGGAACCCTTCGTTTCGTTTGCTTGACGGAGGGCTGGCCTTGGGCGCACTCTTGGGTCTTAATGGTGTTGCTCAACAAGCGTTGGCCACTGGGGAAGATAAGCTGAAGCAGAAAATATCATTGGAACGAGCAACGTGCTGGTTCGGATCGATAGCGTATGCTTGCTTCATCTTCGCCAAGGTCTTCGATCCGAAACAAACCTAGGAACGAGGAATACGCAGATGTTTGGAAAACTCAAGACTATCGCAATTGCACTTCACAAGGACGAGCGCGGCGACATGGCCCAGATCGTCCTGGCCGTCGCTTTGATCGTCATTCCGCTGATGCTGCTTTTGCTCGCATTCGGCAAACAGATCGGCGAATGGTTCAACGAAAAGAACACGGCTCTCTCCGACGCTGAGAGAATTCCCGAGCCGGGTCAATAAGCGGATCAGTGTCATGGACATGACCTACGATCTGACCCTGATGCCTGCAGCGGCGGCTCTTGCCGTCGCCTGCACCATGACCGCGGCGGTGCTCGACCATCGCCACGGTCATATCCCGAACGCCGTCACCTATCCCTGCCTGCTTGGCGGGTTCATGCTGGCAGCGCTCAGTGGCGGTCTGACCGGGATCGGCCTGGCCTTTGCCGGGCTCCTCGCAGCCGGCCTGATCTTTTTCATCGCCTTCGCAGCCGGAAGCTGCGGCGGCGGCGATGTCAAGCTGATGGCGGCGCTCGGCGCCATTCTCGGCCTGTGGCCCGCCATCGACGTGACCCTCGCATCGCTTATGATCGGCGGCGTGATCGCCGTTTTCTCGATGGCGCGGCGTGTTCAGTGGAGCGTGCTGGCCCGAACTGTCGGACTGTTTGCGCTGCTCCTGCCCGCCGGTTTCCGCGATGCCGCTTCGGTGCTGAAGCCGCGCGAAACCCATCATACCGTCCGCTTCGGCGTTGCCGCTGCGCTCGGACTTCTCTGGTGCCTTTTCATGCCCGATTTCACCCCTCTCTCACTCGTGAGGTAACGGCAATGCGCGCGGAACTCGAACGCCCCATCTTCGACGGTGCTTTCTGGAGTTCGATCCTGCACTCACGGACCTTCTGGATCCCTGAGGATCACGGCGCGCTCTTCGGCACCTTCGCGATCGCCATGATCTTGCTTGCCTCGATGCTGCTGCTGCCGCGGCTTTCCGCCCGCCGGCGCCGGATATCCGAGCTGCACGGCGATACATCAGGCAGCACGACAATGATGGATTTCGTGCTCGTCACGCCGGTCTTCGTCTTCTTCATGTTCGTGGTCTTCCAGTTCACCATCCTGGCTAAAAACCACCTCTTCACCCATTACGCCGCCTATGCGGCGGCGCGCAGCGCCCGCGTATATTTCTGCCCGGCCCTGCCGATCACCATCCGGAGCTTGATCGACGCCAAGACTTGTGACGACGATGCCGCCGCCGGCAAGGCCGATCTTGCCGCCCGCCTGGCGCTGATTCCGGCCGCTCCCTACGACCAGTTGAAATGCGTCGGTGCCTGCCAGCCGCCGGAAGACGCACTGAAAAGCCTTGCCGACGCCTCGGGCCTTTCGAAGAACTGGCGCGCGATGCGCAACCAGGCCCGTTATATGTTCGATCCGCAGAACGTCACCGTGACTGTCGACCGTGCGCCGATGGCGCTTTATGCCGCCATCAATCGCTCGCCGCACGTGCCGGTGACCGCCAAGGTGGAAGCGCGTTTCCTGCTGCTCGAATATGCCGGCTGGGTCTTTGCCCGCGGCCAAAGGAAGGACGGCCGCTACTACACGATTTCGACGGCGGAGGTGAACTTGCTATGACACCGACCTTCATCAAACGTCTGCACCGCGACGAACGCGGCTTCCTCTCGCCGATCATTCTCTACATGACGATCGCGCTCGCTTTGATGATCGTCTGGATCCTGAACACCGGACAGATGATCTACGACAAGCAGCGCACGCAGGATACGGCCGACGCCGCCGCCCTCGTCCACGCCGACTGGGAAGCGCGCTATCTCAACATCATGGCGATGAACAACGTCGCCTCGTCGCAGGCAACCGTCGTCATGGCGACCTCGGTCGCCTTCCAACTTACGACGGCGGAACTGGCCCTGCGCTCGGGTGTCATTCTGGCGAAACTCGCCGAATATTCCTTCACGGAAGGCTTTGGGCCGGCATCCCTGCTGCCGCCGCTTCCGCCGATGCCCTATTGCCCCGGCTGGCAAAAGGTGCCGATCGTCGGCGGCATAATCTACGGCGCTTGCTTGGCGTTCCAGGGATTCCGGGCGACGGAAGCCACCAAGGCGATTGCCTATACGGTGGCGGCGCAAGTCAAATACGATCCCTGGGGTCTTATCAACAAGTCCAGTGACATCATCGATGCGATGAACGATCTGAACGACTACCTCGTCGAAAGCTTTCCGCAGCGCGTCGGCAACGAAGCCCTGCACCTCGTGCGCCTCAACAAGTCGGATCACGTCGTCTTCCATCCCCCGTGCGAATCCTGCGGCCAGGCCGGAGAAGGTGCCGGCGGCAACCTGCCGGTGGACCGTGATGGCGTCAATCCCGCCGCGGCCTATACCGAAATGTGCCTTGCCATGTCCTATGGGACTCAGGGACAGGATCCGCTCCTCATGCGCGGCGAGTTCGCCAATCGTGGCTTCCCCAACGGCAAGGGTCCGCTGACGGCAGGCGGGGTCGACGGCAGCCATATTCGCGACTGGGTCAACCACGAGAGCGGCATCGACGATCAACTGGTGGAATTCTACATCTTTTATGAAGCCTTCGGCCCGGCTTACCTGAGCAAGGTTCCGTTCAAGGCGATTGTCGAGCAATATGCCGGCGACCTCGGCTTTTGGGAAGAATTGGCGCTCGATGTCAGTTTCTGGCTGGCAGACAAGGTCTTCGGCGTCGGCTTCGGCATCACCAACCCCTTCCAGCTGCCGATCGACGTGCCGCCGCGTTATTCGGATGCGCAGACAAAGGACGAGAACGACTTCACCCGCAAGTTCGACATGATCTGGAACCAGGTCTGCGGCCCGGCGGGCGGTGCGATCTCCGTGGCGGGCGCTAGTCTGCCCGTCGTCTCCTTCCCGAAGCCCTATTGGCTGAAGGGACGCATACCCTTCAACTTCACGCCCTTCGGGGGCGACCAGCTCACCGACTACCAGACGCTGGCGGTCGTTTCGCGCGCACCGCGCGCCCGGCTGCAGGTCCGCATCTTCAAGGACAAGACGCCATCCGCCTATGCCTTGGCGCAGAGCTGGGTCCACAATTACACGGCCTTCGACCTCTATACCCAGGACTGGCTCGCATCGCTGGCTCCCGCCACGCTTGCCGACGATATGGGCGAGGTCTCGAACACCATCAAGCAGAGCCCGGCCGCCGACAGTTTCACCGGCCTGACGCGCGTCTTCGATCAGGGAGGAGCCAATGCCTGGGCTGCCGTCAACACACACTGAGCCAATGGGCGGTCCTCCGGGCCGCGGGCTGCTGATGCGGCTGCACCGCGACAGTCGCGGGCTTGCCTCGATTGAATTCGTGCTCGCCGCGCCGGTCATCCTGCTGATCGTGATTTTCGTGATCCACGCGAACAGGATTTCCACCAAGAAGGTCGGGACCATGCTCGCCATGCGCAACTCCGCCTTCGCCGAGGCGAATGGGCTCACCTGCACCTCCGACTTCTCGAACGTCTTCCCGATCCCGGCCTTGCCGGCCCTGCCCGGCCGCGACGCCATGAACTGCTCGCGCACCCCGTCGCATGAAGGCGACGGCGAACCGCAACGCACCTTTGTCTGGGACGACGTGCAAAATACCCTGAAGAGCGACGGTCGCGACTTCGGCGATATGGTCGGCGACCTCGCCAATGAAAAGCCGCAGCTGGTCACCGCGACCGCCGACCGGGTCTACAAGTTCAGGGATTCCGACGATCTCGATACGATCAGGAGCATCCGCTGGAAGGATGCGTTCACGGTGGATGACTCGACGCTGTTTGCCTCGCACAACAACGATACCACGCGCCGCGGCTACGATCCGACGCTGCGCCGGGAAATCCGCGATGTGGCCGACGATTCCGGCGATCTCTTCGACGGCGTCTTTCCGGGAGCGAAATGAGATGGGACAGGGCTCGCGCATCTCCTTCCGTTTTGCCGGCCATCTCACGAGTTTGGCGCTGGTCATCAGCCTCGCCACCGTGGTGGCCACGCCGGGCCGTGCCGAGATCTACAAGGATTTCAGGGTGACGCTGAATTCGATGTTGGCCGGCATTCTCGGCGCGCCGGAACGTTCGCCGCGCGATCTCGCCATCAACGGCCAGCCGCTGGAATTCACGCCCTACCAGAGCGACCGCAGCATTTCCGATATCACCGACGAGTGGCTGCGGGTGCTGGCCGTCAATACAAGACCTGCCCTGCCGAAGAGCAATGACAGGCAAGAGCTGACCGCCGTCATCGCCGCCAACATGCTGATCGTCCCGAAGGTAAGCCGCATCCGCGATGACCTCGCCGTGGTGGTGCGCTTCTTCGACGGCGACGGCGAGGCCGCCCTCGATTATCTCAGGCGGCAGGATCCGGCCAATCCTTCGGCAAGAGCGCCGATCCCGGGCGTCTCGATCATGATCCGCCGTCCCGCCGATGCGCCGATGACCGAGGTGCTGATGAGCCGCTTCGAGGATGTCGCCTCGACGCTGCCGGCCTTTGCGGCGCCTGCCGATGTCAGCAAGCTGCCGATGTCGCTGCGTCCGCCGGCCGGCGTCGAGGTGCTGAGCGATATCGGCGATCGCGACAAGGGCCACACCTCGCGCACGGTCGTGTCGAAAGGCACCATTTCGGCCTCGCGCTGGTCGGATCAGCGCGCCGATCTTCTTGCCCGCGACGGCTTCACCATCGAGACGCCGCTGGCTGAGCGCGGCGGGGTCACCGCCCTTTACGGCCGGCGCGGCAGCGTCGAGGCCAATGTCTTGTACACGCGCAGCAAAACCGACGGCAGGACCGTCGAGGTCATTCAAATCCGGCAACCCTTCGTCGAAGGAATAACACCATGAACTGGAAGCTCATTGCGGCCGTCATCGTCGGGCTCATCACCGGCGTTCTGCTTTACTTCTGGACCGAGAGCGTCAAGAACGAGCAGGTGGCCTATGCCTTCATGCGGCTCCAGCCAGACCGGAAGGTGACGCGAGGCCAGGCGATCACGCCCGATATGCTCGCCGAACCGGTGATGCTGCCGGAAAGTTTCGGCGCGCTTGCCAAACTCGCGGTTCCCGCCGCCAGCGCCTACCAGGAATGGCTGAAGGACAGGACGGCTGCGAGCGACATTCCGGCCGGCTCCGTGCTGCTCTTCCAGTATTTCGACGATACCGATGGCGGACGCCTGACAACGATGATCGCGCCCGGCAAGCGGGCGCTGACCCTTCCCGTCAACGCTGCCGCGGCCGTCGGCCATTTCGTCGAGCCGGGCAGCTATGTCGATATCCTCGGTACAGTCGACGAACCGGTCGAGCCGGTGGCGCCTGCCGCCGCTACTCAGCCCGGAACACCTGGCCAGGTGCCTGCCGTTCCGGGCCAGCAGCCTGCCGCGACTGAGCAACCGCCGGCTCCGGCCCAGCCGCCGTCGCCGGTCGAGCAGATGCTGAAGAACTACCTCACCCAGTATCCGGGCGCCGACGAGAACGATGTCAACGCCTACCGGAAGCAGGCGCAGGATTATAAACTCGGCATCAGCTCACGCACCCGCGTCGTCACCCGCACCTTCCTGCAGAACGTCAAGGTTCTGGCCGTCGGTGCGGCGACGACCCCGGAGGGTGCGGTGACCAAGGCCAACAGCACTTACAACAATGTGACCGTCGAAGTGACGCCGTCGGAAGCCGAGATGCTGATCTTCGCCATGGGCCAGTCGAACGGCAGCCTCAATCTCGTGCTGCGCAATCCGACCGACAATACCGTCGAGGACCTGCCGAGCATCAACTGGACGCGCATGTGACCGTCGCGGGGGAATGAGCCATGCTGTTGAAAATTTCCTATGAGGACGGCAGCGGTCGGGAGGTGATCCCGCTCTCGGCGAATGAGACCTATTTTGTCGGCGAAAGCAGCACGCTGACGCTGCCGGCCGGTGCGGGCGTCGTGCGGTTGCGCGGCAGTCATGTCTCCTCGCCGCAATTCGTGCTGCGGAAATCGGGCCAGGGCTGGTCGGTGCAGCATCATGGGCGCAACCCGACGCGCGTCGACGACCAGCCGCTTCGGGCCGGCACGCCGGTCGCGGTCTCGGCCGGCATGTCGATCTGGGTGCCGAACGTCACGATCGAACTCGTCGAGCCGGTGGCAGCGCCTGAGGCGGTCACGCAGTTTCCGGACCAGGAACGGGTGCTGGCGCTGCAGATGGAGATACATGAGCGACTGCTAAAAGACACGCAGTATGACCGGCTGGTGAAATCTTCCGATTTCGGCCGCGAGGAGACGCGCGGCCGCATCCGCGAGCGTCTCGACATGTTCATCAAGGAGGCGCTCGACAGCGCGCCGCAGGATCTTGTCATCCTGGTCATCAAGAACGCCGTCTATCGATGGCTGGCAAAACGCATCGCCCGGACCGGCCGGCGCGACGCCTCGTCGAATGCCGCAAGCCTGGCGCGCGAGGAACAGGACAACCGCCGCCTGTTCGACGTCGGCAAGGCGCTGATCTCGGCGCTGCAGCTGAAGCTGAACTTCGAATCCACCCGCGCGGACTTCGCCCAGCTCGATACCCGTTTCAGCGCCGCCTTCCAGGCCCGGCAGGCGCTTTTCAATGCCGGCGACCGCTACGAGATCGCCCATATGCACCTGCGCTCCAATATCGAGGAGCTGATGTATCGCTGGGGGACGATCTCGGAGCTGATGGATCTCGACGTCATCTCGGAAATCATGGTGACGCGCTACGACGAGATCTATGTCGAAAAATTCGGCCTGCTGGAGCGCTACCCCTTCGCCTTTGCCAATGAGCGGCAGCTGATGAAGGTGATCGAGCGCATCGCCGTCGATTCCAACCGCTCGATCAACGAGAGCGAGGCGATGGCCGACTTCCGCATGCCGGACGGTTCGCGCGTCAACGCCGTCATTCCGCCGCTTGCGGTCAAGGGCGCCTGCCTGACCATCCGCAAATTCGGCGGCAAGTCGCGGCTCGACATTAGCAAGCTGGTCACGGCAGGTGCGCTCAGCGAGCCGATGCGCGCCTTCCTCGAGGCGGCCGTCCGCGCCCGCAAGAACATCGTCGTCTCGGGCGGCACCGGCTCCGGCAAGACGACGCTGTTGAACAGCCTGTCGCAGTTCATCCCGGTCGGCGAGCGCGTCGTGGCGGTCGAGGACACGTCGGAACTGCAGCTCGACGGCATCCATGTCGTTTACCTGCAATCGCGGCCGAAGACGGCGGAATCCGAGACCAGCGTCACCATCCGCGACCTGGTGCGCAACGCGCTGCGCATGCGGCCCGACCGCATCATCGTCGGCGAGTGCCGCGGTGCCGAGGCAATCGACATGCTGCAGGCGATGAACACCGGCCATGCTGGCTCGATGACGACGGCGCATGCCAATACGCCGCAGGACATGATGACCCGGCTGGAGGTGATGGTGCTGCAGGGCCAGAGCTCGCTGCCGGTCATGGCGATCCGCCAGCAGATCGTCGCCGCCGTCGAACTCGTCGTGCAGCTCAACCGTCTGGAGAGCGGCCGGCGCGCCGTCACCGAGATATCCGAGGTGATCGGCATCGATCCGGATACCGGTCTTGTCATCGTCGAGCCGATCTTCCATCTCGTCGGCCGCGCCGGCGGCCAGGCCGTGCATGCCTTCACCGGTTACCTGCCGAGCTTCGTCGCCGAGCTCGTCGAGTTCAACGACGACGGCGAAATCGAAAAATTGGACATGTTCGTTTGAGGGGGAAACCATGAATATCAGCATTCTGCAGATCTTTACGGTCGCCCTCGGCGCAGTGACGGCGGGACTGCTCGTCTGGGGCGCGCCGGTGCGCTGGCCGGCGCCGCTGTTGCGCGCCACCGAACGCGACATCGCGCTCGCCAGCGAGGCGGCCCAGGTCTTCGGGCGCGATGCCGTTCCGCCCTATACGATGATCCTCGCCTACGGCATCACGGCGATCCTCGTCTTCGTGGTGGTCTCGCTGATCTTCGGGCCGATCGCCGGCATCGTCATCGCCATCCCGGTCGCCTTCTTCTTGCCCAAGGCGATCATCCGCTATTTCCTGCAGCGCCGCTGGCTGCAGATCGAATCGCAGCTTCCCTATGCCGTCGACCAGATCGTCTCGGCAGTGCGCACCGGCAAGCCGCTTGCCATCGCCGTCAATGCGGTGGCCGATACCGGCCAGATGCCGGCCTCACGCGAGTTCGAGCGCATCGCCCGCGAACAGAAGCTCGGCATCGGCCTCGTCGAGGCGCTCGACCGCCACGGCCGCAACGTGCCGAGCCTGCACTTCAAGATGGTCGATGCGGCCCTCGGCCTCTTTGCCCGCCAGGGCGGCGACATTTCCGAGCCGCTGACGGAAATGTCGAAATCCTTCAAGGAGATCTGGAAGCTCGACCAGAAGATCACCACCTCGTCGTCGCAGGCGCGCATGAACTTCCGCGTCGTCAATGGCGGCGCGCTGTTCATGATCCTGATGATCTTTTTCGGCCAGCCCGAGCTGATCGACAAGGTGTTCGGCAACGCCATCGGCATCGTCATCGCGATCGTCGGCGCCATTCTCTATGCCACCGGCTTCTTCTGGATGCGCTCGATGATGAAGGTGTCGGTATGATGTCTCACATACCCCTCGCCCCGATCGCCGTCGTCTTTGCCGGCATCACCGCCGCCCTCTTCGTTTGGTGGATTGGCGATCTGCTCGGCAGCATCCAGGTGGTGCGCCGGTCCGCGGGCGGCGATGGTCCGCCGCCGAATATCGTCGACAGCATCGGCATGCGCACGCCAGTCGAATTCGTGCTGACCCATTTCGAGCCGCTGCTGGCCGATTACGGCGCCCAGCTCGAGCAGAAGCTGATCTATGGCGGCCGGCCCTTCGGCGGCGTGACGGGGCGGGAATATATCGCCCTTCTCGTGGTTCTCAGCCTCTTCGGCTTCGTCCTGCTCGGCGTGCTGTTCGGCATTGCCAGCGGCAGCGTGATCGGCGGGCTGGTGGCCGGGCTGATCCTCGGCCTGATCCCCGCCATCTATTTCTGGGTCGTCGCCGACGACAAGATGCAGGACCGCAAGGAGCGCATCTCACGCGAATTTCCCTATTTTCTCGATCTCGTCGTCATGACGCAGCAGGCGCAGGCGACGCTGCCGGAGAGCCTGAGGCTTTATGCCGAGGCCGCACCCGGCACCGTCATGAG
Organism: Rhizobium anhuiense bv. trifolii; assembly: GCF_024346605.1. Taxonomy (NCBI): domain Bacteria; kingdom Pseudomonadati; phylum Pseudomonadota; class Alphaproteobacteria; order Hyphomicrobiales; family Rhizobiaceae; genus Rhizobium; species Rhizobium anhuiense. The sequence continues at coordinate 1,156,521 of NZ_CP098801.1, forward strand.
CGAGGAGATCGAACAGACGCTGAAGGACGTCGCGCTCGGCACCGGCATGGTCGAGGCGCTGCAGCGGCTGGAGCGCCGCATGACCGCCGAGGAGGTCGTGCGGGTCATCCGTGCGGTGATTCAGGGCGAAGTTGAGGGCAGCAACCGCGTCGAGCTGCTGCGCGAACATGCGCGCGACCTGCGCTTCCGCCGCTGGGAAAAGGCCGACAGGGCCAGTGAAAAGCTGAAGGCCAAGATCGTCATGCCGGCGATGATGATCGTCGTGTCGATCCTTCTTCTGGTGCTGGCGCCGGCAATCGTCGAGATGATGTCGAGTGGGATGTTCTGATCATGGCCTTTTCCTTCTTTCGCGGAAACAAACCAAGCCTGCTGCAGACCGGGCCCGGCGGCCAGAGCCGCAGCCATGTGCTCGACCGGCCGGAAATGTCGATCGGTCGAGCTTCCAACGCCGATATCGTCGTCGACGATCCGTTCCTGGCGCCGATCCATGCGCGCATCGAGCGCCAGAGCGACGGCGGCTTCATCATTCGCCGCATGGGGCTGAACCCGATCATGCTGCGCGGCGAAGCGCTGCTGCAGACGGCCTCGCTGAAAGCTGGCGACAGCTTCCGTCTCGGCAAGGACGTCGAATTCCAGTTCGTCGTCAAAGCCGCCGCCAAGGAGGCGCCGAAGAAGGAGGCCTCCAAGGCCGGTGACGACAAGCCGAAGAAATCGCTGCTCAAGCAGCCGGCCTTCCTCGCCGGCATGGGGGTCGCCTATCTCGCCATCGTCGGCATCATCGGCTACGTCATCCTATCCGACAGCGGCAGCGCGGACGGCGGCCCGACGGCGGAACGCATCAACGCGGAAGCCGCCCGCATCCCCACATGCATCAAGAATGCCCGGCGCATGCGCCAGGTTTCCGAGCAAAGCTTCAACGGCGCCGTCGGCGGCCGCGTCGGCAGGGATGGCGACGCAACCTATGCCGCCCTTTCCCTGAGCGCCGAACCATCCGACGATGCGGCGCTGGCAAAGGCCGCCGAACCGATCGTCGAGGCCTACAAGCGCACGGCGCTCGCAGCCCTTGCCTCGGAAACCCGCGGCAACAATACGCTGGCGCAGAGCCTCTACCAGCAGACCTACGATCTCGTGCCCGACGTCAACTGCTCGGCTGCACGTTTCGCGCTGCAGCGCCGCGCCGCCACGAAGCCGGTCGCCCGCCGCTGACAGCGGTCCCGCAGCGCTGTTTGCTGACGTTCAAGCCGGGGGACGATATCAAGGACTTGCCGGAATGCGGGCGATGACCTTGATCTCGAAATCGAAACCGGCGAGCCAGTTCACCCCGAGCGCCGTCCAATTCGGATAGGGTGGCTTGCTGAAGATCTCCTGCTTGACCGCCATGATCGTTCCGAACTGGTTCTCCGGGTCGGTGTGGAAGGTGGTGACGTCAACGATGTCATCCAGCGTGCAGCCGGCGGCGCTCAGCGTCGCCTTCAGGTTTTCAAAGGCCAGCCGCACCTGACGTTCGAAATCGGGTTCGGCTGTTCCATCCGAACGGCTGCCGACCTGCCCTGATACAAACAGCAGATCACCGGATCGGATGGCGGCGGAATAGCCGTGCTCCTCGTAAAGAGCGTGCCTTTCGGCAGGAAAGATTGCTTCGCGTTGGGTCATTCTGATCTCTCTTGATGTTGGCAAAGACCGGTGAGCGCGGGGAATGCTTCACAAGCGTGCTCGATTTGATATACGGTACGTATGTGAAATAACTGGCATACGCATCGTATGTCAAGTTAATATACGCTTCGTATGTGAATTGAGGGGTCGAATGGCGAAAACACGCAATGAAACGATGCAGGAAAACCGCGCCAAGCTGATCGCGGCGGCGCGAAAGGCTTTCGCCGAAAAGGGCTACGCCGCAGCGTCGATGGACGAGCTGACGGCTGACGCCGGCCTGACACGCGGCGCGCTTTACCACAACTTCGGAGACAAGCGCGGGCTGCTGGCGGCGGTCGTCGATCAGATCGACACGGAGATGGCGGCGCGCGCTCAACAGATCGGGTCTCGGGCGGGTGACGACTGGCAGGGCCTACTCGCCGAGGGCGCGGCCTATATCGAGATGGCGCTCAATCCGGAAGTCCAGCGCATCGTTCTGCTCGACGGACCAGCGGTGCTGGGTGATCCCTCGCAATGGCCCAGCCAGAACAATTGTCTACAGGTGACCAAGAGCACGGTGGAGCGCCTGACCGCACAAGGCATCCTCAAGCCGCTCGACGCCGAGGCGGCTGCCCGATTGCTGAGCGGCGCGGCTCTCAATGCCGCCCTCTGGATCGCCGCCAGCGACGACCCGCAGAGCGTGCTGCCGAAGGCGGTCGAGGCCTTTCATGCCTTGGCGGCAGGTCTGCTTTTGGAGCGTTCGTGATCGTCGTGAGAGGTTCTCTCGCCAAACAGAAAGCCCATGGCGTAGCGGACGCAACTTATCGAGCGCGACGAGTCCGTGTGGCCATCGTTTTGTCAACGAGACGAGCGGTCAGATAAGCGAAACACAGGACCACGCTGAGAAACACTGAGAATGCGAGAGGGCCATTCAATCCCATCGACGCCGCAACCGGCTTGAAAACGCCGATCGCCCCGCGGTGCAAGATGTAGACAGGATAGGAAATATAGCCAATCCACGTCGCCAACGCCTCGGCTTTTGCGGGCATCTCCAGAAAGAGGCCGAGCATCACGATGAGCGGGGCCAAGGCCATCGCGAACATCAAGTCGTAGTAAGGCCGCAACACGACAGGAACCGGCGCCGCAATGCAAATCATCAGAAGAAGGCATGGCACAATGGCGACCCAACCCTTCCTCCAGGCGGGCATGCCGCCGAAGAGGCGGCTTATCACCACCCCTGCCGTAAACGAAAACATCACCCTTGGCAGTCCACCGACCGCTGAGGGCCACTCCCAGCCGATATTCAACATGCCGTATTTAAGACCGACAAAACCCAAAAACGCAGCCGAGACCAATGCAACGCCGCAGAGCGCGCGGACGGAGAGCCGAAAAAGCCACAGGGCGAAGACGATATTCACCAACAGCTCCCAGAACATCGACCATGCCGGACCGTTGATCGGAAACATTCCTTGCATCGGATTCGCTTGAAGGAAATACATCGGGCTCGGCAGAAAGAACGTGTTCGCAGTCGTCGACACCAGCAGGTCGAGGACGCTTTGATTTCTCAGCCCCCAGTTTGTTAGCAGAATGATCTGGACGAGGCCGACCACAATTCCGATGAAATAGAGCGGATAAAGGCGCTTGATGCGGGCCGCCATAAACGACTGGAACAGCAGACCGCGCGAGAGCCGTTTTCCATAAATATCCGCGATAATAAATCCGCTGAGAACGAAGAAAAAATCGACTGCCAGATAGGCCGAAGGCGCATAGCTCTCCCGGAAATGTGTAGCGACAACACAGATAGCGGCAAATCCGCGCATGGCATCGAGCGTGTAGTAACGGCTGCGCTCGGCAATCGAGACTCCTACGTCGTCCATCGCCGATGGCGAATAACCGCGGTCGAGGCTAGTCATCTTATGGATTATCCTATTGCGCATTGCGTCTGAGGGGCGTTCGGATGCGGTGGATGAGAACGTCACCAAAGCGACGTTCTGATAATTTCAGATGACGGCTTGAGCACCAGATCCCTCAAATCGCGACACAGGTCTATGCGGGTATGGCCTGGAAATCATGCAGGGTTGGCAACCGCACCCCTGTTACTCTTGCGCTGCCGTGCCTGCTTTATACTGCCGATCAAGACATTTAAACGAGCTCTGCACAGAACGAATATCAGACCGCAGTAAGCCATGCCGCCTGCCAGGATTTCCACGGCCAAGCGTGGATACGGGGACCAATGAATGAGCAATTCATGGAGGAGGAAAATGACTGCAACCATTCCTGCAGAGGCCATGGTAGGCCGCAGGAATTGCGCCAGATATGCCGGGATACTCAGCTCTATATGCTGCGAAACCTTCCAGCTGGTGATCGGCCAAAACAACAGAACTTCGATCATGATGGCGAAAACGATTGTCGTGACGCCGTAGGGATAGAGAATTGCGATCGTCAGGAGTGTGAGGAGGTTTCGTGCCAGCTGGTAGTAAAACCACCAATCCATCTCTCCTTGGCTCTTGATCAAGGATGCCTGCACGTAGCCGATCCCGGCCATCAATCCTATGACGCAGTAGAACCGAACCGGCCAAACGGCCGCGATCCAATGTGCACCGAAAATTGTCGTGATCGCATCATCGGCGACGGCAGCAAGGCCTATGAAGACGGGGTAGGAAACCAGAGCGCAGCCAAACGTCGCCATGAGAAATGCTTCTCGCACTTTCTTCGGATCGGCCCGCAATGAAGAAAGCAAGACGTGCGTGACGGATGTTAAGCCCCCGGCGATGACGTTGTTGATCATATCGAACAAACGCTTGGAAAAATTATAGATCCCGAGCGCTGATGGGCTCAAGAGCACCCCGATGAGCAGGTTGTCCAAGCTCATTGTCTGTAAAAACCGAGTGCCGGATGCAAAAAACCCATAGTGAAGGAGCTCGTTGAGGCTTGCTCTTTTCAGGTGAAGCCCGGGCCGCCACCCGGCGCCCCAGAAAGCGGCGCCGCATGATGCCGCTGTGGCCGCGATCTGCGCAATCGCAAGCCCCCACAAGCCGAAACCCGCGAGAACCAAAACAAGGCAAATGCAGGCAGAAGTGATCGTCGCAATCACAGTGCGGACGGCTACCAGATGAAACGACATCTTCCGATTGACAATTGCATTCGGAACGACGGCCGTGAAGTCGAAGAAAACCTTCAATCCCATGATGTAAATCAGGGGTGTGATTTGCTCATGCCCCACATAGGCCGCGATTGGCGAAGCGGCGATGCACAAAGCACCATAGATCAAAAATGAAAAAGCGAGCGAAAGCAGGAATATCGTATCCAGATGGCTGCGCCTGATTTCGGCTTTTTGGATGATCGCTTCGCCAAATGCCGTCGGTCCAAAGCTGCCGGCAAACGACACGATGCTGAAGGCCAGCGCAACAAGGCCGAAATCCTGAGGCTGGAGAACGCGAGACGTCACCACAAAGACTGCGAAGGTCAGGACTGTCGGAATAAGCGTGCTCAGCGCCGACCAGAAAGCACCCGTAACGGCTGCGGCGGATCGGTTCTCACTGACATGGCTGAACAGAATATCGTCGTCTCGTAAAACCGACAAAGTGAACTCCTACCGGGAATCAGACTATGGAGGGTTGAGGTATTAGATCTGGGGCCGGAACAGCGGGACTTGGATGCATGGGTTTACTCGACTTGTACCAAGTTCCTCCCAGCTCATACGGCAGGCGAGACATTGCTGCCAAAAGCTCACCGGCATTTGTCGCCTTCTCCACCAGAGGGCTATCGCCAGTCTGGCTACCGATGACGTCGTGCAGATTGCTGCCGTCCCTCGCAACCGCGATATGCGGCTTATTCAGCAAAAGACAGAGAATATGACCGTGCAGATGGTTGGTGATGATCCGTTGTGCGCCGGAGAGGATCTTCACGCCGTAATCGACATATCGAGCCGCGACATCCTGACGATGCTGGGCGATCATCTCTGTGCGGCTAAAGCCATGCCGCAACGCCGACTTGACGACGCTCGACTTGCGCATGCGCGACAAACTGTTCGGACCGTTGATCCAATTGGTAAGAGGTCCGTCAACGATCGCTCGCGCTTTCGCTATATCGACCTCGTCCTCTCCGAGAGGCTGCATGACATATAATACCCGGAGAGGATCGGCTTCGAACGGTTTCAGCGCTCCCACGCCGAATGCCGTGTCCGGGCCGGCCTCGACATCACAATCGAAGTTGGCTTTCGCCAGCTCGAAACTCTGACGATCGCGCGTCATGCAAAAAAAATTGCGATGCCTTCCGATCGTACGTTTCGCATATTCCTTGAGGGACTCGTTTGCGAAATGGATCGTTTGCGGCATCTGGATGATCGTTCGATCCGGATATTTCCACATCAAACGGTAGCGAACATCATCCCTGCCCGCCTGCGCGTCGCCAAGGTCGGCTCCACCGCAAATGAATATTGGAGCGTCGCCTGGTGTTGTTTTTATCTCATCTATACTTTGCGTTGTGCTGCCCGTCAGCACCGGGAGGCGCCCCGTTACTTCGCGCAATACTATCGCCAATCCAAGCCAACTCGCGTGATGGCCAGGATCTTTATTTGATGGAAAGTTTATTAAAACGTAAGGCTGTCCCCGGCTTACAAATTTCCTTACTATTTCAATCAACTTTTCTTTTTGTCTTCGTATTACAACTTCGCCGAGGTGATGCATATACTCAACTTGTATTTTCAAAACTCAAACAGCAATTACAACCGCGATTCTGAAGAGTCAATTGGAGGATGAATTACTTTTAGGTCATAGTTAAGTGGGCAAATTGTCTCACTTCTTGGCCACCAGCGATCACGAGGTTCGAGCGTCGCGCCTGGGCTTGGCAAATGCCCGTGACGCGGGCGAGCGGCTCCTGAGGAATGGTCGTGGATGACGAAGTGTTGATCAGACGGGACCGTCGAAGATGGAGATCAGGGAGAGCGGCGCGGCTCTCAACGCTGCCCTCTAGGTCGCCGCGAGCGAAAACCCGCAGAGCGCGCAGCCGAAGGCGGTCGAGGCCTTTCATGCCTTGGCGGGAGGCCTGCTTTTGGAGCGTTTGTGATCTAATTCACAGTGATCGTTCGAAAAGAAGCTCATTGTCCTTTTCGCCGACGTGTTCCCAACCAGCCGCGCGATAAAATCTCTCGGCTCGGGTGTTTCGATCGGTGGTGAGCCAAGCGCGTCCGATGCCTGCAGACTTGAGACAGGCACAGGCTTCGGCCAGCAGGATCGAGCCGATCCCGTTTCTTTCAAATCCGGGAACCACAAAAAGCGCCCAAATGTTTCCGTTGCGTGGGTCGGCCGCAGAAAAGCCGACGACCTCGCCGTTCTCTTCCCAAACGGCCACTCCCGGATTGGCTACATACAAATCGTAATCATCATCGGTAACCTTTGTGGGGTCGCTCAATATGTTTTCGACGACTGAGGAACGGACAGCTTTCAGCGCCAAGAGGTCACTCGGAACCGCTTTTCGGAGCATGCAATGATCTCTCGATATGTTGCGAAGGCTTGCACAATGCCTCTTAGCGGCCATCGGTTCAATGACCGCTCTCAGTACAAAGCGGACGCGATCCGCTGACTGCTCTCGGCCGATATCGTTGAAAAACTCGAAGGGGTAGCGGCTCATCTGCCGGTTTCGGCCTTTTGGCGCAGGGCGTTGTCGGTAGATGCCCTGCGCTCGTGCGCGGGGGTATTGGTTTGTGCCGCTCTTATGCGGCGATGACGCCGCACAGCGGCCTTGGTGGTCTGAGTTTCGCCAATCTTCTGAGGTTCTGGGCGGTTGCTGCAAGCAAGAATTCGTCCCGCGCACCACATGGACCTCGCAGCCTCAAACGCGCCATGCGGAGAATTCGTTTGAGGTGAGCGAAGAGCATCTCGACCTTCTTGCGACGATGCCGGGTCTGCTCGTATTCCGGTGTGGCGGCAATCGCTCGGGCGACATCGCGGGCATCTTCGTTGAGATCACGCGGTATTTTGCGCATCGGCATGTTCGGACAGCATCTCTGCTTGAGTTCACAAGCGTCGCAATCTCTCTTTTTTGCCCTATAGAGCCGCGTACCTTCGGCCGTGATCCCCGATCTGGGCGTTGCATAGGTTCGATGGAATTGCTTCAGTTCCTTGCCCGCAGGGCAGATGTAGCGATCATTCTCCGCCTCCCAGGTGAAGTCGGAACGCGAGAAGGTGCCGTCTGTCCGGTTCGATTTGTCGAAGACAGGAATGTGCGGCGCGATCTTCTTTTCCTTGACCAGCCAGGCCAGATTGTCGGCAGAACCATAGGCACTGTCGGCAGCGAGATAGTCCGGCTTCAAGCCGAAGCGGTTCTCGGTCCTGTCGAGCATCGTACGGGATGCTCCCACCTCCGCCTGGCGGATCGCACGCGTCGCCTCCACATCAAGGATGACGCCATGGTCGGTATCGATCAAATAATTGGTGGCATAGGCGAAGAAGGCATGGCCTTTGTGGGCACCGGTCCATTGCGCTGCCGGATCGGATGGGGAGATGAACTTCGGCGTTACGGGAGAGGCAGCACCGAAAGCGGCGTCATCGAGAACCGCCAGATATTCCTGGACCGAGCGGCTGGCGTCGTCTTTGACCTCCCATTCTGAGCCGGGCACCGAGCGCTGCTTGTTGGCGTCCGCCGCGATCAAGCTGGCATCGACCGCAAAGCCTTCAGCACCGACAAGACCCTGTGCCAGACAACGCTCCACCACCGTCTCGAACATATGCCGCAGGATGTCGCTCTGCCGGAACCGGCCATGACGGTTCTTCGAGAAGCTGGAATGATCCGGCACCTTGCCGTCCAGTCCGAGGCGACAAAACCAGCGATAGGCAAGATTGAGGTGAACCTCTTCGCAAAGCCGCCGTTCCGAGCGGATACCCATGCAATAGCCGATGATCAGCATCCGCATCATCAGCTCAGGGTCAATCGAAGGACGACCTGTGCTGCTGTAGAACGGCTTCAACTGTACCCGGACGCTGTCGAGGTCGAGATGGCGGTTAATCCCGCGCAGCAGATGGTCCGCAGGGACGTGATCATCGAGGCAGAAGTCGTAGAAGAGCTGTGCCGGAGCCGCCTGACATCCCATCATTCGCCTAATCCCCTGCAAATCACTCAGAGGATTGAATCACGCGTCTCAAGCACCGGCAATGCCAAGTTTTTCAACGGTATCGGCCCGAAGCGGTCATTGGGCGTCGCAGAAATTTAAATTTTCCGCGACACCTCATGGATGAGAAGATGCCGAATAGGCTCCCGATTCACAAATTCTGCCTCTACATGTTTTAGAACATGGCGCTGCCCTGCGAATGGCACCATTTCCATCGCCTCCGCGAATGATACCCACTGAAATTCGCTGTGTTCGTCGTTGAGAAAAACTGGCTGCTCGGCATCCACAATGCCGACGAAGACGGGCAGCATGCTGATGGCATTGCGATCAGCCTCATAGAATTGCTCGCAGATATCTGCGGAATAGAGAAAGTCGCAGATCAGGCCCGTCTCTTCACGGACCTCTCGTAGCGCAGTTTCCCAAGCTTTCTCGCCGTCCTCGATGCCGCCGGCTACCTGGCACCACTCACCAATCAACGTGTGATTTCTGCGTAAAAGCAGCACCTCATGTCGAGCAGTTCTTTTGCGGATGACGACGACCGATACAGCAAAACAACGGATTGGAATTTCGATCATGAGCCTCTCCGCCAAAGTGATCCGCTGGATCTGTCCGTCGGGATAATAGGAAGTTCCGCAACGCGCACAACGTTCGCTATTGGCGCATTCCAGCCGAGGCCGGTCTTCCGCTCTCGGCCCGAAGCGGACGTTCGAAGTCCTCTGACCTTTCGGGGCCGACAAGCCGTTGATGCCAGTCAGCCATCCCGCACGTTCTCTTATCGCATCGTGGGCTTCCGTCATCGCGTCACTATTCGGCGCTACGCCTTCGAGGCGGCATCATCTGCTGGCGACAAGCACCCCTGCCCCGACCATCAAAGCTCCAGCGCCACGGTTGAGGATGCCGATCTTTTTCGGATCGGCCAGTGCCGTTTTCGCTTTAGAGCCGATGAGCACATGTCCTCCGACCACGACCACCTCTATCAGGGCTATGACCGCCAGCAGTTCCACGGTGTCGGGGATGGTCAGTGGCCGGATGCCCAAGACGCCCGGCAGTAGCGCCAGATAGAAAATCGGCATTTTGGGATTGGAGATATTGAGAAGAAAACCCGTAATGAACAGGCGGATCAGGCCGCCCCTCATCACACGAGGTTTGATGTTCGGCTTCGAACGCCACATCGTGACCCCTGTGTAAATCAGGTAGATAGCGCCGACATATTGGATGAAACGCAGATTTTCGTTCATGTATTGAGCAATGGCGTTGAAGCCGATGGCCGAGAAGATGACGAACAGGAAGATGCTAAAAACGACGCCGCCCCCGTAGGCGACGCCCTGCGCCGGGCCGCTGGACACGGTCTTCGACAGGATCGTCAGGTTGTCAGGGCCAGGGCTTGCCGCGAATACGAAGAAGGCCAAGCTAAACGTCAGAACTGTTTGTAGGTCCATCATGCGCTCCTTTGCTCCGTTAACTCGTCGAACTTGCAATATCCGTCTTGAAAGTACTCCGCTCCTATCTGCTTGTAGCGCTCAGCGGGCGCATTATTACGTGTAAAAAATTCTAGAATCAACACTTATGGTTGCGTATAAATTCGTCAGGAGGTGTGCTGAAATTAGGCAGTACGCCTGATTTATTTGCTGCTCCTGCGATCAATTGGCGGCGGGGCAAGTATGAAGCACAGGAAGCATTGACACTCCGGTGCAACGCCCGACCGACCAGAGGCGCTCTCCACTCGCAACTGTCCCAAATTAACCCATAATTTAGCATTCGCTTGCATGCGCGGACTTCGATGCTACCGTCGACGCCATCGTGGGGGATCGCGTATGACAATTGAAGAGCTGATCGATTTACAGGAAGCAGGCTCGAGGGCGCGGGTGCTCGGACTGAAGGCTCACGAGAACCCATACCTCGCGGCCCATAGGATGCCGACCGGTGATAGCGCTGCTCTGGGGGATTGGCTTGCGCGTCACGACGCGTGGAAGTTCGGTTGGGAAGCGGAGGACGCCAGCCGTGAAGGTAGAATTGTGACTCACTTCAAAGAGCTGATCTCGATTGCCAAACGAGGTGCGCTCGATGCGTGACGTTGTTAATTTTGGCTACGATGCCTGAGTTAAACGCCAAGCGTCGTGTTCGGGCGCTGGTGAAACAATGCGACATCACCCTCGAAGCAGCCCGCGATCCGTTGTTTCTCAGCAGGAAACATAGACGGCCAGCGGCTGTCATAAATTGAGTTTTTGCTGGTTACAGCCATCGTTGCTCCTTGAAGCAAACCTTACCCTTTTGTGACATAGTTCACCAATCGACCCGGGACCGCTATTTCCTTCACAACGGTCCTGCCGGCAAGCAAAGTCACCACCTCAGGCTCTGATCGAGCTGCCGCCAGCAAACCCTCCCCCAGATCGGACGCCGCTCGGAAACGGTGACGAACCTTCCCGTTGATCTGCACCACGTACTCGCGCATCTCCTCCTCCGCCAATTCAGGATCGAAACTTGGCCATGGAACGAAAGCCAGTGTCCCTTCATGACCAAGCTTGCTCCACAACTCCTCGGCAATGTGAGGAGCGAACGGGGACAACAATAAAATCAATGTCTCGACGACCTCGCGCGGCCGCTCGGTCGCTGCCACAAGGGCGTTAGACAATTCCATCAGACGGGCGATGGCCGTGTTGAAGCGCATGGCTTCTATATCTTCGGTGACGAACTTCACCGTCTGATGGCGCAAGCGCAGCAGTTCCGAACCAGGGATGGCGTCCCGCACGGCTGGATGCAGTCCATCAGCCTCATCACAGACCATGCGCCATGCTCGATCCAGGAACCGGCGCACACCCTTCACACCCTCCGTCTGCCAGGGTTTGGTTCCGTCCAGTGGCCCCATGAACATCTCGTAAAGCCGCAGCGCATCAGCCCCATATTCGTCGACGACGTCATCAGGGTTGACGACGTTCAAACGCGACTTGGACATCTTCTCGACGGCGCGATGGACCTCGACCGAGCCCGCAAACCATCGTCCGCCCTTTTCGGTTACGGAAGACGGCTCGTAATATCGGCCAGCCACATCCCGATAGGAGTGGGCGAGGATCATTCCCTGATTGAACAGGCGCTGAAATGGTTCTTCGGTCGATACGACCCCGATATCGTAAAGCACCTTGTGCCAGAAGCGAGCGTAGAGCAGGTGCAAGACGGCATGCTCCGCCCCGCCGACGTAGATATCGACGGGCATCCAGTAGCGTTCGGCCTCATGCCCCACCAGTTCACGCTTATTGTGGGGATCGAGGAACCGCAAATAGTACCAGCATGAGCCGGCCCATTGCGGCATCGTGTTGGTCTCCCGCCTTGCCGGGAGGTCGGTGCCAGGCACCGTCGTTTGCACCCAGTCCTCCGCCCGGGCGAGTGGCGGTTCTCCATCAGCCGTCGGTGCATAGTCATCCAATTCCGGCGGCAGCAGCGGCAGGCATTCTTCAGGCAAAGGCACCACCGAACCGTCGGCCAGATGCAGCACCGGAATCGGCTCACCCCAATAACGCTGACGCGAGAAAAGCCAGTCCCGCAGGCGATAGGTGACCTTCGCTTTACCTGCCCCGTTGGCCTGCAGCCAGGCAACCATCGTCTGCCTGGCTGCAGGCGCGTCCAGGCCATCCAGAAAACCGGAACCGACCATCCGCCCATTGCCCTCGTAGGCCACGCGCTCGACGTCCTGGTCGCTCTCGATCACGCGCGTGATCGGCAGGCCGTGAGCAACAGCAAAAGCATGATCACGCGCATCATGGGCTGGAACCGGCATGAGGGCACCAGTGCCGTACCCACTCAGAACATAATCTGCCACCCAGATCGGCAGCCGGATCCCTGTTGCCGGATTGACTGCGTAAGCACCCGTGAAAACGCCGGTCTTTTCGCGTCCTGCATCGGCGCGCGACGTCTCATCTAGGACTGCAGACTGCTCAACATAGCTTTCCACCGCAGCTCGGGCCTCCCCCGTCACGATAGCAGGCAGCAACGGATGCTCCGGCGCGACGACGATATAGCTCACACCAAACAGGGTTTCGGGTCGTGTTGTGAAGGTCACGATCTCCGTGCCGCCAGGATCGACAGTAAAGGCAATCTCGGCTCCTGCCGAACGGCCGATCCAATTGCGCTGCATCGCCTTCAGGCTTTCTGGCCAATTGAGATCATCCAGGCCATCCAACAACCGGTCGGCATATGCGGTGATGCGCAGCATCCATTGACGCATCTGACGGCGGACCACCGGATCGCCGGTCTCGACGTAGCGCCCGTCTTTGACTTCCTCGTCGGCGAGCACGGCATTCTGAGCCGGACACCAATTGACCGCCACCTCGGCCTGGTACGCAAGACCCCGCTCGAACAGCTTCAGGAAAATCCACTGCGTCCACCTGACATAGTTGGGATTGGTGGTGGCGAGTTCGCGGCTCCAGTCGTAGGAAAAACCCAGTCGTTGCACCTGGCCGCGAAACGTCTCGATATTGCGCTTGGTCGTGATAGCCGGATGAACGCCTGTGCGCATCGCATGGCGCTCCGCTGGCAGGCCGAAGCTATCCCATCCCATCGGGTGCAACACACTGAATCCGCACATGCGCTTGTAGCGGCACAGGATGTCAGTCGCCGTATAACCCAGGGGATGGCCGACATGCAGCCCAGCGCCTGACGGATACGGAAACATATCGAGTGCATAGAATTTCGGCTTGGTCGGCTCGAACTCCGCTCGAAAGATATCGTGTTCGGCCCAATAGGCCTGCCATTTGGGCTCAATGGCCCGTGGATCGTAGGGCATGCGCCGCTCCTCGCGCCGACCAACTCATTGGTGGCGTCTTTTGAATGTGGCTCGCTTTTAAGGATGTCAGGAGCAGCTACGGCTGCCGGTACTGCGATGATTTCCGGCAGCCGCCGCTAAGTCGACATGCATGCGAATTCGCCAGCCGCAGCCGCGCTTCGACGGTGATTGAATGATGAGGCGAGGAAGACGTTCCAACGTCCATGGATGACGACCCAGGCAGATGAAATGAAAGGCAAATAGCAGGATTGACCCGGCTCCAGTCAGGAGGCCGGGTTGGTAAGTCGTGCGCCGAGAATACGCACGCGTGCTGCTTTGCTCGCGAAGGTCATCATGAACTAAGAATGCCCTATATGATTGCTTCTGCCAAGAGTGTATCCCTTGACTACAGCCGGATACATAGATCCACCCGTCGCATGGTGGTGTCTACATCTGTCAATCCGGCCATCGATCCGCTGGCCTACCTGACGGCCATGCAGTTGGGCCAGCGGCAACGGCCACACTCCGGTTTTTTTAAGTGCTCACGATGACTGCCGTCATCCCAACCGTCCCCTCGATGTGCTGATCGCCAAATACTATGATCACCTCCCACTCTATCGCCAGTCAGAGATTTATGCTCGGGAAGGCGTCGATCTGAGCCGTTCAACTATGCCAGACTGGATCGGCAGCCAGCACATTGCTGGAGCCGCTGCTGGTGAAGCTTCAAGAGCATGTATTCGCGGGTCATCGACGTCATGGCGATGATACAGTGTTCCTGTGCTGGAGCCTGGAAGGGACAAGACCAAGACTGGCCGACTGTGGACCTATGTTCGCGACGGTCGGCCCCACGGTGACACGACACCACCGGCAGCCTGCTACTTCTTCAGTCCGGATCGTAAGGGGCAACATCCCAAGCAGCAATTGGCCACCTTCTCTGTTCGCCGGATCAGAAAAAGGCGGAGAACGGGCCGCCGCCATCCTGTCACTGATCGAAACCGCAAAGCTCAATGGTCTCGATCCAGAGGCCTATCTGCGGGACATCCTTACCCGCATCGCCGATCATCCCATCTACACAATCGGTGAGCTATTGCCATGGAACACCGCAGCTAACCGAATCTAACCAGGAAAGCGCTGGTCGCAACGTCGGGCAAAATTGATTACGAGCGCGGCGTCTTTCTCAGCAATAGCGGCCAAGGAATCTACATGCTTCTGCATGTAGGCTTCTGCATCGCTTTTAGGTCGATGAGATTGTTCGAAAATGCCTTCAGCCTGGACAGCTAGCTTATCGAATTTTGTTTGGTAATCTCCGGCTTTGTTGGCATCTCCGGCTTCCTGATAGACCTTAGCCATGATCGCAAAGGCCGCTCCACACTGGAAAGGATGCTCGTTTGTATTCGGTCCAAGCTCCGCCGGACCCTGGCCGTAACTCGGCGTTGCCAGAGTCCCGACCAAAAGCAAAACAATCGCACGCACCACAAGCTCAACCTCTTCACGCCGGAGCTGTTATCGTAGCATTACAGCCTCAGGAAACGCCATCATGCACTTGGAAAACCAGTTAACCGGACGCTTACTCGCCGATTATCCCATCAACCGAATTGACGCCTTGTTGCCGTGAAACATCACACCGGAGCCCTGATTTGATCATTATCGACTTTATTTTTGAGGTGATTGGCTACACTACCGCCAGGCTCGTGTTGCCGCTCATCACCGGCGGGAAGGTGCGCGTGCAAGCCATATCCTCGACCGAGACGGGATTTAACTGGCTGGGCTTCAAACGCGTCCCCGATGGCTCACTGATCTGCCAAGCTCCTATGGCAGGATGGATCGGTTTGATCCCGTGGGTGGTTGTGGTCGCCGTTCTTATCCTCACAATCGCATAGCCGTCACCACCGGACGCTTACTTCCTATCCGCGTTCGTTGTGAAAGCTATGTCTAGCGGAAAACTGCTAAGCAAGCTTTCCCAAACAGCTTCAACCTGTCAACTTTCGCAAGGCGGGCTTGTAACTGTCTGTCGTGGGACAGGCATCTCGACCAGTCCTCGGGATGAATTGGGCATGTTTCAGCCCACGGACGGGGGATTCGAGAACTCCACACTCAGTGCGGCCTGGATATTCCGCAGTCGCCGTATGCAGAAGGCGATCACCGGACGTTGCCAATACCAAAAGTTGTACTATTGTCTGTCCCGCACGAGAAAACCTGATGGTGGTTATGCCGGTAGTAACTCGACATCTCATTGATCGGGGTGACGGAGCCACGGTCGAGCTCTTTCAAGCTCAGGTCGCAAGCGAAACGCCCGCAGGCGCAATCCTGTTTGTCCACGGCAACCAGGGTGGCCGTCTGCTTGGAGGGATAGAGGCGGTCGATAGCGGCGCGTTGCTTCGGTTCTGTTCTGGTTTGAATATCACTGCGGCGGCAGTCTCGCAGCCCGGTTTTGGGGCGTCAGATGGGCCTCCAGATTTCTGCGGTCCCAAAACTCAGCAGGCGATCATTGCGGCTCTCGGCTTCCTGAGGGAACAGCCTTCCGTCGACCCTAGCCGAATGGTCCTCTATGGAAACAGTCGTGGCGCCGTTGCATCGGCAATGGTTGCCACCCAGATTTCTGATCTGCGAGCAGTCATTCTCTCGGGCGGCGTCTACGATCTTGAAGTCGCTTATCACGCGAGTTCAGACGGTTTGCGGTGGGCTATCGAGAAGGAGGCGGGCCTGTCGAGAGAGGCCTTTCTGGCTCGCTCTGCGCTGCATTACGCGCCCGAAGTTCGGTCGGAGACGCTGTTGCTGCATGGAAAGCATGACGACCGTGCGCCGGTTGCCCATGCTGAACTGTTCTCAAAAGCTCTATCCAATGCAGGCGTCCCGGTGACGCTTCACATGTTTGAGTGTGGGCATCAAATTCCAAGGAGCCACGTGCAGGAAGCTCTCCGCCCCTTCCTGAAAAGGATGTTCCATCCCATCGTGACCTATCACTAAGGCGGCGCGTAGCTTCGGCTTCAGATTGTCGCCAGGAAGGTCGCAACATCCGAGCGGCTGGACAGCCTTACCTTTTGCAACGGATGCTCCTCGAAAAAACGTTGATGTGCGTCGAAGGAATTCATGTGGTTCTTCCGAAGACGGTAACCACGCGTGTATTCCAGCAATTCCTCGAACTGTTCCACGGTCCCGCCGCCGGTCTGGCCTCGTTGCAGAAGGTTTGAAATACACTCATCGTCAGAGACGTCGAGCCAAATGAGAGTTGTCACACGCGTCATCACCTGCCTGAGGATCGAACCGTAAATACCCTCCATCACCCAAGAGCTGTTGCCAGCAGCCTGGGTCACCAGTCGGTCGCGCTCATCACGCGGACGCTCTCCGGCAAAATTCGGTAGCCAATGAAGATCGTCGAGATGAACTGCTGGGATTTGCAATTTATGGGCTAGTTGCCCGGCCAGCCAGGACTTGCCACTTCCGCCATTGCCTACGATGAATATTCCGTCCATCTCTTGTCCCGCTTCAATGAGGGTAGATTGCTGATGGGCTTCAAACATGAAGCCGATCGGTGAACTTTATTGCATCGAATCCGAGTTGAGTGGTCTCAGCCCCGAAGCTTGCCTGGCTGGAAGGCGAGAACGATCAGCACCGCTGATCGCCGGCAAGCGAACCTGACTGACGCATCATCGAGCCCGCGTCGCCGCCAAATTGCCGCCAGCTCGTTCAGTTCGAGAGATACTCGTGCAGGAATGCCTTCACTCTGATGAAGGACTGCTCGGCAGCAGGCGCGTTATATTCTTCCCGATGACCGAATGCCGTCTTTGCCACTGTGACGTCTGGAGCATCGAAGGCATGGTACGCACCTGGATAGATATCGAGTTCGATCGGCGGACCTTTGCCACTGATGTGAGAAACCCTCTGCCGACACCTTTCGGCTGGGCTCCAATCGTCCACGTCGCCAATGAGGATCAAAGTTGGCACCGTCGCATCGCCCTCGTGGGGAGCGCAAACCGGATAGTACCCGACTGCAGCCTCGAACTTCCGATCCATGAACTGTTCGTTGCCCTCGGCTTTCGTGGCTTCCAGCGTCGCGATGCCACCAGCGGAAAAGCCCATCAGCCCCACATGTCGGGCATCAACGAAGGTGTATGTTGATAGGAAATCGAGAGCCCCGTAGGCATCGAATACCCGGTCAGGAAGACAGCTCTCACAGGTGTTGTCGATGTTGCGGGTCGTGAAGCTGTCGACCACCAGCACGACATATCCCCATGAGGTCAACCGCTGCGGCCAGTAAGTCTTGACGTTCTCATGGATACCGCCACAACCGTGCATGACGACGATAGCCGGAAAGGGACCATCTCCCTGTGGTCGGCTTAGATATCCCAGCAAGTGCGTGACTTGGGCCTGCGGGAGACTGACACCTTGTTCCCTTGCCTTGCGTTCCAGAAATGGACTTGGCTTTACGACTGCGCTGTCAAATCGCACCAACTCGTCGGCGTGAGCCGAAGGGTCAGGCTGCACGATAGCGATGAGCAAAAGTCCGAAAACAAGCTTTGTGATTTGCATTGAGTTGCTCCGCTGGGAGACAGGCAGTTGATCAAACGCTATCCACAACCGATCATCATCTAGATGCGGAAACTTCGACGTCCATAGGCTTTAAAGCGGCGCGGCAAATAGTCGCCTTCAATGATTATCCCCAGGCGTAAGTCCGGAGCCGGGGACAGAGCTCAAGGCTAAACCTTACGAGCGACATCGGCCTTGGCCGAGCGTCGTCAGCCAAACCGTCCCATCAGGAAATCGATCACCGTCCGCAACATCGCTGTCGGCCGCCGGTTCGGCGCATAGACGAGGTGCATCGGGACGGGCTTGTAGGACCACTCCGGCAGTACCCGTTCAAGCCGTCCTTCGGTGATATCGGCGGCGAGCAGCAGTTCCGGCTGAAGCGCAATTCCCGCGCCGCTGAGTGCTGCCATGCGCAGCGCCGCTCCCTGGTTGGTCGAGAATTTTCCGGAGATCAACACATCGCGCAGTTCGCCGCCCGGCCCGACCAGGTGCCAGCGATCCTGCATGCGCCAATAGGAGTGGCCGAGGCAGAGGTGGTTCGCCAGAGCCTCCGGCGAGGCCGGCCGGCCATGGCGGGCAAGATAGTCCGGCGAGGCAGCGAGAATCCGCCGGTAGGGCGTGAGCGGGCGGGCGACCAGGCCGCTGTCGGCGAGCGGGCCGATGTGGATGCCGAGCTCGAACCCCTCGCCGACGAGATCATGGACATTGTTGTCGAGCGACAGTTCGATGCTGACGTCGGGATAGGCGTTCTGGTAATCGATCAGCGCCGGCACCAAGACTTGCGTGCCGAAGCTGACCGGCGCAACCACTCGAAGCCGGCCGCGCGGCGCCGATTGCAGTTCGCTCGCCGAAGCTTCGGCCAGCGCCACTTCGGAAAGTGCGCGTTTGCAGCGCTCGTAATAGAGCTGGCCGACCTCTGTCAGTTGATGGCGCCGCGTGGTGCGATGGATCAGCTTCGCCCCGAGCCGGGTCTCGATCGTCTTGATGTGCTTGGCAACCATGGCAGGCGACACTTGCGCGATCTCCGCGGCCGCCGCGAAACTGCCATTGTCGATGACCCTGACGAACATCGCCATGCCGGCCAGCTTGTCCACGATTGCCTACCTGTTGGTTTCGAATGACGATACCAACAGCTTATTTATCAACCGACGAATTTACAACATGGTCATCACGCCCGCGCCAAGACGACGGACATCACCAACCTGACCAAGGAAGAGACCATGCCCATTCTTCACCTGCAGATGCATCCCGGCCGCACCGACGATCAGAAACGCGCCTTCGCGCGCGAAGCAACCAAGGCCGCCGTCGAAACCCTGGCGTGCCCGCCGGAATCGCTGGAAATCCTGATAACGGAGATCGCCAAGGATTCCTGGGCGGTCGGCGGCAAGCTGAAATCCGAGGCCTGAGAGACGACCCGCTATGCCGAAGGCTCGAGCTGCGGGCCGCCGCCGCCATGGTATAGGACGGGGAGCCGGCCCTCGGCTCCCTGCTGAATGTGAAGGGCGGCCGGTGATTTTACTGGCCGCCGCCACTCCACCGCACACAAGCCTTTGGACAGCCGACCTCACCGGGGAGTTTGCTTTTGGTCCATCTGAGCCATGGGGGAGTTCGGTCCTAAGCGGACCTTTCGGTGTCGAAGGCGAAGGCTGCTTGGCGTCCTCATATCAATCGTAGAGCCAAGCGGTGGCTTGAAAGCGGACAACGCATCGGAGTGGCGAGGCGGCATGTTTGCATCAAAAGCGGATTTTACGTTGAACGTGATTGCATCTTTGATGCCTGCGCCTGTTTTTGGCCCTGTGTCCAGCGGGTCACTCGTTCGCAAGCACTGTCTTTCCAGATGCAAATTGGCGATTATAGAAAATCCGAACCGACAGAACGACGCCGGCGATCAGGACGACAACCCCAGCGACTTCGATCGGAGTTGGCCAGCGGGCATGCACGACAAGTCCGCCGATCACGCCGAAGGCAGTCTCTGAGACGATCAATTGCGCGGCCAAGGCAACCGGCAGGCTGCGGGAGGCGATATTCCAGGCCCAGACGCCGCCTACGGTGGCCAGCAGCGCGAGAGTTGTGCCCCAGACATAGAGGTTGCCGGCAGCGCTCCAGCCGAATCCCAATATAGGAAGCCGGAAGAGGTCCATCGCGGCACCGATGGGATAGAAGGCCAGCATCAAGACGCCGCCGCCCACCAGTATCAGCGCCGACCACACGCCGGAGGGCATGTCCGGCCGTGCGGCGAGTGCCGCCTGATTGGAAAGCGCGAACCAGACCCAAAGGCCCACGGCAGCAAGCGCCAGCGGCACGCCAATCCACAATGATTGCACAGAGTCCAGTCCTTCGGCCGTGAATGCCGTGCCATTGACGAGAACAAGACCCACCAGCACCAGTGCCAGAGGCACCATGAGGGATCGCCAAGGCAATGATGCCTGACGCTGATTGCCAATGACCATCAATACGATTGGCACCAGCCCGAGAAAGGCCGGAGCGATGACTGGGCCGGCAAAGAGGGCCGCTCCGGTCACTGTCAGGAAGTAGCCGACATAGCCGACGAAGGCGAGCCAGATGGCTTGCAGGCAGTTTCGAAGCGTGAGGTGGCGCATGACACCCTTCTCGGAAAACAGAATGTAAAGCCCGACGAGTGCCGAGACGACGTGACGGATGAGGGCAAAATCAAAGGTGGAATAGTCACCGATGATGAAGGGCACGACGAAATTGAGCGAAAAGGCAAAGGCCGCAAAGAGAGCGGCCGACACGCCAACATAGAAAAGTCTGTCCATATGCTCACCCTTTTGACGTTGCGTCACCGAGCCTTGGTCTCCGCGACGCCGAGTATGCCGTTTGGCAGTCAAGCGAAATGCTTGATCGAATGGAGAAAATTTACCGGCCACGCGCCCTGGTCGGTAGCCGGGGAAAATGAGAGCCAGCCTCTCGATACGCATCACCCGGATCATGAAACGGTGCAGAATCGCAGGGGCCGCGATGCGTGTGCAACGCTTCGAAGCGGTCATCGCTGCTTCATCGGGATGGGATTCACGCAGACGGCCGTGCCGCCTCTTCAGGAGAGCCGATTTCCCGCCGCAACTGCTCAGACCGGGCGAACTTCGGCAAGCCGCTTGACTGCATACTCGTCCCGCCAGCAGACGGCGGCTTAGCAACCAGGGATACCGCCGCCTTCATCTGTGCAGCGCACGGGAATTGTGGCATAACTGGGCCATGGCGATACATGTCTTGGCGGTCCATCGCGACACGGTCGGGACGGAACAGGCGGCGGGCGGTTCGCTTGCAGCCGCCTATTCCGTGGGGGTTTTCTGCTGGCTGCTGTCGGCCGGCGTCTATATCGCCGCGAAATGGGTCTCTTCGGAGATGCCGCCCTGGGCGCTTTGCTTCTGGCGCGTGCTGATCGCCTGGGCGATC
The DNA here is from genome assembly GCF_024346605.1 of Rhizobium anhuiense bv. trifolii. Lineage (NCBI taxonomy): Bacteria > Pseudomonadati > Pseudomonadota > Alphaproteobacteria > Hyphomicrobiales > Rhizobiaceae > Rhizobium > Rhizobium anhuiense. Next base: position 1,177,958 of record NZ_CP098801.1, read on the forward strand.
CTGATGCCCATCGTGTACCGGCATTTCGGCGCCATGGTCGCGCTGGTGCGGGCTCGCGGCCTCGAGCTGCTCGCCATCGGCGGTGTGGGGCTTGGCGTCTGCCAGGGCCTGATTTTTGTCGGCCTTGAACATGCCGATGCCACGACCGCCGGCATCATCATCGCCCTGATCCCGATCATCACCATGATTCTTGCCCGTTTCATTCTGGCTGAGCCGATGGGACGCTGGCAGGTGATCGGATCGATCCTCGCCTTTTTCGGGATCGTGGTCATCATCGTCAAGGGCAGCCCGGCTGCGCTCTTGCGTCTCGACCTCAATCCCGGGGAGTTGTGGATCGTCGCTGGCGCGTTCTGTTTCAGCCTCTATACCGTCCTGCTCCGCCGGGCGAAATTCGATGTGAATCGCCTTGCGCTCCTGGTGCTGCTCCTCGGTGCAGCGGTGCTGACGGCGCTGCCCTTCTACCTGTTTGAGCTTGTCTCCGACGAGCGCTCGACGCTGAATGCCAGCGGCCTTATCGCGCTCGGCTATGTCGCGATCCCGGGTGGCGCGGTTATGTATTATCTCTTCAATCGCAGCATCGAGGCCCTGGGTGCGGCGCGGGCGGGCGTGCTGCTTTACATCCAGACGATCTTTATCGCCGTGCTCGCCTACCTGTTCCTCGGCGAACAGTTGCAACGCTATCATCTCGAAGGCGCGGCACTCATCGTCGCCGGCTTGCTTCTCATCATCTTGCTGAAGCCAACGACCAGAGCGGAGGCGACCAAAGCCTGAGTACGAACGCAATGGCTTTCCCAATGACCGCTTCTCAAACCTGTGCCATGTCCGCTTTCGGAAAAAGGAAACAGGTGGTTCTATGAGCAATATGGGGCGCAATGCGACCGGGTGTTGTCCCGATCCTGCGCTTGGTTTACCCAAGTCTCAATCGGGTTGATCGAGGGTGCCGCGAGTGGGATGGGAAGCACTGGAGCTGTGGGGCAAGGACGCGGTTCGCATCGAACGGCTGGCTGGCGGGGTCGCCAATGATGTCTGGAGCGTGCACATCCACGGGCAACTTGCAGTCGGTCGTCTGGGTACCAGGAGCAATGCTGATCTGGCGTGGGAGGTTGAACTCCTCCGGCACCTTGACCGTGAAGGTCTGAGCGTGCCGGTGCCGATCCCGGCAGACGACGGCCGGCTATTCGCGGATGGCCTGATGGTTATGACATACATGCATGGCGGACCACCCGAGACCGAGGGCGACTGGCGTCGTGTCGCCGAGACCCTCCGCGAACTGCATCGTTTGACGCAAGGCTGGCCGCAGCGCCCAGGGTGGCGATCCTCGACGGACCTCCTGCATGCCGAGACGGGGACGAGGATCGACCTTGCCGCGATGCCGCCAGATGGCGTCGCTCGATGCCGCGCGGCGTGGGCACGGCTTATCGGACGTGAGGCAAGCGTCGTCCACGGTAATCCCAACAACCCTGCCAACATCCGCATGACCACGGACCGCGTCGCACTGATCGACTGGGATGAGTCGCATATCGACGTCCCCGACCTTGACCTCGTCTTGCCCCATAATGCTGCCGATCTGGAAGCCGGGGCGTATGACATCGCCGCGCAAGCATCGGCCGCATGGGAAGCCGCCGTCTGTTGGGATGACGAATACGCGAAACAGCGACTTGCCGAAGTTCGAGCGGTCTAGAGCGGTTCAGCTTTTAACGGAAGCGCAGAACCGCTCTATTCTTTTGTTTTTACGCAATTCCCGGCAAAAGCGCTTCGCGCTTTGCCTGGGAAACCCGCTTCGCACTTTTCCTGGAATTGCTCTAAAGCGCGTCGCATGAAACGTGGTTCAAGCGACGTGCTTTAGCTCTTTGTTTTTATGCATGTCGTACCTCCGGAACCGCTGCACACTTCCGGGCGACATGCATCAGCGACGGCCGCTCCCGGCGCAAGCCTGACGTCGATAGGCAGGTAGCCCCTGGAAATACGGCCTAGGTTAGCATCATCGGAGGAAGGTCCGGCCGCCGCTCTCCCAGTCCCCGCGGGACGAGCGATAGAGCCGCGATCCCCGCCTCATCGGCCGCACGCAGAAGCGCTTCCCGGAATTGTTCCGGGGCAATCTTCCCGCTCAATGCGTCGACGCAGGCTTTCACGGCAGCCACATATTCCTCGCCGTCATCGCAAGGCCAGTCGTTGATCAGGAGACGCGCCGCGTCGCCCAGCGTCCATACGATCTTGCGAGATGCCGGTCCTCGCAAAGCGAATCCGACCGGCGTAAATGCTGATGATGTATTCCAGCACATTGTCCTCGACCCCTCAAGGCACGGGTACTACAGTCCCCGCGATCAATATACGCGCGTATTTTGAAATTTGGAATTGAAAACTGTCGAGAGGCACCGCTTGAACGCGAGGCTGTGGAATCCGGAAAAATGGCGCCCATGGCTTTATCTCGGAGCGCCCTGCGTTGCGTCGACAGGTGACATCCCTGGGGCGGAAAGGCCGTCCACATGATCGGAAATCATGGAAGGCGTTTTTGAACCATGCTTTCCGACGAAGCGTAGCAACTGCCACCAGTAGGGACCTTATCCAGCCAGCATACGTGCGAGCATATGTCTGATATGGTCCTGCGCGCCGTAGAAAATTGCAGCGATAGTGATCGTGCGACGACTTTCCACCGGCACGAACCAGATAGCCGCCTTATCCCGCCGAAGAAACCGGATTCCAGGGTCAATGTCGGCCCGCAATGTGCCGGTATAAGGCGTATCGACGAGACGATCGATTTCGACACGCAACTTGCGGATTCGTTCAGCGGTACGCTCCAACGCCTCGTCGGCCAAGTCTCCGAGTTCGACGTGGGACTCGAAGAGATGATCGAAAATCAGCTCAAAATCGCGTTCGGCATCCTCGGAATATTCAAGGCTCCACACGAACAGCCCGCCGCTTCCGCTCGATCATCGCCTCGACGCGGCTTTCCATTTCCGTCGTGGAAATCATCGGGCCTTTCAGACGCCGCTGGACCAATTCGCGAAGCGCTGCCGTTTCGACGGCCTCTGCCTCCGTCTTTTGGCGGAGGAGTTCCAAGCCCTGCTGAAGAACGGAACTCATGCTGGAATACCGGCCGCTTTCCACCAGCGAACGGGCAAAGGCGTCCTGCTGGTCGGTCAGCGAGATCGACGATTTGACACTCATCGGTTTATCTCCATTGAGCCGAATTTGCTACTCAGTAGCATATTTGTCGATCTGCCGGAACCCCTCCCTCTATTCGTCATGACGGTGACGACCCATAGGCCATGGTGCAGTCACGGCAAGCCAGTATACACTCAAGCGAATCCCTTTGTCGAAAGCCATACATGCAGCGCCTGCCCCGTGCCCCCAAAGCCGTTCTGTTCGACATGGACGGTTTGATGTTCGATACCGAGGCGCTGTATCGGGATGCGACGATCACGGCTGCACGGAATGCGGGTTTCGAATTGCCTCTCTCGGCCTATCTTGAAACCATCGGTTTGCCGGCTTCCCGTGTGCGCGAACTCCTGTTGGCCCGGTTCGGCAAGGATGCCCCTCTGGAGGATCTCTGGAGGCAGGCTTCGGAACTCTTCACGCAGATGGTGCAAACGGATTTACGAACGAAGGCAGGCTTGCCGGAAATCCTATCCTTCCTCGAAGCGGCGCGGATCCCTTCGGCCATCGTCACCTCATCGGATCGGACGGCCGTCGAGGCGCATCTTTCGGCCGCCGGGCTGCAAGGCCGCCGGTTCCAAACCATTATTGCCTATGGCGATTACACGGTGGGAAAACCGGATCCCGCTCCATACCTGCTGGCCGCCGAGCGGCTCAACCTGCCCATATCGGAATGCGTTGCCCTGGAAGACTCCCGAAATGGAGTTCTCTCCGCATCAGGCGCCGGAGCGATGACCATCATGGTGCCTGATCTGGTTCAGCCGGCTCCGGATATTCCTGGCCGCTGCGCTTGCATCTTGGCGGATCTTCACGCCGTTCGGGATTTGATCGCCATCTCGATGGCGGGAGCCGCCGTGGAGCCGTGAGGGAACAAAACTGCAAGCCTACACAGATGCACTCCGCACGTCATGCAGTTGACAGGTCGGGACGGTTCTTTCATCTGGAGCGCCAGATCAGGAGCCTCTCACATGACCCTTAACATACGCCCCGCGACGCCTTCAGATGCGGCAACGATCCTGCGATTCGTCCGCGAATTGGCCGACTATGAAAAGGCGATCCACGAGGTCGAGGCGACCGAGGAGAGCACGCGTGCGGCGATCTTCGGCGACGGTTCGGTCACGCATGCGCTGATCTGCGAACGCGAAGGCCAAGCGATCGGCATGGCGGTCTATTTCTTCAGCTATTCGACTTGGCAGGCGAAGAACGGCCTTTATCTGGAAGATCTCTACGTAACACCGGACGCGCGCGGCTCGGGAGCCGGCAAGGCGCTGTTGCGGCGCCTGGCACAGATCGCGCTGGAAAAGAACTGCGGCCGCTTTGAATGGAGTGTGCTCGACTGGAACGAACCTTCGATCCGCGTCTATGAGGCGATCGGCGCGGAGCCGCAGAAGGAATGGATCCGCTATCGGATGGCGGGAGAGACGCTGGCGGCGTTTGCCCGCGGCTAGAATTCTCTATTTTTTCTTGGCCTCGGCGCTTGCGTCTTGACGGACTTGCACGCCGTTCGGGATTTGATCGCCATCAGCCTGGCTGACCGCGACGCGGCCCGAACGGGACATTGCCGATAATCGACATTGTCCCATCGCGGTCGGGCGGGCGCATCATCCCGCGCAGCCGATAGTCAGCGGCACCCAGCTTTCCCCCTTCAATCTCGACCCTTCCGATCCTCACCGCAATTCTGCAGTAACCCGGAAAATCCCGCCGGCCGAAGCATCCGAGCAGACGACGAAGGTGGAGCCCTCCTGCGCCATGAAGGCGACGTTGCCGCCGGCTTCGCAGGGGGTGGCGCTCCATTGCAGGATGATGTCGCCGTTATCGGGCAGTTTTTCCGGCGGGATCTTCGCCGCACTTGCCATCCATTCGGTTGCCGACGGCAGGTGGACGGGGGCGTTCAGCTGTTTCGACAGCCAGGCGGTATAGTTCTGCGCCACGGCAAGCGGCACGTCGTCGGCCGGCTGCTGCGGATTGTCGGCATAGGCCTGGGCGGCGGTCTGATCTGAGATGGCGGTGTAATATTGCGCCATCTCGGCGCGGGTCACCGCCTTTGCCTGCATGCAGAAGGACTTGTCGATCTTCACCGCGCCATTGGCAACGCCGAGCATGCCGCCGAGCTCCTTCATCGAGGAGGTCATCAGCCGGACATTCTCCAGCGAATAGCTTCCGGCCGGCACGGTTTCGAAGGCAAGGGTCGGCGAAACCGGGCAGAAGCCGCGCGCCGACAGCGCCTCGAGATCGGCGAGGATCGGCTGGTAGGCAATGATCGCGAGCTTGTAGGCCTCGGCGGTGTAGCGGTCGTCGGCCTCGCCGATCTTCGGCGCGAGGGCTGCTAGCGTCGGATCGGCCGCACCGGCGCGAGTGGCGATCGAGGCGTTGAGATCGGTGACCTTCTGCTTCAGCGCGGTGGCCTCGTCCTTCGCCGCCATGACATCGGCGATGACGGCGTCGAACAGTTTGGCGGCGTCGCCATAGCCTGAGGTCGCCGCCGGCGTCTGCCATTGCTCGGCCTTGGCCTTGGCTTCGGTCATCAGCCCGCTCGCCTTGGCGACGTCGGGGCTATCGCCGGCGCCGATGCGGTTGACGGTTTCGCGTTTGGCCGCCGCGTCCTTTTCGGCTGCGGTGAGCGCGGTGAGCGCCTTGGCGAGATCGTCAAACGTCGTTTTCGACTCGTCATAGGCGCCGACGGCAGCGTGCATCTGTTTGGCGGCGGCGGCCTCGGCGGCAGTCTTCATCTTGGTATCGGCCTCGGCAAAACCCGGCGCCTTGTCGCCGCCTGCGGCAGAGGCGGCAGCTTTTGCCTTCTCGGCATTCTCCTTGGAGATGGCGATCAGCGCATTGCCGAGATTGATGGCAGCCGTCTGATAGCCCGGAAGGGCCTTGTCGTAGTCTTCGTCCTTGAGCAGCGCATCGGCCGAGGTCAGCGCCGCAGCACCGGTGTCATAGGCGAGTTTCGCCTGGTCACCGGAAGGGCGCTCCGACGCCTTGGCGGCGATCGCCTTCTGTTTGCGGCTTTCGGCCTCCTTCTTCCAGGTGCCGACATCGGCGACGAGCTTCGGATCCGGGCGCAGCAGTTTGGGGATGGTGACGACACCGACGCCGATGCAGATCAGGAGCAGCGCTCCGATCATGGAGAGCTTGGCCAGCGTCCATTTTTTCGGCTTCGGCGGTTCCGGCTGCTGCATGCCGCCGCGCGGATCCCATGACATCGGCTGGATGCCTGTGGTCACCCGGGCATATTCGCCCAGCGCATCGGCGCCTGTGCGCGGTCGCGCGGCCGGGTCGCGGCTCAGCATCCTTTCCACAAGGCTTGCCAGACCCTCGGGAAAACCGGGGGTCAGCACATCAAGGCGGGGAAAGACGTTGGACGGATCGAGATGGATGTTCTTCCAGCTCTGCTCGCGCTGGTGCTCGTCTTCCCAGACCATGACGCTGTCGAAGACGCTGGCATAGGTCTGCCGCGGCAGGAAGAGCTTGTAGGCGATCATGCCCATGGCGTAGATATCGAGCGCCGGCGAGGCGGAGAAGGTGCCGCTGGCATAGATCTCCGGCGCCCCGAATTCCGGCACATAGGGCGGTATGATATGCTCGCCGATCTTCGAGATCAGGTGCAGGTTGCCGATCCGCACCGACAGGCCGGAATAATCCTCGGAGACATAGATGCACTGGTCGGTCAGGGCATTGTGGGCGTAACCGGCGCCGTGCAGCGTCGCCAGGCCCTCGAGGATGTGGCGGCCGATCTCGACGGCGCGCTCGTAGGCCACCATCTCCGTTTCGTCGAGATACTGGTGCAGCGTCTTCGACGGCCGCTTCTCGACGATATAGAAATTGTCGTCTTCCGGCGACGGCGGAATAAGGTCCTCGATTTCGACGAAGCGCCGCGCCGTCAGCGATTTGGCCTCGTTGATCGAGGTCCAGACGCGCTCGAAACGCGCCTTGTCCAATTTTAGCGCTATATCGGGCGTGACGATGAAGACCGCATGGTCCATCCGCTTGTCCTGGGCGGGATAGACGATGAACTCGTTTTCATAGATCGGCTCGCCGATCGTGTAGCGGGCGATCAGATCACTTCTCATGCACGTGTCCCCCTGCATTCATTCATGAAACCGAATTCTATTCACCCGCCAGAGCATGATGCCGAAAAGTGTACGCGGTTTTCGGACGACATCATGCTCTAACTCTTTAATTTAGAACAGGATTCAGATTTAAGGCCGGGTCGGCCTTAAATCATCCTGTTCTAGTAGCGGGTCACCGATCAGGCCTGCGGCGAGCAGCAGGCCGGTCTTCGTATCGCGAAGCGCGAAGGCAAAACGGGCATCGGCGACGACGCGAACAAGTGTCGGCTCGATGCTGCGTTCCGTGATGACAGCCGTGGCTGCCGCCGCCTCCGTGCCGTTTTCGTCAACCTTGATCATGGTCTTCTGCAGGACATGGGACAAGCGGATGTTTTCCTTGGTGAAACCCGGAAAACCTGCATCCTTGGCCTTCTCGGGCGCCACGCCCATCGCATTCAGTACCGGCATCAAATCACGCCCGTCGTTCAGGGAAAAGCGGGGCAGGAAGATTTCGCCCTTGGCGGCCTCGAATTTCTCGCCCTGAAGCCAGGAAGCGAGCGCCTTCAGATCCGTGCCGCCGACACCCTTGCCGGAGCGCGCCGCCACCACGACCATGCTGTAGCTCTCGCCGGCATAGGCAAGATCGACGGCGGTGAATTTTTCATCGGAGCGAAACCTCTGCCCGTCGCTGGCAAGATGCATCATCGGCACCGAAATCGTCGAGCCATCCGGGCGCTGAAATGGGCTTGCCGGGCTCTCCTTCTCGAAGGAGGTCTTCCAGCGCGCCTTGAAGGAGAGTGCGCCGAGGCTGACGAAGCCGCCGCCGGGCGGTGCGTCGAGGATCGACGGAATGGCGCCCCGCGTGGCGTTCTTCACCCAGCCGTTGATGTTCTCGACCGATTTCGGCCCGTCGAGATCCTCGATCGAAGGTTTGACCCGGTGACCGGCGAGCATGGGAAGCGCATCGGCAACGAGCACCAGTCTGTCGTCGAAGACGATCGCAACCGCCGTCGCCAAAGGCGCATCGGCCGCGGCCGGCTTTTCCCCCGTCATGGCGGCAAGCACCTTTTCCGGTCCCTTCACTTCGCCGGCGAAGCCGAGGCTCTTGGCGATTGCCGCCTTGCCCTCATCGGAGGCGCCGAGGCTTGCGAGACCGAGGGCGGCCGCAAGGCTTGCCGGCGACACCATGATATTGGCCGCCCCTTCCTTTGCCAGGGTGCGGTCGATGAGCTCGGCGGCAAGCACCGCCTGGGCGGCAAGCACCGCCTTGCTGTCGCCGGTCTCGCCGGCATGGACTGGGGCAAACGCCATCAGGGAAGCGGCAAGACCGGCCAGCAGAGTGGATTTCGGCATGGTTCGCTCCTCTTCAGCGGATGCGATAGAATTTGGAATCGAACGACCATTTGCCCTGGGCGCCGGTCTCGTCGTCGCCGACGATCCTGAGGCTTCGGGCGAGATCGTAGACATAGTTGAAGGCGGCGCGCTGGCCGACCAGCGGTGTCGGCACATCCGGCAGGTCGAGCACTTCGATCGGCTTGTCGCTGAGGATGGCGACGACCATACCGACGCCGGCCGGACCCTCGACCTGATATTCGAAGCCGATATAGGGATTGCGCGCATCGGGCACGACGACCGGCCGGGCCGGATCGAGCCGGTTGTCGCCGCTCTTGGCCGTCGGCTTCAGGCCCATCGAGCGCTTGTTCGGGTAGAGCTGCGTCAGCTTGCCGGCGGCGTCGATATCGACCAGGATCAGGTAACCGGACTTCTTGGTAGAGACGCGCATCGCCACCTTGTCGCCGATGCTGACGGCGGTGCCGGGCAGCATGTCGACGGCAACACCGGCGTCATTGTCGCTCTTCAGCGTATTTTCGACGGCGGCGACCGGCGTCTTTGCCTCCTCGCCGGTGATCACGTCGCGGCCGAGCGCATCCGGCTGGCCATAAAATTGCGGGACCGGCGTGAAGCGGCAATCCTCGGCATGGGTCCGGCAATACTCGTCCGATTTGCGCCGGACATAATCGAGCAAAGCGGCATTGCTGACGTCGGGCTTGTTGGCGGCGCGCGCCACGCCATCCTGCACGCCTTCGATGAAGTTGCGGGTGAAAACCCCGAGCGCCGGCTTGGCCTCGCGGTCAACGAGCGCCCACTGCCCTGCATTGACGGCCGACCAGACCATGGCGCTTTCGCCACCGAAGGAGAATTTCGCTTCCTTGCCTGACTTGTTCGGCGGTTCAAGCGCTGCCAGTGCCGGGCCGAGGCAACGCACGGTGCCGGAGGGGGCTGCGACCGCGCTGCGGCTGCCGGGGCCGACATGGCAGGCGTCGATCAGCAGGGTGACGCGGCGGTCCTTGAGGCTGTTCAGCCGTGCAGCGATCTCGGTTTCGCGGATCTGGTTGGTGACCGTCACCTTGCCACCCTCGCGCACCAGTTTCGCATCGGCGGCCACCAGCGTCGGGCTCGTCGTTTCCTCGGCGCCCATTTCCTCCGAGCCCTGGCCGCTGAAATAGAGGAAGACCCGGCTTCCCGGCGTCGACTGGCGCACCAGCCAGTCGTCGATCTCGGCCAGGATCGCCTCGCGGGTCGCCTTGCGGTTGGTCAGCATGTGGATCTGTTCCGGGCGATAGGCCAGCGTTTTGGCGAGGAAGACCTGCATCGCCTTCACATCGCTGGCGGAGCCGGTCAGTTGCGCCTCGTGCATCTCGTAATCGTCGATGCCAATCAGCAGCGCGCGGTCGCCGGGGGAGCTTTGGATCACCGGTGCCTGGACGGTCGGGGATTGGACGACGGGTTCGGCGTCTGCGGGCCTGGGGGCAGGCTTGTCAGCCGGCATGTCGGGGCTTGGCTTTCCGGTCGTGCCGGCGGGCGCGCTATCGCCGGCGGGCGGAGTGTCGCCGGTGGGCGGGGCGTCGCCGCTGGGCGGCGAGGTGATGGTGAGGTTGGCCTCTTCCTGCCCGGATTTTTGCTGCTTCGTTGCGGCGCCGGTGGTGGTTGACGCCACCTGATCGCCTGTCGCCGATCCTTCGACATCAGGCACGGCGCCGTCGGTCTTCGCGGCGATCCAGCCGCGGAAGGCGGCGACGCGGGTGTAGACGCCGTAATGTTCGGCCTCGGCGCAGCCCGCACCCCAACTGACGATGCCGAGCTGGATCCAGCTTTTGTCGGGGCGCTGGGCGACGAGCGGTCCACCGCTGTCGCCCTGGCAGGCATCCTTGCCGCCTTCGGCATAACCGGCGCAGACATTGCGCTCGTCGATCGGGTTCATGCGCATCGAGCTGTCGCGATAGGCCGCACGGCAGTCCTCGCGCGGCACGATCGGCAGTTCGACTTCCTGCAGCTCGGTCGGCAGATATTTGTCGTCCCAGCCGTGGTCGGCCTTGGTGTAACCCCAGCCGGTGACGACGGCGGGGTGGCCGGCGGCCTCCACCGCCTCGTCCGAGGCCGAGGCAAGGATCGCCGGCCTTGATTTGGCGGGCTCGGCGAGCTTGATCAGGGCGATGTCGTTGGCGAAGACCTTGCGGTCGAAATCCTCATGGATAACGACGTCTTCCACGGCAAGGCCCGGCTTGTCGGGGCCGTCGACCGCGATCACCTTGTCGATCTTCGACTTGCCCTCGACGATCAGCAGGTCGCGGGCGAAGAGATCCTGCTTGCCGGAGCGGCCGCTGGTGACGCAATGGGCGGCCGTCAAGATCCAGCGCGGTGCAATCAGCGAGCCGCCGCAATGGCCGCCGAAGCGGCCGCGCTGTTCGGGGTCGGGCGCCAGGATTTTCACCTGCCAGGGCCATTCGCCCTTCTTCGCCGCCTGGCCGCCGATGACGCGCCCGCCATCCTCGCCGGCAAAATCGGTATCCTGCTGCGCAAGAGCCGGAGAGGTCACAAGCAGCATGACGGAGGCAATCGTGAGGACCCTGCTGATCGACGTGCTCATAGCTTGGCTCCGGCGGAGGTATAGAGGACCGTGAATCCGACGCGCGCGCCTTCGGGCAGGAATTCACCGAGGTGCCTGGCGATATTGCCGGCAGTGCGGCGCCTGTCGTTCTGCTTCAGGAACTCCACAAGCTGCGGCATCGGGGCTTCAGAGGTGACAGCGACGAGCAGGTCGGTGCCGAAGGGGGCGACGACCGAAAGATCGAGATCGAAGGTCTGGGACATCTCGGCATCGGCCTCCTTCTCGTTGGGATAGAGGAACTGCACGGTGCCATCGCCGGTGACGTCGAAGAGCACGAGTTTGCGGCCCGATAGATCCGAAACCGTGACACCGACGCGCTCGCCTTCGCCATGGACGGTGTCGGACGGCGTCACGCGCACGGTTTGCGGGTTTGTCTCCGACAGCCGCTTCAGCGTGTCGAGCGCGGCCATCCGGTCGACGACAAAAGGCATGTCGCCGGCGCCGATGGCGGAGGCGACGACATCGCCGCCGGCAATCGCCTCGTGTTTATCGGGATCGAAGACAAGTTCGGCATCGGCACCCTCGGTCAGCTTGAATGGCGTGACGGCTGCGTCGATCCCCTGCAAAACCGGCTCGGACCCCAGGGCGGCGACGCTGATCGGCGCGGGCTCGGTGGGCAGCGGAGTGTTTGACTTCTCCGCCACCGCCTGCGCCCCCGCCCCTTCGTAGGCATAGACGACCGCACGGTCGAGATCGGTTCCGGGCGGGCTTTCGGTGAAGATGTTCTGCCGCTGGTCGGTGAACTGATAGACCGCCTGGCGCACATATTCGAAGAGTTCGCGGCGGCTGACGGCGCCGTCCCCGTTGCGGTCGGCCGCCCCTTCGAAGGCGCGGGCGGTGGCATAACTCAGCGCGCCGCGCTTCTGCGGAATGCCGGGGATCGTGATCTCGGGCGACTTGGTGTTCTCGTCGACGGCGGCAAGGAAGGTCAGCCGCTCGAAATCGAAGCCGGTGGAGAGCGCATCGGCTGTCGTCGAAATCGGCGCGAGGTCATCCTCCTCGATCGTATAGGACGGCGCCTGGCGCCAGGTGATCTCGGCGCCGCGCGGATCGACGTCGCGGGTCATGCCGCCGGCATGGCAGGTATCGGCGATGAAGACGACATCGGCGCCTTTGGCCTCCAGGCCGCGGATCAGCACCCTGAACTCGTCGCCGAAGATGCGCTCGCGCGATCCGGGCAGCCGGGTGTCGAAGCCGGCCAGCACATAGACCTCGTCGCGGCCGCTCGGTTTCGAGCCCTTGACGCGTTCCGGCTCGCTCGACCCGTGACCGGCAATGCCGAGCACGACGAGGTCGCCAGGTCCTGCCCGCTCCGTCACGGCCCCGATCGCTTGGAAAATGCCCTCGCGATCGGCTGCGCCATTCTTCAGGAGCGTCATGTCTTCGACGCCGACCGAGCGCAGCGACAGGGAAAGGTCCTCGGCATCGGCGACGGCGCCGTGCAGCGGCGGGACATTGCGGTAGAGATCGATGCCGATCAGTACCGCCCGGACCGCGCCGCGCTCGGGCGCCTCGATCGTCCTTGCCAGGCTGTCGGTGGCCGCCAGCGTGAGGAGGGCTAATGCGGCGGCCATGGAAACGGATGCGGACATGGCCAAACTCCCCTCGCCGCGGCTATTCGCGACGCCATTCGACGCGCCGGTTCAGCGCATCGACATCGTCTTCGGTGAGGTTTGCCGTTGCCGTCACGTCGACCGGCTCGGAGGCGCCGCGGCCCTCGGCATCGATCGTCGCGTCGATGCCGTGGCTCTTCAGGAAATCGGCGACGGCCTGGGCGCGGCGCTCGGACAGCTTCTGATTATAATCGTCAGCGCCGCGCCGGTCGGTATGGCCGACGAGGATGATGCGGCCGGGCTTCTGCTCCTTCAGCGCTTCCAGCAGTTCCTCGGCGGCCTCGGTGCCGATCGAGGTGAAGCTCGACTTGTCGAAATCGAAGGTGATCGGCACCGGAATGGAGACCGGCACGATGCCGCGGACATTCTCGGAATAGATGCCGCCGAGCACGCCGCTGCGGTGATCCTTCTCGGCCGGCACGAAGCTGCCTTGCGGATTGTCGCTCGAAGGATTCGCGGCAAGGATGCGGGCCTGGGCGGCGCGCTGGATGAGATCGGAAATCGTTTCGGCCGGCGGCGCCTTCGGCGTGCGGGTCTCGTTCTTGATGATCTCGATCGCCTGCTGGTAATCGGCGGCGGCATCGGCGAAGCGGCGAGCGGAGAAATAGATCTCGCCGAGCGTGGCGGAAGCCTGCCACAGCACCTGCGGACTGTCGGCAGCGACAAGCAGCGGTTCGTAATCGGCGACCGGTCTATCGGCGGCCATCATCTCCTGCGCGGCGGAAAGCCTGAGGGCTGCGACGCGGCGCTGGGCATTCACCTGGAACTGGCCGCAATCGGCGCTGACGGCGATCGCATCGGCCTCGGAAGCGGCAGCGGTGATATCCTTGGCGGCGACGGCGGTGTTCAGCTTGTCGAGAAGCGCGGTGCAAACCGGCGTATCGGCGTTGGCGACCTCGATCTCCTCGCCGGCCTGATCCGGTTCGGCCGAGCGGCCGAGGTTCAGCTGCGGCATCTTGATGCTGAAGCCGCCGGGCAGCTTGAATTGCGGCATCTTGATCTGCGGCATCGGCAGTTTCGGCATCTTGGTCTGAGAAGACTGGGCCGGCTGCTTGTACTGCGTCGGCTGCTTATATTGGGTCGGCCGGGTGGACGAGGTGGTGTCGGCAGGGCCGATCAGTTCCAGTTCGTCGGCGGCAAGTTCCTGGCCGGGCGCCAGATTGGTGACGATCTTGTATTTCTTCGGCGGCTGTGTGGTGGCCTGCTCGACAGGCTTCGGCGCCACCTTTTTCGGGGCAGCGGACTTCGGTTTTTCCACCGCCGTTTCCGGCTTCTTGGCAACTTCCTGTTTCGTCACCGGCTTCGGAGCGGCTGCCGGTTTCGGCGCAACGGGCGGCTTTGCCGCCTGCTCGACCGGTGCGGGTTTTGCGGCAGGGGCGGCTGCGACGGGAGGAGCCGCGGGCAGACTATCGACCGTCGTCAGCATCAGCGTCTTGCTACTGATCTTGGTGCCGAGGCTGCGGGCTTCCTCAAGGCTGCGGGACACGGCATCCATGCCGCCGTCGATCGAGCGGAACATGCCGCTGCCGCTGCCGCCGAGATCGGCGAAGATGGTCAGCGGCTTGGAGGAATAGAAGACCTTGATCTGCTCCTGGCCGACCGGACCTGAAACCTGCAGCCGGGCGCCGCTTGCCGGATCCGGCACCTGCACACGCTTGCCGGCGCCGATGAGCGCATCGGTCTGGTACTTGTTTGGGAAAAGCTTCACCACCGCGCCGTTCGGCGAAACGTTCAGCACCGTGACATAGGCGTTTTCGCTCGACTGGATGAAGAGGCCGACCACTTCGCCGATGGCGTATTTGGCCTCGGCGCGATCGAAGGTGATGCTGACGGGGCCGGTCTGGGCCGGCGCTTCGGTCAGTGTGCGTTCGTTCTGCGCCTCGACGGCGGGAACCACCGAAAAGAATGAAAGAAAGGTGGCTGCTGCTAGGATGGCTTTACGGTTCAGCATTGGAAAACCTCCTCTTCGAACAATCTCACACTGTGTTGAAGATGAGAATAGCACTGACCGGCGAAATTGGGATGGTTTCACCCGTCTTGCTTGAGGGAGGGTTACAAATTATTTGGAGCCCGAAAGAATCCATCAAGGCAAAGAGGTAAGCAAGACTCATGCTCGGCAATATCCGGCGGCTATTATAGTCCGTTCGGATGGCTGGGATGCGGTTAGTTCTTGGGTTTCTGCCCGGCTGATTTCAAAATCGAGATCAGGTCGCTCATTCCCTCGGGCGAGGAATTGTAGAGCCAGAGAATATCCGGATTGTCGATCGCGAATTCCTTGCCGGGGCCGGCGCCCATGTCGCGGCCGGGCGAGGTCGCATCGGGCAGCTTGCCTTCGCCGGGCGCCAGCCCCTCGGCGCGCTCATGTTCGGCGATGATGGCGGTCGCCGCAGCAAAGGCCTTTTCGTCCTGCTGGCGCAACGCTGCCAGCGCGGGGTTGCGCGCCGCCAGCGCATCCTCGACCGGGCCGGCCTGACTAAGCTCAGGCATTTGCAGCGCCAGCAGCAGGCCGATCGACAGGGTTATGAGCCAGGATTTCGTCATCGTCGTCACATCCGTCTTATGGGCGCCATTACGCGACAAGCGCCCCGACAATAGGGAGAGGCTGGGAGGATGGCAACGGCGCTTGGCGCCAATCGATTGGGAGGGTTGAAATCGACTGGCAGAGGCGCTTTCGCTCTTTGTTTTATGCATGTCGTTGCCCCGGAACCGCTGCACACTTCCGGGCGACATGCATTAGAGGATCTTCAATTGCTGCAGACTGAGGCGCAGGTCGCGCAGCATCTCGCCGAAGATCTCCTCGATCATCCCCGTCGACCAGACGACCATGGTGCCGTAGGGCGAGCGCTTGCGCTGCATGAAGCCCGCCGTCTCGAAATCGATCAGCGTCTTGCGGCAGGTCTCGCTCGACATCACCGCGACCAGGAAGCGGGCGAGATTGGACTGGTCGATCGCGCCTGATTTTTCCGCCCAGTTCTGGATCAGCCGCGGCTTGGTGTCGGCGGTGAACATCGAGGCGAGCGCCCGATCCTGCGACAGCCCCAGGCGCTGCAGCTTGGCCGGATCGCGGGTCAGCGAAACCACGTAGTCATTGTGCAGATCGGCGAAGCGTTCGATATCCTCGGCCGTGTTGATGCCGAAAACCTTCATCGAATAGAGGAACTCGGCCATCAGATAGGTCGGCTCGGAGCGCAGTTGCGCCAGATGTTTGTCGTCCTTGCTGGCAGACGCCGCGCAGACGCGATCGGAAAAACCTATCCGTGCGGCGCGAACCTGCTCCAGCAGGCTGATGTCGAGCGCCAGTTCGTCACCGTTCCATTCCAGCATAAGCATTTCCTGCCAGCAAATCTTCGAGACGATGATCTTGTACTATTCCAGGCGCAGATCTCCAAATCGTTTGGAAAGCAACAGCTTGCTGATGGGGCGCATCTATCTTACCATTTTGAATGGCTTGGCAGTCTTTTCGAGGGTCGAGGCAATGCGTGGTTTGGGGTCGCATATTCTGTTTGCCGCGGCACTTGCAGTCGCCTCGCCAGGTTTTGCCAAAGACACGACAATCATAGAGCTTCGCAGCGGCGGCGGCGCGCGTTCGGTCGGCATCATCTCGTCCAACGAGGAAGTGGAGGCATCCGGACCTGCGGCGATCACCGTCGGTGACGACGGCACCATCTACATTCTCGACCAGAACAACGGCCGCGTGCTCGCCGTCGACGCCGAACGTTCGCAGGCCGATCCGGAGATCCTGCCGCTGCCGGAGAATGCCACGCCGGAGGATCTCGCCGTCGTCCACAACGAACTCTACCTCTGGTCCGATGGCGTCGTGCCGCTCGAGCGCGCCACCGATGCCGACGGTCGGTCGCAGACGCTGCGCGCCGTCGACGGCGGCGGCGATGCCGACGACTACACCCGCTCGGTCTTTGCCTCGATGGGCTCGGTATCGCCCGGGCCGCTGAACAGCATCATCGACGAGATCGGCCGCAGCGTGAGCCGGCCCGAGGTCCGCCCGCCGGTCAAGCAATATGTGCCGAGCCGCGGGCTCGGCGATATCGTCGCCGAAGTCTCGGCTGCCAACGACAAGGCGGAGATCCTGCTGCGGCGCAGCAGCTCGGAGGAGAATTTCCTGTCGCTGCAGCTGACCTCCGAAGGGCGGATCGGCACCGTCGAACTGCTCGACATCGACACAACAGGCAGGCCCTATGCGCTGGTCGAGCTGGTGCCGGCCGACCGGCCCGAACGCACCGGCATGCTGGTGGTGCGCTTCACGCCGAACGGGGCGATGGACCGGGTCTACGACCTGCCGATCGAACCGGGCACGGTATTCTCCAGGCGTTTCGTGGCGATCGGCCCGCGTGGCGACGTGCTCTATTTAAGATCGCTGGAGAGCCGGGCGCAGGTGCTGCGGCTCGACGGCAGGGAGCCCGGCCGCAAGCTTGCCGTCGCCAGCCCCGCCAAGCAGCCGAATGCCGGCAAACCCGGCAAGACGCCGAAGGTGGCGATCGTGCCGAAATCGCGCAGCGACGTCATCGAGCGGGCCATCGGCTTCGAGACGCTGAACTGGCTGGTGACGCAGACGGCCTATGGCAAGGATCCCGGGCCTGGCTGCGACAACATGAACCGGCTGCGCCGCCCGATCTACCTGATCGGCAAGCGCGGCCAGACGGTGAAAGGCGTTCCCTATTGCTGGGGCTGCAAGACGCCGCTCGAGAATTTCATCGGCGGGGTGGAAAAGGGCCAGACCGCCGGCAATGTCTGCACCAAGAGCGCGCCGCAATCCAACATTCTCGGCGTCGACTGCTCCGGCTTCGTCAGCGACGCCTGGGGCCTGAAGATGCATGTGACGACGCGCGCCATCCCCGGCATCACCAAGCGCCTCTCCGACCCCTGGTCGCTGCGGCCGGGCGACGCGCTGAACAAGCCCGGCTCGCATGTGCTGTTGTTCATGCGCTTCACCGACGACCGCAAGGTGGAGGTGATGGAGGCCTCGCCGAACGCCTGCAAAGGCCGCGTCTGCCGCAACACCTATTCGCTCGGCAGCCTGCTGATGCGCGGCTACCAGCCGGTGCGCTTCAGGGGGCTGGATGGTTGACGGCGGAAGCGTCATGTCACCGGTCTGTTGCTATCTTAGTGCCAAGTGCCGGTATCGCCACCAGAGCCGCCGTCTGAATCACCGTCTCCACTAGAGCTCGATGAATCGCTTGAACTGGAAGAGCCACTTGAACCGGAGGAGCTGCTTGAACCGGAACTGCCTGAATTGGAATTGCCAGACGAACTGGAATCGTTACCTGACCGGCCAAAAGCCACTTCCCTATTACCTGCAGAGACTCTTCGAGCCGTCGGCGTTTTCTTTTGGGTTGGCTCCTTGCTGGTAAACAGCGTCTTGGCGCCAGGGTCGAAAACGCAACCCTGAAGTAATGTGCTCGAGCCTATGATGAATGTCGAGCTAAGCAGTAGACGAATGACTAACTTTCTGGTCATGAAGAATCCCCCAAATCTCCGCGTTAGAAGAGATCATATCTTGGATTTCGCTTTACCCATGTCGCCTTGGCGAGCTGAACAAGTCTCGTGTCTAGCGACTTTGTCTTCGGAAGAGCCTTTAATTCCTGAGTAGTCAGCTCAGAGACGAAAGCTCCTTCCGCTTTCTTCTTTGCAGCGTCAGGTACACTTTTGAGCTCCGCTAGAGCCTGGTTCTTCGGGTCGCCGCTGCCCGGTCTGTTGACCGCCATCGCGAGTGCAAAATAGCGCGCAGCGATTGCAAGTGTATCGGGATTCGCTCCCTCATCTTTTGCCAGTTTGCCGCGATCGAACGCGCCCCAATAGTCACCTCGTTCTGCACCCATCTCCAGCCATTTCACCGCTGCTGCCTTGTCGGGGGCAACACCAATGCCATCGCGGTACATGCGCCCGAGATTGGTTGGAGCATAGGGCTGGCCGCCCTCTGCCGCCCGCATGAAAAGGTCGTGTGCCTTAGCAAGATCCTGAGGCACGCCCTTTCCGAAGCGATAAACCAACGCGAGATTATTCTCGGAATAGATGTCATTGCGTTCAACCCCGGCCTCGTAGAAGCGGATGCCACGCTCCGGATCGGCCGGAACATTGACGCCGTTAAGAAAGATGTAGCCGAGAGCATTCATGGCATAGGTATGGCCGAGATCAGCAGCCTGTAGCATCATGCGCAATCCTTGCTGCTGATCGGCTTTGATGCCCCGACCATAATACAGAGCGTTTCCGAAGCTGTGCAACGCGTAAGGATCGCCCTTCTTGGCTGCTACTTGAACGATCTCGGCAGCCTTATCGACATTGCGGGGCACCGATGCACCAATTTCGTACATGCTTGAAAGATGTTGGATCGCCCGGACATGCCCGGCATCCATCGCCTTCGTGATCGTCGTAAAAGCCGTCTTCGTATCGCGGTTGGCAAGCTGGGCGCGGCCGAGCTGGTAGACGAAACGCGCCACCTTGGGATAGGCCTTGACCGCCTCCGTGCAGGCCGGCAGTGCGGAGGCGGGGTCGATCTCGTTCGGCAGTTTTCCGGCGGTCACGCCCTGCAGGTCGAGGGGTGCCGCGGCCGCGGTGTCGCAGGCGTCGAGCGCCGGTTTGAAGGTGATGGTGGCCGGCGCCAGGTCGTCATTGGCGGCCTGCAGCGTCAGGGCGAAAGGCTGGTTTTCCGTGCCGATCTGTGGCTCGTAGGAAAGGGTCGAAATATCGGCCGCCTCCAGCACGTGGCCGAGCCCGATCACCCGGTCTCCGGCGCGCAGCGTGCCCTTGTCGGGCAGCGCCGCGACCTTGAAGGTCATTTCCGCGACCGATGCCGGTACGGCCGGCAGGCCGGCCTCGACGGGGCCGACGCCGATGGTTGCGTCCACATCGCGCGGTAGGGTCTTCAGATAGGCATCGGCATCGGCAAGCCGCGCCTGTTTTTGCTGTTCGAGCTGGGCGAGCTTGGCGCCGGCATCCGCCGAGACGGTGATTGCCACCACGCCTTGGGTCGCCTGGCCATAGGGGTCGCTGACGGTGTAACCGATCAGGCCGACGGTTCCGGCGGCAACGCCGGATGAATCAAAGGTCAGCGCCGTCAGGGCTGCCGCAGGGACCTTCGCGCCCTGCTCGACGGGTTTGCCGTCGAAGCTGAGCTTGCCGGTCTTTGGAAGCTGGTTGAGGGTGACGAGCAGTGCTGCGCCGGTCTCGTCATGCGGCGGGGCGATCGGCAGTTTGGTGGCGGCCGCGCCCTCCGGCACGCTCACCTGCTGCATCGGCTCGACGCTCGGGGGCGGCGGTGCCGGAATGAAATAGAAGCTGTCGGTCAGCGATGAGTTTTCCCAGGGAACCTGCTTGCCGCCGGTCATGGCGATCACATCGCGGCGCACATCGGTCAGGACCTGGCGGATTTCCTTGTTGGGTTCGCTCGCCCGCTTGATGAAGGATTCGGAATAGGGGCTAAGCGCGCCCGTGCCATCGAGCGCCACCTGGCCCGGTTCGGTGGAAAAGGCGATCAGGCTGCCGAGATCGCTGTCGATGCGGGCCAGTCCGCGCGTGGCGCCGACCGGTTCCAGCTTTTCGGCCATCCAGAATTTCTGGGCGTTGAAGGGATTGTTGCGGCAGGCGTCGAGGAAGATCAGCTGCACCCGCGAATTCTGCTTGAGATGGTTGAGGATCAGGTCGAGCGGCATGGTCTGCGTCTCGACGTCATAGGGCGTCTCCAGGGTCGCATCGACCGGCACGATGAAATTCTGCCCGCCGACCTGGATGCCATGGCCCGAATAATAGATCAGGCCGGCCTCGGCATTGCTGGTCGAACGCAGGAAACGGCGCACCGTATCCTCAAGCCCGATGCGGTCGACATTGACGCCGATCGTCACGTCGAAACCGGCCGCCCGCAGCGTGGTCGCGACCTCCTCGACGTCATTGGCCGGATTGGGAAGCGAAGGCAGCGTCTTGTAGACCGAGTTGCCGATGACCAGGGCGACGCGGCGCCCGCTCTCTTCCGTGATGGCGGCATGTACGGTGCCGATCGACAGCAGCATTGCCGCGACGATCAGCAAATAAGCGCACAGTCTCCTGACATGGTGAAACTTGGGCATGGCTCGATCGCAAACATCTATTGTCCAGAGTTCAATAAAATTTGCTGGCCTGCTGGTGCTGGGCCCCCTCCGCATTCACAGTTTGAAAATATTCCTCGGCGCTTCAAAAAGCAAGCTTCGCCGCCTCCAAGTGAATTGGAGCAGTCCCGTCAGATTGGAAGCCCGTCATCGACAAGAAAGACTGTCGAAATCAGGAATTTAACATGCGGCGGCGAAGTTTCCTTAACCTCGAAACGTATAGTTGCTGATCGAGGCCGGTTTCATCTCGATAGAGAAGCCCGGCAAGGTAGGCGGCATATAGGCGGCGTTCTCGATCCGGCAGGGGTCGAGGAAGTGTTCGTGCAGATGGTCGACATATTCGATGACCCGGCCGTCCTTGGTGCCGGACACGGCGACATAGTCGATCATCGACAGATGCTGCACATATTCGCAGAGGCCGACGCCGCCGGCATGCGGCCAGACCGGCAGACCGAACTTGGCGGCGATCAGCAGCACCGAGAGGACCTCGTTCAGCCCGCCCATGCGGCAGGAATCGATTTGCACGATGTCGATCGCGCCCTCGGCGATGAACTGCTTGAACATGATGCGGTTCTGGCACATCTCGCCGGTCGCGACCTTCACCGGGCTGATCGCCTGGCGGATCTTGCGGTGGCCCGCGACATCATCGGGGCTCGTGGGTTCCTCGATGAAGAAAGGCTTGGCGAAGGAGAGCGCCTTGACCCAGTCGATCGCCTGGCCGACATCCCAGACCTGGTTGGCGTCGATCATCAGGTAACGATCGGGACCGATCACCTCGCGGGCGATCCTGAGGCGGCGGATATCGTCTTCCAGGTCGCGGCCGACCTTCATCTTGATATGGTCGAAGCCGGCGTCGATCGCCTCCTGGCAGAGGCGGCGGAGCTTTTCGTCGCCATAGCCGAGCCAGCCGGCCGAAGTCGTGTAGCAGGCATAGCCGTCTTTTTCGAGGATGGCGACACGTTCGGCCTTGCCCGCCTCGGCGCGCTTCAGGATCTCGACTGCTTCGTCGCGGGTCAGCACGTCGGTGAGGTAGCGGTAATCGACGATATCGGCGATCTCTTCCGGCGACATATCGGCAACGAGCCGCCAGACCGGCTTGCCGGCCTGTTTGGCCAGCAGATCCCAGACGGCATTGACCACCGCGCCGGTCGCCAGATGAATGGCGCCCTTGTCCGGGCCGATCCAGCGCAGCTGGCTGTCGCTGGTCAGATGCCGCCAGAAGCGGCCGGGATGAGCAAGAATCTCGGCAAGATCGGCGCCGACGACGAGGTGGCGCATCGCCTTGATCGCCATGCAGCAGATGTCGTTGCCACGGCCGATGGTGAAGGTCAGGCCATGGCCGGCAAGATCAGGCGCGTCCGTATCGAGAATGACATAGGCGGCCGAATAGTCCGGATCGGGGTTCATCGCATCGGATCCGTCCAGGCTTTGCGACGTGGGAAAGCGAAGATCGAAGACGCGAAGATCGGTGATGCGGGTCATGGTTGTTCCTCCCGATTATAATTGTATGGGGCCGATGGCGGCGGCCGGATCGGCCGGCGGTGCCGCCGGCCGCGTGATCGGCTAAAGCGCGTTGCGATCTTTCAGATTCGCTTCTCACGCTTTACGTCTTTGTTTTACGCAATTCCCGGCAAAACCGCTTCGCGCTTTGCCTGGGAAAACCGCTGCGCATTTCTGCTGGAACTGCTCTCAATCAGATCGTCCAGCCGCCGTCGATGGCGATCGCCTGGCCCGACGTATAGGTCGCGCCGGCGAGATAGACGGCGAGATCGGCGATCTCCTCCGGCGAGCCCAGCCGGCCCATCGGCTGGCGGGCGATGAAGGCGGCGCGCGCCGCATCGTAATCGCCCTGGGCGCGCATGCGGTCCTGCAGCGACGGGCTTTCAACCGTGCCGGGGCAGATGGCGTTGCAGCGAATGCCCTGGCCGACGTAATCGGCGGCCACGGATTTGGTGAGCCCGATTACCGCCGCCTTCGTGACGCCATAAGCGAAGCGGTTCGGCACGCCCTTGATGCTGGAGGCGACAGAGGCCATGTTGACGATGGACCCGTCCTTGCGTTCGATCATGCCCGGCAGCACGGCCCGGATGGTGCGGATCATCGCCTTGACGTTGAGGTCGAAGGCGAATTCGAGATCGGAATCCTTCATCTCGAGGATAGAGCCGGCATGAACGAAGCCGGCGCAGTTAAACAGCACGTCGACAGCGCCGATCTCGGCGACGAGGGCCGTGACCGCATCGTCTTCGAGCACGTTCAGTCTGTGGGTGGAAACGCCGGTTTCGGCGGCCAGCGTCGCCAGCGCCTCGGTGTTGATGTCGGTCGCGTGGACCTTGGCGCCGACCGCGGCAAAGGCTGTCGCCGTCGCCCGGCCGATGCCCTGGCCGGCGGCGGTGATGAGAACGGTCTTGCCGGAAAGTCTGTTTGTCATATCACGGGCCTTTTCTGGAAGTGTCTATGCTGGACGACGGAATGCGGTTTGTCTTGATGAGGCTCGGGGGCGAGGCTCGGGCCTTTTCTCATTTTGCGCGCTTCGACGGTCGTCCGGCAAGATATTGTTGGCGGCTTGCCGCCCAGTCCTGGTGCCGGGAAGGCCACGCGGTTTCACCTGATATCGGGCGACGTCTTCAGTCATGATTTGTCTGTTTATAGACAAACAGACGATTGGCCAAGGGTCAAGCGTGAAGTTTTCCTTTTCCGGCTGCAGTTCTGCGTATATGCAGAATGGTATTCACAGGAGGAAGGAATGGAGACCGACGAGTCAGACCGCTACCGCGCTCCTGCCCTCGACAAGGGCCTCGATATCCTGGAACTGCTCGCCGGTGTCGATACCGGCCTCACCCAGGCCGATATCGCCAAGCGGCTCGACCGCAGCCCCAATGAATTCTACCGCATGCTCGATCGCCTGGTGCGCCGCGGTTACGTCACCCGGCTGGACGGCGATCGCTATTCGCTGACATTGAAGCTCTTCGGTCTTGCCCAGTTGCACGCGCCGGTGCGCCGGCTCGCCTCCTATGCCACGCCGCTGATGCGCGATCTCGCCCAGCGCACGCGCCAGGCCAATCACCTTGCCGTCTTCGATCGCGGTGCGGCGGTTGTCATCGCTCAACAGGAGGCACCTGACTATTGGGGGTTCTCGATCCGCATCGGCGCCCATATCAGCCTCTTCGACACCGGTTCGGGGCATGTGCTGCTCGCCTTCCGCAGCGAGGAGGAGCGGGAGATGATGATCTCGGAACATGTGCGCAGCCGCGCCGACATCGAACTCGGGCCCGAATTCTACGACCGCCTCGAGCAGATCCGCGAGCGCGGCTACGAGATGATGGCAAGCGCCCAGACGGCGGGCGTCTACAATCTTTCCGCCCCGGTGCTCGGGCCGGACCGACGCTGCATCGCCGCCCTCACCTGCCCGTTCATCGCGCTCGTCAATGCGCCGTCCGCGCCCGATATCACCCAGACGATCATGCTGGTGCAGAAGACCGCCGCCCAGCTTTCGCTGCTCGCCGGCGCCGATGTCGGCCATTCCGGCTGACGGGTCCCCTCGGAAAAGCCCGTCGCGAAGCAGACTTGCGAATTGCATAAGTTCGTGCTTATGTGTCGGCATGATCGAGAATGACATTTTCCGAGCCTTGGCCGACCCAACCCGCCGCGCGATCTTCGAGAAGCTGGCGGCGGGCGGCATGAACGCCAGCGCCTTGCGCGCGGGCATGGAGATCAGTCAACCGGCAATGTCGCAACATCTCTCGGTTTTGCGGAGCGCAAAGCTCGTGAGGGAAGAACGGCAGGGGCGTTTCGTGAATTACGAAGTCAATCCGGAGGGACTGGCTCTCATCGCGCAATGGTTGGCGAAATATCGTGCCTACTGGCCTGCCCGCATCGAAGCTCTCAAGGTCTTGCTGAAGGATATGGACCAATGAACGACGGAAAGGCCACCGAGCATAAAGACGGCATCGAACTGGAATTCGATCTGGATGAACCGCCGCACAAAGTCTGGCGTGCAATCAGCATCCCCGAATTTCGGGAAAACTGGTTACCAAAAGACGCTTTGGCCGATCCCGAACCGGCCACTATCACACCTGGCGAGGAAGTCCGTTATAGCCTGCGCGACAACGCTCCACCTTTCCTTGAAAGCTCGGTGACGTTCACGATCGTCCCGAACGCGACCGGCGGCACCCGCCTGCGCATTATCCACGAACTGACCGACGCGAGGCTCGACCGGATGGCGAAAGCGGCCGCGAACAGCAACAGTCCGCCCGTCATGCTCGCCGCCTGACGCGGCAAGCCCCTTAAATTCTGGAAGATTGGAGTTCGCCGATGCGCGAAGCGATGCAACTCGTCCCTATGGTCATAGAACAATCCAGCAGAGGAGAGAGGTCTTTTGACATTTACTCCCGTCTTCTGCGCGAACGCATCATTTTCCTCAACGGCGAGGTTAACGATACCGTTTCCGCCCTTGTCTGCGCGCAATTGCTGTTTCTTGAAGCCGAGAATCCAAAGAAGCCGATCAATCTTTACATCAATTCGCCGGGCGGTGCCGTGACCAGCGGCCTCGCCCTGTATGACACCATGCGCTTTATCCGCGCGCCGGTTCATACGCTTTGCATGGGGACAGCCCGGTCAATGGGATCGTTCCTGCTGATGGCAGGCGAGGCCGGTGAAAGAGCTGCATTGCCCAACGCCAGCATCCTCATTCACCAGCCCTCCGGTGGCTTCCAAGGGCAGGCTTCGGACATGCTGATTCACGCCGAAGAAATCCTCAAGACCAAGCAGCGCATGACGCGGCTCTATGCGCAGCATTGCGGACGCTCCTATGAAGACTTCGAGCGCGGGATGGATCGCGACCGCTTCATGACGGCGGAAGAAGCAGTGGAATGGGGTCTTATCGACCGTATTCTATCGGTTCGGGAAGACACGGCCAGCCTATAAGCTGTCGCGGAAATCCAACAAAAGTTGGAATTTTTGACCGCCGGGAATTTCTATTTGAACAATCCATTCGCCAGGGGTAGGTTGCCGCAAAACCACTCTTGGAGGAGAGAGCGTGTTCATCGACACCCATCTGCACATCATCGATCGGTCGGCGCTGCCCTATCCCTGGCTTTCCCAGGCGCCCGCTCTCGATCGTGATTTCCTCTACGAGACCTATGCGACTGAGGCCCGGCGCTGCGGCATCACCACGGCGCTGCATATGGAGGTCGACGTCGATCCCGCCGCCATGCAGGCCGAGACCGATCACGTCGCCGGCATCTCCAAAAAGGAAGGCAGTCTGCTTGCCGGCGCCATCGTCTCCTGCCGACCGGAGGAGCAAGGTTTTGCCGCCTATCTCGAGCGACAGAAGGCCGATCCCTTCGTCAAGGGGTTCCGCCGCGTGCTGCATGTCGTGCCCGACGACGTCTCCGAAGGCGCCCTGTTCCGCGAAAACATCCGGCGCATCGGCGGCAGCGGCCTGACCTTCGACCTCTGCACCTTGCCGCATCAGGCAGGCCGGGTGGCGGCCCTCGTCGATCTCGCGCCCGATGTGCAGTTCGTGCTCGACCATTGCGGCGTGCCCGATATCCGCTCGAATGCCTTTGAGCCCTGGAAGGCCGGCATATCCGAAATTGCCCGGCGGCCGAACGTCGTCTGCAAGGTCTCGGGCGTCGTTGCCTATGCGGATGCCGAGACCTGGACCGCGCAAACGCTGCGGCCCTATATCGAACATGTGATCGCAAGTTTCGGATGGGATCGTGTCGTCTGGGGCAGCGACTGGCCGGTCTGCACGCTCGGCGGCGGCCTCTCCACCTGGGTCGCGGCGACCCATGCTATGCTTTCCGGCGTTGATGAGGCCGAGCGCTCGAAGCTGCTTTTCGCCAATGCGCAGCGTCTCTGGGCGTTCTAAAAAGCACCACCCCAAAAGAGCGCAGTGGTTATCAAAGACTTAAAGCGCATTTGCATGGACCGGGTGAGGCAACGCTCTTCGCTCATTGTTTTTATGCATATCACCCCCGGATTCGCTGCACACGCCCCGCCGACAGGCGTCAACATCACGAAAATAATGACGTGCCCGGCAAAAGTGCTACTTTGGCATGTTTTTTGCTGGTGATGTGTGGTGAGATAATGACGCAGACGCGTTGTATCGGTTTGGGACGACTTACAACCGAGCAATTGCTAGCTTTATTCATCTCGGGTAAAAGTTGTCAGGCGGAGATATGGCAAATGGCCTGATCTCCGCTGTATCAGGAGGGAAATAAATGAAAGAAGAACCGCACTCAGTAGATGTTCACGTCGGAAAGACGATCCGCATCCAGCGTCTGTTGAGGAAAGTTTCTCAGACGGAACTGGGAGATCGTGTCGGCGTAACGTTCCAGCAGATCCAGAAATACGAAAAGGGTTCCAACCGCGTTTCCGCCAGCATGCTGGTCGAAATCGCCGGCGCGCTGAAGGTCGATGTCAGGACGTTTTTCGACGACCTGTCGACCCCTGCTACGGCCAACGACAACCCTGCTCCAAGCGAGGAATTCGTTATTTCGCGCGAAGGCGTCCTTCTCAATGCGGCGTTCTTTTCGATCAAGAACGAAGCTCTTCGCAAGAAGATTCTGAAGCTCGTCCAGGCGATCGCCAACACCGAACAGTTGGACGCTGACGCGGCCGAATAAACCGGTCCTTCACGCAATCCAACGGGCCGCATGAGGGTCAATGGCGATCGATCAGAATTAGATTCTCGCTGGCATCCTTCATTGCGATCTTGGCTTTGCTGCCGAGCAGCTTCTCGAGATTGACGTCAAGCTCCCTGTCGGGATCTATGCCGTCCCAATCGATAACGACCTGCAGCAGCGCCATGTTCGTCAGGTGCATCAGATTACGCAGCTGAAGCTTTTCAGCCTCCTCCTTGGCTGCCGACAGCAGCCGGAAGATCCTTGCGTATTCGCTGCCTGTACCTTCGTTGTGTTGTTCAAACATCGTTCCCGCCTTCGTTGGCCGTGAAACCCTACGATTCCATCCACTACTGCATCTTTGTGCCGCGACCGTTATTCAAGCGTTACAGCAACCGCATTGCGCGTGACTTCGGCGTGCAGGAGCTCCCAGTGCGAGGTTGCGGCAAAGCGCCAGTCACGGTTGACGGGAAGGAATTTGTCCCTGCGCAGCCATTCCAATACCAGCCGCGCGTCGTTGCGCTTGCGCTCGACGCGGTTGCCGCGAATGGCGGCGAGGATGTGGTCGCGGCGCGGTTTACGGAAATGGCACTCGTCGGCCACCTTCGCATAGGTGCGCTCGGAAAAATGCAGGAAACGGCCGGCAAGCAGAAGCTTCTTGCGCTCGCCGGGTGAAATCTCGCCGCTGGCGTAAAGCGCATCGATCGTCGGCTCGAAATCGACCCAGGGCACGGAAAGCGGCAGCCAGCCAAGTTCCTGCGGCGCATGCACCAGCGCGACGGCCTCGTCGTCGAGCAGCCGCCCGGACTCATAATCCTCGAAGATCGAGCCGAGCCCGACCATGCCGAAGGGGGCGCATTCGGCTGCCCGCAACGCGCCCATGCTGGCGCCGCCGGCAACGGCGACATCGTGTTCGAGCGCGTACAGAATTTCCTTGTGCCAGACCGAAGGCAGATCGCCGAAATAGCCGTCGACGAGGCCGATCGCGGTGGCGCCGTCCTCAACGGCTTTCAGAATGTCGCCGGCGGCGGCCGGCGGCCGGAAGTCGATGCAGGAAGACATCGCCCTTGCCGCGGCAAGATCGCTGCCCAGGCTCGGGCCGACGAACAGCACCTTCATGATTCGGCTCCTCTTATGGTGTTGACGGCGCGCATGCCGAGCTGGATGTACTGGCCTGAGATATCGACCTCCAGGCCGGGCACGATCACTCTGACGACGGAGACCGGCAGGGCCGGGTGCGGAAACGGCACGACGACGATCTGCTCGATGCCGGTGGCCACCAGCCGGTCGGCAATATGGCCGATGGTCTCCTGGATCGTCGCCTTGCGGTGATGACGGGGCTGGAACGGGCGCATCCGGCCGTCGCCCTCGCACAGTTCGACCACCTGCTGCATCGCCGCACTCCTGTCGAGCCGCTGATAGATGCGCGGCGAGAAATCGTCGCGGCTGCCGGCAATCGCAGTCAGCCGGCTCTGCGCCGCTTCGGTGATGGCGCGCAGCGCGGCGCGCACGGGATCGGGGTGGCAGCCGCAACCGCCGCAGACATGCGACCAGCGTGCGTCGACACGGTCGGAAAGATTGCCAGGCATGATGACGGCCAGAAAGGCGGGAATACCGATATCCGTTGTCATGTCGAGCAACAGCAGTTTCATGCCGGCGCGGGTGATCCGGTCGGTCATGACGTCGATCACCGCATCGCCGAAGGAGGCCGGGTCGATGCGGCTTTCCTTCAGGCGCTCCGGCGATTTCAGCTGGGTCAGGGCCCAGGCGTCGCGCTCCACCAGCTCGCAAAGCCCATGCAGGACCGCCTCGGACGGCGTGTTGCCGGAGGCCAGCCCATCGCTCGACTGCTCGAAGCCCGGCGGCCTCTCGCCGCGATGGTCGAGACCGACAAGCCACCAGGGTACGAAGACGCTGCTGCCGGACAGGATGTCGAGCCCGGAGCACCAGGGAATGGGACGGCTGCCGATCTCGTCGGGCGCGCAGCGTGCGACATTGTCGAGGTCGATCATGGCGGCACGCTCCGCCCGCATGCTTTCGACGGTCGCCTGCGTCAGGTCGGCGGGGGCAATTTCGGCGATCCGCGTCTCGACCGCCTCCATCGCCGCCGAGGTCATGGCGGCCTCGTTGTCGATGCCCTTGCCCTGAAAGACCGAGAGCGTATGACTGTTCGGCCTCGTTGCGAAGGCGACGGGGATGTTCAGGACGTCGAGCGCGGTCAACAGACCGACGCGGGTGATGCCGAAATCGCGCAGATGCGGCCTGATGGCCGCGAAGGTCTGCGCCGGCGTGACGGCGCGGTCATGATAATCGCTGACGCCTGCCGATGATCGTTTGAGGTCACCGGCAAGCGTTTCAAGGTCGGTGAAAGCGGACATACCGATTTGTTCCTTAGCGGAACCTCAGCGCATGCGTCAGGCTCTCGAGCGCATTGGCGGAAACGTTGAGTTCATCCTGCTTCATGGCTGCTCTGGCAGCTGCAGAGAAGCGCAGCGACGGTGTCTGAACTGCAGTGCTTTCAGCATTCGTCTTCATGTTCCATCTCCGATTGGTTGGGCAGCGCCTTGCTGCCGTTAACCATCAGAGGGAAACATTACCTGCGTCATTTAAGCGTTACAGGCTTCGTTAAAAGGCCGCGCAATCAGGGAAGACCGGCAAGATGCAGGCCCTGTATCAGCGGTTCGGTATAGGCGGGATCGCGATCGGGGACGAAATGGCGGATATCCTCGCTGCGGAAATCGGGGAAGTTTTCCAGCACCACCCTGGCATAATTCCTGGCCTTGGCCGTATCGCCCGCCATAGCATGCGAGGCGGCGAGCAGGCGGGCGGTTGCCTGCTTGGCCTTCACCGGTTCCAGCGCCTCGATCGCCATTTCATACTCTTCGCGCATGAAATGGATGCCGCCGAGGTTCCAGTAATAATAGTCCGGCGGCAGCGGATTGAGTTTGAAGGCCGCGCGGCTGAGCTCCAGCGCCCGATCGAAATCGCCATCATGGGAAAGCGCGTCGGCGAAATCGGCGAGGATGTCGGCATCATTGGGATTGAGATCCTGGGCCTGCTGGAAATATTCCAGGCTTTCGTCGAAGCGGCGGCGATAGAGCGCCACGAATCCGAGCTCGCGGTAGGCCCGGCCGCTGTTCGGGTCGGACTGCTGCGCCTGCCGGGCAGCGCCGTTCGCCTCATCGAGCAGTTCCTTGTCGCGCATGCCGCGAATCAGCCATTCCATACCGAGCGCGCGCGACACGCCGGCATGCGCAGCCGAGAAATGCTCATAACGATTGAGCGAGGATTTGAACCATTTGCGCGCCTGGCGCAGATGCTGCAGATCGGTCTGGGCGATCAGCCGCTTGCCTTCCAGATAGAGACGATAGGCGGACGGCGGCGCCTCGCCGATCGGCATCGCCAGTTCGTGGCGCTCGATCGTGTCGGCGAGCGAGGAAACGATGCGCCGCGTCAGATGCGCGAAGGATTCGCTGATCTTCTGCATGACCAGCGGCAACTCGATGGCCCAGATCACCTCCGATGTCGTCGTCCGTGTCAGGCGGCAGGTCGCAAAGACATCCTCGTCGCGACCCTGGATGGTGACGTAGACCGCATAGTCGAAGCTGAGGTCGAGCGGACCGGACACGGCGCGCGACGGATCGATCGAACGGCTGAGGATTTCCAGACTCGTATGCGCCGCGATCACCTTGAAGCCGCGCTGCTGACTGAGGCCGATGGTGACGTCTTCGAGAAGCGCCCTGCCGACGCGCTCCATCAGCGGATCGGTAAAAATGCTTTCCGGCGGCAGGATGATGATGCGCGGCTGACCGAGCAGAGTGATCGCGAGGTTCGGCCCCGGCTGAGAATGACCTGAAGCCGCTTGTGCCGCCGGCACCAGGTTCAGTTCGCGGGCAAGAGCGGTGGTGCTTTCCTCCGGCTCGGTGTCGAAGTCGTCCTTCAGCTGGCTTTTGCACTTCAGATAGGCCTGACGCGCCGCTGCCGGATCGTTCATCCTGACATAGGTGCGCATCAGGGCACGATAAGCAGTCTCACTGGCAGGATCGAGTTCCAGCAGGCGCCTGGCAAGCGTGACCTGCTCTTCATCAGATCTATCGTCTGATGTTTCGACCAGCCGGGCGAGATGGGTGGAGCGCAATTCGTCGATGCGCTGGCGCTCGAAGGTCAGCCAGTCCTCGGCGCCCTGCGTCGGCGATTTGACGCCTTCGAGCAATTCGCCGTTCAGGAGGCCGCCGTCTTCGGGTGCGAGCGGCCCTTTCTGTTTCAGGATATGAACATCGACCTCCCAGCCGGCGGCAAGGCCGATATGGGTTCGGGTCGCGGCCAGCAGCGGCGGAAGGTCGGCGGGAATGCTCTGTTCGATGCGCGCCAGGAGCTGGCGCAGACTACCTGCCCGCTTTTCCGGCAGCTCCGATTGCCAGAGTTGCCGCCTGACGGTTTCGCGGTCGAGTTCGAGATCGGCTTCGGCAGCGAGCATGGCGAGAAGAAAATAAGACTTCTCCGGCAAGGGGAGTTCCTTCCCCGCCGCCAGCAATCGCGGTCTTCCGAGCAGGCACAGCCTGTTCGTCGACATTTGCCCGGATGTCCGTTGCATCTCGGTTCTCACCCCCGAAAGCCAAGGCGCGCAAACGCACCGGCGGTCAAGACATCATGTTAAAGCTATAAAGCCGCCGCGCATAGCGGCTTTGCTATAAAAAAGAAGAAATTTCATCGATTATTTGCATTTTCGCATGTCGCTCGCCGAGAAGATGCTTTGCCAACACTTCCGTGAGGATGCGGCTTGCGTTCCCTGGCGGCAGGTTATTGAGCAAACGACGGCCCGTATTACGGGCTGTCCCCGACAAAATCGGCGCCGCGCTACAGGCCAAGCGTCTTGATGTGGGCTTCGCCGGTCCGTTTTTTGTCTCCCAGGGAGCGGCTCAAGGGGTCGGGAAATCTGTGAGCATGCTGTAGGAGGGCAATGTCCTGTTGGCGAAGATCCCCTTGCGGAGGAGGACGCGGTCGGAGTGCGGACGGGCGATAACCTGGTCGAGGCTCCAGGCTTCGAGGATCATCAGGTCTGCCGGCCGACCGGCGCCGATCGTACCGACGTCGATGCCCATGACGCCAGCAGGTGCCGGGCCGGCAAGAGCGGGCGCATCCGCGTAAGGGTGGTCGAGATGAAGGATGCGCACCGCTTGCCGCCAGGTGTCCAGCATGTCGTGATCGCCATAGGCAAAGAACGGATCGCGGCAATTGTCGCCGGCCGCGGCGACCGGAATGCCAGCCGCCTGCAATTCCTGCACGGGCGTGACCCCGCGCCAGCGCGGCGTGCGGCCGTCTTCGCGATCCTGGAGATACATGTTGACGGTTGGCAGCGTGATGATCGAGAGGCCGGCATCGGCGATCAGCGCGATCGTGTCCCGCAATTCTTGCTCGCCCAGAAGCGCAAGCGAACAGCAGTGGCCGCATGTCACGCGCCCCTCGTAACCGTGGCGGATGGCGGCACGTGCCACATGCGGCAGGGAATCCGCCTGTGCCGCCTCGTCGACATGGAGATCGACATCCAGTCCCCGTTCCTTGGCCAGCGCAAACAACCGGTCGAGCAGCAGATCGATATCGTCGAGGCCTGCCCCATGGGTGCCCCCGGAGGCGCGGGTGACGCCGCCGAGCAAGCCGCCGTGGGCGGCAACGATATCGGCAAGGCGGGCGCCATAGTCGCCGCGATAGGCATCGAGCGGCACGAGGCCGGCAGCCTGCAAGGTGATGCGGCCTTTCCAACGTTCGCGCATTTCGGCAAATGCGCTCCAGGTGATTTCCGCCTGCCCCTCGTGGCTGTCGAGATGGGTGCGGATAGCGGCCACGCCATGGGCGTCGGCCGTTGCAAGACCGAATTCCATCCGTCGCAGGAGATCGTCGGCATTCCAGTGGGCAAGCCGGTCCGCCGTCGTCGCGGCGCGCGCGCCGGGATGCGTGCCGCCGGAATCGGGCGCACGTCCCATGGTGTGACCCTTGTCGAGATGGGCGTGCGCGTCGATCAGAAGCGGCCAGACGTGGCGGCCGTCGAGCGCGACTGCATCTTCGCCACCATCGGCAAGGGCCGGCGTTATCGCGGCGATCTTGCCGTTCTCGACCAGAATATCGACGAGGGCGGAGCCGTCCCGATCCACCTCCGCAGCACCAGGCACGTCATTTGCAAGCAGCGCGACCGGAACGCGCGCCTTCGCAAGACGAATGCGCTCCGGTCTCGCCAGACGGGCGGCAAAGCTGGGAAACAGCGAAAGATCGTTCATGGTGAGTCTCGATTGGATGGGTTACCGAGCGGTCAGTTCTCGTCAAACGAGGCGAGCAGACGCTCCTGCGCGAATTGCATGAAATGGCTGCCTGCGGGCGAAAGCGAGCCGCGGGCGCGGTGGAGGATATTCAGCCGTTGCAGCGAGCCGGTTCCCGTCAGCGGAATGAAGACCAGGTCGCCGGTCGCCATTTCGCGGTCGACATCGAGCCGGTTGAGGAAGGTGATGTGAGGCGTTGTCCGGGCAAGGCGCTTCATCAGTTCCATCGAATTGGTCTCGACGACGGGAACAAGGGTGGCACGCGCCGGGGCAGTCGCCTCGACGACCTCGCGCAGCGACAGCGATCGATCCGCCAGAACCAGCGGATAGAGCAGGCAATCGGACATGCGCACGGTCCTGCGGTTTGCGAGGGGATGGGCGGGCGCCACGACGGCTCCCAGCGCATGGTGGAATTCGGCGGCGCGTTGCAGCCGAGTATCGTCCGGCAGGTTGTAGGCAATGGCGATATCGGCCTGGCCGAGTGCAACCATCTCCGCAACAGTCGTCCGGTCGCCGACCATGATGCGCAGGCTGACCTGCGGATGTTCTTCTCGGTAAGCGGCAACGATTTCGGCAATCCGACCCGCAGCGAGCGTTGCCATGGTCGCCAGCGCCACCTCGCCGCGATTGAGCCCCTTGAGGGACTGGATCTGCGACCGCATCCGCTGATGCGCCTGCAGTGTCTCGCGAATGTGCTGGATGAGGATTTCGCCGGAACTCGTGAGCTTCAGGCCGCGCGGCAGGCGCTCGAAAATGGGTGCCTGCAGCTCTTCCTCAAGCTCCAGGATATAGCGGTTCACCGCGGAGGCGGCGACATGCAATGTCCTTGCCGCCTTGCGGATGGAGCCCTGTCGGGCCACCTCGTCTATATAACGCAGCGCGCGTCCATGAAGCATGATGGGTCCGTTGCCTGACGGGAGTCGGATTGACCGTTCCACGATGTCACCGCAACGGCCCATCTTCAACGTCACTTCTTGGCGAAATTGGCGTTGATGCGCCGGGTCAGGTATTCGCCGGCGGTGATCGCCTCGTATTTGCCGAGCGGACCCTCAATGACGGCATCGCGGTTTGCCTGGCAGAAGAAGGGCAGGGACAGTCGGCGGCCCATGTATTCATTCTCGCGCGGCATACGCACCCGGTGCAGCGTCGACTGCAACTGGTCGTCCGACCAGCGCATCAGCATGTCGCCGATGTTGCAGGTGATATAGCCCTTGCGCGGCGGAACGTCCGTCCATTCCTTCAGGGCTGCATCCTTGCCCGGGCACACCTGGAGCCCGCCTTCGCCCTCCTTCTGGTGAAGAATGGTCAAGCAATCGAAGTCCGAATGCGCGCCGGCACGCCACGACGTGAAGTCTTCCGGCTTGGCGCCTTCCATCGACATGTAGTGGATGAGGCGCAGCGTCGATTGATATTGGTCCGAAGACGGGTCATGCGCCTTGGTGAAGAAATCCTCGGCAAAGCCCATCTTCAGCGCGAAGCAGGAGAGGATGCGCATGCCGAGTTCCCAGTTCTGTCGCTCGAAGCGGAGCATCTTTTCGCGGAAGCCCGGAAGATCGTCTTCGCTCGGCCACAGATTGAGGCGGATCATGTCCGGCAGGGTGAGCTGGAAGCTCTCCTTGTTATCCGGCGTACCGGTGGAGGGACGGACCTGCGCCCTGAACTCCCAGCCGGCATTGATGCCCTTCGGCATCGGGGTTTTCGCCTTAACCTCCACCGGCAGTTCGAAGAATGTCCAGGCCGTGTCGAAGGCCGCGTCAATATCGTCCTGAGCGATGCCGTGATTGTAGACCTGGAAGAAACCGATATCGACCGAGGCCTGCCAGAGTTCATCGGCGATCTCGTGCTTGCGGTGGTCGAAGTCAGAAAGGTCGATGACGGGGATTTCCCGGTCAACGGTCGTGCCCATGCCGCCGATGGTCGCTTCCTTGGCGAGTTCCGCGAGGGTGTCTGTCTGGATATTCATATTATTCTCCTTACGTGAGTGCCGGCGAACCGGCGGTTGAGGAGCAATGTCCGGGCAGGGCCCGACTGCTTCTACTCCGGATGGATTTCAGCCGTTTTTCGGCAGGCTCCAGGGAAAGAGGAGCTTCTGCGTCAGGACCACGGCCTGAAATAGCAAGAGCGACATGGCGGCGAGCAGCAGCAAGCCGGCCCAGGCCTGTGGCAGCTTGAACAGGGAGGTCGACAGTTGGATGAAATAGCCGACGCCGGCTTCGGATGCGCAGAACTCCGCAACCACGGCGCCGATGACGGCAAGCGTGATCGAGATTTTCAGCGCCGAGAAGATGTAGGGCACCGCAAACGGCAAGCGTATCTGGGTGATCTCGCGGAAGCCCGAGGCGCGCAGGCTTCGCGACAGCTCGATCAGATCCGGCGGGGTTGCCGCAAGGCCCGTTGCGGTCGAGACGACGAGCGGAAAAAAGGTGATGAGACAGGTGATAACGATACGTGGCGCATCGCCGGCTCCGAGCACGACGATCATGATCGGCGCAATCGCCACCACCGGCGTCGACTGCACTACGACGAGCAGCGGATAGAGCGTTCGCGACAGGAATGGCGAGCGCATCATGACCACCGCGAGCGGAATGGCGATAAAGATGGACATCGCATAACCGATCAGCGCCACCCGCAACGTCGCGGCGATGTGCCCGATCCAGCGCTCGAAGCCGATGGAGGAGAACGAGCCGAGGATCGCGCTTGGCGGCGGCAGCAGATAGGTCGGGATCGACAGGAGCCGCGCGACCGCTTCCCACAGCAGCACCGTGCCGATCAGGGCCGCGGCGGTCGCAATGCCCGGCAACGCCAGCACCTGCTTGAGGAGAGCAACCGGTGTGCGGCTCCGCATGGCCTCACGCCGCCTGACGGGTGAGGAGGAGATCGCGGAGGTAATTGGAGAGGTCATGGATCGCCTTGTCCTTTGCAGTTTCAGGGCCGCGTGGCCGGCCGACGGGGACGGTGACTTCGGTCAGGATCGAGCCCGGACGTCCGGTCATCACCAAAACGCGGTCGGACAGAAGCGCCGCCTCACTGACGGAGTGGGTGATGAAGACCACGGTCTTCGGGCGTTGGGAAAAGATGCGCAGCAGATCGAAGCCCATCACCTCGCGTGTCAGGGCATCCAGCGCCGAAAAGGGTTCGTCCATCAGCAGGATATCCGGATCCATGAGCAGCGCGCGGGCGATGCCGACACGCTGCTGCATGCCGCCGGACAGTTCGTCCGGCAGGCGTTTCTCGAAGCCGGCAAGCCCGACCATGCTCAGCAATTCACCCGCCCGCCCGCGCTCCTCTGCCGTTACCCGGCCGGTCTTGTGGCGGGCGGGAAATACGACATTGTCTTCGACAGTCGCCCAGGGAAGCAGCGTCGGCTTCTGGAAGACGATCCCGATGTCGTCACGCGGGGCCGTCACCGGCAGACCGAAGACGTCTACCGAGCCGGATGTCGGCTTCAACAGGCCGGCGATCATGCGCAGCAGGGTCGATTTCCCGCAGCCCGAAGGGCCGAGGATCGAGACAAATTCATGCCGGACCACATCGAAACTGACGTCTCGCAGGGCTTCCGTGCGCCCGGACCGAGTTTCGAAAACTTGTCCCAGCCTGTCGAAGCGGATAGCGGGCATCGCCATCGAGGTTACTCCGTTACGGCGAAGGTGCGGTTGACCATGGTTTCCGGATCGAGCTTGGCCGGATCGATATCCTGTGCTTCAGAGACACGGCGCCAGGTTTCGGCGAGACGGGCGGCTTCGAAGCCGCCGAGGCCGTCCTTCTCCGTCACCTCGTTGAAGATCAACGGCAGCGTGTCCTTGAGCGAACCCTGGACGTCCTCCGAGCCGAGTTCCGGTACCATGGTGGTGACAGCGGCGGCAGCCTTCTCCGGATTGTCCTTGGCGAATTCGACCGATTTCTTGTAGGCGGCGATAAAGCGGGCGGCGACCTGCGGACGCTTGGCGAGGAAATCGTCGCTGGCGATGAGGGATGCGGAATAGAGCTCGAGCCCGGCTGCCGACCATGGCAGGGCAACGATCTCCTTGCCAGCTTCCTTGCCTTGGTTGCTGTAGCGCGTCAGGTCGGTCATCCAGGCGATGATGCCATCGGCATTGCCGGTCATCAGCATCGGGCCAAGTGCGCCGGGATCGGCTTTGATGAGCTTGATATCCGCCATGTCGATGCCGGCATCCTTGAGCACCAGCGGCAGGTAGACATTCGACGATGTGAAGGGCGACGTCGCGATCGTCTTGCCCTTGACGTCAGCGACGCTTGCGATCGAACCGCCCTTGGCGACGTAGAAGGCATGCGGCCCCTTGTTGAACAGCGACATGACGGCGGTTACCTTGACGCCCTCATTGGCGCGCGCGGCCATCAGGGCGCCGATATCGGAAATACCGATGTCGGAGGACGCCGAGGCAAGGCGCGATATGGCGTCGGTCGAGCCGCGACCGGAGGCGATCTCCACCTCAAGGCCGGCGTCCGAACAGAAACCTTCCTGGATACAGACGTAGATCGGCGCCTTGTCGCCACCCGGCAGCCAATCGAGCTGAAAGATCACCTTGTCGGCGGCGGAGGCGGCGCCGGCAGAAAGGATTGCGGCAAGTGCATAAAAGGCAAGCTTGGTGCGGGACATGGGTCGACCTTTCGCAATTGGTGTTCGATTTTTAAGGACGGATAGTGATCGGCGACGCGCTCCGGATCGAAGCCATCTGCGACGAGCCCGGCAATTGCGCAATCGCGTTTTTCAGGGCGCTTGCTGGCCAGGCATACAAAACAACGCTGCGCGCGAAGATGATCAGGTCCAGCGTCGATCTCTGCGGATTTCGGGGCGAGATCACTGGTTTTTCCCTGCATTAGGACATCCTCTCGACAGGTTTACCCGTCGAGCAATGTCCAGAACCGAGGCTCAGACCGCTTCTACTCGCAGGTCGTTTGTCTCATGAATATCCGGCGTTCTGCAAGATTTTAAACGCTTCAATTCTTGTGCTGAAAAAACAGGCGAAGTCCACGGTATCGAGATCGAAGTGGGCAGGATCGTCAATTATGTGATTGAAATAACGGAAAAAATTTCTCTGTAATCGAGCGGTCCGGCGGCTGAAAAATAAGCGTTCTAATATTTAGAGCGCTTAGCTCGTAATTTTCTTGCCGCACCTTCAGCTGGCATCTGCGTTTTCCGGCGCATTTTTCTTGTGAGCGACCAGCATCTGGACAGTTTCCAATGCCTCCTTCGTATGCAGGCGATCGCCCAGACGACCATGAATTGGCGTTTCAGCCGTAGTCGAGAAGGGCTTCGAGGCCGTAACGTTTACGATTGAGCTGTTTCAAGGGCAGGCGTAAATCGCTCCGCCATGAACCGTCGAGGCGCGGCCAGTCTAGAATTGCCTTGCGATCGTTCGTTCACGAAGCCCGCGCCGCCTGCTCCAGAGTGGTGAATTCGATGGCGGCCACGGGCGGTATGCCTATTATGACACGGTGCCCGATCTCGGCGTGATGATCGAGTTGCTGGAATTCGACAGCGACAAGGAAGCCCAGCCGAAACACGCCTGACGGGTCACAGGACCTGTGCAATCCGTTTCGGGCCTGTTACCGCTGTGGACGCGGCCGCGACGAAATCGAGCCCGATATCCAGTACCGGCGCGCTGTGCGTCAGCCATCCAACGGAAATGAGATCGACGCCGGAGGCCGCGATCGCGGGGGCCGTTGCCGGCGTGACGCGGCCGGATGCCTCGGTGATGGCCCGGCCGGCGACGATGGCGACCGCCTCACGCAGCTGATCCGGCGTCATATTGTCGAGCAGGACGGCGTCGACGCCGGTCTCCATCGCTTCACGCAGCTGATCGAGGGTGTCCACTTCGACCTCGATCTTCACCATATGGCCGACGCCGGCCCGCGCCCGGCGGATCGCCTCGGCGACGCCGCCGGCGATGGCGACGTGATTGTCCTTGATCAGCACCGCGTCGTAAAGGGCGAAACGGTGGTTCATGCCGCCGCCGGCCCGCACCGCATATTTCTCCAGCGCCCTCAACCCCGGCGTCGTCTTGCGCGTGCAGGCGACGGAAGCCTTGGTGCCCCTGATGGCGGTGGCAATCCCGGCCGTCACCGTCGCAATGCCCGAGAGATGGCCGAGAAAATTCAGCGCGGTGCGCTCGGCGCTCAGCAGACCGCGCGACGGGCCTTCGATGGTGGCGATCACGTCACCCGGCTTGGCCGCATCGCCGTCCTGGAGATGGCGGCGCATGACGATCTCCGGATCGACGAGGGAAAAGGCCAGTTCCGCGGCATCGAGGCCGGCGATCACGCCCGGCTGCCGGGCGGCCATCACCACCGTCGAGCGGTGATCTGCAGGGATGACCGAGGCCGAGGTGATGTCGCCGGCAAGACCGAGATCTTCGAGCAGCGCTTGCCTGACCAAGGGTTCGACGATCAGGCGCGGAAGGGGAACGAGGCTCATCAGGCACTCCTTGCAAGGGAATAGGGCGGGGTCGCGCGGGCGATCTCCAGCACTTGGGAAAGGCGCATCCGGCGGCGGTTTGCATCGCCGAGCTTCAGCGGAAAATCGGTGCGGGCATGGGCGCCGCGTGATTCCGTCCGCAAGCTGGCGAAAACCGCGATCGAGAGCGCGACGATGGCCGGATCGGCGGCAGGGCTGTTCCCTTCGGCAAGCGGCAGCAGGGCGGCGATGGCGCCATGAATGGCGCCGGCATTGCGCAGCACGCCGAGATGGCGCGAGACGATCGACCGGACGAGCGATGCATCGGCAGGCACCGGCAGGCTCTCGGTGAAGGCGCTTCCGGCAGCGCTTGCGGGGATGCCCGATATGTCGCGTGCCGCCCGCATGCCCATCACAGCCGCCTCCAGCAGCGAATTGCTGGCAAGCCGGTTGGCGCCGTGCAGGCCGGTCGAAGCCGCTTCGCCTGCGACCCAGAGACCGGGCACCGAGCTGCGGCCATTTGCAACCGTGGCCACGCCGCCCATGTGATAGTGAACTGCCGGGCGTACCGGGATGAGGTCTTTTGCCGGATCGATGCCGGCCTCGCCGCAAAGGGCGGCGATGACGGGAAAGCGCGTGGCAAAGCGGTGGCCGAGAGCAATGCGGGCATCGAGGAAGACTTTGCCGCCGCGGGCAATTTCGACGCTGATCGCCCGCGCCACCACGTCGCGCGGCGCAAGCTCGGCGCCTGGAGTGCGGGCCATGAAACGTTCGCCTCGTTCGTTGACGAGCAAGGCCCCCTCGCCGCGCACCGCCTCGCTGATGAGCGCCAGCGGCCTGCGGCGGGAATCGAGTGCTGTCGGATGGAACTGGACGAATTCCATATCGGCGAGATCAGCGCCCGCCCTTGCCGCAAGCGCGATCCCCTGGCCGAAATTGCCCATCGGATTGGTGGTGGCGTCGTAGAGCCCGCCAATGCCGCCGGTGGCGAGCACCACCTTCGATGTCGGCAGAATGGCAGCCCCGTTCGCGGTCGCGCAGAGCAGGCCGGCGACCTTTTCGCCTTCCATCAGAATCCGCCGCGTCTCGAAGCCTTCGAGGACTGTTATCACAGGTGTTTTCATCACCGCCTCGATCAGCGCGGCGATGATCGCAGCACCCGACCCGTCGCCTTCGGCATGGACGATGCGGCGGCGGTTATGGGCCGCCTCCAGCCCGAGCGACAGTTGGCCGGCGGCATTCCGGTCGAAACGCACACCGGCTCGCTCCAGCGCGGCAATTGCGGCTGGTGCTTCGGCGATGATGCAGGCGGTGGTCACGGGATCGCAGAGCCCGTCACCGGCGGCAAGCGTATCGGCAAGGTGCAGCGCCGCGCTGTCGTCGGCGCCCATGCTGGCGGCGATGCCGCCCTGCGCCCAGGCGCTCGACGTCTCCGCGCCAAGGGCGGCGCGGGTGACGATCACGGAGGGCTCGGGCGCCAACGTCAGTGCGGTCATCAGCCCCGCAAGGCCGCTACCGACGATCACCGTGCGTCCGGCAAGATGCTCGAGGACTTCGGTCATATCGCCAGCATCCTCTCGACGGCGCGGCGCGCAGCCACGGCAATTGCCGGATCGACCGTCACCTCGTGGCGGTTTTCCTCAAGGGCGGCGCGGATATTGGCCAGCGTGATCCGCTTCATATGCGGGCAGAGATTGCAGGGGCGAATGAACTCGACATCGGGATGGTGCACGGCGACATTGTCGCTCATCGAGCATTCGGTGAGCAGCACGACGCGCGCCGGCTTCTGCCTGCCGACATAGTCCGACATGACGGCGGTGGAGCCGGCGAAATCGGCTTCGGCCACGACGTCGGGCGGGCATTCCGGATGGGCGAGCACTGTTACGCCGGGATGGTTTTCACGCAGCTGGCGCACATCCTCGGCGGTGAAGAGTTCATGCACCTCGCAATGGCCATGCCAGGCGATGATCTCGACATCCGTCTCGCGGGCGACGTTGCGCGCCAGATATTCGTCCGGGATCATCAGCACCTTCGGCACGCCGAGCGATTCCACGACCTGTTTGGCGTTGCCGGATGTGCAGCAGATGTCGGAGGCGGCCTTCACCGCGGCCGATGTGTTGACATAGGTGATGATGGGCACGCCGGGA
The DNA here is from genome assembly GCF_024346605.1 of Rhizobium anhuiense bv. trifolii. Lineage (NCBI taxonomy): Bacteria > Pseudomonadati > Pseudomonadota > Alphaproteobacteria > Hyphomicrobiales > Rhizobiaceae > Rhizobium > Rhizobium anhuiense. Next base: position 1,220,317 of record NZ_CP098801.1, read on the forward strand.
TGGGCCTGGCGCAGCAGCGCAATATCCTCGGGCGTGATCGAGTCCGCCAGCGAACAGCCGGCGCCGAGATCGGGGATCAGCACGGTTTTTTCGGGGTTCAGCAGCTTGGCGGTCTCGGCCATAAAATGTACGCCGGCCAGCACGACGACATCGGCATCAACCTCGATCGCCTTGCGGGCGAGCGCCAGACTGTCGCCGACGATATCGGCCACGCCGTGGAAGATCTCCGGCGTCTGGTAATTGTGCGCGAGAATGACGGCGTTGCGGCGGCGCTTGAGCTCGAGGATCGCGTCGACGTCATTTTCGAACGTCATCCATTCGGCTTTGGGAATGACGCGGCTGACGCGCTCATAGAGCGAGGATGCGGAAACAGGATAATTCATGACCGGCTCCTAATTATGCTCTCTTTGAGCATATCATAGGCAAAGAGATATTCTCACAGTGAGCATATGTCAATTGCGGGAGAGCGGTAATTTCGTTCCGGCAAGCGCCCGTTCTTCGAGCACCGTGTGGCGGAAGCGGAAGAGCTTCGCCGGCCGGCCGCCGGTTTCGCTTTCGGTTCCGCCGGTTTCCTCGACCAATTCCTGCTGTTCGATGAGCCGGCGGAAGTTCTGCTTGTGCAGCGTCAGCCCGGCCAAGGCCTCGATGGTACGCTGCAGTCTCAGCAGGGTAAAGCTCTCCGGCATCAGCTCGAAGACGACGGGACGGTATTTGATCTTGGCTCGCAGCCGGGCGATCCCGGTCGCAAGAATGCGGCGGTGATCGGCAAACATCGCCCGGCCGAGATTGGCCTCCACCCCGCATCCGGCCTCCGAGACGAGCCCCGCCTCGTAGAGTAATTCGTAGCGCTGCAGCGCCAGATCTTCGTTCCAGCCGCCGCCGTCGAGGCCGAAGGTGAAATCCGCCCGGCGATGGCGATGGTCGCGCCTTGCCGGATCGGCATCGGCCCAGATCTTCAGACGCGTCATGATTTCATTGAGCACTGCTGGGCGCCCCTGGCGATGGTCTTCCCAGGGGAAATATTCGTACCAGCCGTGCCATCCCGGCCGGCCGGCGCCCGACTGCTCGTTGACGAGGCCGAGATAGCTGATCGAGATCGTCCGTCCGCCTGGGATGTCGTTGTTCCGGTCGCGGTCGGCGAAGGTATAGAGCTGTTCGAGATAGCCGACGGGATGTTCCGTCTGCTCCTGCACCCACTCGCGCAGCCCCGATTGCAGCGTGCGATGCCCCATTTCGAAGGGGCCTGACGGCAGCGCATTGCCGGAGCGGATGGTCATCACGCGCGGCTCGTCCCCCGTCACCGCGACGAGCACCGCAATCAATTCCGCATGCGCAAAGCCGATCGTCACAGGGGACCGAATACTCCGTTCCGAATGGGTCGAACGGATCATTCCTGACACAGGCCGGGACGGAAGCCAATGGAAAGGAAGCGCCTTTGCGGCGCTTCCCACATCATCGAGACAAGAGAGCGGGTTTGCCCCTAGCTATTGCCCGTCTCACTCCGCAGCCGGTCCAGGAAAACCTTCAGCTCCGCGTCGTCGACGCTGACGAGATGGCGCTTTTCCGGATAGGCGCCGGTCCTGACATCCTCGGCGAACTCGGTGAAGGCGGCGATGCGTTCGCGCTGTAGCCGGTCATGTTCGGCGGCGAAGTTGCGATAGACCTTGGCATGGCGCGGATAGTGATCGCGATTGGTGCCAAGCACGTCGTCGGCGAAGAGATATTGGGCGTCGCAGCCGCTGCCGGCCCCCATGGAGATCATCAGCATCGAGGTGTTGCTGCTGATGGCGGCAGCGACATCCCCCGGCACGACTTCGATTTCGGCGGCGAAGGCGCCGGCCTCTTCCAGCGCCTTGGTCTGCCGCCAGATCTCGGCCGCACTCGCCGCGGTCTTGCCGACGGCGCGAAAGCCGCCGGTCCAGGTCGCCTTCGAAGGGATCAGCCCGAGATGGCCGCAGACGGGGATGCCCTCGTCCCGCATGCGCCGGATCGTCTGCAGGCTTGCGGCGCAATAGACCGCATCGCCACCGGCCTTCAGCGCCGCGAAAGCCGCGCGCAGATAATCCTCCGCCGAGACATGGTCGCCATATTCGAGCCCCGGAATGGCAAAGGGAGTGGGCGCGGCCTCGCGAAAGACCGGCCCGAGCAGCGAGGGCGGCACCGAGACGATATCGATGCCCGCTTTTTCGGCGGCTTCCGCCTCCTCCAGCGTGGTGACGCGCAGCATGGTGAGCTGGCGCTTGCCTTTTTCCGCAAGCAGATCGGCGACGGTTGCGCGTCTATGTTTCTTCATCGTCAAATTCCTTCGAAAAAAGCGGTGAAAATATCGGCCAGCTCACGCGGCCAGCAGGGATTTCAGCTTGATGTCGCTGGTTGCGAGCGCTGCCGGGTCCGGATGGGCACGCGCGGCGATCAGCATTTCGGCGAGCCTGATGTCACGCGCCACGGCATTGCCTGGCCCGATGCCGCTTGCGGCGATCAGTCGCCCGGTGGCGTCGAGATGGAAAAGAATGAAGGCGCCTGCGCCGAGATCGCGGCGCTGATGCGTGGCGGCTCCTTCGGCAAGGCCCGCAATCTGCAGCGTCATGTCGTATTGATCCGACCAGAACCACGGCACGGCCGATACGGCCTCGTCGAGGCCGAGCATGTTGGCCGCAGCCAATGTGCCCTGCTCCTGGGCGTTGCGCCAGGATTCGAGCCGCACCCGCCGGCCGCCATAGATCGACAGCGGAAAGGAGCAGCAGTCGCCGGCGGCAAAGACATCCGGCGCCGAGGTCTGCAGATGAATATCGACGGCAATGCCGTTTTCGATAGTAAGCCCCGCTCTTTCGGCGATCTCGACATTCGGCCGGGCACCGATGCCGACAAGGGCGAGATCGGCTTCGATCGCCTCACCGCTCGACAATCTGATCTGGGCTTTGCCGTTTTCCGCAGTCAGCGCCTCGATGGAGACACCGCAGCGGATATCGACGCCCTCGGCGCGGTGGCGCTCGGTGATGAGATGGGCGATCTCCTCCGGCACGCCGCGCTTCAGCACGCGTTCCAGCCCTTCGATGACCGTGACCTCGGCGCCGAGCAGCCGCGCCGTTGCCGCAAGTTCCAGTCCGATGAACCCGCCACCGATGATGGCGATATGCCGTCCCGGCTTCATGACATCACGCAGCGCCGCCGCATCGTGATGGGTCCTCAGCGCGCGAATATGCGGGCGGCCCTGCGGCGCGCCGGGGAAGGAGCGTGCAGCGGCACCCGTCGCAAGCAGAAGCTTGTCGTAGGAAAGCACGGTACCGTCCGAAAGCGTGACGGTCCTGGACGCGGGGTCGAGATCCCTTGCCTCGAGGCCGGTCAGCAGCCGGATGCCGTTTTCGACATATTTTTCCGCCGTCGCGATGAATTTCGGATCGCTTGCATCGGTGGAGCCGGCCTTCGACAGCGGCGGCCGTTCATAGGGCGGAAGCGGCTCGGCGCCGACTAGCGTTACTTCGCCGGCAAAGCCCTTTTCCCGCAAGGCGAAGGCGGCGCGCGCACCGCATTCGCCCGCGCCCAGGATAACGAAATGAGCCACGTCCAGCTCCCTCAGAGCGAGATGAAGACGGCGCCGTCTTCGATCTTGACCGGATAGGTCTTGAGATTGACGCAGACCGGCGCACCCTTGGCTTCGCCCGTCTTGTAGTTGAAGCGGCCGTTATGTTTCGGACATTCGATGATCTCATCCATGACAAGCCCGTCGGCGAGATGGATATGTTCGTGTGTGCAGAGCCCGTCGGTGGCGAAGAATTCGTCATCCGGGCTGCGATAGACCGCGAAGGTGCGCCCGTCGTGATCGAAGCGGATGACATCCTCCTCGTCGATCTCGTCCTTGCCGCAAACCTCAATCCAGTTTCCGCTCATCTTATCCTCCCTCGATTGTCGTTATTGCGCGGCCGGAGCCAGCTCGTTGTGGAATTCCTCGCGATACGGCCGCGCGGTGGCCGGCAATTCGCGCTTCAGGAAATAGTCCTCGTTGCGCAGCTGGCGCAGGAAGGCCGGGATCATCTCGCGATAACCGGACAAGATCGACGGGTTCGGCGCCGGCAGGTCGTGCTTGATCATCGCATGCAGCTGCGGCAGCGCGTGGTAGGGCACCATCGGAAACATGTGATGTTCGACGTGGTAGTTCATGTTCCAGTAGATGAAGCGGCTGATCGGGTTCATGTAGACAGTGCGGCTGTTCAGCCTGTGGTCGGTGACATTGTCGGCAAGGCCGCCATGCTGCAGCAGTCCGGTCAGCACATGGTGCCAGGCGCCGTAAAGGCGCGGCAGGCCGATCAGCATCAGCGGCAGGATCGAGCCCGTGGCGATCGCCGCGGCGATTGTCGCGACATAGATCGCCAGCCAGATGCGGGCGAAACGGATCGCCTTCGGCTGCTCCATCTCGGGAATGAAGGTTTTTTCCGCCGCGCTGACGCCGCCGAAGGCATTGCGCAGCATGTCGACGACGGCATGCCAGGCGTCGAGGATGCCGAAGAAATTGAGCACCAGCCGCAAGAGATCCGGCGGCCGCATGACGGCGATCTCGGGATCGCGGCCGACGATCACCGTGTCGGTGTGGTGGCGCGCATGGCTCCAGCGCCAGGTCACCGGATTGCGCATGATCATGAAGCAGGCAATCTGATAGACGGCATCGTTCATCCAGCGCGTCTTGAAGGCGGTGCCATGACCGCATTCGTGCCAGCGGCTGTCGGAGGCCGAGCCGTAGAGCACGCCATAGGCAAGGAAGATGGGCAGCGCGATCCACGAGCCCCAGAAATAGATGCCAAGCCCGGCCAAGACCGCCATGCTGCCGAGCCAGATGACCGTGTCGCGGATCGCCGGCGCATCGGAGCGCTGCATCAGCGCCTTCATGTCCTTGCGCGTAATGTCGGTGTGATACCATTCGGCTGCCGCCAGCCCCGTCTCGACGGCTGTGCGGCCGCTTTCGCCGAGCAGGTCGTAGTCACGTTTCTTTGTCTGGGTCGCCATTATCCGCCTCCCGTTATGCCCTTGCCTGGGAGAATAGGTTGACTTTGGCAGGCGCTCAATGCAGGCTTGATATATTCTATCAAAAGCCATCATGAATGGCTTGCATTCATGATTGAATACATCAGGAACGCTCATGCGCCGTCCAACCATATCCGATCTTGCCCGCGCCTCCGGCGTCAGCGTCGCCACCGTCGACCGTGTTCTCAACGCGCGCCACCGGGTGCGCGAGGAAACAGCACGGCGGGTCTATGATGCGGCGCAGTCGATCGGCTATCACGCCGTCGGCCTGATCAAGCAGCGTGTCTTCGAGGATCTGCCGCAATACAAGCTCGCCTTCCTGCTGCAGAAACCAACGCAGTCCTTCTACCAGAGCTTCGCGCGCGAGATCGAAACGGCAGCGCGGGCGCTGACGACGGCGCGCATCCAGACGCAGATCGAATTTCCCTCCGCCGCGACACCGGCTGCGATCGTCGAAAAGATCAAGACGCTCGGCGCCCGCAACCAGGCCGTTGCCCTCGTCGGCCCGGACTATCCGGCGGTGACGACGGCGGTGGAAGAACTGAAGGAGCGCGGCATTCCTGTCTTCTCGCTGCTCTCCGATCTCGCCACGGGCGTGCGCGACGCCTATGTCGGGGTCAATAACCGCAAGGTCGGGCGCACCGCCGCCTGGACGATCGCGCGCACGGCGCGCCAGCCCGGCAAGGTCGCCTGTTTCGTCGGCAGCCACCGTTTTCACGGCCATGAGTTGCGGGAAATCGGCTTCCGCTCCTATTTTCGCGAGAATGCACCGGAGTTCGATGTCGTCGACACGCTGATCAATCTCGAGACCGCCGAAATCACCCATGAGGCAACCTTGACGTTGCTGCAGAAACATCCCGATCTCGTCGGCCTCTATGTCTGCGGCGGCGGCATGGAGGGGGCAATCTCGGCGTTTCGCGAAGAAAGCGTCGGCGGCAAGGTCGTTCTCGTGGTCAACGAGCTGACCCCCGACAGCAAAGCCGGTCTTGCCGACGATATCGTCGCCATGGCGATCGGCACGCCCCTGCCTGCCCTCTGCAAGGAGCTGATGGTGCTGATGACGAGCGCTATCGAAAACGGCGAAACGGCGGTTCCCGGACAACTCTTCCTGCCTTTCGATATTCATATCTCGGAGAACATCTAAACAATGATGGAATTCCATCATTTCGTTGGAAATTCTCTCAGCAATGAAAGCGGCCGCCGGCAATGACGGATGGATTGCGACGCGAATTCCGATAGAGATTCGCTGACCCATTCACGAGGACCGCTCCGCCGTGACGCGGAGATCAGGAGGAGAACCAGTCATGACTACGATCCGTTTTGCGCTCAACCACATGGCCGCCCCGTCGCTTGCCATCGACGATTTTTTCGCGCTGGCCCAATCGCTCGGCATCGATGCCGTCGAGATCCGCAACGACCTTTCCGGCAATGCCATCCTTGACGGCACCAAACCCGAAACGATCAAGGACGCGGCTGCCCGCCATGGGCTGACGATCATCTCGATCAACGCCCTGCAGCGCTTCAACGAGTGGAACGCGACCAGGGCTGCCGAAGCGCAGGAACTGATCGACTATGCCAGCGCGTCGGGCGCCAAGGCGCTCGTCCTCGTTCCGAAGAACGACGGCACCGGCTGCGCCGATGGCGAACGGCAGGCCAATCTGCGCCGGTCTCTGGCGGCGCTGAAGCCGATGCTCGAGAAGGCCGGCATCATCGGTCTCGTCGAGCCGCTCGGTTTCGAGATCTGCTCGCTTCGCTCGAAGACCGAGGCGGCCGAGGCAATCAGGGAGCTCGGCGCGGAATCGACCTTCAGGCTTGTCCACGACACCTTCCACCATCACCTTGCCGGCGAAGCGGCGACCTTCCCTGAGCTGGCCGGCCTCGTGCACATCTCCAGCGTCAGTGATCCCACAGTTTCCGTTGCCGAGATGCGCGATTCCCATCGCGTGCTCGTGGACGGCGACGACCGGCTCGATAATGCCGGGCAGATCAGAGCGCTGCTGCAGGCTGGCTATAAGGGTCCGTTCTCTTTTGAGCCCTTTGCAGCGGAAGTTCATGCGGTCAAGGACCCGGCCGGGGCGCTTCGCACCAGCATGGACTATCTCAGCGCGCGGGTTTGAGACCTGAGTGAAACGTCGCCTGATACTGTTTTTGGTGTCAGGACGGCGGGGGAACGATTGTCACGATACGCTGGCGCGGCCAATCGCTTGAAGTTATTCCCTGCCTCTGAACCGGCGTTGATAGGCCGGATCATAAAGTGAACTCTCGCGGAAATCCTCGGCCGCGAGCGAAGGGCCGACGAAGATGATCGCCGTGCGTTCGATCGGTTCGACCGCAACCTTTGCTTCGATATCGGCAAGCGTGCCGCGCAGGATGCGCTCGTCCGGCCAGGAGGCCTTGACGACAATGGCGACCGGGCAGTCGACGCCGTAAAGCGGGGTCAATTCCTCCACCACTTGGCTCAGCGCATGGATGGCCAGATGGATCGCCAGCGTGGCGCCCGTCGCGCCGAATTTTGCCAGCGTCTCGTCGTTCGGCATCGGTGATGCGCGGCCGGAAACGCGGGTCAGCACCAGGCTCTGCGCCACTGCCGGGATCGTCAGCTCGCGCCCAAGCGTCGAGGCGGCGGCGGCAAAGGCTGGAACACCTGGCGTCATCGTATAGTCGATGCCGTGTTTTTGCAGCCGGCGCACCTGTTCGGCCACCGCACTCCAGACGGAGAGATCGCCAGAATGCAGCCGGGCGACATCCTGGCCGGCCGCGGCAGCGCGAAGATATTCCGCCTCGATCTCGTCAAGCGACATCGGCGCCGTATCGACGATGCGTGCGCCCGGCGGACAATATTGCAGCAGTTCGGGCGAGACGATCGAGCCGGCATAGAGACAGACCGGGCATTGGGTGATGAGATCGCGGCCGCGCACCGTGATCAGATCCGCAGCACCTGGGCCAGCGCCGATGAAATGCACCGTCATCTCGTCATCCTTTCGTCCAGCGCCACTGCGTCACCGGCATCGCCGGCCGCCAGCCGCTCATGCCGCCGACGGGCTGGGCGCGCGATATTTCGATCCGCGTGAGGGAGCCGCCGCGTTTGGCATGTTCGCCGAGCAGCGCGGCTTCCATCTCCAGCGTCACGGCATTGGCAACGAGCCGCCCTCCCCGCTTCAGCGCGGCTATCGCAGTCTCGATAACACCCGGTTCGCTGCCGCCGCCCCCGAGGAAAATCACATCCGGTTCCGGCAGGCCCTTCAGCGCGAGGGGCGCTGTCCCCTCGACAACGGCAAGATGCGGCACGCCGAAGGCGGTTGCATTGCGGGCGACCCGTGCGGCCCGCTCCGGCGATTGCTCGACAGCGATTGCCTTCAGACTGGGATCGGCGAGCATCCATTCGATGCCGATCGAGCCCGCGCCGGCGCCGATATCCCAGAGCAGTTCGCCGTGACGCGGCGCGAGCGCCGAAAGCGTCATCGCCCGGATTTCACGCTTGGTGATTTGTCCGTCATGCTCGAACAGCTCGTCCTCGATCCCTGCAGCATAAGGCAGGATGCGAGCCCCCTCCCCTGCCGCAACATCGACGGCGCAGACATTCAGAGGATCGATGTCCACGAGATCGAAATCCGCCGCCACAGCACGTCTTTGCCGCTCCCGCGCGCCGCCAAGCGCCTCGAGCACGGTAAGCTGCGACTGACCGAAGCCGGTCGCGGCAAGCAGGGCAGCCAGGTCGCCGGGGCCTTTTTCGTCCGAGGTGAGCGCGAGGATGCGCCGCCCGGGATGCAGATGCGGCCGGATCAGGTCGATCGGCCGTCCATGCAGCGAGACCGTCGCGACCTCCTGCAGCGGCCAGCCAAGGCGGGAGGCAGCAAGGCTGAAGGCCGAGGGCGCCGGAATGATGCGCATCTCGTGCGCCGCCACGTGGCGGGAGAGCGTTGCGCCGACGCCGTAGAGGAAGGGGTCGCCGGAGGCGAGCACGACAACAGGCGTGCCGCGCCTTTCAAGAATGGCGTCGACCGAGCGTTCGAACGGGCTCTGCCAGGAAAGCTTTTCGCCTGATATCAGCGAGGCCGCGAGTGCATGATGGCGCGCACCGCCGAAGACGGCAGGTGCTGCCGCGATCAGCCTCTTCGCCTCCTCACCCAACCCTTCTGGACCATCTTCGCCGATGCCGATAATAGTCAGCCAGCGCTGGCCGGACGCAGGAGAGATATCAGACATGGGAAGACCCCGCATCCTGATCCTGGGCGGCACCAGCGAGGCGCGCTTGTTGGCCGCGGCGCTCGCGGCGCGCGACGATTGCGATGTTATGCTGTCGCTTGCCGGACGCACCGAGAAACCGGCCGTACAGCCTGTTCCGGTCCGCATCGGCGGTTTCGGCGGCGCTGCCGCACTCGCCGATTTCCTGACGGCCGGCGGCTATCATCTGCTGATCGACGCCACGCATCCTTTTGCCGAACGGATTTCGGCCAATGCCGCTTTTGCCGCTGAGGTCACCGGTATCGCAGCGATCGCTCTGCGCCGTCCCGAATGGCAACGCGAAGCCGGCGATCGCTGGCGGGAGGTGCAGAGCATTCCGGCGGCTATCGAAGCGCTCGGCCCTTCCCCCCGCCATGTCTTCCTGGCGACGGGCCGGCAGGGCGCGCATCATGCGGAAGCCGCGCCGCAACATCACTATCTTGTCCGCAGCGTCGATCCTGTCGAGCCGCCGCTTGCGCTTGATCATGTCGATTATCTGCTTGATCGCGGTCCGTTCACGCTGGAAGGCGAATGCGATCTCCTGAGGCAGCACCACATCGACATCATCGTCGCCAAAAACAGCGGCGGTGCCGCCACCTATGCGAAGATCGAGGCAGCCCGGCTGCTCGGCATCGAGGTGTTGATGGTCGCGCGTGCGCCTGCCTCCGCGGTCACGACGGTCGACACGGTCGAAGCGGCGCTGGCAGTGATCGATCACCTGTTTCCTCCCGCCATGAACCGCGGGGTATAGACGAGGTCCAGCCTGCCCGGCCGCGCGACGACGCGTGTCTCGGCGGAGCCGATGATGATGCAGGTCGCCATATCGGCAATCGACGCGTCTGCTTGCGACAGCTGCTGTAATGCGATGCGTTCGTCCGGGCGCCCGGCGGCGCGCCCGAAAATAACCGGCGTTGTTGCCGGCAGATGGTTGCGCAACAGCTTGAAGGCATCGCCGAGTTGCCACGGCCGCGCCCGGCTGATCGGATTGTAGAGCGCGATGACGAAACCCGCTTTCGCCGCCAGCTCAAGGCGGGTTTCGATTATATTCCAAGGCTTTAGATTATCAGACAGCGATATGGCGCAGAAATCGTGACCAAGCGGGGCGCCGGCTCTTGCCGCCACGGCCAGCATTGCCGTGATGCCGGGCAGAATGGTGAGATCGACCGAGCGCCAGGCGGCCGGCCCGTTCTCGATCGCCTCGCAGACGGCGGCGGCCATGGCAAAGACGCCGGGGTCGCCGCCGGAGACGACGCAGACTTTCGCGCCGTCAGCCGCCATGGCCAGGGCTGCCCCCGCCCGGTCGAGTTCCTCGCGATTGTCCGAGGCATGGCGCAGCTGATCGTCGCGGAGTTGCAGCCTGTCGAGATAGGGTCCGTAGCCGAAGAAATCCGTTGCCTGGTCGACGACGGCCAAAGCCTCCGGCGTCATCTGCTCGGGATTGCCGGGGCCGGTGCCGATCACGAAAAGCCTGCCGCTCATCGGCTCGCCTCCCAGCCAGGCACCAGCACGAGCGAAAAATACGGCGCATCGCCATCGCTCCTGTCGGCAAGCTTTTCCATCGCCGCATTGGCCATGGTGCCGCGCTCGACATAGACGGCTTCCGCAAGCCGGCCGGCTGCCGCCAAGGCCCGGCGGATCTTCGGCAGATTGCGGCCGACCTTCATGATGACGGCGGCTTGCGTGTCGGCAAGACGACGTGTCAGCTCGGTTTCGGGCATCGTACCCGGCAGTACGGAAAGCACATCGTCACCCTGGACGATCGGCATGCCGGCCAGCGACCAGCAGCCCGACATGGCGCTGATGCCCGGAATCACTTCCGTCGGGTAGCGCTGGGAAAGTCTGACATGCAGATGCATATAGGAGCCATAGAAGAGCGGATCGCCTTCACTGAGAACGGCGACTGTCAGCCCGGCATCGAGATGGTCGGCCACCGACTTGGCGGACTGATCGTAGAATTCAGTGATCAGCCTCTGGTAGCGTTCGTCGTTCTTGTCGATCTCGGTTGTCACCGGATAATAGAGCGGCAGCAGCGTCACCCCGGATTTCAGCAGCGGTTCGACGATCGCCTTGCCGTTGCCGCCCCTGCCCTGTTTGGCGAAATAGGCGATGACGTCAGCGGCTTCGATGGCGCGCACGGCTTTGAGGGTGAGGAGCTCCGGGTCGCCGGGACCCGTCCCGACGCCGATGAGACGGCCGCTTGTGGTCATAGGCCGGGCCTCGCCAGTGCATTGATGGCGGCTGCCGTCATGGCGCTGCCGCCGAGCCGGCCGCGGACGATGGCGAAGGGGACGCCGTAGGAATTCTCCGCCAGCGCATCCTTGGATTCGGCGGCACCGACGAAGCCCACAGGCATGCCGAGGATCGCCGCAGGTTTCGGGGCGCCGTCGCGCAGGAGTTCGAGCAGATGGAAGAGGGCGGTCGGCGCATTGCCGATGGCGACAACGCTTCCGCCGAGCCTATCGAGCCAGAGATGCATGGCGGCGGCCGAGCGGGTATTGCCGGTCTCGCGTGCAAGCTCCGGTGTCGCGGGATCACGCAGCGTACAGATCACCTCGTTCAGCGCGGGCAGCCGCGCCCGGGTGACACCATGGGATACCATTTCCGCGTCGCAGAAGATCGGCGCCCCACCTTTCAGCGCATCGCGCGCCGCGCCGACGACATCGGCGGAGAACAGGAAATGCTCCGCCGCCTCGACGAGCCCGCAGGCATGGATCATGCGCACGGCGATTTCGGCTTGATCTTCGGTAAAGCGCGAAAGATCGGCCTCGGCGCGGATGATCGCAAAGGAACGCTCGTAAATCGCGTCGCCGCTGCGGATATAATCGTAGTCTGGCATTCCTATTCCTGTCGCAGCGCCTTTGAAACGCCGGTTGTGCCAAGCCGTGTAAGGCAGGCCGCGGCCGATTCGCCAGCGCCTCGGTTGTCTTCGATGGAGCGGGCGAGCCTCTCTATAGCGAAATCGATCCGACCGCCAGCGATCCGTTCGTCCGGCCGATCCGCAGCAAGCCCATTGAGGATGAGGTCATAACCCTCCGGCGAGCCCGTCAGGGTCAGCGCCGGCCGTGCATGGGCGCAGCCCTTGGCGCAGCCTGACAGATGCAGCGTCAGCGAACCGTCGAAGAGGGCAGGTGCCGCAGCGATGATGCGGCGCGCCAGAGTTCTCGTCTCGTAGAAGGCGGAGCCGCAGGCGCCGGCGCCGGCGCAGGCGGCGATATGCTCGCTGTTGTCGCCGGGTTGGGCGCTGAAGCCAAGTCTGGCCGCGGCGACCTGCATAGCCGGCACTGTATCAGCCGGAAGTCCGATCAGGAAGAAACCGCGATCGGGCGCAAGCCGGATGGCTGTCGCGCCCTGGCTCTCTGCGAGATCGAGCAGGGCGGAGAGATCGGACGTCCTCATCTGTCCGAATTCCGGCCTGACGCCGAGCAGGGTTTTGCCGTCGGCGAGCCTGTGCGGGCCGGAAAGCGGCACCCCTGCCGCGCGGGACGGAAAGAACTGAATGCCATCCATCGCCGGAAAACGCGCCCGCAGCAGCGCCGGATCGATATCGCGTGCCCTCTTGCCCTGCCCGAGATCTGCCAACAGGCTCAGAATGTCGCCGACCGCCGATATTGCCGCCTCCGCAGAACCGATCGCGACCGGCGTTGCGCTTTCACCGTCGCCATTGATCGCCACAAGCCAATCTGCGGGGGATTGCGCGACAATACGGATATCAGCGGAAACCGCCGCCAAGCCGAAGGCTCCCCCGCCGTCGACGACGAGCGATAGTTTTGGCGCGAGCCGTGGCGAGCGAAGCTGATCGCGGAGCGTGCGGCGCAATGCCGTTTCCATTGCGGCCGGATCGTTTATTTCTTCCGGATCGATGCCGTGCAGCGGCGAGATCTCGATCGCCGGCCCCTCCGGCACGACAATGCCGGCGGCATCGATATCGGCAGCGAGCGGTCCGACCGTCTCGGCGCTGAGCCCGCGGATCTGCAGATTGCCGCGTGCGGTGATTTCCAGAATGCCGTTTCCATGAACTGCGGCTAAGCGGGCAAGGCTTGCAAATTGCGGCAGCGTCAACGCGCCGCCGGCTGGCCGCAGCCGCACAAGCAGGCCGTCGCCGGTCGGCATCGGCGCTGACAGGGCGGGGCAGGCGCCGCGTGCGCGCATTTTTGCTGCCAGGTGATCGTGCAGATCCGCCTCGCCTGTCCTGTTGTTTGCCCTTGCGGCCTCAACACTCATTCTCAATCCTCTGAGCATTTCTTACATGATCGCGGCCGGGCCGGCAAAGCATGAGAGAAACGGGTCGGAACGGCTATTCCTCGAAATCGCATCCCTTGCGCAGGAGATAGATGTCCATGATCCAGCCGTGCCGCTGCCTGGCCTCGGCCCTCAGCGTCACGATGTCGGCGGCGATATCGCCAAGCCGGCCCGATCTGACGATTTCATCCTGGGTGCCGAGATAGGCGCCCCAGAAGATCTCGGCATCGGGATCGTCGATCTTGGCAAAAGCCTGTTCGCCGTCGAGCATCACGATGGTGCTGTCGCTCCGAAGCCCGTCCTGCGCCAGCCGGCGCCCCGTGGTGATCTCGATCGGCTTGCCGACGAGGTTGATCGGGATCCTGTGGCTGGCAGCCAGGGCCTGGATGCTGGTGATGCCGGGAATGACGGTGTAATCGAAATCCAGGCCGCTTTCCCGTCGCACGCGTTCGATGATGCGGATCGTGCTGTCGTAGAGACTGGGATCGCCCCAGACGAGAAAGGCGCCGCTGCCCTCATCCGGCAGACTAGCGATCAGCTCTCCATAGATACCGGCGATTTCGCCATGCCAGGCATCGACGCTTTGCGCATAGCTCCTCTCTGCCGTCTGCCGTTGCGGCACGGCGAACTCCGAAATTCGGGCAGCTGGCCGCGTGATATAGCGTTGGCAGATCTCGCGGCGGATATCGGCAAGTTCTTCCTTGCCGGCGCCCTTGACCGGCAGGAAGACCACGTCGGCCGCGTTCATGGCGTTGATCGCCTGTATGGTGAGGTGCTCCGGGTTGCCCGTGCCGATGCCGATGATTTGGATATGCTTCAAGCGGATGCTCCCTTTGCGTCCTGGCGGTCTTGCCGAAAAAGCCCGGTCGTCGCAAGGGCGGAGCGGGAGTTGGCCGCGCCAACCTGAAGCTCCTCCGCGACAAGCTGCTTCCGCCGCTCTCGCAGAAGACACTGCGAACGTTCTTCTACGGCGAGGCGACACAGAGGATCGATGTACAGGCCTGCAACAGCCTGTGCACCTGACTTCGGTTGAGCCCAAGCAGCTCAGCGGCCTGGACGACGCTCAGGCGCTGATCACGGATCGTCTGAATAAACTTCGAGGCGATGCAATTCTTTATGCGACATGGTGGTCAAACAGGGCATCAAGATTCCGACCCCTCATGGTCTCGACCGGGCTGGAGGTCGTCATCCTTGCGCTCAACGTTGACCTTGATCAGAACGTCGAGAGGCGAGACTGTCGCATCTCTAAATAGCCCCTACACGAATTAGCGGCGTAGCAAGTATTATCGAACAACCACCCCGGGACGCTGGTTTCACTGCGAGCGCGCAGTTTGCGCATCGTTGCCACGCAGCGAAATCCAGCAGATTGCTATTCCTTCACTGCACCGGTCATCGAGGAGACATAGTAGTCCACGAAGAACGAATAGAGGATGACCACCGGCAGCGAGCCGAACAGTGCACCGGCCATCAGCGCTCCCCATTCGAACACGTCGCCGCGCACCAGTTCGGTCAGGACGCCGACCGGAATGGTTTTGTTTTCCGATGACTGGATGAAGGTGAGCGCATAGATGAATTCGTTCCAGGACAGCGTGAAGGCGAAGATGCCGGCCGAAATCAGCCCGGGGACGGCCAGCGGCAGGATGATCTTGGTGAGGATCTGCCACCTGTTGGCGCCATCCACCAGTGCGCTTTCCTCCAGCTCGAAGGGGATCGAGCGGAAATAGCCCATCAGCAGCCAGGTGCAGAAGGGAATGAGGAAGGTCGGATAGGTAAAGATCAGCGCCAGCCGCGAGTCGTAGATCCCGAGCTTGAAGACGATGAAGGCAAGCGGGATGAAGAGGATCGACGGCGGCACGAGATAGGCGAGGAAGATCACCAGGCCGACCGATCGGGAGCCGGTGAAGCGGACGCGCTCGATGGCATAGGCGCCCAAGACTGAGGCCACCAGCGAGAGGAAGGTGGAGCAGACCGCCACCAGCATCGTGTTCCACAGCCAGCCCGGATAGGAGGTTTCGAGGAACAGATATTTGATATGCGCGAGCGTTGCTCCCACCACCCAGAACGGGCTGTAATTGGTATAGTCGGTCAGCTGCTCGTTCGGCTTCACCGCAGTGATCGCCATCCAGTAGAACGGGAAGAGCAGCACGAAGACGAAGATGGCCATCGGCAAGTAGAGCATCACGATCCGCCGTGGCAGGCGGTTCAGATAGCTCATGCCTTCGGCATTATCGGTCAGGGCCTGATCGGCGGTGTTGGAATGTGTCGACATCGATATTCTCCTAATCTTGGCTCCTAATCCTGGCCGCCCTGCTGCCATTTGCGCCGTTGCAGGCCGAAGAAGCTGAACATGATCGCGCCGAGCAGGAAGGGCACCATGGCGACCGCGATGGCCGCCCCCTCGCCGAGTTGGCCGCCGGGAATGCCGCGTTGGAACGACAGCGTCGCCATCAGATGCGTAGCGTTGACCGGCCCGCCCTTGGTCAGCACGTAGATGAGCTGGAAATCGGTAAAGGTGAAAAGCACCGAGAAGGTCATGACGACGGCGATGATCGGCGTCAGCATGGGCAGCGTCACATAGCGGAAACGCTGCCAGCTGGTGGCGCCGTCGAGCGAGGCAGCCTCCTGCAGCGATGCTGGAATGGTCTGCAGGCCGGCAAGCAGCGAGATCGCCACGAAGGGAATGCCGCGCCAGACATTGGCGACGATAACGGAGATGCGCGCATTGATCGGGTCGCCGAGGAAGTTGATCGGTCCGCTGATCAGCCCGAGCTGCATCAGCGACCAGGAGATGATCGAAAACTGGGAATCGTAGATCCACCAGAAGGCGAGCGCCGAAAGCACCGTCGGCACCACCCAGGGAAGCAATACGATTGCCCGGAAGAAGGATTTGAACGGCAGGTGCTGGTTGAGCAGCATCGCCAGCCAGAGGCCGAGCGCGAATTTCAGCACGGAGGCGACGAAGGTATAGAGAACGGTGTTGAAGACCGACAGCCAGAAGACGCTGTCGTCCATCAGGAACTGGTAGTTCTCCAGTCCGATGAAGATGCCGTCGCGACCGATCCTCGTATCGGTGAAGCCGAGCCAGACGCCGAGCCCCAGCGGATAGGTCAGAAAGCAGACGAGGAATACTGCCGCCGGCAGCATGAACAGGAAGCCGAGCACATTGTTGTTCTGCAGGAGCGAAGAGACCGGCCCACGTCTATCCCCCGAATTTGCCATCGACATTGCTTATCTCCCAGATCGCCTTTTGAACCCCCAGATCTTGCGGCATGCCGAAGGCCGGCATGCCGCTTGTTCGAGGTGTGGCTCAGACGCGATAGTAGCGGTTTGCCCGGCGTTCGGCTTCCTTCATCGCATCTTCCGGCGACATCTGGCCGGTAACGGCCGCCGCATACATGTCGACCAGAACGTAGTCGGCCATGGTTGCCGCCGAGGCATAACCGAGCGGGCCGGCATAGCCGTTCGGACGCAGCTTTTCCGAGGCGCGCGCATAGGGCGCGTGGACCGGATCGGCTGTCCAGATCGGGTTCTTGGCGAAAGCCTTGAGCGGCTGGCAGCAATAGGCGCTGGAGCCCTGGATCCACGCATTCATCTGGTCGGCTTCCATCATGAACTTGATGTAGGCCTTGGCCGCTTCCGGATATTTGCTGTGCTTGAAGAGAAGCAGCGAACTCGTCTGGCAAAGTTCCACGCTCTTGCCGACAGGACCAATCGGGAAGTTCGTCGTGCGGATGTCCTTGGCGATCTCGGCGAGCTTCGGGTCGTTCTTGGCGGTGTAATAGACCGAGACGCCGTTGGCGATCAGCGAAACCTGGCCGGCGAGGAAGGCGCGGTTGTTGTTGACGTCCTGCCAGCTTTCGGTGCCGGGGATGAAGGTCGCATAGAGCTCCTTGGCATAGTTGATCGACGCCAGCGTTTCCGGGCTGTTGATCGTTACCTTGCCGCTTTCGTCGACCATCATGCCGTTATGGCTCCACAGCAGCCAATGGGCATAGTTGTTGCCGTCGCCGACTGCCTTGCCGTGCGGGAAGCCGGCCGGCGTGCCCTTTGCCTTCATCGCCTTGCAAAGCTCGAGGAAGCCTGCGGTATCATTGGGGAATTCGTTGAAACCGGCAGCCTTCACGTGGCTGTCGCGATAGACGACGGCATTGCCGATGGCCGTCAGCGGCATGGCGATGAAGGTGTCGCCGCGTGTGGCATAACCCTTCACGCCGTCGTACCAGCCCTCATACTTGTTGCCGAGATAATTGCCGAGTTCGGTCAGATCGACCAGCTTGTCGGGATATTGGTGGGCGTCGTCGAACCAGCACATGATGAGGTCGGGGCCGGAGCCGACATTGGCGGCGACGGCGGCCTTCGGGCGGATGTCCTCCCAGCTTTCCTTGTCGATGCGCACCTCGACGCCGGTCGCTTCGGTGAATTTCTTGGTGTTGGCAAGCCATGCCTCCTCGTCGCCCTTGACGAACGGTGTCCAGCGCAGCAGGCGAAGGCTGGCGCCGCTTTCCGGCGTGTAAGTCGGCTCGGCCTGCGCCAGGGATGGCCGGATGCCGAGGCCGGCGGCGCCGGCGACGGCAGCCGAGGCGGCAAGAAAGTCACGTCTTCTGATCCTCATGAGATTCCTCCTCATCAAAAAAAGCGGGTACGAACTTGCCGGCACTCACCTCCCGCTTGGTGAACGCCGCTCATTGCATCCCTGAGAGGGGATGTGTGCCTGCCTGCAGGCAACGAGAGGGCTCCTCCGCCCCCGCGCCGCCACCGGCCGGCCTCAGTCGGTCAATCTCCGGCCGCTCTCGGCATCGAAGAGATGAACATGCGCGGCGTCGATCGCAACGCGCAGGGTTTCGCCCGGCCGCGCGTTGACACGTTCGCGGAAGACGCAGCTGAGGTCGCTGCCGCCGAGCTTGAGGATAAGATGCGTCTCGTAGCCGGTCGGCTCGATCACCACGATTTCACCGGGCAGGCCATTGGCATCGAGCAGGATGTATTCCGGGCGAAGCCCATAGACGAGATCGCGGCCGATGGCGTCGGCGGGCGGATTGGCGACCGGCAGCGCGGTGCCGTCGGGTGCCCTGAATCGTGTCGGGTTCTCCGGATCGAGCCGGCCCTTGATCATGTTCATCGCCGGCGAGCCGATGAAGCCGCCAACGAAGAGATTGGCCGGTTTGTCGTAGAGCTCGAGCGGCGTGCCGACCTGCTCGACGACGCCGTCATGCATGACGACGATCTTGTCGGCCATGGTCATCGCTTCGATCTGGTCGTGGGTGACGTAGACCGTCGTCGTTTTCAGCCGCTGGTGCAGCTCCTTGATCTCGGCGCGCATGGCGACGCGCAGCTTGGCGTCGAGATTGGAGAGCGGTTCGTCGAACAGGAAGACTTCCGGATCGCGCACGATCGCCCGCCCCATGGCGACACGCTGGCGCTGGCCGCCGGAAAGCTGGCGCGGATAACGGTCGAGCAATTTGTCGAGACCGAGGATGCCGGCGGCGTATTTCACCCGCTTCTCGGCTTCCGCCTTCGGCGCCTTGTTCAGCATCAGCGAGAAGCCCATGTTCTGCTGCACCGTCATATGCGGATAGAGCGCATAGTTCTGGAACACCATGGCGATGTCGCGATCCTTGGGCGGCAGCGTGTTGACCACGCGCCCGCCGATCTTGATCTCGCCGCCGGAAATGTTCTCAAGTCCGGCCAGCATCCGCAGCAGGGTGGATTTGCCGCAACCCGAGGGGCCGACCAGGATCACGAACTCACCGTCGGCGATATCGATATCCACGCCTTTGATGACCGGAAATGCACCGAATGATTTCCGCACATCCGCGAATTGAACGCCTGCCATACTCTCTCCTCCCAGATATCGAGCGCTACATGCTATGTATTCGTATTGTCGTTATGTCTTGCCGGCGGCCGTAATCTTCTCTCTCAAGTTCTTCAAGCACGGCAATCCCGCATCTGTGGGGGTGCCTGGTCAGGCCCCTGCCGCATGATCCGGGTCGCGCCGTCTCCCCAACCTCATCGGGATGCACCCGGAGCATCTTCGGCGAGGTAGACCTCGATCAGCTCGTCGACGCTGCTTTCAGCGGTAAATCCGAGTTGCGCCGCGCGTTGCGGCGTAAAGGATTTCGGCCACCCGGCGACGATCTCCTCAATGACCTCGTCGCGGCGCCGATCGATCAAATCCGCCGCTTCGGGGCCGGCGGCACGGCGCAGCGCATCAATCTGGTCGGCAACGGTGGCGGCAACCCCTGGCATGGTGAGCGTGCGCCGGACACCCAGCGACGCTGTATCGAGCGTGGCGGCATGGATCAGGAAGTTGACGGCCGAACGCGGGCTCGCCAGCCAGTGCTTGACGGTTTCTTCGACCGGCAGAACGGCACGCTGGCCTGCGAGCGGTTCCCGCAGGATTCCGGAAAAGAAGCCCGATGCGGCGGCGTTCGGCGCGCCGGGGCGGATGACGATGGTCGGCAACCGAATTCCGATGCCATCGACGAAGCCGCGGCGCGAATAGTCGGCAAGCAGAAGCTCCGATATCGCTTTCTGGACTCCGTAGCTGGTGAGGGGCGCCAGCACGTAGTCATCGGGAATGGGATCGGGAAAGGGCGCGCCATAGACCGCGATCGACGAGGAGAAGACGAAACGGGGGACATAGGCTTGGCGACTGCCTTCCCGGCGGATCGCTTCCAGCAAGGCTCGCGTGCCGTCGAGATTGACCCGATAGCCGAGGTCGAAATTGCGCTCGGCTTCGCCGGAAACGATCGCGGCGAGATGGAAGATCACATCGGCCCGACCCGCCGCAAGTGCTGCCGCTGCGTCGCTTTCGGAAATATCGGCCGCCAGCGCTTCCGCCGGCACGGAGATGTCGGCGGGCACCGGCGGAGGCGTTACATCCACAAGCGTCATGCGCGTGATTGTATCGCCGCCGAGGGAACCGCTGCGCCCCAGTGTGGCGGCGAGCTTCCGGCCGATCATTCCTCCCGCGCCGATAATGAGAATATGCATCGTGTTTCGCCTCCCTGCGAACTACGAGAAGAGTAACTTGGTCGTCGTATAAATACGGGTTTCGTGGATTGCGAAGGCCGCGGCCGCAGCATCCGGGTCCCGCGTCTCCAGGCCGGCAAGGATCATCCGGTGATCGGCGATGCTGGTGGCGATGCTTCCGGGCTGCGATACGACGCGCCTTCGGTGGCTGAGAAGGTAGGAATAGAGGTCGGCGGCCATATCAGCCAGCACCGCGTTGCCGCTGGAACGGTAGATAGCGGTGTGAAATTCCCGGTCACATATCAAAAAACGGACAGGATCGTCACAGGCGGCCTCCTGTGCTGCGATCGACTTGCGGAGATAATCAAGCGTTGAAGGCTCCATCTTGACCGCGGCAGCCCTGACGACCTGCGCTTCGATGAGAAGTCGCGCCTCATGAACATTGTCGAGACTGTAGGCCGCAATGTCGCGATACCGCGCAGCCTGGACAGCCAATTCGCCGACATCCTCCGATGCCACCACGGTTCGGGTCCCATGCGCGACGGAGAGAATCCCATGCGTGGAAAGGATGAGGATCGCGCCACGGACGGTCTCGCGGCTGACCGACAGCGCGGAAGCCAATTCGCGCTCGCTTGGCAAGGGATCGCCCACTTTGAGGATGCCCGTCGCTATGAAGGTCGCAATCTTCTGGACGACGAAGTCTTTCATCGACTTCTTCGGCGCTCCGCCGAGCGTCGCAACGTCGTCTTCGAGCATTGCTCGAACATCCATTGCTTTCCCCCTCCCCGCGCTCAGGTCTACTGGTCCGGTAAGTGGACCAGTAGACCTGAGCGGAAGAGGCTTGTCAATGCAGCACGTCATGATCGGCCGAGCATCCTCGCCTTGACGATGACCCCTTCCGCACGGTCATCCAGGCGTTATAGTATGGGGAAGCAAGAGCGAGCGTGATGACGGGACAAGATACAAGCCACCTCCTGGAACGGATGACGATCGTCGGTGATCTCGAGGCCGCCTCCTTTGTCCCCTGGATCCGGCGCCACGCCGCCAAGCTTGGGCTGTCGCACACCATCTCTCATACGAGTCCCATGCGGATCGAACTTGAGGTTGCCGGGCCGGAGGAGCTGATCGACATGATGGAGATGGGATGCTCTCTCGGGCCTATCGACGTATGGGTCGAGAGCATAGAACGCACGACGATCATCGGCGAAAGAGCATAGTACCGGCTACCGTGTATTTTGCGCCGTGCATATTATTTACTCAATATTGCCAATGCGAAATAATTATGCAAACCTGATAAGGTTGAGCGGAATTGCCTCGATGCGGAGGCGGGACGTGCTCGGCAAGCATATGATTTTGTT
The DNA here is from genome assembly GCF_024346605.1 of Rhizobium anhuiense bv. trifolii. Classification (NCBI taxonomy): domain Bacteria; kingdom Pseudomonadati; phylum Pseudomonadota; class Alphaproteobacteria; order Hyphomicrobiales; family Rhizobiaceae; genus Rhizobium; species Rhizobium anhuiense. Next base: position 1,242,126 of record NZ_CP098801.1, read on the forward strand.
TGGGAACTCTAGTCATGCCATCCGCTACGACCGGCTTTTGGACGCCAGTCGCTCTGTCCCGGGATTTGCCAGCCGGCACCGTCATGCCGGCACGGACGGCAGCCGGATCGATTGCCCTGTGGCGCAGCGCTTCCGGGCGCATATCGGCATCGGCCGATCGCTGTCCGCATCGCGGCATGCGTCTGTCTCACGGCTTCGTGCGCGGCGAGGCGCTCTCCTGCATCTATCACGGCTGGAGTTATGGTCAGGCCGGAAACTGTCTCCGCATTCCGGCCCATCCAGGGCTGGCGCCACCGGAAACCATCCGCGTCGCCACCCATGACGTCGAGGAGGCGGACAACGTGATCTGGGTCGCGGTGGGCACGCCGGCTGCGAAGCCGCCGCGGCTTGAGGGCCTCATTCCCCTGCGATCGCTGACGGCGTTGGCCGGCATTGCGGCGATCGAGGCGGCTGCTGGCGCGAAGGCAAGTCCTGAAGGCTTGCTCGAGTTCAATGCAACAAGCGGGACCATCTGTCTGCTATTATCCGCTCAAGAAGATGGACAGACACTGATCCACGTGCTGCTGAAGCCGGACACCGGCCCCGCGGCGGGCATTGGCGCTTCGCGGGCCGCCGAGAGCCTGCGCCGCCGGGCCGAAGATCTTCAGAGGAAGGAGATCGGCCAATGACCATGCAGGCGATGACCGACGAATGGTATCCGGTCGGGCTCTTCAGCCAGCTCGACAGCGCCGGTCGCAGGACGGCACTGATGGGCGAGCCGATCGAAGTGGCGCGCGATGGCGACGGCAATGCCAAGGTGACGGGCGGCGACGGTCGTGTACTGCCGGTGCGCGTGCGTTACGGTCATGTCTGGTCCTCCCTCGGCGCGCCGAAGAAGGAGCTTTTCCCGATTCCCGAGGCCGACCAGCCCGGCCGCCGCTTCGTCGATGTCGGCGTGGTGCGGGTGCGCTGCTCGCCGCTGCGTGCCGTCGAGAATTTTCTCGACATCGCCCATTTCCCCTTCGTCCACACCGACATTCTCGGCGCCGAGCCGCACACCGAGGTTCAGAACTACAAGGTCGAGATCCGCGAGGAAGAAGACGAGGTCTGGGCGACGCAGGTGAAATTTTACCAGCCGCAGGCTGCCAAGTCGGCAAGCGGCGGCATCACCACGGAATACATGTACCGCGTGCCGGCACCGACCTGCTCCGTGCTTTACAAAACCTGCCCGCCGCGCCCGAGCGAATGGGATGTCATCACGCTTTTCGTGCAGCCGCTGGCCGAGGACCTCTGCGACGTCTGGCCATGGATGGCGCTCTTTGACGACGAGACCGCGATGACCGACCTCATCCACTTCCAGCAGACGATCTTTCTGCAGGACCGTTCGATCCTCGAAAATCAGATTCCGCGGCTGCTGCCGCTCGACCCCGGCATGGAAATCCCGACGCGGGCCGATCTGACATCGATCGCCTACCGGCGCTGGCTGAAGCGCCACAATTATACCTATGGCGCACAGCTGGTGGCGCAATGAAGCTCTACGACTACATTCTCTCGCCGAGCTGCTACAAGGTGCGCCTGATGGCGGCGCTGACCGGAGTGAAGCTGGAACTCCGCCCGGTAGATTTTCATCCCGGCGCCGAGCATCGCGGCCCCGAGCTGCTTGCGCTCAACCCGGCAGGCTCGATTCCGATCCTGGAGGATGGCGACCTGATCCTGACCGAATCCTCGGCCATTCTCGTCTATCTCGCCGCCAAGGCAGCACCTGAATGGCTCGGCGGCGGCAGGGCCGAGGAAGCGGCGCGGGTGCAGCAGTGGCTGTCGTTCTCCGGCCGGCTGACGGCAAGCCTCGGGGCAGCGCGGCTTCACGAAATGCTGCTGCGGCCGGGCGATATCGGCGCGCTGCAGGCCCAGGGCATCGCCGCGCTTCGCGAACTTGAGGCCGGGCTTGTCGAGCAGGGCCTTCGCGGCATGCGTTTCCTCGCAGCCGACCGGCCGACAATTGCCGATATCGCCTGCTTCCCTTATGTGGCGCTGGCCCCCGATGGCGGTGTCATACTGGATTCCTATCCCGCCATCCGGCTCTGGTCCCGCGCGCTGCGCGCCCTCGACAACTTCATCGAGATGCCAGGCATTCACCGGCTGCACGAATTGAAGCCCGAACCCCAGATCGAACCGGGCGAGGCGTGATGATGGCCGGCTACCTCCTGAAGAATTGCGCGGCCGTGATCGTCGACGAGGGCAAGGGACCGGTCGTCCATCGCAATGTCGATCTGCTGACCAGCGGCCCAGAGATCGTGGCGATCGGCGAAAATCTCGCGGCGGACGCACTGCCTCCCGGCACGACCGTTCAGGATGCTGCCGGCTGGTTCGTCTATCCAGGCTTGGTCAACACCCATCATCACTTCTTCCAGTGCTTCGTGCGCAACCGCGCCGATCTCGACTGGACGAAGCTCTCGGTGATCGAGTGGCTCGACCGCATCTACCCGATCTTTTCGCAGCTCAACGAGGAGTGCTTTTACCACTCCTCCGTCACCGCGATGGCCGAGATGATCAAGCATGGCTGCACCACGGCCTTGGATCACCAGTATAATTTCCCCCGGCATGCCGGGAAGCGGCTGATCGATCGCCAGTTCGAAGCGGCCGAGCTGCTCGGCATGCGTTTCCATGCCGGCCGCGGCGGCAACACCCTGCCGAAGTCGGAAGGCTCGACCATTCCCGACGAGATGCTGGAAACGACGGACGAATTCATCGCCGACTGCGCCCGGCTGATCGACGCCTACCACGATACCAGCCGCTTCAGCATGCGCCAGGTCGTGGTCGCGCCCTGCCAGCCGGTGAACTGCTACCGTGAGACGTTCGTGGAATCGGTGGCACTGGCGCGTGATCGCGGGGTCATAATGCACACGCATGTCGGCGAGGGCGAAAGTCCGGTCATCCAGGCGCGTCACGGCATGCGCACGGTCGACTATCTGGAAGAACTCGGCTTTGCCGGACCCGACGCCTTCTATGCCCATTGCTGGGAGTTGACCCACGACGAACTCAGGAAGATGGCGGCCAGCGGCACCGGGGTGGCGCACTGCTCGGAACCCGTCTATCTGGTCGGCGCAGAAGTCACCGATATTCCCGCCATGGCCGCTTTCGGCCTGCGCGTCGGTCTCGGCTGCGACGGTGCTGCCTCCAATGACAATTCCAACCTGATGCACTGCCTGCACTCCGCCTACATGCTGCAGTGCCTCGTATCATCCACCCGCACCCACCCCGTGCCGCCTCCGGTCGATTTCCTCGGCTACGGCACGTCAGGGGGTGCCAGCCTGCTCGGCCGGCGCGATATCGGCCGACTGGCGCCCGGCATGGCCGCCGACCTGTTTGCGATCGACACCCGCCGCATGGATTATGTCGGCACGCGGCACGACCCGCTGAGCCTGATTGCCCGCGTCGGCATCGGCATGGCGACCGACATGACCATGATCAATGGCCGCATCGTCTGGCAGAAGGGCGAATTCCCCGGGCTCGACGAGGCCAAGCTGGCTGCCGAGGCGGAAGCTGCACTATCCGCCGTGAAATTCTAGAAAACCAAAAGAGGGAACTGAGACCATGACCAAACTGACCCGCAGAAACCTGATGACGGCCGCTGCCGCCACCGGCCTTGCCGGTGTGCTCGGCAGCCGCCTTGCTTTGGCCGCCGACGCGCCGCTCGGCATCACGCTCGTCGTCCCTTCGCCGATCGGCGATGTCGGCTGGGGACATGCACTGGCCGCCGGTCTCGAGCCGATCAAGGCCGCTTACGGCGACAAGGTGAAGGTCACCGTGCTTGAGAATATTGCCGAAGGCCCGGATGCCGACCGCATCATGAACAAGACCGTCGCCGACGGAAACAAGTTTTTGGTCGCCGGCTCTTTCGGCTATCAGAACGGCGCCCTGCAGATCGCCCGCCGTGATCCGAGCGTCACGGTTCTGCATGCCTCGGGCTTCCAGGTCGCTCCGAACTTCTCGCCTTTCGCCGCCAAATATTTCCAGGGTACCTATCTGCTCGGCATGGCAGCGGCAGCGCTTTCCAAGACCGGCAAGCTCGGCTCCGTGTCGGCTTTTGCCATCCCCGAGCTCATCACCTCGATCAATGCCTTCACGCTCGGCGCCCAGGCGGTCAAGCCCGACATCGAAGTCTCGGTCGTCTGGGTCAACTCCTGGTTCGACCCGGCCAAGGAGCAGGAAGCCGCCAAGGCGCTGATTGCGCAGAAGTGCGACGTGATCTTCTCCAACGCCCAGGACACGCCGTCCGTCATCTCGGCCTGCGAGGAAGCCGGCGTCTATGCCTTCAACCTCAATTCTTCGATGAAGAAATATGCGCCGAAGACCTATCTCGGCTGCGTCGCGACGGATTGGTCACCGTTCTTCAAAGCTTCGGTCGATGCCCATCTCGCCGGTACCTTCAAGGGGGCCAATGCGTTCCTCGGCGTCGCCGACAAGGTCGTCGAAGTGGTCGACTGGAATTCGGATATTCCGGCTGACGTCATGACCAAGATCAAGGAGATCGAGGCAAAGATCGCCGACGGCAGCTTCTCGCCGTTCACCGGGCCGATCGCCAAGGCCGACGGCAGCGAAGGTGTCGCATCCGGCGCGACCTTGGCCGACCCCGAGATCATCGCCATGAATTGGCACGTCAAGGGCGTGTCCACGCCGCTGCCGAAATAAGTCATGACGACCACGCTCCTGTCGCTGCGCGGCATTTCGAAGAGCTACGGCCAGATCCACGCCAACCAGGCCATCGATCTGGACGTGGCTCCGCAATCGATCCATGCGATTCTCGGAGAAAATGGCGCGGGAAAATCGACGCTGATGAAGCTGATCTACGGCGTCGAGCAACCGGATGACGGAGACGTCGTCTGGGAAGGAAAACCCTTGCGCCTCGCCTCTCCGGCGGAGGCAAGGCGCAACGGTATCGGCATGGTCTTCCAGCATTTTTCGCTGTTCGAGACCCTGACCGTCCTGGAGAATATTCGGCTGGTCGTGCCGGGCCGCAAGGCTGAGCTCAAGGAACGCATCCGGACGCTTGGACGGGAGTTCGGCCTTGAAGTCGACCCGCTCGCCCATGTGCATGCGCTGTCCGTCGGCGAGCGGCAACGGGTGGAGATCATCCGAAGCCTGATGACCGATCCAAAGCTGCTGATCCTTGACGAGCCCACCTCCGTCCTGCCGCCGCAACTGGTGGAGAAGCTGTTCGACACGCTGCGCCGGCTGCGCGACGGCGGCGTTTCCATCCTGTTGATCTCCCACAAGCTCGAGGAAATCCGGGCAATCTGCGACCGGGCGACCATTCTGCGCGGCGGCCGGGTGACCGGGAATGTCGACCCGCGTGAACATGATGCCCATGACCTTGCCCGCATGATGATCGGCCGCGACATGCCCGAACCCTTGTCGGCGCTGCCGCTGTCCGGCGGGGAAAAGCGGCTGGAGATCATCGGTCTGGACTATCAGCCGGACGATCCCTTTGCGGTGTCGCTCTCCGGCATCAGCCTCGAAGTGCATGCCGGTGAAATTCTGGGGATCGCCGGTATTTCGGGCAACGGCCAAAGCGAGCTTGCCGCGTTGGTCTCGGGCGAGACGGTGCTGGGGCGCGACCAGCGCGACCGGATCTACATGATGGGGATGGATGTCGGCAGGCTCGATGCCGCGGCGCGACGGACGCTTGGATTTGCCTTCGTTCCGGAGGACCGGCTCGGACGCGGCGCCGTGCCCGAAATGTCGCTTATCCTCAACAGCCTGCTGACGGCCCATCCGCTGAAGCTTTTGCGCCATGGTCTTCTCGACAAGGCGCGGGCGACGGCGTTCACCGAGGATTGTATCCGTCAGTATGATGTCCGCACACCCGGCCCGGATGCGGAAGCCGGGACGCTTTCCGGCGGCAATCTGCAGAAATTCATCGTCGGCCGGGAAATCATGCTGGCTCCCAAATTGCTGTTCGTGGCGCAGCCGACCTGGGGCGTCGATATCGGCGCCGCATCCGCCATTCGCAGCCGTCTGGTCGCATTGCGCAATCAGGGCATGGCGATCCTTGTTATTTCCGAAGAGCTGGAAGAACTGTTCGAGCTCTGCGATTCCATCCAGGTGCTGCATCACGGCCGGCTCAGCCCGCCGCTAAAAACGCGGGACACACAGCCCGAAGAGATCGGCCGATACATGATCGGGGCACAAGCCTCACCCGAGAAAGTCCGTCTATGAGCGCTTGGTCCCCTGCTTTCGTTCCCACCCTGGTGCGCCGGGAGCGCGCCTCGCTTGCCGCGAGCCTGCTTGCACCCGTCTTGGCGCTTGTCATAGCGATCGCGCTCAACCTCGGCCTTTACATCCTGATGGGCCGTGACCCGGTCGCGGTCGTCTACGCGATGCTTTTCGAGCCCTTCCTCTCCTGGGCGTCATTTTCGGAAGTGCTCTTAAAGGCAGGCCCGCTCCTGCTGATCGCCCAGGGACTGGCGATCGGCTTTCGCGCCAAGGTCTTCAATATCGGCGCCGAAGGCCAGTTCATTCTCGGCGCGATCTTCGCCTCGGCCATTCCGGTCTGGTTTCCCCAGGCAACGGGCCAGTGGATCTGGCCGGCGATGCTGCTGCTCGGCGCCATCGGCGGCGCGCTCTGGGCCTCTCTCACTGCCTTCTGGCGCGTGCGCCTCAACGCCAACGAGATCCTCGTTTCGCTGATGCTGAGCCTCGTTGCGGCGCAGCTGCTGAACTATCTGCTGCTCGGCCCCTGGAAGGATCCGAACGGCTTCAACTTCCCCCAGTCGGTGATGTTCCAGTATGATGCGATGGTCCCGACCCTGATTTCCGGGACCCGCCTCAACGTCTCTTTCCTGATTACGCTCGCTTTGTCGGTTGCCGCCTGGGTCTTCATGCAGAAGAGCTTCATCGGCTACAAGCTGCAGGTCGGCGGCTTGGCGCCGCGGGCTGCCGGCTATGCCGGCTTCAAGGAGGGTTGGGCAATCTGGCTGTCGCTGCTGATCGGCGGCTTTGCCGCCGGTCTTGCCGGTGCTGCCGAAGTCGCCGGTCCGCTCGGCCAGCTGCAGCGTTCGGTCGCGAGCGGTTATGGCTATGCGGCCATCATCGTCGCCTATCTCGGTGGCCTGCACCCGATCGGCATCGTGGTCTCGGCGCTGGTCATGGCGGTCATCTATATCGGTGGCGACAATGCCATGGTCTCGGCCGGCCTGCCGATCGCCGCCGTCCGCGTCTTCCAAGGCAGTCTGCTGCTCGCCTATCTCATCGCCGTCGCCTTCGTGCGCTACCGCTTGGAATGGCGCCGCGCCGCCCACCGGAGCCCGTCATGAACGCCATCGAGTTCATTCTTGCCGGCATGCTTGCGGCCGCGACACCGTTTCTTCTCGCAGCCCTCGGCGAACTGGTGGCCGAGCGCGCCGGCGTCCTCAACCTCGGGGTCGAGGGATTGATGGCCTTCGGCGCCGTGCTCGCCTTCATCGTCGTCTATCAGGGCGGCGGACATCTCCTGGGCTTCGTCGTCGCCGGGTCCGGCGGCGCTGTCCTTTCCCTGCTTTTCGCCTTCGTCACCCTCGGATTCCGGGCAAACCAGGTGGCGGCGGGCCTTGCCATCGGCATTCTCGGTCAGGGCCTCTCGGCGCTTTTCGGCAAGACCTATGAAAGCCTCACCGTCAGAGGACTTCCGAAGCTCGCCCTTCCCGGACTTTCGGAACTGCCGGTTATCGGCGGCCTTTTCGTCCAGGACATCGTCGTGTGGATTTCGCTCGCGGCGACGCTTACTCTCTGGGCGATGTTTGCCTACACCAAGCTCGGTCTCATCGTCCGCGCTGTCGGCGAGAACCCAAAGGCCGCGCATGCCATCGGTTATCCGGTCATCTCAGTGCGCGTCCTCGCCATCGCCTTCGGCGGCGCGATGGCGGGCTTCGCCGGCGCCTATGCGTCGGTGGTCTACACCCCGCTCTGGGCCGATGGGATGATCGCCGGCCGCGGCTGGATCGCCATCGCCCTTGTCGTCTTCGGGACTTGGCTCACCGGCCGTATCTTCCTCGGCGCCTGCCTCTTCGGGGCAGTCTCGCTGATGGGGCTTGCAGCCCAGGCAACCGGACTGGATGTTCCCTCGCAGCTGCTGTCGAGCCTGCCCTATCTTGTCACGATCATCGTGCTCGGCATCATCTCCGCCGACCGTCGCCTGCTGAAACTGAACGGCGTTGCTTCGCTCGGCGAACCATTCGAGCGATAAAGACGCGCGGCGCTGCTATCTGCCGGCGAAGATGGTCAGCCGCGATCGAGCTTCTTTCCGCCGCGCGCTTCGAATTGGACGAGCAGCGACTTGAGTTCGATCTCGCGAACGCGGCGTGCCGCTTCATCCGGGCTGACCCATTCGAGGATACGCTGGCCCCGCTCCTTGAAATCGCCGCTGATATCAGTGACTTCAATCTGAAACATGTCGACGATACAGGGGGCCACATCGCCATTGTCGAGTTCTTTCAGATAGGTATAACGGCCGACCGGCTTCTTCTTCACCACCCCGCGCACGCCTGCCTCCTCCCACGCCTCGATTGCCGCTGCTTCGAAAGGCTTTTTCCCTTTCATCGGCCATCCTTTTGGGATGACCCAGCGTGCGCTCTCACGCGATGTGATCACCAGGATTTCGATCGCGGATCCGGCATCGCCGTAGCGAAAGCAAAGAGCGCCGTACTGTTGACGGAATGCACCGGCGAACAGCGTTTCAGGAACAGCAGCGAGCTGCCGTAGCAGTGGCTGGGACTTGTCCGGTCGGGGCTTCCTGCTTTTCTTGCTCGGCGTCATAGTAGATGAATTACCGAATTTGCATGTTGCTTCAATTGCCTGAGCGTGTTTATGACAGATTTATGACAATCGGCCGCACGAGGAAGGTTCCCAGGCATGATGAGCATTTTTCGCAAGCTGATGCCACGGGAAGACAGATTCTTCGACATGTTTTCCAAGCACTCGAAGACCGTCGTTGCCGCGGCCTACGCCCTCGACCAACTCCTGAAGGGCAATGACGTCGAGAAAAACTGCGAACGTATCGTCACATTGGAAGACGAGGCCGACGACATCACGCGTGACGTTCTTCTTGCCGTTCGCCGAAGCTTCATCACGCCCTTCGACCGGGGAGACATCAAGGACCTTATCCAGTCGATGGATGATTCGATCGACATGATGCACAAGACAGTCAAGACGATCCGCTTGTTCGAGCAATCCAGCTTCGATCCGCTCATGCAGGAGATGGGCAGCGAAATCGTCAAGGCGGCAAATCTTGTCGCGGAAGCGATACCCCTGCTCGACAGATTGGGGGCCAATGCGCAGCGTCTCGCCGCCATCGCGGAGGAAGTCACCCGAGTGGAGGGACGTTCCGATGAGCTCCACGACCAGGGTTTGAAGGATCTGTTCTTGCGTCATGGCGCCAGCGGCAATGCGATGGCCTACATGATCGGCAGCGAAATCTACGGAGAGCTGGAGAAAGTCGTCGACCGCTTCGAGGATGTCGCCAACGAGATCAGCGGCATTCTCATCGAGAACGTCTGATGGATGCCTCCCTCGCTCTGCCGCTGCTGGTCGGCCTTATCGTCGTCGCTTTGTTCTTCGACTTTCTCAACGGCCTTCATGATGCGGCCAATTCCATTGCCACGATCGTCTCGACCCGCGTCCTGCGGCCGCAGTATGCGGTCGCCTGGGCGGCGTTCTTCAATTTCATTGCTTTCCTGTTCTTCGGCTTGCATGTCGCCGAGACGCTGGGGACCGGCATCATCGATCCCGCGATCGTCTCGCCCCAACTGATCTTCGCCGCGCTCATGGGCGCCATCATCTGGAATATCCTCACCTGGATTTTCGGGATTCCATCGAGTTCGTCGCATGCGCTTGTCGGTGGGCTGGTGGGGGCCGGTCTGGCAAAGGTTGGCTTCAGCTCGATCGTCTGGAATGGTCTCCTAAAGACGGTCGGCGCCATTTTCCTTTCACCAGCCATCGGCTTCCTGCTTGCACTGGTGCTGGTACTCGCCGTCTCCTGGTTGTTCGTCCGGCAGACGCCGTTTGCGGTGGATCGGACCTTTCGCATCATGCAGTTCGTGTCCGCTTCGCTCTATTCGCTCGGCCACGGCGGAAACGATGCGCAGAAGACGATGGGCATCATCGCGGTGCTCCTGTTCAGCCAGGGATATCTCGGCCCGACATTCTACGTGCCGTTCTGGGTGGTCATTACCTGCCAGTCAGCAATGGCTCTCGGTACGCTGTTTGGCGGATGGCGGATCGTTCATACCATGGGGTCGAAGATCACCCGGCTCAACCCCATGCAAGGTTTCTGCGCGGAGACGGGCGGAGCGCTGACGCTGTTCGGAGCGACGTGGCTTGGTATTCCCGTTTCGACGACGCATACCATCACCGGAGCAATCGTCGGAGTGGGCGCGGCTCGCCGTGTTTCCGCCGTGCGCTGGGGATTGGCCGGCAACATCGTGATAGCTTGGATCGTCACGATGCCGGCGGCGGCAGCAATATCCGCAGCGTTCTACGGACTCGTATCTTTGCTGCACTGAATGAGGTGAGAGCGAAGGCTATCGCCACGCATTACCCCTCTCCTGTTGAGCTTTGCCGCTGGAAAGACATCCATCCGGCCAGCTGCATCGCGGCTTTAATGTTGCGTGCACTGCACAAATAGAGCGCTTCCATGGCTGTGACTATCGTGGCAATCGCACAAAACGGAAGCAGAAAACGATAGCGCCCAAGAAATAGGCAATCGTTAATTCTTGGCATTTCTCCTTTTGCTTCATGCTGTTACCAACTCCTCTCGAAATTGGCACGCTGCTTGCACGTTCTTAGATGCACCGGTCAACGGCGACCGGGGCGGATAGGCGCGGCATAAGCGCCTGCATTAGACACCGACGTCGCAAGGTCTTTGCAATCCGGGATCTCTCATCCCTTGGACGCAATTTCCGGCGGCGTTTTTTTGTGTCCAAATTCAGCCAGCAGAGGGAACCTGCGCATGACAAAAAATTCGACGACTGGGATTTCGACAACCGGCATGACCCGCCGCGGCATGCTCAAGACGACTGCAGCGGCTGCCCTCATCGGCGCCGTCAAGACTGCCTTTCCATCGGGCGCCTTCGCAGCCGGAGCAGGGCCCGAGGTGAAAGGTGTCAAGCTCGGCTTTATCGCGCTCACCGATTCCGCACCGCTGATCATCGCCAAGGAAAAGGGCTTTTTCGACAAGCATGGCCTTCCGGAAGCGGATGTGGCCAAACAGGCGTCCTGGGGTGCGACCCGCGATAATCTCGTGCTGGGCGGCGCGGCCAATGGCATCGACGGCGCCCATATTCTCTCGCCGCTCCCCTATCTCATGCACACCGGCAAGGTGACGCAGAACAATAAGCCGGTGCCGATGGCAATCCTCGCCCGGCTCAACCTCGACAGCCAGGGCATTTCCGTCGCCAAGGAATATGCCGAAACCGGCGTGCAGCTCGATGCCTCTAAGCTGAAGGCCGCCTTCGAGAAAAAGAAGGCGGAAGGCAAGGAGATCAAGGCCGCGATGACCTTCCCGGGCGGCACCCATGACCTCTGGATCCGTTACTGGCTCGCCGCCGGCGGCATCGATCCGAATAAGGACGTTTCGACAATCGTCGTGCCGCCGCCGCAGATGGTTGCCAATATGAAGGTTGGCAACATGGACGTCTTCTGTGTGGGCGAACCGTGGAACGAGCAGCTCGTCAATCAGGGCATCGGCTTCACCGCCGCCACCACCGGCGAGCTCTGGAAGGGCCATCCCGAAAAAGCGCTCGGGCTGCGCGCCGACTGGATCGAAAAGAATCCCAATGCTGCCAAGGCGCTGCTGATGGCTGTCATGGAAGCTCAGCAATGGTGCGAAAGCATGGACAACAAGGCGGAGATGGCCGACATTCTCGGCAAGCGCCAGTGGTTCAACGTTCCGACCAAGGACGTGCTCGGCCGCCTCAAGGGCGATATCAATTATGGCAACGGCCGCGAGGTCAAGGCCACCGACCTCTACATGAAGTTCTGGAAGGACGGTGCCTCCTACCCGTTCAAGAGCCACGATACCTGGTTCATGACGGAAAACATCCGCTGGGGAAATCTGCCGGCGAGCACCGACGTCAAGGCGCTGGTCAACCAGGTGAATCGCGAAGACATCTGGCGCGAGGCCGCCAAGGATCTCGGCGTCGCGGCGGCCGATATTCCCGCGTCGTCGTCTCGCGGCAAGGAGACTTTCTTCGACGGCAAGGTCTTCGACCCTGAAAATCCCTCCGCCTATCTCGACAGCCTTTCGATCAAGGCCGTCGCCTGACCCGCTCCGGCGCGCGATCGGCGCGCCGGCCTTTCATTCGTATGAGGAGCGCGTCGATGTCCGCCCTGGCAAATAAACAAAATCCCTCCACGGTCGCCTCTGCCAAGCCGGCGGCAAAGGTTCTGCCATTTTCCGGCAAGCATGGATCGCGGATCGATTTTCGTCGAGCGGCGCTGACCGCACTTCGCAATGTCGTTCCGCCGGCCGTGGTGCTGGCGCTCATCCTGCTCGTCTGGCAGGTGCTCTGTTCATCGACGGATGCGTCCTTGCCCTCGCCGCATCAGGTCTGGCAGGAGAGCTACGACCTGATCGCCTATCCGTTCTTCAACTACGGCTCCCAGGATATCGGGCTTGGCTGGCGCGTGCTCGTTTCGCTGCAGCGCGTCGTGTATGGCTTTGGCCTTGCCGCAGTCGCCGGCGTCATCATCGGGGCGATCATCGGTCAGTCGATCTGGGCGATGCGCGGCCTCGATCCGATCTTCCAGGTGCTGCGCACGGTCCCGCCGCTCGCCTGGCTGCCGCTGTCGCTGGCAGCCTTCCAGGATTCCAATCCTTCGGCAATCTTCGTGATCTTCATCACGTCGATCTGGCCTGTCATCATCAACACCGCCGTCGGCGTCCGCAATATCCCGCAGGACTACCGCAACGTCGCCGAAGTGCTGCGCCTCAACCAGTTCGAGTTTTTCTGGAAGATCATGCTGCCTTCGGCAGCGCCCTATATCTTCACCGGCCTCAGGATCGGCGTCGGCCTCTCCTGGCTCGCCATCGTCGCGGCCGAAATGCTGACGGGCGGCGTCGGCATCGGCTTCTTCATCTGGGACGCATGGAACTCGTCGCGCCTTCCGGACATCATCGTCGCGCTCGCCTATATCGGCATCGTCGGCTTCGCCCTTGACAAGCTGGTGGCTGCGCTCGGCAAACTCGTCACCCGCGGCGCCATGGCCAACTGAGGAACGCACCTATGAACGCCTATCTCAAACTCGACCATATCGACAAACATTTCGATCGGGGCGGCGTGCGCGCCGAGGTGCTGAAGGACATCAACCTGACGATTTCCGAGGGTGAATTCGTCTCGATCATCGGCCATTCCGGCTGCGGCAAGTCTACCCTGCTCAACCTGATTGCCGGCCTGACTCCGGTATCCGCAGGCGCCGTGCTGCTTGAAAACCGCGAGGTCAACGAACCGGGTCCGGAACGCGCCGTCGTCTTCCAGAACCATTCGCTGCTGCCCTGGCTGACGGTCTACGAGAACGTCAATCTCGCCGTCACCAAGGTCTTCAGCCGAACAAAGACCAAGGCCGAGCGGCACGACTGGGTCATGGCCAACCTCGACCTCGTGCAGATGGCGCATGCCAGGGATAAGCGGCCTTCGGAAATATCAGGGGGCATGAAACAGCGCGTCGGCATTGCCCGCGCGCTGTCAATGGAGCCGAAGATCCTGTTGCTGGACGAGCCTTTCGGCGCGCTCGACGCGCTGACCCGCGCCCATCTTCAGGACGCGGTGATGGAAATCCACGCCCGGCTTGGCAATACGATGGTGATGATCACCCATGACGTCGACGAAGCGGTATTGTTGTCCGATCGCATCGTCATGATGACCAATGGCCCGGCGGCCCGGATCGGTGAAGTGCTCGATGTGACCATGTCTCGTCCGCGCCATCGCATCGAACTCGCCTCCGACCGGACATATCTCAAATGCCGCGAGGCCGTGCTGAAGTTCCTCTACGAACGCCACCGTTTCGTCGAAGCCGCGGAGTAGACGCCGCGAAACAACTGGAGCGTTTGGTTGTGGGAGCCCTTTGTCTTGTAGCGGGGGCGGCGCTTGATTTCGGGCGCCGCGTCCTCTCTACTCCCCGGCCGTTGCAAATACCGCGCTGGCATCGCTGACAATTTCCACATGGGAATAGGCCGCCTGCCCCGCGGCCGCGGCGTCCGCGCGCATGATCGCGGTCACGATCCGGCCGTGCTCCTCATAGGATTTTGCCAAGCGCCCCGGCAAACGGAACTGTGCCCGTCGAAAAGGTGCCAGCCGCGCCCTGGTCTGCGTCACCATCTCGAAAACATGATCATTATGCGCACCGCGATAAAGCCGGGTGTGAAATTCGGTATTGTGAGCCGAATATTCCTCTTCGGCGCCGGCATGCACCAGCCTCACCGATGCCCGATGCTCCAACTCCAGCGCGCGCCGCTCATCGACCGTCATGCGCTCGGCCGACAGCCTGGCGCAGATTGCTTCAAGCTCCGCCATCGCCTCGAACATCGAATGCAGATAGGCCTCGGTGACATTGGTCACGAGGGCACTGCGGTTTGGCTCGCGGACGACCAATCCCATGGCGCCCAGCTCACGCAAGGCCTCGCGTACCGGCGTGCGCGAAACCTCGAAACGAACCGCGAGCGATACCTCGTCCAACTTCGCGCCCGGCAGGATTTCACCTGTGACGATCATGTCGGAAATCGCCCGCACCATCTGTTCGACGGTGGTTCCGGTGCGGATCACTTCTCTGCGCCTGGTCTGCTTCACAATACGAATCTGCTCACATCAACACTCTGCATACAGATGCCGTCCGAGACTCGATAAGTCAAATCGAGCAGGGAAGATATTGTTAAATTTTCGCTTTCTGATGAATAAGAGAGCTTGGCCTGCGCGAAGTATCAGCAATCAGGCAGTCACGATGACCAAGAAATACCTGTTGATTACTTTTTGCGCAAGAAATCGATCAATCTGCATGCACTTTTCGGAGTGTGCATTTTGCAGAAATAAATAAATTATAAAAAACAATAGATTGATTTCTGGCACGCACATTGCATGCACTTTTCTGTACACGTTCGAAACCGGCCCAGCGCCGCAAGGAGCATTCCGATGACCAAACTCCTTTCCATGAACCGCCGCAACTTCCTTCAGGCTTCCGCTGCCGGTGCGCTCGCCGGCGCCATGCCGGGCCTGATCGGCTCTCCAGCCGCAGCCCAGACCGCGCTGACCGTCGGCTTCATCTATGTCGGCCCCAAGGACGACTACGGCTACAACCAGGCGCATGCGGAAGGTGCCGCCGTGGTCAAGGCGCTGCCGGGCGTGACGCTGGTCGAAGAAGAGAATGTGCCGGAAACCGTCGATGTCCAGAAGACCATGGAGTCGATGATCAATCTCGACGGCGCGACCCTGCTCTTTCCGACCTCCTTCGGCTATTTCGATCCCCACATGCTGGCCATGGCCGCCAAATATCCCGATATCCAGTTCCGCCATTGCGGCGGCCTCTGGCAGGAAGGCAAGAACCCCGCCAATACCGGCTCATATTTCGGCTATATATTCCAGGGCCAGTATCTGAACGGCATCGCCGCCGGTCATGCGACGAAGAGCAAGAAGATCGGCTTCGTCGCCGCCAAGCCGATCCCGCAGGTTCTGCAGAACATCAACGCCTTCCTGCTTGGCGCGCGCACGGTCGATCCCGCTATCACCTGCCAGGTGATCTTCACCGGTGAATGGTCGCTCGCCGTCAAGGAAGCCGAAGCCACCAATGCGCTGGTCGATCAGGGCGCCGACGTCATCACCTGCCACGTCGACAGCCCCAAAGTGGTCGTCGAGACGGCGGCCGGCCGCGGCGCCTTCGTCTGCGGCTATCACGCCAATCAGAGCCCGCTTGCTCCCGAAAAATACCTCACCGGCGCCGAATGGGCCTGGGGCAACGTCTACAGCGATTTCGTCAAGAAGGCGCAGGCCGGCGAAAAGCTCGGCAACTTCGTGCGCGGCGGCCTGAAGGACGGCTTCGTGAAGATGAGCGCGCTCGGCCCCGCCGTGTCGGCGGAGGGCCGCAAGGCTTTCGAAGCCACGCAGGCGGAGATGATGAAGGGCGGCTTCTCGGTCTTCAAGGGCCCGTTGAAGGACAATAAGGGCGACACCGTCGTGGCTGCCGACAAGAGCTACGCCGAAGATGCGATCGAGCTCGAGAGCATGAATTACCTGGTTGAGGGCGTCGTCGGGTCCACGGCGTAAACCGCGAAGGGAGAAGCGCCATGACCATCGAGGCCAATGACCCCGCACTCGCCATCGCGGAAAAACCGGCTTCGCTGCGCCCCGTCCTCGAATGGATCGCGCGGCGAGCCGAACCTGTCGTCATCGGCCTTGCGGCCATACTGATCGGTCTTGCGCTCTTCTCCCTCTTCATCCTGGCGGTCGGCAAGTCGCCGGTCACCCTCTTCCAACTGATGTATACCGGCGGCTTCGGCAGCTGGTTTTCGGTGCAGAACAGCTTAAGCCGCGCCGCACCCCTTCTCCTGACGGCGCTCTGCGTCGCCCTGCCCGCCCGTCTCGGCCTCGTCATCATCGGCGGGGAAGGAGCGGTCGTGCTGGGCGGCGTTGCGGCCGCAGCCATGGCTCTGCCGCTTGCCGGCACCGCGCCTGTCATCCTCACCCTCATTCTGATGGCGATCGCCGCCATGGTGGTCGGCGGCATCTGGATCGGCCTTGCCGGTTTCCTGCGCCACTACCGCGGCGTCAACGAAACCATCTCGTCGCTGCTGCTATCCTATATCGCCATTGCCCTGATGAACCAGTTCGTCGAAGGGATGCTCCGCGATCCTGCAAGCCTCAACAAGCCGTCGACCAGGCCGTTGCCGGCGGACTATATGCTCGGCAAGATTCCCGGCATGGACGTGCATTGGGGTCTCGTCATCGGCATCCTCGCCTGCATTGTGTCCTGGATCGTGATCGAGGCGACGAGCTACGGTTTTGCCGCCCGCATCGCCGGCGGCAACGTGCGCGCCGCCCAGATCCAGGGACTTCCTGTGGGCAAACTGATCGCGGGATTTACCGCACTTGCCGGCAGCTTTGCCGGTCTGGCGGGCATGATTGAAGTGGCGGCGGTGCAGGGAAGCGCCAACGCCTCGCTTGCCGCCGGCTACGGTTATACCGGCATCCTCGTCGCCTTCCTCGCCAGGCACAATCCGCTGGCGATCATTCCGGTCGCGATCCTGCTCGGCGGCATCGACGCCTCGGGCGGCCTCATCCAGCGGCGCATGGGCCTGCCGGATGCGACGGTTCTGGTGCTGCAGGGGACGCTCTTCATCGTCATTCTCTTCTGCGAGACCTTCTACGGCCGCTTCAAGATCTTCAATCCCGACCTCTGGAAAAGGAGCCTCTGATGGAAGAGACAGGCATCGGCATCTGGGGCGTGCCGCTGGCGATCTTCGCAGGCGCCATCCGCGTGTCCACACCATTCATTTTCGTCAGCCTCGGCGAGACGATCACCGAGCGCTCCGGCCGCATCAATCTCGGCCTGGAAGGCACGCTGGTCTTCGGCGCCATGACGGCCTATGCGGTGGCCGTCATCACCGGCTCGCCGACCCTCGGCGTGCTCGCCGCCATGGCGGCGGGCGCAGTCTTCGGCCTCATCCACGGCTGGATCTGCAAATTCCCGAAGGTCAACGACATCGCCATCGGCATCGCGATGATGCAGTTCGGTCTCGGCATGGCGTTTTTCCTCGGCAAATCCTTCATCCAGCCGGTGGCGCCGAAACTGCCCTCGATTGCGCTCGGCGGCTGGTCGAGCACTCCGCAGATCCAGGCGGCACTCAATATCAACGTGCTGTTCTTCATCGGCGCAGCGCTGGCTCTCTTCCTGTTCTGGGCCTTCAAGAACACTCGCATCGGCCTGATCCTGCGCGTTGTCGGCGACAGCACCGACGCGGCCCGAGCCATGGGCATCGACCCGGACCGGGTTCGCCTGCTGGCGACCGCCGCTGGCGGCTCGCTGGCGGCGATCGGCGGCGCCTATCTGTCGCTCTACTATCCGGGCTCGTGGAACGAAGGCATCTCGTCGGGTCAGGGCCTGATGGCCGTGGCGCTCGTGATCTTTGCCCGCTGGAACCCGATCGGCTGCTTTCTCGCTGCCCTGCTTTTCGGCGGCGCCGGCGCGCTCGGCCCGGCGCTGCAATCGGTCGGCGTCACGCAAGGCTACTACCTCTTCTACGCGGCACCTTACGTGCTTACCCTCATCATCCTGATCGCCACGTCCTCGCCCACCCGCTCGCTCGCCGGTGCGCCGGGTGCGCTGTCGCTTACGAAATAACGGAGCTTGCCGATGAACGGACTTGGCGGCCTCAACAAATCCGAACACGGTGTGGGTATCGGCCTGGTACAACTCCAGCTGCCGGTGACGGTCACCAAAGCGGATCTGGCAAAACAGACGCAGGTGATCGTCGATCTGGTGGCCAAAGCGCGGCGCAACCAGCCGGGCATGGACCTCGTCGTCTTTCCCGAATATGCGCTGCACGGCCTCTCCATGGACATCAATCCGGAGATCATGTGCACGCTCGACGGGCCGGAGGTCGCGGCCTTCAGGAAGGCTTGCAGGGACAATGCGATCTGGGGCTGCTTCTCGATCATGGAGCTGAACCCTGGCGGCATGCCCTACAATTCCGGCATCGTCATCGACGATCAAGGCGAGTTGAAGCTCTATTACCGCAAGATGCATCCCTGGATCCCCGTCGAGCCCTGGGAGCCCGGCGATCTTGGCATCCCTGTCATCGAAGGCCCGCGAGGCGCCAAGCTCGCACTGATCATCTGCCATGACGGCATGTTCCCGGAGATGGCGCGCGAATGCGCCTATAAGGGCGCCGAAATCATGATCCGCACAGCCGGCTACACGGCGCCGATCCGCGAGGCCTGGCGCTTCACCAACCAGGCCAATGCCTTCTGCAACCTGATGATCACCGCCAATGTCTGTATGTGCGGCTCGGACGGCACGTTCGATTCCATGGGTGAAGGCATGATCTGCAATTTCGACGGCACGATCATCGCCCACGGCACCTCCGGCCGCGTCAACGAGATCATCACCGCCGAGGTGCGTCCTGACCTGGTGCGCGAGGCGCGGCTCGGCTGGGGCGTGGAGAACAATATCTACCAGTTCGGCCATCGCGGCTATGTCGCCGTCGCCGGTGGCGCGCAGGATGCGCCCTATACCTACATGCACGACCTCGTCGCAGGCAAATACCGCCTGCCATGGGAAGACGAGATAAAGGTCAAGGACGGCACGTCCTGCGGATTTGACAAGCCGATGCGCCGCTACGGCGAACCCCTCAAACCTGCCGCGGAATAGGAGAGAGAATGATGGACGCGATGGTCGAAACCGAAGGGCATTTTATCGACGCCGATCCGTATCCGTGGCCCTATAACGGCGCTCTGAGGCCTGATAACACCGCCCTTATCATCATCGACATGCAGACGGATTTCTGCGGCAAGGGCGGCTATGTCGACCATATGGGCTACGACCTGTCGCTGGTGCAGGCGCCGATCGAACCGATCAAACGCGTGCTTGCCGCTATGCGGGCCAAGGGCTACCACATCATCCATACCCGCGAGGGCCATCGCCCCGACCTCGCCGATCTGCCGGCCAACAAACGCTGGCGCTCGCAGCGGATCGGCGCCGGTATCGGCGATCCCGGCCCCTGCGGCCGCATCCTGACGCGGGGCGAACCCGGCTGGGACATCATCCCCGAACTCTACCCGGTCGAAGGCGAGACGATCATCGACAAGCCCGGCAAAGGTTCGTTCTGCGCCACCGACCTCGAACTCATCCTCAACCGGAAGCGCATCGAGAACATCATCCTCACCGGCATCACCACCGATGTCTGCGTCTCGACGACGATGCGCGAGGCGAACGACCGCGGCTACGAATGCCTGCTGCTGGAGGACTGCTGCGGCGCGACCGACTACGGAAACCACCTCGCCGCCATCAAGATGGTGAAGATGCAGGGCGGCGTCTTCGGCGCCGTCTCCAATTCCGAAACCTTTGTGAGCCAGCTGCCATGAGCACCGTTCGCGACACGCCCCTCCCCAAGGCCGGCAAGGCGGTCGGTATCGATACGCTCGGGATGACCATGCGCTTCGGTTCGTTCACCGCGCTCGACAACGTCTCGATCGCCGTTCCGGCCGGCTCTTTCCACGCCCTTCTCGGCGAAAACGGCGCCGGCAAGTCGACGCTCGTCAAATGCATCATGGGCTTCTATCACGCGACCTCAGGTTCGCTGTCGGTCGACGGCCGCGAGGTGGCGGTCGCCTCCCCCAAGGATGCCGCAGCCTATGGGCTCGGCATGGTCTACCAGCATTTCACCCTGGTTCCCTCTCTGACTGGCGCGGAAAACCTGGTCATCAGCCGCACCGAAGTCCCCGCGGTGATCAACTGGGCCAGGGAGCGCAAGGACCTTGCCGCCTTCATGGAGCGCATGCCGTTCAAGATCCCGCTCGACAGGCCGGTAAGTGAACTTGCCGCCGGCGAAAAACAGAAGCTCGAAATCGTCAAGCAGCTCTATCTCGGCCGCTCCTTCCTCGTGCTCGACGAGCCGACTTCGGTGCTGACGCCGGCCGAAGCCGACGAGATGCTCGGCATCGTGCGCGGAATGACCGAGCGCGGCGAACTCACCGTGCTGATGATTTCCCACAAGTTCCACGAGGTGACGAAGTTCGCCGATGCCGTCTCGATCCTGCGGCGCGGCAAGCTGGTCGGCACCGGCAAGGTCGGCGAACTCTCCACCGCCGAGATGGCGGCGATGATGATCGGCGACGTCAAGCTCGCCGAGCTCGACAGCCGCCTGCCGGTGGCCGAAGCGGCAAGACCCGTGCTGACCGTCAGCCAGGTGAAGGCCCCCGATCGCTCCGGCCTGAAGACGATCGAGATCGACGCGCTGACGGTCCGCTCCGGCGAGATCGTTGGCATTGCCGGCATATCGGGCAACGGCCAGAAGGAGCTGACGGAGATTCTCGCCGGCCAGCGCCCGACCGATACCGGTGAGGTCATGGTCAATGGCGAGGCTTACGGCGCCACCCGTGACGAGACCCGCAAGAACAAGGTGCGTTTCATCCCCGAAGAGCCGTTGCAGAATGCCTGCGCGCCCAAGATGAGCGTGAGCGAGAACCTTGCGTTTCGCACCTTCGACTTGAAGCCGGACGGCAAGGACGCGATCTGGCTGAACAGGGGCGGCATGAAGAAGCGCGCCTCGGCGCTGATCTCCGATTTCAAGGTCAAGACCGCCTCTTCCTCCTCGCCGATCGCAGCGCTTTCGGGCGGCAACGTGCAGCGGGCGGTGCTCGCCCGCGAACTGACCGGCGATGTCGATCTGCTGATCGTCTCGAACCCCTGTTTCGGTCTGGATTTCTCGGCCGTTGCCGAAATCCGCGCCCGCATCATGAAGGCACGCAATTTGGGTGCCGCCGTGCTGCTGCTGTCCGAAGACCTCGACGAACTGCTCGAGATTTCCGACCGCATCATGGTCATTTCGGAAGGCAAGCTGGTTTACGAAACACCGGCACGCTCGGCCGATATCGGCGTGATCGGCGCCCACATGGCGGGACATCATTGATGGTGAAGATCAAGGCCGAACCTTTTGCCTTTCCGGTGAAGCACGACGAGCTCGCCCTCATCGTCATCGACATGCAGCGCGATTTCGCCGAGCCCGGCGGTTTCGGTGCAAGCCTCGGCAACGATGTCAGCCGCATCACCAGGATCGTTCCCGATGTCAAACGCCTCATCCAGGGCTTCCGCAATGCCGGCCTGCCTGTGATCCATACGATGGAGTGCCATCGGCCGGACCTTTCCGACCTGCCGCCGGCCAAACGCGACCGCGGCAATCCTGCGCTCAGGATCGGCGACGAAGGCCCGATGGGCCGCATCCTGATCTCGGGCGAGCCCGGCACAGCAATCCTGCCGGAACTCGCGCCCGTGAAGGGCGAAGTCGTCATCGAAAAACCCGGTAAGGGCGCCTTTTACGCCACCGAACTCGGCACCGTGCTGCAGCAGAAGGGTATCAAACAACTCGTCTTTGCCGGCGTTACCACCGAAGTCTGCGTGCAGACGACGATGCGTGAAGCAAACGACCGCGGTTATGAGTGCCTGCTCGCCGAGGAGGCGACGGAAAGCTATTTCCCGGAATTCAAAGCCGCAGCCATCGCCATGATCCGCGCTCAGGGCGCGATCGTCGGCTGGACCGCCCATGTCGACGACATACTGGAAAGCATTATCCATGCCTGACACGACCCGCGAACTGCTGACCTCGGGCGGCTGGAAGGCGCTGGAATTCGGCCCTTTTCGCGACGCGGTCACCATTCACTGGATCCGGCCCTTCGAGGGCGATCAGCCGGGCGTGGCGCTGTTGAAATATGAGCCTGGCGCCTCCGTTCCCCGTCATCGTCACGAGGGGCTCGAGACCATCCTGGTGCTCGATGGCGTTCAATCCGACGAGACGGGCGATTACTCCAGCGGCAGTTATATCGTCAATGCGCCGGGCAGCGAACACTCGGTCTGGAGTGACCCCGGCTGTGTCGTTCTCATCCAGTGGGACCGGCCCGTGAAGATACTCGAAGACGATATTGCCTGAACCCGACGTCGGAGTTGGAGGTCTTTCCGACGATCAGGAAGGACATGAACGTCAGAGCAGCATCGAGGCTCCGCGATCGATATAGGTGTCCAGGAACTGTTCGAGCCGGGGGTTTCTCGGCCGTTTGAAGACGTCCTGCGGCGGGCCGGTGAACAGCACCTTGCCGTGATCGAGAAAGACGATCTGCTGGCCGACCGTCGCGGCAAATCCGATCTCGTGGGAAACGACGACCATCGTCATGCCCTCGGCGGCGAGATCGCGCATGACGTTCAGCACTTCGCCGGTCAGCTCGGGATCGAGCGATGAGGTCGGCTCGTCAAACAGCATGATCTTCGGGTTGAGGGCGAGTGCCCGGGCGATGGCGACGCGTTGCTGCTGACCTCCGGAAAGCTGCGACGGATAGTGCCCTGCCCTGGCCTCGAGGCCGACCTTGACGAGCTGGGCCATGGCCCGCTCCTCTGCATCCCTGCGGCTCATCTTGTGAACGGTCTTCAGCGCTTCACTGACATTGCCGAGCGCCGTCATATGCGGCCAGAGATTGAACTGCTGAAAAACCATCCCGATCTGCGATCGTATCCGCCGGTTCGCCGCCGCCGGCACCCGCTCACGGACGCCTTTGGCGTTTTCCGTAAAGCCAAGCACCTCGCCATTGATGGCGATCGTCCCCTTCGTCGATTCCTCGAGAAAGGCCATGCAGCGCAGCAACGTACTCTTGCCGGAGCCGGACGGGCCGATGACGCAGGAAACCTGTCCCTGCACGATATCGAGGTCGATGCCGTGCAGCACGGTGGAACCGCCGAACGTCTTGACGAGATTTTTGACTGCGATCGCAGGAACGCTCATATGTTGAAAAACCTGAATCTGGAGAGTTTCGTTTCGGCGAGATGACCGAGCCAGCCGGTGATTTCGACGAGCGCCCAATAGAATAGGGCAAGCACGAAGAGCGCCTCGACGAAGGCATATTGCTGCGAGCCGATCGCACTCAGCGTCGCCGTCAATTCCGGCACGGTGATGATGGACAGCACGGCCGTCTCCTTCATGAGGATGATCGTCATGTTGATCGAAGGCGGCAGCACCAGCATGGTCATCTCCGGCAGCAATATGCGCCGGATGATCTGCCCTTGTGTCAGGCCGACGCACAGGCCGGCCTCGATATGTCCCTTCGGGACGGCGGCAAAACCCGAGCGGAAGATCTCGCTGAAATAAGCCGCGCCGTAGATGGAAAGGCCGATGATGCCGGCCGGGATCGGATCGAGTGACAAGCCGACGAAGGGCCCGCCGTAGTAGACGAGGAATATCTGGATGAGGAAGGGCGTGCCGCGCAGCACCGCAATGACAATGCCGAACGCCTTGTCCGGGATGACGCCGCCAAAACGTCTGGCAACGGCGATAAGGAAGCCGAGCGCAGCAGCGACTGGCGTGGTGACGATCCAGATGAGGAGGGTAAGCCATGCACCGCTGACGATATCGGGCAGGTTGTTGAAAATCACATTGATGTCGAAGGTCATCGCGGCACTCCCGGCAGGGAGCGTTCGATCAGGCCGCCCGCAAGGGCGACGATCCAATTGATGACGAAATAGATCAGCCCTGCGGACGCGAAAATCTCGAGCGGCAGGAAGGTGCTGCCGGCAAGGTCCTGGGCCATGCGCGTCAGCTCGATGACCCCGACGACCGAGACCAGCGACGACGCCTTCAGGATAAGGATCGCTTCGTTGACGAGCGCCGGGAAAGTCAGGCGCAGGGCGATCGGGGCCTTGATCCGGCGGAAGATCTGAACGGGAGTCATGCCGACCATTTCGGCAGACTCGACAAGACCCATGGGAACGCTGGCAAAACCGCCACGCAGATTTTCAGCCTGATAGGCTGCCGTACACAGCGAAAGACCAACGACGGCCGCAACGATACTCGGCACGTTGAGGCCAATCGCCGGCAGCAGGTTATAGATCAGCAGCAGTTGCACCAGCAGCGGCACGCCACGAAAAAAACTGATGAAAATTTGCGCCGGCAGGACGAAGAGCTGCTGTCGCGACAGCAGCATGGCGGAAATAACGATCGCGATCGCAAAGCCGATCAGGATAGAAACCACGCTGATCGTTACCGTGTAGATCGAGGCTTGCAGAAGCAGTTCGAAAAGTTTGATGGACATGGGCGGTGTTTGCCTGGCGCTGCGGCCGTGAGCTCTGATGCCACGGCAGATTGCGCCCCGACCATTGGCGGGGCGCGTTCGTTCACCGGTGGCTCATCAGAATGCCGGATCCTTGACAGCATCAGGCGTATCGAAAGACGCACCAAACCACTTCTTCTGCAACTCGGCCATGCGTCCATCTGCCTTGATCTTGAGCATCGCGGCATCGATCGCATCCATCAGGGGCGCATGATCGGCATCCTTGAGGCCGATAAAGCCGAAATAAGACTTCTTGCCGAATGGCGGCAGAACGACTTCGAACGTGCCCTTTCGCTGGCTGGCGACGAAGGCGATATTCGGTAGCGAATTGGCAACGCCGGCAATACGGCCGGCGGCGAGATCGGCGTAGGATTCGGTAAAGGCGGGATATTCACGCACGTCGACTTTGGTCGGCAGGGTGGCGGAGAACTCCTTCAACTGGTCGAGCTGAGCGGTTGCCTTGCCGACACCGATCGTCTTGCCGGCAATATCCTCCGGCTTGCTGATCGTCGTATCGCCAGCCTTCTTCAAAATGGCAATCGTCGCTTCGGCGATCGGCGGCGTGAAGCGATAGCGCTCCAAGCGCTTCTTGGTAATTGTTGCAGGACCTGCGACGACATCGAATTTGCCGGCCTCGAGCGCGGGGAAGACACCGTCCCAGGGAAGGGCGACCCACTCGATCTTGACGCCGAGTTCCTTGCCGATCTCGGCAAAGAGGTCGACGTTCAAGCCCGTATGTTCCCCGGCATCGATATAATCGAACGGGGCAAAAGCTGTTTCGGTGCCAACCTTGAGGGTGCCGGCTGCCTTGACGGCCGCAAGCGTGTCGGCTGCGTGGGCGGAAACGGCTGCTCCGATGAGGAACGCAGCGCCGACCAGACCCTTCAGCAGTGAATTGGCCTTCATGATCATCTCTCCAGTTTTCATTCCCCCGGTGGAGGAGTTTTGGTTCTCGACTTCGATTTCCTCTGCGCGGATTTCTATGCTCCGCTTTTGACTATACAAATAGATATAGGCGGGCCTAGAGTGTCAATGTAAAAGACGAGGAACGCAAAATTTGTGCCGGGCGGCAGCGATCTGCACCGGCGCGACCCGACCGTTCCGGAACTTATGATCGTTGACGCCGGATGAGGTGCGGACTTGGTATCGATTTACCAGCGTATTTTTACGGATATCGAGACGAAGATCATCAGCGGCATTTGGCGGCCAGGTGACTGCATTCCCGTCGAGCGCGAACTCGTGGCGCAATATCAATGCTCGCGCATGACGGTCAGCAAGGCGCTGTCGGCGCTGGCCGAGCGCGGCATGATCGTCAGAAGGCGCAAGACCGGTTCGTTCGTCGCCTCCCCCCAGATCGACCGCACGGTGATGGATATCCAGGATATCAGCACCGAGGCGGAACTGGCCGGGCACGAACACCACTTCGAAATCCTCGCCCGCAAGATCGAGCGCCTCGGAGAGGCGGAAGCGCAGCAGCTGTCGGAAGCTGCCGATGCAGAAGTCCTCAGGCTTCAATGCCTGCACATCGTCGACGGCAGACCGAATGCCATCGAGCGGCGCATCATCATGCTTGATGCCGTCCCGCGGGCGAGAGAAGAAAGCTTTGCCTCAACTCCCCCCGGCAAATGGCTGCTGCAGGAGGTTCCCTGGTCCAAGGCCAAACATGTCATTCGTGCCGTTTCGGCCGATAGTGCGACCGCCCGAATCCTGCAGACAGAGAAAGGCGAGGCCTGCCTTAGCCTCATCCGCCAGACCTGGCAGAATGGCCGCACGGTGACTTATGTCGAGTTTGTCCATCCAGGCAACCGGTTCCAGTTTGCGGGGACCTTTCATCCGATGGCAAATTGAGTGGCGCAAATCACGAGAGGCTGTGCAAGTGACCGATGAGCGCTTCAAGACGATCCCGCTGAAGAGTTTGCAAGCCTTCGAGGCCGTGGGGCGCTGCGGCGGCGTGACGGCTGCGGCACTGGAGCTCAAGGTTTCGCCAGGGGCCATCAGCCAGCAGATTCGCAAGATCGAGAGCTTTCTGGGAGTTTCACTTCTGGAGCGCAGCGGACGAACCGTCGAGTTGACCGCCTGGGGCCGGCTCTATCATCAGGAGATATCGAAGGGGTTCGAGCAATTTGCGCGCGCCGAACAACTGCTGGAAAAAGCGCGCAATGAGACGGCACTGGTCCTCAGTGCGCTGTCCTCTGTCGTCAACAAATGGATCGGCAGGCGCATCTTCGACTGGCAGGCCCTTCATCCCGACGTGCAGGTGAGAATCATCGGACGCGACAAAGAGCCCCGGATCGGCTTCGATGATGTCGATTTCCGCGTGAGCTATGGGTCGGACGTGCTGCAGCACGAACATTACACCGAACTGTTTCGGGATTGGGTCGTGCCGGCCTGCTCGCCGGCGCTGATGCAGGATCGCGCGCATGCGGCTCGCGATCTCTTCGAACAGCCCCTCCTGCATGTCGAGTGGGAACGACACTTCACTCCTTATCCCAGCTGGGCGGAGTTTGCCGCCAAGGCCGGCGTTTCCTTCGATGCGTCGACATCAGGCCTCTCTTTCACCCTGTCGAGCAGTGCGATTGACGCTGCCGTCAACAAACGCGGCGTCGTGCTGGCGCAAATGTCGATGATCTCGGATGAGCTCGCGGCGCAAACGCTCGTCATTCCGGTCGACATACGCATTGCACTGCGTGAAAGCTATTTCCTCGCCTGGGATCGTGCGGCGTTGCAGAAGCCGCATGGGCGCGAATTCCGCGATTGGCTCGTTGCTATTTCCCGTCAGCAGGCTGTGGCGTCGGCGCCCAAGCCAATGCTTTAGAAAAACTAAAACGGAACCCAGCTGGGCGATATTGATGAAAATTTGCGCCGGGCGATAATTCGCTCAGTCGCCTTGCGTTGGCGGCATGACCCGACAAAGCAGGAGAGCTCAATGGCGCGGACCGACAAGATGAAACTCGGGACTTTCGTCTATACCTTCGGCTTTCATCCTGCCTCCTGGCTGCATCCGGCAAGCGACGTCAAGGGCGCCAACGACTTCGCCCATCTGCTCGATGTCGCCAAACGATCCCAAGCGGCGAAATTCGATTTCATGTTCATGGCGGATTCCCCCGCCGCTGCCGTCGGCGACGCCAATGCGCTTGCCCGCATTCCGACCAAGATGAACCGTTTCGAACCCCTCTCGCTGCTTTCGGCTCTGGCCGTCACCACCAGCGATCTCGGTCTCGTGGCGACCGTCTCGACCAGTTACTACGAGCCATACAATGTCGCGCGTCTGTTCGCCTCGATCGACCATCTGAGCAAGGGCCGCGTCTGCTGGAACGTCGTCACGTCAGATCACGACGAAACCGGCTACAACTTCAACCGCGAGGGGCTCGACCCGCATGCGCTTCGTTATGAGCGCGGCAACGAATTCGTCGATGTCGTGTTCGGTCTTTGGGACAGCTTCGAGGAAGGCGCACTGCTTCTCGACCGTGAAAACGGTGTCTATTATGACAAGGACAAGCACCATGCGCTCAATCACAAAGGTAAGCACTTCCAGGTTCGCGGACCCCTCAACATCGCGCGAACACCCCAGGGCCGTCCTGTCATCGCCCAGGCGGGCGGTTCGGAACCCGGAATGGACATGGCGGCGCGAACCGCCGAGATCGTCTTCAGCCTCGCATCGAATATCGAGCGTAACCGGGCCTTCTACGAAAACGTCAAGCGCCGGATGCCGGCCTATGGACGCGATCCGGACGATCTGAAAATCATGCCGGGCATCGTGATCAATGTCGGTGAAACCGAGGCCGAGGCAAAGGCCAAGGTCGATTATCTGATCGACAAGATGCATCCGGATGTCGGCCGATTGATGCTCTCCGAATTCCTGGAAGCGGACCTGCACGACGTCGCTCTCGACAAGCCCTTCCCTATGGATCGGCTGCCGGCGGCGCCGAAGGGGTCACGCGCTCTGTTCGACGAGCTGGTCGATTTCGTGAAAGGCGGCCACACCGTCGGCGAACTCATCCGGCACTATGCCGAGAAACATACTGGAAATGGCATCACGGGCACGCCGTCCCAGATTGCCGACTTCATGGAGGAATGGTTCGAGACGCGCGCCGCCGACGGCTTCATCCTGATGTTTCCGACCTTGCCGTCGAGTCTCGACGACTTCGTGCGGCTGGTCCTGCCCGAGCTTCGCCGCCGCGGGCTGTTCCGCGAGGAATACGAGGGCAAGACCTTGCGTGAAAACCTCGGTCTTTCAATGCCTGTAAACCGCTTTGCCAAAACGAAAGAGTCAGCCCGATGAGTGCCGAGGCTTTGATCAGCGAGGCGGACTTCAAGCTTTCGATGCGTCATCTGGCAGGGGCGGTCAGCGTGATTACGGTCGGCGACGGGCAAGACCGCACCGGCTTCACCGCAACCTCGGTGTCCTCGCTTTCGGCGGCGTTGCCTTCCGTCATCGTCAGTGTCAACCGCGCGTCTTCCTCATGGCCGGCGCTGCAGCGGTACGGCTGCTTCTGTGTCAACGTGCTCGCCGCCGACCAGCAGCAGGTGGCCCAATCCTTTGCCGGTCTCGACGGGCGAAAAGGCGCCGAACGTTACGGCGACGCGGGATGGTATCGCCTCAAGACGGGTGCCGCCGCCCTTGAAAATGCCCTGACGGTCCTGGACTGCAAGCTCGAAACCGCATTCCACTACAATTCTCATGCGATTTTGGTCGGACATGTCTGCGCTATCGAAATCCGGCAGGACATGGGACCCCTGCTTTACTGGCGCGGTGGCTATCATCAACTTCCGGCGGAGGCCGATCGCAGCGGTCTAGCGAAGGCGCTCGGATAATAATCCGATCGAGGCCACATCCGCGTTGGCGAAGGCAAGTCTGAGGTAGCGCTCCTGTCCCTCCCCGAAATAGGCGCCGGGCAAACAAACTATGCCGGCTTCCCTGGCGAGCTTTTCGGCAACCTCTGAAGACGATCGATCGGCGTGGGGATGGCGGACAAAGGCAAAATAGGCGCCGATCGCTCCGATCTTCCAATCCGGCAGCCCGGAAAAGACCTGCCTCAACGCATCGGCCCGGCGGGCGATCTCCAGCCGATTGCCGGCCCGCCAATCGGCAAGCGCCGGGAGGGCCAATGCAACGGCGATCTGAGCCGAGCGCGGCGCGCAGATCTGCATATTGTCCATGACCTTGGCGATCTCGGCGATGAGCTTGGGGCCTGCCGTGATCGCACCCAGTCTATGACCGGGAATGCAGAAGGATTTCGAAAAACTGTAGAGAAGAACGAGCGTGTCCTCCCAGTCCGGCTCGGACAGCAAAGAGTGCGGCCGCCCATAATCCTCGCCAAGGAAATCGCGATAGGTTTCATCGAGGATCAGCCAGGCGCCATATTTCCGGCAGAGGACGAAAAGCTCGTGCAGCAGGCTTGGCGGATACACCGCTCCGGTGGGATTGTTGGGTGTTACGACGGCAAGCATCTTCGCGCCGGCCGCAAGTGCAGCCTCGGCCGAACGCGGATCGGGAAGGAACCCGCCGGCGGCGGCGCAATCGACCAATCGACGCCCGATGCCCAGCATCGACAGCGTTGTGTCGTGATTGAAATAAAAGGGATTGGTGAGCGCCACCGTATCGCCGGCGCCCGCAAGCGCGATCGCCGCACACATGAAGGCCTGATTGCAGCCGGCGGTGATATGGATATTGCCGGCGGAAAGCTCGGCGCCGTAAAGCTCGGCAAGGTGAGCCGCATAGGTCTTGCGCAACAGAGGTTCGCCCTCGATCGGCCCGTATCCGGTCATCGCCTGTTGACCGGCCGCCTCGGCCAGAAGACGAAGCATTTCCGGATGCGCGGGATAGCCGGGGACGGCTTGCGACAGATCGATGAGCGGTCCTTTTTCGCCCTTGTATTCGCGGCTCCAGGCGACGACCGAAGGAATAGGCGGGGCAGAGAGGCGGGCAACGAGGGAATTGGGTTTTGCAGCGATCATGTCGATTTCTCTTTGATACCGATTGCTACAACGATACCAATTGCTTTCTCAACCTCTTTGTCTGACGAGACGGACCTGAAGCGGAGACGCAAGCGCATGGTGTGGGACAAAACGCGGCTGGAACAACTGCGGGCAGAATTTGCGGACGCCAATGGCGGCGAGATCTTCGACGAGAAGTTTCGGAAAGTGGCGGAGAAGATCATCTCCAAGAACGGCACGAGACTGGCGCCCTATGCCGGAATACCGACTTTCCTCAGCGCGCCTTACATGCAGGTTGCGGCCGAGGATCCGGACTTCGGCAATCTCCAGGTTGCGATCACCGGCATCCCCATGGATCTTGGCGTCACCAATCGTCCAGGCTCGCGCTTCGGACCGAGAGCGCTTCGCGCTATCGAAAGGATCGGCCCCTACAATCACGTTCTCGCCACGGCGCCGGTCTTCGATCTTCGGGTCGCCGACATTGGCGACGTGCCGTTCCAGAGCCGTTACCGGCTGGAGCTCAGCCACGACGACATCGAAAAACGCGTCGGCCAGATCGTCGATGCCGGCGTTGCCCCGCTTTCCGTCGGAGGCGATCATTCCATCAGCCAACCGATTTTGAAGGCCATCGGTCGGCAGCAACCGGTCGGCCTCATTCACATCGATGCCCATTGCGACACAAGCGGCGCCTTCGATCAGACGAAGTTTCATCACGGCGGACCGTTCCGCAATGCGGTGCTGGACGGCGTGCTCGATCCGACAAGGACGATCCAGATCGGCATCCGGGGTTCGGCGGAATATTTGTGGGAATTCTCCTATGCGTCGGGAATGACGGTGATCCACGCAGAAGACATCAGCGGAATGGGGATTGCCGCTGTCATTGCCAAGGCAAAATCCATCGTCGGCGATGGCCCGACTTATCTTTCTTTCGACGTCGACAGCCTTGATCCGAGCTTTGCGCCCGGCACGGGCACGCCCGAGGTCGGTGGATTGACCACGCGTGAAGTCCTGGAACTGATACGCGGGCTGAAAGGGATCAACCTGGTGGGTGGGGACGTCGTCGAAGTCGCCCCGCAATATGACGCAACGACCAACACGGCCCACGCCGCAGCACAGGTGCTCTTCGAAATTCTGAGCCTCATGGTGTTTAGTCCGTCGATCGGCAAACGCTAAGGCCGACCTCTCGGTCAACTCTGGCAATTGGACGGATGGGCCACCGCGGCACCTTTTCGCGACATGCTTAGTGAAGCGTGCCGCTGATCACCATTTTTGACACGAACGCGGATAGCAGCTGGCTGTCAAAATGACCTGGCGAATTCATCATGATGTTGATCGCCTCAGCTTGTGAGAAAGCGCGCTTATACGGCCTGATTGTCGTCAGGGCTTCATACACGTCGCAGATGGCCGCGAGCCGGGCTACGTATGGGATATTCTTTCCCGCGAGCCGACTAGGATAGCCGGAGCCGTCGAATTTCTCGTGGTGATGGCGGCAAATGTCGAGCACCTGCTTGGGCACATCGGCGACATGAGAAACCAGCTCATATCCCCGCTGAGGATGCCCGCGAACGAGACTCATTTCCTCAGCCGTCAGCTTGCCGGGTTTCGTTAAAATTTCGTCGGGGAGCGCCATTTTTCCAAGATCATGAACCAGGCCGCCAAGTCCCAGTACCCGTACCTCCTCTTCACCATGACCGAGGCCGCGCCCGAGAGTGATCATCAACGCGCTAACCGCCAGCGAGTGGAGGAACGTCAACTCATCCTTGTCCTTCAGCCTCGCGATTGCGATGAGTGCACCGGCGTTGTCGAGGGCTGCAGACATGATCCTCTCCACAGCAGAGCTTGCCGCATCACTGGCAAAAGTGGCTTTGATCCTGGCGTCAGCCAGCATGTGGCGAATTTGCGGTCTCGTATCCTCTACGCATTGTCTCGCCTGCTCGATTTCCCGCGCCGAAAACACGGCGCGGAGCTGGGCGTCAAACGCAACCCGATCGATTTCCTGTGGCCCACCTGGTTCGACATCCGAGCCTTTTCTGACGTCAATGACGACAGTCATCAGGCGACGTGCCATCAAGCTCTCAACCTGACCGGCCGATGAGATCAGGAACGGTTTGAACCGGCGTGTCGTATCTTCTCCATGAATTTCAACATCCTCGACATACATTCCCACCCGCAATTGACTCACATGTATTCTTTTTCGCATTTCTAATCCGATTCAGAATGACCTTGGTATCAGCGTAGTGTCGGGTATCGGATGGTCCTGGCGCGGAAATCCCGCCATCCGGGGTCAAGAGGGGCTGAAGGCTCTCGCAGAGGTGTTATTGTTGCTGAGCCGCTGTCCATGCTCCCTACCAAACCGACTTTCAGATCAGGTTACGAGGTTGATTAGATTTTGATCGAATGGACGCCGGAAGCCGAGCTTCGCGTATGAAAGGTTTTCTCCACCATTCTGACTCCTTTTCGAAAGCAGTGAGATTGACCTGATGTCACGTCATTCTCTAAAGACTGTGAACATACAATCCTAAGTCGTACCCTTGAGAGCGCCGGAGCGTGAGCCGCATAATTTTCGAGAGTAAGAAATCAGCTTATCGGATATGGTTCGGAATGCGTTGCAATGTCCCCATCTGGCCGTCGCCGCACAATGGAATTTGGCGTAAGAGATGATCGGTGGCGATAAATATGTTGGCTCCGTAGGAAAAGCATCGCTCGCGATCATCGCGCTGATGTTTCTGTCGCTGATCACCCTCTTGTCGCTCTGGCTGGTATCCAGCTACGAGACAACTGTGCGCCGTGGCGACGAGCGTGTCAGCGCCGCTTCCAAAATCGTTGCAGCCAACGCGAACTGGTTGAATTCCCTTGCTCGTGAGACCCTGCACCGGATCGATGATACTCTGGGGCCGAGCACATCTTTGCCCGGCCCGGATCGCCTGCGCGATCTTGCCGCTGCCGTCAACGACCTCCCGCCTCTGGCGACTGCCTATGTCATCGGGGCCGACGGAAAAACGCTCTTCTCGAATGATCGCGATATCAAGCCGATCGACGTTAGAGACCGCGACTACTTCGTCCGGCTGAGAAACGGTGCCGACGAATATACATCTTCGCTGATCATCAGCCGCCTTAGCCAGCGGCAGATATTCGTCTTCAGCCGCAGGCTAGAACGAAACGGCGTGTTCGCCGGCGTCGCCGTGATTGCCTTCGACGCGAGCATTCTAAGGCCAATATGGGACGCAGTCGCGTTAGGCGAGAACTCGATCGTCAGCCTCATCAGACGCGACGGGCAACTTATCGCCCGATACCCGGAACCCGACGGACCGGTCGATATGCGAAACCACAAGCTGTTTACCGACTATATGAGGAAGGCGACATCAGGCACCTACCGCTCCGTGTCGCCAGTCGACCATGAGGATCGCTTGGTCGCATACCGGATCCTCGAACGCACCCCTTTTGTGGCCATTGCGTCGGCAGACATCCATGTAATCATGCAGCCCTTTTGGGAGGATGCCAAAATTGCGGCTTCGTTGATCGCCTTCGCCCTCATCGGAGCTTTGGCAGCCGCTTTGTGGATCCAGAATCTCATCAAGGTCGACACATTGCACACCAGGCAGCTTGCGGATGCGTTGCGGTCAAATGAAACGCTCATGCGGGAGATACATCACCGAGTGAAGAACAACCTGCAGACGGTGATGGCCCTGTTGCGCTTACAGGGTTTTGAGCAGGAAGCCGTTCAAAAACTAAATCAGCGCATTTCTGCGATGTCCGCCGTTCACGAGCAGATGTACGGCTTCGACCAGTTTAGCGGGATATCCGCGCGCGAATTCATTCCATCCTTCGTCAAGACGCTGGTCGACGTCCATGGTCGCGCCGTGTCCGTCGCCTTTGAAATCGACGACATCGTCATTGCTGCTGACAAGGCAACGCCGTTTGCCCTCCTGCTCAACGAGTTGATTGCCAACAGCATGAAATACGCGTTCGAGGGCCGAGAATCCGGAAATATTCGCGTCATGCTGCACGCGACAGAGGGAGAGCAATCCAGGCTGACCGTCGCAGATAACGGGATCGGATTCGACGGTCGATCGGACGAACCCGGAATGGGGACAAGGCTGATTAAAGCCTTTGTAAATCAACTGCATGGCGAGGCGGAATACTACCGCGAGGACGGGACGCAGTTTACGGCGACACTCAAGCTCACTGATTGAGCGAGCATCAACTCGATGCCTGCGTCCCTGCGCATGCAGGCCTTCTATGCCTGCTGCATCGGGGAACACTTTTCGTCGCGCTTGGGCGACCCATCTTCCAGAATGCACTGCCGCTGGTGCGCGATTTCCTCGACCGCAGCTTGTCAGATGTCACCGGGAGAAAGACATGACGAATGTTCCAAGCATAGCTCGCATCTGGCGCGGCCGCACGAAGCCGGAATTCGCTGACGAATATGAAGCCTACAACCGGGCAGTGGGAATTCCTCCCCTGTTAAAGACAGCGCTTGGCGTTCAACTGCTGCGCGAAGACCGTGAGGATGAGACGTGGTTCACGACAATTTCGTATTGGGCCGACATGGAATCGATGACCGCGTTTACGAAAGGCGATCCACAGCAGGTTCACCATTTGGAACGGGACGCAGAACTACTGTGCGAACTTCCCGAGCGTATCCAGATACACAAGATAGTGGTTCCGCCTAGGCTGCGTTGAGAAGACCCGCCCTTCGCATATCTCCGTGACGTCTCTGCTCATATGGAAAGATCATACGCATGACGTCGCCAAGAAATCCAAAACGTTTTGGCTTGACTCCCAAAACGTTTTGGAGAATCTTTTTCTCACTTCGGGAGGAAGACCTTGGCCAATCTCAAACAACTCGCGCAATCGCTGGGACTGTCGATCACCACTGTGTCGCGTGCGCTTGACGGTTATGCCGATGTGTCGGCGGCCACGCGCGAGCGGGTTCGCGAGGCTGCCGACAAGGTTGGTTACCGGCCGAATGCTTCGGCCCGCCGTCTGCGCAGGCAGCGCGCCGAACTGGTCGCCGTCACGCTGCCGAGCGATCCCGGCCATATCGGCCCTCCGCATTTCCTCGATATGTTGTCGGGCTGCGCCGAACATCTTGCTGCTGCCGGCCTCAATCTGGTGATTGCGCCGGTGCCGCGCGGCGAGAGCGAACTCGATATCTGCCGCCGCTTCGTCGATGGCCGGCGCGTCGACGCCATGCTTCTCGTCCGCACCAAGCGGAGGGACGAGCGCGTCGAATTCCTGCAGTCGCGCGGTATTCCCTTCGTTACCAACGGCCGCACCGAAAGCCGGCTGCCGCATCCGTTTATCGACGGTGACGGCTTTGCCGGTTTTCGGGCCGCGACGCTGCGTTTTCATGCCACCGGCCACCGCCGTATCGGCCATATCGCCGGCCCGCAGGAATATTATTTCGCACATGACCGCTGCTGCGGCTGGCGGGCGGCGATGGAGGAATGCGGCCTAGCCACCGACCTCTGCGCCGAAGGTGCGCCGTTGGAACAGGGCGGTTATCTCGCGGCGCTCGAACTACTGCGCCAGCCGTCGCGTCCGACCGCGCTCGTCTGCGCCACCGACGAAATGGCGATCGGGGCGCTGAGGGCACTGCGCGAGGTCGATGGCGGCAATCAGATCAGCATCGTCGGCCATGATGACCTGCCGATGGGCGCCTTTACCAGTCCTCCGCTCTCGACCATGCGCATGACCGGCGAAAATCTCGGCGCGAGCTTCGCCTCGCTGCTGTTGCGCGCCATTGCCGGGGAACCCGCCGAAGAACTCCAGGAGCTTCACGCGATCGAATTCGTCGATCGCGACAGCCATCGCCGTCCCCTGAAGGCGGCATAGACAGCAGTGCATCTCAAACAAAAACAATGAAGGAGGAGAAGATGAAACATATCATGTCATTTGGAATTCTGGCTTCCACCGTGCTGGCCTTCGCCTCGCCGGTGCTTGCCCAGACGGTGTTCGTGTCCACCCAGCTTCGCCCGATCGAGGAGGCGACGGTTGTGCGCGAGGAACTCCTGAAGGACGTCGGCGCGGTTGATTACGTGGTCGAAGAGCCGCCGCAGTTTGCTGTCCGCATGGAAGCCGAGCGCCAGGCCGGCAAGCGCACCGTCAGCCTCGTCGGCGCGCTGCATGGCGAGCTTTCGCCGCTCGCCGACAAGGACACGCTCGAACCGCTCGACGATCTCGCCACGAAGCTGGCAGCGAGCGGCATGCCGCAGTCGCTGCTCGATCTCGGCAAGCTCGGCAAGTCC
This sequence comes from Rhizobium anhuiense bv. trifolii, assembly GCF_024346605.1. Classification (NCBI taxonomy): domain Bacteria; kingdom Pseudomonadati; phylum Pseudomonadota; class Alphaproteobacteria; order Hyphomicrobiales; family Rhizobiaceae; genus Rhizobium; species Rhizobium anhuiense. Next base: position 1,279,120 of record NZ_CP098801.1, read on the forward strand.
ACCCAGCAGTACATTCCGTGGATGCAGGCGACCTATGTGATGGCCGCCAAAAAGGAGGCGCTGCAATACCTGCCTGATGGCGCCGACGTAAACGCGCTGAACTATGACCAGTTGATCGCGTGGGGCAAGAATATGCAGGAGGCGACCGGCCAGCCGCAGATCGGCTTCCCGGCCGGCCCGAAGGGGCTGATGGCGCGGTACTTCCAGGGCTATTTCTATCCATCCTTCACAGGGGGTGTCGTGCGCACCTTCCAAAGTGCGGACGCCGCGGCCGGCTGGGAGAAGCTGAAGGCGCTATGGACCTATGTGACACCGAACTCGACCAGCTACGACTTCATGCAGGAGCCGCTGGCTGCCGGCGAAGTCATGGTCGCCTGGGACCATATCGCCCGACTGAAGAATGCCATTTCCGCCGCACCGGATGATTATGTGGTCTTCCCCGCTCCCGCGGGTCCCAAGGGCCGCGGCTACATGCCAGTCGTTGCTGGTCTCGCCATTCCGAAGGGCGCGCCTGACAAGGCCGGCGCAGAAAAAATCATCGAGCACCTTTCCATGCCGGAGACGCAGTTGCTGACCGCCTCCAAGGTCGGCTTCTTCCCGACCCTCAGCGTCAAGCTGCCGCCGGATCTCGATGCCGGCGTCGCGCTGCTCGCCGGGGCGGTCACGGCCACCCAGGCTTCCAAGGACGCGGTCATCTCGCTGCTGCCGGTCGGCCTCGGCGACAAGGGCGGCGAATTCAACAAGGTCTACATGGACAGTTTTCAGCGCATCGTGCTGCAGAACGAGCCCGTCGCAGACGTGCTGAAGGCCCAGGGCGCCACGATGGCCAAGCTGATGACCGACACAAAGGCTGCCTGCTGGGCTCCCGATGCCAAGAGCGACGGCCCCTGCCCGGTCGAATAAATCCGCCCGCGACGCGTCCGGGCGAAATGCCCGGGCGCTCTTTCAACCCTCTGCTCGTCGAGGCGGAAGCCGATGACCAATAGCCGACCTTGGATCCCCTATCTGCTGATCCTGCCATCCGTCGCCTTTCTGGCGCTGCTGTTCGTCATGCCGCTGGTGCAGACGATCTGGCTGGCGGTTTCGGACAATGGCGCGCCGTCGCTGGCGAATGCCGAGCGCATGGTCACCGACATCAATTTCACCCGCTCCGTGAAGAACACCTTCCTGCTGACGATCGCGGTCGTGCCGGTGCAGATCGCCATTGCGCTTGCCATGGGCACGATGGTCGCCAAAGTCGGCCGCGGCCGCGAGACGATCCTCTGGATCTGGACAATCCCGCTCGGCATTTCCGATCTCGCCGCCGGTCTCGTCTGGCTGTCGATCCTGCAGAATACCGGCTATCTGAATTCGCTGCTCTTCGGCCTCGGCATCATCGGCAGGCAGGCAAGCTGGCTTTCCTACCAGACGCCGGTCGCGCTCTTCATCGCCATTGCGGTTGCCGAAATCTGGCGCGGCACGGCCATCGTCATGGTCATCATCGTCGCCGGCCTGAACCAGGTGCCGAAGGAATTCAAAGAAGCCGCCGAAATCTTCGGGGCTGGTCCGTGGACGCGCTTCTGGCGCATCACCCTGCCGCTGATCCGCCCCGCCCTGCAATCGGCGCTGATCCTGCGCACCGTGCTCGCCTTCGAGGTCTTCGCGGTGGTCTATGCGCTCGGCGGGCGCAATTTCCCGGTCCTCGTCGGTGAGGCCTACAACTGGCAGAACCAGAACCAGAACTACAGCGTCGCTGCCGCCTATGCGGTGCTGATCATGATCATCTCGCTCGCCGCCACGCTCATCTATCTGAAGGCCTTGAAGGTCGATCCGGAGCGCCTGCCATGACCACGGACACCATCAGCGCGGCCGCAGACACACCCAAAGCCGCCGGCTTCATCTCTTCACAACGCTGGCTGCTCTGGAGCGGCATTGCCGCACTCTGCGCCTGGGTGCTGGTGCCGATCTATCTGGTGGCGCTCGGCGCACTCGGCGGTCGCCAGGGCGTCTATGTCTGGCCGAAGACCGGCCTTCCCACCGGTCTATCCCTCGAGCCCTTTTTTCTCTTCCTGAAGACCGAAGGCGTCGTCCAGTCCTTTCTCAACTCGCTTGGTGCGGCCGGCATCACGGTGGCGCTTTCGATCCTGCTCGGCGCGCCGGCCGGTTACGCACTCGCCCGCTACGATTTCCGCGGCAAGGACAGTTACCGCCTTCTGGTGCTGCTGACCCGCGCCTTCCCGCTGGCAATCCTGGCGCTGCCGCTGACCGTCTCCTTCATCCGGCTCGGCCTTTACGATACGATCGTCGGCGTCGGCCTCATCCATACGGTCCTGGCGCTTCCGTTCGCCGCGCTCGTCACCCAGGGCATTTTCCTCGGCGTGCCCAGAGAGTTGGAAGAAGCCGCCTGGGTGTTCGGCTGCACCCGCATCCAGGCCTTCTTCAAGGTGGTCGCGCCCCTGGCTTTGCCCGGCATCGTCGCGACAGCGGTCTTTGCCTTCGTCATCTCGTGGAACGAGGTCTTTGCCGCGTCGGTGCTGACGGTGCGCAACCGCACGCTGACCGCCTACCTGCTGACGGTGCTCTCGGAAAGCCCGATGCACTACCGCTTTGCCGGCGGCCTGATGCTCATCCTTCCCTCGGTTGTCTTCATCTTCGCGGTCAGGCGTTACCTCTTCGCGATCTGGGGCATTTCCTCCAAATAACGGGACCATCGACATGGCCAATATTGTCATCGACCGCATCCGCAAAAGCTTCGGAGCCTTCCAGGCGCTGAAAGAGGTCTCGCTGACGATCAACGACGGCGAATTCGTCTCGCTGCTCGGTCCGTCCGGCTGCGGCAAGACCACGCTGCTGCGCATCATCGCCGGCCTCGAGACCGCAACATCAGGCGATGTCCGTATCGGCGACAAGTCGGTGATCGGTCTACCGCCTAAGGATCGCGGCCTGGCGATGGTCTTCCAGAACTACGCCGTCTTTCCGCATATGACGGTCTATGAGAACGTCGCCTTCGGGCTGCGGATGCAGAAGGCCGACGACACCAGGGTGAAGGCGCAGGTCGAAAAGGCCGCCGGCCTGTTGCATATCGAGCAATATCTCGACCGCTACCCGAACAAGCTTTCCGGCGGCCAGCGCCAGCGCGTCGCGGTCGCTCGTGCCCTTGCCGTCGAACCGAAGGTTCTCCTGATGGACGAGCCGCTTTCGAACCTCGATGCGCTGCTCCGCCTCGAAATGCGCACGGAACTCAAGACCGTGCTGCAATCGGCGGGGACCACGACGATCTACGTCACCCACGACCAGACGGAAGCCATGGGCCTTTCCGACCGCATCGCCGTCATGCATGGCGGCGTGGTCGAACAGGTCGGCCATCCGGTCGAGATCTACAATCACCCGGCAACACGTTTTGTCGGCGGTTTTATCGGCAATCCGCCGATGAACTTCATCAAGGTGCCGGTTTCGAACGGCCAGGTGGCGGCAGGGTCCGAGCAGTTTGCAGCGCCTGGGGAATCCGGCAATGAAGTCATCCTTGGCCTGCGTGGCGAGGCCGTCGAACTCGCGCCGTTGCCGCAGGGTCTCGAAATGAGAGTGCGCGTTGCCGAGCCGATGGGCTCGCATCTGCTTCTGACCGGTTCGATCCACGATCAGCCGGTCCGCGTCATCCTGCCGGCCTCGGAAACCGTGAAGAGCGGCGAGACGATTGGCCTGAAGCTCGACCAGAAGCGCATCACCTGGCTTTCGCCCGAAAGCGGCAAGTCGTTTCCGGCCGTCTTGGCCTGAGAATACCGGAGTTCCCGAAATGAACATGCATGTCGACCAAGCCAAGCGCATCCTCGCCGCCAACGATCGCGGCGGCTATACGGTGCCGACCGACCGGCTCTACCCTTTCCAGTGGAACTGGGATTCCGCCTTCGTCGCCATGGGCTTCGCGCTCTACGACACCGACCGCGCCTATCGCGAGCTGGAGCGGCTGGTCGAGGGCCAGTGGGCGGACGGGATGATCCCGCATATCGTCTTCCACGCCCCAAGCGAAACCTATTTTCCTGGACCGGATGTCTGGCGCACGAAGCACACGATCGCGACCTCCGGCATAACCCAGCCGCCGGTCTTTGCGATCGCACTGCGCAAGCTGCATGAAGCCGCCGGCAAGGGTGCCGAAGCCCGTACCCTGCCACTTTACGAAGCGGCGCTGAAATGGCATCGCTGGTGGTATTCCGCCCGCGATCCCGATGGCACCGGCTTGGTCGCGCTGCTGCATCCCTGGGAAAGCGGCAGCGACAATTCTCCCGCCTGGGACATCGCGCTCGCTCGTGTACCCACCACCACCGATACCCCTGTCGTGCGCAAGGATACCGGCCATGTCGATGCCGACATGCGTCCGCGTGACGAGGATTACCGCCGCTTCATTCATCTGGTCGATACCTATGCCGCCTGCGGCTGGGATCCGGCGAAACAATGGGAAAAGGCGTCCTTCAAGGTCGCCGAGATCCAGACGACCGCTATCCTGCTCAAGGCCGGCGAAGACCTCGAGCACCTTGCCCGGCTGTTCGACCGGACCGAGGACGCGATCGAGACCGCTGCCTTCAACAACCGCACTCGCAAGGCGATCATGGCCCAATGGCGGCCGGACCTCGCGCGCTTCGTCTCGCAAGACTTGATCTCGGGAGAAGATGTCGAAGCGGCGACGCAAGCCGGTTTCATCCCCCTCCTCTCACTGGATCTCGACAAGCAGATTGCCGACGCGCTGGTTGCGGAAATGAAGGCCTGGTCGAAGGATCTCAAGGTCGCCTTTCCGACGACGAAGCCGGGCATCGCCAGCTGGGAGCCGAAGCGTTACTGGCGCGGTCCCGCCTGGGCAATCATCAACTGGCTTCTGATCGACGGATTGAAGCGCAACGGCCACACGGCTGTCGCCGAAAAGCTGCGGCGATCCACGATCACAGCGATCGAAACGGAAGGTTTTGCAGAATATTTCGACCCGGTCACCGGCCAAGGCTGCGGTGGCCTCGGCTTTTCCTGGACGGCTGCCGCCTATCTGTGGCTTGAGCGACGCGTCGGCGTTACCTGAGCATCGATCTCGATCAATCCGGCTGCCATGGCTGCATGGTCAGCACGTTTCCGCCAAGCTTGGCGAAGGCGCGTTGCCGACAGGAGAAGACGAGGATCTGCTGGTCGCGGGATTGGCGGTGCAGCGCATCGAACATCCGCTCGATCCGGTCGTCGTCGGAATAAACAAGCGCATCGTCGAGGATGACAGGCGCCGGCCGGCCGTCGCGGGCAAGCAGCCGGGCGAATGCAAGGCGGGTCAGCACCGAGAGCTGCTCCCGCATGCCGCCGCTCAGCCGATCAACATCCTCGTCCTGGCCGTTGCGGCGCACGATCTGCGGTAGCAGCGTGTCGCCGTCGAAGGTGATCGAGATATCGTCGAACAGCAGGCCGAGCAGCGGGGCGAGTTCGTTCATGACCGGCTTGAGATAGAGGTCGCGCGCCGCCGCCCGCGTCGCCGTCAGCGCCTTGCGCAGGCGATCGAGCACCCCGACCTCCGTCTCGAAACGCTTCACCTGTTCGCGCGCCGCTGCAAGCAAATCCCGGCTTTCCAACCAGTTTTCTTCCACCGCGCTGTCCGAGCGGGTGCGGATCTGACCGCCGAGATCGGCAAGCTCCTCGCGAAGCCTGGCAATTTCGCGTCCTGCGGCGTCGGCAACCGAGCGCGCCCGGGCAAGGGCGGCCTCTGCGCCTGCGAGGTCCCGCGCTGTCCGGCGCAAAGGTCCGGCCCGGAGCTCGACCGCATCGAACCGCTCTTTGGCGCTGGACAATTTTACGGCAAGGTCCTGTTGCACGGCATTTCGGCCGGCTTCGGGACCGATGATCGCCTCGATGGCCTCGAGTTCCTGACCAAGCCTGGCGTGCTCTGTCTGCGCGCGCAATATCGCCTCGCCGGCCTCGGTGCGCATCACCGATGCCTCCCGCGCCCGGTTCCGCGCCAGTTCGATGCGCCGCGTCGCATCCGCGAGACGGGCGCGCACCTCTTCCGGGTCGGCGTCGAGTTCGATCGGACCCTGGCTGAGTTCGGCAAATCGGGCGGCGTCGAGGTGAAGGGCGTCGATGCCCTTCGGGGCGAGATCGGCGAGCCGCTGGCGCGCCCGCACCAGCTCCTCGTGTTTGCTCCGCGCGGCAATGTCGCGCTGCCGCGCCGCGAGCAGACTGTCGACACCGAGCTTGGCAAGCAATGTTTGGCGGGCGGATTGCGCGGTCTCCAGCGCTCCGTCCTGCTCAACCTGCCGGCTGGAATGAATGGTCAGGGTGCCGACGCCTGCTATGTCGAGCCTCGCCATTCCGGCAAAGCTCCTATCCTCGCCCCCAGGCAAAGGCTGGTGGTCCATGCTCACCGATCCGGAGGCGTCTTTCAGGTAGTCGATCCGGAGCGTGGGAAGGTCGACTTCGGCGGCTGCACGCAGGCCAACGATCTTGAGATCCAGCGCTTCGAGCCGTTCGATCCCATCGGCTGGAATGGCGAGCAATGCATGCGCCGCCTCCCCGTCCTCGATCTGCTGCCGCGCCGCTTCCGCCTGTTCGAGACGCAGACGAACCTCGGCCAGACGCTCGGCGGCGTGGCGCGAACGCAGTGCCGCCTCCAGCCGCGCGAGTAATTCGCGGTTGACCCGCTCGTCTTCTTCGGCCGCCTGCACCTCCGCCGTTGCGGCCTCGCTTTCAACCAGCGATGCCGTGCGTCGCTCGGCTGCATTGGAAAGCTCGTTCGCCGCCAAGGCGAAACGCCGCGCGAGTTCGCCGCTGCGGTTCAATGCGGCCCGGAAGCGCTCATATGCCTGCTGCGCCTCCTCGCGGCGGCTGGCGGCCAAGGCAGCCTCGGCATCGAGCGCCTTGAGTTCCCTCTCGTGCAGCTTGGCGGCTTCGAGCACCGCCTCGGCATTGGCAATCGCCGCCTTCCGGCCGGCCTCCTCGTCCGGATTTTCCAGCTCGTTCAGTCTCGCCTGCACGGAGCGGCGGCGGTCGAGCGCGCCGTGCAGCATCTCCACCTCCTTGGCCAGCCGCGCCTCCTCCTCCTGCAGCCGGTCACGCTCCTCGAGAGCGGCGGCAAAGCGGCCTCCGGTCTTCGGCCGGAGCGTCGCGGTGACCAGGCGATTGAGTTCTTCCTCACAGGCTTCAAGCACCGCCGACATGCGCCGTCCGCCGGTCAGCGCCTCCACTTCGCCCTGCACCGACGACAGCAGGCTTTCGCGCACCCGCTTGTCGTTTTCTTCCTCACTCTTGCTGCGATTTTCGATGCCGGTGACGCCCTGGCGCACCCAGAGCAGGCCTGCCGGGCCGGAGGTTCCACCGGAAATGAGATCGCCGATGAAAGCCTCGGCTTCGTCGGCCTGAGCGACGAGCCGACCGCTGCCGAGATCGGTGACGCTGGCGCGCCGTCCGCCATAGAATTGCTTGGTCAGGCGGTAGCGGCCGGCGTCGATCGTGATATCGGCCTCGACGATCGGATTGCCGCCGCTATAGGGACGCAGCATCTGCACGTTCTTTGGCGTGCCGCTGTGCGGCTGGAAAAACAGGGCATGCAGCGCCTCGAAACAGGTTGATTTGCCATGTTCGTTGGCGGCGCTCAGCACATTGACGCCGTCGGTGATTCCTTCGACTGATATGCCGCGGCCGGCAAAGCGTTTGACATTGTGGAGGCGAAGGGCGGTCAGTTTCATCGATCGATCGCCTCGCAATAAGAAAACAGCCGGATTAATGCTTGACGCGCCACGGTCCTGTCGTCGCCGGAACGGGCCTCGTCGAGGCTTTCGGCAAGCAGCAAGTCCGCAGCATCGCGCAGCGCACCGGCTCGGTCGATGGTCTCGAGATCATCGCTCTCGCAATCGGTCCCTAGGAGGTCGGTATCGATCTCCAGATGTGCAAATTCCGGCGCGACCTGCTCCAGCAGGCTGATCATTGCCGTCCGCCCGTTCAACCGGGCACGGCCGGACAGCGCGACGCGCAACAGGGTTTGTCGCCGCGCGAACGGTTCCGGCAATGCGGCCTTCAGCGCTTCAACACCGTCTTCCGATGCCAGCAGCGGAAGCTGCAATGTCTGCCAGGAAAAGCTGGCGGTCGTCACCGCCGTCGTTGTCGGCATCGCCCCCTGTCCGGCAATGGAAACGACCATCGCCTGCCCTGGCCGGTCATGCTTGAAACGGTCCGGCTCGGGAGCGCCGCTGTAATATGTTCTGGCGTCCACCGCCACCAATCCGTGCCAATCGCCAAGCGCCATATAGTCGAGGCCGGCCAACGCCGCGCGGTTCGGCGCAATCACGTTCGTGGCCGTGGCATCCTCCGAAAATTCCTGGATCGGGCCATGGGCGAGGCCGATGCGGATAGCGCCGTCCGGCGTGTCGGCACCGGTCATCCATTCGGTCAGGTCGCGGCCCGGCCTCCTGGTCGTGCAAGGCGCCGGCAGCAGGACGACGTCAGGTCCAAGCGCAAGGGGTGCTGCTTCCGTCGCCAGAGTGACATTGTCGGGCAACACGCCGCGCGCCGCGCTCCAGAGCTGGTCCGCCAGCAGCGAATCGTGATTGCCCGGAAGCAGGACCCAGCGCAGCGGCGTATTCCGGGCCATCTCGCCAAGCGCCTGCCGAAGCACGGCGGGTGTCGGCGTCTCGGTATCGAATGTATCGCCCGCCAGCAGGACAACGCCCGCCCCATGCTCTCGCGCCGCATTGGCAAGCCTGGTGATCACGCCATGCCGGGCCTCACGCAGGCGCCCTCTCAAATCCTCCGGAAGATTGCCAAATCGCTTGCCAATATGAAGGTCCGAACTGTGCAGAAAGGAAAACATTAGCCAGCCATGTCTACGATGTGCCGCGAGCTTCCCAGCATGGCCAAGGGCTTCGCCCGCAGTGTCGTGATTCCGTTGTTCAGGGACAGACCATGCCTCCCGATAACTGGCGAGGCAAGCTTATCCTGGACAAACGCACTGTTATCCAATGCTTGTCTAACTCTCAGCGATATACGACATCGCATTGCCCAGCCGCCACCGTCCCTTGTCCGCTATTGTCAGCTGCCAACAGCGACGGAATGCCGGCGTTGAGGAACCTGGTCGAACACCACCAGCGCTCAGCTCACCTGCTCGTCCTGCCAGGAATCGAACGTTGCCGCCTGACCGTGACGGCGTCCGTTGCGGTCGACGAGATTCCAGACGATGGCTTTCTCGATATAGAAACGCCGCCCTGACTTGGCGATGCGAAGTCCGCGGTAGTCGGCGATAAAGCCGTTGGCTGCCACGGCATTCAGCAATCTCTCGCGCTCCGCACGGTCCGGCGCCTCTGCGGAAAGACGCGACGGCAAAGTGATGAACTCGTCCCATGAATATTCAAAGCAGGCCTGGGCCGCACGGTTGGCGTAGATGAAGCGTGGATCGGCTTCGGTGTTGTGAGCAAGGACTACGGCCGGCGACGTGTGGTAAAGCCATTCGGCCCCTTGGCCCTCCGGCGCCAGGCGGCGTCCGACGCTTCGTTCGAAGCTTTCCGCCATCAGGGCGTAAAATTCGAGATCGCAGGACAAGTCGAGTCCGGCGTCGTGATAGTTGGCAATCATGCTGCGCATCCTGGATTGCGACGAGAGATCCTGAAGGGATGTTCTCGCATGAAAAAGGACTAGGAAATCCTTTCGCGCTACAAAAAAGTGCAAGCTCCAAATGGGACGCCGTAAAAGCTGGGCAGCCGGGATTTCAGGTGTCGTCCCGGAGGTAACGCTCCGCGAGCCTTGCCCACATTGCCGCACCGACCGTCAGGCTGGCATCGGCGAAGTCATATTTGGCACTATGCAGGATGGCGGAATTCATGCCGTTGCCGAGGCGCAGGAAGCTGCCCGGCTTATGCTCGAGAAAGTGTGAAAAATCCTCGCTGCCGGGAATGAGCGGGCAGGTCGCGACCTTGTCTTCGCCGATCAGTTCGGCCGCGACGATGCGGGCAAAATCCGTCTCGGCAGGCGAGTTGACGACGACAGGATTGCCGCGATCATAGTCGATCTCGATCAAAGCACCGTGACCCTCGGCCACCGAGTGGGCAAGCTTGGTGATGCGCTCCTGTAAGAGATCGCGAATGCCAGGTTCGAAGGAGCGCACGCTCAAGGCGAGCTTGGCATATTCCGGAATGACGTTGACGGCATCGCCGGCATGGATGGTGCCGACGGTGATGACCGCCGTCTGGGTTGGATCCAGGTTGCGCGAGATGATCGTCTGCAGCGAGACGACGAGGTTGCACGCCACGACCACCGGATCGATGGTCAGGTGCGGCCGTGAGGCATGGCCGCCCTTGCCCTTGATGGTAATCTCGACGGTATCGGACGCCGCCATCATCGGGCCGGATCGCAGCAGGATGGTGCCTTCGGGAGCACCAGGATGATTGTGCAGGCCGAAGATGGCGTCGAACGGAAACCGCTCGAACAGGCCGTCGGCGATCATCGCCTGGGCGCCGCTATTCTTGCCCGCCTCTTCCGCCGGCTGGAAAATCAGCGTCACCGTGCCGTTGAAGCGACGGGTGCGGGCAAGATATTCGGCCGCCCCAAGCAGCACAGTGGTGTGGCCGTCATGGCCGCAGGCATGCATCTTGCCGGGCGTGCTGCTGGCATAGGGAAGTCCGGTTGCCTCGATGATCGGCAATGCATCCATATCGGCGCGAATGGCGATGCCCTTGTTACCCCGGCCGGCGCTGAGCCGCGCGACGACGCCATGGCCACCGACATTGCGGGTCACATCATAACCCCAGCCTTCCAGCTTTTCTGCGACATAACGCGCCGTTTCCGCCTCTTCGAAGGAGAGTTCCGGATGGGCATGCAGGTACTGGCGGGTCGCCTTCAACTGCGCTTCCATGGCTTCGAAATCGGAAAGGCGGGCATAGGCATTGTCGAGCGTGGGCATGAAAACATCCAGTATTGATCGAAAGAACCGTTGCTCCGGCCCGAGGGTCGAAGCAACCGACTGACATCGCTCAGAGAAAACGGGCGAGAAAGGCCTGGGTCCGGGGATGTTGCGGATTGCCGATGACATCCTCTGGCTTGCCCATCTCGACGACATTGCCGCCGTCCATGAACACCACCCGATCGGCCGCCTCGCGGGCGAAACCGATCTCGTGGGTAACGACGATCATGGTCAGGCCCTGTTTGGCGAGATCGCGCATGGTGGACAGGACTTCGCCGACGAGCTCCGGGTCGAGCGCAGAGGTGGGTTCGTCGAACAGCATCAGCTTCGGCTTGATCGCAAGCGCGCGGGCGATGGCGACGCGCTGCTGCTGACCGCCGGAGAGCTGGCGGGGATAGCTCCCCGCCTTTTCCGACAGGCCGACCCGCTCCAAAAGCCGCATGGCGTTCTCGGTCGCGGCCTTGCGGCTTTCTCCGTGCACGCCGACCGGGGCCTCGATGATGTTCTGCAGCACCGTCATATGCGGATAGAGATTGAACTGCTGGAACACCATGCCGATCTTGCGCCGCTGATGAGCGATCCTGTTGCTGGACAGCTTTTCCAGCCGGTCCTTGCGCAGGCGATAGCCGATCTGTTCGCCATCGACTTCGATGAACCCTTTATTGATCGCTTCGAGATGGTTGATGCAGCGCAGGAAGGTCGATTTTCCCGAGCCGGACGGGCCGAGCACGACGACGACTTCACCCGGCATGACGTCGAGGTCGATCCCCTTCAGCACTTCGAGCTGGTCGAAGGACTTGTGGACGTTGCGGGCTCTGACGAGCGGCTTTGCAATCGCGGCGGCGGTCAATGGCTTGCCTCCTCGACAAGGGTCTCGGATTTGGCGGCGACGGCATTGTTGCGCCGTTCGCTGCGGCCGTAATAGGCCTCGATATAGCTCTGGCCGAGATTGAGGATCGAGGTGATGAACAGGTACCAGAGGACCGCGACAAGCAGCATCGGCACGATCTCGAAGGTGCGATTGTAGATCGACTGGACGGAATAGAGCAGATCGGCCATGGCGATGACGCTGACGAGCGAGGTCGCCTTGATCATGCTGATCAGCTGGTTGCCCGTCGGCGGCACGATCGAGCGCATCGCCTGCGGAATGATGATCCGCCACAGCGCCCTGCCCTTGGTCATGCCGAAGGCTTCCGCCGTCTCGAACTGGCCGCGATCGACCGAGAGCAGGCCGCCGCGAATGATCTCGGCCATATAGGCCGCTTCGTTCAAGGCAAGACCGACGATCGCCGCCGTCATCGGCGTGATCACCGAATTGGTCTCCCAGCTCGCCAGCGTCGGGCCGAACGGAATGGCGATCGAAAGTTCAGGAAAAAGGGTCGAGAGATTGTACCAGAAGATCAGTTGCACCAAGAGCGGCGTGCCGCGAAAGAACCAGATGAACAGCGATGCCAGCGACTTTGCGAGCCGGTCGTTCGACAGCCGGGCGATTGCCAGCCCGAGGCCGAGAACGATGCCGATGGCCATGGCGATCACAGTCAGACCCAGGCTGACATAGAGGCCGCTGATGACAGTCGGATCGAAGAAATAGGCCGCGACGACGGGCCAGCCGAAATTCTCGTTATGGGCGACGATCCACAGGAAGTTCGCGGCAATGAGGAGCACGGCCATCCATAGGACGAGCCGACCCGTTCGAAAGGGCTTGTGGGCGTGGGCAACATCCCGGAAGTCCGCACCGCCCGAAGGCGATGCGGCAGTCACGCCGTGATTGCTCATTTCGGCAGGGCTCCACCAAGATTGAGGCCGGGCTGCTTGATCATGTTGTTCTCAAGACCCCACTTCTTCATGATGGCGGCATAGGTGCCGTTATCCATCAACGCCTTGATCGAGTCGAGCAAAACGGGGCCGAGCGGCGAGCCTTTCGGCACGACGGCGCCCTGATAGAGGTCGTCGAAGCCGTTCTTCTGGCCGACGCCGCTCAGTTCCAGCTGGCCGTTTGCCTGAGACACGAAATAGGTCAACGGTGCCTGCGACGAGAAGAAGGCATCGGCGCGTTTGGAGCGGACCGCCAGGATCGAGCTCGGCTGGTCGGTATAGGACTGCACTTCGGGCGCTGGCTTGCCCGCCGTCTTGCACTTTTCGACCTGAGCCTGGATCACCTTTTCGGCGGAGCCGCCGGCCATGACGGCGATGCGATTGCCGCAGGCGCTGTCGAGCGAAGCGATGGCCTTCGGATTGCCTTTCTGGACGGAGAAGACCACGTATTCCTGAACCCAGTCGACGAAGTCATTGGCCTCTTCACGGGTCTTGAAGTCACCGATCGGACCGAAGGCGAACTGGTATCGGCCGGAATTGATGCCGGCGAGCAATGCGGTCAGTCCGCTGACAGTTTCGTGCTCGATCGTGACGCCGAGCATCTGGCCGATCGCATCGGTCAGATCGGCGCTGGCGCCGGTCAGTTCCGTGCCGGTGACGATCTCATAGGGAGGAAAAGAACCGTTGTTGACGGAGATCATCTTGCCGTCCGTGCGGATCTTCTCCGGCAGGCGAGCGCGAAGCGCGTCGTTGACGGTCTGCTTGGCGACGGCGGACTCCTCGGCGAAGACCGACGTCGTCATCATCAAGCCCATCAGGGCGGCGGAAGCGATCAGTTTCGAATGCATGTCATTCCCCTTTTTTGGTTTTGCGAAAATGTTAATTCAACGTCGAGGCCTGTGAGGGAGTTTCGCTGGCCTCGTTCACCGGGCCTTGGCGTGCCACGGAAACAGCTCGGCGGGCGTCAAACGGCGCGGCATGATCTTCTGTTCGTAAAGTTCCTCGGCAAAGTCGGCGATCATCGCCTCGTTCTCGGCAAACCCGCTGACGTTCCAGTTCGGCGGCAGGTCGGCCGCGCAGCGGCGCAATTCGTCGATCATCCAGGGCGTGGTGTCGGCATATTTCTCACGCTTCTCCAGCCAGAGACGCTGGGACTCGTCGATCAGCCCGCTGAGTTCATCCATGATCCAGGGATGCTCCCTGACGATATCAGCCTTGAAGCCGATCAGATGCATGCCCGGGACGTAACCGACCTCGTGGAAGTAGGCGACTTCAGCGGCGCGGAAATCATCCAGCACTTGGCGCAGGGGCGATTCCTGCTCGAAAAAACCCTTCGGCATGAAAGGCGTGAAGACGGCATCCAGCCCGCCATCCAGCAAGAGATCGACCATCGGGCGCTCGCCGGGGACCGCCTCGATGCGGCCGGGCCGTCCAAAACCATCGAGCCGGTCGGCGATCGGATGGGCCTCCGTCAGGCGTCCGGCATACCACATGGCATCCTCGACTCCGACGCCTTCGCGGCGCAGCGCGGCCCGGGTCCATGTATTTCCGGAATCGCGCCAGCCAGTCACCCCGATCTTCTTGCCGGCCAAATCGGACAGCGTGCGGATCGGGCTGCCCTTGGCGGTGATGATGCAGCGATGGCGGAAGCTGCGCATGATGAAGTTCGGCATGCCGAATATCCGATCATCGCCGTCATGACGCATCTGCGAATAGCGGCTGAAGGACATTTCCGCGGCGTCATGAGCCTGGTCATCGCCAAGGCTGGAGACCAGCGTGCCGACGCGATCCACTTTGATGTCGAGACGGGACGAACTGACATCGCCGAGAACAAGCGGCGTCATGTAATCCCAGTCTCTTAGGGCGATGCGAAGCGTCACAGGCATGCAAAAACTCACTGAAATGGCTCGACGAGCGGGAAATTAAATGTTCAAAATGATGAGTACAAATGTTATTACGTTATTGAACATTTAAAGTGAGAGAAAAATGGGCGATACGATCGAAGCCTCCTGGTTTGCCGAAAAAATAGCCGATCGCAGCATGCGGGGGATTGCCCTCGAAACGAGTGCACTGATCCGCGCCGGTGCCCTGCCGGTCGGCACGCGCATGCCGGCGATTCGCGATATCGCCTACGAATTGCGTGTCAGCCCAGCGACGATCTCCCAGGCCTGGAGCGAATTGCGGCGGCAGAAGATCATCAGCGGCCGGGGGCGCAACGGCACCTGGGTCAGCGGCGACCGCTTTGTCGCCAGGCCGGAGCGTCTTGCGAGTTCGGGAAATTATGCCGCTGGTGTGCTCGACCTCACCTTGGCCGGGCCGGATGCTGCACTTCTTCCCCGCCTTTCCGAAGCAATGGCCTATGGCGCGTCAGCCGCCGACCTCAACAGCTATGAGCGCAGTCGTATCGTGCCGGAGCTGAAGGACGCCGTTTCTGTGCGATGGCCCTATGAGGCGGAAGCCTTTCTGGCCACCAATGGCGGCTACAACGCCGTCTATACGGTGTTGCATGCGCTGGTCTCTCCGGGTTCGTCGGTCGCGATCGAACATCCGACCGCGATGCGGCTGCTCGATATCCTGGAAGATCTCGGGGTAAAAATCATCCCCGTCGCCTGCGACGGCGACGGCCCCTTGCCGGATTCGCTGCGCGAGGCGTTGCAGCAACGGCCGGCGGCCTTCCTGTTCCAGCCGCGGCTGCATTCCGTGACCGGCACGACGGTCAGTGCATCCCGCCTCGATCAACTCGGAGATGTGCTGGAAGGCAGCGATACGCTTGTCATCGAGGACGATGGCGTCGGCGACGTGTCGGCAGCGCCTCCGCATTCGCTGGGTGGCCGATTTGCGGAGCGGACGATCCATATCGTCTCACTCTCGAAAAGCCTCGGTCCGGATCTGCGTCTCGCCGTCCTGTCGAGCTCCGCGCCGATCGTCGACCAGATCCAGTCCTACCGTTCCTTCAGCGCCGGCTGGACCAGCCGCATCCTGCAGAGTGCCGCCGCCTGGCTGTTGCGCGATCCCGCAACCTGGCGGCTCATCGGCGAGGCGCGCGCGATCTATCAGCAGAGGCGCGACGCTCTTGCCGACGCACTCTGCGAACGGGGAATGGCGATACCGCCAGGCCAGGGCCTGTGCCTGTGGGTGCCCGTCGTCTCCGAACCATTCGCGATGGTGACGCTCGCCGCACGCAATATCGCCGTCAATCCGGGCAGCAAATTCTCCGTCCTGCCCAGCAATCATATTCGCGTGGCGACCAGCACGCTTGTGGATCGTTGCGAGGAAGCTGCCGACGCGATCGCGCTGGCGCATGCGCCGTGAAAGGCAGACGCCGCGGGGACACTACTTTCCGTCAAGCCACTCCTGCAGCTCTGCCTCCGCCCGCTCCAGTGCGCTGTAATTCAGCAGTTTGCGCAGGAAGGCGACGGTGACGGCGCGGGCGCGCAGATTGAAGCGGCCGTCCTCGTGGTCGTCGCCGGCGCTCTGGTAGACGTCGAGCTTGTCGTAGAGCTGTTGCAGGCGGTTCTGCACGCTGCGCAGCGACAGACCCCGGCGTTTGGCGATGGCCCGGTCGGTGAGGCCGAGCGCGATATCGACGAGGATCTCATATTCGGAATCGGTGAAGCCGTTCGTCTGGCCGAGGCTCTTCTGCTGCAGGCCCCGCACCTCGCGGTCGATGACGCACTGGCTCTCGATGAAGATCGAACGCAGCGCAAGCTTCAGCCGCTCGTCGGAGGCGGATTTCAGCACATAGCCATAGGCGGCGCCATCCGGCACGATGCGCGAGACGCCGCGCACATAGGCTTCGTCCGAATAATTCGACCAGAACAGGATGCGGGTCTCCGGCCGCTCCTTCCAGATGGTGCGCGCCGCCTCGATGCCGTTGCGGTTCGCCATCTGCAGGTCCATGACGATATGTGCCGACTTGTGGTCGCGGGCGAGCTTCTCGCCGACGGTTCCGTTCTCCGCCTCGATCACCGTGTCGCATTCCGGCAGGGCCGCGTTGACGGCCTCGTGCAGATAGGACCGGTGCAGCGGGTCGTCCTCGACGATCAGAACTTTCATCGTGCCCTTCTCCTCAGTTTGGCCCGTTCGCCGGGTCGTGTGGGCCAAGCGGCAGCACGACACGCACCACGGTGCCGCGATTGTTGTGGCCAGGCCCGGTGGTGAAGCGCGCCGAAATCAGCCGCGCCCGGGTCTTCATATTGTCGATGCCGCCGCCGATCCGTCCCCGCGCCTTGGCGAGCCCGGTTCCGTCGTCAAAGATTTCGATCGACAGCCGTTCGTCGTCGGCCTCGAGCCGCACCGTGACGGTGAGCGGAGCGGCATGGCGCACCGCATTGTTGATCGCTTCCTGGGCGATGCGAAACAGCGCGACGCTGACGGTCGGCTCCAGTCGTTCCAACGCGCCGTGGGTCTCGTCGACGAGGCCCCATTCGATGGCCGATCCGGTGTCGCGGGTCGACCGGTCGAGATGATGCTCGATCGCCTGGGCGAGGCCGAAGAGCTGGAGCACGGAGGGTTTCGCCTGCTCGATGATCTGCCGCAGATCCTGCATGCAATGCTGGAGTGAACGGGAAACGGGCTCCAGTGCCTCGGACGCCACTTCGCCGTTGCGCGACAGCCGATCGATCCGCCGGGCAAGCCGCGTCAGGTCGGCAAGCGTCTGGTCGTGCAGGTCCATGCCGATGCGCTGGCGTTCCTGCTCCAGGGCTTCGGTAAGCTTCAGCGCACCTTGCCGCAATCCCTCCTCGCGGGCGCGGGCTTCGGCCTCGACGATGGCCGAGCGTTGCGCCTGCTCGGCCGCCTGCAGCGCGAAGAAATAGGGCGTCAGCAGGTCGGCGATGATGCGGGCGCGTTCAATATCCTCCATCGTATAGACGCCCGCCCGGTGCGACGAACAGGACAGTGCCGCGATGATCGTGCCCTGCACCTTCATCGGCACATGCAGGCGGCTCCTCAGCGATTGTTCGACGATCGGCCGCTTGAACGCACCCTCGAAGTGGAAACGCGGATCCGTCATGGCGTCGTCCGCCAGCAGAAAGTCCACCTCGCCCCGGAGCAGCGAGCGGATGGGGCTGTTGACGACGGGCGCGCCGGCCAGATCGCCCCAGGCGGTCTCGATCCCCGTCTCGTAGGCCGTGTGGTAATTGCCGCCCTCCAGCAGCACGCAGACATCGAGATGGTCGTGCGGGATGATATGGGCGACCTCGGCTGCGACGGAACGGATGGCCGAGCGGAAATCGAGCTGGCCCGCGAGCAGCCGGGAAATGCCGAGATAGTGGTCGAACATGGCTGCGGGTGAAAGATGCAGCATCGTCAGTTCCTCCCCGAGATGCCAGCAGGCTCCTCAACCCGCCGCGATCCCTTCCCAGTAAGCGCCCGCGGAAGGGCCGCCGTCTTGCGTAAACCCGCAGCTTGTTGCGCAAAACCCGCAAACGACTTGCCGCCTTGACACTGTACAGGCCGATCGATCTCCCGCATCCTGCCCTTACTGAGAGGAGGAAGCTCAGTGCAAGAACAATTTTCACTCGGGCCCGATTGGGCCGGCAGGAGTGAAGCGATCCGCCGCCGGCGCGATCATCAGGGAGGAAGACATGACAATCCGCAAGATGTTTCTGGCATCGGCCGCTATTGCTTGCGCCGCGATGCCCGTTTCCGCCTTTGCCGACACGTCGGCCAAGAAAATCGCCCTTTCCAACAACTATGCCGGCAACTCGTGGCGCCAGGCCATGCTGACGAGTTGGGGCAAGGTGACGGGCGAGGCCGTGAAGGCCGGTACCGTTGCCGCAGCCGACCCCTTCACCACTGCCGAGAACCAGGCGACGGAGCAGGCCGCGCAGATCCAGAACATGATCCTGCAGGGCTATGACGCCATCGTGCTGAACGCCGCCTCGCCGACGGCGCTGAACGGTGCGGTCAAGGAAGCCTGCGACGCCGGCATCACCGTCGTTTCCTTCGACGGCATCGTGACCGAACCCTGCGCCTGGCGCATCGCCGTCAACTTCAAGGAAATGGGCCGCAGCGAAGTCGAGTACCTGTCGAAGAAGATTCCGGACGGCGGCAACCTGCTCGAGATCCGCGGCCTTGCCGGTGTCTTCGTCGACGACGAGATCTCGGCCGGCATTCACGAGGGCGTCAAGCAGTTCCCGCAGTTCAAGATTGTTGGCTCCGTTCACGGCGACTGGGCGCAGGACGTGGCGCAGAAGGCTGTTGCCGGCATTCTGCCGAGCCTGCCCGACATCGCCGGCGTGGTGACGCAGGGCGGCGACGGTTATGGCGCCGCACAGGCGATTGCCGCGACCGATCGGAAGATGCCGATCATCATCATGGGCAACCGCGAAGACGAGCTGAAATGGTGGAAGGAGCAGAAGGACGCGAAGGGCTACGAGACCATGTCCGTGTCGATCGCACCCGGCGTCTCGACGCTCGCATTCTGGGTGGCGCAGCAGATCCTCGACGGCAAAGAGGTGAAGAAGGACCTCGTCGTGCCCTTCCTGCGCATCGACCAGGACAATCTCGAAACCAACCTCGCCAATACCCAGGCCGGCGGCGTCGCCAATGTGGAATACACGCAGGCGGACGCAATCAAGGTCATCGAGTCGGCAAAGTAAATCTCCCGACGACTGCCGCGCGGCCGCAATTGGCCGCGCGGCATTCTTTGCGAAGCAGGCATGGCGGGCAGCATGGATGAGGTTTTGAAGGCGGTGATCGCCGTCGAGGGCGCCAAGGTGAGCTTCGGCGCGGTCAGGGCACTCGACGGCGTGACCCTCCGCGTCATGCCGGGCGAATGCGTCGGGCTGGTGGGACACAATGGCGCCGGCAAGTCCACCATCGTCAGCGTGATCAACGGCGGCCTCACGCCGCAAGAAGGAAGCGTGGCGAGCGACGGCGAGCGGCTGGAGCGCTACGGTATCAACGCGGCGCGTGCCCGCGGCGTACGCTGCGTCTTCCAGGAGCTATCGCTCTGCCCAAACCTTTCGATCGTCGAGAACACGCGTATCATGCATCGCCATCTCGGCGGCTTCGGCTGGCGCAGGCGCGCCGCAGAGATCATCGAGAAAAGCCTCGATGCCGTCTTTCCCCGCCACGGCATCGACAGCAGCCGGACTGTGGGCGATCTTTCGATCGCCGAGCGGCAGATGGTCGAGATATCAATGGCCTTTTCCGACGCCGGCATTGCGCCGCGTCTGGTGATCCTCGACGAACCCACTTCGTCGCTCGATGCAAGCCTTGCCCGGCAGATGCTCGATCATGTCCGCCGCTTCATCGCCACGGGCGGGTCCGTCATCTTCATCTCGCATATCCTGCACGAGATCCTCGAAACCTCCGATCGCATCGTCGTCATGAAGGACGGCCGTGTCGTCGCCGAGCGCCCGGCGCAGGGCTTCGACCATCACGGCCTGGTGGAAGCGATGGGCACCGTTGCGAAGGAGGAGACCAAGCAGCGCTCGGCGCGCGAACACTCCACCGCCCCGCTCATTCTGTCCCATCAGGCGAAAGGCCTGCCCTTTGCGGCGCGCAAGGGTGAGATCATCGGACTGGCGGGTCTGGCCGGCCACGGGCAGACCGAGCTGCTGCTCGCCCTGCATGCCGCCCAATCCGGCAATTGGCTGCCGGAGCGCGATCCGCTCGTCACCTTCGTCGCCGGCGATCGACGCCTCAACGGCGTCTTCGAGCTGTGGAGCATCCTGCGCAATTTCTCCATCGCCTCGCTCGGTGACCTCTCCCGGCGCGGCCTCATCCGCGCGGGCGAAGAGGAGACGAAGGGCGCTGACTGGAAGCGGCGGATCGAGATCCGCACGCCCGATATGGACAATCGCATCCTGTCGCTTTCCGGCGGCAACCAGCAGAAGGTGCTCTTTGCCCGGGCGTTGGCGACACGCGCGCCTGTCGTCTTGATGGACGATCCGATGCGCGGCGTCGACGTCGGCACCAAGCAGGAGGTCTACGCGATCATCCGCGAGGAAGCGGCGCATGGCCGGACCTTCATCTGGTACTCGACCGAAATGGACGAGGTCCGCCTCTGCGACCGTGTCTATGTCTTCCGCGAAGGCCGCATCACGGCCGAACTTGCCGGCGACGCCGTCAACGAGAAGAATATCATCGCCGCCTCCTTCGAAGGGGTCGCCGCATGACGGTCCGGCTGTCGTCCGACGCGATGCGTCTTGCCATTCCCGCCTTGTCGCTGACGCTGCTGCTTGCCGCCGTCTTCTGGCTGCAGCCGCGCGCCATGAGCTATGTCGGACTCAACCTGCTGTTCAACCTGGCTGTGCCGATCGCGCTGGCGACGATCGCCCAGATGATCGTGATGGCGGTGAACGATCTCGATCTCTCGATGGGCACATTCGTCAGCTTCGTCGCCTGCGTCACCGCAACCTTTTTGCGGGATGCTCCCGTGACCGGCGTGCTGATCCTTGCCGGGGCGATCGCAACCTATGCGGCCCTTGGCGTCGTCATCTATCTGCGCGACCTGCCCTCCATCGTCGTGACCCTCGGCATGAGCTTCGTCTGGGGCGGCCTTGCCGTATTACTGCTGCCGGCGCCGGGCGGGCAGGCGCCCGATTGGGTACGCTGGCTGATGACCGTCAAGCCGCCGCTGGCGCCGATGGCGATCGTCGCCAGCATCGTCATCGCCGTGGTTGCCCATCTCCTCGTCATGCGCTCCTCGCTCGGCGTGCTGATGCGCGGCATCGGCGGCAACCAGCGCTCGGTCGAGCGCGCCGGCTGGTCGATCGTCGCGGCGCGCGCCGCCGCCTATGGCCTTGCCGGACTCTTCGCTGTGCTCGCCGGCATAGCCCTCGTCGGCCTGACCACCTCGGCCGATGCCAATATCGCGCTGCGCTACACGCTGCTGTCGATCGCCGGCGTGATCCTCGGCGGCGGCGAGTTCATCGGCGGCCGCGTCTCCCCGATCGGCGCCGTCATCGGCGCGCTGACGCTGACGCTCGCCGGCTCGTTCCTGTCCTTCCTGCGGATCTCGCCGGACTGGCAGATCGGGGCGCAGGGCGCAATCCTGATCATCGTGCTTGGACTTCGTCTGATGTTGAACCGCCTGGAAAAGCGGGAGAAGCGCCGATGACCCCTCTCCTTCGCCTCTTTCGCAAACCGTGGATCTGGTCGTGGCTTGCCGCCTTCATCGTCTGGTTCCTGACGATCATGGTGACGCTCGGCGCCAGCACGCTCGGCCTGTCGCAGGCAGCCCTCACCTTCGCGGCCTTCTCGGTCATCGTCGGCATCGGCCAGATGTTCGTCATCACGCTCGGCCCCGGCAATATCGACCTCTCGGTTCCCGCCACCATGACGCTTGCCGGCACGGTGGCGCTGAAGCTGATGAATGTCGAAAACGGCATGATCCTGCCCGGTCTTCTCGTCGCCATCGTCATCGGCCTCGTGGTCGGCCTCGGCAACTATGCGCTCATCAAGGCGCTGCGCATTCCGCCGATCATCGCCACGCTGTCCATGAGCTTCATCGTGCAGTCCGCCGCGATCTGGACGAACCGGGGACTGCGCATCAAGCCGCCGAGCATGCTGGCGGAATTCACCACGTCGCACACGCTCGGCGTGCCGAATGTGGCGATCGTCGCACTCCTCATCTCGCTGCTGGCCTGGTTCCTGCTCGAGAAGACCATCTATGGGCGCTGGATCTCGGCGATCGGCCAGAGCATGCCGGCAGCCCGCATGGCCGGCATTCCGGTCGACGGCACGCGTTTCGTCACCTACCTCTTCTGCGCCGTTCTTGCCTCGGTCGCGGGCTATCTGCTGGCGTGCTTTTCCGGCGGCGCGGCGCTCAACATGGGCTCGGAATATCTCTTGATGTCGATCGCCGTCGTCGTGATCGGCGGCACGGCGGTCGCCGGCGGCGATTCCAACGTGCCGGGGATCTGGGGCGCATCGCTCTTCATGTTCCTGGTCGTCTCCATGCTCAACACCTACGGGCTCGGCGCAGGCATCCGCCTGATCATGACCGGCCTCATCATCATCAGCGTCATCATGCTCGCCGGCGGCCGCCGGGCCGGCATGCGATAATTGGGAAGACCGCCATGGCCGAGGCCAGCATCTACGAAATTCACGACCCGCGCTTCCGGCAGTTGATCGTCACGAGCGCCGGCCTCGACGAACTCTATTCCGGCTGCCGCTGGGCGGAGGGGCCTGTCTGGTTCAACGACGCGAACCAGCTCTTATGGAGCGATATTCCCAACCAGCGCATGCTGCGATGGACGCCGGAGAGCGGCATCTCCGTCTATCGCCAACCCTCCAACTTCACCAACGGCCATACACGCGACCGGCAGGGACGGCTGATTTCCTGTGAACATGGGACGCGCCGCGTCACCCGCACCGAGGTCGACGGCTCGATCACCGTGCTCGCCGATCGTTTCGAGGGCGCCAGGCTCAATTCGCCGAACGACGTGGTGGTGAAATCGGACGGCTCGATCTGGTTCACCGATCCCACCTACGGCATCATGTCGGACTATGAAGGCTATCGCGCCGTGCCGGAGCAGCCGACCCGCAACGTCTACCGGCTCGACCCGGCGACCGGCGCGCTTTCCGCCGTCGTCACCGATTTTACCCAGCCGAACGGCCTTGCCTTCTCGCCCGACGAGACCATTCTCTACGTCGCGGATTCGGCAGCCAGCCACGACGAAAACCTGCCGCGCCACATCCGCGCCTTCGACGTGGTCGACGGCGCAAGCCTCGCCAACGGCCGCGTCTTCTGCCAGATCGACACCGGCATCCCGGACGGCATCCGCACCGATATGAACGGGAACCTCTGGTCGAGTGCCGCCGATGGCGTCCATTGCTTCGACCCCGCAGGCAAACTGATCGGCAAGATCCGCATCCCCCAAACCGTCGCCAACCTCACCTTCGGCGGGCCGAGACGCAACCGGCTGTTTATTGCGGCAACACGGTCTGTTTATGCGGTGTACGTTGCTGTGAGTGGGGCTCAGATGCCGTGAGGGTTTGGCCTTGGCCGGATTCGAACCGCGGACCCTCAGTGACGACGCTCGCGGCTAGCCAGTTCTTTGTTTTAGGCTACTATCTTATCTCTAACCTGACCAGCATATGACGAGGCCTCAGGCGATCGCCCGAGGCCCGATAATATCAGGCGACTATGTGTTCTGCGCCATCGCCAATGCGAAAAGCCTGGCTTGTCTCTCAGCAAACGCGCGCGGGTTTGTTGGCCTGTCGCCGTCCAAGATTCGCGCTTCATCGAGGAGAAGCCAGGCAGCATCTTCCCGAAAGGCCTGGTCTTTCATCGCGGCGATGGCCTTCACCAGACTACTCTGCGCATTGACCTCGAGGACCGGTTTCGATGCGGTCTGTAGCCTGCCTGCCCCCTGGAGTATTTTCTCGAGTTGTCGATCCGGGCCATGTTCAGAGGCGACAAGGCAAACCGCACTCTCGGTCAATCGGCCAGAGACGCGGACATCGGCGACTTCCTGCCCAAGGAACCCTCGAGCAAAGTCGATAAACGCGGCAACTTCCGGAGAGGCTTCATGCTTGTCGCCGCCGCCCTCATCGTTGCCAGCTATGTCGTCCAGATCGGACAGGCCCTGCGTGATCGATTTGAACGGCTTGCCTTCAAAGTCCCGGGCATTTGTCGTCCAGAAGCTATCGACGGAATCTGTGAGCAGGAGGACTTCGATCCCCTTGGCGCGGAAGCCTTCGAGCTGTGGCGATGCATTCAGTTGATCAAGGGAAAGGCCCGTGATGTAGTAGATCGCCGATTGCCCCTCTTTCATGTCACGCAGGTAGTCGGCCAGACTGCGCGTTGCCTCGTTCGACGCGGTGCTGCGGAAACGAGACAGCTTGAGCAGCTGGGAGCGGCGTTCAAAATCGTCGTAGATCCCCTCCTTGACGATTGCCCCAAATAGATCCCAGAATTTACCGAACGTCTCGGCATCACCCTCGCCCATCTTTTCCAGCGCCGTCAGCACGCGACTGGTGACACCTTTGCGGATGGCGGCAAGGATCGGGCTATCCTGGATCATCTCGCGCGAGATGTTCAGCGGCAGATCCGACGTATCGACGATACCTCGCACGAAACGCAGATAGCGTGGCAGCAACTCTGCTTCATCGGTGATGAAGACGCGCTTCACGTAGAGTTTCATGCGACCGTGACGATCTGCATCGAAAAGATCGAACGGCTGCGAGCCGGGTATAAAGGCAAGCGCCGTATATTCATGGCGGCCCTCGGCGCGGAAATGGATATTGGTCAGCGGCTCGTCGTACTGGCCGGATACACCGCGATAAAAATCGTCGTAATCCTGCTTTGATATCTCGCTCTTGGGCTTGGTCCACAGCGCCGCACCATCGGTGACTTGAGAAGCCTCGGCACCTTCCTTCTCCGCGAGGCGGATGGGAACCGGCACATGGCCGGACTGGTCGCGGATGATCTTTTCGACCGTCCATTTGCTGGTATATTTTTTTGCGTCGTCCATCAGATGCAGCACGACACGCGTTCCCGTGACGGGCGCTTCGCTGAGGTCAACAGCCACGATCTCATAGCTGCCCTTGCCATCGGACGACCATTTCCAGGCTTGCTCCTCCCCGGCGCGCCGGGAGATTACATCGACCTTGTCGGCAACCATGAACGAAGAATAGAAACCAACGCCGAACTGGCCGATCAATTCGGCTTTCTCCCCCGCTTTGGCCGCCTCCAGCCGCTCCATGAAAGCGCGAGTTCCAGACCGCGCGATCGTGCCGAGCGCGTCGATCATCTCGTCGCGGCTCATTCCGATGCCATTATCCTCGACGACAAGGGTCGAAGCCTCATCATTGAGCGTGACCCGAATTTCCGGCTGAGCTCCATCTGTCGAGAGCTGCGGCCGGGAAATCGACTCGTAACGCAGCTTTTCGCAGGCGTCCGCCGCGTTGGAAATCAGCTCTCGGAGGAAGACGTCCTTGTCCGAATAAACCGAGTGCACCATCATGTGCAGCAGCCGGCTGACATCAGCTTCGAATGCATGTTGTTCAGGCTGCCGTTCTTGTACCGTGGTCATCGATAATCCCCATTTCGCAGAAACCGGGCGTCAGATGGTTTCCGTGCCGGTAAATGTCAAGCGGTGGCGGCGGGTAACATTATCGGTCGCCAGCGATGGCCTATCCTGCACCGTGAACCTACCAGTTCGCGCCGTTGCGCAATGGCGCGCGAGACCCGCGAGCGCTCTACCTTGACATCTTCGCTCTTGAAGAGATTCGAACTGTGGCAGCAGATCGCCGCGCAATTGGTCCATTCGATCAACTGAAGGGCCGACCACCCCAAAACCAAGACGCAAGGCTGGATGGTACCGGAACCGAACCGCGCCCGTCAAATGACGGACGCGGCTCAGCGGGAGGCGCCGGAGGATCAGTCTATCCGATTGCCTTCGGCGGAGAAGAGGTGGATTTTCTCGGATTTGGGCGCGAGGTGAATTTGCTGGTCGGGCTTTAAATCGACCCGCCGGTGCAGCACGATGGTTGCCGTCTGCGTGCCGACACGCACCGAAAGATGGGTCTCCGCACCAGTCGGCTCGACAGTCAGCACGGTGGCCGGAATGCCTGTCTCAGCAATGTCGAGGTCTTCCGGGCGGATGCCGTAGGTGCGCGCCGCGCTTTGGCTCAATTGCGGCGGAAGTGGCAGGGAAACGCCGCCTTCGATACGGAAGCCGCCGTCGCTGACGCCACCCTCGAAGAGGTTCATCGACGGCGAGCCGATGAAGGCGGCGACGAAGGTGTTATCCGGACGGTCGTAGAGATCGAGCGGTTTGCCGATCTGCTCGATGCGGCCGGCACGCATGACGACGATCTTGTCGGCCATGGTGATCGCCTCGATCTGGTCGTGGGTGACGTAAACGATGGTCGTGCCAAGGCGCTGATGCAGCTCCTTGATCTCGCTGCGCATGGTCACCCGCAGTTTGGCGTCGAGGTTGGACAGCGGCTCGTCAAACAGGAACACTTTCGGATGGCGTACGATGGCGCGGCCCATGGCGACGCGCTGGCGCTGGCCGCCGGAAAGCTGTTTCGGCAGGCGCTCCAGCAGGGGTTCAAGTGCGAGAATGCCGGCGGCTTCGCTCACCAGCTTGTTAATTGTCGCCTTGTCGCGCCCCTGCAGCTTGAGGGCAAAGCCCATATTTTCGCGCACCGTCATGTGCGGATAGAGCGCGTAGGACTGGAACACCATGGCGATATCGCGCTCCTTCGGCGCGACGTCGTTGACGACGCGGCCGTCGATACGGATTTCACCGCCGCTGATATCCTCCAGCCCCGCCAGCATGCGCAGAAGCGTGGACTTGCCGCAGCCCGACGGTCCGACGAGCGTGACGAACTCACCGTCCTCGATATCCGCGGAAACCCCGTGGATTACCGAGGCTGCGCCGTATTGTTTCAGAACCCGGTCGATTGCTACCGATGCCATTGTCTGTCCTCCCTTACAGTTTCAATTGCCAGACGCCGGCCTCGGCGACGACGCCGGTGAGCGTTGCCGAACGTGCGGCGGCAAAGCCCGGAATGCGTTTGGACCCCGTCCAGCGGCCGTTGTCAGCGAAGACCTCGATGGAACCGGCATCGAGGAAGATGCGCAGGCTCGACGGTTTCGCGCCGGTGGCGATGTAACGCGGCGGCGTCTTATCGGTGCGGGCGTCGAAGACAATCGCCAGACCATCGGCATCGAGTTTCACACCGAGATCGACATCCGGATGATCGAAGGTGAGATCGAAGGCGGCGCCCGGCTCGGTGAGATCAAGTGTGATCTCGACGGCGCCGGTGCCGAGCGGCACGGTCTTGCCGGCGGCAAGCGCGGTGTCGTCCAGCAACTGATGGCGCAGGCTTTCGACGGCTGCGACCGGCGGGGTCAGCACGGTGTCGCCATCGAGAAGCACGCGGCGCGGCAGGGTCATGGCCGTCGGGAAATCGTCCTTCTTGGAAAAATCCGTCCAGTTGGCGAGCCAGGCGATGCCGACCGGCTCGTCGCCATCAACGAAGGCCTGGAAGGCATAGGCATCCGAACCGAAATCCAACTCCTGTTCGAACTCCGCGGTGAAGGTGCGGCCATCGAAACCGCCGACGGTGACGGAAGTGAGGTTGCGGCGGCCGGTGGCCGGGTCGCGGCTGGTGAGCAGACCGAAGATCAGCGCCCAGCGGGTCTGTCCGTTTTTGCCGGAAAGCGGCACCATGCAGGGGCATTCCGCCGCCGTCATGCCGAAACCGTCCTCGCGATGGATGATGCCGAGGAAGGTCCAGCCATCGGCACCTTGCGCGTCTGCGGTTTCATAGAGCAGTACTACGCCGCCCTGCCTGTCGCGGCTGCCGAGCAGCATCTTCAAGCGGCCGTCCGGGCCTTTGAAGACATAGGGGTCGCGGAAATCGGTGGTGAGGTTCAAGCCTTCCGGGCGCAGCGGCAATATGGTTTCCGGCAGGCCGGCGACGATGCCGTCGCGGCTGACGGCGGAAAGCTGGATTTGCTCTTCCGGTTGCCGGTCACGCACATGCTCGGTGTAGAAGACGCGGATTTCCTCGCCTTCCGGGCCGGTGCCGGGGATCGCTGAGCCGGAGAAGGCGCCGCCACGGCCATCGTCCTTTTCCGATAGATGCGCCGCCGGGAAGAGGAAGATGGGCAGATGCGTCCAGCGGACGAAATCCTTCGAGACGGCATGGCCCCAGTGCATGGTGTTCCAGCGCGGCTCATGAGGATAGTGCTGGTAGAAGAGGTGAGCGTTTCCGCCGAACCGTCCAAAACCGTTCGGATCGTTCATCCAGCCAAAGGGCGGGCGGAAGTGGTAGCTGTCGGGCACGTTGGGGGCGGCGGTGCGGGCATCGCTGTGGAGGACGCTGATGCCCTCCTTCATCACGGTTTCCGGCCGGAAGACATAAGCGACGGAGAGCGCTGTGGTTGCCGCATCATAGGACAGCGTAGCCCAACCGCCTTTCGCGAGCGTCACAGCGAAGAATTCAAATTCCCCCGTGCGGCGGGTCGAGGGCTCGCCGATGTCGTTGCCATCAACGGCGACGAAGAGCTTCGCCTCGCTGGCGGCATGGCGTGCCTTCAGCCAGAGATGCAGCACCGTGCCTTCGGGGAGCGCCGCTTCGATGGTTTCAGGTGCTGACGTTTCGGACTTGGCCTGCAGAGACATAATCAACCTTTCACGGCGGAGCCGACGAATGAACTGACGAACCAGCGCTGGAAAGCCAGATAGAGAATGAGGACCGGGATCATCATCAGCACCGAGGCGGCCATGGCGCGGTCCCAGTAGATGCTGTCCTGTCCGAAGAAGGTGGCGATGGCGACGGCAATCGGCCGAGCATAATCGGTCTGGGTGACCAGCGTCGGCCAGAGATACTGGTTCCAGCTTTCGATGCCCATGAGGATCGAGACGGTGGCGAGCGCCGGCAGGCTGAGCGGCATGTAGATCGACCGGTAGATGCGGAAGGCCGATGCGCCATCCATTTCCGCCGCTTCATACAGTTCCTTCGGCAGCTGCGCGAAGAACTGGTAGAAGAGGAAGACATAGAGCGGGCTTGCCACCCAGGGCAGGATCTGCACCGCGAAGGTATCCGTCAGCCCCGCCCGCGACATCATGACGACGAGCGGCATGATGATGCTTTCCTGCGGGATGACATAGAGCGCGACGACCAGCGCCAAGAGGACCGCCTTGCCGCGCAGCGAGCCCCAGGCCAGAACGAAGCCCGCCATGGAATTGATGACCAGACCCGAGACGACCGTGGCGACGAGGATCACCAGCGAATTGAAGAGATATCGGCCATAGGCCAGCTCGCCGGAGAAATGGGCGATCTCCTTGTAGTTCGACAGCGTCGGGTCGCTGACCCAGAAGGCGCGGAAACTGCCCATGTCGGCGAGGATGCGGAAGCGGTCGTCCTTCAGGCTGGCGATCAGCAACATGAACAGCGGCGAGATCATCACCAGCGCGATGACCAGGATGCAGAGGCTCTGCACGATGCGCAGGCTTCTCTTGCCGCTGCCCGTTGCGATTGCCAGCGGGGCTGGCTGGCTCAAAGCGATATCAGACATCGAAGCGCCTCAGGAGTTTGCGTTGCAGGAGCGCGATCAGAAGAACGATGACGAAGAGGATGACGGAAACGGCCGATGCGTAGCCGAGTTTCTGCTCCTCGAAGCCGGCGCGCACCATGTAGTGGACAACGGTTTCGGTGCTTTCCTTCGGGCCACCCTGGGTGAGGATCGCCACCTGCGTATAGAGCTTGAAGGCCTGGATGGTGGTGATAACAAGCACGAAGACATGGGTCGGGCGAAGGCCGGGCATGGTGACGTGCCAGAAGCGGCGCAGCGCGCTTGCCCCGTCGATGCGGGCGGCATCGTATAGTTCTTCGGGAATGCCCTGCAGGCCGGCGAGATAGATGATCATCTGAAAGCCATAGGCCTGCCAGGCCGAAAGCAACACGATGGAGAACATCGCCCAGTTGGGGTCGCCGAGCCAGTCGATCGGCTGGATCGTGCCGCCGGAAAGGAACCCGACGATCTGGTTGAGCGGGCCGCTCGGATACTGAAACAGCGTGCCCCAGATGACGCAGACCACCACCATGGAGGTGATCGCCGGCAGGAAGAACAGGCCGCGCAGCAGGTTCTGCATCGGCAGCTTCTGATGCAAGAGCAGCGCGGTCAGGAAGGCGAGGCCGCACTGCACCGGCAGCACCCAGATGGTGAAGCGCGTAACGTTCCACAGCGCGGTCCAGAACAACGGATCGGTGAAGACGCGCTCGAAATTCAGGAGGCCGACGAAGCGCACCGGCGTCGGGCGCGGCACGAGCGGCTGGTTGGTCATCGCCGTCCAGAAGGACAAAAGGAACGGCGTGATCAGGAATATCGTCAGAAGCAGAACGGCAGGCGCGATCATCGCCATTTCCTGCCAGAGCCGCTGCTTGTCGCGGCGTGCGGCAGGACGCCGCAAAGCGGGCGTGGAGGTCTGTTGCAAAGTCATTGTTTCCTCCTCATCGGTATCGTCCGGAGATGGTGTAGGGCCGGCCCGAGAACCGGCCCCGTCAAAACCTCTTACTGCTGCTCGTCGAAGGGCGGGTAGCCGGCGTTGTCCTCGATATCCTCGTCGATCTTCTTGGCAGCGGCCGTCAGCGCTTCCTGCGCGTCACCACCGTTGAAGATCTTGTCGACGGCCTGCATGAAGGCCGAAGTGATCGTCGGATAGGCCGGGTGCGGCGGACGGGCGATCGCGGTCTTGGAAGCCTGCTCAAAGGCGATGGCGAGCGGACCGCCTTCCGCATAGAGCGGGGATGCGGCGGCGAAGCTCTTCAGGCCCGGATAGGCAGACTGGGTTTTGGCGTACTCCCGGTAGTCCTTGTCCTTCAGCAGGAAGCTCAGGAACTTGCCGGCGATCTCAGGGTTTTCCGAGGTTGCGGAAATGCCCCAGATCCACGTTCCGTTCGGGCTCACGCCCTTGTCGCCGATCTTCGGCAGCGGCATGACGACGATATTGTCCTTCATCGCTGCAGATGCCTCGGCGTAGAACCAGTGGCCGCCCATGGCGAGCGCGGCCGGCTGTCCCTCGGCGTAGAACTGGTTGGTGCCCGACGACGTCGGTACCACCCAGCCCTTCTTCACCCAGTCCTGCATCATCGTCAGCGCCTTGACGCAGGCCTCGCCATCGAGCGTGCCGCTGGCCTTCCAGGTCTTGCGGTCGATCAGGTCGCAGCCGGCGCTTTCGAGCAGGGGGCCGTAAGCATAGGTGATCCACTCGGTCTTGATGCCGTAACCCCGGAAGGTGTCGATCGGCCACTTCACGCCTTCGAGCTTGGAAAGCTTCTCGAGATAGCCTTCGAACTCCTGGCGGGTCCAGGCATCGTCGACCGATTTCGGAATGCGGGCGCCAATGGCTTCTAGATATTTCTTGTTGCCGTAGAGCACGACCGAGGAGTCGGTGAGGCCGAGCGCATAGAGGTCCTTGTCGATCGGATAGGTGCCCTGGGCGATATTCGAATCCGTCATGTCATCGAGCAGATCCTTGTCAATGAGCGGCTTGACGGGCTGCAGATAGCCGGACCAGACATAGTTGGCGAGGAACGGAGCATCGAGCTCCATGATATCGGGCAGCTGCTTGGCCATGACGGCGGCGCTGAACTTTTCGTTATAGGCATCATGCGGCGCGTAGATCATCTCGATGTCGACATCGGGATTGGCGGCCTCGAAGCGGGCGGCAACGTCGCCATAGGCCTTCACCCAGCCGGGATCGCCCTGGTGCATAACGTGGATGACGGTCTTCGCCTCGGCAAAACCGGCGGTTGCGACCAGCGCGGCGGACGCGAAGAGCGCGGAAAGTAAACGATTACCCATCGAAGTCTTCATTGATATTCTCCTCCTGTTAGACACTATTCGATGTTCAGACGGATGCCCGTTCGACCAGATGGAACGGCAGTTTCCGCAGATGCGGCGGTTCGGGCTGCTCGGCCAGGAGGATCTCCATGGCAAGACGGCCCATGGCGCGGTGCGGCAGGGCCATCGTCGTCAATGGCGGGTCCAGCCGCGAGGCAAGCTCGACCTGGTTGTCGAAGCTTGCCACCGCGATATCATCCGGAATGCGAAGGCCGGCGCGGGCAAGCGCCGCATAGACTTCCATCGCCACGCGGTCATTGCCGCACAGGATGGCATCAGGCCGTTGACCGGATTTCAGAAGCGCCTCCACATGAGAGGCAACAAGGCTGGGCGCGCGGTCGCTGTAGACGCTGCGGCGCACTGCCGGCAACACGCCGACGGGGTCGATGCCCCCCTCCTCAAGCGCCGCGCGAAACCCCATCTCGCGCAGCGTGCCGGCGAGAATGCCCGGCAGGTTGATGAAGGCGATGCGCCGTCGGCCGGCGACGAGGAGATAACGCACGATCTCCCGCGCGCCGCCCTCTTCGTCCGGCACCAGCGCGGTGACGCGGCCGGCCGCCTCGCGGCAGTTGATCATGACGCCGACCGTGCCCGCCAACCTGTCCGACAGCGCCACCTCCTTGTGGTACATGGCGGCATAAGCAATGGCGCGCGGCCGAAACTGCTGCACCTCGTCGAGCACCGAGCCGATAGACTGGCCGCTGCTGTGGTTGACTGCAAAGACCGCCATGCCGGCGCCGCGGGCCGCTCCGTCGAGGCCGCGCACGATCTCGGTGGCGAAGGGCGAAGTGATGAGGCCGTCGGAGACGACGCCGACCAGCGGCAGCCAGCCCTGACGCACGCCACGCGCCGCAAAGTTGGTCACGTAGCCGAGTTCTTCCGCGATGGCCTTGATCTTCTGGCGCGTATCGTCCGACATGCGGGCGGAGCCGCCGTGCAATGCGCCGGAAACCGTCTTCACCGAGACGCCCGCACGTTCCGCGATGTCAGAAAGCGATACTGCCACGATCCTCACCATCCTCCTTGGGTGATCGATTACCCAATAGTGGCAGCGGACATCTTTTGTCAAGCGGCTTTAATGCGCACGCTCGGCGTTCCGAACACCTATCTGTCGACATCAATCCTTACCGATCTCCTCGACAATCAGCGCCGACACGCTGCTTGCAGTGGCGCAGTTGGCGACGCCGTGAACGACAAAGGAACGAATAGCGGTCGGCGAGGCAGGGCTTTGTCAGTCATTTGCCTGGCATTTGCCCCACAACGCACATCAAAACGTGTCGCCGCTTCCTCTCTGCCACGCAGCGTTTACATCTCGGGAATGTCACGTCTTGTTTGCATGTGGCATCGGCACCTTGGACAGACTTTCCGGAAGCCCCAGGAACTCGGCAATATTTTCGATGGTCTCGGCCGTGGTCATGTCAATTTCAAGCAGTTGATGTGGCCGGCCGCGAAAAAACCGTCTGATCGACTCGTTTCTGGTCAAATAGGCCCGGATATATTCGTCTTTATTGAAGAGTTTTTCCCATTCAATCGCATCCTCGCCGACGTCGAATGATGAATGAAACTTGTAGTCCGGCGTACGCATCAGGAAGGCGTAGGCATGAGCTTCCGCACAGTAGCCCCTAAAAATATATTGGTCTTGCTGAATATGTTCCTTGGTTATCTGGTTGCCGTCGGCGAGGCCAAAACGCTTGGCCGTAAACCGCATTTGGGAGCGAAACCAGTCTTCCGGATCTCGGACCGTCAGGATGAAACGCGAATTGGGGAAGAGCGCGTCGAGGGCGATGAAAACTTCGCTTTCGGCAAACGGACTGTCCTGAAAAGCATCGGCATTTTGCACATAAGCAATGAGCTTACTGTAATCTCCCCGGCGAGCAGAGTAGCTTGTCAACTCGCCCTCAACCTGATTTCCGACTCTCAGGCCGCAGAGCGTAAAAACGTCGGCCAGAGTCGTCGTCCCGGTCTTGTGACCGCCTATCCCGAATACCTTGTTGAAACTCCGTCGGGATGCAAGGGCGCTTCGAGCTTCAGCAATATGCCTTGCTAATAAATTGTTCAAAAAGCATCTCCTGTGCAATCGCTCCGCTGAGGGCGGGCGTCGAGCAATGTCTCGATCTGGATGGCAAGCTGATCGGGATCGGAACCCACCGTGCGAAGACAGAGCTCCGGATTCTCTGGCGGCTCATAGGGGGAGCTGATTCCGGTGAAGTGCCTGATCTCGCCGGCGATCGCGCGCTTGTAGAGTCCCTTCGGATCGCGCTTGGCGCATTCCTCTATCGGTGTGTCGATGAACACTTCGAAGAACTCGCCTTTTTCCATCATCTCGCGGGCAAGCTGCCGTTCTGCACGGAACGGCGAGATGAAGGAGACGAGCACAATGAGGCCTGCATCGGCCATCAGCTTGGCCACTTCCGCAACGCGGCGGATGTTTTCGATACGGTCCTCATTGGTGAAGCCAAGGTCGCGGTTGAGACCGTGGCGAATATTGTCGCCATCCAGCACATAAGTCGAGCGCCCTTTGCCGTGGAGCAGCTTCTCGACACTATTGGCAATGGTCGACTTGCCGGATCCTGAAAGCCCGGTAAGCCAAACGACGGCCGGTCGCTGATTCAGCAGGGCCGCACGCGACTTGCGGCTAACCTCAAGCGCCTGCCAACGAATATTTTCCGTTCGACACAGGGAAAGATCGATCATAGCGGCGCCGACAGTCAGATTGGCCATCGGGTCGATCAGAATGAAATTGCAGGCGTTACGTTTGCCATTATGGCGTTCACGCTGCAGCTTCCGCCCTCGATCCGGTGTTCAAGACGAAATGAGATGGACGACCAAAGATATGACGTGGCGGCGGATGTTGACGTGCTTGTGATCACGGGCGCTCCTCTATGATGGATAAGGGAGGTGTGAACGCATTACAGAACCCTTAGGTACTATAAATAAGAAGCTACCCAGTTGCAATAGCGATCTTTGGTAGCGCGGGGCGTAAGGGAGGGAGGCCCATTGTGTACCACGGCGTCGATTTTCGACCCCGGTAAACCGTTCTCTGCAGCAGTCAGAAAAGCCCTTTCAATGCTGAAGGATATGTTGCCGGACGAGTTCCTGTAACCGCTCGGCTTCGCCGGCGGCGATGGCGTCGATCATCATGTGATGTTGGCGGCCGGATTGCTCGATGCGGGCGCGGGTGCGCCATTGGGATACCGGGGCAGAGGAGGTGCGCTGGCGGATTTCGGTGATCAGGTCGACCAGTTCCAGATTGCCGCCGAGGACAAGCAGGTGGCGGTGGAAGGCGAGGTTTGCCTCGTAGAGCTCCAACATCGTGCCGTTCAGCACCATCTGGTCGAAATGCTCGGCAAGCGTCCTGAGCGTGTCGATGTCCTCGGGCAAGGCATTCTGCACGATCGTTCCGGCAATGGCCGTTTCGAGGATGATGCGGATCTCGCTGACCTCGCGGGCGCGGCGGCCATCCGGCTCGTAGACATGGTAGCCACGGTTCGGCACATGTTCGACCAGCCGCTTTTGTGCGAGGCGATCGAGCGCGCGGCGCACTTCCGGGCGGGTGCATTTGTAGCGCCGCTCCAGATCGATCTGCTTCAGCCAGGTTCCCGGCAACAGCACGCCGGCCAGAATGTCCTGAAGGACAAGGTCCGTCACATCGCGCGTGTCGGAAGCCGCCTGCTGCTGGTCCATCACGACGTCTGCCATTCCAAATCCCCTGTTTCGCATACCGTTAACACGCCCGATCGAATTTCTGTAGGCTGTCGAACGCCTTAGAAAAATGTCCAAAATTTATTCATGCATACGGATTGCGCAGAAAAATTTTGTAGCCTAAATTGGCGCCAATTTTGGATACTATGTGAATCGAAGTCGTTTTGAAAGCCATGAAAAACACCGAAGCCGTCTGGGATATCGTCGAGGCAAAGCGCGAGGCCTTCTTTGCGCTGAGCGACCGGATCTGGGACATGCCGGAGACGAATTACGAGGAATATCGCTCCGTCGCGGAGCATGCGCGCCAGCTCGAAGCCGAAGGTTTTCGCGTCGAGCGCGGTATTGCCGGCCTGCCGACCGCCGTCATGGGTGAAGCCGGCGAAGGCGGTCCTGTTATCGCCATCCTCGGGGAATTCGATGCCCTGCCGGGCTTGAGCCAGGAGGCGGGTGTCGCGGAAAAGCGCGAAGTCACGGCGAATGGCAATGGCCATGGCTGCGGACACAATATGCTCGGCGCCGGCTCGATGTTGGCGGCAGCCGCGGTCAAGGATTTCCTGGCAGCAAACGGCCTGAAGGGCCGCATTCGTTATTACGGTTGCCCGGCGGAAGAAGGCGGCTCCTCGAAGGGCTTCATGGTTCGATCAGGCGTTTTCGACGATGTCGACATTGCCATTTCCTGGCATCCGGCGGCCTTTGCCGGCGTCAACAATCCGGTTTCGCTCGCCTGCAACGAGCTCAATTTCCATTTCACCGGGCGCGCCTCGCATGCTTCGGCGACACCTCATCTTGGCCGCAGCGCGCTCGATGCCGTCGAACTGATGAATGTCGGCGTGAACTATATGCGCGAGCATATGCCGTCGACCGCCCGCATCCACTATGCCGTCACCGACACCGGCGGTTCGGCGCCGAATGTCGTGCAGGCGCGCGCCACCGTCCGGTATCTCATCCGTGCGCGCAACCTGCCGGAATTGCTGTCGCTCGTTTCCCGCGTGAAGAAGGTCGCCGAAGGCGCTGCGCTGATGACCGAGACGTCAGTGCGCAGCGAAGTCATCAGCGGCGATGCAAATCTGGTCGGCAACGCACCGCTCGAAGAACTGATGTTTGCCAACCTTCAGCGCCTCGGCCCCCCTGTTTTCGACGACGCCGACCGCGCCACCGCCCGCCAGTTTCAGGCGACGATGAGCGCTGAAGACATCGCCTCTTCCTATGCGCGCTTCGGCCTGAGGCGGAAGAAGGATCAACCGCTCTGCGAAGAGATCTTCCCGCTCTATGCCGGTGACAGCACGATCGTAGGCTCGACCGATGTCGGCAGCGTCAGCTGGGTCGTGCCGACCGTGCAGATGCGTGGCGCGACCTATGCCATCGGCACCTCCGGCCACTCCTGGCAGCTGGTTGCCCAGGGCAAACTTCCGGCGGCGCACAAGGGCACCGAACATGCGGCCAAGGTCATGGCAAGCACGGCCATAGAGCTGATTTGCAATCCCGGTCTCATCGAGGCCGCCAAGGCCGATCTCAAGGAGCGCCTCGACGGCATGCCCTTCGTCAATCCGATCCCGGACGATGTCCAACCGCCGCTGCCGGAAAGGCAGGCGCCATGAGCCAGCCCGGCATCCTCGAGCTCATCAGCTTCGGCTCCGATGGTTGGGGCAAGGCGCTGCTTGCCGGCGCGTGGATGACGATACTGATTGCTCTGGCCGGCTATACGATCGGCGCCGTGATCGGCTCATTCGGCGCCTGGGCGAAAATTTCGGGCGGTCGCAGCCTTCGGATCGCCGCCGATGCCTATACGACGGTACTGCGCGGCATCCCCGATCTCCTGGTCATCTACCTCTTCTATTTCGGCGGCAGCGCCGTCGTCACGGCTGTCGGCCGGCTGTTGGGCGCCGAGGGCTTCCTCGGTTTTCCGGGTTTTCTTGCCGGGTCGCTCGCCGTCGGCGTCACCTCGGGCGCGCAGTTCACCGAAATCTTTCGCGGCGCCTTCAAGGCCGTGCATGCGGGTGAGATCGAGGCGGCGATTGCCTGCGGCATGGGCCGGTTGCTGCGCTTTCGTCGCATCATTGCGCCGTTGACGCTTCGCCACGCACTGCCGGGGATGGGCAATGTCTGGCAGGTGGTGCTGAAGGAATCCGCCCTCGTCTCGATCACCGGCGTTGCCGAGCTGCTGCGGCAGACGCAGGTGGCGGCCGGCTCGACGGGCCTTCCCTTCGACTTCTACGTCATTGCCGGAGCGATCTATCTGATGATCTCCACCGGTTCCGGCCTCTTTCTCAGGCGCGCCGAAAGGCACTTCTCGCGCGGCGTCAGGAGGGGCTGATGGACTGGCAATTCCTGTTCGAAACCTTCGTAAGCCTCATCTCCGCCATTCCGCTGACGCTGGAACTTGCCGCCACCTCGATTACGCTCGGCGCCGTTCTGGCGCTTAGCCTCGCCCTCTGCCGGCTTTCCGGCATCATCGTGCTCGAATGGTTCGCCCGTGCCTATGTCTTCGTGTTCCGCGGAACACCGCTGCTCGTCCAGATCTTCCTGATCTATTACGGGCTTGGCCAGTTTCCGGAGGTGCGCCACAGTTTCCTCTGGCCATTCCTGCGCGAGCCCTACTGGTGCGCGGTCCTGGCGCTCACCCTGAATACCGCCGCCTATGCCGGCGAGATCATCCGCGGCGGGCTTTTGTCGGTGCCCTTCGGCCAGATCGAAGCCGCGCGCGCCTGCGGCATGCCGCGATTGATGCAGTTCCGGCGCATCGTCCTGCCACTTGCCATCCGCCAGGCACTGCCGGGCTACAGCAACGAAATGATCGCCATGGTAAAGGCCACCTCGCTCGCCTCGATCATCACGCTGATGGAAGTCACCGGTGTCGCCGCCAGGATCATTTCGGAAAGCTATCGGGCGATCGAAGTGTTCATCGTCGCTGGCGCCATCTATCTCACGATCAATTTCCTGCTGACGCGTCTCGTCCATCTCGCCGAATATTGGCTGAGCCCGCATTTGCGCCAGCCCGCTCCATACCATCCGGTTGCGACATCCGTATCTCCACTTGAAGGAAACGCCCGATGACAGCGGCGAATGCTTCCCCTTCCCCGATCGCGCTCAGCGTCAAGGATCTGCACAAGAGCTTCGGCCCGGTCGAAGTCCTCAAGGGCATCTCGCTCGACGCTCGTGAAGGCGATGTGGTGTCGATCCTCGGCTCCTCGGGTTCGGGAAAATCCACTTTCCTGCGCTGCATCAACCTGCTGGAGACACCGAATTCCGGGGAAGTCACCGTCGCCGGCGAAACGATCCGCATGCTTCCCGACGCGAGAGGCGGCAGTCGGCCGGCCGACCGCAGACAGGTGGACCGCATCCGTTCGCAGCTCGGCATGGTCTTCCAGAGCTTCAATCTCTGGTCCCACAAGACCGTGCTCGAAAATGTCGTCGAGGCGCCGGTTCATGTGCTCGGCCGCTCCCGGAGCGAATGCATCGAAGAGGCGGAAGCCCTGCTTGCCAAGGTGGGCATTGCCGAGAAGCGCAATTTCTATCCCTCGCATCTTTCCGGCGGCCAGCAACAGCGCGCTGCAATCGCCCGCGCCCTGGCGATGCGGCCGAAGGTGATGCTGTTCGACGAACCGACCTCGGCGCTGGATCCGGAGCTCGTCGGCGAAGTGCTGCGGGTCATGCGCGCGCTGGCAGAAGAAGGCCGCACCATGCTGGTCGTCACCCATGAAATGGGCTTTGCCCGCGATGTCTCCAGCCGCGTCGTCTTTCTGCACAAAGGCGTCGTCGAGGAAGACGGCAGGCCGCAGGATGTCTTCGCCCATTCGCAGTCGGATCGTTTCCGGCAGTTCATCAGCCAATAATTCCATCAGCTCAAACGAAGAAAAGGGGAGCAAAACATGACATTCATTTCACGGGTTCTGACC
The DNA here is from genome assembly GCF_024346605.1 of Rhizobium anhuiense bv. trifolii. Classification (NCBI taxonomy): domain Bacteria; kingdom Pseudomonadati; phylum Pseudomonadota; class Alphaproteobacteria; order Hyphomicrobiales; family Rhizobiaceae; genus Rhizobium; species Rhizobium anhuiense. Next base: position 1,318,745 of record NZ_CP098801.1, read on the forward strand.
GCCCTGTCGGCTACCGCGGTACTGGCCCTGTCAGGCACGGCGCATGCGGAAGACAAGACCTGGAAGACGGTGACGATCGCCACCGAAGGCGCCTTCAAGCCCTACAACTTCACCAAGCCGGACGGCACGCTCGACGGTTACGAGATCGAGCTGACGAAATATCTTTGCGACCATATGAAGGTCGAGTGCAAGATCGTCGTGCAGAACTTCGACGGTATGATCCCGGCGCTCAATGCCGGCAAGTTCGATGCCATCATCTCCGGCATGTCGGCAACGGCCAAGCGCGAGGAAGTGATCGCCTTCAGCGATTCCTACGGCTCCACCGGCCAGGCCTTCGCAACCTCCAGGGAAAGCGACCTTGTCAACCTGCCGGAAAAGGGCGAGGTCTTTTCGCTTGGCAGCAACGAAGCCGGGGCGATCGCCGAGATCGACAAGATCAAGCCGATGCTGCAGGGCAAGACGATCGGCGTGCAGACCGCCTCCACCGGCGCCGCCTTCGTCGATAAATATCTCAAGGGTGTGCTTGAGGTGCGCGAATACAAGACGACCGAGGAGCACGACCTCGACCTCAAGGCCGGCCGCGTCGATCTGGTGATGGCATCCATGGCCTATCTCACCACCGCTTCGCAGAAGCCGGGCAATGAAGACATGACGACGGCCGGTCCGCGCTTCCAGGGTGGTTTCCTCGGCCGCGGCAGCTCCGTCGGCCTGCGCAAGGACGACACCAAGCTGAAGGCGATGTTCAACGACGCGATTGGCGCGGCAAAGGCCGACGGCACGATCAAGACGCTGTCGGAAAAGTGGTTCGGCTTCGACGTGACACCGAAGTGAACGGCTGATCCTTCAAACCTCAAGCCCGGCGAACAGCCTCGCCGGGCAACCGTGGGCGCCCAAGCGCCCTATGTAACGACCCCCAAAAATTCTTCGGTCTCCATGAGTTCGAGCTGCACGGAAAACCGATCGTGCAGGAGTTCCAGTGACGCGTCATGCGTATCGTCGGCGCCGCTGCAGACGGCGTCCTTCAGCACGATGACACGATAGGCGAGATCGATCGCACCGAGCGTCGTGGCCAGCACGCAGACATCGGTTTCACCGCCTGTTATGACAAGCGTGTCGACTTGCTCCGATTGAAGGATCGGATGCAGGCGGCCGTCGATCCAGGGGGAATAGGTGCGTTTGTCGAAGTGCCTTGCCGGCGGAACCAGTGCTGCCAGCGACGAGGCCAGATCGATGAAGCCGCGGGGAAGATGTTCGCCCGTCATCATCCACCATTTGCGGTAATAATCCCGCCATTTCCCCGGCATGTCGTCGGCGCGCTCGGGTGGCAGGAAGCGGGTGAAGATCGTTCGGGACGGATGCCGCCCGGCCAGTTCTTCGATCTGCGGAGAGATCCGCACCATCCAGGGAACGTGCCACGGCGTGTCCTCGGCAAACATCCGCTGCATGTCGACGCAAAGGTGCCGCCACTCCCCGACCTCGCCCATCAGATCCTCCATCCGGTCTTCGGGCGTCAACCGCCGTGCGCGGCGAAAGTTCCTGGCGGAAGATCAAAAGCCTCTCAGGCGACGGCGCTCTCGGCTTTGCGAAAACAATCGAGGTCGCCAACAGGAACCGGTTTGGAGAAGAAATAGCCTTGGAGATCGGTGCAGCCGAGGGCGGCTAGAAAGTCGCGTTGATATTCGGTTTCGACGCCTTCCGCCGTCGTCGAGATCCCGAGGTTGCGGCTGAGCGCGACGATGGCGCCGATGATGGCCGCTCCGTTGGCTTTTGTGCCGAGTTGCGAGACGAAGGATCGATCGATCTTGATACGGTCGATATCGAAACGCACCAGATGGCTGAGGCAGGAAAAGCCGGTTCCGAAATCATCCAGCGAAATCTGAACACCTCGGCTGCGCAGCGACCTCAGCACGGTATAGACATCCGAATTATCCTCGATGAGCGAGGACTCGGTGAGCTCCAACTCGAGCCGGGACGGCGGCAGGCCGCTCTCCTGCAGCACGGCGAAGACTTCCTCGGCAAAATTCGGCCTTCTCAACTGGGCGGGAGACACGTTGACCGCAACAAATGTGCCCTCCGGCCATTTGCGGGCAGCCCTGCAGGCTTCGCGCAATACCCAGAAACCGAGGGCGTCGATGAGGCCGCCTTCCTCGGCGACAGGGATGAAGCTCGCAGGCGTCAACAATCCGCGCTGACTGTGACGCCAGCGCACCAGAGCCTCCGCGCCAGACGCCGTATATCCCGGCTCTGCACGATGTACCGTCTGGTAGTAGACCTCGAGCGATCCGTAGTCCGGCCTGTTCGCAAGCGGTTCGGATGGTGAACCGTCCGCGGAGGAGGCCGCACTTTTGGCCAGAACGTCCCGCAATTCGTTCTTGAGAATGTCGCGCGCATTCCTGCCGCCGTCCATGGATGGGGAATAGATGCGCCACTGGCCTCTCCCGCCCATCTTTGCCTCGTATAGCGCGACATCGGCGTAGCGCATGATGTCATCGGCATTCCGCCCGGCGTCCGGCACGACGGTCACGCCGATCGAGCCGCCGACCCGTGCGACGGCCTCGCCCCGCAAAAGCGGGAAGGGCTTGCCGAGTTCGGCAACGATCGCGTCGCATATTGCCGGCAAAACCTGATCATCATCCTTGATATCACGCAGAAGCAGGGCGAACTCGTCCCCTCCGAGCCGGGCAAGCGTGTCGCCCGGACGAAGCAGGGCGCGAATCCGTTCCGCAGCCATCCTGATGAGTTCATCGCCGGCGGCATGGCCGAACGTGTCGTTCACGGCCTTGAAGCGGTCGAGGTCGAGAAGTGCGACCGCCGAGCGCTCGGTCGAATTCTGCGTCTCGGCCAGGCACTCCTCAAACCGCATCGCGAACAAGGCGCGATTGGGAAGGTTGGTCAGCACATCATGCAAGGCGAGCTGCCTTGCGTGCAGCTCGCTTTTCTTCAACTCGCCAAGACTGCTTCGCAGGCGCACCAGCAGGACCGAGAACAGGATCGCGATCACCAGGGCGGCAATCGAAAGCGCCGGCATCAACCGGCCGATCACCCTCGAACCCGGAAGATCGGGCCGCCATACGATGAAGCCGATCGGCTCGCCGTTTGCCGTGGCGTCGATCTGGAAGGCAACTTCGTTTTCGTCTGCGTCGGCCGTGCGCGCGAAGCGCGCGCCGTTGAGGCCCTGTTGCCGGCTCAATTCGTCCAGCGCCGCACCGTCGATAAACCGCACGACGATCAGGAATTGCCGCATCGTCTGCCGTTGCCCCTCATCGGGTTCGTTGATGGCGACGACGCCGACGATCGTCGGCCGACCTTCCAGCCGCATCAGATTGGCGAGCGCTGGGTTGGAGCTGCCAGTGCTTGCAAGGCGGCTTTCCATTGAGGACGGTGTTCTCTCGTTGGAAACGGTGCCTTGTCTCAACCCAAGGCGGGCATCCTGAAGCAGCGGCAAAAACAGAGGCTTCATCCAGCGATAACGCTTTTCCGTTTGGGCGTCCGCCAGCATGAGCAGCTGCGCCTTCTCGTCGACGACGAAGGCCTGATCATAACCGAAGGCGGACATCGCGGTCTGGCTGATCGCGCTGCCGGCCGCCGCCGTCAGAACCGCATCGAGGCTGGAGGAACCTCCGGCCGAACGGGCGGCGGGATAAACACGGGTGAGATAGCCGTTGCCAAACTGGCCGATGACATGCGCGACTTGATCGACCTGTTCGCGCAAGCGGGCATTGACAAGGTGGCGCTGTCGATCAAGGGCGGCAGCATCGCTCTCGGTTCCCGCCCACAGTGCCGACAGCACGACCAGTCCGATCGCTCCAAGCCCGCTGACGGCAATCAGAAACAGAATTCTCCCCGAAGCAATCCAGGACTGCTGAAACGTGTTGGAGCTGGAAGGAAGAACGATGTGCAAGCCTGGACCCCTGAACACCACGACACGGGCGCATTGGCCGAGGCTAACAAAGAAGCGTTCACGTAGAATTAAAAGCTGCGGCGCACTATGGGCGAGATCGATACGCCCCAAGGAGCTCCCGACGATGCGCATATCCATTCAGACTATCGTGCGCGGCGCGCTGATGACGGGCGCGGTGGGTGTCTTTCTGGCGATCTCGCCGCTCGAGGTGGCTGCGCAAGATCGCATGCCGATGAGAATTGCCGTCGAAGGTGCATTTCCGCCCTTCAATTATCTCGATGCGAATAACAAGCTGCAAGGCTTCGACATCGATATAGCCAATGCCCTCTGCGAGGTCGGCAAGTTCGAATGCGAATTCATCATCGAGAAGTGGGACGACATCATTCCCAATCTCGTTGCCGGGAAATACGACTCGATCATCTCATCCATGTCGATGAGCCTTGAGCGGCGTCAAAAGGTTGCCTTCACTGAAAAATACTACAACAGTCCGTCGGTATTTATTGCCCGGAAGGATTCCGCAATCAGCGATGTCAGCCCCGCCGCTCTCAGCGACAAAATTCTTGGCGTGACGTCGTCGACGGCGCAGGAATCCTATGCCAACCATCTTTATCCGGACATGAAAAAGACGGTGTTTCGGTCTTCGCCGGAATTATACAAAGGCCTGGCGGATGGGAGCGTGGACATTATTCTCGAGGATAAGCTCGCCATCTACGACTGGATTGCGAACACGAAGGCGGGAAGCTGCTGCGAGTTCAAGGGGCCGGATCTGGTCGATATCACCTATTTTGGCGAAGGTGCCGGGATCGCGCTGCGCCTCGATGACAAGGAGCGCCTTGCGCGCCTGAACGAAGCGTTGAAGAGCATCAAGGCGGACGGGACCTACGACATGATCAACGCAAAATATTTTCCGTTCAGCATTCAGTAGTTCGTCACTCAAATTGTCATGTGACAAATGCGGAATGGCCGGTTTTCCGCCGGCCATCCCTGTCAGGTAAAGTTCCTCGGTCGCAATCGCTAGGCGGCTTTCGCGACCTCGCCGTGCGGATCGAGGACATATTTCGTCGCCGCGCCCTGGTCGAAGCTCTCATATCCACTGGCGGCATCGTCGAGCGGGATGACCTTGGCGTTGACGATATCGGCAATCGGCAGCCGGTCATGGAGGATCGCCTGCATGAGCTGGCGATTGTACTTGAGCACCGGGGTCTGGCCGGTGTGGAACGACTGCGCCTTGGCCCATCCGAGACCGAAACGCAGCGACAGATTGCCGTGTTTGGCGGCATTGTCGACGGCGCCCGGGTCTTCAGTGACGTAGAGGCCGGGAATACCGATCGAACCTGCGGCGCGGGTAATCTCCATCATCTGGTTGAGCACGATCGCCGGCTGTTCGCCGCCCGAGTGGCCGCGGGCCTCGAAGCCGACCGCATCAATGGCGCTGTCCACCTCGTTGGTGCCGACGACCTGCGCGATCATATCGCCAAGACGGTCGCTCTTCGACAGGTCGATCGGCTCGAAACCGACCTTGGCCGCATGCGCCAGACGATCCTTGTTGAAATCGCCGATCATCACGACAGCAGCGCCGAGAATGCGAGCCGAAGCTGCAGCCGCAAGGCCGACAGGGCCGGCGCCTGCGACATAGACGGTCGAGCCGACACCGACGCCTGCCCGCACGGCGCCATGGAAGCCGGTGGGCAGAATGTCGGAGAGCATGGTGAGATCGCGGATCTTCGCCATCGCCTTGTCCCGATCGGGGATTTTCAGCAGGTTGAAATCCGCGTAGGGAATGGTGACGTAGCGTGCCTGCCCGCCGATCCAGCCGCCCATGTCGACATAACCGTAAGCACCGCCGGCGCGAGCCGGGTTCACCGTCAGGCAGACACCGGTGTCTTGAGACTTGCAGCAGCGGCAACGGCCGCAGGCGACATTGAACGGCACCGAGACGATATCGCCGACGTCGAGCATCTCGACGTCGATGCCTTTCTCGATGATTTCGCCGGTGATTTCATGACCGAGGACCAGGCCTGGCATTGCCGTCGTGCGGCCGCGGACCATGTGCTGGTCGGAGCCGCAGATATTGGTCGAGATCACCTTCAGGATCACGCCGTGCTCGATGCGGCGGCCATCGGGCGCTTCCAGCTTCGGGTCGTCGATGTCGCGAACTTCGACCTTGCCCGGCCGGAGATAGACGACGCCTCTATTCTTGCTCATGGATTCCTCCCACTTGTTTGAATGCCTCGATCTGCAACCGATGCAGCCGATGGCAACCTTCCCTCCGGCCTGCCTCCTCTGCAGCCCGGTCTACAACACAGGATACCGCCGCATCGGGCGATATTCGGATTTTGCAAAAACAGATTGGATGGAGAAGAGAAGTGAACGCCCGGGTTTTGCCTGTCGTTCTGCTCGCGATCGCCCGCCGCAATCCGTCGATTTGCTGTGCCAAGAGCTGGTTTCCGGCTCCAGAATCTCCTTTCGATCCGTCTCGATATCTCTCCGGACCTCTATCCGGCGATTTCCTTGAGGATTTCAGTTCTTCTACCGCTGCGGAACAGCGCCGGCGTCAGGCCGGTGTCCCAAGGTCCATTTCGCCAGTTTGCGAGATAGCGCTTTGAACACCACAAGCAAACCACGACTGACGGAAAACAGCGATCAAGAAAACGACATGGGCGCAACTCAAAGACGACAGTCGGCAAGGTCGCAATGGCTCGCTGCGTAGCGGAAATAATTGATCCCGCGAATACGGCGGTTTTCCGGATCGTCGGGGAAGATTTGATATGGGAGACTTAGGCGCGATGTGGCCGCCGACTGCGGTTGACGTCGATGGCCGTATGCCAGAGCACGGCGCCGAGGATGATCGCACCGCCGAAAAAGGTGGCGACGGGCGGCTCTTCGGAAAACAGCAGCCAGACCCAGAAGGGCGTGAGCACGATTTCCATCGTGCCGATCAGCGCCGCTTCTGCCGGCGGCATCCGCTTTGCCCCGGCAAGAAAGAGCACCAGCGCCAGGGAAAAATTGGTCGCGCCGAAGGCGGCAAGGACGATCCAGTTGTGCAGGTCGAGCGAGCCGACCGAACCGAACGGCGCGAAGAGAACGAGGGTCAGGAAAGCGCTGACCACGGTTGGCGGCAGGCTCGGCACCTCGGGACTGATACGCGGAATGATGATGACGAGCGCGAAGGACGCCGTCATGCCGAGCGCCAGCAGATCGCCCCACCCCGTCCCGCCCCCGATCGACGAGGCGACGATGACCGCGACGCCGAGCAGCGAGACGCCGCCGGCAATCAGCGTCCGCCTGGCGACCCTCTCCTTGAGGATGAGCCAGCCGAGCAGAGCCGCGATGAAGGGCGCGGTCGCATAGATCATCGTCACATTGGCGACGGTGGTCATGTAAAGCGACCCGATGAAGCATCCCTGACTGAAGGTCTGGCATGCGATCATCGCAAGTCCGGACGGATGGAAGACGGAACGCCATTGCTGCCGTGAAATACCCCCCTCGAGGAAAAGGCAGGGGATCAGCAGGAACAGGCCGCCGAACAACGACCGCCAGGCGATCGCCGTCCATACGTCAGTGGTGAGCAGCCGCGAATAGACGCCGCTCGCGCTCCAGGCAAGCGTCGCGGCAATGATGAGAAGCACACCCTTCTCGTGCTCGCTGCCTGCGAGGTGTCTGGCCGGATTTTCAATGGTCACGCGGATATTCTCAAAGAAGGAAGTCGAACGCGGCTCTTTTCTGCCTCAAGAATTGACATTAGACAAACGAATAGTAGAGATAGCTATCATCGATTTTTTCTATGGCTATTCCCATGCACGAGCCGATTGAGAGCGACCTGCTGAGGACCTTTCTTGTCGTCGCCGAGACCTCGAATTTCTCCGCGGCTGCCCAGCGCATCGGGCGGACGCAGTCGGCTGTCAGCACCCAGATCAAGAGGCTCGAGCAGACGATCGGCGAAGCTCTGTTCGAGCGCGGCGCCCGCGGTGTGCTGCTTACACGCCAGGGCATACAACTCGTACCCTATGCCCGCCGGATCATCGACCTCCTAAGCGAGGCCGCCGCGACGATCCGCAGCAAACCGCTGGATGGGCCGGTGCGTATCGGAATTCCCGAGGAATACAGCCAGACGGTGCTGCCGGCGGCCCTTGCGGCTTTCGCCGTACGCCATCCGGCCGTCGAGGTCACGGTGTCCTGTGACTATACCGTCCGCAACCTCGCCGCCCTCGAGCGGGACGAACTCGATCTGGCCGTGGTCTTCGACTGGAGCGACCAGACGAAAGGCGAGGTCCTCTGTATCGACCCGACCGTCTGGGTCACATCCATGGTTCACCGGCTGCACGATATCGATCCCCTGCCGATTGCGACCTATCGTAACTCCACCTGGTCGCGCGATTATGCGCTCCGGTCGCTGGAGCAGATCGGCCGCCATTACCGGATCGCCTTCATCGCCGATACCGGCTCAGGGCTGAAGAATGCCGTGACCGCGGGCCTTGCCGTCACCACGCTGTGTCGCAGCAACATTCCGCCCGGCTGCCGCGAGTTGACTGCCGAAGACGGTTTTCCGCCGGTCGATTCCTCGAAAGTCGTGCTCCGGCGCAATCCCTACCGATCCAGTGAGGCAGTTCGCGAACTCGCGGATATGTTACGAGACGCCTTCCAGCCTACGTCGGGATGATGCGGCGGCGCAGACGGCGCCGGGTCTCGGACGGGCTTTCTGAAAAACTCGCGCGGTAGCTTCTCGCAAATGCCGAGGCCGAGTTGAAGCCGGTCGCCGCCGCGATGTCGGCGAAGGAGGCGGTCGTCTCGATCACCTTGCGGCGCGCCGCGTTCAGACGCAGCGCGAGATAATGCACATGCGGCGGCGCGCCGATGTTCTGCTGGAAGAGATCCTGCAGATGCCGGGCGCTGATGCCCACCCTGCGGGCGAGCCGCGTGAGAATCAGAGGCTGCTCGATATGCTCCTCCATGAGCTTTACTGCCTGCGCCACGCGGGGATCGTGCATGCGCAATCCCGCCGAGGCTGCCGAAAGCGGCTCATCGGCATGGAAGGACGGCTGCTCGTAGCGGAACAGCCGGCTGACTTCGAGCGCCAGCGAATAACCCTGCCGCTGCCGGATCACCTCCAGCATCAGATCGACGGTTGGAAGCGAACCTGAGGTCGTCAGCCGCTTGCCGTCGATGACGAAGCGATCCTTGACCGCTCGCACTTGCGGATAGGCCAGCGCAAAATCCTCGTAGTCCTCCCAATGAACGGTCGCCGGCAGTCCGTCGAGCAGGCTTGCTTCCGCCAGCAGCCATGTGCCGGATTCGATGCCGGCAATCACCGTACGGTAGCGGGCAGCCTGGGAGAGCTGCATCTTCAGCGCCGGCGTAGCACTTCGGCGCCAGTTGTAGCTGGCAAGCACGAAAAGCGGCGTATCCTCGGTCGTCGCCTTGAAAGCGCCTTGGGCGGGCACGGCAATATCGCTGGTGGTCGGGACCGGTGCTCCATCCGGCGTCAGCAGCCGCCAGCGATAGAGCTCGCTGCCGGAAATACGGTTGGCGCCGCGCAGCGGCTCGATGACCGAGGCGATCAGGATCAAATTCGCGTCCGGCAGGACGAGAAGGTCAATGTCGAGCCGTTCCGTCGATCGCTGCAGCAAGGTCGCCTCCGTCGAGTTCCGATAATGTATCGATTACTTCCGAAAGTGCAACGCATCGCCATCCATCCTGTCGCGTAATGCGGACAAGACGAGGGAGAACAAAAACATGCCTCTTGCGATGAACCGCGATGTTTTCATCACCTGTGCCGTCACCGGCGCCGGCGATACGGTTTCCAAATCCAGCCACGTGCCGATCACGCCCAAGCAGATCGCCGAGTCCGCCATCGACGCGGCAAAGGCCGGGGCTGCGGTGGTCCACTGCCATGTCCGGGATCCGGACACGGGTGCCGCCAGCCGCCGCAACGACCTCTACAGGGAAGTCACCGACCGCATCCGCTCGGCCGATATCGACGTCGTCCTCAACCTCACCGCCGGCATGGGCGGGGACCTGATCTTCGGCGATGTCGAAAGCCCCCTTCCCCTCAATCCGAAGGGCACCGATATGGCCGGCGCCACCGAGCGCGTCAGCCATGTCGCCGAATGCCTGCCTGAGATCTGCACGCTCGACTGCGGCACGATGAACTTCAACCTCGGCGACTATGTCATGACCAATACGCCGGCCATGCTGCGGGCGATGGCGAAGAAGATGACCGATCTCGGCGTGCGGCCGGAGATCGAGGCCTTCGACACCGGCCATCTCTGGTTTGCCAAGCAGCTTGCCGAGGAAGGCCTGATCGAAGACCCGGTGCTGATCCAGCTCTGCATGGGCATTCCCTGGGGCGCGCCGGACGATCTCAATACCTTCATGGCGATGGTCAACAACGTTCCGCAGAGTTGGACCTTCTCGGCCTTTTCGATCGGCCGTAACGCCATGGCCTATCCGGCGGCCGCGGTTCTCGCCGGCGGCAACGTGCGCGTCGGCCTGGAGGACAACCTTTTCGTCGGCAAGGGCCAGCTCGCCACCAATGCGCAGCTCGTCGAAAAGGCCGTGCAGGTGGTCGAAGGCATGGGTGCCCGGATCATCGGTCCGGAAGACGTTCGCAAGAAACTCAAACTGACGAAGCGCTGAGGACGGCATGACACGGATCAACAAGGCGGCCTGTATCGGCGGCGGCGTCATCGGCGGCGGATGGATCGCGCGTTTCCTGCTGGCCGGCATCGACGTCGATGTGTTCGACCCGCATCCGGAGGCGAACCGCATCGTCGGCGAGGTGCTCGCCAACGCCGAAAAAGCCTATGCCATGCTGACCGGCGCGCCCCTGCCGCCGCGCGGCAGGCTGACCTTCTGCACGACGCTCGCCGAAGCCGTCGCCGGCGCCGACTGGATTCAGGAAAGCGTGCCGGAACGGCTCGACCTCAAGCGCGGCGTCCTGACCGAGATCGATGCCGCGGCGCGCCCGGACGCCCTGATCGGCTCTTCCACCTCGGGCCTGCTGCCGACCGATCTGCAGCGCGACATGAAGCATCCCGAGCGCCTCTTCGTCGCCCATCCCTATAACCCCGTCTATCTCTTGCCGCTCGTCGAAATCGTCGGCGGCGAAAAGACCTCGGCGGCGACCATCCAGGCGGCAATGGAAAGACTGGCGCCGATCGGCATGAAGGGCGTCCACATCGCCAAGGAGATCGAGGCCTTCGTCGGCGACCGGCTGCTCGAATCGCTCTGGCGCGAGGCCTTGTGGCTGATCCACGACGATATCTGCACCGTCGAGACGCTCGATGACGTCATCCGCTACTCTTTCGGCCTGCGTTGGGCGCAGATGGGCCTGTTCCAGACCTACCGCATCGCCGGCGGCGAGGCCGGCATGCGCCACTTCCTCGCCCAGTTCGGTCCCTGCCTCGCCTGGCCCTGGACCAAGCTCACCGATGTCGTCGATCTCGACGATGCGCTGATCGAAAAGATCGGCCGGCAATCCGACGATCAGGCGGCCGGCGTGTCGATCCGCGAGCTTGAACGCATCCGCGACGAAAACCTCGTCGGCATCCTGCAGGCCCTCAAGGGCGGCGATGGCGGCAAGGGCTGGGGCGCCGGCAAGCTCTTGAAGGACTTCGAGCAATCGCTCTGGGCACAAGGCGGCGGGACGACTGCGTCTGTCGACCCGTCGAAACCGCTGAGGCTCGTCGAGACGAAAGTCAGCCCTGCCTGGGTCGACTATAACGGCCATATGACCGAACACCGCTACCTTCAGGTTTTCGGCGATACTTCGGATGCGCTGCTGCGCCTCATCGGCGTCGACGTCGCCTATGTCGAGGCGGGACACAGCTACTATACGGTGGAAACCCACATCCGCCATCTCGGCGAGGCAAAGCTCGGCCAGACGATCCATTCGACCTGCCGGATCCTCTCCGTCGACGACAAGCGGCTGCATGTCTTCCATACGTTGCACGATACGACGACGGGCGAGGCCATTGCCACCGCCGAGCACATGTTGCTGCATGTCGACAGCAAGGCCGGCAAGGCCACGCCGGCGCCGGCCGTCATTGTCGACAAGGTCAAGGCGATCGCCGAAGCGCATGCGATTTTGGCCGCGCCTGAAGGCGTCGGCCGTCACGTCGGCCAGAAACGGTAGGAGGATCGGCATGGATTTCGGATTGAGCGAAGAACAGGAAATGATCGTCGAGACGGTCCGCGCCTTCGTCGAGACCGAAATTTATCCGCACGAAAACGAGGTCGAGCGCACAGGCATCGTCCCGCCGGAGCTCGGAGACGAGATCCGGCGCAAATGCATCGATCTCGGCTTCTACGCCTGCAATTTCCCGGAGGAGGTCGGCGGCGCCGGTCTCGATCACGTCACCTTCACGCTGGTCGAGCGGGAGCTCGGGCGCGGTTCCCTCGGGCTGACGGTTTTCTTCGGCCGGCCCTCCGGCATCCTGATGGCTTGCGAGGGCGAGCAGCGAGAGCGCTACCTCCTGCCCGCCGTGCGCGGCGAGAAGATCGACGCGCTTGCGATCACCGAGCCGGACGCCGGTTCCGATATGCGCGGGATGAAATGCGCCGCCCGCCGCGACGGCGGCGACTTCGTCCTCAATGGCACGAAACACTTTATTTCGCATGCCGATGTCGCCGATTTCGTCATTGTCTTTGCCGCGACGGGTGAGGAAGAAACGCCGAAAGGCATCAAGAAGAAGATCACCGCCTTCCTGGTGGATCGCGGCACGCCGGGCTTCGAAATCCGCAAGGGCTACGATTCCGTTTCGCATCGTGGCTACCACAACTCGACGCTCAGCTTCGAAGATTGCCGGATACCCGAAGCCCAGGTGCTGGGCGAGGTGCATCGCGGCTTCGATATCGCCAATCAATGGCTCTACGGCACGCGGCTGACGGTTGCCGCCACCTGCGTCGGCCGGGCACGGCGCGTCTTCGACATGACGCTGCCCTATGCCGCCGAGCGCAAGCAGTTCGGCAAGCCGATCGGCGCAAATCAGGGTGTGTCGTTCAAGCTCGCCGATATGATCACCGAGATCGACGCAGCCGATTGGCTGACACTTGCCGCCGCCTGGCGGCTTGATGCCGGGCTGCCTGCAGACCGGCAAATCGCCTCGGCCAAGCTTTACTCCTCGGAAATGCTCGCCCGGGTCACCGATGAGGCGATCCAGATCTTCGGCGGCATGGGCCTGATGGACGACCTGCCGCTCGCCCGCTTCTGGCGCGATGCGCGCGTCGAGCGCATCTGGGACGGCACCTCCGAAATCCAGCGGCATATCATCAGCCGCGACCTGCTTAGACCTTTGGGAGCGTGAGCCGATGACATCTCGCCCGCTCGACCGCCTGCTCAGACCGCAAACGATCGCCGTCTTCGGTGGCCGCGAGGCGCGCAGGGTGATCGAGCAGTGCGATCGCATGGGTTTTGCCGGCGAGATCTGGCCTGTCCATCCGAAGCTCGACGAGGTGCTCGGACGGCGCTGCTATCGCTCGGTCTCGGATCTGCCGTCAGCGCCGGATGCCGCCTTCGTCGGCGTCAACCGGACGCTGACCGTCGAGATCGTCCGCAGCCTTTCTGAAGCCGGTGCCGGCGGGGCGGTCTGTTATGCATCGGGTTTCAGCGAGGCGACGGGTGAACTTGAGGATGGCGCCGAGCTGCAGCGGGCCCTTTTGGAGGCGGCTGGCGATATGCCGATCCTCGGGCCGAATTGCTACGGGCTGATCAACGGCCTCGACGGCGCGCTGCTCTGGCCCGATCAGCATGGCATGCAGCGCATCGAGCGCGGTGTCGCGATCCTCACGCAGTCCTCCAATATCGCCATCAACCTGACCATGCAGACCCGTGGGCTGCCGATCGCCTATGTGGTCACGGCCGGCAACCAGGCGCAGACATCGCTTGCCGATGTCGCCTGCGCATTGATCGACGACCCACGCGTCACGGCTGTCGGCCTTCATGTCGAAGGTTTCGGTGATCTCGCTGCCCTCGAACGTCTGGCCGCCATCGCCCGGCGGTCGAGGAAGCCGGTCGTCGTCCTGAAGGTCGGCAGATCGGAACAGGCAAAACGCGCGGCGGTGTCGCATACCGCCTCGCTTGCCGGCAGCGATGCCGTCGCCGATGCCGTACTGGCCCGTCTCGGCCTTGGCCGTGTCCAGACCTTGCCGGCACTGCTCGAAACCCTGAAGCTGCTGCATGTCGCCGGCCCGCTTGCAAGCCATTCGATCTCGTCGATGAGCTGCTCGGGGGGCGAAGCCTCGCTGATGGCGGATGCCGCCGTCGGTCGCAAGGTGGAATTCCCGGCGCTGCAGCCGCAACAGCTACCGCGTCTGCGGCGGGTGCTGGGCGAGATGGTGACGCTTTCCAATCCGCTCGACTACCACACCTTCGTCTGGGGCGATCTCGCACGCCAGACCGAAGCCTTCGGCGCCATGTTCGAAGGCGGCTATGCCCTCAATCTCGTCGTCCTCGACTTCCCGCGTGGCGACCGCTGCGATGCCTCCGAATGGGCGATGACGGCGGATGCGGTCATTGCGGCCGCCGCCACCACGGGTGCGCTGGCCGGCGTGCTGGCGACCCTTCCGGAAAACATGCCCGAGCCGATTGCAGATCGGCTGATGGCGAATGGCATCGTCGCCTTCTCGGGCATCGACGAAACCATCATTGCGGCGGAAATCGCCGCCGGTATTGGCAAGGTCTGGGAAGCGCCGCCTCCCTTGCCGCTGCTCGACGTGCCGTCCATGGGCGGCGAGATCGAAACGCTGACGGAAGCCGATGCAAAGACGGAACTTGCTGCCTGCGGCCTCCCTGTTCCTCGGGGGCTGCAGGCTTTTTCGTCCCGGGAAGCTGCCGAGCAGGCCGAGCGGCTCGGTTTCCCCGTTGTGCTGAAAGCGCTCGGTATTGCCCACAAGACCGACGCCGGGGCCATCGCACTCAACCTTAGGGATAGTGAGGCAGTGTCGGATGCGGCGGCGGCCATGCCGCCGAATTCAGGTTATCTCGTCGAGAAGATGATCAATCCGCCGGTTGCCGAGCTCATTGTCGGCGCCATCCGCGATCCCGTCTTCGGATTGTCGCTGACCCTTGGAGCGGGGGGAATCTTCGTTGAATTGCTTGAAGATTCGATCATTTTGCCGCTTCCAGTGACGAAAATCGAGATTCGCGCGGCGATTTCGCGTCTTAAACTTGCAAAATTGATCTATGGCTATCGCGGGAGACCAAAAGGCGACCTCGAGGCTGTTGTCGATGCTGTCTCAGCAGCGGCAGATTATGTCGTAATGAACGCGGCACGCCTGGAGGAACTGGACATTAATCCGTTGATGGTTCTTCCCGAAGGGGGCGGCGTTGTCGCAGTCGATGCCCTGATACGGCGGAGGAGGTAGCATAAGTTGAGCGATCCCATTCGCACACGACAGGACAGCGGTGTCCTCGAAGTCGTCATCGACCGGCCGAAGGCGAACGCCATCGACCTTTCGACCAGCCGCGCCCTGGGGTTGATCTTCCGGGATTTCCGCGATGATCCAACGCTACGTGTCGCCATCGTCTCGGGTGCGGGCGAGAAGTTTTTCTGCGCCGGATGGGATCTCAAGGCGGCGGCATCGGGCGATGCGGTGGACGGGGATTACGGTGTCGGCGGCTTCGGCGGGCTGCAGGAGCTGCGTGACCTCAACAAGCCGGTCATTTGTGCGGTCAATGGGATCTGTTGCGGCGGCGGGCTGGAGATCGCGCTTTCTGCCGACCTGATCCTCGCCGCCGAGCATGCGACCTTCGCCCTGCCGGAAATCCGCTCGGGCACGGTTGCCGATGCGGCTTCGATCAAGCTGCCGAAGCGCATCCCCTACCACATCGCCATGGACATGCTTTTGACGGGGCGCTGGCTCGACGTTCACGAGGCGCATCGCTGGGGTTTCGTCAACGAGGTCCTGCCGGCCGACAGGCTGATGGAGAGAGCATGGGAGCTTGCCCGGCTGCTCGAAAGCGGGCCGACGCTCGTCTATGCCGCCATCAAGGAAATCGTGCGCGAAGCGGAGGGTTCGACGTTCCAGACTGCCATGAACAAGGTCACCAAGCGGCAGTTTGCGACGGTCGACAAACTCTATTCGAGCGAGGACCAATTGGAAGGCGCGCGGGCCTTCGCCGAGAAGCGAAGCCCCATTTGGAAAGGAAAATGACCAGGCGGCAGCAACCGCACTATTTTCCCGCATGATGCGGGCGACGGAGGTGGAGAGGAAACCGCCTGCGGATCTGCCCGGAAGTTCTGTCAACGCACCATAAAGAAGGAACTGGGGAATGAACGACTACACCAAATATCTCGCAAGCCGTGTCACCGCCGGCGGGCTCAGCCGCCGCGAATTCATGGGACGCGCCATGGCGGCGGGCATCACACTTGCCGTCGCCGACAAGCTCTTCACCGAAAGTGCGCAAGCCGCCGAACCGAAACGCGGTGGCCACTTGAAGCTCGGCCTCGAAGGAGGTGCCGCCACCGATTCGAAGGATCCGGCAAAGTTCCTGTCGCAGGTCATGTTCTGTATCGGCCGCTGCTGGGGCGACATGCTGGTCGAGTCCGACCCGCTGACGGGTGCCGCCGTGCCCTCGCTTGCCGAATCCTGGGAGCCCTCGAAGGACGCTGTCACCTGGACCTTCAAGATCCGCAAGGGTGTCAAGTTCCACGATGGCAAGGAACTGACGATCGACGACGTCGTTGCGACGCTGAAGCGCCACACCGACGCAAAGTCGGAATCCGGTGCGCTCGGTGTTCTCGGCTCGATCAAGGAGATCAAGGCCGACGGCGGCAATCTCGTGCTGACGCTCAGCGAAGGCAATGCCGACATGCCGCTTCTGCTGTCGGACTACCACCTGGTCATCCAGCCGAACGGCGGCGTCGACGATCCGCTGGCCTCGATCGGCACCGGCCCCTACAAGATGACGAGCTTCGAGCCCGGCGTCCGCGCCACCTTCGAAAGGAACAAGGACGACTGGCGCACCGACCGGGGTTATGTCGATTCGATCGAAATCATCGGCATGAACGATGCCACTGCCCGCATCGCGGCGCTTTCGTCCGGTCAGGTGCACTACATCAACCGCGTCGACCCGAAGACCGTCAACCTGCTGAAGCGCGCGCCGAATGTCGAGATCCTCTCGACCGCCGGCCGTGGCCATTATGTCTTCATCATGCATTGCGACAAGGCGCCGTTCGACAATAACGACCTGCGCCTGGCTCTCAAATACGCCATGGACCGCGAGACCATGGTGCAGAAGATCCTCGGCGGCTACGGCAAGGTCGGCAACGACTTCCCGATCAACAGCACCTATGCGCTGTTCCCCGAGGGCATCGAGCAGCGCGTTTACGATCCCGACAAGGCCGCCTTCCACTACAAGAAGTCCGGCCATAGCGGCTCGGTCCTCCTGCGCACCTCCGAAGTCGCCTTCCCCGGCGCCGTCGACGCGGCCGTCCTCTATCAGGAAAGCTGCAAGAAGGCCGGCATCGAGATCGAGGTCAAGCGCGAGCCGGGCGACGGCTACTGGACCAACGTCTGGAACGTCCAGCCCTTCTCGACCTCCTATTGGGGTGGCCGTCCGACGCAGGACCAGATGTATTCCACCGCCTATCTCTCGACGGCGGATTGGAACGACACCAAGTTCAAGCGTCCTGACTTCGACAAGCTGCTGCTGCAGGCCCGCTCCGAATTGGACGAAGCCAAGCGCAAGGACATGTACCGCACCATGGCGATGATGGTGCGCGACGAGGGCGGGGTGATCCTGCCGATGTTCAACGATTTCGTGAACGCCTCCACCAAGCAGGTGAAGGGTTATGTCCACGACATCGGCAACGACATGTCGAACGGCTACGTCGCAACCCGCGTCTGGCTGGACGCCTGAGGATAAAGGGGCGTTTGCCCCCTCCGATCTCCAACGAAGCCGGGACCGTGGGATGAAACCCGCGGTCCTCCCGCCGTTTTAGCGCGAGGTCCTCGCCATGACCAATCCTGCCCCCAGCATCTTGCCCGGCCTCGGGTTGCGGCAGCGTTTTCCGCTGCTGGCCCTCATCCTCGAGCGCTTCGTGCTCAGTCTCGTCCTGCTTTTTGCCGTTTCCATCCTGATCTTCGGCGGCCTGGAAGCCCTGCCCGGCGATTTTGCCACCACCTATCTCGGCCAGTCGGCGACGCCGCAGGCGGTTGCCAATATTCGTCAGGATCTCGGGCTGAACCGTCCGGTCACGACGCGCTACGTCGAGTGGCTCGGCAATGCCGTCCAGGGAGACTTCGGCACCTCCTGGGCCAGCAAGAATTCGGTGAGCGAGCAGATCGGCAAACGCCTTGGCAATTCGCTTTTCCTGGCGGGTTTCGCAGCGGTGATCTCGGTGCCGCTCGCCGTCGGCCTTGGCATGCTGTCGGTGCATTTCCGCAATCGGCTGCCAGATAAGATCATCAACGTGATCTCGCTTGCGGCGATCTCGCTGCCGGAATTCTTCATCGGCTACCTGCTGATCCTCTTCTTCGCGGTGAACCTTGGCATGGCGACCTTCCCGGCGACGGTCTATGACAGCATGGGTTTCGGCGAGCGGTTGAAGGCGATCGCGCTGCCGACGGCGACGCTCGTGCTCGTCGTGCTTGCGCACATGATGCGCATGACGCGGGCGGCGATCCTCTCCGTCATGTCGTCGGCCTATATGGAGACGGCAGAGCTGAAGGGCCTCAGCGCCTTCCGCGCGATCGTCAAGCACGCCGCTCCCAATGCGCTCGCCCCGATCATCAATGTCATCGCGCTGAACCTTGCCTATCTCGTGGTCGGCGTCGTCGTTGTCGAAGTGGTCTTCGTCTATCCCGGCATGGGGCAATATATGGTCGATGCGGTCACCGTGCGCGATATGCCCGTCGTGCAGGCCTGCGGGCTCATCTTCGCGGCCGTCTACATCTTCCTCAACATGACGGCCGATATCCTTGCGATTATCGCCAACCCCCGGCTGAGGCATCCGCGATGAGATTGAGAGACATCCCCATCACCGCCTGGATCGGCATGGCCGGTATCGCCATCGCCTTCATCTTCGCTATCTTTGCACCCTGGCTGGCCCCCTATGGCGAGACGCAGGTCGTCGGCGACGTCTGGCAGCTGCCGGATAATCAATATATCTTCGGCCTCGACAATCTCGGCCGCGATATCCTCTCGCGCCTGATCTACGGCGCGCGCACGACGCTGCTGGTCTCGTCCGCCGCCACCGTCATCTCCTTCTCGCTCGGCATTATCCTGAGCTTCACCGCTGCCGTCTCGCGCGGCATCATCGACACAGTGTTTTCCCGCTTCAACGATCTGATGATGTCGATCCCGACGCTGATCTTCGCGCTGGTCGTTCTGGCGGTCCTGCCGCAAAATATCGTCGTGCTGATCCTTGTCATGGCGATCCTCGATTCCACCCGCGTCTACCGTCTCGGCCGCGCTGTGGCGCTCGATGTCGCGGTGATGGAATTCGTCGAGGCGGCCAAGCTGCGCGGCGAAGGCAAGCTCTGGATCATCTTCCGCGAAATTCTGCCGAACACGCTGTCGCCGCTGCTGGCCGAGTTCGGGTTGCGCTTCGCCTTCTCGATCCTGTTCCTCTCGACGCTTTCCTTCCTCGGCCTCGGCATTCAGCCGCCGGCGGCCGATTGGGGCGGCATGGTCAAGGACAACAAGGACGGCATCATCTTCGGCATATCGGCAGCATTGGTGCCGGGCACGGCGATCGCCGTGCTTGCCGTCTGTGTCAACCTCGTCGTCGACTGGCTCCTGAAACGCACATCCAGCCTCAAGGGAGGGCGCGGCGATGCCTGAGCTTCTTTCCGTTCGCAATCTGAAGATCGAAGCAACCAGCTACCCGCCGGGCGAACCGCCCAGGCGGGTGACGATCGTCGACGGCGTTTCCTTCGATCTGCAAAAGGGCAAGGTTCTCGGCCTCATCGGGGAATCGGGCGCCGGCAAGTCGACGATCGGCCTTTCCGCACTCGCCTATGGCCGGGGTGGCGCGGAAATCACCGGAGGCGAGGTCTTGCTCGACGGTGCCAATATCCTGGCGCTCGGCAAGAACGGCATCCGTCAAATCCGCGGGGCGCGGGTCTGCTATGTGGCGCAGTCTGCGGCCGCTGCCTTCAATCCCGCCCATCGGCTCGGCGACCAGGTGATTGAAGCCTCTGTCAAGCATGGTTTGATGACGAAGGACGAGGCGCGCAAGCGTGCGCTTTATCTGTTCGGGGTTCTCGGCCTGCCCAATCCCCAAACCTTCGGCGAGCGCTTTCCCCATCAGGTCTCCGGCGGCCAGTTGCAGCGGGCGATGACGGCGATGGCGCTCTGCTCCAACCCCGAACTGATCGTCTTCGACGAGCCGACCACGGCGCTCGACGTCACCACGCAGATCGACGTGCTGGCGGCGATCAAGCATGCGATCGAGGAAACGCATACCGCCGCCCTCTACATCACCCACGATCTCGCCGTCGTCGCCCAGATCTCGGACGACATCATGGTTCTGCGCTATGGCAAGCAAGTGGAATATGGCAGCGTCCAGCAGATCATCGAGGCACCGCGGGAGGATTATACGCGCGCCCTCGTCAATGTCAGACAGGCCTATCGCGAGGAAGCCGCCGATCAGTCCACGGCACTCCTCAAGGTGGAAAATGTCAGCGCCGAATATTCCAACGGCTTCAAGGTGCTGCACGATGTCTCGCTGCACGTGCCGAAGGGCCAGACACTCGCGGTCGTCGGCGAGTCCGGCTCGGGCAAGTCGACCCTGGCGCGCGTCATCACCGGCCTGTTGCCGCCGAGCAGCGGACGCATCGTCTTTGACGGCAAACCGCTGATGCCAGGCCTCAAGAGCCGGCCGAACGACGACCTGAGGCGCATCCAGCTGATCTACCAGATGGCCGATACGGCGATGAACCCGCGGCAGACGGTCCGCGACATCATCGGCCGGCCGCTGACCTTCTATTATGGCCTCAGAGGTGCCGAGAAGACCGCCCGGGTCAAGGAACTGCTCGACCAGATCGAAATGGGCAAGGGCTTCGTCGATCGCTACCCCGCCGAACTCTCCGGCGGCCAGAAGCAACGCGTGGCGATCGCCAGAGCGCTGGCCGCCAAGCCCGAACTCATCCTCTGCGACGAGCCGACCTCGGCGCTCGATCCGCTGGTGGCGGAGGGTATCCTCAAGCTGCTCCTGCGCCTGCAGGAAGAAGAGCAGTTGTCCTATGTCTTCATCACCCACGATATCGCGATCGTCCGGGCGATCGCCGACAGCGTGGCGGTGATGCATCGCGGCAAGCTGGTGCGGTTCGGCCCGAAATCGACGGCGCTGTCGCCGCCCTTTGACGATTACACCGATCTGCTGTTGAAATCCGTACCGGAAATGGAAATCGGCTGGCTGGAACGGGTGCTCGCCACGCGTCGCATGGAGAGCGCCGGTAACTGACTTGACTAGGTGACTTGACGAGGGGCGGAACCCTCGTCGCATGCAATGTGCATCAAGGAATGAGCATGACCTCGCGCGGCTTTACCACCATCGAGAATGAATGGATCATGCTGAAGGATGGGACGCGGCTTGCCGCGCGCATCTGGATGCCGGACGGCGCGGACGAAGATCCCGTTCCCGCCGTCTTCGAATTCCTGCCCTACCGCAAGCGGGACGGAACCTGCCTCAGGGACGAGTCGACCTACCCGGTCTTTGCTGCGGCCGGTATTGCCGGCGTGCGCGTCGATATCCGCGGCTCCGGCGAATCCGATGGTGTCATCGATGGCGAATATACAGAATGCGAGCTTGCCAATGCCTGCGAGCTGATTGCCTGGATTGCCGCGCAGCCATGGTCGAACGGCGCCGTCGGCATGATGGGCATCTCCTGGGGCGGCTTCAACAGCCTGCAGGTCGCGGCATTGCGTCCGCCGGCGCTGAAGGCCGTCATATCGATCGCCTCGACCGTCGACCGCTACAATGACGACATCCATTACAAGAACGGTTGCCATCTCTCCGCCCAGCTCTCATGGGCGGCGACGATGCTCGGCTACCAGTCGCGCCCGCCCGATCCGGCACTGGTCGGCGAGCACTGGAAGCAGATGTGGCTGGAACGCCTGGCAGGCGAACCCTTCTTCATGGAGGCGTGGCTGGCCCACCAGCGGCGCGACGATTTCTGGCGTCACGGCTCGATCTCAGAGGATTTTTCGAGCGTGGAGATTCCGGCACTTGTCATCGCCGGCTGGGCGGACGGCTACCGCAATACGCCTCTGATGGCGATTGAAGGTTTGGGCCGCAAAGCGAAGGCGCTGATCGGGCCGTGGGTGCACAAGTATCCGCATTTCGCCTGGCCGAAGCCGCGCACGGATTTCCACGGCGAGGCGATTGGCTGGTGGAACAAATGGCTGCGCGGCGACGATAACGGGATCGACGGGCTGCCGCAGGCCCGCGCCTATATTCTCGATGCCATCCGCCCTGCCCCGCGACGTGACAGCGATCCGGGTTTCTGGGTTGCCAAGGACGTCTGGTCGCCGCCGCGGATGCAGTGTTTTTATGTCGAGCAATTCGGCAAGCTGACGGAAGGCATGCCGATCCCGCACGCGCCCGAGCATCCCGTCTATCTCCGCTCTCCGCTCGACACCGGGACGGCATCCGGCGAATATTTTACGCTGAAACCCGACGCCGAAATGGCGATCGATCAGCGTTCGGACGATGCCGGCTCGCTGGTCTTCGATACGATGCCGCTTGCCGGCGATTGCGACTATCTCGGCCGGCCCGTGCTGACGCTTGCACTGCGCTCCCGGGCGACGGGCGGAAATCTCTGCGCCCGGCTCGTCGATGTCCATCCGGATGGCACGGCAACGCGTGTCGCCTTCGGCGTCGTCAACCTCACCCACCGCGACGGCAATGCAGATCCCAAGCCGCTGGTGCCAGGCGAAAGGGTGTCGATCCGGCTCGTGCTCGATGCCTGCGGTTATCGCTTCCGCAAGGGACATCGCATCCGCCTTTCGCTTTCCACCGCCTATTGGCCGATGATCCTGCCGCCGCCTGATGACGAGGGCATCGAGGTCGACATCGCGGCACTCGGTCTGGGGTTGCCGATGCTCGGCGAGCATCAGAGGATCGACATCAAGGAACCGGCCAATCCCGATCCGCTGCCGAAATACATCGAGCACGCGGCGGCCGCGACGAAGCGGCAGGTCGTCCGCGATCTCTCGGCCAACCGGACGGAGTATCACATCCACGAGGATACCGGGCTCACCGAACACCCGGGGACAGGTCTCTCGACCCGGCAACTGCGGGAGGAAGTCTGGTCGATTTCACCCGATAATCCCCAGTCGATGACCGGGATGTCGACCTGGACCTGCGACATGCGCCGCCCCGGCTGGTTCGTCCGGACGGTCGCGACCGCGCATATTGCCTGCACCCGGACCGAGTGGATCATCAGCGCCGTCGTCACCGCGTTCGAGGACGACGTACAGGTCTTCGAAAAGGTCTTTGCGGAAAAGCGGATCGCGCGTGACCTGATGTGATCGTCAGGTCTGCGCAAAACGCCTTGTGGCCTCGCAGACGGCACGGAAGCCGTCGCGGGCGCCATCGCTCATGTGGCGGGCGCGCAGCCATGCATGCACCATCTGCGGCTCCTCCCGGAACCAGACGTCGACGCCCTCTTCGGTGAGCCGGGCGGCATAGTGCCGGCCGTCGTCCCGAAGCGGATCGAAATGCGCGACCGTGATGAAGGCCGGCGGCAGCCCTGCAAGCGAAGCTGCCTGCAGCGGCTCGGCGATCTCATTGCCTGCCGGCGCCTGCAGGATCTCGCGGTAATAGGCGACATCCGCCGTCGTCAGGCCGGGGGCTGCGGCCATTTCGATATAGGAGCCTGCGGCAAGATCGCCACCGAGCGCCGGGTAGATCAGGACCTGGCCGACGACACCGGACAGGCCCTCGTCGCGCGCCCGCAATGCAAGACCGGCGGCAAGATTGGCGCCGGCGCTGTCCCCGATCAGCACGACCTTGCTGTTGGCGGACAGCAGATGCTTCAACACTGCAAAGCCGTCATCCGTCTGTGCCGGCCAGCGATACTCAGGCGCCAGCCGGTAATCGACGGAAACGAGTTCCGCTCCGGCGAAATCGGCGATCTCGGCGCAGATGGCATGATGGCTTTCGAGCGAACCGACGACGAAGCCGCCGCCATGAAGATAGAGCAGAATGGTGCGCGTGCTGATTTTGCGCGGACGGTAGCGCCGGATCGGTATGCGCTGCAGCATGCCATCGGCAAAGATCATCTCCGGGGGCAGCGGCCGGTCGAAACGCGCGCAAAGAGCATCGTACCAATGGCGTTGCTGCTCGATCGATGCTTGAACGGCGTCCGGCGGATAGAAGGAATCGCAAATCGCCAGAAACTGCAGGATGCCCTTTTCGGTGGGGACAGGCGGTTGAGCGGACATGGAGGTCCTTTCGCGATTTGGGGCATGACAGATCATGTCCCTGGCCGACTTTATCCTCATCATGCGCCTTTGTGACCGAGCCGATCTGTCTGGCCGCGACCCATGAATGTCGCGACTTTCAAAATTCGCGATAATTTTTTCAGCGCCGACCCAAGGAAAGCCATCCGAGAAACGTCTCAATCTCGAAATAGCATCTTGCTGGTCGGTTTGGGGTAGGTGCGGAATTGGATGCGGAGCTCATAGAACGAGCGCAGGGCGGCGACCGGGAGGCCTTCGGGCAACTGGTCTCGCGTCATTATGATTTCGTCCACGCGACGGCGTGGCGCTGGTCGGGCAGTTCCACGGATGCCGACGACATCGCACAGGAGGTCTGCGTCAAGCTCGGCGCGGCCATCGGCAGCTTTCGCGGCGCGCCAGTCGCTTCAGAACCTGGCTCTATACGCTGACGCTCAACGCCGCCCGCGACCACAGACGCAAGCTTGCCCGAGAGGAGCAGACATTCCGCGCTTATGCCGCCGAACCGCAGCCGGATGCGCCTGATGGAAATGACGACGAGCTATCGGGCGAATTATGGGCCGCCGTGCGCGCCTTGCCGGAAAGGCAATGCGACGCCGTGCTGCTCGTCTATGGCGAAGGCCTCAGCCATTCTGCTGCCGCCGATGTCATGGGCTGCTCGGAGGCGACCGTGTCCTGGCAGGTCCACGAGGCGCGTAAGAGGCTGAAAACCGTGCTCGGCAAGGAAGAGGTATGACCGTGGACAAGGAACTGGAAAAGCTCTCCCGCCTCACACCGCCGGCACCCGATCCGGAGGCGCGCGCGCGTGCGCTTGCCGCAGCGATGCAGGCCTTCGACACCGCCGAAAATAATGTGCAGGCGCCCCAAGGAAATGCGAAAGGCTGGCGTCAAAGCTCCATCATCAACTGGATATGGAGCCCTGCCATGAACAAGAAATTCCTCGCCGGTTCAGCCCTTGCGACGCTGCTCGTCATTCCGGCTGCCGGTTATCTCACGATCGAGCTGACCCGCAACGGATCGCCGATCGTCGACCAGACCGAGATCGCCGGCAACCTGTCGCGAGGTGAGGCGTCGAAACAACCGGTCGCAACTGCGGGCCAACCCGTCACGGTGACGCCGGAGATTCCGCCGCAAGCACCGGCCGAGAACGGCCCCCTGACTGAGCAATCAGTCGCTGACGCGCA
This sequence comes from Rhizobium anhuiense bv. trifolii, assembly GCF_024346605.1. Taxonomy (NCBI): domain Bacteria; kingdom Pseudomonadati; phylum Pseudomonadota; class Alphaproteobacteria; order Hyphomicrobiales; family Rhizobiaceae; genus Rhizobium; species Rhizobium anhuiense. The sequence continues at coordinate 1,344,240 of NZ_CP098801.1, forward strand.
AGGCCTGCAGGACAAGGAGTCTCAAAACCTCGCAAAGCCCGATGCGGGACGGACGTCCGAATTCGATGCCGACGACATCGCCGCCCTTACGAACAAGTCGGAGAGTTCTGCCGCGGCCCTCGGGGCGGCCAAACGCTCCGCGCCGGCCGCACCCGGCATCGCCCCCCAACAGCAACTGGCCGAACCGATGGCCGTCGCCCCCTCGCCTGCGCCGCCGGCGGACGGACCTATCCAGATCCAGCGCGATCCCGGCCGCGAGCGGTTTGCCAATGCCGCGGCAAATCCGATCAAGAGTGTCGCGACGGATCCGGTTTCGACCTTCTCCGCCGATGTCGACAGCGCCTCCTATTCCTTCGTCCGCCGGTCGTTGACGGGTGGGGCGATGCCCGATCCGCAATCGGTTCGCGTCGAGGAGATGATCAATTATTTCCCCTATGACTGGCCGGGTCCCGACAATGCCGACCAGCCGTTCAAGGCGACGGTGACTGTCATGCCGACCCCGTGGAACCGCGACACGGAATTGATGCATGTGGCGATCAAGGGCTATGACATCGCACCGGCAACCACGCCGCGTGCCAATCTGGTCTTCCTGATCGACGTCTCGGGCTCGATGGACGAGCCGGACAAGCTGCCGCTTCTCAAGAGCGCTTTCCGTCTTCTGGTCAACCGGCTGAAGGCCGACGACACCGTCTCGATCGTCACCTATGCCGGCAATGCCGGCACCGTGCTGGCGCCGACGCGGGTGGCGGAGAAATCGAAGATCCTGTCGGCGATCGACGGTCTGGAGCCCGGCGGCTCGACCGGCGGCGCCGAAGGTATCGAGGCCGCCTATGACCTTGCCAAACAGGCCTTCGTCAAGGACGGCGTCAACCGGGTGATGCTGGCGACGGACGGCGATTTCAATGTCGGCCCGTCGAGCGACGAGGACTTGAAGCGCATCATCGAAGAGAAGCGCAAGGACGGCATCTTCCTGACCGTTCTCGGCTTCGGGCGGGGCAATCTCAACGATTCCCTGATGCAAACGCTGGCCCAGAACGGCAATGGCAGTGCGGCCTATATCGACACCTTGGCGGAGGCACAGAAGACGCTGGTCGAAGAGGCCGGATCGACGCTGTTTCCGATCGCCAGCGACGTCAAGTTCCAGGTCGAGTTCAACCCGGAAAGGATCGCCGAATACCGCTTGATCGGCTACGAGACGCGGGCACTGAATCGCGAAGATTTCAACAACGATCGTGTCGATGCCGGCGATATCGGCTCCGGCCACAGCGTCACGGCGATTTACGAAATTACGCCCAAGGGAAGCCCCGCGGTCATGAATGACGACCTGCGTTATGGCGACAAGGCGCCGGCCGAGACCGCCGATGCCGCGCGTGAAGACGAGCTTGCCTTCGTCAAGATGCGCTACAAAAGGCCGGGCGAGGACAAGAGTGCTCTCATCACCACGCCTGTCAATGACAGCAACGCGGTCGCCGCCGTCGATGCCGCGCCGCAGGATGTCCGTTTCTCCGTGGCCGTCGCCGCCTTCGGCCAGAAACTGAGCCGCATCGCCGCCCTCGATTCCTATTCCTATCAGGCGATTGCCGATCTCGCCGCGGCATCGCGGGGAACGGATAGCTTCGGCTACAGGTCGGATTTCCTCGGCCTGGTCCGGCTGGCGGACGGCCTCAGCCAGCGGTGAGGTAAGACGTAAATGCCGTCCCAAACGAGAGGCCGTCCCAAAAGGGCGGCCTCGGCTTAGTGATTACCCCGGTCTCGACCCGTTGGCAGCGAGATAGACAGCATAAAGGGACGTGCTTGCGGTGATGAAGAGACGGTTCAATTTCTCTCCGCCGAAGGTGACGTTGGAGACGCCCTCGGGAATATGGATCTTGCCGATCAACGTTCCATCCGCGTCATAGGCGTGGACGCCATCGCCGGCGCTCGTCCATATCCGGCCTTTCCGGTCCACGCGAAAACCATCGAACAGGCCTGAGGTACATTCCGCGAAAACGCCGAGATCGCTCAGTCGTCCCTCATTCGAGACTGCGAGCGTCCGGATGTGACGCGGGCCGCCGGGCCGGTGCGTTGCCCCGGTATCGGCGACGTAGAGCACGCTCTCATCCGGGGAAAAAGCCAGTCCGTTCGGCTTGACGAAATCGGAAGTGACCTGATCGGTCGTGCCTGTTGCCGGGTCATGCCGGTAGACGTGGCATCCGCCGATTTCCTCCTCGCCGTAGTCGCCCTCGTAGTCGTGAAGAATACCGTAGCTCGGGTCGGTGAACCAGACGGTCCCATCGAATTTGACGGCGACGTCGTTCGGGGAATTCAGCCGTTTGCCTGCAATCCGATCGGCCAGGACGGTAATCCTGCCGTCGAATTCGGTGCGGGTGACACGGCGCGTCAGGTGCTCGCAGGTGATGAGCCGGCCCTGATTGTCGACCGTGTTGCCGTTCGAGTTGTTGCTGGGCGCGCGGAAGACCGACGTATGCCCACTGGTATCGTCGTAGCGCATCATCCGGTTGTTGGGGATATCCGAGAAAACCAGATACCGCCCGGCGGCAAACCAGGCCGGTCCCTCCAGCCAGCGACCACCCGTCCAAAGCCGCTCGACGCGGGCGTGGCCGACGAAGCAGCTTTCGAAACGCGGGTCGAGAACCTCGAACCCCGTACCGTCAATTTGCCCGAACATGATGCTCCTCCGTTTCATCAATTGTTATCGATATCATATTGTCGTGTTTTGAAGCTGTCGTACAGGTATCGATGCGCCGAGAATCCTGGTTTTTCGACTGCGGAACGGTGCATCACTGCAATAAAATCGATTGTGCGATGATAGCGATAACTTTATCCTGTGTTGAATTGCCCAACTCGGAAGCTTTGTGAAAGCGGAGACCAGTGAAGAACGAGGATGTGCCGAAAGACAAGCGTCTCAAGCCGGGAGAGGCTCAAAAGCTGACGATGGCGGAGGTCGCCAAATATGTCGGCGTCTCCGCCATGACCGTTTCGCGTGCCTTTCGCCAGGATGCGAGTGTTTCCGAGGAGACCCGCAAGCGCATCATGGAAGCCGTCGATGCGCTCGGCTACGTGCTCGATCTGTCGGCCGGCAGCCTGTCGTCGCGGCGCAGCGGCTTCATCGCCGCCCTGGTGCCGTCGATCAACAATTCGAATTTTTCCGACACCGCACGCGGCATTACCGATGCGCTGGAAAATACCGGCCTTCAGCTTCTTCTCGGCTATACCGACTATTCGGCGGAGAAAGAAGAAGAGCTGATCGAAGCGATGCTGCGCCGCCGCCCGGAAGGCATCATCCTGACCGGTGGTTCGCACACGGCGCGCGCACGGCGGATGCTCGCAAAAGCCGGCATTCCCGTTGTCGAGACGTGGGAACTTCCGGAAGATCCGATCAATCAGGTCGTCGGCTTCTCCAACAGCGAGGCGATGTCCTTGCTGGTGCGGACGCTTGCCGGCCAGGGATATCGGAAGTTCGGTTATATCGGCGGAACGACGGCGCGCGATACGCGCGGCAGCCAGCGGCGCAGCGGTTTCCAGAAGACGGTTGAAGAACTCGGCCTCGGACCGGGACGGATGATTTCCTTCGGCGTTCCGCCCATCACCATGGAACAGGGCGGCCAGGCAATCGTCAGCCTGCTGGAGCGCTGGCCGGACACGGAAGTGGTTCTCTGCGTTTCCGACCTATCCGCCTTCGGCGCCATCATGGAATGCACGCGCAGGGGAATGAAGGTTCCTCGGGACATCGCCGTTGCCGGTTTCGGCGATTATGAGATCTCCTCCATCTGTCATCCGCGCATCACCACCATCAATGTGGACTGTTATGGCATCGGTCGCCAGGCGGCCGGTCGCCTGCTGCACGCCCTGCAAAGTGGCGAGGCGACCGGCGATGAGATCACATTAACCGGCTATAGGGTTGTCCTGCGCGAAAGCACGGACAGGAACGGCACGCCGACAGCTTGAGCACCACAACACCGCGCCTCTTTCAGATGCGGGGCGTCGCAACAGTTTGAATTTTTGAACATCTATTTCTGAATCGATTCCGATTTAAGGAATGATCCAGCAGGTTCAGAAGGCGATCTGGACTTTCATCGACTTGCTGCGATCGCCGGCCAATTCGAAAGCGGCGACGGCCTCGTCGATTCCGAAGACACCTGTCAGCAGCGGCTTCAGATCGACGCGACGCGCGTTGATCAGTTCGACGGCGAGCGCAAATTCCTCGTGAAAACGGAATGTCCCGCGCATCTCGATCTCTTTCGCAACGATCATGTTCTGCGGAATCGAGACATCGCCGCCAAGGCCGAGCTGAACGAGAACCGCGCGGGGCCTGAGCGTCTCCAGGCCCGCGCGCACCGCCCGTTCATTGCCTGACGCCTCGAACATGACGTCGAAATATCCCTTGTCGGCGCTATAAGCGGCGAGGTCGGCGGCATGCGTGGCAACGTTGATCGTTCTGTCGGCGCCGCTGGTGCGGGCAATCGCCAGTACGCTGTCGGTCACGTCGGTCGCGACGATCTCGCGGGCGCCGAGAACGCGGGCTGCAACGATCGCCAGCATGCCGATGGGGCCGCACCCGGTGACGAGCACCCGTTTGCCCAGCAGCGATCCGGCGCGGTTTGCCGCATGCAGCGTCACGGCAAAGGGTTCGGCAAAGGCGGCCTCGTGGATGGAAATGCCATCGGCGACCTTGTGGCATTGCCAACGTTCCGCCACCAGCCGCTGGCGAAAGCCGCCCTGAATATGCGGCATCGGCATGGCACTGCCGTAAAACCGCATGTTGAGGCAGTGGTTCTGTTGTCCCTTCAGGCAATATTGGCAATGGTTGCACGGCCGGCTCGGCGAAACCGCAACGCGGTCTCCGACGGCAAGGTCGGCGACGCCGGCGCCCAGCGCCTTGACCGTGCCGGCGATCTCATGGCCGAGGATCATCGGTTCGCGCAGGCGAACGGTGCCGAAACCGCCATGATTGTAATAATGCAGGTCGGAACCGCAGATACCGCCAGCTTCGATGGCAATCTCCACCTGCCCGACGCCCGCAACCTCCGGCTCGCGCTCCTCGATCCTCAGATCCTTGGCGGCATGGATGACGATGGCTTTCATATCGGGACCCTCACACGACGGGAGTTGGAAGCGGGTTGCCGGCAAAATGCGCGGCGAGATTGTCTCTGACCAACTGGCCCATGGCCTTACGTGTCTCGACGGTACCCGAGCCATGATGGGGCTGCAACACCACGTTTTGGAGCGTCAGGAAACGCGCGTCGATCCTCGGTTCGTTCAGGAAGACATCAAGGCCGGCGGCCTTGATCGTGCCATCCCGAAGGGCTGCGATCAGCGCCTCTTCGTCGACGGTCGTTCCGCGCGAAACATTGATCAACATGCCGTTGGGACCGAGCGCTTTGAGCACATCGGCGTTGATGATCTTCATGGTCGCCTGCCCGCCGGGGACGATGACGATCAGAAAATCGGCCCAATCGGCAAGTGCGACCAAGTCCGGCTGGTAGGCATGGGCAACATCCTTGTGCTCGTTGCGGGCGAAGTAGGAGATCTCACAGCCGAAAGCGGCGGCCCGCTTGGCGATCGCCTTGCCGATCCGCCCCATGCCGGCGACCCCGACTTTCTTGCCGGAGACCCTCGTCACCAGCGGCATGGCGACGCTGCCCCACTGGCCGGAGCGGACGAGAACGTCGGCCTGCGGGATCTGCCTTGCCGTGGCAATCAGCAGTCCGATGGCGATATCGGCGACATCTTCGGTCAGCACGTCAGGCGTGTTGGTGACGCGAATGCCGTTGGCGCGGGCATAGGACAGGTCGATAGCGTCGGTGCCGACGCCATAACAGGAGACGATCTCCAGCTTCGGCAATTGCGCCATCAGCTCTGCGGACGCGCCGAGTTCGCCGCGCGTCGCTATGGCGCGGATATCCTTGCCGACTCTTGCAATCAGTTCCTGCCGGTCGGTTGCTTCCCACAGGCGATGGATGCGGTAGTTCGCCTCCAGATCCACCATGTCCCATTCCGGATAAGCTCCGGCCATCAAGATTTCCATCTCAGGCATTCCGTTTCCATCCCGCATTTTGACAGTTGATTATGTTATCGATAACATATAATTCGAAAAAGGGATGTCAAGTGAGTTTCACCGCCAGCGGCAGCGTCAGCCGTCGCCCGCGGCGAGACCGGAGGAGTTATGAGATGAAGAACTTGTTTGATCTTACCGGACGCCTTGCCCTGATCACCGGCTCGAGCCAGGGGATCGGTTATGCCCTGGCCGAAGGGCTGGCGCAGCATGGCGCCGAGGTCATCATCAACGGCCGCACGCCCGAAAGCGTCAAACGCGCGGTCGCGAGCCTCAAGGATCAAGGCCTGTCGGCCCATGCTGCGATCTTCGACGTCACCAGCAAGGACGCCGCCAAAGAAGGCATAGATGCGATCGAAGCCGATATCGGGCCGCTCGACATCCTGATCAACAATGCCGGCATGCAGTTTCGCACGCCGCTGGAAGACTTCCCGGCGGACAAATGGGAGCTGCTGCTGACCACCAATATTTCGAGCGTGTTTTACGTCGGCCAGGCGGCGGCCAAACCCATGATCGCCCGCGGCCAGGGCAAGATCATCAACATTGCCTCCGTGCAAAGCGAACTGGCGCGCCCCGGCATTGCTCCCTACACGGCGACCAAGGGCGCGGTGCGCAATCTGACCCGCGGCATGTGCGCCGACTGGGCCAAGTACGGCCTGCAGATCAACGCGATTGCGCCGGGCTATTTCAAGACGCCGCTCAACCAGGCGCTCGTCGACAATCCGGAATTCTCTTCATGGCTCGAGAAGCGGACGCCGGCCGGACGATGGGGCAATGTCGAGGAACTGGTCGGCGCTGCCGTCTTCCTCTCGGGCCGCGGCTCGTCCTTCATCAACGGGCACACGCTTTATGTCGACGGCGGCATCACGACCTGCCTCTGACAGAGACGGGACGATGAAGCGCGAGAAAATGGCACCGCCTCTGGCCGTTGTCGTCATGGGCGTCAGCGGCTGCGGCAAATCCTCGGTCGGAGAACGCATTGCTGCCCAAAACGGCATGGCGTTTCTAGAGGGCGACCAGCTCCACCCGCCTCAAAACGTCGAGAAGATGGCGCAGGGCATACCGCTGACCGACGACGACCGCCTGCCCTGGCTCGACCGGATCGGCGCGGAAATCAGCACCGCGCTGGACGCATCGCAAGGATTGGTGATTTCCTGTTCGGCGTTGAAGAGAAGCTATCGGGACAGGTTGCGGCAGGCGGCGGGCGGGCGCCTGGCCTTTGTTTTCCTGGAGGGGTCCCGCGATCTGCTGCTGTCGCGGATGCAGGCGCGTCAAGGCCACTTCATGCCGGCGTCCCTCCTCGACAGCCAGTTGCAGACGCTGGAGCCGCCGGCCGGTGAGCCTGGTGTGGTGACGGTGGCGATCGATAATGCCTTGGATGATATTGTAGCGCTGGCTTGCAAGGGATTGAGCGGCATGGCCGTCAAGGGAGGAGATTAGCATGCAGGATGATCACAGGGCAGATGTCGCCGTCATCGGCGCCGGCATCATGGGAACGGCAATCGTCAGCCGATTGATCGAAACCGGGCACAAGGTCTCGGTCTTCGACCTGGACGCCGAAAAAGTCGCGGCTTTGCAGGCCAAGGGTGCCTATGCGGCAGGCTCCGTGGAGGATGCGGTCTCACGGTCGGCGTTTTGTGTGCTCAGCCTCAATCACGCAAATATCGTCCGGGCCGTCGTCTTCGGCGAAAAAGGTGTTTCGGCGGCTGCCAATGCCGACAAGGTGCTGATCGACATGTCCTCGATCGACCCGGCCGAAACGGCCGACATGGCGACACGGTTGCGCCGGGAAACCGGCATGGCATGGGTGGATTGCCCATTGTCCGGCGGCGTGCCGGGTGCGCTGAGCGGACGCCTGACGATCATGGCCGGCGGCAGCCCCGAGGATTTCGAGCGGGCGCGCGTGGTGATGCGGCATCTTGCCGCCAATTACACGCTGATGGGCGCATCGGGCGCCGGGCAGACCACGAAGCTGATCAATCAGCTGTTTTGCGCCGTTCTGTTCCAGGCCGTCGCCGAGGCGGTCAAGCTCGCTGAAGCCGGCGGCGTCGATCCGGCTGCCATTCCGGCAGCCCTTGCCGGCGGCAGGGCGGATAGTCGCATATTGCAGGAATTCATGGCGAAATTCGCCGCCCGGGATTTCTCGCCAACAGGCAGGATAGACAATATGTTGAAGGACTTGGATTCGCTTCAGGCCTTTGCGCTGAAGACGAAGACGCCATTGCCGATGACCGGCGCGGTGGTCGAGATCCACCGCCTGCTCTGCTCTGCCGGCCTCGGGCCGAAGGACTCGGCCGAGATGATGCGGCTTCTCGACGGATTTCAGGCCGGCTGACGTCAATTCCTCGAGAAATTCGCGATCGTCATCTTTCCGCTTGACCATCCGTAAATGTTATCGATAACATACAGTCAATGACAACTGCAGCTTTGGGAGGAGCCACAGTGGAAGCCAAGAGACTGCTGGAGTTCCAGTCGATCACCAAGAGCTTCGGCGGCACGCAGGCGCTGCGGGACGTCTCGATCGACCTGCGCGAGGGCGAAATCCTCGCGCTGCTGGGAGAAAACGGCGCCGGCAAATCGACGCTCATCAAGACACTTGCCGGCATCTACAAGCCTGATAGCGGCGACATCCTGTTTCGCGGCCAGAGCTATCATCACCGCCCTCCGAAGCCGAACGAGCGGCAGCCGGTTGCCTTCATCCACCAGGATCTCGGTCTGATCGAGTGGATGACGGTCGGCGAGAACATGGGCCTGTCGCAGGGCTTCTCGATGCGTCGCGGCCTGATCGATTGGAACAGGACGCAGGCGCGTGCCAAGGAAGCCTTGAAACTGGTCGGCTGCGATTTTGATCCCACCACGCGGGTCTCGGCGCTGTCGCGCACCGAAAAATCGCTTGTCGCCATTGCCCGTGCGCTTGCCGTCGAAGCCGACGTTCTGGTGCTCGACGAGCCGACGGCGAGCCTTCCCGCCGATGAAGTCGATCGGCTGTTCAATGCGATCCGCCCGCTGAAGGACCGCGGCGTCGGCATGATCTACGTCTCCCACAGGCTCGACGAGATTTTCCGCATCGCCGATCGGGTCGCCGTTCTGCGCGACGGCTGTATGGTGGGACAGAAGCCCGTCAGCCAGACGACACCCGACGACCTGGTGACGATGATCATCGGCCGCAGCGGCGACAGCCTCTTTTCCAAGACGGAGATCAGGCCCGGCAAGGCAATCGTCGAGGTTCGCGATCTCGTTTGCGCCGGCACGAGCCCGATATCCTTCGATATAAGAGAGGGCGAGCTTCTGGGCCTTGCTGGATTGCGTGGCGCCGGGCAGGAAAGGATCGGCCGCGCGCTGTTCGGTTGCGAGCCCTTCAACGGCTCGGTTCTGCTGCATGGCGAGGCCCCGGACCTTTCGAGCCCGCTGCGGGCCATGGCGTCGGGCATCGGCTTGATTGCCCGTGACCGGACGGAGGAATCCGTGGCGCTGTCGCTTTCCATTCGGGAAAATACCTATCTCAATCCGGGCGCCGTCGGACGTGGGCTTTTGTCCTTCCTGTCGCCGCGCGGCGAAGCCGATCTTGCCCATAAGATCGGCCATTCCGTCGGCCTGCGGCCGAACGACCCGGATTTGCCGGTGGAGGCCCTGTCGGGCGGCAACCAGCAGAAGGTGGTCGTCGGCCGCTGGCTGGCGACCGGCCGCAAGCTGCTGATTGCCGAAGATCCGACCGCCGGCGTCGACATCGGCGCGCGTGCGGAGATCTACCGTCTGATCACGCAGGCACTCGAGGCCGGTCTCGCGGTTGTCGTGGTGTCGACGGATTTCGAGGAAATCGCCCATATCTGCCACCGCGCGCTGGTCTTCTCGCGCGGCAAAATCGTCAGTGAACTGATTGGAAGCGCCCTGACGACGGAGGCGGTCATCACAGCCGCATCCGCATCGGAAGCCGCTTGAGCCATCGGGAGAACAGCCATGCAATCCATTGAATCCACGGCGTTGGAGCCGACCAAGAGCGAAATGGCCGGCCTGTCCACAGGCCAGAAGATCGGACGCCTGATCCCGGTTTACGGGCTGGTGATCCTGACCGTCGGCCTGATCGTGATCTTCTCGATCCTGCTGCCCGATACGTTCCCGACCGTGTTGAACATCCGCTCGATCGTTTCCGACAAGGCAATCATTGCGCTTCTGTCGCTCGCCGCGATGATCCCGATGGCGTCGGGCCGCATCGATCTCACCGTCGGTTATGGCATCGTGCTCTGGCACATTCTCGCCATCAGCCTGCAGACGGCCTACGGCCTGCCCTGGCCGGTCGCAGTCCTCATCGTTCTCGCACTCGGCGTCTTCACCGGCTTCATAAACGGCCTGCTGGTGGAGGTCGCGAAGATCGACAGCTTCATCGCGACGCTCGGCACAGGAACGGTTCTTTACGCGCTTGCCCTCTGGCACACCGGTGGGCGACAGGTGGTCGGCGTCCTGCCGGAAGGTTTCTATGCGCTGAACGGCACCATGCTGTTCGGCCTGCCGATCACCGGCTTCTACGTGCTGCTGATCGCCATCTGCATGTGGATCGTGCTCGAATACCTGCCGATCGGCCGGTATCTCTACGCCATCGGCGCCAATCCGAAGGCCGCCGCCCTCAATGGCATTCCGGTCCGCAAATTCGTGATCGGCGCCTTCGTCACCTCGGGGCTGCTGGCGGCCCTGACCGGGGTCCTGCTCGCCTCGAAGCTGCGGATCGGCCAGGCAAGCGTCGGCCTCGAATATCTGCTGCCGGCGCTTGTTGGCGCATTTCTCGGATCGACGACGATCAAGCCCGGACGGGTGAACGTCTGGGGCACCTTGATCGGCGTCATCATCCTGGCGGTCGGAATTTCCGGAATTCAGCAATTCGGCGGATCGTTCTTCGTCGAACCGCTGTTCAACGGCGTCACCCTGCTGATTGCCATCGGCATAGCAGGTTACGCCCAGCGCAAACGCGGAGCTGTGAGGAGGATCACACCCGCATCCAAATGAGGATGCCGGCTCATCCCGGCATTTCACAACAAACAAAATGGAGGAGTGAACATGAAGCGCAGAATGTTATTGCAGGCAACGGTCGCAACCGTCGCCGTTATGCTGAGCATCCCGGCATTGGCCGATTCCATGGCCGACGCCAAGGCCGTGGTCGACAAGTATGCTTCCAAGGTAAGCGCCTGGGATGGCCCGACGAGCGGCCCCAAGGGCGCGACCGGAAAGAACATCGTCATTCTTGCCGCCGATATGAAGAACGGCGGCATCCTCGGCGTGGTCAATGGCGTTCAGGAAGCGGCAGGCGCGCTGGGCTGGACGGTGAAGGCGCTCGACGGCGCCGGTTCGATCGGCGGGCGGACCGCCGCCTTCGGCCAGGCCATGGCGCTGAAGCCGGATGGTATCATCATCAACGGCTTCGACGCGGTCGAGCAGAAGCCGGCGATGGAAGCGGCCAAGGCTGCCGGCATTCCGATGGTTTCCTGGCATGCGGCGTCGGCTGTCGGTCCGGTTCCCGAAGTCGGTGTCTTCGCAAACGTCACCACCGATGCGATGGAAGTGTCGAAGTCCGCGGCGGATTGGGCCTTTGCCGATGCCGGCGGCAAGCCCGGCGTCATCATCTTCACCGACTCCACCTATGCGATCGCGATCGCCAAGGCCGATCGCATGAAGAAGGAGATCGAGGATCTCGGCGGCACGGTGCTCGAATATGTCGACACGCCGATTGCCGAAACCTCTCAGCGCATGCCGCAGCTCACCACCTCGCTTCTGCAGAAATATGGCGCGAAGTGGACGCATTCCCTGGCGATCAACGACCTCTACTACGACTTCATGGGACCTTCGCTCGCCTCAGCCGGTATTGCAGGCGACGGAAAACCGGTGAACGTCGCCGCCGGCGACGGTTCGGAGAGCGCCTATCAGCGGATCCGCGCCAAGCAGTTTCAGGCCGTCACGGTCGCCGAGCCGCTCAACCTTCAGGGCTGGCAACTCGTCGACGAATTGAACCGCGCCTTTGCCGGCGCTCCCTGGTCGGGCTACGTCTCGCCGCTGCATGTGGTAACGAGCGCAAACGTCGAGTTTGACGGCGGACCGAAGAACAGCTTCGATCCCGACAACGGTTACCGCGATCAATACAAGAAAATCTGGGGCAAATAAGCCTTTCAGTCAGGGCGTATCGACCGATACGCCCTGATATTCCGACAACACACCACCATCGATCCAGCTCCGGCGAGTTTTGGAAAAGAGACCCTATGATCATTCGTTATGCTTTGTTTGAAGGCGAAATCCATCCCGGCAGAGAAGCGGAATTCCGCGCATTCGTGCGGCAGCGGCTCGTCCCTCTCTGGACGAAGTTTCCGGGCGCCGAGGAAATCCGGGTACTGGACGGAATGGAACGAGACGAAGGCGCCCCGATCTATGCCATGGCGCTCGCCATTCGTTATCCCGATATGGATGCGGTGAAGGCGGCACTGCTTTCCGGTGTGCGGTCCGAGAGCCGCGAAGTCACCGGCGAACTCCTGCAACTCTTCACCGGCAAGGTGCATCACCACGTATTCTCGGCCAACGAATACGCACCGGCCTGACATCAGGCGAGTTTGACGTCGACGCCGGTTCGGGCGAAGGTCGATTACTCCGGCCGTCGCCTGCTCTTATCAACAGAAGAGACCTATTAAGCGCCGCGGACGATGTCCCAGGCGCTTTTTTTACGCCTGCTCACCCCGATCATCCTGCGAAGGTGCCGGATGCGATCGTTCCGGATGCTCGACTTTTGGGGACAATTTTCCACCAGCGACGCTTTTATTAAACTAAATAGTCTACCGATTTAGTAGATTATCCGCCATTTTACCGTGCATCGTTCCTGCAAACAACAATCCGAAACGGGAAGATCGACGATGACATTGGCAAAGACATTCAAAATTGCGTTGTTCAGTCTGCTTGGTCTCAGTGCCGTTCATGGTCCGGCGGCGGCCCAGGCAGATGCCCCCCTGCTTGCCAAAGTGCCGCCAGGCACGGTGCTGACGATCGGCGATCCGGTCACCCAGAAAGCTCTCGAAGTGTCCGGCCTCGACAAAGAGCTCAGTTTTGAAGTGAAATGGGCCAATATCAGCGGCGGGCCGCAGACGTCGGAAGCTTTTCGCGCCCATGCGCTTGATGTCGGATCGGTGGCCGAGATCCCCTCGATCTTCGCCAACTGGAACAACCTGCCCGTCCGCAATATCGCCTATCGCGAACGTCGTGACCCAATCGCCAATCCCATCTACCGCTTCGGTATCGCACCCGGCGCAGCCGTCAAGACGCTGGCCGATTTCCGCGGCAAACGCATCGCCTTCAGCCCGGGCCAGGCCCAGGGCACGCTCGTCCTTCGGGCGCTGCATGCGGCAGGTCTGAAGAGCAGCGACGTCACCCTGGTGGAACTGCCGAGCACCGGCGACGTCTATCCGAAGGCATTGGCGAGCAAGCAAGTCGATATCGCGCCGCTCGGCGGTGTCTATATCAGGCGGTACATCAGCCAATATGGATCGGACGGAGCGACCCTCGTGGAGCATGGCCTGCGGGACGATCCGAGCCATCTTTATGCGCCGCAATGGGTTCTCGATGATCCCGCCAAGGCGGCAGCTCTCTCCGAATATGTTGGCCTGTGGGCACGCGCCACCGAATGGGTGAACCGCAATCCGGACCTCTGGATCAAGGAATATTATGTCGGTCAGCAGGGCCTCAGCCAGGAGGATGGGGAATTTCTCGTCAAGCTGACCGGCGAACAGATCGTTCCCGCCGATTGGAGCGAAGTGAAGAAGCGCCACCAGGAAACCATCAACCTGCTGGCGGACGAGCTCGGCTACCAATCTTTCGATGTGGAAACGATTTTCGACAACCGTTTCGAAAAGCTCGGTGCCGCGGCTCTCGCCAAGAGCCAGTAACGTTCGACGTCCCTTCGGAGAGGAGACCTGAAGCATGGCAACCACTTGGGATGCAGATGAGGCGAAACTATCCCTGACATCAGGCGGGAGAGTTGCGCATCGAGTTTCACGAACGGCAAGGCCGGCCGGCTCGACTGGCTCCGCCGGCCCTCGCGCCCGTCGTAGGCTGGGTCCAGGACCCGCAATCCCTTTCGGGCTGCAGATCGGGCCGGCATTGCTTGTCCTGACCTGGGTCGTCGGCTCGGCGCTCGGATGGATCGACCCGCGCATCCTGTCGGCGCCGTGGACGGTCATCGAGGCTTTCGCAAGGCTGATAGAGCAGGGCCGCCTGCAGGACAATTTCGTGACGTCGGCGACGCGCGCCCTGCTCGGCCTGAGCATCGGATTGCTGATCGGTACGCTCCTGGCGGTTGTCGCCGGCCTGTCCCGGATCGGCGAAGCCCTGATCGATGGTCCGGTCCAGATCAAACGCGCGATACCGACGCTGGCCCTGATCCCCTTGCTGATCCTGTGGTTCGGCATCGGCGAGGGCATGAAGGTCACCACCATCGTGCTTGCCGTCATCGTGCCGATTTACATCCACACCCATAATGCGCTCCGCAGCATCGACAGCCGTTATGTCGAACTGGCCGAGACGCTGCGCATGAGCCAGAAGGACTTCATCCTTCAGGTGGTGCTGCCGGGCGCCTTGCCGGGTTTCCTCTTAGGCCTGCGGTTTGCCGTTACCCTCTGCTGGGTCTCTCTCGTCGTGGTCGAGCAGATCAACGCCACCAGCGGGCTCGGCTACATGATCGATCTTGCCCGCAATTACGGGCAGACCGACGTCATTCTCGTCGGCCTGGTGGTCTATGTGCTGCTGGGTCTCATTTCGGACGGTCTCGTCCGTCTGCTCGAACGGAGGGTCCTCTCATGGCGCCGCACCCTGGCAAACTGAAGCCCGCGACCAAGGCCGTCCACGTGCGGAACCTCGTACGCCGGTTTGCGAAAAAGACCATCCTTGACGGCGTCGATCTCGACATCGAGGAAGGCGAATTCGTCGCCCTGCTCGGCCGAAGCGGCTCCGGCAAAAGCACGTTTTTGAGGGCTCTTGCCGGTCTCGATCACGATGTCGAGGGCACCGGCACCCTCGAGACGCCGGAAAGCCTTTCGGTGGTTTTCCAGGATGCCCGCCTGCTGCCGTGGCGCAGCGTGATCCAAAACGTCACGCTCGGCCTGGCCGGCACCACCGGTCAGGAAGCCGGAAGGAAGGCTTTGGCGGAAGTGGGACTTGAAGGGCGGGAAACGGCGTGGCCGAACCAGCTTTCGGGCGGCGAGCAGCAGAGGGTCGCCCTTGCCCGTTCGCTGGTGCGGGAGCCGGCCCTACTTCTCGCCGATGAGCCGTTCGGCGCGCTCGACGCGCTGACCCGGCTGAAGATGCACGATCTGCTGCGGGAATTGTGTGCAAGGCACCGTCCTGCGGTGCTGCTCGTCACCCACGATGTCGACGAGGCGATTTCGCTGGCCGACCGGATACTGGTCCTCGACGAAGGCCGTCTCATCGAGGATCTCAAGATCGATCTGCCGACGCCGCGCGATCATGGCGATCCGCGCTTTGCACAATTCCGCGCCCACCTCCTCAGCCGGCTCGGGGTCGACCTCCCGGGCCGCAAGGCTGCCTGAAACGGGCAGCAGCTCAATTTGATCTGGAGATAAGCCAATGAGCACATCGAAACGGCAAATGCGGCTTGGCGCGTTCATCATGGCGACCGGCCATCATATCGCCGCCTGGCGCCATCCGGAGGCGCAGGCCGATGCCGGCCTCAATATCGATCACTACCGGGAGCTCGCCCAAACCGCCGAGCGCGGCAAGTTCGATCTCGTCTTCGTCGCCGATAGTCCTGCGGGATGGGACCGCGCCAAGGACCCGGAAGCGCTTCGTCGCACCGCCCAGGGCGCGCATTTCGAGCCCCTGACCCTCTGGGCCGCCCTCTCGCAGGTCACCAAGCATATCGGCTTCGTCGCGACCGCATCGACGACCTATGAGGATCCCTATCTTCTCGCCCGCAGGTTTGCGTCGCTGGACTACATCTCCAAGGGCCGTGCGGCCTGGAACGTCGTCACGACGGGCGCGGATGTTTCGAAGAATTTTTCGATCGCCGGCCATCCCGCCCATGCCGATCGTTATGAGCGGGCCGAGGAATTCGTCGACCTGGTGAAGGGCCTGTGGGATTCCTATGAAGACGACGCCTTCATCCGCGATAAGGAGAGCGGCGTCTATCTCGATCCCGACAAGGTGCATCTCGTCGATCACAAGGGCAAGTTCTTCTCGGTGGCCGGTCCGCTCAACGTCGGCCGTCCGGTTCAGGGCTATCCTGTCATCGTGCAGGCCGGCGCATCCGAACCGGGACGCGAGCTTGCCGCCCGCACGGCCGAGATGATCTTTACCGCCAACCAGACTCTCGAGGATGCGCAGGAATTCTACTCCGACGTCAAAGGCCGGCTCGCCCGCTACGGCCGCCGGCCGGACGAACTGCTGATCAGTCCCGGGATATTCCCCGTTCTCGGCGGCACGGAAGCCGAAGCCCAGGCGAATTACGACTATATCCAATCCCTGGTTCATCCCTCCATTGCCTGGAATATCCTCGCCCGCCACTACAGGGGCGTCGATCTTTCCGGCTACTCGCTTGACGACCCCGCCCCGCCCCTGCCCGATAATACCGAACTTAACAAAAGCCGCCTCAAGCTGGTTTCCGACCTGGTGTCGCGCAACAATCTGACACTGCGCCAGTTCTATCTGGCGGTCGCCACCGCTCGCGGCCACCGGACGGTTGTCGGAACACCCGAGCAGATCGCCGATGCGATGCAGACATGGTTCGAGAACGGAGCCGCCGACGCCTTCAACATCATGCCGCCGGTGCTGCCCACGGCGCTGACCGATTTCGTCGATCAGGTCGTCCCCATCCTGCGCAAGCGCGGCCTGTTCCGGCACGAATATGAAGGCACGACGCTGCGGGAGAACCTCGGCCTCCAGCGCCCGCCGAATGGCTTCGCACTTCAGGTGCAGCAGCAAAAGGCGCAGGCCGCCGTATGATCTCCCGGGGGCTTCCCGGTTTCCGTGTTCCGATCACCGACAGAACTGCAGCATCGCATGAGCAATCATTCCGAATTTCTCTGGTATATTCCCAACGACGTCAGACCCGGTCATCGCGGCGATTCCGCCGTCGAGAACCACAACAGCCTGGATACGCTGACCAGCCATGCGCGGGCGCTCGAAGAGCATGGCTGGAAGGGGGCGCTCATTGGCACCGGTTGGGGCCGCCCCGACACGTTCACCGTCGCGGCCTCGCTCGCCGCACGGACCACCACCTTCGAACCGCTCATCGCGATCCGCCCTGGCTATTGGCGACCGGCGAATTTCGCATCCGCGGCGGCGACACTGGACCACCTCACAGGCGGCCGCGTGCGGATCAACATTGTGTCGGGCAAGGACAACTTAGCCGCCTACGGCGACAGCGAGGGCGATCAGGCGCATCGTTATAGCAGGACCAGGGAGTTCATGCGTCTGGTCCGCCGATTGTGGACGGAAGAAAACGTCACCTCGGCGGGCGAGCACTTCCGGGTCGCCGAATCCACCGTCGCGCCACGTATAGAGGTTCGTGGCGACCGTCGGCACCCCAAGTTCTATTTCGGCGGCGCCTCGGAGGCGGCCGAGCGGGTGGCCGCGGCCGAGGCCGATGTCCAGCTTTTCTGGGGTGAGCCGTTGGATGGTGTCCGCGAGCGGATCGACCGGCTCAAGGCGCTGAGCCGGGAGCTGGGCCGCGACCTCCCGCCGCTGGAATTCGGCCTGCGGATCACTACGCTGGTCCGCGACACCACGGAACAGGCCTGGGCCGACGCCGAGGCGAAGGTCGCCGAGATGGCGAGAAACAAAGGTACCGGCTGGCACGATCACCAGCGTGTGCTCGCCGTCGGCCAGCAGCGGCTTCTCGAGCTGCATGAGCGCGGCGACGTGCTCGACGACAACCTCTATACGGCGCCGGGCAAGTTCGGCGGCGGCGGTGCCGGCACCACCTGGCTGGTCGGCTCGGCGGCGGATGTCGCCCGCTCGCTGCGCAAATACCAGGATCTCGGCATCACCCACTTCGTGCTGTCCGACACGCCCTATCTCTCCGAGATCAGGCGGCAGGGCGATCAGCTCCTGCCGCTGCTACGCGGCTGAGGCAGAAGCAGGAATTCCTCGCCGCCCATGCGGATTGCCAGGCTACCTTCCCTCCCGGCATCGCCCAGCAAGCCGGCAACGTGGCGCAGAACGATATCGCCGATGGAATGAAAAGATGTCGTTGATGCTTTTGAAATGGTCGATGTCGACCGATAACAGGGCGGCATGGGTCAGGCTGGAACCGACCCAGTCCGAGTGCGGCATTCCCAATCCAGGCGCACGGCGCTGTCGAGCAGTTCCCGCCAGCTCGCTGCCGGGTTCTCGTCATGCTTTGACTCGGAAGAAGCCCGGCGTGCCACCTCCGCCCCATTTCTTTCCACGCCGCATCGTCCATGAGAACCTCTAACAATTCTCAAAGTGTTGGGCTTAACAACCGGCGAACTCCGCTGATCGGCATCGACTCGCTGTCCTAATACAACCGGAAAGACTCGTAATTATTGTTGGTCATTCGCCGAGATCGTCGCTCGAATCGGGCGCAAGAAAAGTGCTACGGTCTAATCTTACAACATAAGATCTGTGCAAATTCTGCCGGACAACTTATCATATTCTCTTGATGCGGGCATATGCCCAGCGAATGCGCAAATTTCCGCGAAAATATACGAAAAGCGCTGCAGAATGGCGCCCTGTCGGCTCCGTTTACACTCTATAAAATATATTCGCCTAAATTTTTTGATGTCGGAGCGACGGTCTCAGGATCGTCACCTATGCCATGATGGCGCACCAGGCCCCGAAATCTCGCATAATATCGACGTTGTTACTTTGACACACCGCCTCGCATCTTGGGCGCGATGGCTCCGCGCACTCACAGGGTAAACGCGCAAGGGCATGCAAATGGCATCGTTCCGGCGCGCAAACGCGCCTTTCGGCGCATTCGGGGACAGATCGAGGGCCTCGCATTTGAACGAGATATCACGCGCGACCCTGGCGACCAGACACGTTTCAACAAACCTCGCCCACACGATGGAGAGTGCGAATGAAGAGCATTAAGAGTTTCGGGATCGCGGTGCGTCTCACCCTTGGCTTCAGTTTCCTGGTTCTGCTGATGGCCGGCCTGACCATCTATTCGGCGGTCAAGGTCGCTGAGATCAACGACAATCTTGAAACGATCAACGACGTCAACAGCGTCAAGCAGCGCTTTGCCATCAACTACCGCGGCAGCGTGCACGATCGGGCGATCGCGATCCGTGACGTCACTCTGGTGACCTCTGCCGATGAGCGGAAGACTGCCGAGGCATTGATCGAAAAGCTGGCCGCGTCTTACGCCGAGAATGAAAAGCGCATGGCGGAGATGGTTGCATCGCCGGCAGGTGCGACGGAACAGGAAAAGACCATTCTCAGCGAAATCGCCGACATCCAGGCGAAGACCAATCCGCTGGTCGCCCAGATCATTGCGCTGCAGGAGAAGGGCGACGGCGAGGCAGCCCGCAAGATCCTGCTCGAACAGGCGAGGCCGGCCTTCGTTGCCTGGCTTGGCGCCATCAACAAATTCATCGACTATCAGGAAGCGCTGAACAAATCGATCGGCGGCGAGGTTCGCAGCGCGGCGAGCGGCTTCAAGCCGATAGCGATGACTGCGCTCGGCATTGCGGCTGTTCTGTCCATCATTGCCGCTGCCATCACCGCACGCACGATCGTCGGCCCGCTGGCAAAACTTCAGCTTTCGCTGAAGGCTATGGCCGAGGGCAATCTCGACGGCGACCGTCGCCTCGAAGCGCGTGGCGACGAGATCGGCAGGCTCGCACGGGCCGTGGCCGGCTTGCGCGACGCCATTTCGGCAAAGGCCGAACGGGAAGCCGATGCGGAAGCCAAGAGGTCGGTAGCGGAACGGCACCGGCTCGAGCAGGATGCCGGCGAACGCCGCACCCTGGCCGAGCAGACGGACCAGGCTGTCGGCCGGCTGGGCACCGCATTGCAGGCGCTGGCCGACGGTGACCTCACGCAGCAGATCGACACGCCGTTCATTCCGTCTCTGGAAAAGCTCAGAGCCGACTTCAATTCCGCGGTCGAAAAGCTCCGCGCCGCCATGCAGAAGGTTGCCCAGAACGCCAGCGCCATCGCCGGCGGCGCGCAGGAGATCCGCTCCGCCTCGGATGATCTCGCCAAGCGGACCGAACAGCAGGCTGCATCCGTCGAGGAAACGGCGGCTGCGCTGGAGGAGATCACCACCACCGTCGCCGACTCGAGCAACCGGGCTCAGGAAGCCGGCCAGCTCGTTCGTAAGACGAAGGAAAATGCGGAACGCTCGGGCAGCGTCGTTCGCGATGCGGTCGACGCCATGGGCAAGATCGAATCCTCCGCCACCGAAATCGGCAGCATCATCGGCGTCATCGATGAAATCGCCTTCCAGACGAACCTGCTGGCGCTGAATGCCGGCGTCGAAGCGGCGCGCGCCGGCGAAGCAGGCAAGGGCTTTGCCGTCGTCGCCCAGGAAGTGCGCGAGTTGGCGCAGCGTTCGGCCAAGGCGGCCAAGGAAATCAAGGAACTGATCAACGCGTCGAATGGCCATGTGAAAAGCGGTGTCGCCCTGGTTGGCGAGACCGGAAAAGCCCTGCAGGAAATTGCAGTGCAGGTACAGCAGGTCGACGGCAATGTCGTGGCGATCGTCGGCGCTTCGCAGGAGCAGGCGACGGGGTTGAAGGAGATCAATGCCGCCGTCAACAAGATGGATCAGGGCACCCAGCAGAACGCCGCCATGGTGGAAGAAGCGACAGCCGCCGCCCATAGCCTCGCCAAGGAAGCCGACGCGCTGTTCCAGTTGCTGGGCCAGTTCAACATCGGCGGAGCGGTGGCACCAAAGCGCATATCGCAGCCCGCCGCCGTGGCACAGCATGCTCAACCGGTGGCCTCGCCGGCGCGCCAGATGATTGCCAAGGTGGGCAAGTCGCTCCAGGCGAATGGCAATGCGGCGCTGGCCGGCGATTGGGAAGAGTTTTAAGTCGAGCTGATCCCCCTCCAGCTTGTGCTGGAAAGCAAATGGTTACGAAGGGCAGCGTTTGCTGCCCTTCGTATTTTCATCCTAGGCCCGAGCCGGAACCTTGGCCGGAAGCAGGGCGTTGACCA
This sequence comes from Rhizobium anhuiense bv. trifolii, assembly GCF_024346605.1. NCBI lineage: Bacteria > Pseudomonadati > Pseudomonadota > Alphaproteobacteria > Hyphomicrobiales > Rhizobiaceae > Rhizobium > Rhizobium anhuiense. The sequence goes on from NZ_CP098801.1 coordinate 1,365,463, forward strand.
CGACCGCAACACCGATGTTTGCCGCAAGCGCCAGCAGTCCCGTGTAGACGGTGAAGGGTTCGCCGCCGAGGCTGATCAGGTGCAGAGGTTTCCAACCGGCATCCCAGACGAGGAAGGTGCCGCCGCAGAAGCCGACGAACCAGCCGGCAAGCAGGCCGGGTGCGCGGAACCAGTTGGTATAGAGACCGAACACCAGGGCCGGAAGTGTCTGCAGGATCCAGATGCCGCCGAGCAGCTGCAGGTCGAGGGCGAATTGCGTCGGCAGGAAGATGATGACGAGAAGCGCGCCGACCTTCACCACCAGCGACGTCACCTTGGCGACCTTGGCCTCACCCGCATCGCTGACTTTGGGATCGACATAGGCTTTCCAGAAATTGCGGGTGAAGAGATTGGCGGCGCCGATGCTCATCACCGCTGCCGGCACCAGCGCGCCGATGGCGATCGCCGCAAAGGCGAAGCCGGAGAACCAGCCCGAAAACAGCGTCTTGAACAGCGTGGGAACGACGTCATTGGCGCTGTCGAGCTTCAGGTTGGCGGCGTGGCCCATATAGCCGAGCAGCGCCAGAAGGCCGAGCAGCAGCGTATAGGCGGGCAGCATGATCGCATTCTTGCGGATCGTCTTGCCGCTGTTGGAGGCAAAGATGCCCGTCAGCGTATGCGGATACATGAAAGCCGCGAGCGCCGAACCCAAAGCGAGCGTGGCATAGGCGACATACTGGTTGCCGCCGAGCAGCAGGCTGCCGGAACCCTTGGCCTGGAAGGCCGCGTCAGCCGAGGCAAAGACATTGGCGTAGCCTCCGAGCTTCGACGGGATCAATGCGACGGCTGCGATCACGACGATATAGATCATGATGTCCTTGACGAAGGCGATCAGAGCCGGCGCGCGCAGACCCGCTGAATAGGTGTAGAGCGCCAGCACGATGAAGGCGATCGCCAGCGGCAGTTCGCCATGCAGCCCGAGTGCCTTCAGCACCGCCGTCATGCCGACGAGCTGCAGGGCGATGTAGGGCATGGTGGCGATGACGCCGGTTGCCGCCACCGCGAGTTCGAGACTGCGCGATCCGTATTGACCGTGAACGACGTCGGCCGCCGTCACATAACCGAAATCCTTGGCGCGTTTCCACAAAACCGGCATGACCATGAAGACGAAGGGATAGACGACGATGGTATAGGGCAGCGCGAAGAAGCCGTAGGCGCCGACGGTATAGACCAGCGCCGGGACGGCGATCACGGTGTAGGCGGTATAGAAATCACCGCCGACGAGGAACCAGGTGATCCAGGTGCCGAAGTTGCGTCCGCCAAGGCCCCATTCATCGATATGGGCGAGTGTCTCCGGCTTGCGCCAGCGGCTGGCGACGAAGCCCATGACGGTGACGAGCGCGAAAAAGAAGATGAAGACGGCAAGCGCCGTGCCGTTGATGTCAGTCGTCATGGCGGGTGCTCCGATAGGCGATCCAGGTCAGCGTCGCGGTGATCGGCACCCAGAGAAGCTGATACCAGTAGAAGAACGGAAAGCCGAAAAGAGCCGGCTCGCGGAGATTGTAGAATGGCGGCCAGAGCAGACCTATAAACGGAATGACAAGCAGCCAGAGCGCTGCCTTGCTACGTGGTTTTTCCATGTCGGGATCCCTTTCAGGCGCCGCGGGCGGCGGTCGCCATGTTCCAGTTGTCGGCGTGGAAGGCAGGTCTGTCAGCCGGCGGCCGCGGCAGGCCCGGTTCGGGTCGCTTGCGGTTTTCCGGTCGATCGGAAGCTGATGTAACGCATGTGAATTCCTCCCAACGGCTCGCACTCGGCCAGCCGTGAGGGGAGTCCTAGGACGCTGGTTTCATCCCCACAAGATGGGTGCAAGGGTGAAATGCCGGGGCCTACCCAGAAGTGGGTAGGCGCGAATTCACGTCGACTTTTGCAACGATGCCGTGGTCGAGCGCATAGCGGATGAGGCCCGCCGTGGTTGCGATGCCGAGCTTTTTCTTGAGATTCTTGCGATGGGTTTCCGCCGTGGCGGAGCTTATCCCGAGCGCCTCGGCGATCTCCCGGTTGCTCCTGCCGGCAACGATCAGCCCGAGAATGTCGCGTTCGCGCGGTGTCAGGGGATCGCTCCCCTCCTCCACCCGCTCGCCCATCAGCGCGTCGAAGACGCCGGAGGAGAAATAGGTGCCACCGCCTGCGACGGTCTCGATGGCCGAGACGATCTCGTCGGTAGAAACGTCCTTCAGGATATAGCCGGCTGCGCCATGCATGACCGAGGAGGAAATATATTCGCGGCTGTCATGCATGGAGAGCATCACCACCCGCGCCTGGGGCAGTTCGTTCCGGAACAATTCGATCGCATCGATGCCGCTCAGCTTCGGCATGTTGATGTCCATCAGCACGACCTGCGGCAGAACCTGCCGGCCGATGTCGAGCCCCGTTTGTGCGAGCCCCGCCGTGCCGGCGACTTCGATATGGTCGAATGTTTCGAGCACTGCCTTCAACCCGTCCAGCACCAGCGGGTGGTTGTCGATCAACAGCACCCTGATTTTCAGGCGTTCCGTCATGCGGCTTCCGCCTGCCGATCGGCGGGACGATTGGCCGATTTCGGCAGCATCGCCGTCAGCGTCGTGCCGGTCTCGCTGCTGTTGATCAGCAACAGACCGCGGAAGTGGGCCATCCGTTCCTGCATGTTGCGCAGGCCAAGACCCGATCTGCCGGATAAGTCGCCCCTGGCGCCGTCGAAGCCGGTGCCGTTGTCGGTGACGGTCATGCGGGCGCGGCCGCCGTCGCTCCAGAGCTTGACCGAGAGTTTGGAGGCGCCCGAGTGGCGTTCGACATTGTTGAAGGCTTCCTGGGCGACGCGATAGAGCGCGGTGCTCGCCTCGGCCTTCAGCGTGTCGGTGAAGCCCGAAGCATCGATCTTCGTCTCGATCCCCGTCCGCTCGGCGAAATGATAACACAGCGCCTCTAACGCCGCCGTCAGGCCGAGATCGTCGAGCACACGCGGCCGCAGATCGTGCGACAGCCGCCTGATCTCCTTGATGGCGCCGTTCAGCGCCTCGACGCCGCGGTCGATGGTAAGAGCGGCATCGTCGACATTGGTCCTGACCTTGCGGCCGGCAAGGTCCATCGCATAGCGCACGCCGACGAGATTCTGGGAAATGCCGTCATGCAGCTCGCGCGCAAGCCGCGCGCGCTCTTCTTCCTGGGTGTCGATGACCCGCTGCGTCAGCGCCTTGAGCCGGCTGTCGGCCATGCGGCGCTCGTGGAAAGTCAGCAGCATGCAGGTGGTGAAAACGACGAGCACCGAAGGCACGGCGATCAGCGCGACGATGATGAAGGTCCGTCTGATGTTGGCGCGCATGTCGGCATTGGCGGCGGCACTCTGGGCAAAGACATCGTCGAGGTAAACGCCGGTGCCGACCACCCAGTGCCACTTGTCGAGACTGACGACGAAGGAGAGCTTGTCGGCGATCTGTCCGGTCGATGGTTTCTGCCATTTGTACTGATGCAGGCCGCCGCCCGCTTTTGCCGTGGCGATCAGTTCGGCAATGACCTTGTCGCCATCCGGATCGGTCAGGTCGAGCCAATTGTGCCCGTGCCGGAACGTCTGGCGCGGATGGACGATATTGTTGCCGTCATAGTCGTAGACGAAGAAATATCCGTCCTTGCCGTAGTCGAGCGAGGTCAGAATCGCCGCCACCTGCTGCTTGGCAGCCTCGTCGTCGGCGCCGGCCTTGTCGTAGATCGTCTGGATGGCGGACAGGGCAAGGTTGGTCAGATTGAGGATTTCGGCTTCCTTGGTCTTCAGCATGTTCTGCTCGAACGTATCGATGCTGTTCTTGGCGAGGTTTGCCGATTGCCATGTGATGAAGGTGGTGATCGCAAGGATCGAAATGACGAGCGGGACGATCGCCAATGCGATGATCTGGTGTCGTAGCGTCAACGATCATTCCTCCCGAGAATGTGTGCCCGGAATTATGCCCTTTGCCGAATGCGAGTCCAGCGGCTTGTCCGCGCGGCCGCGCCAGCGCTATTCCAGCGGCACGAACAGACCGAGCTTGACGTCGCGCAGCACGACATTCGTGTGCATGCGGCGGATCTGCGGATTGTCTGCCATGATCAGCGCAGCGATATCGTCATAATGTTCGACGTCGCGGGCGGTGACGATCGCGATCAGATCGACCGCGCCCGTGACGTAATAGACCTGCTGTATGTGATCCTGCTTCTCCGCCCACAGGCGGAACTTCGCCAGCGCGTCGTAATTGTCCCGCTCGATCTCCATCCCGACGATGAACACCATCGCCGTTCCCGTCGCCTTGCGGTCGACGACGGCCACCTCCGCCTTGATGATCCCCTCCTCGCGCAGCCGCTTCAACCGTCTTTGCACGGCCGAGACCGACAGCCCGATCCGTTCGGCGATCGTTTCGGCTTTCAGCTGGCAGTCGCGCTGAACGATATCGAGAACGTTCAAAACGATCCAGTTGTTCCATTGTTCAGTCCAATTCTCGCTGCGGCACTTCGCGGTTTCTGCCGCATTCGCCGCGTGAGGAAGATTATTTTGCACAAATTATGCAGAAGAGACAAAAATTGCGCGAAAAAACCGCGTTATTTTATCATTATCCTTCGCAAATCCAGTCCAGCCGGAACCATGCATGTCGGATCAACCCTTTCCTGCTCTTCGCGTCGAAGATCTTCATAAAAGCTTCGGCTCGCAAGAGGTTCTCAAGGGTATTTCGGCGCAAGCCCACAAGTCTGATGTGATTTCGATCATCGGCTCGTCGGGCTCCGGCAAGAGCACCTTTCTCCGATGCATTAATTTCCTGGAAACGCCGGATCGTGGCCGCATCGCCGTGAACGGCGAGGAGATCGCGCTGAAGATGGGGCGGGACGGCCGGCTGCAGCCGCGCAGCTGGCGGCAGATCGAACGGCTCCGGACCGGGCTCGGAATGGTCTTCCAGAGCTTCAATCTCTGGGCTCATCGGACGGTGCTGGAAAACGTCATCGAGGCGCCGGTGCACGTGATGGGCATTTCCCGGCGCGAGGCCGTCGAAAAAGCCGAGGCCCTGCTCCACAAGGTCGGGCTCTTCGACAAGCGTCACGCCTATCCGGCTTTCCTCTCGGGCGGCCAGCAGCAGCGCGCGGCGATTGCCAGAGCCCTCTGCGTCGATCCCGATGTCATGCTGTTCGACGAACCGACATCGGCGCTTGATCCGGAGCTGGTCGGCGAGGTCCTGAAAGTCATCCGCGATCTCGCGGAAGAAGGCCGGACCATGCTGATCGTCACGCATGAAATGCGCTTTGCCCGCGATGTCTCGAGCCGTGTTCTCTTCCTGCATCAAGGACGGATCGAGGAGGAAGGTCCGCCGGAGCAGATATTCGGGGCGCCGGTCAGCGCCCGCTGCCGGGAATTCACCGGTCTCAGCGCCCACTGATGCCGACCGCTCTCTCATCGACAACACAAACCAGGAGAATCCTGCGAATGAAACTGCTCCCCACGCTTTTCGCCGGCGCGGCACTCGTGCTTTCCGCCGTCACCGCACAGGCCGAAGTCCGCTTCGGCGTCATGAACGAATCCTATCCGCCCTTCTTCGCCAAGGACGCGTCGGGCCAATGGCAGGGATGGGAAATCGACCTGATGAATGCCGTCTGCGAAGAGATGAAGGAGAAATGCTCGATCGTCGACATTTCCTGGGACGGTCTCATTCCGGCGCTCCAGAGCAAGAAGTTCGACGTGATCTGGTCGTCGATGTCGAACACCGCGGAACGCTCGAAGGTGATCGACTTCACCGACAAATATTACAACACGCCAAGCACCCTGATCGGTCCCAAGGACCAGAAGCCGGGCGCCACCGCCGAGGACGTGAAGGGCAAGACCATCGGCATCCAGGTGTCGACGATCCAGTCGGAATATTACAAGAAGTATTTCGCCGGCGCTGCCGAGGAAAAGACCTACCAGACGCTCGACGAGGCTTTTCAGGACCTCGCCTCCGGCCGTATCGACTATGTCTTCGGCGATTCACTGGCGCTTGACGCTTTCCTGAAAAGCGATGGCGGCAAGGATTGCTGCGCAAAGGCGGGCGACGTCGCCGACGACAAGGAGATCCTCGGCGCCGGCGTTTCGGGCGGCCTGCGCAAGGAAGACACGGAGCTGAAGGCCAAGCTGAACGCGGCCATCGCTGCAGTCCGTGCCAACGGCCAGTATGACGCCATCACCAAGAAATACTTCGATTTCGACATCTACGGCGCGAAGTAAGCAATCCCGATAATGGCGACCGCGCAACAAGGTATTCTGGACCTGCTGTCTCCCTATCCTCCGGGATGGGGCGGCGTTCTCTTGGCAGGTGCGGTCTCCACGGTCGCCATCTCGGCTTGCGCTTTCGCGATCGGCCTCCTGCTCGGCACGGGCGGCGCGCTGGGGAAGCTTTCGGGCAATCGCCTGCTCCGCCTGCTGCTCGATCTCTATACCACGCTGATCCGCGCCGTTCCCGAACTGATCCTGATCGTCGGGCTCTATTATGCCGGCACCGACGGCCTCAACCGGCTGCTCGCCGTGTTCGACCTGCCGCCGGTCAATGTGAATGGTTTCGTCGCGGCCGTTGCGGTGCTGGGCTTCGTGCAGGGCGCCTACATGACGGAGGTGCTGCGCGGCGCGATCCTCGCCATTCCCGTCGGCCAGATCGAAGCTGCCAAGGCCTTCGGCATGGGGCCGGTGCTGCGGTTTCGCCGCGTCCTGCTGCCGGCGCTCTTGCCGAACGCCCTGCCGGGTCTTGCCAATCTGTGGATGTCGGTCACCAAGGACAGCGCGCTGGTCGCCGTCGTCGGCTATCAGGAATTGGCGCTCGCCACCCGTCTTGCCGGGGCAAGCACAAAACACTACTTCGTCTTTTTCCTTGCTTCGGCCCTTCTCTACCTCGCTATCACGCTCGTTTCCAACCTCGTCTTCAAACTGATCGAGGGGCGGGTACGGCGGGGGCAGCCGCGCCTTGCCTGAAGAAAGCGCCCCATGAGTTTCACCTGGATCTCTTCCTATTGGCCGCTGCTTCTGACGGGCGCCTGGCAGACCATTTGCCTGCTGGTGATCTCTGTGGTGTTCGGCTTTGCCCTCGCCATCGGCCTCGCCTTCGCGCAAGTCAGCGGCGGCAGGCTGACGCGGCTACTGGCGCGGGGCTACTGCACCTTCTTCCGCGGCACGCCGCTGCTGATACAGCTGTGGCTTCTCTACTATGGGGTGGGATCGCTGCTGCCGATGATCCCCGGTATCCGCCAGAGCCTGTTCTGGCCGATCCTGCGCGAGGGCTTCTTCTTCGCCGCCGTCAGTTTCACCCTGAACTATGCGGCCTATGAGGCGGAGGTATTGCGCGGCGCGCTGCTCGCCGTTCCCAAGGGTGAGCTCGAAGCCGGCCGGGCCTTCGGCCTGTCGCCCTGGATGCTGACCCGCCGCATCTGGCTGCCGCGCGCCATTCGCATCGCCCTGCCGACCATTGCCGGAGAGATCGTCATGCAGCTCAAGGCGACGCCGCTCGCCTTTACGGTGACAGTGATGGATCTCTATGCCGTGGCGAACAAGGTCCGGCAGGACACGCTGCTCGTCTATGAACCGCTGCTGGTCGTCACCCTCTTTTATCTCGCCTTGACCGCAGTGGTCGCCCGCGTCTTCCGAGGTCTCGAAGCGCAGGTGCCGGTTCGCCGTTAGGCGGACGGAAAGGGACTGGCCCATGAACTACCTCGCGCACGAACCACGTGCATCTCGCCCACTTTGTTATGAAAAGCCCGCCGCCGGCCACGGCGCGACGGCCTGAATGGAGACCTCTTCATGAGCACGACGCGAATTCTCGATGGCGGCATGAGCCGCGAGCTGCTGCGGCTGGGCGCCGAACTGAAACAGCCGGAATGGTCGGCATTGGCGCTGATCAACGCGCCTGATATCGTTCGCAAGGTCCACCAGGAATTCATTGCCGCCGGCTCCGAGGTCGTGACGACGAACAGTTATGCGCTGGTGCCCTTTCACATCGGCGAGGATCGGTTTTGGAAGGAAGGGCCGGCGTTGATCCGTCTCGCCGGTCGGTTAGCCCGCGAGGCGGCAGATGCCGTCTCGCATCGCAAGGTGCTGGTCGCCGGCTCGCTGCCACCGATCTTCGGCTCATACGAGCCACAGAACTTTCAGCCGTCGCGGGTGCAGGACTATCTCGAGGTGCTCGTCGAAAACCTCGGCCCCTTCGTCGATATATGGCTCGGCGAGACGCTGAGCCTGATCGCCGAGGCGGAGGCCGTCCGCAACGCGGTGGCGGCATCAGGCAAGCCGTTCTGGATTTCCTTCACATTGGCGGATGACGAGGCAGCCATCGGAGGCGGCGAACCGAAGCTTCGCTCCGGCGAAACCGTCGCTGACGCGGCGTCCTGGGCGGTGTCATCGGGCGCTGAAGCCTTCCTGTTCAATTGCAGCAAGCCCGAGGTCATGCAGGCGGCCGTGGAGACGGCGGCGCGCGTCTTCCGGACAATGGACGCTTCCATCGAGATCGGCGTCTATGCCAACGCCTTCGAAGGGGAAACAGGCGAAGCGGCCGCCAATGAAGGGCTGCATGAAACCCGCAACGATCTGAATGACGATGCCTATTCGCGTTACGCCTGCTCCTGGGCCGAAGCCGGCGCGACGATCATCGGCGGCTGCTGCGGGATCGGCGCCGCCCATATCCATCGGCTCAAGAAGACGCTCTTGAGTTGACGCGGCACGTAGGCCGCGCCGCGGCGACTGTTATTCAGCTTTCGGCGCCGTTTTCTGCAGTTCGAGGAGGAGCTTGATCAGCTTCGGCGCCATCTCCCGTATTTCTGAAAGATGGACGGCGCTCAGCCGCGTCAGCAGCGCGTCCGCCTTGTCGGTCAGCAGAATCGTCTGGCGGCGCCTGTCGGCCGGATCGGCATGACGTTCGACCAATCCGGCATCCGACAGCCGCCCGACAAGTTCGGTCGCCGTATGCGGCGCGATGATCAGCCGCTCGGCCAACATGCCGATGGTTACGGCACCGCCGCGTTGTCCCTTGATCGCCAGCAGCGCCTGATGCTGTTGCGTCGGCAGTCCTTCCGACTGGGCGGCGGAGGCGCTGAAGTCCATGAACTGGCGAAGCGCGAACCGGAGGTCGGCGAGAGCCTGGTAATCTTCCTGTCTGAGCGGCGGCGCGGTCTTCTTCAAAGCCATTCTCCTTTGCCGCAGCGGCTGCCCAGGTTGGAAGCCATTCGGCCATCTCGAATAGAGGGGCAGTCGCCAGCCGGTCAAGGGAGGCATCTTATGAGACATGATCGTCTTCATGTTTTCGTCCCTTGATTTATATCGTATCACGATATATTGACGCCCCTCAAGCGTATCCGTTCCGCGTAGCAGAGGCTTCCATGGCGCAGCATCAACCAAGCAACCGGCCGCACGATTTCACCGGCGGTCTTTCCCGGCGTGAGGCCGGAGATTTCACCACCGACCGGCGGGTCCTCCTGCTGGTTGGCATGTCCATCATTGTCGGCACGGCAGGCGCGTTTGCCGCCTGGTGTCTCGTCAGCCTCATCGCGCTGGTGACGAATGCCATCTGGTTCGGGCAGATCGGCATCCGGCCCGCCTCTCTGGCTGCGGTGCCGCGCTCGCTATGGGTGGTTCTGGTTCCGCCGCTCGGCGGACTGGTCATCGGGCTCATGGCCCGCTTCGGGTCGGAGAAGATACGCGGCCACGGCATTCCGGAGGCGATCGAGGCCATCCTGATCGGCGGCAGCCGGATGTCACCGAAGGTCGCGATCCTCAAGCCGCTGTCATCGGCAATCTCCATCGGAACCGGCGGTCCGTTCGGCGCCGAGGGGCCGATCATCATGACCGGCGGTGCGATCGGCTCGCTGTTCGCCCAATTCTTCCACATGAGTGCCGCAGAGCGGAAGACGCTGCTCGTCGCGGGTGCCGCCGCAGGCATGACGGCGATCTTCGGCTCGCCGATCGCCGCGGTCATGCTGGCGGTCGAACTCTTATTGTTCGAATGGAAGCCGCGCAGCTTCATTCCGGTCGCCGTCGCCGCTTGCGTATCGATCTGCTGGCGTCCGCTGCTGTTCGGTACCGGTCCGCTGTTCCCGACCCACTTTCAGCCAGACTTGCCCTGGTGGGGGATTTTCGCCTGTGCGGCGATGGGCATCATCTCAGGCCTGCAATCGGGATTGCTGACGACACTGCTCTACCGGATCGAGGATCTGTTCGAGGCCTTGCCGATCCACTGGATGTGGTGGCCGATGCTCGGCGGTCTCGTCATCGGCCTCGGCGGCCTGATTGAACCGCGAGCAATGGGCGTCGGCTACGACATCATCGATGGCTTGCTCAACAACCGGCTGCTCGCGCCGGCTGTGATGTCGATCCTGCTGGTGAAGACGGTCATCTGGCTGTTTGCCCTGTCGTCGGGCACCTCGGGCGGCGTGCTTGCACCGCTTCTGATTTTCGGCGGCGCTCTCGGATGGCTGGTCGGGCTTGTTATGCCGGGCAACGATCCCGGCTTCTGGGCGCTGCTCGGCATGGCGGCGATGATGGGCGGAACCATGCGCGCGCCGCTGACGGGAACCTTCTTCGCGATGGAGATCACCGGCGACATCAGCACGCTCGTTCCGCTGCTTGCCGCAACGGTTACGGCCTATGCCGTCACGGTTTTGCTGCTGCGCCGCTCGATCCTCACCGAGAAGATCGCACGCCGCGGCCAGCATATCACCCGCGAATATGGCGTCGATCCGTTCGAGCTATCGCGGGCAAGGGAGATCATGATCAGCGATGTCGATACGCTTCCGGTCACCATGACGGTGGGAGAGGCGTGCGACTTCTTTGCCTCGCTGGAGAAAACGCACCGGATCTATCCGGTGGTCGATGCAGGAGGCAAATTGGCAGGCATCGTATCGAGGGCTGACGCCCTGCTCTGGCAGGGGAATTTGGACCTCGCCGGACAGACGCTTGCGGAAAATGTGACAGACGCGTCCGTTCCTGTCGGGCATCCGGATGATACGGTCGCATTCATCGCCGACCTGATGCTGTCGACCGGCGACGGACGCATTCCGATCGTCGATCCGACCTCAGGGAAATTGTGCGGCCTGATCGCCCGCAAGGATCTCCTGCGGCTGCGCAGTTCCTACCGGTCGGCGGAACTGGATCGGCGGCCGTATCTCACCGCCGGCTCAAAGAGCAGGGCGCAATAGCGGTCCGCTGATGTTCTCTCCCTCGCTCCTGCTACTGCGGCGCGCCACATGGAACAGGTTCCATGTGGCGCGCGCTGACGACTGAAGATGTCAGTGCAGTCCGAACAGGTTCAGCAACTCTTCGCGGTGTCGGACGAATTCCGGGGCGCTGCGGTCGCGAGGACGGGGCAGATCGATTTCGATCAGGCGCGGCTCGCTGCCTTTTTCCCGTGGCAGGATCAGGATCCGGTCGGCGAGATAAATCGCTTCCTCGAGATCGTGGGTCACGAGAATGGTGGTGACATCCTCATCGCGCCAGATCCGTGCTAGCTCCTGCTGCATGCCGATCTTGGTCATTGCGTCGAGCGCGCCGAGCGGTTCGTCGAGCAGCAGGATCTCCGGCTGGACGGCAAGCGCCCGGGCGATCCCGACGCGTTGGGCCATGCCGCCGGAGAGCTGCCGGGGATAGGCCGCCTCGAATTGCTGCAGGCCGACGAGCTTGACATAATGGCGCGCCCGCGCCCTCGCCTGCTCACGTGACAGACCTCTTGTTTCCAGCCCGAAGGAGACATTGTCGAGCACATCAAGCCAGGGAAGCAGCCGCGGTTCCTGGAAGATGACGGCGCGCTCCGCGCCGACGCCGCACACCGCCTTGCCGTCGACGAGAACCTCTCCCGTGTCGGAATCCTCAAGACCTGCCAGAACCCTGAGCAGGGTCGTCTTGCCCGAGCCGCTGGCGCCGACAATGGCGAGGCTTTCGCCGGAGCGGATGTGGAGGTTGATATCCTTGAGAACCTCTAGCTGTGTCCCGTTCAACTTGTAGGATTTGGAGAGGTGACGGATCGTTACCTCTCCGCGGCTCGTGTCCTCAGCGATGCTCATCACGGTTCCTCAGTTGCTTGCCGGCTTGGCGTCGGCGGCAAAGAGGATGTCCTTGGCCGCCAGCTGGCCTTGCTTCAGCTTGCCTTCGCGAACCAGGACGTCGATCCAGAACTGGATGTCGCGCTCGACCGGCAGGCCGCCGGCGCGCACGCCGTAGCCGCGGAAATACTGTGCGATATCCGCGTTCTCGCCACGCTCGCTGAGCGCCTTGGCCAGGATCTTCTTGGTTTCCTCAGGATGCTCGCGGGCATAGTCGAGGGCGCGGGCCGACTGCTCGACGAAAATCTTCGAAGCCTCCGGATGCTGCTGAATGAAATCGCGGCGCAGTACCACAAAGCCGCCGGCAATGTCTCCAAGCACGTCGGTATCGTCGAAAATCGCCCGCAGACCGCCGTTCTTCAGCGCTGCACCCTCGAAGGTCGTCTGCCAATAGCCGAAGGCGGCGATATCGACCTGCTTGGAACGCAGCACCTGCTCGAGCTGCGGCCCGGGGACGACGACCTGATTGGCGACGTCGGTCGGCAGGTCGACGGAATGCAAGGCCTCGCGGATGGTATAGTCGAGATGGGCGCCGAGCGTATTGACCGCGATGCTCTTGCCGGCAATGTCCTTGATGCCTTTGATCGGGCTGTCTTCCAGCACGTAGAAGGTCGACTGCACCTCGTCGTTGATGCCGTTCGAAGGATAGGCGGCGACGAAATCATTGCCGCCGATGATCGAGTTCAGGACGGCGGAGGTTGCAGCGCTGCCAATCTCGACGTCACCGGATGCCAGAGCGATGAGGGAGGCCGGGCCGCCCTGGGCATAGCCGACATTTTCCAGCGTGATGCCCGTGCCTTCGAAATAGCCGAGCTCGGCGGCGAGTTCATGGGCGGCAAGGCCGCCCTGGCTGGCGAGGTAGCGCAGCTTCACCGTGTCGGTGGCTGCGGCCGGTGTGGCAAGGCCGAGAGCGATCACGGCCGGCAGAAGGAGGTTGCGGGGATGGAATGTCATGTGGTGGTCCTTTTCGGAAGAGGAAAATCGGTGGAAGCAGTCAACGGCCCGGCTGAGACCAGCGGCAGAGGCGGCGCTGCAGGAGAACGAGCAAGGCATTGGCGGCAAGCCCGAGGAAGGCGAGCAGAAGGATCGCCGCAAACATCAGCGGAATCTGGAAATTGTACTGGGCGTTCATGACCTGGAAACCGATGCCCTTGTTGGCGCCGATCATCTCGGCGGCAATCAACAGCAGAAGCGCAGTCGTCGCCGAAAGGCGCAGGCCGACGAAGATTGCAGGCACCGAGGCCGGCAGGATGACGCGGCGGAAGATGGTCAGCGGCCCGGCGCCGTAGGTCCGCGCCATCTCGATCAGCTTCTTGTCCACTTCCTTGACGCCGCCGATCGTGGCGAGCAGGACCGGAAACAGCGTCGCCCAGAAGATCACGAAGATCTTCGATGTTTCGCCGAGGCCGAGCAGCAGGATGAAGACCGGGTAGAGCGCCAGCGCCGAGGTCTGGCGGAAGAGCTGCAGGATCGGATCGAGCGCCTGTTCGACCAAGCGAAACTGGCCCATGAACAGGCCGAGCGGAATGCCGATTGCGACGGCAAAGGCAAAAGCGGTTCCCGATCGCTGCAGACTGATGGCGATGTCATCGAGCAGCGCGCCGTTGGCCAGATTGGTCCAAAGGGCCGACAGGATCACGTTCAAGGGCGGGAAGACGGCGGGATTGACCCAGCCCCTGGTGCTCGACACCTGCCAGAACAGGAGGAAGCCGATGAGAAGGCCGTAGCGCGGCAAAAGCGATGCGAGCACTCCGCGCAGGCGGGAGGCGAGAATGGAAATATGGCTTTCGCTGTTTTTCAGGCGGCCAAAGCTTCTCGGGAGAGTCTGGTTGATTTCATAGGTCATGGCCGCTCCTCACTCTGCCGCCTGGAGAGCTGCATGTCCTGCAGTCCACCGATTGGTCGGGAAAGGCAGGCCGAGGTTCTCCCGCAGCGTCTTGCCCTCATAGGCGGTGCGGAACAGGCCGCGGCGCTGCAGTTCCGGGATGACCAGATCGACGAAATCGTCGAGCGCCGTCGGCAGCCAGGGCGGCAGAATGTTGAAGCCGTCGGCGGCTTCGTTCTCGAACCAGTTCTGCAGCGTATCGGCGATCTGCTCGGGCGTTCCGACGATGGTGTAGTGACCGCGGGCGGATGCGATCCACTGATAGAGCTGGCGAATGGTGAAGTTGTTTTCATCGGCGATCTGGCGGATGAGCGCCTGGCGGCTCTTCATGCCTTCGGTCGGCGGCGCCGGCGGCAGAGGCCCGTCGAGGTCATAACCGTGCAGATCGAGCGTGCCGCCGGTCAGGCCATTGAGGAGGCCGATCCCGTCCTCTTCGACGATGAGCGAGGTCAGGCGGTCGTATTTCTCGCGTGCCTCCGCCTCGGTCCTGCCGACGAAAGCGGATACGCCGGGCATGACCAGGATGTGATCCGGGTTTCGGCCGAGACCGCGGGCGCGGGCCTTGATGTCCCGGTAGAACTCCTGGGCGGTTTCGATATGCTGGTGGGCGGTGAAGATGACCTCGGCCGTTGCCGCGGCGAGTCCGCGTCCGTCTTCGGATTGGCCGGCCTGGACGATGACGGGATGCCCCTGCGGCGACCGCGAGACGTTGAGCGGACCGCGCACGCTGAAATGTTCGCCGCGGTGGTCGGTGTCGTGCAGCTTCGACGGGTCGAAGAATACGCCGGTATCCTTGTCCCGGATGAAGGCGTCGTCTTCGAAGCTTTCCCAGAGTTTGCGGACGACGTCGACATGCTCGGCGGCACGGCGATATCGGTCGGCATGCGGAAGCTGGGTGTCGCGGTTGAAGTTCTGCGCCGTCAGGTCGCCCGTCGTGGTGACGACGTTCCAGCCGGCGCGGCCTTCCGAGATCAGATCCAGCGAGGCGAATTTGCGGGCGGTCGTGTAAGGCTCCTCGTAGGTCGTCGAGGACGTGGCGATAAAGCCGAGATGGGTGGTGAAAGGCGCAAGGGCGGAAAACAGGGTCACCGGTTCGAAGCCGGCGACGCGGGCATTGCCGCCTTCACGCGCCCCGCCGAAACCGACGGCCAGTCCGTCGGCGAGGAAATAGGCATCGAAGAGCCCGCGCTCGGCCGTCAAAGCGAGGCGTTTGTGGAACTCGAAACTGGTCGCGCCGTCGGCCGGCTGGTCGGGATGCCGCCATGAGGCAACATGCTGTCCGCCACCGGGAAGAAATGCCCCAAGCCTGATTTTCCGTGTCATGTCGCGTCCTCTCCGGTTGCCGTCAACAGTCTGGCCTTCCCCAAGGCCAAGTATAAATGCGCTGTTGGACCACTAAGATACGTTCTCCATAAATTTTATAGAGAAACTTAATTTCATAGTTTCGGAGGAAGCGTGAATAGATTTCCGGGATCGGCTTGAAACTCGAAATTGAACGATCGAGGCCGCCGCCCCTCGAATTATAGGGCAGGCCGACAGGCGGCATTCTACAGGCGTGACAAAGAGCCGCCTGGGGCGGTGATAAGGAGATCATCCGGCGTTCCCTCGCACGAATGTCCGTGCCGCCGGATATCAATATCCTGATTTGCTCAGGCTTCAGCCTCGTTTGGGCCGGGTCGGAGCATGATCCAGTCCGGCGGCGGCCTTCTTCAGGCAGTCGAGGTAGCGGTCGCGGTTGGCGATGCCGTCGTCGCGCGGGGTGACGAGGCAGAGCGTTGCGGCGGCATGGCCTTCTTCGCCGCGCACCGGCACGGCAAAACAATGGGTGAAGCTGTCGACGATGCTGTTGAAAGTGAAGAGACCTTCACGCTCGGCTTGGCGCACTTCGGCGATGAAGGTTTGCGGCTCCAGCCATTCGCCGTTCGGCAGGCGGAAATCCTGCGGCGGAATGAAGTTCAGAATGTCCTGATCGGACAGATGCGCGACGAGCAAGCGGCCTGACGCCGTCCACGGGATCGGCACCGATTGGCCGACATCCGTCGAAATGCGGAAGGGGCGTGCGCCTTCGCGCATGCGCACGACCGTATATCTGTTTCCATCCAGCATGCAGAACTGCGCCGTTTCCCGCGTCTCGTCGGCAAGCTGTTCCAGTGCGGCCTCGCATTCGCGGGTGAAATCGAAATGGTTCTCATAGGCTGCGCCGAGGAAATAGAGCTTGCGGCCGAGATAGACACGCCCCTCGCCGCCGGTGAATTCCAGAATGCCGTTGCTCAGCAGCAGGTTGACGAGTTCGTAAACCGATGAACGCGGCGCGCCGATCTGCGCGGCAATTTCGTTTGGCTTCAAGGCCTGCCGCTTCTGGCGCAGGAAATCGAGGATCTCGAAGGCGCGGTCGAGCCCTCGGGCGCGCTTGCCGGCTGCTTCGTCCTGAACTGCATCCATTCTTTCGATCCTTTTTTGTCCGGCCAAGCTTTTCAAGCCCTCTGCCGCATCTGTCAATCGATCCGGTCATTCATCGCGGATGAAATTTTTCCACCCCTCTTGCGGGGTAGAAAAATCAGCATAAGATCACCTCGTCCGGTATATAGATCATATGTACAATATATTGGACAAAGATGGCAAGCCGTCAACGCTGCCGCTCACAAAAAAGGGGATCGACATGAAGAATTTTGAAAACAGCATTTCTGCTTCGCTGCGCCGCCTTCTTGCGGGCGCTGCCGCCGCGGCGGCCCTCCTCGTCTTTTCCACAGGCACGGCCTCGGCCGCCGCCAATTGCATCAAAGGTGACAGGAAGGCGCCCTATACGATCGGCTGGGCGAACATCTATTCGGTGCCGACCTGGATGAAGCAGACCGAAGGCACCATCACGGCTGAAGTGGAGGAGCTGAAGAAGGCGGGCCTGGTGAAGGACCTGATGATCACGGACGCGCAGGGCAACGCCCAGACGCAGATCCAGCATATTCAGTCGATGATCGACGCCAATGTCGACGCCATCGTCGTGATCGCCGGTTCCTCCAATGCGCTCGACCGCGTCATATCGGATGCCTGCGACAAGGGCATCGCCGTCGTGAATTTCGACAGCCTTGTCAATACCGACAAGGTGACCGCCAAGATCAACACCGATTCCAACGAATGGGGCGCGACCGCTGCCAAGTGGATGGTCAGCCAGCTCGGCGGCAAGGGCAAGATCATCATCATGAACGGCCCGGCCGGCATTTCGGTGAGCGACGACCGCCGCAAAGGCGCCCAGCCGGTCCTCGATGCCAATCCGGGTCTCCAGGTGATCACCGAGACGAATACGGAATATAACGTCGCGCCGGCGCAGGAAGCGATGACCAGCCTGCTCTTTGCCAATCCCGAAATCGACGGCGTGCTGTCGCTCGGTGGCGCGCTGTCGGCCGGCTCGGTCCTTGCCTTCGAGCGTCAGGGCCGCGAGCAGGTGCCGACGACCGGTGAAAACGCCCGGCAGTTCCTGGAACTCTGGAAGGAGAAGGGCCTGAAGGGCTGGGCGACGATGCAGCCCAACTGGCTCGGCGCGCTTTCCGTCTATACCGCCGTGCAGGCGCTGCAAGGCAAGGATGTCCCGGCCTTCGTCAAGGTGCCGCTGCCCGTCATCGACGACAGCACGATCGGCAGCTACCTCGCCCGGGCCGACAAGTTCCCGGCTGACGGCTATATCTACTCCGATTACGACCAGGCGCTCTTCGACAAGCTGCTCGCCAAGTAATCCGCCCAAATAATCCGACCAAGTAACTCGGGTTGAGGAAAGCCGTCATGACGGAAGAACGACCCCTGCTGGAAGCCCGGCAGGTGTTCAGGGGATTTTTCGGCAATCCCGTTTTGAAGGGCGTCGATATCGCCCTTCTGCCGGGCAGGGTTCACGCCCTGCTCGGCGAAAACGGCGCCGGCAAATCCACATTGATCAACCTCCTGTCCGGTGCTCTCCAGCCGGACAGCGGTTCCATCCTCGTCGATGGCAAGCCCGTCGGGCGCTTCAGCCCGGCGGCGGCGCGCGCGGCAGGTATCGCCGTCGTTCAGCAGGAGCTGAGCCTGACGGCCAGTCTGTCGATTGCCGAAAACATCGGGCTCGGTGCATTTCCGCGCCGCTTCGGTCTGATCGATTACAAAGCGCTTCATCGCGGCGTGTCGGATGTCTGCGACATGGTCGGGCTTACCGAAGCGCTCGACATGCCGGTCGCCGATCTCGCGCTCGGCCGCCGTCAGATGGTCGAGATCGCCAAGGCGCTGTTCCGCAAGCCGCGCGTGCTGATCCTGGACGAGCCGACTTCGTCGCTCTCCGCCCACGAAGCCGGCATCCTTGCCCGTCTGATCGAGACGCTCAAGGACCGCGGCACGGCACTTCTTTATATTTCCCACCGCCTCAATGAGGTGCAGGCGCTCTGCTCGCATGTCACGGTGCTGAAGGACGGCCTGGTCACCGCCGACCAGTCGCTCTCCGGCATCGACGGCGAGGGCCTGGTGCGCCTCATGGTCGGCCGCGAGACCGGCGACCTGTTCCCGCCGCGCGCCGCCACCAAGTCCGGCGAAACACGCATCAGCGTCGAAGGTTTCTCCGCCGGCATGGTGCGTGACGTCGGCTTCTCCGCCCGCGCCGGCGAGATCGTCGGCATTGGCGGGCTCGTCGGACAAGGGCAGGAAGACCTGCTGCTCGGCCTTTACGGCGCGATTCCAGCCTCAGCCGCTCGCGCGGAAGTATCCGGCAAACCCGCCCTGCCCGCCGATGTCGGCGAGGCGAATGCGGCGGGCATCGTCTATGTCCCTGCCGACCGCAAGCATGAGGGGCTGGTGCTGCCCCACTCCATCGCATCCAATCTCATCCTGCCCTCGCTCGGACGGCTCGCTCGCAACGGCTTACGCGACCGGCCGGCGGAAAACGGCCTGGTCGCCGATCTCGCGCGCAGGCTGACGATCAAGGGCGACACGGCCCGCCCGGTGCAGGCGCTTTCCGGCGGCAACCAGCAGAAAGTGGCGCTCGCCAAATGGCTGCCGCTCGATCCTTTCGTTCTGCTGCTCAACGATCCGACGCGCGGCGTCGACATCGAGACCAAGCGGGAAATTTACCTCATGCTCCGCGCTTTCGCCGCCGAGGGGCGGCTCGTCATCCTGGCCAGTTCCGATACGCCGGAGCTCGTGCATCTTTGCGACCGTGTCGTGGTTCTGCGCGAGGGGCGCGTCGCGGCGGTGCTGTCGCAGGATGCGATCAGCGAAGGGGCGATCGTCGGCGCGGCCATGGGCATCGCGACCGCGACGCAGGGAGAGGCGGCATGAGCACAATTTCATCATCCCGGCTCTACGGCTCGATCCAGCTCCGCCGCAACCGCGGCCTTGCCGGTCTCTATCTGGTCGTCGCCGCCTTTCTCATCCTCTATGCGCTGCTCTTTCCCGGCATCCTTTCCATCGGCGGCTTCTCCAAGTTCACGCAGAACTGGTTCCCGCTGGCGCTCGTCACCATGGCGCAGGCGCTGCTCATGCTGAACGGCGGCATCACGCTGGCGATCGGCCCGCTCGTCAGCCTTGGAGCGGTGATCGCCGCGACGACGATGGAAGGAGCGCTCGGCGTGCCGGGCGGCATTCTCGCGGTCTCGCTCGCCGGTCTTTCGATCGGCGCCGTCATCGGCGCCATCGTCACGTATCTGAGGCTGCCGGCGATCATCGTCACGCTTGCCGGCTCCTTCATCATCGGCGGTGTGGCACTCATCCTGCTGCCGCGGCCGGGCGGGTTCATTCCCGACTGGCTGTCGACCACGCTGGCCGGCCACACGCCCGTCGCTTTCCTGCTGCTCATCGTGATCCTCGTGCTCTGGAAGGTCTTTCTCGCAACCCCGCTCGGCCTCGGCATCTACGCGGCCGGCGACAATCCGGTCGGCGCATTCCGCTCCGGCGTCCCGGTCGAGCGGGTGAAGGTCGCAGCCTTCGCGCTGTCCGGTCTGCTTGCAACGCTGACCGGTTTGTTCGTCGCCGCGCAGACCGGCTCGGGTGATCCGGTGATCGGCACGCCCTTCACGCTGAACTCGATCGCCGCCGCCGTGCTCGGCGGCGTCGGTTTCCTCGGCGGCAAGGGCACGATGCGCGGCGCGATCTGCGGCAGCCTGCTGCTCTCGGTCATGATCAACGTCATGTTCTTCCTGGGTTTCCCGCCGGTCGCGCAATATGTCGCGCAAGGGCTGATCATCGTTGGGGCGGTCGCTGTTCCGGAACTTCTTGGGGTATGGAGGGCAAGGCGATGAACATGATCCGATCCGCGTTCCGCAATCCGCCGCTCCTGACCCTGCTTCTGGTCGCACTCGTCTGGATCGTCGCAAGCCTCTCGCTGCGTGGTTTCGGCGCCTATGGCCACCTGCGCTACCTGCTCGAACTCGCCGCGGTGATCGGCATTGCCGCCGCCGGGCAGACGCTCGTCATCCTGATGGGCGGCATCGATCTCTCCGTCGGAGCGGTCATCACCGTCACGGCGATCCTGCTGCCGCTGATTTCGCCGGCCTGGGACCCGACCGGCCTTGCCGGCATCGTGGCGGCCCTTGCCATCGCCACCGGCATCGGCCTGATGAACGGCGCCGGTGCTGCCTATCTTCGCGTGCCGCCGATCATCATGACGCTTGCCATGGCGACCTTCCTGCAGGGCCTGCTCGTCATCATCGCCGGCGGCAGCGCCGTCACTGTCAGCAATCCGGCGGTCATCCTGCTCGGGCAGGCGCGGCCGCTCGGCATCCCCTCGGGCATCATCCTGTGGCTCGTCGTTTCGATCGTCGTCCTGCTGCTCGTCCACCGCATGCCGATCGGCGCCCGTTTCCTGGCGCTTGGGGCGAACCCGCTGGCGGCCCGGCTTTCCGGCGTCAGCGTCACGCGCAACACGCTGGTCGGCCATACCCTGTCGGGCTTTTTCGCCGGTCTTGCCGGCATTCTCGTCCTCGGCATGAACCGGCAGGGCTATGTCGGCATCGGCGACCCCTATCTCTTGACCTCGATCGCCGCCGTCGTGCTCGGCGGCACCTCCATCCTCGGCGGCCGCGGCACCTATGCCGGGACCGTTCCGGGGGCGATCCTGCTTGTGACGACGACGGCGCTGATCACGGTCGTCAATGCCTCGCCCGGCTGGCGGTCGATCATGTTCGGCACGTTGATCCTCGCCCTTCTGCTGGTTTCCGGCCGGGAGGCGCGCCGATGACGGAACTCTATCACGGGCCGGTGATCGACGCGCACCATCACCTCTGGGACCTTAGGATGGAACGTCATCCCTGGCTTCAGAAGGCGCGGGCATCAGGCGAAGAGATGGTTTTCGGAAGCCTGGCGCCGATCCTGCGCAACTACGGCATCGACGATTATCGCGCCGATGCTGCCCGCCAGAATGTGGTTGCCACGGTGCATGTCGAGGCCGGCTGGTCCGTTGCGTATCCGCTGGAAGAGAGCCGCTGGCTGGATGGCCTCGACCGCAGTTCCGGCGTGGCGCACCGTTATATCGCGCGCGTTCCCCTCGACGGGCCGGACGCCATGCGCCTGCTCGAGGCGGAAGCGGCAAATCCCAACGTCGTCGGCATCCGCGATATTTTGAGCTGGCATCCCGATGTGGCGAAGAGTTTTGCGTCGCGCGCCAACTGCATGAGCGATCCCGCCTGGCGGGCGGGCCTGGCGCACGCCACGCGGCTCGGGCTGGTCTTCGACCTGATGCTCTATCCCTGGCAGATGAGCGAGGCGCTCGACCTGGTGCGCGCCTTTCCGCAAACGCTTTTCGTGCTCAATCACGGCGGTAGCCCCACCGACCGGACGGCGGATGGCATGACGCTCTGGCGCGGTGGCCTGCGGGCGCTCGGCAGCGAGCCGAACGTGCGCCTGAAGATCTCCGACCTCGTCGCCTACGACAACCAATGGACGCTCGAAAGCCTGCGGCCGGTGATCGAGCATTGTCTCGATTGTTTCGGCCCGACACGCGCCATGTTCGCAAGCGACTTTCCGGTCGCCGGCCTGCACGCCTCTTTCGACGAGGTCTATCAGGTTTTCCGCACGGTCGCCGCGCAGCTCTCTTACGACGAGCAGCGCGCTTTGTTCTTTGCCACCGCCAATGACACCTATCGCCTCGGCATCGCCGATCCGGCCGAGATCAGGGACTGCCATGTCTGACCTTCATACCACGACCGAAAACCTACTGATCGACGAGCAGGTGCGCGGCTTTCCGCCAGGCAATCCGCCGCTCCCGCTGGATGCCATCGGCAAGCAAGGATGGAAGCCCTATGACGGCAGGATGGCCCTGCCGCTGATCTCGCTCGACCAGCAGGCTTTCTCCGACAATGCCGAACTGATGATGATCTATGTGAAGAGCCATGGCGCCGAAATCGCCCCGCACGCCAAGACGCCCATGTCGACGGCGCTGTCGACGGCGCTTCTGGCCGCAGGCGCCTGGGGCACGACGGTCGCCGATATCCGTCAGGCGGCCGTGTTGCTCAAGGCCGGACAGCGTCGGCTGATCCTCGCCAACGAGATCGGTGGAGCTGCCGCCGCCCGACGGCTGGCGGCCCTGCTCGGCCAATATCCCGATGCGGAACTGCATATTTTCGTGGATTCGACGGCGCTCGTCGAGGCTCTTTGCGCCGCATGGCGGGAACGTGCCGATCTGCCGCCTCTCGGCCTGCTGGTGGAGTTCGGCGCCGGCCGCGCCGGTGCCCGAAGCGCCGACGCCGCCGAGGCAATTCTCGAGGCGATCCTTGCCGTGGAGACTCCGACCTTCCGGCTGACCGGCATCGCCGCCTATGAGGGCGCGGCGGCGACCGCCGATGCGCAAGAGACGATGCGTCGCATCGACTCGCTGATGGCGGTGACATCCGATTTCCTGCCGAAGCTGCGCGCCTGCATCGGCGACGAGCGGCCGCTCCTCATGACGGCAGGCGGCTCGGTGTTTTTCGACCTTGTGGTTGCCAGGCTTTCAGCCGCCGTTGCGGCCGATCCGGCCTGTCGGCTGGTGCTGCGCAGCGGCGCGATCTTCTTCCACGATCACGGCATCTACGAGCGCGGCCTTGCCGGCCTCGATGCACGCGGCGGCTTGCGCATCGGCGGCGAGATGATTTCCGCGGCTGCGGGTTTCCGTCCGGCGCTGCGGGTTTGGGCCGAGGTGCTGTCGCGGCCGGAGCCGCGGCTTGCAATCTGCGGCATGGGCATGCGCGACGTGGCGATGGACCAGGGCCTGCCGCGGCCGCTGGCGCTCTACCGCAATGGTGCGCATCTTGCCGATCTCGAAGGCGCCGAAGTGTTTCGCCTTAACGATCAGCACGCCTTCGTGGCACTTGCCGATGGCAGCGACGTTTCGGTCGGCGACGTCATCGAGTACGGCATCTCGCATCCCTGCACCTGCCTTGACCGGCATGCCATCCTTTACGGGCTCGATCCGGACCATTCGGTGACGGCGGCCTATCTGACCAGCTTCGGCTGAACTCTCCCTCCAAAAAGCAAGAAAAGGAAAACCCGCTTATGATCCAGCGTTATCAGAAAGGTTCGCGTATGAGCCAAGCCGTCAGCTACGGCGGTCTCGTCTATATTGCCGGCCAGGTCGCGGAAAATCGCAAGGCGGGCATTGAGGACCAGACCCGCGATGTGCTCGGCAAGATCGACGCCCTGTTGAAGGAGGCTGGGATCGACCGTTCGCGCCTCATCGCCGTCAACGTCTTCCTGCCGGCGATCGTCGATTTCGAGGCGATGAACAGCGTCTATGATAGCTGGATCGACATCGAAAATCCGCCGGCCCGCGCCTGCACCGAAGCTCGTCTCGCCGATCCCGATCTGCGTGTTGAAATGACCGCGATCGCCGCGCTGTAACGGCATCGCAACCGTCCGCACTGGAGAGATCATGCATAGCGGCCTCGTCAATCCGATCGACTTTTCGTGCGAGGGCCGGCAGGCCGGTCACCTCGCCATTCCCTATTCGGTCGACCGTTCGCCCTATTATCAGATCCGCATTCCGGTCCTTCGCCTCAAAAATGGCGAGGGGCCGTCCTTGCTGCTGATGGCGGGCAATCATGGCGACGAGTATGAGGGTGAACTGCAGCTCGGACGGTTGATGCGGCTGTTGGATGCCGCCGAAATCCGCGGCGCCGTCACCATCCTGCCGATGGCGAACCTGCCGGCGGTGATGGCGGCCAAGCGCTGTTCGCCCTTCGACGGCGGCAACCTCAATCGGGCCTTTCCCGGTGATCCAACCGGTTCGCCGACGGCGCGGATGGCGCATTTCCTCGAACATGAACTCTTTCCGCGTCATGACGCCGTGCTCGACCTGCATTCGGGCGGCACCTCCATGGCGCACCTTCCCTGCACGCTGATCGAGCGGCAGGCCGATGCCGCCCGCTTCGAGCGGTCCGTTTCGCTGATGCGTGCAATGGGTGCGTCGCATGCCTTCGTCGCCGATAACGGGCCGACGGCGCCGACATCGATGGGCGCTGCGGCAAGGGCCGGAACCGTCGGTCTTTCCGGCGAGTTCGGCGGCGGCGGCACCGTGACGCCTGAGACAATGGCTTTCACGGCGGTGGCGATCGACCGGCTGCTCGTCACACTCGGCATTATCGAGCGTCCGGTCCTGTCGCGCGTACCGCTCGCCGAGCCCGGGCCGTTACAGTTGCTGTCGCTATCGCGGCACAGCCAAGGCATCTATGCGCACCGCCGAGGCTGGTTCGAGCCGGCTGTTGCCCTCGGCGCCACCGTTGCCGCCGGCGATCTGGCCGGATGGTATCATGATCTCGAACGGCTGGAGCAGCCGGAGGAAGAGTTGCGTTTTGCCGAGAGCGGCATCGTCATTTCCCACAGGCTGCATTGCGACAGCCAGGCCGGCGACTGCCTGATCCAGGTCGCCGAACCCATCACATCCTGAAGAGCGCCGATCTGCTCAAGTGATGGCGTCGACTGCCGCCTTGACCCAGTCGAGACGTTTGGCCGGGATCAGGCCGTAATTGTAGAAGTTCACGCCGTCAGCGCCGGCATCGACGGCGGCCCTGGCACGCGCTGCCAGCACCGCAGCCGCGCTCACCTCGGGATAGAAGACGCGCAGGCCCACCCCGAGAAATTTGTCCGGCCCGATTGCCGCCCGGCCGGTCCGGATGACATCGCCGATGGCATCAGGCGCCATGTCGTAGCAGCATAGGATCGCCCCGTCGCAGAGCTTGCCGGCGGCTGCGAGATCGACGCCGCCGAGCCAGCCGTCCTTCAGGTCGATCAGCACGACGCGTGTCGCCGGGTCGGCGGCCGCCTTGATTTCGCCGATCAGGCTGGTCACCGGCTCGCTGCGCCAGGTGAGATAGGCATGCAGGTCGGGATGGTCGCGGAAGGCATCGATGCCGGCTGCCGGGAAGTCCGGGAACTGCGGTTCCGGGACAGCCCTTTCGCAGAGCTCGGCGATGAAGCGCGCGACCGAGCGGCGCGCGCCTTCGACCGGCACGCCGGCCTTTTCGGCGCGCGCCGTGCAATGGTCGCAGAAGCAGAGCGACAGCAGGAAATCGTCTTCGGCATTCAGGCCGACGCCGTCTTTTTCGTGGTGGTATTCATGCGCGAAGCCCATGAAGTTCGGGCTCTCGAGTTCCACCATGTCGGGCCAGTAGTTCGTCGTGATGTCGCGCACGAGGGTGACGGCATAGTCCCGCGCCGCCGGGCTGGAGGGGCAGAGATTGTAGTAGTTGGCATTGCCGAAGGCGTTTCGCGTCACATGATCGGGATGCAGCATGCCGAGGCGGCTATTGTGCAGGCAGACCGTCCAGCAGGAGACCTTGAGGCCCGTCGCATC
The DNA here is from genome assembly GCF_024346605.1 of Rhizobium anhuiense bv. trifolii. Taxonomy (NCBI): domain Bacteria; kingdom Pseudomonadati; phylum Pseudomonadota; class Alphaproteobacteria; order Hyphomicrobiales; family Rhizobiaceae; genus Rhizobium; species Rhizobium anhuiense. The sequence continues at coordinate 1,391,197 of NZ_CP098801.1, forward strand.
GCGCGCCCTGACGAGCGCATCCAGCATGTCGCCGCGCTCAGTGACATTCCCGGCCATCAGCGGCCGGATCAGCTTGTCCTGCCAGAGATTTTCATCCGGCCGGAAATAGACCGTTCCGTCCTCGGGAAAATAGGCCTTCTGCTGCGGGCTGCGCGGCTGAAGGAAACGGCCGGCATGATAGGAGGTCGCCAGGCTGACCGTGTTCAGGCCCGCGCGGCCGTCAAGCTCGGCGGCAAACGCACCAAGCCCCTGATCCTGGATGTCCCAGGGATAAGTCCACATGGAAAGATGCATCGCCCGCTCCCGTCAAATCTGTCCACTTTATAGAACATGTGTCCATAATAGTGTCCAGATGGATCTTTGCGCGCAGTCATCTGAAGGCACTCCCGCTGCACAGCGGGAGTGCGGAGGTCGAGGGCTTAGGCTCTCGCGAGCGACGTCTGCTTCGCTGCATTGTCGATTGCCAGGCGGCCAGGGCCGGCAAAGGCGAGATAAAGGAAAACGAAGCAGAACAAGATGGCGGACTCGCCCATGTTGAGCGCCGGCCAGAAGCTTTGCGGCGCATGCGCCATCCAGTAAGCGGCGGCCATTTCGCCCGAAGCGATGAAGGCGGCGACGCGGGTGTAGTAGCCGACCGTCATCAGCAGGCCAGTGATGACCTCGATTGCACCGGCGACGAGGATCATCGTGGGCAAAGGCGACGGTATGCCCGGGATGGCGGCCGGGAATTGAAAGAATTTCATCGTGGCATGTTCAAGGAACAGCAGCGCGGTGACGATCCGCAAAATGGCGAGGATATAAGGCGTCCACTTGGTCGTGTCTGGCATCGGTATTTCTCCTGAATGATGGTTTTGATGTTCAAGCGGCCGCCGCCTTGAGCTCGATGTTCTCTTTCCAGAGGTTCATCACGAGCTTCAGAGGGCCTTCGACATAGTTGGTGAATGCCGGCATGGAAGCCGGTTCGCGGCCGGCCTTTGCCGCTAGGAAGGCGACGATGTCATCCGACTCGGCAATGTAACGGCCAGGTTCGAGCCGGGCGGCGGGGAAACTCACCTTGTCCAAGTGCGGGCTGAGCTCGGCTCGAATGTCGTCCTCGGCTGGCGATCCGGAGACAAATTCGCGGATCTCGACGTCTTCGTTCAAGCCTGCTTCGAGCAGGAACAGCCGGACCTTGAAGCAGAACGGGCAGTTCTGCTTGAAGTAGAGGATCGGTTTCAGGGTATTGTCGGTCATTGCAGGTCTCCCTTGGAAAGGATGGGCCGTGGTGTTGCGCCGAAACGGAAGCTGGATGCGGTGAGCCCGCCGGCAAAATCGGTCTGGTGATAGGTGACGGCGCCCGGTTCGCTCCCTGCGGCGCCGACCGCGACCATCAGCGGGATGAGATGATCTTCTCTTGGATGCGCGGCGCGGGCGAGCGGCGCCCGCTCCCAGTTCAACAACCGCTCGGCACGTTCTTCGGGCGGCGAACGCAGCAGCGTCTGCTGGAGCCAGGCATCGAATTGCCGGGATGGCTCGCGTCCGCTGCCATCCTGGAAAGCCCTCAGATTGTGATAGCTGAGACCGCCGCCGATGATCAGCACGCCCTCGTCGCGCAACGGCGCCAGCGCCCGCCCGACCTTAAGGTGGACGGCGGGATCGTAGCTGGCATGGATGGAGAGCTGGACCACGGGCATGTCTTCTTCGGGGTAGAGCGGCTGCATGATGCCGTAGGTGCCGTGATCGAAGCCGCGGGCGGGATCGAGCCAGGCGTCGATGCCGCCGGCCTTCAGCAATTCCCGGACATGCCGCGCGAGTTCGGGAGAGCCCGGAGCGCCGTACTTGACGTGGTACAGATATTCCGGGAAGCCGTAAAAGTCGTAGAGCATCCCCGGTCTTTCGCCGGAGGAGACGGCAAAGCCCTGCTCCTCCCAATGCGCCGAGACCATGAGGATCGCCTTGGGCGCATCGCCGAGTTCGGCCCGCATCTCGATCAGCGACTGCTCGAGCTTGTCGAAGTTGCGACGGAACTCGCCGCTCATATAGGGCCAGGGGCCGCCGCCATGACTGACGAAATAGGTGGGAAGACGAAGACTGGTCACGGATTGCATTCTTTCGAAGCGATACTGGCTTGGAACAGGAAGTTTGGTTCCGGCAGCCAAATTCGTCGTTTCGTAGCAATTGATCAATCACGCTTTCATTGAGCGAACGTTTCCTCTATGTTGATGATCGATGGATACGTTAACGAGCCTGCGCGTCTTCTGCACTGTGGCGGAATTGAAGAACTTCACGGCCGCCGCCGATCGTCTCGGTCTCTCGCCGGCGATGGCAAGCAAACATGTGATGCACTTGGAGAAACGGCTGGGAAGCCGGTTGCTCAACCGTACCAGCCGCTCTGTCAGCATGACCGAGACCGGCACGCTCTATTTCAACCAGGCCAGGCTGTTGCTCGACGGCCTGGACGAGGTGGAAGACGCCGTCAGCAATGTCACGGTGACGCCGCGCGGGACCTTGAGGCTAAGTGTCCCGATGTGGTTTGCGAACACGCCGATTGCCCGCGTGATCGCGGAATATCATCAGCGCTATCCCGACGTGTGCTTCGACATGGATTTCAGCGGCCGGCTGGTCAATCTCGTCGACGAGGGCTTTGACCTGGCACTCCGCGCCACGTCGCCCGACCGGCTCGATCCCGGCCTCATCGCGCGGCCGGTGATGGACGTCCCCTTTCATCTTGTCGCGTCCCCTGCCTATCTCACGCGCACCGGCCGGCCATCGAAAGTCGGCGATCTCAACGGGCATTCGATCTTGCTCTACAAAGGCATGAATCCCAGCGGCAGCATGACCCTCGACGGACCGAAGGGCCAGACGACGATGAAGTTCCGCCCCGTCATGCTGAGCGAAAACGAGATCATGCTGCACCTGGCCGCGTTGGAGGGCATGGGTCTGGTCTTCCTGCCGGCGTGGATGACGCAGACCGATATCGCCGAGGGCCGGCTGGAAGTGGTGCTCCCCGAAGAGGTGATGTTCAGCACGACCCTGCACGCCGTCTATCCCAGCAGGAAATATCTGTCCGCCAAGGTCCGCACCTTCATCGACTTCCTGGCTTCACGAAAGAACCTCTGCTCTGAGACCGGCGAGAACCGGCCGACAGGCTGACCTGCATCAATCGAACACGCGTTGATTGGCGGCATTCTCGGTGTAACGCGCGCGGGCTCGCTCGAGCCGCTCCGGGCCGCCGACCTGCGGAACGGCGACATCCCACCAATGGCCGCCTGCGTCGCTTCCAGGAACCGCATCGGTGTCGATCACCAGAACGCTCGGAATGTTCCGCCCCCGCGCGGCGGCGATGCGTGCCTCGAGTTCGGCGATCGACCCTATCTTTTCGGCATGGGCGCCCATCGAGGCGGCGTGCGCGACAAAGTCGATCTCGGGCTGCACATCGACATTGCAGTCCTTGTACATGTTGTTGAACTCGGCGCCGCCGCACTCGATCTGGAGACGGTTGATGCAGCCGTAGCCGCAATTGTCGGTCAACACGACGGTGAACGGCACCCGCCGCATGACGGCGGTGGCGAGTTCCGAATTGGCCATCATGTAGGAACCATCGCCGACGAAGCAGATGACGTCCTTGTCGGGGCGCGCGAGCTTGATGCCCATGGCGCCTGCCACTTCGTAACCCATGCAGGAGAAACCATATTCCATGTGGTATCCGCCCTTGGCGGACTGCCACAGCACCTGCAGTGCGCCCGGCATGGTGCCGGCCGCGCACATGACCACGGAGATTTCCGTCGCCGCCCGCTGCACGGCGCCGATGACCTGTGCGTCGGTGGGCAGGTGTCCCGGCCCGTCCGTTTCCGGTGCCGCCGTCACGCGCTCGACCGTTCTATGCCAATCGGTCCTGATCCCGGCATCGACCTCAGGCCCGCGATAGGCCTTGAGTGCTGCGGAAAGGCGCGTGAGCGTGATCCTGGCATCGCCGACGCAGGGCAATGCCGAATGCTTGGTGGCATCGTATCCGGCAAGGTTGATCGAGGCGAGCCGCCGCGTGGGATTGCGGAAAAGCGCCCAGCTGCCGGTGGTGAAATCCTGGAAACGCGTGCCGATGCCGATCACGAGATCCGCCTCGGCGCAAAGGGCGTTGGCCGACGCCGATCCGGTCACGCCAGGCGACCCGAAATTCAGCGGGTGCTCCCAGCTGTTGGCGCCCTTCCCGGCTTGCGTTTCGACAAAGGGGATATGGTGCTTCTCCGCGAATGCGGCGAGCTCGGCCTCGGCCTCAGAATAGATGACGCCGCCGCCTGATATGATGACCGGCCTGCGCGCGGCCCGGATGGCGTCGGCAAGATCTTCGACCTCCCGCGGGTCCGGTTCGGGACGGCGGATGCGCCAAGCTTTCGGTTCGAAAAACGCTTCCGGGTAGTCGTAGAGTTCTGCCTGCACATCCTGGCAGAATGCCAGCGTGACCGGGCCGCAACTGCCCGGATCGGTCATGACCGCCAGGGCGCGCGGCAGGCAGGTCAGGAGATGCTCGGGACGGGCGATCCGGTCGAAATAGGCCGAGACCGGCCGGAAGCAATCATTGGCGCTGACGGTTCCGTCGTTCATGTCCTCGATCTGTTGCAGCACCGGCTCGGGGCGGCGGTTGGCAAAGATGTCGCCGGGTATGAACAGCACGGGCAGTCTGTTGACATGGGCAAGCGCGCAGGCCGTGATCAGATTGGTGGCGCCCGGGCCGATCGAGGACGTCACCGCCTGGGCGCGCCGGCGCTTCAGCGTCTTCGAATAAGCGATCGCCGCATGCGCCATGGTCTGTTCGTTCTGGCCGCGCCAAGTGGGAAGGGCATCGCCGATCCCATGCAGGGCCTCTCCGATACCGGCGACGTTGCCGTGACCGAAGATCGCCCAGACGCCTTCGATGAAGCGCTCGCCATCCTCCGTCATCTGCACCGAAAGCCATTTCACCATAGCCTGCGCCGCGGTCAGTCGTATCGTTCTCATTCTGCTGCCTCCCGTACGCGCGCCCGTGCGCCGTCCCAGACCGCGCAGAGCCTGGAGTATCGTATCGCCATCTCCTCGACGGCCTCTTCGTCACCGATCGTGCCTTCGAACCAGCCGCGGGCGACCGAGCCGAAGATCGTCCGGCCGACGGCAAATCCCTTGACGAGCGGGAAGCGCGCGGCAACTTCGAAGCTCGCCTTCAAGAGGTCCTCCGGCGCATCCAGGCCGAGGACGACGATCCCTCTGGTATGACGATCGTTTTCCTCGATGGCGGCGCAGACCCGCGCCCATGCTTCGGGTTCGTCCAGCGGCTCGAGCTTCCACCAATCGGGATAAATGCCTTCGGCATAGAAGCGGCGGATCAGTGTCGCGGTCGTATCCGTGGTGACGCTTGCGACCTTGGACGGGATGACCTCGAGCAGGAATTCCAACCTGTTGCGGCGCGACGCCACGTAAAGCCGACGCACTTCCGCCAGTTGCCGGTCCCAGGTCGAATCGTCGTCATCAGGGTGGCAGAAGCAGAGCACCTTGACGACGTTCTCGCGCGCCCATTCCGACAGCCCGCCGCAATCGGGACCGAGGGACGGCTCCAAGGTCAGAGGCCGCGACCCCGGCCATTCGCAGGGTCTGCCGATCCACAGGCCGGTGCCGGAGGCGGTATGGAGCGCGCGCCGGCCGATCCGGTCGTCGCAGAGGACCCCGTAGCCGGATCGCCCCTTCTGCACTGCCAGGGCGGCCTGAAGGCAGAGCTCCTTGAAGGCGCCGCCCTTCGACGGCGTGTAACCCGTCATGCTTTCGAGCTGCATCCGGTGATCGAAGGCGAAGACGCGCATCTCGGACCAGTCGCCATGCCGGTTGGTCGACCAGTGCATCTGCTCCAGTGCGGCATCATTGCGCAGGTCGGGGCGCATCATGCCGCGCTTAAGGAAGAAATTCAGCTCCTGAAGTGACGGATAGGCCGGCGTGCAGCCGTGACGGGAGACGGCAAAAGCGCCGCAGGCATTGGCGTATCGGAGCGCGGTCGGCCAATCCTCGCCGTCAAGCCAGCCTTTCAGCAGCCCGGCGAAAAAGCCGTCTCCGGCGCCGAGAACGTTGAAGACTTCGACCGGGAAACCCTCGCCCGAAATGCCGTCGTCGAGATTATCCGGTATCGCATCTTCGAATGCGACCGCCCCCTTGGCGCCGCGTTTGCAGACGAGCGTCGCCGCGGTGACGGCGCGCACGGTCCTGAGCGCCGCCACGGTATCGGTCGTCCCGCCGGCGATGTGGAATTCTTCCTCGGTTCCGACGATCAAATCGAACAGATGAAGCGTCGCCTGCAGTTTTTCGGTCACCTGCCCACTTGCCACATAGCGGCTTTCCCCCTCGCCATGACCGGCCACACCCCAAAGGTTCGGACGATAGTCGATGTCGAGAGCCGTCCGGGCGCCATGCTTGCGAGCAAAGGCGAGCGCCTTCAGCACGGCGGCTTCCGTGCGCGGATGCGACAGATGTGTTCCCGTCACCAACACCGAGCGGGCGCTGGCAACGAAGGCCTCGTCGATATCCTCCTCGCAAAGCGCCATGTCGGCGCAGTTTTCCCGGTAGAATATCAGCGGGAACCGTTCCTCGTCGCGGATGCCGAGGATGACGAGTGCCGTCAGGCGCTCGGGATCGGTCACCACACCCCTACCGTCGACACCATGTCGGGCAAGCTCCTCGCGGATGAACCGGCCCATATGCTCATCGCCCACCCGGGAGATCAGCGCCGAGTTGAGGCCCAGTCGCGCCGTGCCGCAGGCGATGTTGGTCGGACTGCCGCCGATATATTTTTCGAACGATCCCATATCCTCCAGCCGTCCTCCGACCTGTGCGCCATAGAGGTCGACGCCGGCTCGCCCGATCGTGATCACGTCCAATGTCTTGGTCATGTCGGTTTCCTCGCAGTCCTATTGAAATCTGTCTTGGTGATCGGTTTGGGCATCGCCGGCCTCTTCGCAGCAAACGACGAATGCAGGGGGGCGCGGGCGAATGTCGCCCGCGCCTGCCCATCAGCGGCTGATCGTTGCCTGCAGCGCATCGATGGAGGACTGGATGCCGGCCTCGGTCGACATGGTGAAGTCTTCCATTTCCAGGCTGACCCAACCGTTGTAACCGACCATGCGGACGACGGAGAAGAATTCCTTCCACCACTGCAGATCATGTCCGGCACCGACGGCAACGTAGTTCCAGGTGCGGTTGGCGACATCAGTGACGTCCTTGAGTTCAAGGAGACCGTTGACATCGGCAAGCCCGCGTTCGATGCGCGTGTCCTTGCCATGGCAATGGTGGATTGCGTTTCCAAGCGCCCGGGCGGAGGCGATCGGGTCGGCACCCTTCCAGAACAGGTGACTGGGGTCGAGGTTCATGCCGACGGTCGGGCCGACCTCGTTGCGCAGACGGAACAGAGTCTCGGGGTTCCAGACGAGCATGGCCGAGAAGTTTTCCAGCGCATACTTCTCGACGCCCACTTCCTTGGCAAGCTTCACGAGATCATGCCAGAGTGGGAATGCGCGGTCCTCCCACTGGTAGCGATCGCGCTCGGGCATCTCCTCCGGCCAGCTTTTCGTGTAGACCAGCCAGTTCGGAACCATGTCGCCGGGTGCGGCTTCCGGCAGTCCGGACATGGTGACGATGGTCTTCACGCCGATTTCACCGGCGAGACGGATCGTCTGCTCCATCTCCTTGCGGTGGCGCTTGCCCATGTCACCCGGATCGAGCGGGTTGGCCGAGCAATTGAGGGCAGCGATTTCCAGGCCCCGCGCTTCAATTTCCTTGAGCTTCGTCTTCAAGAGACCCTTGTCGGCAAGCAGCTCGTCGGCGCGGAAATGCGGCGCACGAGACCAGCCGCCGCCGGTCATCTCGATGCCTTCGACACCCAGTTTGACGCATTTGTCGAGCATGTCGGTGAAGGAAAGGTCGCCCATCACGTCGGTGCAGATCGATAGTTTCATGTCATTGTCTTTCTAAAAGCGGGGTTGGGGACGCGCCTGGGAGGAGGATGGAGGAGATCCGGCACGTCCCCTGGTTGATCAATTGAACTCGACCCAAGCCGAACCTGCGTCTGCCGAGCGGACGCAGTTTTCAAGCCAGCGCACACCTTCGGTGCCGGCTTCGATGCCGGGATAATGATGGTTCTTGAGGAAGGCCTCGTCGCCGCGGCGTTTTGCGTCGATCGCCTGGGCGATCCAGAGGTAGATGTTCGCCCAGCTGTCACCGAGGCCCTCGGTATGCAGCGCGCCCATGCGATCGCAGGCGAGGCTTTCCTCTTCGAGGTAGGGCATGCCGTGGTGCAGGGTGCGGTTCGGTTCGCCCTGCACTTCGTAAATCAGCTGATCGGGATGGGAATCGGACCATTCGATCGAGGCCTTGGAACCGACGAAACGGTAGCGCTGCGAACCCATATTGCCGGCATTCACCGAGGACACCCAAAGACGGCCCCGGGCGCCGTTGTCGTAATGCATGAGAACGGTCGCGTGGTCTTCGAGCGGCGCACGGGTCGGAATGAAGGCCTTGCGGTCGCAGAGCAGCTTTTCGATCTTCATATGCGGCAGCACCACTTCGGAGAGATAGTAGAGGTGCGTGCCGATATCGCCGAGAACGAAGGTCGGACCGGCGGTCTTGGGATTGGTGCGCCACTTCACGGCTTCGCCGGCGCCGATATCGTCGCCCGCGTTGAAGCCGTGGGTATATTGCATGTCGACAATTCTTATATCGCCGAGCATGCCCTTCTTGACCATCGCCGCCATCTGATGAACCAGCGGATGGCCGGTGAAGCCGTAGGTGACGCCGACGATCAGGCCCTTCTTTTCGGCGAGTCTCGCGACCTCGTCACATTCGGCGACGGTGAAGAACAGCGGCTTTTCGCAGATCACATGAAGGCCGGCTTCGAGGCATGCCTTGGTGATCTCGTAATGGGTGAAGTTCGGGGTGGCGATCGAGACAACCTCGACACCGTCCTCGCGTCCGGCCTCCTTGGCGAGCAACTCCTTATAGTCATCGTAGCACCGGTCGGCGGCGACGCCGAGCTTCGTGCCGAAGTCGCGCCCGCGCTCGGCGTCGAGATCGAAGGCGCCGCAGACGAGCCGGTATGTGCCATCGCGCTGGGCGCCGGTTCTGTGCTTGTAGCCCACCTGCCCGGTGCGGCCGCCGCCGACCATGCCCCAGCGCAGCGGGCGCTCGATGGTTCTTTCTCCGTTGATCATCTTCTGTCCTTCCAGGAATGAATGTCTGTGATGTTTGAGCGTTCTGGGCAGAACCCCGGTCGCGGTCGCTCGCGCCAATCACCTGGCTGCATCGCGAAGCGCTGGAGGGGCATCGCGCGTTATTTCGCGGTCCAGTACTTGTCGACAAAGCGCTGCATTTCGGCGCGCATGAACTTGCCGGAGTGGTCGGCCTTGTCCTCCCAGGCGAAAACACATGCGGTCATGATGCCGTCGAACCCGATCTCGGCCAGCGTGCTGAAGAAATCCTCCCAGGGAACCTCGCCCTGGCCGATGTTCAGGTGCTGGTGCACCCTGGCCTGCGTGCCCGGAGGGTTGAGGATGTAGCGGAGCCCGGAGGAGGCCTTGTGATTGAAGGTGTCGCCGACATGGACATGGGCGAGCACGTCCTTTGCTTCCCGGAGCATCGCCTTGGTGTCGTCACCGAAATAGAAGGTATGCGGCGCGCAATAGAGAAACTTGACGTTCTTCGAGTTGACCGTCCTGATGATATCGAGTGCTGGCTGCAGGGTTTCGCACCAATCCTCGGGGTGCGGTTCGACGTGCAGATTTATGCCTTCCTTTTCAAAGATCGGCACCAACTCTTCCATCGAACGCCACCAGGCTTCTTCGCAGGCCTCGATCATGGAACCGGTATGGCAGCAGTAGCACGAACCCTTGTCCGGGTGGGGCCCGCGGCCGAATTCCGAATTCATCGTGTCGACGCCGAGTTCGACACTGATCTCAATGGCGCGCTTCCAGTGCTTGACGGCAGCTTGCCGCTCATTTTCATCGTTCGAGGCCCACCGGTACATCGGCAAGATCGAGGCAATGCCGACCTTGGCGTCGGAAAGTGCTTTCTTGAATGCTTTGGCGCGGGCCGGAAACACCCGCGGCGCCTTGAACCACTCGAGAAAATCGGCCCGCGGGCTGAGTTCTATCCACTCGTATCCGAGTTCGGCCACTTTCGAGGGCAATTCTTCGAGTGAGAGGTGGCGATGCATAAAGGGGTCGATTGCTATCTTCATGGCTGTTACCTGTCCGATGATTGTGCTGGGCCATCCCGCCGGCGTAGGCGAGCTCATTAGAGTTTCTGGAGTTCATCCGTTGCGGCGGTCGCTCAGACCGGCGGGGGATGTCCGCTGTGCGCCGTCGAATACGCTTCGATTTCGGCTTCGAGTTCGGCCATGGCCTCGCCTCCTGCCATCAGGTCGGTGATCTCTTCGCGTGTCTTTTCGCCCTTGCGGAAATCTGCCGCCTTCGCACCCTTGATGAGCACCGCGAAGTGGTCTCCCACCGTCATGGCGTGAATGACGTTGTGGGTGATGAAAATGACGGCGAGGCCGCGACGGCGCGCTTCCAGGACAATGCGCAGCACATGCGCCGCCTCCTTGACGCCGAGAGCCGCGGTCGGCTCGTCGAGGATCAGCACTCGGGCGCCGAAGTGGACGGCTCGGGCGATTGCCAGGGATTGCCGCTCCCCGCCCGACAGACCGCCGATCAGGCGATCGCCATCGTCGATACGGGTGATGCCGAACTCGCGCACGGCCTTGACGGCGATTTCATTTGCGGCTTTGCGGTCGTAGATCTTGAACGGGCCGAAGCCCTTGGTCAGCTCCCGCCCCACGAAGAACGAACGGCCGATGCTCATCAGCGGAAAGGTGCCGCCGAACTGATGCACCGTTGCGATGCCGAGGTCTGCAGCTTCGCGCGGATTCTGGAAGACGATCGGCCGGCCTTCGAACTTCACCGTGCCGCTCGTCGGCTTGTAGACACCGGCAAACGTCTTGATCAGGGTGGACTTTCCCGCGCCGTTGTCACCCAGCAGGCAAAGCACTTCACCGGGATGAACGCTCAATGTGATGTCGTAGAGCACATCGATCGGGCCGAAGGACTTGTTGACGTTTTCAAGTTCAAGAATTGGGCCAGCCATGTCTCAGCTCTCACTTCTTCTTCTTGGGTGAATAGGTCAGCGCCATCTGGCGGAACGTATTGTTCATCAGGACGGCCACGAGCAGCATCACGCCGATGATCAGGCTCGACCAATTGCGGTCGAAGGTCGTGAAATAGATGCCTTGGTTGACGACGGCAAAGGTGATCGTGCCGAAGAAGATCCCGATCACGGACCCGAAGCCTCCGGTCAGCAGCACACCTCCGACGACGACCGAGATGATCGAGTTGAAGATGAATGTCATCCCGCCCGAAACCTGCGCGGAATTGAACAGGATGGCTTGGCACATGCCGACGAAGGACGCGCTCATCGCCGAGAGGACGAAGAGAACCATCGTCAGGCGGGTCGTCGGAATGCCGGCGTTGCGGGCACTGACCTTGTCGCCGCCCATCGCGAAAATCCAGTTTCCGTAAGGCGAGAAGTGAATGAAGAAGATGAAGATCGCGGTGATGGCCACCCACCACAGAATGATCACCTGAAACGATCCGCCCAGGAATTGCCCGAAAAGGAACTTTGCCCAAGGGTCGGCCGTCAGTGCCACGCTCGTCGTGCCGGTGACGAGAACCGAGGTGCCAAGCATCAGGCCCTGTACCGCAAAGAGGGTGCCGAGCGTAACGATCAGCGAAGGCACGGCCGTGTGCACGACGAGGTAGCCGTTGACCAGCCCGACGATGAGGCCGAAGGCAAGCGCACCGAACATTCCGACCCATATGGGAAGATCGTAGTAGCCCGAGAGGACCGCGACGGTCATGGAGCCGGCGGGGATCATCGCGCCGATCGAAATGTCGAGATCGCCTGCGATCATCAAAAGTCCGATGGGAAGAGCGATAATGCCGAGATTGGCGGCGACGTTGAGCCAACTTGCGGCGCCGGCGGGCTCCAGGAATTTGGTGCTGCCGAACACGACGAAGAACAGGAGGACGCCGACAAGTCCGAGGAATGCACCCGCCTCGGGACGGCGCAACAGGTTGCCGAATGAAAGATTGTTCATATGCCTATCCCAGTTTGGGCGTGAATCTCCAGGCGTGCGGACGCGGTGGTCCGCACGCCCGATAGACTTCGACCCGCGTATTTTTCCGCGGGTCGGAGCCCGTTTCGAACGATCAGCGAGCGCCTTCCTTGACGCCGGCCAGGGTGGCGTCGATGTTCGCCGCATCGACGATGCCCGGGCCGGTCAGCACCGGTGCGGTCGGCAGGTTGGTGCCGTAGTCGATATGCGAGGCGAGAAGCGAAACCCCCAGCAGCGACTGCAGGTAAGGCTGCTGGTCGATCGCAAAAGTCTGCGAACCGTCCTTGATGCGGGCAAGGCCCGAGGCATTGAGGTCGAAGGTGCCATGCGCGACCTTGCCGACCTTGTTCGCCTGAGCGATCCCGCTCGCAGCCGCATCAGCGTCGGAAGCCCCAACATTGAGGACGCCGTCGATGGTGTCGTCCTGGAGCAGTGTCGCCTTGACGGCCTCGGCGATCGCCGTCTGATCGCCGAAGCTGGTCGCCGGCAACGGCAGTTGCTTGCCAGTGCCGCCCTTTCCGGTGATGCCGTCGATGACACCCTTGCAACGGGCCTCCTGGTTTGCCGCACCCGGGAGCGTATTGACGCAAATGACATTTTTCGCACCCTTGGACGCGAAATATTCGCCGCCTGCCTTGCCGGCCGTGTATTCATCCGAGCCGACATAGTTGATCGCGCCAAGCTCGCGAGCCTTGTCGATGTTGCCGGCATTCATGAGGATGACTTTGATGCCCGCAGCGACGGCAGCCTTGATGGCCTCGTCTTCCGCCTCGGGCACCCAGTCGGGCACCACGATGCCGGTCACGCCCTGGCTGATGGCCGTGCGGACGAGCTGTGCGGCGTCAGGCCCGAGATTGTCGTAGGTCTGCAGCTGCAGATAGCTGACGGAGCCACCGTTCTTCTCGACGACGAGCCGGGCGTCGTCGACGCCCTTCTTGATGCGGCTCCAGAATTCGTCGTCGGTCTTGCCGCCGACGACAGCAATATTCGCGGCCAGGACGGAAGAAGCGCCAAGAACGAAAACAGCGCCAGCCAGCAGCCCGCGTACGGCGCGCATTGAAAAACTCATGTGATTTCCTCCCAAAAAGGCGGTCGAGAGTAACAATTCCTCAAAGCAAGGCTCCCAACTCGCTGGAATATTTGTATCAACTGACATCTGAAAATGGAATGTCTATTGCGTTTCTGTGAAATTAATATATCATTTCGTTTCATCCAAGAATGGAACAAAATATATCATGAAGAGACCGACCATTGCCGATCTTGCCCAGGCCTCCGGCGTCAGCATCGCCACGGTCAACCGCATCCTCGGAGGTGCCGGCGCAGTGCGTGCGGAAACGATCGAGAGGGTGCAAAATGCCGCGGAAGAGATTGGATTTTATGGCCGCGGCGTGATCGAGGACCGCAGGCAGCGGCTCCTGCCGAATTATCGTTTCGGCTTTCTTCTCCAGCAGTCGAGCCGCGAGCTTTACCGGCTGTTCGGCTCCAAGATCACGGAAGCCGCCGCGAGACGCCAGCACGAGAAAATCGTGGCTGTGGTCGATTTCGTCGATGTCCTCGAGCCACAAAATATTGCAGATCGGCTCGAAGCGCTCGGAAAACGCTGTGATGCAGTTGCTGTCATTGCGGGTGACCACCCGTTAATCGGGCAGACCATCCAATCCCTCAAGGAGAGGGGAAAGCCGGTTGTTGCCTATATAACCGATCAGTCCGCCAGAGATCGCGCCGGCTTCGTCGGCACCGACAATTGGAAACTCGGGCGGACCGCTGCATGGTTTCTGGCTCAGACCACGCCGATGCCCGGCCGGATCGCCGTGTTCATCGGCAATCATCGTTATCAGTGCCAGGATGTCTCCGATGCGAGCTTTCGATCCTATATGCGCGAGCACGCGCCCCATCTTCAGGTCGATGACAGCAGACCGACACATGAGGAGCCGCAGGAAGCCTACCGGATCGTGAGCCAGCTGCTTTCCGAACTCGATGACCTCAGAGGCATTTTCATCGTTGGAGGGGGAATTTCCGGGGTGCTGCGTGCTCTTCGCGAAGCCCCTGCCGAAAAACGGGATCAGGTCAGGGTCGTCTGCCGCGACATCGGCCCGGAAACGCGCAAGGGCCTGACGGAAGGCCTGATCATGGCGGCCTTGTGCCATCCCTTGGATCAGATATCAGACGAATTGATTGGCACGATGATCGCAGCGCTCGAACACCGCGACAGTACAACCATCCTTCAGCGCGTGGTTCCCTTTGAAACAATCACGCCCGAAAGTGTTTGAACCGTTCTAGTTTTGCATAAGGCGGCTGGCCGAAAAGACCAGCCGCCCTATAAGGTGGCAGGGCTGATAGCTATTGCGCTGTGGCGTCAGATGTCGACGACGAGGCCCTTGGCTTTCAGCACCGGTTCGAGATTGCTGACCTCGATGACCGATTTACCCTGCTTATATGCCGCGATATAGCCGGCCTCGGCATCTTCGCGGGCCTGTGACAGCCTGGCGACTTCCTGCGCTTCCTGGCGACGCACGATCACCAGACCGTCGGCATCGCCGGCGATGATGTCGCCGGGATGGATGATTTCGCCGCCGACGATGATCGTGTCGTTCACCGCCGCGATGGTTTCCTTCACTGTTCCCTTGATGCAGACGCTGAGTGAGAAGACCGGGAAGCCAAGTTCCCTCAGCTGAAGCGTGTCGCGCACGCCGGTGTCGGTCACGAGACCGCCGATGCCCTTTGCCAGGCAGGCGTTGGCGAGGACATCGCCGAAGGATCCGGCCTCTTCGTATTCGCCCGCCGAGACGACGATGATATCGCCCGGCTTTGCGTAGTTGATGGCAAGCTGCAGCATGATGTTGTCACGCGGCGCGCATTTTACCGTAAAGGCCGGACCGCAGAGTTTCATGCGGTAGTCGACGGGCTTCAGGCGGGAGGAAAGGGCTCCGCGGCGTCCTTGGGCTTCGTGGATCGTTGCGGGCGAAAATTTGGAAACGGCGTCGATATCGGCTTTGCTTGGCCGTTCGGCAATATCTTTAATATGGATCATGTGTGCCTCCCATCGTTGGCCGACGGCGGGCATGTCCCGCCGTCTGATTTCGTTTGGATATCGTCATCTGATGACGCCGAGGTCTTAAGGGATCGGGTCGAACTTCAGTTCGGAGAGCGATACGACCTTGTCGGTGCGCTTCATCTTGTATTCGGTATCCGGACCGAGCCACTTGTCCCAGATCTTGTTGATCTCGCCCGATGTGTCGAGCTTGCGGAGGATCTCGTTGATCTTGGCGGTCAGCGCCGGCTGATCCTTGGCCATGCCGATGCCGATCGGCTGGTAGAGCATCGGCTCCTCGATCATCCGCATTGGCTTGCCCTTGCTCTTCGATTCATTGACGAATTTGGTGGTCGTCATGGTGTTGGCCACCATGCCGCGGGCCTTGCCCTGCTGGACAGCGAGATAGGCAGAGGCAGTATCCTGGAAGGTCAGCGGGTCGGATTTGTTGAGCTTGATCGACATTTCCGACGTCGAGCCCTTGGTCGAAGCGATGCGCTGGCCGGCGAAATCGGCCTTCGTCTTGCCGGCATCGTCCGCCGGCACGATCAGCATTTCCTTGGCGAGATAATAGGGATCGCTGAACTGGATCTGCTCGGCGCGGCTGAGCGTATAGGCAAGGTTGGCAACGGTGATGTCGACGCGGCCGAGCTTGACCTCGGGCACACGCGCCTCGACCGAAACCGGCTTGATTTCAGCCTTGACGCCCAGTTCTTTGGCGATAGCGCCGCAGAGGTCGACGTCGAAACCGGCCATTTCGCGGGTCTTCGGATCGGGCGAGGCGAAGGGAGGAACGTCGGCGAATGTCGCGCAGCGCAGGGTTTTCGCCGAGATGATGTTGTCGAGCTGATCGGCTTTCGCGGGCACGGCGGCCGCCATGCCGGCAAATGCGACGGTGAGGGTTAGGCATTTCCAGTTCATTGCTGTTCTCCTTTGTTTTTGGTGGTTGGTATCAATGCCGGAGATCAGCGAGAAAACGCTGAGCCCGGGGATGGCGTGGATTGTTGAAGAATTCTTCGGGTGTCGCCATTTCGATGATCTGGCCGGCATCGATGAACCAGATCCGATCCGCGACGTCGCGCGCGAAACCCATTTCATGGGTGACGCAGAGCATGGTCATGCCTTCGGACGCCAGGCTCTTCATGACGGCGAGCACTTCGCCGACCATTTCAGGATCGAGTGCGCTGGTCGGCTCGTCGAACAGCATGACCGGCGGTTCCATGGCAAGGGCGCGAGCGATCGCCACCCGCTGCTGCTGGCCGCCCGACAGCTGGCCGGGATAGGCCCGGGCCTTGTCGGCAAGACCGACCCGATCGAGAAGCTTGAGCGCCTTCTCCTCGGCGACGTCGGGCGCCACGCCTTTCACCCGGATCGGCGACATCGACACGTTTTCGACCACCGAAAGATGCGGAAACAGGTTGAAGTTCTGAAACACAAAGCCGATCCGGCTGCGCAGCGCGTTGAGTTCCTTTGCCCGCATGGCGGCGTGAATGTTTTGCCCGTCGAGCGTGATCGAGCCGCTGTTGATCTCTTCGAGGCGATTGATCGTGCGGATCAGCGTCGATTTCCCCGAGCCGGACGGTCCGCAGATGACCACGACCTCGCCGCGCGCCACCTGCGCATCGATATCCTTGAGGACCGGATAGTCGCCGTAGCTCTTGCAGACCTGGGAAAGCCGGATCGTCTGCTGTTCCTGTGCTGGGACTGTCATGGTCATAGCTGCTCCGAGATGATTTTCGACGGTGCGACCAGGGAGGCGGCGGGAAGGCCGGAAAGTCCCGCACGCCGCCGCGTGATGCGCCGCTCGAGGCGATTTGCGAAGTGGGTGAGCGTCCAGCAGATGGCGAAGTAGACGATCGCCAGGATGAGGAAGACCTGGAAAGGCTGCGTCAGCAGCTGGTTGTTGACCTGGCTTGCGGCAAAGGTCAGGTCCGGCACGTTGATCACATAGCCGAGCGTCGTGTCCTTGATCGTAGAGACAAAGGTGGAGATGATGCTCGGGATCATGTTGTAGAGCGCCTGCGGCAGGATGATGAAGCGCATCGCACCGATATAGCTGTGGCCAAGCGCGCGCCCCGCGTCCATCTGCCCCGGCCCGAGCGCGACGATGCCAGCACGGACGACTTCGCTCAGGAACGCGCTTTGATAGACAACCAGCGTCGTCAACATCGTGACGAAGCTCGGCACATCGGCGCCGGTCATGAGCGGAACCAGGAAATAGCTCCACAGGATGAGCATCAACAGCGGCACGCCCCGGGTGAAGTAGACGAGTGCCGTGACCGGCCAGCGCAGCAGCGCCGACTTGGAGAGCCGCGCCAATGCGAAGAGGATGCTGACCGGAAAGGCGAGAGCGATGCTGAGCGCCGACAGGATCAGCGTGTTGGCGAGCCCGCCGAGCGGTCCGTTCGGATATTGGCCGATCAAGAGCAGCAGCCAGTAGTCCCGGACGATGGCGATCATGTCGTGGATCATGCGCGCGCACTCCTGGCAGGATCGGTGCGCATCGATACATAGGCGCCGATGCTCATGATCACGAGCGAGAAGAAAAGGTAGAGAACCGTGCCGATCAGGTAGATCTCGAAGGTCCGGAAGCTGAGGTTCTCGATTTCCTTGACGGCATGCGTCAGTTCCGAGGCCCCGATGACGACGGCCAGACTGCTGTTCTTGAACAGGGAAACGCTGTGATTGATGAGCGGCGGCAATGCGTTGCGCACGCCCTGCGGCATGATGACGAAACGCATCGCCGAGATATAACCGTGGCCGAGGGCGCGGGCCGCCTGCATTTGGCCGGGGCTGACCGAGCGCACGCCCGACCGAAGATCCTCGCTGAAATAAGCCGCCTGGCAGAGGCCGAGCCCGATCACCGCGAAAATGGCCTCGGCATTATGGATGGCGAGCCACGATGCTACCCCGCTCGGCATCAGGGTGAAAATCCCGAAATACCACAGCATCAGCTGAACCAGGGTGGGGACGTTCCGGTGATAGGAGACGTAAGCGGCGACTAACGGATCGCCAAAGCGAAAGGGCGACAAACGCAAAGCCAGCAGCAGAAGCGCCAGCACCATCGCCATCGACCAGGAACCGGCATAGATGATGAAGGTCATCTCGATGCCATGCAGCAGCATGGCGGTATATTCCGGATTTGCCAGTATTGCCGAAAGGTCGAAACCGCTCACGGGTTTGGCTCCCCGGATTGAGCCGCCTTTGCCGGAGTCTGGGGCTTTGCCGTCTGCAGACCACCCATGACCTGCAGTGTCGGCGTGATCTCCATATGTCCGATGTTGACGGCGACGGGGGCTGCGATGGCGAAGGCAATCGCGTCTGCTATATCGGCTGCCTGCGGCAGTTCGAAGCCGTCGATGAACCGTTCACGGATGCTCGGGTCATCGCCGTGGACGTGATTGAAAATATCCGTGGCGACCCGGCCGGGGCAGATTTCCGTGACCCGCACCCGCTTGCCGAAGGCGTCGATGCGCAGCTGGTTAGACAGCATGCTCACCCCTGCCTTGGTGGCGTGATAGGACGAGTTGCCACCGAAATTATAGGCGCCGGCGATCGACGAGATGTTGATGACATGCCCGCGATCCCGCGCCACCATGCCGGGCACGATCAGGCGGCAGAGATGCAGGACTGCGCGGAGATTGACGTCGACGATGAGATCGATATCGCCCTCTTCGGCTTCCAGGAACTTCTTCGGCCGATCGACGCCGGCATTGTTGACGAGAATATCGAACTCCACCCGGCGGGTGAGCTCGGCCATGGCCTGACGGTCGGTCACATCGATGACATGGGCGATGCAGCCCGTGCGTGCGGCCAGCTGCTGCAGCGCGTCGGCGCTGCGGGCAATGGCATGGACCTCAATGTTCTCCCGGCGGAGCCGCTCAACCACGGCTGCGCCGATACCGGAGGATGCGCCGGTCACCAGTGCGGTCTTGTAGTCGGAGAATGGCATTGTCGTTCCCTTGTTGTTGATCGAGACAGTAGCGAAGCTTTAACCCCTTGCCTAAGACCGATTATCTCTGGAGCAATAAGCAACGGTTATGGAGGCGAGACGGCTGCCGAAGAAGAGAAACAGGTGATGTCGGCATCACCGGTCCCTCGGGCTGTCAGCGACCGTGTCGCGTTGCAAAAGCATTGCGCGTCTGCAAACATGTAAGCCGCGCACATCAGAACGGTACCCCGATCCTCATGGACATCAGACGCCTCAAATCTTTCATCGTGATCGTCGACAGCGGCAGCATCACGCGAGCGGCGGATCTTTTGCACATTGCCCAACCCGCTCTCAGCCAGCAGCTTGCGGCACTGGAGGAACATTTCGGCCACAAGCTGCTGATCCGCAGCCAGCAGGGCGTCAGCATGACCGATGCGGGGCATGCGGTGTATCGCCATGCGCAGATCATCCTTCGGCAGATGGAGCAGGCGCAAGCGGATGCGTCGGCAGCCGGCAATTCGCTTGCCGGGCGCGTCTCCGTCGGTCTCGTGCCGTTCAGCAGTGCCGCCACGCTATCGGTCGACCTCCTGGCGGAGACCCGTAAACGCCATCCCGGCATCCTGCTGCATCTGACCGAAAGCGTCGGGCAGACCTATAGCCAGATGATCATGAACGGCCGGCTGGAGATGGCGCTTCTCCACGGAACCGGACCGATCAAGGGCGTCCGGTTCGAACCGATCCTCAGCGAAGAGTTTTTTCTTGTCGTGCATCGCGACTTTGCCATCGAAGCGGATGCGAAACCCGTTCCGGTCAATGCGCTCGACGGAATACCGCTGCTGTTGCCGCCGGCCTATAATTTCGTCCGCCGCGCCGTCGACACCGCCTTCACGCGCACCCGCACCAATCTAAAGGTCGTGGCCGAAGTCGAAATCGTCCGCACGCTGGCCCGCGCGGTCGGCAGCGGCCTCGGCGCGACGATCATGCCTAAAGCCATTGCCGATCGTATCGTGTCGGAATCGAGCGAGCCGCTGATCTGCCGGCTCGTCTCACCACGGATCGAGGAAACTCTGTCGCTATGCGTTTCCGACCAGAATCCCCTGTCGGAACCGGCCCTTGCCGTCCGCGACATCCTTCTCGAGCTGACGGCACGGCTGAAAGTCTGAGGAGGCTACGCTCAGCGCATATCCCTGCAGAACTGAGCTATGCGCTCGCAGCCTTCGCCGAGCTTTTCCATGCTGGTCGCATAGGAAATACGGAAGAAGGGGCTCATTCCGTAAGCCGCCCCTTGCACGGTCGCGACATGATGCTCTTCGACGAGTGCCATGACGAAATCGACGTCGGTCTCGATCTTTCGCCCGCCCTTGCTGGTCTTGCCGATCAGCCCGGAGATATTGGGGTAGATGTAGAAGGCGCCTTCGGGCCGATGGCACCGCAGCCCTTCCACCTCAGACAATCTGTCGAGGACGAAGTCGCGTCTTTCCTTGTAGATCGCGGCACGCTCCTTCAAGAGATCCTGAGGACCATCAAGCGCCGCGGTCGCCGCGGCCTGCGTCAGCGTCGCGATACCGCCGCCATTCTGGCCGTTGACGTTGCTGACGGCGGAGATCAGGTCTTTCGGCCCGGCGCAGAAGCCGAGCCGCCAGCCTGTCATCGCGTAAGCCTTGGAGACGCCGTTCATCGTTAAAACGCGCTGATAGAGCCTGGGCTCGACTTCGGCGATCGTGCAGAACTGGAAGTCGTCATAGACCAGGTGTTCGTAGATGTCGTCGGTCATGATCCAGACGTTGGGATGGCGCAGCATGACCTCGGCGATGGCGGCCATCTCCGCCCGGGAGCAGGCCGCGCCGGTGGGATTGTTCGGGAAATTCAGGAAGAGCCATTTGGTGCGCGGCGTGATCGCCGCCTCCAGATCCTCCGGACGCAGCTTGAAGCCGGCCTGCTCGTAGCAGGGGACCGGAACCGGGACGCCGCCGGCGAATTTGACGATATCGGCATAGCTGACCCAGGAGGGCGTGGGAATAACGACCTCGTCGCCCGGATTGCAGGTGGCCAGCATGGCATTGAAGATCACCTGCTTGCCGCCGCCGGAGACGACGATCTGGCTGGCATCGTAGTCGAGATTATTGTCGCGTTTGAACTTCCGGATGATGGCGGCCTTCAGAGCCGGCGTGCCGTCCATCGGCGGATATTTCGTATCGCCGGCAAGAGCTGCCGCATGGGCCGCTTCGATTGCGTGCGCCGGGGTGGGGAAATCCGGCTCGCCGGATGACAGGCTGACGACCTTGATGCCCTTGGCGGCAAGTTCCCTGGCGCGCTGGGTCATGGCGGCGGATGCGGAGATGGAGACGTTTTTCAGGCGGTCAGCGATGACGGACATCGACATGGTCCTTCGATGAGAGATGGGAACGGGAGACCGCCCGCAGGCGATCGGGATTGCGTCAGTCGGCGAGTTCGGCGGCGGGCGCGAGCGCGGCACCCGTGGCTTCGATCTCGCCGCGCACGATGCCGGCAAGTTCCAGGGCGCCCGGCGTGTCGCTGTGGACGAGAATGGAGCGGGCCGGCATGGCGATTACGGCTCCGTCGATCGTCTGAACGGTTCCGTCGAGCAGGAATTGTCGGACACGCGCACGTACGGCGGCTTCATCCTTAATGACGGCCCCAGGCAGCCCGCGCGCGACGAGTTTCCCGCCGGCGTCATAGGCCCGGTCGGCGAGGAAAAGCGCCAGCGTCTTCAAACGCGCGCGTTTCGCCGCCCGCTGAATCTCGCTGCCATGGGTGACGAAGACGACGAGACCGGCATCGACCGTGGCGATTGCATCCATCATCAGGTCGGCTAGCACAGGATCGCGATTGACCATATTGCCCATCGCCGCGTGGAAGCTGATATGGGAGACCGTGACACCCTCGGCTTTGGCGATCGCCATCAGTGCGCCGAGCTGATAGAGCATCTGCTGGCGAAGCTCGTCTGCCGGAAACGGTATTTCGCGCCGGCCGAAGCCGAGCCGATCAGGCAGGCCGGGATGCGCGCCGATGCCGACGCCGTTCAGCTTCGCGAGCCGGACCATGCGCCCCATGATCTCGGGGTCGCCGCCGTGGAAACCGCAGGCGATGTTGGCCGACGAGACGAGTTTCATCATCGCTTCGTCGTCGCACAGCCGGTAGGGGCCAAATCCTTCGCCCATGTCGGAATTCAGATCGATCTTCATCGGTTCCTCCTTTTGACGGCCTTTTGGGAGACACCCATTAGGCCATCGCCTTCAGGGCGCGCTTGACCATCCGGCATGTCTGCCTGACATCCTCGACATAGCGGGCGACTGCCTGTTCCACCCTGCACGCCTCCGCATGCGTCGAGCGAACGAAGCTCAGGCGGGCCCCGATGCGGGCTTGGCCGAGCCGCCAGAGATCGCATTCGATCACGCCGGCGATCTTCGGATAGCCGCCGGCGGTGTTCGCATCGCTCATCTGCACGATCGGTTCGCCACCCGGCGGAACCTGGATCACGCCGGGCACGACGCCGTGGGAGCGCATCTCGATGGACGCCGTCGGCTTGATCGGTTCCCCGGACAGGCGATAGCCCGTCCGGTCGCTGCGAGAGGAAATCCTCCAGGTCTGGCTCCAGAAGGCTTCGCCATCTCCGGCGAAAAGATCATGCTCGCCGGCCGGTAGCGCGCGGATCGGCAATGCGCCGTCGACAGGTGCGGGGAAGACATCGCGCAGTGCCACGGCCGGTTCGACGACGGCGAGACCCGAGGCCGGCAGCATGGTGATCTCGGCATCCTCGCCGACGGCGATCCGATCGCCCTTCGCCAGAGGCCGGCCGGCATTGCCACCGAAACCGCCGCGCAGCGACGTGCTGCGCGAACCCATGACAACGGGAATATCCAGCCCGCCTCCGAGCGAAATATAGGCACGTGCGAGCCGCGGCGGCTGTTTCAGTTCGAGAACCTCTCCGGGCTCTGCCGTATAGGCGCACCAGGCAAGCAGTTCCGATCCGTTGAGATGAAGACTGCCGTCGGCACCGGTCACGGCAAAGACCGTGCGCTGTTCGAAACGCAGGCTGAACGGAAAGGTCTGCACCTCGATCACAGCCGCATTGTCGTCATTGCCGACGAGAATGTTGCCGATCCGGACCGCCAGCGGATCCATGGCGCCGCTCGCCGACACGCCGATGTCGCGATAGCCGGGGCGGCCAAGATCCTGCACCGTGTTGAACGGGCCGCTTTCCAAAATCTCGATCATAATTCGATCCTCGCCGGCAGGAAGCGCACCGTATCGCCCGGCGCCATCATGGCAGGGCTCGGCGAGGTGGGGTCGAACATCTCAAGCGTGGCAAAGCCGATGGAATTCCAGCCATTCGGACCCGTGAGCATGGCGACGCCGGTCTGCATGCCGCCGATGGTCACGCAGCCCTTCGGCATCTTCAACGAGGGAACGGTCTTCCGCGGCATGTAGATACGCGGATCGAGGCCATGCAGATAACCGAAACCGGGAGCGCTGCCCAAGGCGAAGACACGGTAGGTCGCTTCATGATGGATGCGCACGACCTCGCGGTCGCTGAGCCCCGAGAGATCGCAAAGGGCTGCAAGATCGGTCGCATGTTCGCCGCCGTAATGGACGGGGATCTCGATGGTCTTGCCGTTGAGATCGATGCTGCGCGCATTCTCCCATGCCTCCAGCAGCCGGGCGACCACCGTATCGGGAACTTCGGGCGTCTCCTTGAAGATCACCAGCAGGTTGGTCATGCCGGGAATGTTTTCCGCAAGGTCCGGCCAGCTCTTCACCGTCTGGGACAGAGCCCAGATCCGTCGCTGCGCAACGAGGTCGAAATCGCCTGGTGCCTCGAGCAGGAAGGATCTGGCGCCGATCGAGGAAACTCGCGCCCGGCTGTTGGTGGCCGGAACGATCTCACGTTGCGATGCATGTCTGTTCGTCGTGACGATCATGGCTGGAGCTCGATTTCGAACAGAGGATCACCGAAGCCGACCGGCGCGCCGGGTTCTGCGAGCAGCCTGGTCAAAACACCGGAGCGGCCGGCGCGAAGGGGAAGCAGGATATGCCCTACCCCAATGAAGCCGACGATATCCGCATCGGATACGGAGCGCGGCAGTTTTTGCGGCGCGGCGGAGGCGGCCGGATGCTCGACGCAGAAGCGGCCCGCCATCGGCGCCTTTACGACGGCGGATGCTGAGCCGGGAGCGCGTGGCGTCGCTTCGCTCGAGCTGACACGGGCGCCGCCTTTTCCGGCGACGACGATACGAAGCTGTCCGCCCGGCCGGGAGATTTCAAGGCCGTCCACGCCGGCGGCCGTCAGCGCCTCGGTGAGCAATGCGATGGTCGCCGGATCGCTGAAATCGATCGCGCTCATGCCGCCCTCCGCAGCTTCAGCCATTGTTCGAGATAGTGAATGTCGGTCTCACCGCGCGCGAATGCGTCGTCCTCGAATAAAACGCGCAGGAAGGGGATATTGGTGGAAATCCCTTCGACCTCGGTGCCGGCAAGCGCTTCGCGCATTCTTGCCATCGCTTCGGTCCGCGTCGGCGCATGGACGATCAGCTTGGCGATCAGCGAATCGTAATAGGGCGAAACCTTGTAGCCGGCATGAATATGCGTATCGACACGGATGCCTGGTCCCTCGGGCAAAGCCAGACGGGTGACGACACCCGCCGACGGCAGGAAGGTTTCCGGATCCTCGGCGTTGATGCGGCATTCGAAGGAATGGCCTTCGCATGTCACATCGCCTTGGATGAGATCCAGAACGTGACCCTGAGCCGCGCTGATTTGAGCCTGGACGATATCGACACCGCTCGTCATCTCGGTGACAGGATGTTCGACCTGAAGTCGGGTGTTCATCTCGATGAAATAGAAGGCGCCGTCCTCGTAGAGGAATTCGAAAGTTCCGACCCCTCGGTAGCCGATCTGAAGGCAGGCCTGCACGCAGGCCAGGCCGACCGGCTGGATGATGTCGGGTGCGATCCCCGGCGCCGGCGCCTCCTCCACCACTTTCTGATGGCGGCGCTGCATCGAGCAATCCCGGTGTCCGAGCCACACGGCATTGCCGTGATCGTCGCAAATGACCTGGATCTCGATATGGCGCGGATGCTCTAAGAATTTCTCCATGTAGAGGGCGGGGGAGCCGAAGGCCTTGCGAGCCTCTTCCCGCGTCAACGCGATTGCTTCATGCAACATATCGGCCTTTGGCACGACGCGCATGCCGCGTCCGCCGCCACCGCCGGCTGCCTTGATGATAACGGGATATCCGATCTCCAGCGCTGTGCGCTCGATGGTGGCAGGGTCGTCGGGCAGCGCCGTGTCCGGGCCGGGAACGCAGGGTACGCCGGCCGCCATCATCGCCCGCTTTGCCGAGATCTTATCGCCCATGATCGCAATCGATGACGCGGTCGGACCGATGAAAATCAGCCCGGCCTTGTCGACGGCGTCGGCGAAGGCGGCGTTTTCCGACAGAAAACCGTAACCCGGATGGATGGCGCCCGCACCGGCAAGACGCGCCGCCAGAAGGATGGCGTCCTGATTGAGATAGCTCTTGGCGGCGCTCGACGGGCCGATGCAGAGAAAGCTGTCGGCGGTACTGCCGTAAGGCGCTTGCCTATCCGCCTCGGAACAGATGGCGACCGTCTTGAGGCCGAGCTCGCGGCAGGCGCGCTGGATCCGGGCGGCGATCTCGCCGCGATTGGCGATCAGAACGGTATCGAAGCGGCCGGCCGCAGATTGTTCAGGCGTTTCCGGCATCAGCCAATCTCCGCAAGCAGGTCGCCGGTCTCGACCTCGCCATTGTCGATATGGGTTAGGTGCGTGATGCGCCCGGACCGCGGCGCGGCGATCGTGTTGAAGACCTTCATCGCTTCGATGATGAAGAGCGTCTGCCCCTCCTCCACCGCGTCACCGATCGCGACAAATGGCGGCTCCCCGGGCGCCGGGGCCTTGTGCAGAACGCCGAAGACGGGCGCCTTTACCGCATAGGAGGTTTTCTTGACGCTCGAAGGCGCTTGGGAGACGGGATTTGTCGTCGATTCCGGCTCCTTCGAGGGCTCGGCAACAGCCTCCTGACCCGGCGACGTGCGGAAAATCCGCACCGTCACGTCCTTTTCAGTCACGGTCAGCTCGCTAATGTTCGATCGTCCGACAAAGTCGATCAGCGTCTTGATCTTCGAGAGGTCCATGTGCGTGCTCGGAATTTCAGAATTCCACCGCGCGGACCTGACATCGCAAGTCGCTCGGTGTTGTGATTTTTCGTAGCACGACGTGCAGACTGATGGGGTCAGACGAAGTTTTGATGGAGTGCAATCAGCGCCCGATAGGGCATCTCGCCAGCGAGGCCGGTTTCGTCATCATCAGCTCTTCGGGGCGGCGACGCTCTCCCGCAGGATAAGCCTGCTGCGGATGACGGTGCGGACCTCCGCCGTCTTTTGCCGCTGGTCAATGGCGTCGAGCAGCAGATCGACCGCCGCGCGTCCCATCTCTTCCACCGGCTGCTCGATCGTCGAGAGCGGCGGTGAGGAGAATTCGCAGACGGGCGAGCCGTCGAAGGAGACGACGGACAGATCATCGGGAATGCGCAAGCCCCCCCGCTGGATGCAGCTGACAAATGAGATGGCCATGTCGTCGCTGGTGGCGATCACCGCTGTCGGCTTCTCGGTCAGTTGCGCGAAATCGTCCGCTGCCTGCACTCCAATATCGAAGCCGTGTTGATAATCAAGATGACCACCCGAGCGGCGCACCAGCTCGTCGGACAGGCCAGCCGCCTCGAGCGCCTCGAGCACGCCGGCATAACGCTCGACATCGTGATAATTGCCTTCAGGCCCGGCGAGATAGAAGAACCGTCGATGGCCCAGCCGGATCAGTTCGGCCGTGACGTCGCGCACTGCCTCGCGGTCGTTGGTGACCACGCTCTGCAGGCCGGCATCGCTCATGTCGAGCAGCATCGACACGATCGGCAGGCCGGAATTCGCCAGCGAACGCCCGTCCACCTCTGGAAGCTTCGACGACAGGATGATGGCGCCGCGCACGCTGCCGCCGAATGCCAGGTCGAGAATATGCCGTTCGGAAATCTCGTCGCGATCGAGGTTGGCGATCATCAGGTTATAGCCGCCCTGGATCAGCGACTTGTTGATGCTCTGCAGCACCTGCGGAATGATCTGCGAGACGCCGTAATAGAGCGATCCCGGCAGGATGATCATGATGATGTTGGATTTGCCGACCCTGAGGCCGCGCGCCATCGCATTCGGGGTGTAGCCGAGTTGCCTGGCTGCGGCATTGATCTTGGCGCGCGTCTTCTCGTTGACCCGTCCGGGATTGGCGAGCGCCCGGCTGACCGTCGATATCGCCACACCGGCGAGCCTGGCAACATCGGCCATCAAAGCGCCCGATGGTTCCTCTCCGACCACATCCTTGTTTTTGTTCATGTTTATTTCATTCTCCCGGATGCTTCGATTTGCAACTCTAGGACAGGCGACGGTTTTTAGCAAACGTTTGCCAAAAACCGCTTGCTTAAAAAACCGGCTTGGCTATTATCTAGTCATGGCAAACGATTGCCATTTCTTAATGCGTTGAAAATCCATGGCTTATTGGATGCGGAACTCTCCTTCCGCACGCGGGTAGGTCATGCCTCGAGAAATGGATAGGTTATGGCTTCTGGCGATAGGCTGCGCTTCGGCGTCGATCTCGTGACATTCTTCCATCCCGGCTTCTGGGGCGTCGACAGCCACGATGCGATCGTCGACCATGCACGCGCCGAGCCGCGGGCCTTCTGGGACAAGATCCTCGACAGTGTCCAGGCCTCCGGCGTTACCGGCGTCGAGCTGACCTTTTCTCCCTTCAACTGGCAGGACGCGATCAAGACCTATGGTTCCGTCGATGCTTTCGCAGCCGAGCTGTCAACACGCGGTCTGACGCTGTGCAGCGGTTTCTTTGCGGAACTTGAGGCGGCCGGCGACTTCGCCGAGCCCGCGGCCCAGCGCGCGCTGATCGACAAGGCGGAACGCTATGCCGACTTCCTGAAAGCCTGCGGCAGCGACATCATGGTGATCGGCGCGCCCTTACGCCAGACGCTCGGCGCCCAGCCGGTGCAGTTCCATGATTTCGACCGCGCCAAAGTGATCGCCGATTTTCTGAACCGGCTCGGCGCGACCCTCCATGCCAGGGGCGTACGGCTGGCGCTGCACACCGAGGCGCACTCGATCTTTGCCGCCGCGCGCGACGTCGATCTGATGATGCTTTTGACCGACCCGGCCTATGTGCACATGTGTCCGGACACCGCCCACATCATCGTTGCCGGCTCCGATCCCGTCCAACTCGTCGATCGCCATCACGAGCGCATGATCATCGCCCACTGGAAGGATGCGATCGGCCCGATGCCCGCCGACACGCCGATCGACAAGCATATCCATGAACGCCACCAGCCCTATTTCTGCAGCTTCGGCCTCGGACGGGTCGACTGGCCGGCCTGGATCCGGCTGCTGCGCGACCGGGCCTATGAAGGCTGGGCGATCCTCGAACTCGATGCCGCGCCGGATCCCGTCCGCGACATCGCCAACGGGCTCACGCTCGTCCGGCAGGCGCTCCTGCCGATCTATCGCTGACAACAATTCCGACGACAACAAACGCCCCGCAAAGAGGGCATTTTCAAGAGGTGGAACTATGAAGACCATGATGAAGCTTTTTCTTGCCGGCGTGGCATTCGCCGGTCTCATGACCTCGGCGCATGCCGAGGACAAGCCGACGATCGAGATCATGTCGTCCTGGACGTCGGGCGGCGAAGCGGCGGCCCTCAACGTCATCAAGACCGAGTTCGAAAAACGCGGCGGCGTCTGGAAGGATTCCTCGATCGCCGGCTTCGGCGCCGCCGATGCCGCCTTCCAGAACCGCATCGTCGCCGGTGACGCGCCCGGCGCCAAGCAGGGCGTCATCGGGCTGGCTGCCGCCGATTTCATCAACCAGGGCCTGTTCAATCCGATCGACGACGTGGCCGCCGGCGGCAAATGGGCCGACGCCCTGCCGAAATCGATCCATGATCTCATCTCCTATGACGGCAAGGTCTACCTTGCGCCGACCGGTGCCCATGGCGAAAGCTGGCTCTTTTATTCCAAGGAAGCCTTCGGCAAGGCCGGCATCGCGCAAGAGCCCAAGACTTGGGACGAGCTCTTTGCCGATCTCGACAAGCTGAAGGCTGCCGGTATGGTTCCGGTCGCCTGGGGCGGCCAGCCCTGGCAGCAGACCAAGGTCTTCAACATGATCCTGCTCTCGCAGGTCGGCATCGACGGATTCCTGAAGATTTATGTCGACAAGGACAAGAGCCCGGCATCGGTCGAGGGCGTGAAAAAGACCCTTGCAATCCTCGGCAAGCTGCGCGGCTATGTCGACGCGGGTGCCGCCGGCCGCAACTGGAACGACGCGACCGCCATGCTGATCACCGCCAAAGCCGGCGTGCAGTTCATGGGCGACTGGGCCAAAGGCGAATTCACCGTCGCCGGCAAGGAGCCGGGCAAGGACTACGGCTGCATGATCGTTCCTGAGTCGAAGGGCATGGTCTACATCGCCGACGCCCTCTGGTTCCCCAAAACAGGCAAGGCCGAAACCGACAAGGCCCAGAAACTGCTCGCCGAAGTCGTCATGGACCCGACCATCCAGGTCGAATTTGCTCTCAAGAAGGGCTCGGTTCCGATGCGCGCCGACGTCGACAAGTCGAAGCTGGACGCCTGCGCCCAGAAGGGCGTCGAGCTGATGAGCGCCGGCGCCATCGTGCCGGATCAGGCGATCGTGCTGACGCCCCAGCAGGTCGGTGCGCTCGACGATTTCGTCGACGAATATTGGAGCGGCGGCTCGAACGATGCAGGCGCTGCGGCCGAAAACTTCTTCGCCATCTTCGAGTAGGATAGTGACTGTGGCGTCGGTCTGACCCGACGCCACAGCTGCCGGGCGCCGCCTCGCGCGGCGGCGCCAGCCCTGCTTTCCATTCCGTCAACGAGCTGGCCGATGTCCGTCAAACGCAAGCCCAATCTTTCCGCCACCATCGCGCTGCTGCCGACATGGTTCGTTGCGGTCGTGGTCTTCATCGGCACCATGGCCTGGTCGATCCGGCTGTCCTTTACCAATTCGACGCTCTTTCCGTCCTCGAGCTATGTCGGCTTCGCCCAATATTCGAAGCTCTTCTCTTCCGCCAAATGGCTGGCATCGCTGCAAAACGTGTTGATCTTCGGCGTCCTTTACGTCGCAGGCTGTCTGCTGCTCGGCTTCCTGCTGGCCGCAGCACTGGACCGCAAGATCCGTTTCGAAAGCGCCTTCAGGACCATATTCCTCTATCCCTACGCCATGTCCTTCGTGGTGACGGGACTGATCTGGCAATGGATGCTCAATCCGACGCTCGGCATCCAGGCAAGCGTGCGCTCGCTCGGCTGGGAAAGCTTCGTCCTCGACTGGGTGGTCAACCGCGACATGGCGATCTATGCGCTGGTGCTTGCCGGCGTCTGGCAGGGCGCGGGGCTGGTCATGGTCATTGCGCTCGCCGGCATGCGCGGCATCGAGGCCGAGCAGTGGAAGGCGGCGCGGATCGACGGCATTCCCGTCTGGCGGATCTATGTCTCGATCATCCTGCCGCAGCTCGGGCCGGCGCTGGCCGCCGCCGGCATGCTGCTCGCCATGGGCGTGATCAAGACCTATGACATAGTCGTCGCCATGACCAATGGCGGCCCCGGCAATGCGACCGAGGTGCCTGCGAAATTCATCATGGACAATCTGTTCGGACGCCAGAACCTCGGCCTCGCCACAGCCGGCGCGACGGTGCTTGTCCTCGGCGTGATCATCGCCGTCGCCCCAATCCGCTACATCGTGCACATGCGCGACAAAGCGAAGGGAGCCGCGTGATGGCCGATCCTCATCCGAACGGGCCGAAACCGGCACGGATCACCGCCGGGCGCATCGGCCTCTATGCCTTCCTCGTCGTCGCCGCACTGTTCTTCCTTCTGCCGCTCTATACCATGGTCGTCACCTCCTTGAAGTCCATGGACGAAATCCGGCTCGGGCAGATCTTTTCCCTGCCGGCGACGCTCGATTTCTCTGCCTGGATGACCGCCTGGTCGGGCGCCTGCATGGGAACCGTCTGCGTCGGCATTCGCAGCGGCTTCTGGAATTCGGTGGCGATCACCCTTCCCTCCGTCGCGCTCTCGGTCTTCATCGGCGCCGTCAACGGTTATGCGCTGTCGCTTTGGCGGCCGCGCGGGGCAAACCTGCTCTTCGGTCTGCTGATGGCCGGCGGCCTCATCCCCTACCAGATCTTCCTCTATCCGATGGTCCGGGCGATGGCGAATATCGATCTCTACAATTCGCTGGCGGGTATCATCCTCGTGCATGTCATCTTCGGCCTGCCGTTGGTGACGCTGCTCTTCCGCAACTATTTCGTCAGCGTGCCGGAAGAGCTCTGCAAGGCGGCGCGCGTCGACGGCGCGGGCTTCTGGCGCATCTTTTTCGAGATCATGCTGCCGATTGCCGTACCGATGGTCGTCGTGGTCTCCATGCTGCAGTTCACCGGCATCTGGAACGACTTCCTGCTCGGTCTCGTCTTTGCCGGGCGCGACAACCTGCCGATGACCGTGCAGCTCAACAATATCGTCAACACCACGATGGGCGAGCGCACCTACAACGTGAACATGGCGGCGACCATCCTCACCGCCATTGTTCCGCTCGCCATCTATTTCCTGTCCGGCCGCTGGTTCGTGCGCGGCATCGCGGCCGGCGCCGTCAAGGGGTAACGCTTCCATGCAATCTGCCGTCTCCGTCAAGGATCTGAAGATCGCCTATGGCGACCATACGGTGATCGAGAAGATGTCGATCGACATCGCGCCACGAGAGTTCCTGGTGCTGCTCGGCCCTTCCGGCTGCGGCAAGTCCACGCTTCTGAACGCCATTGCCGGCCTTCAGGAGATTACATCAGGTGAGGTCTGGATCTCCGGCAAGAACGTCAGCTGGGAGGAGCCGAAGGATCGCGGCATCGGCATGGTCTTCCAGTCCTACGCGCTCTATCCCCGCATGTCGGTGCGCAAAAACCTCTCCTTCGGACTTCGCGTCGCCGGCCTGCCGAAATCCGAGATCGAGGCGCGTGTTGCCCGCACCGCCGCCCTTCTCCACCTCGACAAGCTGCTCGACCGGCGCCCGGCCGCGCTTTCGGGCGGCCAGCGCCAGCGCGTCGCCATCGGCCGGGCGCTGGTGCGCGAAGTCGATGTTTTCCTGTTCGACGAACCGCTGTCGAACCTCGACGCCAAACTGCGCAACGAATTGCGCGTCGAAATCAAGAAGCTGCATCAGCGCCTCGGCAACACGATGATCTATGTCACCCATGACCAGGTCGAGGCCCTGACGCTTGCCGACCGCATCGCCATCATGCGCGATGGCGTGATCCAGCAGCTCGCCTCCCCGGCCGAGATCTACCGCCGCCCGGCCAATCTGTTCGTTGCCGGTTTCATCGGCGCTCCGGCGATGAATTTTATCGAGGGCCGGATCGAGCGCAGCGTCGGGGCGCCGGTCTTCCGGGGTAACGGGCTGACCATCGATCTTTCCGGTTATTCTTTCCGTGCCGTCGCGGCGGACGGCCCGGCTACACTCGGCTTTCGCCCGGAACACCTTGTGCTCGATGGGTTCACCAGTGGCCTGCCCACCATTCCCGGCCGCGTTTCTGTGGTCGAGCCGATGGGCCCGGATGCTGTTGTCTGGTTCGACTGGGCAGACCAAAGCCTCTCGCTCCGGCTGATGGGCGACGTGACCCTTGAGCCCGGTGATGCTCTGGCTCCCGGGCTCGATATCGCCAAGGCGTCCCTCTTCGGCGCCGATGGATCGCGGCTGTGATGTGCCGTCCCTTTGTTTTCCCGCAATTCCGGGCGCGTTTCGCGCCGTTTTGAGGATTGCCTCCAGGACAGGATTTGAAAAGACATGGCTGAGATCGTCTATGATGCGCTGGTGATCGGCTCCGGCGCCGCGGGTTCATTTGCGGTCGAAGAACTGACGGCCCAAGGACTGTCGGTGCTGCTGCTCGAGGCCGGTCCCGCCGTCGGGCCGAAGGATTTCGATCCCGCCCGCAAGAAGGCGCCGGCAAGCAGCATCAATATCTGGGAGCGCGCGCGCGCCACTCTCAAGGGCCAGCCGATCCAGGCGCGTGCGGCGTTTTTCACCGAGCGTTTCAGCCATTTCTTCGTCAACGACCGCAAGAACCCCTATACGACGCCGAAGGGCGCGCCCTTCCTGTGGATCCGCGGCCGCCAGGGCGGCGGGCGCCTCCACAGTTTCGGCCGGGTGCTGCTGCGCTGGACCGACGACGATTTCAAGCTCCGCTCGCGCACGGGAAAGGGCATCGACTGGCCGGTCTCCTATGAAGAGCTGACGCCTTTCTACGACGAGGTTGAGGGCTATCTCGGGCTCTACGGCAACAAGGACAATGTGGCGACACTGCCGGACGGCGTCTATGCGAAGCCGGCCAGCCTGACGCCGGCCGAACAGACCTTTAAGCAGGCGGTGGAAAGCCGCTGGCCGGAGCGGAACGTCGTCTCCTGGCGTTATATCGCGCCCGATGCCGACCGCATGCCGCGACCGCTGCGCGAAGCAAAGGCGACCGGCCAGCTGAGCGTCCGCTACGACGCCGTCGTTCGTCGCATCACCACGGATGAGAAGACGGGCCGCGCCACCGGCGCGGAGTTCATCGATCGCAATACGGGCGAAGTATCGACCGCGCGGGCTGCGATGGTT
The DNA here is from genome assembly GCF_024346605.1 of Rhizobium anhuiense bv. trifolii. Lineage (NCBI taxonomy): Bacteria > Pseudomonadati > Pseudomonadota > Alphaproteobacteria > Hyphomicrobiales > Rhizobiaceae > Rhizobium > Rhizobium anhuiense. The sequence goes on from NZ_CP098801.1 coordinate 1,425,058, forward strand.
GTGCTTTCGGCCTCGCCGATAGAGAGCGTGCGATTGCTGTTGAATTCGGCTTCGGCGAAACATCCGGGCGGGCTTGGCAACGGTTCGGGCGCCCTCGGCCGCTATTTCATGGATCAGCTTCCGTGTCTCGCGTTCGGCTCCTTTTCGAAGGCCAAGGGTTGGGCGACGGACGAGTCCGCGCCGACCGACCCGTTCTACAATCCGTCGGGCGGGATCTTCATTCCCCGCTTCGGCGAGGGCGACGCCGCCCGCGGCGATTTCGACTACCAGGGAAGCGTCGGCCGGGCGCCGGTCTCCGCGGACGCAGATGCGCGTCTCGCCTTCTTTGGTTTCGGCCGAATGCTGCCCTATGCCGACAATCGCATCACGCTCGACGCCAAGCGCAGGGATGCCTGGAACATTCCCGTGCCGCATATCCGCTGCGTCATGCAGGAGGAGGAGCAGGCGCTGCTCAAAAGGCAGGAAGAAACGCTGATTGCCATGATCAAGGAGGTCGGCGGCGACCTCGAATTCATTGGTTCGCCCACCGGCCTCAAGGAGATGGGCAAAGGCGCCTTTCCCGAAGCCGATGCCTTCAGCCGTTTCATGTTCCGCACATGGTTCCGCAAGACCATGTGCATGGGCGCGGCCATTCATGAGACGGGCGGCGCGCGCATGGGCGAAACCCCGGAGGCTTCGGTGCTCAATCCCTACAACCAGGTGTGGGATGCGCCGAACCTGATCGTCACCGATGCCAGCGCCTTTCCCGGCAGCGGCATCGCCGGCACGACGCTCACCGTCATGGCCCTGACGATCCGCGCCTGCCGGAACCTTGTCGACCAGTACCGAGCAGGGCAGCTGTAGACGCACTGATCCCACTCGGCACCTGTTTCTGTCGAGTGCGTGGAACGAGAGAGGCAAGTAGCCGTTTTGGTCTTCGCGAAGTGGTCGTCACACAAGCTTCGCACTGACATGCTCCTGTCAAAAGAAGCAAAAGGAAAAGGCCATGTCGCAATCACATCAGGACCAGCTCAACCGGATCAAGGCCGAAATCGCCGACAGCTTCGATGAGGAGCTGGAAATGCAGATGGAGGAAGACCGGCTGGACGATCTGGTCGCCAAAGGAATGTCGGAACCGGCGGAGCAGACGCTCGAGCGAAAGATCTACTTCCGGGAGCTTTTCCGGCTTCAGCATGAACTGGTGCGGCTGCAGGACTGGGTTCAGCATAAGAAGCTGAAAGTGGTGGTACTGTTTGAAGGTCGGGATTCGGCCGGCAAGGGAGGCGCGATCAAGCGCGTGACCCAGCGGCTTAATCCTCGCGTATGCCGGACGGTCGCGCTGCCCGCCCCGACCGAGCGGGAGCGGCATCAATGGTATTTCCAGCGTTATGTCCCGCATCTTCCGACAGCCGGTGAAATGGTGCTCTTCGACCGAAGCTGGTACAATCGCGCCGGTGTCGAGCGCGTCATGGGGTTCTGCACCCCTGATGAACTCGAGGAATTCTTCCGCTCGGTGCCTGAATTCGAGCGGATGCTGGTCCGTTCCGGGATCGTGCTGATCAAGTACTGGTTTTCGATCACCGACGAAGAGCAGGAATTCCGCTTCAAGATGCGCATCCACGATCCGCTGAAGCAGTGGAAGCTCTCGCCGATGGATATGGAGAGCCGTGTCCATTGGGAGGAATATACCAAGGCCAAGGAAGAGATGCTGGCGCGCACGCACACCAAGGATGCACCCTGGTGGGTGGTGCAGGCCGTGGATAAGAAACGGGCGCGGTTGAACTGCATCGCCCATCTTCTCGAGCAGATCCCTTACGAGGATGTTCCGAAACCGGAGATCCAGTTGCCGGACCGCATCCGTCACGCCGATTACAATAGGGCGCCGGTTCCGGCTGAAATGCTCGTGCCGGAGCGCTATTGAAGTGGGGCCGCAATCGGCGGCCCAGAATTGTGCCGCTACGCCATGCAATAGCGTGGCGTAGCGATCGGGGATCAGCTGCGATCTTGCGATAACCGTCAGGCGGCGATATCAGCCATGCGGTTCAATTCCCAGACGGCGTCATCCGGCAGTGCGAGGCTGGCGGTGGCGAGGTTCTCCCTGAGATGGCCGACGGACGAGGTGCCCGGGATCAGCAGGATGTTTTCCGCGCGACGCAGCAGCCAGGCGAGCGCCACCTGCATGGGCGTGGCATCAAGGCGGGCGGCGACATCGGACAGGGTGGACGACTGCAGCGGGGTGAACCCGCCGAGCGGGAAGAACGGCACGTAGGCGGTGCCTTCGCGGGCGAGATCGTCGATCAGCTCGTCGTCGGCCCGATACGCCAGATTGTATTGGTTCTGCACGCAGACGATCTCGGTGATCCGGCGGCCCTCGGCGATCTGCCTCGATGTGGCGTTGCTCAGCCCGACGTGACGAACCAGACCTTGCCGCTGCAGGTCGGCGAGGACCGTCAGCGGTGCTTCGATCGACCCTTCGGCTGGGCCGTGCACGTCGAACATGATCCTGAGATTGACGACATCAAGCACATCGAGGCCGAGATTGCGGAGATTGTCGTGGACTGCCTGCGTCAGTTCCTCCCGCGAGAAGGCCGGAATCCATGATCCGTCCGTGCCGCGGCGGGCGCCGATCTTGGTGACGATGACGAGATCGTCGCGATAGGGATGGAGCGCTTCACGGATGATCTGGTTGGTGACGTGCGGGCCATAGAAGTCGCTGGTGTCGATGTGATTGACGCCGCTTTCCACCGCCTCGCGCAGCACGGCCAGGGCCGCGCCATGATTCCTGGGCGGGCCGAACACGCCGGGGCCGGCAAGCTGCATGGCGCCGTAGCCGAGCCGCTTCACGCTGCGACCGCCGAGATTGAAACTGCCGGCCTGATCGATAATGGACATGGTCTCACTCCTTTCAAGAGATGACACCAAGATAGGCGCTGTCGACGCGTGGGATAATCAGGTACAAACCGCACGGGTTGTGCGGAGTGGCGAACAATGAAAGTCGACCTGGGTGATCTGAATGCGTTCGTTGCCGTGGCGCGGGCCGGCGGTTTTCGCGAGGGCGCGCGCGCCAGCGGCGGCAGCGCCTCCTTCCTCAGCGAAGCGGTGCGACGCCTGGAGGCCGAGCTCGGTGTTCGGCTGCTCAACCGCACGACGCGCAGCGTCGTCCCCACCGAAGCGGGCAAGGGTCTATTGGATCGGCTGGGCCCTGCCTTGAGCGAGGTGGAGTCTGCCCTCGACGTGGTCAACGGATTTCGGGACAGGCCGGCTGGTGCGTTGCGCCTCAACGTGCCGGTCAGCGCGGCGCGGCTGGTGCTGCCGGCCATCATTCCACCGTTCCTCGCCGCCTATCCCGACATTCGGCTGGAAGTCGTTGCAGAGGAGAGCTTCGTCGACGTGCTGGCTGCCGGCTGCGATGCAGGCATCCGTTATGACGAGCGGCTGGAGCAGGATATGATCGCAGTGCCGATCGGGCCACGCATCCAGCGTTTTGCCACTGCGGCTTCGCCCGACTACCTCGATCGCCGTGGCCGGCCGCAACACCCTCGCGAGTTGCTCGGCCATGCCTGTCTGCTGGGTCGTTTTGCCAGCGGTGCGCTGACGTCCCCATGGGAATTCGAGCGAGACGACGAGGTGGTACGGGTCGAACCGACCGGACCATTGATCGTCAGGGTCGGCGGGGCAATGGATCTTGCCGTCGACGCCGCAATATCGGGCACGGGGATCATCTCCGTTTTCGAGGACTGGCTGCGCCCGCATCTTGACAGCGGTGCGCTCGAACCCATCCTCGAACCGTGGTGGCAGAGCTTTTCCGGGCCGTTCCTCTATTATCCCGGTCGGCGCCTGGTGCCCGCACCGCTGCGGGCCTTCATCGACTTCGTCAAGGCATCGGCAAACCAGGCCTAAGGCCCGTCGTCTGCAAAACGTATCTCAGCGTCAGAGTTTGACCTCGGCATTGTCGCCCATATCGGGTTTGCTGTTCGAGACCGCGGCGGCCGCCATCTTGATATAGCTGATGATGGTGCCCGGGCTGTCCCAATATTCTGCCGAAGAAGGGGTAATCTTGAGGATGCGGATGGAGGGGTCAGCAGGATTGTCCCACCACGCCTTTGCCGGCGTCGCCCATAATTCCCTGATCTTGTCGCGGTCGTTCTGCACTTCGGCTGTGCCTGACACGGAAACATATTTTTGTCCCTTGGTGTCGGCAAAGGCCAGGCACACATTTGGCCAGCGAACGATCTCATCGTCCTTGTGGCTGCTGACATCCGTCAGAAAATAGATCGCGTTCTCGATTTGCGCGGTATAGGCGGACATCGGGCGGGCTCTGAGATCGTCGCTGCTGCGCGTTGTCAGCATGCAAAACCCGATCTTGTCGATCAGCTCCCATACCCGCATCGCATCGTCATGCTCGGCCATCATCATCTCCATCTGTCAAGGAGACGGAGTAACCATCTGCCGCGACCGATGTTCCGCGCCGGCAGCCACGCTCTGATAGCCACTGCACCCGCGCCTCAATGGACGCTTGGGGTTTTCATGACCATTGCGAAGTCTTCCGCGACCAGTTCGCTGACGGCGATGAGGATTTCTTCACGGGAAAAGCCCGATGTCAAAGCACTCTGGATCAGATCCTGCAGATCCGGCTCCACGACATCGCGGCAATCCTCGAGGCGTTCTTCCGAAACGGTGAGGCTATTGAGTTCGTCCATTGTCTGTTCCTTTCAGGGAATGTAACCGCCGAAACCCGGTCGGAATGGGTCGCTAACGGGCGGCCACCGCCCGTTTTGGCGCGGCGATCAGACCTTCACGCTGCATCTTCTTGCGTGCGGCCTTGCGGTGCCGGCTGATCGCCTGCGCCTTTTCCCTGACACGCCGTTCGGACGGCTTCTCATAAGCGCGCCGTTCCTTCATTTCACGAAACAGCCCTTCGCGCTGCATTTTCTTTTTCAAGACCCTGAGTGCTTGATCGACATTATTGTCTCTGACGAGTACCTGCATTTCGAGTTCTCCTTGTTTGGATGGTGCGCCAATCGCGCTCAGCCGAGCTGCTCGGCGATCAAAGCCTGCAATTCACGGCGGGTGAGCAGGCAGGGAGACGGCTTCCAAGTCTTGGCAGCGCTACGGACAGCTTCGTCATCCTCACGCGGGCTCGCCGCCGCAACGGCGGTGGCTGTATGTATGTCGTTCAAAATGAAATCCTTCGTCGGCCGTGGCCGCGTCATCGATTGTTTGTGGGATTGCGCATCACCTGGCCCTAGGCGCACCGATGCATAAAGCGCCTCAATCAGGCCAGAAGCGGGCTTCGATTTTGCTTGGATCGGGCACATCCGCAACATAGGTATCGGCGGCTGCGATTGCAACGGATGGCCCAGATAGCACGACGTCGGCATCGCCAGTCGCCTTCAGATATACTTCATACGATTTTATTCAAGTTATCCGGGTGTAGTTCGGGCCGAAATTTCTAAGATTCGGCTCGAATGTGACATTATTTCGCCGGAATGGAAGCAACGTGGAGACCATCAGCCAAATTAACCTTCCGTTAAATAGGCCATTGACTTGTAGTATTAATAGGTTGTTAAAGGAGCGGCTCGCAGAGGTCGAAATTGACCCGATGATAAACAATTTTAGGAGAGAGCGATGGCTTCGCCGATACACGCAACTGATGATAGTGCAACTTTTCTTGAAACTGACGTAATTTCCGGAAATCTTCTTTCCAACGATTCATCCGATAACGGCCACTTGTTCCTGCGTGCCTTCGACGGCGCGAGCGTTGGCGCCAAGAGCGGCAACAGCCAGGTCACCGAGATCCAGGGCGACTACGGCACCTTCTTCGTCAAGCCGGACGGCAGCTACACCTATGTCCTGAGCGACGCTGCCAAGATCGGCTTCGCCAATGGTGAATCCTACCAGGAGAAGGTTTCCTACAAGATCTCCGACGGCAGCGGTCATACCGACGTCGGTCTGTTCACCCTGAACATCCAGGGCGTCACTCAGGTCAAGCCGATCGCGGTCGACGATACTTTCCACTTCACCGAAGGCAGCGCCATCGCTGGTAACGTTCTGGACAACGACATTGCCGGCGATAACGGCAAGATGTTCCTCCGCCAGTTCCTGAGCACCAAGGTCGATGCCAATAATGACGCCGTTACCGACGTCGCCGGCACGTATGGCACGTTCCATGTCAAGTCGAACGGCGAATTCACCTACGAACTGACGAGCGATCTGAATGCGGGCCAGACCTACACGGAAGTTCTGCGCTACTACAAGATCTCCGACGGCGAAGGCCACACGGACACCGCCAAGGTGACGCTCAACATCACCGGCACGGATTTTGATTCTTCCCATATCGCTTGAGCGACAACGGTAGATCAGTAAGACACGACGCCCGCCGCGCAATCGGCGGGCGTTTTCATTTCCGCTTGTCAGAAGGTCTGCAAAACGGCATAGTTCTTTTTAGCTAGTTCTTATAAACGCCGGAGAGCGGTAGGCTCGATGTATCGGAGGATACGCCGTTGACCGAACATATCGAACCCAGCCAAATCGAAACGGACGATCTGACCAAAGTCTGGTCCGTTACCGAGTTCTGCGCGCGACACCGTATAGACGCCGAGCAACAAGCGCTGTTGCTCAAACTTTTTGGGCCGTTCGCGACCGCCTGCGAACTGCTTCACAATGCCAAACGTGCGCCAAGGTTCCGATGAGGCGTCCTGGCATTCTTCAACGATCCGCTCACAAATCTCGGCAAGCCAGTCAACTGATTGGGTGATGTTCGCTGCGTCCCCTTGCCGAAAACGCTTTTCGGTACGGCGCCAGCCTGTTGGAACTCAGCGTATCGGCCAGCGACCGAACAGCCGTTCTTCTCCACCCGCCGCGAGCAGGGCGGCACCGGTATGGGCCTCGGCATCGTCCGCGCCATGCTGAGCTCCCATGGCGGTACGATCCGGCCGCTGCAGACGACCGGCGACGGCGCCGAGTTTGAAATCACCATCCCGGTTCAGTTCTCAAAGGGCTGAGGAGAGATTGCTGAATTGCGCCTCAGACGTGGGCGGCACCGAACCGAGCTCCCCGACCCCGAGGCCTGCGTCTCACCGCGTTGTATAACCGCCGTCGATGACAAGCACTTCGCCGGTGACATAACTTGCCGCGGCCGAGCAGAGAAACAGTGCAGCGCCGGCCACCTCCTCAGGCTGCCCGACGCGTCCCATGGGGGTCATGCTGCGCCAGGTCGGGAACCAGTCGGGATTGTCGATGCCGCCGCGTGACAGATCGGTCTCGATATAGCCGGGTGCGATGGCGTTGACGCGGATGTTTTCGGCGGCAACCTCGCTGGCGATGCTCTTGGTCATCATGTGGACGGCCGCCTTGGAGGTGTTATAGGCGACCTGGTTTTGCGGAATATTGGACACGATGCCCGACATCGAACCGATATTGAGGATCACGCCACCGCGCTGGCGTCGCATGGGGGCGAGCGCGGCGCGGCAGGCGCGGAAGACGGCGTCGAGGTTGATGGTCATGATCTCGCGCCAGATGGCATCGGAGAATTCGCCGCTGTCGCCGTGAATGGCGATGCCGGCATTGTTGACGAGGATGTCGAGCCGGCCCGCGCGCGAAAGGGTTTCGGTGACGAGCTCGTCGGCAGCACTTTCCTTCCTCAGATCGGCGGCGATGAAATCGCATTCGACGCCGGCCTTGGAGAGCCGATCTTCCGCCGCCGCATTGCGGGCCCGGCCCGTAACGATGACTTTGGCGCCCGCCTCGCCGAGCGCCTCGGCGATGGCAAGCCCGATGCCGCGCGTGCCGCCGGTCACCAGCGCCACCTGTCCGTTCAGGCGAAATCTGTCGAAGATCATGTTCGGTTCCTCTTACGTGGGCGTTCGCACTTTCGTCAGATGTCGGCGCTCTGCGGCAGGATGACGAGATCGCGGATGGTGATGTTGCGTGGGCGCGTCAGCATGAAGAGCACCGCTTCGGCCACTTCGTTCGCTTCCATCAGGCCGCCTGCGGCGAGCGCCTCATCCAGCTTCTCCTGCGGCCAATCACTGAGAAGAGCGGTGACCACGGGGCCTGGAGCGACGGCGCCGACGCGCAATCCATGTTTGGCCACCTGCCGCCTCAACGTATGGACGAATGCCTGGACCGCGTGTTTGGACGCCGTGTAAATCGGCTCCCAGACGACAGGGATCATGCCAGCAACGGAACTCGTCAGGATGATATCCCCGGTCTTGCGCTCGACCATATGCGGCAGAACGGCATGCACCGAACGGAAGGCAGCATTGACGTTCAGATTGAGCATCCGATCCCAGGCATCAGGATCGCCACCCAGCACCTCACCGCCGATATAGGAGCCTGCATTGGCGTGGAAGATATCCAGCTGGCCGGCTCTTTCCAGGATCTGCGGCATCATCCGTTCGACGCTTTTCGGATCGGTGAGTTCGATGACCAGTGGAATGGCATTGGCGCCCAGTTTCGAGCAAATTTCCCGCAACGCTTCCTCATTGCGGTCGACCAGCACGACCCGAGCGCCCGCGGCAAGCAAAGCCTTGGCGCATTCAAGTCCGATACCCGACGCCGCCCCGGTGACGGCCGCGACTTTTCCAGACAGATCCTGTCCCATTTTCTTCCTCTGTTTTCCCAGTTGGTGAGAGCATTTCCGTTCTTCTTCGAATCACGGAAGCGCTCTATCTCTTTGTCTTCACGCAATTCCGGACGGCAAAACCGCTGCGCACTTTTGCTGAAATTGCTCTAAGCTCGGCCGTGCGAGATCCGCGATCGGCGTGCCAGCGAGTCGACAATGACGGCGACGGCAAGGACAGCACCGGTGATCATGTATCGAAGCGACGACGACAGATCGAGAAGCGTCAGCCCGCTGGCGATCGACTGGATGACGATGATGCCGAGAAGGGCTGAGTAGGCACTGCCGCGCCCACCGAACAGGCTCGTGCCGCCGATGACGGCTGCCGCAATGGCGTTGAGATTGACGTCGCCGGTGCCGGCCTGCTGGCTTGCCGTCGCCAGCCGTGCGGCCGACAGCACGCCGCCGGCTGCCGCCAGCAGCGCGCACATGACGAAGGCGCTCGTATAGATGCGCGAGACGTTGATGCCGGAGCGGCGGGCCGCTTCCCTGTTGCCGCCGACGGCATGCATGGAGCGCCCCCATTTCGTGCGCGTCAGCGCATAGTTCATTGTGGCGACGAGTCCGACGAAAAGGCCGAACATCCACGGAATGCCGCGCGACTGGTTGAGATAGAATGCGACGGCTTCCAGGGCGACGGTGATGATGACGGCGCGCAGCAGCAGCCCGCCGGTCGATTTTGCCGACAGGCCGGCTGCCCGCCGGCGTGTCGCCGTACGGTAGCCGGAAAAGAAAAAGGCAATGCCGGCAAGTAACACCAGCGCATAGGCGATCGGATCCGGCATGACCATGATCTGGCCGAAACTGACGAGCCAGGAACCGTAGGGGAGATTGATCGAACCGGTCGCTCCCAGGATATAGAGCTGGAGGCCGAGAACCGCGAGTAGCCCGGACAGGGTGGACACGAAACTGGGCATGCCGAAGCGGTTGAAGACAAACGCGTAAAGCGAGCCGATGAGGGCGCCGACAATCATGGCGGCGAGGATTGCCAGGACCACTGGCCAACCCTGGTTGACCCAGAAGACGCCGACCAGCGCCGAGGCGAAGCCGCTGACGGAGCCGACGGAGAGGTCGATCTCACCCACCATCAGGATGCAGACGATACCGAGCGAGATGACCCCGACCGTCGAGCAGTCGAACAGCATGTTGACGAGGTTGCTGCTGGAGAGAAACACCGGATTGAGCGCCTGGAACACCGTCCAGATGATCGCCAGGCCGACAATGACCGGCAGGGAACCGAGATCGCCGGAGCGGATGCGATCCCAAAAGGCCTGGATCGAGCCTCCCAGACTGTCATCGTGGCGCACTCTCTCGTCACGCCGGTCGAGCAGCGCCGGCGCCGCCGGGTCATTCTGGATGGTCTTCATTATGGCCTGCCCTCCTCGTTCTCTCGGCTTTGCGCCTGGCGGCGCGACGCGCGGCGGGAGACGGAATTGTTGGCGGCGCCGGTGATGGCGCTGACCAGCTGTTCGTTGGACGCGTCGGGCGGCATGGTGCCATTGTTGCGGCCGAGACGAAGGACGACGATGCTATCGGCAACGGCGCGCACATCCTCCATATTGTGGCTGATCATGATGACGGCGAGGCCGCGTTCCCGCACACGCTCGATGAGGTCAAGCACTTCGGCGGTCTGAGCAACGCCAAGCGCTGCTGTGGGTTCATCGAGCATGATCAGTTTCGGCTCAAGCAGCAACGATCGGGCGATCGCCACGGTCTGGCGCTGCCCTCCGGAGAGTGAGGCGACCGGCTCGCGCACACTTGGAATGCGAGCCGAAAGCTCGTTCAAGAGCTGCCAGGCGCGGATCTCCATGGCGACCTCATCGAGCTGAAACGGACTGAGTTCCTTGCCGAGAAAGATATTGGCGACGACGTCGAGATTTTCGCAAAGTGCCAAATCCTGGAATACCGTTGCAATGCCGAGCCCGAGAGCAGCACTTGGGCTCGGCAGGTTCACCGGTTTGCCCTCGAACAGGATCGTGCCCGAGCTTGGCTGGTGCACACCGGCCAGGATCTTGACCAATGTCGACTTGCCGGCGCCGTTGTCGCCAACCAGCGCCACAACCTCGCCGGCATGCACGTCGAGTTCGATATCGGTGAGCGCCGACACAGCCCCGAAGTTCTTCGATATGCCGCGCAGGCTGAGGACAGGCTGACGGTAGGGGTGAAGGGTATGGGAGGTTTCAGACATCGCCTGGCCTTTCAGGAAAGCGAAGCGGGAAGCACAACCGGCGAACCGGTCGCGCTTCCCGTTGCGGATTACTTCGTGATGCCGAGCTTCTTGCAGCCGTCAGCATAGCGGCCGGTGCACAGCTCCTCGGCGGTGTTGATCTTCTTGTCGATGATCTCAGCCTTGAGGTTTTCGGCAGTGACGACCGCAGGGACGAAAAGTTGCGCCGGCGTGTCGTACAGCGTCATTTCGGCCTTCGGCGTTTCTCCGGCCAGGAGCTTCACGGCGACGTCGGCAGCGGCAGCGGCAACGATTTCGCTCGGCTTGGAGATCGTATTGTACTGATCCCCTGAGATGATCAGCTGTAGTGCCGCGATCGTCGCGTCATTGCCGGTCACCGGCGGCACGGGATCGACGCCCGCTGCCTTGAAAGCTGCAATTGCGCCGCCGCCCGTACCGTCATTGGCGGCGACCACGCCGACGATCTGCTTGCCGAAACGGGTGATCTGGCCGGCTGCCCATTGCTGCGCATTCGAGGGCTGCCAGTTGGGTGTGTCGAATTCGGCAAGCGTCTTATATCCGCCGCTCTCCAGCCCCTCGTGAATGCCGTCCTTGATCAGCCCGGCAGCCGCATCGGTCGGCGAACCGTTGATCTGCAGGATGCCACCGCCATCGGTCGGCACATTCTGAGCCTTGAGATGCTGAACGAGCGATTCCGCAATTGCCTTGCCGATCGCTTTGTTGTCGAAGGAGACGTAGAAATCGGCCTTGCCTTTTGGAATCGGACGGTCATAGGCAATGACCTTCACGCCCTGGCTCTGTGCGAGCTGGACGAGCGATGCGGCCGCTGCCGAATCCACCGGGTCGAGCACGATGACCTTGGCGCCTTGGGTGATCGCCGAATTGAACTGTTGCTGCTGTTTTGCGATATCGGCATCGGCGTTCTGATAAAGAACCTTGCATGACGCGCAAAGCTTCTTCATCTCCGCGACGAAACCCGGATGGTCGTGCTCCTCATAGCGGGTCGAGCCCTGGTCGGGCATGAGGAATGCCACTGTCGCATCCGAAACGGCTGCTTGCGCAAAGGCGGAAGTACCGCCCAGCAAGGACAGAACGAAGACCGCGGCGCCTGCCGACTTTGTCGAGAATTTCATCATTTCCATCTCCTCCCATTGGTAAAATTGTGTAGGTTCGTGATTGCACTGTTCTGCTCTGGCCGTTCGGCTGAATGAACGGTCGCGCCTGTCCCTGCGGTTTGACGTTTTGAGGACAAGCATCTCCGATCGCGAGCGCGCTCATCGCGCGCCCACGTTCAAGTCAGTGTCAGTTTTGGTTCCTCCTCTTTGTCCTCCCTCGGGCTGTGCCCTTTCGACTCCTCCTCTAGGCCGCCTTTGCCACGTTGATATTGTCACCCAACAATCGCCGGAAACGAGAAGGCGTCATGCCTTTTTCCGCGAGAAACTGCCGGTTGAAGTTGGACAGATTGTTGAAGCCGACCTCGAAGCAGATATCGGTGATCGATGCATGGTCATCGCTCATCAAAATCTGGCAGGCGAGATTGATGCGCAGGCGTTTCACATACTGTACCAGCGACATGCCGGTATGGCGTCGGAAGGCGCGCGAAAAGGCGCCTGTCGACTGATCGGCAATCGCTGCGAGATCGGCTTCGTCGAAGGACTTCGTCAGATTTTCCCTGATATAGGCGAGCGCCTTGTTGATGCCGGCCGACATGTATCCCGATGGATCGGGCAGATAGCTCGGGCTGGCGAGAAGTTGGGAATCCTGCGCCCGGCTGAGCAGGCCGACGATCATCATGAACAGTTCGATGCGACGCACGCCGTGCGCCTGCTGCACCTCGTTCATCAGGGGAGCAACCTCGCGGCTGGTGTCGGCTCCGAAGAGCACGCCGCGGCGGGAGGCTTCGAGAACCGCATCGAAGGGACCGAGTTCGGCGAACACCTTCATCGTGTCGCTGATGAAATTCTCGCTAAACTGGATGAGCTGGCAGCGAAGCGGAATACTCGATCCTTTCGGGACATCGCTGATCCAGTTGTGAGGAAGGTTAGGCCCCGCCAGCACGAGATTGCCAGGCTCGAACTCGCCGATGAAATCGCCGACGAAATACCGTCCTGTCGTCGCCACGACCAGATGAAGTTCGTATTCGGGGTGAAAATGCCAGCGAACCGTATGGTAGGGATAGCCGTGCGCCTTCGTTGCGAAAGATTCGCCCGGCCTGATCTGAATGACTTCCAAGTCAGGTTCCATTGTTTCCTCCTCCGAGGACGGCTCCACGCCAGCCCGCCAAATTCCCTTTTTGGCTTTATTGTTAAGGGGAGTGTAGTGGTCTCGTTTCACGCCCGCCACCACGATTCCCAGTCAAAACCGATACTTTTTTGACAATTGACGCTGCGGAGCGGACGGAAAGACGGCAACAATCCGCATGCATATCGTCCGAGGACGCAGTTCAGGCTGCCAAGGCGGCAATGACGTTTCTGACCAGTGCAGAGGAGGACAGCCGGCTCGTGGCGCAGCTCGGGGTGCCGATCGCGCCGACACGCACGGAAACGCCGCCGCGGGCATTGGCGATCGCAAACATCGACTCGTCGGTCAGGTCATCGCCGATCGTAATCGGGCAGCGGTTCCTGAAGGGATCGGACTGGAAAAATCGCTCCAGTGCATCGCCCTTGCTCGACCGTGCCGGCCGCAATTCAAATACCCTCTTGCCGAGTTGCAATGCCCAGTTCGGTCCGGCGAGCTCGGCATAGTATTGCATGCGGTCTTCAAGCACCTTTTCATATTCGGGTGCGAGACGGTAATGGGCGGCAACGGCCGCGCCCTTGTCTTCGATCAAGACACCGGGATAGTGCTCGGCTTCCGCGGTCAGCGCATGTTTCAGTGCCTGAAACTCAGGTGTCGCCTCGACCGTCTGCATGCCGGTGGCGCTTCTGATCTCGGCACCGTGCAGGCCGGCTGTCGGAAATTCAAAGGGTTTGAACAGCTCGTCGGCATAAGAAAGTGATCGTCCGGTGACCAGCGCCAGGGCACCGCCGAGCTTGTTCGACAGGCGATGAAGTTGTCCGGGAAGCGCTTCTGGGACCTCGATCGCATCCGGTGTGGGCGCAAGATTGAGCAGCGTCCCGTCGATATCGAGAAACATCGCCCAATGGTCCGGCTCTTCCAAGACCAGTGAAAGCATTTCCTGGGTAGCGGTGTCGTCCTGCACGGTATTCTCCAAACTCTGCTATGATTGAAGCTAGGTCGCCGGCCAACAAGGACAAGGTGGCTTTTCAGACTCCGGAACATCCTGAGGCTAGTCCGCGTTGTATCTCGCCGCCCGTTCGAGCACTCGCGCCGCAGAAGGTACATTGATGGCCAAAAGCAGTTCTGATCCCCGTGATGAGGTCAACGCCCCGCTGGCACATGGCGCTTTAAATCTGCCATTGGTGACGATCGACGACTACAACAACGAACTGCGTGACAAGGATGGTTTCGTTGGCGACAACGCCAACAAGAAGACTTTCCAACAGAAGCTCGACGACTGGAGAAAGCGCATCCGCAAGGTCGGAGATGACCCGATCGGCAAGACCGCGACGGCGAAGCTTTCCAAGAAGAAGATCGATGCCTTTCTGAAAGGCGACGATATGGAGGCGGCGGCATTGGTCATGGGGGCGGTGGAGGACTTTTCCCAGGACTTTGCCGACGTGATCAGAAAGTTCCTCAAAGACAAGCGCTGGGGCAGGACGGAACGCATCGTCGTCGGCGGTGGCTTCCGGCAGAGCCGTTTTGGCGAGCTGGCGATCGCCAGGACCATGGTTCTTCTCAAGGTGGCGGGCATTGATGTCGAGGTGGTGCCGATCGTTCACCATCCCGATGAGGCCGGACTGATCGGCGCGGTTCACCTGATGCCGCCGTGGATTTTCAAAGGCCACGAGGCGATGCTCGCCGTCGACATCGGCGGGACAAATGTTCGCGCCGGCGTCGTTAAATTCGGAAAGAACGACGTACCGAATTTTAAAGATGCGAGCGTCTGGGAATCAGCCATCTGGCGCCACGCCGACGACGAGCCAAGCCGTACCGCAACCATCGAGAGATTGGCCGCGATGTTGCAGGATCTGATTGGCAAGGCTGAGAAAGCCAATCTCAAACCCGCGCCCATCATCGGGATCGCATGCCCCGGAATCATCAAAGCCGATGGCTCCATCGAACGCGGCGGACAGAACCTGCCGGGCGGAAACTGGGAGAGCGACAGCTTCAACCTTCCCGCCGCGCTGATGAAGGCCATTCCCGAGATCGGCGACGACAGCACATTCGTGATGATGCACAACGATGCCGTCGTGCAGGGATTGTCGCAGATCCCTTATATGAACGACGTGTCGAGATGGGCCGTGCTGACCATCGGTACAGGTTTGGGCAACGCGCATTTTACCAATCGCGAGGCAACGAAGGCGCGATAGGCTCACCCCCTTCCTCACGTAGCACCCAATGACAAAGGCGCGCGGATGGGCGGCGATGCGGGCTTGGCGGTGATCGGGGGCGTTATGGTAAACATGCAGTAAACAAAGAAGAATTCCGTATACGGAAGCAAACTCATCAATCAGTTCCTCTAGGAAGGATCGTGGTTTTGCGGAGCGTATAGGTGGGGGACTGGCTCGGGAGCTGAACGACACTGCGTGAACCCGCTGGCCTGCCGATCATATCGGCTGATGCCTGATTCGCCTAGCGCGCTATTGCAATCTTCGACGTGGAGGCCGCGTCGTCCCGGCATGATTACAGCTATGACCCCGTTCTGACGCCGGCACAGGACTAGGACTGTGATCGCTTGGCATTGACAGGTTTCCTGACGCAACCGAAGCCCCACCCCTCTGATACCAGCTGCTCGCCGACTTAGATTGGGGCGGAGAAGACCAAGGCCGAATGTCCCCTCACCCCGATAGGCTGCGCAGCAAAGCGCTTCTGCAGGAAGACCTCCACCGCGATGAAGCATGATCAGCGGCAGTGCCGGCTCGCCCTTGCTGTCAAAGATGGGCCGCCTTCCTTTCACGCCCGGCCTGTGTCTGCGAGGCTCCTTTCCAACTTGGTAAGCAGAGTGATCCGAAATCCGCATCGTGGCCGCCGGTCGCTGCATTTTTGAACCACCTGAAAGATGGAGGCCCTCCTCTTCCCGGCCCCAGGAAAAGATGGTGATAACGCTGCCTGGCGGTTATCGGCGGGTTCGAATTACGCTTATCTCTGCGGCTTCACGCAATATGACGAAGGATGTGTCAATGAACTTCAAGGGAATAAGCGCTCCGCTCAATGCGGGCCGTCTCGAACAAATTCTGGCCCTTGCAGCGTCACGCCGCGATGCCGAAACCCAGGACGCAAATGACAAGCCTTCCGGCAATGAACCCGTCCGCGGGCTGGAAGCCGAAAACCTGTACCGTTCGTCCGCCTACAAATGAGAAATCGAACAACCTGATCGGTCTATGCCAGGCGTCCGAAGGTGCGCTTGGATGGAGCGCTAGCGACGCTGAGTCGTATCGATTATGTGCCGCGATACTTTGAGGCTGGCTTTCATCGACCCGGAGCAGGCCGTCGTTGTCAGCTGACAATGGTGCTAAGATTCCGGAATTCCACATGATTTTTTTGCAGAATCCATTTTATAATAGATTGGCCACCCAAGAAACCGCTTGACGGAATCAGCAGACTCACGATCATTTGCGCAAAATCACTCGATTTATCAGGATTTGCGTGA
>NZ_CP098804.1:0-767332 GCF_024346605.1 Rhizobium anhuiense bv. trifolii
ATGCAGCCGAGTCTTGCTCTTCAGGACGATCAAGAGCATCTCCCGTCGCTTCTGGCAACAGATGCGAAGGAGTTATCCTATCAACTTCAGCAGCATCAGGCAAAAATCTTCCCCCCGCTGTCGCAAAAGACCATCAGAACATTTTCGCCGGCGGAAGCTGCGGCCTTCATCGGCATTGGCGAAGGCTATCTCCGCCAGGTGGCTGCCGATGGCCATGGCCCTGATCCGCTCGCAAACGGACGGCGGCTTTACAGTGCCCTGGATATGGATCGGATTCGCCGGGTCCTCGACGAGCGAAACGGCACGCCGAAATATGTGCCGGCCCGCAGGCCGGGCGAAAAGCTCCAGATCGTCTCCGTCATGAATTTCAAGGGCGGCTCGGGCAAGACCACCACGGCGGCCCACCTGGCGCAGTTCATGGCGCTCAGGGGCTACCGCGTGCTCGCCGTCGACCTCGATCCGCAGGCTTCCTTGTCCGCCTTGTTCGGCCATCAGCCGGAGTTCGACGTCGGAGAGGGCGAAACCATATATGGCGCGATCCGATATGAGGAGCCGCGTCCGATCGCCGACATCGTGCGCGCCACCTACACGCCCAATCTGCATCTGATTCCGGGCAATCTCGAGCTGATGGAATTCGAGCACGAGACACCGAAGGCGATGGCCTCGGGAACGGCGGAGACGATGTTCTTTGCCCGCATCGGCGAGGTCCTGACGGAGATCGAAAGCCTTTACGACATCGTCGTCATCGACTGCCCGCCACAGTTGGGATTCCTGACGATGTCGGCGCTCTGCGCGGCAACCTCGGTCCTGATCACGGTTCACCCGCAGATGCTGGATGTCATGTCGATGTCGCAGTTCCTGACGATGACGAGTGAGCTGATGTCGGTCGTGGAAAAGGCGGGTGGTCGCACCAGCTATGACTGGATGCGCTATCTCGTGACCCGTTTCGAGCCGAACGACGGGCCGCAAAGTCAGATGACCGGCTTCATGCGGGCGATCTTCGGCAATCGAATGCTTCACAATGCCATGGTGAAGTCGACGGCGGTCGCCGACGCCGGCGTCACCAAGCAGACTCTCTACGAGGTCGAGCGGTCGCAGTTCACACGCGGAACCTATGACCGGGCTCTGGAGTCCCTCAACCTCGTGAATGGCGAGATCGAAGCGCATATTCGCTCGACCTGGGGAAGGAAATAGGAGATGGCGCGCAAGAACCTCATCGAAATCTCCGCTCCGAACCCGGCAAGGGTGGAGGCAGTCGCGCCGCGCGACAATCGTCCGATCGCCGGATTCGTGCCGCAGGAGCGCAGTGCGGCGCCGGTCGGCGGCATCACCAAGACGCTCGGCAACATTACCGAGAAAATGGAGCGGGCGAGTGAACTGGAACGGCAGCTTGCCGCCGGCCAGACCATCGTCGAGCTCGATCCCGGCCTGATCGACGCTTCCTTCGTTAGCGATCGGTTGGCGATCGATGCGGCCGAACTCGCCCAGCTTGTCGAGCAGATCCGCGAGCATGGGCAGCAGGTTCCGATCCTTGTTCGTCCGCATCCCGAAACTAGGGGACGCTATCAGGTTGCCTACGGCCATCGTCGCCTGGCTGCCGCCCGAGAAATCGGCATCAGGGTGCGCGCGGTCGTCCGCGATCTTACTGACGGTCAGTTGGTCGTCAGCCAGGGTCAGGAAAACAGCGCTCGAACCAATCTCTCCTATATCGAGCGTGCGCTCTTCGCATCGCGGCTGGAGGAACGCAGCTTTGGCCGCGATGTCATCATGGCGGCTCTCGGCGTCGATAAGGCGGCGCTGTCGAGAATGCTGATCGTCATCCGGCAGGTCCCCCTGGCGCTCGTCAACGCCATCGGCGCGGCCCCCGATATCGGCCGTCGACGCTGGTTGGAGCTGGGCGAGCGGCTGGAAGGCGCCGACATCGAGAAGATCATCGCGGAGTTGTCCGCGGACGACGCTCGCAAAATCTCAAGCGACGAGCGGTTTCATCGGGCACTCGTTCTGGCAACGAAGAGGACGGCAGCGCCGAAGCCGGCGATCGCCAAAACCCTAGTCAGCGGCGTGCCGGTGGTGATCAAAAAGACAGCATCCGGTGCAACCTTCGTCTTCGACGGCAAGACCGCACCCGGTTTCGATCAATTCGTCCAGGAAAGGCTGAAGGGCCTGTTCCAGGAATTCAACAAGGACAGAGGAGCGTAACGCGCAAAAGAAAAAGGCCCCCAACGACGCCGTCGTGGAAGCCCTTCTCAGATCTTAAGCACATCGAGAATCGCATTTCCACGAATCACAGTCAAGCGTCTTAGGCACCAAATTGGTGGATGGTTTTCTTTTGCCTGAACGAAGGTGAAGGCAAATGGAGAGTGGATATGTGACGACGCCCTTTGGGCGGCGGCCGATGTCGCTTGGCATGCTGGCAAGCCAGCAACTGGCCGAGACCATCGAGCCGGGAATGAAGCGCAGCAAGTGGAAGCTGTTCAGGGCAATCTGCGAGGCGCGGCCGGCGCTCGGCGTGACCGATCGGGCGCTGACGGTGCTCGATGCGCTTCTGACTTTCTACCCTGACGACGAGATTTCCGAAGAAAAGGGCCTGATCGTCTTCCCGTCGAATGCGCAGCTTTCGCTGCGTGCCCGCGGCATGACGGCAGCCACCCTCAGGCGGCATCTTGCCGTCCTGGTCGAGGCCGGCCTGATCCTGCGCAAGGACAGTCCGAATGGAAAGCGCTATGCGCGCCGCGACAAAGCAGGTGCCGTCGGTGAGGCCTTCGGCTTCAGCGTCGCGCCGCTGCTCGCGCGTGCGGTTGAAATCGAAAACCTGGCCGCCCAGGCGGTCGCCGACCGGGAATTGCTCAGGGTGACCAGGGAACGCCTGACGGTGTGCCGGCGCGATATCTCCAAGCTGATCGCGACAGCCATCGAAGAGGAGGTCTCCGGTGACTGGGAGGGAATTTCGGCGATGTTCCGCACGCTCCTTGCCCGAATTCCGCGCGTTGCGACGGCCGAAGCACTGGCGCCGCTGCTCGACGAGATGGGACTACTGCGCGATGAGATCATCAACGCATTGGAAAGACGGATAAAAACACAAAAAATAAACGCCAATGAGTTTCAGATTGAGCGTCACAAACAGAATTCAAATCCCTACTCCACTTATGAACTTGAACCAAGCTTCGAAACGAAGCAGGGCGAAAGGGCGGTGGCCGATAATGAGCCGAACGCCGAAGCGCCGGACGAGCGAAGATTGAAACAACCGAAGCCTTCCGGCGGGATGGGCAACAAGGCGAAAGACACGGCAGATCCAGGGGCCGGGCATAGCCTGAAATCCTTCCCGCTTGGCCTCGTCCTCCAGGCCTGCCCTCAAATTCTCGACTACGGGCCGGGTGGAACGATCGGCAACTGGCGGGATCTGATGTCGGCTGCCGTCATCGTGCGCTCGATGCTCGGCGTCAGCCCCTCGGCCTATGAGGAAGCCTGCTCGGGCATGGGGCCGGAAAATGCCGCAACCGTGATCGCCTGCATCCTGGAAAGGGGAGGGCATATCAACTCGCCTGGCGGTTATCTCCGCGATCTGACCCGAAGAACCGAGAGGGGCGAATTTGCTATCGGCCCGATGCTGATGGCGCTGGTGCGGGCAAACAGTGGAGTGCGGCGACATGCCGGTTGATCGTAAGGAAGTTGCGGCTACGACAATGATCCGCAACGCTGACAAAGCGGCAACAAGGCAAAGAAAAACCCGCCGCTGAGGGCGGGTTTGGTTGGCGCCCCTTCGATGGAATAATCCGGCTCTGTTGCGGCAACGCTCGAGAGGACGCCGGCCGGACGATCCGAGGTTGACCGTCGACTACAACGTGCGCGTTCGCCCGAACGAACGCAGAAGAAGATTAAGAGAGACCGCGACTTTATCGATGTCGCGAATGTCCTGCGAATATTGACCAGTGTAGAGCTTCACGATCATGCTGTCGCGAGCAGAGCCAATGAGTTCGAAATACAGGTGGAGGTAGTAAGATTGCTTGTCACCGCCGCGACTTATGCTCCTGCGTCGTTGGGTGACCAGTCTGAGCTCAGATTTGAACGGAGCAAAGCCGGGCAGTTTAAGCACGACGGATTTGGATTGAAATCGGGACATGGTGGGGACCGCAACGACCGCCTTGTCCAAGGCCAAACTTACGATTTGGCCAGGTACATCGTCTACGATCGCGGGTTCATCGAGCTTGAAGGCATGAAACAAGCGTCGGGGTTTCTCAAAGCAGATGAGCGATGCGATGAGCAGCACGACGATATTGATACCTGACCACCAGGCCGCGACCGGCGAAAACTGGCCTTGTACATGCGCCGTTTCCGGGACGATGTTGACCAGCAGACCAAGGACGGTGATCATGATGATGCTTGCGATCCAGGCGAAGCTGTAGCGGTCGAACTGGTTCGACTCGTTGCCACTGCCCTTCGGCGTCACCCTGAACGGCTTGCCAAATGGTCTCACGAGACTGGAGACCACGGTAGGCAACATGCGGAATGTCGCAAAGGTCCCGACGGCGCTTGATATCACAGGCAGATAGCGCGTCGGCGTGATCCATAGCATAAGCAGAAAATACGCTGCCAGCAGCGGCACCTGATGAGACACATAATCGGCTATGTCAGTGAAATAGAGGGGGAGCAGGCCGAACCAGAGATAGACGATGGGGACGAGCAATATCATGAAGCGGACCAGATACTGCACCAGCCAGGACGCCGGCAGGAACATGATCCGTTGAAAGAGCGTCAATCCGGGGCCACGCAGCGGGCCATTATGCAGGTAAAGGGTTTGAATACCTCCCTGACACCACCGTTCGCGCTGCACAAAATAACCGGTTAGGTTTTCGGCAGCCAATCCCATCGACAGCCGCTCGTTCAGGTAGCGCGTTTTGTAGCCTTTGTTGAGCATTGAAAGAGTTGTCAGCAGGTCTTCTGTGATCGACTCCGTCGGGAATCCTCCTATTGCGTCAATGGACTTGCGGCGGGCAATCGAGCATGACCCGCAGCAGAAACTGACGTCCCAGGCGTCTCTGCTGGGCGCGATCTCGTCGAAGAACAAACGCTGCTCGTCCGGCCAGATATTCTCCAGGCCGAGGTTTGATTGCACCGGATCGGCGTTGAAGAAATGTTGAGGCGTCTGGACGATGCCGATGCTTTCGTCGCAAAAGAAGGGCAGCGTTCGGCGAAGGAAATGTCGATAGGGAACAAAATCGGCGTCGAAGACCGCAATAAACTCGCCCGAGCTGACCTTCAGCCCATTGTTCATATTGCCCGCTTTGGCGTGGTTGTTGTCGCCGCGCATGACGTGGATGACGTTCTTTTCTTCGCAATAGGCCTTCAGCCAGTCCCGGCGTTGATCGTCAAGCACGTACACATTCAATTTGTCGGGAGGATAATCCAGCGAGCGGGCGCCGATGATGGTTCGCTCGAGCACGTCGAGTGGCTCGTTATAGGTTGGAATGAAAACATCGACAGTCGGCAGCTCACGCTTGTCGCGCGCAAAGAAACCACGAGCCAGCCTGTCCGCTTCCGCGCTCCGGTCGACGTAGCGGCTCATCAATACCAGAAAAAGGATGACTTCGACGCACGCCAGAATCTCGACGACGAAGAGGATCCAAACCCAGTAGAAACTCGCACCGTTGTTGGGATAGGGAAGCACTGTCTCCGTCAAGCGCCAGAACATGTATCGCAATGCGACTGCAGCGACAAACGCGCAGGTCACCGCCCGTGTCCAGGTGTGACGGCGCGACCAATTGAACGGCCCCAGGCAAAAGAAGGCCAAAACGAGAAAGGTCGGAACCAGCGCTACAAGATACTGAACCACAGGCTTTTGACCCAGTTGGACACGTCGATGCCGTGCTTGGAAAACCTTACCTGCACTGTGCGCCCCACTTGGCAGGAGTTCGCAAAGTCGTCGTTCATGAAGGATGGATCAAGGCGAACCCGAATGCGGGCATTGCGCTGAGTCGACGGCGGCAAAGTGGCGGCAAAGGAATCGGTCTCGACCGAAGCCGAACTGCCTCTGACAGAAATGACCGTGCCCTTGAAGACATCGCTGCGGCCGAACAAACGCACCTGCGCGACAAGTCCCGGATAGATCTCGTCATAATTGACCTCGGGAACAAGGATATCCACAAACAGCTCTCGACAGTCGAGGAGGCGCATCAACTCGTCATTCAGCACAACATTCGAACCGCTGACGATACTCCTCGCCCAAACAACGCCGTCAAAGGGCGCTATCGCGGTTGCGGATTCAAGGCTGCTGACGCGATTTGCCTCTTTGACCAGCTGCTTTTGAACTTCGGTGGCTCGTGTTTCATTTTCCGCTATGCGCGAGTTCAAGTCATTGATGCGAACGACTACCTCGTCTTCACGCTGTCTCGAATAAGGCACGTCATTCTGCCCGTCGCCGAAGACAAAGATACCCTGGCGGACCGCATTGAGCCTTTGTTGCAATTGATCGACAGTCAGGTTGCTGATTTCGACCTCGCCGCCGGTCGCAGCGCCCGCGGCACGCGCGGCCTCAACCAGCTTCTGCGTGAGAATGCCTTTTGACTCGAGCTGCATCCGGCGGCTCAAGTCGACCTGGGCGACCAGATCCTGAGCTTGCGACACTTCGACTTTCTTCCGCAGGATTTCGACTTCGCGTTCGAGATTGGCAATGGTGGTCTGCTTGTAGACTTCCAATCTGGTAGACAATTCCTCGCGAAGCGCGGAGAGTTCCTCCCGTTCCTTTTTCAGTGCCGCGACGCGGTCGAGCGCCGTGTTGTGATCTGCCTCGAGCGACGCGAGGATTGCGCGATTGACGCGCGTATTTCTGATTTCTGCGAGGGATTGTCCCGCTTTGACCGGGCTGCCGACCTTGAGGGATTCTTCCGCAATTGTGCCATCGATTGGGGCATTAACGACCGCAAACCGCGCATTGACCGTGCCATCAAGGCTCGTAAAGCCGGTAATCGTCGGCAATGAAACGAGAGTCACCAGTGCCAGCAGCAGCAGGCCGACAACAATGCGTGTGATGCGATGGTTCCAGATCATGTTGGCATCCGAAGGTATCGCTTCTGCAGCATCCGCCCCAATCGAGCGGGGACAAACCGATGCAACTAATTCTTGTAATTTAGCGCATTGAAAAAAATAGACAAGTGATGGTCGTAAGCCTGAGGCAGAAGCAGGTCGGCTCTGGACGAAGCGCCGCATTGAAAGTCTACGACGCCTGTTCGATCAGGGGCTTATTCCGGCCAAAACGCCTCGGAGTGATTGGGGCCTTTTGCGGTAGAACACGCAGCATCGCTCGGCTATAAAGTTCACGCCACGTTGGCCTTTTGGCGGTAACCGATGCCCAATCCTCCCGAATCCTCAGGCGAAAGCGTTGGCAAATCGAGCACGGGTGGCAATCAGCAAGCAGTTTCGGCAACGCAAGTGACCGCCTCGGATTCGCCGAGAACCACCCAGGCCGACAGTCCGCAACTCCCTCACCGACCCTTCGTCCAAACTCGCCAGGCCGCGAGCAATCTGTTACGTGCGCTGCGTCACGATTTGCAGGCAAGTCCTGTGCTGGCGAAGATCAAGTCGATGGCTTTGTTTTTGATAACGAGGCTGACGAGGTCGATGCGGCTGGGAAGCACATCGGCTCTCACCAAATGGATGACGACTGCTCCGATCAAAGCCGGGCGCGGCATTCGCCATTGGCATAGCAAGCCGCGCGAAAGTCGCCGGCGCCGATGGCTTCCGGCGAACTGGTGGAAATTCGCTATGGGCTGGGCCTTGCTTGTGTGCCTCCTCATAGGCAGCGTGCTGGTGTGGGCACTAAAAGACGTGCCCTGGAGCGAGATTCGTGACGGAACGTTGAAGCCGATTGTTGTGCTGGAAACCGCTGACGGTGCGCCGCTCGTAAGGCAGGGACCTTATCAAGGGCCATATACGCAATACGACCAGTTCCCGTCCCATCTGATCGATGCCGTCCTTTCGATTGAGGACCGCCGGTTCATGGACCATTTCGGCGTCGATCCGAGAGGGATCGGGAGGGCGTTTCTCCGGAATTTGGAGGCTGGCTCGGTGGTGGAGGGGGGCAGCACCATCACCCAGCAACTCATCAAGCTGCAATATCTGGACAGCGATCGAACGATAAAGCGAAAGATACAGGAGGTTGTGATCGCAGTCTGGCTGGAGTGGAAGCTCGGCAAGCGGGAAATCCTGACGCGCTATCTCAACAGCGTCTATCTTGGCGCTGGCGCGACAGGCATGCCTGCCGCCGCGCGGATCTATTTCAACAAGGATATCGACGCCCTTAACTTGCCGGAATCGGCGATGCTGGCGGGGTTGCTGCGGGCTCCAAGTCAATGGAATCCCATCGACAATTTCGAAGGCGCCCGGCAGCGTAGCATGGTCGTTCTCGATGCGATGGCGACCAATGAAAAAATCACCGCGCCAGAGGCGGCGGAGGCCAAGGCGAGCTTTGCCAAGCTGCATCCAACGACGCCGACGCCGCGCTCGGGAAGCTGGTTTGCGGACTGGATTTCGCCGCAAGCGAGCGAAATCGCCGGCTCCTCGCCAGGTTCGACGTCGGTGCGAACCACGATGGTGCCACAATTGCAGCAAATCGCCGAAAGGGTCGTGAAAGGAGCCTTGGACGGTGAAGGGAAGGCAGTTGGAGCATCGCAGGCCGCGTTGGTTGCGATGACGCCCGATGGCGCGGTCGTCGCGATGGTTGGCGGGCGCGACTACAAGGCAAGCCAGTTCAACCGCGCCGTCGCAGCGATGCGCCAGCCGGGTTCCACCTTCAAGCTATTCGTCTATTACGCAGCACTGAAGGCCGGGTTCACCTTGTCTGACCAGGTTCTGGACGCGCCAATTGACATCGCTGGCTGGTCGCCAGAAAATTCCGGCGGCAACTATCGCGGTTGGGTAACGCTTGCCGAGGCGTTCGCGCGATCGCTCAATGCCGCTTCAGTCGCGCTTGCCGAAGAGGTTGGTTTAGACAATGTGATTGCCGCAGCGCGTGAACTCGGCATCGATGCACCACTCGCCAACACGCCGTCTTTGGCGCTTGGGACATCCGAAGTAAATCTGCTTAACCTCACCAGCGCCTATGCGTCCGTCCAACTCGGTAGGGCACCTGTCAAGCCCTGGGGCATCATCGACTTTCAAGCGGCAGGGCAGCCCAAGACATTTCGAGTTGGCTCACAATCAAAGCCGAACGTCGATCTTTCGCCCTACCAGTCCGATCTCCTCGGCCTCCTGCAGTTGGTGGTCGAGCGCGGTACTGGGCGTGGAGCGGACCCCGGCACGTTTGCGGCCGGCAAGACCGGCACGAGCCAGAACAATCGTGACGCCTGGTTCGTCGGCTTCACGGAAGCGCTTGTCGTCGGTGTCTGGGTTGGCAATGATGATGACGCGCCGATGAAGGGGGTGACGGGCGGCGCCCTGCCAGCGCATATTTGGCGGGATTTCATGCGCCAGGCGACGGCCGAACCTCCGCTGAATGGCGTGCGATCGACAGAAGCGGCAAGCGATGGTCAAGGCGCACCGCAGTCCTGTAACATCACCGCCTGCTCGCGCAGTTACCGCTCCTTCCGGCCGTCCGACTGTACCTATCAGCCATATTCCGGCGGCCGGCGGCTCTGCGAAAAGTGACGTGGCGCGCGTAACGAGGAGTCTGCAATCACCTCTTTACAGCTAACATGTCAGTCTGCTACATCTAATCTCAACAATCGGGAGGAAGCATATTTGACCCAGAAATTCGGCCTGTCAGTCGCTCTTGCCACGCCGTTTGACAGCAATGGCGATATTGCGATCGATGCGATGATCGTGCAGGCAAGGCGAAGCCTCGCTGCAGGATGTTCCAGCGTAACCCTGTTCGGAACGACGGGTGAAGGCTCCTCCATCGGAAGCCGGGAACGTGACCGCGTCCTCGCGTCTTTCCTCGATGCGGGGATCGCGGCAAAAAACATCATCGTCGGTGTGCTGGTCGATGCCGCCGAGGATGCGGCGATCCAGGCAGATCATGCTCTTTCCCAGGGCGTTCGTAATATTCTTCTTGCCCCGCCGTCCTATTTCAAGAATGTCAGCGACGACGGTGTCTTCCAGTGGTTTTCGGCCGTCTTCGCCATTCTGGGAGACAAGGCGCGGGACATCATCGTCTACAATCTTCCCTCGCTCACCATGGTCCCGCTGACCGTGTCGCTGATCGGACGGCTGCGGACCGCCTTCCCCAATATCGTGACAGGCGTCAAGGATTCTTCCGGCGACTGGCCGTATACCGAAAGCCTGCTCAAGGCGCATGGCGATCTCATTATCCTGGTGGGCGATGAACGGCATCTTGCCAGGGGCGTGCGGCTCGGCGGCCAGGGGGCGATCTCCGGCATGGCGAATTTTGTGCCCCGCGACGTCAAGCTGATGGCCGAAGAAGGCAAGGACGATCCCCGCATCGAGGGTTTTGTGGCCGAGCTGCTCAAATATCCTGTTGTCCCGGCCGTGAAAGCCATGATGGCGCACGTGGCGTCCGAAGAGATCTGGCTTGCGGTGCGCCCGCCGCTCGCTTCAATATCCGCCGAAGGGCAGGCGCAGCTCGCTCTTGCTTTCGATCGTCTTTTCCAGTCGAAAGCGGCATAGGTCAGACATGTTTCGGGAAGAGGCGATGGACGAAACGGACGAGCAGCCAACGCTGCGGGAAAAGGCGTATGCGAGCTTCACGCGCCATCTTCTTGCGCGTGACGTGCGTCCCGGCCAGTTCGTCTCCCAGCGCCGTCTCGTCGAGCTGACGGGACTGACGCTCGGCGCCATCCGTGAGCTCATCCCGAGGCTCGAAGCCGAAGGGCTGATCAAGACGGTCCCCCAGCGGGGTTTGCAGATTGCTCATATCGACCTCAACCTCATTCGCGAGGCCTTCCAGCTGCGCGTGTTCCTGGAGAAGGAGGCCGTCGCGCTTTTCACCCGCTCTGCGTCTGACGAGACGATCGCCGGGCTTTTGAAGCAGCATCGGGATATCGCCGATGCCATTCGAAGCGGCGATACATCGCACGAATTGGAAGTGCACGCGCAGGCCGTCGATTGGGGTATGCACGACGCCTTTATCGATGCCCTGGGAAATTCCATCATTTCGAACGCCTATCGGGTGAACTCGATCAAGATGCGCCTGATCAGTCAGGATCGTTTTCGCATCGAAGGTCACGTCGGACCTGTCATGGGCGAGCACCTGAAAGTGCTCGAGGCGATCGAACGACGATCGGCGGAGGACGCCGTCAACAGCCTTGTCGCACACATCAATCATGCAAGAGATCGTGCGCTCAGGATATAATCGGAAATAAACAGCCGGGGGTGAGGAGATCGCCGGCAAAAGGAGGAGGAATCACATGTCATCGTTTTTGAATCCGACGAGACGCGGCTTTCTGGCGGGCACAGCCGCTTTTGGGGCGAGCAGCATGCTCGGCATGCGGCTCGCATCGGCCGCCGTCGACTGGAAGCGTTTTGCCGGCACGACGCTCGAAGTCAACCTGGTCAAGAGCCCGCGCAGCGAAATACTGCTGAAGTACCTGTCCGAGTTCGAGGCGCTCACCGGCATCAAGGTCAATGCCGAAGCGACGCCCGAACAGCAGCAGCGCCAGAAGACGACGATCGAGCTCAGCTCCGGCAAGCCGAGTTTCGACGTCGTGCATATGAGCTACCATGTCCAGAAGCGGCAGTTCGAAAAGGGCGGCTGGCTTGCCGATATCAGCGGTTTCCTCAAGGACCCTTCGCTGACCGACCCGTCCCTGACGGAGGGCGATTTCGCCGAAGCCGGCCTCGCCTTCGCCAAGGACGCCGGAGGTGTTCTGCGCTCTCTTCCCTTTTCAGTCGATTATTGGATCATCTACTGGAACAAGGCGCTGTTCGAGAAGAAGGGGCTTGCTTACCCCTCGAGCTTCGAAGAGCTGGCAAGTGCTGCGGAGGCACTGACCGACGCTTCGACCAACACCTATGGCTTCGTTGCCCGCGGCCTGAAGAACGCCAATACGCCGGTCTGGACGTCGCTGCTGCTCGGCTATGGTTCGAGCCCGCTCGGCCCTGACGGCAAGCTGCGCACGACATCGCCGGAAGCGATCGATGCGGCCAAGCTTTACCAGAGACTGATGACCAAAACCGCCCCTCCCGGCGTCTCCGGCTTCAACTGGGCGGAGGCGCAGTCGGCCTTCCTGCAGGGCAAGATCGGCATGTGGCTTGATGGCGTCGGTTTTGCACCGCCGATCGAAAATCCGGAAAAGTCGCGCGTCGTCGGCCAGGTCGGTTACGGCATCATGCCGAAAGGCCCGAAGGCACAGGCCGCAGGCACCTTCGGCGACGGCCTTGGCGTCGTCGCAGCAAGCCAGAAAAAGGAAGCAGCCTACCTCTTCTGCCAATGGGCGATTTCGCATGAAATGGGCGCCCGTCTGCTGCAGGCCGGCGCCGGCGTTCCTTTCCGGCAGTCCGTCCTCGAGGATGCGAAGGTTCGCGAAGGCGTCAAGATGCCGGGCGCGTGGCTTGATGCCGTCGTCGGTTCGGGCAAGATCTCGCAGCTCGCGCTGCCGGTCATCATTCCGGTCACCGAGTTCCGCGACATCTATGGCGTCGGTCTCACCAACATGATCGGCGGCGCTGATCCCGAAACCGAACTGAAGGCAGCGACGGCACAGTTCGAACCCGTCCTGGCGAAAAGCGAGGGATAATGGCCTCGGCAAGCATCGAAACGGCCACAGCGGCCAAGGCGTCGAAAGGAAGGAGCAAACCGGATCGGTTTGCTCCCAACTACTGGCCCTTCGTCATCCCGGCGCTCATCGTCATATCGGCCGTGATCGTCTTTCCATGGGTGTTTACCGTGTGGATGAGCGTCAACAGCTGGACGCTCGGCCAAGCGCAGGTCTTTGCGGGGTGGGACAATTATGTGCGCCTCGCCGGCGACGTGCGCTTTTGGGAGTCGCTGTGGCATACGGTGCTCTATACGACGCTCTCCGTAGTGGTTCCCCTTTTTCTGGGAACGCTCGCCGCGCTGATCTTCGATGCTCAATTTCCGCTGCGCGGTCTCATCCGCGGCATATTCGTGATGCCGATGATGGCCACACCCGTCGCCATCGCACTCGTCTGGACGATGATGTTCCATCCGCAGCTCGGCGTTCTCAACTATCTCCTCTCCCTCATCGGCATCGGTCCCCAGGAGTGGATCTACAATCAGAGCAGCGTCATCCCGTCGCTGGTGCTGGTCGAGACCTGGCAATGGACGCCGCTTATCATGCTGATCGTGCTTGGCGGCCTGGCGGCGGTTCCGCGCGAACCTTATGAAAGTGCGGAGATCGATGGCGCCAATGTCTGGCAGAAATTCCGTTATCTGACGCTGCCGATGATCGCGCCTTTCCTGATGATCGCCGTGATCATCCGCAGCATCGATGCAGTGAAAAGTTTCGACATCATCTATGCCATGACCCAAGGCGGCCCCGGCACGGCGTCGGAAACGATCAACATCTATCTCTACAACACCGCTTTCGCCTATTACGATATCGGCTATGGCTCGGCCATGGCGGTTGTCTTCTTCATCCTCATCGTCCTGCTTTCTTTCGTCCTTATGATGCTCAGGCAGCGCGTGAACTGGTCCGACGGGGAGGCACGCTGATGAAGCGCAAGACGCTCGATCGCATCGGACTGCTGTTCGTCGCCCTGGTGATGATCTCGCCGGTCGTCCTGTTCTTCCTCTGGATGATCTCGCTGTCGCTGAAGTATGAAATCGACAACGGCGCCTATCCGCCGATCTTCATCCCGGAGCGCTTGGCCTGGTCGAACTATCTGAAAGTCTTCGAGGAGAACAATTTCTTCCTCTATCTCTGGAATTCGGTGCTGGTGACGGGTGCGGCCACGCTTCTGGCGCTGCTGATCGGCGTGCCCGCCGGATATGGCATCGCCCGGCTGAAGGCGGAGAAGTCCGCGATGGTCATCATGATCGCGCGCATGACACCGGGCCTTTCCTTCCTGATCCCGCTCTTCCTGCTGTTCCAATGGCTGAACCTGCTCGGCACGCTCTTGCCGCAGATCATCATCCATCTCGTGGTCACCGTGCCGATCGTCGTGTGGATCATGATCGGCTATTTCGAGACGACCCCGATGGAGCTGGAAGAGGCTGCAAGCATCGACGGCGCGACACCCTGGCAGGTTTTCCGTCTGGTCGCCTTGCCGATCGCAAGGCCGGGCATCGTCGTCGCCTTCATCCTGTCGGTCATTTTTTCCTGGAACAATTTCGTCTTCGGCATCGTGCTCGCCAGTCGCGAGACGCGCACGCTTCCGGTCGCGGTCTACAACATGCTCTCGTTCGAACAGGTCAGTTGGGGTCCGCTCGCGGCAGCCGCATTGATCGTCACCTTGCCGGTGCTGATCTTGACGGTGTTTGCGCAACGGCAGATCGTGGCAGGCCTGACGGCCGGAGCCGTCAAGTGAGCGGGTGAGACGACGGTTTTGACGACTTCTGCCTTCGACCCGCCTCCCGGTCAGGCGCGCCGCGTTTTGTGCGTCGGCGCGGCGGTTATGGATACGTTGTTTCGTGTGCGCTCGTTACCGACCGGCCAGGGCAAATTTCTGCCCTATGATATGCTGCAGATTGCCGAGGGCATGGCATCGAGCGCCGCCTTTGCCGTTGCCCGGCTTGGCGGCCATGCCAGCCTTTGGGGCGCGGTCGGCGATGACGCCACCGGCGACCGCATCATTGCCGACCTCGGCGAGAGCGGCATAGACACGAGCGGTATGGTGCGTGTGGCAGGCGCCCGCTCGGCCGTCTCGACGATCCTTGTCGATGATCAGGGCGAACGCTTGATCGTGCCTTTCTACGATGCTGGCCTGCACGAGACGGTCAAGCCGGTCACAAAACAGGACATTTCCTCCTTCGACGCGGTGCTGGTCGACGTCCGCTGGCCGAAGCTTGCGCTGCGGACGCTGTTGGCAGCGAGAGAGGCGGGCAAGCCGGCCATTCTCGATGGCGACGTTGCCGGCGATGGCGTGGTCGAGATGCTTGCGCCGGCGGCGAGCCATATCGTGTTCTCGCAACCAGCCGCTGAGCGGCTTGCGGGAACGGCCGACCCGGTGACAGTCGTCGGCCTGCTGAAGCAAAAGTTCGAGCATGCCTTCATCAGCGTCACGGCTGGCGAAAATGGCTGCTTCTGGTTCGATGACGCAACCGGCGAAGTCTGCCATCTTGCCGCTCCAAAGGTGAGAGCGGTCGATACGCTTGCAGCCGGGGATATCTTCCATGGCGCTTTCGTGTTGGCTATCGCGGAAGGCATGCCGATCGAAGAGACGATGCGCCTGTCGTCTATGGCGGCGGCGCTCAAGTGCCAGGTCTTCGGCGGTCGCACCGGCGCGCCGACCAGAGCCGAAGTCTGCAAGGTGCTTCAAGATTGGCGCCCGGCGGTGGCGACGATGAAAGTGATCACACCGGAAGAGTTGTGACAATCCAGGCAGCAACGTCGTTAATGGTGAACGCCATGGAGGTGTTCACTTGATCACGCTTGTGCTGCCACCCAAAGGCGACCAAGCCCATGCCGCCGGGTCACGGCCCTCAATCCCATATCCTCGGCCCGAGAACCGCCCACCTCGAACCTGATGCTGTCGCCAGCATTGCGCCAGTCCGCAGGTGATCGCCGGCCGCAAATGTTCATTTGAACATTTCATTCTTGCAAAGTGAACTTCGCCTGTTACCATCGGGCTCACGTTCGTAGCGGGAGGCTTCGGACCGACAACAAGTGGGAGTGAGGATGAACAAGATCGCTTTTTTCCTGTCCGCAGGATTGACCAGCCTATCGTTATCCGTTCCGGCAATGGCAGCCACGAAGATCCAGTGGTGGCACGCAATGGGCGGCGAGAATGGCGCGAAGCTTGAACAGATCGCCAAGGGGTTCAACGCATCTCAATCTGACTATGAGATCGTTCCGGTATTCAAGGGCACCTATGACGAGACGCTGACGGGCGCCATTGCTGCGTTCCGCGCCAACCAGCAGCCCGCAATCGTACAGGTCTATGAAGTTGGTACCGGCACCATGATGGCAGCACAGGGTGCGGTCTATCCCGTTTACCAGTTGATGAAGGACGAAGGTGAGGCCTGGGACCAGAGCAAATTCATTGCTCCGGTCGTCGGTTACTACTCTGACACCAGCGGCAACGTTCTGTCCTTGCCGTTCAATTCCTCGACGCCGATCCTGTATTACAACAAGGATATCTTCAAGAAAGCAGGGCTTGACCCGGAAACGCCGCCGAAAACATGGGCGGACGTTGAAGCCTTTTCGCGGACGATCATGAAGTCCGGCGCAGCTAAATGCGGTTTCACCAGCGCCTGGATCTCCTGGATCCAGACTGAGAACCTGAATGCCCTGCACGATAAGCCGTATTCCACCAAGGCCAACGGTTTTGGCGGCTTGGACGCAGAATTCACCTTCAACAATGATCTCACGATCCGCCATTGGGGCAATCTGAAGAAGTGGCAGGACGAGGGGCTCTTCAAATTTGGAGGACCTGGCGGCGGCGATAACGCTCCTCCGATGTTCTATTCTCAGGAATGCGCGATGTACATGAATTCGTCCGCCGGTCGGGCAGGGGTCATCAACAACGCAAAGGCTTTCAAGGTCGGTTTTGCGCCGCTTCCCTACTATGACGACGTTATTCCGCAGCCGCTCAACTCGATTATCGGCGGCGCCACTCTCTGGACACTGAAAGGTCGCCCGGAAGAGGAGTACAAAGGTGTCGCGAAGTTCTTCACCTACCTGCAGAAGCCGGAAGTCCAAGCCGATTGGCATCAGTTCTCGGGCTACCTGCCGATAACGGAGGCTGCCTATAAGCTGGGCCAGGATCAGGGCTATTACGAGAAGAACCCCGGAGCAGATATCGGCATCAAGCAACTGACGCGGGTGACACCCACCGACAATTCCAAGGGCATCCGTTTCGGCAACTACGTCCAGGTGCGTGGCATTATCGACGATGAGTTTGCGGCCTTGCTGGGCGAGAAGAAGACGGCGAAGGAAGCAGTTGATTCCGTGGTCGCAAGAGGCAACGAACAGCTTCGCGATTTCCAGTCCGCCAACTAATGGGCTCCGTGACGGGGGCTGGTGAAAGACCGGCCCCCGTTTCCCATCCGTCAGTGTGAGGGCCCATGCAAACCAAACGGACCGTATTTCCCAACAAGCTTTTGCCTTACCTGCTCATCGCTCCCCAAATTTTCGTGACCGTGGTATTTTTCCTTTGGCCTGCGGGAACTGCATTCTGGCAATCTTTCCTGCGTCAGGACGCTTTCGGTTTCAAAACGACCTTCGTCTGGTTTGAAAACTACCGTCGGCTCTTTGCCGATCCGATCTACATCAATGCCTTCGGCCACACGCTCATCTTCGCCATACTCGTGACGGTCCTATCAACGTCGATTGCGCTGCTCCTGGCTGCAGCGGCAATGCGCGTGTTGCGCACCTCTCGAATCTATTCGACCTTGCTCATTTGGCCCTATGCCGTCGCCCCCGCGATCGCCGGCATTCTTTGGTGGTTCATGTTCAATCCATCGATCGGCATCGTCGCCTATATGTTGCGGGCAATGGGAATCAATTGGAATCATCTGATCAATCCCGACGATGCCATGGTCCTGATCGTGATCGCGGCGACGTGGAAGCAGATTTCCTATAATTTCTTGTTCTTCTTGGCTGCGCTGCAATCCGTCCCACGCTCGCTTCAGGAAGCCGGGGCCATCGACGGAGCCGGTCCGATGAAGCGTTTCTGGACGATCGTGTTCCCGCTGATCTCACCGACGACTTTCTATCTGATCGTCATCAATATCGTCTACGCGATGTTCGACACATTCGGCATCGTTCATGCAACCACCCAAGGCGGACCGGCGCGCGCGACGGAAATCCTTGTCTACAAAGTCTATTTCGACGGGTTTATCGGGCTGAATTTGGGCTCGTCGGCGGCACAGTCGGTCATTCTCATGGTGATCGTCGTCGCTCTGACGGCCGTCCAATTCCGTTTTATCGAACGCCGCGTACAATATTGAGGAATTCCAAGGATGGTTGAGAATCGCCCCTTCCTAAATTTCCTGGCGCACCTTGTCCTCATCATTGGCGTGACGATCGTGGTGTTTCCGGTCTACGTGGCTTTCATTGCATCAAGCCATGGCCCAAACGACTTCTTGTCAGGCGTCGTGCCGCTGACACCAGGTGGCCACATCATCGAGAACTATTCGACGATGCTCTCATCCGGGATGACGAGCTCCGGGGCGCCGCCGATCGGGCCGATGATGATCAACTCGTTGATCATGGCGGTTGGCGTCGCCGTCGGCAAGATCGTCATCTCGATCCTTTCGGCCTTTGCCATCGTCTATTTCCGGTTTCCGTTCCGGACCCTGGCATTCTGGATGATCTTCATCACCCTGATGTTGCCGGTCGAGGTGCGTATCGTGCCGACCTACAAAGTCGTCGCCGATCTTGGAATGCTGAACAATTACAGCGGCCTCATCATCCCGCTGATCGCCTCGGCAACGGCAACCTTCCTGTTTCGTCAGTTCTTTCTGACCGTCCCTGACGAACTGATGGAGGCCGCCCGCGTCGATGGAGCGGGACCGATGAAGTTCTTCCGGGATATTCTGCTGCCGTTGTCGATCACCAATATCGCGGCGCTCTTCATCATCCTCTTCGTACTCGGCTGGAACCAGTATCTCTGGCCGCTCATCATAACGACCGACCAGAGCTTCTACACAGTCGTGATGGGAATCCAGCGCATGGCAGCGGTTGCCGATGCCGAGCCCCGCTGGAACCTCGTGATGGCAGCGGTCATTCTCGCCGCCCTGCCACCCGTCCTCGTCATCGTCGCCATGCAACGCCTTTTTGTCAAAGGCCTGGTCGAAACGGAGAAATGAAATGGCAACGATCAACATCATCGACGTCAAGAAGAATTATGGTACCGTTCCAGCTGTCAAAGGCATCAACCTATCCGTTGCAGACGGCGAACTCATCGTCCTCGTCGGCCCCTCGGGCTGTGGCAAATCCACCCTGCTTCGCATGATTGCCGGGTTGGAAACGATCAGCGAAGGCCAGGTCGAGATTGCGGGCCGCAATGTCAATAAGGCAGAGCCGGCCGACCGCGATATCGCCATGGTCTTTCAAAACTATGCGCTTTATCCGCATATGACGGTACGCGGAAATCTCGAATATGGTTTGAAAAATCGCGGCACCGAACGGGCCGAAATCAACCGTCGTGTGGCGGAAGCCGCCGAGATCCTCGAAATCGGACCGATGTTGGATCGTAAACCTCGCGAACTCTCCGGCGGGCAGCGCCAGCGGGTTGCGATGGGGCGCGCGATCGTTCGCGAGCCGGCCGCCTTCCTGTTCGATGAGCCGCTGTCCAATCTCGATGCCAAATTGCGCGTGCAGATGCGAGTTGAAATTCGTCGGCTGCAACGGCGTCTCAAGACGACCAGCATCTACGTCACCCATGACCAACTTGAAGCGATGACCCTCGCAGACCGATTGGTCGTCATGAACGGCGGACTTGTCGAACAGGTCGGAACGCCAGTGGCAGTCTACGACCGTCCGGCAAGCTTGTTTGTCGCAGGCTTCATCGGCTCGCCGCCGATGAATCTGGTACCGATCGACGTCCTCAGGGCGGCCGACGGCGCTGGGACCCTGGCATTGCCTGCCGGTACCGACATGGTCGGGCTCCGCCCGGACGCGTTACTTGTTGCCAGGCCGGCAGAGCCTTCCGTCCGTCTCAACGCAACCGTCGAGTTGCTCGAGCCAATCGGGGGAGAAAGCCATCTGCATGTGCGATTGGGGGGGGGCCAGCAGACGGTTGTCCTGACCGTACCGGGTCGTCCGGACTTTGCCGAGAATGCGAATATCGACATCTTTGCACGTGTTGACGCGATGCACCCTTTTAATAGCGATACGGGAAAACGCACAGATTGACTCCAGTTTATTATTTCTCCATCCAACCTTCGAAGAAGACGAAAGAGATGAGACGATGACGACCGTAGAGTCGCGATCCGGGCCGAGACGCGGTGAAGTTCAGGCACATCGAGGCGCTTCTGCCGTTGCGCCTGAAAATACGATTGCTGCCTTTCGAGCGGCCGCGGACCAGGGCGCGGAATGGGTCGAACTCGACGTTGCACTTCTTGCCGACGGTACGCCGGTCGTGATCCACGACGTTTCCATCGACCGCTGTTCCTCGTCAAAGGGAAATCTGGCCAACCTCAACGCGTCGGATCTCGCGAGAATCGACGCTGGCTCGTGGTTCAGCCCAAAATTCAAAGGCGAACCGCTGCCGACGCTGGCCCGTGTCGTTTCCGCCTTGGGCGAACTCGGTCTCAATGCCAACGTCGAGATCAAGCAGCATGCTCATCACAAATCACTCGACCAGTTGGTCAAAGTCGTTGATGAACATTTGAAAGGGCGGGCGGCGCACACCAAGATCATGATCTCGAGCTTTGATGCCGCTGCGCTGAAGGGAATGCACGAAGTCGATCCAAGCTACGAGCTCGCCATGCTGTGGAGCAACCTGCCCGCGGATTGGTTGGATATCCTTCGGTCAATTCCCGCAAAGACCATCCATCTCGACTACAAGGCTCTGAGTGTCGGGTTTCTCGAGGAGGCCGTGCGTCGCGGCATCGCGGTGCGGGCATGGACTTGCAATGATCCCAAGCTGCTCGCGTCTTTCTGGGAGGTGGGTTTGACTGGGGTGATAACAGACGACCCCAGTGTCTACCTCACGTAAGGAGCGGCGATGGGGCAGCGGATCATATCGAGCCGACAACGTGAGATCCTTGCGCTGATCGAAACGGACGGTGTTCAGTACATCGAGGAACTGGCACGTCGGTACGATCTGACGACGCAGACGATCCGTCGCGATATCAATGCATTGTGCGATCTCGGGCACGCGCGCCGCTTCCACGGTGGCGTCGACCTGCCGGTCGAGGGCAGCAACATCTCGCTCAACGCTCGCGCCCAGCTCAACCGAAGGGCCAAGCGGCTTATCGCCAAGCGCGTCGCCGCCGACATAGGGGTCGACGCGACAGTGTTCCTGGGGATCGGCAGCACGGTTCGGTTCGTTGCCGAGGCGCTGCGTGATCACCAGGGCCTGACGGTGATTACCAACAACATCCACGTCGCCTTGAGCCTTTGCGATGCACCGAGTGTCGAGGTGCATTTGACGGGCGGCCTTTTGCGTCACGACGATCGCGACGTGGTGGGCACGGATGTGATCAGGTTCGTCGAAAAATTCTATGCGACTTACGCCGTCGTCGGCGCAGGCGCTCTAAGCCCGCTCAACGGTCTGATGGATTTCAGCTATAGCGAAGCCCAAATCACCAATGCCCTCCTTGAGAATTCACAAACGCAGATTCTGGCTGCAGACGTCAGCAAGTGGACGCGAAACGCTTCCGTGCGTGTGGCGCCATTCAGCAAACTCACCCGCTTTTATACGGATCGGCTGCCTGGCGAAGCGGCCGCCACCAATGCCCTCTCCGAGAGCGGCTTGGACGTGGTGACATGCAGCGAGGATATGGCATGAGCTATGTAGACCTTGCGCCATCAGCTCGTGAGTTACGGGACGTGCGCTACCTGTTCACCGACATCGACGATACCCTGACCACCGAAGGCAAGCTACTTCCGCAAACCTACCAAGCTCTCTGGGATCTCAGCCGGGCAGGCATTGCCGTCGTGCCGGTTACGGGCGGCTCCGCCGGTTGGTGCGAACACATCGTTCGTGCCTGGCCGGTGGCCGCGGTCGTCGGCGAAAGCGGCGCATATTGTGTCACCCGTAGGGACGGCGCAGTCGTCTTCGACTATTGGGAAGATGCCACCCTGCAGGCTGAGCGCCAACGCCTGCATCTCCAGTCAGTGAAAGAGCTGGTTTCGCGAAGGGGCAAGACGTTCAGAATTGCCCACGATCAGGTCTTCCGGCTGGCGGACGTCGCGATCGATATCCAGGGTCACGACCCGCATGAGGTCGAGGATCTCGCGTCCAGCATAAAAGCCATTGGCGGAACGGTTGCGATCAGCTCCATTCACATCAACACGTGGATCGGCAATTACGACAAGCGGTCGATGAGCGAACGCGTCTTAACCGAGATATTCGGTATCGACCCGGCTGAAACTCCCGCCGTTACCGCCTTCGTCGGCGACTCTCGAAACGATGCCCCGATGTTCGGCTTTATCCGCAACTCCTTCGGCGTCAACAATATCATTCCCGTCCTTCCGCAATTGCAGTACGCACCGAAGTGGGTCTCGTTGCAGCCCGCCGGCCTTGGTTTTGCTGATATTGCGAGAACGATCTTGCAAGCAGCAGCCGCAGGTGAATGAACGACGATCGACTTCGTGTCATGGCGGGGTGACGGCTCTAGAGAAATAATTCCGCGAAATCATACTGCGCAGCCGTGGCCACCAGCCGTCAGCTTTTGACCGAGCCGGCGGTCATGCCTGCCAGGAAATAGCGTTGGGCAACCAGGTAGAGTACCAGAAGGGGCAGGGAACCAAGCACGCTCATCGCCATCATCTCGTTCCATTCGAAGGCGTGCTGGCCCATCAGAAGCTGGATACCGATCGGAACGGTTCTGAGATCCATCGATTTCGTCAGCGTTAGCGCGAAGAGGAATTCGTTCCAGGCCAGCAGAAACGTGTAGACCGCCGTGGCGACGATCCCGGGGATGGAGACCGGAACGATGACGCGCCAGAGCGCCGTCCAGCTCGAGCCGCCGTCGACAAGGACGGCCTCGTCCAGCTCTTTCGGCAAGGTATTGAGATAGCCTGTCATTAGCAGGATGGCATAAGGCAGCGTGAAGACCATGTAGGTCAGGATCAGCGCCAGATAGGTATCGAAGATCCTGAAGGCGACCACCATGCCGAAATAGGGGATGAGAAGGGTGATCGGCGGAACGGTCTGGGTGCTGATGATGAAGATGTTCAAAGTGTTCTTGAAGCGGAACTGATAGCGGCTGAATCCGTAGGCGGTCAGGATGGCGATAACCAGGGTCAGGCAGGTGACGACGCCGGCGACGAAGTAGCTGTTGATGAAGAAGCGCACTTTCACCGGATCGTTGAAGATCGTCAGATAGGCGGCCACCGTAAAGTCATCCGGCAGCAGCCGCGGCGGAAGGGCGAAGATTTCCGTATTCGATTTCAGCGAACTGAAAAACATCCAGACGATCGGGAAGGTCGAAAAGACCAGGCCGATCGCCAGGCCGAGATAGGTCAGGATGGTCGGCAATGCCGAGCTTTTGAAGGAACGCTTTGCCATGGCGGTCACCTGCGCTGCTGGTGTTTGATGTAGAAGTAGGTGACGCTCATCGAAATGATGAGGATGATCATCGCGCTCGCCGAAGCCAGGGAAAACTCATACTGGGAGAAGGCGAGCTTGTAGGTGAAAGTCGAGAGCACTTCCGTCGAATAGATCGGACCGCCGCCCGTCGTCATCCATACGAGTGGAAAAACCTGCATCGTCCAGATGAAGTCGAGAAGCGCGATGCTGATGATGATCGGCATCAATTGCGGAATGGTGATGTACCAGAATTTTTCGAGTTCGTTGGCACCGTCGATACCGGCTGCCTCGTAAAGCTCCTTCGAAATGCCCTGGAGGCCGGCGAGCAGGCTGACCATGTAGAGCGGGTAACCCGCCCAGATGTTTGCGAAGGTCAATGCATGAATGGCGGTGCGCGTCGAAGAGAACCACTCGACCTTGAAGTTGATGATATGGAGCGCCATCAGCACGCTGTTGACGACGCCGTTCGGATCGAGCAGCAGGCGCCAGATGATGGCGATGATGACGGCGGTGAACAGCCAGGGCAGGATGAAGAGCACGCGCAGGATGCTGCGAATGAGCGGATCGACGCGGTTGGTGTTCAACAGCAGCGCGAAGGCCAGGCCGATGATGAAATGGAAGACGACGCTCATGATGGTAAAATAAAGCGTCTGGGCGACCGACTGCCAGAAGACCGGATTCTCGAAGATGGTCAGGTAGTTCTGGACGCCTGCGAACGCCGCATCCTTTTTCATGATGGCGCCGTCCATCAGCGAATATTTGAAGACCATCACCATCGGGAACAGCATCAGCAGAACAAGCAGCAGAGTGGCGGGCGACACGTAGAAATACGGCACCAGCTTCCTCAAGGTGCTGTAACGAAGCCATCCTTTTCTTGGCGCTTTGGCGTGCGCAGCGACCAGAGCCGGAGCGGAATGATTCATGAGCTGTGAGTTCCCATTCTGCCGAGATTTGACGACTTGCACCGGCAGCGCAATCTGGCGCTGCCGGTGATTCGTGAAAGCGACGTGCTTTAGAACTTCGCGAGCCAGGCCTTCTGGGTATTGGAAGCCGCGTCCTTGGCCGACTGCCCGCCGTCGAACATCTTCTGAACTTCGACGTTCATGTCGCGCATCAGCTCTTCGGCAACCGGAAGACCGACGAATTCATTGGCAGGATAGCCGCTCTGGAAGATTTTGAAAGCTTCGGCGAAGATCGGGTCCGATGCCACAAAATCCGGCTTGGCGTGGACATTGCCGGGGAAGGCGTTGGCAATCGAAACCAGACGGCCGTTGACGTCTGGGCTCATCAGATATTCCACAAGCTTCCAGGCTTCTTCCTTGTGCTGGCTGCCTTCGCTGATACCGATGCCCCAGGAGGCATAAGGCATGCCGCGCTTGCCGGTGTAGCCGTCAGTGGCCGGCAAGGCGGAGATGCCGAAGTTGAGCTTCGGATTGCGCTCGCGGATGAGGTTCACGTGGGCGAGCGAGTCGACCATCATGCCGACGCGGCCGTTGACGAATTCCTCGACCTTGTCCTGTTCCTTCTTGGCGAAAATGCCGGGCGAAATAACGCCTTCCTTGTTGAGGGACGCGATATAATCGAGCGTGCCGACGACAGCGTCATTTTCGAGATCCGGCTTGCCGTCCTTCAGCATCGAGGCGCCCGAGGCCCAGACCCAGGACATGACGTCGTTCTGGATTCCGCTCGGCGACTGCAGCGACAGCGGCAGGACCCAGCCATACTGGTTCTTCGGCGCATCGGTCATCTTCTTCGCGGCTTCAGCGAATTCCGTGCGTGTGGTCGGCAACTTGTCGAC
Source organism: Rhizobium anhuiense bv. trifolii (assembly GCF_024346605.1). Lineage (NCBI taxonomy): Bacteria > Pseudomonadati > Pseudomonadota > Alphaproteobacteria > Hyphomicrobiales > Rhizobiaceae > Rhizobium > Rhizobium anhuiense. The sequence continues at coordinate 25,076 of NZ_CP098804.1, forward strand.
GCCGGATGCCTTGGCGATATCGAGGTTGACGAAGACGGGATAGACGAAGGAAGCGAGCGGGAACATCACGCTCTTGCCATCGACCTTGACGATATCGGTGATCTGGCTCTTGTCGTACTTCGCCTTGTCCATCAGTTCGTCCATGGAGGCGATTGCGCCCTGCTTGGCCAGCCCGTTTACCCAGGCGCCATCCAGGCCCACCACGTCGCTCAGCGTTCCGGAGGCGGCGCCGACGACGATCTGGTCACGCGTCGTGGCATAGGGGCCGCTGACCAGCGTCACCTTGATGCCGGGGTTGGCGGCCTCGAAATCGTTCATGATGCCGCGCAGCGCCCCGGACGGCATTTCGGGTTCCCACCATTGTATGAATTCGATGGTGGTGTCGGCAAACGCCGATGTGGCGCAGAGCGCCCATACCGCCACGGCAGCCCGCATCGTCACGCTGAATTTTCTGATATTCATGTGTGCCTCCCATAGATTTTCAGTTAATCGATCCTCCTCAAGATCGTAGGCAAAGTAGGTTCCCTGAGGCGCCTATCTGTCAATGAAGAACTGCGATCGAGAAAAGATGGGAGGCCCGTATTCATGGCGAGTTCGCACACAACTAATTGAAATATAATAACAAAATTATTCGTTATCGTCCGAATTTTTTCGGAGCATTTGTGTTGCTTGTGACGCTTTTTTTCTTTACTTTCGTAAACAAATGAAAGTTTGCCCAACAAAACGAAAAGCGGAGACGCCCGCCGTCCTCACCGCAAATTTTCGAATTCGGGGCCTGAAACAAGCGTTTTTGCAACCATGCGGCGCGAGCACCTGACGTCGCAAGAGAGGAGAATATTTCGTTTTTCGAAAGAGAGCCGGGTCCGCAGCGAAAAGTCATGCCGGCCTGCCCGTTGATTTTCCCCGATTCCGGAAAACGAAGACCACCCTGTACAAATTGCCGAATGCGTGTGATGCGACATCATTTTCGATTCAGCGCACCGTCGCGCCGCCGATTAAGGAACTGAATGGCCAAGAAAAGTTATAAATCGATGGACGATTTTGCGGCCGCCTCCGGCGTATCGCGTCCGACGCTGTCGAAATATTTCGATGATCCCTCGCAGATCAAGGAAGTGACCCGCAAGCGTATCGAGGCGGCTCTCAAGAAGTCGAACTTCGAGCCGAATCTTTTCGCGCGGCATCTCAATCGCAAGCGGACCAGGAATATCGGGATTCTGGTCCCGACCATGTCGGATCCCTTTTATGTGCAGGTCGTGTCGCTGATCGAGCTGGAGTTGCGCGAAAGGGGATTCTGGCCTGTCCAGATCTCCTCGCACACGCGGCCCGAGCTGGAGGCGGAGGCCGTGCGGACCTTGCTCTCGCTGAAGGTCGCGGGTGCGATCGTGGCGCCGCTGGGCGCCGGTTCGCGGCGTTCCGCGCTGGAAAGACTAAGGGATGCAATCCCCGTCGTTTGCTTCGACAATCCTGCCAGCGGTGACCTTCCCTATGTCGGCAACGACAACGCGCAAAGCATGGCAGCCATTGTGCAATATCTCTGCCGATCCGGTGAGCCGCCGATCTTCCTGGAAATTCCGCATATGACCGAAAATGCCGGCGAGCGGCAGGCGGGCTATCGCGCGACCATGGCGAGGGAAGGGCATTCCCCGCTCGTCATCGATTGCGACGCGCCGCCTTCCTGGGAGTTCGAGCGTCTCGGATACGAGCAGATGCAGAGGATGCTTGCGAATGGCGGACTTCCCGGCAAAACGCTCCTCTGCGCCAACGACCGGTTCGCCTTCGGCGCGATGGCGGCGGCATTCGCCTCGGGACTGAAAATCGGCCGGAACGAGGCTTGCGACGTGCGCATCGCCGGGCACGACGACCACCCGCTGAGCCGATATACCTGCCCGTCGCTGACGACGATGGCCCAGAACGCATCCGAGATCGCCGCGAAATCCGTGGAGCTTTTGCTCGCGCATATCGAGAGCGAGGATGACGGAACGACCCCCGCCACGAACAAGGTGATCCTTGAGGCAACGCTTGTCATGCGCGACTCGGCTTGAGATCCGGTCGGCTTGAGATCCGGCGAGGGTTACGGCCTCAGCGGGTAAGCGCGGGGTCCATGGTGCGCCACGCCATTGCAATGGCCTCAAGCGCCTCTTGCGCCTCCGGAATGGCCCGTCTCTTCGATACGAAGCCATGGATCTGTCCGGGCCAGGTCCGGCTTGTGGCCTGCGCTTCCCGGCTGAGCCGCTCGGCATAGCCTGCCCCTTCGTCGACCAGCACGTCGTGTCCGGCAAGGATCACGAAGGCCGGCGCCACACCGGCCAACGACATCGCGCTGAGCGGCGAAGCCCGCCAGTCCGACCTGCTCGCGGCTTCCGGCAGATAGTGGTCCCGGAACCATTTCATCGCCGCTGCCGTCAGGCCGAAACCCTCTGCGTAACGTGAGTAGCTGTCTGCGGCCTGCAACTGGTCGGTCACCGGATAGATCAGCACCTGGCCGATGACGGCCGGCACCTGTCCGTCCCGCGCCAGGAGGGCAACGACGGCGGCCAGATTGCCGCCGGCGCTATCGCCGCCGACGATAATGCGCGAGGGATCAATACCGAGTGCATCGGCCTGCTCCGTCATCCAAACAAGTGTGGCAGCGCAATCGTCGATCGCGGCCGGAAACGGATGTTCCGGTGCCAGGCGATAATCGGGTGAAACCACGACGGCGCCTGCCATATTGGCAAGCGTCCGGCAGATATCCTCATGGGTTTCCGGCGCGCCGATCACAAAGCCGCCACCATGGAGATAAAGCAGGGCCGGCGCCCCTTGGCGCGGCGCTGCTTGGCCGCGCCATATCTTCACCCTGATGGCGCCCACACGTCTTTCCAACATCTCTGCCACCTCTTCGAGTGGCCACTGGATGCCTGCGAAACTGTCCAGATATTGCTGCCGCGCCTGCGCCGGAGTGCAGCTTTCCACCGCCGTTTCCGGATCGCCAGGCCATGCCAGGGCGCGTTTGGCGGATTCGTCCAGTTGCGTCATGCGAGCAAGCTCCTTGCTTCGTCTTCCCGCAATTCTTTCGGCTGCGCGACGATACCCGCAATGGTCTGCGCGACGCCGGTTTCACCCGCACGCAGGATCGCTTCCATGACTTCGAGCACATGCAGGGCGAGATCGCACGAAGCGCGTGGCGTGCGGCCTTCGATGATTGCGCGCGCGAGATCGGCAAGGCCAAGCATGCGGTAGTTGGCGCGATCAGGCGCGGCGATCGGCCAGTTGACGGCCCCGAAGAGTTCGCCTGATGTATCCGTTTCCTGCCAGGGAGCGCCACGGCTGGAGAGCGCGACGGAGCCGCCGAAATTGTCGGGGTCGGGCAGGCGCAGCGAGCCTTCGGTACCGTGGAGCTCGATCGGGTGGTTGGAGTGGCGGAAGACGTCCCAGGAGGTGCCGAAGGTGACGGTGGCGCCGCAATCGAATTCCAGCAGCGACAGCACGCTGGTCGGCGTGCCGACCTTGAACGTGGTGCCCTGTTTCGGCCCCTCGGCGGTGATGAGCCGTTCTTCCTGCCCGCTTGTGGCGACCGCCTGCACACGGCGGATCGGCCCCATGAGATTGACCATCATCGTCAGATAGTAAGGCCCCATATCCATGACCGGGCCGGCGCCGGCCTGGTAGTAAAAGCTGGGATCGGGATGCCAGTGCTCCATGCCGCGCCCCATCATGAAGGCCGTTCCCGTCACCGGCTTGCCGATGGCGCCGGCTTCCATCTGCCGCCGGGCATGGCGTCCGGCTGCCCCCAGGAACGTGTCCGGCGCCGAGCCGAGCATAAGGCCCTTGGTGGCGGCCGCATCCACCAGCCGGCGTCCTTCCGCGGCCGTGACGCCGAGCGGCTTCTCGGTGAAGACATGCTTGCCTGCCGACAGCGCCCGCATCGAAACGTCGAAATGCGCAGCCGGGATCGTCAGATTGAGGATGAGGTCGATGTCCTTGTCGTCAATGAGGCTATCGACGTCGGCCGCGCGCAGATTGAATTCCGCCGCGCGGCGCTTGGCGGCGTCGGCGTTAAGATCTGCACAGGCAATGATTTCGACGCCGCGGAACAGCGGCGCGTTGCGCATATAGGCGAGCGAAATGTTGCCGCATCCCACAACGCCGATCCTGAGTTTCATGCCATTGGTCTGTGTCATCGAGGAACCTGATTTTGCCGTTGCGGCTGCGGAGAGTTGAGGGTGCGTTACGTTTTAAGCGCAGGGAATAAATTATATTGACGCACGGTAACATTTGACCGTACGTAATGACAAGACACTGGGGTCGCAATCTCCGAAGAAGAGCCGCCCTTCCGGTTTTCGATCCGCACTCCCTGCGGAAGGGCTTTCGGCCGGCGAGGCGAAATGCCCCGAGGACTTCGGTATCGGCTGCTATCAACAAATAGGTCAGGACCAAGATATGAAAAATGCTGAGCTGCAGATCGGCTGCCAGACATTCACCTGGGAGATGCTCGGCGCAGGCTGGAGCGGCGGCCCGGACGATCTGGTGCGCGCCGTCGCCGATGGCGGATATACCGGCATCGAAATCACCGACACGATGATCGGTCACTACGCGCTCAATCCTGCCGATTTTGCCCGTACTCTGACAGACGCCGGTTTGACGCTGGTTTCCTTTGCCTTCGGCTCCGCCAGCGGCTTCACGGTGGCGGAAAAGATTGCCTCCGATCTCGACACGGCGCGGCGATGGGTCGATTTCGCGGCGAACTTTCCCGGTGCGATGGTCTCGATGGGATCGGCGACGGTCGTTTCGGATGGCCCGCGCGATGAGAAGTTCGCCATTGCGGCCGAGTGCTACAATCGTGCGACCGAGATTGGGCAGTCGGCCGGTGTCGCCGTTGCCGTCCATCCTTCCTCGCACCACAACACGCTCCTCTTCACCCGCGAGGACTATGACCGCCTGTTTGCTCTCTTGGATTCGCGCGTGGGCTGGGTGCCTGATACCGGCCATATCCTGCGTGGCGGCCAGCAGATCGGCGATACGCTGGCGGCCTACCGGGAGCGTATCCGCTACGTGCATCTGAAGGATGTCGACGCCGGTGGCGTCTGGGCGATGCTGGGCGACGGCGTCTGCGACGTGCCTGCCGTGATTTCGGCCGTTCGGGATGCGCCGAAGTTTACCGGCTGGATCGTGGTCGAGGAAGAATCGGACCACGCCGGAACCGATCCCGCCGCGGCGGTTCGCGTGAACCGCGAGACGCTTCGACGTCTCGGATTTTAGCCGGCCTCGTTTTCCCCGCTGTCGGCCTGAACCGTCGATCGGAGCCCAAGTCTCTGCTGGCGTTCTTACGCAGCGAAGAGGTGGACGGCAGGTCACGCGTAGCGGACCTCCACGCCGATCTTGTCCAGCCGGTGGCGGATGCTGTGCGGCATGTTGCTGTCGGTGATGATCAGATCGACGCGCGACAGTGAGAAGGCTTTCGAGGAGGCGCCGATGTCGAATTTGCTCGAATCCGCCACGAGGACGACACGCCGGGCCATGCGAACCAGGTTGCGCTTGGTCCGGGCGATGTCCTCGGAGACGTCGACGACATCGAAGGCCTGATCGATCGCGTGGGCGCCGACAAAGGCCTGGTGGGCGACGAGGCCACCGACCGCCTTGTCGGAGTCCGAAACGATCGTGCTCACGGTGCTCGGAAACACGCGGCCGCCGATCATGTGCACGTCGAGCCCTGGCCGGTACATCAGATGTTGTGCGATGTTCATCGCCGTCGTCGCAACCACGACGTTGTTGACCGGCGGCATCTGCATGGCAACCTGCAGCAGCGTCGAGCCGCTGTCGAAGACGATCGACTGGTTGTCGATGATCTGCCGCGCAGCCATCTGGGCGATACGCCGTTTCGCATCGAAATTGCGCTGCATGCGTTCCTCGAAGGCCGCCGCCGGCGAGTCGGACGGCAGGGCGATCGCGCCGCCATGCGTTTTGATCAGCTGCTTCTTCGCGTCCATGATTTCGAGATCGGAGCGGATCGTCACTTCCGAGACCTCGAAGAATTCAGCCAGCTGGCGGGTGCGTGCCTGACCCACCCGCTGAAGTTCCAGCATGATCTGCTGCCGCCTCTGTTCTGCAAGCATATGTGATCCCGACTGTCGCTTTTTGCGACTATCTGACTTTTGAAAAACGAAAGCTTGAGCTCCCAGCTCACAGCTTCTGCTGCAAAACTAGCCGTTGAACGACGAAAATGCACGTCAAAAATTCCTTCGTCACGTAAAAACGAAAGAAATCGAAATATTGAATGTTTGTTTGTTTTCGAGTTAGGGTTCTCCAACAATTGCAAAACCAGCCATCACAAAGGGAAGTCTCGCCATGGGTCTCGGAACCAAAGTCCGCCTCGCACGCCTGTTCTCGAACCCCTCGGGTCATTTGTTCGGAGGCGCCGTCGATCATTTTGTCGGTTATGGCAATGTGCGTGAGGGCGGGCTTGCCGACCTGCCGGGCGCGCTCCGGCGCGTCATGGCTGGGGGGCCGGACTACATCAGCATCCAGCCTGGTGCGGCGCGTCACCTCTGGTCGGAATATGCCGGAAAGGCAGCGCTCGTCATTCAGGGCGGTTGCTTCACCGCCGACGACCGCATTCGCCAGCTCATTGCCACCCCGGAAGATGCCGTGCGCTATGGTGCGGACGCTCTGGCGGTCGCCATTCCCGTGCGCGGCGCCACCGAAGGAGAGTATATCCGCTGGCTCACCGATACGGTCAACGCCGCCGCCCGTTTCGAGATGCCGGTCGTCGCCCATGTCTATCCCCGCGATTTCTCCGACGGCGGCAAGATCGTGTTCACGCCGGATGAGATTGCCTATGCGGTGCGCATCGGCTTCGAGGCCGGCGTCGACGTGATCAAGGTCGGCTATACCGGCGATTTCGAGTCCTTCCGGGAGACCGTTGCGACCTGCCCGATTCCGGTGGTGATCGCCGGCGGCCCGAAAACCGATACGCTGCTCGGAGCGCTCGTCCAGACTTCCGAAGCGTTGCGCGCTGGCGCCAAAGGCGCGGTTGTCGGTCGCAACCTTTGGGGTCATGGCGATACGACCATGGCCGCGCGCGCCTTCAAGCTCGTCATTCATAAGGGGATGGCGCCGGAGGAGGCGCTGGCGGCGGCCGGTGCTTGAGGCGTGTCGCGCCCTTTCCAGGTTCTGGGCTTCGGCGCCCTGGCAATCGATGACATCATCTATGTCGATCGGGGGCTGACGGCCGGCAAGGGGAAGGTGACGAAACGCGCCACCGACCATGGCGGCAACGTGGCGACGGCCCTTGTTGCCGTCGCCCGGCTGGGCGGGCGCGCCGGCTTCATCGGCTGGCTCGGCGATGAGCCCGCGACTGATGTGGCCGGCAGCGAACTCGAGCGTGACGGCGTCGACATATCGCTGGCTCCCCGCCATGCGGATGCCGCGCCGATCCGCTCCGTGATCACGGTCGGTCCCGACGGCGACCGGTTCATTGCCTATGACGACGATGTGCTGCACGGCACGTCGGATGCGCTGCCCGACGATGTTCTGCTGCAGGCCCCGGTGCTGCTGATCGACGGTTATGCCACGCACTCGGAAAGCGTCGTGGCCCGCGCACGTTCTTTGGGCCTGGCCGTGATTGCCGATATCGAATGGACGGTCGGTCCCGCGACGGATCGAATATTGGCTTTCGCTGACCATCTGGTGCTGCCGCTCGCCTTCGGGCAGGAATATACCGGCGAGCGTGATCCGACGATGATCCTGGACAAGCTCTGGTCTGCGGATCGGTCCGCTGTTGTCCTCACTGATGGCGAACGGGGGACCTACCTCCACCAGAGTGGCGATGCCGTCCGGTGGCATGTGCCGGCTTATCCAGTTCAAGCGGTCGATACCACAGGCGCCGGGGACTGTTTTCACGGGGCCTACGCTCTTGCCCTCGCGGAAGGGAAAAGCCCGCTGGATTGCGTTGCCTATGCTACGGCGGCTGCCGCCATTTCCGTGACCGCACGGGGAGGGCGCCGGGGCCTGCCGGACAACCGGACATGCCTGGCATGGATGGCGGCGGAGAATGCGCCGGTGCCGCTCGCGTTGCCCCAATGCCGGGAATGAGCGCGGGGTGACTGATGCCGACACTTGCCGATCGATCGAGTGAAACCTCGCTGGTGGATAATTGATCGCACGGCGAGATCTCAACACCTGCAGCACGGCCATAAAAATTACGCGCGATAAAAAATAAAATCTCGCAACTAAACTTCATAAATAGCTATATTTTTCAAATATATATGGAGAATTTGCGGCACTTTCTGGCGAGTCACACCTCGATTCTTTTGTTGACTTTGAGGCGCAGTCCTGAGCCTTCTTGTCGAAAGGATCGGAGACGGCGGGGAGCGCCGTCTGAAGATGTGATCCGACTGGTACGGGAGGACGAGACGTGGCCGTGGTTGTACTGGACAAAATCTGCAAGACCTATGGCAACAGCTACCATGCGATCAAGGATCTGAGCCTGACGATCCATGACGGCGAGTTTCTGATCCTGGTCGGTCCGTCCGGATGCGGAAAATCGACGGCGCTGCGCATGATTGCCGGGCTCGAGGAAATCAGCAGCGGAACCCTGAGCATCGGCGGCCAGGACGTGGTGGATCTCGCGCCCAAGGACCGGGACATTGCCATGGTCTTTCAAAGCTATGCGCTTTACCCGCACATGACCGTGTTCGACAACATCGCTTTCTCGATGAAGCTGGCCGGAAAGAGCAAGGCCGAACGCACCAAGCGCGTGCATGAGATCGCCAAGATCCTGCAGCTGGAAGCCTTGTTGGGCAACAAGCCCGCACAGCTTTCCGGCGGCCAGCGCCAGCGTGTTGCGATGGGCCGCGCCATGGTCCGCGAGCCGGCGGCATTCCTCATGGACGAACCGCTCTCGAACCTCGATGCGAAGCTGCGCGTGCAGATGCGGGCGGAGATCGCCAGCCTGCAGCGACAGCTGGGCGTGACGACGATCTACGTGACGCATGACCAGACCGAAGCGCTGACCATGGGCGATCGGGTCGCGGTGCTGAAGGGCGGCGTGCTTCAGCAGGTGGATACGCCCAAGGCTTTGTATCACCGCCCGGTCAACGCCTTTGTCGCCGGTTTTATCGGTTCGCCGTCGATGAACCTGTTCGAGGGGCGTCTGGAGGGCGGGCGAATTCATCTGCCGGGCTTCTCCATTCCCTTGACCGACGGCGCCTTCGAGCGCGCGCCCGGTCTTTCCGCCTTCGAGGGAAATTCCGTGATCTTTGGGGTCAGACCTGAGGATCTCTATGACAGCCGGTTGCCGTCCGGTGCTTCGTATCCAACGATCCCGGTGGTCGTGAAGTCGATCGAGGAACTCGGCTCCGAGCTGATCGTGCATTTGAAGATCGACGCGGTCCGGATCGACTCGGGCGATCCCGACGCCGTTGAAGACCTGAGCGGGGCCGCCAACGCCGTCGCGCGGTTCGAAGCGGTCAGCGGGGTCGAGACAGGTCAATCGATCGATCTGGCAATCGACCCGGCGAAACTACACTTTTTCCATCCTCAAACGCATATGGCGCTCTGAAGTGACGAGCGAAAGAAGGGCTCATCGATGCCAGCAAAACAGGAAAGACGTCTCCGCATCGGCGTATTGGGAGCGGGCCAGATTGCCCAGGCCGCGCACTTCGAGAGCTGCACCAAGGCGGCCAATGCCGACCTCTATGCGATTTGCGACGTTGCCGAGGATCTCCGCGAACGTATGGCAATCACCCACGGAGCGGAAAAAACCTATGGTGATTACGACAGGATGCTGGCCGATCCCGACCTCGATGCCGTGATCATCGCCACCGCCGATGCGTTTCACGTCCCGGCCTCCATTCGCGCTCTTCAGGCGGGCAAGCATGTCCTGTGCGAGAAACCCGTCGGTGTCACCATTGAGGAATGCCTTGAACTGAAGGCCGCTGTCGAGACGTCGGGAAAGGTGTTTCAGGTCGGGCACATGAAGCGTTTCGACGCGGGACTCCAGGCTGCCAAATCCTTCATCCGCGATGAAATGGGCGAGATAGTCGCTCTGAAAGCCTGGTATTGCGACAGCACGCACCGCTATCCGATGACCGATGCGGTCCAGCCCCTGATCGTCACCAGCGCCAATGCGAAAAAGCCCTCGGCCAATCCGAAAGCCGACCTGCGGCGCTACTACATGCTTGCGCACGGTTGCCATCTGATCGACACCGCACGTTATTTCGCCGGCGACATCGTTTCCGTCAACGCGCGCCTGTCCGAGCGCGGGGGCATCTGGTGCTGGTTCGTGGACGTGGAATTTGCCTCCGGCACGCTCGGCCATCTCGATCTCACCGTCCAGGTGCGCATGGACTGGCACGAAGGCTTCCAGATCTATGGCCGAAATGGCAGCATTTTGGGCAAAACTTATAACCCATGGTACTACAAGACCAGCGAGGTGGACATTTTCCGCGAAGCGGACGGCGCCACTCATCGCGTTCTCGGCGCCGACGGCCATTTCTACCGCCGCCAGGTCGAAGGCTTCGCCCGCACCATTCTGGAGGGCGCGGTGATGGAAGGCGCCGACATCGATGATGGCGTGGCATCCGTACGAGCCATGGTCGCCGTCGCGCGTTCGGCCGAAAGCGGCAAGTCGGTTGCGCTGGCTGACGTCACGGGCGGCGTGTGATGAAGCTCGGGATCTTCGCAAAGACCTTCGAGGGAACGGAGCCCTTGACCGTTTTGAATTCGGTCGCTGCGGCCGGGTTCACCTGCGCCCAATACAATATGGCCTGTTCAGGCCTTCCGCCGATGCCGGAGAGCATCACGCCAGCCCAGGCCCGCTCGGTCGCCGACGCTGCGCTGAGCAGCGGCGTCGAGATCGTTGCCGTTTCCGGCACCTTCAACATGATCCATCCGGATCCCGCCGTGCGCGAGGCCGGCCTTCGCAATCTGGCGACATTGGCCGAGCGTTGCGCCGGCATGTCGACCGACCTGATTACGCTCTGCACCGGCACGCGCGACCCCATCGACCAGTGGAAGGCCCACGGCGACAACGACACGCCGGAGGCGTGGCGGGATCTCCTCGAAGCCATGGAGACGGCCATCGAGATTGCCGAGCGCTATGATGTGGATCTCGGCATCGAGCCCGAGCTTGCCAATGTCGTCAACTCGGCTGAGAAAGCCGATCGGCTGATCACGGCACTGAAGAGCCCCCGCATCAAGATCGTGCTCGATCCGGCCAATCTCTTCGAGGTCGCGACGCTGGATGAGCAGCGCAGCATCGTGTCTTCCGCCATCGACCTTCTGGCCGACCGGATCGTCATGGCGCATGCGAAAGACCGCAATCCCGACGGGAGTTTCGCGACCGCCGGCAAGGGCGTCCTCGACTACGGGCATTATCTCGGCCGTCTCAAGGCGATCGGCTTTGACGGCAGTCTCGTCACGCATGGTCTTTCGGCCTCGGAGGCGGCCGGTGTGGCGGCCTTCCTGAAGAATAGCCTCGACGGTAATTCTGCGGAGGCAGGAAGATGAGACGAGGTCAACCGTTCGAAACCAGCGACGGGACCATTCTCAATGTGGATACGGCGGGCGAGGGCGTGTCCGTCATCTTCCAGCATGGCCTATGCGGAGATGCGGCGCAGACCGATGAGGTCTTTCCGCCCGACATGGGTTTCCGCCGGGTGACCATCGAAGCGCGCGGCCACGGCCAGTCCCAAGCCGGCAATCCGGAGCAAATGTCGATCGCGACCTTCTGCGATGATATCGCCGCCTATATCGAGAAAAACCTCGCATGGCCGGTCGTGATCGGCGGCATCTCGATGGGGGCTGCGATCGCCTTGCGTCTCGCAGTCAAACGGCCCGATCTCGTCAAGGCTCTGATCATTGCAAGGCCGGCCTGGCTGACGGCGTCGGCGCCGGAGAATATGGCGCCCAACGCCGAAGTCGGGCGGCTTGTGAAAACTCTGCCGCCGGGCGAGGCGAAGGCCGCATTCCTGGCCGGGCCGGTGGGCGTGCGGCTCGCCGCCGAGGCGCCGGACAATCTGGCCTCGCTTGCCGGTTTTTTCTCCCGCACGCCTTTGGATGTGACCGCCGAACTGCTCACCAGGATCTCAAATGACGGTCCTGATGTGACCGAAGAGGAAGTCCGCGCTCTCACTACGCCGACGCTCGTCATCGGCCATGAGCGGGACAGCATTCATCCTCTTGCCTATGCGCGCGCGCTTGCCGAGCGGATTGCCGGCGCGCGCTTCGCGCAGATCACCCCGAAGACTGAGAGCCGTCCGCGATATGTCGCGGACTTCCGGCTTGCCATGAGCAATTATCTGAAGGAGCTCTGAAACAATGACGACCCCCTCCAGGACCTGGATCGGAGACCTTCCGAAGGATCGCCTGATCGCGGAATTCTCCGTCTGGTCGGCCGATCTCGTGCATTTGGCGGATGATCTCGCGCGTGTCGATCCTCACGTCGACATTCTGCATATCGATGTCGCCGATGGCCATTTCGCGCCGGCCATGTTGTTTTTCCCCGACCTCGTTGCCGGGGTGCGCAAAGTCTCCGCGCGCCCGATCCATGTTCACCTGATGGTCGCCGACAGCATCATCCTGTCGCAGATCGAGCAATTCGCCGATGCGGGCAGCGACCTGATCAGTCTTCATGTTGAAAATGAAAGCGTCGCCGACCAGGCTCTCGATCTTCTCGACCGTCGCGGTGTCGCCGCCGGCATGGTCCTCAAGGTCGATACCCCCGTCGAGCGGATCGAAAGATATGTCTCCCGCTTGAATTTCGTGACATTGCTCGGCACGGCGATCGGCGTGAAGGGCCAGGGCCTCGACGAAAAGGCCGGCGCCCGGCTGCAACAGGCCAAGCAGATCATTGCCGGCTGCGGTGCGGCGCATCGGATCGTGCTTGCGGCCGACGGCGGTATTCGCGAGCACACCGTGCCTCTCCTGCGCCAGTCGGGTGCGGAGACGGTCGTTCTCGGCTCCCTGGCTTTCAATGCGCCATCGCTCGACGAGCGTATGGCATGGCTCCGCGCACTCTAACTCATGGTCTTCACATGCAGCAGGTTGCCATTGGAATCGACCTCGGTGGGACGCAGGTCCGCGCTGCCCTTGTCGATGAGCACGGCAGGATTCTGGCGCGCGCAGCCGAACCAACGGATGCGCTGGCAGGCCCCGACCGCGTGCTCGCCCAGATTTGCGGCCTGGCCGATGGACTGCTCGCGGCATCGAACCCGGCTTCGGTGGTGGGCGTCGGTGTATCCGCTCCAGGCCCGCTCGATACGGTCACGGGCGTCGCCACCGATATCCCGACCCTCCCGGGCTTTGTCGACTTTCCGCTGAAGGCGGAGTTGCAGAAGCGGTTCCCGTTTGCAGTCGACCTCGAGAATGATGCTATTGCCGCTGCCATCGGCGAGTGGCAGTTCGGAATTGGCAAGGGATTTGATAATCTCGTCTATGTCACCGTCAGCACCGGCATTGGCGGCGGCGTTATTTCGGACGGTCGCGTGGTGCGCGGCCGCAAGGGCATGGCCGCCCATGTCGGGCACATGTCGGTCGTGCCGAATGGAGAGCTCTGCCCTTGCGGCAACAGGGGCTGCTTCGAGGCCTACGGATCCGGACCGGCTTTTGCACGACGCGCTCAAATAAGGGCGATGGAATCGAGCGGGACGACGATAGGCAGCGATGGCGGTGTCATCGACAGCCGCAGCATCTTCGCAGCCGCGAGAAATGGCGATCGTCTGGCAAATCAACTGGTTGACGAAGAAGCGGAAATTCTCGGCCGAGGCTTCACCAGCCTGATCCACATTTTCAGTCCGGATATCATTGTGATGGGAGGCGGGCTTTCCCACGAGTTCGACCGGCTCCAACCCGGCATTCAAGGCTACATCACACAATCGGCAATGCCGGCATTCAAAGATGTCAAGGTGATGCTGGCAGCATTGGATCAGAACTCGGGCCTCGTCGGCGCAGCGGCTCTGGCGTTTCTGACCGGCAAGGTACCTGCGATCGATCAGCTTTAGAGCCTTTCCGTATCGAGAGGTTGCTCTCCGTCAGGGCGGCGGGGTGGTACTTTCCCTCAGGATCAGTTCGACTGGCCACAATTCGTGAACCTCATCCACGGCACGTCCAGCGATAAGCTGTAGCGTTAGCTCAGCGCATCGCGTGCCCGCGGCACGCATGGACGATCGGGTTGTCGAGAGTGACGGTACCATGCTTTCTGCCGTCAGATAAGGGAAGACGTCGTCATGGGCGATGACCGACACATCCCGACCCACCGTCATCCCAAGCGAACGGACGGCACGGTAGACACCAAGCGCTGTCATCGTGGAACCGGCAACGATGGCGGTCGGCGCATTCGCGCTCTCCAGAAAAGAGCGGGCATGACGAAAGCCGCTCTCGTCGGAGAATTTATCGCAGACCATCAGGTTGGGATCGACGACGAGCCCACGCTCCTGATGGGCAATCCGAAAACCATGTTCGCGATGGATCGAATACGTCTTGCCCCGCAGGCCGTTGATCATGGCAATGCGCCGGTGCCCGAGATCGAACAGGTGTTCGGTGGCTCTACGCACGGCATTTTCATTATCGATATCGAGCCACGCGTGAACGTGCTCGGTCTCCGAGCGGCCGTGAACCAGGAAAGGCAGGCCCAAGCTGTTCAGCAACTCGATCCGCGGGTCCTTGGGGCGCGGCGAATGAATGATCACTGCATCCACTCGGCGACTTTCGACCAGGCGTCGGTAGGCCTGCATTTCGTCGTCATCATTGTGCGCGGTAATAGGCGTGATGAGAATATCGGTATCGGCCGTTTCCAAGCGCTGCGCCATCCCCGATATGAATTCAGCGAAATGGATTTCTCCCGAACGCCCCATCATGACGCCTATCGCCCCGGCTCTCCCGGTCTTTAGCCGCACGGCATTGATATCGGGGCGATAGCCAAGCCGCATTGCTTCGCCCGCAACCCGGGCGCGCGTGGCCTCGCTCACCTCGGGATAGCCGCTGAGCGCACGGCTGACCGTCGTCGGTGAGAGCCCAAGCTGCTTTGCAAATTCACGAAGTTTCATCGAATGTCTTCTTTGTCCCGGCAATCAATGGACGAAGCGTTGGCGATGCGCAACGGGCAAGTGCCAATCCGGCAAAAATTGAAATCGATTTCAATTTCTTGACATTGAATCTTTGCTCGCGAGGTCAAGAAGTACCTCTAATCGCTGTATATATGGCATTTTCCTATCATAATACAACTGAAGATCGACAATCGTAATGGCTTGACGCCTCTGCGGCCTTCTGCAATGGTCTGGTTGCCAAATCGATTTCAATTTCTGGGAGGAGATCATGAAAAAGTTTGCTTTAGCCTTGTCCGCACTCAGCGTCGCCATCGCTGCCGGCTCTGTCCGTGCCGCTGAAATTTCGTTTGCCGCAAATACCACCGGCAAAAACGTCGAATTCCTTCACAAGCAGCTTGCAATTTTCGAGAAGAATACCGGCAATCATGTCAAGCTCGTCACCATGCCGTCATCGAGCAGCGAGCAGTTTTCCCAATATCGCCTGTGGCTTGCTGCTGGAAACAAGGACGTCGATGTTTATCAGACCGATGTCATCTGGGCGCCGCAGCTTGCCGAGCAGTTCGTCGATCTGAAGGAGGCAGCCAAGGACGTGGTCGGCCAGTTCTTCCCGTCGATCATCGCGTCTCAGACTGTCAATGACCGGCTTGTGGCGTTGCCGTTGTTTACCGATGCTCCGGCGCTGTTTTACCGAAAGGACCTGCTAGAGAAATATGGAAAACAGCCGCCGAAGACTTGGGACGAGATGGCTGCGACAGCCAAAGAGGTTCAGGATAAAGAACGCCAGGCCGGACAGAAGGACCTCTGGGGCTACGTCTTCCAGGGCAATTCCTACGAAGGGTTGACCTGCAACGGACTGGAATGGGTGAAGTCGTCCGGTGGCGGCCAGATCGTCGAGCCGGACGGGACCATCTCGATCAATAACGAGAAGGCGGCAGCAGCGCTCGAGCGGGCCAAGGGCTGGATCGGCACGATCTCGCCGCCAGGGGTGCTCGCATATCAGGAAGAAGAATCGCGCGGCGTCTGGCAGACCGGCAACGCCGTCTTCATGCGCAACTGGCCGTATGCCTATTCTCTCGGAAACGGTGCCGACAGCGCGGTGAAGGGCAAGTTCGACGTGATGACGCTACCGGTTGCGGCCGTCGGCGATAAGCCGTCTTCGACACTTGGCGGCTGGAACCTGGCGGTTTCGAAATATTCCGAAAAGCAGGACGCAGCCATCGCGCTCGTAAAATTCCTGGCGTCGAAGGACGTGCAAAAGGCACGTGCCATCGAACTGTCCAATTTGCCGACCCTGACGGATCTTTATGACGACAAGGATGTTGCTGCCGCGCAGCCCTTCATGCCGAACTGGAAACCCATTTTCCAGGACGCCGTGCCACGCCCTTCGGCGACGGCCAAGGTGAAATACAACGAGGTGTCCTCGAAGTTCTGGACTGCAGTGCACAATACCTTGTCAGGCAGCGGCTCAGCTGCCGAGAACCTCGAGCTTCTCGAAGCCGACCTAACGACCCTCAAGGGCGACGCTTGGTGAGTATTCCGACCGGCGGCTGTCAGGCCGCCGGTCCGGTCTTCGGACGAGCTAGCGAGGGATAGTCGTTGCATGAGCGAAATCGTAGTTCCACAAGCAGTCAAGCCCAGGGTTTCCCATTTCAGATCCTCCACGGAGCTGCGGTCCGAGCGCATCCGATCGGCATGGATGTTTCTGGCGCCGACGCTGTTGATCTTGGCAATCGTCGCTGGCTGGCCGCTGTTCAGAACGATCTATTTCAGTTTTACGAATGCGTCGCTGAACGACCTTGGCAATGCGCAGTTCGTCGGCTTTGACAATTATTTGTCGTGGGTGACGCTGAAGAGCGGAAGGACCGTCTATCGCGGACTGCTTGCCGATCCGGTCTGGTGGAACGCCGTCTGGAACACTGCCAAGTTTACCGTCCTTTCGGTGGTAATCGAGACCGTGCTCGGACTGATCGTCGCCTTGGTGCTGAACGCACGGTTCGTCGGGCGTGGGATCGTACGGGCCGCAATCCTCATTCCTTGGGCGATCCCAACCATCGTCTCAGCAAAGATGTGGGCCTGGATGCTCAATGATCAGTTCGGCATCCTGAACGATATTCTGCTCGGCTTCGGTCTTATCAGTGAGAAGATTGCCTGGACCGCCAATCCGGAAACGGCGATGATCGCAGTGCTGATCGTCGATGTCTGGAAGACGACGCCCTTCATGGCGCTTCTGATTCTTGCGGGACTACAGATGGTTCCGGGAGACATTTATGAGGCTGCCAAGATCGATGGCGTCAATCCGGTCAAGGTTTTCTGGCGTCTGACGCTGCCGCTGATCCGACCGGCTATCATGGTTGCCGTGATCTTCCGGATGCTGGATGCGATGCGCATCTTCGACCTGATCTATGTTCTGACGCCCAACAATGCGCAGACGAAGACCATGTCGGTCATGGCGCGCGAGAACCTCTTCGACTTCGACAAGTTCGCCTACGGCGCCACCGCGTCAACGGTGCTTTTCCTCATCATTGCCTCCGTAACCGTCCTTTATATCTGGCTCGGTCGCGTCAAGCTCGGCGGGGAGGAACGTTGATGCTGCTTTCGATCGTCAAGAATACGCTCTTCTACCTGCTCGTCACAATCATCGTCATCATTGCGGTATTTCCGTTCTACTATGCAATCCTCACGAGCCTGAAGACCGGCACGGCCCTTTTCAAAGTCGATTATTGGCCGACCTCGATCTCCTTCGGCAACTACACGTCCGTGATGGGCCAGGGCGGCTTCGTCCGCAGTCTGGTGAATTCCGCGATGATCGCCTGCGTCGTGGTTTCAGCATCGCTGCTACTTTCGATCACCGCTTCGTTCGCTTTGGCCCGGGTACACTTCCGCGGGCGGGCACTGTTGATGCTGACCATCCTCTCGGTGTCGATGTTTCCGCAGATTGCCGTTCTTGCGGGCCTCTTCGAACTCATCCGCTGGATCGGCATCTTCAACACGCCCTTCGCGCTGATCTTTTCCTACATGATCTTCACGCTCCCCTTCACCGTCTGGGTGCTGACGACCTTCATGCGCGAATTGCCGATCGAGATCGAAGAGGCGGCGATCGTCGATGGCGCTTCACCTTGGGTCATCATCACCCAGGTGTTCATGCCGTTGATGTGGCCGGCGCTGGTGACGACCGGACTGCTCGCCTTCATCACCGCCTGGAACGAGTTTCTTTTTGCGCTGACGTTCACATCGTCGGATACGCAGCGAACCGTCCCGGTTGCGATCGCCCTGCTTTCGGGCAACAGCGAATTCGAGATCCCCTGGGGCAACATCATGGCGGCTTCAGTGATCGTCACCGTGCCGGTTGTCGTGCTTGTTTTGATATTCCAGCGCCGGATCATTTCGGGGCTGACCGCCGGCGGCGTCAAGGGTTGAGGGAGTAGGACATGGCAGAAATCCGACTGGAGAATATCCGCAAGAGCTTCGGCGCTTTCGAGGTGATCAAAGGCGTGACGATGGACATCCGCCGGGGCGAGTTCATGGTGTTCGTGGGGCCGTCGGGATGTGGCAAGTCCACGCTGCTGCGGCTTATCTCCGGGCTCGAGGACATCACCTCGGGAACCCTCTCCTTCGACAACAAGACGGTGAACCAGCACGCGCCGTCGAAGAGAGGGATCGCCATGGTGTTCCAGTCCTACGCGCTCTACCCGCATATGACGGTCTTCGACAACATGGCTTTCGGCATGAAACTTTCCGGGAGCACCAGAGGCGAATGCCGCCAGCGTGTCGAACAGGCCGCCGGTATGCTGCAGCTCTCACCCTACTTAGACCGCTTGCCGCGACAGCTTTCCGGCGGGCAGCGTCAGCGCGTCGCAATCGGCCGGGCGATCGTATGCGATCCCAAGGTCTTTCTCTTCGACGAGCCGCTGTCCAACCTCGATGCGGCGCTTCGCGTCGCGACGAGGCTGGAAATTGCGAAGCTTCATCGCAGCATGAACAACACGACGATGGTCTATGTGACCCATGACCAGGTCGAGGCCATGACACTCGCCGATCGGATCTGCGTGCTGAGGGACGGCGTCGTCGAGCAGATCGGCACGCCGCTGGAACTTTACGAAAGCCCAAATTCGGTCTTCGTTGCCGGCTTCATCGGTTCGCCGAAAATGAATTTCCTCTCGGGCGAACTGGCGCAAGCCTATGATAGCCATACGATTGGCGTGCGCGCCGAGCATGTTCGCATCACGCCCGAGTCGCCCGTTTGGAGCGGCACGGTCATCCATTCAGAAATCCTCGGCTCTGATAGCTTCGTCTATGTGGATATCGGGGCGGATGAGCCGCTCATCGTGCGGGAAGCCGGTGTCTCCCGCCATGCGCCCGGCCAAACGCTTGGCCTTGCGCCGCTTGCCGGCCACATCCACCGTTTCGACCGGTCGGGCCGTTCGCTTGAGCGAGCCTCCATTCGGGCTGCCTGATGTTCCCAAGGTCGATGTTCTTCCCAGGACTCGATCCGTTTTTTAACTATAAGGAGAGGACGACGTGACCATTCGCACCGTTGTGTGGGGAGAGAATATCCACGAGAATACCAATGCCGTCGTCCGGGGCATCTATCCCGAAGGCATGCACACGACGATCGCCAACGCGCTGAATACCGATCCCAGTATCTCGGCGACGACGGCGACGCTGCAGGAGCCGGAACACGGACTCAGCGAAGCCCGCCTTGCCGAAACCGATGTCTTGACCTGGTGGGGCCACAAGGATCACGGCGCGGTCTCCGACGTCGTCGTCGAGCGTGTCGCCAAGCGCGTCTGGGAAGGCATGGGGCTACTCGTGCTGCATTCCGGCCATTACTCCAAGATCTTCAAACGGCTGATGGGCACGCCCTGCGCGCTGAAATGGCGCGAGGCGGGTGAGCGCGAGCGTCTGTGGACGATCAATCAGCGCCATCCGATCGCCGCCGGCATCGGCGAACATTTCGAGCTCGAGAACGAGGAAATGTACGGTGAGCAGTTTTCGGTGCCGGAACCGCTCGAAACGGTGTTCATCTCCTGGTTCCAGGGCGGCGAAGTGTTCCGCTCGGGCCTGACCTGGCGCCGTGGCGCCGGCAACATCTTCTATTTCCGCCCCGGCCACGAGACTTACCCAACCTATCACGACGTCAATGTCCAGAAGGTGCTGATCAACGGCGTGAAGTGGGCCTATAACCCTGAGGGCTCGTTGACGGGTATCACCGACGCTCCAAATGTGCCGGTAGAAAAAGCACTGGAGCCGATCGTCGAACGCGGCCCGAAACTACACCAAGCTGGCGAAGCCGGTTACCGCTGAGGACCTGAAACACCTTCCTTGGGCGCGGACGCCACGCGTGCGTTCGGCCCGGGAAAACGCTGAGCTGACAGCCGTCGCTCACCATTTGGCAGGACCATCTGGCGCTCGTGAAAGACGACGGTTTGGTGCTGATGATTTCGATAAACGACTATGAGGACAAAAATGCGCTTGATCATTCTCGGAACCGGAGGATGGGCAAACACCCATGCCATGAATTTTTCCGAAATCGCCGACGTAAAAATTGTTGCTGCCGTCGATACGGACGAGGTCCGGCTGCGGGCCTTTGCGCTCAGGCATGATATCCCACTTACTTTCACGGCACTTGATGACGCCCTTGCCTGGGGAGAGTTTGACGCCGTGACCAATGTCACGCCGGATCGCGCGCATTATTCCACGACAATGAAGATACTCGGCGCCGGCAAACATGTCCTCTGCGAGAAGCCGCTGGCGGTTAACTACCGCGAAGCTAAAGAGATGGCCGACGCTGCTGCTGCGTCCGGCAAGGTTGCGATGGTAAACCTTACCTATCGCAATGTTGCGCCGCTGCAAGCAGCGCGCAAGATGGTGCTGGACGGACGCCTCGGCGCGATCCGCCACTTCGAAGCGTCCTATCTCCAGAGCTGGCTGGTCTCAAAGGCGTGGGGCGACTGGACCAAGGAATCGCAATGGCTGTGGCGGCTGTCGACAAAGCACGGATCCAATGGCGTGCTGGGCGATGTCGGTATTCATATTCTCGACTTCGCGGTTTTTGCCGCCGGAAGTGACGTCAAGGCAGCCGCATCGCATCTCAAGGTGTTCGACAAGAGCCCTGGAAATCGGATCGGGGAGTACGAGCTCGATGCAAATGACAGTTTCCTGATGATGGCTGAACTCGAAAACGGTGCCGCCGGTGTCATCCACGCAACGCGCTGGGCGACTGGTCATCTGAACGAATTGCGCCTGCGCCTGCATGGAGACAAGGGCGCGCTGGAGGTGGTGCACACGCCGGAAGGTTCGACGCTCAGGGCCTGTGAAGGTCCCGATGCCGACAAGGCAATCTGGCGTAAGATCGAGGTCGAACCGGTCATCACCAATTTCCAGCGATTTGCAAATGCCGTGCAAAAGGGGCAGCCGGATGAGCCTGGTTTCGGCCACGCCGCCAAGCTGCAATTCGTTCTTGATCACGCAGTGAAGACGGCAGGCGTTCTGGCTGAACTGTAAGCGAAGGCGCCGAGCTAGTGCCCACTTTTGCTGGTTGCTCGTCGTCTTAAGGCGACAGCACCGGCTGCGCGGCCTCGTTGGAACCGGCGCCGACAGCTCGCACAAATTCCTCGAAGGGGAAGTTGCAAAGGGACGTCGGCCGTCAGACTCGCCGGTTAAGCTCGTCTTCGCTAATCCCAAAGTGGTCGAGGATGATACCCACGTTTCGGCGATGAGACTTGAAATAGACGTCGAAGAGATCGCCGATCAGGGGAACCGTTCCGCCGGCGGCGTCGATCCCCAGATTGACGGCCATACGGGCGAGCTTGTGGGTGGGAATACCGAGGCGTCTCGCCTCATCGATGATGAAAAGGCCGATCAGGGATCCGGCAATGTCGCCGACGGCCGGGATAAGGCCGAGAATTGAGTCCGCGCCGATACGCACGCCGATGACAGGCAATCGGACTGCGGTATCCATCAGCCGCGCTATGCTGACAGCGCGCCGAATTCGTCCAAGTTCGATAGACGTCAGGTGTTTCGCGCTGGCGGAAGCTGGCATCAGCAGCCTTTTGGCGCGCGCGATCGCGCCGCCCCCTCGAGTAGGGGCGTGGGAGCGATTTGGTCGCATCGCCGCGAAATAGTCCGACGCAACGAAGGGCCGGCGCCATCATGATTTTCCATTGCCGTGAAACGCTGCAAACCCGATAAGGTTCGCCCGCGAAAGCAACGATCATCTCTCGTCGGGAACCACGACCAGTTTGCCGACGAAGTTCTTCGCCATGAAATCGGTCTGCGCGCGATGGAATTCCGACAGTGGATAGACGCCGCCGACGAGAGGCCGGATTTTCCGGCTTTCGATATAGCCGACGATCCGACGGAAGTCGGCGCGGCTGCCCTGGCTCGAGCCATGCAGTTCCAGCTGCTTCAGATACATGGTCCGCAAATCGAGCTGGACGACCGGGCCGGCGATGGCGCCAGCCGTCGAGTAGCGGCCTTCTGGACGCAGGATCTTCAGCAGGTCGTTGAACAGCGGTCCGCCGACGAGATCGGCGACCACATCGATCGGCTGGCCGTGGCTGGCGGCATGGACGGCTTCGACCAGGTCGCCCTTGCCGCGGGTCACCACCGCCTCGGCGCCGATATCGAGCATCGCCCCCTCCTTGCCGGGACCTGCGACGGCGATCGGGATCGCGCCGCGAGCGCGCGCGAGCTGGATGATCGCCGAGCCGACGCCGCCTGAAGCGCCGGTCACGAGCACGCGTTCGCCGGCCGACAGCCTTGCCCGTTCCAGCATGCGCTCGCCAGTCAGATAGGCGCAGCAGAAAGTGGCGAGTTCGATGTCGGTCAGATCGGTTGCGACGACATGGGCATTCTCAGCCGGCAGCGCCATATATTCGGCATAACCGCCGTCGCGGCCATGGCCCATGTAATCGATGTCGGCGAGGCTGTCGTCGTCCCGGTTGTAGATCGAAAAGTCGACCATGACGCGTTCACCGATACGTTTGGGATCAACGCCGGCGCCGACGGCGACGATATGACCGACCGTATCGGTGCCCTGGATGCGTGGAAACGTCAGCGTGTTGCCTTGCCTGCGCCACGTGGAGACCGCCGATGGATCGTCCTCGGTGCCGTAGGCGCCCTGGCGCACCCAGACGTCGGTATTGTTCATGCCGCAGGCCGTGACACGGATCAGAACCTCGCCATCGGCGGGCGTCGGGACGGGCACGTCCCTGTCATAGACGAGCTTGTCCAGACCGCCATGGTCGGTGAGCAAGACGGCTGCCATCTTTTCGGGGATCGTCATACCGATCTGCTCCTCAGATATTCTTGAAGACAGTTTCGATGGCGTCCGCTGCGGCCTTGACCACAATGTCGGCCTCCTCGCGCGTCAGGCAAAGCGGCGGGGCGAAGCCGAGGATATCGCCTTGCGGCATGGCGCGGCCGATGACGCCGCGTTCGAGCAGGGCGGATGCGACCTGAGGGCCGATCTTGCGGCCGGCATCGAAGAACGTGCTGTCGTCCTTGTCCTCGACGAATTCGATGGCCGCCATCAGCCCGTCACCGCGGACTTCGCCGACGTTGCGGTGGCCGCCGACCGCCTTTTCCAGTTCCGAACGGAAATAGGCGCCGGTCGTGCCGGCATTCTCGACAATGCCGAGTTCGTCGATCAGTTCGAGATTGGCAATGCCTGCCGCAGCACAGGTCGGATGGGCGGAATAGGTCCAGCCGTGACCGATCGCCCCCAGTTGATCGGACCCCTGTATCAGGACTTGCCACATCTTGTTCGAGACGATCGTGCCCGAAAGGGGAGCGTAGGCCGAGGTCAGCCCCTTGGCGATGGTGATCAGGTCCGGCTTCATGCCGTAATGGTCCGAGCCGAACATCGTGCCGAGACGGCCGAAGCCGGTGACCACTTCATCCGCGACGAGCAGGATGTCATATTTGTCGAGCACGGCCTGGATCTTCTGCCAGTAGCCGTTCGGCGGCGGCACGATGCCGCCGGTCCCAAGGATGGGTTCGCCGATGAAGGCGGCGATCGTTTCCGGGCCTTCGGTGATGATCATCTCCTCGAGCTTGTCGGCGCAATATTGCGAGAACTGCTCTTCGCTCATCGACCGGTCAGGGCGGCGGAAATAATAGGGCGCTTCGGTGTGCAGCACCGGTGCGCGCGGCAGGTCGAAGGCGTTGTGAAAGAGCGCCAGGCCGGTGAGGCTGCCGGTCATGACGCCGGAGCCGTGATAACCGCGCCAGCGCGAGATGATCTTCTTCTTGTCCGGACGGCCGAGGATGTTGTTGTAGTACCAGATGAGCTTGATGTTGGTCTCGTTGGCATCCGAGCCCGACAGACCGAAATAGACGCGGCTCATGCCGGCGGGCGCGCGGTCGATGATCATCTTCGACAGCGTAATCGAAGCTTCCGTGCCGTGGCCGACATAGGCGTGGTAATAGGCGAGGTTCTTCGCCTGCTCCGCGATCGCGTCGGCGATCTTCTGGCGGCCGTAGCCGACATTGACGCAATAGAGGCCGGCAAAGGCGTCGAGGCTTTTGCGGCCCGTCGTGTCGGTGATGTAGACGCCTTCGCCGCCGGCGATGACACGGGTCGGCGTCTCGCCGCGGGCATGCGCGCCCATATGGGTCGATGGGTGGAAGAAATGATCGCGGTCCCAGGCGGTGAGTTCGTTGCTTCTGTCGAGCATGTCGTAGCCTCTTTCTTGAAATGGAGCGGCTCAGGCGGCCGTGTCGATGCAGAGATATTTGAGCTCGGTGAAGGCCTCGAGCCCGTGGCGGGAGCCCTCGCGGCCGAGGCCGGACTGCTTCCAGCCGCCGAAGGGAATAGGCCCGCCGGTGATCTTGACGCGGTTGATCGCCACCATGCCGTATTCCAGCGCGCGGCCGAGCCGCAGCTGGCGGGCGCCATTTTCCGTGACGACATAGGCGACCAGACCACATTCGGTATCGTTGGCGCGGGCGATGACCTCTTCCTCCGTGTCGAAGGTGGCAACCGCCGCCACCGGCCCGAAGGTCTCCTCGCGCATGACCAGCGCATCCGCCGGCACGTCGGTCAGCAGCGTCGGCTCGTAAAAGAGCCGGCCTGTCGTGTGGCGTTTGCCGCCGGTGACCAGCTGTGCGCCACGCGCCAGCGCGTCGGAGACCTGCTCCTCGACCTTGGCGACGGCGCGTTCATGCATCAGCGGCCCGATCTCGGCGCCATCCTCGAGCCCCGCACCGAGCTTCAGTTCGGCAATGCGGTCTGCAAAGGCTTTGGTGAAGGCATCGGCGATGCGCCGCTGGACGAAAATGCGGTTGGCGGCGAGGCAATCCTGGCCTGACGTGGCAAACTTGGCGTTGACGGCGATCTCGACCGCCTTTGATATGTCGGCGTCATCGAAGATGATCAGCGGGGCGTGGCCGCCGAGTTCCATCACCAGCCGCTTCAGGGTCGGCGCGCACTGGGCGGCGATCAGACGTCCGATGCCGGTGGAGCCAGTGAAGCTCATGGCACGCAGGCGGATGTCGGCGCACATCCGCCCGACGATCGTTGCGGCGTGGCCGGTGACGACATTGAAGACGCCGGCCGGAATACCGGCGCGTTCGCCGAGCTCGGCAAGGGCAAGTGCTGAAAGCGGCGTCTCGGAGGAGGGGTGAGCAACGACCGCGCAACCGGCGGCG
This sequence comes from Rhizobium anhuiense bv. trifolii, assembly GCF_024346605.1. Lineage (NCBI taxonomy): Bacteria > Pseudomonadati > Pseudomonadota > Alphaproteobacteria > Hyphomicrobiales > Rhizobiaceae > Rhizobium > Rhizobium anhuiense. Next base: position 50,752 of record NZ_CP098804.1, read on the forward strand.
AGCGCGGCCGCAGCCTTTCGGGTGAGCATGGCAGAGGGAAAATTCCAGGGCGTGACGATGCCGACGACGCCGAGCGCCTCGCGGCGAACGATCATTTCCGCGTCGGGCAGGTGGCTGGTGACGCTCTCGGCGTTCAGCCGCTTGCCTTCCTCGGCATACCATTCGACGAAGGAGGCGGCGTAATCGATCTCGCCGCGTGATTCCGCGAGCGGTTTGCCCTGTTCGAGCGTCATGATCAGGGCCAGATCCTCCCTGGCCGCGAGCATCAGCTCAAACCATTTGCGCAGGATCGCCGCGCGGCTCTGCGGCAGCATTGCGCGCCAGGCGGCGAAAGCTTGCGACGCTGCATCGATTGCCACCGCCGTCTCGGTTGCGCCAAGGCTTGCCACCCAGGCCAGCGTCGCCGACGAGGCGGGATCGGTGACCTCGAAGCTTTTCCCTGATTTGCCGGCGACCCATCGGCCGCCGACATAGGCCAGATCGCGCAGGAGATGACGGTCGGCGAGCCGAGCCAGCGCGTCATGGTAGGCGGGGCGGGCAAAAACAGCGCTCATGTCCAATCTCCTCGTGGCGGTTGACGTCAGTCTTCCACGCGAGCTGGCGAGAGATTGTCTGTTGGCGGATGCAAAAAGAGAGAGATGGTCTAAAGAACGGCGGCCTGGCAGAGAGATTGTCTACGACGCGGTCTCTTCGCCGGCCGCAGTGAACGAAGAGATCGGAAGGACTGTTTCCTCCTTCACCGTCTTGGTGACGATGTAGGTGAAGTAGCGGTCGATGCCGAGTTCGCGGTCGAGAAGCCCGTCGACCAGCCGCTGATAGGCGTCGATATCGGGTGCGATGATCTTCAGGATGTAATCGACGCCGCCGCCGACCGACCAGCAGGCGACGATCTCCGGGATTGCGCTGATGGCGCGTTCGAAGCGTTCGAAATCCGCCTGGCGATGATTGGCGAGCGTCACTTCCATCATCACGCTGGCGACCGGCGCGATGCGTCGTGGCGCGACGCGTGCGTGATAACCGGTGATAACACCGGCCTTTTCGAGTTTGCGCAGCCGCATCCAGCAGGGCGTCGGCGACAGTCCGGCCTTTTCGGCCAGCGCCAGCTTGGTGATGCGGCCGTCGCGCTGGACGGCGTCGAGAATGCGCAGGTCGATGGCGTCGAGCTTCATGGTGCTTTCTTTAGAAAGAAATCATTTCAAACGCAGGGAAAAGACAATGGAAGCGCATTTTGGCATTGTCAATTGAACTGATTTTCAGCAGTGTTGAAATCATGACAAAGTGGCGCCCCGATCCCTCGCAACTCCGCCGGCCGGCCTATCTCTCGCTTGCCGAGCAGATCGCAAACGCGATCACAGACGGCAAGCTCTCCGACGGCACGCAATTGCCGCCGCACCGCAAGATGGCGGATGATCTGCATCTCTCGGTGCAGACGGTCAGCCGCGCCTATGACGAGCTGATCCGCCGGGGGCTGATATCAGGCGAGATTGGACGCGGCAGCTTCGTCCAGACGCGCCCGCGCGAGCCGGAACCGCCCTACCTGCCGGAACGGCTGGGCGAGCTGATCGATCTGTCGATCCTGAAACCGGTCTGCGAGCAGATCCATCTGGAAAGGCTGCGGCAGGCCTTCGGCTGGCTTTCGGAAAACCTGCCCTCCAGTTCGGCCCTTTCCTTCAGGCCGAACATGGTGTTTCCGCGCCACCGTACCGTCGCCACGGAATGGCTGGCGCGCTGCGGGCTGGAGGTATCGCCGCTGAACATCAGCCTGACGAACGGTGCGACGTCGGGCATGACGGTGGCGCTGATGAGCGTTGCCCCGCCCGGCTCGACGATTGCGACCGAAGCGATCAGCCACCATACGCTGGTTCCGCTCGCCACCTATCTCGGTCTGCATCTCGAAGGGCTGGCGATCGATGAGGAGGGCATGATCCCCGAGGCGCTGGATGAAGCCTGTCGGAAGGGACCGATCCGGGCAATTTTCCTGCAGCCCTCGGTGATCAATCCGATGGCGGCGCTGATGAGCGCGGAGCGCAGGCAGGCGCTCGCCACCGTCGCCGCCAAGCATGATATCGCGATCATCGAAAACGATATTCTCGGCCCGATGGTCGAGAACCGCGCGCCGCCGATGGCAGCCTTTGCGCCGGAGCGGACACTGTACGTCACGAGTTTCACCAAGATCACCGTTCCGGGTCTGCGGATCGGCTATCTCACCGCGCCCGACCGCTATGTCGCCGCCGTCGCCAACCGGCATCTCGTGTCCAACTGGATGGCGACGCCTGCCATGGCCGAGATCGCCACCCGCTGGGTCGGCGATGGCACGGCAATGGAACTCGTCAACTGGCAGCGCCGTGCGCTTTTGAGCCGGCACGCGATCGCGGCGGAGATGTTGGCCGGGCTTCCCTACCGGGCGCATCCGCAAAGCCTGCACGTCTGGCTGCCGCTCTCCGGCAATCATACGGAGGATGGGTTCGTATCGCAGGCAAGACTGCGCGGGGTGGCGATCGCGCCCGGCAAATCCTTCCATACCACCGATCAGGGCTGGACGCCGGCTGTGCGCATCTCGCTTGGTTCGACGACGGAAAGCGAGTTGCGGACCGGGCTTGGGATCGTCGCCTCATTGGCGCAAGGCAATCCGGAAGAGCTGCTGCTTGCGATCTGACGCAACTGCCTTGCGTTTGGGCATACGCAGAATAATTGTCATGATATTATTTTACGAATTGACATGATTTTGGTGGGCAGTCATCGTTAGGACATTGCTTGTCTCAACAGGGAGAGACATGAATGCTTCCGCCCATCATCCGCATCGACAACATCGTCAAGAAATACGGCCCACTGACCGTACTCGACAGCCTGTCGATGAATGTCATGCCGGGCGAGAAGCTGGCGCTGATCGGGCCGTCGGGCTCCGGCAAGACGACGATCCTGCGCATTCTGATGACGCTGGAGACGATCAGCGGCGGCCATATCGAGGTCGACGGCGAACAGCTCTACCATATGCCCGGCAGCAGTGGGCTGGTGCCGGCCGATGAGCGGCATCTGCACCGCATGCGCGAAAAGATCGGCATGGTCTTTCAACATTTCAATCTGTTCCCGCACAAATGCGTGCTCGACAATGTGACGCTGGCGCCGATGCTGACCAAGGGCATCAAGCGGCCGCAGGCCGAAAAACGGGCTATGGAGCTTCTCGACATGGTCGGCCTGGCCGACAAGGCGAGAAGTGTTCCGGCGCAGCTTTCTGGCGGGCAGAAGCAGCGCGTTGCTATTGCCCGAGCGCTGGCGCTGTCGCCGAAGATCATGCTGTTCGACGAGGTGACCTCGGCGCTCGACCCGGAGCTGGTCGAGGAGGTGCTGAACGTCATGCGGCGGCTGGCGTCCGAGACCGATATGACCATGCTTCTCGTCACCCATGAAATGGGCTTTGCCCATGATTTCGCCGACCGTGTCCTGTTCTTCGACCGCGGCAAGATCGTCGAGGAAGGCAAGCCGGGCGACATCTTTCGCAATCCGACGCAGGAGAGGACGCAGACCTTCCTGCGCAAGATCATTGCGGCGGGGCACCGCGTCTGAGCTCAGACATTGCCCGCAAGAACAAACTCAAGGAAAATCAGAGGAGTTGGGAACGATGAAAGCAGGATATTTTTTGAGCGCCGCCAGCCTGTCGGTGCTTCTGGTTGCAGCAGCTGCCCCGGCCTCGGCTGCCGATGACAAGCTCGAGCAGCTGAAGGAGCAGGGCTTTGCGCGTATTGCCATTGCCAACGAACCGCCGTTCACCGCCGTCGGCGCCGATGGCAAGGTGTCCGGCGCCGCACCCGATGTGGCGCGCGCCATCTTCGAAAAGCTCGGCGTCAAGGAAGTCGTCGCCTCGATTTCGGAATATGGCGCGATGATCCCCGGCCTGCAGGCCGGCCGCCACGATGCGATCACCGCGGGCCTCTTCATGAAGCCCGAGCGTTGCGCCGCCGTCGCCTATTCCGAACCGATCCTCTGCGACGCCGAAGCTTTCGCTCTCAAGAAGGGCAATCCGCTGAAACTGACCAGCTACAAGGACATCGCCGACAATCCGGACGCCAAGATCGGCGCGCCGGGCGGCGGGACCGAGGAGAAGCTGGCGCTTGAGGCCGGCGTGCCGCGCGACCGCGTCATCGTTGTTCCGGATGGCCAGAGCGGCATCAAGATGCTGCAGGACGGCCGCATCGACGTCTACTCGCTGCCGGTCCTGTCGATCCATGACCTGATGGCCAAGGCGAACGATCCGAACCTCGAAACCGTCGCTCCGGTCGTCAATGCGCCGGTCTATTGCGATGGCGCTGCATTCCGCAAGCAGGACGTCGCCCTGCGCGACGCCTTCGACGTCGAGCTGAAGAAGCTGAAGGAATCGGGCGAATTCGCCAAGATCATCGAGCCCTACGGCTTCTCGGCCAAGGCCGCGATGTCGACGAGCCGCGAAAAGCTCTGCGCCGCGGCGAAGTAATCGTGGCAGCCGGCCATGCCATCGGCATGGCCGGGTTGTCCCCGAACGATCTCCTAAAGCGTGTTGCGCTTTAGGTCCTTGTTTTTACGCATGTCGTCATCGCAAAACCGCTGCACAGTTTTGCGCGGCATGCTCTAGGAAGTGAGTTGCCGATGTCGGTATGGTCCGGCTATCTGACACTGATCCTTGAGGGCGCCCTGGTGACGCTCGAACTGACGGTCATGGGGTCTGCGCTGGCACTGGTGATGGCCTTCCTGGCGGGCCTCGGCCGGCTGTCGCGCTTCTTCGCCGTGCGGGCTCTGGCGACGGCCTATATCGAATTCTTCCGCGGCACCTCGATCTTCGTCCAGCTTTTCTGGGTCTATTTTGTGCTGCCTTTTGCGGGTTTGACCCTGACGCCGCTGCAGGCGGGCGTGCTGGCGCTCGGGCTGAATGTCGGTGCCTATGCGGCGGAGGTGGTGCGCGGCGCCGTCAAGGCCGTCGGGCGCGAACAGTCGGAAGCCTGCATCGCGCTCAACCTGTCGCGATACCAGCGCATGCGCCACGTCATCCTGCCGCAGGCGCTGCCGCTGATGCTGCCGACCTTCTGCAACAATGCGATCGAACTTCTCAAAGGCACGGCCGTCGTGTCGCTGATCTCGCTGACGGATATGACGTTCCAGGCGCAGGTCGTGCGGGCGCAGACCGGCAATACGCTGGTGCCCTTCGCGACGATCCTCATCCTCTATTTTCTCATGGCCTCGGCGATCTCCGCGACGATGCGCTGGCTGGAGCGGCGGATGGCGCGCAGCCTCGACGGCATAAGGACCTGATCGGATGGAATGGGATTGGGACTTCGTCTGGCAGATCATGCCGACCCTTCTCGAAGGGTTCCAGATCACCATTCTCGCGACCATCCTCGGCGCTGCCGTCGCGATGATCGTTGGCCTGGCTCTTGCGATTGCCCGGCGATCACCGGTCGCCGGCGTGTCCCGCACGGTCGGCTTCGTCTCGGAATTCATCCGCGGCACGCCGCTGCTGGTGCAGCTCTATTTCATCTTCTACGTGCTGCCCGATATCGGCATTCGGCTGGCGCCGCTGGTCGCAGGCGTGATCGGTATGGGCATTCACTATGCGACCTATACCGCCGAGGTCTATCGCGCCGGCATCGAGAATGTGCCGCGCGGACAATGGGAGGCGGCCAAGGCCACAAATCTGACGACGCGCCAGGCATGGATCCACGTGGTCCTGCCGCAGGCGATCCCGCCGATGATCCCGGCACTCGCCAATTATTTCATCGCCATGTTCAAGGAGACGCCGCTGCTTTCGGCGATCACCGTGCTCGAACTGATGAACCAGGCCAAGAGCATCGCCAACAGCAACTACCGCTACATCGAACCGATGACGCTGGTCGGCGTCTTCTTCCTCGTCATCAGCCTGATCTCCGTAGTGGGATTGCGCTGGCTTGAGGAACGCTACGCCAGGATGGATGACTGACCATGACCGTAGAGATTGAGATCATCCCTGCCGGCAGGCTGCCGCGACTGGAGAATCGGCCGCTGGAAAAGCGCATCGGCCTGATCATCCTCGCGACCGACCACACGACGGAAGTCGACTTCCAGCGCATGGTCGCCAGCGATCGCCTCGGCGTCTATGTCAGCCGCATCCACTACGCCAATCCGGTCACGGCCGAAAACCTCCTGAGGATGCAGCCGTCGCTGACGCAAGGCGCGGCACTGATCCTGCCGGACGAGGCGCTCGATGCCATCGTCTATTCCTGCACCTCCGCCTCGGTGGTGATCGGCGATCGCAACATCGAGGCGGCGATCCATGCGGCCAAGCCCGGGATTCCCGTCGTGACGCCGACGGCGGCCGCCGTGAAAGGTCTGAAAGCGCTTGGCGCCAGACGGATCTCGGTGCTGACGCCCTATACGGTCGAGACCAGTCGGCCGATGGCGGACTATTTTTCGGATCTCGGTTTTGCGATTGACCGCTTCACCTGTCTCGGCCTGACCGATGATCGCGAGATGGCGCGGATCGCACCGGAGGAGATCCTTGCCTTTGCGCGCCAGGCGCTGGCGCCGCAATCGGACGCGCTGTTCATCTCCTGTACGGCGGTGCGCGCAGCCCAGGTCGCTGCCCGCATCGAAAGTGAGACCGGCAAGCCGGTGGTGACCAGCAATCTGGCGACGGCCTGGTCCTGTCTGAGGCTTTGCGGCGATGATCGGGCGCGGCCCGAACTCGGTCAGTTGATGACCAAGTCCTATTGGGAAGGCTGAGATCATGGTGAGCACCTTGCCCGTTTCGCTGGACGACATCCGTGCGGCGGCGCGACGGATTGCCGGCCGCGTGACCACCACTCCGATGGTGCAGTCCGCGTCGCTTGGCGAATTGGCCGGCGTGCCAGTGCATCTCAAGCTCGAACATCATCAGACGACCGGCAGCTTCAAGCTCCGTGGGGCGACCAATGCGGTGCTGTCCTTGTCGCCGGCGCAGCGCTTACGTGGCGTCGTCGCAGCCTCGACCGGAAATCACGGCCGTGCGCTTGCCTATGCGGCAAAGGCCGAAGGTGCCGTTGCGACCATCTGCATGTCGCGGCTGGTGCCGGAGAACAAGGTTTCGGAGATCCGCCGTCTCGGCGCCGATGTCCGCATCGTCGGCGTATCGCAGGACGAGGCGCAGCAGGAAGTCGACCGGTTGGTCCGCGAGGAAGGGTTGGTGATGGTGCCGCCCTTCGACCATCCCGATGTCGTGGCCGGGCAGGGGACGCTGGGGCTTGAAATCATCGACGACTTGCCGGAGGCGGCGAGCGTGCTGGTGCCGCTCTCGGGCGGCGGCCTTGCGGCGGGGGTTGCGGCCGCGGTCAAAGCCATCAGTCCGACGACCAAAGTGATCGGCCTGACCATGGAGAAGGGTGCCGCGATGAAGGCAAGCCTCGATGCCGGGCAGCCGGTGCAGGTCGAGGAAGTGGCGAGCCTTGCCGACTCGCTCGGCGGCGGCATTGGTCTCGACAACCGCGTCACCTTTGCCATGTGCCGCGAACTTCTCGACGACGTCATCCTGCTGACCGAGACGGAAATCGCCGCCGGCATGCGCCATGTCTATGCCTGCGAACGCCAGGTCGTCGAAGGCGCGGGCGCGGTCGGTATCGCCGCGCTGCTTGCCGGAAAAATCAGGGGCGGCGGTCCCATCGTCGCGATCTTGTCCGGGGCGAATGTCGACATGGGTCAGCACCTGCGGGTGATCAACGGGACGCAGCCGCTCTACGGCGAGGAGGGGCCATGAGCCGGATGATCATTCTGACGGAAGCGGAACTGAGGAAGGTCATCGGGCTTGATCGAGATGCGGTCGCCTGCGTCGAGGAGGCTTTCGCAGCGCTTGCGACCAAGGCCGTCGCCATGCCCCCGATCCTGCGGCTCGACATTCCGGAATATCGGGGCGAAGTCGATGTGAAGACGGCCTATGTGCCCGGCATCGAGGGCTTCGCGATCAAGATCAGCCCCGGTTTCTTCGACAACCCCCAGATCGGCCTGCCGAGCACCAACGGCATGATGGTGCTGCTGTCGAGCCGGACCGGACTGGTGCAGGCACTGCTGCTGGACAACGGCTATCTCACCGACGTGCGCACCGCAGCAGCCGGCGCTGTCGCGGCGCAACATCTGTCGCGCCAAAATGCGTCCGTGGCCACGATCTTCGGCGCCGGTATGCAGGCGCGGCTGCAGCTCGAAGCGCTGACGCTGGTGCGGCCGATCCGCGAAGCAAGGATATGGGCGCGCGATGCCGCCAAGGCGCAAGCCACGGCTGCGGAATTGGCCGGAAAACTCGGCTTTCCCGTAATCGCGACATCGGACGCCAGGGGAGCAGTGACCGGCGTCGACCTCATCGTCACCACCACGCCGTCGGAAATGCCGATCATCAAGGCGGGGTGGCTGGAACCCGGACAGCATCTGACGGCCATGGGCTCGGATGCCGAACACAAGAACGAGATCGATCCGGCCGCCATCGCCGGTGCCGGCCTCTACGTCGCCGACAGCCTGAAGCAGACACGGCGCCTCGGCGAGCTGCATCATGCAATCGATGCCGGCCTAGTCGCGGCCGATGCGGTCTTCGCCGAACTCGGCCAGATCGTCGCCGGCCGGGCGCCGGGGCGGACGAGCAACGACCAGATCACCATTGCGGACCTGACCGGGACCGGCATTCAGGACACCGCCATCGCCACCCTCGCCTTTGCCCGAGCCGGCGCGGCGAAGGCCGGGACCACGTTCGAAAGCTGACCGGCGCGGCGCCGGAAAAGAAGGGAAGAGACATGACCCAGCCCAACCTCAAATTCTCGCTCGGCGAATATGCCGCGCGGCTGGAAAAGACACGGCGTGCCATGGAGGCGAAGGGCGTCGACCTGCTGATCGTCAGCGACCCGTCGAACATGGCCTGGCTCACCGGCTATGATGGCTGGTCCTTCTATGTGCACCAGGCGGTGATCGTGCCGCCACAGGGAGAGCCGATCTGGTTCGGCCGCGGCCAGGATGCCAACGGCGCCAAGTTCACCGCCTATCTGAAGCATGACAACATCATTGGCTATCCCGATCACTATGTGCAATCGACCGAACGCCATCCGATGGATTATCTCTCGGGCATCTTGACCGAACGCGGCTTCGGCAAGCTGACGATCGGCGTCGAGATGGACAATTACTGGTTCTCGGCGGCGGCCTTCGCGGCGCTGCAGAAGCACCTGCCGAATGCGCGCTTCGTCGATACGACCGCCCTCGTCAACTGGCAGCGCGCGGTCAAGAGCGAGACCGAAATCAAGTATATGCGCAATGCCGCCCGCATCGTCGAGGCGATGCATGCCCGCATCTTCGACAAGATCGAGGTCGGCATGCGCAAATGCGATCTGGTCGCGGAAATCTATGATGCCGGCACCCGCGGCGTCGACGGCATCGGCGGCGATTATCCGGCGATCGTGCCGCTGCTGCCGTCTGGCGTCGAAGCATCCGCACCGCATCTGACCTGGGACGACCGGCCGATGAAGACGGGCGAGGGCACCTTCTTCGAGATCGCCGGCTGCTACAACCGTTATCACCTGCCGCTGTCGCGCACCGTCTTCCTCGGCAAGCCGACGCAGGCCTTTCTCGATGCCGAAAAGGCGACGCTGGAGGGCATGGAGGCCGGTCTTGCGGTCGCCAGACCCGGCAATAGCTGCGAGGATATCGCCAACGCCTTCTTCGCGGTGCTGAAAAAATACGGCATCGTCAAGGACAACCGCACCGGTTACCCGATCGGCCTTTCCTATCCGCCGGACTGGGGCGAGCGCACCATGAGCCTGCGACCGGGCGACCGGACGGAACTGAAGCCCGGCATGACCTTCCATTTCATGACCGGCCTCTGGCTCGACGACATGGGCTTCGAGACGACCGAGAGCATCCTCATCACCGAGAGCGGTGTCGAGTGCTTCGCGAACGTGCCGCGCAGGCTGATGGTCAAGGATTGAGGCTGCGATGACAGAGATTGGCTTGCGACCGTCGCCGATCAGCGCGACGGTCAATTTCGCCGCCGAGGGCGTCCAGCACGGCTTCCTGCGGTTGCCCTACAGCCGCGACGATTCCGCCTGGGGATCGGTGATGGTGCCGATAACGGTCATCAGGAACGGCAAGGGGTCAACGGCTCTTCTGACCGGCGGCAATCACGGCGACGAGTATGAAGGACCGATCGCGCTCTTCGATCTTGCCCGCACGCTGAAAGCCGAGGAGGTGAGCGGCACTGTCATCATCGTGCCGGCCATGAATTATCCGGCATTCCAGGCGGGAACCAGGACCTCGCCGATCGACAGGGGCAACATGAACCGCAGCTTCCCGGGCCGGCCGGACGGCACGGTGACGGAGAAAATCGCCGACTATTTCCAGCGGGTGCTTCTGCCGATGGCGGATCTCGTCCTCGACTTCCATTCCGGCGGCAAGACGCTCGATTTTCTGCCGTTCTGCGCGGCTCACATCCTGGCGAACAAGCAACAGGAGAAAAAGGCCTTCGAATTGGTGACGGCCTTTGCAGCTCCCTATTCGATGAAGATGCTCGAGATCGACGCGATCGGCATGTACGACACCGCGGCCGAGGAGATGGGCAAGATCTTCATCACCACGGAACTCGGCGGCGGCGGCACCGCCACGGCCAAAAGTGCGGCGATTGCCAAACGCGGCACCATCAACGTGCTGCGCCATGCGGGGATCGTCGCGGGCGCCGTCGAGACCGGCCCGACGAGCTGGCTCGATATGCCGGACGGCCGCTGCTTCTCTTTCGCAGAGGAGGGCGGGTTGATCGAGCCTGTCATTGATCTCGGTGAAGCCGTGGCCGAAGACGCCGTCGTCGCGCGCATCCATCCGATCGGCCGGACCGGAATGGCGCCCCGCGAGATCCGCGCCGGCATGAACGGCATTCTCTGTGCCCGGCATTTCCCGGGGCTGGTCAAAGCAGGCGACTGCGTTGCCGTCGTGGCGATCGTTACGGACTGAGGTGGGAAGGGCCCGGCCCTTCCCTTTGCCGCGGACGCGTCAGGCCGCTTTCTGCGTTCTTGACGGGCTGGCGGCCGCGTCGATCTGAAAGCGGCTGACGACCCCTTCCAATGTCTGCGTCTGGCTGCCGAGCGCTCGGCAGGCCGAGGCGGTTTCGACGGCCATGGCGGCGTTGCGTTGGGTGACCTGATCCAGAGCGTTGACGGAGGCGTTGATCTCGCCGATCGCCACCGCCTGCTCGGAGGACACCGAGACGATGCGGGCGATCAGACCAGCAACCTGCTCGACCTGTCCTTCGATTTCCAGAAGCGCCTTGCCGGTGCGGTTGACGAGCTGCACCCCGGTGGAGACCTGAGACGAGGAGGTGGAAATCAGCGCTCTGATCTCCTTGGCGGCGTTGGCCGAGCGCATGGCGAGTTCGCGCACTTCCTGGGCAACGACGGCGAAACCCTTGCCCGCGTCGCCCGCGCGGGCCGCCTCGACCCCGGCATTGAGCGCCAGAAGATTGGTCTGGAAGGCGATTTCATCGATGACATTGACGATGTCGCCGATCTGGGAGGACGAACCTTCGATCCGTTCCATGGCGGCGATCGCTTCGCGAACGACGGCCGCCGAATGTTCGGCGCTGGTGCGGGTCTCGGTCATCATGCCGGTTGCCTTGCCGGCATGATCGGAGGCGTCTTTCGCCTTGGCATTCATCTCGTCGAGCGCGGCTGTGGCCTCTTCGAGCATCGCGGCCTGCTGTTCCGTGCGCGAGGCAAGGCTGTCGGCGGCATCGGTGATGCCGGCCGAGGAACTGCCCACTTGCTTGGAGGTCTGGGCGATCTCGGCCATCGAAGCGCAAAGCGCATCCATGCTGTCGTTGAACTTTGCGCGCAAAGTTTCGTAGGCCGTGGCGAAGGGCGTCGTGATGCGGCAATCGAGATTGCCGTTCGATAGCTGTTCCAGGCCGTATGTCAGCTGGGCGATCACCGTTTCGCGGATCTGTTCCTCAGCGGCCTTTTCGGCCAGCTGGCTGCGCTCGCGCTCGAATTCCGCGTCGCGAAGTGCGGTCTCGCGCTTCTGCGCGTCCTGCCGTTCGAGCGCATTGCGGCGGAATACCGCGACGGCCTTGGACATGGCGCCGATCTCGTCGGAACGGTTGGCATAGGGAACTTCGGTCGAAAAATCGCCTTCGGCGAGGTTGCCCATATAGGCCTTCATACCGTCGAGCGGCACGATGGCGCGACGGCGCAGGAGATAGAGGCCGATCAGCAGCAGGCCGAACGAGCCGAAACCCGCAGCACCGGCATAGATCGTCCAGGTGACGATTTCCGAAGCGGCATTGCGCTCCTCGCCCTTCAGGAAGGCGTCGGAATTGGCAACGAGTTTCTCGACCGCATCCTGATGCGAATGGAAGGCAACGCGCAACTGCTCGATCGCACCATGCGCCTTGTCTTCATCCTTGGCATTCAAGGCGGGGATGATCTCGCGGTTCATCACCCCCCAGAATGCATCGCCCTTGGCGATGACATCGTTTTCAAGCTCGTCCTTCAACACCTGCGGCAGCCGGGTGGTTTTCCAATAGGCGCGGCGGTCGTCGTAAGCAGCCTTGAGATTGGCGATCTTGGCAAGATTGGTGTCTGTGAGTTCGGGAAATTTGCTCGCCTCGAAGGAGAGCATGTAGGATTCGACCACGAAGAGCGGCGGCGGTAGAATATCGGCAATCAAATCCTTGCCGTAGACGACCTGCTCGTAAACCGGACCGTTGACCTTCAGCCGTTCGAGCGCCGACTGCTGCAATCCGATCGACATGAAAAGACCTACTGAAACGGCGACGCCGAACGCCACCAGACTGCGAGCGATGGTGAATGCCAAGACTGTCTCCAAATAACTTTTGGCCTCTCTACTTCGAGAGACCTGATCTACGTACGGCATTATTTGGCAAGAACACTGAAATATGGTTAATTCTTATGAGGTCGGAGCTTAGCCAGCTCTTTCAGGTCTGGGGCAACCGTCCAAAATTGGGTTGATAGGTTGAAGCGGTGCTATCAAACCATCACCAGCCATCATGATGGCTCAAGGCGACATCACATTCATCGTGAAGGAGATCAGCTTGGCTGCCCTCAGCTTTCCGTACGAAGTGCAAAAGCGCGTGATCTTGCTCGCCGTGAAAACGGCTCGATAGCCGCCATAGTCACGCGGACCTTTGAATTGGACGAGATAGGCGAAGCTGGACGGGAACCGGCGGTGTCCTTCCATGCCAGGCTTTCGCGGGGACGGACATCGGTATTGAAGCCCCGATCAACGAAGGCCGGCAGCATTGGATGGGCATCGAGCTTTGAATCTTCTCGATACCAACGGTTCTGCGTTTCCATGAAAGCTGAACGCTTCAGGGGATGACATCCGCGGTGTCGAGCAGACCGAAGCCCAAGGATATCCTATCGCGGCGTCGAGGTTATCGCGGATAGCGTTGTCAAGCGATTAGCTTCTGAATGGGTCGATCGGCGCGCCGTCAAGCGTCTTTCAGGCCAATCGCATGAGCATTTCATTCAGGTCGCTGATCTGGCGGAGCAGTTCGACCAACTTGTCCGTATCATCTTGGCTGAGCCGGCCCGTTCCGGCGCTGCTCTGCCAAAGATGTTGAAATTGTTGGCTCGTCTGGCGCGCGCTGCTCATGATTTCGATGATTTGCGCGCGGTTTTCCCAGGTTGCAACGACGGTCGATTCGTTCATTTCCATCGACACGTCCGGTTCGCGTTCCAGCAAAAGCAATTCCTGATTCCTCTTGGCGACGGCGGGTTGGTTCGGCAGTCAGCAGCGATTGAAAATCAAACGATTGTCTGTCGGGTGTGGGGCGAACCCGATAGACAATCGGCAAGTCCTTCTTGGGAACCCAAATCAGGAATCGCAAGAGCAATAAATGGGAAATTTTCCCATATGTCAATCTGATTGATGGCGCGTTAGCGCGGAACTGGAGGATCCGTAGGCGGTGGACCGCGGCGCAAGGGGTCTTGCGGCGGCGGACCCCGCCTGTTCGGATCAGGATAATCTCCGCCAGGCCCGCCTCTGCCGAAAGACGGATGGCCACGCTCTGGCCCGTCTGGAGGACCATCCGGCGGGCGAGGACCAAAGCCGTCTGGGCCTTGCCTGTCCGCAAAGCCCGTCATTCTGCTTGAATCGCGAACGGTGACGTCGACAAATCCATGGCCATCGGGAGACATTCGCATCGAGCCGTAAGGCGCTGAGCCCCCAGGTCCTGCGCCAGCTCCGCCCTTTTCTGCGGGTTTGAAGGTCTCGACGTTGACGACGCCTCGTTTCAGACCCGGCACCACAGGTTCGGCCTGAATGCGTATAATGACCGATCGATTGGCGTCCGTCCTGAGACGCACGACGGTTTGCTTGCCGACCAAATGTGCTTGCGCCTGCCCGAGCGAAAGGCCGCCGAGCAAGACGCGATTGCCGCTCCTTACGGGGACACCGCGAACATGGGCGCCATCGGAAACGGCGCGATGCTCGATGCGTCTGGCAATGATGGTGCCATCCGGTTTGCGGATGCCGAACACGGCGACCCGCTTGCCCTTTCGTAAGCCCTTCGTGACCAAACCGGTCGTGTCGACGGTTTGCGACAGGATGGTCATCCCGGTCTTACCCATCTCGTCGATGCGGCCCTGGACCTCGCTGATGATCGCGATGCGGGCAGCACGCTTTCCTGCCAGCAGCACACGGACGACATGACCGACCTTCATCGCGCTTGCAGGCGCGCGTCGTCCATCGATGTCGATCGGCGTCGTCGCACTGAACGGTATGTGGATGTTGTTGACGATGATGCTGCCAAAACCCTGGATGGTTCCGACGATGCCGGTTCCGCCGATACCGTGGTCTTCGTTCTCTCCACCTGCAATGGAAAGACCGGAGCCGCCGATGCCATGGTCGCTGGTGCCTGTCGGCTGCGCGGCGGTCATCGCTGGCATCAGAACCTGGAGCGCTATTCCGCCCAGGAGAAACTGTCTTCTAGAGATCGTTGACGGGCTCATGCGTCAGTCTCCCTCTCGGAAGCGGCTGCCGGAGGAACTGCGTCACCCTCCTCGGTCATGACATAGACGCCCGTGATCCAGCGGCTATTGCCGCCGGGATCGTCCTTGATGGCCTGATGGGCGATCTTGTTGAGCTTCAGGAGCAGCGCCATCCCTTCCTTGCGCCCAATCTCGTCGAGCCGGGCTGCCAGCGCTGGAGATATCCCGTCATAATGAACGGCGCGTTCGAAATAGGGAGGAGGGTCGTTCATCAGATTCATGACCGAAGCCTGGACGTGGTCACGAAGGTTGCGGGTAAAATAATGCCGGCGAGCTTCGTCCCCGGCATTCGGGACGATCGATGCGAGGTTGAGCTGGATCCAACCGTTCTGATCGACAACGACAATGTCTCTGTCCAGCCACTCGTCCAGGATGGAGCGAGGATGGACGTCCTTGGTGATGTCGCTCACCAGGCCTTCGAATGACGGACCGCCATCGCTGGATGTGCGGGGCAGGGCGCTCGGCCTATCCTCCGCATCGCAATAGAGTGGCTCGGCAAGCCATCTCGCAAGAATGCGGCTCGTCTGCGAAACACTCACGGTGAGAAAGGATGCCGTCAGGGCCTGTCCACGCAGCCGGTTGACGTCCTTGCGGTGGATGCCGGTTAGAAGCGAGATACGGCTATCCGTCTGCTGTTTGTTCGGCAGCGTAAAATCGTTCTCCGCAACCTCGATATAGAGTCGGCGAAGAATGGCCGAAAAGGCAGTGAAGTTGAAGCCGGAGGCGAGAGCGAGTTTGACCAGCGGGCGAAGCACGCGGACGAGCATGGCCTGCAAGGTCTCTTCGGAGAATGGAAGCTTCGCGCGCGGCTTTGACATCAACAATACACTCGGTCCCTGAAAGACCATTGCCGGCAGACTTCGACGGTCGCCCTCCATCTCCCTATTGTAAAGTCCAGACTGCTGCAACGGACAAGCCAGATGCAAGACCGGGCTATGCCGTGCTGCTGGGCGGCGCGGCCGCGATCGTGCCGACTTTGAAAGGAGATTTAGCGTGCTCCGTTAATGAGTTACCGGATGCGGCTCGGGTGAGAGCACCGCGCCATGGCTCCAGTCGATCAGCCGGTCGATACGTGCAATCTTGTGGAAAACCTCGAAGACATCGAATGACGCGCCTTTCTCGATATGGCCGGCCAAAAGCTCGCACAGCTCGAATATTTCGGGCGGCGTGCCGGTCATCTCGACGCCGTCATCGGTGAAAACGCCTGATCGCGGCCATGCCCGCGGCTGTTGTTCGTCGAGTTTGCAGCCGACGAAAGGGATTGTATCGATAATGCCGGAGGCGAGCGCGAAGGCGGCTTCCGTCACGATTTCGGAGCAATCCGTGCTGGGCTGTTTGCTTAAGGCTGGTATCTGCAACCGCTTGAACTCCTTCATGTCAGATCCGTCAGAGGTAATTGACCAAACTCAGCCCCTGGAGTTTCGAGACGAGCGTATAGGCCGTTTCCAGTTGCGTTTGCAGTTGGTTGACGAGTGTCGACGCCTCATAGACATCCACGCCCTGGAGATCGACGAGCTTGCCCTGAAGCAGGGTTGATTGAGCGTCGAGAGCATCATTTGCCTTTTCGACCCGCTCCTGCGAGAGGCCGAGTTCGCTTTGCTGCGTGACGATGCCGGCCGTTGCCTGCGCCGCATAAGCGATAGCCTTGGATGCAACGGTGCTCTGCGCATCGGATGCGAGATCCTGACCGAAGAGGGACGACACGACGACGGATGCAAGCGCGAGATAACGCATGCCTTCCGAATTCGCGTTGGTGGACGAGGTAATGGTTTCCGATCCGCTGATCCGGCTTGTCATGTCGGTGCTCGAGGCGGTCGACCAGCCGTCTGCAGAGTCCGTCCAGGCGCTCTCGGAAAACATCGGCTCGACCGTGTCGGTGATGAATGTGCCGATTTCCTCGCCCGTCAGCTCGTTCACGTCTTTTCCAAGGCCGGTTGCATAGTCGCTCAGCGCCGTCACGATCGTATCCGAGACTGTGGAAGTTTGGTCGGTCAGGGGCTGGCTGTCGAGGTTTGTCCCGCCAAACAGGAACTCGCCGTTGACGGCCGTATTCGCCGTCGAGATCAGTTGCGAAACCGTGGAGCTCGCTGTCTGCAAGGCGACGGCGATACTCGTCGTATCCTGGCTCGCCTGAAGCGCGGTCAGGTTCGAAACCAGGCTGTCGCCGGCATCCTTGAGGTTTGAAAGGGCCGTCTGCGACGCGTCCATGCGCAATGCGACGACGGAATTGCTCGTTTGAAACGACGCGGCCTGGTTGATGGCGCTGGTGAGGTTGAGAGACTTTGCAGCGCCGGCACCAAGGGCCGTGCCGATATCGCTGTAGGTTCCCGTCGTTGCCTCTGTCGAAGCGCTCTGCAGCTTGGACTGGGACTGGCTGATGGTCAGCTTGAGAACGTTTTGCATCGCCGATGATGAGACAAAAGATGCTTTCATGACTAGCTCGCTATGTCGAGGAGCGACTTGAACATGTCGTCGATGACGTTCAGGATTTTCGTCGCCGCTTTGTAGGATTGTTCGATGTCGAGAAGCAGCGTCAGCTCCTCGTCGAGGTTCACGCCCGCTTCATTGGAATAAGCCTCGTCGGAGCGCGACAGGGCCGCCGAAGTGGTTTCGGAGGCCGTCGTCGCATCGCTGCGATATTGCTCGAGCCAGCCGATGGAGGCGCTGGCATAGTCCGTCAGGCTTTGCGTCGTGGAGAGGCCGGCATCGGAAGAGAAAGAGCGCTGTTCCGTCAATGCCTCGTACAGGGCGTCGAGATTGTCCGAGAAGCCGCTGTCTCCCGACGTATTGAGATCGGTGATGCCGCTGATCGTTCCGTCGCGCAGCTTCGTCGCATCGCCGCCCTCGCTCGTGACGACGGCTGTATTGACCGAGATGGTGGACGCGATCCCGGTGATATCGTCGGTGTCGGACGGCGTTGTCCCGGTTGCGCCCGACGCTGTCGTCCACACGAAAAGTCCGGGTGCGCTCGTGCTGCCGTCGGTTTCGGAGAAGATCTGGACGAGCGATTTGGCGATCTCGTCCAGCTGGGCCTGGAAGGTCGGGGCGACCTCGTCGCGAAGCTGCAGCAATGACTGCAGGCTGCCCGAGGCAGTGGTCGTTGATCCTTCGCCGGCGTCGAGCGCAACCCCGTCTATGTAGACGGAATTGCCCTCCGTTCCCGCGACATAGGTTGCTGTCGAGGTGAATGAGACGGTGCGCGGTACGGTCTCGAACAGCACGGTGCCATCTGAGGTGTAGAGCGCCATGTCGTTATTGCTGCGGACGACGGAATTGACGCCGACGATCGAGGAGATCTGCTTCAAGAGCTTTTCGCGCTCGTCGAGCGCCGAGGATGTATCCGCGCCGGTCGATGTCGCCAGTTTGACTGCGTTGTTTGCCGTCTCGAACTGCGACAGCAGCGTATTCAGCGTCGAGACCTGCGTGGCGATTTCCGCGTCGGCGTCGGTTCTGATCGACTGAACGCCGTCGCTTGCGGTATTCAGCGAATTGGCAAGATCCTGCGCGGCGGTGACGGCCGATTGTGCCGCGGTCGTGCTGCTCGGCGAGGTGCCGAACGTCTGGAGCGCCTGCTGGAATGCCGCGAGATAAGTGCTTGGCGAGGTCTCGTAGTCATTGCCGCCCACCAGCGACTTCAAGCTTTCAAGGCCGGTCAGAAGCGTTTGCTGGGCGCTGTCCTTGGAATTCGTCTGCAGGTACTGAGACAGAAGCGCGGTTTCCTGCGCCCGGCTGATGCTGACGACCTGCGCGCCGGAAAGGGATGTCGTGATCGACGCTTCCCGTCTCACATAGTCGGAGTTTCCTGCATTGGCGATGTTCGTCGAGACGACGCTGCTTTGCTGGCCGGTATTGTTGAAGATGCTTTGTGCGCTGTTTAAGGCGGAGGTGAGCGACATGCCGACGCCCTCCCTATCGTTTCAGATTGACGAGGACATCCATGATATCGGAGCCGGTCTGGAACACCTTCGAATTGGCGGTATAGCTGCGCTGCGCTTCGATCATCTCCGTCAGTTCGCCGGCGAGATCGACGTTCGAGCTTTCGAGAGCGCCGGACTGGATGGAGCCGAGGCCGTTGGTCTGCGGGAAGCCGGTTACCGTCACGCCGGACATTCCGTTGGCGGTGTAGACGTTGCCGCTGAGCAGCGTCAGATTGTCGGGGCTTGCGACCGTCGCGAGAGGAATCTGGTAGAGAGACTTCGTCGTGCCGTTGGCATAGGAGACCGACACCACACCATCCGTGCCGATCGAGACCGCACTCACAGCGCTCGCGGCCTGGCCGTCGGCCGAGCCCGTCGCCGAGAAGTCGGAGGCGAGCTGGGTGAAATCCGAATAGTCCATGGTGATCGTCTGTGCCGTCGTCGGATCGACGATATCCGTGTCGGTCGCCGAGGTGAGCTGTCCGTCGGCGTCGAAGGAGAGCGTCGCGACGCTGACGGCGTCGGAGGAGTAGGGGAAGGACGTCGTGCCGCCGGTGGTTGCGTCGGCATTGCGATAAACCGCGACCTCCCAGGTGCTTCCGGTGACCGCGCCGCTCGAATCCGTCGTCACACCGGTTTTGGTGAAATAGTAGTCGTATTGGACGGTAGCGCCGAGGCTGTCATAGGCAACCAGCGACATTTTCTGCGTGTCGTCGGTGACATCAGACGTGTTGGCGCTCGGCAAAGTCGTCGTATCGGTAACGACGGTCGCTTCGGAGTTCAGGTTGCCGCTGAAATAGGCGCTGCTCGAGGCAACGGCGCTCAATCCCGACTGGGACACGTTGACCGGCACCAGGCCGTCAAAACCGTTGACGACCACCGCCGGCACGCCGGAATCATAGGAATATCCCATCAGCGTGTAGCCGGCGCCGTTGACGAGATTGCCGTCGCTGTCGACAGAGAAGTCGCCGGCCCGGGTGAGCACCGGCGTGCCGTCGGCACCTTGCACGATGAAGAACCCGTCTCCCGAGATCGCCAGGTCGTAATCGGAGGTCGTGTAGGAGATGTCGCCCTGTTCGGAAATCGCCTGGCGCACGGAAGTCTGGACGCCGCCGGAATTGTAATTACCCGACGAAGACGGCAGGACCAGCGACGAGAAGGACGTGGAAACGGCCTTGTAGCCGGTGGTGTTGGCATTGGCGATATTGTCGGAAACCGTGCTGAGCCGGTTTGCCTGGGCGCTCATGCCGGAGACGGCGGTTTTCATGCTTCCAAAAATGCTCATGGCTCGATCCTTTAAGGTTTGGGAACATGCCATGTGACGAAAGGCTTCCAGAGCCCGGATGGCGGGCGCACGACATCGCTGGCGCCGGGCAAAAGCCGACACCGGTCGATGATCTGATTGTCTGGACTGACCCCGTGATGGCGATAGGCGCTTCGGCTCATCCGCGCGCTGGTTATCCGTGCGCCTGTGACGGCGCACACTTCGAACGTTTCCATATTTCGGGAGCGACCCGACTGAAGGCTCTGCCGGCTCAACTGCCGGGTCGCTTAAAACCGTCTCATTGCAGATCCTCCAGCGACCGCAATGGCGACGGCTTAACGACCGTCAGCTCGTGGACTGTGCAGACAATGAACCGGCGCCTGACGTGTCGAGCAGACTAAAGAGCTGGCTCGCCTGGCTTTCGGTGACGTCATCCGGCTTACCCGCCATGAATTCGTCCAATGTCACGAGCCCGTCGCCGTCCGTATCGAGATCGGAGAGTAGGGATGCAAACTGGTCGTCGTCATCGTCACTGGACGACGGCGGCGGTCCTTCGGGGCGTTCCGACTGCTGAGCGGACATGGCCTCGGTCAGCGTATCGATCGATAGCGAGCCGGCACCTTCGCTGTCGAAGCTGTCGAACAGCGTGCCGGCCTGCTCCTCGCTCACATCGGACGGCCGACCTGCAACGAATTCGGCTTTGCTTACCTGCCCGTCGCCGTCGGTATCGAGATCGGAGAGCAGGGATGCAAGATCGTCATCGTCGGAAGGTGGCGGGGGTGGCGGCCCCTCGGCACGTTCCGACTGCTGGGCGGACATGGCTTCGGTCAGCGCATCGACCGATAGCGAGCCGGCACCTTCGCTGTCGAAGCTGTCGAACAGCGTGCCGGCTTGATCCTCCGACACATCGGACGGCCGGGCTGCGACGAACTCGGCCTTGCTGACGTAGCCGTCGCCGTCGCTGTCCAGCTGCGCAACGTCCATGTCTGCGCCGCCGTCCTGCTGCTCGCTGGAAGCGGACTGATCGGCGAGGCCGTTCATCGTCAGCGACATCAACTGCGACATGAGTTTCTCAGCGCTGTTGGCCGCGTCTTCGCTGAGCTGCTGGGTTGTGGTTGATTTTTTTGCCGAAACCGTATTACAGGATAGGACGTCCTGGGACGCTGACGTCGAACTCTTGCTATAGGAATAGGAAGACATTGACGTTGCGGCGGAAATGGTCGTCATAAGCGCTCCATCGCTAGAGGGTGGGGATGCAACGCATTACAGAACTGATGAGTTCTCTAAATCGAAATTACTAATGCCACAACCGAAAAAATCGTCCCTCAGAAATCGTAGTCTCCTTTCTGCGGGCGTCGGCTTGTGCTTCGATGAGGCGGTCTAGATCATCATGGATGTTGCCGACGATGCCGCAGATGAGCCGCGCAAACGGGGCCGGCCGAAAGTCTCCAGCGACGATGACAAGCGCGTGCATATCGTCGAGATTGCCCGCCGCGTTTTTGTAAAATACGGCTACGCCGGAAGCACGACCGCGGTCGTCGCCACCGAGGCGGGTGTTTCGAAACAGACGCTCTACAAGCTGTTTCAGAGCAAGGAAGAGCTGTTTGCCGCCGTGGTCGGTGCTCATCGGCGCATGATGCTCGACCTGCCTCGGCCTCCGGAAGATCTCTCGCTCGCCGAGAGCCTTGAACGCATCTTCATGATCGACATGGATGAGGACAAGGATGCCGATCGTGCCGGTTTCCTGCAACTTGTCTTTCGCGAAGCGGGGCAGTTTCCCGAACTCGTCGACATTCTGCAGCGCGAAGGCATGCGTGCCAGCCGGCAGCAGCTTGCCGACTGGCTGAGCGACCGCGGGGCCGAAGGCAGGCTGTCGCTTGATGATCCGACCAGCGGAGCCCGCATGCTGATGGATATGATCTTCGGTGGCATGGGGCCGCCGGAAGGGCGTGCTCAGGCCTGGCCCGACCGGGCGGCACTGCTTGCCCATCTCCGGCGCTGCATTGCAATCTTTGCCGCGGGCGTCGGCGCCGCGTGACCCGATAAAGCCGCGATCCCTCGGCTTTCGACGTCCTGTTGCATTTTTGAAGAATTATAGTACCATGTGGTTCTATTAAATTGATTCGGCCGCATGAATGCGGTCCGTCAGCGCCATGAACGGCGGCAACATCTCAGCAAACATGAAAAGTTTCAACCGTGGCGGCCGGCAGGCTTTCGCGCGCGCATGCTCATGAAAGGGACAGGCGTTGGTTTCCACCTATGTGAGCTACCTCTCGGTTGCCAGAAATCTGAGCGCCAGTCTCTCGAGTGTGGCTTCACAGGCAACGGTTTCCCGCGACAGTGACTACTACGAGGAAAACATCGACAAGGTCACGACGGTCGATGAATTCATGGGCGATTACAAACTCTACTCCTATGCCATGAAGGCATACGGGCTAGAGGACATGACCTATGCCAAGGCCTTCATGAAGAAGGTGCTGGAAAGCGACCTCAGCGATTCATCGAGTTTCGCCAACACTTTGAGCGATAGCCGCTATGCCGAATTCGCCGCCGCCTTCAAATTCGGGGGCGAGACGAAGACGGCGCAGTCAGACGTGCAGCGGGACAATCTGCTCGATGCCTATGAGGAATCCTTCGACACCGAGGCGGACGACATCACGGATGAGACGGATTATTTCGAAGAGAATATCTCGTCGATCACCTCGGTCGATGATTTCCTGTCGAGCTCCAGACTGAAGAACTATGCGCTTACGGCCTTCGGCCTCAGCACCGAATACACGTCCAGCAGCTTCCTGAAGCAGGTTTTGACGAGCGATCTGGATGATGCCGACAGTTTCGTCAACCAGCTCGGCGACGACGTCTATGTCAGCCTGGCAAAGGCCTTCAACTTCAACGAGGATGGCTCGACCGACGGCGATGTGATGTCGGAAGACCAGATCTCGCTGGTGACGAGTGGCTATGCGGTGGCCTCGTCGACGATCGCGTCCACGGAAACCGGGGAGGCCTACGACACCTATTTCGCTGCTGAAATTGGCAACATCACCTCCGTCGACCAATTGATGAGCGACGACAAGCTGGTCGGCTATCTCAGGATTGCCTACGGTCTTTCCGACGACGAATCCGACAGCTACATTTCGGCGGCCCTGAAAAGCGCCGACATCGCCGAAGCGATCGGCTTGTCCGACCTGCACGAGGCCTTCAATTTCGACGAGGACGGCGCGCTTGCCGATGGCGACACCGCCCAGACCTCGGACCAGACCGCCACGACCACGGCAGCCTTCGATGAAAATTATGAAGTGCTGGTCGCCAATACCAGCACGGAAGACGCCACCGACAACTATACGACGCGCATCGCCAGCGTCACCTCGATCGATGATTTCCTCGTGTCGAATGCCGATGACGACGATGACGACAACGACGATCTCCCCGAGCTGTGGGAAATGGCGTTGCGCGCCTATGATATAGACCCCGACAGCGTTTCGAGAAGCGAGGTCCGGAAAATTCTCGAAAGCGATCCCACGGACTCGAAAAGCTATGTCAACAGCCTGAAGGACGACCGGTTCGTAGCCTTTCGCAAAGCATTCAACTTCGACGACAATGGCGACGTCACCGTTCCCTTGCAGGCCATGTCGGAATCCGTCGTCGACGACTACGCCGCCTATTACAAGCAGAACAAGATCCGATACCTTGAAGGCGACGAGCTGACCGAGGCGACCGACGCGGCGAATGACGAGATCACCTATTTTCGCGAGCAGATGGCGACGATCACGACGGCCAGCGAATTCCTGGCCGACGATCGCCTGGTTAGCTTCGCGCTTGAGGCGAAGGGGCTCGATCCGGACGATGTCACGTCGGACGAACTGAAGAAGATGTTCTCTTCCGATCTCGACGACGAAGATAGTTATGTCAACAAGCAGGACGACAATCGTTTCGCCGAACTCGTCGGCTCGTTCAATTTCGATCAGGACGGCAATATTTCCGCCGATCCGACCGGGACCGTGCAGCAGCGCGGCGACGTGCTGGAAACGATCGACTCCTATGTCAGGCTGACGCTCGAAGACGATCAGGGCGACAGCAACACCGGCGTGCGCCTTGCCCTCTATTTCGAACGCAAGGCGCCGGAGATCTCGAACGCCTATGATATTCTGGGCGACAGCGCGCTCTTCGAGTTCTTTACGACGACCTTCAACCTGTCCAGTTACGTCTCGAATATGGACGTCGAGAAGCAAGCCGAGATGGTCAACAATTTCATCGACATGGAGGATCTGTCGGATCCTGACAAAGTCGACGATCTGATCCAACGCTTCACCGCCATGTATGACATGGCCAACGGTACGGGCACCACGTCGTCAGCCCTTTCGATCCTGACCGGCTCGTCGACAATAAGCGCTGACACGCTGCTTGCGGTGGCGCAGTTGAAAAGCAGCTGAGCGGCCCGCAGTGCGCCGTTCCCGGGGAGGCTGCATCGCTGCCCGCGGCAGGGCGGGCCGCCGGCTGTCTTTGCCCCCGGATGCGCCTGATGAATGCAGCGCTGGTTGAAAATAAATTATACTGCACGTCACATTCATAATTAAATCCCCGTTAATGAGCATGAGCGAATATTCGCAAAATGGCTGGATCGACAGCGATGAATCTAGGAGGATTTGCGAGTGAATATTCTTGATCGTGGTGCAAATGCTGTCGCTGTTCTGGCGGCTCTATCGAATTCGCAAGCCATGATCGAGTTTGATTTGTCGGGCAAAATCCTCACCGCAAACGAAAACTTCTGCAGGGCGCTTGGTTACGAGTTGAGGGAGATCGTCGGAAAACATCACAGCATGTTTGTCGAACCTGCCTATGCATCCTCGGCAGAATACAAGGCTTTCTGGACGAAGCTGTCAGCAGGAAAATTCGATCAACAACAGTATAAACGTCTCGGCAAAGGCGGGCGCGAGGTCTGGATCGAAGCGTCCTACAATCCGGTGTTCCGTCGCGGGAAGCCGGTCAAGGTCATCAAGATTGCAACCGATATCACCGCGCAGAAGCTGAAATCTGCCGAGCATGCGGGCAAGATCGACGCATTGTCCCGGGCTCAGGCGATCATCGAATTCACGCCGGCCGGCGAAATCCTGACCGCAAACGACAATTTCCTGACCGCGCTTGGTTATTCGCTTGCCGAAATCCAGGGCAAGCATCACTCGATGTTCTGCGAAAGCGACTATTCCAAGTCGGAGGCCTACAAGGAATTCTGACGGAAACTTGCGGGCGGCCAACTGGTTGCCGACGAATTCATGCGTGTGGGCAAGGGCGGACGGAAGGTTTACATCCAGGCTTCCTATAATCCGATCTTCGACCTGAACGGCAAAGTGTTCAAAGTCGTGAAGTTCGCAACCGATGTCACGGCGCGTGTCGAGAATGTTGAACAGCTCGCCCGTTGCCTGACGAATTTTGCAGATGGCGACCTGTCGCAGACGATCCAGAAGCCTTTCATTCCTTCGCTGGAACGGCTGCGCACCGACTTCAACAGCGCTTCGGAAAAGTTGAAGGACGCGATGGCAACGGTGGCCGAAAATGCCAAGGCGATCTCGGCCGGTTCCAACGAAATCCGCACCGCCGCCGACGACCTGGCAAAGCGTACCGAGCAGCAGGCGGCATCCGTCGAAGAGACGGCGGCCGCCCTTGAGGAAATCACGACGACGGTCAAGGATTCGAGCCGCCGCGCCGAGGAGGCCGGTCAACTCGTCTCCCGCACCAAAGACCACGCGGAACATTCCGGCCAGGTGGTTCGTGATGCGATCGGAGCGATGGACCAGATCGAAACCTCGTCGCGCGAAATTTCCAATATCATCGGCGTCATCGATGAGATTGCCTTCCAGACGAACCTCTTGGCGCTCAATGCCGGCGTAGAGGCGGCACGGGCAGGGGAGGCCGGCAAGGGTTTTGCGGTCGTTGCTCAGGAGGTCCGGGAGTTGGCGCAGCGGTCGGCGAAAGCTGCAAAGGAGATAAAGAGCCTGATTACAGCCTCCGGTTCTCACGTCGCAAAGGGCGTCGCCCTCGTCACGAATGCCGGATCCGCGCTTCAGGAAATCGCCAGTCAGGTTCACGACATCAACACCAATGTCACGGCGATCGTGGAGGCGGCGCGCGAGCAATCGACGGCGCTCGGCGAGATCAACCAGGCCATCAACACCGTCGACCAGGGAACGCAGCAGAATGCCGCGATGGTCGAGGAACAGACGGCTGCGAGCCATGGCCTCGCACGCGAGGCCGCCGCACTTTTCAAGCTTCTTGAACAGTTCCGTTTCGACGATGCTCCGATATCGAGACTTTCATCCACGCAGGCGGATCGTCATGTGCCCGCACCGACGGCTTTGAAAGTTGTTCGTACGTCGCCCGCCGCGTCCGTCCAGCGCGGGTCGGCCGCCGCCGCGCTGAAGTCTGATTGGGAAGAATTCTGATCAACCCAGAAATTGCTGTCGGCGGCAAGTTCGTCCGCTTCCATGATCCATGAAGGGTCTCACTCCGCGTCACGCAGCACTGCGAGGAGTAAGGTCGCATGTCCCTTACCGAAGATGAAAGATTGAACCTTCTCTACGAGGCAAGCATTCTCGATACACCGCCGACGACAGAGTTCGACGCTATCGTCCGTCTGGCCTGCAATATATTCAACATGCCGATGGCATTGGTTTCGTTCGTCGACGAGCAGCGGCAGTGGTTCAAGGCCCAGCAAGGCTTCACTTTGAAAGAGGCGTCACGCGAGCATTCCTTTTGCGGCCATGTTGTGGAAACAGGGTTGCCGCTCGTCGTTGAAGATGCCGGCAAAGATTCCCGCTTTTGGGAAAACACATTCGTGAACGAGTGTTCCGTCCAATTCTACGCGGGCGTTCCGCTTTTGGAAGGGGAGACCTGCTACGGCAGTTTTTGTGTCCTCGATACGAAGACCCGCCGTTTCGGCGATCGGGATATCGAACAGCTCCGTAACTTGGCAAGCGTCATCGTGGGCCTGATTCGGGAGCATCGTCAGCAAAGCCAGCTGAAAGAGCAGCAACGTGAACTGGAGTTGAAGCAGGCTCGGTTCGAACAGACCGAGCGCTCTGCCAAAGTCGGTGGCTTTGAGATGGATCTCAACACCGGTACGATCATCTGGTCGGACCAGATTTATCGCACTGTCGGATTGCCGGTCGGTAAACGAATGACCTCGGAGGAGGTGATCGGCTGCTATGCTCCGGAAGAGCGCGACGGCGTCAGTCGCAGGATTCGCGGTCTCCTGAATGGCTCGGAGATCGGCGTTGACAAAGAGTATCGCATCATAACGCCAGAAGGCGAAGAACGATGGATTCGCGTGGTCAGCGATATCGAACACCTGCACGGTGAGCCAAAACGTTTGTTCGGCATCGTTCAGGATGTTTCCGAAAAAGTGCGCTACGAGCAACGCTTGCTGCAGGCGGCAAATGCCGATCCCCTGACCGGGCTTGCCAACCGGGCGGCATACAATGCTCACATGGCGAGGCTCACAGCGACGGATGCCGCCTCCATTGGTTTGCTGCTGGTCGACGTCGATCGCCTGAAGCAGGTGAACGATATCCTGGGCCATGCGACCGGTGACCTGCTGCTGAAAGGCGTGGCATCTCGTCTGGACGAGCGCTTGGGAAAGCGCGGAAAGGTCTTTCGCCTCGGCGGCGACGAATTCTCGGTTGTTCTGGACGCACCCGCAAACGCGCGGGTAATGCGTTCACTCGCGCGACACCTGATTGAATATATCGGCCGCCCTCTGGAGGTCGCGGGATCAACGATAAATCCCACGATAACCGTGGGAGGCGCGATTTCGGAAGGTGAAATGGATGCGGCGACGCTTTCGCAAAACGCAGACTTCGCCCTGTATCACGCCAAGGAAACACGGCGTGGAAGCTACGTTCAATATGAGCCCAGCCTGCGTTCGAGGATAGCCCATCGCATTCAGATCGTCCGAGAGGTGGAGTTGGCGCTTACCGAGCATCGAATGGTGCCGCATTATCAGCCAATCGTGAGCTGCGCCGACGGTCAGGTATGGGCGTTTGAAGCGCTGGTGAGAATGCAACGTCCCGATGGATCAGTCGTATCGGCGGCGCAATTTCATGAAGCCTTCACGGACTCGAGTGTTTCCCATCACATTACGACATGCATGCTCGATCATGTCGCGACCGATATCTGCAAATGGATGGACCGGGGGCTGAGTTTCGGACGGGTTGGCATCAATGTCAGCGCCTCTGATTTCATGAGGGGTGACCTGGAAAGCCGCATCGTTGGTGCGTTCGCGTCGAGAGGCATTCCGCTCGATAAGCTCGTGCTCGAAGTGACGGAAACCGTCTTCCTGCAGGGCTTGGAAGACACTGTTGCAACAACGCTGCAACGTTTGCGGAAAAGAGGCTTGGCCGTGGCGCTCGATGATTTCGGGACGGGCTATGCATCGCTGACACATTTGCGGAGCCTGCCCGTCGATATCATCAAAATCGACAAGAGCTTCATCGACACCATGCTCGTGGATGAATCGAGCCTCGCAATCGTAGAACTGGTGCTCAACCTGGCGCGGAAGCTCGACATGAAGGTCACGGCGGAGGGCGTCGAAAGCCATCGGCAGGCGATGTGCTTGCTGGAAATGGGCTGCACCACCCTCCAGGGCTATTTGTTTAACAAGCCGATGGACCGCGAACACGTGGGCAGCTACCTATCTGCATCAAAACCACATTGTACGGAGAATTCAGGAGAATCGCGGACGGGTCTGCTGCTCTTCGGATAGTCATCAAGATGGCGTGTCGAAGGTGGTGCGGGGCCTTCCCCGCGCTCCTTTGCGCCATCGGGACGGGCCTGCGTCCACATCAGCAGATCAGCGTGCTTCGAGCTTGTCCAGGTTGGTATGGATGATCTTCAGCGCCGATTTCAGCCAGGCCACCTCCGCCTCGCTGAACGTCTCGACGCCGACCGCCTCGAATTCTGCTGCGAGCGGCATCAATTTCTGCACCAGCGCATCGCCCGAGGGGGTCAGCGCAATCGAAACCGTGCGGCCGTCGTCGGGCCGGGTGCGCGACACCAGTTCTTTCTTCTTCATCACAGTGACCAGGCGCGACAGGGTGGAGAGCTCGACCGTAACCATGGGGCTCAGATCTGTCAGCCTTTGCGGTCCCTCCTGCTTCAGGATCGCAAGGACGCGGTACATGGGCAAGGTAACGTCAAAATCGTGCAGCCGCTCCGAAAAAAGCTCCCCCATGCGCACGCCGACGCGATTGAGAAGGTAGGGAAAGGATCCGGTAAATCGATAGGACATTTTCGCTCACAACTATTGCATCCGCACTGAATAGCCTTAGGCGAGAGCATGTGCAATCAAAAGTCGCGTTCGTCAGGACAAATGAAAGCCGGCCTCATCGAGGCCGGCCATGGTCGCGGGCGTGCTTGCCTTAGCTAGTCAGTGCACGACGACGTCTCCCTTTTCGGTCGTGCCATGGAGGAAGGTGAGGGCCGTCAAAGCGCAGCCGACCACGGCCGCTATGGCGAAGATGTAGAAGTTCCACTCCGGTGCGAGCCCCCGCTGCAGCACTGCGCCGCCGATCAGCGGCCCGGCCATGCCACCAAGGCGGCCGACCGCGAGCGAAAATCCGAGCCCGGTTCCGCGGATCTGGACTGGATAGAAGCGGCCAACCAGAACATTCGAGAGGATCTGGGTGCCGATCGTTCCAGCGCCGGCAAGAGCGACAAGCGCGTACATGAAAACACCCTGCTTCAGTGTGAGCATGTAGATCGCCCCAGCGCCGATGGCGAACAGCACGGCGACAGTCATCTTCACATGGCCCCTATCGGCAATCCGGCCGGCAATGACGATACCGATGGCGGCGCCGACATTGAGCATGATTGCAAACAGCAGCGCCGAACTGATGTCGTAGCCCATTTTGTTCATGATGGTCGGCAGCCAGTTCACCATGCCGAAAGTCAGCAACAGAGAGCAGAAGTGAATCGCCCAGGCATTCAGCGTCAGCGCAAGCCGCCCTTCCGCAAACAGCGCCCGTACGCCCTGTTTTTCCGAAGTTGTCGGCTGGTGCGGAACCCGTTCCAGGCCAAAGCTGTCGCAAACCGCGTCGGCCTCGGCGCGGCGGCCCTTGGCGGCGAGCCAGTCGGGCGATTCGGGCAGTGATTTGATCAGGAACGGCAGTGCCAGCAAAGGCGCGCCGCCAATGATCATCAGGGGGCGCCAGCCGTAATGCTCAAGAAGAAGCATGCCGAGAATGCCGGAAAGGATGCCGCCCAGCAGATAGCCCATGAAGGACAGGGAGTTGGCCAGGGCCTTCCGTTTGGCGGGCGAAAATTCGAGAATGAGCGCGGTTACGGTCGGCAGAAGTGCGCCGAGCCCGAGCCCGCTCAGGAAACGCGTGGCTGCGAAGACCGGGAAGTTCGGAGCAAGCCCGCTGGCGATCATCATGAAGGAAAAACTGGCGAGGCTGCCGAGAACGACTTTTTTCCGGCCGATGCGATCGGCGAGCGTCCCGGCGATTGCCGCACCCAGCAGCATGCCGAACAGGGTCAAGGCGGCGGCACGGCCGACGAGGGATGGATCCAGCGCCCATTCCGCCTGTTTGAGTAGCGCTGGTGCGATTACCCCATAGACGACCAGGTCATAGCCGTCGAACAATATCATGAAGCCGCACATGGCAATGACACTTGCCGTCGTTTTGGTCTGCGCCACCATGGCGCTCATTTCCTGCGAAGACATGGCTCCTCCTCCGTGATCTCGCTTTGAAAAAGGCTTCAGCTGTCCTGGAGCCTAGAAAATCAAAGATTACCTCCGTCGTCATCGGGCTTCTGAACGGCGCGCTAGGCACGCTGCCCGATAATCCTCTCCCACCCGATACGTAAGACAATAGAATATTGCAAATGCAAATATTGCAATAGAAAATATGGTGCGATCAAAATTATCTTCGGCAGGCGGTGGGAACGCATCTGCAGGTTATCCAATCGCAGCTCTCGTCATCACGAACGGAAAATTATTTGCGTTGACAATAATTGCAAATGCAAATAAATGATGGAAATCGGAATGGGAGAGAGATCATGCAGATTTTATCCGATGGAGTGGTCGGCGCGAATTTTCGTGCCGCAATGCGCAAATTTCCAGCGACAGTGACCGTGATCACGGCGGTGAAGGACGGTGTCGACCATGGCATGACGGTCACGGCGGTCACCTCCGTTTCCATGGATCCGCCCTCGCTTGTGGTCTGTCTCAACAACAGGACCCTGCTGCACGAAATGCTGCTTTGTCAGCCGGATTTCGCGGTGAATGTCCTCAGTCACGCGCAGCGGCCGCTGTCTGAGGCATTCGCCGGCAAAGTCGAGCCGCATGCGCGCTTCGGACTGGCGAACTGGCGGCGGCACGAAGCCGGAATGCAGCTCCTCGACGGCGCCAACGCCAATGTCGTCTGCCGCCGCATGGCTGCCGTGCCCTATGGCACTCACACACTTTTCATCGGGCAGGTCGTTCACGCGACCGTCGACCCCAACACCATACCGCTCATCTACGAGGACGCCCGCTACTGCGTCTCGCAGCCGGCGGCTTGATCCCGCCAAGGAGGAGAATATGAAGCTTGAGATCATCGAAGGCGGTGCCGATAATATCGCACGCCCCATTCGCGGCGCTGTACTGAAGGACCGCATCCTGCCGCTCCTGCCGGCCTTCAAGGACCGTGCGCAGGCAACCGAAAAGGCACGCCGGGTACCGGCGGAAAACATCGCAGCTCTTCGCGCTGCCGGTTATTTCGATGCGGTCAAGCCGGCCGCTTATGGTGGCGCGCCCGGGCCTTTCGCCGATCTCGTCGACGCCAATCTCGAACTGGCCTCGGCCTGTGCCTCGACCGGCTGGGTCGCGGGTCTTCTTGCAGCCCATCAATGGCTGCTCGCAATGTTTCCGAAGGCCGCGCAGGATGACGTCTGGGGCAAAAATCCGGATGCGCTTCTCTGCGGCTCCTATGCGCCCGCCTCCTTGGCCGAGGCCACCGAAGACGGTTATCGGCTGAACGGCCGCTGGGCTTTTGCCAGCGGCTGCGAGAATGCCGACTGGTCGCTCTGCGCCGCCGTCCTGCCCGCTGAAGGTGCCAGCAAGCCGGTTCCGGCCTTCCTGCTGGTGCCTGCGACGCAGTATGAAATCGAAGACACATGGGATGTCGCGGGACTGGCGGGCACCGGCTCCAAGACCCTCATTCTCGCCAATGTCGTTGTGCCGAAGCATCGCGTGCTCACTTTCCCGGAGGCCACCAGCGGCCGGACGCCGGGCGCCGGCCTCTATGCCGACAAGGGCCTTTTCAACATGCCGCTTCTCACCGGCATTCCGTCCTGCCTCGCTTCCGCCGCTGTCGGCGCCGCGAAAGGCGCGTTGGAAAGCTATGTCGCATCAACAGGTAGCCGTGTGACCCGGGGGGCGGTCGCGGGCGGCAACAGCCGCATGGCAGAATTTGCGACAATCCAGCTCAGGGTGGCGGATGCCGCTGCCAGCGTCGACGCAGCCCGCGAGATCCTGCTCCGGGATGTGGCGCGCGCCGAGGAGCTGGCGGGTTCAGGACGAGAATTCACCATCGAGGACAGATTGCTCAGCCGGCGCGGCCAGTCCTTTGCCGTCACCCTGGCGCTCCGGGCCGTCGAAGCCCTGAACGCTTCCACCGGCGGACTTGGCCTCAACATGGACAATCCGGTTCAGCGCGCCTGGCGCGACGCCAATGCCGTCGGCCGTCATATCAGCATGAACTGGGACGCCGTCGGCACGATGGTCGGCCAGCACATGCTCGGCCTCGAGCCCAAGGGTCAATATTAAAACGAGAAAGTTGGAGGAGAAACATGCAAGGCAAGATCGCGCTCGAAGAGCATTTCGCCATTCCCGAGACGCTGATGGATTCGGCGGGTTTCGTCCCGGGAGACTACTGGACAGAGCTTCAGTCCCGATTGCTCGACATTCAGGACAAACGACTGAAGCTGATGGATGCGCACGGGATCGAGACCATGATCCTGTCGCTCAACGCACCGGCCGTCCAGGCAATCGCCGAAACCGGACGGGCCATAGATATTGCCCGCCGCGCCAACGATGCGCTGGCCGAAGAATGCGCCAAACGTCCCGACCGCTTTCGCGCCTTTGCGGCCCTGCCGCTCCAGGATCCCGAGGCCGCCGCACGGGA
The DNA here is from genome assembly GCF_024346605.1 of Rhizobium anhuiense bv. trifolii. NCBI lineage: Bacteria > Pseudomonadati > Pseudomonadota > Alphaproteobacteria > Hyphomicrobiales > Rhizobiaceae > Rhizobium > Rhizobium anhuiense. The sequence goes on from NZ_CP098804.1 coordinate 84,098, forward strand.
GCTGGAACGGTGCGTGAAGGACATGGGCTTCGTCGGAGCCCTGGTCAACGGCTTCAGCCAGCGCGCCGATACTAATGCGCTGCTCTATTACGACCTGCCGCAATATCGCGGCTTCTGGGCGACGGTCGCCGCGCTCGATGTGCCCTTCTATCTGCACCCGCGCAATCCGCTGGCTGAGGACAGCCGCATCTATGAGGGCCACCCCTGGCTGATGGGGCCGACCTGGGCCTTCGCCCAGGAGACGGCGGTCCACGCGTTGCGCCTCATGGGATCGGGACTTTTCGACGAACACCCGAACCTCCGTATCATCCTCGGCCATATGGGCGAAGGTCTGCCCTACATGATGTGGCGCATCGACAATCGTAACGCCTGGGTCAAGGTGCCGCCGAAATATCCGGCCAAACGCCGCATCGCCGACTATTTCAACGAGAATTTCTACATCACGACTTCAGGCAATTTCCGCACCCAGACGCTGATCGATGCCATGCTGGAAATCGGCGCCGACCGGATCCTGTTTTCGACCGATTGGCCGTTCGAGAATATCGATCATGCCGCCGATTGGTTCGACACCACGACGATTGCGGAGGCGGACAGGGTGAAAATCGGCCGGACAAATGCCAAACTGCTCTTCGGCATTTGATGGAGGGTGAGATGGCTGCGACGAAGTACCCGCTTTTCACCGAAGAAAACTCGGTCGAGGCCGTCAATGCGCGCATGGGCGGGGATATCGATCCCCGCCTGCGTGAGATCATGTCGGTTCTCGTGCGGCATCTCCATGCTGCAGTGAAAGAGATCGAGCCGACTCATGAGGAATGGCTGACGGCGATCGACTTTCTCACCAGAACTGGCCAGATGTGCAATGAATGGCGGCAGGAATACATTCTGCTCTCAGATGTGCTGGGTGTTTCGATGCTGGTCGATGCGATCAACCATCGCCGGCCTTCCGGCGCGACGGAAAACACCATTCTCGGTCCGTTCTACGTGCCGGAAGCACCGCGTTATGCACGGGGAGCGAATATCTGCCTCGACGGCAAGGGCGAGCCGCTCGTGGTCGGCGGCTTCGTCAGGGATACCGCTGGCAATCCGATCGAGCACGCATTGATCGACGTCTGGCAGACCAATGACGACGGCTTCTATGACGTCCAGCAAAAGGGCACGCAGCCGGACTGGAACCTGCGTGGTGTCTTCACGACGGACGGCGAGGGCAGCTATCGGTTCCGCTCCGTCAAGCCGCGCTATTATCCCATCCCCGACGACGGGCCGGTGGGCAAGCTTCTGGGCCGCCTGGGCCGGCATCCGAACCGCGCGGCGCATATCCATTTCATCGTCAGCGCCGAGGGGTATGATCCCGTTGTCACCCATATGTTCCCCCCTGATTGCCAATATCTGGATCAGGATGCGGTGTTCGGAGTGAAGGAGAGTCTCATCGCCGATTTCCGGACGCAGCAGGAGGACGCCGTGGGCGAGGACGAGGGCCTCAAGGCGCCTTATTGGCAGGTGGACTGGGATTTCGTGCTGACAAAAAGGGCTGAGATCTGAGATGGAGGACTTCGTCTATACCGGATTGGCAACGCGCGTGATTTTCGGCACCGGCACGCTCAAACAGCTTGCCGATGAGGCCAAGCGGCTCGGCATGTCCCGGCCGCTGGTCCTCTCGACGCCGCATCAGGTGAGCGACGCGGAAAGAGTGGCGGGCCTGATCGGACCCCAGGCCGCGGTCTTTTCCGGCGCCGTCATGCATACTCCCGTCGAGGTGACGATGGAGGCGATGAAGGTCGCTGCGGAAGCCGGCGCCGACGGCGTGATCGCGATTGGCGGCGGCTCGACCACCGGTCTTTCCAAAGCGATCGCGCTTCGCACGGATTTGCCGCAGCTCATCGTGCCCACGACCTATGCAGGGTCGGAAATGACACCCATTCTCGGACAGACCGAAAATGGCAGCAAGACAACGCTTCGGGACAATCGCGTGCTGCCGGAAACGGTGATCTATGATGTCTCGCTGACATTGGGGCTGCCAGTGGGTCTATCTGCGGTCAGCGGCCTCAACGCGATCGCGCATGCGGTTGAAGCGCTCTATGCTCGCGACCGCAATCCGGTGACCGATCTGATGGCAGAGGACGGGATCCGCGCCCTGGCGCGGGCATTGCCGCGTATCGGCCGCGATGGCCTGGATGTGGAGGCCCGCTCGGATGCTCTCTACGGCGCATGGCTCTGCGGCATCAGCCTGGGTTGCGTCGGCATGGCGCTCCATCACAAGCTTTGCCACACGCTGGGCGGCATGTTCGACCTGCCGCATGCCGAAACCCACAGCGTGATCCTGCCTTACGTGATGCGGTATAATATGCAGGCCGCTCCCGATGCGGCCCAGAAGGTCGCGCGGGCACTCCGAGCGGACAATGCCGCAACCGGGCTTCGCAACCTCGCACAGGAGATCGGGGCACCCCTGTCACTTGCGCAGATCGGAATGCCGGCCGAAGGCATAGGGACGGCGGCCATCGAGGCAACTTCCAATCCCTATTGGAACCCGGCGCCCGTCACCGAACCGGCCATTCGCGCGCTGTTGACGGACGCATTCGACGGCGTTTGGCCCGACTGACTGTTTTCGGGCTGCGCGATAGCTGTCGATCCTCAAATGTGGAGCGTCAAAGGACCGAAATCATGCCGCCATGGCAACACGGCGGCATCAGAGCGACATCAAAGACCGGCGGCGCTGGTTGGCCGCCAGCAAGTTAGTCCTCCGCCGGACCGTAGAGCCCGAGTTGGTCGAGCAGCGCCCGCTGCCGGTCGGCGCTTTCGACGAGCAGGGCGGTGTAGCGATCGATGAGCCGGCTGCGATGGCAGGGATCCGAAACGGCCGAGAGCCCGCCCAGGATCGCCGCGACCTTCATCGAGGTCTGCTGCAACTCGTTGAGGATCTCCGTCTTGCCGCCGGCCTCCGCGACTGCCTGCTTCGTTACCCGGCCGATGCCTGCCGGCGTGCGGCTGCCGGCCGACACGTAACCCTCCGGCAGGTCGCCCTTGAGATTGGTGACCGATTTGAAGCGGATGACGTCGAAGATCTGGTCGACCGCCTGCTTGGCGCCGTTCACCCGTGAGGGATGGTCGGTGTCGGCGGCGGCGTGCGGCAGCAGTTCCAGCTTGCCCTTATGGCGCTCTTCGAGTGGCAGGTAAGGAAGTATCGGCCCGCTGAGCTTGCCGGTCGCGGCGTCCTTGAAGAGGTCGGCGTCGATCGCCGCATGAGCAATCTTGCCCGACGACAGGGCCTCGTCGAGCGCGGCGACATCGACGACCTCGCCCCGATCGTAGTTGACCAGCACCGCGCCATCCTTCATAGCGCCGAGCACCTTCGCATCGACAGTGCCGGCGTTGGAATAGACGCCGGTTGACCCGTCCAGGCGGCCGAGACCGATATGGACGGAGAGTATGTCGGCGCCGCTCGCCGCTTCAACCGGAGTCTTGGCGTAGTCGAAGCCTTCCGCCTCAATCCAGCGCTGGTGATGCTGGCGGGCGTAGATCGCCACCTTCATGCCGAAAGCCTTGGCGAGCTTGGCGACTTCGCGGCCGATATTGCCATAGCCGAGAATGGCGATTTTCCGGCCTTCGAGCTTGGCGGTCGGAAAATCCTTGAGCTGGCGGCCTGTATCGAAGTCGCCCCCGGCGACCATCCGATGCAGCCTGTCGACCGGCAGATCGGGCACGACCTTCAGGATCGCCTTGATCGCCATCTGAGCGGTCGCCCGGCTGTTGATGCCCGGCGTATTCATCAGCGGCGCGTTGCCGCCCTCGCCATTGCCGCCACCCCAGGAGGCCGAGCCCATATTGCCGGTGCCCGCACCGATGCGCACGCCGCCGAACGGGAATACGGAGGCTTTTGGAACGAAGGTCGCCGCCGCGATCAGCGCGTCGTACTGGCCCTTGTCGGTTTGCGGCAGGATCTCTGCCTCCGTGCTCAGGTTCGGCTGATAGAAGAAATGGACGCGGCCCTTCTCGAGCGCCGAGCGATCGCTTAGCGCCCTGAGGTGGAAGACGCCACCCTTTTCCTCGATATAGGCCTTGATCTCGCTGTGATCCGGCTGACCGCCAGCGTCGAAGCGCAGGCCGACCAGGTCGGCGATCAGCACGGTATAGGCGCGCGCCGGATCGTCCTTGCGGGCCGTTGCACCAGCGCCGGCAGGCGCCTCGAACGTGACGCCCTCCTTCGCCAACTCCTCTTCGAGAACGACGATCTTGGCGCGCAGATAGGCGTATTGCAGATTCTCCAGCAGTGCGACGACATCATCCGGCTCGCGGATGCCGCCAACCCAGGCGCGGTAGTCGCCGGGTGTGCCTGGGAAAGCATTGACGTAGCGGGCGGCGTCGAGGCCGGGCTCGTATTCGCCGTTCGGATGGGTCATGCCCTCATAGCCGAGCAGTTGTTTCGAACGCGCGATGATGCGGGCATGGATGTCGGCATCGGCGATGCCGACATCCTCGACCTTCAGAAGCGTCACCGCCGCGCCGCGCCGCTCGGCATCGGTGACGGTCAGCGACAGAAGCGGATGCGACTTGACCCAGTCGTCGATCACGTTGCGATTGGCGGCAGAGCGGCGATTGAGCTCGACGACGGAGCCGACCCGGGCCTCCGACTGCAACAGGCCGAAGGTGGTCTCGGCAAAAGCGAGCGCGCTGTAGGTGTTGATGACGCCGCCGAGCATGCGGTCTTCGGCAGCATCGTAGAACGGCCCTGCATCGACGGAGCGCTTCGCCGAAAACGGCCGCCTCGGATCGATCGGCGGTGCGATCTTCAACTGGCGTGGGATCGCCCAGGCCGGATCCTGCTGGTTCTTCTCGATCAATGCCAAAGCATGCGGCGTGAAGGAGGCGACGAAATAGCCGGAAACCCCGCCGATCGCCTTCTGGAACGGCATGAACAGGCAGCACTTCGCCATGACGGCGCTGACCAGTTCGGGCTCCCACGGCATGGCGCCGAGCATCGAGGTGGCATCGAACACCGCATGGCGATTTGCCGGGTCGCCATCGAGCCAGTTCAAAAGCTCGCGGATCTCACGGCTGGTATAGGCATTGGCGCCGGTCGTTTCGTGACCGACGCCGACGAAGATCGAAACGCCCAGGGCTGACAGCTCCGCTGCCGTCGGGATCACGCCTTCGGAGGCGGCAAAATGAATGCGGCTCTCGCAGCCCTTTTCGGCGAAGCGCTGCATCTCGATCAACTGCGTGGCCCAAGACTGGCGGAAGAAACCGGCCGCCCTGGAGGGATCGCTCTCTGGCCGCGGCGTATCGACATAGACATGCTGGGTCGCGTCGTTGGCGTTCATCAGATGCTGGATGCAGACCGTGTAGCCGCTGTGGCCGCCGCCGAGTCCCACTGCCATGCGGTTCGTCTTCGGAAAGCCGAAATAGCGATGGATCGCCCGCATCATGTCGGTCAGGATTTTGTCTGCGGGATAGCCGCGATGCATGCTCCGGGAAATCTCGGCGGTCGTAAAGCCGCCGATGTCGTTACCCCTGTCATCGAACTTGCGATAGGTCTTCTCGATCCACGCGTCGAAGGCCGCGCTCCGAAGACGGCTGTCCACTTCGTCGGTGGTCGCATCCGTGATCGGACCGACGCCGAAGAACGGGTTGGAAGGCCGCTTCGGTGCGCCCGATCCGGTCAATTCGAGCGCCTTCAGTCGCTGTTCCTGCATCTGCGCGATATTCATCATTGTTTGCCTATCTGTGCTTGAGCCGGGGCATGGTGCCGATAATGAAGCGAACGCCTGGGAAAGATGATGGCATATGCGTCGAACAGCAGGCGGAATGCGTCATCCATACGCCTGCGTGACGTAATGCGACGAATAAGGGCGAGGGGCATGGTCGGTAACCCCGCAAATCACATTCGAAGCTGATTTGAAGATGACCATGGACTGGGCTTTGGGTGACTATGGCTCACGCATTCATGAACCAGATTGATAACCGTATGCAACGGAAAGGGCCTAATCAAAGGACGGAGTTGCACTACCTCTGCTGACGGCGTCGACCCGCGCCTATGTCCAACGAGCAAGGTGGAACAGTTCATGCCAAGCCAGACACAACTGGAACTTTCCCGTCGAGATTTGCTTATCTCGTCGGCCGCAACGATCGCGGTCACCGGAGCCGTCACTCCCGCGGCGGCACAGTCCCCAGGAAATGAAATGGCGCATACATCGAAAGTTTCCTTCACGGTCAACGGCGAAAGACGTGATCTTGAGGTCGACAACAGAACTTCGCTGCTCGACGCGCTGCGCGAGCACCTGCATCTCACAGGCACGAAAAAGGGATGCGATCACGGTCAATGCGGCGCCTGCACCGTCATGGTCGACGGCCACCGGATCAACTCCTGTCTGACGTTGGCGGTCATGCACGAAGGCGATCGGATCACTACCATCGAAGGTCTCGGCCAACCCGGAAATCTTCATCCGATGCAGGCTGCGTTCGTGAAGCATGACGGGTTTCAGTGCGGCTACTGCACGCCGGGACAGATCTGTTCCTCCGTGGCGGTGCTCGAGGAGATCAAGGCCAACATACCAAGCCACGTCACCGGCGACCTTACGGCACAGGCGGTCGTCACTCCCGTCGAGATCCGCGAACGCATGAGCGGCAATATCTGTCGATGCGGCGCCTACTCCAACATTCTCGATGCCATTTCGGAAGTCGCGGGGATAAAAGCATGAGAGCCTTCACCTATGAACGCGCCTCGTCGGTCGAGGCCGCGGCCAAGGCGGTCGCCTCCAATCCCGAAACAAAATTCATCGCCGGCGGCACCAACCTCCTCGACCTGATGAAGCTCGAGATCGAGACACCGACGCATCTGATCGACATCAACGGTCTCGGCCTCGACAGGATCGAATCCACCCCCGAGGGCGGGCTGCGCATCGGAGCCTTGGTCCGCAACACCGACCTTGCCGCCCATGAGACCGTTCGCCGTGACTATGGCTTGCTCTCCAGGGCGCTCGTTGCGGGCGCCTCCGGGCAGTTGCGCAACAAGGCGACGACGGCCGGCAACCTCCTGCAGCGCACGCGCTGTCCCTATTTTTATGACCCGAACCAGCCGTGCAACAAGCGGCAGCCGGGCAGCGGCTGTTCCGCTATCGGCGGTTTCAGCCGTCAGCATGCGGTGGTCGGCGTGAGCGAGAGCTGTATCGCCACGCATCCGAGCGACATGGCCATCGCGATGCGGGCGCTCGATGCCGTCATCGAGACGGTAAAGGCGGACGGCAGCCGCCGCTCGGTACCTATTGCCGACTTTCATCGGCTGCCCGGCGACACGCCTGATATCGAGACTGTTCTCGAGCGTGGCGAATTCATCACCGCGGTCCTGCTGCCGCCGCCGATCGGCGGCAACCACATCTATCGCAAGGTCCGCGACCGCGCCTCCTATGCCTTCGCGCTGGTCTCGGTCGGCGCCGTTATCCAGTCGGACGGCACAGGACGCATCGCCGTCGGTGGCGTCGCTCACAAGCCGTGGCGCATCGAGGCAGCTGAAGCTGAATTGCCGAAAGGTGCGCGGGCGGCGGCGGGCGTTCTTCTTGCCGATGCCCATCCTACAGAACAGAACCGTTTCAAGGTCGACCTGGTCGAGCGCACGCTCGGCGCGGTCATCGCCGAAGCAAGGGGGTGAGCCATGCAGTTCGACACACCAGCGACAACCAACCCGATCGACAATCTGAAGGTCGTCGGCCAGCCGATCCACCGCATCGACGGTCAGCTCAAGACGACCGGCCGGGCGATGTACGCCTATGAGTGGCATGACCCGAACATGCGCTATGCCTATGGCTATCCCGTCGGCTCGGCCATCGCCAAGGGCCGCATCACGTCGATGGATGTCTCCGCCGCCAAGAGGTCTCCCGGGGTGCTTGCTGTCGTGACGACGCTCGACATCGGCGAGCGGAAGAAGGGCAAGTTCAACACCGCCAAGCTTTTCGGCGGCGACGAGGTTCAGCACTATCACCAGGCAATCGCGGTCGTCGTCGCCGAAACCTTCGAACAGGCGCGCGCCGCAGCCGCGCTGGTCAAGGTCGACTATGCCGAGGAAAAGGGTGTATTCGACCTCGGTGAGGCAAAGGTCTCAGCGGTCAAGCCGGATGAATCGCAGCAGCCCGATACCGCGACCGGCGATTTCGAGACTGCCTTCAGCGCAGTTCCCGTCACTCTGGACGAGACTTACACCACGCCCGACCAATCGCATGCGATGATGGAGCCGCATGCATCGATCGCCGCCTGGAACGGCGATGAGGTGACGGTCTGGACATCAAGCCAGATGATCGATTGGTGGCGGTCCGATCTTGCAACGACACTCGACATCGACAAGGAGAAGATCCACCTGATGTCGCCCTTCATCGGCGGCGGCTTCGGTGGCAAGCTGTTTCTGCGGGCGGATGCCGTGCTTGCCGTTGTCGGCGCGCGTGCGATTGGACGCCCCGTCAAGGTTGCCTTGCCGCGCCCGTTCATGATGAACAACACGACCCACCGGCCGGCGACGATCCAGCGAATTCGCATTGGAACCGAGCGTGACGGCAAGATAACCGCCATTGCCCACGAAAGCTGGTCCGGGGACCTTCCCGGCGGAGGCCTGGAGACCGCCGTCAACCAGACCCGTCTTCTCTACGCCGGCGCGAACCGGATGACGGCGATGCGGCTGGCGACGCTTCACCTCCCCGAGGGCAACGCCATGCGCGCTCCCGGCGAGGCGCCGGGACTGATGGCGCTCGAAATCGCCATCGACGAGATTGCCGAAAAAGTTGGTATGGATCCTGTTCAGTTCCGGATCGTCAACGACACGCAGATCGATCCCGAGAAACCGCAGCGGCCTTTTTCCCAGCGCAATCTCATCGGCTGCCTCAGGCTCGGTGCGGAGCGGTTTGGTTGGAGTGAACGGGGAAGGCCGGGTTCCAAACGGGACGGCAACTGGCTGGTCGGCATGGGTGTTGCCGCTGCCGTCCGCAACAACCTCGTGCTTCCCTCCGGCGCTCGGGTAAAGCTCGACCGGGAAGGCGTCGTGACGGTTGAAACCGACATGACCGACATCGGGACGGGCAGCTATACGATCATCGCGCAGACGGCCGCCGAAATGATGGGGGTTACGATCGACAAGGTCGCTGTCCAATTGGGCGACTCGCGTTTTCCTGTTTCGGCGGGCTCCGGCGGACAGTTCGGCGCCAATTCTTCCACCTCGGGCGTCTACGCAGCCTGTGTCAAGCTGCGTGAGGCCGTCGCCAAAAAGCTCGGCTTCAACTCAGGAGACATCGTCTTCGAGAATGGAGAGGTCCGCTCGGGCGATCGTTCAGTGCCTCTTGCCGAGGCCACCGGTCCAGATGGTCTTGTCGGCGAGGACACGATCACATGGGGCGATCTCACCGACACGCATCAGCAATCGACGTTCGGAGCGCATTTCGTGGAGGTTGGCGTCGACATCGCCACCGGTGAAAGCCGCATTCGCAGGATGCTCGCAGTCTGCGCGGCGGGCCGCATCCTCAACCCGATCACCGCCCGCAGCCAGGTCATCGGCGCAATGACGATGGGGGCCGGCGGAGCGCTCTCCGAGGAACTCGTGGTCGATACCCGTCGCGGCTTCTTCGTCAACCACGATCTCGCCAGCTACGAAGTGGCGGTGCATGCCGATATTCCGCACCAGGAGGTGATCTTCATGGACGAAACCGATCCGATGTCGTCGCCGATGAAAGCCAAGGGCGTCGGCGAGCTTGGCCTTTGCGGCGTCGCGGCAGCGATCGCCAACGCCGTCTACAACGCGACCGGCGTGAGGGTCCGGCATTATCCGCTCACGCTCGACAAGCTGATCGGCGGCCTGCCGGACGTGGCCTGATGATTTCGACGGCGGTCTCGAAGTGGGCTCGCCGTCGCTTCCTGTAGGATTGTCCATGAATCAGATAATCGCGCCGATAATGGCGCCAATTCCCGTCAGAGCCTCGTCCAGCGACGATCCTGCGGAACTGCTTCGCTTCGCAATAGACGCCCATGGTGTTGGTGCGGCAGCACTCGCCACCCTGGTCGAAATCCGGGGCGGGGCCGCGCGCGCGCTCGGCGCGCATGTGGCGGTTGCCGCAGACGGGCGCTTCTGCGGCTATGTCTCCGGCGGATGCGTCGAAGCCGCAGTCGCTTCCGAAGCGCTTCTGGCAATGGCGGAAGGACACGACCGCACGGTGAAGTTCGGCGAAGGCTCGCCCTTCTTCGACATCGTCCTTCCTTGCGGCGGAGGAATCTCCGTTGCGATCCATGTTCTAAGGGAAGTCGGCGCTTTGCAGCATGTTCTGGATCGTCTTCGACGAAGGCGGGCCGCCGGCCTTGTATATTCGCCGGCGCGGCAGACGATCGAACCGGTCGGCCCACCGCCACGGGCATGCTGGCTCGGGCGAGAATTCGTGGGCGTCTATCGTCCGCGCACCCGCGTCGTTCTTTCCGGGCAGACGATCGAAGCACAGGCCGTCGCGCGACTGGCCGAGGCTTCCAGCTACGACGTAATCGTCCGGGAGCAGGGCGAGAAGGGCAGGGTCGCAGCCGACACCATCGATCCTTTCACGGCCGTTGTACTCCTGCATCATGACCTCGACGCCGAAGCCGCCATTCTCGAGACCGCGCTTGCCTCGCCCGGCTTCTACATCGGCGCGCTCGGGAGCACCCGGACGCATCGCCGGCGCATCGAGCGGTTGACGGCCATGGCTTTCGCAGAGGACGACATCCGCCGTATCAAAGCGCCGATCGGACTGTTCGGCCCGACACGGGATGCAACGTCGCTGGCGCTATCGGTGCTGGCGGATATCGCTGCGGCAAGACTGGTGGCTTTTGCTTAAGGCGTCGGTGGCGATCGTCATTCTCGCCGCCGGCCGGGCAAGCCGGATGGGCGAGGGCGGAAAACACAAGCTGCTGGCCGAGTTCGACGGCGTTTCGCTCGTGCGGCGGACAGCAATGACCGCGTTCGGGTCGGACGCAGCCTCTGTCGTCGTTGTCACGGGCCATCGCCGGCGCGAGATCGAGGCCGCGCTCGCTGGGATTGATCTCACTCTCGTCGATAATCCCGATTATGCGGAAGGCATGGCGAGCTCGCTCGTCGCGGGGGTGTCATCAAGGCACGCTCACAGTGCCGACGGCATTCTCGTCATGCTGGCCGATATGCCCGGCATTTCGACCGCCCACCTCGATGCCTTGATTGTCGCCTTTCGCAATGCGGGCGGCCAAGCCGTCGTGCGCGCCGTCTCGCGCGGCAAGCCCGGCAATCCTGTCATTCTGCCGCGTTCTCTCCATCCCGCGATCCTGCGACTTGAAGGCGACGTCGGTGCGCGCGGTATCATCGCCACGTCAGGCCTGCCCGTGCTCGATGTCGAAATTGGCGACGCAGCTTGCCTCGACGTCGACACGCCGGACGATATCGGGGCTGCCGGCGGCACGATAAAGAACTAAAGCGCGGGGATCTGCACCGGGCAGCTGAACGGCGCGGCTGTGGCCAGGCCTGCCGACTTTACCGCAGCGAGTGTCGTTCGACAGTCCAGCTGAAGGCAATCTCGCGGCGCGATCCGACGTGGGACTATCTGCGCAATAGCGCGACCAGCGATGTCGGCATCTCGACCGCGAAAAAATCCATCACCGCACCGATAATCACCGCCCACACGACCATCAGGAAAATGAGCGCTGCGATCCTGATTTCTACTGGTTGCACTATTCGTTCCGCCCCAGCATATGCCTCCCCCGAGACAAAACCTTGTTATCCCTCGCGTAAATCCGCTAGCGCGAGGGATGATGTGCGACCGTGGAGAGCATGGGCGCGTGCAGCGCCGAAGTCTTGGCTTTCTCAAAGCTGATGTCGCTTTGACCGATCAAGTCGCCGGACGCAGCGCTGTTGCTGCGTTCGAGATAATGGCCAGCAAGGAAGGAGCGGTAGGCGTCTGCGATACCCTCCTCAAGGCCTATCTTAGGAAACCAGCCGAGAGCGCGAAGCTTGTCGACGTTCAAGAGTTTACGTGGCGTGCCATCTGGCTTGGTGAGATCACACGTGATCTTGCCTTCGAAACCGACGACCTTGGAGACGAGATATCCCAATTCGAGGATGGTAATGTCTTCGCCAGAACCTACGTTCACATGACTTTCGGCGGAATAGGTCTTCATGAGATGGATGCAGGCGTCGGCGCAATCGTCAACATGCAGGAATTCGCGCCGCGGCGTGCCAGTACCCCAGATGCATATCTCTTGCTGCTGGTTGATCTTGGCCTCATGCGCCTTGCGTATGAGCGCCGGCATGACATGGCTTGACCACAGGTCAAAATTGTCCTCTGGACCATAAAGATTGGTAGGCATGGCCGAGATGAAATCTCTACCGTGCTGGTTGCGATAGGCCTGGCAGAGTTTTAATCCGGCAATTTTGGCGATCGCATACCATTCATTCGTGGGCTCGAGCGATCCTGTCAGAAGTGAGTCCTCAACGATCGGCTGATCGGCGAATTTCGGATAGATGCAGGACGATCCCAGAAACATCAGTTTTTCGACCTGAGCCTTATGGGCTGCGTGGATGATGTTCGCCTGGAGAATCAAGTTGTCGTAAAGGAAGTCGGCCGGATAGGTGGCGTTCGCGAGAATGCCGCCGACCCTCGCAGCAGCCAGGAAGACAGCGTCGGGACGATTCTTACTCATCCAGGTCTCCACCTGCTCTTGCCGTCTGAGATCGACCTCGGCGCGGGTGGCCGTCAAAATCTCGCAGCCCTCGGAAGCGAGACGCCGCACGATCGCAGAGCCCACCATGCCGCGGTGGCCCGCGACATAGACCCTCTTTCCGGCAAGGCCGTAGATCACCTCAGGCATAGGCAAAACCTTTCGTGACACCGACCGACGGGACATTTCGTGCCATGACTTTCAAATCTTCGCGAACCATCTCCGTCACCAGCTGATCAAGACTGGTCTCATGTTTCCAGCCAAGCTTCGTGTGCGCCTTCGTCGGATCGCCAATCAGAAGATCAACCTCAGTCGGACGGAAGTAAGCTGGATCGATCTCCACCACACACTGGCCTGATGTCTTGTCGTATCCCTTTTCTTCAACCCCGTTCCCACGCCAATCAATCGGCATGCCCACCTTGGCAAAGGCCTTGTCGACAAAGGAACGAACCGAGTGCGTTTCGCCGGTCGCAAGCACATAGTCCTCCGGTTCGTCCTGTTGCAGCATCAGCCACATGCCGCGAACATATTCTCGTGCGTGTCCCCAGTCGCGCTTGGCATCCAAATTGCCGAGATAGAGCCTTTCCTGCAGTCCAAGATGGATCGCCGCCGCCGCCCGGGTGATTTTACGCGTCACGAATGTTTCGCCGCGGATCGGGCTTTCATGATTGAACAGAATGCCGTTCGAGGCGTGCATGCCGTATGCCTCGCGATAATTGACCACTATCCAATAGGCGTAGAGCTTGGCCGCCGCGTAGGGTGATCGAGGGTAGAACGGTGTCGTTTCACTCTGCGGGACTTCCTGGACTTTGCCGTAGAGTTCTGAGGTGGACGCCTGATAGAAGCGGGTCTTCTTGGTCAACCCCAGGAGTCGAATAGCTTCAAGTAGCCGAAGGGTGCCGGTTCCATCGGCGTTGGCCGTATATTCCGGCGTCTCGAAAGAGACTTGAACGTGGCTCTGTGCGGCGAGATTATAGATCTCGTCCGGCTGCGTTTCCTGAACGACACGGATGAGATTCGTTGAATCCGTCATGTCGCCGAAATGCAGAATAAACCGAGGATTCTCGACATGGGGATCCTCGTATAGATGCTCGATGCGGCTGGTGTTGAAGGACGATGAGCGTCGCTTGAGGCCGTGAACAATATAGCCCTTCTCCAAGAGCAACTCGGCCAAATACGCACCGTCTTGGCCTGTTATGCCGGTAATTAGCGCGACTTTTCGGTTCTTTGTCATTCCCATATCCATGGTTGCCCTCCAACTCGAATACCAATGCAGAAGTATATGATGCTGTTCATGTCGTACGGTATCACAAAAATGAAAGCGCATCTCCTAATATATTAAGTATTCATTCCTTGAAGCTATAGTATTTCATCAAAGATTTCGAAAATAATTCCGAGTCACTGAAATTATAAAGCGCGTGGTTTTTGGGATTTACATTGTTGATTGCGACAACAATTTCCGAGTTTCGCGAGCTTTTCATTTGCTGCAGGCTGAACTCGACCGCGCGGCGGCTCGTCTTTCCCCATCTAACAACTGCCAGTGTTCTTTCCGCCAGGGCGGTCAAATGCACGGTATCTGTCGAGGCGAGCACAGGCGCGCTGTCGAAGATGACAATCTGGCCGGCCGCGCCCGCCATCTCGATGATTTCTGCCAGGCCGTTCGAACGGACGCGCCGCTGAAGACTGAATTTGCCAGATGGAATGAAATCGATACCGCTTGGGTGGCGGTAGACGATGTCGCGGACATCGGCCCGACCATTCAGGAATTCGTTCAGTCCGTGCACTAGACCCGACCTGAAAAACGAATTGAGTTTTCCCCGTTTGAGGTCGCCGTCAACCAGCAGCACCGGAATTGCGGCGGCGGCAAGTTCGATAGCCAGCGATCTCGCGACCAGCGACTTGCCTTCTCCGCTGTGAGCCGACGTAACGACGATACTGTTCGGCAACTTGCCGCCATTGGACTGCTTGAGTGAAAGCACCACGGTACGGATTGCTTCGTCAAACATCGGGACCGGCATATGTTCGAACATCGTTTTCGAATTTTCCCACCGCGCCAGACGCGGGATAAGTCCAGCCGGTATCGTACGCGCCATCGCAGCTATCTGGTCGAAACTCCGGACCGTCCGGTCCGACATTTCGATCACGAAAGCGGCCGTTACGGCTCCCGAGATTGCGGCCAGGAGGGCGCCCACCAGATAGAAAAGCCGTCCACGTCCCTGTGACGCGAGCGGCACTGAAGCCGGTGACAAAACTTCCAATTCCGCCCCCGGCAGCATGGCCTTCGCGGCGAGGTCGCGGCGCTGGTCCTCAAGCTTGTCGAGTGCCGTTTGTTCCTTGTCGGCGATATGCTGCAGCCGCGTCAATTCCGTCTGCACCATGGCATCGCGTGTGCGTTTTTCATGAGCCTCAGCCAAGATGGATTGTATTGCCTCCGCTTCGTGATCGAGTGCGGCGAGCTTGGCACGCATTGTTCGGAGATATTGCTTGGTCGCAAGGTTGAGATCGGCACGGGATTGCTCGATCTTCCCACGCAGATCCACCACGGCCTCGGCATTGCCGTCATATGTCTGAAGAAGACGGGCGAGATCTTGCTCCTGTGCGCGAAGATCGCGTTGTTTTGTGGCAATGTTGTCGGGGACGGCGATATTCTCCGCGGCGACCGAAGCGTTATCCGTTGCTTCCAGCGTGGATATCGTCGCCTTTACCTCAAGCCGGCTTTCTTCGATTTTCCCTTCGCGGCCAGTGACTTCTATGAGTGACTTGATCCGTTCATCCTGAGCATCCTCTTTCGAGACGACGTCCATCGATTCTTGATAGTTGCGCGCAGCTTCGCGAGCAATATCCGCGCGGGCCTGCTGTTCGGTGATGCGCTGTCGGATCCATTCTTGCGCTGAATCCAGGCGGCCACTGACACTGAACTTCCGTTCATCGAGGTAAACGCTGATGACCCGGTTCGGGACTGCGGCTGCGAGTTGAGGATCATAGGAAGTGAAGCTGACCTGGATAACGTCACTCTTATCTTCGTGCCACACGCCGAGCGCCCTATAATATTCCGGGATGATGGCGTCGACGCTGTCCCGTGACGGCGAGGTGGGTTTTTCCGTGTCGAACAGGCCGCGCAACTTTGCCCGGATACTGTCAACGAGCGAGACCTCGCGCAGCGCTGGATTGAATTCCGGCCGCAGGTTAAACCGCAGTTCGCGGACGACTCGCTCTGCGATGCTTCTGGATAGAAGCCGCTCAGTCTCCGATTTTGCGTCAAGTAGATCACTGCGGCTGCTGTCGTCGGCACCAAGTGATGTTGCGAGAGGCTGGTGGACGATCAATCGGGCCCAGGCCTGATACGTGGGCTTCAACCCAGCGATAATAATCACCGTGGGCGTCATCAGCAGCACGGTTATCGCGATGATCATGATCATTCTTCGCCGGACGAGACGGAAGGCGGATGCCAGATCGAAGTTGTCCGCCTTGGTCTCCACCTGAAAGCGAGGGTCATAGCGCATCGGCGAGATGGGAAGGTTGCGGTCCGGCGGAACAGTGGAAATCGTCATCGTGCGCCAACCATTGCTTGAGGTTTCGCGGAAACGGTCTCGTAGAGGTTCTCGAGCGATCGCATATAGGCCATCATGCTGAAATGGTTGAGATAATGTGCGCGCCCCTGGACCGAGAGGCGGATGCAGATTTCCGGATCGGACACCAGCTTCGCCAGGGCTGCAGCCAGGGCATCCTGGTCTCCGACTGGGACGAAGATGCCGGTTTCGCCGTCGGTAATGACTTCGTCATGGGCCCCAACACGCGTGGTGACGACGGCGAGGCCGTGGGACAGCCCTTCGAGCACGGCCATTGCCAGACCTTCGGCGTGCGAAGGCAAGACCAGGATATCTGCATGCGCACACAGGGCTCGCGCCTCTCCGGCGTCAAGCCAGCCGGGCATCTCTACCAGGTTTGAAAGCGCCATGGCGTCAGCCTGACGGCGATATTCCTCGACAGGTCCGTCGCCTGCCAGTACAGCCCGCCACTGGAGTTCTTTCATGATCGGGTGGCTCAGGGCCAACAGAAGCTCCGTGACCCCCTTGCGTTCGCTCAGCCGGCCAAGGAATACGATCAACGGCGTCTGACCGACGCGAATATCGTGCGCCCCGGGATCGGGGACGCAATTGTGAGCAACGACCGTGCGGCGCTCGTCAACGCCCAAAAGTGTCGTCAGCGTCATGCGATCGCGCCGGCCGAGCGCCACAACGCAATCGGCATTCTGAAACATCCGACGGATGAGCCGTTGTTGGCGCGGCGAGCGTTTCTCGAAGTCGCCGGCGTAGTCGTAGTCGTGCAGGTGCAATATATGGCAGCACCCGAACAAACGGGCAGCCTCGGTCAGGATCAGCTTTCGGGAGGTGCTGCCGCGGCCGGCGATATGGATATGGTGAATGCGGGCTGGCGCAACAATCCGGTCCTTTGCCATCGTCAGGATGGCCCCGAGCAGCCGTGCGGGTGACGTCACCTTGGACCATCGAGCCCCTCTGGTATCGGTGACGAAATGTTTCGTGCCGGTCTCTTTGGCTGTTTCTGTGATATAGCCGACCAGCCTGCCAATGCCGCCACCGTTCTCGCAGCCGCCCGGAACATAGTGGCGGACGCTAGCCGCGCTCCGTGCCGCCACTCGAATTCTGTCCGTGAGGGCCTCTGTCAGCATGACCCGACCACCTCCCGATAAACGGCCGCGGCCTGGGCGCCGACGCGTTCAGGCGAATTCGGCCCTTTGGCCCATTCGAGTGCATTGGCACCGAAATTGTTTCTAAGCTCGCCGTTGTCTGCCAATGTCCTGATAGCTGCCGCGAGCTCTTTGGGATCCCCGGGAGGGACCACCATTCCCAACCCATTGGGCTGAACAGTGCCCCGCAACTCGCCGACATCCGTCACGATGACCGGTTTGCCAAATGCGGCGGCAAGGTTGAGCACACCGCTTTGGGATGCTTCCGTATAGGGAAGCACGACGATGTCGGCGTCCAGGAAAAGCTGGGCGACCTCTGCATCCTCGATAAAACGATTGCGAATATCGTAGCGGCCGGCATCCCCCATGAGCGGCTGGAATATCATCGGATTGTCGCCACGGCCTGCGACAGTGATGCGCAGGTTGGGAAGTGCGTCCTTGAGCATCGCCTCGGCCCGGACCAGATGTTCCAGGCCCTTGTAGGCAAAAATCCGTCCGAAGAGCAGGACGCGTATAGTTCCATCCGCTTCGCGCGGCGCCATCTTCTGTTGCCGGGCGAGTTCCGCATAGCGAAGGATGGAAGGATGCGACAGGACATGGACGCAGTCCGGCGATTTTGAATATCGATCGAGGACCAACCGCTTCAGTCCCTCGCCGTGGACGACAAGATGTCCGGATTGTTTCACCATCAATTCGGGGGCCCAGCCGGGCAGCGTTCGCGTATCGGAATCGCCGGGATGGATTTGCACGTCATGAACGGTGGTCACGAGCGGGATCGGGCGCCAGAACGGCACGGCGAGGTTCAGCCAAAGTGTAGAATTGCTGAGGAGATGAATGAGGTTCGGCCGTTCCCGCCGGATCAGACGCGTAAGCTGGTACAGAAACCAGGGATTGGAGAGAGAACGGTGTCTCGGCCAGTCCAGAAGGTGCAGGTCGACAGCCGGATCAATGGAAGAGGCGAGATGTGCATAGCGCCGGCGCGGTACGGCAAGCACAACGTTTAGGTGTTGGGCAACGCCGCTGGCAAATGAGATGGTATAGTCTTCCAGTTCGGAAACTAACAGCAGCGCCTTCATTTTGCTGCCTCCGACAAGCCGACGTCCAGACCGAGCCGTGACAGGCCGCGCACCGAGCGCAAACTATCGCGCGTCCGCCTGACAAGGTTTGGTTCGCCGGCAAAGAAGAGGCCTTCGACGGCAAGCTTGAACCGGGTGCGCGCATCGGCTCCCTGCAGCTTTGCCGACGCGATGCGATAGGGATAGTGATCCGTCAGATGTAGTCTTGCCGGCAGTTGATGGGTTGAGAGAAACAGGTTCGTCGCTTCAACGGTATGCTGCCAGTGCGTCATCCGCCTCCTCAGCGTGGTCGCATCCTCGGTCGAGCGATACCAGTTGTTATTGTGGATGCGGTAGAATCCAAGCGGATCCGGCAGGGCAATGACGTCCCCCAGAAACGGGTAGATGCCCACGAGCCAGGCGTCGGCTGAAATGCGGAATTGTTCGGGAATGCTGCCCGCAGCATTCCATGCGCTACGTCGTACCGCGATGGCTGACGTCATCGGAAAAGGCCACCAACCAGCCGATCTGGTGAGCAGCGCCGACAACGCGCCCGAACACAGGCTTCGAGGGATCGGCTTGGAAGTCGGCGTGCCATCGACAAGCGTTGGCTGCAGCCGGTGATAGACGAGCGATGCCTGAGGGTTGGCGCGGAATGCTGCAGCCGTCGCCGACAGCTTGCTCGGCGCCCACCAGTCGTCGGCGTCCAGAAAGCAGAGGATCTCGCCCATGCTTAATCCCACAGCGGCGTTGATCGCAGCGGCCTGTCCTGCGTTCTCCTGGAAGATCACCTTCACTCGGCTGCCATACGCTTCCAGAACGGACCGCGACTGGTCGGTGGAGCCGTCATCGACGACGATTATCTCGACGTTGCGGGCGTCTTGGCTCAACACGCTGTCTATCGCCCGCCCAACGAAGCGAGCGTAGTTGTAATTATTAATGAGGACACTGAGGGCCGGCCGTTCCATGACGCGTCTCAGACCGGTTGCGGCGATGCACCGCCGTACAGCAGCGCAAAGTTGCTTGAGAGGTCGACCTTTACGCAGCCATCGAGGTTTGGAGCCTCGGCGATGGTGATATCCATAATAGCTTGTCGGCCGAACAGCATCTCGCACAGAACCGGTGAGGTCGCCGCGACGAATAGAGCGCCCGTCGTGTTGCATAGAGAACTAGGATCATGACGCAGGAACATAGTAATCCTAAACCTTCCAGGCTTCGACTGCAGAGAGAGCCTCTGTCAGAATTGTTGCCTCATTCCAGTAGAACCGCGGCTTACCCGCCACGCTTCACAAGACACTCATCGCCACGGTACCGGCGAACGGACATGCGCAACACCTGCTCTTAAGGGCAATCCGCGGACATGAAGACCCGTCTTTTGGGTAAAGACCGGCTGAAAGCTTACGCCCAACACCGTCTTTGGGTGGAGCGAAGGTGCATTAGGCGTAGCCCGCCCTTCACTAGGACAGATTGACTGCGGCTGTGGCTGAATGATTGCTTGAGAGCAGCGCAGCGCGGAGGCCGACACCTGTTTTTTGATCTGCCGCGATCAACAGTCGCTTGTCTTTTCAAGTCAGTCGGGACGGACAATGAGAGTAGATAGCCTCGGAACTGCCAGCGGACCAACCATCAGTTGGCGGGCTATAGAATGCTGGGGTGCCGGCATATCCCTTTTTTTTCAGGCAGGCGCCCTTCTGCCGCTTATCCTGGCAGATGCGGACGGAACGCTCAGGGAATCCGCCAAATCTATACTGCGTCTTCCTTGCTTTCCTGTATATGTCTTTACAATCGTGATCCTGATACGCAATTTTCCGCAATTTCTAACAGCGCTCAGGCGAAATCTGATCGTTCCCTCGATCCTTATCCTGCCGTTTTTGTCTACCCTGTGGTCAATAGGGCCTCAAACGACCTTGAGGCGCGCAATCGGTCTTTTGTTTTGCGTGCTTCTTTCCTATGTGCTCGCGATACGTTTCACCCCAAGGCAACTGCTGTTCCTGTTATTTGTAACCCTCGGAGCCTGTATCGTCCTCAGTGTGGTTATGTCAGTGGTGTCACCAAGCCTCGCCAGTATGCCGGATGGCACAATGCGGGGCATTTTCATTCACAAGAATGTCCTGGGCTGGTACGCGTCCCTGATGATCTTGGCGGCGACGGCTGTGCTGATCGACGGGACGCTCGGCCTGCGGCGAACCGCGTTCATCTTGTTGGCCGCGGGTGTGATCTGCCTTGCAAGCTCCGGATCGATGACCGCGATCATTGCAACGTCAGTGGCGTATTGCCTGATCGGCTTTTATACCCTCCTGAAAAGAAGCAGCAGCATTGGCCGCGTGGTCGTCGTCCTGCTTTTCGTTCAGCTGTCGCTCGGCATTCTGATTTCGCTTCACGAATTCCTGGTTCCGGCCCTTGAAGCGCTCGGCAAGGACGCGACTCTGACCGGTCGGGTGCCATTGTGGGAGCTGGTTGATCGCGAAATATCCGATCGTTGGATGGTTGGCTACGGTTACCAGGCATTCTGGACAACCGTGAACCCCGAAGCGACGCGCATGTGGTTGAAGATCGGATGGGCGGCACCCCACGCGCATAATGGATACCGCGATATCTTGTTGAGCTTTGGAATAATGGGAATGATTCCGTTTGTTCTGCTGCTTCTCCATGCAATCCGCCAAGGCGCGACCCTTCACTGCAATGATCCGCACTACGGGTGGCTCTGGCTCAATGTTTTTACGATCATGATTCTGGTGATGAATCTGACCGAGAGTATTTTTTTCACTCAGAATGACGCCATCTTCATCCTGTTTACCGCAGCCATCATCATGTTTTCGCTATATGCGCCCGTCGTTTCGATCAGCCGTGCGCCACCTTGGCAAGCGCCCTCGCGCGGCCTTGCGAGCGGGTTGCAGATATCATGAGGCGGCGTTTTGGACTGACGCTGAGCATGTTGCCTGTCATGCTGTTTCCGCAGTCCGGTAATCCGGCTCCGGTCGGGACAGAGATAGATGCGCCCGAGCGCTTGCAGATGCTCGTCAGGGAGGCGACTTGCGCGGAAGCTTCGCCGACTTTGTCCGCCAAGTTGAATGGGACTTCATTAAGCGAGGTATTGAGCAGCAGCACCGAGGCACGGACGATATTTTACGTTTCTCCCAATGGCAAAGACAGCTGGAGTGGCCTCCTTCCGACCGCAGATCAGCAGGGCGGCGACGGCCCTTTCGCCAGCATTGAAAGAGCCCGTGATGCTGCCCGTGAGAAGGGCGGCAACAACACAATCGCGCTGGGTAAAGGCGATTACTACCTTGCTCACCCGATCGTCTTTGACTCCCGCGATAAGGGCTTGATCGTCACGGCAAGATGCAATGAAGCGCCGATTTTGCATGGGGGGCAACGCGTGTTCAACTGGACGCAGCAGGCCGATGGTCGCTGGACGGCGCCGCTGAAATTGCCACCGGATGAGGGGGTCGGTGACCTTTTCGTCAATGGGATACGCCAAACTCGGGCTCGATTTCCCGACGTTCCCGCTGATGGCGATCCACGCAAAGGATGGTTGTTTGCCGCAAAGTGCCAGCCTGCCATCGACGTGCGGGAGGGAAACACGCGCTTTTGTTTCCATGCCGGCGACCTTCCGGCAGTGGGTGATACAAGTGGACTGGTCGTGGACATCGTTGGAGGGTATCAACCCGGAAGCCAGTGGGGCAATGATACGCTCCCAGTTGTATCGATCGATGGCGCCGGCCGAACTGTCCATACCAAAGGCACAGACTATTTCTTTACCGCAGAAGGCAGCCGCTATTTCCTAACCGGAGCCAAGGCCTTGCTCGATGCTCCCGGAGAGTGGTGGTACGATCTTGTTGCGGGCCAGCTTCATTATATCCCCGTCGATCAGTCGTTACCCAGTTCCGTAGTCGTTGCGGGCATTTTGCCGACCTTGTTCAAATTGGATGGGGCCAATGGGATGGTTGTATCAGGGCTCGAGTTTAGAGACGGCGCTCCTGAAGGCAGCGGCAAGTTCTATACGGAAACCAGAGGATTTGGCGCCATACGGATCGAACACGCTGACGGCGTCAAGATTCTCGGCAACAGCATCGAAAATGTCGGCGTCGGGGTCCATGTGACGGAAAGCAAGGATGCGTTGATTGCCGGCAATGTGATTGCCGATGTGGCTGGCAACGGGATTTACGTCGGCACAAATTATGGCACGTTCGGCAAGTCGAACGGCTCCAGAATCCTTTCGAACCACATCCATGACATCGGAAAGGTTTACATTGAAACCGCAGGAATATGGTTCCAGGCGGCTGACAATGTCAGGATCGCCAACAATCTGATCGAAAACACGGCGCAGTTCGGAATCGCCGGCGGTTCGCTATGGGGTTCCAACGACGCCGTCTATAACGCTGTCATCGAGCACAACGTGATCCATAACGCCAACCAGCAGACGGCAGATGGCGGCGCCATCAAGATGATGGGGGAGCAAGCCGACTCTCTCAACAGCGTCATCCGCTCCAATCTGGTGACCGGGACCGGTCATCTCATGAACAGGGTCGATGGAACGTTCTGGCCTCCCGGATACGAGAATACCAGCGAATGGCCGTCTCCTATCAGCTGGGCGATCTATACGGATGGGAAGGCGAGCGGACTGCGTATCGAGGGAAATACGCTCTCGGGCAACATCGCGGCGATCGGTATCAATGGCGGTTGGAGCAACCTGGTGGCGGGAAACGTCATCACACACGGATCGGGCGCGGCTTTTCGGGTCGATGAGGGTACCGGCAAGGGTTGGCGTCCGCCATGGGCACGCCCCAATCGCATTGAGGAGAATGTTGTATCTGTCGACAGTGACAGTGGCATTGTGGCCTATGTCAACGCTCCCGATCTTGGGCTTGGATTTGTGCAATTCGCGCGCAACCGCTACAGCGGTAACTTGAACGACAAGAGCTTCAGGGTCCATCCGGAGATCATGCTTTCGGGAGAATTCGGCGGCCTAGGAGATCTTCAGAAGGCTGGAGAGGACACCGGAAGCGTAGTCGCGCCGCCCGAGTAACAAAAGGCGCCGCGACGAGGGGTGTTATGCGGCGATAAAGTCCGCAGCTATGGCGACCTATAACGCCCTTCAACCACGGCGTGCCCGCGCTGTGCGAGGCTTGCGGGTATAGCGCATGCAGGCATGCGCATCAAAATCGGGGACCTAGAGATCTGGTAGGGTGAGGCAGGTTTCCCATAGTGGGCGGGGCAATATTATTGGCAGCGAGCTGTCTCAGCATCTCTGCACTGAGCGTTCCGCGAACGTCAAGATCGCGATTGCAGCCTTCCCGGCATAGGGGTCAGGAATTCCCTGATGACTATAACTATACGGCACATCGCCGCTGGAACTTAGATCTGTCCGCAGCTGGTTGGTTGTGTCGGACGTCTCCGAACGCTCGCCGGCCGGGGTCTTCATCTCGCCTATCGGGTTGAGCATGTCTCTCTTCCCGACTTTGTTCGCGCTCAAACCTCACGAGCGTTGATCACGCTAGAGTGAATAGCTTCTGCGGCTCTGCGCGGGTCGAAGCGCCATTTCGGGCCAACGGTCATCAAAAAGAGCAATATGGCAAGCGGTGGGGTACATGGACTTACTTCGAATATTGTACGTCGTCGCGGCATAAGACGTAAATATGAAATCTCTTCTACGTCCAATAGCTGGAGCGGCAAGTATGGAGGCAATCGGCCTGCCGGGATATTCTGATGACAGTTTCGATCGCGAAAGCGTAGGTCATGGGAAATCAATCAGCAGGCAGCAGCCAAACTTCAGTTCTTCATCCAAAGGGTTCCCTAGAATGGACGAATGTCCTTGGTGTTCGCGTTTCGGCAGTCAATCTCAAAAGCGCGACGGGATTTATTCAAGAAGCGATCGAAGACGGCAGAAAGGAATATGTGTGCGTTCGCGACGCACACGGCATCGTCCGCTGCCAAGATGATCCCGAGCTCCGGTCGATCCACAACCGGGCGTTCCTCGTAACCCCCGACGGCATGCCGCTTGTTTGGGCGCTGAGACATGCTGGTCATGTGGAAAGCGACAGGGTCTATGGACCGGATCTGATGTTATCCGTCTTCGATGCCAGCAGCTCCAAGGGCTTGCGCCATTTCCTTTATGGCGCAACGGCCGAAACACTCGAGCAACTGCAGGCGCGCCTTCTGGCAAAATTTCCGCAAGCACGGATCGTCGGCTCCTATGCGCCACCTTTTCGCAACCTGTCGACGCGGGAGGAAACGGATATTGCTGACCGGCTCAATCGGTCGGGTGCCGATATCATCTGGGTCGGGCTGAGCAGTCCCAAGCAGGAACTCTGGATGGCGCGCATGCGCGATCGTCTGGAAGCATCGATGCTCATCGGTGTCGGAGCCGCATTCGATTTCCACGCCGGCCTCAAGCGGCAGGCTCCAAGGTTCATTCAAAGAAGCGGCTTCGAATGGGCGTTTCGGCTCTTGTGCGAGCCGCGACGGCTGTGGCGGCGCTATGCGCTCGTCGTGCCGACCTTCATCTCACTGACGGCATTCCAGAGACTGGGGCTTCGGAAGTTTCCAATCGAAGACAAGGTTTTTGGATCAAGCGTGCCAAAAGCGGCAGCTGTAAAGGTGTAGCCATCATGTCCCTATTTGCTTCGTCAGCAATGAGACCAGGTCCGTCGAAGGCATCCACATCAAATGACATGACGTCGCGGGCGATTCCGGCAGGTTCCGTGCCGCCCATAGCAGCTAAGACCGCCGATCCCTTTGCACAGGCAGCGTTGAATATATCAGTCGCACTAGGGCGCCAGCTTGCTCGGCTTGCAACATCGTCTTTCCTGGTCGCCGGCGACATTGCAAGCTATTTGATTGCCTACTTTGTTCTCCTGTCCGTTCTCCCCATGGGTTCGGAGGGCACAATGGTGGAGCGTACGTTCACGATCGCAGCATTCGCTGCGATGATCCTTTACGCGTCGGCCGGCCTCTATCCTGGATATCGGTTGTATGACCACGAACATCTCCGGCGGCGCACCATAGCTACCGTCAAGGTGGCTGTCCTGACGGCATTCGGAGCAATTGTCCTGCCGGAGGGGGAACGACTGCTGCTTGCCGTTATTGGGTTCCTCGCTCTCGGGCTGATTGTCCAGCCACTTGCGCATTGGCTTGCACGAGGCCTGTGCCGGAGACTTGGAATCTGGGGGGAGCGCGCGGTTGTCATAGGGGCGCGCAACCTTACTCCCGCGCTTGTGGCACATTTCGAGGACCACTGGCAGTGTGGTATCAGGCCGGAGCCCTTTTCCCCCGATACTTTGGAGGCATTGCCCGATGGCGGGCCATCCATTGCCGTGATTGCCGGCGACACAGGCTCGCTTGGACCCGACTTGGCGGCGATGCGTCGGAAGTTCGTGGAAGTCATTTTGCTGTCCGACACGCCGAGCCTCAAGGTAAGCGGATTGCGACCTGCAGATGTCGGCGGAGAGATCGGCATTCGCCTCACCACTGGTGGGAGTTGGGTCAACTCGGATCTGGTTCGCCGAATCCTCGATCTCGCGATCGCCATCCCTGCAACGATCGTGGTTGCGCCATTCATCGCGTTCGCAGCGGCTGCAGTCTATGCCATCGATCCAGGTCCCGTCTTCTTCCGGCATACAAGGGAAGGGCGGTCCGGCAAGCCGGTGCACGTCCTGAAATTAAGGACGATGTACCAAGATGCAGAACAGCGCCTTGAAGCATTATTCCGAGACAACCCCAGCATGCGCGCCGAGTGGTTGAGCCACTTCAAGCTCAAGGACGATCCGCGCATCCTTCCGGTCATCGGACATATGCTGCGCTCTTCGAGCATCGACGAGCTCCCGCAATTGGCAAACATCATTGCGGGCGAGATGGCCTTCGTGGGACCACGCCCGTTTCCCGAGTACCACCTTTCGGCGATGGACGGCGAATTTCGGGCCAAACGCCGTTCCGTCACGCCGGGGCTGACGGGTCTCTGGCAAATATCCGAGCGAAGCAATGCGGATATCGAGCTGCAGCAGCAACTCGATGAGTTCTACATCGACAACCGGTCCTTGTGGTTCGACTTGCACATCCTTCTGAGCACAATTCCTGCGGTCTTAAAGGGCAAGGGAGCTTGCTGACCTGTTCCTCGTCCTTCGGCAATCATCACAACAACGGAGCACACCAATGCACGGACAAAAGCGAATTATGGTAACCGGCGGCACCGGGTTTCTGGGGTCATTCCTGTGCGAAAGGCTTTTGCGAGAGGGCAATGATGTCCTCTGCGTGGACAATTACTACACCGGTTCGCGCGACAATGTGCTGCATCTTCTTGACGATCCTCGCTTTGAGGTGCTCCGTCATGACATTACCTTCCCGCTCTATGTGGAGGTCGACGAGATCTACAATCTCGCCTGTCCGGCATCTCCGGTTCACTATCAGCACGACCCCGTGCAGACCGTGAAGACCAATGTGCACGGGGCCATCAATATGCTCGGCCTGGCAAAACGCACCAAGGCGAAGATCTTCCAGGCATCCACGAGCGAAGTCTATGGCGATCCGGCAGTCCACCCTCAGCCCGAGGAGTATCGAGGCAGCGTCAATCCCATAGGGCCGCGCGCATGTTATGACGAAGGCAAACGGTGTGCCGAAACATTGTTCTTCGATTACCATCGCCAATATGGCGTGGAGATCCGCGTGGCACGGATCTTCAATACATACGGGCCT
This sequence comes from Rhizobium anhuiense bv. trifolii, assembly GCF_024346605.1. Taxonomy (NCBI): domain Bacteria; kingdom Pseudomonadati; phylum Pseudomonadota; class Alphaproteobacteria; order Hyphomicrobiales; family Rhizobiaceae; genus Rhizobium; species Rhizobium anhuiense. Next base: position 111,227 of record NZ_CP098804.1, read on the forward strand.
CGCATGCAAACCAATGATGGCCGCGTCGTCTCCAATTTCATCGTTCAGGCGCTTCAAAACGAGCCGATCACCATCTTCGGCAACGGTAAGCAAACGCGCTCCTTCTGCTATGTAGACGATCTGATTGAGGGCTTTATCCGCCTGATGGGGGCGCCGGCCGGCGTTACGGGTCCGATCAATCTCGGTAATCCAGGAGAATTCCAGGTCCGGGAACTGGCCGAAATGGTCATCGAGATGACGGGATCGAAATCAAGCATTGTTTACAAGCCTCTGCCGATTGACGATCCGACGCAGCGCAAGCCCGACATCACCCACGCAAAGCAGGACCTGGGCTGGCAGCCGACCGTAAACCTGCGACAGGGGCTTGAGAAAACGATCGCGTATTTCGAGTGGAAGCTGTCTGGCGGAACCAAGAGCACGCTTGGCGTCCAGTCCTCGCGAATGGCCTACACCCATCTGCCTACCCCGGCCGTCGGCCTTCCCGTTCAGGAAGCCGTACCAATCGGGCCGTGAACAGAAAGATCGATCATTGCAAGCTCGTGTTCTTTCGATGGGATGGTGCCGGAAACATGAATGTGCATAGCATACCAACAGGAGCCGCCCTTGCGGGTGCAAAACAGCGGTTAGGCCCCATCGTCTTTGCAGTCGATGCGGCCTACGCCGTTCCCTTGGCGACCGCCCTTAGATCGATCGCCGAGAATAACCAAAGCGCATGGCCCTTGAATATCCATGTCATTCATGAGGGAATAGGCGAAGAAATAAAGCGACTGATCTTTGACTCTCTGCCCGCAAATTCTGCAGTCATTCAGTGGCATCCCATCGCCACATTGTCCTTCGCAAATGGATTTTCCACTCGCCCTGGCGTATCGAGGATGACCTTCGCAAGGATCCTTCTGCCGCAGTTCCTTCCGCAGACCTGCAATCGGGCTCTGTATCTGGATGGCGACATCCTGGTCCTGACTGCGCTTGAACAGTTGTGGAATATCGATCTCGGCGAGGCAGTGATCGGCGCCGTACCGGATTACTGGCTGGACAATGTTGTAAGCATCGGACCAAGTGCGACAGGCGGCCCTCGGGTCGAACGTTATTTCAACGCCGGCATTCTTCTCATCGACCTTGAAAAATGGCGAAACGAGCGGATAACGGAACGTTCGCTGGAGTATCTCGACCGCTTTCCGACGACGGAATATTCGGATCAGGACGCCCTTAACTTTGCCTGCGACGGAAAGTGGAAGATCCTGAACCGCGCCTGGAATTTTCAGTTCGAGCCAACGCAGGCGATCGCCCGCATCGCGCTCGAGCAGAAGCTCGCGATCGTTCATTTCGTGACCAACGTGAAGCCCTGGAAATCAGGAAGCTTGAGCCCGAACGTCGCCTTCTACGATGCATTTCGGTCCCGGACCCGTTTTGCGCTTACCCGGTGGGAGCGCGCTCGGAGTGGCTTGAAGCGTGTAGGCTCGCGGCTGCTTGCCCGATCCTCCTTGTTGAGAGCTGCATGGTCCTGCACGAAATCAGCGATGCGGGCACACGCATCGACGTCGCGCCAATGAATCGGGAGCGACGAACGCGTCAGAGCGAAACGAAGCCGGGTTCGGGTTCCATGAAATACTCCCGAACGTAACGATTGCCTGCGGAGGATTAAGTTTGCAACGCGTTGATGTCGTCATTCCCTGCTACAACTACGCTCATTTCCTTGAGGAATGTGTTGGAAGTGTTCTGTCACAGGCAGGCGTCGATGTACGCGTGCTTATTCTGGATGACTGCTCGCCAGACAATACGCCGGAAGTCGGAAAGGCTCTGGCATCCCGGGACAAACGGGTCACCTATCGGCGGCACACGGCAAACAAGGGCCACATCGCCACCTATAATGGCGGAATCGAGTGGGCGGGCGGCGACTTATTCCTGCTTCTCTCCGCGGATGATTATCTCTTGCCGGGCGCGCTGGGTCGCGCTTCGGAGTTGATGCGCAATCATCCGAATGTGGGGTTCACCTTCGGGAACGCGCTCATAGCTGAGCCGAGCGGCGTCAGTAAGCGCGTCGATCCTCTCGGGGACAATGGTGTGGCTCCCATGCAGGTCTTGTCGGGCCCGCAATTCATACGGTTGAGTGGAGCAAACAACCTGGTTCCGACACCGACGGCCGTCATCAGAACGACGCTGCAAAAACAGGTCGGCGGCTATCATAAGGAACTGCCGCATACCGGTGATATGGAGATGTGGCTGCGGCTCGCATCACATGCCGGAGTGGGCTACATCAACCAAGACCAAGCCGTATACCGCAGACATGCTTCGAACATGTCGCTACAATACTATGGACAAAGTATCCTTCCCGACCTCCGGCAAAGAAAACAGGCTTTCGATATTCTGTTTCGTCAAGGCGCGGAAAGCCTCAGGAAAGATGAGAAACTCAGACGTTTTCTTGCCAGGGATCTCGGGAAAGAGGCGCTTCGGCTGGCAGGCATGGCATTCAATAATTTCGATATTGCCACAGCCATGGCTATTCAGCGCTTTGCTCTTGAAGTTTCGCCCGAAGTGCGAAATTCATTGCCCTGGATCAAATTGGTCTGCAAGCAAACAATCGGGCCAAAATACTGGTACGCCCTGAATTCTATCGGGCGACGCGTTGCAGGATGAATGGGCAGGACGGGGCCGTTCATCCGCAAGTACGCAAACAACAGTCAGGTGGTCGAGCGCTCGATCGCTATTATGCCAAGATCGCGGGAGACGGGATGGAGACGAACCCCGGCATCAAAAAACCCGGTGACGCATTCGCGCCATCGGGTTTTTTGAGCAAGACCGTGGTTCCAAGATACGAAGAGGTTTGCCTCAACAACGATCAGTACAACGCCTTATCCACGCTCATGCCGGAATACTGGTTTGGAACAAGTCGTTGAGCTTGAACACGACTTCCGTCCTGTTCGTTGCTTTGACCTTTTTCATAATGTTACGAACATGCACCTTTACAGTGCTTTCTCGCAGATTGAGCTCATAGGCGATAATTTTATTCGCCTTTCCGCGTCGGAGCGCTTCAACGACTTCCACCTGACGATCCGTGAATATGCCGGCTAGCGGGCGCGCGGTCGAATTGCTCGAGTCCAGCAAGTGACGCATGGCGAACAGGGCGCTTGCAGGTACAAAAATTCCTCCCGCCACCGACAGCGCGATCAGCTCCATGCACACACTGACGCTGACCGAGGCGGGTATGAACCCCTTGGCTCCGTACTCGAGCGCCCTGACGATTTGGCCGAAATCGTCGCTATCGGCCAATACGATGAGTGGCGTTGATGCAAATTCCGACGAGAGCTTCCGGATTTGCTCCGAAACGGCCGGTTCATCGATCTTTTTGCCGCCGACGTTCAAGAGGATTGCCGAAAGCGGAGGATAGTCGTCCCGCTTCTGCTTCCACTCCTCAATTGATCCAAATGCCAGAATCTGCAAATCCGTCTTTTGGGCAGCCATGCATTGCGCCAAGCATTGCCGATCGAGTTCACGATTATCGAGAATGACAAGCGAATGCGTTTGTCTTGTCGACAAGGCAAGTGCCGTCGAATTACTTTCTATCGTAAGGGGAAATGCTAGGTTCTCCTGCCTGGAGTCTAAATTCGGTATAAGTGCTGAATTCACAGCTTCACCCTCCCCTAACACGTTTACGCTCTCACTACGGCTTCGAGTACCAACCCCTCTCAATACGGGGGTTTAGGAAACTCTAAAGTAGGAATCGAATACCACAATTCGCGGAACGTTACAGTAGCTAATATAGGCTAAGTAGCGCACAACTACCATCGTAAGGCGGAAATAGAATGATAAATCTAAGGTAGACTTATATATTACTAGGCGGTTTGTAGAATAGTCTGCGCCGTTACACCGCATTTTGGGCGGGCCACTAAATGCATGGAAACAATCGTCGTCTCCGGCATGGGTCCGGTAACGGGTGTGGGAGGTGGCCCCACCACCAATGTCGGTCGATGCGTGAATAAGGGCGTAAGTCGTCATAAGTAGATACGCCTTTAGGTGAATAACCTTAAACGTTTTGTTTCTTTACTCAGATGAAGAAAACAATTCTCTTTGAAGTGAAGAGAAGTATTTGTCCTGTCGGTATGAAACCTTGGGTGCAATCAAGCGATTGTTGTTTCAACTGAGAATCTGGGCTTGTTCAGGAGTAGGGGTTTTGCAGGGATGATTGCATCAAACGTCAAGCTGGGTGACGGCAGCATCATCCACCATCCAGATCTGGTGAATCTATACGGCTGCACGATCGGCGCAGGAACGCGCATCGGCACCTTCGTCGAGATTCAGAAGAACGTCATCGTCGGAAAAGACTGCAAGATCTCCAGCCATTCCTTCCTCTGTGAGGGCGTGACGCTGGAGGACGGCGTGTTCATAGGCCACGGGGTGATGTTTACGAACGACATGTACCCGCGCGCCGTCAATCCGGATGGCAGCCTGCAGACGGAGGCCGATTGGATCCTCATCCCGACGTTGGTCAAGCGCCACGCATCGATTGGCAGCAACGCCACCATTCTGCCTGGCGTGACCATCGGAGAGGCTGCCCAGGTCGGCGCCGGTGCGGTTGTAACAAAGGACGTGCCTGATGGCGCCATTGTCGCGGGCGTTCCAGCCAGGGTGATCGGTCGCGTCAATGACGGGGCAGTCGACATGTATGCGTTGGGAGGAATGAAATGATCGGCATCGCTGTTGTCGGGTATGGGTATTGGGGTCCGAATCTGGTTCGTAACATCTCGGAAGCGGCCGGCGCGCACCTCGTTTCAGTTTGTGATCTGAATGTCGAACGGTTGGCGGCTGTTAAAAGCCGGTATCCAGCAGTAACGATCACCGACAAGTTCGAGGAAGTTCTGCGCGATCCAAAGGTGGATGCAATCGCCATCGCAACGCCGGTCTCGACCCATTTCAAGCTCGCAATGCAGGCGATGATGGCCGGAAAGCATGTCTTCGTCGAAAAGCCGATGGCATCGACGACGGAGGAAGCCGCACGGATGGTCGAAGAAGCGGCGCGCAGACGCCTCGTGCTGGCCGTGGATCATACCTTCGTCCACACCGGCGCCGTCCGCAAGATGTGCGAACTCGTCGAAAGCGGCTTGGGCGACATGTATTATTACGACTCGGTCCGGGTCAATCTGGGGCTCTTCCAGCACGATGTCAGCGTTATCTGGGACCTCGCGGTGCATGATCTCTCTATCCTGGACCATGTTGTGCAGGAAAGGCCGGTGGCGGTTTCGGCGACGGGCATGAGCCATGTGCTCGGCGAGCCTGAGAACATCGCCTATCTGACGCTCTTCTTCGAAAGCAAGCTGATCGCCCACATCCACGTCAATTGGCTGGCGCCGGTCAAGGTGCGCCGCACCCTGATCGGCGGCAGCAACAAGATGGTCGTCTACGACGATCTGGAGCCCAGCGAAAAGATCAAGGTTTACGACAAGGGCATCACGCTGAACCCAAATTCTCAGGCCTACGGCGAGAAGGTGCATCAGATGATGGTCGGGTACCGCAGCGGCGACATGTGGGCGCCCAAGCTCGATATGACCGAGGCATTAAAACGCGAACTGGATCAGTTCGTCGAGTGCATCGAGCAAAATTCGCGGCCCATTACGGATGGCCAAGCCGGGCTGCGGGTCGTTCGCATCCTTGAAGCCGCAAGCCGGTCGCTCGCCCAGCGCGGTCGTATCATCGAGCTCGAAGAGGCGAGGCGCATTGCATGATCCCGTTCCTCGATCTCAAAGCACAATATCAATCCATCAAGAGCGAAATCGACACCGCCGTGCTCGGTGTCCTGGCCTCGGGGCAATACATATTGGGCGAGGAGGTCGCCCGCCTCGAGCAGGAATTCGCGGACTATTGCAACGTCAAACATGCGATAGCCGTCAACACTGGGACGAGTGCCCTGCATCTGTCGCTTCTCGCGGCAGGCGTCGGCCCCGGCGATGAAGTCATCACCGTGCCATTTACCTTCGTCGCGACCGTATCGGCGATCTGCTACGCAGGTGCACGACCGGTATTCGTCGATGTCGAGCCCGTGACGCTGACGATGGATCCGGCGCAACTCGAGGCTAAGATTACGGCCCGAACCAAGGCCATTATTCCCGTCCATCTCTACGGTCAGATGGCCGATATGGACGCGATCAAAGCGATTGCCGACCACTACCGGATCCCGGTCATCGAGGACGCCTGCCAGGCGCACGGAGCGCAATACAAAGGCGCGCGCGCCGGCAGTATCGGCACATCCGGCTGCTTCAGCTTCTATCCCGGCAAAAATCTCGGCGCCTGCGGCGAGGGGGGTATCGTCGTCACCAACAGCGACGATCAGGCCAAGACGATGCGGATGCTGCGCGACTGGGGTCAGGAACAGCGCTATCACCATCTGCTGAAGGGCTTCAACTACCGCATGGATGCCATTCAAGGTGCGATCCTGCGCATCAAGCTCCGGCATCTCGAAGCCTGGACCGAAGCGCGGCGCGCCCATGGACGCCGCTACTCGTTGCTGCTTGGCGGTTCGGCGAATTTGAGGACTCCTGTCGAAATCTCCGACCGGCGCCACGTCTATCACGTCTATGCTATCAGAAGCCGCGATCGTGACCAGCTTCAGCGCGTATTGAGCGCGGAGGGCATTCAGTCCGGGCTGCACTATCCGATCCCAGTGCATCTGCAGAAGGCCCATGCCGACCTTGGTTACAAGGCCGGCGATTTCCCAAACTCGGAAGCCGCCGCACGGGAGGTCCTCTCGCTGCCGATCTATCCGGAGATGCCGGCGTGGCACGTCGACCAGGTGGCCGCCGCGCTGGAGAACGCCTATGTCAGTTGATCGTGCGGGCGAGGCCCGGATCGTGCAGGCGGTCCACGGCCGTCATGAAAGGCCGGCGGACCCTGCCTATCAGGCCGGGCTGGCCGAAGAACTGAGGCAGTCATACGGGCGCGCCGGCCTGATTGAGCTCTACGGTCGTTTCGCGGCCGGTGACGGTGTCATCGATACTCTGATGCGAAAAGCCATCTGGCAAGCCATCGCGCGGAGCTGTGGCACAGGATTGCAAGTTGCAGGCGGTGCCGGTTTCAAACATCCCGAGACGTTCGACATCGGCAATGGGGTGTTCATCGGGGCTCAGGCCTATATCCAGGGTCGTTTCGACGGCCGGTGCAAGATCGGCGATAATGTCTGGATCGGGCCGATGGCCTATTTCGACGCTCGCGATCTCGTGATCGAGGATTCTGTCGGGTGGGGACCTGGCGCCAAGGTGCTTGGCTCGACCCACACGGCACTGCCCTTGGATGTGCCGATCATTCGCACGGATCTTGAAATCAAGCCGGTACGCATCTGCGCAGAGGCCGATATCGGAACGAACGCGACCATTCTTCCCGGCGTGACCATCGGGAAGGGGGCGATCATTGGAGCGGGGGCAGTTGTCGTTTCCGACGTCGAACCGTTCTCGGTCGCCGCAGGTGTACCTGCGAAATTCATACGTTGGCGTTCGGATAATGATCCGATGACGAACATGTCGCGTGAGGGAAGATCATGAGAGACAAACGGGTGCTCATTACCGGCGGGGCCGGTCTGATCGGCTCGCATATTGCCGATCTTGTCGCATTGGAAAAACCTCGCGAGATCATCGTCCTCGACAATTTCGTGCGCGGGCGCCGGGACAATCTCAGCTCGGCGATAACAAGCGCGCCTGTTAAGATCATCGACGGGGATATCCGCGACAGAGCGCTTCTGGCAAAAGTCTTCGAAGGCGTCGACATCGTCTTTCATCAGGCCGCCATCCGCATCACGCAATGCGCCGAAGAGCCTCGACTGGCTTTCGATGTCCTTGCGGAGGGGACGTTCAACGTTCTCGAAACCGCCGTCAAGGCGGGCGTATCGAAAGTAGTTGCTGCCTCTTCCGCCTCCGTTCTGGGGCTTGCCGAGAGTTTTCCAACGACCGAAGAGCACCATCCGTACAATAACCGGACGATCTACGGCGCGGCGAAAACATTCAACGAGGGGCTGCTGCGTAGTTTTGCGGAGATGTACGGCCTGCGCTATGTCGCGCTCCGTTATTTCAACGTCTATGGGCCGCGCATGGACGTTTACGGCGCCTATACGGAAGTTCTGATCCGTTGGATGGAACGCCTGGTGGCCGGGATGCCGCCCCTCATCTATGGGGATGGTAGCCAGACGATGGACTTCGTCGATGCACGCGACATCGCCCGGGCAAACATTCTGGCCGCGAAAAGCGATGTCACGGACGAAGTGTTCAACGTCGCGAGCGGCAAGGAAATAAGTCTACTGGAACTCGCGAAGATGCTGAGCGACATCATGGGTTCCTCGCTCGAACCGCAGCACAAAGAGGCCCGCACGGTCAACGGCGTGACCCGTCGCCTTGCCGATATCAGCAAGGCCGAACGGCTCCTCGGCTTCAAGGCGGAGATCTCCATGGAGCAAGGGCTTCGCGATCTCGTTGCCTGGTGGCAAAAGCAGACAAGCGCAGGAGGGCAGGCTGCATGAGCTCATCTCAATCCATAATTCCGGTTGCCAAACCCGTCCTCGGGGAAGAAGAGGCTGAGGCTGCGCGCCGCGTTATTCTGTCGGGATGGGTGACGCAGGGGCCGGAAGTCGCGGCTTTCGAGCGTGAATTCGCTGCCTTTGTGGGCGCCGCGCATGCTTGCGCCATGTCCAATTGCACGACCGCGTTGCATCTGGCCCTGAAGGCTGTTGGCATATCCACCGGCGATGAAGTCGTCACAGTCAGCCATTCGTTCATCGCAACGGCGAACGCGATTCGATACTGTGATGCAGTGCCGGTCTTCGTCGACATCGAAGCGGATGGTTACAACATCGACCCCAGCCTGATCGAAACAGCAATCACGCCTCGCACCAGGGCAATTCTCTGCGTGCATCAGCTCGGCATGCCTTGCGATCTCCGCGCCATCGTGGAGATCGGCAAGCGCCACTCGATACCGGTTATCGAAGATGCAGCCTGTGCGTCCGGAAGCGAAATCCTGTGGGACGGTCGTTGGGAAAAGATCGGCAAAGCGCATGGCGACATTGCCTGCTTCTCCTTCCACCCCAGGAAGGTCGTCACGACAGGCGATGGCGGCATGTTGACGACGGCCAATCCCGAATATGACCGGAAGTTCCGGCTCTGGCGCCAGCATGGCATGAGCGTCACCGATGCCGTTCGTCACGGCTCCAAACAAGTCATCTTCGAAGACTATGATGAGTTGGGCTACAACTACCGGATGACCGATCTTCAGGCGGCCGTCGGACGCGAGCAATTGCGGCGCCTGCCGGAATTGGTTGCCCAGCGCAGGCTGCTTGCCGAGCAATATTGCGAGCGTCTGTCGACGATTGTCGGGCTTTCGCTGCCGGCCGAGCCGCGCTGGGCTCGCAGCAATTGGCAGAGCTTCTGTGTGAGGTTGCCCGATACGGTCGACCAGCGGGCCGTCATGCAGACCCTGCTCAATCAGGGTATCTCGACTCGGCGTGGTGTGATGAACATTCATCTGGAGGGAGCCTATTCCGGTGAGACCTCCCACCGCGTTGCCACGAGCCTGACGCGAAGCGTATCTGCGCAGCAGCAAACGATAATCCTGCCGCTTTATGCCCAGATGACCGTGTCTGACATGGACCGGGTCGTCGAAGCCTTGCGCGCAGCCCTTGCGGAAGCGACCGTCGGAGCCGCCAGCGTGCAACGTGCCATGGATGTCGCTGTCGCCTGAACCCGCATTTGCCTGAGGTAAAAACAATCTGCATAACGAAACAATGCGCGTATCTCCGGATACGCGCATTGTTTCGTTATGCAGATTTCGTGATCCATCCGCGGATGGTTGCGGGCACGGACTCCGGCGGAAGCAGGTCGATCAGCATGCGCAGCGAGTAGAGCCCGCAGAGAGCGACGGCGACGAAGCCAATCGCCGTCGCCGGCCATAGCGGCAAAATCGAGAACATCAGGAATACCAGTCCCGATGCGGGCAAGAAAAGCAGCCCGTGTCTGCGATTGGCGGCGGACCAGCGAAAACCGGTCAGCTTCCGCACGATCACATAGATCAGCATGCTGTGCCAGACATAGAGGCCGAAAAACGCCATACCGGCTCCCTGCGTGCCGAGCAGCGATACGAAGAGCCAGGCAAGCCCCACATGCACGACCGCCGCCGCAACCTCCGTCCAGAAGAAAATCGCCTGGGTACGCTTTGCCACGACGATGAAACCCATCGGCCAGGAAATAATCCGCAGCATCATTCCAAGGCAGATCCAGCGCAGAAGATCGACTGCCCCCTGAAATTCCGCCGAATAGAACAGGCTCATCATGAGCGGCGCAAGCGTCAGGGTGGCGAGCAGGCCGGGGCCAGCGAGCAGCATGCTGATTTCCGCCTGTTCATTGACCAGCCGATTGCATTCGGCATTGTTGTCGGCCGCCGCGGTCAGGCGCGGATAAAAATCCGTTCCCATCGCCTGCAGGATGAAGCCGGCATAGAGACCGCCAAGGCCCCAGGCCGCCTGGTACAATCCAGCCGCCATGACACCGCCCTCCTTCAGCACGATGAGGCGGATGGCATAAGCCGCGCCGAAGGTCAGAAGCCCGCTTGCCATGAAGACGAAGCCGAGCCTGAGCAGTGCCGACACTTCCCGACCGAACTGGCGCGTGGGCATTGGCGAGGGATGAGGGCAGATCCGCCGGCTGTACCACCAGGTCGGAAGGATCGAGGCAGCCGCAATGACCACGAGGGACGGTGCGATCGCCTGCAGGCCGAACAGATAGATCAGCGGGATGCTGACAGCTGTGCCGATAAGCCCGGCAAGCACGTTGATACGGGCAAGATCGGCAATGCCGCGCAGGCCCTGGATCAATGCAGTCTGCCCTGCGGAGACCAGTCGAAAGAAGATTGCCAGCGACAGCAATGCAATGCCACCGGCATGCTGGTAGCCGCCGAAAGTGAAATTTGAAACCGGGAATGCCAATGCGGCGAGAAGGAGCGCACCAAACAATCCGAGCACCATCGATATGCGTCTCAGCACTGTTGCTGATCGTGCGATCATTTCTGCGTCATCGGTGCCCGCAGCTTCGGCAATCTGGCGCACGCCGCTGCTGCCCACGCCAAGCCCGGCAATCGCCTGCGCGATATCGAGGATCGATCCATAGAGGCCCATCAGTCCCACGCCTTCCGGCCCGAGCAGAACAGCCATGGCTTTGTTTCTGATAATGCTGAGTGCGACATTGACGAGCGAAGAGCCGCCCATCAGCATCGTCGATTTGAGGATCTGGGTGTAGGTCTGGCTGCTGGGTGGGGTCATGCGCAAAGTCATCGGATGCCCATGCCCGTTATCCGGTGCCGGCGTTCAATCGCCCGCCGCAGGGCCGATTGCGGCACATGCCTTTCGCGGATCACCGGCTTACCTGACTGATATTAGCCTCTGTCTGAACAGGCAGCGCAGCGGCGTCTTCGGACGGCGCATCCGTGATACGGGGCTTGGTTACCCTGACCACGTCGCCCGGCGCCAATTCCGTCGTTTCGGATGCCTGGAATTGATTGACTTGTCCCTTGTCCCGCCGGCTCACGATGAAGGTCAGCGGGAGTTCCTCATCGCGGTTATTCACGTTGATGCCGGTCGACAGCTCTCCGAGAAGCAGTTGTTGCGTGGTGTCGCGCTTCAATTTGAGCTGATCGAGAGTGGCCTTTTCCGCCTGCACTTCGGAAGCGACCTCGCTCCGACGAGTGTCGGAAAGTCCCTCGAGATTGCGCGTCGTCTCGTTGATCGCCTGGCGGCCCCGCATGATGGCGGTGACCAGATCGAGCCGGTCGGAGCGATAGTTGGTGAGCAATCGTTCCAGATCCATCTGTCGTGAGGTGATCGTGAGGCCCTTCTGGACAAGCGTCTTCACGCTCGTCAGTTGCTCCTCGACCGACTGGATATTGTCATCCGAGCCTTTCAGCTTTTCTTCCAATGTATCGATTTCCGCATTCAAGAGATTGCGCAATTCGACGAGGGCCACCGACTGCTTGGCGAGCGCGTTTGCACGGGCCTGAAAAATGACCTGCTCCTCCTGATGGATACTCTCGGCATATTGCCGATCGGCAGCGGGCGGCGGATCGAAGACGATCTCTTTCGCGCCGGCCATCTCCGCTTGCAGCCGCGCGAGCTTTGCCGAACTGCGTAGCAGCGAATGGTCGATTTCTCGTAGCTCGCCGGCAAGCTTGATCGTCTCCGTTTGCTGCTGTGCCGCAGCCCGCAACGGGCCGCCGCTCATGGCCAGGGATTGCAGGACGCTGAGGCCGGAGTGAAACTTGTATTCTCCCGGCGCCATCACGTCTCCGACGACGTAAATGGCCGGATAGTCGAGAACGTCGATGGTCACCGCAGGTGTCTGGGCCAAACCCATCTTTGCCTGAAGGCGCTTGCCAATCTCGCTGGTCAGGCTGGCACTGTCCAGATTTCCAACCGGCAGCGACCCTAGAAAGGGCAGGGAGACTTCACCTGCATCCGAAACCGTATATTCGCCGCCAATCGCATCCCATCGCTCAAACTGGCCCTTGGACGGCATCCATTGGACGACCGTCAGGCGGATTTTCGTTTGTGGAGCCAAAGGGGCGCTATCGGCGAGAGCCGGTGACGCAGCTCCGGCAAGAAAGACGAGTGCACTGATGACAGACGTTGCTCGAAAGAACAGGTGAGGGACGCGGTGCGATAGATTCATGTACATGTCTCGCCTTCAAAACATCCTTCAACGGACGCTGGTCCGATGCCTTAAGCGCTGTTCGAACGCCGGACGCCAAGCCCGAAACCACATCGCTAGTGTGCAGTGTGGCGAAGCCTTGAGGAAGGTGGAGGTCGTTTACTTTGCCTAATCACAATTGATAGGGTGGGGAGGGTGCATAAGCCTAAATCGAGCAGAAGCACATATCTTCTGCGCGACACAGAGGCATCGCCTCGAAAAAATCAACAGGCCCAACGGCCTATGCTATCGCACGAACGGTCCGGTACGTGGTCTCCTGCTTGGAGGGCCAGCATTGGCGCCACCATGCGGCGATGGTGAAACCACCGCCGCGGCTTCGAGCCTTGCACAGGAAGGGCGAATCTTCGCGACCTCACGCGTCCCATCCATCACGTGGGCGACGCAACGCGGCCGTTTGCCCAAAGGATGCCGCATGTAGAGCGAAAGGCGTAGGATATACCCTCTCATTTTTCGGCTATAATTCAGGGTCTCGTATCAAACGATCCTCATAGATTCGATCCTGAAAATCACGCGAGAGGTGCCCGCCATGTATCGCAACGCTCGCCGCTGGAGCTCGCGCTCCCTCCTGTTGGATTCGCTGGTTCCCCGATGGTTGGCCGTCGGCGGAGAGGGAAAGCCGCGCAAGCCTGCCGAAAGGCGCGAGGATAGTGCTCAACTTGCGACATCCGTGCAAACCGCGGATGGAAGCAAGCATGATGGAACGCTTGTCGACAATCCCGACAACAACGTGGAGCTCAATGAGCATGACGTTGGACGGAGAGAGGGCGTGATCGGCGACGCGGACGGTCGAGCTGATATCCCCCGCGCGCAGCCGCCCATGGCCAACACTGTCGCGACAAATCTCGAAACGGGGGGGCGAAGCGCTGATACTGCCGCGTCACGGTTGCCCGCCTACACGCTTGGTTTTGCGCGTTTCGAGCGGGACGCGAACGGAGTTGCATTCGGGGCCGCATCGCCCTTTTATCGCACCTATGCTGGAATGAGCTCCATAGGCGACGATCCTCTGGCTCCGTATCTGCCGCAAAGCCCTGCACCGACGGTTTCCGGGCAGGGTTCTGCTGCGGTGGCGGCTGAGCGTGCGCACTCGGGCAAGGTCGTCATTCTCGAATCGAGCCCGTCAGCGCAGGCGACAGCCCAGCATGCCGGCGCTAATTCGCTGGCATTTGGCATGCCCTTTGGTGTGTGCGGATGCGGCTACTTTACCTCCCCCACGCGGATTCTCGATTGGGCGCATGGCGGCGCCTTGCTTCAACAGGACGGTCAATTGTCGGGAACCAAGCTGACCGAGGGCCCGGACTATGTGCAGACGATCAAACGGGCCATAGGCGCCTCGGTCAGCGATCCGCTTCTCGACCGTGATTTGTCCCCGCTCTCGGGCTGGCGCGGGACCGCAACGTGGACGGATTCGACGATCTTGAACGGATCGTTGCCCGGTGGCGGAGAAATCGGAACGGGCACGTCCACATCCAAGGGTATCGGCATCCTTTCCGGCTCGGTGACAACGCCACCTTCTACACAGCGGTCGTTGGCAACGCAAAATCTGGCGGCCGCGGCGGCGGCGGCCAGCAACGCGATCGTGCTGGAAAACCAGAAGCAGGGTAACCCGGAGAGTGAGTGGGGCATCGACGGTGCCGGTAGCTCCAACATCGAGGGGTTTGCGACCGACATCAGCGTCGACAACGGCAAGACGGTCAGCTTCAAGATCAATACCAATTCCACCAATTATCGGATCGACATCTATCGGCTCGGCTATTATGGCGGCATGGGCGCGCGCAAGGTCGCGACCATGCAGCATACCGGTTTGCAGACGCAGCCCAATCCGTTGCGCAACGCCTCGACCGGCACGGTGGATGCCGGCAACTGGGCAGTCTCGGCGTCGTGGACCGTACCCAATGATGCCGTCTCGGGCGTCTACATCGCCAAGCTCGTGCGACAGGATGGCACCTTTGGCGAAAATCAAATCCCGTTCATCGTGCGGGATGACGACAGCCACAGCGACATCGTCTTCCAGACTGCAGACGAGACATGGCAAGCTTATAACGGCTGGGGTGGCGCTAACTTCTATGGCGGCAATGGTCCGGCGACAGGCCAGGGGGCGGGTCGTGCCTATGCGGTCAGCTACAACAGGCCGATTGCGACCCGCGGCGGGGTCGGCACCTATGCCGGTCCGCAGGACTATCTGTTCGGCGCCGAATATGCAGGCATCTACTGGCTGGAACAGAACGGCTATGACGTCTCCTACCTGTCGGGTGTCGACGTCGACCGTTATGGCAGCCTGTTGCTCAATCACAAAACCTATGTTGATGCCGGGCACGACGAATACTGGTCTGGACAGCAGCGAACCAATGTCGAAGCCGCGCGCGATGCGGGCGTCAACCTGATGTTCTGGAGCGGCAACGAGGTTTATTGGCGCACCCGTTGGGGCAATGCCTACAGCGCCGACGGCACGCCCTATCGCACGCTGATCTCCTATAAGGAGACCTGGTCGCCCACCGCCAGCATCGACCCTTCCAACGAATGGACGGGCACATTCCGGGATCCGCGTCTCAGCCCACCCGCTATCGGCGGCGGAAACCCGGAAAACTCACTGACCGGACAGTTGTTCAAGGTCGACGATGTCGGCAGCAATCTCCAGGCGATCACTATTCCCTATGACGACGCCAATCTGCGTTTCTGGCGCAATACCAGCGTCGCCAATCTTCAGCCTGGCCAGACGGCGACGCTCACCAAGAACTATCTTGGTTACGAATGGGACGAAGCTGTAGACAACGGCTTTGATCCGGCCGGCCTCGTGAAGCTGTCGTCGACGACGCTTCCGGTCAGCACTTACTTGCTCGATTACGGAAACACGACCGGCAATGCGACCTCGACCCACAATCTGACGCTCTATCGCGCGCCCAGCGGTGCATTGGTGTTCGGCGCCGGCACGGTCTACTGGACATGGGGCCTGAGCGACAACCACGATCTCACGGCGACGCCGACGGACCCGCGCGTGCAGCAGGCAATGGTCAACTTGCTTGCCGATATGGGCATTCAGCCCGGGACGCTGCAATCCGGGCTCGTCGCGGCAACCGCTTCGTCGGACAATGTTGCACCGACTTCCATCATCACGGTGCCGTCAACGGCGACCGTTGGCTCCGCAGTCACGATTACAGGTACCGCCACCGATACGGGCGGCGGGGTCATCGCCGGCGTCGAGGTTTCCACGGACAACGGGGCAAGCTGGCATCCGGCGACGGGCGATGAGAACTGGACTTATACCTGGTCGCCGCAGACAGCGGGCACATACACCATCCGATCTCGCGCCGTCGACGATAACATCAACCTGGAAACACCCTCGGCGGGACGCACGGTCACCGTCAGCGGGCCGAGTTACACCTCTCTCTTCGGCGCCGCGACGCCGGCGGTCGTCAACACCAACGATAGCTCAGCCGTTGAACTCGGCGTCAAATTCCAGACCTCCGTGGCAGGCACCGTCACCGGCATTCGTTTCTACAAGGGCGACCTGGATACTGGCACGCATACCGGTTCATTATGGTCGAGCACCGGCACGCGGCTTGCGACCCTCACCTTCACGAATGAGTCGGTCAGCGGTTGGCAGACTGCCTATTTCACCAGCCCGGTGTCACTGACAGTCGGACAAACCTATACGGCGTCTTATCACACGAATAGCGGTCATTATTCCACGACCACCGGCTACTTCACCTCGAACGTAACGAGCGGGTCGCTCACGGCGCCGGCCAGCGGCAACGGCGTCTACCGCTATGGCAGCAACAGCCTATTCCCCACGAGCACGTTCCAGTCGACGAACTATTGGGTCGATGTGATGTTTACCACGCCGAGCTCGAACACGACGCCGACGGCAGTTGCCGATGCGGGGGACGCGACGGAGAAGGGTGGTGTCGCCAATGGTTCGGGTGGTGTGGTTGCGAGCGGCAACGTGCTGACCAACGACACCGATCCGGATGCCGGTGATACCAAGACGGTCACGGCGGTCGTTTTCGGCGCGACATCAGGCACGCTTGGTTCGGCGCTGAACGGCACCTATGGCAGTCTCGTGCTCAACGCATCGGGCGCCTATAGCTATGCCGTCAACGAGAGCAATGCCGCCGTGCAGGCGCTGCGCCAGTCGACCAACACGCTGAGCGATGTCTTCAGCTACACGATGCGCGACACTGCCGGCGCCACGGCCACGGCCAACCTCACCGTCACCATCCATGGCGCCAACGACGCGCCGGTGCTGGCCGTCCAGACGGTGGCCCAGAACGCCACCGTCGGCTCGGCCTTCTCCTTCGTGCTGCCGACGACCACCTTCACCGATGTCGACAGCACCGAGACGCTGGCCTATACGGCAACGGCTGCCGATGGCACGGCGCTGCCCGCCTGGTTGGCCTTCAACGCCTCGACGCGGACCTTCTCCGGCACGCCGACGGCAACCGGCACCTACGGCGTCAGGGTGACGGCAACCGACCTCGGCGGCCTTGCTGCCAACGAGACCTTCAGCATCGCCGTATCGACGGCTGGCAACAGGGCGCCGACGGCGGTTGCCGATGCGGGGGATGCGACCGAGAAGGGTGGTGTCGCCAATGGTTCGGGTGGTGTGGTTGCGAGCGGCAACGTGCTGACCAACGACACCGATCCGGATGCCGGTGATACCAAGACGGTCACGGCCGTCGTTTTCGGCGCGACATCAGGCACGCTTGGTTCGGCGCTGAACGGCACCTATGGCAGTCTCGTGCTCAACGCATCGGGCGTCTATAGCTATACCGTCAACGAGACCAATGCGGCCGTCCAGGCATTGCGCCAGTCGACCAACACGCTGAGCGATGTCTTCAGCTATACGATGCGCGACACTGGCGGCGCCACCGCCACGGCCAACCTGACCGTCACCATCCACGGCGCCAACGACGCACCGGTGCTGGCCGTCCAGACGACGACCCAGAACGCCACCGTCGGCTCGGCCTTCTCCTTCGTGCTGCCGACGACCACCTTCACCGATGTCGACAGCACCGAGACGCTGGCCTATACGGCAACGGCTGCCGATGGCACGGCGCTGCCCGCCTGGTTGGCCTTCAACGCCACGACGCGGACCTTCTCCGGCACGCCGACGACAGCAGGCACCTACGGCGTCAGAGTGACGGCGACCGATCTCGGCGGCCTCTCGACCAACGAGACCTTCAACATCGCCGCATCGGCGGCGCCAACGACCTACAGCCTGTTCAACGCCTCCAGCACGCCGACCCAGACCAACCTCAACGATGGTCAGCAGCTCGAGCTCGGCGTCAAGTTCCAGTCGAACGTCGCCGGGGATGTCACGGGCATCAAGTTCTATCGCAGCGCCAACGACAACGGCCAGAACGTCGTCGACCTGTGGACCACGACCGGCACCAGGCTTGCCACCGCCACCTTCAGCAACACCACGGCGAGCGGCTGGCAGACGGTGAACTTCACGACGCCCGTCACCATTACCGCAAACACCACGTATGTCGCCTCGTACCACACGACTGGTGCCTACGTGGCAACCAACAATTTCTTTACCGCCACAGTGACCAGCGGCCCGCTGACGGCGACAGCCAGCGGCAACGGCGTATACACCTATGGCGGATCCGCCACCACTGGCATTTTCCCGAATGCCACCTACAACGCCGCCAATTACTATGCCGATGTGGTCTTCCGTCCGGCATCGACAACACCGAACACGACGCCGACGGCAGTTGCCGATGCGGGGGACGCGACGGAGAAGGGTGGTGTCGCCAATGGTTCGGGTGGTGTGGTTGCGAGCGGCAACGTGCTGACCAACGACACCGATCCGGATGCCGGTGATACCAAGACGGTCACGGCGGTCGTTTTCGGCGCGACATCAGGCACGCTTGGTTCGGCGCTGAACGGCACCTATGGCAGTCTCGTGCTCAACGCATCGGGCGCCTATAGCTATGCCGTCAACGAGAGCAATGCCGCCGTGCAGGCGCTGCGCCAGTCGACCAACACGCTGAGCGATGTCTTCAGCTACACGATGCGCGACACTGCCGGCGCCACGGCCACGGCCAACCTCACCGTCACCATCCATGGCGCCAACGACGCGCCGGTGCTGGCCGTCCAGACGGTGGCCCAGAACGCCACCGTCGGCTCGGCCTTCTCCTTCGTGCTGCCGACGACCACCTTCACCGATGTCGACAGCACCGAGACGCTGGCCTATACGGCAACGGCTGCCGATGGCACGGCGCTGCCCGCCTGGTTGGCCTTCAACGCCTCGACGCGGACCTTCTCCGGCACGCCGACGGCAACCGGCACCTACGGCGTCAGGGTGACGGCAACCGACCTCGGCGGCCTTGCTGCCAACGAGACCTTCAGCATCGCCGTATCGACGGCTGGCAACAGGGCGCCGACGGCGGTTGCCGATGCGGGGGATGCGACGGAGAAGGGTGGTGTCGCCAATGGTTCGGGTGGTGTGGTTGCGAGCGGCAACGTGCTGACCAACGACACCGATCCGGATGCCGGTGATACCAAGACGGTCACGGCCGTCGTTTTCGGCGCGACATCAGGCACGCTTGGTTCGGCGCTGAACGGCACCTATGGCAGTCTCGTGCTCAACGCATCGGGCGTCTATAGCTATACCGTCAACGAGACCAATGCGGCCGTCCAGGCATTGCGCCAGTCGACCAACACGCTGAGCGATGTCTTCAGCTATACGATGCGCGACACTGGCGGCGCCACCGCCACGGCCAACCTGACCGTCACCATCCACGGCGCCAACGACGCACCGGTGCTGGCCGTCCAGACGACGACCCAGAACGCCACCGTCGGCTCGGCCTTCTCCTTCGTGCTGCCGACGACCACCTTCACCGATGTCGACAGCACCGAGACGCTGGCCTATACGGCAACGGCTGCCGATGGCACGGCGCTGCCCGCCTGGTTGGCCTTCAACGCCACGACGCGGACCTTCTCCGGCACGCCGACGACAGCAGGCACCTACGGCGTCAGGGTGACGGCGACCGATCTCGGCGGCCTCTCGACCAACGAGACCTTCAACATCGCCGCATCGGCGGCGCCAACGACCTACAGCCTGTTCAACGCCTCCAGCACGCCGACCCAGACGAACCTCAACGATGGTCAGCAGCTCGAGCTCGGCGTCAAGTTCCAGTCGAACGTCGCCGGTGATGTCACCGGCATCAAGTTCTATCGCAGCGCCAATGACAACGGCCAGAACGTCGTCGACCTGTGGACCACGACCGGCACCAGGCTTGCCACCGCCACCTTCAGCAACACCACGGCGAGCGGCTGGCAGACGGTGAACTTCACGACGCCCGTCACCATTACCGCAAACACCAACTATATTGCGTCCTATCACACCACCGGCGCTTACGTGGCAACTGATGGCTTCTTCGCGAATGCGGTCACCAATGGTCCATTGACGGCCCAATCAAGTGCCGTCGCCGGCGGCAACGGTGTCTATGCGTATGGCGGATCCGCCACCGCAGGTCTCTTCCCGACCGACACCTACAATTCGGCGAATTACTATGCCGACGTTGTCTTCCGACCACAGCTCGTCGCGTGAAAAAAAGGACAAGGTTACGGACCGGTTTCGAATGAGGCTCATACGCAAATGCTGGTCGCGGCGAAGTGCGCTTCGACCGCCCGCATTCAAGGAATGCCGATGAACAGGATCGAGCGGCTCCCGGTAACCGTGCTGGCCGGCTTCCTCGGCGCTGGTAAGACGACGCTTCTTAGCCACGTCCTGAATAATCGTCAGGGCCTGCGGGTCGCTGTCATTGTCAACGATATGAGCGAAGTGAACATAGACGCCAGTCTCATTCGAGACGGCGGCTGCAACCTGTCGCATACGACGGAGACATTGATCGAGCTCAGCAATGGTTGCATATGCTGCACCCTGCGCAACGACCTGCTGACGGAAGTACGGCGACTGGCAGAAGAGCGGCGATACGACTATCTGTTGATCGAAGGCACCGGCATTGCCGAGCCATGCCCTATCGCTGCAACCTTTTCCTTCCGTGACGAGAACGGCGTCTCCCTCGCAGATTTTGCCAGCCTCGACACAATGGTCACCGTGGTCGACGCTGCAAACCTGTTAGCCGACTACAGCAGTGCCGATCTGCTTGCCGACCGCGGCCTGCAGCGCGACGGCGAGGACCGGCGCACACTCATCGACCTGCTGGTGGATCAGATCGAGTTTGCCGATGTTGTCGTGATCAACAAGATCTCGGACGCGACCGAAGAGATCCGCGCGGAAGTCCGCAAGATAGTTGCTGCGCTCAACCCGGATGCGCGCCAGGTGGAGACGGATTTCGGCAAGGTTTCTCTTGCAACCATCCTCAGTACGGGCCTCTTCGATGAAGCAAAAGCCGCCGCCCACCCGTTGTGGCACAAGGAGCTGTACAGCCCGGGCGACCATGTCCCGGAGACGGAAGAATACGGGGTATCGAGTTTTGTCTATCGCACGCGGCGTCCCTTCGACCCCAGGCGGTTTCGAGCATTCCTGGACGAGCCCTGGCCGGGGGTAATCCGCGCCAAAGGCCATTTCTGGCTTGCCACACGCCCGCGTCATGTGGGCCTGATGTCGGCGGCCGGGGTGCAGCGGCGCTGCGAGCCGATGGGGCTCTGGTGGGCGGCCGTGCCCCGGCAGGATTGGCCGAGCCATCAGCAGTTTCGTCAGCATATCGAAAGCCGGTGGGACAGCGCTTGGGGCGACCGTCGGCAGGAGCTCGTATTCATCGGTGTTGATATGGACGAGACAGGTGTGCGGACCGCACTGGACGGATGCCTCGCCAGCGCCGATCCGCGCGACTGGGCCGCCCTCGAAGATCCGTTTCCGGCCTGGTAGCACGGGCGCTCGAGTTAAAAACCGGCTCGACCAGCCGGACCGCCCAGAATGCCTTTTCAACCAGCGTCAGCCACTTGGAAGTAGCCCGGCTGGTATGCGTTGAGGGTCATCATATGGGCGTAGGGGATACCTCCCTCATACCCCAGATTGCTGTCGTACATTCCCTTGGCAAAGGTGCCAGAATGAAGCTCTTGCTATGGCGGCCGAAGGGCGGGCCGATGCGGAAGGGGACGCCGCTGATGCGGAGAATTCATGTCAGTAATCGTGAGTATTTGAGTACATTTGGTGGAGCGTTGAGTATCTGTCGTGCACCCTCAACCTGGAGCGCAGTGCTGGGAACCGCGACGGTTGTATCTTCCACGAGTACCGATGGTTCCCTAAGCTTTGCCAGTAACGGCAGCTTCGCCAATCTCGACGGCGCCGCCCTCCCGTCCTCCTTCACCGGTCCGTCTTCCTTTACCGGCAATATCATGCAGCCTGCCGCGCTGATCTCATCGGGCGGCGTGCAAACTGCCTCGATACCACCGACGGCGATGCCCGCGCCTGCAGGCGACGGCGGCGCGCAGGACACCTCTGCCAAGACGGCGTCGGTTGCGACGGTGTTGCAGACGACGACGTCATCCGAACGCACCGTGCTCGGCCCGGACCCGTATGAGGAGGCTGCGACACTGCCTGCCGCTCCGGCGCTGACGGGTGTTACCGGCGATGCCGATACCGGCAGCGCCAAGACGGCGGCGCCGGCCAGTTCTTCCAGCAGTGTCGGCACGACTTCATTGCGCCTTCAGGCCTCGATAGCATCCATCTCGGTGGAGCCGAGCCAGGACGTTTCTGCTGAGACGACCGCCGCCGCGACGGCATTGGCGACGCCAGCGACGGCAACTTCGGTGGCAGCGACTTCGGCGGCGTCGGTCGCGACGGTAACGCCCAACAAGATCGCGCTCGAAAACCTGAAGCAGGGCAACCCGATCAGCGAGTGGGGTCTTGAAGGCGACGGCGGCGGCACCATCCAGGGCTTCGCCACCGAAATCAGCACAAATATCGGCCAGACGGTCGATTTCAAGATCGCCACCGATTCCACCCATTACCGCATCGATATCTACCGCATGGGCTATTATGGCGGGGCCGGCGCACGCAAGGTCGACTCGATCGAGAAATCGCTGACAACGGCGCAGATCCAGCCGCATCCGATCGTCGACATGTCGCTCGGCCTTATCGATTGCGGCAACTGGTCGGTTTCGGCGAGCTGGCAGATTCCGACGGACGCGGTCTCCGGCGTCTACTTTGCCAAGCTGGTGCGCGAAGACGGCACCGAGGATGCAAGCATCATCCCCTTCGTCGTGCGCGACGACGCCTCGACCAGCAATATCGTCTTCCAGACGTCCGACACGACATGGCAGGCCTATAATGCCTGGGGCGGCGCCAGCCTCTACTACGGCGAAGTGCCCGTCGACCCGGCAGACATGATCGGCTACCTGCCGCCGAACTGCAGCTGCGGGCTGACCGCGATCGGTCGGGCCTCGGCGGTCAGCTATAACCGGCCGATCATCACCAATACGAGCCCGATCGGCGGCTCGCACGACTACATCTTCGGCGTCGAATCCTCCGCCATCTCGTGGCTGGAGCAGAACGGCTACGACGTTTCCTATATTTCCGGCGTCGATGCGGCGCGCAGCGGCACGCTGCTGCTCAACCATGATGCCTATCTCTCCGTCGGGCATGACGAATACTGGTCTGCCGAACAGCGCGCCAATGTCGAGGCTGCGCGCGATGCCGGCGTCAACCTCGCCTTCTGGAGCGGCAACGAGTGCTACTGGAAGGTCCGCTGGGAAAGCAGCATCGACGGCAGCGGTCAGGCCTACCGCACCATGGTCTGCTACAAGGAAACCTGGGGCACGAGCACGGATCCGAGCAATGTCGGCACCGGCACCTGGCGCGATCCGCGTTATGCCGATCCGGGGCAGCAGCCGGAGAATGCGCTGACGGGCACGATGTTCCAGGTGGACAGCTACCGCCAGGATACGATCTCCATTCCCTACGACTATTCGAACCTGCGCTTCTGGCGCAATACCGATGTCTCCCAGCTGAATGAAGGCGAAACCTACAATCTGGTGCAGAACCTGCTCGGCTATGAGTGGGATTCCGATGTCGAGAACGGCTTCCGTCCGGATGGCCTCATCAACCTGTCGCTCTCTTCCATCGCGGTGAGCACCTATCTGCGCGATTACGGCACCACGGTCGGCGATGCGGTGGCGACCCATAGCCTAACCATGTACCGGGCAGAAAGCGGCGCGCTGGTCTTCGGCGCCGGCACCGTCTTCTGGTCCTGGGGGCTGAGTGACAACCACCAAGGCCCGGCCACGTCAACCGATCGCAACGTGCAGCAGGCGATGGTCAACATGTTCGCGGACATGGGCATTCAGCCGACGACGCTGGATGCGAGCCTGATCCTTGCGACACAGTCGACCGACACGCTGAAGCCAACCTCGTCGATCAGCTCGCCGATCATAGGCGCAAGCTTCGTCGAAGGGCAGCGCGTGACGATCACAGGCACGGCCCAGGACTTCGGCGGCGGCATCATCGCCGGCGTCGAAGTCTCCACCGATGGCGGCCAGCACTGGTTCAAGGCGTCAGGCCGCGAGAGCTGGAGCTATAACTGGGTCGTCCAGGCGAGCGGCACCTATACGATCATGTCGCGCGCCGTCGACGACAGCGTCAATATGGAGGCGCCGTCTGCCGGCAAGCAGGTCACCGTCACGCTGCCGGGCACGCAGGGCCTATGGACGCTTGCGGAAAAGCCCGCGGTCGAAATGGCGATCGATCGCGATTCCGTCGAGCTCGGCCTGCGCTTCCAGGCGACGACGGCAGGCTACGTGGAAGGCATCCGCTTCTACAAGGGCTTCTACAATATCGGCGACCATGTCGTCAGCCTCTGGAGCGCCAACGGAACGCTGCTGGCATCAGGCGTGTCGGTGGGCGAACCGCTTTCCGGCTGGCAGACGGTGATGTTCTCCAGCCCGATCCAGATTGCCGCCGGCACGACCTATATGGCCTCCTATCACACCAACGGCTTCTACTCCGCCACCGAGAATTATTTCGCCAGCCCCTATGCCAGCGGCGCGCTGAAGGCCGTCGATGGCGGTGGTGTCTATGCCTATGGCGACAATGCCGGCACATTCCCCGGCCAGAGCCCCGGTACCGGCACCAACTATTGGGTCGACGTGGTCTTCGATGCCGGCCCCAACAGCGCGCCGGTTGCGACCGACGACGCGGGGCTGGCCATCACCCGCAACGACAGCCTCGTCGTCTCGATCGCCTCGCTCATCGGAAACGATACAGATCCCAATGGCGATGCGATGACGATTTCGGCGGTCGGCAATGCCGTCAACGGTACGGTGACGCTCAATAAGCAGAACGGCACCGTCATCTTCACGCCGAGCAACAATTATTCGGGGCCGGCAAGCTTCACCTATACGCTGTCGGACGGGCGCGGCGGCACGGATCAGGGCAACGTCAGCCTCACCGTAAACCAAGGCCCTGCCGGGGAAACGCTGTTTAAATCAAGCGAAGGGCCGACGGGCGCAAGCTTCAACGAAGGTCAGTCGCTCGAACTTGGGATGAGGTTCGTCGCTTCGTCCAGCGGCATGATTACCGGCATCCGCTACTACAAGGCTGCCGGCGATACCGGCGCCCATACCGGCTCCCTCTGGACGACCGACGGCACGCTGGTCGCGACCGTCAGCTTCGCCGACAGCGGATCGGCGAGCGGCTGGCAGACCGCGACATTCACCAACCCGGTGCATATCGCGGCTGGCACGACCTATGTCGCCTCCTACCACACGACAGGCTCCTATGTGGCGACATCAGATTATTTCACGTCAGCCCATACCAACGGCGCGCTGACGGCGCTCGCCGGCAGTAACGGCGTCTTCGGAAATGGCACGGGGTTCCCAAGCTCCAGTTACCAGTCGTCGAACTACTGGGTGGATGTCGTCTACAACCAGACAAGCAATGCGGTGCCGTTCGCCGCCAATGACAATGGCTACACGACCTATTCCAACACGGCGCTGTCGATTGCCGCAGCCAGCCTGCTTGCAAACGACAGCGATGGCGATGGCGACCCGCTCAGCATCACCGGCGTCAATGCTGCGGTCAACGGAACGGTGACCTTCAATAGCCAGACCAAGTCCGTCATTTTCACCCCGACGGCGGGTTATACGGGTGCGGCGAGCTTCTCCTATTCGATCGCGGATGGATATGGCGGCATAGCGTCGGCCACCGTCAGCCTCACTGTCGGCACGCCGCCCGGGGGAGGAACGACGTCAAGCCTGTTCACCGGCGCCGACACGTCGGGTGTTGCCGCCGCCAATGACGCCAACTCGGTCGAACTCGGCGTCAAGTTTATCGCTTCCGCCAGCGGCCAGATCACCGGGCTCACCTATTACAGGAGCGCCCAGGATACCGGCACGCATGTCGGCTCGCTCTGGACGGCCAGCGGCCAGGTTCTGGCCCAGGCCACCTTCATCAGCGAGACGGCGAGCGGCTGGCAGACGGTTTACTTCACCCAGCCGATCAATGTTACGGCCGGCGCCACCTATGTGGCGAGCTACCATTCGAACGGCTTCTATTCCGCAACGGCGAACTACTTCACGACGGACCATACGAACGGCGCGCTGACGGCCCCGTCGAGTGCGGCGAGTGGCGGCAACGGCCTTTATGCCTATGGCTCGGGCAGCCTGTTTCCGACCGCTTCCTACAATGCGAGCAATTACTGGGTCGACGTGCTCTATCAACAGGGCGGCGCGCAGAATGCGATTCCGGTCGCCGCCAATGACAGCGGCTTGTCGACCAATACCGGCACGCCGATCACCATCCAGGCCTCAGTGCTCCTGGCAAACGACACCGATGCCGATGGTGATCCGCTTGTCATCACCGGCGTCAGCGGCGCGGTCAACGGCTCGGTCGCCTATGACGCCCAGGCCAAGACGGTGACTTTCACGCCGACGGCAGGCTATTCGGGACCGGCAAGCTTCAGCTACGCAATTGCAGACGGCAAGGGCGGCACGGCGTCGGCGCAGGTTGCGCTCACCATCAACGGCGGCCAGACGGGAGGGCCGGAGCAGAACCTCTTTGCCGCCGATGCGACGCCTTCGATCGTCTCCGTCAACGACAACCAGCCGGTTAATCTCGGCATGAAATTCCAGGCGGATACGGCGGGCTGGGTTACCGGCATCCGCTTCTACAAGGGGGCAGACAATACAGGCCCGCACAACGGCTATCTCTGGACCGCCTCGGGCACATTGCTCGGCAGCGTCAGCTTCGGCAACGAAACGGCAAGCGGCTGGCAGACCGCCACGCTCACCCAGCAGGTCGAGGTCGCCGCGGATACGACCTATGTCGTTTCCTATAGCACCAACGGCAATTATTCGGCGACCGGCAATTACTTCAGCGCCGATGTGACGAACGGCGATTTGAGGGCGCTCAGCGGCAACAACGGCGTCTATGCCTATGGGGCGAGCGGCTTGTTCCCAAGTGCCAGCTATAACAGCACAAACTACTATGTGGACGTAGCGTTCAGACCGCAGCTCGCGGCGTAGAAGAAGCGAGCGGGGAGTATCGATGACGAGTGCAGACAACAGACTTCCGGTCACGGTCCTTGCCGGCTTTCTCGGCGCCGGCAAGACGACGATCCTCAACCATGTCCTGCGCAATCGCGAGGGGCGTCGGGTCGCCGTCATCGTCAACGACATGAGCGAGGTGAATATCGACGCCGATCTCGTGCGCGACGGGGGAGCGAACCTGTCGCGGACGGACGAGACGCTGGTGGAGCTCACCAATGGCTGCATCTGCTGCACATTGCGCGACGATCTCTTAAGCGAAGTGCGCCGGCTGGCCGCCGCCGGCCGCTTCGATTATCTGCTGATCGAGGGCACGGGCATTGCCGAGCCGCTGCCGGTCGCAGCCACCTTCTCCTTCCGCGACGAGAGCGGGGCAGCCCTCTGCGACGTCGCGCGGCTCGACACGATGGTTTCCGTCGTCGATGCGGTCAATCTTCTGGTCGATTATGCGAGCGCGGAGTTCCTGAGCGATCGCGGCGAGAGCCGGGACGGAGACGACGAGCGCAAGCTGGTGGAACTGCTCGTCGAGCAGATCGAATTCGCCGATGTCGTGGTCATCAACAAGGCGCAGGATGTGCCGCCTGCAGCGCTTGCCGAGGTTCGCCGCATCGTTGCCGCACTCAACCCCGATGCCCGCGTCATCGAGACCGGCTTCGGCCGGCTGAAGCTCGACGCCATCTTGAATACCGGCCTCTTCAGCGAAGCGAGAGCTGCCCGCCATCCGCTCTGGCACAAGGAACTCTTCGGTTGGGGCGAGCATGTGCCGGAGACCGAGGAATACGGCATTTCGAGCTTCGTCTATCGCAGCCGCCGGCCGTTCGATCCCTCCAGGCTGAGCGATTTCCTCGACAGAAAATGGCCGGGCCTCATCCGGGCGAAGGGCCATTTCTGGCTGGCGACAAGGCCCGACGAGATCGGCCTGCTGTCGATTGCCGGCACGCAGTGCCGCATCGACACCAAGGGTTTCTGGTGGGCCTCCGTGCCGAAGGCGCAATGGCCGCGCTTTCAGCAGTTCCGCCAACTCATCGACCGGCATTGGGACGCGATCTGGGGCGACCGCCGCCAGGAACTGGTTTTCATCGGCGCCGGCTTCGACGAAGACGCAATCCGCACCGCGCTCGACGACTGCCTGACCGGTGAGGAGACAGGCTTCGATCCGCAGACCGCCGCCCGGCTACGGGACCCGTTTCCGGCCTGGCAGCACGCCCATTCAAATAGTTAGAGCATCCCAATGGACGTAAGCCGCCCAAAGAGGAAGACGTTTTGATTATCAACCGGAGGAGAGAACAATGAGCAACGAACTTTATGCAGATGGCATCGGCGAAATCACCATCACCGGAACGATCGTGCGGATCGACCTGATGTCGCTCTCGGCCACCGAGCGTGACGCCAACAACAATCCGAAGCCGGTTTTCCGCCAGCGCATCATCATGCCGGTCGATGCCTTCGCCAATGCGGTCGATCTCATGCAGAAGGCGCTTGGCGGGTTGGTCGAAGCTGGTGCGGTCCGTCGCATCGGCGATATGTCGGCGGCGGCTGCCGATATCCAGTCGGTGCAGGCCGGCGCTTCGAACGCTTCGCCGAACTTCAACTGATAAAACAAATATTGCCTCG
This sequence comes from Rhizobium anhuiense bv. trifolii, assembly GCF_024346605.1. NCBI lineage: Bacteria > Pseudomonadati > Pseudomonadota > Alphaproteobacteria > Hyphomicrobiales > Rhizobiaceae > Rhizobium > Rhizobium anhuiense. Next base: position 140,017 of record NZ_CP098804.1, read on the forward strand.
GTCTCGTATTGTTTCAGGTGGGCCATGACTGGTTTTCTGCATACCAACCTGCATTGTCTTGCGCTGGTCGCGCGTCATCACGGCGTCGACCTTGCTCCTGAACGGTTGCAGCACGATTATGCCGTCGGCAACGATCCTGTTGCCTTGCGGCAGCTGCTGCGCATGGCCAAGGATGCCGGCCTCAGGGCAAAGCATCTGACGCTCGACTGGCGATCCCTGTTCCAACTTGGCGAGGCGTTCCCGGTGCTCGCTGAGCTGACGAACGGCAACTGGGTGGTCATCGCCGGCGCTGTCGGGAGCGGGGAGGACGAGAGAATCCGTGTTCTCGACCCGCTGGCATCACGCGCCGAAGTGATGATGCTCAGCGAAGAGCAGTTCGCCAAGGCCTGGCTCGGATCGGTGATCCTGCTGAAGCGCAACTATCGCATGTCCGATGAGGACCGGCCCTTCGGCTTCCGCTGGTTCGTCCCCGAGATCATCAAGCAGCGCAGCTTCTTCCGCGATGTCGCGCTCGCCGCCTTCGTGCTCTACGGGCTGGGGCTGACGACGCCGATCTTCTTTCAGCTCGTCATCGACAAGGTGCTGGTGCATCAGAGCTATGCGACGCTGACGGTTCTCACGGCGGGCATTGCGATCGCGCTCGTCTTCGACGCGACCTTCACTTTCCTGCGCCGCTATTTGTTGCTCTATGCGACGAACAGGATCGACATCCGCGTCGCGACTCGCACCTTCGGCCATCTGCTCAACCTGCCGATCGCGCTCTTCGAGCAGGCCTCCGCCGGCGTTCTCGTCAAGCATATGCAGCAGACGGGGCGCATTCGCGAATTCCTGACCGGCCGGCTGTTTCTCACACTCCTGGACGGCGTTTCGCTTCTGGTCTTCGTGCCGATCCTGCTTCTCTACAGCGTCAAGCTGACGCTCGTCGTGCTCGGTTTCGCAGCCCTCGTCGGGCTGGTGGTGATGATGCTCGTCGGGCCGTTCCAGCGCCGGTTGCAGGCGCTCTATCAAGCCGAAGGCGACCGCCAGGCATTGCTGGTGGAGACCGTGCACGGCATGCGCACCGTCAAATCGCTGGCGCTGGAACCGCGCCAGCGCAAGGTGTGGGACGATTATTCGGCCCAGTCGATCTCCGTGCGTTTCCGGGTCGACAAGATCTCGACCATCGCCCAGGCGATGACCGGACTGCTGGAGAAGCTGATGAGCGTCGCGATCATCGGCCTCGGCGCGCTCGATGTCTTCAGTGGCGCGATGACGATCGGCGCGCTGGTCGCCTTCAATATGCTCGCCGGCCGGGTCTCGGGACCACTGGTGCAGATCGTCACCATGGTGCACGAATATCAGGAAGTCGCGCTCTCCGTGCGCATGCTCGGCGAGATCATGAACCAGCGGCCGGAGCAGGCGGGCCGCGGGCGAGGTGTTCGGCCGAATCTACAGGGCCGCATCGAATTCGACAGGGTCACCTTCCGCTACGGCCCGGATAGCGCGCCGGCGCTCGACAATGTCTCCTTCGCCATTCCGGCGGGCTGCTTGTTCGGGGTGGTCGGCAAAAGCGGCTCGGGCAAGACGACGATCACAAGGCTGATCCAGGGGCTCTATCAGAGCCAGGAAGGCCTCGTGCGCATGGATGGCTATGACAGCCGCGAGATCGACCTCGTGCATCTGAGAACGAGCATCGGCGTCGTGCTGCAGGATAGTTTCCTGTTCCGCGGCTCGGTGCGCGAGAATATTGCCGCCGCCAAGCCCGATGCCAGCATCGAGGAGATCATGGAAGTTGCCCGTATCGCCGGCGCCGAGGAGTTCATCGAGCGCCTGCCGCGCGGCTTTGACACGATGCTGGAGGAAAACGCCTCCAATCTGTCAGGCGGCCAGAAGCAGCGGCTTGCCATTGCCCGGGCGCTGATCACCGATCCGAAGCTGTTGATCTTCGACGAGGCGACGAGCGCCCTCGACCCCGACAGCGAGGCGATCATCCGCGAGAATCTGAGCCGCATCGCCGCCGGCCGCACCGTCATCATCGTCTCGCACCGGCTTTCGACGCTCGTCGATGCCGATGCCATTCTCGTCATCGAGCGTGGCAAGGTCGCCGATATCGGCCGGCACGATCAGCTTGTATCGCGCTGCATGACCTATCGCCACCTGTGGGCCCAGCAGATGAGGCAGGTCGCATGAACGCGCACAGCAGAAAACCCAGCGAGAACCTGCCGGTCCCTTCGGGCAAGGGGCCATCAGACAAGGAGCCGGAGAAGGGCAGGGAACTCATCGCCCGCCCACCGCTGCCACCGGCAATTGCCGAGTTCCAGTCCGATGCCGTCGAGCTCGAAGAACGTGCGCCGCCGCGCGTTGCCCGCATGACGCTGTATTGCGTGACAGCACTGCTTGCCGCAGCGATCACCTGGGCCTCGGTCTCCTCCATCGACGAGGTGGTGATTGCGCCCGGCAAGCTCGTCACCACACAGCCCACTATCGTCGTCCAGCCGCTCGAAACCTCGATCATCCGCACGATCGACGTCAAGGTCGGCGAGGTGGTGCATGCCGGCCAAACGCTGGCGACGCTCGACGCCACCTTCAGCCAGGCCGATGTTGGCCAACTGAGGGCGAAGTTTTCCGCTCTCGACGCCCAGGTGAAGCGCCTGGAGGCCGAGCTTACCGGCGAAGACTATTCGAAGATCGCCGGCAACACGCAGGATGAGCAGCTGCAGCTGCAGCTCTTCGCCCAGCGGCGGGCCTTCTACACGGCGCAGCTGCAGAATTTCGAACAGCAGATCGCCGGCCAATCGTCCGCACTTGCGGCAAACCGCAATCAGGAGGCCGTGCTCAACGACCGGCGCGACAACCTCTCGCAGATCGAGGCCACGCGAAAGAAGCTCTATGATAAGGAAAGCGGTTCGCTGCTCACCATGCTCGGCTCGCGCGACGCTCGCCTCGATGTGGAGGCCGATATCACCGCGGTGCGCGGCAAGGCCGAGGAGGCGGTCCACGCCTACGCGAAACTGAGCGCCGACCGCCAGGCCTTCATCGAGGATTTCCGCCGCGCCGCGATGGAGCAGCTGGTGGACCTGCGCGGCCAGCGTGACATGACCGGCGAAGAGCTGAAGAAGATGGAGCTGCGCCGTAACATGGTGGCGCTGACTGCACCCGCCGATGCCGTCGTGCTCGATCTTGCCCAGCGCTCGGTCGGTTCCGTCGTGCGCGAGGCCGAGCCGGTGGTGACGCTGGTGCCGATCAACGTGCCGCTGGAAGCAGAAGTCTCGATCAACACCCGCGACATCGGCCGCGTGGTCGTCGGCAAGGAAGCCCGCGTCAAGCTCGACGCCTATCCCTTCCAGAAATACGGCACGGCAACGGGCGAAGTGCGAACGATCAGCGAGGACACTTTCCTCACCGGCCAACCGGAACAGACCGCCACCCCGAGCCAGCCGTCCGCCCCCTTCTTCAAGGCGCGCATCCTGCTTGCCGATACCCGGTTGAATGCCACAGATGTGCCGGTGCGGCTGCTTCCCGGCATGACTGTGACCACGGAAATCAAGGTCGGCAACCGCACGGTGATCTCCTATTTCCTGTATCCGCTGCTGCGTGGCCTCGACAACGCAATACGCGAACCGTAGGGCGCCACAGCTCAGTTCGCCCCGAACGAGATCCCGAGCGAGCTTTTAGGCAGATAGTTCTGTCGTTCCCTAAATCATTGTTATTCCACATAGGGTTCAAATCCCTTCAAAGGGTCGCTGCAGATTTTTCAAATTGAACAAAATATCAAATTGACAGTATGTGTAATTTATGAATGTATAGAGTTGAAAGCGGATCATGGCCGTTAGCTAGATTCCACTTGGCGTTGAAGAAAGAGCGATGTCGTCCTGGGAGCTTGGAGCCGCGTCGCAAAGCGATCGCCCGGCGCCAAGCGCTGGGCTGCAACAATAGTGGGGTTTTGAAGCGAAATCGTTGCTGCGTGTTTAAAGCTTGCCGAAATATTAGCAGTTTATTTTCAGTATCAGGGAGGAGCTGAACATGAATATCGCACCAAGCGTGGGACTCAAGAACCTGGAGTCCATTGTCAATGACGCCGGAGGTCCGGTAAAATTGCTTCGTGGGTCCAACATCGGGCCTTACACATTCCCGGTTATTCCACCGGAGTTCACCAATTGGCGCGATGAGGTGAGATCCTGGAAGGATAGCGTTGCGCTGCTTGAGCTTTCCTACCACATGACGGAACTGCATCTTCGCGGTCCGGACGCCGTAAAGTTTCTTTCCACGCTGGCGACCAACAAGTTCGATTCCTTCCCGGTTTTGCGCGGCAAACAACTGGTGCTGGCCGGCCACGACGGTTATATGATCGGCGATGCCATTGTCTTCCGCGAGGAAGAGGAATTTCTGCGCATCGTCGGCGCCCCTTTTGCCAGTGACTGGGTGCAGTACAACGCCGAAATCAGCGGCATGAATGTGACCGCGGTGCGGGACGACAACTTCTCGATCCGTTCGGGAACGCGCGATGTCTTCCGTATCCAGATCCAGGGCCCCAACGCGCTTCCCTTGGTGCGTGAGGTTTCGGACGGGACGTTGCCGGACATCAAGTTCTTCAATATCGGTGAATTCCAGATTGCTGGTCACGCGGTTCGTGCCCTTCGCCATGGCATGGCAGGCGAGCCTGGCTACGAAATCTACGGGCCTTGGGACATTCAGCACGAGATTCGCGCCGCCTTTGCCGAGGTCGGGCAAAAATATGGCATGCGCAAGATTGGAGCGATGGCCTATTCGACCACCGCGCAGGAATCCGGCTGGATGCCAATGCCGCTTCCGGCCATCTATCACAGCGCCGAAATGAAGCCCTACCGCGAATGGCTGAACCAGTACTTTCTGGAGTCGGTCGCCTCGCTCGGCGGCAGCTTCCTGTCCGACAAGATTGAGGACTACTACGTCGATCCGGTTGAAGTCGGTTACAAGTCGCTGATCGACTTCAATCACGATTTCATTGGCAAGGAAGCCCTGCGTGAAAGGGTCGCCAATCCGAAGCGAAAGAAAGTGACGCTCGAATGGAACAACGACGACGTCATGGCATGCATGAACTCGTCGCTGATCGATCCGGACAACGGCGGTATGTTCATGAAGCTGCCAAATCCGATGTATGCGACGTTCCAGTCGGACGCGATCATGAAAGGTGACAAACGCGTCGGCATATCGCAATGGCTTGCCTATTCCGCCAATGCCAATCGGGTCATCTCGCTCTCGCTCGTTGATATTGAGCACGCCGAACCCGGTACGGAAGTCACAGTGCTTTGGGGTGAGCCAAATTCCCAGCGCCTTCCGGTCGGCACGCACCAGCTCCGCGAAATTCGCGCCAAGGTAGTTCCGGCTCCCTACTTCGAAAAAGTCATCAAGACCGGCCAGCAGTAACCTCAAGCCGCTTGGCGCTCAAAGCAAGCTTCATGGTGAACGGCAGCACTGCCCAGTGGCCCTCAGCGGGACCGCGGCAGTCTGCCGTACGCATCCCTTGTGCGATCCAGCTGGGGATCGTCGACAATTTCCGAAGACGTCTATAGGGGCCATCGCATGATGCATAATATCGATATGGCGGAAGACGCCCTTGCCGTGCGACCGGTGATGTCGCCACGCGCAGCATTGATTGACGGATACTCATTCGAAATCACAGGAAAAGACATTGCCGGCCTCCAAGATGTGAGCAAACTGCTTGCACCGGCCACATGCGTTTCAATTGCCTTCATTCCCAATGAAAATCATGACGCGCGCCTTGCAGCCGCGGCAACGGTGAAAGAGCTCGGCTTTCATCCGGTGCCACATATTTCCGCCAGACGTTTGGGCTCGGCTGCAGAACTGGATCGTCTCTTGGCGTTGTTTGTGAGCGTGGCGAACGTCGATCGTCTATTTATCGTGGCCGGCGATCCTGACGTGCCTGTCGGGCCATATGAGGATTCTTTGGCCATCATTCGTTCGGGACTGTTGTCCAAGCATGGAATCAGGAAGGTCGGCATAGCCGGATATCCGGAAGGGCATCCAAAGATCCGTAACGGGGTGCTTTTCGAGGTGCTGCAGGAAAAACATGCCCTCCTGACCGCCGCTGGGCTGGAATATGACATCACGACGCAGTTTTCCTTCGATGCCGAACCGGTCATCGAATGGATCGGGCGCCTTCGCCAGGCGGGCATAACAGCACCCATACGCATTGGTGTCCCGGGGCCTGCCAGTGTGAAAACCCTGTTACGCTTCGCCACGATCTGCGGCGTCGGCGCGTCCACGAAAGTCATGGCGAAATACGGGCTCTCGATCCGGAAACTTCTGAATACCGCCGGCCCGGATGCGCTTGTGGCGGAGTTCATAAGAAGGCTCGATCCTAGCAAGCACGGATCAGTTTGTTTGCATTTCTATCCATTCGGCGGTGTTGGAAAAACGGCCGAATGGATCCGAGACTTTCTGGCAAGTCACATATCGAAGTAGGCTTTATGCAATGAAAACAATCTCCGAGCAGCAGAACTTCGTCTTGACTTTGTCATGTCAAGACAAGCCTGGAATCGTCGCCGCGGTGACCTCTGAACTTGCAGCGCTCGGCGCCAACATTTCCGATTCCAATCAATTCTGGGATCGTGTCTCCAACACCTTTTTCATGCGCATCGCGTTTTCTGTCCCGACAGCGGTCACGGAGGCCATGGTTCGTCGTGCACTGAAATCTCCGATTGAACGGTTTTCCATGAAGCTCGAGTTGATCGACGTCGGACGGAAGCCGCGGATCATCATCATGGTTTCGAAATTCGATCACGCGCTCTTACATCTGCTCTACCAAATCCGGGTTGGCTGGTTGAACGCGGAGGTTGCGGCAATCGTTTCAAATCATGAGGACTGCCGCCCGACATCGGAGCGTGAGGGCGCACCTTTCCATTACCTGCCGGTAAACAGCGATACGAAGGCTCAACAAGAGGAAAAGCTCCTGACGCTGATGAGCGATGCGCAATCGGATCTGATCGTCCTGGCGCGCTATATGCAGGTTCTGTCGACGGAGCTTTCGAGCCGCCTGTTCGGAAGGATTATCAATATTCATCACTCTTTCCTGCCAAGCTTCAAGGGAGCCAAGCCCTATCATCAGGCCTTTGAAAGGGGTGTCAAACAGATCGGAGCCACGGCGCATTATGTCACTCCTGATCTGGACGAAGGGCCGATCATCGAGCAGCAAGTCGAGCGTGTGCATCACGCCATGGGCCCGGAGGATCTTGTCGCGACCGGCCGCGATATTGAAAGCCGAGTGCTCGCCAAGGCCGTCAAATTGCATCTTGAAACCCGTGTCATGCTCAATGGCCTGAAGACTGTGGTCTTCCCGTAGGAGGGTCATCCGCGAGATCCAGGCTTTGGCGCTTAAAACGTAAGGCGTCATGATCAATCCTTCCGAAGGCGGCAACTGTTGCGGCCGTCGAAAGCAGGTTCATGGCACGATGTCGCACATCTTGATCGCAGGCAGTTTACGTCCCGATGTCGGCAGAACTGCTTGCATCAAAACAGTATTTTCTCATGCTTCGAACGGAGCTGATCGGTAAGATTTCCAAAAATCCCATGCATTGTTCTGAAAATGGTTTCGTGACATGACCGGCCTATATACGCTGCGATTGAATGAGGAATCGAGCAGGCATGGCGACGAAAATAAGCCCGGAACGGCGTGCGCAGATCGGCGTGGAGAAGCGTGCGCGTACCCGGGCGACTATCCTTTCAGCGGCGTTTCATCTGCTTGGCCGTCCAAACGGGAGGTCAACGCGTATCGAAGAAGTGTGTGGGATCGCCCTCATCTCGCGGGGGACCTTTTACAACTATTTCTCTGACATTGACGAGCTGTTCGAGGTGCTCACCTATGAAATGAGCCATGAGTTCAACGTTGCAGTGCAAGAGCTCATGCGAACACTTCCTATCTGCGCGATGCGGGTTGCGCTGGCCATCCGTTATTACCTGCATCGCGCGCGCCAAGATCCTTCTTGGGGTTGGGCGATGGTCAACCTTTCCAGTGTCGGGCCCATTTTCGGTTCGGATACGTTCCAATACGCAACGGCGTCCGTTCAGGAGGGCATCGAGTCGGGCGAATTCAAATTGCAAAGCGTCACGATCGGGCGAGATATGATGATTGGCACCGTTCTCGCGTCGATGACAACGCTTCTCCGGCAAGAGCAGGAGCACGATCATCCTGAAAAGGTCGTGCGCCAAATTCTGTCAGCCTTTCAGGTGCCGCCTTCCATCATCGACGACTGTGTGGCGATCGAATTGCTCGATTTGCCACTCCAAGTGCCTTGAATTTTAGGGCAGCATGCAGCGAGGTTGGAGCGGGGCTTTGACGGGTGATGAGGATGTGCGGGTCATGGCCTGAGTTCGCAGCGCGTTGACGAGTTGGAGGAAGAGTTGCCGCCCCATTTGGGGATGGGCAGATATCCACGCTGCGATCAGTAAGCCGTGTTCAAATGAACAGGTGGAATGCCAAGGCGAGGTGACCGCGCGGTATGTCAATTGCGCGGTAGCGCCTGCGAACGCGAAACAACGGCGTCCCCATCGCATCCAACATGGAACCAAGAGGAGCTTTTGCACCGAGAGTGTCGAGGGGTTCGGGTCACCGTCGAAGGTTCGTTCGATGATGCGGGCTTTGCCGGTTACGTCGCCCGTCGGGTTGAAGATCGCCATCTGTCCCTTCCGCAGGGAGCCGCATCACGCCTCCGCAGCGCCAGCAAGGTTCTCGACGCCCGCGTCATCAACAAGGAGGAGTGCACCTCCAGCATCATCGTCAACCTGACGGCGGTGTTCAATCTCACGCAGGGCCGTTATCCGACTGACGAGTGAATTCCAGGCCTGCTCCTTAGTACCAATCGGGACGTACGAATGCATGACGACCAAGAGCGCCGTCCTGCCGCGAAGATGTCGACAATTCCCGCGCTCGTCGTTCAACTATGGGACCGGGTAAATTTTGCCGCCCATGCTTGCCAAATCTGCCTCACCTGTGTGGGCGCCGGTTGCCGGCACCCACTGGTAGGGAGCTATTCGTATGTTTTGCCTTCAAAGTCCAAGACGCCACCGAGCGGTGCGTATTCTTGGCCATCGAACTGGTATAGCTGGAGTGCCTCCACGGGGTAGATGTCGGATCCTTCCTTGGTTGTCATTGTGATGCCCTCTTGGAGCAATGGGTTCTTCCAACCGTCCATGTTGTGAACGACCTTCATCAGCTCTTCGCGGGTGGGGTCCTTGAGCTTTTCGAGGGACTGGACGAGCGTGTCGCCAATTGCATATCCGGTCTGGCCAATCGTATTGGCGAAGACGAAGTTCACCTTGGCTGCTTTTATGGCGTCGAGATAGTGATCGACGCCTTCGTCACCGGATTTCTGATTGCTGGTGATCGGCTTTAGGAAGTCGGAGGTGATGATACCCTTGGCATTTTCCAGGCCGACTGACTGGAGAACCGGATACGCCGATGACAAGTTGGTGACCAGGGTTAAAGGCTTCCAACCGCTTTCGGACTGGAAACGGATGGCCTCGCCCCCCTGGCGGGGCGCGGCGATAATAACCAATGTATCAGCGCCAGAAGCTTTCAGAGTATTTAGCTGGGTCTCGACAGTGGGGTCCTGCGATGTCACCGGCTGGCGTTCGATCACCTTGATGTTCGTTCCGTCGATTGCGCTATCGAAGGCCTTCATGAAGGTTTGGCCCGTCTCCGTGTTCAGATACAGGAACGCCACCTTTGCGTCGGGCTTGTTGATCTGAAGATACGCAGCAAATGAGTCTGCTTCGGTTGAAAACGACGGTACGAAGCCAACCTCCCACTCGGGTGCGTTCAGGGAGACGACACCGGAATACATGAAAACGTTCGGGACTTTCTTCTGCGTGATGTAACGGCCGATCGCCAGATTGTTTGGCGTCGCCGCGGTGCCGACGAGAGCAAATACCTGATCTTTCTCGACCATCTTGCGGACATTCGCCAAGGTGCGCTGGGGATCAAGGCCATCATCTTCGATGATGAGATCGATCTTGCGGGTCTTGCCGTCGCCCATCTTAACGCCGCCTTCGGCGTTGGCCTGCTCGACGCGCGCTCGTATGCCTTCGGCGACACCGCCGACGACCGCGACCGGTCCAGTCAGTGGTCCCGTGACACCAATTTTAATGGTGTCGTCGGTAACACCCGGCGACGATTCCGCAGCATTGGCGTTGCTTGCCGCGAGCAGTGCCGCGACAGCCAGCGGCATTGCGCTCCCTTTCAGCATAGAAATAAATCTCATATCAGTTCCTCCCTTGTTTCAATTTGGCGTCGGCTACTCGCCATCCTCCGAAAAGTCATCGAGAGCCATTTTTCGATGAAGCCAGTGACCCCATTGCGCGCGACCATCATGATCAGGATGAGCGCGAGGCCGTAGATCAGGTTGCCGAGGCTCAGGTTGATGTCAGATGCCCAGGTCGGGACGAAGACCATGAACAGACCGCCGAGAAATGCTCCGACGATACTGGTAGCGCCGCCGACAATGCTGCCGATCACGATGTTGATGGACAGGATTGCCAGGAACGACTCCGGGCTGATGAAACCACTGATGATCCCGAACACTCCGCCGCCGAGTCCCGCGAGCGCCGAACTTGCGGCAAATGCCCAAAGGCGAGTACGTGTCAGGTTGATGCCGAGCGCTTGGGCAATCTGTGGATTGTCCCGCTGTGCCCTGAGCGCGCGCCCGTTGTCGCCGAAGAGCATTAGCGAGACAAGCAGGGCTCCGATCCCCGCGCAAGTGAGCGATATGATGTAGAGCCACAACTCGGGATTGTCCGGCATGAAGCTCGGAGGTTCGAGGGCATCGATCGGAAGCCCCGACACTCCACCCGTCAGGCTCCCCATCTTGAGCAGCAATTGCGGGAACGCGGCCGCGATACCAAATGTCACGATGGCAAGCTGCAAGCCCTGAAGCCTGAGTGCCGGAAGGCCGATGGCAAGCCCGACGACGGCCGCCACGGCTGCAGAGACAGGCAACGTTACGAGCGGCGAGATGCCGTAGGTGGCATTGAGGATCGCCGTCACGTAAGCGCCGACGCCGAACAGCGTTCCCTGCGCAAGGCAAATTTGGCCGGCGAACCCCATTAGCAGGTTCAGACCTAAAATGGCGATAGCGTAGGCGATCGCGATCGCCACCTGCTGAAGTGCGTATCCCGGCACAAAGACTGGGATAAGGATCGCGACGATCGCAAAGAGACCGAACTTGAGAGTCGCCGCGCGGAATCCGTCATTCATAGTTTTGTCACCTTGTAGGATCCGAACAGGCCGACGGGCTTGACGAGCAGGATGATGAGCGTGAGGGCGATCGGCACGGCGATGCGCATGTCGGCGCCGACGAACGAGAGGTAGCTGGCACCCAAGCTCTCGGCGACGCCGACGGCGAGGCCGCCAACGATTGCGCCAAGCGGACTGTCCCAGCCGCCGAGCGTTGCTGCAGCGAGCCCGTAAAAGAGGATTGGCGTCATCATCGTCGGGCTGAGGAAGAGCCGAGGGGCAATCAGGATTGCGGCAAGTGCCCCAATAATGGCGGCAAAGCCCCAGCCCAACATCAGCATGCGTTCGACATTAACGCCGACAAGTACGCTTCGGGCATGGTCGAAAGCCGCCGCACGCATCGATAGGCCAAGCCTGGTGAACCGGAAGATAAAGCCCATCGCCAAAGCGATAACAAAAAGGATCGTTAGCGTGCCGATGGCGGAAGCGAGCACGCGAACGCCGCCGATATCCAAACCGCCGTCAGGGAAGAGGCTTGGGAACGAGAGTTGTTCGGCGCCCCACATCCACATGCACGCCGCTTGGAAGAGGACGAGGATGCCAAGGGTGATGACGACGACCGCCTCCACGGGAGCGCTCATCATCGGCCGGATAATCAAGCGGAAAGTCACAATCCCAATAGCAAACGCCATAATGAGGCTCGCGAGGACGGCGAGCCAGAGCGGCGCACCCCATTGCATCAACTGCCAGGCCACATAGGCGGAAAAGGTCGCCATCTCGCCCTGGCCGAAGTTGACGACGTTGGTTGCCCTGAAGATGAGGACGAGCGCCAGGGCGAGCGCCGCGTAAATTGCGCCCGTGGTCAGGCCGCTGACGACGAGCTGGAAGAAGAGGCTCATCAGGCAACTCCCAGGTAAGATTTCTTGATGTCTTCGTTGGCGATCAGCTCGTTTGCCGCACCGCTCGCCACAATCTGGCCGGCCTCGATAACGAAGGCCCGGTCGGCATATTGAAGGGTGATGTCGACATTCTGCTCGACCACGAGCAGCGTCATGCCGTGATCCTTGTTGAGCGTCTTGAAAATCGCCAGGATTTCCTGAGTGATCGAAGGGGCGAGCCCGAGCGATGGCTCGTCGCACATCAGAAGCTTCGGACGAGACATGAGCGCGCGTGCGACAGCCAGCATCTGCTGTTCCCCACCGCTAAGGTTTCCCGCAAGCTGATCGCGCCGTTCACGCAGACGCGGGAATGTCTCGTACCAGCGGTCCTTGTCCTCTCTCACTTGTGATCGGTTCGACACGATCGTTGCCCCGAGGGAGAGGTTTTCATCGACCGTAAACTCGGAGAAAGTCCCGCGCCCCTGGGGTATGTGAGCAATGCCGAGCGCAAGGCGCTTCTGCGCGACGATCTTGTCGAGCGCCATTCCAGAAAAGGCAATCGAGCCTTTGAAGGGGAGCAGTCCGGAAACGGCACGCAGCAGCGTCGTCTTCCCAGCCCCGTTGGAGCCGAGCAGGGCGACAAATTCGCCTTCTCCCACTGAGAAAGAACAGTCGAACAGTGCCTGCGTCTTGCCGTAGAACACGGAGAGGTTCTTGAGATCCAGTGTCATGCCGCCTTCCCGAGGTAGGCGGCAATCACCGCGTCGTTGGACTTGATTTCGGAAGGGGTGCCTTCGGCCAAGTTACGACCCAGATGCAAGACAACGATCCGGTCGCAAAGGCTCATGACCAGCCCCATGTGATGCTCGATGAGAAGAATGGAGAGGTTCCGCTTGCGTCGGATGCCATCGACGAGCGACCCAAATTCGTGGACCTCGCCGTGCGTCAGTCCGCCGGCGGGTTCGTCAAGCAGAAGAATTTTAGGCTCGGCGGCAAGCGCGCGAGCGATCTCCATACGCTTCTGCAGGGGATAGGAAAGCGATCCGGCCGCGCGCGCGGCGAGCTCGACCATGCCGACCTCTTCAAGCACCGCCATAGCCTTCTCGCGTGCAGACCGTTCCTTCGCCCTTATCCGAGATGGAGCGAAGATCGCTTGAGCGAACTTGCCGCCAAACCGGTGATGCGCCCCGAGCATGACATTCTCCAGAACGGTCATCGAGCCATAGATGCCGAGGTTCTGGAAGGTCCTCGCGATGCCCATTCCGATCATCTCGCGTGAACCGACGCCTTCGAGTGGCTGACCGCCAAGCATGATCGATCCGCTTGTGTAATTTACGAGCCGGGTCGCCGCGTTGAGAAATGTCGATTTGCCTGCTCCGTTCGGCCCGATCAAGCCACAGATTTCTCCTGCCTTCACGGAAACCGACACATTGGTCAGGGCTTTGACGCCGCCAAACTGCACGGAGACATCCCGCGCCTCAAGCACAAGGCGCACCTCGGCGATGCTGCTGTTGCTCACTGATTTCCTCCCTTCCGAAGCGGTCTCTCCACGGCCTGTCGATTTCTCTTGTTGACAGCCAACCTCGCTTTGGATACCTATCAGTATCCGAAGACGTTTCGGTATGTCAAGCATCAATCGCGTGGCGATTGCTCCAAAGGAACGTCCTGAAAATGCATGCCGCCGGGTTGGAGAACATGGTGGCGGATTGGCGAAGACCCCGCGACGCGGGTGAGGGAGGAAATCAATGACGGGAACGCACACCGAACTGACGGGCGAAAATCTCTATAGGGATCCCTATCCCGTCTACGCGAGGCTACGCGCCGAGGAGCCTGTGGCCTTCTTCGAAGGGACGAAAGAATATTTCATTACGCGGTTCGACGACTGCCGCACGATCGGCGGCAACGACAAGGTGTTTGGACCGTCGGCCTCAGCGGACCGTCCGGAAGCTCGCGTCATGGGCATGCCGAACGTCCTGACCATGTCTGGTGAAGATCACCAGTGCCTCCGCCAGGGTATCGACGAAAATCTCACGCAGGAACGCGTGCGCTCGTTCGTCGAAGGTCTGACACGCCCGGTCGTGCAGCGTTACATCGACTCCATCAAGAAGAATGGCGAAGCGAACCTGACGACGGAACTCTTCGAGCCAATCTCGGTGCGATGCATTGGCGACGTCATCGGCCTGACGGAGACGCCAAACGAAACCCTCGTCGAGTGGTTTCACGCGATGGCGCTCGGCCTGCAGAACGTCAGCAATGATCCGGCCATATGGAAGCGACTGGACGACGCGCTCGCCGACATAGACAAGCAGATGGGCGATCTTTACCAGGCGTGCCTATCAAAGCCCAACCACTCGCTGCTCAGCCATGTCATGTATGGCGGCATGGCAAAGGGCGAGGTTCGCAGCTGGGAGGAGATTTCTCCGACCATGCGCGTCATCATCCTTGGCGGTCTCCAGGAGCCGGGGCATGCGGCGGCGAATGCCTGCACGGGTCTTCTTTCGAATCCCGACCAGGCGAAGCTTATGGCCGAGCAGCCGCAGGAAAACGCGATGCGCGCCTTCGATGAGGGCTTGCGCTGGATCGCCCCGATCGGCGTAACACCGCGCATCGCCAAGGAAGATTTCGAGATCGCCGGAACGGTCATCCCAGAGGGGGCATCCGTCGCTATTGTCATGGGGTCGGCCAACCGCGATGAGACGCGTTTCGAAGATGCCGACCGTTTCGACATGTTCCGCAAGAAGAAGCAGCACCTGTCATTCGGCTTCCGTCCGCACTTCTGTTCCGGCCACTTCCTGTCGCGTGCGATGGGTGAGATTGCGCTTGCCGAGGTGTTCCGGCAGTTGCCCGATCTTCGTCTCGATACTTCGCGGGAGATCACAGGCAAGGGCTGGCGGTTCCGTGGCATCTCCGACCTTCCTGCGAAGTGGAATGGATGATGTCTTTGATCATCGACTGCCACGGCCACTTCACGACGGAACCACCAGAGCACCATGCCTTCCGAACGGCGCAAGTCGCCTATGCGGAAGGCAAGTCCTCCGAGCCGCCGATCTATCCGGGGATACACGACAAGCAACTGCGCGACATTATCGAGGCGAACCAGCTTAAAATTCAGCGCGAGCGCGGTTCGCACGTGACGCTTCTCAGCCCGCGCGCCTCCGGCATGGGTCATCACGTGCCGGGACCGTCGGTCGCCAAGGAATGGTCGCGCCTGTCGAACGACAATGTCGGCCGGATCGTCGACATGTTCCCGGATAATTTCGCAGCCGTCTGCCAGCTTCCCCAAACAGTTGATGGCGACCTGTCTGATGTCATCGAGGAGTTGGAGCGCTGCGTCGAAAGCGGCTTTGTGGGCTGTAATCTCAACCCCGACCCGTCAGGCGGACGTTGGAGCTCGCCGCCGATCTACGATCCATGGTGGGACCCTATGTGGGAGGCCATGGTCGCCCTCAGGGTCCCCGCGATGATCCACGTTTCGAGTTCCTGCGAGCGGTGCCTTCACATGACGGGTGCGCACTACATCAACGCGGATACGGCGGTATTCATGCAGTTGATTCAGGGAGAACTGTTCGAGCGCCATCCGGAACTCAAGCTTATCATACCGCACGGAGGCGGGGCTGCGCCGTATCACTGGGGCCGTTATCGCGGCCTGTCGATCATGCTCGAAAAGCCGGGCCTCGACACGCACCTCATGAACAATGTGTTCTTCGACACCTGCGTCTATCACCAGGCGGGCATCGACACGCTCTTCCGCGTCGTCGACACCAAGAACATCCTGTTCGGCTCCGAGCTGCTCGGTGCTGTGAAAGCGATCGACCCGGAGACGGGGCACCCGTTCGACGACACCAAGAGATACATCGACCAGCTCACGCTTGATGACGAACAAAGACACGCGGTCTTCGAAGGAAACGCACGTCGGGTCTATCCGCTTCTGGATGAGCGGTTGCGCAAGCGCGGCCTTTGAAGCCTCGAAATTGTCAGGGAGAAAACATATGGCTTCCAGCCAAAGTCTCAGCCTCGCGGGCGGGGCGCAAGGGTTCAACTGGCTCCCGGTCTTCGTGGCTGAAGAGCATGGAATTTTCGCCAAGCACGGGCTGGTGATCGAATACAAGAAGATGGGCACCGTCGACAAGGCGACCACCGCGGTTGTCGAAGGCGAGGCCGATCTTGCGATAACGCCACCTGAAGGTGCCGTCTCGAACTTCGTCAAAGGCGGCGAACTCAGGGTCATCGCCTCGAATTCCAATCGCCTGCCGATGTCGCTGGTCGCTCAGCCTTCGATCAAGAGGATCGAGGACCTCAAGGGCAAAAAGGTCGGCACGTCGTCGCTGACAGAGGGCACGGCGATCTACACCCAGATGCTGCTGTCCCAGGAAGGCCTGCGGTATCCCGGCGACTACGAATTCGAACTCGCCGGCATCCACACCAAGCGCTGGGAAGCCCTGCAGACGGGGGAAATTGACTGCGCCCCGCAGCCCGCGCCATGGAATTTCCTGGCTGAACGTGATGGCTACAACCTGATCGGCGAGATCAATGATGTCATCCCCGAGATCGTCTTCGCCGCTGTCATTGGCCGCAAAAGCTGGTTGGATCGTAACCGTGATGTGGTCGGCCGTTTCCTCAAGGCATTGTTCGAGGCCTATTCGATCACGAACGACCCGAGCCGCGAAGAAATCACGCTTCCGATTTTCCAGCGCATTACCACGAAGGACGACACCGAACTCGCCTCGCGCGGCCTCCACTACATGCGCGACATGGGTATGTGGCCCGGCGATTTGTCCATTCCGCAACGTGCCATGGATACCACGGTCGACTTGATGATCCGCGCCAACCTGCTTGACGGATCAGCCAGATCCAGCGCCGCAGGCGTGTTTGATCGCAGTTTCCTCCAAGGCGCGGTCGGCTGGTTGAATCACGTTTGATTCCATCTCGAGAGGTTCCCAATGAAGGTAATGACCAAGACACCGCGAACGGATCGCGAGACATGCGAAGCCTTGGGTAAGCTCGGCGTCGCTACAGTCCATGAAGCGCAAGGCCGGAAGGGATTGCTGGCCCCGCATCTGCGCCCCGTGATCGAGGGCTCGCGCATCGGTGGCACGGCGCTCACATGCGAGGTGCCACCGGGTGACAATTGGATGATCCATGTCGCGCTTGAGGTCGCGCAGCCTGGCGACATCCTGGTCGTCACACCAACTTCGCCGTGCACGGACGGATATTTCGGCGATCTTCTCGCGACATCGTGCAAGGCTCGCGGAATTCTGGGACTCGTGATCGATGCCGGCGTACGCGATGTCGCTGACCTGCGGTCCATGAACTTTCCCGTTTGGTCGAAGGCAATATCGGCCCAAGGCACGGTCAAGGAGACGCTCGCGAACGTCCAAGTCCCCGTGGTCTGCGCCGGAGCCTACATCGAACCCGGCGATGTCATCGTCGCCGACGACGATGGCGTCTGTGTCGTCAAGCGCGATGAGGCCGCGATGGTCCTCGAAAAAGCGCGCCAACGCCAGAAAATGGAAGACGAAAAGCGCGGTCTCTACGAGAGAGGCCAACTGAGCCTCGACATTAACAACATGCGTCCGCAGCTTGAGGCGAAGGGCTTGATCTATGAATAGGGCAACGCAACTGCGCATACCCCGGCGCGTCGTCACAGGGATTAGTAACGGCAGGTCAGTGTTCATCAGCGACGGCCCCGCACCCAATGCCCATGTGTACGGCTCTGTGCCGGGCCACCTTACCTCGGTCCTTTATGCAACTTCGGCTAAACCCAGCCTTCCGCAAAGTCATGCGGAGCAGGCGCCGCCGCAAATCCTGATCACCCCCGAACCGGGCCAGACGAAGCTGATGATCGTCGTCTTTCCGCCAGACTCGGTATTCGCAACCATCGATCCAGCGGCCGCGGTTGAGGAACAGGCGATGCACATCCCCGGCCTGATCCAGGCGTTCGAGCCTGATGCACCCGGGATGCACACTACAGATACCATCGACTATGACATCGTACTCGACGGTGAAGTGTGGCTTGAACTCGATGACGGCGCCGAAACGCTGCTGAAGCAGGGCGACGTCGTCGTCCAATGCGGCACGCGCCATGCCTGGCGCAACAAGGGCGACAAGCCCGCGACCATGTGCTTCGTCCTCATCGGTGCTGAAAGAAGGTCGTGACAATGACGCAGGAGCATCACAATGGCTTCTTCGACTGCATCATCGTCGGCGGCGGACATGGCGGCTCACAGTCAGCGGCGGCGCTCAGGCAGTCCGGGTTCACCGGACGCATTGCCCTGATCGGCGCTGAGGCGGAAGTTCCCTACGACCGCCCTTCGCTTTCGAAGGAATATCTCGCAGGCAAGAAATCCTTCGAAAGGATGCATCTGAGGCCGGGGGACTTCTGGACCTCCCGGCAGGTGGAACTGATGCTGGGCAGGCGTGTGACCACCGTCGATGCGGCAGCCCATGTCGTCGTCACCGACCTGGGCGAACGCTTCTCCTACGGCAGGCTCGTGTGGGCGGCTGGTGGCGAACCGAGGAAGCTTTCCTGCTCAGGCAGCGAGTTGGCCGGAATCTGCTATATACGCAACAAGGCAGATTGCGACGCGCTCGTCGAAGGCCTTCCCGGCGCCGAAAGGATCGTGATCGTCGGCGGCGGTTATGTCGGTCTCGAAGCGGCAGCCGTGTTCCGAGAGATCGGCAAGGAGGTCACTTTGGTCGAGGCGCTCGACCGCGTGCTCGCGCGCGTGGCCGGGGAAACGGTATCGAGGTTCTACGAAGCTGAGCATCGCGCACATGGCGTCGACATCCGCCTCAACTGCGGTGTCGGTTCGCTGGAAGGTTCCAACGGCCGCGTCAAGAACGTGGTGCTTGCGACCGGCGAGAAGATCCCAGCCGATATCGTCGTGGTCGGTATAGGCATTGTCCCTTCGGCCGGCCCACTGATCGAGGCGGGCGCGGAAGGCTCAAACGGTGTGGATATCGATGAGTTATGCCGGACATCCCTGCCGGACATTTACTGCATTGGAGACTGCGCCCGGCTTAGACATGGCCGCGGTATTCGCATTGAATCTGTGCAGAACGCGACGGATCAGGCGACGACTGCCGCGAAGGCGATCTGCGGCGAACTCAAGCCCTACGATGCAACGCCCTGGTTCTGGTCCAATCAATACGATTTGAGAATGCAGACCATCGGTCTCAACTACGGCTTTGACAGCGTGGTGACGCGCGGCAATCCCTCCAGTCGGAGCTTCAGCGTTATTTATCTGAAGGACGGGGCGGTTCTGGCCCTCGATTGCGTCAATGCATCCCGCGACTACGTGCAAGGACGAAAGCTTGTCGATAGCTCAGCGAGGATCGACCGCGACGCCTTGGCGGACACATCGAAACAACTCAAGGAACTTGGCCCAGAAGTGCTGTGAGGCATTCGAGGTCCGAATGAAAGTGGAGGAAAAAATGTCTATGATATCAGTGCGTACGCGAGATGGAGAGCTGCATAGTTTCGAGGGAAGGGTGGGCGCGTCGCTGATGGAGAACATCCGAGGCGCGGGCTTTGATGAGCTGCTCGCAATGTGTGGCGGGTGCCTTTCCTGTGCCACCTGCCACCTCTACGTCGAGGAGCTACCGAAGAGCGCAACTCTGGCAGAGCCCTCGATCGACGAGAGTGAGTTGCTGGAAGGCTCCGACTACCGCCAAGAGAACTCGCGGCTTTCCTGTCAGATCCCCTTTGACGAGACTCTCAGTGGAATCGTCGTTCGCATCGCCCCCGAAGATTAACAATAGATCCGCTCGCATCACGGGCGGATCTCGAGGACTATTTGCCAATGCTGCCGGGCTAACGAGTCAATGCCCGGCGGACGAACCTGACGACCCAACATCCCTTTATTCGATCGGCTCAGCCTGCAATTGGCCCTGTGCCATACTTCGCCATCCAGGGTAGATCGTTCGAGCCGCCTTAACCGCATGTGGGCGTACCCGTCTCAGCGCTGTCGCGCGCTGACGACTGGGGAGGCGGTCCGCGCCCCTCAATCGGGCCAGATTTCGAGATCGCCAGCGGCCCTGCTCCCAAATCCTTTGTCGCGCAACCCGTATCCATATGTCGATTGCCACTTTCGCTATCGCATGGTCATGGTCGGACGAATTTGGGAGGGGCCGAGCGCACAACGGCGAGCCTGCCGTGACGGGCTTACGGCTGGCGCGCACATGTTTCTTTGAGAAAATGTCTCCAGTCGGAAGCGGAGATCATCAAGCTCTCAGGCCAGCTTCGGAAGCAGGCCGTTGACCGACTCCTTGGCGTCGCCGTAGTACATGCGGGTGTTTTCCTTGAAGAACAGGGGGTTCTCGATACCGGAATAGCCGGTGCCCTGGCCACGCTTGGAGACGAAAACCTGCTTGGCTTTCCAGACCTCGAGCACGGGCATGCCTGCGATCGGCGAGTTCGGATCTTCCTGTGCCGCCGGATTGACGATGTCGTTCGAGCCGATGACGATGACGACATCGGTTTCATGGAAGTCGTCGTTGATCTCGTCCATCTCCAATACAATGTCGTAAGGGACCTTTGCTTCCGCCAGCAGGACGTTCATGTGGCCGGGCAGCCGACCTGCGACCGGATGGATCGCAAAGCGCACCTGCTTTCCGGCGGCGCGCAGCTTGCGAGTGAGTTCCGAAACCGCACTCTGGGCCTGCGCAACCGCCATGCCGTAACCCGGAACGATGATCACCGAGTCGGCATCGTTGAGCGCTGCGGCAACACCTTCGGCATCGATGGCAACTTGTTCGCCCTCGACGACCATCGTCGGGGCCGAGGCATTGCCGAAGCCGCCGAGAATGACCGACAGGAACTGGCGGTTCATCGCCTTACACATGATGTAGGAGAGGATCGCGCCCGACGAGCCGACGAGAGCTCCGGTTACGATCAACAGGTCGTTGCCGAGCAGGAAGCCCGTCGCCGCGGCCGCCCAGCCGGAATAGGAGTTGAGCATCGAAACCACGACCGGCATATCGGCGCCGCCGATGGCCATGACGAGATGAGCGCCGATGACAAAGGCGATCAGCGTCATCAGGTAGAGGGTCCATGCACCTGCGCCATTCATGTACCCGATCATCAGCACAAACGACCCGAGCACCATCAGGATATTGAATATGTGCCGGCCGGACAGGATAAGTGCCTTGCCGCCGATATGGCCAGAAAGTTTGCCATAAGCGATGATCGAGCCGGTGAAGGTTACCGCACCGATGAACACGCCAAGGAAGATTTCCACTTCATGGATGATCTTTTCCGCATTGGTGGCGAACTCATGTGCCGTCATGTCGGAGTTGACGCCGATCAGTACCGCAGCGAGGCCCACAAAGGAGTGTAGCGCCGCCACGAGTTGCGGCATGCCGGTCATTTCGACGCGCTGTGCCAACAACGTGCCGATGACAGCACCAAAGGCAAGCATGATGATCAGGACGACGGAAAGCCCGACGCCCGGCCCAAGAATGGTCGCGAGCACGGCTATTGCCATGCCTGATATGCCGTACCATACGGCGCGCTTGGCGCTTTCCTGACCGGAAAGACCGCCGAGCGAAAGGATGAAGAGAACGGATGCGGCGATGTAAGCCGCGGTCTGGATACCGATAGACATAGTTCTATACCCCGGGCTGGCGTCACGACTTTTGGAACATGTTCAACATGCGCCGCGTGACCATGAAGCCGCCAACGATGTTGATGGTGGCGATCGCCACCGAAACGGCGGCAAGGGCGGTCACCAGCCAGCCGCCTGCAGTGACCTGCAGCAACGCACCGATGATGATGATCCCGGAAATCGCATTGGTCACGGCCATCAGCGGCGTATGCAGCGAATGGCTAACACCCCAAATGACCTGGAAGCCGACGAAGCAGGAAAGCGCGAAGACGATGAAGTGGCCCATGAAGGCCGACGGTGCATAGGCGCCGATAAGCGCCATGAGAACACCGCCGACGACGAGCAGGCCGACCTGCTGCCGCGTTGCCGACTTGAAGGCGGAAGCTTCTGCTGCACGCCGTTCTTCCGGCGTCAACTCCTTGGGCTTTTCTTGTCGTTTCTGGGCTGCAATCGCCTGGATCTTCGGCGGCGGTGGCGGATAGGTGATCTCGCCCTGGAACGCCACAGTGGCTCCGCGAATAACATCGTCTTCCATGTTATGGACGAGAACGCCATCCTTCTTCGGCGTCAGGTCCGTCATCATATGGCGGATGTTCGTCGAATAGAGGGTCGAGGCTTGCGCGGCCATGCGGCTCGGGAAATCGGTATAGCCGATGACGGTGACGCCGTTCTCAGAAACGATCTTCTGATCCGGAACAGTCAGGTCGCAATTCCCGCCGCGTTCCGCCGCAAGGTCGACGACCACGGAGCCCGGCTTCATCGCGGCGACCATGTCGGCAAGCCAGAGCTTCGGCGCGTCGCGGCCCGGGATCAGCGCGGTGCTGACGACGATGTCGATGTCCGGCGCGATCTCGCGGAACTTTTTCAATTGCGCTTCGCGAAATTCGGGGCTCGACGGCGATGCATAGCCACCCGTCGCCGCGCCGTCCTGCTGCTGTTCCTTGAAGTCGAGGAAGACGAATTCGGCACCCATCGATTCGATCTGCTCGGCCACTTCCGGTCGAACGTCGAATGCATAGGTGATGGCGCCGAGCGAGATGCTGGTGCCGACGGCGGCCAGACCGGCGACGCCGGCGCCAATGACCAGAACTTTGGCTGGCGGGATCTTGCCGGCCGCGGTCACCTGGCCGGTGAAGAAGCGGCCGAAATTATTGCCGGCCTCGATCACGGCGCGATAGCCGGCGATGTTGGCCATGGAAGACAGCGCGTCCATCTTCTGGGCGCGCGAAATGCGCGGCACCATGTCCATGGCAACCACGTTTGCGCCGGTCGTCTTCGCCTGCTCGAGAAGCTCTTTGTTTTGCGCAGGATAGAAGAAGGAGATCAGCGTCTTGCTTGCCGAAAGCCTTGCTAGGTCGTTCGCTTCGGGCGGCCGCACCTGAGCGATGACGTCTACGCTTGCATAAAGTGCGTCAATGCTGTCGACGACCGTAACGCCAACTGCGCGATAGGCGTCGTCGGAGAAGCCGGCAAGTTTGCCGGCGCCCGTTTCGATGGCACAGTGATATCCGAGTTTCTGAAGCTGGGTGGCGCTGTCCGGCGTCATCGCGACGCGTGCTTCCCCCTCGAACCGCTCTCGTGGCGAACCTATAAACATGTCACTCCCCATAATGCGATTTGTCAGTACACGACGACGCCGCGGATGCTCTTGCCGGAATGCATCAGCTCAAAGCCCTTGTTGATGTCTTCGAGCGGCATGGTGTGGGTGATCATCGGATCGATCTGGATCTTGCCCTGCATGTACCAGTCGACGATCTTCGGCACGTCGGTGCGCCCGCGGGCGCCGCCGAAGGCGGTGCCCATCCAGTTGCGGCCGGTGACCAGCTGGAACGGACGGGTGGAGATCTCCTGGCCGGCGCCGGCCACGCCGATGATGATGGACTTGCCCCAGCCGCGATGGCTGGCTTCCAGCGCCTGGCGCATCACCTTGGTGTTGCCGGTGCAGTCGAAGGTATAGTCGGCGCCGCCGATCAGGTCGCCGTTGCGTTTGGTCAGGTTGACCAGATAGGGCACGATGTCGTCACCGACCTCCTTCGGATTGACGAAGTGGGTCATGCCGAACTTTTCGCCCCATTCCTTGCGATCACTGTTGATATCGACGCCGATGATCATGTCGGCGCCGGCAAGCTTCAGGCCCTGCAGCACGTTGAGACCGATGCCGCCAAGGCCGAAGACGATCGCCGTCGAACCGATCTCGACCTTGGCGGTGTTGATGACCGCGCCGATGCCGGTGGTGACGCCGCAGCCGATGTAGCAGATCTTGTCGAAGGGGGCGTCGGGATTGACCTTGGCAAGGGCGATCTCCGGCAACACGGTGAAGTTCGAAAAGGTCGAGCAGCCCATATAGTGATGGATCTTGTCCTTGCCGATCGAGAAGCGGCTGGTGCCATCCGGCATCAGCCCCTGGCCCTGGGTCGCGCGGATCGAGGTGCAGAGATTGGTCTTGCGGGACAGGCAGGAATAGCATTCGCGGCATTCAGGCGTGTAGAGCGGAATGACGTGGTCGCCCTTCTTGACCGAGGTGACGCCCGGGCCGACATCGACGACGATGCCGGCGCCCTCATGGCCGAGGATGGCCGGAAACAGGCCTTCCGGATCGGCGCCCGACAAAGTGAAATCGTCGGTGTGGCAGATGCCCGTCGCCTTGACCTCGACCAGCACTTCGCCGGCCCGCGGCCCTTCCAGCTGCACAGTCATCACTTCGAGCGGTTTTCCGGCCTGAACGGCAACGGCGGCGCGAACGTCCATGGGTTTCCTTTCGATTGTTACGAAATTTGCCGCGGCGCGGCCTGAGTGCGAGTGTTACGTCGCAGATGAATGAGGGAGATTTTGATCGGCCGTTGTCACTCCGGATACGGTCGAGCTTGGCGGCGCGGCCTCACCACAAACGAGGACTGCAAACGAACGCATGTAAAGATCCTCCCGATGCGCGCTAACGGCTTTATCCCTGCCTTCCAGCAAGCGCTATCTCTCGTTAACATACCATTTCGTATTTGCATACCAAAAAGTATCTGAGAAGCCGGAAAAACCAACTCGGCTGCCTATCTCAGGCCGGACGGCATAAGGGTTGCGCCCATACGGAAAAATACCGTCGCTTTGTGGCGACGGTATCCTTTCGGGAAGGGACTCTACGGTCCGGATTGTTTGATCAGCCTTGGTGCTCGCGGCCTTCCACCTGAATCACGAGCTCGACCTCATCACCGATCATTCCGAGCGCTGCCTTCATGCCGAAATCGCTCCGCTTCACCTTGGTTGTCGCGCTGAAGCCGACCACGTGGCTTTTGTCCCACGGGTTCTGGCCTTCCTTATTGAACTTGACATCCAGGGCAGCGGACTTGGTGACCCCGGCAATGGTTAGGTCGCCAATAATTTGTCCCGTGGTGTCGGAGGTTTTCTTGAATTCCTTGCCGACGAAGGTGATTTCCGGAAATTCCGTCGCATTGAACCAATCGGCGCCCTGTATGTCGCCGTCGCGCTGCTTGTTGTTCGTCGAGATCGAACCGACCGCGACTTTGACATCAAGGCTGCTTCCCTCGGGCTTCGTGGCATCGAATTCGAAAGCGCCTGAGAATTCCTGCGCGACGCCAATCACTTTCGAGAAGCCGAGGTGATCGATGTAAAACGCGATCCCTGAATGGACCGGGTCGATGTCGAATTTGGTGGCCCAGGCGGGCGACACTGTTCCGGCGAGCGACGCCATCGAAAGCAACAAAGCTGCAAGTCTGTATTTCATTTTCATTCTCCTCCTCATGTTAAACTGGAAAACTCGATCCATAGTCCAGGAACGCGACAACGACCGCCAACGCGGCCGGAAGCGCAGCCAGGGCGATATGGACGAAAAGGCGCGGAAACTGCCGAGATACAGCAAGCAGCCGGCAGATACCCTCCGAGAACACTGGCAGCACAACGCAGAGGCCGAGGATCGCGATGGCGATGGGATCGGCTTTGCGCGTGATCAATACCACGGTGTAAGCGACGGAAATCAGTCCACCCAATGCGCCGGTCGCCGAGGCGCCGCCAAAGCGGAAAACGGGATTGATGATGTGTATCAGGAGAATTCCCAGGCAACCTGCTACGAGCATCAGACAGAGCTGAAACGAAGAGGACGATGCACCCAGAAGGGCAATCGGCGCGAAGCCGAGCGCGAGCACGGCAACGACGCCGCCCCGCTTTACGTCATCCTCCGCGCGAACCGACGCCCCGCCCAAGGCGAGCCACACTATAGCCACGCCAGCCGTTGCAGCTGCCGCCACTTCCCACGTCGCCACTCCCAAGCGGGGCAGGCCAATATAGAATGCGGCCGCCACCGGCTGAAAAAGGGACACAACTCGAACCGCGCGTTGGGCGGCGATCTCGACCGCGAACCCGACTGCCGTCCCGATAACAATCACATAGAATACCTTGTTGACCGCCCCGACAGGCGGAAAAGCCGGCACTTTGTTGTAGACGAGCCAATAGGCTGCCAGCAATGCAGCAGGCATTAGGAGGTCAGTGGGGCGCATCAGGCGGCGCCAGCGCATCAGGCCCGACGCGATAATGCCGACGAGCACCATGGCGAGCAGGGACGCGGCCAGCGCCTCCTGCGGGGAGTTGCCAAATCCAAACATGCGAAGTCTTCCGAATTGCGAGATGTATATCCTGCAGCGCCAGCACGCTGACGCGTGGCACCCGGCGCCGACAAAACCGGTGCCTTAGCCTCCGGCTTGCGTGCTTCGACAGCTCACTGTCATCTTACCTTTGCTCATAATCCCCCCATAGCCCGCATGCTCCTCAACAGCGGTCGCCGCAGTCTGTAGCTTAAATACCGTATGGTTTTCACATACCAAATAGACTTTGAATGAAACCTAGTCTTTGAATTTTTAGATGTCAAGCTTGCTATAGGCGCAATGTGGGTGCTTCCCCCCGCAGCGCCGCAGCTTCGACGATCAACAGAATGTTGACAGGTCAAGTGCGTGCGGGACGACTAAGGCAGAGCCGCCCGTTTCTCATGTCGACGGCAGATGGCCTCTGTCAGGCTTTTGCAGGGACACCGGGCGTGGTTGCCCGCGACGAGCGGTACATGTCTCGCAAGACGACCCGGACCATGTCCCCAGGCGCTCCGTCCTTGAGGAAGCTCGAAATACCGCCATAGGTGAGCTCGAGAACGATACCGCCGATATAGAATGGGCTCGCAGGAGGCTGCATAACGAGATCCAACTTGTCGATGAGGATCTTACCTACGCCTTCCCATTGATCCCGGAAAAGCTTGATGTGACGATCTCCCAGCGTGTGATCATGCTGTGCCATGCGCAGCAGCTCGATCGCCAACATCCCCCACTTGCGGTCATCTCCGCGATTGTTCGCCCACGTTGCGAGAACGTCGATGAGGTCCATCGGGTCATCACATTTCCCGAGAAGTTCCGTCAGTTGGACCACGTCGCCACCGGCATTGCCGGCGAGGAGTTGGAGGAAGATGTCTTCCTTGTTGGCAAAGTTCGAATAGAACGCTCCTTTCGAATAACCGGCCTCCTCGGCGATCCGCTCAATCGAAGCCCCAGCGTAACCGTAGCGTGCCATGACTTCATACGCCGACGCTAGAAGCTTCTCTTTCGTTCGAGCCTGACTTTGCTCACGTGTCAGCCGTGCCATTCGCAATTCCCGTTCTCGCGTATCCAGACACCGAGGCGTACCTCAAAATGCAGTGATCATACAAGAGCCGTTAGCAGACAAATGAGTGCCCAGAAGATCGGATACTCCGGCCCCATCTTCTGCCAGCGCCAGTTCATGCCGTTGATCTTCACGACCGCGTAGCCGGCCCCGAGCAATACCGAGGCACCTACGACGGCTGCAACCCTGGGGTAGATAGTAAAAGTCATGCCCACTGCGGCACATGCCTCAGCAACCATGGTAAGGCCCACGAAAAGTCTTCCGGGCTTGAAACCCGCCGCTTCGAATGTACTCCCGGCTTTCTCATAGTGCAGGCCCTTGCCGATGAGATGCGGAATGAACCAGACGCCGCAGAGAATGCGGAGCCAGTCAACCAAAACGAAATCCATTTCTCCTCCTTGACGCCGGCTCCGCCGGGTCGGCGAGGATAGTTGCCATTCCCCGCTTGCCTTTTCAGATACTAAACGGTATTCACAATCCATATAGGATGTCAATACGACGCAATCTTTGAGTTTGGGAGGAATACCAATGGAACTGATGCGTGCCGCCCGGCTTCATGCCGTGGGTCAGCCGATGAGCATTGATGAGGTCGAGCGTCCGAAGGCCACCGGAAGTGACGTGATCGTCCGCGTGAAAGCCTGCGGAATGGTTCCGAATCTCGCGAATGTTCTGGCCAACTGGGAGACTTGGTATCCGCAGATGCCATTGCCGCCACGGCCCGCGATTCATGGCCTCGATCCAAGTGGAGTGGTTCACGAGGTCGGTCCCCAAGTGGTCAGCATTAAGCCGGGCGACAGGGTGTACGTGAATCCCGGCCGCTTCTGTGGTGCATGTCATCATTGTTCTTCGGGCAAGCCGCAGGCCTGCGAATATTGGACGCTTGGCGGTTACTTCGGCTACAACCAAAAAAGCATGGATATGTTCGCCCGTTATCCTTATGGCGGGTTCGGCGAATTCATGCTCGCACCGCAGGCTCAGGTCATCAAAATCCCCGACAATATGACGTTCGTCCAGGGTTCCCGTATGGGCTATCTCGGCACCTCCTATGCCGCGCTCAAAAAATGCGGTCCGCTCATGGGCAAGACTCTGATCATCAACGGCGCCACTGGGACGCTAGGCTTGGGTGCAACGCTGTTCGCATTGGCGATGGGCGTTGCCAAAATCTACGCCGTGGCCAGGGGCGAGACATTGCTC
The DNA here is from genome assembly GCF_024346605.1 of Rhizobium anhuiense bv. trifolii. Classification (NCBI taxonomy): domain Bacteria; kingdom Pseudomonadati; phylum Pseudomonadota; class Alphaproteobacteria; order Hyphomicrobiales; family Rhizobiaceae; genus Rhizobium; species Rhizobium anhuiense. The sequence goes on from NZ_CP098804.1 coordinate 168,549, forward strand.
AAGCGGCTGAAAGCGATCGCGCCGGACCGGATCGTCACGTTCTCGAACGTGAAGGGATCCTCGGGAGCTTTCGTCAAGGAGCAGACTAACGGGAGCGGCGCGGACTTGATGCTTGATACGCTCGGCGCCAAGGCGCCGCTCGACTCCATGCTGGACGCCATGGGTGGCGTCAAACGGGGAGGGCGCGTCGTCAATATCGGCGGCACGTCTGGGGCTTTGCCCGTCGACGTCAAATGGTGGATGGACGAGCAGATGGAATTGATCGGCTCGGTTTGGTTCACGGCCGCAGAAGGGGTGGAGATTGCGGCGATGGTCGCAGCAGGGATCATCGACATGTCGGTCATGTCACCGATGGTTTGGCCGCTGGAGAGGATCAATGAAGCCATTTCTGGTGTCGGAAAGGACGAAGGCGGCTTCACCTACTACGCTGTCGAACTGTAGCGGAGTTCCAATCGAGCGGCCTAATCGCTGATCGGCCACCTGCCGATCTGAAAGCCGGGCACAGTTGTCTGGCCAAATAGGAGGAAAGAAGCAATGGCAACCATACACCCTTATGTCGATGGGGGATTGAAAAAGGGCGGCGGCCCGTTCGCTGGAGGCACTCTCGTATGTGAGTGCACGACGAACCCTGTAAAGGTGAAGATCAACGGCGATATCGCCCATAATCATGCCTGCGGCTGCACCAAGTGCTGGAAACCGGTAGGCGCAAACTTCTCGATTGTTGCAGTGGTACCCACGGAAGCCGTGGAAGTCGTTGAGAACGGCGATAAGCTCACGGTCGTCGACGCAACAGCCCTCATCCAGCGACACGCCTGCAAGGAGTGCGGTATCCATATGTATGGGCCGGTGGACCGGGATCATCCGTTCAAGGGCTTATCCTTCGTCCATCCTGAGCGTTTCGAAGAAGAAGGATGGGCGGAACCCGGATTTGCCGCTTTCGTATCCTCAATCATCGAGGCTGGCTATGACCCCTCGAAGATGGATGCAATCCGTGAGCGTCTCACCGAGATGGATCTTGCGCCTTATGACTGCCTCTCACCTGGTCTGATGGACTACATCGCCACGTGGACGGCAAAGAAGAGCGGTGTCCTGGCGGCTTAGATCGCAAAGAGCCGGACAGCGGTCCGGCTCCCAACCGGAGCCAGTTCAGAAAAGTTCCATAATTCAGCTTATGCCGCAAATTGTTCTAGCGGGGGTGGGTTCAAGGATGAAGCGTCCTGTTTCTGCAAAAGTTGGAATGTCACTCTCCCCGAGTCTGAACGAGATCTGGGAGACGAGCGGATGGGATTGATAGCGACTTGAATACGTGATGACGGCGTCGTGTCTGGCGATCAGGCATCAAAGAATTCGGGGCCGTCACCTCGAACGAGACAGGACGCATTACTCGATATCCTTCAACGCATCGAGTGGGCCGATCAGCGCCGTGCGCGGCGGCACGAGTGTCGGCTGCACCAGATGCGTGATTGCCGGGCCGCGATCCGCATCGAGGATCGCAAACCCCCTGGTGATCATCGCCTCGCTATCCTGCCGGATCATGAAGACGGGGAAAGGCAGGAAGGAGCCGAAGGGATCGTAGTCGTAGCAGCCGACGATGATATCGGCGAAGGTCTCGTGCGGATGCAGCGCGAGGAAGCGCATCAGCCCTTCGAGATTGATCGAGGAATTGACGAAAAATGCGCGTGGCAGCTTTCCGTGGCCTTCGTAGAAGGCTTCGAAGGCGCGGGCAGTCATGGCGGGGGAATAGCCGGTCGGCTGGATGCAGATGTCCGGATCCGCGCCCAGCAGGGCGCGCTTTACGTCGCGGAAACCGCGAATTCGCTCATGGCTGGCATGGTCGTTGCGGCCGCCGAACAGGTACAGATCGTCGGGCGAAAGCGGGCCATCCTCCTGTGCGCGCTCGATGATCGCCTGTGTCAGCATGCGCGCACCTTCATAATTGTCGCTGATGATCGACGGCGCCAGCGTGCCCGGCAGATCGATGTTGACGTGCTTCAGCCCCGCCTTTTCGCAGACCTTGTGCACGCCATCCGGATCGGTCGCGCCGGCGATGAACAGCTCGTCGATAGAATAGGAGATCAGCGTCTCGACGACCTGCCGCTCCTCCTCCGGGTCGCGACAGGCGCTGACGACGAGCGGGCACTGGCCGCGGCTTCGGACCTGCGCCTCGAAAGACTGCGCCATAGAGGAGAAATAGCGGTTGTCGTGCACCGGCAGGAGAAGACCGACGAGGCCGGAGCGGGACGACCGCAGGCCACGCGCCTGCAGATTTGCCTTATAGCCGTGCTCGTTCGCCAGCTTCTGAATGAGCTGGGCTGTCGCCTCTTTGATACGCCGCTTCCGCCAGCTTCCGTTCAGCACGGCGCTCACGGTGGAAGGCGACGCGCCCGATAGGATCGAGAGATCGTAGATTGTCGCCTTTTTCTTGCTGATGTCCGTCATTCCCAGCCTTTCCTCTATCGTTCCCTTAGAAACAAACCCCTCTTGACGAAAGCCCCACCTTGATCGATAGTTATTGCACCATCGATTGTGCAAAAAAGAAAGATCGATTGTGCAGGATGGTTCGCCGGAGGAGGCGAGACGGGAGGCAAGGGTATTCCCTCGCCATGAAACAACCAGGAGCAACCTGCCGTGAAGCCGGCCGGTGGTCGTCGTTCGCATGAGCGACCTTTGAGGAGGAGTGAGGATGAGGAGCCTTATCGTAGCGGCATTTGCCGCATCGCTGTCGCTTGCCGGGGCGGTGGTCGCGTTTGCACAGGACGCGCCGAAGGTCGGCATTGTCGTCAAGATCGGCGGCATTCCCTGGTTCAACGCGATGGAAGCCGGCATCAAGGAACAGGGCCAGAAGTTAGGGGTCGATGCCTTCATGATCGGCCCGACCAGTGCCGACCCGGCGCTGCAGGTGCGCGCCATCGAGGATCTGATCGCCCAGGGCGTCAAGGTCATCGGCGTGGTCCCGAACGATGCCAAGGTGCTCGAGCCCGTGCTCACCAAGGCGCAAGCCGCCGGCATCAAGGTCATTACGCATGAATCGCCCTCGCAGAAGGGCGCCGACTGGAATTTCGAGCTCGCATCGTCGACCGGATTTGGTGAGGCCCATGGCAAGCTGCTCGCCGAAAAGATGGGCGGCAAGGGCGAATATGCCGTCTTCGTCGGTTCGCTGACCGTCCCGCTGCACAATGCCTGGGCGGACGCCGCAATCGCCTATATCAAGGCGAACTATCCGGACATGAAACTCGTCGGCGATCGCTATGGCGTCGCGGAAGACGTCGACAAGAGCCGCTCGACGGCGCTCGACCTTATTGCCGCCCATCCGGATCTGAAAGGCTTCCTTGCCTTCGGCAGCCAGGGTCCAATCGGCGCCGGGCGCGCTGTCGAAGAACGCCGCAAGACGGGCAAAATCTTCGTGCTCGGTCCGTTCTCGCCCGGCCAGGGCCAGAAGCTGATCAAGTCCGACGCGATATCGGGCGGCTTCATGTGGAATCCGAAGCAGGCCGGCGAAGTCTTCGTCACGCTCGCCGATCGCCTGATCAAGGGCGAGAGCGTCAAGGAAGGTGATGACATTCCGGGTCTCGGCGTGATCAAGCCGGTTGGCAACGACATCATCGTCGATCAGCTGCTGCCGATCAACAAGGATACGGTCGACGACCTGGCCGCAATGGGCCTCTGAAGAGGCCCCCTCCCCGGGTGTCGGGCCGGTCGACATGGACCGGCCCGACGTTCGGGAAAAGAGCGGTATCCGGCCATGGCTGGACCATTGACCTTTCATGGCATTCGACTGGACAGGCAACCGGCATGAGCATGGCAACGGATGATGGTGTGAAGGCCCCGCCGCTTCTTTCGCTTCGCGGCATCAACATTACATTCGGCGGTGTGAAGGCGCTGAAAAACGTCTCCTTCGAAGTCTTGCCCGGCGAAGTGCATTGCCTCGCCGGCGAGAACGGTTCCGGCAAGAGCACCCTTATCAAGGTGATATCAGGCGTCTATCGGCCTGCAGACGGCGCCGAGATCGTCTTTGACGGCGAGACGATATCCCACATGACGCCAGGCATGGCCCAGTCCCGCGGCATTCAGATCATCTGGCAGGACCTCGCGCTCTTTCCGGAAATGAGCGTGGCGGAAAACATCGCCTTCCAGACCCTTTCCGGTTCGCGCCCGCGCTTCGTCAATTATGCCGCGATCCGCGGAATAGCCGAGGAGGCGCTCGCCCGGCTTGGCGTCACCCTCGACGTCGACAGGCCTCTCAAGGATTTCGCCATCGCGCAGCGTCAGATCGTCGCCATTGCCCGCGCGCTGGTCGGAGAGGCCCGGATCGTCTTCATGGACGAGCCGACCGCCTCGCTCACCCAGTCTGAGACCGACCATCTGCTGGCGATCGTGCGCACGCTGTCGGCTTCGGGTGTTGCCGTGGTCTTCGTCAGCCATCGCCTTGCGGAAGTGCTGGATATCTCCTCGCGCATCACGGTGCTGCGCGATGGCGCGCTGGTCGGGGTCTACCCGGTGGAGGGCATGACCCAGTCTAAGATCACCGAGCTGATGACCGGGCGCACCTTCGACCAGAATGTTCTCGCCCGCGACGTATCGCAGAACCCGGTGGTGCTCTCGGTCAGCAAGCTTTCCCGGCCTGGCGAGTTCGACGACATCTCCTTTGATCTGCGCCGTGGCGAGACGCTCGGGATAACCGGCCTGCTTGGCTCGGGGCGCACCGAACTTGCGCTTACGCTGTTCGGCATGCGCCGGCCCGCTGCCGGAACGATCGTGTTGGAGGGAAAGCCGGTGCGCTTTGCCTCCAACCGCGAGGCGATCACATCAGGTGTCGCCTATCTCTCCGAAGACCGCCTTTCGCTCGGTCTCAACCAGCCGCAATCCATCGCCGACAATCTGGTCATGGCCTCGCTCAACCGCATCCTGGGCCGGCGGCTCATTTCGCCGGAAAAGAAGCGCTCGCTCGTCGCGCGCTGGATCGCTGATCTCGGCGTCAGGATCGGCAAGCAGGACGATGCGATCTCGACGCTTTCGGGCGGCAACCAGCAGCGCGTCGCGATCGCCAAATGGCTCGCCACCGATCCCAAGGTGCTGATCCTCGATGCGCCCACGGTCGGCGTCGATGTCGGCGCACGCGCCGGTATCTTCGAAATCGTTGCGCGTCTCGCCGAGGCGGGGCTGGCTATCATCCTGATTTCGGACGAGGTGCCGGAGGTCTATTTCAACGCCGATCGGATCATCCATATGGAAAAGGGCCGCATCGCCGGCTGGCATGATCCGCGCGCGACCACACTGAAGGACCTGGAGGCGGCGGTCTATGCGTAAGCTGTTCCTGTCCCATACGACTGAATTCGTGCTCATCGCCGTCATCATCGCGATGAGCATTGTCCTGGCTTTCATGACCGACCGTTTCTTGACGCTCGGCAATGTCTTCGACCTGCTCAATATCAGCGCGGTCAACATTATCTTTGCCGTTGGCCTGCTCGTGGTGCTGATATCAGGCGGGATCGACATCTCCTTCGCCGTCGCCGCCTCGATCGTGCAATACGTCACTGCACTTGCGCTCGAGAGGATCGGCGGGGGTGGATGGATATCCGGCTTCCTGATTGCGGCCGGCATCGGCATCGTGCTCGGCGTGATCAACGCCTTCCTGATCCACCGCTTTCGCATCATCTCGATCGTCGCGACGATCGCAACCTTCAACGTCTATTTCGGCTTGCTGATGTTCTTCACCAAGGGTGTGTCGATCTACAATCTGCCCGACTGGCTGACGAGCCGCGTCATCATCTACGAGCGCGAAATGGCCGATGGGAGCTGGGCTGAGATCACGTTGCCTGTTGTGGTCATGGTCGTCTGCACGCTCGCCACCTGGTTCTTCATTACCCGCACGACGACCGGCCGGCAGCTCTATGCCTTCGGTGACAATCCGGAAGGCGCGCGCCGCTTCGGCATCAATATCGGCGCCATGCAGTTCATCGCCTTCGGCTGGCTTGGATTGATGGCAGGCATCGCCGGGCTGATGCAGGCGCATTATGCGCAGGAGGTCGTTCCGAGCGCACTCTATGGCCGCGAGCTCGATGTCCTGGCCGCAGTGGTGCTCGGCGGTGCGCGGCTGGGCGGCGGCAAGGGCTCCGTGCTCGGTTGCGTGTTGGGCGTGCTGCTCGTCTCGATCACCCAGAACGGCCTCAACCTGATGGGCGTCTCGCCCTTCGCCTTCAAGATGATCGTCGGCGCGATCATCCTCGTTGCGATCACTTTGTCGAGCGCTCGCATCGGCAATCTGGTGCCGGTGTTTGCGACCCGCAAATCGACCGGTGACAGACCTGCAGAAAGGGGAGAGAGTTGATGAACGCGCTCGCCGCCCGCTTCAACGCCATCTTCGGCGCCGACATGGCCGGTCCCCTCGCCGCGCTGGCGGCGGTGCTTGTCGTCTTCGGTTTCGCTTCGCCCCATTTCCTGACGGGCGCGACCTTCGGATCGGTCGCCTTTCAGCTTCCGGAGCTGGGCGTCTTGACGCTTGCGATGCTGATGCCGATCCTGACCGGCGGCCTCAACCTTGCGATCACCTTCACCGCCAACATCGCCGGCCTGACGCTCGCCTGGACGCTGCAGGCCAATGGCGGCATCGACGCCGGTCCGGGCGCCTTTCTGCTCGGCTCGGTTCTGGCGCTTGCCGTCGGCGCGGCAAGCGGCCTGGTCATGGGACTCGTCATCGCCTTTACCCGCGCCCACCCCATCCTCGTTTCGCTGTCGATGATGATCTTCCTGCGCGGCCTCGGTGAGTTCCTGACGCGCGGCGGCGATATCTCGGGCTTCCCCACCTTCATCGCTCCCATCGGCCACGGCAGCATTCTCGGCATCCCGGTACCTTTGTTGATCCTGATCGCCTGCGTGATCGCCAGCCACGTCCTGCTCTCGCGCTCCAAGCTCGGCTTTTCAACCTACATGATCGGCTCCAATATCGAGTCTGCCCGCTATTCCGGCATCAACACCCGCAAGATCCTGGTGCTGGTCTATATGCTCTCCGGGGTGATGGCTGCAGTTGCCGGCATCATCATGCTTGCGCGCTTCAATTCGGTGCGCGTCGGCCACGGCGAATCCTATCTGCTGATCACCGTGCTCGCCTGCTTCCTCGGCGGCATCAATCCCTTTGGCGGCTTCGGCCGAGTCCTGCCCGTCTTCGTGGCGCTCATCGTGCTGCAGCTTCTTTCTTCGGGGCTCAACCTGCTCGGCGCCAACCAGCATCTCACCACTGCCGTCTGGGGCATCCTGCTCATCGTCGTGATGGTGCTGCGGTGGTTCTCGGCCAAGTTCATCAGAATCATGAAATAGGAGATACGACCATGGAAGGTTTCGGCGTTCACACCAGCATGTGGACCATGAACTGGGACCGCGCAGGCGCCGAGAAGGCGATTGCCGGAGCCGTGCACTACAAGATGGATTTCATCGAGATCGCGCTGCTCAACGCGCCTGCCGTCGATGCCAAACACACTCGCGACCTGCTTGAAAAGAACAAGCTGCGCGCCGTCTGCTCGCTCGGCCTGCCGGAGCATGCCTGGGCCTCCATCCGCCCGGATGCGGCGATCGAGCATCTGAAGGTTGCGATCGAAAAGACCGCGGAAATGAGTGCCGAAGCCCTGTCCGGCGTCATCTTCGGTGGCATCGGCGAACGCACCGGCGTGCCGCCGACGCAGGGCGAATACGACAACATCGCCAAGGTGCTCGACGCCGCGGCAAAACACGCCAGGAAGTACGGCATTCAGCTTGGCGTCGAGGCCGTGAACCGCTACGAGAACCACCTGATCAACTCGGCGCAGCAGGCCGTCGACATGGTGGAGCGTGTCGGCGCGGATAACATCTTCGTCCACCTCGACACCTACCACATGAATATCGAAGAGAAGGGCGCAGCCAACGGCATCCTGATCGCCCGCGACCACCTGAAGTACATCCATCTTTCCGAAAGCGACCGCGGCACGCCGGGTTACGGCAACATTCCGTGGGATGCGATCTATGCCGCGCTCGCCGCAATCGGTTTCAAGGGCGGACTTGCCATGGAGAGCTTCATCAACATGCCGCCTGAGGTAGCCTATGGCCTGGCCGTCTGGCGCCCCGTTGCACGCGATATGGAAGAGGTCATGGGCAATGGCCTGCCATTTCTGCGCAACAAGGCGGAACAATACGGGCTGATCTGAGCGGATTGCCGGGTCACTTGAACACTCCGGTGGTGACCCTTACCGTTGTCGTAGGCCCCCTGCCGTTCAAGTGCCGTGGACCCTTGCGCGGCGTCGCAAAGGTCATCTTGTCAGCCTGGTTCTTCCTTCGAAAGACCAGGCTGATCAAGTGGCGAAAGGCGTGCGGCCGCATGCTGGTGACGAGCAGCAGGGCAGCCGCGTCGAAAGAAGCGAAAATAGTTGATTGCTGCTCTCATCTTTAGTACCGACCTATCACCCGGTTAAAGGATGTCACGTGGCCATAGTCCCCCCGATGCAAGATCCGCCTCGAGCGGCCGAAACTTTTGTCGCCGAAAATATAGGCCTTTCGATCGAGGGGAACGCAATTCTCAGCGACGTAAGCCTGACATTTCCGGGCGGAGAAGTCGTGGCCCTGGTCGGCCATAACGGCTCCGGCAAATCCAGCCTTCTCAAAATGCTGGCGCGCCAGCTCGTGCCGAGCGCCGGATCGATCTCTTACGGAAACAGGGATCTGAGGACGTATAGCGAACGCGCCTTCGCTCGTTCGGTCGCCTATCTGCCCCAGGATGTCACGACCGGATCGGACATGACCGTCCGCGAGCTTGTGGGATGCGGTCGCTATCCGTGGCACGGAGCGCTTGGCCGCTTCACCAAGGACGATGAAGGGAAAGTCGAGGAGGCTCTTCAAGCGACGCATATCGAGAAGTTCGCCGATCGTATCGTCGGAACACTGTCGGGCGGTGAGCGGCAACGAGCCTGGATCGCCATGCTGATCGCTCAGGATGCCCGCTGCCTGTTGCTCGATGAACCGACGGCGGCACTCGATGTTGCCCACCAGATTGAGGTGCTCTCACTTGTGCGACGCTTGGCGCATGAGGGCGGAAGGAGCGTCGTCATCGTTCTTCACGACATCAACATGGCCGCGCGTTTCTGCGATCGGATCCACGCATTGAAACGCGGTGGCGTGGTTGCCAGCGGAACACCGAGCGCGATCCTCGCGCCGAAGACGTTGCAGGAGATCTATGGGATCGACATGGATGTGATCTCCGCGCCCACCCTGCCCTACCCGCTCGCCTATGTTTGCTGAGGTTGGGCGTTCAATGGGTGTTTCGCGGCGCTTCCTTCTGCAGTTCGCGGCGGCCTCGGTCATTCCAGCTCCGCTGTTTGCGCAACCGATCGGCCCAAGGGTCGTCAGCCTCGACTACGGTCTTGCGTCCACGCTTTTATCCCTCGGATTGTCTCCGGTCGGGATCTCGGACCTCGCCGATTGGGACAGATGGGTTGTCGAGCCGCGAATGCCAGAATCCGTCGTCGATATTGGCAGTGCGTTCGAGGTCAATTTTGAAATTCTCGTCGCGCTGAAGCCCGATATCATCCTAACCACCCCCTACCTCGATGAGCTCTTGCCCAAGCTGCAGTCGGTGGCGAAAGTCGTTCGGCTGGAAATCTTTGTGCCGGGCATTGGAGCTATTCTTCCCGCTGCCATTGCGGCGACGCGCAAATTGGCCGTTGAGCTTGGTCGTCAGAATGAGGCGGAGCAGTTCCTCGCGCGCTCCGACGCCTTCTTCGAGCGATGCCGCAGCCGCCTGGCGGACAAGAACCTGCCGCCGGTCGCCCTGGTGAATTTCATGGATGCCCGCCATGTCCGCATCTATTCGAGTCCCGGGCTGTTCCACAATGTGCTCGAGCGCATCGGTGTCCGGAACGCCTGGACCAGAGAGTCGAATTATTGGGGTTTTGAAACGATCGGCATTGAAGAGCTCTCCAAGATCACCGATCCAGATGCGCGTCTGATCGCCTTCGACCCCGTTCCTCCGGACGTTCTTCCGAAACTCGCTCAGAGCCCGCTGTGGAACAGGTTGGCCTTTGCGCGTCCCGGCCACCTGTCGATTCTGCCGCCGGCCCTGATGTTTGGCATGGTGAACGAGGCCATGCGCTTCGTGGGCCTTTTGACAGATCTTCTGGAAAAAGAAGCATGATGATATCCCGCCGCGACAATATCGGGCCAGCATTAGTCTTCCTTCTCCTGATTGGCGGTGGAGGCGTGGCATCGTGGTTTCTTGCCGCTCCTGCGCTGTCTGAAATGGCGCTACCGAATTACGATGTCACGCGAATGGTATTGTACTATTCGACGCTTCCCCGCCTTGCGACGGCGCTCATTGTCGGCGCTATGCTTGCCTTGTCTGGTGCGCTGTTTCAGCAGGTTTTGCGAAACCCGCTCGCCGACCCTACCACTCTCGGCGTGTCGGCCGGAGCAAACCTGGCGCTGGTGGTAACATCGCTGTTTCTCCCGGACCTGCTCGGCGCCGGCCGTGATCTTGTCGCTCTGATCGGCAGTGCGACCGCGGCCGTGATCGTCGTCAGCCTTGGCGCGCGCCGCGGTTTTTCGCCTTATTCGCTTGTTCTGTCGGGGCTGGTTCTCAGTCTGTGGTGTGGCGGCCTCTCTGCGATCCTGATCTATCTGAACCAGCGCTACCTCTCGAGCCTGTTCATCTGGGGCGCCGGCTCGCTGGCACAGCAAAGCTGGGTCATTCCCGTGTCGCTTCTTTGGAAGTTGGGCGTCGTCGCCATCGTCTGCACTTTCGTGATCAGACCGCTTTCGCTGCTCGATCTTGGCGAGAGCAGTTCCACGGCACTCGGCGTCCGATTGGTCCGTCTGCGTTTCATTGTCGTCGCCCTTGCTGTCGCGCTTGCTGCATTTGTCACCAGCGCTGTCGGGGTCATTGGTTTCATTGGACTGGTCGCGCCGACGATTGCACGATTGTCCGGAGCACGACGTCCCGCTCAGCTCATCTTCTGGTCTCCCCTGATCGGCGCCGGGCTGCTTCTCTTCGCAGACTCTGTTCTGCAACTGGTCGCAGGCGGGCTTGGTGATTTCTTGCCGACGGGAGCGGTAACGGCCATCTTCGGTTCGCCGCTGCTCCTCGCGCTCCTGCCGCGGCTGAAGATCCGTCATCGATTGCAGCAATCGCCGGCGTTCGGACGGTCACGTCGATGGGATGGAACCGCACCGGTCGTCATCGCTGCTGCCGGCCTGCTTATGCTGTTGATGGTCAGCGTTTTTCTCGGACGTGACGTCAATGGCGGCTGGGCCTTCGCTTCCGGCGAATTCTCGTACGATGTCCTTGCCATCAGGATACCTAAAATCCTCGCCGCTCTGGCATCGGGCGCGATGCTTGCGGTCGCGGGCTCGATCCTTCAGCGGTTGACCGGAAATGAAATGGCAAGTCCCGAAGTTCTCGGGATCAGTGCCGGCGCGACCTTCGGCGTTGCGATTGCCCTCTTTGCCGTCGCTCCCGGATTTTCCGGTCAATTTGCGTTTGCCGTGGCCGGTGCGATCAGTGTGCTTGCCATCATCTTCGCCAGTTCCCGGCGATCGGCCTTCGCTCCCGAGCGGGTCCTGCTTGCGGGCATTGCCTTAAGCGCGATGGTCGATGCCGTCGTCGGCGTGTTGAGCTCGACGGGAGATCCGAGAGCCGTTCTGCTGATGCGGTGGATGAGCGGGTCCACCTACCTCATCGAAGGGTCGACCGCGACAACGGAGGCAGCGCTCGGCGCTGTGCTGATTGCCGTTGCGCTCGCCGCCCGCCGCTGGCTTGACATACTTCCCCTTGGGCCGTCGCCTTCGGCGGCGGTCGGCGTACCATTGGCGAAATCGCGATTTGCGCTTTTTGGCCTCGCAGGATTGTTGACGGCTGCCGCGACGCTGACGGTCGGCCCCTTATCATTTATCGGCCTCATGGGACCTCACCTGGCGCGGGAGGCGGGACTGACACGCGCGCTGCCGCAAATGGTTGGTGCCGCTTTGATCGGCGGGGGGCTTATGGTTGCCGCCGATTTTGTCGGCCGCACGATCGTATCGCCCTATCAGATCCCGGCCGGTCTTGTTTCCGCACTCATCGGAGCACCGTTCCTGATGCTGATGATGCGCAAGCGCGGTGTCGGCTGAGGGTTGCCACAGGAAGACCCGGCATTAGGTAGCAAAGACCACCAAAAGCGCCTTACGCCTCTGAATCAAAACAGAATTTCAGGCCAGCATTCCCATGAATGCCGCTGACGTTGATTGGGTTATTGACAACGTTGCCACGGAGCCTACATCGGCGGAACGGCAATGCGATTGCGGAGAGTGACGCTTTTCAGAGTAGAGGGTGTGAATACTTCGGACATGTTGCCTCTGGTTGGGCAATTCGATGCACGGCTTGGGCTGCCTAAGCCTCCCTGGTCCCGCGCCCCTTTTCATCGGATGCAGGTGTTCGCGATTCCTGACCCGGCATCTGTTCCGCTTCGTCAAGAATCCATTCGCGAAAGGCGACGACACGGGGATCGGAAGCCGTTTCCTGCGGATACACGAGGAAATAGGCGAGTTCGGACGGAATCGGGATGCCAAGATCGAAAAGCCGGACAAGCCGCCCCTCGGCCAGATCGTTTGCGACAGTGGTGAGGTCCACAAGTGCCACAGCATCCCCGCTGATCGCGGCTTGAAGCATTTCCGATGACGTGGCGAGCGCAACCGTACGACTGTCGTCGAAGGCGTCGATACCGGCAGCCGCCATCCACGTCGACCAGTTCGGCCACGCGACACCCTGTCGCTCCCATTCGATATGGACCAAGGTGTGATCAAGCAGATCAGTCGGCGTTCGAATGGGCCTCTCGGACGCGAGTAGCCGAGGACTGCATACGGGCACGACAACGTCATCAAACAATCGATCAGCGCAAAGGCCGGGATAGTTTCCCGTGCCAAAGCGAATGCCGATATCGATGTCGTCCAGCTCGAAGTCGCGCACCTCGGGGGAGATATCAAAGCGCAGGTCGATTTCCGGCCAAGCGCCACGAAAGCGTTTCAGCCGCTGCATCAGCCATTTGACTGCAAAGTCCGGATCGACGGTGATTTTCAGGTGGCGGGAGCCGCGCTCGCTCCTGCGGGCCTGTGCGACGGCACGCTTCATGAGTTCGAGCGCGTCACCGGATGCGCGGCAAAGGATCAATCCAGCCTCCGTCGTGCGGATCGAGCGATTGGTGCGCTTGAAAAGCGACAGGCCGAGCTGGTCCTCGATTTCCTTGATCTGGTAGCTGACCGCCGCCGGGGTCAGGCCAAGTTCGTCGGCCGCTCGACTGAAGTTCAGATGTCGCCCCGAGGCATCAAGCGCTCTTAGCGCCCGCATTCCAGGAATTATGCTCATTTTTGCTTCAAAGAAAGTTTGAAATTCTGAACGAGAATACTCGTTTCCCTGCTCGCATTCAATATGCGAGTATGCCAATTATTCGAGAAATATCAGGTCGCCGCGATAACGGCAAGGAATATGCCACATGAACTCGACCAAAGTTACCATCAATTTTTTTAATTCAAAAATGCACGATCTGGTGCGTCGATTCAACGATGAAACGCGCCGGCGGCGGACACTGCATTACCTCAAGCGAGACTTGCGTCGTCTTACTGAGCAACGCCTACAGGACATAGGCATCAACCCGCAGAACATTCCTCATCTGACGAAATGTGAATTCGAGTTTTGAAATCAGGCCCCAATGGGCTTCTGGGAAGAAAGCCCCGACATCCGGGCATTCATTTCCACATGCCTGCAATGGGCCGAAAGCAATCGCGGGTCGCACGGATATCCAGCAAAAGGCTCTCGATCTCTCGCCAAAAATAACCATTTAGACCTCCTTCGGTCGACCTCGACGCGAAGTCCAGATAAGAACCTGGATCATGTTCAGGATGATACAAATACAGCTCTGATCTCCCGCGGCCTTTTCGTCCGCCGATCTGCTGTGCCTGCCGTCGACCTCTGGAGTCTGAACATGACCCTCATCGCCACCGCTGCCATTGCCCATCGCTCCCGCGCCGAGGTGTCGACCGTCAGTGTGTTGGTCGGGGGCTTGGAAATACGCCCAGCCGCCTTCCGGATGGCGGAGTGGTTGAGCCGTGGCGAACCCCGACGACACGCCCAAGGGCCAGCATTTCCTGCTCTCGCCAGAGTGCCGAACGCTGACGGTGCTCGATCTCGCCAAGATGCGGGATGCGACTGCCTACAGCTGGTTTAAGCGCCTGCGCTGGCACCAGACGGAGGGCAAGCCTTACTGCCCCCGGTCATGAGGCAGACACCAGCAGGATACCGGTGCGATGTTCGGCTTCTTCCGACGATAGGGCGCTGGCAGCACCGATAGCGAATAGCTTCTATGGTCAAAGACGGTAAGGGCGGCCGTTCATCGAAAGTTGAGCATTCACCATGGCGTTCGGTATAGATGCCTTGGAACACTGGCTACAGCGCAGCGATCCTTATAACTTCGACGTTCAGATTGCGGACGCCGCCTTGATCGGACAAGGCGGCGTCCGTCACCTTTACCAGGAATACTTCAGCGTGCCGACGACCTTGCGCCGATCGCCGTAGAACTCAGTTCCGTAGTAGCTGCTGGCGATATATTTGCGATCGAACAGGTTCGTCGCGTTGACGGCAAGCGTCACGTCCTCGGTCACCTTGTAGCTGACCGCGGCATCAAACAGCGTGTAGGCGGCAACCGACACGGTATTTGCATCGTCCCCATAGGACTGGCCGATATAACGCACACCGCCGCCGAGCGTCAGGTCGCCGCGCTTTCCGTCTCCGGGCATCGTGTAGTCGAGCCAGGCGGATGCCAAGTGCCGCGGCACGCGTGAAGGCCGGTTACCGATGTTGCCGCCGGTGCCGTCCTCGCGGATTTCGGCGTCCCAATAGGAATAAGCAAGCGTGAGATTAAGCCTGTCGTTGATTGCGGCTTTGCCTTCGAGTTCGATGCCGCGCACACCCACCTTGCCGATCTGCTCCTGAACCAGAGGGGTGACATAGCTCGGCACATTCGTTTGGGTAAGATCAAACAGCGCCAAGGTGAAGAGGCCATCAAACCCATCAGGGCGATATTTGAGGCCAATCTCGTATTGTTCACCTTCCTGTGGCTTCAGCGAGCCCGTCACGGTGTATCCGTTTGCGGTCTGCGCGACGAGCGGCTGGAAGCTTTCCGAATAGTTCGCATAGGCTGCGAGATTCGGCGTAAATTTATACGTCAGCCCGGCACGCTTGGTGAAGGCTGACGCCGTGTCGTCGTCGCTTGTCCCGCTGTCGAGGTAATCCGCAGTCGTGTGGACATGGTCCCATCGTCCGCCCAGGGTAACGATCCATCGGTCGTCGAAGGTCAGCTGCTCCTGTGCGTAGATCCCGACCGCCTGCTGCTTGACGCGCCAGTTCACGTACGGGCCGAGATTGATGCAGGAGAGACCGCAATAGACGGGGTCGTTGATATCGATCGGTCCGGCCGTCCCGAACAGGATGTTCTCGCGCGTATTGTCGTTGGTGTAATCGACGCCGACCAGCGTCTTGCTGTCGATCCCGTTCCATGTCGCATCATATTGCAGCTGATTGTCGATGGCATAACGGTTGGACATGCCGTCGACCGAGAACGCCGTTCGATCGGCGGTCGGATCCAGTGATGCGCCATAGACTTCGGCATAGTCGAGCTCGAGATGCGTATAGCGGGCATTCGAGCGAAAGGTCAGATTTTCATTGATCTCGTGTTCGAACTGATAGCCGATGTCGGCCTGCTCCGTATTGAAGCGATTGAAGTCCGGCTCGCCGAGGAAGGTGTCGATATCGATATCGGCGTCCGTGGGAAATCCGCGCGCGCCCGTTCCATCGCGTTTGTAATAGTCGGTCAGGATGGTGAGCCAGGTCCCCTCTTCCGGTTTGATCGTCAGGGCCGGTGCAACGTAGGTGCGGTCGTCGTTCGAATGATCCCAGCCCTGATCACCGTCCTTGACAAGTGCGGTAAGCCGGTAGCTCCACACGCCGTCGGGATCGATCGGCCCGCCGAAATCCGCGCCTACTTCCTTGGTGCCATCACCATAGGAGGTGTAAACTTCGCCATGCTTCTCATCCAAGGGCCGCTTGGTGATCGCATTGACCAGCCCTCCCGGACCGTTGAGACCGAAGAGGGTCGAAGTCGATCCCTTCAGGATCTCGACGCGCTGAAGACCATAGGGTTCAAGGCGGCTGGCCGTGAACCACGCGGGAATACGCGCCGCCAGACCATCCCGATAGGTGCCGAGCGCCGTCTGATCAAAGCCGCGAATTCTTATATAATCGTACCGGTCGTCGTTGCCGAACTCATCCGAAAAGACGCCGGCAGTATAAGCGACCGCCTGCTGAAGATTGTCCACATGACGCTCTTCCAACTCCTTTTGCGTCACCACCGATACGGAGGCCGGGACATCGATGACCGGAGTGTCTGTTTTGGTGCCGGTGGCGGTATTCTTGGCGACGATGGTGCGATCCGGGCCAACCACACGATCCGACTTGCCCGTTATGACGATCGGGGCCAATTGCGTCGCCTCTTCGGCCGAATTGTCCTGTGCCCAGCCGATGCCTGCCGATCCGAACGACACCGTTATCAACGCGCTGCTCGCAACCAATCGGCTTGTGAACATGCGCAACTTTCCCTGTAGTCCCACTGTCATACTATCCCCTGTCAGACCAATATCGGGCAGTGTGACGGCCGCCCCTCCGGCCACTGCTAAGGTTGCGTTTACTCAAACAGGAGAATTGGAGTCAACTTAATAATCACGGTTTGTGACCATCTTTGCACCCAGTCGAACCTTGAGGTTTTGGAGCAACACGGGCCGCGCGCCCGGCAGTCTCGATCGGGCTTGGGGGCGGGCAACGAAGCGGCAACAGACCCGCACAAGCTTCAATTGGAAGGATCGGCAATGGGATGGTTTGAGATGGACCATTCCGATCTAAACCGCTTCCGAAAGATGCAAGCTAGCCTGATGATCAATACAAGCTTCGAGGAGTCCTGTGCGCGGGTTCGTCGTATAATCGTCGACACCGCGTTTCGGTGCGGACAGTCGGCGCACATCGGCGGTAGCCTGAGCATGGTAGAGCTGTTGAATACGCTCTTCGGCGACGTGCTTTCGCATCGCCCCCATGAACCTCAATGGGACGGTCGCGACATCTTCATTCTTAGCAAGGGGCATGCAGTGCTGGGCTATCTGGCGGTGCTGCATCACTTCGGCTATTTCGACGCCGAAAAGCTTGCGACCTTTCAGACAAACGGCAGCGATCTGATCGCTCACCCGGTAAAGAAGGTTGCGCTCGGCATCGAAAGCTCCAATGGCAGCTTGGGCCAGGGCCTTGCCTATGGCATGGGCATCGCCCTTGGTATGCGCAAGCGCAAACAAGACCGTCGTGTTTATGTGCTTCTCGGCGACGGCGAATGCAATGAAGGGTCCGTTTGGGAGAGCGCCGCTTCCGCTTCGGAAATGGGCGTCGGCAACCTTACCGCGATCATTGATGAGAACGGGTTCCGCAACGACGGGCCGAATGCCACCTATAGCAATAGAATTGCATTGACGAACATCTGGAAAGCTTTCGGCTGGAACGTCATCAATGTCGATGGCCACGATCACCATCAGATCCTGTCGGCACTCCAGCAGGCAAAGCAGGTCGCGGATATACCGACCGCCATCGTCGCCCGTACCGTGAAAGGCAAGGGATTGTCATTCATGGAGAATAACAACGATTGGCATCACAATCGCATCACGGGAACTGTCTATGAAGAGTGCCTGAAGGCGCTCGGCGAGAGCACTGGGTCGGAGCTGGAAACGGAAGGAGAATTCCGTGGTTGAGTTGTCGAGCCGTAATGCACGCACATGGTCGCGCATCGGGCCGCGGGCTGTTTATGGCCAGGCGCTGACAGCGCTCGCGACCGAAAACGAGAACATTATCGCGATGAGCGCCGATCTTGGGCGGTCTTCCGGTCTAGACCGATTCTCCAAGGAATATCCGGACCAATTCCTTAATACCGGTATTGCCGAGCAGAACATGGTGGGCTGCGCTGCCGGTCTCGCTCGCATGGGGTTCGACGTGTTCGCCTCGACGTTTGCGCCCTTTGCTTCAATGCGGGCAAGCGAACAGGTGCGCATGAACATGGGTTATATGGGCGAGCCGGTGAAGCTCGTCGCACTTGGTAGCGGTCTGGCGATGGCTTATCTCGGCAACTCCCATTTCGGCCTGGAGGATGTCGCGGTCATGCGTACTGTGCCGGGCCTGACGATCATATCGCCGGCCGACTGCTCGGAAATTTACAAGACGTTGGAGGCTTGTGTCGGCTTCGACCAACCGGTCTATATCCGCCTGACCGGCACGCCCAATGCACCGGTCGTCTATACGGAAGACTACACGTTCGAAATCGGCAAGGCCGTTTGGCTGACGCCGCCACGCGAGGTGATGCTGATCTCGAGCGGCACCACGGTCGGGCATTGCCTTCTGGCCGCTGAAAAGCTGAGTGAAGCCGGTCTGGAAGTCGGCGTCCTCAACATGCATACGATCAAGCCGCTGGATGCGGTCGCACTGGCTGACGTCGCTCGCCATGCCAGCACGGTTTTCGTCATCGAGGAGCACACGACGGTTGGCGGTCTCGGCAGCGCAATCCTTGATCACTACAATGCTTCGGGCATGCCGTTTCCGCGCATCGTGACGCACGGCATTCCGGATCGCTTCGTCGAGACTGGTGACTATGCCTTCATGCTGAAGGCTGCGCGCTTGGATGGCGAGGGTATCGCCGGTTTCCTGCAGGAAAAGTTGTTGCAATAGGAAATCGAAGCATGAGTCTGGATCATTGGTACATCTACGGGGCGGGCGGCCTCGGCATTGAAACCATGGACATACTGCAATCGGCAATCCGCCGAGGCCTGCAGCAACCGCACCATTGTGCATTCATCGTCGATCATCCGACGGCGACTGAGGTGCTTGGGTTTCCGGTCGTCGCCGTGGGGGATCACGTTCCCGGCGCCAAAGTAACGATCGCAGTCGGGGAACCTTTTGCCCGGAAAGCTCTGCTCGAGAAGGTGGAAGGGTTGGGCCTCGTGCTTCAATCGATCTTCTCCCCCGATGCCTTCATTTCTGAGTATGCGGAGATTGCCGACGGCGTGATCGTCGCGCCGCATGTCTCCATTCAGGCGACGGCAAAGATCGGTCGAAACGTTGCCGTCAATACAGCTTCGATCCTTGGCCACGACATTGTAGTAGAAGAAAACTGCGTCGTCTCATCCATGGTCAATCTGGGCGGCGGCACGCAAGTCGGGACGTTGAGTTATCTGGGCATGGGCGCACTCGTCAAGGAACGCGTGCAAATCGGACACTCGTCGATCGTCGGCATGGGATCGGTCGTGCATATCGACATTCCGGATGAAGTCATTGCGCTGGGCAATCCCGCGCGCGTCGTTCGCAGGAACGAAGACAAAAAAGTGTTCAAGTAGGAGCAAGACATGAGCAACAAAGAAAAATACGATGCCGCTTTCATCGAAACGTTCGGTATTGGCGCCGAGGATTTGAGCGACGGCCTCCAGTATCAGAGCATCCGCGCTTGGGACTCGGTCGGTCACATGGCGCTTATCGCATCTCTTGAGGATACGTTCGACATCATGCTTGATATGGACGACGTGGTCGATTTCGGCTCGTACAAGACCGGCCTGAAGACGCTCGAGAAATACGGCGTGTCGTTCTGAATGTTCTGGCAAAGCCTCTCGGATGGCGCCGATGACAGGACGTTCCTGATCGCCGATGGACGCCGCTACTGCTACAACGACGTTTTCGGACTCGGAGATGCGCTATTCTCCAAGGCCGACAGGGCGATCGTACTGATTCTGTGCGATCGGTCGCCCGAAACCGTTGCGGCCTATCTGGGAGCCTTGCGGAAAGGCCTCGTGCCCATGCTGGTCGACGGTGAACTGACCCGTCACTCGCTGGAACGCACCGTTGGAGCCTATAGCCCCCGTTACATCGTCGCTCCCGCAGAGATGGCGCTGGAAGACTATGCGCCAAACGGGCGATTGGGCACAAAGGCTCTGTTCGAGCGGTCGTCGGTCGTAAACACGACGCTGCATCAAGATCTTGCCTTGCTCATCCCCACCTCGGGTTCGACAGGCGACCCTAAATGCGTGCGACTGACGGCCAACAATATCGATGCCTGCACGCGTTCGATCGTCGAATATCTCGGCATGACCGGAGAACGCATTACGGTCAGCCTTCTGCCATTTCATTACTCCTACGGGCTTTCCGTTCTTCACAATACGATCTTCGCGCGCGCCTGCATGGTGTTGACTGATAAGTCCATCCTCGACAGGAGCATTTGGCAAATGATCGAAGAGGAGAGGGTTACCGACCTTGCCGGCGTGCCCTTCACATTCGAAACATTGCGGCGCATTCGCCTGAGCGAGGCCTGCCTTGGCAATCTCGTCTGCGTGACGCAGGCCGGCGGGCGCCTGGCACCGGAACTGACTCGCCATTTCTGGCAGTATTTCGCCGATCATGGCGTGCGCTATTTTACCATGTATGGCCAGACCGAGGCTGCGCCGCGCATTTCCTATGTCCCCCCCGGCCAGGCGATCGAGAAGCTGGGAAGCGTCGGCATTCCGCTGCCCGGCGGTCGAGCTTTGATCGCGGAAACGGGCGAGCCGATCGGCGAAGGTGAACTGCTCTATGTCGGCCAGAACGTGTCGATGGGGTATGCGACCTCCGCGCAAGACCTTGAAAAGGGCGACGAATTCCACGGTAAACTTTATACCGGAGACTATGCCAAAATCGATGAGGACGGGTTCATCACAATCGTGGGCCGTAAGAAGCGTTTCATCAAACTGCACGGAATTTCAGTCAATCTCGATCATGCGGAGTCCGTGCTGAAGTCCGGCGGACTTGATTGCATCGTCATCGGTGCCGAAAACCGGCTGATGGTCTGCATCAGGGAGCCGGATGCGGAGCGAGCGCAGATGGCGTTGAAGGATAACTTCAATTTCCACCCGTCTGTTGCAAGGGTGGTTGTCTCCGAAACCCTACCGCTCACCTCCGCCGGAAAGCCGGACTACGTTACGCTGTCCGAGCGTTTCCTGTAGACCTCTGCGAAATCAAAGGCGGCAGAGCCGTATCTGTCCTGCAGCAGGTTATCGGCAATATCAGAGCTTCGCCAGCATGGCTTGCAAGTCGACGATCCGGGCCCTCAACTGCGGATAAGCGTTCTGCCAGTAGCCGTAATGCTCGAGCAGACGGCGCATGGAGGCCGGCAGATCCTCTCTTGTCATATAGCCCTTTTCGAAGGCCATCTTCATCACTTCCTCATAGTAAAGAATGCCGTTGATGAAGAGCGGATTGATCTCGTGATTTGAGGTCGAATTGGCATGCTGGCGGAAATAGGAAAGCGGATGCGGATGTCCGATGATCGGGCCACGTTTGGCGAGATCGATCCATGCCGATAGATCAAGGATGCCGCGGAAGATCCCATCCTCATCGACCCGAAACAGGCGGAATGCGCCGTTCTCGTCGAAGCAATCTTCCTTTCGGAACATCACGCTCGAGAACTCACCAATCAGGTTCATGTGATTGACAGCTGTCACACGGATGAAGGCGCCGCCGTCGATGACCTTTGCCTGGTCGGCGATGCCGAAGTGATTGACCAGCGACGTGATGCGGTTTTTCCCATCGATCAGGTAACGCGGCGAAAAGGCGAGCCTCGTGCCGAGATGGCGGCTCTCCTCCAGTGTCTCGAGCAGGAACTGAACGCAGAATGGGTTGATAATGTCATCATCGAACAGAAACTTGATGTATTCGCCGTTCGCAAGATTGGCCAGCCGGATGACATTGGAAAACTCGCTCGGCTTCGGATTTCGGCTATAGGAGAGATGCTGCTGATATCGCTCGCAGATATTTGCGATTGCATCCGTTGGGCAATCGTCTGAAACGATAATCTCCGTATCGCCATAGCTTTGCCCGATGGCACTCTTCAAGGCTTGCTCAAAGAAATCCGGCTTGTAGGCGGGGATGCAGATCGATACTCGGGGCATTGCTGGTCCTTTTTGCGGTTGTCTCACCCGTGAGCGGTTGGAAGTGGCATGACGCTGGCGCGGCGCGCGCAGTTCCCCAGCACGAGATTCAATGTCGGATGAAGTCGATGCCTGGCGACTGTCGATGGGGCGGCACGGCCGGTGCCCTGATTTCCGGCAGTCGTTGTCTGCTCAAAACGCTTGTTGTCGAAGAGCAGCTCGCTGCGGCATTTTCCACGGGCGCCTCATTGACGACGATACGGCGACCACTCGAAGCGTGTGAGATCATCAGGCGGACTGCACTTTCGGAAGCGGTTTCTGCGCGGAAACGGCCCATCTCAAACCATCTCGCCGCCGATTTTTCCAATTTAACCTTGTGCGAGTCTTTTGCCCTCTTGCTCACCGTCCGGCACCCCGCGCGCAAGCCACGAGAAAGCTAACCCCCCTAGTCTGCGGAGACAATCAAGGCCCGGTTTCCGCCTTGTGGCATATATCGTGATATGGAGCAGTGAAATGACGGCGAACGAACTACCCATTGTTCCAGTAACGAAGCCGCTCCTTCCCGATCTCGCAACGGTCAACCGTACCCTCGCCGACATCTGGGCTACCGCCTGGCTGACCAACATGGGTGCTCAGCACCGTGAACTGGAATCACGGCTTGCCCACTTTCTCGACGTTCCATTCGTCAGCCTGTTCAATAACGGCACCGTCGCCCTGCAGATCGCGCTGAAAAGCCTCGACCTGCCTGCCGGCGGCGAGGTCATCGTCACGCCCTTCACCTTTCCGGCGAGTGTACACGTCATCGATGCCTGCGGACTGACGCCGGTATTTTGCGATATCGATCCCGTCACGCTGACCATCGACCCGGTTCGGATCGAAAACCTTATCACGGACCGCACCTGCGCCATCCTCGGCGTTCATGTCTACGGCATTGCATGCAACGTGAAGGCCATTGATGCGCTCGCGGCAAAGCACGGCATCAAAGTCATCTACGACGCTGCTCACGCCTTTGCCACGCGTGTCGATGGGAAGCCGATCAGCCTCTTCGGCGACATCACGATGCACAGCTTTCACGCAACGAAGCTTTTTCATACCGTCGAAGGCGGTGCGCTGATTTCACCGCATGCGGAACTTCAGCGTACCATCTACCTTCAGCGGAATTTTGGCATTGCCAACGAAGAAACAATCCTGCTCGCCGGCCTCAACGGCAAAATGAACGAACTGCAAGCGGGCGTCGGCCTTGCCGTACTCGACATGGTGAAGGATGAATGGGAACGTCGCCGGTCATTGCTCGAGCAATACCGCACGTTGATCTCCGCCATGCGCGGCGTCACCATCCTCGAGCCACAGGCCGGTGTCACGCCGAGCTATCAATATCTGCCGGTACGCATCGATCCCGATCAATCCGGCTTCACACGCGACATCCTCTACAGCAGGTTCCGCGAAAAGAACGTGCTCGCGCGCAAATATTTCTACCCGCTTTGCAGCGATGCCCCGCACTACCGGAACCTGCCTTCCGCGCAGGCCTCCAACCTGCCGGTGGCGACCCAGGCGGCGAAGGAGGTCCTTTGCCTGCCGTTCTTCGGCGCGCTGACCGCCAGCGATCTGGCACGGATATTCAATGTCATGATCGCCACCTACGAGGATTATCACTCGGCGTCGCTGCCCACGGCCGACCTTGCCACGGCAGCCATGGGACGAAGAGGCTGAAACGCCATGGCCATGGACGACCAATTCGCCAATGATCCTGTTGTGTTCCTGAACGAAATCAATTCGTTGACCGAGCACCACAAGGCATATTGCGATCTTTACGGTCATTATGTGCACACGATGTTCGGCGACCGCGCGGCGACGTCGCTCGCCGAAACACCCTATCTGCCAGTCCGGGCCTTCAAGAACTTCGACCTCAAAAGCGTCCCCGATAGTGAGGTCGTCAAAATCATGACCTCGTCCGGCACGACCGGACAGGTTTCAAGGATCTATCTCGACAAGGAAACGTCACAGGCACAATCGCGCAAGCTCGTCGAGGTCTTCTCGATCGCCTTCTCGAAAAGCCGCTTCCCGATGCTTGTCATCGATGCGGAGAACACTGTTGCCGACCGCCGAAAATTTTCCGCGCGCACGGCGGCGATCAATGGTTTCAGCATGTTCTCAAGAGGACGCGATTTCGCGCTCGACGACGAACTTTCCGTCGACATCGATCGCGTGCAGGCCTTCGCCGAAAGCAATCGCGACAACCGCATCTTCATCTTCGGTTTCACTTCTATCGTCTGGTTGAACTTTGTTCAGATGCTGCGCCGCCAGAATGTGCGGCTCAACCTGTCAAACAGTTTCCTGCTGCACGGCGGCGGATGGAAGAAACTCGCCGATCAGAAGATCTCGGATGCGATGTTCAAGGACGAGGTCCGCGAATGGACCGGCTGTAGCGACATACGGAATTATTACGGCATGGTCGAGCAAACGGGTACGATCTTCATGGAGTGCGAACACGGCAATATGCATGCCGCACCCGGCTCCGATGCCCTCATTCGCGATACTTCGTCGCTCGATGCGCTCCCGCACGGCCGGGAAGGCCTTATCCAGGTCTTCTCCTCCATCCAGAAGAGCTATCCGGGCCACTCGTTGCTGACGGAGGATGTCGGCTTCACGCTCGACGGCGCATCCTGCTCCTGCGGCAATCGAAACACGATCGTCAAAATCAACGGCCGACTGCAGAAGGCGGAAATTCGAGGATGCAGCGATGCCTATAATTCGTGACGACAGGTTCGAAGCGGGCGACTGGCTGAAGCAATTCGATCTTTCGTCACGCCACGCTTTCTTCGATGAGCGGGTTGTCGATTTTCTGCATGAGCTTTCCCGTCGTCTGATGAAGGACAACGATGCCCGGCATTATCCGGACCTCGTTACCTTCGCCTATTTCTGCCGCAAGGCGAATCTGCGGACACTCTCGCAGCAATATCGAGATGCAGAATATCGCAGTGGATGGGGTACTGTGGCCCATATCGCGCCATCCAATATTCCCGTCAATTTCGCCTTCTCGTTGGTCTTCGGCATGCTGTCCGGCAATTCGAACATTGTGCGCATGCCGAGCAAGGCGTTTCCACAGAACGATATCTTCTTGCGGGCATTCGACGGCGCTGCAGAGTCGGAAACATTCCGATCGATCGCAGTTGGCAATGTATTCATCCAGACGGCGCGGGGAAGTGCCAAGCTCAAGGAGATCGTTGCAGCGGTTGATGGCCTGACAGTTTGGGGAGGCGACGCGACCGTCGCCGAATTCCGCTCGCTGCCGAAGAAGCCTCGATCCGTCGAGCTTTATTTTCCGGACCGGACATCATCGGCCGCGATCGACGCCAGCGCCTATTCCGCGCTTGAGACGGAACAGAAGACGAAACTGGCGCGAGATTTCTTCAACGACACCTATCTGGTCGACCAGAATGCCTGCTCCTCGCCAAGTCAGATCTTCTGGCTTGGGGAACCGGCCGCGATCGCCAAAGCCAAGGTCGATTTCTGGCATCATCTCGACGAAGAGCTGCATCGCCAGGACTTTCGTCTGGATACGGTCGCACGACTGGACAAGTTTCTCGACCTGATGAATGCAATACGCACGACCGGGGGAACCCTGGCGCTCAACCGCTATTCGCCGGATATCTGGTGCATCGGCCAATCCTTGCCGAAGGAAACGCGGCTGCGCTTCGGCCAGTTTGCAGAAATTGACGTCCAGGCGCCTTCCGACATCGCAGCGTTTCTTCGCCCGCAGGAACAGACACTGACCTATTTCGGACTGCAACCGCAGGCGCTCTTCCTCGCTCTCCAGTCGGGTTCTGCCAATCACGCGATCGACCGCATCGTCCCTATCGGCAAGGCGCTCGATATCAACCCCTTCTGGGATGGCAAGGACATTCTGTCGCTTCTATCCCGGCGCATCGAAATAGTGGAAGGGCGCGAGAATGCAGCAATATCCGCAACGGCTTTAGCGAGTTTCCAGACCTGAGCGGTTCAGCTCGCGATTCAATGCAGCCCCCTGTCCAGCCGCAGGATCTGTCCGGTCATCTTTGATGATGCATCGGACACCAGATAGGCGACAAGTTCGGCCACGTCGGCCGCTTCGACCACTTCCTGCAATGCCGATCGCTCATCCAACGCTGTTCTTGCTTTCTCGTCCATCTGAAGAGCCATATCGGTTTCGACCACCGCGGGCGCAATGGCGTTGACGCGAATCCCGAATGGCCCCAGCTCGGTCGCCATCACCTTTGTGGCGTGGATCAGCGCAGCTTTGCTGCCCCCATAAGCGAGCGTTCCCGCGTCTGAAAGCAGTCCGGCGGTCGATGCGATATTGACGATGGAGCCCGCCTTCGCGCGTACCATTCTCTTCGCCACATATTGAGAAAACAGAATCTGGTTGAAGTAATTGACGTCGAATATCCGTTTCAGATCCTGGATCGAAGCCATCGAAAACAGCCCGCCCGCAGCGACACCAGCGCAATTCACCAGCGCATCGATGCGCTGGTATTGCCGGTGAAGTGCCTGGGCACATTCCTTCACCGAATTCGGGTCGGCGAGATCGAGCTGGAAGAAGCGGACATCGCCTTCATCCCCCGTCGGAAGTGCGGGAGACGGATGGCGGCTGCAGGCAGCGACTGAAAAACCGTCCCCGACCAGCTTGCGAACAACGGCGAGACCTATACCTCTGCTGCCGCCTGTTACGACCGCAACGCGTTCAGGATCGTTCGGCATCTGCAAGCCCTCCGCAATTGGTGATCACCGGTTCCAGGAGATCATAGTCGATATCGTCCATGACGGTCCGGTTCGGGAAAAGCGGAACCGGTTTGCCGGTGAGTGCCCTGGAAACGGCCGGCGTCGAAAAATAGAGGACCACCGCTTGCTCTGTGAAATGATCGACCAGATCCGGTGCGCCACTTCGCAGCGCCTTGAGCAAGACATTGACGTCCTCCGGCCATGCGGCCTCCGTCTCCTTCAGAATCAATGCATCAATCTCGGCCAGACCGGCAAACCGCTCTTCCAAGCGCGCGGCCGCAATTGCATCGAATGCCGGGACCGACCTTTCTGGTTCACCGGGAAACATCCTTGCCAGCAGTTTATAGAATGGTCTGTCTGACACGTTCATCGATACGATCCGAAAGGAGAAGGGCAACTGCCTGAATGGTATTGGCAGGATTAACGCAGGAACCGGTGACGAAGACGCTGGAGTCGATCACGTAGAGGTTGTCGGTATCGTGAACTTTTCCGGATGGATCGACGACGGAGTGCTGCGGATCGTCGCCCATCCGCGCGGTTCCGAGCAGATGCCATCCGGTGTTGCGGACCGGGCCATAGGCCGAGCTTCTCACGGCTCCCGCCGCCGCCATGAGTTCGCGCCCGCGGGTCATGCCGCGCACCATCATCTTTTTCGTATTTTCGTGCAGCTTGTAGTGAACCTTGATGCCCGGATCTCCGAAACGATCCTGTCGTGTTTCGTCCAGCTCGATCCTATTCTCCACCTCCGGCAGATCTTCGCAGATGATCGCCACAACGAGTTGCTTGCCGTAGAGCGCATCGAAATCGCCATAGATATCGCTCCCGAAACGCAGCTTGCGTTTGCCGAGCGCAGACATCGCCGTCTCGACAGGGCCTGTCCCCCGCAATGCATGCATCATATAACCAAGCTTATGCCCCGCCTCTTGCGAACGGTAAAACTGCAGGCTGTAAAGCATGCACCCCTGCGGGCCGGCGTCCGTGTCCATCCGCTCGGCAAAGATGCCTTCCACATAACCAAGCGGATGGATCATCAGATTGCGGCCGACGAGACCCATCGTATTGCCGATCCCTGTCGGGCGCTCGGCATTCCTCGAGTTGAGGAGAATGCGCGGCGTACCGATAGCGCTTGAAGCAAGGATGATGTTGTCGGCGTGAAACGCATGGCGCTCGCCGTTCGCATCAAAACCCTCGACACCATAGGCCACACCGTCCTTGACAAGGACGCGCGACACAGCGAATTCGGGAACAATCGTTAGTCCTTGCCTCAACGCATCCGTCAGATAGGTATTGTCGGCACTCGCCTTGGCCCCTTGCGGGCAGCCCGTGTTGCAAGGGCCAAGGTTGAGACAGGCACTGCGCCCGCCCTTGTCCCGCGTGGCGATTGCGGCAAAGCTTGGCCACCAGTGCCAGCGTTTTTCATTGAACGCCCGAGCGAGCCGGGCACCCGCCACGCCAAGCGGCACAGGCGGAAGCGCCTCCTCGATGTGCGGATAATAGGGATCGCCGACGAGACCGGACATGCCCATCTGCCGTTCGTTCAATGCGAAATACGGCATCAGTTCGGCATAGCTCAGCGGCCAGTCCTCACCGAGGCCCTCATTGGTCTTCAACGAGAAATCAGGCTCAAGAAACCGTGGAAAATGACCGGAATACAACACCGTTGAACCACCAACAGCGTTGAAGTTGCATACCGCAATCGGGGAATCTGCGTCATCAACCGGGTAATCGAAACGGTTCTGCCGTTCTGCAATTGCTGGGTTGAACTCCGCCCTCTTTCGGATCTCCCAGTCCGGGCCTGTGGATGGGTAACTGGAGGGCTCCATCCGCGGGCCGCGGTCAAGGCACAGCACCCGATATCCCTTCGACGTCAACCGCCAGGCCGCTGCCGCTCCCGCGGCCCCGGCTCCGACAATGATGAAGTGGAAACGGTCCATTACTTCGGAAGAAACTGCTCTAGGATTTCCGGTATCGTAATCAACATATCGGCCTCGCAAGCGATCGTGCCGTTGGTATAGCCCGTCGCGTGACCCTTACATATGCCGCGTCGCCAGCTGTCCACGTAAGCTTCGATCTGCAGGCACTCTCCCGGCAGAACTTCCTTGCGAAACCGCACCGTGTGCTGAAGCGCATGAGTGACCATCCCCTTCAGCCCTTCCTGCGTGGTGATCGCGACGGTGAGCATCTGCGCCATCGCCTCAAGCTGCAGCGCGCCGGGCATGTTCGGACGGCCGGGAAAGTGGATGGGAAAATACCACTCGTTGTTGGAGAGGTTCTTGTAGCCCTTTGCATATTTACCTGGCTCGACATCGGTGACGCAGTCGATCATCAGGAAAGGATATCGATTTGGCTGATAATCCTTCAGCGCTTCCGCGTTCAACATGAATCCCAATGTTCTTACTCCTGTCTGACAGCTAAATTCAGCATATGCGGCAGCACGATCCTGGATAAGCAATGTTCATGGATCTGACTCGCGAAGTGAAGGCGTACTGCGACTTAGCAAGCCAACCCTGCCGCAGGCTTGCGCAGAAACCCCGCCCAACTTGCGCTGCAAAGGCGCCTATAGGCTGGTTTCACCAGCCAGTGTGGCTCTCATTGAGAACGAGAACAACGGCTTATCAAAGCAAACGAACTCATGCTTCCGGAGTGCCGTCAGCTATACCGAAAATGCGATAACCGTCGATGTCATGGATTGCAATGGTGCGCCTACCAGCGCATCGGCCCGAAAATCGGAATCGATTTTCGGGCCGATGCGAGGATTGAAAGTGTTAAGGCGTCTTAGGCAGCTCGCGAAAGCTGGCTGAGGGTAAAGACAGAATGCTCGCCGGCGTTCGAGAAGCGGGGAATTTCACTCGCCCTTTCGCTTTCGCAGGACATAGCTGCTCTCGTACTCCGGCAATTGACCCAAAACATCATAATTTTCGAAAAGGCCCGCTGCACCTATTCTATCTACGGCGGGTCCTACTTCTGGTGAATGGGCAAAATCGCCATAGTCGTCGAAGACGATATACCCACCAGGTACGACAAATCGCTCATAAAGAAGGAAATCTGCCCATACATTCTCGCTGGCATGACCGCCATCGATATGCAAAATCTTGAACCGTTTGGTGGCCTGAAGCGTGCGCTCGATGGCATTTTGCGAGTAGCCTCTTACCAAAATGCAGGTTCTATAAAGAACATTGCGAAAATAATCGACTTCTTGAAGTTGTCCTGGCAATTCGAATGGATCGATTCCAACGAGTTTTGTCGAAGGCGACGAAAGCCTTTGCATAAAGGCGAGAGACTTGCCTTTCCAGACGCCGATCTCAACGATGTCTCCCTCGAGTGAGGCCACGTCGATACTGAGAAATCCCAAAAGCTTCACGTAGGAATGAAAGGACAATTCTGTTCGGGACATGTACTTGACTGGCATCGCGGCATAAGCTGCGGCAAAATCTGTCTCCAGCTTATCCCATTCGTTGTCGACGCGTGCCCGCACTGCAGGGTCCGTCATCAGCGTTATTAGACTATCCATTACCCAGTCCCCTGCCAGATTTTTACCATTTCTTCGATGTGTTATTGCTCTGATTCTGTCAATATGGAGTGCCCCCACCAACTCCCGAGGGGAGGCCATTTCGCCGATGAAGCCTTTGCAGAGAGCGTTATCTGTCGGCCAAATCCTGGACGGCGAACGCAATGCTCACCGCGCGATTGACGGCCGCCGCAAGAACCGACATATGGGTCTCGCCGGCATACAGCTCGAATTCGGTACGCAATCCGTCGGCGGTGCCGTTTAATCGCTCCGCCATCTCCCGCGCCAGGAGGACGGTCCGCTCGATCTTCCTCTTCTCCAGACGTGTCGCGGCATCCTCGTTCCGGTACTGGAAGGGTGCCAGCTCATCGCCTTCGTGTTCTCCGGCGGACAAATGCAGGAAGGATGCCTTTCCCGGTATGACTTGGCGGTTCGCCTCATTCTTGAGAATTTCACTGTTCTCCCAATAGATGGTTGGGCTGGCGGCAATCCAATTGGCAAACAGACTTGGACGCTCGAACAGGCCATAGAGAGTAAAGAGGCCGCCGAAGGAATGTCCGAAAAGCGATCGGCGCATGGGATCCAGGATCACCATCTCTGCAATCCGCGGTATAAGCTCGTGCTCGATGAAATCGAGCAGCTTGCCGGTCCCTCCGATGACAACCGGCGGACCGCCCTCAACGAAGGGCGGATAGGATTTGACCGGCGGAGGCCCTAGATCCCAAGACCGGCGGAGTGGATCATAGGGCGCGTCGCAGGGGTAGCCGATCGCCGCGATCACCCCCCAGCCGACATTCGTTCCCGTGGGATAAGGTGCCTGCGTGACCAAGCTGGCGACCGCGAAGGGGAAAGTGGCGTTGCCGTCGGTCAACACGAGAAGCGGCCATCCTTCCGCTGGTGGTCTCTCTGCCGGAATGGACAGGAATATGCGATAGGGCTCGCCGCCCGCGACAGGAGCCAGATCGAAAAAATACGTTCCGGGCATTGAATAGACGCTGGAAGGAATGGTCATGAGAATCGCCTTGTCGATATGCGCGCCAACGGGAAGAGCCAGTACACGATGCCGAGTGAATATCTGGACGCCCTTATTCGCGAAGATATGGCACGCGAAGAAGATGGCCGCTATGCCCTATGCTCGCTGTTGCGGGCGGAAGAGGAATCCCGGCGCGGAGAAATGCTGCCCTTTTCGGCTCTGGATGCCGTCGACGCGGAACTGGATGAAGAGCTACGCTAGTGGCTCAGTGCGTTCTCATCCTGCCGGCCGACGACGCCGGCCGGCATAAGCGAGAGCATGTCGTCGTTTCTTAACTGACACCGAGGAACTGCTTCAGCTCTGCCGTCTGCGGATTGGCGAAGACTTCCTCCGGCCGGCCTGCTTCGTGGACCCGGCCCTGATGCATGAAGACGACACGGTTGCAGACGTCGCGGGCGAACTTCATCTCGTGGGTTACCATCAGCAGTGTCATGCCCTCGGCGGCAAGCTCGCGCACGACGGCCAGAACTTCGGCGACCAGTTCCGGATCGAGCGCGGAAGTGATTTCGTCACAGAGAAGGGCTGCAGGCTGCATGGCGAGCGCGCGGGCGATGGCGACGCGCTGCTGCTGGCCACCCGAGAGCTCGTCCGGATAGGCGTCGAACCTGTGGCCCAGCCCCACCCGCTCCAGCATCTTGCGGGCGGTGGCTTCGGCTTCGGCCTTCGGGGTTTTCTTGACCACGGTCTGCGACAGCATGACGTTGCCGCCGACCGTCAGGTGCGGGAAGAGGTTGAACTGCTGAAAGATCATGCCGACCTTGAGGCGCAAGGCCTTCAGATGCACTTCGTCATCGAGGAGCTGCGCGCCGGCCACGGAGATCGAGCCGTCGGTGATGGTCTCCAGGCCGTTGATGCAGCGAAGCAGGGTCGATTTTCCCGAGCCGCTCTTGCCGATAATGGCGATGACTTCGCCAGCCTCGACATCGAGATTGATGCCCTTCAGCACCTCGGTGGTTCCATAGCTCTTGCGGACTTCAGTGATTTCGATGAGCGACATTGAGCTTCCTTTCCAGGATCTGGCTGCTTTTCGACAAAGGCCAGCAGAGGGCGAAATAGATGAGGGCGACGAGCCCGTAGACGGTGAAGGGCTGGAAGGTGGCATTGGTGACCACGGTGCCGGCTTTCGACAGTTCGACGAAGCCGATGATCGAGGTCAGCGCCGTACCCTTGACGATTTGAACGGAGAAACCGACGGTGGGCGGTATGGCGACCCTCAGCGCCTGGGGCAAGATGACGTAGCGCATCTGCTGCAGCCGTCCCATGCCAAGGCTGGCGGAGGCTTCCCATTGCCCCTTGGCGACCGCTTCGACGCAGCCGCGCCAGATCTCGGCGAGGAAGGCAGCACTCCACAGGATGAGCGCCAAACCCGCGGCAAGCCAGGCCGGCACGTCGATCCCGAAGAGGCCGAGGCCGAAAAACGCGATGAAGAGCTGCATCAGCAGCGGCGTGCCCTGGAAGAGCTCGATATAATATTTCGCGATTGCCCTGAATGCCTTGCGCTTGCTGATGCGCAGGAACAGCAGCCCCAGTCCGACCACGCTGCCGCCGATGAACGAGACGAGCGAAAGCAGGATCGTCCAGCGGGTGGAGAGCAGCAGGTTGCGCAGGATGTCCCAGAGTGTGAACTCGATCATCGTGCCGCCCTCCTCGGGAAAATGAACCCGCCGACCACTCCCAGCAGCTGCCGGAGCAGGATTGCCAGGACGAGATAGATTGATGTCGAGAC
Source organism: Rhizobium anhuiense bv. trifolii (assembly GCF_024346605.1). Taxonomy (NCBI): domain Bacteria; kingdom Pseudomonadati; phylum Pseudomonadota; class Alphaproteobacteria; order Hyphomicrobiales; family Rhizobiaceae; genus Rhizobium; species Rhizobium anhuiense. Next base: position 201,588 of record NZ_CP098804.1, read on the forward strand.
GATGTAGGCCTCGAAGGCGCGGAAGGTTCGTGATTGTATGAAGTTCGCCGCAAAGGTCAGATCCTCGGCGGCGATCTGCGACACGACCGATGAGCCGAGCATGACGATGACGACCTGCGACGATAGCGCCGGCCAGATGCGCTGCAGTGACGGCACGAGAACGACATGGCGGAAGGTTTCGAAGCGCGTCATGGCGAGGCTCTCGCCTGCCTCGAACTGGCCCTTCGGGGTCGCCTGGATGCCCGCACGGATAATTTCGCAGCTATAGGCGCCGAGGTTGATGACCATCGCGAGATTGGCGGCCGTCAGTTCGGGAAGCTGGAGGCCGAGCGACGGCAGACCGAAGAAGATGAAAAAGAGCTGGATCAGAAAGGGCGTGTTGCGGATCAGTTCGACATAGGTCGCAACGACAGGTTTCAGCCAGGCCGGGCCGAGTGCGCGCACCCAGGCGCAGAAGATGCCGAGGGCAATGCCGAGCACACCGCCGATCGCGATAAGCTCCAGGGTGACCAGTATGCCCTTGATGATCTCAGGGTAATATTGCAGCAGCCAGCCAAATTCGAAATGATAGCTCAAGGAATTGTCCCCTCTTGCGGTGACCGAGCGTCACGTCATCCCGCGTGCGGGCGCGGGATGACGTTGGTAAGACCGGGTCCTTAGAGATCCGACGGGAGATCAGCGCCGAGCCACTTCTGCGATATGGCGTTGAGCGATCCATCGGTTTTGGCGGCGGCGATAATGCCGTTCACCTTCTCCAGAAGCGCCGCCTGCTCCTTGTTGAGGCCGATGTAGCAGGGCGAATTCTTGATGAGGAACTTCAGCTCAGGGCGCTTGGGAGGATTTTTAGCGAGGATCGCAGCGGCCACGACGTTGCCGGTGGCGATGGTGTCGACCTGGCCGGACAGGAAGGCGGAGATGGTGCCGTTATTGTCCTCGTAGCGCTTGATCGTCGCATCGGCCGGCGCGATCTTCGTCAGTTCGAGGTCCTCCACGGCGCCGCGCGTGACGCCGATGCTCTTGCCCGCAAGATCCTCCGCCTTGGCGATCGAAAGATCGGCCGGCGCGAACACGCCATTGAAGAAGGGGGCATAGGCTGCCGAGAAATCGATCACCTTTTCGCGCTCCGCATTCTTGCCGAGGCTCGATATGACCAGATCGACTTTGTTCGTCTGCAGATAGGGGACGCGGTTGGCGCTGGTGACCGGCACGAGTTCGGTCTTGACGCCCAGCTTTTCGGCAATGAGATTGGCTACATCGATATCGTAGCCCATCGGCGCCATATCGGTGCCGACGCTACCGAAGGGCGGGAAATCCTGCGGGACGGCGACACGCAGCGTCCCGCGCGCCGTGATGTCGGCGAGAGCATCGGCATAGGACGCCGAGCCGAAGCCGAAGGTTGCAGCCAGGGTCGCGATTGCGAAGAAGAATCGTCTTGTCAGCATGTTTCAATTGCTCCTTTGAAGTTGTGATTTTTTGGGTCTGACGGTTGGGGATACGGCTCTGGGAGGAAGGGACAGGGAATTGCGCAGTTCCGAGAGCGGATCCGGACGCGCGGTGAGGTCGAGGCCCATTTCCACTTCGTCGAGATGTTCGACGGAGAGCTCCGCAGCTCTGCCGAAATCGCCCGCCTGCATCGCTTCGAAGATGCGGCAATGCCCGTCGTGAGACTGTGTCGCATGAAATTCAGACTGATAGAGCATCGAAATGAGGATCGTCCTCGCGGTGAGATCGCGCAGGATGTCGACGATGATGGCGTTCCCGCTCAATTCTGCGATGCGGATGTGAAAATCGCCCATCAAATAGGTCAGGCGCTGGCGGTCGCCGGCAGCCATGGCGCTTTTTTCCTCGTTCAAATGCGCGTCGAGAGCTTTATGTCCCTCGTCTGTCAGCACGCGCATGCTGCGCAGCAATCCGGCCTCGATGACGCGCCGCGCCTCATAGACCGCGATCGCCTCTTCGGCAGACGGCTCGACGACGAACCAGCCCCGTCTCGGACTGACATGTACGATGCCGCGTGTTTCCAGGCGCATCATGGCTTCGCGAACGCGGGTGCGGGACACGCCGAAAAGGGTTGCCAGCTGGTTTTCGCTGAGCCGCGTACCGGGCCGGATCTTGGCTGACAGAATCCCGGAAACGATCGTTTCCTCGATGGTCTTCTGCGTGGTCTCGGATGTCTGGCTATCTTGCATACAAGACAGAAAGCAAAGCGCGTGCCAAAATTCTGCGTTCAGGATTTCCAGGATATCTCGGATTCGGCGGCTGGAATTTGCACCCTGGGAATGCAGACTGAACGTAAATTGAGCGAGTGTCGGCAACTCGTTGTCAATCCGGATCGGCGCCGGCCGCCCAAAGCCCACAAAGCCCCTTCACTCTCGAAAAGCTGCTTGCGGCAAGACCGGTTCGGCCGGGGAATGGCAGCGGAAGACCGCGCGCAAGGGAGCCCTTGCAGAGTTTCTGATGCAATCGCTTTTGCGTGGCGCCGATCTGGATCTCGAACGGCAGCGCGACGAACCGCGTGATCTCCAGCTGTGAGACTTCTGCCGGCCACGAATGTGCTTTCCGAGGTGACACGGCCGCGTCCCGATACACATGCCTTGCAATGGCTGGACAGTCTCGATGAGGATCGCTCTTTCATCAGCGTCGTATCGATCGCGGAGATCCGGCGTGGCGTTGCATTGATGGCAAGCGGTCGGAATCGCGACGTGCTGGCCGAATGGCTTGCCCAGGACCTGCCAGCCGGTTGCGATAGGCTGGGGCGACTTGATGGGGTTCGCAAAGCGAAGCGGACGCGGCTTGTCGTCAATGGACGGCCTGATTGCCGCCACCGCGATTACTCATGATCTCACCCTCGCCGCCCGCAATATAAAGGATTAGAGGGCTTTGGGATCGAGCTTGTCGATCCTTGGACCGAGCGCCCGTGACGATCCGCAGAGCGGAGCGCCGTGGGATTTTTCTTTATTTATGCAAATCGTTTGCCCAAAACCGCTACGCACCTTTGGGCGACATGCATTAGAGCATTTCCGGTTTTCTCCGAATCATGGAAATGCTCTATCTCTTTGTTTTCACGCAATTCCGGGCGCAAAACCGCTTCGCACTTTTGCTGGAATTGCTCTAGTTGAAACTCGAGGTCTTGAGGAATTCCGCCAGCCGTTCGGTCTTCGGATGCACGAACATCTCCTTCGGATTGCCTTCCTCGCAGATGACGCCCTGGTTCATGAAGATGACGCGTGACGAAACGTCATAGGCAAAGCGCATCTCATGGGTGACGAGCAGCATGGTCATGCCGTCGGCGGCAAGCCCCTTGATGACCTGCAGCACTTCGCCCACCAGTTCCGGATCGAGTGCCGAGGTCACCTCATCGAACAGCATCAGCCTGGGCGACATGGCGATGGCGCGGGCGATCGCGACACGCTGCTGTTGGCCGCCGGAAAGCTGTCCGGGATAATGGTTCGCGCGGGCGGCAAGGCCGACACGATCGAGCCATTTCTCCGCGATGGCGCGAGCGTCCGGCTTCGTCATTTTCTTGACCTTGACGAGGCCGAGCATGACGTTTTCGGCGGCGCTCATATGCGGGAAGAGATTGAACTGCTGAAACGCCATGCCGGTCAGCGCGCGCTGTCGTGCAATCTCCTTCTCGCTCTTGCGTCGTCGCGTTGTCCCTTCCGCGCGGTAGCCGATCTCCTCGCCATCGAGGCTGATCGTGCCGCCCTGGAATTCCTCCAGCATGTTGATGCAGCGCAGCAGGGTGGTCTTTCCGGAGCCGGACGAGCCGATGATGGAAATGACTTCGCCTTCCTCCACGGCGCAATCGACGCCTTTGAGGACTTCGTGGATGCCGTAAGTCTTGCGCAGACCCTTGATGTCGAGAATGGTCTTGGCCATCGGGGGAACTCCTCAGGACGGCAGGGCGGTCTTGCGCTCGACATATTTGCCGAAGTGCTCGATGCCATAGTTGATGATGAAATAGAGACCACCGGCCAGGAAATAGAACTGGAGGCTCATGAAATTGCGGGAGATGATTTCCTGCGTACGCAGGAGAAGCTCCGCGACGCCGATGACGGAGAGCAGCGTCGAGGCCTTCACCATCTCGGCCGCCGTATTCACCCAGGCCGGCAGGCACTGGCGCATGGCCTGCGGCCACAGCACCGAGGTGAAGGTCTGGGTAAAGGTCAGGCCGATCGCCTTGGCGGCTTCGGTTTGTCCCTTCGGGATCGCCTGAAGCGCTCCACGGACGATTTCGCCGACATGGGAGGAGCAGAAGATAGCAAGGGCGAGCACGCCTGCCGAGAACGGCCCGAGATCGAGGCCGACGGCGGCGGAGACGTAGTAGCTCGCCAGCACCAGCACGAGCACCGGCGTGCCGCGGATGATATCGGTATAGGCGCGCACGACCAGACGCAAAATGACGCCGCCGTAGACGAGCGCCAAGCCGACGAAAACGCCGAGCCCGGAGCCCGCGAGGATGGCCAGCAGCGAGATCGACACGGTCACGCCGATGCCGTTCATGATGACGTAGCGGGCAATCCAGAGTTGTTCGAGAAAGGTGTGGGACATCAGGGTCTATCTCGGCAGGGCCAGACGGCGTTCGACGAAACGCATCACGGCGGCGATGAGGAAACAGGTCGCGACATAGAGGGCCGATGTGACCATCCAGGTTTCGATGACGCGGAAACTCTCGACATTGATCTTGCGGGCGGCAAAGGTCAGTTCCGGCACGGCGATGGCGGCGGCGAGCGAGGTGTCCTTGAAGAGCGAGATGATCGTCGAAGACAGCGATGGCAGCACGTTGCGCAGCATCAGCGGCGCGATGATGGAACTGCGGATCTGCATGCCCGTCAGGCCGATGGCAAGGCCCGCTTCCGTCAGTCCTCTGGGAATCGACAGCAGTCCGGCGCGGAACACCTCGGCCAGATAGGCGCCGGAATAGAGGGATAGAACCAGGACGAAGCTTTTTATCTTGTCGAGGCGCAGGCCCATCTGCGGCAGCGCAAAAAAGGCGAAAAGCACCAGGACGAGAATCGGCAGGTTGCGAATGACGGTGACATAGGCCCGGGCCGGCACGACCGCAAAGCGGCTCTTGGAGGTCAGTGCGAAGGCCACGACGAGACCGATCACGGCTCCGATCAGGATCGAGATCACCGCGAGGCCGAGACTGAGCGCAAGCCCGCTCAAAAGAAAATCGAAATTGCGCCAGACGGCCGCGAAATTCAAAGTGTAACCCATACGGGCTGCCCTTTCAGATCAGAGCGTGATGCCGAAAAGTGCGAACAGTTTTCGGACGACGTCACACTCTCACTCTTTAATCGAGCGGAGCGGGAGCAAGTCCCGCTCCGCATGGATGTTACTTGAATTCGACGGGAAAGCCGATCTGCGGCGGCGTCAGATCCTTGCCGAACCAGGTCTTGAAGGACTTGGCGTAAAAGTCGAACTCAACGCCGGTCATGGCTTCGTGCAGGGCGGTGTTGACGAAGTTCAGCCAATCCTGATCGCCGCGCTTGACGGCGCAGGCATAGGTCTGCGGGTTCCAGCCGTAGCCGGCATCCTTATAGCGGCCCGGATTCTGCGTCATGTACCAGGCGAGCGACGACTGGTCGGTGGCGACTGCATCGGCACGTCCCGACTCCAGCGCCTGGTAGATCAGGTCGACGGATTCGTACTGATCGACGGTCGCCTCCGGCAAGGCGGCATGCACCATGGCCTCGGCATAGACGTTCTGAAGGACGGAAATGGTGACGGAGGAGCCGGCTGCCTTGAGGGCGGCGTAATCGGCATATTTTCCGTCCGCTTTCAGCATCAGGCCCACGCCTTCGCGATAATAAGGAATGGTGAAGGCAACCTGCTGGGCGCGCTCGCCGGTAACGGTCATGAACTGGCAGGTGATGTCGACCTTGTCAGTGGTGATGTTCGGGATGCGGGCGTCGGAGGACTGGTTCACATACTCGATCTTCTCGGGATCGCCGAAGAGAGCCTTGGCGATGATATGGCCCATGTCGACGTCGAAGCCCTGAAGCTTGTCGTCGGCGCTCTTGAAGTGCCAGGGTGCATTGGTGCTGCCCGTGCCGAGGACGAGGTGGCCGCGGGCCAGCACTTCATCGAGCTTGCTGCCTTCGGCCAGCGCAGGCGTGGACAACAGGGCGGCGGCGATCAGCGACATCACGCCGGTGCGAAAGGAAATGGTCATGGCGTTCCCCTTAATGGATGTTTCCAGTTAATCCAATATACCGGACACATGTCTATTTTATTGGATGGACTTATCAAGTGCCATCAAGGAGAAATTGTCAATGGGGCATGCCGAAAAAACGCGCAGTGGCGCGCGTGGCGATTTTTTCGGCAGTGCAGCATTTCCCTCTTGTTTCAGAGGTTCACCGCCATGACCTTGCCGCCAGCGACTTGGCGGTCATTGGCGGGTTTCATTTTCGGGTTGAAGGAGGTCGAAGATGCAGCCCTTGGAGCCGGCGCCTCGCGATCCGGCTGCCTTGCGCCTTCTCGCCATATGGTCGCGGCTAGATCGAGCTGGCCCGGAGGCTCCCGCCCTTCCCCAATGAATCCACGCCGCTGCCGCTCGCAAGGCACGTTGATTTTGGAAAGATGCTGCCGAGCCGGAGGAATGTTATGAGCGCCGCCGAGTTCATCGAGATCGTCACGCGCTCTATGATGCCAATCGATACCGATTATGTCGGAGAGGATTTCCGCTCCAATCCGGAGCTGCCGCCGCTTGCGTCACCGACAGCCATCCAGGCATCGCGAACGGCCTGACGCAGATAACGTTCACGCGTCGCCAAAGGTTTTGGCGACGTGCCGCGCTTTGGCCGTTTCGCCGATCCGGCTGTTGAGCAACGACGCAGCCGCATGGCTCTACAAGACGATCTGAGGCACCAGATCGATATCCGGAAGGCTGCCCAGGCCGAGCGGCCCCATCGCAAACAGCCCGTGCAACGCGCTCGCCTTGGTCCGCCCGCATTCGTCGACAACGATACCGATCTCGAGTTCGTCCCGCGTTGCAAGGCCTGCAACGATAAGCGAGCGAACCAGCGGGCTATCGGTCCCGGACGGCCGGAACCGGCAGTCTATCGTCAGATCCGCGGGAAGGACCTCGAGCCCGGTCGGCGCTGAAAACAGCACGCCGTTGGTGGCGATGCAATTCACTTTGCCCTTCCTGACGGCGATCGCGCCGCTGGCGATCGCATGATGCAGGCGCTGATAGTGCTCCGGCGGCAAGCGGTTGCGATGGCTGTCGTAAATGGCCTTCACGTGGCGTTTGAACCGCGCTCGCTCTTCCGGCGTCAATCCCGCCCAAAGATCGCGCGCACGTGAACGAAAGCCGTTCATAATGCCTTGCCATCCCGAACCTTCCAGATCGGCTTTGCTGGCGGCTTCACGCAGGAAACGGAACGCGCCGCGCAGCGTCCGCGGCATGGGTTGGTCGGTGACAACAGCTCCGACGGCGGCGGGAGCATGCGACTGAGGCAGGAAGCCCGATTCCGAGATCAACGTGACATGGGAAATCTTGGCATCCGCCAGCAAGCCGAGCGCCCTGTCGACCGCGTGGATGCCGCCGCCGATCACGACGGCGCTTCGCACTCCGCCGGCAGGCGCCACGTCTGTATTGTCCCGCATGCCGTAACCGGTCGCGAGAAACACGGCATCGAAGCGGGTTCGTTGCTCTCCTCCAAGGCAAACGGAATATCCCCCGTCCAGATGCCTGTCGATCGCCGTGACCGCATCCGAGCCAAACTGGACGATCACATCAGGCCGAAGCGTCAGGGCTTCGGAAAAGCGTTTATACACATAGGTGCTGAAAATATCTCCGGGTACAAAGGCGTGTTCGAGACCGGCAGGATCCGAGATCAGGCGATCGCGCCATGTGTCATTCGTTTCCAGCCAGCGGCGAAAATCGTCCGGGAGTCCGGGATCGACGGAAAGGTCGCGAACGCGGCTGGTCAGCACCGTCGATGCGGGCTGACTGATGCCCTCGCCGATATCGATCTTCGCGCGCGGATCGAACATCACCAGATGGAAGGGCCGATCGACTCTCTTGAAAAGAGCGATTGCGGTCATGATCCCGGTAAAGCCCCGGCCGATGATCGCAATCCTTGCGAGATGGTCGGCATCTCGGCTCTCCGAATTCGAAGAACGTGACGAGAGAAGAGTCATTCATCGGCTCCTTCTGCGTTGGATCGCTCCGTTCGGTATCCATCAGAACCGACCGGCTGCATAATTCTCTACTAAAACCATAGAAATTTATATCCGGAACGCAAGCACTATTCGACTTCAAGTGATGACGGCCCGGCTTTGGCGTCTGGCGAGCCTTGGCTTTCTTGCGGCTGCTCGCTTCAAGCCTTCCGGAGCACCGGTGACGGGTGATGCGGCAACTTGGAAATAATTTCCCGTTTCTCACGAAAAAAGAGAGGAATTTTGGAGCTGCTGCGAAGATCCACGTAATTATAGACCATCTATCGAGGGCCGGATTCACCTAACCTCATGCCGGACGTCACGACGTTCGCCTGTAGAAGGAAGATGCTATGACGGTTCCACTGGTCAGCTTGAGCAATCTGTCGACCGAGCCATCCCCCTCGCCTCAGGTTGCCGCCATATGGGAGGCTCTTTGCGCGGAGGCCGTCAATGCGTCGGCCAAGGATGCAGCACTCACGCGCGCCATGAATTCCGCCGTGCTTTATCATGCGAGTTTCGCCCAGGCGCTGGCCCAGCGGGTCGCGATCAAACTGGCCAATCACGACCTCGACCATGACGAGCTGCTGGCGGTGATTGCCCAGGCGTTCATCGGCAATCGCAATATTGTCGCCGATGCAGCGGCGGATCTGACGGCGATCAAGGAGCGTGATCCGTCGAACACGGAAATCCTGACACCCTTCCTGTATTTCAAAGGTTTTGTGGCTCTGCAGGGCCAACGCGTTGCCCACTGGCTATGGCACCATGACCGCCTCCATTTGGCGCGCCATATTCAAAGCCGCATTTCCGAAGTTTTCGGCGTCGACATTCATCCCGCCGCAAAGATGGGCCGGAGCATCATGCTCGATCATGGGAGCGGCCTGGTCATCGGCGAGACGGCTGTCGTCGAAGACGATGTATCGATCCTCCAGAACGTCACATTGGGAGGAACGGGTAAGGAAACCGGTGACCGGCACCCGAAGGTGCGGCGCGGCGCTCTGATCGGAGCGGGAGCCAAGATCCTCGGCAATATCGAAATTGGCATCGGCGCCAAGGTGGGTGCAGGCAGCGTGGTCGTGAATGCCGTTGCCGATTACACATCGGTCGCAGGCATTCCGGCAAAGCAGGTGGGCAGGCGTCACTTCAACCTGCCGGGTATCACCATGGACCAAACCGTGTCCGAACCGGAGTATATGATCTAAGGGCGCGGTGCGGATATACGCTGTCCTGGATCGAGCATCCCTACTGCGCGGCGGTCCGAAAGGGATTCGACGGGAGATCGCGAAGGCGGAGGTCCCAAAGGGCATCGGCCGTCATTGTCTCCCCTGCCCCGGATTGACCGATAAATAAAAGCGCAGAGCGACTATCAACCGCATTGTCTCTACGGCCAGTTCGGCGACGGCGCATAAATATCCCGCATCTCTGCAGTTCACTGAAAATATAATTAATTTATCGGTATAATGAACTTAATTAGCCAATTAGTTCCGCTACTACGGAATGGGATGGAAGTGCCTCCCTCACGCTATAGCTAGGGGTCCAATACCGCTAGTGATGGATCTGGCGCCGCAAAGACGTAAAACAGAACAGATCGGAGCCATGTCCGGAGATTTGCCCATGCCCAGTGCAATGTTCACGGCCGACGACCTTGCGGTGATCCGCCGCGCTTATGCCCATCAGGTGGCGGCGACCGCCGGGATGACGAACCCGCGGATCGAAGCTGCCTTTGCCGCTGTGCCACGCGAGAAATTTCTCGGTGCTCCGCCATGGCAGATCGCCAATCTGGGTGGCGGATATCGCCCCCTCCCCTCCTCCGATTTGGTTCTGGCCTATCAGGATGTGTTATTCGCCCTGCAGCCCGACAAGGGCGTCAACAACGGCAGTCCCTCACTGCATGCCCGGCTCCTGGGCGAACTGGACGTCAAGGTCGGCGATCGTATCGTCCATATCGGTGCCGGCACCGGCTATTATAGCGCCATCCTCGCGGAGCTGGTCGGTGCTGCCGGTCATGTCTATGCCGTCGAGATGGACGCCGAGCTGGCCGGCCACGCTCAAACGGCGCTTGCCGACCGAGCCAATGTCAGCGTCATCATCGCCGATGGCACTCAATGGCCGCAGCAAGAGGTGGATGCGATCTATGTGAATTTCGCCGTCGCGCGTCCCGCGGCATCCTGGATCGAAGGGCTGCGGCCTGGAGGGCGCCTAGTGCTGCCGCTTGGCGTGCCGCGCCAGGGCCGACCGTCGAATGGCGGCCGTCACGCATCCCACGGCGCCGCGCTTCGCATCGAGCGCGGCGCGAATGGATTTGCGGCGCGGTGGATCAGCACGGCTTATTTCGTCTGCGCCGAGGGCGGGTTGACGATCGACGAGAACGAAATCGAAGCGCTGACGGCCGCGTTCAAGCGCGGCGGTATCGATTTCGTCAAAAGCCTGCTGTGGAAGGCGGATCCGCGGATTGGACGCTGCTGGTATATCGGCGACCAATGGGCGCTTTGTTATGACGACGTTTGAAACATCCGTTCCGCCCGAGTCGACCGCTCCATCTTCGTGAGAAATGGGAGCGATGCAGCACATCGCCGTGCCGGGAGATAAACGCCCTCGATGCCGCCCTGCCCTTTGGCGGCGCAATCAGCCGGTCACACTTCTGGCCGGCAATGGTATCGCCACACCCAAACACTCTGCCTAGGACGGCATGGGTGATGACAAAGCTTGGAGTGCCGACGTCTGACTCACCCTCCCTAAGCTGAGTGCAGGCGCGTCACGGTCTCCCCTGCCCTGGCGCCGGAATGCTTGCCGGTGAGATTTTACTGCCGGTGCCTTTGAGATTGGCCAAGTGCGCCGAGGTGTCCGAGCCACGGCCGTGTCCGCGGAGGACGAAGCGGGATTGCTCTGGTCCGTATGGATCTGGATACGGCGCGTCCACGGACGAGCTGCTGGCCGATCCGAGCGCGCGCGGTCTCGCCGAGGCATTCGAGGCTCCTCTGGGAAGGCGGCGTTCAGATGCCAGTGAAGATCAGCAGGCGACGGGTACTAAGTCGCTTCCGCCGGCTTCACCGGTTCACGGCCTATCGCTTGAGGAGCGTCCACAAGAATGGAGAAATTGGGAAGCGTTGCTGACTCGCCGGCGACGGAAGGCGGCCAAAACGACAAAAGCCCGGCGCGGGAGAGATGCGCCGGGCTTCGATTGTGACCGACAGCCGGGGAGGAGAGATGCTGTCCGTCGGACCGAAGCTGCTCGGAGGGGTTAAGCGCTTCAGTCCGTCACGAGGTAGTGCCGCAATGCGGCAAATTCAAGCCTGGCGGTTGCGCCGCTCTTTATGTGGATCACGCTGCGGACGAAGGCGGTCGGGCAGGTGCAGCTTTTCTCGCAGGTGATGGGGCTGGCATGGTGTTGTCCGCGGACAACCAGCCGAGGTGCGATGCCGGAGGAAGGGCTGCGCTTCGCTGCGAGACGACGGAGGTCGGCTCGGTCCGGGGTGAAGCGATCGGTGAGAGCATCAGTGATCGCATTGCTGCGCCTCAAGCGCCGGGGTGCGCGAAGGTGAGGGCGGCTCGGTGGTCGACGATGACGATCCTCTCTTGGTCTGTCTTGGTTGGGCCTTTCGCTCGGTCGAGCGCGTGACCTTACGCATCGCCGTCCAGCTGATGGGTGCATTGATCGAATATTCGACAAGCGGTCGCCAAACTGACCACCTTACACTGGTCATTTGCGGCAGGGACCGGCCCATCGGCTTCCACCGCATGCGGATGCTGCCGCTGTCATCAAGCCACTTTCGCTTCGGCCTTGTTAATTGGTCCAGTGGCTTCCCACCCCGCGGTGGATGAGTTCGTTTCCGCCTCGTCGCTGAGCCAGCCGACGATCATCCGTGGAAGCCTTCGGCGAGAAAAATCACTACGCCGGCAACTGCGCGGCTTTTCGAATGGGCCGCATTCCGTCCCTTGTGGAACGAGCGGGCAGATCTGCCGGCTGGTCCGATCTTTACCAAATTCTTTGCGCACATTCACGAAGCTGTTCGACAAGGCGCCGCTCTGCGATGGCTGGCGGCGCCGCCACGGCGGTCATGGTGCTGCGCGTCCAGGATGCCGGCTGGCAAGGTGACATCAGGGGTATCTCGTCGGTCGCGCCATCAATTGCTGTGGGGCCGTTCGCGCAAATGATCTGATTGGAATCACGTTGATCATCCCGTTGTCCGCGGACAACGGGGTCCATCAGGCAGTTGTCCGGGCGCAGGGATTGCCGTCCCGCCATTGAGGCTGCCGTCTCGGTGTGATGCGGTCCAGCGGCGCAGCTGTCATCTGCAGTCGGGTCCTTATGTGATTGAGTGGAAGGATTGCGGGGCAGGGGATCGGCAGTTCGCGGATGAGACCTTCGTTAGCGCACATGAAGCTGCGGTGACGTTCAGCGATTTGCCCGCGGTGGCGAGCCGAATGCATGTGTGAAACGGCAGCCCCCGGTTCATTCTCGTGGGATAGGCATATGTGGCGCTAAGGCCGCGCCGCCATGGCAGATGGAGCAGCGCCCGACAGTGGTGCGCGTATTGATGGGGAAGTCCCTTGCTCTCAGGCAGTCTGGGGAAGACCTGCGTCAATCCTGGCCACTATACCTCGAGATGATCCTGCGCCGTGCGAAGGGGGTGCCCACGGGCGCCTGATACTGAACTGCCGGAGCAGCGCCGCCGGCGACAGTCGGGGCGCCGATGGCTGAATGAGGCCAGGCTGCGAACTGCTCGCCATCCTGAGTGGGCAGCTGGCTTCGCCTTCTTGCTGCGCAGATGCTTGCGTGTTCGTCGATCGCTGGGCGTATTCTGTCAATTGCCGACAATCTGGTACGCGACAACGAGGCCTTCAAGATCGTGTCCGTGAGCAGGCAGCGTCTCGGTCTCGACGACGCTTGGTCGTGAGCTGTGCCGGGGGAAAGCAATCGGTCGTGGATGCTCTGACCCGATATTTGTCGGGTGAAAACGCAAGCGGCTATTGCAGGCCATCGTCGCCGGCGCTATTCTTTTGCCAGGCTTGTGATCAACGCTTCATCTGCGGATGCCGGTCGCCGAAAGGTGCCGGAATCGGGATGTTGGGGAGTGGATTTTGGAACCAAATTGCGCTCCGGATGTGAGCCGAGCGCCAATCTATGGCCTCGTGGCCGCCAAGAAACCCTAGTTGGCAGCCCTTTCGGACAGGCAGCCGGCAACGCGGTAACGAAACCAAAGTCCGATTTTGCTTCCGTAGTCTTATGTGATTGAAGCGATATCAATGACTTATGGCTTTCCGAATTGCTCCCGCTTTCGTGTCCATTCCCCTGCAGCCTGACCCGCCTGGGAACAGACTGACGTCGCCCCCGCATCAAATGTCCGTAGGAAAGCAACGGCTTGCATCCTTTAGCGGCGGCCTGCGTTATGTCAGCACCAGACCGGAGAACATCCTCATGTCCGATGTGCTTCACCTCAAGAGGCTCTCCATTGCCGCGACAGTGATGGCCGCGGGGATCGGCGCGCTTGTCTTGATGCAGGCAAAAGAGCGCAGTTCGGTCGCCCCGTCTGCGAATACCGGCCACCGGGGTGACGATCATGGCCGCAGTGCCAGTGTGCCCGAGGCCATTCCTCTCAGCGGTCTGCGCGACGTGTTCTGGCGTGTCTTCCACGAAGTCCTCGCCGACCGAGTGACGTTGATTGCGGCGGGCGTGACCTTTTATCTGTTGCTGGCGCTGTTTCCAGCCATGGCGGCCTTGGTCTCTCTTTACGGGCTGGTTGCCGATCCGATCACCATATCCGAACACCTTCGCGAATTGGCCGCGCTTTTGCCGCCCGGCGCGTTCGATCTTCTTGCCGACCAGATCAAGGAACTGGTCAACCGGCGCGACGCCACGCTCGGCATGACCTTCTTCGTCGGTCTCGGCATCGCCCTGTGGAGCACGCATAGCGGCACGCTGGCGATCTTCGACGCGATGAACGTCGCCTATGAGGAGGAGGAGAAGCGGGGGCTTGTCCGGTTGAACCTGATAGGTCTCTGCTTCACCTTGTGCGCGATGCTTTTGATGGTGGTCATGGTGGCGCTCGTCGGGGTCATGCCGGTGGTCCTCTCCTATCTCTGGCTCGATCAATTCAAGGAGCATATGGCTCTTCTCATGCGATGGCCGCTGCTTCTGCTGGTCGTCGCGGTGGCGGTCACATCAGTCTACCGCTTCGGCCCCAGCCGCGAGCCTGCCACGCTCCGGTGGATGACGTGGGGCGCGGTTCTGACCACGGTCGCCTGGGCTGCCATGTCCCTCGGTTTCTCCTTCTATCTGGATCATTTTGCCAATTACAACGCGACATACGGCACGCTCGGCGCGCTGATCGGCTTCCTCATCTGGATCTGGCTTTCCGTCGTCATTCTTATCGTCGGAGGGGAGCTTAACGCCGAACTGGAGCATCAGACCGCAAAGGACACGACGACGGGCACGCCGCTGCCGATGGGAGCGCGTGGCGCCTATGTCGCGGACACTCTGGGCGAGACCATGAGCTGACCGCGATGATTGCTCCTCTCATATAGTTTTGATGTATTCTGCCGTTTCTGCAGTCCCGAAACAGGAGACGATGATGACCGCCCCGCATCCTTCCAAAACCCATATCGGCAATCATGCCTTGCATCCCGAAACACAGATGCTGAACTACGGCTACGATCCGGAACTCTCGGAAGGGGCAGTCAAGCCGCCGGTGTTCCTCACCTCCACCTTCGTGTTCAATACCGCGGAGGATGGCCGCGACTTCTTCGATTATGTGTCGGGCCGCCGCGAGCCGCCCGAGGGGAAAGGGGCCGGCCTCGTCTACTCGCGTTTCAACCATCCGAACAGCGAGATCGTCGAGGACAGGCTTGCCGTCTACGAACGGACGGAAAGCGGCGTGCTGTTTTCATCCGGCATGGCGGCGATCGCCACCACTCTGCTTGCCTTCGTCCGGCCCGGCGATGCGATCTTGCATTCGCAACCGCTCTATGGGGGAACGGAAACATTGCTGGCGAAGACCTTCCTCAACCTCGGCACCGCCGCCGTTGGATTTGCCGACGGCGTCAGCGAAGGATCGGTGCAGAAGGCGGCGGAAGAGGCGATGGGCAAAGGCCGCGTCTCCGTCATCCTGATCGAGACGCCTGCCAATCCGACCAACAGCCTGGTCGATGTCGCGATGATCCGGCGGGTGGCCGACATGATCGGTGCAAGACAGGGCCATATGCCGATCATCGTCTGCGACAATACCCTGCTCGGACCGGTCTTCCAGCGGCCGATCGAGCACGGCGCCGATATCTCGCTCTATTCGCTGACCAAATATGTCGGCGGTCATTCCGATCTGATCGCCGGCGCCGTTCTTGGTCGCAAGGCAGTGATCAAGCAGATCAAGGCTCTGCGCGGCGCGATCGGCACGCAGCTCGATCCACATTCCTGCTGGATGCTCGGCCGTTCGCTGGAGACGCTGCAGCTGCGCATGGAGCGGGCAAACAACAACGCGCGGGCCGTTGCCGATTTTCTGCGTGATCACCCGAAGGTTGAGAAGGTCCACTACCTGCCCTACCACGATCCGGAATCGCCGGCCGGCCGGACCTTCAGGGCGCAATGCACCGGCGCCGGCTCCACCTTCTCTTTCGATATTCGCGGCGGTCAGCCCGCTTCGTTCAAATTCCTGAACGCGCTGCAGATCTTCAAGCTCGCGGTCAGCCTCGGCGGCACGGAATCGCTTGCGAGCCATCCGGCCGCCATGACGCATTCCGGTGTGCCTGCCGATGTCCGCCAGCGCATCGGTGTGTTGGAATCGACGATCCGCCTGTCGATCGGCATCGAACATCCGGATGATCTGATTGCCGACCTGGAACTGGCGCTGCAGGCGGCCTGAGACACGGCGAGGAAGTGATGCCCGGCGCCGCCGGGCATCACGCATGGCGTCACTTGTCGTCGATCGTCAGCTCCGTCTCGTCGGTGTTCAGCACGAAGACCGCAAGCAGGCGCGCCGGCTTTGTCTTGCTGGCGTTTTTGCTGACGCTGTGATGATCGCCGGGAAATTCGGGAAAGCTTTCGCCGGCCTTGTAGACTTTTTCCGGCCCGTCATTCACCTTGCTGGTGATCGCTCCTTCGAGAACGGTGGCATAGATGAAGGCCGAAGCCGGATGCGTATGGCCGGGCGAGGAGCCGCCTGGCCCATATTCGACAAGCACCGCCCGCACGCTCTTGCCGGGAACATTGGGGAGCTTCTGGTCGTAAACGACGCTTACCTTCGCGTCGCCGCCTGCCGCGTGAGCCTGAGTGCCTGTGGTAAGGACAACGGCGAGCGCCGCCGCCGAGATCATTTTGGTGAGCATGTCTGGTCTCCTACGTTGATGGGAATGGGTCGGACGCCCGGTATCAGGCGCTCTTTTTCTGGGCCGGCTGACGGCTGAGCCAGTCGTCGAAGCGGATCCGGCCGAGCCGCGCCTTGGGGCCGGTCACGAGCGAATTGTCCTCGAGCTCCACGCCGAAGTAGCGGGCGTGCGGATCGGCGATCACCTGGCGCGGATCGTTCGTCGCCTTGAACAGACGCGTTACGATGTCGGTAAGGCGGATTTTCTCCGGCCCGCCGATTTCGATCGTGCCGTTGACAGGCGGGGCGAGCGCCACCTCGGCCATGACGTCGGCGACGTCGTCAGAGGCGATCGGCTGCAGATAGGCCGGCGACAGATGCGCCGCCTGGCCGACGGTGTTCGACTGAGCGATGCCAGCCATGAATTCATGGAACTGTGTGGAGTGCACGATGGTGTAGGGTAGCCCGGAGCTCTTGGTCAGCTCTTCCTGGGCCATCTTGGCGCGCATATAGCCGCTGCCCTGCAGCCGTTCCATGCCGACGATCGACAGAGCGATGTGATGCTTCACGCCGGCAGCAGCCCCCGCCTTGAGCAGGTTGCGGCCCGAGGTCTGGAAGAATTCCAGAACGGCCTTGTCCTCGAAGGAGGGTGAATTTGCGAGATCGAGCACCACCTGTGCGCCTGCGAGCGCTTCCGTCAGGCCTTTGCCGGTGATCGTGTCGACGCCCGAATTCGGCGAAGCCGCCAACACCTCGTGCCCTTTGTTGCGCAATCTTTCCACGGTCTTCGAGCCGATCAGGCCGGTGCCGCCGATAACGACGATTTTCATGGGTAGTCTCCTTGTCCTTGGTGAGGATAATCCTCTGGTGACTTGAAGGTGAGCAGGCAGCTGCTCGGCGTGCCCACCGCTTCCTCGATGAGCGAAGCGACTTCGTCGGCGCCGTCGCACGCAAGATCTCCGGTGCGGCCGGTAAACCGATGGATTGGAGAATGCGCCTGATCGCAGTCCCAAACCATTCTCCCTCGGTCGCTGTCACCCTATGCGAACGCAGTAGGGCAGCTGGCTCTGCGGTCCATGCATCCGGCCGAAATGGAGGAACGTGTCACGTCGACAGGCATCGGCCGAACTTACCGTCGGGGCAGCTAGCCGACCTGGAGGGCAAGGCGTATTCACTGGCCTGCAAACCTTGGCTTGCACCATCAATCCTCTCACGATGGAGACAAGAATGATCAAGCGTCTGAACTTCATGGCTTATAGAAATAGCGGCATCGATGGTCTCGTGGCGGTTGAAGCCTGGATTGCCAAGAGCTTCGATCCGAAGTTGCTCGAGCTCGTCAAAGTGCGCGTGTCCCAAATGAACGGATGCGCTCACTGCCTGCATATGCACCGCCAAGACGCGCTGAAGCTCGGCGAAACGGACGACCGGCTGCTGCTTCTGAACGCCTGGCGGGAGTCGCAGCTCTTCACCACTCGGGAGCGGGCCGCGCTCGTCTGGGCCGAGGCTCTCACCGAGATCACCAAAAGCCATGCGCCGGATGATATTTATGAAGAGGCGCACGCCAACTTCTCGGATGACGAGTTTCTGGCGCTTTCGATCGGCGTCGCGATGATCAATGCCTGGAATAGGCTGGCGATCGGCTTCCGGCTTCAGCATCCGGCGGATCACAAACGCGCCGCCGCCTGATAGCAGTTGAACGACGAATGAGCCGGGCGAAAGACTTCGTCCGGCTATTTGACTGGTTTCTTTCCAGCTCGCCGGGATCTGCCGGAATAAAGTGATGGATCAGCGTTCGACGGGCAATCGCAGCGTCACGACCGTGCCTCGGCCTGGCTCGCTTTCCAGATGGAGATTTCCCCGTGCTTCCTGGGCGAAGCGTTTGACCATCGGCAGGCCGAAGCCTCCAAGCCCCGATGCTTTCGTCGTGAAGAAAGGATCGGTCGCCCGGTGCAGCACATCTTCTGTCATCCCGAGACCGTTGTCCGAAATCCGCAATTCAATCCCGGCGCCTTCGCCTTCGCCGTCGATGGCGGCGGCTGCGATCGAAATCACACCGCCATCCGGCATGGCGTCGCGCGCGTTGAGCAGCAGGTTCATGATGGCGCTTTGCAACCCCACGCGGCTGCATCTGAGCATGGGAAGTGTCTCGCTCGCATATATCTCGAACGCGATATCACGGTCCCAGGTGGCTCTCGCCAGGGCTTCGATTTCCATCAGGCAAGCCCGGATGTCGATTGGCTCGGCCGCGGCATTGCCGTCACTCGCAAGGCGCATCGTCTGCTGAACGAGCGTTCCCGCCCGCTGAAGCGAGATCCTGGCACTGGCGAAGACCGGCACCAGGGTCGAGCCCATCTCGATGTCGGGACTGCGCGACATCATGTTCAGCGCGGAGGTGGCGACCTGGATCAGGTTACCCAAGTCGTGGACGATGCCGAGTATCGCATCCGCAGGATTTGCATTGAGGGAGATCGCTTCCGGTCGCGTGTGAGAAAAGTAAGCTTCACCGGCGAGGATATTCGTATCTGAATCCGACATGCTTTTGCTCCTCATCCGCTCCATCGACAGACATGTCGTTCCCGAGCAGATGGAGGCTATGATACGAGCCGGGCTGTAGTCGATTGGTTCAAGGGTGAGGGCAGGCAATACCGTCGTATGGTCTCGCGCCGGACGCTGTTGCCCCTTGGGTTCAGGAAAGCTCAATAGCCTCGAACATGGCAGTCAGTCCGATGCCGCCGCCGATACCGATCATCGCAAGCCCGGTCGTGCCTGTCATCAAGGTTCCCCCGGTGTCGCGGATCATCTGGCTGTATAGACGGGTCACGAGGACGGCGCCGGAGGCCCCGAATGGATGGCCCAAGGCAATCGCGCCGCCGCTCCTGTTGACCGCGTCGGCCGGGATTTCGAGCTGATCCAGCGATGCCAGAACCTGAGCCGCGAAGGCCTCGTTGAATTCGATGGCATCGATGCCTGCGAGCGAGAGCCCGGGCTGACGCCGCATGAGTTTCCTGGTCGAGGCGACCGGCCCGATGCCGAGCAGGTTGGGATCCACACCGGCAGCGGCACTGTCGATGAAGGCCAGGCCCTTGTCGATGCCCATGCTTCTTGCCATTCCGCGGCTCATGACAAGCACCAGGCAGGCGCCGTCATTCAGCGGACAGGCATTGCCTGCCGTCACCGAACCATCCGGCAGGAACACTGGCCGGAGGTTTGCAAGCGCCTCAAGAGATGTCGCGGCTCGGGGGCACTCGTCCCGTTCTATCAGGCCGTGGCTGGTGGAAATTTCAACGATCTCGGGTCGAAAGATGCCCGCCTCGGCCGCCTGCACGGCGAGCCGGTGGCTGCGCAGGGCGAATTCATCCTGTCGCTGGCGCGATATGCCGAACTGACGTGCGACGTTTTCGGCGGCAATTCCCATTTCCGGGTCGCCGATCGTTTCAGGCGAAAACCGGGCGCGGCCATAAAAGCGCGGCAGCGCCCCATTCGCCTTAGGTCTTTCGACGCGCCATGGCGCGGTGCTGACGCTCTCCACGCCGCCGGCCAGAAAACACGAGCCCGCTTTCGCCTGGATCAGCCGGGCTGCCATGATGATCGCTTCCAGGCCCGAGCCGCATTGCCGGTCGATCGTCATACCCGGAACCACCATGGGCAGGCCGGCGGTGAGGGCTGCCAGCCGCGCGATGTTTCCGCCGCCGCCTGCGGCATTGCCGACCAGCACGTCGTCTATGGTTTCGGGCGCAATTCCCGTTTCGGCAACAATGCGACGGATGATCGGCGCAAGCAGGTCTTCCGCCGCGACGGTCGCAAGCGATCCGAAAGCCCGGCCGATCGGCGTGCGGTAAGCGGCAACCACGACCGGCTGCCAATCCTCGTCAGGCTGATAGGCGTAAGACAAGATCGCCTCCAGAAACCACTGATGTCTCCACTTGCCCCCTCGAGATCTTGCCGCTGCTCGTCATCGGCCAGGTTCCGATATGGTAGAATTGCTTGGGGATCTTGTACCTGGCGAGCTCTCGCGCGCAATGATCGGCCAGGATTTTCGCGTCCTTCATCTCTCCCGAGACGACAGCAATGATCCGCTGACCCAGATAGGCGTCCGGTAGCGCGAAGACAACGGCATCTTCGACCCCTGGGCAGGCTTTCAACGCGCTCTCGACTTCGGCAGGATAAACGTTGTTGCCGCCTGATATCATCATGCCGCCCGCCCGGCCGATCACCCGCAACATGCCGTTTGCATCGAGTTCGCCGAGATCTCCGACCGTCGCTCCGGCTTCCGTGACCCGGAACGCCTGACCGTCGTCGCCCCAGAGATAGCCATCGGCGATCAGGTCGCTTCTGACGAAAATGGTGCCCGGCACGTCGCTCCCGACGTCGTTTTCATTCGGATCACGAATGGAGATTTCGACGCCGGGATAGGCTTGTCCAACCCGGTCGATCGGAAAATCGACTGCGCCGCCAACGAGGGTCGAGACCGTCATGAAGCCGATCTCGGAGGCGCCGTAATATTCGCGAATGCGCGCCTTCGGAAAGAGGCGGCGCATGGAGTCGACGCCGTTCACATCGAGTTTTGCGCCGGCGGTCAGCACGTCGCGCAGCGATGTCAAAGCGGGCTCCGTCGACCAGGCCCGAGCGATGCCCGCTATATGCGTCGGCACGGCAACCATCCGTTCTATCTGCGCGGAAGAGAGAATACGCGCGACCGTGCCGGGTTCCCATTTCCTGACCGAATGGAAGGTCGCCCCGGCATCCAAGGCTTCGACCAGGGCGTAAAGCGCCAGCCCATGCGCGAGGGCTCCCGGGCACATGGTGGAGGGTGCGTCTTCCAGTTGGAAAACGACGCGCCCCCGGTCGAGGCTTCGGCGCCACTGCTCGCGTGAGCGATAATAGGCTTTCGGCTCGGCGGTGGTGCCCGAGGTAAAACCGATCAGGAAGATTCCGTCGGTATCGACAGGCAGGTCGTCTCCCGTCGCGGCGAGGTCGAAGGGCTCCGCACTGGCCGTGATCACCGGTATGCCGAACCTGCGGCCGATTTCGGCGCTTGGGCCTGCAGCATCGTCAACAACAAGCACGTCCGGCGCCAGGCGCTCGACAATGCGTTCGATCCTTTCCGGCGGCATCATCGGATCGATCACCGCGCAAGCAGTCGGGAAGGCGGTAGCAGCTGCAAAATATTCGGCAAAGCCGATATGGTTGCCGAGGCTGAGAGCGGCAAGCTTGTCCACACCGGGTAGATCGAGCATGCGGCGGTTCGAGCGGGGGAGCTTCTGGAGAAACCGATAGATTGCCTTGGCGCGGGAATAAAGCTCGCCGTAGCTCAGGGAATGCCCGTCAATCACCAGCGCCGGCTTGTCCGGTGTCTCCGTTGCATGTCGAAGAAGCTGCGCATGGATCGGCATAAATACCCACTGGGCTTGATTGATCGGCGACTAACCCAGAGACAAAGCGGTTTTGGTCGCGTCCGGTATTGGTGTCGGGCGGCTGTCGGAAAGACTGACGCATACCCAGACGAGGCCAGCCGATGCGCAATGGGCGCCGTCGCGCTGGCGAAAGAGTTCGATTGCAAATGAGAGGCTCGATCGCCCGATTTTCTCGATGCTGACCTTCGCTTCGACGACGTCATCGACGTCGATCGGGCTGTGGAAGGTGATCTCCGCCTTCTTCACGTGATAGGCAACGCCGGAGGAGGTATGGCGGAAATGGCTGAGAATTTGCCGGTGCCGCAGGAACTCGACGACCGCATCCTCGCAATAATCGAGATAGACGGAGTTGTGGACATGGCCATAAATGTCGATGTCTCGCATCGAGACCCGGAAGGATGCTAAAGGCCTGTCGTCAACACTCATTCGATCACCCAAATTCGAAGGCGTGATCTAACCGGGAGTGTGTGGGGGATGCAATGCAATATCAGGCGGTCGTGCGAAAATTCGGGCCGGCTCAGGAGGTCGTCGAGCTCGAGCGGGTAGCACTGGCGCCGCTGCGGCGCGACCAGGTCCGGGTGCGCCTGCTGGCGCGGTCGATCAATCCCTCCGATATCATCACCATCTCAGGCGCCTATGCCGGGCGCACGACCTTGCCCTTCATTCCGGGCTTCGAGGCGTTCGGGGTGGTCGAACAGTGCGGCGAGGAGGTTCATGGGCTTTCACCGGGAACACGTGTGCTGCCGGTGCGCAGCGCCGGCGGATGGCAGGAGTTCAAGGATACCGATTCCGGCTGGTGCCTTCGCGTTCCGGATGAGCTCACCGACTTCGAGGCGGCGACCAGCTACGTCAACCCGATGACGGCCTGGCTGATGCTGCACAATAAGATCGGCCTGAGATCCGGCATGCGCATCGCCATCAATGCCGCCGCCTCTTCGATCGGATCGGTATTGATCGGGCTCGCCAATGCCGTGGGCGTCACGCCTATCGCCATCGTCCGCAACGAAGCCTCGCTCGCGCGTCTGCGCGGCCGCCTCGAGACGGTCATCGTCGACAGGGCGGACAGCGACCTCGCCGCCGGCCTCGCCGGCCGGCACGGGCTCGACGCGGTGCTCGATTGCGTCGGCGGTGCGCGCGCCTCCGTTCTCGCCGATGCGCTGAAGCCGGGCGGACATTTCGTGCACTACGGCCTGCTTTCGGGTCAGAGCATTCCGGCATCCTTCTGGGCCTCCCATCCCGATATCGCCTTTTCCTATTGCCATCTGCGGGAATGGGTCCATTCCGAAGCGATGAGCGAGGTCCAGCGCGCCTATTCCGAGATCGCGGCGCAGATCGCCTCGAAGGTCATCGCGACCGAGGTGCGGGAGGTGTTTCCTCTGGAAAAGGTCGGCCAGGCGCTGCAATCCGCCCTTCCGTTCCGGACCGGCGGAAAGGTTCTGCTCGCCTGACAGGAGGATTTCCCCGCTAAGGGGTTTCGTATCGCTGCCGCGCGCTCTTGATTGCCGTGTGGTTCTGCTCAGCCCATCCGATCAGGGCTTTCATGGGGATGAGAAAGGATTGCCCCAGCTCCGTCAGCTCATATTCCACGCGCGGCGGCACCTCCGGATAGACGGTGCGCCTGATGAAGCCGTCCTGCTCCAGATGCCTCAACGTCTTGGAGAGCATCTGTTTCGAGATGTCCCCGATCTCACGCAGCAGCTGGTTGAAACGCTTCTTCTCGTCTTCCAACGCCTCGAGGGTGAGCAGGCTCCATTGATCGCCGATACGATCGAGCACGCCTCTGATCGGGCATCCCGCCCCAGGCCGCTGTTTCGGCTCGTCCGTTTCCCTGGGCATGCTGCCTCCTCGGTCACTATCGGCTGACCTTGCCACCAAAACCTGCCTCCTTGCTCGACATGTCGAGGTTTCATAGACCAGTTCTCATAGTCTGCTTTCTAGACCAGATCGCCGATCCATACCAAGGAGCTTGATACATGACACTCGGGAAATTGCTTTTCGCACTCGTCATTCTGGCGGGCGTCGCCGCGCCGGCCGGCGCTTTTGCTGAATCGGCCTCGCGGGATTTGAAGGTCGAGGAAGCCAACCGGAAGCTGGTGGTGGAGTTCTACGACCGCTTCTTCAACAAGCACGATCTGGAAGCCGCCTCGGTCGTCGCCGACGACTACCGGCAGCACAATCCGCAGGTTCCCGACGGCAAGAAACCTTTGATTTCCTTCTTCTCCGGCTTCTTCAAGGACAATGCCCAATCGAAGGCGGAGATCGTCCGCAGCGCCGCCGATGGCGATCTCGTCTGGCTGCATGTGCATGCGACGAACGGCGCCGACGACCGCGGCCAGGCCATCGTCGATATTTTCCGCGTCAAGGACAGCAAGATCGTCGAGCACTGGGACGTGATCCAGGCGGTTCCGAGCGAGGCTGCCAACAAGAACACGATGTTCTGAATTCTAGGGGGCCGGCTTGCGGCCGGCCCCGTCATTGGCGCCACGCGCCTGGTTCAGCCGTTTCATTGCTGCCGATTTCCGCTGCGCTGCTGGGTCAACATTCGCCAATGGCCTGACGCCCATACGCCAAGATAACTGGCACCATCAATCGATTCCGATCAATCAATCCGCGGACGCTCCGATTTCGGCGTCGCCAGTCCGTGTTTGGCGAGTTCCAGTGTCAGGATACGTGTTTCGAGAAGGTTGAAGATGCGCAGCACCGCCTCGATCGCATCGAAGGGCTTCGTCAGAAAATCCTTCGCACCGAGCGAAAGCGCCCGTCTGCGCGTCGGCAGGGTCGCATCCGCAGTGAGCACCAGGATCGGCAGATAGCTGTTTTCGGGAATGAGCCTCGCAAAGGTCTCCAGCAGGGCGAAGCCGTCGAGATCGGGCATCATCAGATCGAGAAGAACGAGATCGACAGGATGTTCGCGGAAAAGCCGCAAGGCCTCGCGCGGTTCGGTGGTGCTGATCAGCGCGGTAAAGCCTTCGCGCTTGAGGATGCGCTCCAGCAGCGAGACATTGGCGGGCTCGTCGTCGACGATCAGGATCGTCGATCCTCGCACGATATCGGTGGAATCTGTCATGGACCCAATATTTCGTTGAAGCGATGCCGAACTGATATCAAGCGGCGCGGCCAAATCAAAGGCGATGCCATTAAGGTGGGCTTCGCATCGCAGCCTGCCTTGCCTCTACCGACGCCGGCACGCGCGGCAGATCGATATGGAACGTGGCGCCGCCTTCCCGGTTGCTGAAGCCGAGCGTTCCGCCCATGGCATCCGTCAGATGTTTCGACAGCGCCAGCCCGAGACCGGTTCCCTCCTGGCTGATCCGTTCGGCTCCCAGCCGATCGAACGGGGTGAACAGCCGGGAGACCCGTTCGGCCGGAATGCCGGGGCCGGTATCGCTGACCTCGATGCGGATATAGCCGCCATCCATCGCGCGGTGGCTGACGGTTACGCTTCCCTGGGGACGATTGTATTTCACCGCATTGGAGAGAAGGTTGAGGAACACCTGCAGCAGCCGCCGTCGGTCGGCGAGCACCGAAAGATCCGGCTCGGCCGGCTCGACGACCTCGATCGTGATCTGCTGCTTGCCGCAGAGCGGTCTTGCAAGCGACACGGCTTCGTCGATCACCTCGGCGACGGACTGTGCTTCGACCGCGAGATCCATGCGCCCGGCCTCGATCCTCGCCATGTCGAGAACCTCGTCGATCAGGCTGAGCAAATGTCGGCCGGCCCTCAAGATCTGCGCGACGCTCTCTTTGGACTCGGTATCGGTGACGTCCATTTCCAGAAGCTGCGCGAAACCGAGCACGGAGTTCAGCGGCGTGCGCAGCTCGTGGCTCATGCGCGACAGGAATTCGCTCTTGGCATTGCTCGCGCGGATCGCATCCTCGCGGGCGGCAAGCAGGGCCTCTTCGATTTGCTTGCGCTCGGTAATGTCACGCGTGATCTTGGAAAAGCCACGCAACCGGCCCGCCTCGTCATGGAGTGCGGTCACGACGACGTGCGACCAGAATTGTGACCCGTCCTTGCGCACGCGCCAGCCTTCCGCTTCGGTGCGCCCATGACGGGTCGCTTTGGCAAGCTCTTCTGCCGGAAAACTATCTCTGGTTTCGGTGGGATAGAAGCGGGAAAAATGCTGACCGACGATCTCCTCGGCGCCATAACCGGTGATCCGCTCGGCGCCGGCATTCCAGCTCACGACCCGCCCTGTCGTATCGAGCCCGAAGATGCCGTAGTCGCTGACGCCTTCGACCAGTTGCCGGAAGCGCTCCTCGCTCTCGGTCAGATCGGCCTCGCGTCTTTTCAGAAGGACGCTCGCATCTTCGAGCGCCTGTCCGAGGCTCCCCAGTTCATCGCGGAAGGGGTCCGCCACCGTCACGACCTCGCCTTGCGACAGCCGATGCGCCTCGGCTTTCAGCGCATGCACACGGCGCACGATGCTTGCCGAAAACAGGAAGACGGCGACGAGCGCGCCGGCAAAACCAAGAAAGCCGGCGGCGATCATCAGGCTTCGCGACAGAGTGCGAACCCGGTCCGCGGCCTCGGTTCTCGAGTGAAGCAGATCCGCCTCCCGCCGGCTCATCGCGTCGATCTCCTGTCTCAGCTCATCGAGGACCTGCTTGCCCTCGATGAGCTTGGCCGCAAGGTCCTCGCGTCCGCCGGCGCGCAGGGTATCGGCCTGTTTCAGGAGTTGGAGACGGTCGACTTTCGCGTCGACCAGGGCGCGGATGCGGTCGAGGCGCATCTTTTGCTCCCCATCCCGCAATCGGCCGCCGACCTCGTCGAGCACGACGGGCAGCCTATCCTCGGCGCGGTCGAAAGGATCGAGAAAATCACTTCTGCCGGTCAGCAGATAACCGCGCATCGCGGTGGCGGCTTCGGCGATCGAGGCGTGGATCTCCTGAATGCCCGATTGGATCTCCAGCGTCACCCGCACCTGATCCTCGGCAATCCGGCTTTGCCGGTCGGCCACGAAGACCGAGGCCAGCGCCGCCAGCAGCAGCGCCAACGGCACCGTGATGATGACGATGCCCTTTGCTCTGAGCGGAAGGTCGGCGAAACGCAACGCCCGCCGGCGCGTGGCGGTCATGGCTGCTCTTCCCGGGATGTTGCGACGAGCCCGCCGCGCACGGCCATGACCGCGGCCTGCGTCCGGTCCCCGGCATCCAGCTTGCCGATGATGCGCTCGACGTGGATCTTCACGGTGCCGGGCGAGATCTTCAGCGCCCTGGCGATTTCCTTGTTGGTCAGGCCTTCGGCCACTTTCGACAGGACTTCGCGCTCCCGGATCGTCAGCGTCTCCAAAGCGCTGCTGTTGGTCTGCGGCTTGGTGGCAGCGCGGCGCAGCAGCTTGGCGACGAGCGGACCGTCGAAGAAGGCGTCCCCCTGAAGGACACACCGGATCGTGCGGAGAATGTCTTCCCGGCTGGCATCCTTGAGCAGATAACCGGTGGCGCCGACTTCGATCGCCGCTTCCAGATAATCCAGGCTGTCATGCATCGTGATGATCATGACGCGTGTGCCTGGCGACACGCGCCGGATCTCCCTCGTTGCGGCGAGGCCGTCCATGCGCGGCATGCGGATGTCGAGGAGTGCCAGATCCGGCTTGTGCTGAGCTGCGGTCTCCACCGCCTCGACGCCGTCGCGCACGTCCCAGGCGACATGGAAATCGTCCTGGCCGCCGATCATGGCGATAAGGCCGGCGCGGGCGATGTCATGATCATCGGCGACAAGGATCGATGCCGTCATTCTGATGGCGTCTCCTGCATAAGGGGGGCTGCGGCGCGGAGATGCGTGCCGCCCGAAGATCCGGCCCCGATCTCGATGCGGCCGCCGAGCAGCGCCAGCCGTTCACGCATGCCGACGATGCCGAGCCGCCCGCCCCGCATCTGGGGATGGCGCAATTCGCCGATGCCTTTGCCATCGTCGATCACTTCGAGATGCGCTTCGCCCATGCCGTCCTCGAAGAGACGCACGACTAGCCGCCTTGCCTCGGCGTGCTTGATCACATTGGTGATCGCTTCCTGCGCGACGCGGTAGAAGATGATGCCGGTCGATGTCGGCCAGCGATCGGAGGCGGCATCGAGGTCGGCGATCACTTCGAGACCGTCGATCGCATCGAGACGCGTGCGCAGCGCCGCGGCGACACCGAGATCATCGAGTTCGGGCGGGCGAAGATCGGCGATAGCAGCCCTGAGATCGGCAACGGAATGGCGCGCCAATGCAGCGAGTTGGTCGATCTCGGGCTTCAGGGCATGCGCCTCGCCGATGCGGGCCGCAAGGTCTTGCAGGCGGTAGCTGAGGCCGGTGGCCAGTTGCGCCGAGCCGTCGTGAAGATCGAGCGCCACGCGCTGCCGCTCCTGTTCCTGCGCCTGGATCAACTGGGCGACAAGGGCCGCGAGTTCACTTCGCTG
This sequence comes from Rhizobium anhuiense bv. trifolii, assembly GCF_024346605.1. Lineage (NCBI taxonomy): Bacteria > Pseudomonadati > Pseudomonadota > Alphaproteobacteria > Hyphomicrobiales > Rhizobiaceae > Rhizobium > Rhizobium anhuiense. The sequence goes on from NZ_CP098804.1 coordinate 229,870, forward strand.
CCGCTGGAGATCGCCGAGAAGCGCCTGATTTTCCGCTGCCTGCCGATTGAGATTGTAGGCGTCGGCGAGCTGCCCGGCCACCACCTCCAATGTCTGCCGGTCGTCGGCATCGATGGCGCGCGCTTTCGACGAGCCGAAGATCGTCAAACAGAGATCGGAGCCGTCCTGAGAGGCAAACAGGATGGTGTCGCTTACCGGGCTCGTCGACTTACCCACCGTCAGCTGCACGGGCGCCTCTCCCTGCAATGACGGGAAAATGAGCCTGGCGAGCGATGCTCCTGCGAAGTCGGCAAGCCGGGACAGAACGTCCCGGGCAGCCGTTTCGAATGCCGCGGCATCGAGCAGGTTCTGCACTTCGATGATGAAACGCAGACGTGCCGCTCGCGCTTCCGCCGCCCGGTAAAGGGCTCGCAGTTCCGCAACGTTTGGCGAATGCGTCGGACTTGTATCGTGCTCCATGCCCAACAGGACTGCTCCGAAGATGAATGACGCCGGCACGATAGTCATTCCGGCGGGAATGTCATCTATGCCGTTCGGCAGATCGGATCGAAGCCACCCGGCAGATGAGGCGGCAGCTCAGGATACTTAAATTGCTGGTCATGCGGTTGACCGATGCGATGTCCGCCGGAACCGCCACATAGGAAAGTCAAAATGCGTACCATCATTGCTGCCGCTCTCGTTCTCGGTTTCGTTCAGGTCCAGTCGGCCGCGGCGGCTGCCGAAACCGCAGCCTGTGCGCCGACAAGCGAGGCGGAAATCGCCAAGCTCTTCGATCGCTGGAATACCTCGCTTGCGACGCTGAGCCCTCAGGAGGTCGCCAAGAACTACAGCGAAGATTCCGTGCTTCTCGCGACGCTGTCGAACAAACCTCGTCTGACCCAGGGCGAACGGATCGATTATTTCGAACACTTCCTGGCGAATGAGCCCAAGGGCCATGTCGACAGTCGCGACATCAAGATCGGTTGCAACTGGGCCGTCGACCTCGGCACCTACACCTTCACCATGAAGGACGGCTCGAAGGTTCCCGCCCGCTACACCTATACCTATGAGTTCAAGGGCGGGAACTGGCTGATCACCTCGCACCACTCCTCGATGATGCCGGAGAAGTAAGGCCTCATGGCTTGCCGGTCCGGCAGGGAGATACCCCATGCGGGGTCTCCTGAGCCTGGCCTGCCGGTCATCTCCCCCACAGGTGTGAGATCGGCCGGACGCACCAGTTTCCCCAAAACAATTGGCATCGCAGTGCGACGAAACGGCGGAGGGTGGCCACGGCACGCCCTCTCCTTATTCCTTGCAAAGCCTGAGTAATCCGCGCCCGAAGCTTTGACGGCTAAGCGGGATCGGGAGTAGCATCCACGCGGCAGCGGCAAGGTGGTCAAAGCGGCCGGCGGTGGAGATGCAATGATGAAACACAGACCTTTCCTCCTGACGTTCGCGGCGCTCGCATTTTGTTCCGCATGGCCGATTTCTGACGCCTTCGCTGCTGCGCAGCCTATCTTCTGGAGCGCTTTACGGCCGGCCGATCAGCCCAAGGCGACGGTGCCGCTGTCGGGTAAGCCGGTGAGCGGTCCGCAGGGCGAAACACTCGCCTGGCATGGCGAGGAACATCCGATCGAATTGACGGGCTTCGTTCTGCCGATCGACCAGGATGGCGATCTTGTCTACGAATTCATGCTGGTGCCTTGGGCCGGAGCCTGCAGCCACATGCCTTCCCCTCCGCCCAACCAACTGGTTCGCGTCGTTCCGCAAGCGCCTTTGCACCTTACAAGAATGTACGAGACCGTCACCGTGACGGGTGCCCTGCAGCCCGGCCTGGATGAGGCGCAATTCTTCATGATCGACGGCAACCGCATTCTCACCTACGGCTATAGCATGAACCATGCCGAGGTAGCGACGGCGACGGCCACGACCGATCCCGATCTGCTGTCACTTTCGCCTTTCGGCATTCTGCCTCGCTAAAACGCACATGTGGTGCCACCCCGCGTCTGCGCGGTGAATGACTCCAATCAAAGCAAGGACGTCTCGCGCGCCCAAGGACTTGGGCGCACTGGATCTCCGTGACATCACTCGGGTCGAGCCCGAGCACAGAGGTGAGGGAGAAGAAGGGTTGCAGTGGAAGCGCAAACCGACCCAAAAGAGAAATGCCCGGGCGCAGCCGAAACTGCGCCCGGGCAAAATGCTACCGATCAGACGTGGTCGAAGCGGTCGGCATTCATGACCTTGGTCCAAGCGGCGACGAAGTCCTTGACGAACTTCCCCTTGGCGTCGGCCTGGCCGTAGACTTCGGCGAAGGCGCGAAGCTGCGAGTGCGAGCCGAAGATCAGGTCGACGCGGGTGCCGGTCCACTTGGCAGCGCCGGTCTTGCGGTCGCGGCCTTCATAGACGCCTTCCTTGCCGGCGAGGGGAACCCACTGCGTGCCCATGTCGAGCAGGTTGACGAAGAAGTCGTTCGTCAGCGTCTCGGGACGCGAGGTGAAGACGCCGTGCTCGGGGCTGCCTGCCTTCAGGACGCGCAGACCGCCGACGAGGACGGTCATCTCAGGTCCGGTCAGCGTCAGGAGCTGGGCGCGGTCGACGAGTGCTTCTTCCGGCTTCATGAACTGATGGCGCTTGTCGTTCACGTAGTTGCGGAAGCCGTCGATACGCGGCTCGAGCGCTGCGAAGGAATGCGCGTCGGTCTGGGCTTCGGAGGCATCCATGCGGCCCGGCGTGAAGGGCACGCTGACGGCGTTGCCGCCGGCCGCTGCCGCCTTCTCGACACCTGCTGCACCGGCGAGAACGATCAGGTCGGCGAGCGAGATCTTCTTAGCCCCGGTCTGGGCGGCGTTGAAGTCCTTCTGGATGCCTTCGAGAACGCCGAGCACCTTGGCGAGCTGCGCCGGCTGGTTGGCGTCCCAGTCCTTCTGCGGGGCAAGGCGGATGCGTGCGCCATTGGCGCCGCCGCGCTTGTCGGAGCCGCGGAAGGTCGAGGCTGACGCCCAGGCGGTCGAGACCAGTTCCTGCACGGTGAGGCCGGTGGCGAGAACCTTTTCCTTGAGGTCGGCAATGTCCTTGTCGTCGACGAGCGGATGGTCGACGGCCGGGATCACATCCTGCCAGATCAGGTCTTCGGCCGGAACTTCCGGGCCGAGATAGCGTACCTTCGGTCCCATGTCGCGATGGGTCAGCTTGAACCAGGCGCGGGCGAAAGCGTCGGCAAACTGGTCTGGATTCTCGAGGAAGCGGCGCGAGATCTTCTCGTAGGCCGGATCGAAACGCAGTGCCAGATCGCTCGTCAGCATGGTCGGCAGGTGCCTCTTCGAGGCGTCGTAGGCATCCGGAATGGAGGCTTCGGCGTTCTTGGCCTGCCACTGCTTCGCGCCGGCCGGGCTCGTCGTCAGTTCCCATTCGAAGGCGAAGAGGTTTTCGAAGAAGTAGTTGCTCCACTTGGTTGGCGTCTGCGACCAGGTGACTTCGAGGCCGGCGGTGATGGCATCCTTGCCGACACCGGTGCCGAACGAGCTCTTCCAGCCGAGGCCCTGATCCTCGATCGCGCCGCCTTCCGGCTCGGGGCCGATCAGGGACGGGTCGCCGGCGCCATGCGTCTTGCCGAAGGTGTGGCCGCCGGCGATCAGCGCCACGGTCTCTTCGTCGTTCATCGCCATGCGGGCGAAGGTTTCGCGGATGTCGCGGGCGGAAGACAGCGGATCGGAATTGCCGCCCGGGCCTTCGGGGTTGACATAGATGAGGCCCATCTGCACGGCGCCGAGCGGTTCGGCCAGCTCGCGCTCGCCACTGTAGCGTTCGTCGCCGAGCCAGGTGCCTTCAGGACCCCAGTAGAGTTCTTCCGGCTCCCAGACGTCGGCGCGGCCGCCGGCGAAACCGAAGGTCTTGAAGCCCATGGATTCGAGCGCGACATTGCCGGTGAGGATCAGCAGGTCGGCCCAGGAGATGCGGTTGCCGTATTTCTGCTTGATTGGCCAGAGCAGGCGGCGGGCCTTGTCGAGGTTGGCATTATCAGGCCAGCTGTTGAGCGGCGCGAAACGCTGCTGGCCCTGGCCGGCGCCACCGCGGCCGTCGGTGATGCGGTAGGTGCCGGCGCTGTGCCAGGCCATGCGGATGAAAAGACCGCCGTAATGACCGAAATCAGCCGGCCACCAGTCCTGCGAATCCGTCATCAGTGCCTGAAGATCCTTCTTCAGGCCGTCGAGATCGAGCTTCTTGAACTCTTCGGCATAATCGAAGGCCTGGCCCAACGGATCGGCGCGGCCGGAATTGTGATGAAGAATCTGAACATTCAGCTGGTTCGGCCACCAGTCACGATTCGTCCTGGCAGTCGGAGCCTTATGCGTATGTGCAACAGGACATTTGCCTGCGCTGTCAGTGGGGTTGTCCATGATCGTCTCCTTCATTGCTTAATTTGTCTGCCCGTCGAAAAAGATGAGCCGAGCCGGCGCCCGCTCTCTCCCCTGCAGTCTTCATATCGGAAGCGTTTAATAATTTTAAGTTGGATTTACTGATCGTTGCGATAAGCTGAGCTTATGAAGAATCTTACCCTGAAACAGCTGCGTTATTTTGAAGCCCTGGCAAGGGATGGCCGCTTCCGACGTGCTGCCGACGCCTGTGCCATCTCCCAGCCTGCGCTCTCAATGCAGATCAAAGAACTTGAGCAAGAGTTGGGCAACGAGCTCTTCGAGCGCAGTGCGCGCGAGGTGAAGCTCACTCCGTTCGGCCAGACCTTCGCGCTGCGGGTCCGCGATATCCTGCGCGCCGTCGACGAGCTTGGGGAGCTGGCGCGCGCCTCGCGCAATTCCTTCCTGACGCGGCTGCGCATCGGCATCATACCGACGATCGCACCTTATCTGCTGCCTGTCATCATCAACGACCTGAACAGGACCTTCGCCGGCATCCAGATCGAGGTGCGCGAGACGCAGACGGCGAAGCTGGTTCAGGAACTGGCGCACGGTCAGCTGGATATGGCGATCGTTGCGCTGCCGGTGTCGGAACCCTCCCTCACGGAACTCGAGCTCTTCAAGGAAGAGTTCGTGCTGGTCAGGCGACATGAGGACGAGGGCAAACCTGTGCCGGAACGCGAGGTGCTGCGCGAAATGCGGTTGCTGCTGCTCGAGGAAGGCCACTGTTTCCGCGATCAGGCCCTGTCTTTCTGCAAGATAGGGCCGGCTCGGCCCCGCGAAGTCATGGAAGGCAGTTCGCTCTCCACTCTGGTGCAGATGGTCAGTGCCGGCATCGGCATCACCTTGATTCCGGAGATGGCCGTTCCGGTGGAAACACGCTCGGCGCGTGTGTCGATTTCCCGATTCCCGTCTCCGCAGCCGTCGCGCACGATTGGTATGGTCTGGCGCAATTCGACACCGATGGCCAAACAGCTGCTGCAGGTTTCCGAGGCGGTCCGCCGGTCGGCCGAGACGATGCGCCAACAGTCTATCGTCCGGTGATGGGCCGGGCGGCTCGCTTCAGGGCCGCCGCTTGAATGTATGCTCGGCTGCCGGAAACTGTCGCGACCGGACCTCGTCCGCATAAGCAGCGGCGGCCGCCGCGATCCTCTTGCCCAGTTCGTCGTAGCGCTTGACGAAACGCGGGGTGAAATCGTTGAAGAGCCCGAGAATGTCGTCGGAGACCAGAACCTGGCCGTCGCAGGCCGAAGAGGCGCCGATACCGATGCTCGGTATGTGCATGGCGGCCGTTACCTCGCGGGCGAGCGGCTCAACCGTGCCCTCGATGACGACTGCAAAGGCGCCCGAGCCGCCGATGGCGTGTGCGTCGCGCCGGATCTTCGACGTCTCGTGTTCGGAATGGCCGACGGAACGATAGCCACCTGCGGTCTGGACCTGCTGCGGCATCAGACCGATATGCCCCATGACCGGGACACCCCGCTTCGTCAGAAAGGCGATGGTCTCGGCCATCTCCTCGCCGCCCTCCAGCTTGACGGCATCGCAGCCGGTTTCCTGCAGGATTCGGACGGCATTGCGGAAGGCGACCTCCTTCGATTCCTGATAACTGCCGAACGGCATGTCGACGACGACGCAGGCCTTGCCGACGCCGCGCATCACCGCCTTGCCGTGCGCGATCATCATGTCGAGCGTGACGCCGATGGTGGTCTCCATGCCGTAGAGCACCATGCCGAGTGAATCCCCGACCAGCAGGAGATCGCAATGCTCATCGAGCAGCCGCGCCATCGGCGTCGTATAGGCGGTCAGGCAGACGATCGGCTTGCCGCCCTTCATCGCCAAGATTCGGGCTGGCGTAAGGCGCTTCTGAATTCCGGCGGCGCTCATCTGGCCACTCCCTTTCCCGGCAAGCTCCGCCCGCCGATAATGCGGTTGCCCCCGGCGACCCTGTTGCCCCCGGCAATCCTGTTGTCACCGATAACCCTGTTGTCGAGAAGCCGTGTCGAGCCGACCCGAACGAAGAGTGCGATGACGACGGGTTCCGCAATCGACGTGACCGGCTGCAGTGTCGAGGCATCCCTGACGGCGACGACCTCCGGCTTTGCCAGAGGCTCGCGATTAAGAAACGCCGTGAGCTTGGCCTCGAGCTTCCCCGGATCGGTAAGGCCGCCGGCGACCAGACGCTCCGCCTCGTCGAGGGTCTGAGGAACGATTACGGCGGCACGCCGCTCCGCTGCGCTGAGATAGACGTTGCGCGACGACAAGGCGAGGCCGTCGGCGTCCCTGACCGTCGGCACCGATATTACCCGCACCGGCACGGCCAGATCGTCCACCATGCGCTTGATGATGACGACTTGCTGGTAATCCTTCTCTCCGAAATAGGCGGTCTGCGGCTGCACGATGTTGAAAAGCTTGCAGACGACAGTGGCGACGCCGGCAAAATGCCCGGGGCGTACCGCCCCCTCGAGTTCGCAGCCGAGATCGGGAACGTCGACGACAGTCAGCATCGGGCGGGGATACATGTCCTCGACGCCAGGCGAAAAGAGGAAATTGACGCCGGCCTGTTTCAGCATGGCGGCATCGCGTTCCAGATCGCGCGGATATTTGCTGAGGTCTTCCGCCGGGGCGAACTGCAGTGGATTGACGAAAATCGAGACGACGACGATGTCGTTCTCAGCGCGCGCACGCGCGACGAGCTCCATATGACCGGCATGGAGATAGCCCATCGTCGGAACGAGGCCGACGGTTCGCCCCTGCCGCTTCAGTGCATCGAGCGTGTGGCGCAGCTCGTCAATACTCGAGAAAACCCGCATATATCCTCCCCGCGGCCGGTCACTCCATCTTGGGCGCGGATATGAAGTGTAATCGATGTGACAGGTCAATGCATATTTCTCGATAAAAACGATTAGATGCAACGGCAGCCGATGACAGCAGGCGATATCGACCCCGGAAACGCCATTTCACCACACGGGCTCCCATACCGCTCCTCACCGGCTTGCAGTGGAACCGACGATGTGCGACTTCCGTTACTCGCCCTGTCCGTCAAGATACCATCACAGTCGGTCGCTATGGACGTTACATGGAGGACGCATGGACAAGCCCTGGAAGATCAGCCGCGGACCGATTGCGGCAACCGAGCTCGACGTGGAGAAGGCAAACGCGATCAACATGCTGTTGATCCGGCCGGTCGGCGTCCTTCCGGCCAAGTCGGGAGATGCGATCCGTCCCTTTGCCGTCGGTCTTTTCAACGAGTTCCGTCCGCTCCTGAAGCCCGATGCCGGCGTCACGACCCTGCGGCGGGCGACCGCGGCCTATGTCCACTGCCGGCGCTACTATTTCGCCAGCGCCCAGCCCGATTCCATGCGCCATGGCCTTGACGGCGAACCCGTCGAGCCACTGTCGCCCGAAGACCGGCTGGTCGCGCAAAAACGTTTCCTGAGTCTCAAACAGATCACCGGCAAAGCCGACGCGCCAGAGCAGGCAGCACCGGTTCCCGCTCCCCTGTTGAGCAAAAGCGAACAGATCCGCGCGGCCCTCCTCGGCAAAAGGAACGTCGTCAGCTAAAGCACCCCATATCTGGCTGCAGTCATTGCGCGTTCTTGCGCAAGGCGATTCTACGAGATCGATAGAACAGTATCGTATTCCGCGGCGAATAATATCTGTGTGCGGCCGGCGGCTGTGGTTTCCTCCACCATCGCCGCGTTCTGCCGGGTTACCGAATTGGGCAGGGCGCAGGCCAACACGCGGACCTATCGCGACGCAGCTTGAGCGCATTCGGGGTCGGGGGCGCGGAAAACGCGCCCCCGACCGAAGCCCGGCCGAAGGGGAGGGGGCAATCGGCCGGGTCAGTTCAGCGCGGCTTCGCCTGACGTGATCCGCTGTTCGTCTGCGGCGAACAAGTGAACCGCATCGTGGATCGGCGCAATCCTCAGCACCTCGCCGGGTGCCGCCCTGATCCGTTCCCGGAAGACGCAGGTCAGCGTCTGCGTTCCCAGCCGGACGATGACCAGCGTCTCAGAACCCGTAGGCTCGACGACCACCGTCGTGACCTCGATCCCGCCGGGGTCCAACTGGATATGCTCGGGACGAATGCCGTAGGTCACGGCTGCGGGCGGACGTCGCTCGCTCGGCAGCAGCAGGCCGTCGGCAGTTCGAAACCCGTCTTCCGTCATCTTGCCCGCGATGAAATTCATCGCCGGGGAGCCGATGAAGCCGGCAACGAAAAGGTTGTTCGGACGATCGTACAATTCCAGCGGAGAGCCTGACTGCTCGATCAGCCCATCCTTCATGACGACGATCTTGTCGGCCATGGTCATGGCTTCGATCTGATCATGGGTGACATAGATGGTCGTCGTCTGCAGCCGTTGATGCAGTTCCTTGATCTCCGAGCGCATCTGCACCCTGAGTTTGGCGTCGAGGTTCGACAAAGGCTCGTCGAACAGGAAGACGGCCGGATCCCGCACGATTGCCCGCCCCATCGCCACCCGCTGCCTCTGGCCGCCGGACAGCTGTTTCGGATATCTTTCCAGAAGGCTCTCGAGACCGAGGATCTTGGCGGCATTGCCGACCCGCTGGTCGATCTCCGTCCTTGGCATTCGTTTCAGCCGCAACGAAAAGCCCATGTTCTTCGCGACGGTCATGTGCGGGTAGAGCGCGTAATTCTGGAACACCATGGCGATATCCCGATCCTTGGGCGCAAGCTCGTTGACGATATGCTTGCCGATCTGAATCTGCCCTGAAGTGATGCCCTCGAGACCTGCGATCATTCGCAGAAGCGTGGATTTGCCGCAGCCCGACGGGCCGACCAGCACGACGAACTCGCCGTCGCCGATGTCGACCGATACGCCTTTGATGGCTTTGAACGCACCGTAGTCCTTGCGCGCATTGTTGACCGAAACATGGGCCATAACAGTCCTCCAGAAATTGCCGTCAAAGTCCGTTCAGGACATTTCTCAAATAATCGAGCCCGAAGCGCTCGCCCTCTTTTCGCGCGGCTAAGTCCTTGCCTGGCCAGCCATAGGCGGCATCCTCGTGTTCTATGGACAGCGTGCCATCGAAGCCGGAGCCACGCGCCTGGCGCAGGAACCTCGGCCAATCGATGAGGCCGAGCCCGGGCAGCTTGTATTGCCACCAGCCTTTGCCGTGATAGCCGACAGCCTGCAGTATCTCCGGATCGATGGCCGTGTCCTTGGCATGAAGGATGGCAATGCGGTCCTTCACCGCCTCCATCGCCTGATAGGGATCGACGCCGATGCGGATGAGGTGCGAGGGATCGAATTCCAGGCCGAAGCGGGGATTGTCGATCCGCCGAAAAAGCTCCTGCCACCCTTTCGGTGTCGTGCCGATGAAATTGTCCTTCGGACCCGGCCAGTTCTCGATCGCGAAGGTGAGGCCGCTCGATTGCGTCTGCGCAATCAGCCGGTTTGCGAATTCGGCGAAGTCATCATAATTGGCTTCGTCGCTGGCCGTGTCGTCCCGGCCCGGGAAGATCACGAAGATCGGAACGTCCGCTTCTCCAATCGCACTGGCAAATTCGGCGGTCTTTGCTCGAAGTTCCTGGCGTCTTGTCGGGTCGGCATCGAGCTGGTTGCCGAAATAGGTGATCGACGACACGAAGAGGCCGGGGCCGCGTGCAAGCGCGACGGCGCCCGTCACCTGATCGGGTGTCTTGATATGGCCGCCGACATCGATCTCGATTGCGTCGAAACCGGCCGACGCGGCGAATTCCACCACTTCCTCCAGGGGACGATCATTGAATGTCGAGGTGTAAAAGCCGATCTTCACCAAAGTTCTCCGATCTTCACCAAAATCCCTGGGGCCTAGCTGGCCGTTTCAATTGTTCAGGCGATCCATATTCTTGAGTGGCGAACGTGTGCGTTGAGCAGCATCGGCCGATGCGAGCATCAGGGCCGCCGCCATCGGCATGACCGCCGCCCCCATGGCCGAAGCATCCTCTCCGAGCGAGGCACGGTGAAGCGAGGGGAGGTTGGTGTCCTCGGCGTCGAGATGCTCGTGCACATACCGAAGCAGCTCGTCGACGATACGGATCGGCAGCCGGCCGCCGACAAGGACGGCATCGGGATCGACGATCATGCCGATATGCTTGACGGCGACGGCCAGATGCGCGCTCATTTCCTTCAGCCACTGTGAAACCAGGCGCCTGCCCTGTGCATCCAGCGTCAGCAGATCGTGGGGAACGCTGACCTCGACGCCGTGCCGGGCAAGAAAATCATAGAGGAAAAACAGCGAGAATATCTCGCCGAGAAGCTGGACCTTGTGTGCCTTCTCGTCCCGGTCATCGGCAATTGGGAGCCAGCCGATCTCGCCGCTGAGGCCCATGGCGCCGCGATGACCGTTGCCGTCAAGCACCAGGCCTCCGCCCGGGCAGGCATTGATGGCGATGTAGAAGAAGCTGCTGCTTTCGGCACCCAATCCGTAATCGAGTTCGGCAAGGGCCGCGGCATTGGCTTCGTTTTCGATGAAGACAGGATGCTGCGTCAGGTTCTCCAAAGCAGCGCGCACATCGAATGAAGTCCATTCCTGATAGGTGTCGGGCTTGCCGAGGAGCGAAATCTCGCCGAGCCAATCCGGCATGGCGAGACCGATACCGGCCAGGCGCGCGTCGTCGATCAGGCGGCTGCGCTGGAAATGCGAAATCGCATCGGCGGTGAGCTGCAGGAATTCCGCCGGCAGGATGAAGCGCTTTTCGTGATGCACGCGGGCACGGACATTGCCGACGGCATCGACGGCCAGGATCGTCAGATGGTCGCGATCGATGTTGATGCCGATCGCAAAACAGGCATCCGGATTGATCTCGAGTTCGATCGCCGGCTGGCCCCGCAGCCCGTGTCGCCGGCGGGCTTCCATGATCAGGCCTTCGTCCAGCAGGCGATCGACGATCCGGGCGATCGCCGGTTTGGTAAAACCCGTCCGCCTGGCGATTTCGGCGCGCGAAATCGGCGCCTGGCGATGGATGCAGCGCAGGACGACCGCCCTGTTATGCTCGCCTGCATCTTCGACATTGGCGCCGGTCAGATCCGGGGACAGCCTGGCGCCGAGTGTCTGGTTCATCGGGTCAAATCCTTCATCGCGCATGGAGACCGAACCGACCCTCATCCCTTGACGGCGCCGCTGGTCATCGCGCCGAGGATCAGCCGCTGCAGCGACAGAAAGGCCACGATCGCCGGAACGACCGAGATCAGGCAGGCGGCGGCAAGCAGTTGAATGGACGAGTCGGTTTGCATGCCGCGGAAGTTAAAGATTCCGACGCCGATCGGCATCAGGTCATTTTTCGTGAGCAGCAGGAAAGGCACCAGGAATTGCGACCAGCCGGCAATCACCGTGATGATGAAGACCGAGGCAATGCCCGGCGCCGACAATGGCAGGATGATGCGCCAGAATACCGAAAACCGGTTGCAGCCGTCGATCATGGCCGCTTCGTCGAGGCTGCGCGGGATGCCGTCGACCGTGCTCTTCAAAAGCCAGGTCGCCAGCGGAACGCCGAGCGCGATATAGACCATGACGACGGCAAAATGCGTATCCAGCAGACCGAGCCGGTTCATGTAGCGGTAGAGTGGCACCATGATGACAAGCGGCGAGATCATCTGGAAGAGAAGCAGCGCCATCATCGACAGGCCTTTGCCGCGGAATTGAAACCGGGAAAAGGCGTAGGCTGCGGGCAATGCGACGATCAGCACGCCGAAGCCGCTCAAGGCCGCAAGCTTGAGGCCGTTCCAGAGATAGACCGGAAAATAGCTGTTGTTCAGAACGGTGATGAAATTGTCGATGGTGGGATTGTTCGGAATATACCGCGCCACGCCGCGATAGATCTCGCGCTTGTCACGCATCGCCATCGACAGGAGATAGGTGAGGGGGCCGGCGAAGAATACGAACATCGCCAGCATGAACAGATAGCTGAAGAAATCGCCGAGCCGCGTTCCTGTCCGTCCGCTCATTGCTCTTCCTCCTTCGGCAGGAATGACGCGTAGACGAAGGCAAGTCCGAGGCTGATGATCAACATAAGCACGGAAAGCACGCTGCCGCCGGAGAGGTCGTAGTTTCTGAAGACGATATTGAAGACGTAGAGCGAGATCACCTCGGTCGCGCGCCCCGGTCCGCCGCCCGTCAGCGTGATGATCGCATCGAAAGTATTCACGGTCTGGATGGTGATGAGGATCATGTTGACGAGGATTGCGGCGCGCAGCTGCGGAAGCGTGACGAAGAAGAACTGCTGCGATGCGGTTGCGCCGTCCACCTCCGCCGCTTCGTAGAGCGAGGGATCGATCGCCTTCAGTGCCGCATACATGACGACCATCGAAAAGGCCGTGCCGCGCCAGATGTTCGATATCAGCGTCGACCATGGCGCCATGGCCGGATCGGAAAGCCAGGCGACAACAGGCAGATGCATCAGCCGCAATATGCTGTTCAGCGCGCCGTAAGGCGCTTCGGAAAAGAGCATCTGCCAGATGATGCCGCCGGCAATGCCCGGCACGACCCAGGCGACGAGCGCTGTCGTCCTCAGGATGGTGGTGCCGAACAGGCCGCGCTTTTCGCCGCGAATGACCGTGACGGCGACCGCCAGGCCCAGGATCTGCTGGCCGATCACGCTGCCGCCGACGAAGATCAGGGTTGCCCAGAGAATGTCGGGCAGTTGCGGCGAGCTCAGCGCATTGGTGATCGACCCAAGCGTATATTCCTGATTGTCGCCGATCAGCGTCGCATTGGTGAAGGAGAGTCGGAAAACGTCGATGACGGGATAGAGGTAGAAGATGCCGATGACGACGATCACGGGCATGATCCAGGGCAGGGGCGCGCCGGCGAAACGACGCATGAACGTTCTGCTTTGAGGCGGGCTGTCAGCCTCGATGGCAATGGGGCTCATTGGGCCTCTCTGTCCGGGGTTGGCAATGTCGACGGCGCCTGAGAGCAGGCGCCGTCGCGATTGGAAGCGTCACGGACGCCCGGCACTACAGCCGCTTGTAGGCCTCCAATGCGGCGTTGAAGGCGGCATTTAAGGCGTCTTCCGGTGTCTTGGTCCCCGAGAGCACGTCGCCCATCATGATCTGGATCTGGTTGGAGATCTCGGGATAGATCGGTACGCCGGGGCGCGCCTGGCCGTCGACCAGAGCCTTGGCGAAGGTCTTGTTGGCTTCGGTGGAGAAGACCTCATACTTGTCGAAGAGCGACTTTCTGGTCGGCAGCTGCTGCTGCAGCGCATTTGCCGGCCCCATATAGACCTCGCGTGCAAGGTTTGCGCACATCTCGATCTTGTCCTTGTCCTTGCTGAAGGAGGCGATCGTCCAGCCGCCCGTGCCGGTCGAGAGTTGATCGGCCGCGGGGCCGGGGATCGGTGAGAAGGTCCAATTCTTGAACTCGTCTTCTTCAAGCGTCGTCTTCAGCTGCGCATATTGCCAGTTGCCGCCGATGAAGAGTGCCGTCGTTCCCGCTGCCGCCGCAGCATTCATGTCGTCATAATTCGCGATCGTGGTGACGCGTTTGGGCGCGGCGCCGGAATCGACGAGATCCTTGAAATAATTCAGCGCCTTCAGGAATTTCTCCTTGTTCTCGCCTTCGCCGAACACAGGCTTGCCGCTATCGTCGACGAGCTTGCCGCCCAGCGCCCAATAGTTCGCCAGCCAGTCAAAGGTCGTACCTTCCCAGCGTCCGCCGTTGAACAGAACGCCTTCCATGCCTTCCTTGGTGGAGGCGAGCGCAGCCTTTTTCAGGTCGTCCCAGGTCTGCGGCGCATCTGATACAATCGACTTGTTGCGGTAGAGCACACGAAGATCGGTATCCCACCACCACGCGCGGACCGTCTGGTCCTTATCGGTGATGCCGCTGCGGATGAAGGGGAAGAGGTCGTCCACTTCCTCCTTCGAAAAATACGGCGTGAAGTCCGCCAGCACGTGATTGACCATGAACTGCGAGAGCACGAAGGAGTCGACCGCGGCGCAGTCGGGCGCGTTGCCGGCCTTGGCCTGCTCCAGCATCTTGGCCTGTTCCGTGCCGATATCCGACGACATGAACTGCATCTGCAATTTCCAGTCGGGATGCTTCTTGATGAAATCGACGAAGAGCTGCTGATAGCCCTCGGCGATGGCCGGATCCGAATTGTTCGGACTATCGTTCGTCAGGCGGACGACGAGGGATTTTGGCGCATCGGCAAGGCCGATCCTGTCCTTGGTGGCAAGTTCCTGGGCAAATGACGTGGATGCTGAAAATAACATTGTGCTCAGCGCAAATGCGCTGACGGTGGCGCTCTTCATGATGGGTCTCCTCCCCATTTGAACGAATACAGCCTGGCGGTCGGTTGACCTCTCCTCAATTCCGTGCTGCATTAATTAGATTAAGTTACTTTGATTTGATGTCAAGCCACAGCTTGGAAGGCCGGAGCCTGGGAGGTTGAGATGCTGGCGACAATCAACAGCAGCTAGCGCATAATTTCCGAAAATCGAGATCGATTTCTGGAAAAGGATCCGCGCCATTAAAGCGATGGAGCGTGTTGTCGGGCGCGTGGGGCATCAACCGAAATTTTCCTGAAGAAGAGGACGAGGCGACCGCGGATGGCCGCGATGGCAGGAGTGCGATTTTGTCCGGCTGCGCTGCCGGAATCAGCTCTGACACACCCGCGTCCGATAGGACGCGCCAAGGGAGGATAAGATGCGTTTACTCATTCTCGGTACCGGCGGCATGGCCAACCAGCATGCCGCCAACTTCAAGGCGATCGAAGGCGTCAGCGTCCTGGGCGGCGTCGACGTCGTCCCGGAAAGGCTCGCGGCCTTCTGCACCGAACATGGCATCGCCAACCATTTCACGTCTCTCGGAGAGGCGCTCGCCTGGGGCGAGTTCGATGCGGTGGCGAACGTCACGCCTGATAGCATCCACCACCCGACGACGCTTCAGGCGATCGCCGCCGGCAAGCATGTCTTCTGCGAAAAACCGCTCGCCACCGATGCGGTCAAGGCCATGGAGATGACCGAGGCGATCGAACGATCGGGCAAGGTCGGCATGGTCAATTTCACCTATCGCAACTCGCCCGCCCTCCAGAAAGGCCGGCAGATGGTGCTCGCCGGCGAAATAGGAGACGTGCGCCACGTCGAGGCGTCCCATCTGCAAAGCTGGCTGGTCGGCCGTCACTGGGGCGATTGGAAGAGCGAAAGCAAATGGCTGTGGCGGCTGAGCAAGAAGCATGGATCGAACGGCGCGCTCGGCGATATCGGCATCCATATCGTCGATTTCGCCTCCTACGGTTCCGGCCTCGACGTTGCCCATGTCTTCGCGCGGCTGAAAACCTTCGACAAGGCGCCGGGGCACAAGATCGGCGAATATGATCTAGATGCCAATGACAGCTTCACGATGAATGTCGATTTCGCCAATGGCGCGATCGGGACGATCCAGGCGACGCGCACGGCGGCCGGACAGATGGATCAGCTGCGTCTCCGGGTCTATGGCGAAACCGGCTCGATCGAGATGATTTACGATACCGGAAAGTCGACGCTTCGCGCCTGCCTCGGCGAAGACGTGCACACGGCGACCTGGCGCGACGTGCCGTTCGATCCGGTCGAGACGAATTACCAGCGTTTCGTCCAAGCCGTGCGGGCGGGCAGGACGCAGGAACCGTCCTTCCGCCGCGCCGCCAATATCCAGAAAGTCCTGGATAAGGCGCTGGCCTCCGATCTTAGCCACACCGATGAAGCGCTCGGCTGAGCCGGCTCTCAAGCGGAAGCCGGCGGCAGCAGTAAAGTGTTGAGGAAGGGCAGGAGGGCAGCCCCCAGCGCAACGCCGCCGCCGCTGAAGCTCGCCGGTTTCATCGGCGAAATCCAGGGTGTCAGCAACGGTCTCGTGGAGGTGTCGCGGCGCTCGATCGAAAGCTGATGGATCAGCGCTTCGATCACGCCCTGCGGCAGATCGCTGCCGATCATGACGACGCTCGGGGCAAGGAAGCCGGCCATGGCGATGATCGGATCGAGCAGATGGCCGGCGGCCTCCCGTATCCATTGCGACAGCGATGGCGAGGAGATTTCCTCGCCCTTCAGCAGGCGGGTGAAGTCCTGGTCGCCGATCCGCGATCGCAGTGACTCGAAACCGACGACGGTGTTCAGCTGAACATTGTCCGGGCCGGTCAACATTTCGCCGATGCTGCCCGCCCTGCCATGCACGCCGGAATAAGGAATGCCGCGGATGAGAAAACCGGCCTGGATGTCGTCATCGATGATGATCATCGCCAGTCCGCCTTCCCTGGCGGAGCTGCCGATCGTGCGTTCGGCGAGAAGGCTCGCCGTGCATTCGTTCTCGACATAGGGACGCGCAATCGTCGACATGGCGGCGATTTGATCGCTTTGTTCGTCCGTCCAGTCGTTGGCGGCGATGCCTAGGCCGATGATCGGCAACATCGCGTGGCGATCGACCATGTCCCTGACGGCCGCGTGCACCAGCTTGACCTTGTCTGCTGGCTCCAGGCCGAAATAGACCCGGTCATGCACCTGGCCGCTGAGATCGATGAGCACCATCTCGCCGCGCCTCTGGCGAAGCTTGACGCCGATCGAGAAAGCGCCTTCCGGGCGCAGGGCAAATTCGGTCGCCGTCGCACCGCCGCCCGAGCCGTTGCGGCGGTTGGAGGTGACGAGCTTCTCCTCGGCCAATCGGCGGAGAATATTGGTAATGCCCGGGCCGGTCAGGCCGCAATGGCGGCCAAGCTCCATTCGCGTCAGCGGACCATGGCGGCGGATGGCTTCCAGGATGACGCGAATGTTTCGATCGGCGATTTCACCGGATCGCAGACCGACTGTTTTGGCACGCGGGGCGCCCGTGTCCTGGGTTTGAAGCCGACGCGGCCCTGATCGAAGATACCGCATGGTCGCCGTCCTTAGAGCTACAAGACGCTTGTGTATCACGCCTGCGTCCACCGCAATGAATTTCTTACGGGCTTGACGGGAAATCAAAGTTACTTAATCTAAAGCTCTCGGAATTGCTTGGAGGAGGAGACCGGGCAAATCGCGATGCCGGTCGCACCATCTTCATCTCCCAAAACTATGACCACGGATTGTCGCCGTCGATTTTCAATAGGATAAGCCATGCCTCTGACCATTGCCCAGCGTCTCGATCGTCTGAAAGTCCGCATTGCCGAGCTCGCTCATTGGCGGGATCGACACAGTGCTGCGATCGACGGCTGGACCTTCGAGGGCGAGCCGATCGCACATCACCAGGATTGGCCGCACCGCCAGGGGGTGGTGCATTTTGCTGCAACCGCCGAGGCACCCGAAGCGTGGCCTCTCGACGGTATTCGCCTGCAGCTCGATCTCGGTGGCGAGAGCCTGATTACGCTGAGCTATCCCGACGGCGAGACGGAAACATTCGGTCTCGATCCCTATCATCAGGAATTCCCGCTGAAGGGCCGCCGCTTTTCAATCGCAACGGAAACCGTCGCCCGTTTTCCGTTCGGCGAGCCCAATCGCGCACCGCGGCTCAACAAGGCCCGGTTTATCTGGCTCGACGGTCCCGCTCACCGTCTGCATCTTCTGTTGAAGCAGGTTGCCGAGGCGATCGAGGCGCTCGGCGAGCATGAAGTCGTGCCGCATCTGATGGATGCCGCCGAACATGCGCTGCGCAGCCTCGACTGGCCGTCGGATACGGCGGCTTACATCTCCCGCACGTCAGGCGCGGTCATGCAGCAGAAAATCTGGGAACTGCCGGAGCTTGAAGCTAATCCGGCGGGCCTCACGGACGAGCAAAGCGCTTCGGCAGCTACGGCCTTCGAGGCTCTGACGGCGCGGCTGAAGGAGCTGCAGAAGCGCTTTCCGCCGAATGGAGAACTGCTGCTCACGGGGCATGCGCATATCGATCTCGCCTGGCTCTGGCCCTATCGCGAGACGCGGCGGAAAATGCGACGCACCTTCAATACGGCGCTGTCGCTGATGGAGCGCTCCGATGATTTTCGTTTCAATCAATCGACCGCCCATTATTACGCGCAGATGGAGGAGGAAGACCCGGACCTTCTCGAGCGCATCAAGCAGAAGGTCGCCGAAGGTAAGTGGGAAACCGTCGGCGGCATGTGGGTGGAACCCGATACGAACATGCCGACCGGTGAAAGTCTCGCCCGTCAGGTTCTCTACGGCCAGCGTTATTTCGAGAAGACCTTCGGCACGCGCCATACGGTTTGCTGGTTGCCGGATTGCTTCGGCTTCTCCGGCGCGCTGCCGCAGATCCTGAGACAGGGCGGCATCGACAGCTTCTTCACGATCAAGGTCAATTGGAGCGAGACCAACCATATTCCCTCCGATCTCTTCTGGTGGAAGGGGCTCGACGGCAGCCGGGTGCTGACCCATACGTTCGACAATCCGATGCAGGGTTACAACGGCTTCGTGCAGCCCGATTGCTTCGTGCCGACATGGAAGAATTTCCGCGGCAAGACGCAGCACCATACGTCGCTTCTGGCCGTCGGCTACGGCGACGGCGGCGGCGGCGTCACGCCGGAAATGGTCGAGCGCGAAGTGCAGCTGCGCGATTTCCCGGCGATCCCGCAGGCACGCTGGGGCACCGTCAAAAGCTATTACGAGCAGGCGCACCGCACTGCTGGGGAAAAGACCCTTCCCGTGTGGGACGGTGAAATCTATCTCGAACTGCACCGCGCCACGCTGACGTCGCAAAGCGGCGTCAAGCGCAAGCATCGCCAGGCCGAACGTGCGCTGATCACCGCGGAAACCATCGCTTCGCTGGCGCATATGCTCGGAGCAGGCAGGCCCCAAAGCCTCGAAGCCGATTGGCGCGTGGTGTTGAAGAACGAATTTCACGACATTCTGCCGGGCTCGAGCATCCGTGAGGTCTATCAGGATGCCGAGCAGGAACTGGGTGGGGTCATCGACCATGCCAAAGCCGAGCAGGCAAAGTCATTGCAGGCGCTGTCGGCCAATCTGCCGAAGGGCGGGGTTGGAGACGCCCTCGTCGTCGTCAATCCGTCTCTTGCGGCCAGGCCGCTCAGCACAACGCTCTCCGATGGCACGGTCGTCGCGGCCGCCGATCTCGTCGCCCCCTTGTCCGTCGCGGTCTTCGACAAGCGTGCGCTCAAGCCGGCGGGCGGGCTGAGGGCAGGCTCCGACCGTCTCGAAAACGACCACATCTCCGTCGCCATCGGCGGGGACGGCGCGGTTGTCAGTCTCATCCACAAGGCAACGGGCCGGGAAGCGATCGACGGCTCGGCAAATCAGCTCTGGGTCTATCCGGCCGACAAGCCGCGCAATTGGGACGCCTGGGACATCGATGCCGATTATGCCGAAAAGGCCATTCGCCTCGATGCGCCGGAGAGCATCGCCCTCGTCGAAGAAGGCCCGCACCGCGCAGCGATCCGCGTCATTTACCGCTACCGGAATTCAAGCGTCACGCAGACCTATGTGCTGACGGCCAACGCCCGGCGGCTCGACATCGAAACGACGATCGACTGGCACGACCGCCGCACCCTTCTGCGTACGCTGAACCCGGTCGCCGTCCAGGCCCGGAAGGCGACGTTCGAATGCGCTTTCGGCGTCGTCGAGCGGGCAACCCATACGAACACCTCCTGGGAACAGGCGATGTTCGAGGCTGTCGCCCATCGCTTCGTCGATATCAGCGAGCCGGGCTTCGGCGTCGCGCTGCTCAACAATGCCAAATATGGCCATAGCGCCCGCGGCAATGTGATCGGCATGAGCCTGGTGCGCGGGCCGATCTATCCGGATCCGCTGGCCGATGAAGGTGAGCAGAGCTTTACCTATGCGCTGATGCCGCATGAGGGTGCCTGGCATGAAGGCGGTGTTCTCGACGAGGCGATCGATCTCAATCAGCCGCTCGTCGCGGCCGAAGCCAACGGCCTCTCCGCCGGCACTTTCGCGCCGCTTACCGTCAACGGCACACCCGTCGCTTTTTCGGGCTTGAAGCCGGCGGAAGAAGGCGATGGCCTCATCCTGCGCCTCTATGAACCGGCCGGCCGGCGCGGCCGGCTCTCCCTCGGCCTGCCTTCCGGATGGGCGGCATCGCAGCCGCTGAACATTCTCGAAGAGCCGATGGAGCGGATTGGACCTGCCGACATCATGCCGTTCGAAGTCAGGACCTGGAGGCTGCAAAAAGCCTGACGCCGCTTGCCTGGGAGATCACGCTCCGCCGCTTCGATTGCGGCGGAGCAGTTACCGGGCGCAGCCCGTGCAACCGGGCTGGTCGCCAGCGATGTCCGCTTTCGGCATTCATTATCCCGATCGCGCAGACAAGTCCCAAGCGCGGCGAAAATGGAACTTTTTATTAGTTTCTTATCGGCTGTTAGTCGGCTGTGGCCACGACAAAAAGACTCCCCTCGGAAGCGAAGGTGATCTCGGAACGTCGGTCGCATAGGTGGCGATCGAATGAAGTCGATCACCCATTCCGTAGCCGGCAGGGGATATGAGGACTCCTGTTTGCGCTAAGCAGGAACTGACACATGCCCGCAAGTATCTTTTCGCGCATCAGCACCAAACTGGCCATGCTTTCCGCCATCGGCATTTTGCTGGTTGCGGTTATGCTCCTTACCGTCTGGCAGGGAGGCCAGCATGTCGCTCAGCGCGCGAAATACCGGGACGAGCAGTTGATCGTCTCGCGCGATCTGGTCGATGCCAAGGCGTCGTTGCGCGGCCTGCAGGTCGGCGTGCGTGATCTGCGTCTCGCCACTTCCACGGATGAGATTGCCAAGGCAGCCGACTACATCGCCGCACGCCATCACTCGGTTATAAAATATCTGGACGATGCCATGGAGGGGTTGCGATTGCAGGTCAACAGGGACCGGATCGTGAAGCTCAAGGCGTTGGGCGACAGGCTTTATGCCGCCACCGACGACATGGCCGAAATCGTCAAGGCAAAGCTTGCCCTCAAGGCCGGCGATCCTTCGCTTAACGCAAAGGAGAAGGACGTTCAGGTAAAATTGTTGGCAATTTCAGACGAGACAGCCAAGCTGATCGATGAAGGGGTGGACGCCGCAAAGGCGATGGCGACAAAGGCTGAGGAAGAGGCGGATGCCGGCGCTCTTCTCGTTCTAAGCCTCAATCTTGGCATCGGCCTGCTGACCATCGCCACGCTGATCGGCGCTGCGGTCTTTGGCGCTCGCGTGATTGCAAAGCCGATCGGCCGGATTACCGCAAGCATGAGCAAGCTTGCAGAGGGCAATCTCGCTGCCGAGATCCCCTTCGCCAATCGGCGCGACGAAATCGGCCAGATGGCCCGCGCCGTCGAGATCTTCAAGCTAAACGGCATCAAGGTGCGTGAGTTGGACACTGCCGGTGCGGATAAGCGGGCGAAGGTCATTGAAATGCAGATGAACATCGACGCGGTCATCACCGCAGCGGTTGCCGGAGACTTCACGCGTCGCGCCATCGTGGAATATGGCTATCAGGACCTGAACCAATTCGCATCGGGCGTGAATGACCTCGTTGCGGCAGTCAACCGCGGAATCGCCGAGACCTGTCGCGTGGTTGCTGCGCTCGCCGACGGCGACCTGACCGAGAACATGAGGGGCGAATTCCAGGGCGCCTTTGGCGAGCTCAAGGAAAACGTCAACGCGACGATGGTCAGCCTGCGCTCCGTTCTCGGCGAGGTGCGCGCCGCTGTCGACATCATCAACGGCGGCGCCGGCGAAATGCGGATTGCCTCTGGAGATCTGTCGAAACGCACCGAGCAGCAGGCGGCGTCGCTGGAGGAAACCTCCTCTGCCCTGGAGGAGATCACCGTCGCAGTGAAGAACTCGACCGAGCGGGCACTGGAAGCCAGCTACATGGTGGATGAGGCGAAGAAAGGCACCGGGCAGTCGAGCGCCGTCGTCAGCCAGGCCGTTTCGGCCATGGGGCGGATCGAGCAGGCCTCCGGCGAAATCGTCCAGATTATCAACGTTATCGACGAGATCGCCTTCCAGACCAATCTTCTGGCGCTCAATGCCGGGGTCGAGGCGGCACGCGCCGGTGAGGCCGGCAAGGGCTTTGCCGTCGTCGCACAAGAGGTGCGCGAACTGGCGCAACGCTCGGCCAATGCGGCCAAGGACATCAAGGTGCTGATCAACCGCTCCAGCAGCGAAGTCCATTCCGGGGTGAAGCTGGTGACGGCGACGGGTGAGGCGCTTGGCGATATCCAGGGCCAGGTGGTCAAGATCGACGAGCATGTGCGCTCGATCGCCACGGCGGCAAGGGAGCAGTCGACCGGCCTCTCCGAGGTCAGTACTGCCGTCAATCAGATGGATCAGGTGACGCAGCAGAATGCGGCGATGGTGGAGGAATCGACCGCAGCCACGAACCGGCTGGCGGACGAGGCGGCGAATCTCGCCCGATTGATCGCCCGCTTCAAACTGGATGCCGCTCAAGTAGCCCCACGCGCCGTCACGTCGGAAAGCAGACCGGCGATCTCTCCTGCGCGCGCGCTCGGTCAGAGGCTGGCAGGCGCATTTGGCAGATAAGTTGCCGTGGCGGCTGCCGTGATTGCCGCCGGTCGAAAAGCGTCAGGGCGGGCGGCAAAGTTCGCAACCACAAAATCCACGAAAGCGCGGACTTTTGGTGAAAGCTGACGATTGGATGGCCAGACGAGCGAGAGCGAACCGTACGGCACCATGAAGGAGGTGAGGACGGGGACCAAATTTCCGGTTCGCATATCGGGCTCTGCGACGTAGACGGGCAGATGCGCAAGGCCCAAACCGTCCCGTGCTGCTCGCAGACCTGCATCCGTGTTGTTGAATGTCAGGCTTCTCGGCAAAAGCAGCCGCTCGCATGGCGGGCGGAATGCCCACGGCGCGACACGACCGCTGGACGGGTATTTGAAGTGAATGCAGGCATGTCGGGAGAGATCATCCGGGGTCTCCGGTCGCCCATGGCGCTTGAGATAATCGGGACTTCCGCAAACGACGAAATGTTGATCGCCGAGATGGCGGGCAATCAATCGTGCATCGGCAAGCTCACCGCTGCGCACGACGACATCCAGGCCCTCTGCGACCAGGTCTATGACCCTGTCTTCGAAATCGATGTCCAGCTCGATCTCCGGAAATCGCTCGGCAAAGATCGGCAGGATCGGCATAAGAAGGTGATGTCCGACGATATGCGGCACGCTGACACGCAGGCGTCCCCTTGGGCGTTCCCGGCTTCGTGAGACTGTAGCCTCTGCGTCATCCATGTCGTCGAGGATGCGTTTGTAGCGCTCGTAGAGAACGGCTCCTTCCTCGGTCAGGCTGATACTGCGCGTCGTCCGGTTGAAGAGCCGCACGCCCAGCCGGCTTTCGAGGCGCGCCACGGCTTTTCCGATCGCCGACGGCGAAACTCCGGCAACCCTGGCGGCTGCGACATAGCTCTGTTGTTCGGCGGCGTAAACGAAGGCGACAACGCCTGCGAGACTCTCCACATCAACACCCAATTGAAGACATTTTGTCCTTTATGTAAGTCCAGGAGCGGTAATTGATCAATATTGCATAGGAAATATCCTCTGTCTGAATTCGTGGCCAGCCAATATCAAAGGAGTGAGCGATATGCCGGACTATGCAAAAGAACGACCCGAGCACACGGAAAAATACATCGGAGAGAATGACTTATTTCTGGAAATATTTCATGGGCGCGGTGATTCAAGGCAGTCCGTTCGGCCGCCTTTGCTCTTCGTCCACGGCGCCTTTACCGGGAGCTGGATGTGGAGCAAGTACATTCCGCATTTCATATCGGCGGGATGGAACTCTTATTGCATCAACCTGCGAGGCCACTACAAAAGCAGGTCGGCGGATTTCACAAAAATCCTGTTTGAAGATTACCTGGAAGACATCCGGCTGGTGATCTCCGAAATCGTCGAAGAATGTGGAACTCCTCCCATCGTGATCGGATTCAGCATGGGAGGAATCCTGAGCCAAAAGCTGGCGGAAAGCGTGGGGATTGCCGGACTGGTGCTGATCGATTCCAGCATTTGCAGGGAAGTACATGCCGAAGTGCCCTATCGCGATCTCGCGTTAAGAATGCCCGGCCTCGTGGTCCCCGCGCCCGCACGCGACGAGCAAATCAGTATCGATGAAACATTCGAGGATATCGCATTCCAGCGGAAGTACCTGTCCATGGAATCTGCAAAGGCATTCGGCGCATTTTCCTTTCATTTCGGCGCGGAGGGGATTTCCGTCGAAGGCGAGAGGATCACCTGTCCCAGCCTCGTCATTTGCGCCGTCAACGATGAATCCGATGATCATCGAGGCCGGGCGACGGCTCGCCACATCGGCGGCGGGCTCCGGGGTACGACACATACGGGTCTGCTTGTCGGACAGAGGTATTCCGAAGCGGTAAGCCGAATTATCGACTGGTTGGCGCGCTTTGATGGATGATAGATCTGCCGATCGGGCGTCATCCTCGACCGGCTCCCGAGCACAGAGCCGCAAGCCGAAGCTCAATCCTCCAGACCAAGGCTCGCCAGCAGGCGGCTGACATAGGCTTCCAACCCGCCGACCATATCGAAACGCGCGGGATCGCGCAGCCAGAGCATTTGCAGGCCATCCATCACCGCAATCAGCTCGGCCGCTATCGCCTTGCCATCGATCCTGCCGTCTATCGAGCCATCGGCGACAGCCCGGTCGACGGTCGCGACGATATCGTTCTGCAACTGGGTGGCGCGATTGAGAAACCATGCCTTGGCCGGGTGGTCCTTCATCAGGCTCTCGGCATTCAGGATAGCGAAGGCCCTGATGACCTCGACCATTTCGGCGTTACGGCGGAAGACCTCGACCATACCTTTGAGAAGGCCACGCAGGTCGGCACGATGGATGCCGATGAAGCTTTCGCTTTCGAGATCGCGCTTGTCCAGAATGGCGAGCAGCAGATCGACTTTGGTCGGGAAGTGGTGCAGCAGGCCGGGCAGCGACAGGCCGACGTCGCGGGCCACATCGCCGATGGCGGCATTCTGGTAGCCGTCTTCGGCGAAGCGCCGCATCGCGGCCGTCAGGATCTCCGCGCGGCGCGCCTCGCCCTTGCGGGATCTGCGTCGTCGCTTTTCCTCCTGTCCAGACTTCAATTCGGCAAACTCTGCCATCGTCTCTCCTCTTCGGCACTCTCAATCCATACATCAGGCTTAGGCGGTTGACATCTTAAAAATACCGAGTAATCGGTAGGTTTAAGAATTGCATGGCGCGGAGCAGTCGCGCACGCCTGGCGCCGCCGCGCAGCGCCCGAATTCCAGTTCAAGGGGAGGTTTGCATGATCGATTCCATTCTCGACAAGATGACGCTCGAGGAGCAAGTCTCGCTGTTATCAGGCGCCGATTTCTGGACGACGGTTCCCGTCGAGCGTCTTGGTGTGCCGAAAATCAAGGTGACGGACGGACCGAATGGCGCGCGCGGCGCGGGTTCGCTGGTCGGCGGCGTCAAGGCGACCTGCTTTCCCACTGCCATCGCGCTCGGCGCCACCTGGAATCCCGATCTCGTCGGGCGCATGGGCGTGGCGCTTGCCCATCAGGCAAAGAGCAAGGGGGCCGCGGTGCTGCTAGCGCCCACGGTGAATATCCATCGTTCCGGTCTCAACGGGCGGAATTTCGAATGTTATTCCGAGGATCCGATGCTGACCGCGGAACTCGCCGTTGCCTACATCAAGGGCGTGCAGAGCCAGGGGATCGCGGCGACGATCAAGCACTTCGCCGGCAACGAATCCGAGATCGAGCGGCAGACCATGTCTTCCGATATCGACGAGCGGGCGCTGCGCGAAATCTACTTTCCGCCCTTCGAACAGGCTGTCAGGCGCGCCGGCGTGATGGCCGTCATGTCCTCCTATAACCGCCTCAACGGCACCTATACGAGTGAGCACGAGTGGCTGTTGACCAAGGTGCTGCGCCAGGAATGGGGCTTCGACGGTATCGTCATGTCCGACTGGTTCGGTTCGCATTCGACGGCCGAGACGATCAATGCCGGTCTTGATCTCGAAATGCCGGGTCCGGCCCGTGATCGCGGCGAGAAACTGGTTGCGGCCGTCCGCGAGGGGAAGGTCGAAGCGGCCACCGTGCGGGCGGCGGCGCGGCGTATCCTGCGTCTGCTCGAGCGGGTGGGCGCCTTCGAGACGGCGCCCGATCTCACGGAGCAGGCGGTCGACCTGCCGGAGGACCGGGCGCTGATCCGGCGCATCGGCGCAGAAGGCGCAGTCCTTCTGAAGAACGACGGCATCCTGCCACTTGCCAAGACTTCGCTCGACCGGCTTGCTGTCATCGGACCCAACGCTGCGAGCGCGCGGGTCATGGGCGGCGGCAGCGCGCAGATCGCGGCGCATTATACGATCAGTCCGCTCGAAGGAATCCGCGCGGCCCTTGCCAACGCCAATAGCGTCAGCCACGCCGTCGGTTGCCGCCATAACCGTCTGATCGAAGTGTTCAAGGGAAAGATCACCGTCGAATATTTCAAGGGACGAGGCTGCCAGGGCACGCCCATTCACGTCGAGACCGTCGACAAGGGCGAGTTCTTCTGGTTCGAGCTGCCTTCGGGCGAGCTCGACCCCGCCGATTTCTCGGCCCGGATGACGATGCAATTCGTGCCGGAGGAGAGCGGCGATCATGTCTTCGGCATGACCAATGCCGGACTGGCGCGGCTCTTCGTCGATGGCAGGCTGACGGTTGACGGCCATGACGGCTGGACCCGCGGGGAGAATTATTTCGGCACGGCCAATGACGAACAGCGCAGCATGGTTACGCTCGATGCGGGCCGAGCCCATGCCGTCACCGTCGAGTATGACCCGCCGCTGGCGAACGGGCAGGGGATCAATCTCACGGCCATTCGGTTCGGCGTCGAAAAGCCCTTGGGTGAGGCCGATATCCAGGAAGCTGTCGAGATGGCGCTGAACGCCGATGTCGCGCTCCTCTTCGTCGGCCGCGACGGCGAATGGGATACCGAAGGTTTGGACCTGCCCGACATGCGGCTTCCGGGTCGGCAGGAGGAACTGATCGCGCGGGTTGCGGCTGCCAATGCCAACACCGTCGTCGTGCTGCAGACGGGCGGTCCGGTGGAAATGCCCTGGCTCGGCAAGGTCCGCGCCGTGCTGCAGATCTGGTATCCCGGTCAGGAGCTGGGCAACGCCGTCGCCGATGTCCTGTTCGGCGATGCCGAGCCCGGCGGACGCCTGCCGCAGACATTCCCCAAGGCGCTTGCCGACAATTCCGCAATCACAGGCGATCCAGCCGTCTATCCGGGTAAGGATGGCCACCTGCGCTACGCCGAAGGCGTCTTCGTCGGTTATCGTCATCACGATACACGCGCTGTCGAACCGCTCTTCCCCTTCGGTTTCGGCCTTGGCTATACCCGCTTCAACTGGGGCGAGCCGCGGCTCTCGGCCAACGAAATGGGTCCCGAAGGCCTGACTGTCAGCATCGATGTGACCAATGTCGGCGACCGCGCCGGATCGGAACTGATCCAACTCTATGTGCGCTCGCCAAAGTCCAAGGTAGAGCGGCCGGACAAAGAGCTGCGCGCTTTCGCAAAGCTTTCGTTGCTCCCTGGTGAGACTGGCACGGCCGACCTGAAGATCCTGCCGCGCGACCTCGCCTATTTCGACGTCGAGGCCGGCGTCTTCCGCGCCGAAGCGGGCGGCTACCAACTGGTCGTGGCGGCGAATGCCGCGGATATCAGGTTCGTCATCGACCTGCCGTCACCACTCGAGTATCGGCTGCCGGCTTCGTATTAACGGCAGGCTGGCGGCCCATGTCGTATTTGAGCTGGGCCTAGCCGATACGGTCGATAGCGGTTGACGCCTCCGCGCCAGGCGTTGAGTGGCTGGAGCTGGATCAGGCCGCGTCGGGCTGAGTGCGCAGATTGGTGACGACGCGCCGGTTCTGCACCCTGCAGGAGCGCTCCGTGCAGTCGCGGACTTCGCGGTCGTTGCCGTAGCCCTTGGCCCACATGCGCCTGGCGTCCACGCCCTTCGAGACGAGATAGGCCATCGCCGCATCGGCGCGCTTCTGCGACAGCGTCTGCATTTTCGATGCGGAGCCGGAATCGTCGGCAAATCCTTGCAGCTTGAGCAGCCAGGTCGGGTTCTTGTTGAGCCAGATGGCCTGGTTATCCAACGTTGCCATGGCGACGGAATCGAGCGTGGCGGAATCTTGCGTGAAGTAGATCCGTCGGCCGACATTGAGGATGAAATCCTCCTCGCTGCCAGCCGCGACATTTTCGAAACCGGGCGCGGGATCGTTGGTCTGGCCGGTCATCGGCGCAGCCGTTGGTTCTTCCAGGGAGGCGATCTTGGTGGTGGAGCAGGCGGCAAGCGCCAGGAGCATGGCCGCGGCGAGAAGGCGCCTCGTATATCCGGTCATCGCAGACATCAGGGGATATTCCTTATTGGACCGGAGTTGCTTGACTGACCTGAGCTGCACTTTCAGCCTGATCGGCAATATGCGGCAGAACCTGTACAGCGGTGCCGATGGGGCAACGCTGGTAAAGATCGATGGCGTCTTCGTTGAACATGCGGATACATCCGCTGGAGGCATCCTTGCCGATGCTCCACGGCTCCAATGTGCCATGGAAGCGATAGCCGGTGTCAACGCCGTCGCGATGCAGGTACATGGCGCGGGGCCCGAGTGGGTTCTTTGGCGAGCCTCCGGCCACGAATTCCGGCAGTTCGGGATGGCGCTTGCGCATCTCCGGCGGCGGCGTCCAGCGCGGCCAAAGCGATTTAGCATCGATCGTGGCCCGGCCAAACCATTTGAAGCCCTCGCGGCCGACGCCGACGCCGTAGCGAATGGCGGTCTTGTTCTCCATGATGACGTAGAGAAAATGGTGCCGTGTATCGACGACGACGGTGCCGATCGGCTCGCTGCTGAAATATTTGACGACTTGGCGGTGCCACTTCCTGTCGATCTTGGCGAAGTTGGTCTTTTGGAAGGTCACGCCATTGTCGACGGCGGTGCCGGCAAAATTGGAAGACGCGACGGCAAAGGCGGGTTTCTGGATCGCACCCACGCCAAGTAACGCCAAACCACCAAGCAAAATATCCCTGCGGGTCCCCACCATCGGCAATATCCCCCTTAAAGCCAGCAGCGGAATATTAGTAAATCAGATTTTTCATTTGCGACAACAGAAAATTCTTCTCTTCCATAAAGACCGAGATCGCCTTTCCGGTTTCATGGGTCTGTATTGCTATGGTCGTTACCCCGGACGATCGTACGCCAGACAAACATACGGATCCCTCAAACGGACAGACAGTTGACAGTCGCCCAGGCCCCCCACTCCAGGCGCCCCGCACAACAGAACCGATTCCGATGGCAATTCACCTCTGCGCAGAGCGTGCTGGCCCGATATCTGCGTGCAACCTCTTCGGGAGTGTCGAAGGCGTAGATTTTATCGACTAAAAGGTGACTAAAATAATCATCTTATGTTGACAAGGTCTCTTTCGCTCCATAGTTTCCGCCCGCATCCGAGAGGTAGGGACCAAGCAATGGCGCGTGTTTTTTTGAATGTTTCTAATAACGTATCGAGAATTTATAGAGATAGCCTATTTGTCACGACAGCGATCGTCCTGATCGGCATTGCAGCATCGCCGGCCGCAGCCCAGAGCACTTCTGCCGATGCCAATGCGACAGCGCTGGATCCGATCGTCATTGAAGGCGGCGCATCCTCTGATAGCAAGACCGACCGGACCTCCGTTGCCGCCAAGAACAGCTCGGCTGCGACCAAAATCAACACGCCGCTCATCGAAACGCCGCGTTCGGTCTCGGTGACCACCGAGAAGGAAATCGAGCAGCGCGGCGCGCAGAGCATCATCGAGGCCGTGCGTTATTCGGCCGGCGTGACGACCGGACCGAACGGCTTCGATCCGCGCTTCGATCAGATCTTCATTCGCGGCTTCAACATCACGACGGTCGGTGACTATCGCGACAGCTTGCGCCAGCCTTATATCAATTACGGTATGTTCCGCACCGATCCATATCAACTGCAGCGCGTCGAGGTGATCAAGGGGCCGGTATCCGTTCTCTACGGATCGGGATCGCCGGGCGGTTTGGTGAACAAGATATCGAAGCTTCCAACCGAAGAGCCGATCCACGAAGTCGGTATCTCCTACAGCACCAAGGATCGGGCTCAGGCGATGTTCGATTTCGGTGGGCCGATCAGCGAAGGGAACGACGATTTTCTCTATCGCATCGTCGGCCTTGCACGCCACGGCGACAACAATTTCGATATTGCCGACGACCGGTATTTCCTGGCGCCGTCCTTCACCTGGAAGCCCGACGAAGGCACGTCCTTCACGCTGTACGGCCTGGCGCAGTCCGACGAGACCGATGCCAATGTCGGCGCGATCACGACCGTCGACGGCAAGATTCTCGACATAAGGCAGAGCGATCCCGATTACGACTACCAGAAGGTCAAGCAGCAGCAGGTCGGTTATCAGTTCGAGCACGAATTCGACAACGGCCTGACGTTCCGCCAGAACCTGCGCTATTCGCATCTCGATCTTAGGGCTCGTTACCTCGGCGTTTCCAGCTGGACCGGTACTGTCGCCCATCGTAACGCCAGTTCGATCCGGGACGAGATGAACGTCTTCCAGGTCGACAACCAGCTCGAGGCAAAGTTCGATACGGGTCCCCTTGCGCATACGATGCTGTTCGGGCTCGACTACACCAATCTCCAGTCGAACTGGGGCTACGGCATCGGGGCGGTGAACTCGGCATTCGATTTCGATATTGCCAACCCGACCTATGGTGTTTCGGGCGCTACACCGGACTATAACTTCATTGTTGCCGATGCCGATATGCGCCAAGTCGGCATTTACGCCCTGGACCAGATCGAGGCTGGAAACTGGCGCTTCAACCTCGGCGGCCGCCAGACCTGGGTGAACCAGACGCGCGACACGACCTACCCCTCTTTCGGCTTGAACGACTCGGAAGACGTCAACAAGAATGCCTTCTCCTGGCAGGCCGGTGCGCTTTACCTCTTCGACAACGGCATTGCGCCCTTCGTTTCCTACGCGACCTCGTTCGATCCGGTGACCAACCGGTCGACATCCGGCAAGATCCTGGAGCCGACGGAGGGCGAACAGTACGAGGTCGGCGTGAAGTACCAGCCGCCCGGCACCGACATCCTGCTGTCGGCGGTCGCCTATCACATCGTCGAAAAAAACAAGCCTGTGCTGGTCAATCCGCTGACCCTTGCCTATGATTCGCTCGGCGAAGTGACGGGAAAAGGCATCGAGCTTGAAGCGCGTGCGGCAGTTGCCGACGGCCTCGACATCATTGCGGCCTACACCTACAACCATTCCGAGGTGACCGGAGGCGACAATGAGGGCAACACGCCGGCCTTCACGCCCGCGCATGTCGCAAGCCTCTGGGCCAACTATACTTTCCAGGAAACCAATCCCTTCAACGGCCTCTCGCTCGGCGCAGGTGTCCGCTACATCAGCAACAACTGGACGGACACGGCCAACACGTCCAAGAACCCGTCGAGCTTCTATGTCGATGCATCCGCCGCCTATGATTTCGGAGCGGTCGACAAGAAATACGAGGGCCTGACGGCTGCCTTCAATATCCGCAACATTGCCGACCACCGCGACACGGTCTGCAACGAGGGCTTCTGCTATCTCGGCCAGGGCCGCAACATGACAGCCACCTTGAAGTATCGGTGGTAGGCGTGGCGGCAGCGACGAACGGGGCATCTCGGCGCCGGAATTCGATCGCCGGTCATTCTGTCGCCCACCAGGCCGTCGACCTCGATGGCCTGGTGGGCGACAGTCCGTTCTCCTATTGCCGCGGTAAGTTGCTCAGCGCGCCACCGCAGACAGGCATCGTCGTTCCCTGCAGGGATCTTTGCGACCGGGCGATCTTTGACGAGGTCATTGGCCGTTATGCGCAAAAGTTTCCCGGCAGCGACCGCCGCGCGATCGTCTCCATGTGGACGCTCTACTATTTCAGCATGCTGACGATCGCTCCCAGCGTCCACATGTTCGTGCATCGGATCGGGCTGCCGCTGGAGATCGATCGGCTTTCCCTCGTCTGCAACGAACATACGGGCGAGCCGGAGGCATTCGTGATGTCCGAAAGGCCTGAGGCGACCACCGATCCGGCCGCTGAGCTTCACTGGCTGATGCGCGGCCATGTCGAGCCGGTAATCGCGGCGATCGCCGCCAATGCCGCCGTCGCTCCGAAGCTTCTCTGGAACAATGTTGCGGCTTATCTCTCCTGGATTCTCAAGGAGATCGCCCATCGCCACGAGCCCGGCCTCGTCGAAGGCGGGATGGCCCTGATGGAAGAGGCTACATGGCCGTGCGGTGGGCGCAATCCGATGTTCGGCATGATCCGCATCGCACGACAGCAATGCGGCCTCGAATTCGCCCGCCGGAAAGTCTGCTGCCTGCGCTATAACCTCCCGGGAGTCGGTGGCTGCGGTGAAGCCTGCCCGCTGCCGGACGGGCGCCATTAGAGCGCCGCGCGCACTTTTGGGCGCACAAAGGACGCTCCAACACTTTCAATCCTCCTATTGTGCTTGATCAGCCGCATCGGGGCTCCGACCAGGGCAGGCAGAAAAGCCTTTGCCTCCTTCGGCCGCCCTCGTCGTCTCAACGCATAGCCGCACCTTCCGGGACGTCGGCGAGCGGCTTGACCATGAACAGGCACGGATGGTCCTCGTGCCAGAGCTTTGCAAAGACCTCCGCGCGCACGAAGCCGTTCCGGTCATAGAAACGCCGCGTCGCCTCGAATTGCGGCTCGTCGCAGCCGCGGGGGGCGAGCGTCTTGACTGTCAGCAACCGGGCGCCCGATTCATGGCCGAAGCGTTCAGCCGCATCGATGAGATGTCGTCCGGCGCCGCGACCGTGGTGTTCGGGTCGTGTCGCAATCAGCGCGATCTCGACGGCGCCGGGCGGGTGCGGCTTAAGCGCCATCAACGCCGTCACGACATCTCCTTCGATATAGCCGAACACCGGCAGGTCTTCGACCGCCCGGGCGCTCGCTTCGATAACCTCAGGTTCTGAAAACCAGTCGGGCAAAGCCCCCATGATCGATCGGCAGAGCTCCGCCTTGCCCGTCAGGATCTCCACTGTCCTTCCCATTTTTTCTCGCTTTCATAAGGTCGATTTAAACTTGACTCTTGTTATCACCTTAAAATAGACACTGCAATCAAATCGTGTAGTTTCTCTCGAAGAGGCCCGCCAAGACCGCACCCGACCAGCAACGACAGAGCCTGATTTTCCATTTGTAAAAGGGTACAGGACAATGCAAGCATTGCATCGTGATGTGAACGGAAATGCCGTTGTCAACGCCATGATCGAAAACAAGGACAAGCTCCTTAGAACGATTGAAAGTGTTGTCAAATCAAAGTCATATTCGGAGGATATCTTTCAGGACGGAGTCATTAAAGCCTATGGGGTCAAGACCGACGGCATTCGCTGCCCGATCGGTTACGCCTTCCGGATGGTCTATAATCTCGCACTCGACGAAAGCCGCCGCCGACGCCAGCAGATGAACAACTATAGGTCGATAGACCAGGTTCAGGAGATCACGGCTCCCATCCCCACCGTGCTCGACCAACTGGTCGCCGCCGAGACCTTGCGCAATGTGCTTGCCTCGCTCGAGGCGCTGCCGAAGCGAACCAATGACGCCTTCATTCGTCATCGCCTCAACGGCGTGCCGCAGAAGGACATCGCAGCCGAACTCGGCGTCTCAAGGACCCTCGTCAACTTCATGATCAAGGCGGCGGAGGAACATTGCCATCTGGCAATCATAGAACCTGCCTCCCGCCCTGATCATGCGAGCCGACAGGATCCTACCGTTTCGCTGCGTGCAGCGCCTGCTGCAAATCGCTCCACAGCAGTTCCGGCTCTTCCAGGCCAACGGCGAAACGAACCGTCTGCTCGCTCACGCCGAACCGGATGAAAGAGGTCATCCGGTCGGGGATCTGCAGCGCGACCTTGGCAGGGACCACCAGCGTTTCCGGTCCCCCCCAGCTGACGCCGAGGCGGATGTCGCGAAGGCTGTTTACGAAGCGTGCAACATCGATATCGGGATTGAGATCGAAGGCGAACAGCCCCGCATAACCCGTGAG
This sequence comes from Rhizobium anhuiense bv. trifolii, assembly GCF_024346605.1. Lineage (NCBI taxonomy): Bacteria > Pseudomonadati > Pseudomonadota > Alphaproteobacteria > Hyphomicrobiales > Rhizobiaceae > Rhizobium > Rhizobium anhuiense. The sequence goes on from NZ_CP098804.1 coordinate 264,247, forward strand.
TGTTGCCCGGCCGGGATGGTCCTGGAACACCGGATGACGAACGCGTGCGATCGCGGAATGCTCCTTCAGTCGCCCGGCCAGCAAAAGCCCGCTGCGCTCGTGCTCTTTGAGACGCACGCGCAGCGTGCGCATGCCGCGCAGCAGCAGCCAGGCCTCGAACGGTGAAAGCTTGGCGCCGACATAGGGGTAGGACGTGGCATTGATCCTGGCGATGGCCTCCTTCGAGCCGACGACGATGCCGGCGACCGTATCGCTGTGACCGCCGAGATATTTCGAGGCGGCGTGAATGACGATGTCGACGCCATGCTGGATCGGTTTCTGAAACAGCGGCGTTGCCCAGGAATTGTCGATGACGGTGGTAACGCCGGCCTCCTTTGCCATGGCCGACAGCGCCGCAATGTCCTGAAGCTCGAAGACGAAGGATGTGGGGTTTTCGAGGTAGAGCAGCTTGGCGCCCGACAGCGCCTTGCGGACCTCGTCGTGGTCGGCAGGATCCACGAAGTCCACCGCGACCCCGAGCCTGCCGAGCAGCTTCACCAGAAGGCGGTAAACATCGTTGTAGAGGTGACGGACCGCAACGACCCGGTCGCCCGCCTGCACGAGGCTCAGAATTGTCGATGTGATGGCGGCCGTTCCGCTCGAGAAGGCACGTCCGTCCTCTGCGCCCTCGAGGCGGGCGACCAGGAGTTCGAATTCGCGGACCGTCGGATTGTCGCCGCGCGAATAGATATAGTTGCGGGTACGACCGGCGAAGACATCCTCCATCGCCTCGTAACTGTCGTAGGTGAAGAGGGACGTCTGGAAGATCGGCGGAGACACGGCGTTGAATGCTGCCGGATCGACAGGCGTAAAGAGATCGTCGGCGGTCGCATGGGCGCCAAGGTCGTGCGGGTTGATCGACTGGTTCATGGTCATCCTCTCATGGACAAAAGCTGGGATATGGACGGATGGAGGTCAGATGGTCGGCGGAGCGCTGCCGCAGCGCTCGAAGTGCGCTCATCAGGCAGATGGCCGACAGCAAGCCGGTCAGGGCCGAGGCCAGGAATATGGCTGCCAGCAGACCTGAAAAGCCGAAAAAGGGCGGCAGGAGCGCCATCAGCGGAAAAAGCAGATACCCATTCTGCGCCAGGCCGATGGCAACCGCCGCTTTCGGTCTGCCCTGAGCCTGGAAGAGGATCAGCACCGTTTGCCGCAGACCGAACAGCAGAAGCGGAAGATGGGTTGAGATGATCGCTTGCCCCGCAATATCAATCACCGTGGGATCGTCGGTGAAGAATGAGGCAAGCTGTTCGGAGAAGGCGAGCGCTGTGAGCCCATAGGCGCCACTCACTGCACTGGTGACCACTGTCAGGATGCGCGTTGCCGACAGCACCCGGGCCATATCGCCTCGACCCCAGGCAAAGCTCAGCATCGACTGGGCCCCGAGTGAAATGCCGATGACGGGGAGCGTTCCCACGGCAAGCAGCCGCAAGGCAATGCCAACGCCGGCGATGCCGGCTTCTCCGTGATAGGTACCGGCGAGCGACACCATTGCCGCAATCGCGCCTGCGGTTGCGAGACTGGTCAGCGTCGTCGGCGCGCCCACGGCAAGAACCGCTCTGAGAGAGCCGATATCTCTCCACCGCCAGCCAAGCGTCAGCCTGACCGTTCCAAGCCGCCTGGCGTGGTAGGCGCCATAGATGCAAAGCGCGACGAGCTGGGACAGGATGGTTGCGATTGCAACGCCCTGCAGGCCGAGACCGAAGCCGAAGATCATGATCGGGTCGAGGATCATGTTCAGCGCAAAGCAGGCGACCAGCGTCCACATGCTGAAGCGGGCATTGCCCTCTGCGATCGCCAGGAAATCGAGAATGATCTGCGCCATCGTCAGCGGCACCGAGATCGCAATGATCATCAGATAATGCTGCGCGAGCGGCTGAAGGGCAGGCGTGGCACCGAACAGCAGCAAATCCGGAAATGCGACGATCGCAATAGCGCTGGCCGCGCCGAAGACGACACCGGCCGCAAGGCTGATCGAGGCGATGATGCCGGCCCGGGATCGGTTGCCGGCGCCGAGCATCCGCCCGACCTCTGTTGCGACACCGACGCCGATCCCTTCGCCGAAGGCGGCGATGAGCATCAGGATCGGCAGGACGATCATGATCGCCGCGATCTGGTCTTCCCCGATCATTCCGACGAAGACCATGTTTATCGTATGATGGGCGGCGTTGATCGACAGGCCGAACATGGCCGGCAGTCCGAGCCGAAGCAGCAGCCTGAAAAGCTGGGGACTGGCAAGGTCCTCCGGTGCGAGGCGTTGCCGTCTCCGGAAGCTGCCGCTTGCGTCGCTCATGTCGTTCATGATGCAGGCACCCAGAGACGGTCACCGAAGAAACGCTCGCGGCCGAGCATCACGAGCAGCGCCCGCTTGTGCGGAAAATCGAAATGCTTGACCTTGGCAAAACCGGAGCGATCGAGGTTGCGGATCTGCTGCTCGTGACTGGCGCGCGGCTCGCCGACGATGCGCTTGGTGCGCGGATCGTCGAGGAAGATGAAATGCATCAGCGAGGGAAGCCAGGCGCTGATCCATTTCTTGCCGCGATAATCGGGCTCGCCGATAGCGACATGCCAACCGCGATCATAGTCGTCGGCATCGTAAAAGGGACCGAGCCGGTTCTCCTTGGCCCAGTAGACTTCGAAATAGCCGAAGGGGATATCTGCGAAACTGCCGATCAGCGGCAGGACATGTGGATCGGCGATCCTCTCTTCCAGGATCTCCCGATGTTTGTCGATCGAGCCGGCATCCTCCCAGATCGTGTTGACCTGTTCGTCGTTCATCCAGCGATGAAAGACTGCAAGATCGGTCTCGGGATCGGCCACCGTGAAGGTGATATCCCGCTCCAGCCAGGGGATGAACCGCCTGTAGATGGTGCCCTTCAGCTTTGCCGGCCGGCGCGGATGATAGCGGCCCGCAGTCATCTCCTGCACGGGCGGCAGGGGATAGGATAGCTGCGGCAGCCAGAGCGAGGGCCACTGCCACAGGATCGCCGAATCGAGCCCTCCGCCTGCGTCCGCAATGTGTCCGGGAAGGCTTGTCTGATGCCCTTCGAAGACGACTGAGGTGATCGAGCGATCTTCTGCCGTCACCGCTTCGGCCGCCGCCATCAGAAGCTCCGGCGATTGAACCGGATCCCCATGGTAGAAGGTCACCGACGCTACGCCGGCCTCCACCTCGAATGCGGCTTCGTGGTGGCCATAGGCGGTCTTGAGGTGAATGAGATTGGGCGCGAGACTGACGTAGCTGCGCGACTGCAGAGCGCGCCTTTGTTTGGCGGCGTCGAAATCCATGATGTTCTCCTTGCCGAGTCGGGCCTTTGGCGCTGTGAGCATGAAGCGAGCTCTTGCGCCGATTTGGTAGAATGACGATCCATCTCCCGCCGAATTTAGGGATAAGCGAAGAAAAAAATTCTCATCAATTTTCTAAACTGCGGCCTGCCGGATCCGTCATTTGCGCATGACCATCATCACCGCAGGAGCTGCGAATGAATAATCTTGAGCCCCACGACGATCTCTGGATCGCCGTTATCGACACCGAGCGTCGCTACTCGGTCTGGCCGCAGGACAAGCGGATTCCCATCGGCTGGGAGCCCGCGGGTTTTGCCGGTTCGCGCCAGCAATGCCTGGCGCATATCCGTGAGGTCTGGGCGGATCCGCGTCCGCTCTCCTTGCGCTTGGCGATATCAGCAGATGCGCGTCTCTGAAACGGCTGGATGGCACGGATGAACAAGCAGATCACAAACTTTGCAGATGCCCACCCGACCGATGCGGCAACGGACGCGGTCTTCGAGAGCTTTCCACTGACGATCGCACAGAAGCGTATCTGGTCACTGGAGCAGATCGGCAACTACACGGTCTTTCCCGATCAGCTCATTGGGCTGCGATTGAGCCCTGCGGTCGACGTCAAGACGATTGCCGGCGCCTGCCGGGCGCTCGCGGCGCAACATCCGTCTCTCGCCATCCGCTTCCGGCGGCTTGCGGGCGGCCGCGTCGAGCAGTACCGCGGCACACCAAATGCTGTGCCGATCGAGATTGTCGGCGAAGGTGCTGTTCTTGACGAGCCGGATGCACTGGCCGCACAGAAAGCCTTTCGCGACAGACGCTTCGATCTTCTTGCCGGTCCGCCGGCGCGTGTTCAGATTGCCCTGCTGGCCGGCGGCCAATCGCTTCTGACGATCGTGCTTCATCCGATTATCGCAGACGACCGCGAGAAGTCGGTTCTTGCCGGCTCCCTGACGCGAATTCTCGATGGCAGGCCCGCCGGTGAGACGCAGCCGGCAGAAATCTTGGCCGGAACGCGGGAGGCTGAGTGGCTGCAGACGGAAGAGGCGCAGCAATCCCTCTCCTATTGGCGGGATACGATCGGTCTCGATTACGCAGCCTCGACCTTTCCCACCCGCTTCAACAGTGGTGGACTGGCAGGCGTGGCACGTGCTCAGCACGAATTTTCGATCGAGCCCGATCTCTGGGAAAAGCTCGAGCAGCATGCGCAGCAAAAGGGATATCCGGTCGAGCGCGTGCTTCATGCCGCCTTTTGCGCCCTGTTGGCACGCTATAGCGGCAACTATGCCTTGCTGACCGGGCTGCTCATCGCGCGGCCCCAGATGGAGCACCTTGCCGACCGTGGCCGTGCCGAACAGGTCCTTCCCCTCATCCTGTCGCTGACGTCGAGAAATTCTCTCGACGATGTCATTGCTGCGATCTCATCGGCGACCGAGGAGGGGCTTCGCCGGCTCGTGCCGCTGGAGCGCATCACGCAGGAATTGGTGGTCGACGAAGCGGCTGCCCAGGAAGCCGTGGTCAAGGCCCTGTTCGAATTCCGCGAGCCGTATCCGATCCCCGCGCACGCAACAAATCTGGAGCCACTGGGTGCGCGCGCCGACAGCGAGCTTTCCCTGGTGATCGAGGCAGATCTGAATGGGGCCGCATCCGGGCTGATCGATTATGCGCAGGATCTCTATGACAGCTCCCTGATTGCCCGTGTCTCCCGGCATTTCGGCCTTGTGCTCGAGCAGATCGTCGCGCGGGACAATGTGCGGATCAAGGATATCGAACTCGTCGGCAGCGGCGAGCTCGACTGGTTGTCTGCGCCCTACGAAGACGACGTCATCAACGATGACAGGCCGGTCTACGAGTTGATCGCAGCCCATTCGCGCCAGACGCCTGACAAGACGGCGATCGTCTACGGCGACGAGGAATGGAGCCATGGCTGGCTGGAAGCCAGCACCAACCGTCTCGCACATCGGCTGCGGCATCTCGGCGTTCGAGCCGAGGTGACGGTCGCCATCTTCATCAAACGCTCGCCGGAGGCCATCGTCGGGATTCTCGCGACGCTGAAGGCGGGCGGCGCCTATATCCCGGTCGAGCCCGACCACCCGCCGGTGCGCAACCATCACATTCTGCGCGACGGCGGCGTCAAGATCGTTCTGACCCACAGCTGGCTTCGCCATCGGCTGCCGGAAGAGCTCGACACCATTATCCTCGAACTCGACAAGATCGATCTCGACGGCGAGCCGGATACACCGCTTGATGTGCCGATCCACAAGGATCAACTCGCCTATGTCATGTACACCTCCGGATCGACGGGATTGCCGAAGGGCGTGGCCGTCGAGCACGGGCCGCTGACGCACCATCTGCAAAACACCTCACGTGTCTATGGCATGAGCTCGGCGTCCCGCGAGCTGCCGTTCCTGCCTTTCAGTTCGGATGGCGGGCACGAGCGATGGATGAACCCGCTGATGGAAGGCGGCAGTATCATTCTTCCCGATCAGCCGTTGTGGACGCCGGAAGAGACGTTGACGGCCATGCGCAAGCATGGCGCCAACAATGCCAGCATTCCCACAACCTATCTGCAGCAGCTGGCGGAGTGGGCCGATATAACAGATGGGGCGCCGCCGATGCGGCTTTACTCCTTCGGCGGCGAAGGGCTGGCGCAGCCAACCTTCGATCTATTGTCGCGGGCGCTGAAATCGGAATGGCTGATCAACGGCTACGGGCCGACCGAAACGATCATGACGCCGATGGTCTGGAAGGTGAGGGCCGGCACGAAATTCCAGGGGGTCTATGCTCCGCTCGGCCGTGCCGTCGGGCTAAGGCGGGTCTATGTGCTCGACCCCGACCTCAATCCGTGCCCGATCGGCGTCACCGGCGAGCTCTATATCGGCGGCGAGGGCGTCGCCCGCGGTTATCTCGGCAAGCCGGACACGACGGCGGACCGTTTCATTCCCGACCCGTTCTCCTCGGAGGGCGGCCGGCTTTATCGTTCCGGCGATCTGACGCGTTGGCGTGATGACGGAACCGTCGAATTCGTCGGTCGCGTCGACCATCAGGTCAAGCTTCGCGGCTACCGGATCGAGCTCGGCGAGATCGAAGCGGCGCTCCTGCAGCAACCCGGCGTCGGCGAGGCCCTTGTGGTTCTGCGCGATGACGATGCCGGCGGCGAAAAGGCGCTCGTTGCCTACGTCGTCCCGAAGAAGGACGAGACGCTTGACGTCGAGATGGTCCGCGCCGGCCTCGAACGCAGCCTGCCCTCCTATATGGTGCCGGCCGCGGTGGTCGAACTGGAAAAAATGCCGACCAATCCGAACAGCAAGCTCGACCGCTTTGCGCTGCCGGCGCCGCAACCGATCAAGCGCGCCATCGTGGAACCGGCATCGGCTCTCGAAGAGGAGGTGCTGGATGTGTGGCGTCAGGTTCTCAAGCTGGAAGCGATCAGCGTCGAGGACAATTTTTTCGCGATCGGCGGCAATTCGCTCGGGGCGATCCGCATCCTTTCGCTGCTCCGGCAGCGCCGGCCGAAAACCCCGCTCATCGTCGCCGATATCTTCAACAACCCGACCATTCGCTCCTTTGCCGGCGTGATGGAGCAGGGGGATCAGCGGGATCTGTCTGAGGTGATCGTGCTGCGCGCTTCCGGCGCCAAGCCGCGGCTTTATTGCTTCCCGGGGCTTCTCGTCAGCACCCGCGAATATGTGAAGCTCGTCGATTATCTCGGCGCCGATCAACCGGCGACCGGCTTCATTTGCCACTCGTTGTCCGAGAAGAAGGAAGTCGGCGCTCCGATCGAAGAGATTATCGAGAGCTACGTCGATTATATCAGGACGCATAACAAAGGCGCGCCCTGCTATTTCCTCGGCTGGTCGTGGGGCGGGCTTCTGGCCTACGAGGCCGCCCGCACCCTCGGCAACGAGGTCGACGTCAGGATGATGGCGATGGTCGACGTTTGCGACCTCGGATCGGAATTTGCGATCGGCGCCAAGCCGCGCTTCCGGCCGGGCGAGCGCGACGCGCTTCATAAAGATGTGCAGGCGTGGCTTGGACGAACCGCGATGCGTCCCGAATGGGACCGGCTGCTGTCGACGATGGATGCGGATACCTACGATCAGTTCCTGCGCTTCGTCGGCGACGAAAAGGATCCGCTTCCGAACGACGGGCCTGACATCAGTAGCCGCGAACATACGTTCTGGGTGCTGATCGACAATGCCCTGATCTTCCGCAAGCACCGGCTCGTTCCCCACGATGTGCCGATCTATCCTTGGGCTGCCGACGACAGCCTCAACCGCGGCCTCAACCTGATCGACTGGCGCCGCCTGTCGCCACGGGCGCGTGCCGCCGAAATCATTACCGGCACCAACCATCTGCATATGATCGGGTCTCCCGCCTTCCACTCAAGGCTTGCCCTGCGTCTCAAGGAAACAGAGAAGGATATCGCATGACCGTCGCTTTTGCCCGCAGGGATGCCATAAACGAGCCGCTCGATATCGCCGGCATTGGCATCGGCCCTTCCAATCTGAGCCTCGCCTGCCTGTTCGAGGCGGTGCCGGAGATCAGGAGCCGCTTCTTCGAACGGCGCGACTCCTTCGACTGGCATCCCGGCATGATGATGCCGGGCGTCGAGCTGCAATCGTCCTTTCTGAAGGACCTCGTCACCCCGGTCCTGCCGACCAGCCGCTGGTCGTTCGTCTCCTATCTGGTGGCGCACAAGAGGCTCTACGCCTTCCTCAACGCCAACTATGACGCCGTTCCCCGGCAGGAATTTGCACGTTATCTCGCCTGGGTCGCCAACGGCCTGGACGGCCTGCGCTTTGGAACCGAGATTCGCGACGTCGAGCACCGCGACGACCGCTTCTTCCTGCGGTTCGACAATGGGCAGGAAGAAGCCCGCAATCTCGTGATCGGCACCGGATCTTCGCCCTTCGTGCCCGACTGGGCAAAACCGTTTCTGGGCGCCGATTGCTTTCACAACAGCGAGGCCAAATCGCGTCTCAGTGGTCTCGCTGCTGCCCGTATCGTCGTGGTCGGCGGCGGTCAAAGCGGCGGCGAGGTCGTCGAAGCCTTGCTTGCCGATCCCGGTTCCATGAATGAGCTGACATGGATCAGCCGGCGTCATAATTTCGAGCCGATCAACGACACCCCGTTTTCGAACCAGGTTTTCTCGCCGGAATACGTGCAGGCCTATCTGAAGCTCGGCGGCGAGCAGAAGCAGGCAGCCTTGAAGAACTCGATCCTGACCAGCGATGGCCTGTCGATTTCGACGATTCATTCGATCTACCGCCGCCTCTATGCGTTGCGCTATCTCGAGCCGGGCACGCTCAACGCATCTCTGGCGCCCAATCGCGATGTGATCCAGATGGAGAGGAACGGCAATGCCTACCGGCTCATCGTCAGGAACCAATTCGACGGCGGAATCGAGGTGCTGCATGCAGATGCGGTGGTTCTGGCAACCGGCTACCGGTTCCGGTTGCCGGAGGCTCTCGGTTCGCTGGGTGAACGGATAGTGCTCGACAGAAACGGCTATCCCATTCTCAACGACGACTACACGATGCAGTGGACGGGGCCGAGGGGCAACCGGCTGTTCGCGCAGAATGCGGGCCGGTACTCGCACGGTATCGCCGACTCCCAGCTCAGCCTCATGGCCTGGCGCAGTGCAATGATCGTCAATACGCTTCTCGGCCGGCAGCATTTCGATGCGGAACCCGACAATGCGCAACTGGCCTGGGCGACGGAGACCGCTTCCGCAATGCCTCATCAGTTCCGGGCCGGTTATTCAGATGGCCTGCTATCGTCCTGAAATAGCCGTGTAGAAATGCCAGGGAGGCCGGATTGAGAGCAGGCAGCCAGCGCGACGACGTGCTGGCTGCCGCTTTCGATCAGACGGTGCTGCCATCGCCGATCGCGATCGCCGCCTGTTATGACAGGGATGCCATCTTTCCAGGAAAAGGCGATGTTGCAGGGATCCTCGCGCAGCCCGACGCCGAGTGCCTTCAGATGGCTCTCCTTGAGCGTCCAAAGTGCAATGGCCCCGCGCGCGCGTTCGTGCGCAGGCAATTGCGCGAGCCAGCGCCGTTCGTCTGCGCTGCAATAGCTATCCCATGCCGCCTCTTCGATCTCGGCGTCGGCACGCTCGCAGTCTATTCCGACGTAATCACATCCTGACGCGACAGCGACCGTCACCAGCCCGTCGGCATTGGCAAGGCTGAATTGCGGGCTATCACGCCTCTCAATTCTCAGCTTGCCGTGTTTGTCCGGAGACAATGCGACCTTGCCCGGCGCTGTCCCGGTATGCACGCTCAATAGCCGCCGCAAGAGATAGCGGCCGGCAATGAACGAGGCGCGATCCCGCTCGAACCGGTAGGTTGCTGCGCGCTCCTGTTCATCCTGCGAAAGCGACTGCAGCCAGCGGTTCCAGTCGCCTTCATTCCTGGAATACGGCCAGAGCGTGATTTCGATGCCGGCAGGTTGGTTTTCTGATTGCTGCATGGCTCCAATATCTGTCCCCCGGACCGATTGACAAGCAGTCAGGTGCTTGCCGACGTTGCCCCGCGGTTCGCCAATCCCTCAACTGCCCGAACTGAAGACTTTAGCGCAGCTTCTCAACGGCGATGGCAAGACATGTCTTGAACGCGGCAAGGTCCGTATAGAGTGCATCCGGCGGCGCGTCTCCGATGACGAGGACACCGCCGCGCCGCTCAATTCCGGCATGCAGCATCAGATTGTCGGCCAGGCCGAAATCCTCGATCGCAATCCCGTTCGGGTCTCGCAATCGGCCTTCCGCATCATAGGCGACGGCGCCGCCATAAAGATCGCTCACGCGTCCGCTGTGGTCGCGGGCCACATTCGTGTAGGCGAAGACCGGCTTACCGCTTGCGCACATAAAGCCGAGTTCGAAGGCCGTCCCCGTATCGGCGGCAACGCCGCGAAAGGGCGTCAGATTGGCGATGATCGCATCAGCCTGCATCATCATCTTCTCGTCCACCGCGTTGATCGCCGCGGCCCGCTCGCGCTTCGAGTTCGTCTGCGGGATTTCCAGATCGCCGGGCGAGAGCGGGAGAAGTCCCGCCTCACGGGCAAGTGCCGCTTTGCGGTCGAGGATTTCACGGGCATTGGGAAGGAAGACTTCCGGACCGGCGAGATAGACTTTTTTCGTCATGAAATTGCACCTGAAAGGGATGGGCTCGGCAACCAAAATATCTTCCCCGCTGTAGCGCGAAGAAGGATTTCAATCCAGTGGGCGAAACCGCCCATGCCCGGTTGCTTAAGCACACTCAGCGGAAAAGATCGGGAAGTTCCGAGCGTGCAATGTCCCGCAGCCTGATCGCTTCCGCCATGTCTATCGAGCGATAAGGAGACCGTAGACGGGTGCCCACGGGTCCCCAATTGCCGATGGCAGACAACAATTTGTCGAGAGCGGCGTTCGAATAGCCGAATTCCTGGCGGAAGGGGACGATATGCACGTCCATGAACGCGCGGATGCGCCGTTCCAGATCGAGTGCGGCATCGATATTGGTTTGCATCGATGTCGTCCAGCTCTGCGCACCGCGGGGGCTAAGGCAGGCGACATTGGAAAAGGAACCGGCCGCGACGCCCTCTTTGATGCCGGTTGCGAGATGATGACCGGGAACGAAAAGCGACAGACCGGAAAGATGCCGGCGCGCCTCTGCGTACCAGAGGCCGTCGCCGTCGGCGAGCTTGATGCCGATCACGTCAGGGGCGGCCGCACAGACCGCGCCGAGTTCCTTTGGCGTCAGCACGCGTTTCGCATGCGGCGGATTGTAGAGGATGAGCGGAATTCCGTCGGCAGCATTGGCAGCGCGATTCAAGAAGTCGATCGCTTCGGCATTGGTGAGCGGCCACCAGTCCGGCAATATGACCTGGATGGCGCGGGGATCGAGCGCGGCGGCACGGCGGATGCGGTTGAGCATGATCGATGGGTCCGGTTGGCAGGCCCCGATCACGAAGGGGGTTGAAGATGCTTTGCAGCGTCCAGCCAGCATCTCCTGGATCCTGTCGAATTCCTCCTCCGTCTGATTGTGGAATTCTCCTGCCGTGCCGTTGGAATAGATGCCGTCGACGCCGGCCTCGGTGAGGATGTCGATCTCCGCGGCGAGCTTGTCGAATTCGATGCTGTCGTCGGCCGCAATCGGCAGAAGCAGGCTCGCCCAGTTTCCGCCGATGGCGGCACGCGGCATCTTTGCGTTCATCTGTTTTCCCCAATGAATGACGGATCAATCGAGGTCGTCGCGGATGCAGACCTTGAAGTGGCCGGGCGCGACCTCACGCAATTGCGGAACGGCGCCGGCGCAGGCCTCGAGAGCACTCGCACAGCGCGTGCGAAAGACGCACCCGCTCGGCGGATTGGCCGGACTTGGAATATCGCCTTTCAGGATCTGCCTGTCGCGACGGGCATCCGGATCGGGCGATGGGATCGCCGAGAGCAGGGCGCGCGTATAGGGATGCTGTGGTCTCGCATAGAGATCGGCGCTCGGCGCGATCTCCATGATACGGCCGAGATAGAGTACGATCACCCGGTCACAGATATATTCGACGACGGCGAGGTCATGCGAGATGAACAGCATTGTAAGGCCAAGCCGCTGCTGCAGGTCGCGCAGCAGGTTGATCACCTGCGCCTGGATCGACACGTCGAGCGCCGAAACCGGCTCGTCGGCGACGATGAATTCGGGCGACAAGGTCAAAGCGCGGGCGATCCCGATGCGCTGGCGCTGACCACCGGAAAATTCATGCGCGTACCGATTGATCGCCTCGGCAGGCAAGTCGACCTGGGCCAAGGCCGACAGCGCCCGATCGAGCCTGTCGCCGACGCTGCCGATCCCCTGGATTTTCAGTCCCTCCGTCAGGATTTCGCCGATCGTCATGCGCGGCGACAGGCTGGCGAAGGGGTCCTGGAAAATATACTGCATGCGCGGCCTTTGCCGTCTGAGCGCCGAGGCCGAAAGCGTAGTGAGTTCCGTTCCGTCAAAGCGGACGCTGCCGGAAGACGGTTCGACGAGCCGCAGGACGGAACGCCCGATCGTGGTCTTTCCGCTGCCGGATTCGCCGACAAGCCCGACGACTTCACCCTTGCCGATGTCGAAGGAAATACCCTGAAGAATGTTCGGTCGCGTGCCGCGGGAGGTATAGTGTTTCGAAAGGTCGCGGACGGAGAGCAGCGGTGCGCTCATCTAGATCTCCTGCCACCTGATGCAGCGGCTGCGGTGCTGCGGATTGACCTGTTCGAGCCCAGGCACGACGGCGCGACAGGCGTCGATCGCGAATGTGCAGCGCGGGGAAAAGGCGCAGCCGCTCGGCATGTTCATCAGGCTCGGGACCATGCCAGGAATGGCGGCGAGCTTTTCGCCGGCCTGTTTCATCCGCGCGGCGTCGCCGAGGCGAGGCATGGAGGCGAGAAGACCCATGGTATAGGGATGCTTCGGATTGCGGAAAACCTCGCCGACCGGCCCTTCTTCGACGATCCGGCCGGCGTACATCACCGCGACGCGATGGGCGATTTCGGCGACGACGCCGAGATTGTGGGTGACGAAGAGCATGGCCATGCCGCGCTCACGCTGCAATTTGAGAAGCAGATCGAGAATCTGCGCCTGGATCGTCACGTCGAGCGCCGTGGTCGGCTCATCGGCGATCAGCAGCGCCGGATCGCAGGCGAGCGCCATGGCGATGGTGGCGCGTTGCCGCATGCCGCCCGAGAGTTCGTGCGGATATTGGCCGGCACGGCGTCGCGCGTCCGGAATGCCGACGCTTTCAAGGAGCGCGACGGCTGCGTCCATCGCCTTCTTGCGGTCCGCCCCGCGATGGACGCGGAGCGGCTCGGCGATCTGGTCGCCGATCGTGAAAACGGGATTGAGGCTCGACATAGGCTCCTGGAACACCATGCCGATGTCGTCGCCCCTGATCCTGCGCATGCTCTCTTCGTCGAGGCCAACAAGATCCTGGGCCGCGCCGCCGCGCGTCGTCAGGCGGATACTACCCGCTGCGATCGCACCGATGCCGCGGGTGAGCAGCCGCATGACCGACAGGCTGGTGACAGACTTGCCGGAGCCGGATTCGCCGACGAGTGCCAGCGTCTCGCCGGCGGCAATGCTGAGGTCAATATCGTTGACCGCCGTGATCTCGCCGCCGCGGACGCGGAAGATCGTTCGCAATCCCCTGATGTCGAGTACGGGTTCGGCGGTCTGTTCCATCAGCCGTCTCAGTTCAGCAAGCCGGTCGCACGCAGGATCTCGTCGATCCGCGCCGTTTCGGCATCGTTCAGGGAGGCACGCGGCCGCGGCATGACGGCGGTGTCGATGATGCCGAGGCTGCGCATGGCAGCCTTGAAGGCGCCGATGCCGGCGGCGCCGCCGCTGACGCGGCTCTGTGCAACCCAAACGATTTCGAAGAGGCGGCAGAGACGCTCCTGCTCCTTCCTCGCGGCGACCCAGTCGCCGCGCTGCGCGGCATCCCAAAGGCGGACATAGCCGTGCGGATCGACATTGGCGATGCCGGGAACGACGCCGTGGGCGCCCATCAGCAGGGCGTTGTCGACGACGATCTCGGAACCGGTCATCAGGAAGACGTCCTTGTGTTCGGCAAGGTCGAGAAGCGCATAGCGGAAGTTGCCGTCGTCGCCGCTGGAATCCTTGAGGCCGATGATGGCGCCTTCCCTGGCAAGCGTGACGACGGTCTGGCGCTGCAGCTTGACGTGAACGCAAACGGGAATGTCGTAGGCGACCAGCGGAACGTCCACCGCGTCTCTGACATAACGGAAATGATCGACGATCTCGGACTGGCTGGTGACGGTATAAAATGGTGCCGTCACCACCACCGCGTCGGCGCCGGCGGCCTTTGCGACTTTTGCATGGGCGATGACGCGATCCGTGGTCGGATCGATGACGCCGACGATCAGCGGCACGCGGCCATTCACCACCTTGGCCGAATGTTCGATGATTTCGCGCCGGGTCTTCTCGTCATGGAAGATCACCTCGCTCGTCGAGCCGAGGACGAATACGCCATGGCAGCCGGCACCGATCAGATGTTCGAGCACGCGTGTATAGGAAGGATAGTCGACGGTAAAATCCGGATTGAGCGGTGTTACGACGGGAGGGACGACCCCCTTGAATTTGGTCATTTTCGCTTCTTTCGATTGTCAGTTCAGTTCGGCACGCGGGTCGAAGGCGTCTCTGAGGCCATCGCCAATGAAGTTGATCGCAAGCACGGCAAGGATCAGTGCGGTGCCGGGGAAGAGCCATTGCCACGGATATTGTTCGAGCACGGCCGTTGATCGGGCCGCGTTCAGCATGTTGCCCCAGCTAGCCGCCGGCGGAGCGATGCCGAGGCCGAGGAAGGACAGGCCCGCCTCTAGCAGGATGGCATTGGCGATCTGCAGCGTCGCATAGACCACGAGGATATCGATCGAGTTCGGCAGGCCGTGGCGGAAGAGCAGATGTCCGATGCCGGCGCCCATGCCGCGGGCGGCCATGACGAAGTCGCGCTCACGCAATTCCAGCAGCCGGGAGCGGATCATGCGCGCAAGCAGCGGCCAGGAGAGCAGCGAGATGACGAGTACGGTCGGCCAGATGCCGGTGCCGGCAATCGAGGCGAGCACAAGCAGGAAGATGACAGGCGGCAGCGTCATCACCAGATCGACGAAGCGCATCGAGACGGCATCCGCCCAACGTCCTGCAAGCGCCGAGATGGCCCCGAAGAGAAAGCCGATGATCGCGGAAAGCGTGGTCGATGCGACGGCGACCAGAAGCGAAATCCGACCGCCTTCGAGCACGCGCGCAAAGACATCGCGACCGACGCCGTCGGTTCCGAACCAGTGCTTTGCCGTCGGGCCGCTGTTCATCGCCAGAAGATCGATGTCGTTCGGCTGGAAAGCCCACCACAGCGGATAGGAGAGGATCAGCAGCAGCATCGGAAGAGCAATGCCGACGCCGGCAACGGCGGCGCGGTTGAGCAGAAAACGGTCGAAAGCGCGGGCAAGTGGCCCCGGGCTGCGGCGTTGCGGGGAGCGTGCCAGCATGCTTAGCCCACCTTGATGCGCGGATCGACGACCGCATAGGTGATGTCGGTCAGAAGATTGACGACGATAACGCAAGTACCGATGACGAGCGTCGCCCCCATGATGACGGGGTAGTCGCGGGTCTGCACGGCATCGACGAGCAAAAGACCCATGCCCGGCCAGTTGAAGACGCTCTCGATGAAGATGGCGCCGCCGATGGCAAGCCCGACGGTGGAGCCGATCAGGGTGACGATCGGAAGCAGCGCATTGCGCAACGCGTGTTTGGTGATGACCCAGAATTCGCGCACGCCCTTGGCGCGGGCCGTGCGCACGTAATCCTGGTTCAGGACTTCGAGCAGCGAAGCGCGCATGTAGCGCATGATCAATGCAGCTTGCGCGACGGATAGAAGTGCCGCCGGCAGGATCAGATGATGGAGGAGGTCGCCCACCGAGAACGCCTCGCCCGGCGTTAGCATGCCGCCAGACGGCATCCAGTGCAGGCGGACGGAGAAAAGATAAAGGCCGAGCAGTGCGCTGAGGAATGCCGGGCTCGAAATGCCGGCAAGCGCAGCCACCGATAGGGAGAGGTCGGCGAGCGAATTGCGGCGGACGGCGCCGATCACCCCGCAGGCGATGCCGACGACGATGGCGAAGACAAGGGCTGTGCCCATCAACAGCACTGTCGGCCCGATCCGCGATAGCACCAGGCCCAGAACCGGCTGGTCGAGACGCTTGATCGAATAGCCGAGATTGCCCGTCACCGCCTGCTGCAGCCAGCCCAGATACTGGACGGGCAAGGGTTGATCGAGCCCGAGGCTTCTGCGCAAATCGGCAAGATCCGACGGTGACATCGGCAGGTTCGGATCGATATAGGCATCGATCGGATCGCCTGGCGTCAGGCGCAGCAGCAGGAAGATCAGCATGCTCAGGGCGACGAGCATGCCCATTCCCATGATCAGGCGTCTGAGACTGTATCGGAGCATCGGCAATCCGTATTGTCAGGCCGTCTTGTCAGGGTGGCCGAAGCCACCCTCAAGGCTTTGCGGAAAACGCCTATTCGGCGATCGACCATTTCTGCGGGTCGGCCTGGTAGGGGCCGCCGCCCGGAGCCGGCGTCCAGACGAAATCCTTCACCTTGGTCGAGACGATGCCGTAGCGGTTTGCCACCCAGAGCGTCGCCCAGGGAAGGTTCGTGTTCATCACCTTGCAGACGTCCTGGTAGGCCGTATTCCGCTTGGCGCTGTCAGGCTCGGCAAGCGCGCTATCGAGTGCTTTGGTGAGGTCGGGCATGCGAACCCTGGCAACGTTCGGTCCGGCCGGAGGGATCTGCTTCTCGTTGAGGCCGACGTTGATGCTGCCGGCATCCGGCCCGTTCTGCAGCCCGGCATAGACCATCTGGAACTGGGCGATATCCGGCGTCGCATTGAGCACGATGCTGTTATAGGTCGGGGCATCGACGGCGCGCGGGACGATGTTGATGCCGACCTGGGCAAGCATTGCCTGGACTGCCGCAAGGACGTTGGTCGCCAGCGGGGTGGTGTAATAGGTCAGAAGCGTGATCGGCTTGGCGCCGTTGATCTGATCCCAGCCGGCGTCCGTCAGCAGCTGCTTGGCCTTCTCCGGATCATAGGCGTAGGTGTCGATATCAGGCGGTATCAGCTGTTCGGCGACATAGGCGCAGTTGGCGGGCTTTGCCGCGCCGCCGTAGAGGCTCTGGATGATGGCATCGCGATTGATCGCGTGCATCACCGCCTTGCGGACACGCACGTCCTTCCAGAGCGGGGAATCGTGGTTGAAGCCGAGATAGTTGACGACGAAAGAGTCACCTTCGATGACCTTGAAGTCCTTGTTGTCCTTGAAGGTCGGTACATCGTTGGAATCGACATAGGTGAACTGGATCTCGCCGGATCTCAGCGCCGCGATCGCTGCGGCCGGGTTGGCGAAATAGCGATTGATGACGCGTTCCAGGGCGGGCTTGCCACCGCGATAATCGGTGTTTGCGGCAAGTTCGACATACTGGTCCGAGACGTATTTGGTGAATTTGAACGGGCCGGTGCCGATCGGGGCGGTGGACCACCAGGTGTTCTTCGCCAGCTGGTCGGCCGGTATGGAGGAGAGCGCATGCTCAGGCAGCATCATCACCTTGGTCATCGTGTCGAGAAGACTGCTGCTGGGTGCGCTGAGCTTGATGACGACGGTGTGATCGTCAGGCGCCTCGACGGACGATATGCCCTTCAGCCGGGCGGCGAGCACCGAGCCGGATTTCACATTCATCGCAAGGCCGATGGTGAACTTCGCGTCCTTGGCAGTGAAGGGCTTGCCGTCATGCCATTTGGCATCGGCGAGCTTGAACGTGTAGGTCATCTGATCCGGGCTGACCTCATAGGAGCTTGCCAGTGCGCCCACCACCTTCTGCAGCGTCTCGTCATAGGTGACCAGCGGTTCGTAGTAGATGCTGAGCCAGGTGAAGCCGGCGGTCGCGGCAAGCGGATTGAAATTGCCCTGGAAGCCGCCGGGGCCGACATCGAAACCGCCGGACAGGGTGGCGGCCTGAGCCTCTGTTGCAACGCCCGAAGCGACAAGAGCCGGCACGGCAACCGTCGACAGCATGGCGCCAAGCGCGATGACGGATAATCTAGACAGTCTTTTCATGTGTTCCTCCCATGTTTGAACTTGTCTTGTTGTTGGCAATCACCCGGGCAATGCCCTCGTAGTGACGATCCAGGCGTCTGCGCGCCTCCTCCAGATCCCTTGCTTCGATCGCATCGACGATCGCGGCGTGATCGCGCCACGTCGCCATCGGATCGGTATTTTCAAGATTGACGAAATCCGATGCCTTGTAGAAGGCGAGCCAGAAGACATCGATCAGCCGCACGAGCGTCTCATTGTCCTGGCAGCGAAACAGCAGTCGGTGGAACAGCTGGTCGTCTGTCGCAAAGGTTTCACCGCGTTCGGCATGGACGCGCATTCGGTTGACGGTCGCGCGCAGTTCGGAGATGTCCTCCTCTGCGATCACCTCGATCGTCTTGCCGATCAACCCCACTTCCAAGGTGCGCCGGATTTCGAGGACCTCCTCGATCTGCCGCAGGGCGCCGCCGAGGCCGTAAGCGAGGTTGTCGAGAAGCGGTTCGAAGGAAAAGGCCTTCACGAAGATGCCGACGCCGCGCCGCGTCTCCAGCACGCCGACCGATTCCAGCGCCTTGATGCCTTCCCTCAGCGAATTGCGGCTGACGCCGAGCTGGGTGGCGAGCTCTCCTTCAGCCGGAAGCAGGGTTCCGGGCGCCAGGCCATTATCATTGATATAGGCGCGCAGGCTTTCCTGGACCGATACGTGCAACAGCGGGGCGCGCGTCAGCGGCTTCATCGATTTCAATGTCATTTACCCCGGTCTTCTTCTGGTTTCGCCCATCTGATGAAGTCTACATATCCACTTGTAGGATATCTGTCAAATGGGCAGGTTTGCATCGCAGCGCAGAACTGGTCCGCTGCCTGGCGATTGCCCTTTCATTCTAATACCAGTATAGATCCAGGCGTATTCCACAGAAAAAACTGAATGTGCCGCGGACGGTATCGGGAGAAATCATGGCGACAGATGAACTGATCGAAGCGATTGGTAAGGAATTGCAGGTGTCAGCATCCGGTCTGCCGCTCTACAAGCGGCTGAAAGCGGCGATCGAAACCGCGATCCTTTCGAATACGCTTAAGGCCGGCGCCGTTCTGCCTGGAGAGCGTGTTCTGGCCGAGACGCTGTCGCTTTCCCGGGTGACAATACGCAAGGCGCTGGCGCTGCTCGAGGAAGAGGGTTTCCTCAATCGCCGCCACGGCTTCAAGACGGAAGTCGGATCGCGCGTCGAAAAATCCCTTTCCACGCTCACCAGCTTTTCGGAAGACATCCTCGCGCGGGGGCTCGTTCCAGGATGTATATGGCTTTCCAAGCAGATAAGCCGCCCGTCTCCGACCGAGATGATGGCGCTCGGCATTGCTGGCAATAGCAATATCCTGCGCATGAAGCGTATCCGCACCGCCGATGGCGTGCCCATTGCGGTCGAGACCTCAACGGTGCCGGTTCGCTTCATACCTTCGGCCAACATGGTCGGCGACTCTCTCTACGAGACGCTGGAAACGCGGGGCTTCCTGCCGCAGCGCGCCGTGCAGCGCATGCGTTCACGCGCGGCCTCGGTGGAGGATGCGCAGCATCTCCACTGCGATGCCGGAGCGCCGTTGCTGATGACGGAGCGCCGTTGTTTCCTCGGCGACGGCCAGATCGTCGAATACTGCGAGAGCCGCTATAAGGGCGACGTTTACGACTTCGTCTTCGAACTGAGGCGATAATACCAGTTATAAACTGGTTGTAATCTGGTATTTTCTAACTATCGTGATGCCGAAATGGAGTGTCACGATTGCAGCGCGACGACATCAAAAAGAGCCTTATCGTTTCCTGCCAGCCGGTTCCGGGCGGTCCTACGGACACGGCTGAATTCGTGACGGGGTTCGCCAAGGCCGCCGTCGATGCCGGTGCAAAAGCGTTGCGGATCGAATCCATCGCCTATGTGAAGGCCGTTCGTCCGGCCGTGAACGTGCCGATCATCGGCATCGTCAAACGCGATCTCGATGACAGTCCGGTGCGCATCACGCCGTTCGTTGCCGATGCCGAAGCGCTGGTCGATGCGGGCGCCGATATCGTCGCCTTCGACGCCACGGATCGCCTGCGTCCCGTCTCCGTCCAGAAGCTGGTGCAGGCGATTAAGACAAGGGGCAAGCTGACGATGGCCGACTGTTCGAGCCTCGAAGATGCGCGCAACGCCCTGGCGGCCGGCGTCGATTTCGTCGGCACCACGCTGTCCGGCTATGTCGGCGGGCCTGAGCCTGTCGATCCGGATATCGGCCTGATCACAGCCATGCACACGCTGACGCCTTATGTCATAGCCGAGGGTCGTATCCGCACGGTGGAGCAGGCTGCCGCCGCAGCCAAGGCCGGGGCTTTTGCCGTCGTCGTAGGCTCGGCGATCACGCGCACCGAGCACGTGACGTCGTGGTTTCGCGACGCCGTCGCTGCGGCCTATGATGCCCACGATACCCAAACGGCGCTTGCAATCGATATCGGCGGCACGAAGACGATGGTGGCTCTGGTCAGGGGCGGCGAAGTGCTGGCTGAAATTACGGTGCCGACGGTGCGGGATACGGGCCCCGATGCCTGGCTTGCCATGATCGCCGACTCTATCCGATCATGGACGGATCGCTATTCGCGTGTCGGCATCGCGGTGACGGGCTTCATTCAGGATGGATGCTGGTCGGCGCTCAATCCGGCGACGCTCGGCATTCCCGATCGCTATCCGCTGGTCGATAAGGCGACGGCGACCTTCGGTAAACCGGTTTTTGCCGTCAACGATGCGCAGGCGGCCGCCTGGGGAGAATACAGGTTTGGTGCCGGCGATGGCGGCGATCTGGTGTTCCTCACCATCTCGACCGGCATCGGCGGCGGCATCATTGTCAACGGGCGCCCACTTGCCGGGCTTGCCGGTCATTTCGGGCTGATCCGTGGTCCGTCCGCCGGGCAGTCGCCTTTGGAAGACCAGACGTCGGGCCGCTGGATAGCGGCCGAGGCTGCAAAGGCCGGGCATCAGGCGACCGCCGCCGAGGTTTTCGAGCATGCCAACAGCGGTGAGGCCTGGGCCGAGGCGATCATCTCGCAATCGGCATTCCGCGCAGCGACGCTCTGCTGCGATATCCAAATGATGCTCGATCCCAAGCATATCGTCATCGGTGGCGGCATCGGCCTTGCAGTGGGCTACCTCGACCGGATTCGTGATTGCCTTGCGGGTATCGACGCCCGGCTGACGCCCGTTCTCGTACCCGCCAGGCTCGGCAGCCGTGCCGGCATCGTCGGCGTGGCGAGCCTGGCAGTGCGACGTGACTGAATAATTCCAGAAAACATGGATTCAGACGTAACAATAAGAGAAAGGGAACTACGATGACATTGAACAGAACGTCCTTATCAGCCCTTGCCCTGCTTCTCGCAAGCGTTGCTTTGCCGGGCACCTCGAATGCGACAGTGACCGTTCTTGGCTGGCCGGGTGGTTCGGAAGAAACGGCGCTTCGTGCGACCGTCGAAGCCTACAACGCCACTGCGGGCATCAGCGACGCCGACAAGGTCGAACTCTTATTCTTCAACCGGGAGGGCTTCTACGACAAGCTGCAGGCCGACATGGCAGCGGGGTCGACTGCCTTTGACATCAACCTCGTTGCCACCTACTCGATCGGCCGTTATGCACCGTACATGGAGCCAGTCGACCTCGGTAGCGATGCCGCAAAGACGTTTGGCGAATCCGTGCTGAAGACCATGCAGTTCGACGGCAAGCAATATGGAGTGCCGACAGATCTGTCGCTGCACTTCATGTATTATCGCAAGGATCTGATCGATGCGCTGATGAAGGACGATGCGGCAAAGGCGAAATATGCTGAAATCTCCAAGCAGTATCTCGGCAAGGAATTGCAGCCGAAGGACCCGGATAACTGGACCTGGGACGACTGGGCGGCAACGGCTCTCTACTTCTCGAAGCAGGTGAATTCCGAAAGCCCCGTGCGTTATGGCACCGTATTGCAGATGAAGAACCTTCTCTTCAACATGATGGTGTTCCAGTCGCTGCCGCGCTCCTATGGCGCAGACTGGACCGACAAGGACGGCAATGTCACCGTTGATTCCGATGCCTACAAGACTGGCCTTGAACTCTACAAGAAGCTTTACGACGCCGGCGCTTCGCCTAAGGATTCGCTGAGCTATGAATATGCCGAGACCAATGCCGCCTACGGTGCCGGGCAGGCTGCCACGGCACTTCAGTGGAATGCCGCTGCGGCGGATCTCACCAATGCCGAGAAAACCCCCGCAGTTGCCGACGTCACCGGTATTGTGGCACCGCCGGCCGGGCCGAACGGACGCGCCGACCATATTCACGGTCTTGGTCTCGGCCTCAACAAGAACGCCAAGAACAAGGACGGCGCCGTCAAATTCCTGAAGTGGCTGGCGACCGAGGATGCGGCCCTGCTCTATGCACGAAGCGGCGGCTCTCCGGCTCTTGCGCCCGACGTGGTGGCGAAAGTCGCCAAGGAACGTCCTGATCTCGTCAAACTCGGCGAGTTTGCCAGCAGGTACGGCTACGTGATGAACGGTGCGACTTCGGCTAACGCACTCTCCGTCTACGAATTGCAGGCGAAAGAGTTCACCGGCTACTGGTCGGGCCAGCAGAGCCTTGATGACGCGCTGGCTCATGCGAAGGCTGGCATGCAGGACCTCCTGAAGAAGTGATATTCGCCGGACGCCCTGTCTTTTGCAGGGCATCCGGCCCCAGCCGGCGGATCGAAATGGCCATAGTAAGACGTGCCGAGGGAAGAGCCTATCTCACGCCGCTCGTGGGTTTCCTGCTGCTGTTCCTCGGATTTCCCGCAGTCATCAACATCATCTATTCCGTCTCGACGGTCGATTTCCAGACACTGCGAAGTCCGACGCTGAGCGGCTTCGGCAATTACCTGGCGGTGCTTGCCGATCGGGATTTCTGGCGCGCCATTTTCTTTTCGCTGCGCTTCGGCATCTTGACGGCGCTTATCGAATGCCTGCTCGGCCTGTTTCTTGCGATTTTTCTGGCGCCTCTTCTGTCAAAGCGCTCGGTCCTTATGGCGCCCCTCATGCTGCCGCTCATGGTGGCGCCGGCCATGATCGGACTGATGTATCGCCTGGTGCTGCACGAATTTGCCGGGCCGGTGCCCTATTATCTCTTCGAGTGGTTCGGCGACAGCCCGGCCTTCCTCGACGTCGCTCACGCATTCTGGACGCTGACCGTGGTCGAAACGCTGCAATGGACGCCGTTTGCCTTTCTGCTGTTTTACATGGCCTATGTCGCCGTGCCGCTCGACGTGCGCGAGGCGGCCGCCCTCGACGGCGCGTCGGCAATCAAGCTGCTTTGGTTTATCGAGCTGCCGCTGATGCTGCCGACGCTCATGATCGGCTTCTTCATTCGCTTCATCGACGGCTTTCGTGTTTTCGACAACGTCTACGCGTTGACCGGCAGCGGTGCGGGCGGCTCGACCATGTCGCTGTCGATCTATATCTATCAGGCATTTTTCAAGGAGGGTGCGATCGGCAAGGCGGTGGCGGCTTCCGTTGTTCTCTTCCTTGCCTCGCTGCTCGTGCTCTATAGCCTCAACTGGCTGGCCGGCCGCAGGAGGACGTGAGCGATGATGAACACGCTCCGCTGGATCGTTTTTGCCGCCGCAGCTCTTGCGATGAATTTTCCGATCATCGTCACGCTCGTCACGTCGTTCAAAAGCGCGCGCGAACTGTCGGTCAATCCCGGTTTGTGGATCAGCCAGCCGACTCTCGAAAACTACCTGCGGGTTTTAACGCAGACGGACCGTTTCAATATCTATTCCTACCTCTGGAACAGCACCGTCGCTTCGTTGATCGGCACGGGGCTTGCGATCATGCTCGCCTTTCCCGCGGCCTATGCGATCGCCAGGAGCGAAGCGGGCAAGCACACGCTGCTGCCGATCATCGTCAATCTGCGCGCCGTGCCGCTGATCATTTTCGCCATCCCGCTCTACATGATGTACCAATGGCTCGGTTTGCTCGATACCCAGCTCGGTCTCGGCCTGATCCTGACCATCGTCAACACACCGCTGGCGCTTGTCATTCTCGTCAATGCGATTTCCGACGTCCCGCTCGAACTGGACGAAGCGGCAAAGGTGGATGGCGCGAATTCGTTTCAGATCATGATCCGCATCATTCGGCCGGTCGTGCGTCCTGCACTGGTGACGACCTTTATCTTCGGCTTTATCACCGCCTGGAACGAGTTCCTCTTCGGTCTGATGCTGACGACAAACAAGGCGGTGCCGATGACCGTTGGCGCTTCCTTCTTTTTTGCGGCAAGCGGCGGCGGCGTGCAATGGGGGACGGCATCGGCCGTGATGATCCTCGGCGCGCTGCCTCCAGCCTTTCTAGGCCTCCTCATGTATCGGCAGATTTCCGGCTCGATGATCTCGGGTGCTGTCAAGGGCTAGTATCAGTTGAAGGCGTTCATCCTGCCTTGTCGCAAGACATAATGGGCGCTGGCCGATATTCTCATATTCCGCCGCGTCCTGTAGAGTCGCGGTATCTGCAGGCCTATGAGAAAATTTCAGAGCGATCGATGAAGAAGACCTTCAATCCGGCCTCGGTGCGCCGGCCTTTCGGAAATTACAATCACGGCCTGCTCGTGCCGCCCGGCGCATCGCTGTTGGTCACTTCGGGCCAGTTAGGTATCGGTCTCGACGATACTGTTCCGAGCGACGTGGCCGCGCAGGCGGAACTCTGCTTCGAGGCGATCAAGGCGATCCTCGAAGAGGCGGAGATGAGTTTTGCCGATGTGATCCGCATTTCGGGGTTCGTCACCCGGCGCGAAGACTTTCCGGCCTATATGGCCGTGCGGGATCGCTATACCCTCGATCCGAAGCCGGTTTCCACTCTGATCGTCGTCGGCGGCTTTACGCGGCCGGAATTCTTCGTGGAGGTCGAGGTGACGGCGGCGAAGATTTTTTAAAAGCGCTCCATCGCGTCTCCGACGCGGGTGAGGAATTTTGCCCGCGTCTCCGGCGTGCAATTGTTCATGTCGTAATGGGCGAGGAAGGTCACCGGCCTCGCCGGATTGATCTGCGCCCTCAGCACTCTCTTGACGACCTTCTTCGGCGGGTTGCCGGCGGCGAAAGCGCGGAAGGGCGTTGCGCCGTAGGTCAGGACGGCGGCGAGTTTGCGGATGTGGCGCAGCCGCGATTCCACCTTGCCATTGACCAGTTCGAAGGAAACGCCCGGCAGCCATACGCGGTCGAAATATCCCTTCAGGATTGCCGGAAAGCCGAAATTCCAGATCGGGGTGCAGATCACCAGCCCCTCGGCCGCCTTCAGCCGCTCGACATGCGATTCCACCAGTTTCAGATTTTCCGGATAGTCGTGATAGACGAGCCGGTCGCGGCGTGAGAGCACCGGATCGAACTGCTCTTCGTAAAGGTCGCAGCCATCCACCGTATGCCCGGCCTTCTCAAGGCTCTCGACGGTCTGCCGGTAGAGCGCCTTGCCGTAACTTTCCTCGACCGGGTGAGAGTGGAGGACGAGAACCCTCATGAAGCCTCCATCAGGGCCGCGAGACCGGGGAAGAGATAGTTCTTGCCGGCGTTGAAATCGAAATCGGGATTTTCCCAGGCAATCATCTTGCCGGGATTGAGCAGGCCTTTCGGATCGGTTTCCTGCTTGAAGGCAAGCTGCACCGTGTCGGTGCGCTTCATGCCGCCTTCCTCAAGCGTATAGCGGTGCGGGTTGAAGATCGGGCATCCATTGTCCTGGTGGATCTTGATGATCTCTTCCAGCCGCTCCTCGGTGGTATAGCGCACTAGCGGCAGGCCGGAGCACTGGATCTGACCGTCGAATTTGATGAATTCGAGATGACCCGGCACTTCGTCGCCGAAGATCTCCACCATCTTCCGCACCTTGGCGACATGGTCCGGTCCCGGATATTGCACCTGCAGATAGGTAAAGTTCGGGTCGACCTTAAGGGCGCGCAATGTCGTGTGGTTCCAGGCCAGCTCATAGGCATGCGGAATGCCGCGCATGCTTTCCACCGTGTCGGAACGGAACATGATCTCGCCCTTCTGCGCCGCGGTGAAGGCAAGAAAAGCATCCAGGGAGTGCGGCGCGATCATCAGCACGACGATCGACTGGCCCTGACGGATGTAGGGCTTGTGGCGGGTGAAATAGTCGCAAGGAATGGGAGCCGCGATCGGCGCGATTTCCTTCACGAGGATGCCGTTGCATTTGGCGAGCGCGTCGGAAAAGCGCACCGCGTCCATGAAGTCGTCATAGCCGACGAGCACATCGACCCAGTCATAGGCAGGCGCAAGCGGCATCTCGATCTCGGTGATGATGCCGTTCGTGCCGTAGGCGTGGCTGACTTTCTGGAGATCCCAGCCGGTGAGATCGAGCACACGTGGCTCGGCCTCCATGGTGACGACGCGCAGGCGCAGGATGTTGCCAAGGTCGCGCAAGCCGCCCCAGGTGATCGAGCCGACGCCGCCCGAACCGCCGGCGATGAAGCCGCCGACCGTCGCCGTCTGGGCAGTGGAGGGGTGGAAGCGCAACTCCTGGCCGGAATGGGCCTTGGTCTGCTTGTCGAGCTGGGCAAGTACGATGCCGGGTTCGCAGACGACGCGGCCGGGATGGATCTCCTTGATTTTGTCCATGGCGGCAAGATTCAGCACGATGCCGCCGGAAAGCGGCATGGCCTGGCCGTAATTGCCGGTGCCGGCGCCGCGCGGCGTGACCGGCACGTCGTGGGCATAGGCGATCTTCAGCGTCCGGATGACCTCTTCCTCGGTCTTCGGCGTGACGACGAGATCGGCGGAAACATTGTCGAGCTGCGCCTTCAGGATTGGCGAGTACCAATAGAAATCCCGGCTCTTCTGGCGCACCAGCGCCGGATTGTCCTCGACGGCGATGCCTTCGAGTTCCTTTTTGATCTTCTGATAATCGGCCATGTCAGGCTCCAACGACGCTATCGAGTTCACGGTAATCCGGCAGGCTGCGGTCGATCACCTTGCCGCGGCGAAGCACGACACGGTCAGACTGCGGACGGGAAAGGAATTCACTCCAGCGCCGCGCGCTGAAGAGCACGAGATCGGCCGGATCGCCGGCGGCGATGCGGCCCTTGTCCGGCCGTCCGACGATGGCGGCGGGCGAGGTGGTGACGACACGCGCTGCGGTATCGAGCGGGTGGTCGAGATGCAGAATCCGCACCGCTTCGCGGAAGACCTCCACCGGATCGAGATCGCCATAGGCATAGAAGGGGTCGCGGGTATTGTCGGAAGCGACCGCGGTCGCGACACCGGCGGCAGCCAGCTCGTGGAACAGGGTGACACCGCGCCAGCGCGGGGTGCGGCCGGCATAGCGGTCCTGCAGATACATGTTGCACATCGGCAGCGCGATGACCGCTATGCCTGCCTTGGCGACCAGCTCGACGGTGCGCGCTGCGGTGTCTTCTTCCTGGCGGGCGAGCGAGCAGCAATGGCCGGCGGTCACCTTGCCCTCGAACCCGTTGCGCAGCACGGCCTCGGCGATCGCCTTCAGCGTCTCGGCGCCGCGATCATCCGTCTCGTCGACATGCAGATCGACATCCAACCCATGCTCTGCGGCAGTCCTGAAGAGCGTGTCGAGCTGCCAGATGAGCTCCGGCCCCATGCGCGTGACGCCGCCAAGCAGGCCGCCTGTTTGCCGGACGACGGTGACGAGATCGGTAAAAAAGGAGCTGTCCGCCATGGCGTCCAGCGGGAAGAGGGCGACGGCCTGCAGCGCGATCCTCTCCTTCCAGGCATCGCGGATTTCGGCAAAGACCTCGAAGGAGATGCGGTGCTGGGGCGCCAGCGAATCCAGATGGGTGCGGATCAGGCTGGTGCCGTGGGCATAGGCGGAGCGCAGCGAGAATTCCATGCGCCGTTTCACGTCCGCGGCCGACCAGTTGGCTTCCCGGTCGGCCCTGACGGCATCGAGCGCGCCCATGAAACTGCCGTCGGGATTAGCCTGACGCGGCCAGATATGGCCCTTGTCGAGATGGGTGTGGATATCGGCAAAACAGGGCCAGACCATGCCGTCCTTGAGATCGATCCTGGCATAATCGGCGGGTGCGGCGCCAGCCGGCCGGATGGCGGCAATCGTACCGTCGCTGATGACGATATCGACCGTGGCGAGTCCTTCCGTAACCGGCACGTCGACAGGCTCGACGGTGACGGCGGGCACCGTCGCATTGCTCAGCACGAAGCGGGCCGCATTTGGCGGGGATATGAAGGAATAGGTCATCAGTTTTCCCGTTTGATGCTGCTTTCATGCCAGCGGTGGAGGCTCAGCCAGGCGATGAGGGTGGTAAGGCCGAAAATGGCGACCCCAAGCATGGAGAGCATCAAGAGCGCAGCGAAGAGCCGCGGTATGTTCATCCGGTACTGCGCTTCCAGCAGGCGGAAAGCGAGGCCGGAGCCGGCGCCGGCGGAGCCCGCGGCAAATTCGGCGACGACGGCGGCGATCAGCGCAAGGCCGCCGCCGATGCGAAGACCGGTCATGAAATAGGGCTGGGCGGCTGGGATCTTCAGATGGATCAACGTCTGCCAGCGCGAGGCGCCGTAGAGTTCGAAGAGGTTGATGAGGTTATGGTCGACGCTCTTCAGGCCCTGCACCATGTTTGACAGGATGGGGAAGAATGCGACGAGGAAGGCGCAGATGAGCAGCGCCACCTGCGTGGAGGGAGCGTAGATCAGGATCAGTGGCGAGATCGCCACGATCGGCGTCACCTGCAGGATCACGGCGAGCGGATAGAAGGCGATCTCGATCCAGCGTGATTGCACGAGAAAGATCGCAAACCCCACGCCGCCGATCAGCGCCAGTATCAGCGAGATGAAGGTAATCTGGGTCGTGACCCAGAGGGCAGGCGCAAGCGTACCCCAATCATTGACGAAGGCTGCCGCCACGGCGCCGGGTCCGGGCAGGATGTAAGGCGGTACGCCCGAGAGCACCACGTAAAGCTCCCAGATGATGATGAGCACGGTGATGACCAGGAAAGGCACGGCGATGCGCAGTGCCAGGTCGCGCCGCCCGACGTTCGCCGGTTTGGCGACGGGCAGGGATGCGACTTCGGCAGTTTGGATGCTTTCGACGCTCATCAGTGCTCCTCCGATCCGCCGATCGCCTCGATCAACGAACGCGATGCCGTCTCGCAGGCCTGCCGATATTGTTCCGAGGTTCGATAATGCGAATCCCGCTCGAGGCTGGTCATCA
Source organism: Rhizobium anhuiense bv. trifolii (assembly GCF_024346605.1). NCBI lineage: Bacteria > Pseudomonadati > Pseudomonadota > Alphaproteobacteria > Hyphomicrobiales > Rhizobiaceae > Rhizobium > Rhizobium anhuiense. The sequence goes on from NZ_CP098804.1 coordinate 293,397, forward strand.
GCGGAAAATCGGCATGCACGCGGCCGGGTCTCGCCTTCATCACCACGATCCGGTTGGAGAGGTAAGCGGATTCGAAGACCGAATGCGTCACGAAGATCACAGTGATACCCGTCGTCTGCCACAGCCGCAGCACGTCGTCGTTGAGCTTCTGGCGGGTGATTTCGTCGAGCGCCGCAAAAGGCTCGTCCATCAGCAGCAGCTTCGGCTTCGTCACCAGCGCACGGGCGATCGATACGCGCATCTTCATGCCGCCGGAAAGTTCTCGTGGATAGGCATCGGCAAAATCTTGAAGACCGACGGTCGCCAGCGCTTCCACAATCCGGTCACGGGCTTCCGCCTTTGAAATCCCCCGCAATTTCAACGGCAGGTAAACGTTGCCGAAGACGGTCTTCCACGGCATTAGCGTCGGCTCCTGGAAGACGAAGCCGATATCGCCCTCGGGCAGGCCTTTCGAATTGATGCGTGAACTCGGCCAATCGATCTTGCCCGCGGTGATGTCGCCAAGGCCGGCGATGATGCGCAACGCCGTGGACTTACCGCAGCCGGAAGGGCCGAGGAGGCTGATGAACTCGCCGCTTTCGACCGTCAGCGACATGCCTGAAAGCGCTGTCGTGCCGCTGGAAAAGACCTTCGACACCGATTGCATGACAACCAGCGGCCGCTTTTTCGTTTCCTTCGAAGGCACCGCCTTGGGTTCGGCTAGGGACATATTCTCGCTCGTTTGTCGAAGGGATGCGGTCCGCCGCCAGGCAGGCGGCGGACCTGGCCTGGGAGGCTTATTTCTTCAGCGCCATTCCGGTGCCCTTGCACACGAACTTCGTCGTAAAGGCCTTGGTATAGTCGGTCTCGGTCTTGAACACCTTGATGGCGGTCATCTCGTCGAAGAACTTCTTGTAATGGGCGTCGGTAATGCAGCCGATGCCCTTGTCGAGGCTGTCGCCGGATTCGATGATGCCGTATTCCTTCATCTTGGCGATCGAATAGGCGATCTGGCCGTCGGTTATTTCAGGATTGTCCTTCTTGATCAGTTCGTTCGCCTTGGTGTTGTCGCCGTAGAGGTAGTTGTACCAGCCTTCGATCGAGGCATCGACGAATCGCTGCACCACATCGGGCTTGCCGTCGAGCATCGCCTGCGTCGTCGTGATCATCGTCGAATAGGGCGAGTAGCCGTTGTCGGCGAGCAGGAAGACCTTCGGCTCGAAGCCTGCCTGTTTCTGGATCTCGTAGGGTTCCGATGTCAGGTAGCCCTGCTGGGCGGAGTCTTTGTCTGCGAGGAAGGGGGCGGGGCTGAAGTTATAGGGTTTGTACTGCTCGTCCTTGAAGCCTTTGAAGTTGGCCTTCATCCATTCGAAATAGGTGAGGTAGCCGTCCTTGCTGAGGAACAGCGTCTTCAGCTTGGCGAGGTCCTCGAACTTGTCGACGCCGTTATCCGGATGGGCGATCAGCACCTGCGGATCCTTTTGGAAGATCGCGGCGACATCGACCAGCGGAATGCCCTGCTCGACGGCGGAAATTTCTCCCTGCGGACCGCCCATGTAGAAATCGAGCTTGCCGGAGATCAGGAGCGCGCTGTTTGCCGCATTCGGGCCGCCCTGGACGATGGTGACGTCGAGGCCGTATTTCGCATAGGTGCCGTCGGCGACGGCCTGGTAGAAGCCGCCATGTTCAGCTTGGGCAAGCCAGTTCGTCCCGTAGCTCACCTTGTCGAGGGCAAGCGCCGGCGAGGCGGCGGCAAGCATCGCGGCAAGGCCGAGGCAGCTCAGGAATTGCGTCTTCGTCAGTGCTTTCAACATGGTCGGCAGTTCCCCTTTTTAACCGAAGGAAGCCTTGGTCGGCTCCCTTTTAAGGGAATTTGAGCCATTGCGTTGCGCTTTGAAAAGCATCAAAATTCGTGCGCATTGATGCCTTTTCGGCATCTGTCGGAAAGCTGAAGATAATTTGTGCGCCCTGCGTAAAATTTATGCACCGGAGAGATCATGCTGCACTCCAGACGCCTTCTTTACATCAACGAGATCGCCCGTTCCGGTTCGATCCGCAAGGCGGCCGCGCGCCTCAATGTTGCGTCATCGGCGGTCAACAGGCAGATTCTGGCGCTGGAGGAAGAGATCGGGGCGCCGCTTTTCGAGCGGCTGCCGCGCGGTTTGCGGCTGACGGCTGCCGGTGAACTCTGCATCGAACATATCCGGGACGTGCTGAAGAATTACGAGCGCCTGGAGGGGCGCATCCGCAGCCTCAAGATGCAGCAGGCTGGGAAGGTGCGCATGGTGACGACCGTCGGCCTTGCCGCCGGGCCGCTGCCCGAAATCATCGCGCGCTTTCTTTCAGAGCATCCACGCGTCTTCGTCCAGCTGCGCAACGATACCGGCGGCACGACGGCCAGCCCCGTTGTATCAGGCGAGGTGGATATCGGTCTCGGCTTCAATATCCCGGCCATGCCGGGGATCCGCACGCTCGGAAATTTCGATATCCCGATCGGTGTCGTGCTGCCGCCGGGCCATCACCTGATCGGTCCCGGGCCGATCAACCTTGCCGATGTCACGCAGGAAAAACTGGTTCTGGCGCAACCGGGCACCAGCCTGCGCGAGGTGATCAACCTTGCCTTTGCGCGCTTGCCCATCCCTGTCGAGCCGGTGCTGGAAACCAATGCATCGGAGATGCTGAAGCAACTCGTCAAATGCGGCACCGGGCTGACGCTGCTCAATCCGCTCGACGTCATCACCGAATGCCGGCGCGGCGAACTCGTCTTCCGTCCGATCGCCGAGCCGCATGCGCGTTACCAGCAGATGAAGCTGTTTGCGCGCGCCAGGGCGCCGCTCGACGCGGCCACCAGCCTTTTCGTCGAATATCTGCTCGCCGAACTGCTCGGCCTGGTGCAGGAATTGCAGGCCAAGGGCCATATCCCACCTGATACGAGATCCGCGGCCGAGCCTATTTCACATAGAGATTCGAAAGTGGATAGGCCTTGAGGTCTTCAAGCAATTCAACAAACCCCGTGACCTGATGGCGGCAGATCGCTTCGCCCTTTTCGGCGGTGGCGATCGAGGCATCGCCGACCACGCCGAGGGGGTTGAGGTCATGCGCGATCCAGGCCAGCGAATGCGGCGGCAGGGGCTGAAGATATTTGGATTGCTGCCGCATCCGTTCGGCCTTCGAGGCGAAATTCTCTGCCTTGTCCATACGCACCAAGTCGGGGCGGAAGTGCAGCATCAACGATGTCTCGACATCGCCGCCGTGAATGCCGTATCTGCTCTCGTGATCGCTGACCATGCCTTCCGGGTGGCCGAACCGGCCCCATTGCGTGGAGACCACCGCCATTTGATGGCGCACGCGCAGTTCACGCGCGACGATGCTCATGACGTCGACATTGCCGCCGTGGGAATTGACGATCACCATCTTCCTCAGCCCGGCTTCCGCAACCTTTGCGCCAATCGCCGTCCAGACGGGGATGAGCAGCTCTGCACTGAGCGACAACGTGCCGGGGCCGTAAATATGTTCGTTGGCCTTGCCGATCTCCTGTGTCGGAAGGACCAGGATGTCCAGATTCTCCGGCCGCTGCCTCTTCAGCTCCGCCAGCATGCCGGTCGCGATGGCGACATCGGTTGCGATCGGCAGATGCGGGCCGTGCTGTTCCGTCGAGGCGATAGGCAGAACGGCAATCGTGGTCTCGGGGCAAAGGCCGGCAAAATCATATGTGTTGAGCTCGTTCCAGTAAAACGGCGTCGCCATGCGGTCGTCCCCTTTTCGTCACCTGTCTTGACAGGAAGTAGGGAATAACGATGAGCGCGAAAAGCATCATTTTGTGTGCATGGCGCTGCCTTTTCGAGTGCGCCAATACCCCAACTGCAGTTGCCTCCGGTGTGATGCTACCGGGATCTGAACCGGAAGGCCTCGACGAAGGCGCTGAAGGCCGGCGAGAAATGGCGGCGGCTGGGATAGTAGAGATGATAGCCTTGGAAGGTCGGGCACCAATCGGCAAGGACCTGCCGGAGCAAACCGGTTTCAACGTATCGTCGGATGAGGTCCTTCGGCAAATAGGCGAGGCCGACGCCGTCGAGGGCGGCATCGATCGCCGATCCGATATGGCTTAGGATCAGCTGGCCGTCGACGCGGACGCTGAACTCGCGTGCGTCCTTCTCGAATTCCCAGGCATAGAGCGCGCCCGAGGTTGGCAGCCGCAGGTTGACGCAATTGTGGAGGGTCAGGTCTTGCGGGCTTGCCGGCACGGAACGGCGGGCGAAATAATCGGGTGATCCGACCACGGCATAGGAGACATCGGGGCCGATGCGAACGGCCACCATGTCGCGTGCAACCGCCTCGCCCAGCCGAACGCCGGCGTCGAACTGACGCTCGACGATATTCGTGAATCCGTTGTCGATAATGAGCTCCACGATGATATCAGGATAATCTCGCAAGAAGGCTGAGAGTCTTGGACGAAAAACCAACTCGATGGCGTCGTCGGGACATACGATGCGGACATGGCCCGAGGGCTTGTCGCGCAAGGCGCTGATTGCGCTGATCTCGGCGGCAATGATTTCGAAATGGGGTTCGATGCTCTCCACCAGGCGCTCCCCGGCCGCCGTCGGCGCGACATCCCGTGTCGTACGGGAGAGGAGGCGGACGCCGAGCCGTTCTTCCAGTGCCCGGATCGTATGGCTGAGGGCCGAGCGGGTGACACCCAGCTTGGCGGCCGCGCGCGTGAAGCTCCGCTCTCTGGCCACTTCGAGAAACGCCCGCATCTCGGTGAATTCGTCGCGCCGGATTGGTGAATCTCCTTCATCACAACATGCAGATTATAGCCGCTAGTCTGTCAAAACCAATCCGGCTATCTCATTCCGCAATGGACAGGAGAACGCGGAATGACCATCGAACTGACATTGGATGAGGCTGTTCCGGCCGACAGCACCGTTACTCCATGGGCTGCGGTCACCTGCCTCTCGCTTCTGACCTTTCTCCTGGTGGGGCTGGAGTTCATGCCGGTGAGCCTTCTGACGCCGATCGCCCAGGATCTGGCCATCTCCGAAGGTCAGGCCGGACAAGCGATCGCCGTCTCTGGCCTTTTTGCGGTGATCACCAGTCTTTTCGGCAACGCGTTTTTGGCAAGGCTCGACCGGAAAACGGTCGTCCTGCTCTATACGGCGGTGCTGGTCGCTTCCAGTCTGGCCGTGGCTCTTGCTCCGAACTTCCTCGTCTTTCTGGTCGGGCGGGCGCTGGTCGGCATTTCGATCGGCGGCTTCTGGTCGCTGTCGACAGCCATCCTGGCACGCCTGGCTTCTGGAGCCGACCTGCCCAAGGCTATCGCCTTGCTCCAGGGCGGCACCGCATTTGCGGTCGTCATCGCTGCGCCCCTCGGTAGTTTCCTCGGCGGGCTGATCGGATGGCGTGGCACCTTCTTCATCACGGTTCCGATAGGTCTGGCTGCGCTCGTATGGCAATTGGCCGTCCTGCCGAAGATGCCGGCAACGGCAGCGGTCTCGGTTGCCAGAATCTTCGGACTGCTGCGCAATCGCAGATTCGCGATCGGGATGGCGGCGACCAGCCTCGCTTTCATCGGCCAGAACGCACTGTCGATCTATCTGCGCCCATTCCTCGAAAGCGTCACGGGCGTTGAATTGAACGGACTGTCGATGATGCTTCTCGGGCTCGGCATTGGCGGCCTCGCGGGAACATCCATTGTCGGCTTCGTCCTCCGGCGGCATCTTGCCGCCCTGCTGATCGGATTGCCGAGCGGGCTCGCGATGCTTGCCCTTCTGCTGATTGCCCTCGGTCCCTTCACGGCCGTCACAGCAGCCTTGCTGGTGCTGTGGGGGTTCTTCACCACCCCTATTCCGGTGGCCTGGAATACCTGGATGACACGCATCATTCCCGGCGAACTTGAAGCCGGCGGTGGGCTGCAGGTGGCATTGATCCAATTCGCCATCGCCGGTGGCGCCTTTGCGGGCGGGGTGCTGTTCGACACTGCCGGCTGGTGGAGCGCCTTCCTGCTCGCCGCCGTCCTGCTCGCGGGATCAGCCCTGCTCGCCGCTCTGGCGAGCCCTCGCACTTAACCTTCCGAATTCGACAAAGGAGATCGGCATGTCTCAGGGCATTGAAAACAAAGTCGTCGTCATCACAGGCGCAAGCAGCGGGCTTGGCGAGGCCACGGCACGCCATCTGGCCGAGCGCGGCGCTCTCGTCGTCCTCGGTGCGCGCCGAAGCGGGCGCATCGATGCGCTGGCGAGCGAGTTGACCGCTAGAGGCTATAAGGCCAAGGCCGTTTCCACCGACGTCACCGACCGGAACCAGGTCAAGAAACTGGTGGACACTGCGGTGGAGGAGTTCGGCCGCATCGACGTGATGCTGAACAATGCCGGTCTGATGCCGCTTGCACCACTCGAACGGCTCAAGATCGATGAGTGGGACCGTATGATCGACGTCAACATCAAGGGTGTACTTTATGGCATCGCCGCAGCGCTTCCGCACATGAAGGCCCGGAAATCCGGGCACATCATCAATGTCTCGTCCGTCTACGGTCATGTGGTCGACCCCGGTGCCACCGTCTATTGCGCCACCAAATTTGCCGTGCGCGCCCTGTCCGAAGGCCTGCGGAAGGAAGTAAAGCCCTACAATATCCGCACGACGATCATTTCTCCCGGCGCAGTCAGTACCGAACTGCTCGAGCATATCAGCGAGAAGGATATCCAGGCCGGCACGAGGGAATTCGTCAGCAAGATCGCGGTCGGTGCAGATACCTTCGCCCGCACCGTCGGGTTCGCGGTGAACGAACCCGACGACGTCGATATCAATGAGATCCTGTTTCGGCCGACTGCTCAGCCGGTCTGACGGAGTGCAGTCATGTCGACATCCTCATATCTGACGCGCCGTGCGCTCCTCGGCGCAACCTTCGCAACCGCAACCCTGCCGTATGCGGCCAAGGGACAGGAAGGCCGGGATCCAGCGAGCCAAGTACCGACCGATGTCAGAATCCGGATAATCTTCAACGGCATGACCATGACGGCGACGCTCTACGACAATCCGTCGGCGCTCGACCTCGCTTCGATGCTTCCCCTGGATCTCAAGATCGAAGACTACGGCAAAAACGAAAAGATCGTCTATCTCCCGCGCAAACTCACCGAGGAAGCTACCGGTCCCTTCGACAACGAGCAGCCGGGTGATCTCTGCTACTTCAAGCCATGGGGCAACCTTGCCCTGTTTTATGCCGATTACAGCTGGGACGGGTTGATCCGGCTCGGTCGATTTGATAACGGCTTCGACCCGCTGCTGGTACGCGGCGAATTCCCGGTCCGCATCGAACGGATATGACGAGGGGTTCACGGCTGAGGACTTCGTTTCAGTTCCTTCCGCCGGCAGGCCACGTGTTCAGCCAGTTGCGCTTCTTCACAGCACCGGTCGCGGCACGCCCCAGTCGTGCTGACCCTGAACTGGTCCGACACTTGGATGCAGGGCACGCCCACAGATCCGTCGACACATTCAGGCGTGAGGTGTCGCGCGATGCCTGGCATCTATCCTGAAACGCTTCTTGATCCTGTCGACGGGCGTCCCGTCTTGAAGCGGAACCTGGACCAGCCGGTCATAGGTCTCGAAGCCCATCTTGGCATAATAGGCAAGACCGCTGACATTGTCGGCCCGAATGGTGGCATTGATGAAGTCGAGCCCGAGTTCCTCCGCTGCGGCCCGGGTTGCGGGAAAGAGCGCGCTGCCGACGCCTGGAGCCTTTGGGTTCATACGGGCGAAGGTCCCGATGTCGGCAAAGCCTTTCGGCGGATCGCCGTATAGGCTGAGCGACTGAAAGCCGACAAGCGACCGATCATGCTCCGCGACATGGCAGAGAAGAGGAAACTCGCCGTCGATGAACCAGTCCACGAACTCGGCAGCCGAAAGCGGTGTCTCGAGTGCTGTTGTTCCCCCAGCCCGGATGATCTCGTTGAGGAGCTCGCTCAGTTCCGCTGCGTCGGCAGAAACTGCCTTTCGAATATGCATGTTCTTGGCGACCTCCAGACTGACGGCGTATTGGCGAAGTTGGAGATTACAAATCGCCATTTCGTCCGCAAAGGCAATTGTGGTTCGACGGTTCCTCCGGCCTCTTATGTTCAGGCGTTCAAACGCTGTTGCGTCTGTCGGTCGAAGAAGTGAACCTTTGATGTTTCGAAGGAAAGCTTCACCTGCTGTTCGGGCGCCAGTTCGACACGTTCGCGAACGACCCATGTCAGCTCCCTGCCGTCGAGGTCCACGGCGACATGAGTTTCCGACCCGGTGGGTTCGACCACCTTGACCACCGCGTCCACGCCGTTCTCGCCACCGAAGCTGATATCTTCAGGACGAATACCCAGCGTCATCGGTCTGTTTGCCGAATTAACGGGAGCCCGCGAGAGCGGCACGCGGGAGCCGCCCGGCAGCGACAATACCGGGTTGCCGGCATCTTCGATGGTCCCCTCGAGAAAATTCATCGCCGGGGAACCGAGGAAACCGGCGACGAAGATGTTGCGCGGTCTGTCGTAGAGTTCGAGCGGACTGCCGATCTGTTCGACGCGGCCGCCGTGCAGCACGACGATCTTGTCGGCCATGGTCATGGCCTCGATCTGGTCGTGGGTGACGTAGACGATGGTGGTCTTCAGGCGCTGGTGCAGGGCCTTGATCTCCGCCCGCATCTTCACCCGCAGTTTTGCGTCCAGATTGGAGAGCGGCTCGTCGAAGAGAAAGACTTTCGGATCGCGGACGATGGCGCGACCCATGGCGACGCGCTGGCGCTGCCCGCCGGAAAGCTGGGCGGGCTTGCGGTCGAGTAGCGGCTGCAAGCCGAGAATGGCCGCAGCCTCGCCGACCTTCTTGTCGATCTCAGGCCGCTTGGCTCCGGCGAGCTCAAGGGCAAACCCCATGTTCTGGGAGACCGTCATCTGCGGGTACAATGCGTAGTTCTGGAAGACCATCGCGATATCGCGATCCTTCGGCTGCAGATTGTTCACCACCCGGCCGTCAATGCTGATCTGGCCGGCGGTGATGTCCTCGAGCCCGGCGATCATGCGCAGCAATGTCGACTTGCCGCAGCCGGAAGGGCCGACGAGAATGGTGAATTCGCCATCCGCGATCTCGACGTCGACGCCGTGAATGATATCGACCGTGCCGAAGGACTTCTTGACGTTTCTGATGCTTAAACCTGACATCCCGGACCCTCTCGATTAGCGCTTCCTGCGCACACGCAAAGCCTGGTACGGCTTGCGCGGGATTTTCACGCCGAAGGCCGCGTCCGGCTTGCCGCCGCGCACGACCGAGCCATGGCGCGTCGGATGCGGAACGGGAGCCTCGACTTTCTCGGCCGGCGTGATCGTCATCTCCCAGGTGTCGATGATATCGACATCGTAGTCGTCGCCATCAACCGGCAGGCCGGTGGACCAGATCACCGGCTGATGCTCGCCGAAATAGATCAGGCGGAAATCGCCGTCGCCGTCACGCGCGCCGGAGACGCGCGACCACGGCCATTCGCCGATGATGCCGAGCGGTTCGAGACCGTGCTTGACGTCGGCCTCCAGGAGGTCCCGGAGGAAGCCGATGCGCTTCCATGCTTCGCCGCGCAATTCGCCACCCTTGGCCCACCAGATCAGATCCTCGGGGTGAGAATAGGTTTCGCCGTGACCGGCATAGCCGCCGCGCGCCATGGTGATCCAGAAACGGTGCACCAGCTCCCTCGGATGGAGATTGCCCCATGACTGCAAGATGTCGCCCTCATACTCGGGCTCGTCGTTGACGACGGGCTTGCCATAGGCATCGCGCCATTCCTGGGTCCGCTTGACGTCGGGGTTCTGGATGCAGGTGTGTGTCACCCACGGTTTGCGGTGATCGAAATTGGCGGTCACGTCGCCATTATGGATGGACCGCAGATGCTGGTAGGGGTCGTTTTCCTCCAGAATGTGGAAGTAGCGGTCCCACTGCTCCATCGGTTTCGTGTCGATCAGGAAATCATATTCATTGGCGAGCGACCACCAGACGTTCCGGTAGGCGGCAAGACGGGCGGCCAGATATTCGACATAGCGGAAATCCTGCGCGGCCGACATGTCCGCATAACCCCAGCGGTCATAGGGGTGGAAGATGATGATATCGGCCTCGATGCCGAGGTCGCAGAGTGCGGCGACCTGCTTTTCGAAGTGCTGGAAGGCGGCGGGGTTGGGCCGGTCGAAGTCTTCCTTGCCGTCGGAGCCGCGTTCGAAGCAGGCATGCAACGGCTCGTTGACGTTATAGGGATAATCCTTCGGAAACACGCCCATGCGCATCTTGTTGAAGCGCGCCGTCTTCAGCGTCTCCAGCGTCTGCTTCTGCATGTCTAACGGTTGATGCGTCCAGGCGTAGCAGGTCGTTCCGAAGGAGAGGAACGGCGTGCCGTCGGCATAGGCGAAATGGAATTTGTTGCGCACGCGCACCGGGCCGTGATTGCCGGCCGAAGGTGCGGTCGCGGCCAAAACACCCGTCTTGCCGTCGAGGGCCGCGGTCTTGGAGCGCGTCTGGAACGACCACTCGCCTTCGCTATCGGGCATGAAGCGAATGCGGTAGGTGCCGTTACCATCATAGAAGCCCGGCACGCGGACTTCGCGGCTCTTCTGGGTGAAGACGGCATCGAATGCTACGTCGAGATAGGGATTGCCGCCGGCAGGCCCTTCGAAGGAGGCCTCGAACACACCCCATTTTTCGACTGTTGCATCGGACATTCTGTCTCTCCTCGTAGAATGATTTTGTGATCAGCCTTTGACGGCGCCGGAGGTGAGGCCGGAGACGAAGTAGCGCTGGAACATGAGATAGACGATCGTCGCCGGCAGCACGGTCATGACGATCGCCGCGTTGAGCTGGCCGTAATTGCTGGAGAACTGCCCCTGAAACGACATCAGGCCGAGCGGCAGCGTCCACATGTGCTGGTCCTGAAGCAGCACCAGCGCCATGGCGAATTCGTTCCAGGTGGAAACGAAGTCGAGGATGAGCAGTGCGGCGAGGACGGGCAGGCATACCGGCAGAAAGATCCGCCGGAAGATGACGAAGTGGCTGGCGCCGTCGATCAGCGCTGCCTCCGATAGCTCCTTCGGAATGCCCTTGAAGAAGCCGTGCAGGATGAAAACCTGATAGGGAACGCCGAAGGCGATGTAGGGAAGGATGACGCCCGGATAGGTGTCGATGAGGCCGAAGGAATTGACCAGGGTGAAGAGCGGCGCAAGCATCACCTGGAAGGGGATCATCGTGCCGAACACGACGAGCAGCAGCAGCGCCTTGGTGATCTTCAACTTGATCTTGGCAAGGGCATAAGCGGCCATCGCCGACAGGAACAGGCCGAGCGGCACCTTGATGACGGTGATGATGACGCTGTTGAAGAAGGAGTTTGCGAAATTGCCGCGGCTCCATGCGGCGCCATAGTTTTCGAAGGCAAGCTCGGCCGGCGGCATGAAGGCGCCGGTGCTCGTCACCGCCGCCGGCGTCTTCAGCGAGGTGAAGACGATGAAGACGAATGGCGCGACCCAGACGAGCGCCACGATGACAAGCGTTATCCAGAGGCCGATCAGAACGGGATCGCGCTTCATCGACGATGGTTGGGCTTCGAGATGCACGGCGGCATGGTCGGTCGGCACTGCTGTCACGATTCGACCTCCTCGTGCTTCTGGGTCCATCTGAGATAGGGAATGACGACGGCCATGGTGATCAGCAGCAGCACGACGGATATTGCCGCACCTCGTCCGAAATCGAAGATCTGCATGGCCTGCGTGAACGCCCAGAGCGCCAGCATCTGGGTGGACTGCGCCGGACCGCCGCCCGTCAAACCGTAGACGATGTCGAAAGCCTTCAGCGACGAGATGACGGAGAGAACGAGGACGATGGTGATCGTCGGGCGCAACGCCGGCAATGTCACATGTTTGAACACCGCCCAGCGGCCGGCGCCATCGATGCGCGCCGCTTCGACGAGCGTCTGAGAGACGTTCTGCAGGCCGGCCAGGAATAGAACCATCGAGAAGCCGACCGTCTGCCAGAGATAGGCGACGAAGACGGAATAAAGCGCGATATCCTTATTGCCCAGCCAATCCTTGATCCAGACCTGCATGCCCCAGGAGGTCAGCAGTTGGGCGAACAGGCCGAAGAAGGGATCGTACATCCACTTCCACATGGTGGCGACGGCGATCGGCGCGATGATCACAGGCAGATAGAAGATGGCCCTGAGGCCATTGCGGCCGAATATTTTCTGGTTGAGGCTGAGCGCCAGCAGCAGTCCGACCAGCGGCGGAAAGATCAGGCTCATCACGGTCCAGATCACCGTGTTGCGGAACGCCACCCAGAAGACCGGATCTTTGGTGAAAATCGCCGAATAGTTCGCAAGGCCGACGAATTGCCGATTGGGATCGAGCCCGTTCCACTTCTGGAAGCTCAGGATCACGACGTTGAGCATCGGGTAGAGCGCGAAGACCGCATAGATCGCCAGCGCCGGCACGAGCAGGATGAGCGCTTGCACGCGCGGATCATGTGTCGATTGTCGAAGTGACATGCTTTCCTCCTGGCGGTGAAAAGCCGCTGCCAGCTGATGAAAGAATGTGCCAGCCGATCAACTCAGAGGTCGATCGACTGGCGCTTGGGAGGGATCAGCTTCTGCTGGCGATGAAGCTCTGCAACTGCTTGGCCGCCTCGGCCGGTTCGGTGCTGCCGGAAGCGACATCATTGATGACGCGGAAATATTCCGTCGTGACATCGAGCGGGAAGGCCTGGTCGCCGTTCATGTAGACCTTGCCGTATTTCTGGAAGATGCCCAGCCATTCGGCTTCGAGCGGCTTCTGATTGGCATACTGGACGTTCTTGTTGACGGAGGTCGAGCTCAACTGGCCGAGCAGATCCTGCTGCACCTTCGTCGACAGGAAATAGTCGAGGAATTTCGCCGCTATGTCGGGGTTCTTGCTCTTGGTGCTGATATAATTGTACTCGGCAAAGCCGTAGAGACGGTCGGTATTTGTGGGGAAGGGGAAGATGCCGTAATCGTCGAGATTGGCGCCGGAGCCGTTGAGTTGGCTGACCAGCCAGTCGCCTTCGAGCATCATCGCCGCACGACCGGCCGTGAAGAGGCTGTAGGACTGTTTGTTGTCGATGCCCATGAACGGCTGCAGCGTATAGTCCTTCGTCCACTTCGCAAACTCCGCGAAGGAATCCGTCGCGCAGGGTTCTTTGGTCCAGTCCAACGTCATCGCCTTCAGCGCGTCGTGCTTTTCGGCGCCGCACTTGGTTTCGAGGATAACGTCCATGAGGCGCATGACGTGCCAGTTGACCGTGCCGCCAAAGGTGAAGGCGGGGATGCCCGCGGCCTTCAGCTTATCGGCCGCGGCAAGGAGTTCCTCGTAGGTCTTCGGCTCTTCCTTGATGCCGACCTGTTCGAAAAGCTTCTTATTGTAGTAGACGGCTTCGCCCTTGAAGGTGAAGGGAACACCGTGCTTGCCGCCGGTATAGAGGTCGGCGAAAGCGGCAGCCGACGGCAGCAATTCGTCGTTCCACTTATACTCGGTGTAATACTCGTCGAGTGGCAGCGACAGGCCGGCCTTCACATACTCGCCGCCGAGGCCGAGACCCGCCCAGCTGAAATAAATGTCGGGTCCTTTGTCCGAGCCCGCGGCGACGCGGAGCGCGGTCTTGTGTTCATCGACGGCGCGCTGAACGATCTCGACATGCGTTCCGGGATTTGCAGCTTCGAAGTCCGTCGCCACCTTCTTCAGGGCCGTATTGGCAGCATTATTGTCGAAGTTGAGGGTCCAGAGCGTGATGTCTTCAGCAAGAACCGGTGTTGCCGAAAGTGACGCCATGGCGATCGCAACGATGCTCGCAGTCTTCAATTTCGCAGAAAGGGTCAGCATTACCGTCCTCCTCTTGTAAGCCGGGACCCTTTTTGCAGATAGTCATTGACATGTCAACTGGTATGATGAGCTAACCATCGTGCCGTCGAGCAAATTTGGCTATCGCGGCGATGATGATGACCGCCGATGCCGCACCGGGATCGATGTGCCCGATAGCCCGGTCTCCCAATCGCGAAGCCCGTCCTTTCGCTGCCGTCATGTCTTTGGTTGCGTCACAGCCGACGCGGGCTGCATGCACTGCCATGACGAGGCATTCGGGAAGCGGCTTTCCTGTCCCCCACGCATCAAGTGCCGCGTCGGCCGCGGGCTTCCAGGCGTCGACCATCGTCTTTTCACCGGCTTCGGCCTTTCCGCGTTCCTGGATTCCCGTCGCCATGGCTGCGAAAACGCGGACGAAATCGTCATCGGTCAAGGTCTGCCTGTCCTTGGCTGCGGCCGCGGCGCGCATGAAGGCCGTGGCATATAAGGGGCCGGACGAAGCGCCGACCGCATTCAGGAATGCCTTTGCCGCAACGTTGAATAGCAGCGTCGGTGCTGTTTCCACATCGAGCGCGCCGACCGCCTTGGCGGCAGCCTGACAGCCTCCGTCCATGGCAAGGCCGTGATCGCCATCGCCGATGGCGCCGTCGAGCTCGCAAAGATGGTCGCGCTCTGCCGCGATATCCTCGGCAATCCCGGCAAACAGCTGTTGCAGGTCTTTTGTGGTAATCGTCATGATCACCTCGCAAACATCGCGCAATCGCACGGGTGGTCGATCAACCGCTGAAGCTCGTCGTCGAGATGCATGACGGTGATCGAGGCGCCGGCCATTTCGAGCGAGGTGCAATAGTTGCCGACGAGCGACGTGTGGATGACGAGCCCGGCATCGTCGAGTCGGGACTTCACGCGCCGCATCATGATATAGAGTTCCATCAGCGGAGTCGAACCCAGCGAGTTGACAAGCAGGGCGACACGATCGCCTGGGTCCGCCTTCATCTCCCGAAGCATGCTGTCCATCAGCTCGTCGGTCACGGCATCGGCCGACCTCAGCGGCTCGCGCGCCATGCCGGGCTCTCCATGGATTCCCATGCCGATCTCCATCTCGTCCTCGCCGATCAGGAAGTTCGGCCGGAGGGTCTGGGGCAGCGAACAGGGAGAGAGCGCCACACCCATCGTATAGGTTCGTGCATTGGCATGGCGGGCGGCGCGCTCGACATCGTCGAAAGAGTAGAGAAGATCGCAGGCCGCGCCGGCCGCCTTGAAGATGAAGACGTTGCCCGCCACGCCACGTCGCCTGTCCCTCTGATCGGCAGGAGCGGACGCCACGTCATCTGTGGTCAGGACGGTGCGGACCTCGATCTCGTCGAGCGCCAGCATCTCGGCGGCCATGTCGAAATTCATCACGTCGCCGGCATAATTGCCGTACATGAACAGGACGCCGGCGCCGCCGTCGACCGCCTTGGCGCAGGCGATGATCGGATCGGGCGGCGGCGAGGCGAAGACATTGCCGATCGCGGCGGCATCCGCCAGCCCCTTGCCGACAAACCCCAGAAAGGTCGGCTCATGCCCGGATCCGCCGCCGATGACCAGGCCGACCTTGCCTTTGCGCGGTCCGTTTCTGGCAATGATCGCGCGGGGCATGTCTTCGACTGCGTAAAGATGGCGTGGATGCGCCGCGAGGATCCCTTGCAGCATCTCATCGACGGCATCTGCGCCGGAATTGATAAGCTTCTTCGTCTTCACGCCGATCCTCCCCAGTGAACTCCGATTGCATAGATGCGGCCGATGCGCCGGAGGTCAATCCGCCAGCGGCAAGGCCACGGTGGCGAAGGGTGCGAGCAGCAGATCCTTCCCCGATGCGCGGTAATCGACCCTTCGCTCTCCGCTCGTCAGATTGACGACGTGGAGCCTGTTTCCTGCGGCGTCCCGCGCAACGAAAGACAGCACTTCGGAGGGCGAGGACGAGATGCATTCCTGCCAGAATGCACCAGCCAAGGCGGACAAAGTCCGCACCGCATTGAACAGCGGACGCCGCCCACCCTGCTCGATCGGCTCGGCCGGACCGGCAATCAGACCGAACGGACCGGTCAAGGCCGAGAGCGTCAGGCATTCGAGACCGGCATCCAGCACTCTGATTGCGTAACCGAGTGCGAAAGCTTCCGCGAAACGGCCGTTGTGGCGGGGGTCGCGGTTGGCCATGGGTATGCGTGCGCCCATGGGATTATCCATTGTGCGGCTGCCATAGGGGTTCTGCCGCATCGGGATCGTCGAGGGGCCGATCCGGTAGGGCTTGTCGCCGTAGATGGCACGAACGGAGCGGGTGATGAAGGGCAGCGCTTCCAATGTCTGCATGACGCTGAGATCGTCGGCCGCATGCACGATGGGGTTGGTGCAGTGGCTGACGAAGTCGAGCTGCCCATCCGGGACGCGCTTGCGGTTGAGTTCGGTGAAATAGCTCAGCATGCCGCCGCCGATGCGCATACCGGGAAACGTGGCGCGGGCCACGCCATAGATCTCTTCGAGCGGCGGGCAGTCCGGCCATTGGCTGCCGGGCGGCGTCGATTGCCGGTCGACGGATGGCGAGATCATGATCGCATCCGGCTTGAATGCCGCCAGCTGCATTTGGTGGGCGATCTCGGCCGCCTCGCTTGCCGGCGACGATTTGCAGGGGAGCGCGATCTCCAGCGTCGAGCGACCGCGATGGACGGCGGCGATCGCGGTAAAAGTCTTCAGTGCTTCGGCGGCGTGCCCGGCATTCGGATCGAAATGAAAGAGGAGTTCACGAGGCGCGATCTCCGACAGGACGGCCTTTGCCGTGAGCGTCGCATCGGCCTCCTCAGGCGTCACGATCACGCCGATATCGGGCATGATGCCATTCCGCTCTCCAAGCTTGAGTTTTATCGCGCCGCCCAAGGTCGCAGGCGCGAAGCGCGGTGCGGAATACCTGGTGTCTCTGATAACAAGCGACGTCTTTTGCCGGACAGGTTGGTTGGCAGAGATCTGGTAGGGCCAGGGCAGAGCGAGCGGCCTGACATATGTCTTATAGGATGCGTCCGACCAGTTTCTTTGATCTTCCATTTCAAAGGTGTCGCCCTCCATCCGGCATTCAGCCTGAACGTCAGGCATGACCTGGTGGGTGATGGCGCGCATGTCCTTGAATGGTTGCCAGGGTTCGATGACATCGGGGAACCGTGTCGTCACGATCTCCCCGTCGACATGCTCGACCTTCGCCGGCGAACCCGCCACGCCGACGATTGGATGCAGGATGCAGAAGCCGCAGCGGTTGGTCTCGAAGCCGGTCTCGGTCATGGCTTCGGCCTCGAAATCGAGCCGGTCCTGATATGCCGCGATGCGAACATCGATGACGAGCCTCGTTTCGCCGGGTCCCTCGCAGCGGGCCTGATAAGCGACTTCGAAACGGTCTTCCTTCTGCTCGATGCTGAGATCGACGATTTCAGGGCTGTAGGTGCCCCAGTCCCGGTCGCGAACGAGATAAGAAATCGCCCGTAGCACCTCGATGCCGTCGTAGCGGATCGCGCGGAGGTTGCCATCGGCGAGGTCGGCGGTCAGCTTTCCGGCCCTCAGCCGAACCGGCGGCCTCTCGACCAGGTGGGTGCCGTAGAGCTGGAACGCATTGATCGTCATCGCAGCATCGCTCCGACATCGATCGTCTGTCCCCTGGCAGCGCTGTCATAGGCGGCCTCGACGAGGGCGAAGGTCTTCAGATTATCGGCCCCCGAGGTCGAGTGCTCCGCGCCGCGCTTGATTTGATCGACCCAATGCTGCTGGATCGCATAGACGCTCTCCTGGATGTTGTGCCAAGGCCGCGAGGCCCAGGACAACAACTTCGGAGAGACATCCACTGTGGTGGTGCCCCTGCCGTGGGCGATTTCAAGGCGGTAGCCCTGGGTCAGGCGGATCGTGCCCTCGGAGCCGTCGAGCTCGATCAGCGTTTCGGGAAACGGCTCTTTCGAGAGCTTGGTGGCGTAGCTGACGTCGACCACCGAGGTGGCGCCGTTTTCATGATCGAGCAGAATGGTTGCGACATCCTCGCCCTTGATCTTGGGATTGACCCGTTTGGTGCGGGCCGTGAGTGATCTGATATCGCCGAGGATATAGCGGGCGATATCGAGCGTATGAATGCCGAGATCTTCGATGATGAAGCGCTCGCCTTCAGCAAGATACGGCTGGCCGGAGAAGACGTCGTAACCCGAGCGGAAGGAGAAGCGGCCCCAGAAGGGCGTGCCGATGGCGCCAGCATCGAGCGCCTTGCGGACCGCCTGGATCGGCGTCTGCCAGCGAAAATTCTCGTGCACCATCAGGGCCACGCCGGCATTGCGGCAAGCCTCGACCATCGCCTTTGCATCCGACAGCGTCTTGGCGAAGGGTTTCTGGCAGATGGCCGGCACCTTATTCACTGCGGCCATTTCCACCAGAGCGCGGTGACTCTGGACCGTCGTGGCGATGTCGACGAAATCGAAGCCGCCATCGGCCAACATGGCCTCGGCATCGCGGTAGCGGCGATCGATACCGAACTGGTCGCCGACGACCTTCAGCCGCTCCGGATCGCGATCGCAGATCGCGACGATGTCAGCACCTTCGACGTCTTTCCAGGCGTGCATCTGGTTGATCGCGAAGAAACCGCAGCCGATCAAAGCCCCCTTGAACTCGGTCATCTCAGCCTGCCTTTGCCATCTGCATGAGGGTGACGCGCTGCTGCAGGCGCCGCTGGGCCTGATCGACCACGACGGCAATGATGATGACGAGGCCCTTGATGACCATCTGCCAGAAGGAGGAGACGCCCATCATGACAAGCCCGTCGGAGAGGATGCCGATGACGAAAGCGCCGATGATCGTGCCGCCGATCGTGCCGCGGCCACCCGACATCGAGGTGCCGCCGAGCACGGCTGCGGCAATCGCATTGAGCTCGAAGCTTTCGCCGGTCGCCGGATGGGCGGCCATCAGTTCGGAGGAAATGACGACGCCGACGATGGCGGCGCAAAGTCCGGAAAACATGTAGACGAAGATCTTCACCACATCGACCCGGATACCGGACATGCGCGCGGCCCGCTCATTGCCGCCGACGGCGAAGATATGACGGCCGATCGGCGTCGAGCGGGCGACATAGGCGGCCGCGAGTGCCAGCACGATCAGGATCCAGATCGACACCGGCAAGCCGAGAATGCGCCCCGCGCCGAAGAAGTCGAAACCGGTCGTGGCATATTCGGGCCGGCCGACGAGGTTCGGAAAGGTCTGGCCGTCCGATGACAGCAAGGCGAGACCGCGGGCGACATAGAGCGTGCCGAGCGTGGCGATGAAGGGCGCGACGTTGAGTTTGGTGATCAGCAGGCCGTTGATAAGGCCGATGACGAGACCGATCGACAGCGTGATCAGCACGATCTCGAAGAGGTTGAAATAGATCGTGTAGCCGATCGGCAATTCGATACCGTAAAGGATCAGGCCGCCGGCGACCATGCCGCACAACCCGACGATCGATCCGACGGAAAGGTCGATGCCGCCGGTGATGATGACGAAGGTCATGCCCATCGCCAGGAAGGCGTTCAGCGCCACATGCTTCGACATCAGGATCATGTTCGCCGTCGAGGTGAAGTTCGGCGCGAAGATCGCAAAGAAGATGATCACGGCGAAAAGCGCGATGAAGGTCCTGAGCTTCATCAGCGTCAGAAGCGCCGAGCCGTTGGCGCCTTTCGGCGCAAGAGTGGTTGACGTAGCCGCCATCATGACGCGAGTTTCCCTTGATGTCCGTGTCCCTTGGCCGAAGCCGCGATGATGGCTTCTTCCGTCGCCTCGTTCCGGTCGAAGACGGCGACCAGCTGGCCGTTGCTCAAGACCGCGATGCGATCGGAAAGCGCCATGACCTCCTCGAGGTCGGAGGTCGAAAACAGAATGGCGAGCCCGTTTGCCGCCAGCCGCCGCATGGTGCGGAAGACGTCGGCCTTGGCGCCGACATCGATGCCGCGGCTCGGCTCGTCCATCAGCAGCACTTTCGGATTGGTCATTAATGCCTTACCGATAACGACCTTCTGCTGGTTGCCGCCCGACATCGAGGTCACCTCGAAATCCGGGTTCGGCGCCTTGATCGAAAGATCGCGGATGGCCTCTTGGACGGCGATCTTCTCGGCACCGCTGTCGATATGGAAGAGCCGGGTAAAGCGGCCAAGGCTCGCCAGCGTCAGGTTGGAAGCGATCGAGAGCACCTGGACCAGACCCTCGCGCTGCCGGTCTTCCGGAATGAGCGCAAGGCCGCGGCGGATGCGCCGGGTGGTGTCGCGGGCGCGAACCTGCTTGCCCTCGATGAAGATCTTGCCGGTCGAGTGTGCGTGGCGGCCGATCACACACTCGAAGAATTCGCTACGTCCCGCACCCATCAGGCCGTATATGCCGAGGATTTCTCCCGCCTTGACCGACAGCGAGACATCGTTGACCGACAGCCCGCCCGTCGGTCTGGGAAGGCTGATGTTTTCGGCGCGAAAGACCTCGGCGCCAACGGCATGGGTGACGGATTTTGCAAAGTCCTTGGCATCCGAGCCGATCATCGAGCGAACGATCCAGCGCGTATCGATGTCGCGCATCATCGCCTCGCCGGTGACCTGGCCGTCACGCAGCACGGTGATATAGTCACCGATCCGCATCAGCTCTTCGAGCCGATGTGAGATATAGACGATCGCAACTCCTTGAGCCTTCAGTTCCGCGATCACCTTGAACAGGATGTCGACTTCGGCCGCCGAAAGCGCCGACGTCGGCTCGTCCATGATCAGGATCCGGGCATTCAGCGACATCGCCTTGGCGATTTCGACGAGTTGCTGCTGGCCGATCGGCAGATCCTCGACCATCGTGTCCGCCTCGATCCCGGCATCCAGGCGCTTGAGAAAGCCATCGGCCTTTTGCACCTGCGCCTTGTGGTCGATGCCGAGCAGGCCGCGGGTGATCTCGCGCCTGGCGAAGATGTTCTCGGCGACCGACATGTTGGCGAAGAGATTGAGCTCCTGGAAGATCATGCCGATGCCATGCGCCTGCGCTTCCGCTGGGCTGTCGAAGGAGACGGGTTCACCGTCGAGGATGATGCGGCCATGCGTCGGACGCTCGACGCCGGCGATGATCTTCATCAGCGTCGACTTGCCCGCGCCGTTTTCGCCGACGAGCACGTTCACCGCACCGCGGCGCAGTTCCAGATTGGCGCGCTTGACGGCGACGATGCCCGAATAGACCTTCGACACGTCGTCAAGGCGCAGGATGACATCATCCTTTTGTGCCTCTGGAGCCGTCATGAGCCCACCCTCAATTCCGAAGGTGTCACGAGCGGCAACTCGCCGCTTTTCGGCAGCGGAAAGGCGCCGATCACGGTCACCGTCTTACCGGCGAGGTCCTCGCGCGGGACGGCCGACAGGAAGGCCGAGTTGGCCTTCTCGTTGAACGCCTTGCCGAACTGCGCCCATTCGATCTGGTTCTTGAATTCGTTGAAATTGACGAAGTCCAGCGTGTCGCGGAGCGCCGTGCCGCGGAGCGCCGGCCCGATCTGGACCTTTGCATCGGCCTTGCCGTCGCCATCGGCGTCGACATCGAGCGTTGCCGCGCGCGAAGCCGTATCGGCCGCCACGACCTTGCCGGTGATCTTCACCGCATAGGTCCATGGCGAACTGCTCTGCTTGCGGGGATTGCCGTATTTCTCGCCCGCGGCATCAGGGCTGGAGGCAGCCAGTTGCATGACGTCTTTCAGGTCGCCGGCGCGCTTTTCGAAATAAGGCACGACCTCGGGCTGCCAGATCGCCTCGACCTTTGCATTCGGGTCGAAGGCGGTCTTGGCCGCTGCCGCCGCCTTTTCCTCCGGCGTCGGCGTTTTGATGATCTTGCAACCGGGCAAGGCCGCCGCCACGACGGCAGCGATGAGGGCGCCCTTCATTCTCAACATGCTGTGAACCTCGACGTCTTGCGAAATGCATTGCAGAGGGCGCGGCCGCGCACCCTCTGCATCTCGCGGCTGATCAGTTCGTCAGCGCGAAGGTCTCGAGCTTGCCGGAGTTGTCGGCGTTGATGAGAACGCAATCCATCAACTGCTTCTCTTCCTTTGGCGCCGTCTTGGTCTTGATGTAGGCGTCTGCTTGTTCGACCGCGAGCTGGGCCTGGGCATAGGCGGGCTGCAGCACCGTCGCCTTGATGCCGCCCGACTTGATGGAGTCCCGCACGTCGTTGGAGCCGTCGAAGCCGACGACGATCACGTCCTTGCGGCCGGCCGCCTGCAGTGCTGCGATCGCACCCATGGCCATGGTGTCGTTGCCCGAAATGACGCCCTTGATGTCGGGATTGGCCTGGAGGATGGTTTCCATCTTCGAATAGGCTTCCGTCTGGCTCCAGTTGGCCGACTGCTTGGCGACGGACTTCAGGTCCGGGTAGTCGTCGATGACGTCGTGGTAGCCTTGCGAGCGGATGCCGGCATTGGTGTCGGACTCCTTGCCGACCAGCTCGACGTAATTGCCCTTCTCGCCCATCAGCTTGACGAATTCCTGCGCCCCGAGCTGCGCGCCTTGATAGTTGTTCGAGACGATCTGGGCGACGGCCACGCCCGTCGCATTGATTTCGCGGTCGATCAGGAAGGAGGGGATGCCGGCATCCTTGGCCTTCTTGACGGCCGCGACGGAGGCGTCGGCTCCGGCATTGTCGAGGATGATCGCCTTGGCGCCGCGCCCGATTGCCGTGTCGATCATTTCCGACTGCTTGTTGGCGTCGTCATCATGGGTCATGAGCAGCGTCTCGTAGCCGAGTTCCTTCGCCTTGGCTTCGGCGCCGACGGCTTCGGCCTTGAAGAAGGGATTGTCATGCGCCGGTGTGATGATGGCGATGAGATCGGCCGCAAAGGCCGGCATGGCCGTTCCCAGCGCCAGGGCGCCGGCGAAAGCCGCAAGTGTCAGTCTGCGCGTCAGTTTCATTTTTTCCTCCCTGTTGTGAATGAAGCTCCGTCTCCTCGGAGCGGTTGCCCGGTCTCCCGGAGCAGTTGAGGAGGAGGGCTTGCCTCCTCCAAGCCGAATTCAGGTGATGCGCCGGATGCTTTCGGCGATCTCCTGCGGTTCGAATACTTTCTTCCAGTCGTCGCGCATCAACGCCGGGATGCCGAACTCGATCGCCTTGTTGCAGGCATCCGAGAACACCCCGTCGACTTCCTTGAAGATGACGGCGCCGAGCACGTTCATATGGCCGAGCAGGAAGTCGCGGGCGGCCTGTTCCGGCACGCCGCGGGCCACGCATTCGTCCATGGCCTGGCGCATGATGACGAGCAGCGATGCGCAGACAGTTTCCGACAGGCCGGGTTCGAGCATGGCGAGTTGGTCGACCGTGACGCGGTGCGAGCGCATGACCGGAGCCCAGATGAGCTTGGCGATTTCCTCGCCAAGCGCATAGGCGCTTTCGGGACCCTGCATCAGCGCCGAAACGATGTGCTGCTTGGCGAACAGGCCGCCGAAATGGTCCTTCTTGGCCTGCATGTCGGTCTCGTCGTTGAAGATCGGCGGATGGCAGGGATGAGTGACGAAATAGGTGAGGTCGTCACGCTTCGGCAGGTGGCCGGCAAAGGGAGCCGCAGCATCCAGCGCGATCACCATGGTGCCTGACCTGAGCTTGTCGACGATGCCTGCCGCGACTTTGCCGATCGCCGTGTCCGGCACGGCAAGGATCACCACATCGGCGCCATCGAGTGCGGCATCGACTGGCACGCAATCAAGACCGAGATCGTTCTTCAAGCGGGCCTTGCCCGCGTCGCTCACCTCGACATGGCGCACTTGGAATCGTGAGCCTTTGAGATTTTTGGCAAGCCGATATCCCATTTTTCCGCCTGCGCCGAAGAGGGCAATCTGAGTCATGTTTCCTCACCTTTTCCGTTTGGATAGGATCATATACTGGTATGATGAGTCAATCACTATATCACTGCTTAATCTGTCGCCATCAATGTTTTTCGGCGTCGAGCCGGTCGATCGCCTGCACATTTCCGGCCGAGGGGCCGTCAGGGTCGAATTCCGATGCAAGCCAGACATCGACGATCGATTTCGCCAGCTCCGGTCCGATGACGCGCGCCCCCATCGTGATGATCTGGGCGTTGTTCGATTTTACCGCGCGCTCCGCCGAATAGGTGTCGTGCGTCAGCGCGGCACGGATGCCCGGAACCTTGTTGGCGGAAATGCAGACGCCGATGCCGGTTCCGCAGATCAGGATGCCGCGTTGATGTTCGCCGTTGACGATCGTCTGCGCGAGGCGCTGCGACAGGTCGGCGTAGAAGCCGGACTGGCTGAGATCATGAACTTCCAGGTCGGTCTTGTGCGCGAGATGGGCGGCAATGACATCCAGCAGCGGTTTGCCTGCGCTGTCCGCGCCGATTGCGATCTTCATAGCAGTTTCCTTTCGCTCGCCTTCAGGCATGGAAATCACGCTTTGATCGCCGCGCTGACGCGGCGAAGAATGTCGAGGTAACCGTCGACGAACCAGGCGGAGCGGCCGATGAACAGGCCGTCGATATGCGGCTCGGTGATCAGTTCCTCGCAATTTTGCGGATTGACGCTGCCGCCGTAGAGCACCGGCACGGAACGGCCAAGAATGGCTTTGGCCACTTCGGCGATCCTTCCATGCCGCTCCGAGGCATAGTCGGCGGTTGCCGGAATACCGTTGACGCCGATCGCCCAGACGGGTTCGTAGGCGAGCAGGACCGTAGCCTGTTCGGCGCCGGTATCGATGCCCCTCAAGGCTGCCTCGACCTGGCGCCGCAGCACGGCGTCGGCCTGACCTTCCCGGCGCTCCTGCAATGTCTCGCCGATGCAGATCAGCGGGGTGAGGCCATGGCGGATGGCGGCCGAAACCTTGAGGCCGACGGTTTCATCGGTCTCCCCGAAATGCTCGCG
This sequence comes from Rhizobium anhuiense bv. trifolii, assembly GCF_024346605.1. Lineage (NCBI taxonomy): Bacteria > Pseudomonadati > Pseudomonadota > Alphaproteobacteria > Hyphomicrobiales > Rhizobiaceae > Rhizobium > Rhizobium anhuiense. The sequence goes on from NZ_CP098804.1 coordinate 318,130, forward strand.
CCGTTCGGAATGGCCGAGCTCGACCATGTCGAGCTCACAGTCCTTCAGCATGAGAGGTGAAATCTCGCCAGTCCAGGCGCCAGCGTCCTCCCAGTGCATGTTCTGGGCGCCGACCTTCACCGACGTATCGGCAAGCGCGCGCTTGACCTCGCGCACTGAGGTAAAGGAGGGAATGACGAAGCGCTGCACGTGGACGTCGCGTTCACGGTCTGCATGGGCGAGGCGGCGCGCGAAGGCGAGCGCTTCTTCCACGGTCTTGTTCATCTTGAAGCTGGTGCCGACCCAAAGGACCATTCAGCTCTTCCTCCCGTCACGGATCTGGGCGAAATAGCCGTCGGTGCCGACCTGGCCGCCTTTGAGGGCGATCTGCAGGCCGTTGGTCGGCGGATAGTCGCCATGGGCGAGGCAAAGCGGCGAACCCGGAGTTTGCGGCAACGGCAGAAGCGTCGTCAGCGCGTCGACCTTCAACTGCTTGAGGGCGTGACTGGACGTGTCGCCGCCGGCAACGACGGCACGTGACAGCCCTTCGCTTTCGATCAAGCGAAGCAAGATCGTGCCGAGCGCACTCCCAAGCCGGTGACGCGCGCCCGGAAACCTGTCGATGTCGGCGCCACGGTCCGCGGACGGCCCAAGTGCGGTGTGGAGGATGACGCTCCTGCCTTGCCGAAGCTTCTGGACACCGGCCTTGACCGCTGCATCCACCGTGGCTTGGCCATGCTCTCCGACCAGGGCGAGTGGGTCGAGCGCCATGCTCTCGAAGCCGTTCTCGACAGCGGTGCGGATCTGGCGCTCGGTGGTCGGCGAGACGCTGCCCGACACGACGGCGAGGCGGTCGACGGGGCCGATATCGGGAAATTCGGTCCTGCTGTCGTCGATGAAACCGCTCCGCCGCCATGCGCTGAGCAGGGCATATTCGATCCCCGACGAGCCGGCGACAAAGCTTGCCGAACGGCCGGTGACACGGAGCAGCTGCCGACCTGCGGCCTGCTGTGTCGCTTCGGAGTCGACATCGATGAGCAGGATGCCTTCGGAACCCGACGCCAGCTCGTCGATCCGTTGATCGGCGTCCGCCGCGGTGATCGCCACGAGATCGGCGACCAGGACGGGTAGACGGGTCTGCTTTGAGAGATGCACCGCAAGATCCGCCTCGTCCATCGGCGTCACCGGGTGGCGGCTCATGACGGGGTGGCGGTCGATGCGGAAGATCCGGCCCTGATAGGCGGCAAAGAGATTGCCGAAGGCTGTGTAGCGTTTCAGTTGCGGCGCGCCGACGATGACGGGAACGACGGAGTGGCCGAACACCGCGCGGCCGATTTCGATCGCCTTGCCGATGCTGCCGATCCCTGGGCTGGAATCGAAGGTCGAGCAGACCTTGTAGTGGCAGATCGCGGCACCAAGCGAATTCAGCCATTCGAAAGCGCGGGCAAGGTGCACCTGCATCCATGCCGGCGTCTCGCTGCGGCTCGTCCCGGCAAGGCCGATGGCGCGGCAATCGCTAAAACGCGCGAGCAGTTGCGGCGTGGGAACGTCGAGGAAGAGCGCGGTCGAGACACCGTTCGATGCCAGGGCCTCCATGACATCGGTGGAACCGGTAAAGTCATCGCCGTAATAGCTGACGAGAAGTCCATCCATCGCAATCACGCGCCCTTGCCGTCGCTGAATTTTGCAATCGAGGCGGCGAGCTCCGGATGTTCTCTCGCATAGATCTCCAGTGGTATGCCGGCGACGGCTGCCTGCCACGCCTGCTGCACGGCCCGAACGCCGGCCGCCGGACCATGGGGGTGACTGACGATGCCGCCGCCGCAGAGATAGAGAAGATCGACGGTGCGGCCGGTCCGCTGGTAGGTCTCCGGTGCCTGTCCGCCCCACTGGCCGGAGCCGGCAACCGGAAGCGGGCAATCGGCGGCATCAAACAGCGGCGCGCTGACGGCCTTGAAGGACGAGACGAAGCTGTCGTCCGGCTCCCAATATTTGACCCTGATGCCGTTGATCTGGAACTGATCGACCCCCAACAGCCGCCAGAATTGCTGATAGACCTTGAAATCCATGCCGGCGCCCGGATCGCGGGTCAGCACGTCCCAGCCGTTTCGATGCGCATGCAGCACCAGATTGGAGCGCTTGCGCAGAAAGCTCATGCCGCCGAAGCCGATCGAGTTGATGTTGACGACGGCGCAGTTGCCCCCGGCCGCGGCGACGATATCGTGATTGCGCATCATCTCGTCGGGGTCGGCATGCGAGATGCCGAAGGCATACATCACCTTCTTGCCGCTCTTTTGTTCGTGATCGAGAATGCGCGGCATGATCGCCGCGACGCGATCCTTGAGCGGCGAATAGGCCGGGCTCATCAGCTTCTCGTCGTCTTTGATGAAGTCGACACCCGATGCGATCAGTTCGCCGACGAGCGCGGCCGTCTCCTGGGGTCTCAGCCCGAGCGCCGGCTTGACGATCGTTCCGATGATGGGGCGACCTTCGACGCCGGTGAGGCGGCGGCTTCCCGGGATGCCGAACTGTGGTCCTGGATGCGCGCTTCTGAAGGCGCCTGGCAGCTTCATGTCGACGATGCGGATGCCGGTCATGCCCTTGATGGAGTAGACGCCGCCGATTGCAATGGTCATCAAAGCCGAGAGGTCGGTCCCGATCGCCTCGAGGGGAAAGGCGATGTCGATATCGGCGCGATGGAGCAGCGTGCCGGGGGCGACCTCGGGCCAGGTCGGATGACGTGCATCTTCGAGCGGGCGGATCGCCAGGACGCGGGCGGCGACCCGCGACTTCAGCTCTTCGGTTTCACCGGGAACGGGCACGAAGGTTCCGGTCGACTGGTCGCTCGCGATCTTGTCCGCCATCGCCTCGACGCTTCCGGGCGTCTCGATGCGGTAGGTCAGGGTAATCATCATGAAACGGACGGTTGCTCCTCTCGCCACGCAGATTGCCATGGCGTCAACTTGTGATCTGGTATAATGAGTATTCCAACTAATGAAAAGCAGAATTTTCGGATGCGCAAATTTTCGTCGACAGCTTTGTTCTCGACATGGAAACTGCTAGGAGGAAACATTTTGAGCCAGCGAGATGTGATGACCCAGCCCCTCGAACAAATCGTCCGCCGCAAACTCTCTGACGAAGTGTTTGATCGACTTGAGCGAATGATCACCTCGGGCGAGCTTCAGCCTGGCGACGAAATGCCATCTGAACGCGTGTTGATGGAACGCTTCGGCGTCGGCCGGCCGGCGATCAGGGAGGCCATGCAGTCGCTTGCCAGCAAGGGTCTTGTCAGCATTTCGCACGGCGAGCGGGCGAAGGTTCTCAGGCTGACGGCGAAATCGATATTCCGCCAGGTTGATCTCACCGCCAAGATCATGCTGTCGCAATCGGCGGATTCGCTGGAGCATCTCAAGAGTGCCCGCATCTTCTTCGAACGAGGCATGGCGCGCGAGGCCGCGCAGCGCGCCTCTGCCAGCGATATCGCTGATCTCAGGAACATCATCGAACGTCAGCGCATGTCGCTTGGGCGGGCGGAAGAGTTCATTGACGCGGACATGGAATTCCACACCCGCATCGCCCAGATCTCAGGCAATCCGATCTACGTCGCCGTCAGCGAAGCGATGCTTGCCTGGCTGAAGGAATATCATACCGAGATGCTGATCTGGACCGGCAAGGAAAAATTCACGCTGGTCGAACACGACGAGATTGTCGACCGCCTTGAAGCAAACGACGTGGATGGCTCGGAAACGACCCTCCTCAAGCATCTCGAGCGCTCGCGTGCGCTTTACGCGAAGTAACCTTCACGAACGCGGTCGCCGCTGGCCGGCACGCCTGGCCATCACTCACTTCCTGACTCTGTCTCACCCTCGCCCTTGATCCTTGGTCGCGACCGGGCTCCAGAGCTTATGGGATGTTTGTAAGCAGGAAATGCGGAACAATGAGCTGTGGGCGAGGTTCTGCCTGATCACGCAAAGATCCCAAGGAGGACATCAGGATGCGTATGAAACTCATAGCAGCTTCGCTTGTCGCCATCGGCATGGCCACGTCTGCTTTCGCACAGTCCAATCCGGCACCAGCCGGCGCCACGATCGATAAAAACCAGGCCGATCAAGGTGGCGGTGCAAGCGGCGAAATGAAGGCCAAAAAGCCGATGGTGACCGATACCACCACGACCGGCTCCACGACCACCGGCACTATGAAAACCAACAGGCCCAAGTGCCCCAATCCGGTCAACAACTCCGACAATCTTCAGACGCAGGGCGGTACGAGCAACGCCACGCCGATGGATGAGGCCTGCGCCGCGCATAACAACTGATTATTCCTTTCGCAAAGAACCCCGCTTCGGCGGGGTTTTTTGTATGCCTGCTCGGCCTATGCCCTGAACTCTCCTTTTGAGTTTATGCGGCGGATTGACGCACAACTCCAGCGGTGATATCTATGCCGAATTGGTCAGGCCAATTGACCAGCTGCGCGCTTGAGGAGAAGCCGCCGGAGGAGGCCACGATGTTTTCGCCTGTTGAATCCCGCCGTCTTTATCGGCAGGTCGCGGATCAGATTCGCTTGATGATCGCGAGCGGCGAGCTCGCCGTCGGTCAGCGGCTGCCGGCGGAGCGCGACCTGGCGGAGCAATTGTCGGTCTCACGTCCGACCGTCCGCGAAGCGCTGATCGTCCTGGAGGTCGAAGGCTTCGTCAATATTCGCATGGGATCCGGCATCTATGTCGTGCGCCAGCATGCCGCGACCGTCACTGGCGCCGAGCGGGAACCGGTGGAAGGGCCTTTCGAGCTGCTGCAGGCGCGCGCCCTCATCGAATGCGCCATTGCCGAAGAAGCCGCAGGCCGCGCCAAGCCGGCGGATATCGCTCTGCTCGATGAAACGCTGCTGCGGATGAGCGGCGTGGTCAATGATGCGAGCGCGGTGCTTTCTGCCGATCGCGCCTTCCACACCGGCATTGCCGCCATCGTCGGCAATGCGACATTGATCCGCGTGACGGGCGAAATGTTCGACATGCGCATGACCCCTTACTTCGCGAGGCTCGCGAGCCATTTCGAGGGGCCGGGAACGTGGCGCAGCGCCGTGGACGAGCATCGGGCCATTCGCGACGCCATCGCCGCCGGCGATGCGGCGGGCGCCAAGGCGGCCATGCGCGCCCATCTCACCATGTCGCAGAAGAGGTTTTCCGAGAGTTTCGGGGAGGAGCTTTCGGGAGAGGAGGAGCGCGGCCGCAGCAAAGGCCCCGCGAAAGGAACGACCAAGATTTAACCGAGCTCGGAGGAGAGAGCGATGAAGAAGAGACTGGCAACGATACTTTGCACCGCAGCGGCGATCATGGCGAGCAGCGCGATTGCGCATGCCCAGACAGTGCTGAAATGGGCGCATGTCTATGAAACGTCCGAGCCCTTCCACACCGATTCCGTGTGGGCTGCGGAAGAGATCAACAAGCGAACCGACGGGCGTTATAAGATCGAGGTCTACCCGGCCTCGCAGCTCGGCAAGGAAGCCGACATCAACCAGGGCCTCAAGCTCGGGACGGTCGACATCATCATCTCGGGATCGAGCTTTGCGGCACGCGACTACAAGCCGATCGGCGTAACCTACTTCCCCTATATCTTCCGCGGTCCCGATCACCTGATCGCCTATACCAAGAGCGATGTCTTCAAGCGTCTTGCCAAAGGCTATGAAGACAAGACCGGCAACCACATCGCCGCCGTCAGCTATTACGGCACGCGCCATACGACTTCAAACAAGCCGATTGCCAAATGCGCCGATATGGCGGGCTTGAAGATCCGCGTGCCTGATGTTCCGGCCTATCTCGCCATGCCGCGCGCCTGCGGCGCCAACACCACGCCGATCGCCTTTGCCGAAGTCTATCTCGCTCTACAGAACGGCACGGTCGAGGCGCAGGAAAACCCGCTGACGACGATCGAGGCGAAGAAGTTCTACGAAGTCCAGAAGAACATCATCCTCACCGGCCACATCGTCGATCACCTCAACACCGTGGTCTCGAAGACGCGGTGGGCGAGCCTTTCCGACGAGGACAAGAAGATCTTCGGCGAGGTCATGCAGGAGGCCGCCGAGCGCACGAGCAAGACGATCGCCGGCAAGGAAAACAGCCTCATCGCGACCTTCAAGGAAAAGGGCCTGAATGTCGCTGAAGTCGACAAGACCGATTTCGAAAAGACCGTGATGGAAAAGGTCAAGTTCGAGGATTTCGGCTACGAGAAGGCCGATTGGGAAGCAATCCGCGCGATCCAGTAAAACTCGCGGCGCGGCGCCGTAAGGCGCCGCGTTCCTTCATTCCGACTGGAACAAGGCCGATCATGTCGCAAGAAATCCATACGCAAATCACGGCCGAAGAAATCGGTCACGAGTTCGAAGGGCACGCGCCGACTGCAAACATCTCGGACTATGCCATTGAAGACTGGATCACGCTGATCGTCTTCTGGCTGATGGCGGGTTGCGTCTTCCTTCAGTTCTTCACGCGTTATGTGCTGAACGACAGCTACGCATGGACCGAGGAAATCGCCATCAACTGCCTGATCGGCGTCGTCTTTCTGGGTTCCGTCATGTGCGTGCGCACCTCGCGGCATATCCAGGTCGATGTGTTCTATCACTATATGCCTGCGGGTCTGGCGCGCGTGCTTGCCACCTTCGTCGATATCGTCCGCATCGGCTTTTTCGCCTATGGCTGCCACCTGATGTGGCGCTACGTCGATATCGTCGCCGACGAGCAGATGGTCACCATCGACCTGCCGCGCAACATCGTCTTCTACAGCGTTCTCATCGCTTTCGTGCTGATGTTGATCCGCGCGGTCATCGTCTTCATCGCCAACATCCGCCGCGGCTACTCCGTTCTGGAGCGCCCCGAAGAATTCCAGACCATCGAGGATTGATCCGATGCTACTGCTTCTTGGCTCGTTTCTGGTGCTGATGCTGGTCGGGGTGCCCGTTGCCATCTCGATGGCCGTCGCATCGGTGCTTTACATCGTCCTCTACGGCATCGCACCCGACATCATCGTCGCCCAGCGCATGATCGCTGGCGTTGAAAGCTTCCCGCTGCTCGCTGTCCCGTTCTTCATCCTTGCGGGCAACCTGATGAACTCGGCGGGCGTCACCGGCCGCATCTATTCCTTCGCCGTCGCTCTCGTCGGCTGGATGAAAGGTGGTCTCGCGCAGGTCAACATCATCGGTTCCGTGATCTTCTCCGGCATGTCCGGCACTGCGCTCGCCGATGCGGCGGGGATCGGCACGATCGAGATCAAGGCGATGAAGGATCATGGCTATCCGGTCGAGGCCGCAGTTGGCGTGACGGCGGCTTCGGCAACGCTCGGCCCGATCTTCCCGCCGTCGCTGCCTTTCGTGATCTACGGCATGATGGCGAACGTCTCGATCGGCGCTCTTTTCATGGCGGGCATCCTGCCCGGCATCGTCATGACGCTGCTGATGATGATCACTGTCGCCGCTTTTGCCTATTGGAAGCGGTGGGGCTCCGACGCGCCGTTCGATGTGAAGCAGCTCCTGTCGGCGGGGATGGAAATCGTCGTCGTCCTGGCGGTGCCGTTGGCCATCTATCTGCTGATGCGGGCGGGCGTATCGATGAATGTTGCGGCGGGCATTGCCCTTGCTCTGCTTCTCGCCCTCGACTGGTATTTCCGCTTTTCCGCCGTCATGGCGCTGATGACGCCCGTCATCCTGATCGGCGGCATGACGATGGGCTGGTTCACGCCGACGGAGGCCGCCGTCGCAGCCGTCCTTTGGTCTTTGTTCCTCGGTCTGGTGCGCTACCGTACGATGACACCCTCGACGCTCGCCAAGGCAAGCTTCGATACGATCGAGACGACGGCTTCCGTTCTCTTCATCGTCACTGCGGCATCGGTCTTTGCGTGGCTGCTGACGGTGAGCCAGGCGGCCCAGCTGCTGTCCGATGCGATCCTGTCGATCACCGACAACAAATGGGTTTTCCTGATCTTGGTGAACCTCTTGATGCTCTTCGTCGGCTGCTTCCTGGACACGATCGCGGCCATCACCATCCTCGTGCCGATCCTTCTGCCGATCGTCCTGAAATTCGGGATCGATCCCGTCCAGTTCGGTCTCATCATGACGTTGAACCTGATGATCGGTCTGCTGCATCCGCCGCTCGGCATGGTGCTTTTCGTGCTGTCGAGGGTCGCGAAACTATCCGTCGAACGCACGACCATGGCGATCTTGCCCTGGCTGGTGCCGCTCTTCCTGGCGCTGATCCTGATCACCTTCGTCCCGGCCATATCGCTGTGGCTGCCGCAGCAGCTTGGACTGCTGAGATAGGAGTGGAAGATGCGGACACGTGTGGCTCGGCTCTACCAAAAGGGCGATCTCAGAATCGAGACCGCCGCGGTTGCAGCTCTCGGTCCCGGCGAGGTGCTCCTCAAAATGGCGGCCGCAGGCATCTGCGGTTCCGACCTGCACTACTATCAGGACGGCGGCTTCGGGCCGGTCAGGGTTCGCGAGCCGATCATCCCGGGCCACGAGGCAGCGGGAACGGTGAGCCAAGCAGGCGAAGGCGTCGATCTGAAAGCCGGTACGCTGGTGGCGGTCAATCCCAGCCAACCTTGCGGACATTGCGAATATTGCCACAAGGCAATGCCGATCCACTGCCTGGAAATGCGCTTCATGGGCAGCGCAATGCGCCTACCGCATGAGCAGGGCATGTTCCGGGAATGGCTGGTGGTGCCGGCCAGGCAGTGCTTTGCGGTCGGAGTTGCGACAACTGCCGCAGAGGCGGCCTGTAGCGAGCCGCTCTCCGTCTGCCTGCACGCCGCATCGCGTGCAGGAGATATCGCCGGCAAACGCGTCCTGATCACCGGAGCCGGCCCGATCGGCGCCCTGATGGTTGCCGTCGCCTGTTATCATGGTGCGAGCGAGGTTGTGGTCACCGATCTCGCGGATGCGGCGCTCACCAGGGCCAAGGCGATGGGCGCCAGCCGCACGTACAATGTTGCCAAGGATGCCCAGGCGCTTGCCGGATTCGAGGCGGGAAAGGGCTATTTCGATCTCGTCTTCGAATGCTCGGCCGCCGCCCCGGCAATCCGCAGCGCGATTGCCACCATCAGGCCGCGCGGAACGATCGTGCAGGTCGGCGTCTCGGGAGACGTCCCGATCCCTCTCAATGCCATCGTCGGCAAGGAGCTTCAACTCCACGGAACCCAGCGTTTCCACGAGGAATTTGCAACCGCCGTCGATCTGATCTCCAGCCGCAAGATCGATGTCCGGCCGATCATCAGCCACAGCCTGCCGCTCGAACAAGCCACCGCAGCCTTCATCCTCGCCGGCGACCGCGCGTCCGCCTGCAAGGTGCAGCTCACCTTTTAAGCGCGGCACGGCGTCCGTCGCGGACGACGATCTCGATCGAAGCCGAGCCGCCGAACCTCACAAGGTTGTTGCGGCTGCGGTCGAACGGTGCATGTTCTGTATGAGCCAATCTGCGAAAATTCGGGCCAGTCGCCGCTGCGTGCCGGTCTTCGGATAGGCAAGGTAATGTCCTATGTACCTGTTGTCGCGGGACCCTGCCGAAAAGGGCCGCACGAGCTTTCCACTTTCGAGCTCGCGAGCGGCGAGGATGTTGGATTCGAGCGCCACGCCCAGGCTGTTCACGGCAGCGTCCAGGGCAAGAAAGCTTCTGTCGAAACTCATCGCGGGCGGTGGCGGAGAGCCGATCTGATTGGCTTCGAACCAGTCGATCCACTGTATCCTTTTCAGGTCGCTTCTGATCAGGGGATGGCGCAGCAGGTCGCGCGGAGACTTGAGGCGCTGCGCTACCTCCGGCGAGCACATTGGAAAGACAAGCTCCTCACCCAACGGGATCACGATGAGATCGTCGCGGTTTTGCGGCTCGCCATAGACGATGTCCGCGTCGAACAGATTGTCGACGAAACGGGCATAGTTAGTACTGGCGGCCACCCTTACTTCGATGCCGGGATTCTCCTTGAGAAAACCCGGCAGACGCGGCGAAAGGACTTGTGCGGCGAAGCTCGGCGCACAGTGCAGTCGCAGGAGTTGAGCCTTTTTGGATGAAATGAGTTCAACACCGCGCCGCAGCTCTTCGAAGGCGTTCGACGCGTGCAGCAGCAGCGTCTGACCTGCAAGCGTCAGTGCAATGCTTCTTGTGTTGCGTTCGAAAAGACTCGCCCCCAGATCGCTTTCCAACCGCACGATAGCATGGCTGACAGCGCTCGGAGACAGGTTCAGCTCCTCTGCCGCACGGCGAAACGAACCGAGCCTGGCGGCTGCTTCGAATATTCGCATGGCGGAAAGCGAGATCGTATTGAGCATGCGATTAGTGAAACAGATTCACCTACTGATGTAAACTTGGCGTTTGATGACTCCTCTCCGTTCGGCCAGAACTATGGCCGTCGCAGTGACGATCGCTGCGGGGAAGAGAACCGGACGCCGGGAGAGCGTCAGGAGGAGATCATATGCTTTTGGAAGGAAGGACCGCGGTCATTTCGGGCGCGGCAAGCAGGCGCGGTATCGGCCGTGCAACCGCGCAGCTTTTCGCCGAACACGGGGCCAGAGTGGCAATCCTCGACATCGACGCTGGCGCAGCCAAGGAAGCTGCCGCCACCCTGCCGACCGTTGCCGGCGGTGACCACATCGGTCTGCGTTGCGATGTGGCCGACAAGGCGTCCTGCCAGGCTTCCGCCGACGCGGTGGTTGCAACGTTCGGACGCGTCGACGCTCTGATCAACAATGCCGGTATAACGCAGCCTGTCGCGACGCTGGAAATTTCCGAAGCGGATTGGCATCGCATCGTCGCGGTGAACATGACCGGCGTACTCTTTCTCAGCCAGGCCTTCATTCCGCAGATGCGCGACCAAGGCGGCGGCTCGATTGCATGCATGTCTTCCGTTTCGGCCCAACGCGGCGGCGGGATTTTTGGCGGGCCACATTATTCGGCGGCCAAGGCCGGTGTTCTCGGGCTCGCGAAGGCAATGGCTCGCGAATTCGGCCCTGCGGGCATCCGCGTGAACTCTGTCACACCGGGACTGATCCAGACCGATATCACCGGCGGAAAGCTTACTGACCAGATGCGGGTTGATATCATCAAGGGCATTCCTTTGAGCCGGCTCGGTGAAGCGAGCGACGTCGCCAACATCTATCTGTTCCTGGCATCCGACCTGTCCGCCTATGTCACCGGCGCCGTGATCGACGTCAATGGCGGCATGCTGATCCACTGATCGGCGAATGGAATTCCGGTGTCTTTGAAAGGCGTTTTTCAAGAATGAGCCAGATTGGTCATAACATCAGCCTTACCGAGCGCGCGCGACGAATTCGCCGCAACGCCCTGCGGATGGGCGAAGTCCAAGGCCAGGGTTACATCGCCCAAGCCCTCGGCGTGGCTGATGTGCTCGCCGTTGCCTACTTCCACGCCACAAACTACCGGTCGGAGGACCCGGAATGGGAGGGCCGCGACAGGTTCCTGCTTTCGATCGGACATTACGCGATCGCGCTCTATGCCGCCCTTATTGAGGCGAAGATCATCCCCGAGGACGAATTGGAGACATACGGCACCGACGAAAGCAGGCTGCCGATGTCTGGAATGGCCGCCTACACGCCGGGCATGGAAATCACCGGCGGCTCTCTTGGGCACGGGCTCGGCATCGCCGTCGGCATGTGCCTCGCCCTCAAACGCAAGAAGTCGCAATCCTTCGTATACAACCTCTTTTCCGACGGCGAGCTCGACGAAGGCTCGACCTGGGAGGCGGCGATGTCGGCCGGCTCTTACAAGCTCGACAACCTTATCGGGATCGTCGACGTCAACCAGATGCAGGCGGACGGCCCTTCGCTCGGCGTCCTGAATTTCGAGCCGCTCGCTCCGAAGTTCGAAGCCTTCGGTTGGTTCGTCCAACGGATCGACGGCAACGATATCAGCGCGCTGGTCAAGGCATTCGACGCCGCGCGCACTCACGCCGGGCCGGAGCCGCGCATCATCATATGCGACACGAAAATGGCGAAAGGTGTCCCGTTCCTCGAGGCTCGCGAGCGCAATCACTTCCTCCGGGTAGAGGCAGACGAGTGGGCCGAGGCAATCAGGATCATCGATGCGGGAGTTGAAGCATGAGGCGCTCGAAATACATACGCCCAACTCATCTTTCGCAGGGAAGCGACCGGCCGCGGCTGACGACCTCGGCGATGATCGCCTCGATCGCGAGCGCCGACCAGCCGACGAAGCCGGCTCCATTTGGAAAGACGCTGGCGGCGCTCGCGGAAAAGGATGAGCGGATCGTCGGCATGTCGGCGGACCTCGCAAAATACACCGATCTTCATGTCTTCCGAGCGGCGCATCCCGACCGCTTCTACCAGATGGGAATGGCCGAACAGCTGCTGATGATGTCGGCCGCGGGCATGGCGCGTGAAGGCTTTCAGCCATGGGTCACTACCTATGCGGTCTTCGCTTCCCGGCGCGCATATGACTTCATCTGCCTGGCGATCGCCGAGGAGATGCTCGACGTCAAGATCGTCTGCGCATTGCCTGGCTTGACCACGGGCTACGGGCCAAGCCATCAAGCCACCGAAGACATCGCCATGTTCCGCGGCATGCCGAACCTGACGATCATCGACCCCTGCGACGCGCTCGAGATCGAGCAGGCGGTGCCGGCGATCTCCGCCTACAAGGGGCCTGTCTATATGCGGCTCCTGCGCGGCAACGTTCCCCTCGTGCTGGACGAATATGATTACAAGTTCGAACTCGGAAAGGCGAAACTCCTGCGGGATGGCCGCGACACCCTGATCATATCGTCGGGGCTGATGACGATGCGCGCCCTCGAGGCGGCAAAGGAGCTTCGCAAGGACGGCGTCGACGCGGCGGTGCTTCACGTGCCGACCATCAAGCCTTTGGACGAGGAAGCCATTCTGACGGAGTGCCGCAAGAGCGGCCGCCTGGTCGTCGTGGCGGAGAACCACACTGTCATCGGGGGCCTAGGAGAGGCCGTGGCGGGCACGCTGCTGCGTGCCGGCGTCGCGCCTGCCGCATTCCGGCAGATCGCATTGCCGGACCAATTCCTGGAGGCCGGCGCGCTGCCGACGCTCCACGACCAATACGGTCTGGCGACCAGTCGCGTGACGTCGTCGATCAAGTCCTGGCTGGGAACATAGGGACGGGACTCGGTTCTTTCAGGAGGAGAGCCGAGTTCTGATGGGAGCACATAATGGAGGAGAAGATGAGCTTGCAGACCAACAGACGCAGATTTCTGGTAGCGACGGCGGCAGCCCTGGCTGCCCCCGCACTTCTTACGACCGTGCGTCCGGCGCAGGCAGGCACGGCACTGACATTGGGTCACGGCGCTGCTCCAGGCAATCCCCGGACAGTCGCCGCCGCCAAATTCGCCGAGCTCGTGGCTCAGAAGACCGACGGCCGTGTGAAGATCAACGTCGCGGGTGCTGAGACGCTCGGCAGCGACTCGGCGATGCTTACCAGCCTGCGCACCGGTGCACTGGATTTTACTGCAAACAGCCAGGGCGCCACCTCGGCAATCGTGCCGGAGCTTGCCGCGCTTGGTCTGCCGTTTCTTTTCGGCGATACCGAGAAAGCGATCCAAGTTCTCGGCGGTCCGGTCGGTGAGGATCTGAACAAGCGTTTCGAAGCCGTCGGCGTCGTACCGTTGGACTGGTGGGACAACGGAATTCGCCACCTGACGAATTCCAAACGCAAGGTCGCCGCCCCGAACGATCTCGCCGGCCTGAAGATACGCACGCCCGCGGATCCGATGACGATCGACATCTTCCAAGCTCTTGGAGCCGGCACGGAACAGATCGCGTTCGGCGAGTTGTATATCGCCCTGCAGCAAGGCGTGGTCGACGGACAGGAAAACCCGCTCGCCAACATCGAGAGCTCGAAGCTCCACGAGGTCAACAGGTTCATCAGCCTGACGGCACATAAGTGGGAGTCGACGCCCTTCCTGATGTCGAAGATCGCCGAGGCCCGGCTCGGCGCCGACCTCGACGCCGTCAAGGCGGCGGCGAAGGAGGCGGGAGCGCTGCAGCGGACGCTGTCGAATGAGAAGGCGTCCGAAGTTCTCGGCGCCTTCAGGAAGAACACGGCGATCGAAGTCGTGGACGTGGATCGGGAAGCCTTCGTGAAGGCGACCGCCGCTGTCGCCGAGAGCTGGAAGAAAAAGCCCTTCGGCGATTTCGTCAGCAAGGTTGAAGCGGAGGCAAAGGCCTGACCGGCCTTTGCCATGACGCGGAGTCATCTATGGAAAACGTGCTGAAGGCCGTCGACACGACGGCCGGCGCCATCGTTGCGCTGTCCCGTTTCATCATCATTGCCAGCGGCATTGCGCTGACCGTGGTGACGACTGCCAATGTGCTTGCCCGCTACACGCTGCAGAGCGGCGGCTTCTCTTTCGCCCAGGAACTGCCGCTGCTGATCTTCCCGCTCTTCATCCTGGCGGGAATCGTCATCGCCGCGCAGGCGGGTGGACACATGGCGGTCGAGTGGCTGTACGACCAGCTTGAGGGGCGCTCGCGGATCGCCGCCTTCGTGATCGCGAACGCCATCAGCGTGGCAGCCTTCCTCGTGCTCGGCTATCAGGCCGTCGTGGTCGCCGAGATCGCAGGCGTCGAGCACAGCCCGGTCCTGCAGCTGCCCAACAGTATCGGATATTACGCGCTCGCTATCGGTGCGCTTCTGGTGTCGATCGTGACCGTTTCGGCAACGCTACGTGTCTTGCGCCTCGGCTGGGGGCACCGGACGGTGATCGGATCCGGGGAGATGCCGCTATGACCCTTGTCATGATCATCTCCTTCTGCGTTCTCATGGTGCTGGCCGTTCCGGTCGGCTATGCCCTGATCATCGCGGCCGGCCTTGGAGTGCTGTTCAACGGCTACGTCCCTTTGTCGGTGGTGGCGCAACAGGTCTACGACCAGACGCAATCCTTTCCGATGCTTGCGCTGCCGTTCTTCATGCTCGCTGGAACCCTGATGCTCGGCGGCGAGCTCGGCCGCCAGCTTCTCGAACTGGCGTCCCGCGCCATGCAGCGCTGGCGCGGCGGGCCACTTTCGACCACCGTCGTCTCCTCCGTCGTCTTCGGTGGGGTGTCCGGTTCGGCGGTGGCCAATGCGAGCGCTCTCGGATCCGTCCTCATTCCCTGGCAGAAGCGCCAAGGCTTTCCGCCGGCCCTTTGCGCGGCCAACAACGCAACCTCCGCGGTCATCGACGTCCTCATCCCACCGTCGATCCCGATGATCCTTTATGCCCTGATCAGCGGCGTCAGCATCGGCGACCTGTTCATCTCCGGAATCCTGCCCGGGTTGATCATGGCGCTCAGCTTCATTTTCGTCTGCTGGTTCATCTCCGTGCGGCGGGGCTACGAAGCGCAGGCCGTCAAGGTTCGGAAGCGGGACCTGGCCAAGCTTGCCGTTCAGAGCTTCCCGGCGGTGGTCCTACCCATTCTGATTGTTGTCCTCCTGCGTTTCGGTTTTGCAACGCCGACGGAGGTCTCGGTCCTTTCAGTGGTCTACTCGCTGCTGCTCAGCCTGCTGTTCTACCGGGACCTCACCTGGAAGCGCTTCTGCGACAACATGGTGGAAGCCGGGGTCGCGACCGGCGTGGTCATGCTCGTCATCATGGGAAGTGCGGCCGTCGGCTGGGTGCTGACCTTCGACCAGGCGCCGCAGCAGATGGCCGAGTGGGTGGCGACCCACATTTCCAGTCCCGTCGTCATCATCCTGATGATGAACATTCTGATGCTGATCGTCGGGATGCCTTTGGACATGCCGCCTGCCATACTGCTGCTGGGGCCGATCTTCGTGCCCCTTGCCGATGCGATCGGTCTCGACCGGGTGCAACTCGGCCTGATGATGGTGATCAATCTCGGCATCGGGCTCTACACCCCGCCCATCGGCACGACGCTCTTTATCTCGTCGTCGATCGCCAAGGCGCCGCTTGGGGCGACGACCAGCGAGCTGTGGCCGTATTTCGGGATGGCGATGCTGCTGCTGCTCGCCGTCAGCTTCATCCCGGCTCTGACGATCTACTGAGGGCGGGATCATGGTCGAGACGCGAAATCCGGTTGTCAGCGTCAAGGGACTGACGAAGTCGTATGGGGCGACGTCGGTTCTCAAGGGCGTCGACTTCTCCGTGGCGCGTGGCGAGATCCACGCTCTGCTCGGGGGTAACGGTGCCGGCAAGTCGACGATGATCCACATCATCACGGGGTCGGCCTCGAAAGGGGACGGCGACATTAGCTTCTTCGATCCGAGTGGGGCGCCGCGCACCGATGCCGAGGGCCGCGCCAGGGTAGCGGTCGTCCATCAGGAGCTTGCCCTTCTTCCCCACCTTAGCGTCGCCGAGAACATCACCTTACCGCACTACCGCAGGGGTTTCGCGGCGGTGAAAAAAAGGCTGTCGATCGAGAAGGCGTTCGAAGCTTTGGCGATGATCGATCCGGAGTTCGCAGCCAGATCCCTGCACCGGCTCGTGGAAGACCTCAGCCTTCACGAGGGCCAGATGGTCGAGATTGCCCGAGCGCTTTCGTCAGGCGCCGAACTCATTCTTCTCGACGAGCCGACGGCGAACTTGACGGCCGCCGAGACGAGCCGCTTGTTTTCCGTGCTCCGCCGTTTGACCCGCGAGACAGGGCTGTCCGTCGTCTTCGTGTCGCACCGGATGAAGGAAATCCGTCAGATCGCGGACGTCTGCACGATCATCCGCGATGGCCGCACCATCGTCGACCGCTTGGCGCTTTCCGAACTTTCCGATGTCGCGATCATCGAGAAGATGGGGCAGGTCGCTGCGTCGCATTCTGCGTCGAGCGCGGCCGTGGACCGGAACGGAATGAAGGGAGAGCCGCTGTCGATCCGGGAGGCGGATCTCGAGATCACGCTTTCTCCCGGGACGATCCTTGGAGTGGCGGGCGCGCCCGCCGGTCCCGCGACGCTGATCTCGGCCCTGGTCGGAGCCGCTCAGGCGAAGCGTTGGACGGTGTCGCGCGCGGGTTGGCCAGAGCGCTTCGCCTCTCCTAGGAGGGCGGCTGCGGCCGGCGCCGGTTTTGTCACTGGCGACCGGACCCACAAGGGTATTCTTCACAGCCTTCCGATCGTTGACAACGTGCTGGCGTCGCGCCGGGTTGTCCGGGGTGCCACGTTCATCTCAGGTCGCGAACGCCTGGAATGCGTGGACTTGCTGCAGGCTCTCAGTGTGAAAGCCGCCTCGATCTGGGATCTACCCGCAACGCTGAGCGGCGGTACTCAGCAGAAGTTGCTTCTGGCACGGTGGCTCGGCTTGCCGTCGAGCCTGCTTGTGCTCGAAGAGCCGACGCGGGGTGTCGATATCCGCACCAAGAAGGAAATCTACCAGCTTATCCGGCAGATGGCGTCGACGGGAACGATCATCGTGTGGTGGTCGACCGAGAATGCCGAGCTCCTCGAAGTATGCGACCGGATCGTTGCATTCGACACCGAGGGTTGCGCCTCCGGCATCATCGAACGGCAGGACATGAGCGAGGACAGGCTCGCAGAACTGACAGGAATGGCGACATGATTCCAACATCGACAGAAGAGGCACGCGCAGTGGAGCCGTCTCCACAGGCCACCAGAAATCGCGACAGTCTCCTCAGTGCATACCGGACGGAAATCGCGATCGCAGTGGCAATGGTCATCCTAGGTCTTGCCGTCGGGTCGCAGGTTCCCCAGGCGCTGAGCTGGGGGAATTTTTCGAACATCACCCAGGCGGGTGCGCCGCTGATCATCATGTCGCTCGGTGTCCTCCTGGTGGTCATAACCGGTGGCATCGATCTGTCCGTCGGCTCGGTCTTTTCGCTGACCGGCATGGTGACGGCGCAGGTCATGGCAAGCGGCTTCGGCGGGATCACCTCCAGCCTCGCCGGTCTCGCCGTCGGACTCCTCTTCGGCTCCATCAACGGCTTACTGGTCACGGTCGCGGGCCTTGCGCCGTTCGTGGTCACCCTGATCACCTTCGCCGTCGCGGGGTCGCTCGCCTTCATCGTCACCAATGGCCGCTCCATGCCGATCCCGGATCCCGATTACTGGCTGCTCAATGCCGGCAGCATCGTGCCTGGCATGCCGAACTACATCCTGTTCTGTGTCGTCCTGCTGGTCGCCATCGAGATCTTCCTGAAGAAGGTCGTCGCCGGGCGCTGGTTCTACGCCGTGGGCAGCAGCGCTGCGGCCGCCTATCTGCTGGGCATCCCGGTCAAACGCACAAAGTTCTTCGCCTATGTCGCTTCGTCCCTTCTGTCGTCCTTTTCGGGACTGCTGACGATTTCCTATATCCTGAACGCGGAATCGACGGCCGGCGCCAGTCTGATGCTTCAGGCGATCGCGGCCGTGGTGATCGGCGGGGCGAGCCTTCTCGGCGGCACGGGAACCGCGGTCGGCGCCGTCCTCGGCGCACTGATGATCACGGTGATCCAGAACGGCGTCAATCTCATCGGCATCAACAGTTTCTGGCAGGGCTCCGTCACCGGCCTTGCCATCCTGATCGCGGTCCTCATCGACCGCTTCGGCAAGGCCCGGCGCAGTGCGGGCTGACAACCAGCAGCCGGTTGTATACCGGCTCAATGAGGAGGAGGGAAAGACATGAAATCAATATCTGAAATGAGCCGCACCCTGGTGTTCGGTCTGGTCGCCGTCGGCATCGGACTGGCGGGTTCTGTCCACGCGCAGGATAAGAAGACCGTCGCCTATCTCGCGCCGTCGCTTGATATCTCCTATTGGCAGTGGGTCGGTTATGGCGTGAAGGAGAAGGCCAAGGAGCTCGGGATGGACTACGTCGAGTACACGTCCGAGAACTCCCCGGCCAAGCAGATGGACAATGCGCGCACAGCCGTCACCAAGGGCGTCAGCGCGGTCGTCATCGGCCCGGTGAGCTCGACCAGCACGCCGCCGCTGCTCGCCTATCTGAAGTCCCAGAACATTCCCGTTTCGTTTGCCGGTATCGGGCCTCAGCCCGGCCAGACCGACTACACCTCTGCAGTCACGGCGAACAACTATGAGACCGGCAAGGCGCAGGGCAGCTTCGTGTGCAAGCTTGCAAAGGAGCGAGGGGGAAACCAGGTGGGAGTGCTGTCGCTGCCGCAGGACCGAGAGAATGCTCAGAAGTACCTGAAAGGTGCCGAGGAGTCCTTCAAGGCCGACGGTTGCGAACTTGCGCAGATGCTGGAAACCCGCGGCCTGACGGTCAATGAGGCCGTCACGCAGGCGAACGATATGCTGACGGCCCATCCCGACATCAAGGCGATCTACGGCATGTATGACGAGGCCGGGACGGGTGCTGCGAAGGTTCTTCAAACCCGCGGACAGACCGGCAAGGTCGGCATCGCCGTCGCCGACGGGAGTCCGACCACGATCGCGCTGCTGAAGTCCAACGCCATCCAGGGCATCTTCTTCCAGGAAGCGGTGGGGCAGGGCATCGACGGGACCCAGCAGGTCTACAACGCGCTGACCGGTGCACCGGTATCCAAGGACCTTGCGCTGGTCATGCCGCTTGTGACGGCCGACAAGGTGGACTCTCCGGAAGCCAAGGCCGTCATCGCGCGCGTCTTCCCGCCGAGCAACTGACCAGACGGAGTGCCGCCCCGGCGGCACTCCTGCGCCAATCTCCAGCGACCATGGAAACGAACGAATGGACGACCTTCCCATCATCGATCCCCACTTCCATCTGTGGGACCTGAAAAACAACTACTATCCATGGCTGTCCGACGGTGTGAAGCCCTCGGCCTTCGGCGACTATACGGCAATCAACCAGACTTATCTGATCGGCGACTATCTCGCCGACGCCAAGAACCAGAACCTCGTGAAAGCGGTGCATCTCGACGTCGGCTACGACCCCAGGGATCCGGCTGGTGAAACGCGCTGGCTTCAGGGCGTTGCGGACCAACACGGCTTTCCCCATGGCATTGTCGGATATGCGGACCTGCGCAAACCCGACGTTGGCAGGCTGCTCGACGAGCACATGCAGTTTGCAAATTTCCGAGGCATTCGACAGTCGATGAACTTCCACGACGATCCCGCCAAGACCTATTTGACCGTGCCGGAAGTAAGCCGCACCCCGGAATGGCGGCGAGGATTCAAGGAACTGGCACGACGGGAACTCAGCTTCGATCTGCAGCTTTACTATTGGCAGATGGAGGAGTTCCTCGAACTTGCCCGCGACTTTCCTGATGTTCAGATCATCCTCAATCACACAGGCATGCAGGTAGACGGACCTGATCACTTCGAGGGCTGGCGGAAGGGGATGAAGGCCTTGTCTCAGGCGCCGAACATCGCATGCAAGATCTCTGGACTTGGGATGGGGGACTGGACCTGGACGACCAGCTCGATCCGACCCTATGTGGAGGAGGCGATCACTTTGTTCGGAACAGATCGATGCATGTTCGCGTCGAACTTTCCGGTCGACAAGCTGTTTTCAAGCTATGACAGGATCTGGAATGCGTTCAAGGAAATCACAAGGACTTATACGGAAGGGGAGCGCCGCGCTGTCTTTCACGACAATGCTGCGCGCTTTTATCGGATCTGAATTCAGCCCGAGAGCGCACTTCTCGATCCTGCTCATTCGTCCTTGAAGTCTCGTGCCGTCTTGCGGCTCTAAGGTCTCAGAGGCCTGACATGCGCTCACCATTGGATCGCCTTCTCGTTTCCGATGGTGTTTCCCCGAAAGCGGTCCTGTAGCTGGCAGCAAATCGGCCGAAATGAAAGAAACCCCATTTCAGGCATATGTCCCGCAGCAATTGTCGGTTGGAAGGGTCGAGAAGATCTTCTCGGGCCGCTCGCAAGCGCATCGCGCGCAAGTAGGCTGACGGGGTCGTTCCCTTGAACGTACGAAACCCTCCCTCAAGCGCACGAATGGAGACGCCTGAGGCCTCGGCTACATTCTGCATGGTAATGGGCTCGCCGACGTTCGCATGCATGAATTCAACGGCGCAGCGTATATGCCGCGGCGCGGGCAAATGCACTTTCCTCTCGAGCAGATGTGAGAACCGATGCGGGATAGAGCGCAAGACCAGATTGGCAAAGGCTTGGGTCAGGTGCGACATGGCAATCGGAGAATGAATGAGCGGCCCGTTGTTCCGCACCCCGTTGATGATCGTTTGAGCCAGTCCTCTGACGAGTTGGCCGGCCGGCGTCGAAAGATCGATGGTCGGCGCCAACCGCAATGTCCCGATCAGCGGCGTCTCCAATATTGCGGCGGCGGTCTGCGCAATCACTTTCCAATCCAGGCGAAGCACGTCGGACTGGTGCGGCGTTCCCCGGACGGAAAAGCGGTCGGCCTCGCGATTATTCACCAACAGCAAGCGCCCAGCTGTTCCTTCGACGACGGTCCGGCCAAGCGCCAAATCGATAGCTCCGGAGCGCACAAGGATGACCGACAGCCATTCCGCCGTTTCGGGGGCCGCTTTTACGCTCCATTCGTACGAATATTGGCCACTGACAAGGGATAGCGTGCCATCGGTCCAGAAGCCCGTCTTCCAGCTGATAGCCTGCTCCCGACCGGTACGCCATGCATCAAAGGGACCGAAGCTCCCGGTGAAGGCTTCGACCATATATTCGAACGTCGAACCCTCAAAGCTCGGTGAAAAATCTACTGGCGTATTCTCTGGCATTCGAAATCAGTGGCCGATCAAATAATGAGCAAATGCAGAAAGAAACGGCATGGATTTGTCCCGGCCGTCTTCCGGGAGTTCGAGAGGCAAAATTTGTGCCGCGGACGCCAAGCTATCGGCGCGGCTGTCTGACCCACTCTTGCGCATCGCCGTGAGCTGCCGAATCTGAAGAAAATCGTCGGCTTAGCCTCCACCACGGCGTCAGCAATCCTTCCTGACCTGAAACTGCTCTATCGCCCACCCGGGCAGGTGGATTCGATGTGGAAGTCTCACGCTCCATCCTTGACGTCTATCAAATGTCTACATAATGTCTTCTAAAAATATGAGGTACCGATTTTGGATACTGAAGTCAATCCCGACCGCAAAGCCAAGCTTGGCCTTATGCTCCGCAGACGCATCCTGACGATGGAACTGCAGCCGGGGGCGGTGCTGGACGAAGTGGCGCTGAGTGAAGAGTTCGGGCTGTCCCGTCCGCCAGTTCGCGAGCTGATGCGCCAGATGGCCGGCGAAGGTTACATCGAGCTGGAAGCCAACCGCGCAGCGCGGGTCAGCTCCATGAGCTACCAGTCGCTGCGCGACTTCTTCCTTCTTGCGCCGATGATCTATATCACCGCCAGCAGGCTGGCGGCCGAGAACGGAACTCGCGGGCAGCTCGACGTGCTGAAGCAGGTTCAGCGGTCATTTCGCAAGGCCGTCGACCACTGCGATGTCGAGGGACGCGTCTTCCACAACGACCAGTTCCACCGCCAGATCGGCGAGATGGCGCACAACGTCTATCTGGTTCCAAGCCTTCGGCGTCTGCAGATCGATCATGCGCGCATCGGCAAGGTCTTCTACAAGCACCCGAACACGCCGCGCATGCAGGAAGAGCTCGAGCTCGCCGCGCAACAGCATGACGAGATGATCGAAGCTATCGAGAAACGGGATGTCGATGCATGCGGAGAACTGGCGCGGCTTCACCTCGAACTTTCACGACGAAACATGGCCATGTACGCGGCCCCGGAGGGTCTGGAAACGCCGACCCTTTAAGGCCTGGCGTTTCGAAGAACACATCGAACCACTGCTGGCGGGACAACGGGCGAACGTCTGAGCAAGCAGGAATACACCCAGATCAAGACCATCTGGCTCAACCTTTCGGCAGCCTAACGCGGGACACCAAACGAATGTCTGACTTCCAGTTTCCAGGCCTGAATCTTGCTATCGCCACGCCGTTCGACGATGCCGGACGCATCGACTACGCAAGGCTCGAAGACAATGTCGAGCGTTACCTAGCCGCAGGCGTCAGAAGTTTTCTGTTCAGTTCCGGCACCGGCATGCATGTCTACCTTTCCAAGGAGGAATCCGAGGAACTGATCCGGCGCGGAGCCCGGATCGTCAACGGACGGGCGAAGGTGATCGCACAGACCTCCGCACTTCTGGTGGAAGACGTCGTCGAGCGCACTGTCCGGGCGCGAGACGCCGGCGCCGAGGGCGTCATGGTGCTTCCGCCCTTCTTCGAAGGGCCGACCGACGACCAGGGCATCCTCGATTTTTACAGCGAGGTCGCGAAGGCCGGTCTTCCGGTGATCGGCTATAACGTTCCCCAGGCGGTCGGCGTCGCCGTCACGCCCGAACTTCTGGACAAGCTGAGCGAAATCCCCGGCTTCTGTGCCGTCAAGGACAGCGGCGGAGATCTTGCCAAGCAGGCCGCGCTTATCCGCACCGGCCGCTTCGTCATGAACGGCGCCGACCCGCTCGTTCCCTATGCACTCTATGCCGGATGCGATGGCCTGATCTGGGGTGGGGCGAACTTCGCTCCGAAAACCTGCGTCGCCCTCGTCGAGGCTGCCGCCGGGCACAAGTGGGAGGAGGTTCGCGCGCTCTGGAAAATCCTGGAGCCGTCGATGGAGCTGATCTGGGAAGGCGATTACGTGCAATCCGTCTATGCGGCGGCGGATCTGGTGGGCTATGGCGCCGGCGCGCCGCGCAAGCCGCTGCGCGCGCTTGCCCCGGAAAAGCTTCCGGCCATCCGCCGCTCCCTCGAGACGCTCATGGAGCGGGAAGCGATCTGACGTGACCCAGGCCGGAAAGAACGTCTTCGTCGCATCCAGGCTTCCGAAACGCGCAGGCGTTTCGGGCTGGGTGGCCACGCTTGCGCCGCGCACGCCGCGGCCTGTGTTGAACGGACCGGTCGTTGCCGACGTTGCGATTATCGGCGGTGGTTTCGCCGGTCTTTCCGCGGCCCGGCGCATCTCCCGGCTGGATCCGAGCGTGCGGGTCGCCATCCTGGAAGCGGGTGTCGTCGGCGAGGGGCCGGCGGGCGCGAATTCTGGTTTCATCATCGACCTGCCGCACGAAGTCGCGTCAGACGATTTCAGCGGAGAGTCGGAGGCGAGGTTCAGGCAGTCTGTCCTCATACAGCGCTCGGCCATCGCTCTGGCGAGCGAGATGGCCGCGGAAAACGGCTGGGGCAAAGAAGTGTTCGATCCCTGTGGCCGATACAGCGTCGCCATCAGCGCGGAAGGCGACAGACATCTCGAGGACTATGCGCAACAGCTCACGAAAATGGGCGAAGCCCACCGGCTCCTGAACGGCAGGGAGATCGCGGCGGTGACGGGGTCGCCGGTCTATACCTCAGGTCTGTTCATGCCGGGTACGATCATCGTGCAGCCCGCCGCCTACATACGCGCTGTCGCCGACTGCCTGAAGGAGCCGGTCGCCCTTTACGAGCGGACGCCGGCACTCTCGTTCGAGCGCCTCGGCACGGGATGGCTCGTCAAGACGCCGCAGGGGTCGGTGCAGGCGGCAAAGATCATCATGGCGAACAATGGACATGCCGAAAGCTTCGGCTTCTTCCGCGGGCGCCTGCTCCACGTCTTCACCTACGCCTCCCTCACCGAGGAGTTCGACCCCTCGCGCCTCGATGGAGAACGGAAGTGGGCCGCCACTCCGGCCCTGCCGATGGGAACAACCGTCCGTCGCATCGGCACGGCCGGCGGCGATCGAATCCTGGTGCGCTCCCGTTACAGCTACAATCCGGGCATCGAAATCAGCGACGCCGCGATCCGGCGGGCCGGCCGCCTGCACGACGGCAAATTCTCCAAACGTTTTCCCATGCTCAGCGGCGTCGGGATGCAGTATCGCTGGGCCGGCGCGATGGCGCTCACCCGCAATCATGTTCCGGCATTCGGTGAGATCGAGCCCGGCGTGTTCGCTGCATGCGGCTGCAACGGCCTTGGAGCGTCGAACTCGACGGCCTCAGGGATCGCAGCTGCCGAACTGGCGCTCGGTCACAGTTCCGAACTCGGCCGTATCTATGCGCGCCTGGCTGCTCCGACGGCATTGCCGCCGCAGCCCTTCACGACGATCGGAGCCAAAATGCATCTCGCCTATCGCGAGTGGAGTGCCGGACCCGAGTGATGCAAGCGATCTCCAATCTGCGCCAGCGGCACAGTTGACGACACGGCGAGGCCGACCATCTGGCGGCCTCGCTCCGTTTTATGACGCGCCGCTACATCCGTCAGCGAATGCCGCCATCGATCTCGAAATTTCGCCTCGACAAAGAGAGCCCGCGCCGCGGCGAGGGGCGACGGCATCGATATGGCCGATGGCCTGTCCGGCGAGGAAGGCGAACAACACCCGCAATGCCGAATAGATCGGTTCGCTATAAATAAACGCTATAGCGGCAGAATGGAGTTGTGTTGGCCAGCGACGCTTTCCTGAACCTACTGTGACGGTGTCGGCGCTGGGCTGACGCCATAAGAACCGCGGAAAGCGGTCAGGAGTACGCTGGGCCATAAGCCCAAGCGTTTGCACCCGAGAACATGGAGTGGGAACATGAAACTTACCGTAAGCCGCAGAGCATTTTTCCTTTCTACCGCAGTCCTTTCGCTGGCGGTTGCCGTTTCCGGCCGGCCGGCCGGGGCGCTGGCCGCGGACGGGACGATCAAACTCGGACTCGTTGCGCCGATGAGCGGCCCGAATGCGCGCTACGGCGCATTTTCGATGCACGGCGCCGAACTCGCCGTCAAAGACATCAATGATGCCGGCGGCGTCAATGGGATGAAAATCGAACTCCTCAATGCCGACAGCCAGGGTACGCCCGTCGAAGGTGTTTCGGCCGCCCGCCGCCTGATCGACCAGGATGGCGTCGACTTCATCATCGGCGACGTTTCCAGTTCGGTGACGCTCGCCATCCAGCCCGTCGCTGAAGACGCTGAAGTGCTTCTGCTGAATGCGGCGTCGTCCAATCCGAAAATCACCTACCAGGCCGGTGTCGGCGGGTTCAAATGGACCTATCGCAACTATCCGACAGATGAGAACCGGGCGCTGATCGTCGCCAAATATGCAGCAGAGCAGCGCGGCTTTACCAAGTTTGCCGTGCTCTCCGTCGACAGCGATTATGGCCGCTCGGCGATTACATTCACGAAGAAATACCTGCCTGACTTCAAGGGCGAGATTCTCAGCGAGGACTATTACAAGGAAGGCGAAGTCGACTTCCGCAGCGTTCTCGCCAAGATACGCGACAATGGCGCCCAGGCCATCATCATGTACGGCCTCGCCGATACGACACCCATCATCGCCCGCCAGATGGTCGAACTCGGAATAGCCGGCAAGGTGACGCTGATCGGCAATGGCGAGTTCAACACGGAAAAGACCGTCAAATCAGCCCCGTCGGCGCTCGAAGGCGCCGTTGAAGCCGCCGCATGGCTGCCGCAGTTCGACTCGCCCGAAAGCAAGGCTTTCGTCGACAAGTTCACGGCCACCTATGACGAAGCCCCGAACAACCACGCCTATGTTCACTGGGACACCGTCAATCTCCTCGCAGCGGCGATCAAGCAGGCCGGCAGCGCCGACAAGGTGAAGGTTCGCGACGCACTCTCCAAAATCAAGTACAAGAGCCCGGTTGGCGAGGTCACGTTCGACGACCACAACCAGGCCCGCTTGCCGATGATCCTGCTGCAGATCGAGAACGGCAAGCCGAGCATCAAGGGTGCCTATACGGCGGACATTCAATATCCTGCCAAGTAATCTGCCGGGAGGAATGCGCCCATGCTCTCGACCATAGTTGAGCAAACTGTGAATGGAATCGTCACGGGTTCTGTTTACGCAATCGTCGCCGTCGGCATGACCATGATTTTCGGCGTGCTGAGAGCCATCAACTTTGCTCACGGCGAATACTACATGCTCGGCACGTTCGGGGCCTGGTTTGCGATCGACTATCTCGGACTGTCCTACGAAGCGTCGATTGTCGTGGGGGTTCTTGCAACGATTGCCGTTGCCTATGTGGTCGGGCAACTCGTCATGCGCCGGATGGTCGGCGCGCCCGCGGAATCGGGCGTGCTTGCCACCCTCGGCATCGCGCTGATCCTGCAGAACACCATCATTCTCGTCTTTGGCGGAGGCTACAAGTTCTTCGCCGGAGGTTATATCGAGCCGGTTTCCATCTTCGGCTTCAGCCTGGCCCAACAGCGCATTCTCATTCTCGTCGTCTGCTTGCTGGTGTTCATCGGCCTCGAACTGATGGTCAGCTACACCCGCTTGGGAATGGCAATGCGCGCCGTTTCCCAGAACGTCGAGTGCTGCAGCGTCGTCGGCATCGATGTGCCGCAGGTGGTGCTTCGAACCTTCATGCTGGGGGCGGCGCTGGCCGCACTCTCCGGGGTTCTGACGGCGCCGGTCAATGTCAGCGTCTATGGCGGCATGGGCGAGCTGATCACCTTCAAGACGCTGCCGATCATCATCATGGGCGGTTTGGGCAATGTGCGCGGTACTTTCGTCGCGGCGATGATCCTTGGCGTGGCCGAGAGCCTGGTCGCCACCTATGTCGGCCTGCAATTCCGCGACACCGTCGGCTTCGCCACGCTGATCCTGATGCTGATGTGGCGGCCGCATGGTCTCTTTTCGACGCAGGCGCGCTTCTAGCAGCCGCGCCCGCCGACCTTTCTCGAACGACCGAGGACTCGACATGTCTCTGACGGAAACCGCTCAACAGGTACGCAGGCGCGATCTTCGCATACCGCTCGCCGCGGTCCTGATCGTCCTAGCGCTCGCCGCGCCGTTCATCGGCAGCCGTTACATCACCCATTCCCTGATCATCGCCCTGATTTTCATGCTGCCGGCACATGGGCTCAATCTGCTTGTCGGCTACACCGGTCTGCTGTCATTGGCCCAGGCCGCGTTTTTCGGCATCGGCGCCTATACGGCAGGTCTTCTCGCCGTCACCTACGGCACGCCGTTTTACGTCAATCTCATCGCGGCAGGCGCCGTCTCCGGAGCCCTTGCTCTTCCGCTCGGCATTCCCGCCCTGCGTCTGCGCTCGACGTCCTTCGTGATGTGTACGCTCGGTTTCGTGATCATCGGCCAGGCCATTGCCAAGAACTGGATCTCGCTGACCCGCGGTGACATGGGGCTTTCGGGCATTCCCAAACCATACTTCGAGCTGGGCCCGCTGTCGTTCACGGTGTCCGGCACGACGAACTTCTACTATCTCGCCCTGATCATCGGGGTCCTCGCCACCTTCGCCGTCTGGGCGATCGTCCGCTCGCCCGCCGGGCGCAACATGGTGGCGATCCGTGAGAACGAGACGCTCGCCGAATCTCTCGGCGTCCCGACCTGGCGCTACAAGCTGATCGTCTTCATGATCAGCGCGGTGTTTGCCGGTATCGGCGGTTGCCTTTACGCCTATTACCTGACGGTCGTCAGCCCGCTGACCTTCCAGATGTATTATTCGACGACGATGCTGATCATCGTGCTGGGCGGCGGGGCGGGCATGATTTCCGGCACCGTCTTCGGAAGCCTGCTTTTCGTCGGGCTGACCGAGGCGCTGCGCATCACCCCCGAATTGCGCATGATCGCCTACGGCTTCTGCCTTCTCGTCCTGGTCTTCTGGTTCAAGAACGGGTTTGCGCCGCTGATCAATCGCTTCTGGAATGCGATCGGAGGTGCGAAATGACCGGTCATCTTCCGCTTCTCGCGATCAAGAACCTCAGCAAGTCCTACGGCGCGGTGAAGGCCGTCAACGATGTCAGCATTCACATCGATCGGGGTGAGATCGCGGGCCTGATCGGACCGAACGGCTCGGGCAAATCGACCTTCTTCGATTGCAGCACAGGCCTTGCGAAGCCGGACACCGGCACGGTTGTCCTCGACGGACAGGACATCACCGGCTGGTCCCTGAACCGCATCGCCAGGGAAGGCCGCATGCTGCGCTCTTTCCAGAAGACCGTCACTTTCAAGTCGCTCGATGTCGAGGAGAACCTGGTCATCGCCGGTCAGATGTTCACCTTCCCGTCCATTGCATCGACCTTCGGCTTGGGAAAGATGTCCCGTCGGCGCATCGATGGTCTCAGGGAGAGAGCCCGCGAGCTGATCAAGATGGCGGGTCTTTGGGATGTGCGCCACCAGCCGGCGGGCAATCTGTCGGGCGGACAGCAGAAGCTCATCCAGTTCGCATCCATGCTGATGCCCGAACCGAAGCTCATCCTGCTGGACGAGCCGATGGCCGGGATCAATCCGAAGATCATCGAACGCGTCGTCGATACCATCCTGTATGCCAACAAGTCGCTCGGCGTGAGCTTCCTGGTGATCGAACACAATATCGATGTCGTCACCAGCATCTGCCAGCGCGTCATCGTGCTCGACCAGGGAGCCAAGCTCGTCGAAGGCTTGCCGGGCGACATCATTCAGGATCAGCGCGTCAGGGAGGCCTATCTTGGCGGGTAATTCGAACCTTTCGATCCGTGACCTGCGCGCAGGTTACGGCAATCTGGACATCCTCAACGGCGTCGATCTCGACGTGCCGGCGGGACAGTTCGTGGCGCTCATGGGGCCGAACGGGGCGGGCAAATCAACGCTTCTCAAGACGCTCTACGGCATGACGACCATCAAGCAGGGAAACATCGACTGGCGCGGCAAGAATATTGCCGGTAACACATCGCGGGCCATTCTGGGCGAGGGGATTTCCTTCGTGCCGCAGGGACGCTGCAACTTCCCCGTCATGACCGTCGACGAAAATCTTCAGATGGCGGCCTATACAATCCGCGACGTCAAGGTGAAGGCTGACCGCGACTACGTCTACGACCTCTTTCCGATCCTCAAGAAACGCCGCGCGACACTGGCCGGCAACATGTCCGGCGGCGAGCAACAACTGCTCGAAGTGGCGATGGCGGTGCTGCAGCGGCCGAAGGTGCTGCTGGTCGACGAGCCGTCCGTCGGGCTGTCGCCGGCGGCGATCGGCATCGTCTTCGACGAGCTTCTTCGCCTTCACGCCGACGGCATGACGATCCTGCTTGTCGAGCAGAACACCAAGAAGGCCATGGAAGTCGCCCAGCGCGCAGTCATCCTGAGACTTGGCAAAGTCATCTGGGACGGCCTGCCGAAAGACATCACCCATGACGAACTCGGCGAACTTTTCCTGACCGGGAAAATGCGCGGCGAAACCGAGGCCGTTCACTGAAGGCGATCTCTTGCCTCTTATAAAATAAGCGAGGAAATTCCCATGAGCACCTTTGTGCCTGCATCACGTGTGTCCAGAATCAAGGTTTCGCCAAGCACGGCTGCGGCCGCCCGGGCGCGCGAGCTGAAGGCGGCGGGTCGCGACATCGTCGACCTGACGGTCGGCGAGCCGGACTTCGACACGCCTGACAACATCAAGGCCGCAGCGCACGCCGCCATCGACAGGGGCGAAACGAAATACACCGCCGTCAACGGCACGCCGGCGCTGCGCAAGGCAATCATTGGCGATTTCAAGCGCCGGCTCGGCCTCAGCTATGCCGACGACGAAATTTGCGTCGGCGGCGGCGCCAAGCAGATTCTGTTTCTCGCGCTGATGGCGAGCGTCGAAAACGACGCCGAGGTGATCATTCCCGCACCCTACTGGGTTTCCTATCCCGATATGGTCATCGCCAACGAAGGCAAACCGGTCATCGTCGAATGCCCGCAGGAAACCGGCTTCAAGCTGACGCCCGAAGCTTTGGAAAAGGCGATCACGCCGAAGACCCTATGGCTGGTCCTCAACGCGCCGTCCAATCCGACGGGTGCCGCCTATGACCGGCGCGAACTCGAAGCCCTCGGCGAGGTGCTGCTGCGCCATCCCCATGTCTTCGTGCTGTCAGACGATATCTACGACCAGGTCTGGTTCAAGGACGAGCCGATGACGACGCTGGTTGCCGCCGTCCCGGAACTGAAGGAGCGTGTTCTGCTCACCAACGGCGTCTCCAAGTCCTACGCCATGACCGGATGGCGTATCGGCTACGGGGCGGGTCCGGCCGCATTCATCGCCGCCATCAACAAGCTGCAGTCGCAGATGTCGTCCTGCCCGTCGTCGGTCAGTCAGGCGGCGGCCGCCTATGCGCTGTCTTCGGACCAGGCATTCGTCGCCGAAAGCGTCAAGGTCTATAAGGAACGCCGGGATTATGCGTGCGCACGGCTGAATGCCGTGCCCGGCCTCTCCTGCCTCGTGCCGGACGGGGCCTTCTATCTGTTTCCGAACTGCGCCGGCGTCATCGGCAAGAAGACTCCTGAAGGCAAGACGATCGAGACGGATCTCGATTTTGTGCTCTATCTGCTCGACGGCGTCGGGGTCGCGGCGCTGCAGGGGGCTGCCTACGGCGTATCGCCGCATTTCCGCCTGTCGATTGCGACGTCGATGGAGGCGATCACCCAAGCATGCGACCGCATCGAACGGGCTGTTGCCGAGCTGCGTTAACCGCGAAAGGCCAGTGGGACTTGCGACTGGGACTTGCGTCCCTCCGGCTGCAGGCTTTACGTTTTGCATGAAACAACAAGCCGGTGACCATGAGCGTCGATTTCCGCAAACTGAAGAGCTTCGTAAAGATCGTCGATACGGGCAGCGTATCGCGCGCGGCAAGCCTTCTGAGGACGGCCCAGCCGGCGTTGTCGCAGCAGATCGCCGCTCTGGAGGCGCACTTCAAGCACAAGCTTCTCATCCGCAGCAATGTCGGCATTGCGCCGACGGAGGCAGGGCTCATCCTCTATCGGCATGCGCAACTGATGTTGAAGCAGATCGAGCAGGCTCAGGTCGACATCGATCAGTCCGCCAAATCGGTGGCGGGCCGCGTCTCGATCGGCCTTGCGACCTATTCCTCGTCAAGCGCCTTGTCGCTGCCGATCCTCAAGGAGATGAAGGCGAGGCATCCCCATATCGTCGTCCACATCAATGACAGTTTCGGCCAGATCCTCAGCGAACTGATCATGACGGGCAAGATGGATATGGCGCTGATCTATGCTGCTGCGCCGATCAAAGGCGTTACCCTGCAGCCATTGTTCCGCGAGGAAATGTTCCTCGTCTCGCCGCCGGGCATCGAACTCCCCGGGGATAGCAGCGCGCCGCTTCCGCTTGCCGCCCTCCAGGAGATCCCGCTGCTTCTTCCCAGCAAGGCCCATCTGCTGCGCCGGCTGATCGACGACGCGCTGGCGAGAGCCAGAGCGACACCTGAGGTCGTCTCGGAAATCGAGTCCGTTCCGGCCCTCAGCGCGGCTGTGCTCGAAGGGCTTGGATCGACCATTCTCCCGGCTTCGGTGGTGACGGAGACGGCGATCTTCTCAGGCGCGCAGGTGCGGGCACTGACCAAGCCGGTGATCGACGCGACCGTGTCGCTCTGCGTCGCAGATCATCTTCCCTTGTCGGAGCCCGCCATCGCCGCACGGTCGGTTCTGCTTGATGTCGTCGGCAAACTGATGAGCAGTCATCACCAGGGAATCAAGCCCGCCTAGCCCGAGCTGCTCCTCGCAGCGGCAGTCCGACGGCTGACCGCCGCCCGCCATAAGCAAACCCTATAGCGGCAGACTGTAGTTGTGTTAGCCAACGCGCCGGGCATTCCCCTAACCTTCAAGCAGACATCGGGTCCGGGCATCGGATCCGCATAGCGGCGCCTGCCGCGCCGAACAGTCGCTTCGAGGACAACATGGCAAAACTGGCTTTCGACACGGGTGGTACCTTTACCGACTTCGCGCTCCTGGATGACAGGGGCGACCTCCACCTTCACAAGGTCCTGAGCACGCCGAAGAACCCGGCTGAAGCCGTCGTGCAGGGTGTGTCCGAATTGCTGGAAAAATTCGCCGGCACCATCGCCATCGACCAACTGCAGGTGCTGGGCGCCACCACCGTCGTCACCAACGCCGTGCTCGAGCGCAAGGGCGTCGAGACCGGCTTCGTCACCACCGACGGTTTCCAGGACATGCTGCGAATCCGTAACGAAGGGCGCTACGACCTCTACGACCTGAACATCAAATATCCCGACCCGCTGGTCACCCGCGCAAACAGCTTCGGCGCCAAGGAGCGGATCGCCGCCGACGGTTCCGTCATGACCGAACTCAAGGAAGAGACGGTGCGCGAGATTGCCGGTCGCCTGAAGGAGAAGGGCATTCGCTCCGTCGCCGTCTGCCTTCTCCATGCCTATAAATATCCGCAGCACGAGCAGCGCGTCGCAGCGCTGCTGCGCGAAGAAGACCCCGATATCTTCGTCTCGCTCTCCTCCGAAGTCTGCCCTGAAATGCGCGAGTTCGACCGCGCGTCGACGACTGTCGTCAATGCCTATACGAGGCCGCAAATGGCCGGCCACGTCGCCCATCTGCAGCGTGAATTCGCAGCGAAGGGCATCGACCGCCAGGTCCTGTGGATGACATCCTCGGGCGGACTGGTGCCGAGCCGGCGTGCCGCGGAACTGCCGGTGCGCCTGATCGAGTCAGGCCCGGCGGCGGGTGCGGTGGCTGCCGCAGAGTTCGGCCGCACGGCAGGCGAGGCGAGCGTCCTGTCCTTCGACATGGGCGGCACGACCGCAAAGCTCTGCCTGATCCCGGACGGTGAGCCAAATGTCGGGACCGATCTCGAGGTCGCCCATTATCAGCGTTTCCGCAAGGGATCCGGTTTCCCGCTGAAGATCCAGTCAATCCAGATGATCGAGATCGGCGCGGGTGGCGGCTCGATCGCGGCCAAGAACCCTCTCGGCCTGCTCGATGTCGGCCCTCACTCCGCAGGCGCCATGCCTGGACCGGCCGCCTACCAGCGCGGCGGCACCCAGCCGACCGTCACGGATGCCGACATCCTGCTTGGATATATGGGCACCGAATCCTTCGTCGGCGGGTCGTTCAAGGTTTCCAGAGAAGCAGCTCACGAGGCGATGGCCAAACTTGCCGCCTCGCTCGAGGTCTCGGTCGAGCGCTGCGCATGGGGCATCCATGACCTCGTCAACGAATCCATGAGCAAGGCGGCCGCCATGCATGCGACCGATCTCGGCGTCGATCCCCGTTCGCTGCCGATGGTCGCCTTCGGTGGCGCCGGCCCGGTGCACGCCTATGGCATCGCCCGCAAGCTTGGCATTTCCCGCATCATCTGCCCGACCGGTGCTGGCGTCAGTTCGGCGATCGGCCTGTTGATCGCGCCCGTGGCCGTCGATCTTTCCGCAAGCCATCCGATGGTGCTCGACGCCTGGGATGTCGGCGCCATGAACCGCCTGCTGGACGAGCTATCGGCCCAGGGCGCCGAAGTCGTGTCGGCAGCGGGCGTCCCGAAGGATACGATCAGCAACCGCTACACCGTCGACATGCGCCATGTCGGCCAGGGCCATGAAATCACCGTGGCTCTGCCCGACCGGACCCTGCCGAAGGAGGAATTCCTTAGCGAGCTTCGCGGCAACTTCTTCAAGCTCTACCGCGAACTGTTCGGCCGTACCGTTGCCGCTCCGCTGGAGGTCATCACCTGGCGGCTGCGCGCCGGCGGCGAAAAGGATCAGGTCACGCGCCCGCACGAGACCGTCGTTGCCGACGCGAAGAAGGGCAGCCGAAAGGTCTATTTTCAGGAGATCGGCGGCTTTGCCGAGACTGCGGTCTACGACCATTACAAGCTTCCCGTCGGCGAAGAGGTCAAGGGTCCGGCAATCGTCGAGCAGCGTGAATCGACCGCGGTCGTCGGCCCGAGCGGCGTCTTCCATGTGGATGCCCATGGCAACCTCGTGATCAACATTCACTAAGGGGTACTCTGATGTCGAAACCCGCCACCGATTTCAACGACCCGATCAATCTTCAGGTCATGTGGAACCGCCTGATCTTCATCGCGGACCAGGCCGACAACGTTCTCGGCAAGACGGCATTCTCGCCGATCGTCCGCGAGAACCACGATTACGTGACTGTACTCCTCGACAGCAAGGGACGGGCGCTGGCGCAATGCACCTGGTCGATCCCGGTCTTCATCACCTCGCTCCCGGCTGCCGCCCAGAACTATTTCCTGCCGAAGTTTCCGGCCGACAGGCTCGAAGAGGGCGACGTGCTGGCGACCAACGATCCGGAGATCGGCACCGGCCATCTTCCCGATGTCACGATGATCACGCCGATCTTCAAGAACGGCAAGGTCGTCGCCTATGCCGGCTCCATCGCCCATCTTCCCGATATCGGCGGGGCGCCTCTGCATTCCGAAGCAAGCGACATCTACGAGGAAGGCATCCGCTTCCCGATCGTCAAGCTGCTGAAATCAGGCGTTCCGAACCAGGACGTCTTCGATATCATCGAAGCCTCGGTCCGCCTTCCGACAGAGGTGCGGGGCGATCTCGAATCGATGATCGCCGCCAACAACGTCATGGGCCGCGAACTCGTCAAATTCCTGGACGAGTATGGTCTCGACGATGTCGAAGGCCTGGCCGCTGCCATTCATTCCCGCTCCGAAGCGCAGACCCGCAAGGCGATCCGGGAATGGCCGAATGGCAGCTACGCGGCCGAGGTTCTGCTCGACGGTTACGATGTCGACGTGACGCTGAAGGCTTCGGTCATCATCAAGGACGACTCTGTTCATGTCGATTACACCGGCACCTCCGACCAGGTTCTGCACTCGATCAACTGCCGGACGAACTATCGCTACGCCCATTCGGTCTATGCTCTGAAGTGCCTGCTCGATCCCGAGACGCCGAACAACGAGGGCTGCATCGTCCCGATCACTGACGAGGCGCCGCTCGGCTGCATTCTCAATCCGCAGCAATGGACGGCGGGCAATTCGCGAAACCTGATCGGGCACGTCATTCCTTCGCTGATCTTCAAGGCGCTCGAAGGCGTCGTGCCCGATAAGGTGATGGGCGACAGCGGCGGCGCTCCGATCTGGGCCGCCAATTGCGTCGGTCAGCGCAATGACGGTACACAATATGGGTCCGTTCAGAATTTCCACGGCGGGCAGGGCGCGCGCGCTGAGCTCGACGGCCTGGACACGCTGAGCTTCCCCTCGAACTGCAAGGTAACGGCCATCGAGATGTTCGAGGTTGCCGTGCCCGTGCTGACCGAGCGGAAGGAACTGATCGCCGACTCCGGCGGCGCAGGTAAACATCGCGGCGGCCTCGGCCAGCGTGTCGTGCTCCGCAACCTCGGCAGGAGCCCGATGAACATCTATCTCGCCTCCGAGCGTGTCCGACATCCCTGCTTCGGCGTCGTCGAAGGGCAGAGCGGATCGGCCGGAAAGGTCTCGAAGGACGGCAAGCCTCAGTTCCCAAAGGGCAAGGTGGTCCTGAAGACCGGCCAGCGCCTCGAGGTAGAGACGCCTGGCGGCGGCGGTTGGGGATTGGCGAGTGATCGTTCGCGGGCGCTCATCGAGCAGGATCTTGCCGAGAACCTGATCACAGCGAAGGCCGCGCGGGAAATTTACGGCTATTCTGGCCCGATCGCTGCTGCGGCCGAATAGGGGAAAGATATGGGACGTCTTCAAGGAAAAATCGCTCTGGTGACGGGAGCCGGCTCCGGGATCGGTCGCGAGACCGCCCTGCTGCTGGCCAAGGACGGGGCCACCGTCGTGCTGACCGGGCGGCGGATCGAACCGCTGCGCGAGGTGGCGGCCTTGATCGAAGAGGCGGGTGGCAAGGCCGTCATGCGAGCACTCGATATCGAGACGCGTGAAGAGATCTTTGCGGCCGTGAAGTGGATCAAGGATAGCGTCGGACCCGTCGACATCCTGGTGAACAATGCCGGCAGCGCAAGCAAGGTGCTGAACGCGCGGTTCTTGAGCGAGGCCGAGTGGACCTCCACCATCAACGTCAATCTGACGGCCGTCTTCAACCTGACCCAGGCGGTCCTTCCGGACATGATCGCTAAGGGCGAGGGGACGATCATCACGGTCTCGTCGCTTGCCGTGATCAACCCCAACCTGCTCGGCGGCGCGGCCTATGGTGCGGCCAAGGCCGGCGTGAAGAACTTCATGACCTTCCTGCACAACACCTATCGCAATCAGGGGATCCGGGCGACGACGATCCTGCCCGGCGAGACGAATACGCCGATCATGGACAATCGCGCGCGCCCACCTCTGCAGGAGGAACGTGCCGTCATGATGGATCCTCATGACGTCGCCCGTGCGACCGTCCTCTGCGCCAGCCTGAACAAGAGCGCTGTGATCCCCGAGCTTCACATCTGCCCGACATTCATGCGGGACACGTCAGCGGATATCGAAATTGCGCGGTGGGTCGGAGCGCCGGCCGACACGCCGGATATGCCGAAAAAGTAGAATTGGGAGACATCGATGAACGGAGCGAAGTTGCGCGCGCGACTGTTGGCAGGCGAGGCAGTCACCATGTATACGCCGCATCACGTATCGTCGGGCCTGGCAGCCCGGCTGGTGGAGCTCGGCGCCGATTCCGTCTTCGTCGACTGCGAGCACGGAAGCTGGAGTTTCGAGGATGTGCGCATGACCGCGCAGATCGTCCGCTCCGTCGGCGGGGCGGCGATCATTCGGCCGCATTCGCACGAGCGCCCGATCATTATCCGCTACCTGAATGCGGGCGCCGATGGGATCATGGTCCCGATGGTGGACACGGCCGAACAGGCGCGCGCCATCGTCGATACCGTTCGTTACGCTCTTCCGTCCGACTTCGACAAGCGCCTGGTGGTGGCGATGATCGAGACGGTGGATGCCATCGACAATCTCGACGAAATGCTGAAGGTCGATGGCATTGACGTCTTCTTCATCGGCCCCGGCGATCTCTCGCAGAATATGGGTTATCCGCCGGCTCCGCCCTTCGGCGAGCCGCGTCCCGAAGCAGTGATGGATAAGGTCGCGGTCGCCGTCGACAAGATTCGTGCAGCAGGCAAGATTGCAGGCACGCTCGCCACCTCCGACGAATTGCCTCATTGGCTGCAGAAGGGGGTCCAGTTGTTCTACGTCCACACCGATCCCTTCCTGCGCCGCGGGATTGCCGGCATCAGGCAGACACTCACGCGATAGCGGGCGGAATTGGGCTTCCACCATTCGATCTTTTGCTACTGAGATGCTATCGGACGGTTCACCGCAGGTCAGCGTCCAAGGCTGCCAGCGGCCGCGATGATCTCTGCCGCGGTCGGGAAGATGGAGAGGCTGTTCGGTCCGTCGAGCGCCTCGATTTGTGCCCAGCCGATGGTGCCGTTCGCATTGACCAGGAAGTGCCCGACGAGTTGGGTCGCGTGGTTCGCGAAGATCTCATTGTCGGCTTCGTCAAGCTCAAACCGATCCTTGGCGTTGAGTATCGTGTTGGCCTCCATCGGGTGCAGCGGTTCCGGCAATTCGTCCGTGGGGTTGATGCGTGCCGCCAGGAACTGTTCCATCGTTGTACGATAGGGCCATTCGGGCTGCTCGCAACTCCCATCGGGCAGGAACTCGGCATGCGGCACACCGTAGGCCCGATGCGTGCGGCAATCCGGGTCGCATAGAAGTGTTATTGGCGTTGGCCGGTGGCGGAAATACAGGCGGGCACGTTCCACCGGCGTGTTGATAACGGCGACGGTCTCCACCCCGGCGGCGCGTAGCGTCGGCTGTACGCCGGCAAGCTGTTCCAACTGACGCCGGCAGAACGGGCAGTGCAGCCCGCGAAAGAACCCGATCACGAACGGGCGACCGCTCAAGTCGGCGAAAGAGACCGTTCCGTCGAAGTTGGCCGTGGCGAGCGCGAATGCGGGAGCGGTTTCTCCAGGTTGCAGCGGGCGTTTCTGGTCTCCCATGGAACAGTTCCTTTGTCGTATCGTCTAGGTCGGACGACCGAAATTGAACTATACCACTTGTGGCCAGAAGGCCCAGCGCTCGATGTTGAGGTCACCGAAGGTGGTTAGGCATGCCATCTGCCGTTCCGCCCACTAAAGCGCTGAACTCTCCTATGCCCATTCTAATTTGCTTTCCAGTTCGCATTGTCGGGGATCGATCGCTGCGGCACGACGACCTGGATGATGGACGGACTGTTCAGGTTTTCTTTGGCGCCGTTTATGGCCTCCCTCAGTTCGCCATAGGTGCCCACTTTCCAGCCTTGGCAGCCAAAGACCTCTGCCAGCTTGCTGTAATTCCACTGGTGCAGGATGCAGGAATTGTAGAACGGTTTGTCGCCATGGAAAACCGATGCGTCGGCAAGCCATTGCTCCACGCCATAAATGCCGTTGTCCATCACAAAGATGATCGGGTTGAGATTGAAACGGGTTTGTGTCGAGAGGCATTGAGCGGTCATCTGAAACCCGCCATCCCCCGCAAAGACCAGTAGCCTTTGTTGATTTTGCTTCGCCAGCGAAACCCCGGTTGCGGCCGGACCGATATAACCGATCGCCGAATAGGATGATTGCACGATGAAACCGCGGCGAGCACCCACTTCAAGAAGCAGGCTCCCGAAATAATTCAAACTCGCGTCGGCACCAACGATGGTATTTCCGTCGATCTGCGGCTGAATGAAATCGTAGAAGCCCTGATAGGTAATTTCGCCTGCCGGATTGACGACCGGCAGTTGCCGGGCCGGTTTCACCGGAAGACTTTGGCCTTTGCACGTCAGCCTTTTGTCAATCAAGCCGTTGACGAGATCCGCCAGCGAAACCTGTGCGTTGAAGATCGTGCCATATTTCACGGTCTCCCAGGAGGCGAATGCGGTTTTATCGAGATCGATAGGCCAGCCCAAATCATTGATATCAGTCAACCAGACGCCCAGTGCCAATACGAAGTCGGAGTCTTTGACCAAAGACTGGACATAGGGTGATGACGATTTGCCATCGAACACCCCGGCAAATTGTACATCGTCTTCCGATAGAATGGCCTTGCTCAAAAGCTCGGTCACGTAGGGAATTTTGAGGTCCCGGATGAGCCGCTCCGCCTGGTCGTGAAGGCCAAACCGGTCGATCTCGACACCGACCCAGATCAGCGGTCGGGTGGCGTTTTGCAATCTTTCGCTGATTTGCGCGATCGACTGATTGAGACTGTTCTCGTCGGATATAACAGGCGCCGCTTTTAAGGCATTCGACGGGCGCGTACATCCCAGGTCCACCATATCCTCCAGCAACTCGATATAGACCGGACGTCTTTCCGTGATGCACTGCGTCAGCGCATAATCTATGAGCATTGGCGCAAGATGAGGGCTGTCGATGCGGACGGCAGCGGCGGTGATGTATTCGAATACCTGAAGATCCGTTTCCCGGCCGCTGATGAAGTGATGCGAACTGTAGCCGGTTTGTTCGAACGTCAGCGTTTTCTTGATGCTGGGCGCACCGTTGATCAGAACGACCGGCACTTTCTCGACGTAGGATCCGGCGATCGCATTTGTTGCGCAAAGCGAGCCTGCGGAATAGGTGACGCACAGAGCGCCAATTCCTTTCAGTCTGGCATAGCCGTCAGCCGCATAACCGGCATTCAGTTCATTCGCCTCTTCGATGACCTTTATATCGCTTTTCTCGACATAACTGTTCACCCATTCGATCGAATAATCGCCTGCTACGGAAAACAGGTGCCCCAGGCCCAGTTCGCGAAGTCTGTCGACCAGATATTGTCCAACCGTGTATGTGTCGCCCATGTTCCAACGGCTCCCCTGTTGACGACAATTGACGGATATTAGAGTGCCGTGCGTCCTTTCGGACGCACAAAGGACAGCTCTAACACTTTGAATCTACGCATCGTTCTTTCCGAAAATCGATTCCGATTTTCGGGCCGATGCGCTAGAACTCGCTCGCGTTATCGAATAAGCGCGGTACGTATATGTCGAATATGCCGGGGCATTTCCGCTCGGGAAATCTTTCCAGCAGGAAGCGCTTGAAAGCGTCATTGGTGAGTCCGTTGCCGGCGGCCTCCAGGGCGACGGACAAATACTCTATATTTTTGGCAACCTCGTTTTTGTCAGCCGGAAAGCCGTGACCGGGAAGGAACAGGTCATAGTCGGACAGCAGCATACCCTGCAAAATCCCAATCCAATGCTCCATGTATTTCGTCAGATAAAGGTGCGTTCCGCTGTAGATCAGGTCTTGCGCAATAAAAACGCCCACGTCCGGAAGACCTATGGTGAGAAGAAAATCGATCTCCGTATCGACGACTTCATCAAATAGGTATTTGACTCCGTCGATGATTTCCTCGCCGGCGCGGACAGCTCTTTCGGGAATGATCAAGCTCTTCGGAGCGAGATTGCCCAATTTCCAGTGGTCATTCAGGGAATCTTCCCCATGCTGCTGCAGGAACTCTATGGTTTTCGGCAATGCATAAATCGGAATATCGCTGAATGCGGCTCCCAGGCCGAACCAATGGTCGGGGTGTCTGTGCGACAGATAGATCCGGTCGATCTTCTTGCCGATACTGTTGGCATATTCCCTGAATTGCAGGGCATAGGGAACGAGGAATTGCCCATCGACGAGAACAAGCTTGTTCCTGCTTTCGATGATGTGCGTTGCATTGGCGATATTGTCAGCCGTGAAAGCTGAAATGAAAGTATGAATACGGACATCGCCTGCTCGCCTGACGATTTTAATGGGATCCGGCAATTGCGTGACCATCGGTATCTCCCTGATTGAAAGGTCGTTTGCTGAGATTTGAAGTTCACTCGGGCACAACATCTGCGCCCGAGCGCCATCACGGATGAGATCAACGGCCGCGGGACGCGAGTTTCTCCTCCAATGTCTTCAGGGCCGCGCGCGCAACGTCGTAGGCGCTGTCGACGTCTGCCTCCGGCGCGTCCTCACCGGGCCGCCAGAAGCGTCTGCGCGTCATTCGCATCGAACTCTCGAAGGGTGGAATCGCGTTGAAGACTTCAACGAGATAGGGGCCGGAATAGACCGGCTCGATTTCGTCCAGCATGATCTCCCAGGGAATCCAGCTATCTCTGACAGCGCCCCGGTCCGGCGCCGAGATGTGAACGTAATTCAGCCGACTCTGCTGTACGGCACGGGCGACATTTTTCCTGAAGATGGCCGGTCCCTGGCTTTCCATGACGACCTGGGCTGTATCGATCGTGACGCCCCCGACCGGAATGTCGGCGCTTTCGAGAAAGTCCAGCGCTTCCGAGACCATGGTCGGCCCGGGCGTTTCCCAATTCTTGACCGGTTCGATGGCGAGCTTCACCCGCTTCTCCGCAGAATATTGCGCCAATTCCCGGAAGATGGAGGCGGCCGCCGCGTATCGTGGCTTCATCCAATCCTGAAGCACGTCGCTCCAGATCCCTTCGCCGTCATCCGTCAGTGGAAAGATGCCATAGGGGTACAGGAACGGCCCCGACATGATCGTATTCTCCCCGCCCAGCACCGAGGTGATGTCGACGCGGGATTTGAGATAGGACAGCGCCTGCCTGCGCTGGTCCTCATAGGGCGAGGTCGGATCGAAGGTTCGCGTGGTCCCCACATTGGTTGTGAACTTCACATCCCGGAAACCGGCCCGATCGAACGCCCTCTTGAGGCTGATATAGCTTTCGACCTCAGCGTGATGACCGACGTTGGCAGGTCCTGGGGCGATATGCACATCGAAGCCGGTGTAGCCGATCTCGGTCAGCGCTTTCAGATGTCGGACAAGAACCTGGGTATAGCCGGCGTCGTTCGGCCTCAAATCGGCTGTAAACATAAAGAAGCTGAAATATATCTCTCGTCTGCGTGCCTCTTCCATCTTCATCGCTCCAGCTGTCGCTATCCAGTCATGCGTGGTTCAGGATGATGTCCCGCCCGACACCGTCATGAAGCGAGATCCCTGCCCGCCTCCTTCACATCGCCATCGGGCTGAAACAAACGGTCCGCGCCGGGCTACCATCCGAGCAGCTTGCGCAGATATTCGCGGCCCATTTTCGCGTATTGCAGCGGATTGGCCTTGGCTGGGTCCTGCTCTGCCTCGACGCAGATCCAACCGGCGAAATCCGCCTCGGCCAACGCATCGAGGATTTCTGGAAAGGTCCCTATGGAGCCGTCACCCGGGACGGTGAAGATCCCCGCCTCGATCCCTTGCTGGAAGGACAATCCTTCTTTGTGAATCGTCGTAACCACC
Source organism: Rhizobium anhuiense bv. trifolii (assembly GCF_024346605.1). Classification (NCBI taxonomy): domain Bacteria; kingdom Pseudomonadati; phylum Pseudomonadota; class Alphaproteobacteria; order Hyphomicrobiales; family Rhizobiaceae; genus Rhizobium; species Rhizobium anhuiense. Next base: position 360,901 of record NZ_CP098804.1, read on the forward strand.
TCGGCGCGAATGTCCTTCAGATGAACATGCTTGATGCGGTGGGCATATTTTCTGGCCAGCGCCAGCGGATCGACACCGGCAGCCGCCTGGTGCGCAGTATCGAGAAGCATGTTGACCAGGCGAGGATCCGTCTCGTCCATGAGCCGGTGGATTGCTTCCGTATTCATCACCCCGGTCCCTAGATGCGGGTGATAGCAGAGCCGGCGGTTACGCGCTCTGGCTTTCTCTCCGGCCTCATGCAGGCCTTCGATCAGCCGTTTCCACTGGTCATCGGAGAAATCGGGGCAATTCGGAAACAGGGCGACAGGAAGCGGATTGACCGCTCCGCCAAACTCGGAAACGACCAGGTCGGCCCTGCGCGGATCGTCGCTGCCTCCTTCCATGGCTTCGAGGAAGTCGAGCTGAGCATCGACATTATCAAGCGTATGACGCTTCATCGCATTGATGGTGAAGTAGGTGCTCACCCAGGGCTCGGAAATCCGCAATCCCCTGAGTTCGAGGACAGGCCGCAATATTTTCGGGTCCGTCGGATATTTGTGGCCGACGCCGCATCCGACATAGCCGGCGAGCGCCATTTCACTCAGAGCCTGCTCGTAGGGGATGCCGATGTCGATATTGATGAAATCGTCATTCCACCAGAGCGTGGGGATGACACCGAGCCAGACTTTAGCAGGTGTCAGTCGATGCAGATGTGTCGTCATGGCAATGATCCAGTTCTTGAAGACAAACGGAAGTGGCGTCAGGTCAGGTTTTGGAATCGAGAGCCGGAAAAAGCCGGAATTTTCGGCGGAAAGGCCCAGGAGCCGAAACCCGGCCCCTTGGCGCCTGCAGGGTGGGCTCCGATCGCCTTCCAGAGCAGACCCTCGACATAGGCATCGGGAGAAACGACGAAGGTGATATTCGCAGGCCTGGGGCCAAAGCGCTCCGTCCAGGCGGAGGACAGCTCGAACCAGGTGCCGGAATACCAGAGCTTGATCAGCGCACGGGCCACGTCTCCGAGCAATTCATTGCCCAGAATGGTCGTGCGCACCGCCTGGATGCGGACCTCACCTTCCGGGGGTGGCAGGGCGGCGAAGGCGGCCAGCAGCGCGTCGACGATCTCGCCGCCGACCACCTTGTCGAGCGTGACGAGATAGCGGTCCGCCAGGCCTGTTCCCAGGAGATCAAAGTGGGAGAAGGCCGTCAATTCGCCGGAAAGACCCAGAAATGCCTCGAAACGGTTGCTCATGCGTTTACCTCCGCCTGCCGGGTGGTGGCTGGCTGTTTGATGGCGCCGGGGATCTCATAGGTGGGGCTGCCGTTCTTACCGGGATGTTGCGGCAGGGGATTGCGGATGAGTTCGAGGATCATGTTGCGGAATTCGAACATCATCGGAACGGCTTCCAGCAGCAGGGTCGGCTGGCCGTTATAGGCACGCGTCAAAAGCTGGAGAAATTCGCCGTAGCGCGTGTTGAAGGCGATCGCCGCCCCACGCAGTTCCGAGCCTTCGAGTATGTCCCCCACTTTTAGGTTCTTTTTTATGGGATACGCGCCTTCCCAATCGACCTGCAACTCAGGACCTGTGGGGTGGCCGGGCTGGTCGCCCTTCTGGTAGTAGCGGCCTTTGACCAGTTCCTCGAAACGATAGTAATGGGCCAGTTCGTGGTCGTCATCGTCGTAGATACCGCCACCGTCGCCCTCGCCCTGTTCGATGATGAGATCGATGGCTTCCAACGCGCTTTTCAGATCGGTCACCGGAAACAGCTCGCCGCCGCCGGAGTAATAATATTCCGAGGTGATCTGGCGCGATCTGTCGCCGGTAAATATGGTTGTGCCCGCCCCATGCGCTTCGGCTTCCAGGTATTTGATGCCGTCCGCGATGGCTGAGTAGAACTCGCCAATACTGAAGAAATGTAGGTCCTCATGGCTCGGATGGCTGGCAAGCGCGGTGATATCAGGAGGAGTTTTGCGATATATCAGGCCCTTGCCGACGAGATGTTCAGGACGCTGGGCCGGCCGCTCGATTTTCAGGAAAGTCGCCAGCGCCTCACGGCCGAAAGCCTGGATGCCGACCTTGAAATCCGTCTCGCCGTCCGGCAGGGCGGCGGGATAGCGGGCTACGAAGTCCGGCCTGACAAGATCCGGCGTGCCGCCGATGGCGTTGAGAATATTGGCCGCGATGGTCAGATGCAGCATTTCTTCCACGACGATCACGCGCAGAACCTGGGTCGCATCCTGATTGACGCCGGGCTTGATCGAGTAAAGCGCCGTCAGATAAGGCGGAATCGTCGCATGTTCGAGCTGCATCGCCCGGTAGAGAAATTCTTTCAGCTCATCGAGCGTCTTAATACTGGCGGAATACATCTCAAGCTCCATGAAAGATAAGTTGGGTTCACAGGCCGGCTTCGTGTCGCTTGCGAGGCCATCTGTTCGTTCCGCACAGCGGATGCCGGTCTTCGTTCAATGCAGAGACTTCAGAATGTCGCGGCCGCTTCGGAAGCACATGGCGGCCAGCGTCAAGGTGACATTGGCCGTGCCGATCGTCGGCATGCTGCCGCCGCCCACGAGATAGAGGTTTTCGTGGTCCCAGCTGCGCTGGTTCTTGTCCACGACGGAATTGGTCTTCGTCGTTCCCATGATATGGGTCCCGGCCAGATGATTGCCGCCGCGGATCGCATAGCCTTGCCCCTCATAGGCCACATAGCCGAAATCGCTGGGGTCGTATTGGGTATGATCCTGCGCGCCCAGACGCGTGAAGACGGTGCGCGCAAACTGGCGGCCATAGGCGGCACCCTTCATGGTATATTCCGGAACCGTGAAGGACAGGATGGGCCGCATATTGCCCAGAGCATCGGTATATTGCGGATCCACCGCGATGCGGTTGCTTTCGACGGGCATGACCTCGATCATGAATGCCAGCAGCAACTGCCGCGAAACCTGGTCGATCATGCCGCGCCGAAGATCCGCCCCGTAGAGGTTGCGATCATCCACCAGTTTGAGAAGGTCGGAAGTCGGCGCACCCGTGGCCCAGCCCCAGCCGTCGTTATGGATATCGATGGCGAAGGCGGCTTGCCTTTCCCGGAAAGGGCCGTCGCGCAGGTCCACGATACCGCCCGTCGAACTGGTTCCGCGCATCGTGCCGCAGATTTCCGGCATCAGCGCCCAGTTCAGCAGATAGGCGTGGTCCATCAGATTGCGTCCGACAAGACCGCTGGTGCTGCGCAGGCCGGAGGCAAGCATGAGACGCGCCGTTTCGATGGCGCCTGCCGCAAGCACGAAAACCTTGCCCTTCACGGTGATGGTCTCGTGAGCAGGTGAGGCCGGATCCTTGTAAATCTTGACCTCGAGAGAGTGGACTTTCCCGCTATCCGGATCGATGTTGACCTTCGATGCGACCGCCTGCGGCAATAGTTCGACAAGCCGCTCGCCGCTTTTCCCGTTTACTGCGAACGCCTTGGCAAGCGTTTTGCCGGAGTGGTAACGCGCTTGCACGGGACAGAGCGGTACGCAGTTGGTGTTGCCCTGGCAGCGACCGCCCTCTTCGACCTGATGCGTATCGACGGCTCCGATGGGACGGTAGCCTTTCCCGCCGTCATGGGCCGGGTTTGGTATGCTGTTACGCCCCTGCGGATAGGGCCTGACCTTCAGGGGATAGGTCTTGTCGTAAAGTTCGACACTGGTGCCTTCGATGCCCTTGTTGACCTGCTGATCCAGATAGGAAAGCGGCAGGCCGCGCATGGGAAAGACATAGTCGTCCGGGAAGGTCTGCCCCAGATATTGCTGATCTTCGACATCTGCCGATACACCGATTTCCCGCTCGGCCAGGCGGTAATCATCTTCGACTTCCTCAAAGCTCAGCGGCCAGTCCAACCCTTGGCCGAAAATGGTGCGCGTCTTGAAGTCCGAGCGAAGCAGGCGAGGCGTTTTCGCCTCCCAGTGCATGGTCGTTCCGCCGAAAATACGGGTATATGTCGTATCGCTGACATAAGGGCCGGATTGAACGATATAGGTCGAGCTATCGGTTTCCCCCGCCCGCAGCTTGCGAAGCTGCGGGCTGCGGGGCATGGCCGCGTTCGCATTCAGCGGAAAGGGCGACTGGTTGTCCTTGGAGGCTGCCGAATAGAAAGTCGTCAGCAGATTGTCATAGCCTGACAGTGTGCTGTTGGCACCGGTTCCGGCTTCAAGGATAAGGACACGCTTGCCCGCTTCGGCAGCCTGCTTGGCAATGATTGCTCCGGAAATGCCACTGCCGACAATCACGATATCGTAGTCGCCAGACGCTGCGACGGTCTTGGCATCGGCTTTTATCGCGGATTCAAGGGGAAAAAGCACTTTGGTCCTCCATTATTCCCGGAAAGCCGCATCAGGCTTTGCGGATCATGCGGTTCTGCACTCAATCGAGATTTCAGACCGGACAGCCTGACGTCGTCATGATCTCGGGCCGCGGGAGTTTCGGGGTTTGGACTTGGCGGCGGGGGCGGCGGCGGAGCGGGCTCTGACCGCCGAGAGAAAGGAGGCGTAGCTCCAGGTCAGGTTCCGGACGCTTTTCTCGTAGCCAACGGTTCCATCGAACTGTTCGCTCAGTTCATAGTGATCGCTGTGGTAGACGATGGCGCGCAGCATGACGTCAGACGAAGCCCGCAAGGCAGCTGAGGCGTCGGCGGCGCTGCTGGATGCGCCAAGTCCCAGTTCCGCGAAGAAGGGTTCGGAGAACTGATCGAGGGGGATGGCGCCGCTGGCCTCGATGGCATTGGCAAGCCGATATTGAAACTCGGCGAAGTTGGCGGTGCACAGAGCCCAGGGATGCCCGCCGACCACCGGGGCCGCCACATCGCCATCGTAATGATCGCCTGGATAGCGCCCGAAGAGTGGTCCAAGCCCTTTGGCCGCGTCGGCGCCATTGATCGGGTAATAGTTCGAAGACGAAGGATCGGCCCACTGGCGCCGCAGGATGGCCGCCGTTGCCAGAAGCTTGGTGTCGGTCGGCTCGCTCCCGCCATAGCAGACCGCCGAGACGATATCGATGTTCGCGTCGTAACCGGCTTGCTCCGCGGCATCCAGAATGCTCACATAGAGCTGCCCGTTCCAGTGGGTGGCCAACTGGCTTTCCAGCCAGGAGATGGCGTCAGTCACCCCGGCAGGCACCGCAACACCGATCGTGTTTGCGGAAATTTCCCGGAAAAAGCGCAGCTGTACGGATCTTGCAAAAAAGGAATAGCCTTCATATTCCTCCCAGAGATTGGTGGTCTTGTTCTGGTAAACTTCGAGAAGATAAGAGAGGTTGGTCTCGACCAATTGTTTGGCGATCGTCTGCGTGGCGCCATCCAGCTGATCGAACAAGGTCAGGATCGCAATCGACTGAATGGCCGGTCCGTCATTCTGCTCCGACCACGGACGAACCTCGCCGGTAATGGTGAAGCAGGCGTGACCAAGTGTGACGGTCGCGGAATTCTGCGCATTCGCCTGGCAGAGCGCGGCGAAATTCACGTAGTCGACCAGGCTCGGCAAAACCCCGCCCGGAACGGGCAGCAAGCCAGCAAGCGCGATTTCGATGGCCGTAATGGCCCCGTCGCGGACCCAATTGAAAACATAGTCCTGGTCGACACCCGGCGTGTTCGCGGGATAGGAGGGTGCGGCGATGACGCAGCCCGGGGCCGAAAAGACGCCCGGCGATGCCGGATCCTCGATGACATAGCCATCGCTTGTGATGTTGCGCATCATCAGCAGAGAAAAATAGCGCGACAATGCGACCAGATCGGTCTGCGCGAAGGCAGGCCGCGGTTTGACCGTAGGCGCATTGGCGCCGATATGGGCCGGGTTGGCACCTGTCATTGACTGACTCCAAAGCGCAACTGTCATTGACTGACTCCAAAATCGGTTGAGACTGCCGGGACCAGATCCAAAAATGTTCCGGACCGGTGGCGATGCGGTTTTTCGATAATTTTCGGGCTGCGTATTTACGGTTTCACGTCAAAAGCCGACGCCAACGACCCTTCTGCATTGAGAGTGAAAACAAGGTCTCTGCGGCGGCGAGGGCAGGGCGAGCTGGCCGCCCTGTTGTGTCGCCGTTGAAGCTTTAACTAGAAAGATCGTCGACGATCTGCTTTTTATCAACCTAAACGTGTTGACCTCAGGTCAAAAATTCGCGCAGAATTGCGCTTGGCGTTACGGGTGCTCCGGAGGGATGGATTCGACCAGCCCAGCGAGATTGGACCGTGTTGCCGCAGACCGGTTGCGCAACGCCAGAACCATTTGCAATTCCGTGGCGGAGATTGCGCTGTTCCTATGCCAGTCCATGGTGCCTCGCCCGAGCAGCAGCCAGTCGAGGGAGACATCCAGCAGGTCGGCGAGCGCGCAGGCGCTTTCCAGCGAGGTATGGCCGCCATTCTGCCAGCGTGAGACGGCGGCGACAGACACGTCCAGTTCGGCCGCCAGGGCGTGAACTTTCCGGAACTTGCCCCGGGATATCGCCTCTCGAATACGTTTGCCGCGTGCCATGTCGTGGGTCATCAGAATCCTCCCGTTGGTTGCGTTAAAATTGGCAATTACCAAGAGCTTTCGATCGACGAACATCAGAAACTTCTTATGAAAGGGGAAGGCAAAGCGAAGCACCGGTCAACCTGGTGAAATATCCAGATTGCTCCCGGTCGGCCTCCTGTTGTGAAACGTCAGAACATCAGGAGGGACGGATATGTTGCGGATACTCACCAAAGACATGCTCGATACCGATCGACGTGCTTTCGATGAAATGTTTCGGGCTCGCGCCGCCGTTTTTCGCGATCGGCTGGGATGGCAGGTCGATGTCCGGGACCAATGGGAGAGGGACCGATACGACGAGGCCGAAGATCCCGTATATCTTGTCACGCAACGACCTTCCGGCACACTGACGGGTTCGTTGCGCCTGCTACCGACGACGGGAGCGACGATGCTCAAAAGCGAGTTCCGGCATTTCTTCGATCAGCCTATCGACGTCGATAGCCCAACGACTTGGGAATGTACCCGCTTTTGCGTTCACCCGCTTGCCGGGCACATGGAGCAATCGCGCACGGTCGCCACGGAGCTGCTCTCAGGGCTTTGCGACCTTGCGCTCGACACCGGTATCGAAAGCATCGTCGGCGTCTATGATGGCGCCATGGTCGGAGTGTATCGCAGGATCGGCTGGAGGCCGACGCCGCTTGCCCGATCCCTGCCCGAGATCGGCAAGCTGTATGTCGGCCTATGGGATGTGACGGCGGACAATTGCCGGGCACTTCGGGCCAACCTGTCCCGACTGGAGCGAGCTTCGCCCAATCGTTTCAGAACCTTTGCCGATGACGGCATGCGGTAGGGCCCGCCCAGCAGTGGCATATGCTCCCGCTAAGCCTTAACCTATTTTTCACCGCACCCATGGTTGTATTAGAATAAGCTGTTCTCCGATCCCGTGAAATGTTACCGGTACGGGTAGTCAATGAAACGCACAACCACGAGTCCATCTCATGCTGAGCAGTTCTCGTTTTTTCTATTGTCTGGATCGGATCTCCGCAGCGCCGACATTGCGGGATCTGGAAACGACGCTGGACGAAGTCCGCCACATCTATGCGATATCGCACATGGTTTTGCATGTGATCCGCTCCTCGGGGGCGGCGGCCAGCAATCCGTTGCTGATGCTGACCTACCCGCCCGAGTGGGTGAAACAATATCTTGACCGGGACTACTTCAGCATCGATCCCGTCGTCCGTCTCGGCCGGCGCGGCTTCCTGCCCGTGGAATGGTCGGCGTCAAAATGGGATTCGGGCCGGGCTTATGGCTTCTTCAAGGAGGCCATGGCCTTCGGTATCGGCCGGCAGGGCGTGACTCTGCCGGTGCGGGGACCTCAAGGGGAGCGGTCGCTGTTTACGGTCACGTCCAATCACCCCGACGCCTACTGGCGGCATTTCCGCATGGACAGCATGCGCGACCTCCAGTTTCTCGCCCACCATCTCCACGACAGGGCCATGGTTCTGTCGGGCCTGAGAAAAACGGCGGATTTTCCGCAATTGTCGCGCCGCGAACTGCAATGTCTTGAAATGACGGCCAGCGGCCTGATGGCAAAGCAGATCTGCGCCCGTCTGTCCATTTCGGTGAGCGCGGTGCAACTCTATCTCGCCTCGGCACGCCGGAAGCTGACCGTCGCCACGACGAGTGAAGCGGTCGCCAAGGCTACGGCGCTCGAATTGATCTAGAGCCTGACGAAAACCTGCTCCGGCAGAATGCTTCAATCTAACCCGGAAAGGCTCTAAGCGTGGGGATCGCGGTTCAGCGCCTGCCCCTCGTGCGTGTCGCAAGAACATTGCGAATCGAGAAGCTGGAATGAATCCTGAGGACACCCGGCAAGGTCGACAGTATCTCCTTGTGAATCCGCTCGAACTCGCCGGCATTCGCGACCTCCACGCGCAACAGATAGTCCGAACCGCCCGTCATCAGAAAACATTCCCGGATCTCTGGATGCCGGCGAACCGCCGCTTCGAGGCGGTCGAGATAATCCTCTGTTTGTCGTTCCAGGGTGATGTTGATGATCACGGCGATCATCTCATCCGCATTGCCAGTGTCGATCAGCGCCGTATAGCCGCGGATCACGCCTGATTTTTCCATGATTTTGATGCGCCTGAGACAGGCCGATGGAGAGAGACCGATCTCCGCGGCGAGCTTGGCATTGCTCATGCGGGCATCGAGGCGCAGCAATCTCAGGATATTGCGATCGATCGCGTCAAGAGCGGGCATGAGATATCGTTCCAAATATTCGTTGATTATGCGGCTAATAAGCAAATCACACAATAATCAACTACTAAATGATAGGCAATTTCGCTCATTATTTCATAAACTCCTTGAAATCGACAAGGGGTGGACATGGATAGCGATATTTTGGTTTCCCGCACACGCACCGTTACTCCAGCGCAGGGAGCCGCGGGCTATCTGACGATCGATCTTGCCGCCCTCGGCCGCAACTATCGCAAGCTGGTATCGATGCTGTCACCGGTCCGCGCGGGCGCCGTCGTCAAGGCAGACGCCTATGGCCTCGGCGCCGAGCGGGTCTCAAGAACGCTCTACAGGGAAGGTTGCAGGCATTTCTTCGTCGCCCAGTTCGTCGAGGCCCTGAGGCTCCGGCCGGCCCTTGCGCACGATGCCCAGATTTTCGTGCTGAACGGCTTGCAGCCCGGCAACGAGATCGCCTGCGCCGAGATGGGCATCGTTCCGGTTCTCAATTCGCTGGCGCAGTGGCGGCAATGGTCGGCGGCTGCACATATCCTGAATCGCTGCCTGCCCGCCGTCCTGCAGTTCGACACCGGCATGTCGCGGCTCGGCTTTCCCCAGGAAGAGCGAGCGGAGCTGGCGGCAGCCCTTCGGGACGGCGCCAATGTCGAAATCCTGTTCATCATGAGCCATCTGGCTTCGGCCGATGACATGGACAGCGAGCAGAACGGCGATCAATTTGCCGAGATGTCCCGCATCGCCGACGAATTTCCCGGCTTCGACATCTCCTTCGCCAATTCCGGCGGGGTTTTCCTGGGGGACGCCTATCACGGCGTGCTTGCCCGGCCCGGCATCGCGCTTTATGGCGGCGCTCCGAACGCCGGCGAGAAGAACCCGATGGAACCGGTCGTCAGCCTCGATGTCGCCGTCGTGCAGACGCGCATCGTGCCGGCGGGTGCCAAAGTCGGCTATGGCGGCGCGCATGTCACGCAGCGGGAAACGCGTCTCGCCACCATTGCCGCCGGCTATGCCGATGGTCTGCCGCGGTGCCTGGGCGACCGCGGCGCGGTCTATTTCAACGGCGCACGCCTGCCGATCGTCGGCCGTGTGTCGATGGACAGCGCGACCGTCGACATCACAGCACTGCCCGAAGGCGCGCTGACCTTCGGCAGCCTTGTCGAAGTGCTTGGCCGCCATCAGACGCTCGAGGACATCGCCGGCGACGCCGGCACCATTTCTTACGAAATCCTAACCGGCCTGGGCGATCGTTATCACAGGCAATATCGCTGAGAGCCGGCGGCTCCATCATTGGGAACATCATGAAGGTCATCGTTCTAGGAGCCGGCATCGTCGGCGTCACATCCGCTTATCAACTGGCCAAATCAGGCCATAACGTCACGGTCGTCGACCGGCAGTCGGGTCCGGCGCTGGAGACGAGCTTTGCCAATGCCGGCGAAGTCTCCTTCGGCTATTGCTCGCCATGGGCGGCGCCCGGCATTCCCATGAAGGCCATGAAGTGGCTGTTCATGAAGCACGCGCCGCTCATCCTGCGCCCGAAATTGGACATGGCCATGCTTGCCTGGATGGCGAGGATGCTGTCGAACTGTACCTCCGAGCGCTATGCGATCAATAAGAGCCGCATGCTGCGCCTTGCCGATTACAGCCGCATCGCGCTGGCCGACCTTCGCGCCGAGACCGGCATCGCCTATGACGAACGCATGCAGGGAACCCTGCAGCTGTTCCGCACGCAGCAACAGCTCGAGGCTTCGGCAAAGGATGTGAAGGCACTGGCTGCCGACGGCATTCCCTATGAGGTGCTGGACCGGGACGGCTGTGTCCGCTTCGAACCGGCGCTCAGGCACGTGCGCGACAAGATCGTCGGGGGTCTGCTGACGCCGAAGGACGAGACCGGCGACTGCTTCAAGTTCACCAATGCGCTGGCGGCCAAAGCCGCGGCGCTCGGTGTCCGTTTTGCTTACGGCACGACGATCAAGGCGCTGGATGTCGAGGCCGGCCGGGTGCGCGGGGTCATCACCGATCGTGAGCGGATGAGCGCGGAGGCGGTGGTGGTCGCGCTCGGCAGCTATTCGCCGCTGTTGCTCAAGCCGCTCGGCATCCGGCTGCCGGTCTATCCCGTCAAGGGCTATTCGCTCACCATCCCCATCACCGATGCGTCGCGCGCGCCGGAATCGACCATCATGGACGAGACCTACAAGATCGCGATCACCCGGCTCGGCGATCGCATTCGCGTCGGCGGCATGGCTGAAATCTCAGGCTATACCAACGACCTCGGCCTGGCCCGTCGCAGCACGCTGGAACACTCGGTCACCGATCTCTTCCCCGGCGGCGATATTTCCAAGGCTTCCTTCTGGTCCGGCCTGCGCCCGATGACGCCTGATGGCACGCCGGTCATCGGCGCGACAAAGGTCGCCGGCCTCTTCCTCAATACCGGCCACGGCACGCTCGGCTGGACGATGAGCGCCGGTTCGGCGCGGCTCATCGGCGATCTCGTCGGCGGCCGCCAGCCGGAAATCGATGCGAGGGATCTCGCAATCAGCCGCTACGGCTGAAAGCGCCCAGGGGGCAACACAAAAGAGGGATGAACATGATTGCACAAATCCAGTGTCGCTTGTGCGCCTCGTCTTTCGAGGTCCAGAATGTCCATTAGTTCTCAAGCATATAACAATGCCGGCCTCACCCGGCAGCTGGCAATGCAGAGCATGTCGTTTCGGGAGACGGCGCATAGCGGAACAGACCCGGACGCGCTTTCGGAAGTATTGTCGACGCCAAACTCCCCGATCAAAGTTGTGGCGGAAGGCAATATGCCCATAGCGTACCGCTGCAATTTCGTCTCCGTGGGAGACGAGGTGACCGTAGCCGACTGCACCTACGAAGGCACGATCCTGATCAGGCGGGAGGCGACCAGCGACAGGATGATCGTTTTTCTGCCGATGGAGGGAAACGCGTTCTTCGACGGCATGCGGGAGCAAATATACTCGGTCCCCGCGCGTGGTACGATCCTTGAGGCAGGTCGTGCCGCAGGCGCCCGCCTGTTTGGGCCTCGCCGTCATTTCGGCCTGTTCGTCGATCAGGCGAAGATCATCAGCCACCTCACGCAGATGTTCGAACGAACGATCAGCGGCGACATCGATTTTCATCCTCACATCGATCTGACGACCGGTCCGGGGCTTGTATTGCAGCAACTTGTCTCGAACCTCCATCGCGGGCTCAGCGGCAACGGACCGCTGCAACGGTCGCCGCTGGCCGCCGGCTCGCTCTGCGACGCCGCGATCTATCTGCTTCTGGAGGCCTGTCCCAATCGCTATTCGAACGAGCTTGCGCTCCCTGCACCGACACCGGCCCCACGCCATGTGAAGTGGGCGATCGACTTCATGCACGAACACATCGCCGAGCCGATTTCGCTCAACGACATCGCGATTGCAGCCAAGGTCAGCGTTCGGACTTTGCAACAGGGTTTCCGGCAGTTCAGGGATACGACCCCGATGGCCTACCTGCAGGAACTTCGGATGGTTGCCGCCCATCGCGATTTGCTCGAATCCGACGCCAGGCAGGGCATTGCGGACATCGCGCTGAGATGGGGCTTCACGCATCTGGGGCGATTTGCAGCCGAATACAGGAAGCGCTTCGGCCAGTTGCCGTCTCAGACCTTGAAGCGCTGAGCGCTCACCCGGTCTCACAGATCAGCCTGTGTGGAGCCGTCGACGAACAATCCCTGCGTGAAAGTTTGCTCCATGCGAGAGGCCGGCGTCGTTGAAGTCATAGGTCGGGTTATGGAGCGGCGGCGAGTGGACGCCATTGCCCAGGAATACGAAACAGCCCGGCACGCGCGCGAGGAACTGCGCGAAGTCTTCGGATCCAGTCATCGGCTTACTCGCGATGGCGACGTTCGAAACACCGTAGAGATCACGTGCCACGGTCAGGGCTTCCTCCGTCAAGACAGGGTCGTTCATGAGAGGCACGAATTCCCTGGTGTAGATCACATCGGCCTTGACGTTGTAGGTCATGGCCGTGCCCTCGGCGATCAGGCGCATCTGCTTCTCGATCGTCTCGCTGATCTCCGAACGGAAGCTGCGGGCATCGCCCAGAATGCGAGCGAGGCCGGGGAGCGCATTCCTCGTGCCGTCGGTGATCAGTTCCGTGACGGACACGACGCCGATATCGGCCGGATCCAGCCGCCTGGAGACGATGGTCTGCAGATTGGTCACGAGCGCACATGCCGCGACGAGCACCTCGTTGCCCCAGTGCGGCCTTGCGGCATGGCCGCCGATGCCCGTCAGCGTAATCTCGAAATTGTCCTCGGCCGACATGATCGCGTCAGGGCGCGTTTGGAAGCTGCCGACGCCGATCCCCGGCATGTTGTGGATGCCGTAGATCTCGTCGAAGGGAAATCTTTCGAAGAGCCCGTCGGCGATCATCGCCAGCGCCCCCTTGCCCCATTCTTCGGCCGGTTGGAAGATGAAGCGCACGGTGCCGTCGAAGCCGCCTTCACCAGCCAGGATCTTTGCGGCGCCGAGCAGCATCGTGGTGTGGCCGTCGTGACCGCAGGCATGCATGACGCCCGGGTTTTGAGATCGGTGCGGGACGGTCGTCTGTTCGCTGATCCTGAGTGCATCCATGTCGGCGCGCAGCGCGATGGCGCGGTTGCCGCTGCCGCGCTTCAGCGTTGCGACGACTCCTGTGCCGCCGACGCCCTCGACGATCTCGTCGAATCCGAATTCCCGCAGCTTTGCGGCGACGAAGGCGGAGGTCCGCTGCTCCTCGAAGCCGAATTCGGGGTACGTGTGAAGATTGTGTCTCCACGCCGTCATCTCTGCATGTAAAGCGTCCTTGTCGGTGGTCATGCCGGCAATCCTTCCGTGGCAAGCCGGCGAACGACATCGAGCAGGATGTTTGCGCCTGCGACGAGATCCTCGTCGTCGGTATATTCCTTCGGATTATGGCTGATACCGCCGATGCTTGGCACGAAGATCATCGCCGACGGGGCGATCCTGGCGATCATCTGCGCATCGTGGCCGGCACCGGAGGTCATCCGCCGGCAGGCGAGGCCCCGTTCCCGCGCCGCCTCTTCGATCAGCCTCACGATGTTCTGATCGAACTTGACTGGTTCGAACCGGGCAAGCCTCTCCACCGATACGCCGACCTGCTCCTCGGCCGATAGCCTGTCCAGGAGGGTCGCGAGCGCGGCTTCCTCTTCTCTCAACCGTTCTTCGTCCGGGTCACGGAGATCGACCGTGAACGTCGCCCGCGACGGGATCACGTTGATGACATCCGGTTCGAACCGCATGCAGCCGACGGTGGCGACCGTCGGCGTGTTCGATGCCTGCGCCCGGTCGCGCAGGAAGGTCACGACCCGTGCGGCCGCATGACCCGCGTCGCGGCGCATGGAGATCGGTGTCGTTCCCGCGTGATTGGCGTCTCCCGTGATAACAACTTTCTGCCAGGAGATGCCTTGCAGATGTTCCACGGCACCGAGGCGAATGCCCTCGCGCTCAAGCACCGGCCCTTGCTCGATGTGGAGTTCGATATAGGCATGCGGCCTAGGGAATCCTGGTTGATGCTCTCCGGCATAGCCGATCCGCTCGAGTTCGTCGCCGAGGATCGTTCCATCGGTGCCGATGGTGGCAAGCGCCGTATCGACATCCAGGCCGCCGGCATAGACCAGCGACCCCATCATATCGGGCGCGTAGCGCACGCCTTCCTCGTTGGTGAAGGCCGCGACGACAATCGGACGAGACGGCGTCAAGCCTTCTGCCCTCAGCGTTTCGATCACTTCAAGCCCGGAAAGCGTGCCGTAGCAGCCGTCGTAAATGCCGGCACCGATGACCGTGTCGATATGCGAGCCTAGCATGAGGGGTGCGTTGTCGGTCACGCTATCGGGCTTCCAGATGCCGAAGATATTGCCGATGCGATCGACGGCGACTTGAAGTCCCGCGCCCTCGATCCAGGCGACGAACCGGTCGCGGCCGAGTTTCTCCGTATCGGAGGCCGCCAGCCGGATCAGTCGGCCGTCGGCATCCTGGCCGATCTCGCCGAGCGTCCGGATCCGGCCGAGGAGACGCGCGGCATCGATCGATTGTCCGGTCATGTCAGGGCTCCTTCACGGTTCCTGGCGGCGACTGCTGCGGGCGACAGTCCGACGATCTCTTGATATTTGCCGGGATCGGTTGCGCCTTCCGTATTCACCACGAAGATACGGGAGCGGCCGTCGATCGAGAGCGCTGCCCTGAGCGCCGGGTCGGCGACGGCCTTGATGGCGCCTGCGAGGCCGACACCGCCGCTTTCGCCGGCAACGACGGCGGGGTCGCCGGAGACCGGGTTGGCAAGACGCTTCATGATGTCGGTCGCATCCGCCTCATCCACCGTCATGAAGGCGTCGGCGGCGCGGGCAAGAATCCGCCAGGCGACAAGGGAGGGTTCGTAGCATTCGAGCATCGCCATGACGGTCGGTTCGCCATGGGCGACCGTCACCGGACGCCCGGCCCGCGCCGTCTCGAACAGGCATGCCGCGCGGGCGGGATCGACGACCGTAAAGACGGGACGATTTTTGCCGAACTCGATGGCCAGATGGCCGGCGACCGCTGCGGCAATTCCCCCGACGCCGGACTGGATAAACACATGAGTCGGCGGTTCCTGCATCTGTCGGAGCGCTTCCCTGACGAGGGCGGTATAGCCTTGCATCACCAGACCGGGGATCCGCTCATAGCCCGGCCAGGACGTATCCGAAACGATGATCCAGCCGTTCGCCTCGGCCACGCGGGCCGCTTCGCGGACGGCGTCGTCATAGGTTCCCTCGACGCGGATCATCTCCGCGCCGAAGCGGGCGATGGCGGCGATGCGTTCGCCGCTGACGCCTGCGTGGACGAAGATTGCGGCGCGCGCACCGACCAACTGCGCACCCTGGGCAACCGAACGGCCATGATTGCCATCGGTCGCACAGGCGACCGTCATCGTCTGCGCAATGGCGCGAACCTCGGACGAATGCAGCTCCGCCATATCGACGACGCGGCCAAGCTGCTGCTCGGCCTGTTTGAGGACGAGGCGGATCACCGCATAGGCTCCCCCGAGCGCCTTGAAACTTCCAAGCCCGAGGCGGTGGCCTTCGTCCTTGACGTGGATTGCGGCGACGCCGATTTCGCTCGCCAATCCGGGCAAAGCCACGAGCGGCGTTACCGCATGGTCCTTCCGGAAAGCCAGGTGGCGTTCCACCTCCACGGCGGCGGAGGCGTCGAGCGTTTTCTCATCTCTCGGGTCAAGTGCCAGACGATAGTCTGCCGTGCTGTTCAAAAGAAACATCGCGCACCTTTATGTGGGTTTCGTTGAACTCTATTGCAGCGAACACGAAAAAGGCGCTGATATTTGGCCGTTCATTTGCAATTTTGTTTCATTGGAGCATCGGTTTGCGCAACCCCGTTCATCCGCCGCATCTCGACGATTTCGACCGGAAAATCCTCGCCATTCTTCAGCGGGACAATATGACCCCGCAGCGAACGATCGGCGATGCGGTGAACCTTTCCGCACCGGCCGTTCAGCGTCGGATCAAGCGAATGCGGGAGGAGGGCGTCATCCGGGCGGATGTCTCGGTCGTCGAGCCGGACGCGGTCGGACAATCCATCACGATCTTCGTCGAAGTGGAGGTCATCAGCGAAACCGCCGAGCAGATCGAGCAGGCAAAGCGTGAATTCACGGCCGCGGCCGAGATCCAGCAATGCTACTACGTCACCGGCGAAGCGGATTTCATCCTGGTCATCATCGTGCCGTCGATGGCCGACTACGAGGCTCTGACGCGCAGGCTCTTCTTCGGCAACAACAACGTCAAACGCTTCCGGACCTTCGTCGCAATGGATCGGGTCAAGGTCGGGCTTGGGGTGCCGGTGGGATAGCAGGATGCGGCGGCCCGTTTGCCGCCGCATCGGGAGAAGGTCATGCGGCGCGCTTCAACGCATCGCTGAGCGTCGAGACGATCGTGTCGATCTGAGCCTTCTCGATGATCAGCGGCGGCGAGAGGGCGATGATGTCGCCGGTCACGCGGATCAGCAGGCCCTTGTTGAAGCAGTCGACGAAGACGTCGTAGGCGCGGGTTCCTGGCGCCGCGGCTCTCGGCGCCAATTCCACCGCGCCGACCAGGCCGAGATTGCGGATGTCCACCACGTTGGGCGAGCCTCTCAGCGAATGGAGAGCTTCCTGCCAGTATTCGGCGAGCTCGGACGCGCGGGTCAGCAGGCCCTCTTCCTCGTAGATCTCGAGCGTCGCGAGCCCGGCTGCGCAGGCGACCGGATGGCCGGAATAGGTGTAGCCGTGGAAGAGTTCGATCGCATTATCAGGTCCTACCATCAGGCCGTCATAGACCTCGCGGCTGGCAAAGACCGCGCCCATCGGGATCGTGCCGTTGGTGATGCCCTTTGCCGTGGTGATCAGGTCGGGCGCGACGCCGAAATA
Organism: Rhizobium anhuiense bv. trifolii; assembly: GCF_024346605.1. Lineage (NCBI taxonomy): Bacteria > Pseudomonadati > Pseudomonadota > Alphaproteobacteria > Hyphomicrobiales > Rhizobiaceae > Rhizobium > Rhizobium anhuiense. The sequence continues at coordinate 378,046 of NZ_CP098804.1, forward strand.
GTCGGTCGCGAAAGGAGCGCCGAGACGCCCGAAGCCGGTGATGACCTCGTCGAAGATTAGTAGGATTCCGTGCTTGTCGGCAGTCGCGCGCAGCTTTTCCAGATAACCCTTCGCAGGCAGGACCACGCCCGCCGATCCCGACATCGGCTCGACGATGACGGCGGCGATGGTTTCGGCGCCGTGCAGTTGCACCAGCCGCTCGAGATCATCCGCCAGTTCGACGCCATGAGCGGGAAGGCCCTTCGAAAATGCGTTGCGCTCGATGTCGAGCGTATGGCGCATATGGTCGGCCGGTATTTGCGGGAAAACCCGGCGATTGTTGACCAGGCCGCCGACGGAAATGCCGCCGAAGCCGACGCCGTGATAGCCCTTTTCGCGCCCGATGATCCGCGTGCGGGTGCCCTGGCCGATGGCGCGCTGGTAGGCGATGGCGATCTTCAGCGCCGTATCGACCGATTCCGAACCCGAGCCGGTGAAGAACACCCTGTCGAGTTTGGCTTGCGGACCGCCCGGCGCATTCGCGGCCAATTTCGCGGCGAAGTCGAAGGCGATCGGATGCCCCATCTGAAAGGTCGGCGCATAGTCGAGCGTTGCAAGCTGCCGCTCGACCGCTTGCGCGATCTTCTTGCGGCCGTGGCCGGCATTGCAGCACCAGAGGCCGGCCGTGCCATCAAGCACCTGATGTCCATCAACGTCGGTGTAGTACATGCCCTCTGCGGCCGCGAGAAGCCGCGGCGTCGCCTTGAACTGCCGGTTGGCGGTGAACGGCATCCAGAAATTTTCGAGTACGGGCGCGTTCGTCTTGTTGAGCTGGTCCATCCTGGTCTCCTTGGAATGCGCCGAGAATGGCGATTTCTCCTTTTCAAACAAGTCCTTTTCTTTATCGTTGTAACCAATTGAAATATAAGGAATGAAAGGATATGTTTTCGATATTCTGAACAAGACAAACGAACTCATCATGTCCGTCGATATCGGCAGCCGCCTTCGCCATCTCCGCATCGCCCATAAGCTTTCCCAGCGCGAGCTCGCCAAACGCACCGGCGTTCCCAATTCGACGATCTCGCTGATCGAATCGAACGCCTCCAATCCGTCGGTCGGGGCCTTGAAGCGGATTCTCGACGGCATTCCCATCGGTCTGGCGGAATTCTTCGCCTTCGAGCCCGAACGTCCAAAGAAGGCTTTTTATGCGGCCGAGGAACTGGTGGAGATCGGCAAGGGTCCCATCTCCTACAGGCAGGTTGGGGAAAACCTGTTCGGACGCAGCCTGCAAATCCTCAAGGAATGCTACCAGCCGGGCGCCGACACCGGAAAGGTTCCCCTTGTTCACGAGGGGGAGGAGGGCGGGATCGTGCTCTCGGGAAGGCTCGAGGTCACGGTCGACGACGAGCGGCGCATCCTTGGACCGGGTGACGCCTACTATTTCGAAAGCAGGCGCCCGCACCGTTTCCGCTGCGTCGGGCCCGTGCCCTGCGAGGTTATCAGCGCCTGCACGCCGCCGACCTTTTAGTTCCTGCCCTCGATGCGGGCAAGCACGCCGTCGAGTGCGGCGGTCAGAGCGGCAAGGCCGCCCTTCTTCTCGAAGTCGGAAAAAACCTGCTCGTTCAGTCCGCCCTTGGTCGCGAATTCGCGGCTCAGCGCGCTGAACGGTTCGTTGCCGGGGCTGTTCGCTTTCTGCGCGAGGCTTGCAAAGAGCGGGGCGATATAGGCCTGTCCCTTCGCCTTTTCGAGGCCGCATCTTTCCAGCCAGACGGCAACCTGCTCCATGATGCCGAAATAGGTCGACATCATTGCGCTCGCTGCCGCGAGAAGATCGTATTCCTTCCTCGACTGGCATTGCACAGCCGTTCCGAGCATATCGAAAAGCGCGGCGACGGCGGTATCAGGCGGATAGATGGCGGTGACGCCTTGCCGGTCGGCGACGAAGGGCAGGGGGATCGCCTGCACGAGATGCACGTCGGCGCCGATCCATTCGGAGAGGGCTTGGCGCTCCGTCGCCGCAACGAGGCTGACGACCATCTGGCCATCCCTGAACGACAGCGCCTGCACGACCTCCTCGGCGACCTGCGGCCGTATCGCCAGGAACACCATGTCGCTGTGATCGACGACGTCCTGGTTGTCCTTGGCAATTCTGACGGCGGCGAATTCGTCGACGAGCGTCGCGGCGATGTGAGCGCTTCGTGGAGAGACGTGAATCTCGGAGGCATAGGCCGGTTCTGCGAGAAGCCCGCGAACCATCGCTTCGGTAATCGCGCCGGTGCCGACGAATCCAATAGCCTTGACTGTCACGTGATTACTCCGCGGCCCGCAGCGGGCCCAACGCGACATCCGTCGTGTAGTTCTCGCGCATGAAATTGATGAAATTGTCCTGGAACTGGCGGGTATGGGCATGGGCGAGTTCGTCGGCGAGCTCCACGTCCTTGTCCCTGATGGCATTCAGCATGAGTGAGTGCTCGTCGGTCAGGAGGTAGCCCTCGTGGGTCCGCTCCAGATATTCGAAATGCAGGTGGAGCATGCGCTGCCCCTGCGACAGCAGTTTCTCGTAGAACGAGGCCAGATACTGGTTTTTTCCGGCATGGGCGATCGCCATGTGGAATTCCTTGTTAGCTTCCGACATGGCCAGATGATTGCCGGTTTTAACAGCCGCTTCGAACGACTTCAGCCGCTTGGTGATGATCTTCAGGTCGGCATCGGTCCTCAATGCTGCGGCAAGCCGCGTATTCATGCGCTGCGCGATGTCGAGCGCTTCCACATATTTCGGAAACGTCGCCACTTCGATCGGCGCCACGATCGTGCTTCGGTTCGAAAGCGTCACCACCAGTTCGTCGGCGCCGAGCCGGATCAGGGCCTCGCGGACCGGCGAGCGCGACATGTCGAAACGCTCGGCAAGCGTCATCTCATCGAGAAGCTGACCGGGCGGCAAAGTGAGTGCCAGGATCTCGTTGCGAAGCGTTTCGTAGACGTTCTTCCAGCCGGTCCCGCGGATTCGTTTCACTTCCGATTCATCAGACACTTAGGTCCCTTTCTCTCGACGCGGATGCCATTGGGCCAGAAAAACAGCGTGTCGGCAATGTAATTTTTCCACTTGACTTTGTCGACACGCTGTTGACTTAATATTGCCAGTCGACACGGAGCCGACAAGAAAATAACAGAAACGGCTACAGCCGACGAGTGGAACCGCGCGCTTCGCGCACAGCAAAAGAGGAATGCCGATGCTTTCGAAGTTGATGACGTCCGCCTTGCGGGCGCTGCCCGCGCTCGCCCTGATGGGAGGCCTTTCCGCAACCGCCGCACGGGCTGAGACCGCCGAGGGATATTGGCAGGGCGTGCAGAAGGCGGGTGTGCTGCGCTGCGGTGCGGCTGTCGCGCCGCCCTATGTCATGCGCGATCCGGCGACCGGCGAATATTCCGGCTTCTTCGCCGATCTCTGCAAGGAATTCGCCGATGTCCTGAAGGTGAAGCCCGAATTCGTCGATACGACCTGGGACAATATCGTCGCCGGCCTGCAGGCGGGCAAATGGGATCTGTCGCTGGCGCTGAACCGGACGCCGACGCGCGCCATGGCGGTGCAGTTCTCGATCCCGGCGATGGAGTACCAGATCTCGCTCGCCTATAACAAAAACAATCCGAAAATTACGGCTGGTGCTGCCTCGGTCGCCGATATCGACACAGCAGGCGTGACGCTCGCCGTCATGTCCGGCACTGCGCAGGACAAGGCCATTTCCGCGGCGGTGAAGAACGCCACGATCATGCGTCTTCCCGGCAATGACGAGACCCGCCTGGCGGTGACCTCGAAGCGCGCCGACATCCTGGTCGACGCCTCCGACACCAACCAGCTCTTCACCCAGTCGAACCCGGATTGGGCGGTGGCGCTCAACCCGACGCCGGCGCTCGCCAAGCAGGGCGTCGCCTTCGGCCTGCCGCATAATCTTTCGGCTGCCGACGTCGAAGTGGTCGATATCTTCCTCGAAGAGAAGGTCGCGACCGGTCACGTCGACGAGCTGATCAAGAAGGCGGTCGACGAAGTCCTCAAGGGCGCAAAGTAATCTCGCCGGGCCGGTGCGAAGATCGCGCCGGCCCTCTCCAGCTTCGATCATCGGAGATTGGCATGACCACGTCCTTCAGCCTTCCCCTCGTGAAAATGCAGGCGCTCCACAAAAGCTATGGCAACGGAGCCATTCAGGTGCTGAAAGGCATCGACATCGAAATGAAGCCCGGCGAACGTGTCGTCGTCATCGGTCCGAGCGGCGGCGGCAAGAGCACGCTGCTGAGAGTGATGATGGGGCTGGAGCAGATCGACAGCGGTTCGGTCAATTTCGATGGAAAGCCTTATATTTCTTCCGACGGTGCGGGGAGGAAGACCCAGATCGACACCAATGTCCGCCGGTCGATCGGCATGGTCTTTCAGCATTACACGCTGTTTCCGCATCTCAACGTCCTTCAGAACCTGATCCTCGCTCCCTGCAAAGTGCGTGGAGAAGCCAAGGCGAAGGCCGCGGCCCGCGCTCAGGCGCTGCTCGAGCGGTTCGGGCTCGGCGCCAAGTCCAAGGCCTATCCGGCCCAGCTTTCTGGCGGCCAGAAGCAGCGTGTCGCCATCGCCCGCGCACTCATGCTCGACCCGAAGCTGATGCTTTTCGACGAAGTCACGTCGGCCCTCGACCCCGAGCTCGTCAGCGAGGTGGAGCAGGTGATCCTGCAACTCGCCGCCCAGGACATGCCGATGATGATCGTCACCCATGACATGTGGTTCGCCAAAAACATCGCCTCCCGCGTGATCTTCTGCGCCGGTGGCGTGGTCGTCGAGGACGGCCCTCCCGAGCAGGTGCTCGGCGCCCCGCGCGAGGAGCGCACCAAGGAATTCATCGACCGCGTCTTCCATATCAAGCAGTAGGGAGGGGCACCCATGAACTACACGTTCGACTTCAACGCGGTTTCGCTGGCGCCGCTTCTGCAGGGGTTGTGGGTTTCGCTGGAACTGACGGCTGCGGCAAATGTCATCGGTATCGTCTTCGGCTTCGCGCTCGCTTTGCTGATCATGAGCCCTTACCGGATCGTCCGGCTGCCGTTCATGCTGTTCGTCGAATTCTTCCGCTGCACGCCGGCCATCGTCCAGATCGTCTGGATATTCTATTGCGTACCGATGCTGTTCGACGTCTTCCTCGACCCGGTGACGATGGGCATCATGGCGCTCGGCCTCAATCTGATGGCGTTCAACGCCGAGGCGTACCGGGCGTCCATCCAGGCGGTGCCGCGCGAACAGCTCGACGCCGGCATCGCGCTCGGCCTCAATCCGCTGCAGCGCGTGCTCCACATCGTCTTCCCGACGGCCTTCCGCGCCTCGATCCCGGTGCTTCTGACCAACGGCATCGTCATCTTCCAGCAGAGCGCGCTGGTTGCGATCGTGGCGATCCAGGACCTGATGTACCAGGGCAAGACGCTGGCCACCGAGACCTATCGCCCGATCGAGACCTTCACCGTCGTCGCTCTCATTTATTTCGCCGTGTCCTTCCCGATAACCCAGATCGTCGGCCTGCTTGAACGCCGCCGCCAGATCCTCGTCAGCTAGGAGGCCCGGATGACTCTCGACTTCTCGATCCTGCTGCGTTTCGAAAACGCCCTTCTGCTCGGCCTGTGGATGACGATCAAGCTGACGGTCATCTGCATCGTGCTCGGATGCACCCTCGGCTTTCTCGTCGGCCTGATGAGGACGTCGCGCAACCTCGCGCTTCGCGCGGTCTCGGGCGCCTATGTCGAATTCTTCCGCGGCACGCCGGTGCTTATCCAGCTCTTCTGGATCTTCTTCTGCCTGCCGCTGCTCCTCGGCGTCGAGCTCTCGAACCTGGCGTCCGGCGTCATCGCGCTGACGCTCTATATGGGGGCGATCACCAGCGAGACCTTTCGGGCGAGCCTCAAGTCGATCGGCCGGGAGCAGCTGGACGCCTGCGTCGCCCTCGGTCTTCCGAAAAGGGCCCAGGTCGTCAACGTCGTGCTGCCGCAGGCGGTGCTGCGCGCAATCCCAACGCTGTTGTCGAACTGCGTCAGCCTCTTCAAGGAGAGCGCCCTGGTCTCGGCCGTCGGCATGGCGGACCTGATGTTCGTCGGCCAGAACATCTCCAACAACACCGCCCGTCCCGTCGAAGTGCTGACGGTCGTCGCCCTCATCTACTTCGTCATCGCCTTCCCACTCACGCGGGCCGTCTCCCTCATCGAGGGGCGCATTCTCAAGAAGCTCGCAATCTAATCAGTCTTTCCCAGGACAGGAGAAATCCCATGAAACTTTCCGGCGTCATGCCCGCGCTCATCACTCCCTTCGACGCGAACAACAGGATCGACTTCAAGGCGTTCGAAAGGCTTCTGACGCATCTGCGCGAGGCAGGCGTCACCGGCTGGGTTCCAAACGGCTCGACCGGAGAGTATTTCAGCCAATCCAGGGAAGAGCGCCGCGACGTGCTGCAGTTCGTCAAGGATTTCGCCAGGCCGGGCGAAATTCTGATCGCCGGCACCAACGCGCCCGCCACCCGCGAGGTGATCGAGCAGACGGCGATGGCGAGAGATATCGGTTATGACACGGTCCTGCTGGCGCCGCCATTTTATACCCGTCCGACACAAGCGGAGCTCATCAAGCACTATGAGGCCGTCCTCGGCGCCGTCGATGTGAGCCTCGTCCTCTATTCCTATCCGGCCAAGGATGGTTCGGACATCAGTTTCGAGCTGATGGATCAATTTGCCGATAATCCGCGCGTGATCGGGATCAAGGAAAGCTCGGGCGTGCTGCAGCGCGCGGTCGACATCGCCAGCCGCTATGACGGCAAGATCCAGCTTGTCAGCGGCTCTGACGATATCGCGCTCGACTTCATGTTCTGGGGCGCCGAAAGCTGGATCTGCGGACCGTCGAACTGCATGGCCAAGGCCTGCTGTGACCTCGACCGCACGTTCCGATCCGGCGATCTGGATAAGGCGCGCAAGCAGATGAAAACGCTCTACCGGGCGATGAACATCCTCGAAAGCGGCAAGTTCGTGCAGAAGATCAAGTATGGCTGCGAGCTTCAGGGCTTGCCCGTGGGTATATGCCGCGCGCCGCTCGGCGAACTGACACCGGAGGAAAAGGCCGAATTCAAGGCCGCGATGCAGCCGATCCTGAATTGGTAACAGATCTGGAGCGGCCAAGCCGCGCCAGGGACCACTGAAATCGTGAGGTTCGCCGTGTCATCCATCGTGGTCGTCGGCGCCGGCATTATCGGCGTCACCATCGCCTATGAACTCCAGCGCCGCGGCCTTTCCGTGACGCTTGTCGATCGCGACGCGCCGGGCCGCGGCGCTTCCTACGGCAACATGGCAAGTATCGCCGTCACCGAGTTCATGCCGGCCTCGCGGCCCGGCATCTGGGCGCAGATGCCGAAATGGCTGCTCGATCCGGAGGGGCCGGTACGCATCCGGCCTGGCTACCTGCCGAAGCTGGTGCCCTGGTTCCTCAGGTTCCTGGCCGCCAGCCGTCCTTCCAAGCTGAGGGCGCTGGAGGCGGCCGGCGCCGCGCTCTGCGGCCGCGTCTACGACGATCTGGACGCGCTGCTGAAGGAAACCGGCCTGACGCACATGCTGACTGCCGAGGGCTGCCTCAGCCTCTATACTGACGAGGCCGAATTCAAGGCCGATCGCGAGCATATCGAAATCCTGGAACGGTTCGGCTTCAGGTATGAAATTCTCGGCGGCAACGCCATCCGGGAGCTCGAGCCTTTTTTGACGACGAAGATCGGCAACGCGGTGCTCTTTCCCGACAACCGGTCGATCATCGACCCCTACAGGCTTGTCACCGCCCTTGCCGAAAGGTTCGAGGCGCTCGGCGGCAGGACCGTCCGTGGTGAGATCGCCGGCTTAGAGCAGGGCGAGGCCGGTGTTTCCGCTCTCCGGCTGGCGGACGGGCGCAGTCTTACGACCGAGAAGGTCGTGCTGGCTGCCGGCGCCTTCACCGCCCGGCTTTCCGCTCTGCTGCGCGAACATATCCCGCTCGAAACCGAGCGCGGCTACCACACGCAGATCATGGAGCCCGGTATCTCGATGCGCCATTCCATCATCTGGCCGGCGCGCGCCTTCATGGTCACGCCGACGGCGGGCGGCATCCGCGTCGGCGGCACGGTCGAGATGGCCGGCCTCGACGCGTCCCCGGATTATCGGCGCGCGAAGATCCTGGTGAAGCGGGCTCAGGAGGCATTGCCGGATCTGCAGGTCCGGCAGGCGACGGAGTGGATGGGGCATCGCCCGGCGCTGCCTGACACCGTTCCGGTCATGGGTCCATCAGCCAAGCGCCGCAACGTCTGGTACGCAACCGGCCACGGACATCTCGGCCTTACCTATGCGGCCACGACCGGCCGTCTGATGGCCGACCTCATCACCGGCGTTCAGCCGCCCGTGGATATGCAACCCTATCGCGTCGATCGCTTCTGAGAGCGGTGCCGTCGCAAGGAGAAAGGGAGTGAACATGCGAAGCGAACTCTATATCGACGGAAAATGGGTGAAGCCGGTCAAGGGCGGCGCCTGCGAGGTGACCAACCCCGCGACGGAGGAGGTGATCCAGACGATCGGAGCCGCAACAGCCGAAGATGTCGATCTCGCCGTCAAAGCGGCTCGCCGGGCCTTCGACAAGGGCGGCTGGCCGAAGCTGACGGGCGCCCAGCGCGCCGGATATCTTCGCGCGATTGCCAACGGAATCCGCGCCCGTCAGGCCGAGATCGCCCGCCTCGAAGTTCTTGACAACGGCAAGCCGTTTCCGGAGGCCGACTGGGACATCGCCGACGCGGCCGGCTGCTTCGATTTCTATGCGGGTCTGGCCGAACAGCTCGACAACAATCCCGAGGAGGCGATCGCGCTTCCCGACCAGCGCTTCACCTCCAAGGCGGTGCGCGAACCGATCGGCGTGGCCGGCGCCATCATTCCCTGGAACTACCCGCTGCTGATGGCGGCATGGAAGGTTGCCCCCGCACTCGCCGCCGGCTGCACCGTGGTGCTGAAGCCCGCCGAACTGACATCGCTGACGGCGCTCGAACTGGCTGATGTCGCCGATCAAGCCGGGTTGCCTCCAGGTGTCCTCAACATCGTAACCGGCGCCGGATCGGTCGCCGGCCAGGCGATCATCGATCACAAGCAAGTGGATAAACTCGCCTTTACCGGCTCCGGCCCGGTCGGCTCGAAAATCATGGCGGCCGCCGCCCGCGATATCAAGCGCGTCAGCCTGGAGCTCGGCGGCAAGTCGCCCTTCGTCGTCTTCGAGGACGCCGATATCGACAAGGCCGTCGAATGGATCATGTTCGGCATCTTCTGGAACCAGGGTCAGGTCTGCTCGGCGACGTCAAGAGTCCTCGTGCAGGACACCATCTACGAAGGTTTGCTCGCGCGTCTGGTCGAGGAAACCAACAAGATCAAGATCGGCAATGGCCTGGACGAGGGCGTGCTGCTTGGGCCGCTGGTTTCCAAGCGTCAGCACGAGCAGGTCGTCGCGGCGATCGAGGAGGCGCGGCGGGCCGGCGCGACCGTCGCCTGCGGCGGCGTCCGCCCCGAAGGATTCGACAAGGGTTACTACCTCCAGCCGACCGTTCTGACCGACGTTCCGCTCGACAGCGCCGCTTGGGTGGAAGAGATCTTCGGACCCGTCGTCTGCATCCGGCCGTTCAAGTCAGAAGCGGAGGCGGTCGAACTCGCCAATGATTCCCGCTTCGGTCTGGCGGCCGCCGTCATGTCGAAGGACGACATCCGGGCTGAGCGCGTCGCGGCCGCCTTCCGCGCCGGGATCGTCTGGATCAACTGCTCGCAGCCGACATTCACCGAGGCGCCCTGGGGCGGCTACAAGGAATCCGGCATCGGCCGCGAACTCGGACGCTGGGGTCTCGACAACTATCTCGAGACCAAGCAGATCACCCGCTTCGCCAGCGAGGATTCCTGGGGCTGGTACATCAAGCCGGAGGCGGCCGAATGAACTGGAACCGGACCCTCGATCTGCTGCAGGTCCACTGCCAGGGCGAGATCGGCAAGGTCATTATGTCGGGAGCGCCTGAAATACCCGGCGCCACGATGCTCGACAAAATGGACCACATCAACACGGTCGACGACAGCCTGCGCCGCTTCGTCACCTTCGAGCCACGCGCCAATGTCGCCATGTCGGTCAACCTGCTGGTCGAGCCGACACGCAGCGATGCGGACGCCGGCTTCATCGTCCTCCAGGCCGATCGCGCCCACGCCATGTCCGGCAGCAACTGTATCTGCGTGGTCACCGCACTTCTCGAAAGCGGGCAGGTGGCGATGTCGGAACCGGAGACGATCGTCCGCCTGGATACGCCGGCCGGCCTCATCGTCGCGCGCGCCGCCTGCCGCGACGGCCGCTGCCTGTCCGTCAGCCTCGACAACGTGCCGAGCTTTGCCGAAGCGCTGGACAGGGAGGTGGACACGCCGAAATGGGGCCGCATCAAGATCGACGTCGCCTTCGGCGGCGTCTACTATGCGCTGGTGGATGTCGAGCAGTTCGGCTTCGATATTGCGCCTGCCAATGCGCGGCTGCTGGCGGAAGCCGGCATCGAGCTGAAGTTGCTTCTATCAGGCCAGGTCTCGGTCGCTCATCCTGTCCTCAGCGGTATCGACGAGATCGCCTATGTGATGTTTCGCGGATGCGAAGCCGACGGCGCGGTGCGGACCTGCACGACGCTGCGGCCCGGCCGCGTCGATCGTTCGCCGTGCGGGACCGGCAGCTCGGCGAATCTTGCCGTGCTGCATGCGCGCGGCGAGGTCGCCGTCGGCGACCGCAGGACGTCCCGGTCGATCATCGGCGGTGAGTTTCTCGCGGAGGCGATCGGCGAGACCGAGGTGGGCGGCCGCCGCGCCGTTCTACCGAGAATAACCGGCCGGGCCTACGTCTATGGCCGGGAGCAGTTGCGTATCTCCGACGACGATCCCTTCGCAGCAGGATTTGCCCTGTCCGACACCTGGGGTCCCCAGGTCGGCCTGCTCGGTTAGGAGCCAAAGATGTCTCACGTTACACCACTGGCCGGCCAGACGGTCCTCATCACCGGGGCGTCGGGCGGCATCGGCGCAGCCATCGCCGAGCGCCTGTCTGCCGAAGGTGCGCGGCCTGTCATCCAATACGGGCGCGACAGGGAAGGGGCGGAAGCCCTGCATCGCAGGCTCGGTGGCGACGGCCTGATCGTCCAGGCCGATCTCTCCGGTCCGGACGGCGCCTTTGCACTCTGGCGCGACGCGCTCGCGGCGGCGGGGCGGATCCATGCCGTCGTCAACAATGCCGGTATCCGCAACGAGATTTCGATCGACGCCGATCCGTCCGATTGGCGGGCCGCCTGGCAGAAGGAGTTTCAGGTGAACTTCTTCGCGGCAGCGGACCTCTGCAAGGAGGCTCTGGTGCATTTCAGGCAACATGGCGGAGGGCGGATCGTCAACATGGCAAGCCGGGCGGGCCAGCGCGGTTACGCGGCCGATGCCATGCCCTACGGGGCGACGAAGGCGGCGCTGATCAATCTCACAAAGTCGATTGCGCGTAGCTTCGGGCGCGACGGCGTCGTCGCCGTCTCCATCGCGCCGGGATGGGTGCGCACCGACATGGCCGAGGATTTCGTGGCGAAGCATGGCAAGGATGCGGCGGTCGGCGATATCCCGATCGGCGAGATGGCCGAGACGGCGGAGATCGCCGAGCTGGTAGCCTTCCTGCTGCGCCCTTCGCAGGTCTCGGTCAATGGCGCGACGTTCGACGTCAACGGCGGCAGCTACATCAGATAGGGAGGTTCGATATGAAAAGATTTGTGGGTAAGGTCGCGGTGGTCACGGGCGGTGGCGGCGGTATAGGGTCGGCCATCTCGAAGAGGTTGGCCGACGAAGGCGCCCTGGTGGTGGTGACCGATGCCAATGCACAGGCTGCAGGCGACGTCGCCTCGCTCATCGAGGCGGCGGGCGGATCGGCGATCGCCATCGGGGCCGACATCTCCCGGAAATCGGAATGCGTCGACCTGATCGAGAAAGCCTTCGCGATCAAGGGGCAGCTGGATGTGCTGGTCAACAATGCCGGCATCAACCGGCGCGGAAACCTGCTGTCGCTTTCGGATGAAGACTGGCAGCTGAGTTTCGCAGTCAACCTGGATTCGATGTTCCATCTCTGCCGCGCGGTCCTGCCGCACATGATTGCGGCGGGCGGCGGCGCGATCGTCAACACCGCCTCGCAATGGGGCCTTTACCCCGCGCCGAACCATATCGCCTATAACACGACAAAGGCGGCGGTTGCCGCCTTCACCCAGAATCTGGCTCGCGACTATGCGCCCGACAAGGTCCGGGTCAATGCCGTCTGCCCCGGCGAGATCCATACGCCGATGCTCGAAGCCGGCGTTACGCGCGCCGGCCGGACGATCGCCGATCTCGACAAGCTCGTCCCCTACGGCCGCATCGGCAAGCCTGAGGAGGTGGCAGCGCTCGTTGCCTTCCTGGCATCGGATGAAGCGGCCTTCATGTGCGGCTCGCTGGTTGAAATCACCGGCGCGCAAGCCGTGGCGTGAAAGGACGGCCGAGTGCGCCGACACCGAGCCAGGGGTGGATGCCAGTCCTGCCCTGGTGGCCTTCGGCGCTCTGCGGCGGTTGGTTCGCCGCCGCCGCGGGCGTGCTGGCGCTAGACATGGCCGACAGTCCTGCCCATAGGCCCGCCAGAAAGGATCGCCGTTGCAGCCTCTCGCTCATGCTCAATCCGTCTGCTGTTCCAGTGTCTTGGCAAGCTCTTCATAAATGTGGGCAGATCCCGCATTGTTCTCGGCGGCATAATGGGCGCTGACCGACCGCGCGGCCTCGGCCGCAATACGAAAGGCATCTATCCGATTCTGCGGCTCAGGCTCAGCTTGCCCGCCGATATCGCCGTCGCGGAAACTGCCGGCTCTGTATCCCTCGGCCAGATCGATGACACCGATCTCAGGAATCCCCTCCTTCATCCGGCCGAAGAAGGCAGGCCCGGCCTGGCCGCCATCCCGGCGACGCAGCATCCCTTCTCCGGACGCCTTGCCGTCGATACAGGAGCCGATCCAGAAGGTGGGGCCGCTGGTCAAGGACGCTGGCGCGACGAATTTGCAATGAGTGCCTGGATCCTGGGACCAATGAAGATCGGTCGGTGCTGCCCCGCCAGTGCCATTCGAATACAAAATCACCACCAGGGCAATCGGGACGATAACCGGCAGCCGCCCTATGCCGCCGAAAACTCGTCTTGCCATGATGTCGCCCCTTGTTGAAGGACCTTCCATATCGTCCGCAATCGCCGTTGTCATGGCTTATTGGTTGACAATCCGGCGGACCTCCCAGCCGATTGCGGCAGACCTTACGGCTCAATTATAGGTGATCTTGTCGGTAACCCGCGGGCGATTGAAGAAATGGTGATCGAAGCTGTAGCCATTCATTCCGGTAAAGTTCGAAAAGAACGCCGAGACCGGTGTCGTCAATGTGTATTGCACCCGGGTCAGCACGACCTGCACGTCCGTTTCCTGTATCTCTGAAGGTATCGCGATCGCGCTCGCGGTGCCTGAGTTGAGCGCGGTGGTGTTGAGTGCGGCGGACCAGTTGACGGTCGCGCTGCCGCTGCTGCTGACATCGTTGACCGTAAGCGTGATCGTCAGCCCCGTCGTGTCATAGGGCTGTAGGATGAAGCTCGCGCCGGTGAGAAGCTTGGCAACGTCGGACTTTGTCCAGGAACTTTGCTGTGAAATCATATCGCCTGTGGAGGAGGCGATCTCATCGATCTTTCGGCTGACCGTGAGCGCGTGGCCGAGATCGACGGTGCCGAACAGCAGCATCACCAGGATCGGCAGAACGAGCGCGAATTCCACGCCCGAGGCAGCCGACCGGTCGTGCGTGAGGCGGCGGATCGCGGATAGGGTACACCGGAAAAAGGACAGGCTCCGTTTCATGGTCAGAAAGGCTCGTTGCGGAACAGAACGGCAGAGCCGAGCAGGTAGCGGCCATCGGAAAGCTTGGCGCTCGACAGGCTGAAGAAATTGACGACGGCCGTCCAGGGCAGGAACGTCTGAACCAGGATGTAGTCGCTGCCCTTGCCGACATCAAAGCTCTCGGTGACGGTGAGATTGCCGCTGTCGTCGATGGGGTCGGCGCTGGCGGCGGACGAGATGTCGGAGAGCACGTTCACCTTGACCAGGAGATCGCTGGAACAATTGAACGAGAGAAGCATGTCGCTGCAAATTTTGGCCTTGAAATCGGCCAAAGTCATATTGGAGGACGCGACCTCGCCGGTGCGGATCATCCGGGAGATCTTGTGCACCGAAGCATCCAGGGAAGAGTTGACGAAAAACATCAGCGACACTTCGATAATGCCGAATATCATGATGAAGAGCGGCAGAGCCAGGATCGCAAATTCGATCGCAGCCACGCCGTCTCGATCGGCGAGCAGGCGGCGCGGCGATGCAAAGAATTTCCTGCGGCTCATTGGGTCAGCCGAACGGATGCAAGATACTGGGTAAAGAGCGCCGACAGGCCGGCCGTGATCTCGGCCGATGATGACGCTGATATAAACAGGCTTGTGGACGATGCGCAGTCCGAAAGCGCATAGGGGATGTAGTCGCGCCTCGTGATGCTGGTCGACACGCCGCTATCCATGGTGCCGCCCCAGGTGCTCTTCCAGTTGGCGCTTGCCATTGTCGCGCCGACGGTGGCGTTGTAACCCCAGTCCGTGGTGATCGGCAGATATTCCGTGTAAAGCACGGCCATGGTGTCGGATTGATCTTTCAGATAGCCGCACCAGTCCGGATTGAGCGGCGCGACTTTGTTCCAATATGCCCCGGAGATCGCCTGTTTGTTGCTCCATGTGACCTTGTCAGTCACCCATTCGCGCTTCGACTGGACGCCGTCCGTCAACAGGAGAACCAGCTTGAGCGGTGAACCCGAGGAGGTTCCGTCCCCTCCGGCGCCGACCTTTTGCTTGAGCGTCGCCAAGGAGACGTCGAAATAGGTGGCTGCCTTCGAGGTCGCGCTGGTGAGGCCGTAACTTGCGTCCGCGAGGCGGGTGCGCGCCGTGTCCGTGCTGAGCGTCGGGCTTAGAACTTCTGTCAGGGTGTCGCCCAGGCTATACAATCCGACCTTGATCCGTTCATGACTGCTGTCGGACGTGTCGATCATGTCGAGCACTTCTTCGACGGCGTCGCCGGCGACATCGGCGCGCAGCTTTATGTTCTTGGCCGTGCTGTATTCATAGTTGTTGCTGTATGTCTTGTTGCCGATTTTGTGTGAATCGCCCGTGTGGCAGGCGAATTGGCATCCGATGCCGGCATACATGGTCGACTGCCCCGACGTCGTTGCCGCCAGCAGCATCGATGGGGATGTGTCGATGACGATATAGACATTGAGATAGGACGTGGTTGGTCCCTTGACGGCGCTTGCCACGCTGACGTCGACTGTGTCGATATTGGCGATCTTCATCAAGGTCGTCGGAACCGTGCCGCTGGCCGTCGCGGTGATCTTGTGGTTTGACGTATCGATGTCGATGTCGCCAAGCGTATAGCTGTTTTCCACTTGTGCGTGGAACCAGTCGGAAACCTTTTCCTCGAGGGCGTCCTTGTCCGAGGTGTCGATCTGCTTGACGGCGGCGATCAGGGCCGCGTCAAGGTCGCTCTGCATCCGCTGCCTGACATTGTAAGCGCGAATATAGTCAAAGCTCGCGCCGACCGCGACGATCATCGGCACCAGGGTGAGGGCAACGACAATCGCGACATTGCCGCTCCTATCTCTGCCGAGACCGCGGAGGGCTTTGAAGAGCCGAGCAAATGAACAGGAAAGACCCGAGCGCAAAAACCACCATCACATAAGTCATGAAAATTACTCATGTGCGAGATGTATCCAAGGTGCTTAAGTCTTTGTTAATTCCTGCACTTTTCGACATGAAGCAGGCTGCCGACGCGCTATTTGCTGCGCAGATTGTACATGTTTGCGAATTATGGATATCCGCGGGATGGCATATCGTCGTCTTTCACGTCGAGAGGACCCACATCCGTGGGGTGTCAGCGTTCGGCTGACAGGGGCTGACCAAGCGCGGCGATCAGCGCGTCGGCAGCAATTTCTGCTCTTTCCTGCTGCTGTTGTGTCGAAGGACCGGGAAGTCCCATCAGCACGCCGAGCATATGGGTGCCAAGCAGCCGGTCGATGAATTGCACGGCGAGTTCGCTTCGGCGCTCGGCGCTGATGCCGAGAGTCTCCTGTTTGAGCCCGAGCATGAAGGCAACCATGCCTTCGAGATTGCCGACGAGGCTGGTATGAGCCATCTCCGCCAGACCGGGAAACCGGCTGGTCCCGGCGATCACGGTGCGCATGAGGGCGATCGTGTCGGGATCCATCAGGCGGCTTTGCGCCGTCATCCCGGCCCAGAGCAGGACGTCTCTCAGAGGTTTTTCAAGGAGCGCCTCCATCTGCGCCCGCTCGGCCTCGTCGTCCGGGTCGCAGGCATTGGAGATCACGGCTGAAAACAGGTCATCCTTGCTCTCAGCATGCCGGTAGAGCGTCATGATCGAGACGTTTGCCGACTTGGCGATGCTTTCCATGCTCGTTCCCTCGTAACCGGTATCGAGGAATGATGCTTTGGCCGCCGCGAGGATGTCGGCCCGCTTGCTCGCCATCAACTTCGCTTTCGGATGGTCTGATGACCATGATTTCATGCGCTTGACTCCATGCGATAGTCAATCATATCGTATCAACGATAGTGAACGTTATCGTATCTCTACATCAGGTTATACAAAGGTGCCGACACATGAAAGCTGCCCGTCTCAAATCCTATGGCGACATTGACCAGTTCACAATCGATGACGTCGGCAGGCCCACGCCTCAGGCCGGTGAAGTCCTGATCAAGATCGAGGCTTCCGCCGTCAACCACTTCGATCTCATGATCCGCCAGGGCTATGTGGCTCAATACATTCCCCTGGAACTTCCCGCGGTGCTGGGCGGTGACGCTGCCGGAAGCATCGTCGAGATCGGCTCCAGTGTGACCGGATTTGCGATCGGCGATCGCGTTATCGCCGATTTCGCACCGAACGGTAAAGGCGCGCATGCGGAGTACGGCGTCGTTCCGGTCTCGGCGATTGCCAAACTCCCCGCCAATCTCAGCTTCGAGCAGGGCGCTGCTCTGCCCAAGGCGGGTCTTACCGGCCGGCAATCGGTCGACGCTCTTGGCGTCAAGGCGGGTGACCGCGTGCTGGTGTCAGGCGGTCTCGGGGCTGTCGGCCGTGCCGCCATCCAATATCTTCAGGAGATCGGCGCCAATCCGGTGGCCGGCGTCCGGGCGGATCGGCTCGACGAGGCGGCCCGGCTTGCGGGAGAAGCACTCGACATTGCCGAGCCTCCGGCTGCCACGACCTTCGATTACGCGATCAGTGCTGCTGCCCCTGTCGCGGCCAATCTCATCGGGCATGTCAGGGACGGCGGCCAAGTCGCCAGCATCGTTCCCGTACCGGAGGGTGCCAATATCGGCAATCGGGTGATCATCCACGAACTCTATCACCGCGCCGATGCGGCCACGCTCGAAGCCGTGGCCGACGCTGCCTCGCGTGGCGTTTTGATCGTTCCGATCGCCAAGACTTTCCCGCTGAGTGAGATCGGTGCGGCCCACAGCGCCGTCGCTGCCGGTATCCAGGGCAAGGTCGTCTTGAAACATTGAACGAGCGGAGCAGGCGATTGTGGAGGGGCCAGTTGCGCCGTCCCGCAATCGCCTGCCGGCAGGAGCCCTCCCGCCACAGGGAATCTGACTTAATCCCGCCTTCAGCGCTGCATCAGGAGATCATGCAGGCGTTTTTGAACGTATTGTGCAGTCATGTTTCGATTGTTGAAGAAGTCGCCAACCACGGCAATCCAGCCCTCAGACATCTGGGTCGGCATGGCCTGGGATTGGGCGCTGACTTCGCCCTTCCTCGCCTTGATCATCTCCAATCCAAGCTTGCCGCAACGATCAAGCCCGGACGGATCGACATCGGTGCGGACGGGCAACGACCCCTTGATCCGGCTGAAGGCAACCTGATTGTCGCGATCGAGCACCATGCGCGCGAAGGCCTGCTGCGCCTCTGCCGTGCCTTCCCGATTGGTCAGCGGAAAGGCAAAGGCATCGATCACCATGAAGTATGCGATGGATGTGCCCGGAACGAGGCTGCAATTGAAATCCTTGTCGACGCTGTAGCCGCGCGCCGCAAGCTCGCCCTTGGCCCAGTCGCCCATGAACTGCATGCCGGCCTTGCCCTGGCCCACGGCCACCGTGGCATCAGCCCATGTCTTGTCCTTTCGCTGTTCGATCGGTTCCACATAATTGGCCAGGCGCGACAGCATATCCAGGGCTTCGATCATCCGCGGGTCCTGCACCAAGTCGGCATCGCCGCTCATGAGACGGGCATAACCTTCCGGGCCGAACTTGTGATAGATGATGTCGTTGAAAATGAGCGACACTTCCCATCGCGCCCCGCCAAGCGCAATCGGCAGACGCCCCGTCGCCTTGATTTTTTCGGCCGCGTCGAAAAGTTCGTCCCAGGTCTGTGGCGTCTTCACACCCGCTTCGGCCAAGGCCGCTGCGCTTGTCCACAGCCAGTTTTCGGCATGGATATTGGTCGGCGCAAAGTAGACTTTCCCCTTGTAGGAGATCCGGTTGAGAACCGTTGCCGGGATGACGTCCTGCCAATGATCCGCCTGCGCGACATCATCTATATCTTGCACGATGCCCATTTCCGGCAGTTCGCGCGATCCCTCGTTTGCATTCCATTGCATCACCGCCGGCGCGTATCCATTGGCAATACGATCACTCACCACGCGCTGGACGGCGACCTTGTTCTCTGCCGGCATGTCCACCCACTGGTTGCCGGCGGCTGCCCAGGCCCGGCGGAAAACATCGAGTGCGGCAGACTCGCTTTTCGACACCCAGAAATGCACGACGTCGACGGCCATGTCCTGCCCCGCCAAAACCTGTGTCGCAGGACCTGCGGCCGCCAGAGCCGCGGCAAGCCATGTGCATATGATTCCCCGTTTCATTCGTTCCCCTCTTTCTTTGATAAACTCTGCCGCACCGTCCCTTGTGCGGCGCCTCTCTCAGGAGACAGTTTCAACCCGCAATTTGCGCGACCGGCCTGATATCCCGCGCAGAACCGCCCGGCGAGCCAATCGGTCGACCGCTACGGCCGCCGGTTCCGGCTTGGCATAGAAATAACCTTGGCCGATCTCGCAGCCGGCGTTCAAAAGGAAATCACGCTGGCTCTCGTCCTCGATGCCTTCCGCGACGCACCGTTTGCCGAGGTTGCGGGCCAGATCGATGATTGCCCTGATGATCTGTTCCGAGCGGATATCCTTGCCGATCTCGGCAACGAAGCTGCGGTCGATCTTCAGCTCATCGAAGGGGAAGTCGCGCAGATGCACAAGCGACGCAAAACCGGTGCCGAAATCATCGAGCGAGACCGACACGCCATGTTTGCGAAAACGGGAAATGGTTTCGATAATCTGATTGGCGCCGCGATTGAGGAAGACGTCTTCCGTGACCTCGATGGAAAAATCGAGCCAGTCGAGATGGTTTGCTTCGACCGCCGCAGCGATGAGGGCGTAACCGTCGTCGCCGACCAACAGGGCCTCCGGCAGATTGATGGCAATCGACCCCACCCTGAGCCCTGCTGCTTTCCAGGTCCTCAGATCACGCGCGACGATATTGACGATACAGCGCGTCATGCCTTGTATGATATGGCCTTCCATGAGCGGCAGGAAGCGGCCGGGCGGAAGGATGCCGAGCTGAGGATGGCGCCAGCGCACCAGTGCCTCGAAACCGAGATGCTTGCCGGTCTGCAGATTGACCTTCTGCTGGTAGTAGACGACAAACTCGTCGCGATCGGCCGCGACGGCGAGGGCCGCAGCAAGCCGGTTCTGTTCCAGACGTTGGGCAAAGGATGCTTCATCGAAGATGACGGCTGTGTTGCGCTTGGCCTTGGCGGCATAGAGTGCCAGATCGGCGATGCGCATGAGCGTCGCCTCATCTGACGCGTGGCCGGGCACGACCGCGCCGCCGATGCTCGCCGAAACCGGTAGCAACCGGCCCTCGAAATGACATTCCGCTGCAATGGCTGCCACCGCGCGCCCGGCAATTCCTTCCAGCGTTGCCGCATCTGAAATTCCAGGAAGGAGAGCGGCAAACTCGTCGCCACCAAGCCTTGCGACGACGTCGCCGGTGCGGAAGGTCTTCTGCAGCGCACTCGCGACATGGCTCAAAACCGCATCGCCGGCAGGATGGCCAAAGCTGTCGTTGGTGGCCTTGAAGTGGTCGAGATCGACCAGCAGCATGGAAAAACCTGAGCCTGTCCGATCGAGCGAACCGAACAGCCCGTTTAGGGCCTCATTGAACGAAGATCGGTTGCCAAGGCCTGTCAGCGTGTCGGTATGCGCCAGATGCGTCAGTTTGATCTCGAAATCGAGAGTCCGGCGGTGCTCGGTGCGCAGTTTTATCAGCAGCGGTATGAAAAGGATGAGGGTCGCCAGTATCAGCGTGGCTGCGGTGAGGCTGAGGAGCACGGCGCTGATCAGGCGGGTATGATCGATGCTCACATCGCTTCGGTCATGCGCGCTCTCGATCAGGGCGCTGAACTGACGCATGAGCATGCTGTCGGAGGAAACGGCGAAGTCGATTGGTCCCCAGAAGCTGTAACGCTCCCGCCGATCCAGCAATTTCGCGGACACGACGCGTTCAGCTCTTTCAAGAAAATCCTCCAGCCGCCCGTCGAGTTCCAGCCGTAATTTTTCAGATGCGGCATCCCGCCCGTTCAGCTTTTCGAGAAGATTTGCTTCGACCTCGATATTCAACGCGTTCAACTCTGCGCTCATGGCGCGGATGTCGTTAATCGCTTTTTGAACGTCTTCGACCATTGGCCTGACGATATATTCCGGCATATTCGGATCGGCCGAAGCGCGCATGATCGCTCGCGTCTGATTGGCAAGCTGCTGGAAGCGAATGAACTGGCGCCCGATCAGATAGCTGATGTTCTGCTGCAGGGAATGGCGATCAAGCGCCACCTTGACCGTCAGGAAGGTTGCCCCGATCAGCACCGTCATCACGACGACGGCGACGATGTAGTGTCGCCCGATGGAGCGGATATATTTCGCCACGGAGGAATGGGACTCGCCGGGCGGCATCACCGTGTTTTTCAAATCCGATCCCACCACCATTCGCGCTCCATCAGAAAGATACAAGCCGGCTGAGCAGCCGCCGGCATGCGGACGGTTGCATCACGATCATTTATTTAGAGATCGGCCATCATGGCCCTGTCCGCGCCTCGAGCACTGGCGCCGGAAATAGAAGGGTCACGTCGTGCGCT
Source organism: Rhizobium anhuiense bv. trifolii (assembly GCF_024346605.1). Lineage (NCBI taxonomy): Bacteria > Pseudomonadati > Pseudomonadota > Alphaproteobacteria > Hyphomicrobiales > Rhizobiaceae > Rhizobium > Rhizobium anhuiense. The sequence goes on from NZ_CP098804.1 coordinate 399,387, forward strand.
CCCCGGACCGCTGTCGCGATCGGATTTGCTGTCAACACTGCCAAGGGGAGGCTTTCAGCGAACCAACGCCGGTGCGGCTTTGCTCATCAACAACTGCTACCCGGAATGCTCCGGAGTTTCAGAGCCGGCGCGATCGCGCCATCTGCGCTGCACTTGGAATAGAGGCCGTCATATGCATGCCGATTATTGAACATTCCCACCTCTGATAGACGCGATCGATTGACGACAGCGCGGATTTTTGGCTCGTCCCTGAACCCGTCATCATGGCGGAGAAGTACAAGCAGCACCTCATTCGAATGACTCGAAATTGTGGACCACCTGGTTGAAGAAGCGTAAACACTTTTGTGAAAAGGCAATAAAACCAGTTCCTTGCGAAGAATTCGGTACAAAATCGTCGTGATTTGGCCATGGGATTCGGATTTCGGATAAGGCGCCCACCCTTGCTTTTCCGATCGATTGGCTTTGGCTTGTCAGTGTGCCTGGTTTGGACATCGGCAGCGTCGGCTGGGCGATGAAAGCCAAAGGACGCGCAGGTTGGGATCTGCGCGAGAGGCGAGGATGTCCATATTGCGCGGCCCGATCCGTTTCGCGCGTTGAAAGTTGCCGCGGCGCAAGAGAGGGCAGCGATCTCTTAATTTTCTGACCGCAATATTCAGGCCAAGCCGACATGCTCGGTCGCAGCGGCCGATGCCTTTGCGATCGGAAACTTCGGGCCTTCGTTTTCGCCTCAAATGACTTGGGCGGCCTTCTTGGAAGAATTCTCGACTGGATGGATGATGCATTCGGTTGCCCATGGTGAGGAAGATCCATGATGACGTTGTCTCAATCGCTTCGGCAGCCGGCCCTTTTCACGGAAGGGGACGAGCAGAGGCGAGACGGATCGCAGCATCAGGACGCCGCCGTCGACCGGGAAGCCCTTCTCGAAGCGTTGCTCGGCGCATTTCCCCTGCCGGTTTTCTATAAGAACTCCGAGGGGCGCTACGCCGGCTGCAACAAGGCTTTCGAAGACTTGCTTGGCCACAGGCGCGAGGAGATCATCGGGAAAACCGAGTTCGATCTCAATCCGGAGCACCCGGCTGAACTCCAGTTCACGTGGGATGAGAGATTTCTCGAAGGGCGCGGAGGCCGAGGCTTCGAGAAGAAGATGACTGCCGCGAGCCAGACGGTGCGGGATGTCGTCGTCAACAAGGCGGTGTTCACCGGGCACAACGGCGATCCGGCCGGGGTGATCGGCGCCATCGTGGACATTACAGAGCACAAGCAGGCCGAGCGGGAGCTCAAGAAAGCGCTTGAATTCGCAGAGGGGATCATCACCGCCATTCCCGATGTCCTCTTCGAGGTGGACGAGGACGGCCGCTACCTTCAGGTCTGGACAAGAAACCCAGAACTTCTGGCTCAGCAGAAGGAGATGCTGCTCGGCAAGACGGTCAACGAGGTTCTCGCGCCTGACCAGGCGGCCATCGCGATGGAGGCTCTCGCGGCTGCCGGCAAAGAGGGTGTTGCCTATGGCCGATGCATTCGGATCTCCTTGCCAAACGGCGAGACCCGATGGTTCGAACTCTCCGTCGCCAAACGGCCGAGCGCCGATCCGACGATCACCACGCTCCTCGCACTTTCGCGTGACATTACCGAGCGAAAACAGGCGGAGGAAGCCGTCAATTCCATGCGGACGCAGCTGCTCAGCGTGCTTCAGACCATTCCTGATATGGTCTGGGTGAAGGATATGGGCGGCGTCTATCTGTTGTGCAACCACGCGTTCGAACGACTGACAGGTAAGGCGGAGTCCGAGGTTGTCGGCAAATCGGATCTCGAACTGTTTGGTGCTGAAAGGGCTCAGGTCTTTCTGGAGTCGGACAAAGCCGCGATCCAGGCCGGAGGTACTCTGGCCTCCGAGGAATGGGTCATCTCCCAGGAAAACGGTCAATCCGTTCTTCTTGAGACACGCAAGGTTCCGGTGCTGGGCGCGGGAGGAGACGTCGTCGGGGTTCTCGGTGTGTCGCGGGATGTGACTGAGTTGAATGTCTCGCGCCAAAAAATCCACCAGATGGCCTTCTACGATCCTCTGACCTCGCTGCCGAACCGATCGCTGTTCAGCGATCGACTGCGGCAGATGATCACCGCTGCCGTATCGCGTGGCCAACGCGCCGGCGTGATGCTGATCGACATCGATCATTTCAAGGCGGTCAATGATACGATGGGACATCCCGTCGGTGATCAGTTGCTCTGCCAGGCCGCCGCGCGGCTGAACGAAAGCGTTCGCGACTATGACACCGTTGCGCGCCTCGGCGGCGATGAATTCGCGATCCTGTTGCCGGATATCCGGCAAGGTGACGATCTCGGCCGGATGGCCAACACGATCCTTGAAAAGTTCAAGGAACGTTTCCTGCTGGACGGCCAGGAGCTGTTTATTTCTTGCAGCGTCGGCATCGCGCTCTATCCCGATGACAGCGCTGACGCCAACGACCTCGTGAAATACGCCGACTCGGCGATGTATCTCGCCAAACGCTCGGGGCGAAACAGTTTTCGCTTCTACTCGAAGGACCTGACGGCGAGCGCCGAAGAGCGCATGCGGCTGGAATCGGAATTGCGCCGCGCGATCGAGCGCGGAGAGTTGGAATTGCACTACCAGCCCAAGGTGCTTTTGGACAGCGGCGCCATAGTCGGCTGCGAGGCCTTGTTAAGATGGCGTCACCCCGAAATGGGCATGATCCCTCCCTCGAGCTTCATTCCGGTTGCCGAAGAGACAGGGCTGATCGTGGAGCTCGGACGATGGGTGCTGCGCGAGGCTTGCCAGACAGCGGCCGAATTCAACGCCGATAGCCGGTCACCGCACAAGGTGGCGATCAACCTCTCGGTCAAACAGTTCCAGTCCGCCGGCCTGGTAAGGTCGATCGCCGAGATTCTCGAGGAGACCGGCTGCCGCGCGGAATGGGTTGAAATCGAAATAACGGAAAGCCTGCTGCTGGATCAGAAAGACGAAACGCTGCAGATGCTTTCTGAACTTCGAAACATGGGATTTTCGATCGCCATCGATGATTTCGGCACCGGCTATTCGGCGCTGAACTATCTCGCGCGCTTTCCGATCGACACGCTGAAGATCGACCGGTCTTTCATCAACAGCGCGGATAAACGCAACGAGGAACTTGTGAAGGCAATCCTGTCCATCGCCCGTTGTCTCGGACAGAATGTGGTGGCGGAAGGCGTCGAGACCGCCGAGCAGGCAGCCTTCCTGGTGGCAAATGGATGCGGTTCGGCGCAAGGCTTCCTTTACAGCAAAGCTCTGCCCAAGACGGAAATCATCGCTCTGTGGCTGCGTTCCCTGGCCAACGGCTGCTCCCCACGCGAGGAGCGGCCTTGCATTTGAATTCCATCACGCAGGGAACATCGTCGAACTGAGTGCAACGTGGCGATCACCCGTCTCCAGGCGACGCCGCCCTGACGCGGGTAACATCCATGTTGCCGTCAGCTATCGGCTTCCATGAGGCCGGGTTCGACATCCTCCTCCGACGGCTCTCGGCTTCCAACCCCGCCTGAAAGCCTCGCCTGGAACGCCGCCGTCAGCCATCTCGCAGCGGGGCCCGGCGGGTTTGCAACATTGCGGACCGCATGGATGGGAAGCTCGCCCTGGTCGAAGGCAGAAAACTGGAGACGGACGAGGCGGCCTGCAGCGAGATCGTCCTTGACCACGGATGCGGGAAGGCCGCCCCATCCCAATCCGCCGAGGATGAACAGATGTTTCGTCGCGTTGTCGCTGACCCGCCAGGTCTTGAGAGAGAATACATTGAAATCCCGGCCCTTCGCCGTTCCCGAAGCATCGAAGACCACCAACTGGGTTTCGTCTCGCACGTCGGCAAGGGTCAATGGCCGGCGCAGCGTGGCAAGAAGATGATCCGGGGCTGCAACGGGGACCATCGCCGTCTGGCCGATCCGCTCGAAAACGATCTGATCGTTTTTGACTGCCATAGTGCCGCCAAAGCCGACGACGGCCCTGCCATGAATTACCTCGTCCATGACGATCACAGGTGTCCCCGCCGTTACTTTCAAGGAGACGGTGGGATAGTGGTTGCGGAAGGCACGCAGCACCTCGACGACGACGTCCGAGGGGACAATGGAGCTCATCGCAACGTTGAGCTCTGCCTCCAGGCCGTCGCTCAAGGCCTGCACGCGAGCCCGCATCAGATCGAGATCGCCAAGCAAGCGGCGAGCATCCTCGACGACGGATCTGCCGGCATCTGTCAGCTCCGGTCGTCTGGTGCCGGAACGGCTGAAAAGCGCCACCCGCAGCTGCGCCTCCAGGTTGGCGATCGTATAGCTGACGACCGATTGCGTTCGGTTAAGGGCGCGGGATGCAGCGGAGAAGCTGCCTTTCTCCACCACGGTCAGGAACACCTGAAGCTGATCCAAAGTCGGGTGGGGCTGCATATCTCATCGATCCTATCGATAACTTTTCTCGAAAGTTTAGCGGTTTTCGCGATGAGCTTCCAGCTTTATCTATCCCGCGCGACGCACCGCATTTTGCTCCAGAGGTTCGCATGCCCAACACCACGACTGTCTTGCCTGCACCTGCCGGAAAATGGCTCCAGATTGGGCTGTGGGCCGCGCAGGTGCTGATCTTTGCCGCCTTCACCCTGTTCGGCTGCATGAAATTTTTCATGCCGGTCGATCAATTGGCGGCGATGTGGGTATGGCCCGGCGACGTTCCCGTGTGGTTTTTGCGTCTGATGGGTATTATCGATTTTGCGGGCGGAGTGGGCGTGCTGCTGCCTGCGTTGACCCGCATCCAGCCTCGCCTGACGGTGCTGGCGGCGCTCGGCTGCGTGCTGCTGCAAATCGCCGCGATGATCTTTCATCTCTCCCGCGGCGAAGCCCCCGCCGTGCCGCTCAACGTCATCCTGCTTGCTCTTTCGGCGTTCATCCTGTGGGGCCGCGGCAGGCGGGCGCCGATCGCGCCACGCCGATGAGGATGGCGGCCGAGCGGGGAGCCCCCTCGGCTCTCAGCAAACGCAGACATTCATCATTGGCCAGAGGTAACCGGGAGTGCCGGACGTAAGTTGGAACACCTTCGACCATCTGTCGTTTGCCGGGGCGGATCTGCAGGAATTCTCAACGTCGCTTTCCCGTTTGCACAGCGGAATCCAAGTGAGATCGGAAAGTCAGCGGAATACGAAATATCAGGTCAATATGGTTCGCACGCGGGGGATCTCGGTCATCGCGAGCCGCTATGACGGCGATTTCTCGATCCACTTTCCCGCATCGATCGACACAGCCATGGTTCTCATTCCGCTGACCGGGAGCGCGATGGTCGCGGTAGCCGACCGTAATTTGCCGTCCATCCAAAACAAGGGCGTCTTCGTCGATCGGCTGTCTGACAATCAGCTGCGCATTGCGGGCCCCAGAACGCATCTTTGCCTTAGGCTGCCCCACTTCGAACTGACCCGGCGTATCGAAGCCCGGTTGAATGCCTCGTTGAGGGAGCGTCTCCAATTCGCAACCGAGATCGATCTGTCGCAAGGGCCTGGATTGGACCTAGCACGGCTCGCTATGGCCATCCATCACGGCCTGGCGGGTGAAACCCTCCATAAATCGCCTGCGGCGCTTGGTCATGTCCTGGGAGCAATGCTCGAGCTTCTCATCGACGCCCTACCGCACAACTATTCCCAGGAGTTTTCCCGCGACAGGGAGGCTCCTGTTCCATGGCACGTTAAGCGCGCGATCCACTACATGCATGGCAATATTTCCCGGGCGATGACTCTCAAGGAAATTGCTGAAGCATGCGGCGTCAGTGCCCGGACCCTGCAGGATGGCTTTCGAAAATTTCGCATGACGACGCCGATGGCCTATCTGGAGCATATGCGTCTTGATGTCGTTCGCCAGGAACTTTCATCGGCCGATCCCGAGCAATCGGTGAGAGTCATTGCGCAAAAATGGGGCTTTGCCCATGTTGGCCGGTTCTCAGGCCAATATCGAAAGCGCTTCGGCGAACTGCCATCGCAAACCCTTCGCAGGATTGTCGAAATTCCAGCCGATGTCGGGACGGCGGATTCAGGCCGCTCCCGACCAAGGGCGCTTGCCAAAGGATAAAGGAGCCGGCCTTCTCCTTTTGATCTGGCTTGCCGCTGTCCTCGATATGCAGTGGTAGAATTTGCAATCTACAAATGTGAAAAAATCACAACCTATGATATTTATAAAATCTTTGGTTGCGGTATCCGATTGTCGCATCTCTGTCCGTTTGACGCAGCAAAGCCGGCAAGCGCGCCGCTGTGCGCGCTAAAGTAAGAGTTTGTTAAGGCTGACACGGCGTTTACTAGCCATACGAACAGGCGCAACTCACTGAAATGAATAGCGAAGATGTTCCGGTTGATCGGCGAATGAAGCATGCCGGATCCTCGAGCCGTCGGACTTGGAGACATGAGAGTTTCCGATCCTCCCAGATTGTCAAGAATAGCGAATGCTCATGGCTGAAATCATCCCATTTCCAAACCCGGCCCCCAACACCTCGATCGAGATTCACGACCTCAACGTCGCAGGCGTATCGTCCGGAGATCCGGATATGGACCAAATGCTCCAGGCGCGTGCCCGGATCCAAAAGGTTCTGGATGAACTCGACAGATTAAGCGGAGCGCTGCAGACCGGTTCTGCATCGACAGGCGCCGCAGGGTAACCGCCCTTTCACTCGGACGATTTCTCGGCAAGACGGAGCGGGATGCAACGCGGCATTCTCGCCGCAACCCTGATGCTCGATATCGAGAAGATATACGGGCTGCTGCCTCACGTTAAGCGCTGAACCACCTCGACCAAGGTGCAGCTCTACAGGCTGCCTGACATCATGGCGTCTTGTGACGAAGGGCAGCGATCACACGATCGGCCATGAAAGCGCACCGCGCGCCATCGAACGGAAACAGCGCCGAGAATGCACCGGAGAGCTGGTTTTCGATCGACTGCCGCATCAGCTTTCGCGCCCGGTGCAGCCGGGTCTTGGCCGTTTCCGGTCTTATGCCAAGGTAAGATGCGGCCTCGTCCGTGCCCATGCCTTCGACATCCCGCAGCACGAATATAGCGCGAAAATCATCCGGCAGTTCGTCGACAGCATTTTCGAGGAGATGTCGCGCCTGGCTCCTGGCGAGTTCGGTTTCCGGATCAGTCGCCGACAGGGAGGACGGAAACTGCAATACGTCGCCGCCCCATCTCGTCTGCATGTCGATTTCCTCAAGTCCGGTGGTGTTCTTTTGCCGCCGCACGCGCGCCAGCGCCTCGTTGAGGGCAATGCGGGTCAGCCATGTCGAAAACTGTGCATCGCCCCGGAACGCGGCCAGATTGCTGAACGCCTTGATATAGGCGGCCTGGACGACGTCTTCGGCCTCCGCATCATTGCGGATGATGGCGCGCGCCGTCCGGAACAGGCGCCGATTGTGACGCTGAATGATGGCGCGGATGGCAGGTTCGTCGCCCATTCTTGCCAGGGGTACGAGCTCGGCGTCGGACAGTGTCGATACCTCCTGCCGGTGTCGCTCGGCCGGAACCGGAATGGCTGTCATGGAAATTCTCCCCTGCTTGCCGTCCTTCGATCGGAGCCCGGCCCTAAAGCCTTTTGTTTCTGCATGCCGGTATCCCGGAACCGCTGCACACTTCCGGGCGACATGCATTAGGGCCGAACATCCAGTTTGCCCGCCATGGCGGGATGAAAACGACAATAGAAATCAACGGCTCCCGCCTGGCTGAGCGTCATGCGGCCTTCCGATTTTGGCGGCAGGTCGAGATCGAAGCTTTTGTCGCGTGCGGTTGCCGTGTGCCGGAATATATCATCGTTTCGCCAGACGATCACATCGCCGACATGCAGCTCGGCAGATGGCGAGCCGAATTTCATGCCGGCGATGGTGACCTGATATTCCGCCGCCGAGGCGACGCCGTTGCCTGCCCAAAGCAGCGCAGACAGCAGCGGGAGCCGCAGCGATTTGACCAGCGAGCCCATCGCCATGTCTACTTGATCATCGAAGCCAGATGCTCGGCATGTATCTGGTGCTCCTTGAACAGGATCAGGCCCGTTTCCAGCAGTGACTTGAGCTCCTTATTCTCAGCCGACGGGATCAGGATCTTGGCAAGCGCTGAGTTGACCGACTTGTGATAAGCGACTTCGTTTTCGACATAAGCCTTGTCGAATGCCGCGCCGTCGAGCGCCTCCAGCGTTTTCAGTTCCTTCGCTGCCTGTGTCGACAATGATTGGCTGACGGCGTTGTCTTCGGGCGTCACGTTCAGCTTCTTGACGAGAGCGAGCGCCTGGTCGTTGACGGCCTTGTGGTCGCGCTCCATGGTCTTGGCGAATTCGATGACTTCGGCGTTCTTGCTTTTCTTCAGCGCCTGCTCCGCGGCGGTGACATCGATCTGCCCAGCCGTATAGGCGATGTGGGCGATCTGAGGATCGGTGGGCTTGGAGTCTGCGGCGATCGAAGCCGTGCTTATGGATGCCGCCATGAGGGCGGCGCCGAGAATTTCTTTCAACATGGTCTGTCTCCCTTGTGTCGATATGACGATGCCTCCCGGCAGCAGCGGTGTGCGCCTTTGAAGCGGACATTGGATGCAGGTCCGTCGAAAAGGTTCCCGGAAATTTCGGAGACGAAGAAACGGCTTGTTGCCGGTGTCAGTCCTTGCCGATGAAACGCTGGAGGACGATCGCGTGATTGTGGCGCAGATCTTTCGCAGCGTAGAGAAGTGTCGCGTCCGATTGCCGGATCTGGCGTTTCAATTCTTCGACGGCCGATGAATTTTCTTCCAGTTCGTCCCGGTAGCGGCGCTGGAACTCCGTCCATTTGGCGGGGTCATGGCCAAACCATCGGCGCAGCGCCGGGCTTGGCGCGATATCCTTCAACCAGATATCGACTGCCGCATCCTGCTTGCTCAATCCGCGCGGCCATAACCTGTCGACCAGGATGCGGGTGCCATCACTGTCTTCCTTCGGCTCGTAGATTCGTTTGATGCGCAAAGCCATTTGCTCATTCGCCATGAGTCGACGCCAACTTCGACCGAAAAGACGGGCGAAGGATTTGGTTCCACCGAGGGGCTGATGGTTGCCAATTAGTCACACATGCCTACCTCTGGACTGTCATAATTGATTTTTCGCGTGCAACTGGTATTGCTCGGTCGCATGCCGCTGATATTTTCCGATTCTCTCAATATTGCCAAAAGGATACTTGATGCGAAAGTTGGCGCCGCTCGTCCTTGTCGCAGTTCTCAGTGCCTGCGCCCGGCCATCGGATGGCCCAACCGCCGGTGGTTTTTATAATGCCACTGCCCCTCAAAGTAATGAGCGGATCCCGGTGGTCAGGCTCTCTGAAGCGCCGATGGGTCCGGTTGCGGTCACCCCGCTGGCCTATGCGGCCACGGATCCCGGGCTCAGCCTTATGCGCTCGGGTGGATTTGCCGATACGAAGCTGAGGCGCGGCGACGTCATCGAGGTGACGATCCTCGATCCCGGCGAAGATGGACTTTTCTCCTCGACCCAGAGCAAGACCCTCAATCTCGGCCGGTTCACCGTCGATTCGACGGGGAATGTGACGCTTCCCTTCATCGGCAAGCAGCGGGTGGTGGATTCCTCGCCGGAAGCCCTGCAGACGCGCATCGTCACCGGCCTCAAGGGCTCGGCGGTCAATCCGCAGGCCGTCGTCACCGTTGTCGACAGGCCCTCCAGCGGTTTCACCGTCAATGGCGATGTACGCTCCGCCGGCCGTTTCCCGCTCAGCGCACGCAAGGAGCGCGTGCTCGATGCGGTCGCTCTTGCCGGCGGTGCATCGTCGGCGCCAGGATCGGCGACCGTCACGCTGATGCGCGGCAAGCAGCGCGCCACGGTGCCGCTCCAGCGCGTCATCGATGACAGCAAACAGAATGTCTACCTGCTGCCTGATGATCAGATCTATGTCGACAAGGACTCGCCGACCTTCACCGCTTTCGGCGCCTTCAAGAGTGTCGGCGAGTTCGAATTCGAACCGGGCAAGCTGACGTTGGCCCAGGCGCTCGGGCGCGCCGGCGGCCTGCTCGACGATCGTGCCGATGCAAGCAATTTCTATGTGCTGCGCAACCAGCCGGTCTATACGCAGGTTGCAGCCGCAAATGGCAAGAATGCCGCGCCGGCTGTGGTGCGCACCAAGCCGGTGATCTACCGGGTCAATCTGAAGGACGTTTCCAATCTGGCGTTGATGCAGCGATTCCAGATGATGGATGGCGATATCATCTACGCCAGCAACGCCAGCCTGGTGGATTTTGCCAAGCTCTTCAACGTCTACCAGAAGAGCGTGCCGACGGCCGCAGCGCCGATCCCCGGATCGAGCGGCAACTAAGCGCCGACTGGACGTTTCGCGAGGCCGCCGAGCAGATGCAAGGCGGCCTTCGCATTCTCGGGCCTGTCTTCAGGATTGTGCTGTGACAGGCAGATCGCCAACGCCTCTAAAGCCTGAAGCTCTTCGCCTTCCTCGCCGCAATGATGCAGGAGCAGGGACAGCAGAAGTCCAGCGGCATAGAGATCGGATCGGCCGTCGAGCGATTCACCGGCCATTTGTTCCGGAGACACGAAATCCGGTTGGCCGGCGAAGGCGAGATCGAGTTGCCCGTGCCGGCACCCGACCTCGATCGCGATGCCGAAATCGGCGATCTTCAAATGGGAGAGGTCGCCATCGGCAACGAGAAGATTGAGCGGCGACAGGTCGCAATGCACGGTGCCGGCGGCATGGATGGCGTCCAGCCCGGACAGCGCCGAAATCATGATCGAGATGACCTCATCCGGAGATAACGGTTGTTCCTGCAAGCGATCCGCAAGCCGTCTCCCGAGCCATTCCATCACCAGGGCCGGGCGTCCGTCGGCGAGGCGCAGAACCGCTTGTGTTCCAGCGATATGAGGGTGACGGAGCGTTATGCCGATCTCGGCTTCACGCAGCATGAGCTTCCTCAGCACGGGGTCATCGGCGTGCTCGGGCCGCGGCATCTTGATGGCATGAAGCGTTCCGAGATCACGATGGCGGGCACGATAGATTTGGGTCAGCGCGCCGTCATGGACCAGCGCCTCGAGCGCGAAGCTGTTGGCGATGACCCCGGGATCGGTATCGCTGAGGCGGGCCTCGCCTCGATCGAGCGCATCCCGGACCCGGTCGACCAGCATCTGCCGGGTCTCGAGCGGATACCGACTGTCCGCCCTGGCATTCAAGGCCTGCCAGAGATGGGAGAAACGTCGCGCGATCTCCTCGAAATCCGCGTCCGGAGGTTCACGGCTCATCGGTCTTCACATCGATCACGATGGCGCTGAGATTGTCACGGCAATTGGCGATCAGCCCCTCGTGGACGAGGATGTCGGCCGCCTTTTCGATCTTTGCGGAAAGCAGGATTTCGGCGATGCCGCGTTCAGGGATCGCATTCGGCAGCGGCGCGCTGCAGAGCAGCAGCCGGTCGCCGGCCTGCAGTCCGCCGAAACGGACTTCGGGGATGAGATGTCCCCGCATGCCGATGGCGCGCGAGAGCGTGCGCCGCAGGCCGATCTCAACATGGTCGCGGGTGAGGCAGCGCATCATGCCGTCCCGTAAGAGATAGCAGCGGGCATCGCCGACCCAGAGCAAGGCGCAGCTGTCCCCAAGCGTGGCCAGCACGACGATGCTGGCGGCCGACGGCTCGCGATCGGAGGAATGATAGGCCGATTGAAGCAGGCCGTGGGCACGGCCGAGCTTGCCCTTGACCTCCTGCACCTGCGCTTCGATCGTCTGCTGCTTCGCCGTTTCGGCCAGCACGTGAACGGCGATCTTGCCGACTTCGGCCGCGGTGTTGCCGTCACCCACGCCATCGGCGACGGCAAAGAGCGAGGGCGTTTCCGAAACGAGCAGCGCATCGGCGTTGACGGCAAGCCTTGTTCCTGCATGCGTGGCATGGCTGTGCCGGAGCACCAGAGGAGGATGCGGTTCGACGACAACAGGACGCGGTGTCGCGACTGTTTCTGGCTGCGGCGCCGTTGAAACCACACTGGCACTTTCGCGCAGCAGCTTTGCGAAGTGAGCAGGTTCCGGGGCACCAGTGACGCCAAATCCCTTGGCCCGCCGCTCCTCGGGATCGATCCGCCACCAGATCGTGCCGCGGCTGGACGCTCTGTCCTGCAGCGTCTCGTTTTCCGCGAGATCGGCCGGCCGCAAGCTCCTCAGCCGCTTCAGGCTTGCGGTGAAATGGTTGATCTCGAAATCCCGCTTGGCCGAGCTTTCGGCGATCGCCTCGGCCGCCGTAAACCACGTATCGTCCAGATAGAGTTGGCGCGGATGCTCGGAAAAGCCGTGAAGCTGTGCCGCGATAACAAGCGGAAAGCTGCGCCCGACGCGGTCGAGACTGGGAAGCAGGACGCCGGCAACGGTTGCCGGTCCCCAGAGGCCGCGCTCGATGATGAAACGCCATGCCGGCATGAGGCGAAACCGGCGTTCCCAATCCTCGCCGAGGTCCTGCTGCGCTGCCTGCAATCCCGATTGCAGCCAGGCGTCAAGTGCTGTTTGCAGGCCGCGGCCGAGCCCCATCGAGACGAAATCGCCGTGGCTCGGCAGCTTGCCGAAGAAGCCGATCCTGTCGGTTTCGCTCGGGCTTCGGTCCAGGGCGGCGCGCTCGTTCATATCAGACCGGTCAGAATTGTGCCGGGCATGAGAAGGCGCCGAGCGCCTCCAGCCGGAATGGATTGAGCACCGAACCGAACTGCACGTCGAATTCCGCCGCTTGGCCGTCCTGCTGGAATTTCGCCCGGAAGAGGTCGTCGCCCTGTATGGCGATGTCGGCATCGTCGAACAGCCGGAAGGGCGACCAATCGCCATTTTCCGTCAAGGCCTGCTGCCAGCCACCCGGCTGGAAGGCGAGGCGGGAAGCATTGCTTGCTTCCGTCGACGGCCAAGTGATCGATTTCGATTGGATCGGGCCGTGGAAATAGACCACGCGTTCGCCTTCGATCTCCAGCATCACGGCGCTGGCCGCCTCGGTCAGTGATACCGGCTTGACGTTGATCGTAATCGACGGGTTGTCGCTACCGGCCGGGAAGAAGGCGCGGTTGATCTTGTCGGCATTTTCGAACTGGGCGATCGCCGTGCTTGGAATGCTCGCTGCGCCGAAGGTGCCCTTCCAGCCCCATGGCGACGCGCTGGTGTCGACGAAGGCTTCGAGCTTTTCCTTGAAGAAGGTCTTGAACAGTCCCTCCGGCCCGAAAAGCCTGATGAAGTCGCTCATCGCCACGTCGCGCGGTGATTTCCGCTCGAAGGGATAACGGCCGGTGACGACGTTCGAGCAGAAGCCTGCGCCTTCGGCCGCCCATGCGTCGCTGATGCGTGAGCGTGCGGATTTGACCGCCAGCGATCCGACATCCGCAGCCAGCCCGGCCATCCAGGTGTCGACCGGCGCCGGCAGCTTGCGGGCCTGCTGCAGCAGGTCCTGATTGGCGTCTGTCAGCTGACTGTCGACGTCGAAGACTTTCGCGACTTCGGCGGTGGAGGTCGTGGCGCGCGAAAGCTGCTCCTGCACTCTCTGCAGGATCGGCTCGAGCTGCCCGATTTCCGATCGCGGCGCATCCTTCGGCTGCTCGGCAGGCGGCGACTGGCCGGCAGGCGCCTTCAGCGCTTCGCGCAGACGGCCGAACGGGTCGGGTGCATTCGCCGCGCTGGCAAGCGCGGTGGTCGACGCGGGCAGGCTGTCGCTGGCGGCCGAGGCGATTTCCGCGCCGGGTCCACGCAGATCGGTGGTGGCGACGATCGATTTGGTGATCGTCTCGACCGGACCGGGCTTGCCCGCCAGGATGCGGGTGGTTTCTGCCGCATCGCCGATCGTCTGGGAAGGTTTTACCCTGATATCGGCCAGGATCGTCGACCAGCGCTGCTCGAACGTGTCGAAGTAAAGCTGCAGCGTCGCCAGGGCGACCGTATCGACCGTCACGCCGGCAGGATTGGGATCGCCGCGGACCCATTGCTCATCGAGCGCCTCGCGCGCGGCGTCGGTAATCCCGGTGAGAACGACGGTGCGGTAGCCGGTCGCGGAGAAAAGGCCGGGAATGCCTTCGCTGAGCGGCGCCTTGGAGGTTCTCTCGAAAGCCTGTTCACCGAGCGGCCCGAGCGCGCCTGCCGGGCTCCAGGCGGGAAGGGCGCGGGACTCGCGATATTCCGCCAGGATGTCATAGGCGCGGCTGGCGATATTCTGCGAGCGGATGATGTCGCGCGCCTTGGCGATCAGCGTCTTGTCGAGCTCGATCGGCGGCAGCGCGCCGCGCGCCATCACATTGGCATGGGCGATCAACGCCTTCCGGGCCGCGGCCCTGCCTTCGTCGGGGTAGAGTTTCGTGAACATGTCCTCCGCCTCAAGCGATGCGAAGTCCGCATCCATGGGGCCGAGCCCGCCGAGCATGCCGTAGAGCTTCAATGCGTCGAAGGTTCGGGTGACGTCGGTGGTTTCGGCCATGTCCTTCTGGAGCTGCACCAGCATGCGCGGCAGGAGCAGCGCGTTCAGCGCCCGCTGATAGGCCTCGCGCTGGCGGCTGGCGACCTTGCCTTCCTGGTCGAGGCCGAGGCTGACCGGCCAGACGCGGGTCTTCGAAAAGTCGGTGGTGACGGCGGCGAGATTGTCGAGCGCCGGCAGGATACGCAGGAAATCCGCATCCGAAACGTCGCGAACCGGCACGCCGCGCGCCAGTTGCTCATAGGCGTCTATGCGCCTTTCGGCGGCGGCGAGCGCGGTGGTGTTCTGGATATAGGTGGCCGTCCAGCTTGTCAGCACGACGGCCAGCAACAGAACCGCGCTCGCATAGGCGGCGCGGCGGAAGAGGAGTTGCCGGCCGGAAAGCCGCTTGTCGCGGGCGACCAGCGAGGCTTCGCCGAAGATCACCTCCTTGAAGAGACGCGGGAGGAAATAGCTGCGTCGCATGCGGGGAACGGCGACCGTCTCCTCCCTCTGGGTACCGGAAGCGAAATAGATGCCGCGCAAGAGCGGCGCCTCCACCAGTTTCGAACCCGAGCAAAGCTCGGTGACGACCTCGTGCAGACGCTCCTTCAAAGAGGTGAGTTCGGCCGGAAAGCGGAAGATCCGGCCGCGCAGCTCCGGATTGGGTTCCTGCTGCAGGCGTTCGATCAGCATGGCGTCGACGCGCTGCTGCAGCAGGGTGAATTCCTCCATGAAGCGTTCCGGCAGGTTTGCCGCCTTGTAGCTTTCGTCGAGGCCGAAGGTCGTGCCCCAGACCTGTTCGCGATCGCTTTTGTTGAAACCGTCGAAGAATTCCACGAAGCCGGTCAGGAGATCGGCCTTGGTCAAAAGCAGATAGACCGGCACGCGGGCATGCAGGAGTTCGTCGAGCTCGGAAAGCCGCTGGCGGATCGCCCTGACCTCCTCGCGCTGTGCCTCCGGATCGCGCGTCAGGAGATCGCCGATCGACAGCGTCACCAGCGCGCCGTTGATCGGCTGCGAACGCCGGTATTTGCGTAGCAGGCCGAGAAATCCTTCCCAGCCGGCCTTGGCGGCGCCATTCAGATCGTCCTGCGTCGTATAGCGGCCAGCCGTGTCGATGAGGATGGCCTCGTCGGTGAACCACCAATTGCAGTTGCGCGTGCCGCCGATCCCCTGCACCGAATTGCTGCCGAGCGCATCGCCGAGGGGGAATTTGAGGCCGGAATTGGTGAGCGCCGTCGTCTTGCCGGAACCCGGCGCGCCGAAGATGACGTACCATGGCAGCTCGTAGATATAGCCGAAACGCTTCTTGGTGATGCGGCGCAGCAGCTGCAGCGCTTCCTTGAGCCGATTGTGGATCTCACCCACTTCGGCTTGCTGGCTGGCCGCCGCTTCGGCTTCCGCGTCCCGCTCTATGCCTTCGACGAGCTTTTTGTCGCGGCGGCGGTCGCGGATGGTGGTGAAGACGAGATAAGCAAACCAGGCGGCGATGATGATGCCGATCAGCGTCAGCCGCGCACTGGCGCTCGCCAGCGGCTTGAAATCGCCATAGGCGGCGAGATAGCCGTAGAACCAGATGACGACGCAGATTGCCGCCACCCAGATGATCGAGATGAAGCGCCGGCCGAGGAGGCCGGCATAGGCCTCCACATAGGAGCGCAGCGTATAGAAATAACTGAGCGGGTTCATCGCGAACCACCTCCTGCAGCAGGCGCCGTCGGGTCATCCGGCATGTCGGCCTGGCGCGGTGTCGTCATACCCGCATCGCTCAGCCGCTCGCTCGGATCGGTTAGCACCAGGATCTCAGTGCGACGGTTCATCTCCCGGCCCTCCGGCGTATCGTTGCCGGCGATCGGATCGGTGTCGGCACGCCCCTCGGTCAGGATCGCGCCCGGCCCGGTGAACGAACCGAGGATTTCGCCCACCGCCTTGGCGCGGGCTTCGGAAAGGTGCCAGTTGGAGGGGAACTGGACGGTGCGGATCGGCACATTGTCCGTGTAGCCCACCACCACGGCGCGGAAATTCTCTGCGGCCAGCGCGCCGCCGATCCGCTGGAGAAGATCGTGGAATTTCTGGCTGACCTCCGCGCTGCCGGTGGCAAACAGGCCGGAATTGCTGATCCGGACCAGCAGCCTGCCATTCGAGTCCGAAAGCGTGACCAGCTTTTTCTCGACCTCCGGCTGAAGGAAGGCGAGCAGATTGTCGAGCCGGCTCGGCGGTTTCACTTGTGGCGGCGGCGGCGGGGTTTCGGCGACGACAACAGGCGGCGGCTGAGGGGGCGGTTCGGGCACCTTGACCAGCACGCTCGGCATATCACGCGGCGGCAGCTTGGCGAGCCGCTCGAAGGTTCCGTCGGAGGCGCGATTGAGCGAGAGCGTGAAGAACAGATAGCCGAACGCCAGGATCAGGGTCAGAAGCGAAAGCAGCGTCCAGATCGCGGCCGCGGTGCGCAGCGGCTGATGCCGGGCCGAAACACCCTTCCAATGGGGAGACAGCTCCCGTTCGAACACGCCGTACTGGCCGAGCAACGTCTTGTAGAGACTGTCGCGGATGCGGCCGAGCTCCAGCCCGCCGCGCGCCGAGACGCGGGTGCGGCCCTCGAAGGCAAGCGACAGGCAGAGATAGATGAGCAGCAGCAGGTCCTTGTTGGCGCCGGGGCTCTGCTGGAAATGATCGAGCAGGTCGAATACCCGTTCGCCGCCGGTCACGTCCATATGGAAGGTGGAAACGAGACCCGAGCGGGCCCAGCCGGCGCGAACGCCCCAGGCCTTGCTGAGCACGACATCGTCGACCGTCGCGCAGACGACGTAGTGGGCGGCGCGCGCGCGTTCGGGGCTGATGCGGGCGCTCGCCAGATCGCGCTCGTAGCGGCCGACGGCTTCGATCGCCAGCTGGCGCAAAGCGTCGATCTCGGGCTGTTCTTCCGTGTAGCGCAGGGCATGGGCGAGGTTGAGCAGCGGTGCGGCCGAGCGTACCAGCGTCGGCACGTCGTCGGCGCCGAAGCGAAAATCCCGGACGAGGGTTTCGATGGACGCGGCGCTCTTCGGAGGTGATCCCACCGGCGGCTTTCCTGCCTCGCTTTCGGGAAAGTCGAGGACGTCATCCAGCATCTCCGCCATCTTGCGGGCGGATTGCTTTTTCCGAGTGCCATCCTCGGTGAGTTCGACGATGGTCGGCAGGTTCTGCCAGGTGGAGGCGGGTTCGGTCTTCATTCTCTGAGGGCCCACAATTCTATTTCAAGCCCGGGGAAATCGCCGGCAAGATGCACGGCGATGGCGCCCGAAGTGTCGAGTTGTTTCCAAAGCGGGTTTTTGGTGTCGAGTTCGAAATAGATGGTGCCGGAGCGATAGGGGAGCTGGCGCGGCAGCACCGGCAGCGGCCGCACGGGAATGCCCGGCAGCGCCACGTTGACGAGGTCGGCGATGCGCTCGACCGGGCCGACCTTGATCTGCGCCGGCAGCTTGCGGCGCACGTCCTCGGCCGGCATCTCGGCCCGGACCGCCAGCACGAATCCGGCATCTCTGAGCAGCGAACGGTCGTTGATCGTGCCGATCCTGACACCATGCCGGCGTTCGGCCAGCTCGATTGCCACGGCCGCCTGTTCGAGCACGGAGGACAGCGAAGCGCGCAGATCGTCGAAGACGGCGGCGAAGGTCGCCTTCAGGTCGTCGTGCCGGTAGGGCGGGAAGTCGCTGGCGCGTTTGCGGTCTGTCGTGAAGGTGGCGAGCTCGCCGGCAAGCTGGATGCAGTTTTCGTAGAAGACGATGGGGTGGATCCGCGTCGCATTCGCCGAAATATGTTTCAGCATCGGGTCGGCGCGGTTGAGGATCTGCAAGAGCAGGTAGTCGCCGACCTCCGCCGTTCCTCGAATGGTGGGGTCGCCGATCCGTTCGGCGATCGCCTCCGCGCGGTGGCGCACGATGCCGAGCAGTTCGGTGATCAATTCGTTCAGCCGTCCCGCGGCCGTGCAGTTGAGACTCGGCACGATATAGTCCGGATCGAGGATCACGGCCCGGTCGGAGCGCACCTCGATGATGCGGGCAAGTCCGATGAGCTCGTAACCGGCAAGCTCGTCGCCGGTCCGGAGATAACGCAGGCTGAGGCGGCCGACATCGATCGGCGCCATGAAGTCGGTCTCGACATTGGCATCGGGCGCTTCGTAGGGCGAGGCGACGAGACGGACGCTGTTGCGTGCGGCGCCACCGTTCAGCGCCACGTCGGCCTTGCCCGGCTGGCGGGCGGGAAGCGCCAGATAGACGATCGTATTCTTGGTGTTCTCGTCGAGATCGAGCGGCGGCGGCAGATCGGTATCGATGGGGGCTTCGAACGGCGTTCCGTCGGGCAAGACGCCGCGCAGGTTCGACAGCGCGAATTGGCCGATCGCCAATGCGCCGCGGTCGATGCCGATCTCGGCCACACCCCAGGGGTAGGGCGACAGGCCGTGCGTCGCGGTGCGCACGAGCCGCTCCGTCCAGCGGTCCGCCTGCTGAAAATGCTGCACGCGAAGGAACATGCCTTCGCTCCAGGCCACCCGGTTCTCATTCCTCATGATGTGTGTCTTTTCCTTCCTGCCTGTCTTGCGGACGAGGCGGTGCCTGCGTGTCGTCCACCGCGCCGGACATCGCATCGCGGAACACGTCATGGATCGAGCGGCTCTCGCCGTCCTTTTCGAATAGTGCCCGGTAAGCCTGCCAATAGGCCTGGTCCCGGCGCCAGGGCAGGCGCCAGGCGCCGGTCTCGACCCGCGCCTCGATGATGCGCGGCTCCAGCCGGCCTGCCGCCTGAACGAGAGCCTCGAGCGCGGAATTGAGTTTGAGCTGCTGCCCGAGCATGGTCTCGAAGCGGGCAAGGAGCGCTTCCTCTCTGCCGCCGGCCAGGAAATCCTGCTCGCCGTCGGAGGATGGCGCGTTGATCTCGAAAACCGCATAACTATTCTCGATGGCTTGCTCGAGCCGGACAAGCAGCGGCTCCAGACGATCGGCGAAGGCGTCGGGCCGGCCGATCGCCAGCGCCGGAAATTCCTCGGGCTCCGGTTCGGGCCGCGGATCGTTGTCGTTGATGATCCCGATCACCGGCGCCGGCCGGCGCTGGGCGATCGGCACGGAGACATGGGTGGCGGCCCCATGTTCCAGGTGGCTGCCGTATTCGGTCTCCTCCACATTCCAGTCTTCCGGCAGAAGCTGGGTGGCTGACCGGATCTCCGGAGGGCCGCTCCAGCCGATCTCGACACTGCGGGATGAGGCCGCTCCGATTTTCCCGGCCTTTTCGGGAAGACCCCAATCATCGACCGCACGCTCGCCAAGGACGCCGTTTGCGGTATGGCCGCCCGGAGCGATATCGGCCAGGATTGCGGAGATGGTCAGCGGTTCGTCGCTCAGCACGAGGGCGGCATCGGGATCCTCGATCTCGCGGTCCTTGTCGCCTGATATGTGGACGGAAAAGGCAAGCCCGCCCATCTCCAGCCGCGACCTGTCGGAAAGCCGCACGATCTGGCCTTCATGCACGGCGATGCCGTTGACCCGGGAGCCGTTTGCGCTCTGGTCACGCAGCAGGAAGCCTTCGCGGTCGCGCTCGATGATGCAATGGAGCTTGGAGATGGAGCGCCGATCCTCCGGCAGCCGCCAATCGCAATCGGGCGCCCGGCCGAGCGTTCGCCGGCCGCGTTCGAAGAACCATTTCGGCTGGCCTGGCGCCATCGCGTCGCTGGTGATCTCTTTCAGTTCAAGCCGCATCTTCGTCTCCTCACCGCGCCTGGACCGACAGGCGCTCGACGATCACCGCATCGCCGCTGTCCTTTGCCGCCGGCGCGACCCTCGCCCAGCTGTTCCAGCCCAAGCGCGGCGGATCGCCTACCTGTCCGAGCTGGCAGAAGGGGACGTCCTCCTTTTTCAGGATGGCCTGTATGTCGAATTCGAGTGCGGCGCCGACATAGAGCCGCGTCAGGGCGAAGAGCTCGGTGATGGCGCGGCCGCCCGGCGCGAGCTGCAGGTAATCGGCATAGCCGAGCGGACCGATGACGATGCGAAAGCCGCCGCTGAAATCGTGGATGGCTGCACCCGCCGTCGCATTGATCCCAAGCTGGACGCCCTGCGGCTGGCCCATGCGGCTGCGCTCCTCCACCGGGATGGTCAGCCAGCGGCCGCGGAACAATTCGATCTCCACCGGCAGGCCGCTGAATTCGCGCAGCATGGCGCGCAGATTGGAAGCATTGCGGTTGCGCGCGGCGAAAAAGCCGGAGAAACGCAGGATCAGCTCTTCGTCGACGCCGCTCTTTTCGACGAGACGCTTGGTGCCGAAACCGGTGAGCGACAGGAGCGTGGTGACGAAGGCGTTGTTTGCCCACGTGCCGCCCCAGCGCAGCCGCCGGGCGATGCGGTATTTCTCGCAGGCGTCGGTGAAGAGTTCCGCCATCCGCGCACCGAACAGGTCGAAAAAGCCGGCCAGCGCCCGTGACCTGTTGCGCTCCTCGCGCATGACAAGTTCGTTATAGGCCGACGGCATCGAGCCGAGCGCGCCGACGAGACCGGCAAGCGCGCTGCGGATGACGGCCCGGCCGGCCTTGCGGCTGTATCCGCTGACCGCAAGCGGCGCCGGCGAGACGCCGACATGGGCGGCGACATCGAGCCGCCCTTCCTCCACCGAAGCCTGCGCAACACGGAAAGCCGTCACCGGCTCGAAGCGGCCGGGGTCGCGTTCGAGCAGATCGGCAAGGGCGTCTGGTTGGCGGGCGACGGGGAGATCCATGATTTGAGAGCGATCCTTCCTCAGAGCAGCGGGCGTTCGGCGGCGCGTGCCGGCCATCGGGCGATCGGCCTCGACTGCCCCTTCATCCCGATGGTCAGCCGGGTGAAGCTGTTGACCGAGGTATAGAGACTGAAGAAACGGTCGAGCACGCTGCCGAACAGGAAGGCCGAGGGCCGGTCGATGGCGGCCGGATCGAATTCGAGCGCGATCTCGGTACCGGGCACCATGCCGCCGCTGCCGAGACGGGCGGTCGAGTTGCCCGCCTTGATCCGGACGAGCGCATCGCCGAACTGCTTGGTCTCGGGACTGTCCCGGAAGGCGTAGAGCGACAGGATGTCCTTCAGCGCCGCGCCGTCATTGTCGAAGAGCGACAGGTGATTGAGAATGAGATGCGACATCAGCCGCCAGTTTCGGCCCTCCTGATCGTTCATCCTGACCGACGGCGTCGGCGGGATCAGCGCTTCGACACTTGCGACCGCTTCATGGCCGGAGGCGAGCTGCAGGAAAGGATGGCCGCCGCCGAAGGGGAGCTGTTCCGGCAGGTCGCGATTGAGGCAGAGCGTATCGACGCTCGCGACCGCATCGACGGGACCGGCGGAGCGGCGCTGGCGATCGACGAAGGCGATGTCCATGTCGCTGGTCCTGTCGTCTTCGTCGAAACGGCGATAGGCCTGCCAGTAGGTCGGGCTCGCGCCTGCCCGTTGGGAGCGTCCGAAGAACGGCTGGCAGAATTCCTCGTGGCCGCGCGATCCGGTCAGGAGAACGCGATCGATCGAATAGATCTCGCGGGTCTTCTGGCGCCGCGCGTCCGGCAGGAGACGGTATTCGGTGCGGGTGCCGTCGATGGCAATCGGCTCGCAGACCTGGCGGAAGAGGTTGACGACAGGCGTCGCATTGAGCGCGAAGTCGCGGACCGACACCGCTCGCTCGAGCTTGGCGTCGCTGTCCCTCAGGTAGACGAAGAGCTCCAGCGTCTCGCCGCGCCAGGCATCGAGCCCCTCGATGTCGAGAAACAGAAACTTCCGTGGCAGAGCGAAAAATTCGGTCAGCAGCCGGTAGCCGACAAAGCTCGGCGCCGGATAGGGCAGCATGGCCTCTTCGGGCTCGAAGCCGACCGGTTTGAGATTCCCCGCCGGCAGGAATACCGGCGACCGGTCGTCCGCATGTTTGGCGAGCGCAATGCCGAGCGTGTGATTGGCAAGCAGTTCGTAGATCGCCACCGCCTGCTGCCAGGGGGAGGGAATGTGCAGGCGCAGCCGGTTCACGCCGAGGCTGCCGAGGGGCTTTCGGGCATCGAGGCTGCGGATGGAGAGCCTGAGGCAGCCGGCAACGCCGACATAGGGCGAAAGCGGCGCATTGATCGGCTGGCCGGAAAGTGCTGCACCGGTGATCTCGATCGGCGCCATCTCGACATCCTGCGTGGTGCGGAAACGGCAGGCCTCCCCTCGCACTGGCTCGGCCAGGATTTCCGTATGACGCGGCACTGTCTGGACCGAGGCGAGCGTATCGCTCGGTCGGAACCTGACGATGCTCATCGAGGGCAGCGGCGAGAGGTAGTGGGGATAGAGCGTTTCGAGCAGGCTGTCGGTCAGTTCGGGAAACTCGTCGTCCAGCTTCTGGCGGACCCGGGCGGCCGAATAGGCGAAACTCTGGATCAGGCGCTCCACATGCGGGTCGTCGGCGACGTCTCCCGTCATGCGCAGGCGGCCGGCGATCTTCGGGAAGGCATCGGCAAAACGTGCGGCCCGGCGGCGCAGCGCCAGCAACTCCTCATTGTAACGGTGCAGAAAACCTTCAGCCATGCGCCGCCTCCACGAGGAAGCGCTGGGTCGAGGGATCGATGGTCGACTCGAAGCTGATCGGCGGCATGCCTTCATGCAGACGGAAGATCGCCTGGATGCGCATGCGCAGCGCTCGTTCGGTCATCGTCCGGCTTTTCAGGATCGTCACCCTGACATCGGAAAGGCGCGTTTCGAAAAGCGCGATCCGCCGCTCGATCGCTTGCGCCAGCTTGAGCTTGGCCTGGTCGGTCATCAGATTTGCCGAGACGACGCCGTCGACGCCATAGCTCACCAGGGCGTCCTTGAGTTCGGAAAGTGCCGTCGGCGGCGTGGTCGGGCAGCGCCGCGTGTTGAGCAGCGCTTCGAGATCGCGGCGGATCGCCTCCCTGACGTCGCGGACCTGATCGACGAGGCTCATCGGCGGATCGACGGCGCGATCCGGAGCCTCGTCGATCAACCTGTCGAGGATCGAGCGGGCAAGGACGCGGTCGCGCAGTCGGTAGCGTTCGAGCGGATCAGCCATGCGCAACCTGCCTGCCGGCAGCCGTTGCCGGCACGATCTCCAGACTTTGGGTGTCATGGATGGAAACCAGTTCGTCGCCGGCGAGGTAGCAGCGCTGGCCGCGGCCGGTGGTGATGCCCGTGGGTTCCTCGATCCATTCGGTCTCACGGCCAAGCCTGAGCGTCGCATCCTTGCCGGTGCCATGATAAACCGCAGGCAGAAGCACCGACGCGGCCGCGCCGTCGATCAGCGAGAGCTCGGCGCGGCGGAAGGCGAGATCCCGCGGACGGGCAATTGGCTCTATCGACAGAGCTGCGATCTTGGCGAAATCGATCCAGAGATAGGCGCCGCCGGTCATGATGACTTCGAGAGCGTGCGGCGTGCGGTCGTCGAGATCGCGGAAATCAGAGACCGCCCTGCCGTTCCAGATCAGTGGGCGCTCGCCCCTCAGGTTCTCGAGCGCAGCGAGCGCGGTCCTCGCCTCATCCGCATCCCCGCCGCGATGGGCGATGCCGAGGCGGACGGCGAGCTTGTCGAGCTCGCTCGGCCCCTGCGGAAATTCCGGCAGGGCGCTGCTCGTAAACCAGGCGTCACGCGCCGCCATTGCCCGAAGCTCATTACGCAGCAAGGCGAAGCCCATCGTCGCGTCGGGAGAGAGGGTGGCCGCAAGGCTGCACTGATTGTCCGCACGCTGATAATCCCCGGCAAGCACGAGAAGATCGATATAGAGATGCCGCGCCTCCTGATCCGAGGGCTTGATCTTCAGATGCGCCTTGACCTCCTCGATCGCGTCATCGAGGGCGTCGTCGCTGAGCGATTGGGCGATGCTGGCGGAAAGCGTCATGCGGACATCCTCTCGGGTATGGCAATGGGGCGGCTCGGGGTCTGGCCGGTGGTCGCGGTCTCGGCGACGAGATGGAAGCTGGTGGCAACGTCATCGAGCTGGAAATGCGGCTGCAGCCGGACGGTGCAGGAGAAGCTGCCGGGCTTG
This sequence comes from Rhizobium anhuiense bv. trifolii, assembly GCF_024346605.1. Taxonomy (NCBI): domain Bacteria; kingdom Pseudomonadati; phylum Pseudomonadota; class Alphaproteobacteria; order Hyphomicrobiales; family Rhizobiaceae; genus Rhizobium; species Rhizobium anhuiense. The sequence continues at coordinate 423,823 of NZ_CP098804.1, forward strand.
CCCGGAATCTCGGCGACGCTGATGCCGGCCGAGCGCAGGGGAAAGCGGGTGCGCAACGCGATGTCGGCATCGTCATTGCCGAGCGTATAGGCGGTCAGCCAGTCCGCCAGCTTCCGCTCGATCGAGATCGCATCCGAAAGTTGGCCGATTTCGTCGCGCATGATGACCTTGAGATAATGCGAGAAGCGCGACGCGCAGAGCACATATTGCAGCATGGCGGCGAGGCGGGCGTTCTGGCGGGCATGTTCGTTGGAATAGTGCGGCGGCGCATGCAGCGACTGATTGGAATTGAAAATCGCCGAAGCGGAGAGATAGGTGGTGGCGGCGGGGATGATGCCGAGATCGCAAAGCTGCTGCTCCTGGCCGCTGGTCAGTTGGATTTCCACCGGCGGCTGGGCTGATAGTCCGTTGCTTTCGGTGCCAAAATCATAAGGCGGCAGGTCGGCTGCACTCAGCAGGCCGCCGTCGACAGCATCCTGCGTGACGCCGCGGATATCCGCGAACCAGCCTGAGACGATGAAATTTCGGATGACGACAGTGGCAAAGGCGAAAGCGGCATTGCCCCAAAGAAGCGAACTGCCGTCGGCGGCGATGCTTTCGCGGAAGGGAAAGCCGTCGTTGCGATCGCGCGCATGAGGCGTCAGCGGCGAGCGCATCAGGATGCGCGGCGCGACAAGCCCGAGGAAACGCGAATCCTCCCGTGCACGCAGACCGTTCCAGCGGATGCGGGCCGTCTCATAGGCAAGCCAGGAAAAGTCGTTGACCCGGTTCAGCTCGTGAAAGTCTTCAAGCCCGATCGCCTGCGGCGCTGCACCCGCAATAAAGGGGCAGAAGGCGGCCGCCGCCACCATGCCGATCTGCGACAGCGTGCCGACCGGATCGCCACCGGCCGGGTCGGCGGGAGAAAGATGATAGTCGCCGACCAGCAGGCCGAAGGGCTCGCCGCCCGCCATGCCGAACTCGCGGCTATAGATCAGTTCAAAGAGATGGCTTTGGTCGAAATCGCTGGCACGCTCCATGCTTCGCGCGAGCTCGCTCCAGCTGACGCTGAGAAGCTTGACCTTCACCTCGCCGCTGCGGCTTGCCTCGCGCACGAGCATGGCAAGGCCTCGCCATCTCGCCTCCATCGCCTGAAAATCGGGATGGTGGAGGATGGCATTGACTTGCCTGTTCAGCGCTTCGTCGATCAGCGTAATCAGCTGATCCGCCCGGCGCCGCCATTCAGTGCTGGAACCCATCGTCAACCTGACACAGATGTTCGAACGCAAGGGTCAGGCGCGGCGGCGAACCCACCACACCTGACCCTGCTTTCATCAGTTCTTCGAGGGAATCCGGGCGACCATGCGCAGCGAGGTGGTCAATTCCTCCATCTGCAACCACGGACGCATCCAGGCCACGGCATTGTAAGCGCCCGGCCTGCCGGGGATCTCCTGTACGGTGACCTTTGCCTCGCGCAGCGGATATTTCGCCCGCGATTCCTCGCCGGCGTCGTCATTGGCATTGACATAGTTGGAGATCCAGCGATTGAGCCAGGCCTCGCAATCTTCCGCCTCCATGAAGGAGCCGATCTTATCGCGGCCCATCACTTTGAGATAATGGGCAAAGCGCGAGGTCGCCATCATATAGGGCAGACGGGCTGAAACGGCGGCATTGGCTGTTGCTTCGGGCCGGTCGTAGAGCTTCGGCTTATGCGCGGTCTGCGCCCCGAAGAACACGGCATAGTCCGTATTCTTGTAGTGGCAGAGCGGCAGGAAGCCGAGCTTGCCGAGCTCGGCGTCGCGGCGGTCGGTGATGCCGACTTCCGTCGGGCATTTCAGGTCCAGGTCGCCGTCGTCGCTCGAGAAGATATGCATCGGCAACCCTTCGACCTTGCCGCCGTTTTCCGCCCCTCGGATGGCGGTGCACCAGCCGTTCTTGGCGAAGGCTTCGGTCAGACGCGTGCCCATCACATAGGCTGCGTTCATCCAGCAGTAGGAATCGTGCGACAGTTCGCCGGTCTTGGAGCCGCCGGTTTCGTCGAAATTGAACTCTTCGATCGGACTGGTCTTCGGACCGTAGGGCATGCGGGCGAGCACGCGCGGCATGGCGAGCGTCACGAAGCGTGAATCGTCGCTGTCGCGCAGGCTGCGCCACTTGGCGTACTCCACCGTCTCGAAGATCTTCTCGAGATCGCGGGGTTTGGCCAGTTCGCGGAAATCCTCGAAGCCGAACATGCGCGGGCTGGCGGCCGAGATGAACGGCGCGAAAGCGGCTGCGGCGATCATCGAGACGCCCTGCAGAAGCTGGACGTCGTCGAAGGAATTGTCGAATTCGTAGTCGCCGATCAGCGCGCCCATCGGTTCGCCGCCGGGTGTGCCGAACTCGTCTTCATAGACCGACTTGAAGAGCCGCGACTGGTCGAACTCGACGGCCTTTGCCAGATCCTTGGCGACATCGCGCTTGGATGCGTTGAGCACGCGGATCTTCAGATTGGCGCTGGTCTCGGTGTTCTTGACGAGATAATTCAAGCCGCGCCAGGCGCCTTCGAGTTTGGTGAACTCGGGCGACTGCATGATGGCCGCGAGCTGGCTTGAAATCGCCTTGTCGATCTCGGCAATGGCATTGTTCAGTGTGATCGTCAGGTTGCGATCATAGCTGACCGTACCCTTCAGGGCTTGATCGGTCAGCGTGCGCAGAAGGTCCTGGGCACGGTCGGGCTCGGTCTGGCGGGTTGCCGCAACGACCTTCGAGAGCAGGTTCTCATCAGGCGCGAACCCGGCTTCTTCCTTTGTTTGCAATTGCGTTTCGGCGGTCATCTATCGATCCTTTTTGCGAAAGCGGCGGCCCTCGAAGCATGAGGGGTTCCCTTCGAGAGGGGCGGCTGCCGGACAACGACTTTTCAGGAATTGAGCGCGCGGGCCGCTATCGGTCCGCGATCCCAGGCACTCAGTTCAACACGTCCTTCGCCTCTTCGGCTTTGCCGCCGCCAAGCTGGGCCACCAGCTGCGAGAGATCGGCCTTGTTCTGCAGGATATCCTCGAGCAGGCGCTCGAGTTCCTCGGAGCGGTCCGCCTTGCTCATCAGGTCGCGCAGCTGGTTGCGGGCGTTGAGCAGGGCCTTCAGCGCCGGTACCTGATCGACGACAGAGCCGGGTTCGAAATCGGCCATGCTTTCGAATTTCAGCGAAACCGGAATCTCGGTTCCATCTTTCTCGAGGGTGTTCTCGACCGACAGGGTGAGGCCCGGCGTCATGCGGCGCATGACGTCATCGAAGTTGTCGCGGTCGATCTGCACGAATTTGCGCTCGCCGAAAGGCTTGAGCGCCTGCGTGGGATTGCCGGAGAAGTCGCCGAGCACGCCGACGACGAAAGGCAGTTCCTTCACCACCATCGCGCCTTCGGTTTCGACTTCGTATTTGATGTGGACCCGCGGCTTGCGAACCCGTTCCAGTTTTTCATGCACACTTGCCATCGAGATTCTCCTTCGTCTCATCGGCGGATTGTCAATTGAGATGCTGCGGCCTGCCGCTAGCCTCCCTTGTCGGTGACGGGCTGGATGCCGGCTGCCGTCAGCACCGCGTTGCGGGTGTGTTGTTCGGGCAGCAGTTCGGCAAGAAGCTCGAAAAAGTCCATCCGGCCGCGACGCACCAGCGTCTCGATCGACATGGAGATCGGTGAATGGGGCTCGGTACGGCGGAAATAGCGGGCAACGGCGATCAGAAGTTCGAAGGCCTCTTCCCGCGAACGAATCGTCTCGGCGCTGACGGGTGGCATGCGAATGGCCTCGGCTTCGTTGCCATTGCTTGCCTGCAACGGCTCGGATCCCTGCGGGACAAGGGCTTCAGGAGCGGTGAGCGGCTCTTCGATCCCGGCGAGCATCCGGATTGCAGAAGCGGCCTCCTGCAAAACATTGCGTGTATTCGAACTCGGTGGCGCCTGGTCGCCGCAGTGTCTGTCAAGTATTTCGACCATGCGATCGAAAGCGGCGATGCACTCGGTCAGCACGCCGAGATGGGCTGACATCTGAGCGACACCGGCTTCTGCCGCCGCCTGCTGCAATTCCTTGCGCCGTTCGGCTTCGTTCGGCCGCTGTGCAAGCTGAAAATCCCAAAGCGAAAACTGGGCGAACTTTCCGCCGGGGATCAACGATGTCAAACGAATAGCCTGGATCAGCGTTCCTTCGCCGCCGACGCCGTTCAGGCCCGCGAAGGGCGCGAACCGTTCCTCGATATCGCCGTCTCCGATCGAATGCAAAGCGTCGAAATACTTGTCTAAAAGCGACACGGTTGCGACGTAAACGTCATGCAATCCTGAGAAGCCGCGCAGCCGCAACTGCGCTTCCGCCAGCCAGGCCAATACTTCGATGTCCTTGCTTCTGGAAGAAAGGATCTGCAATCCAAGATTGCTAACATCATGCCAGGCAGGTGCAAGCGCAATAGTGTCGCCTGGAGAAATACTACGTTCGGCTGTACGCGCGGCGTTTCTCGCGTCCTTAATTCTATAGTATATTTCACGTGATGAAGTATTAATCCGCACGTTTTCTCCGCACGGATGATTTTGTTCAAATGGATCTATAATTTCACGAACGTTCACGCGGTTAAATTCCTCAAAAAGCAGAGCATACTGCGAAGAACGGTCATTTTGGGCGGCTCATATTGGCTTGTCAACCATCGAAGGATGATGACGGATTTATGACGACTTTCGATATGCTCGTTTTTCAAAATAGAGTCGTTTTTCTTCTGGACAAGGGTTTATGAGCGCCCTAGTTGTTTCTTCGCGTTAGGAGAGCATACTGAATTTCGACGTAAACACAGGACTGGTGGATGTCCCATATCGATCTCAATCGTCTGATAAGAACGCTTGAGCCCAATTTACGTGTCGGTCTTGAGACAGCGGCTTCGCTTGCCGTGCGGCATCAGCACGCCGTCGTCGATATCGCCCACTGGCTTCGCTCCCTTCTTGATATCGCAGGATTTTCTGCCGTTTTCGAAGAGCTCAAGCTCTCCTCCGAAATGCTGAGGACAGAGCTCGACGCGGCGATCGCCGACATGCCGCGGGAGGATGGCGCCTCGCTCGCGCTCTCTCCAAACCTGCTTGCCCTTGGGAGGGAATCCTTTCTGGTTGCATCGCTGCAATGCGGGCGGAATGTCGTGCTGCTGGCCGATCTGCTGGCCGCGCTGATCAATGATTCGGCATTGCGGGCCGTGATGCGGGGCATTGCCCCATCGATGCGCAATCTCGACAGGGCGACGCTCGACAGGTTGCTGGAGAAAGCGTCGTCCGGTTCGTCCGAGCAGCTTTCCATGCCCGCCACCCCGTCTCCGAACCTCTCTGGGGACAATGAATTCCTGCGGCTCTACACCCACGACATGACGGCGGATGCCCGCGCCGGCCGGATCGACCCGGTCATCGGCCGTGATGGCGAATTGCGGCAGTTGATCGATATCCTGATGCGCCGGCGCCAGAACAATCCGATCCTGGTCGGCGAGGCGGGAGTCGGCAAGACCGCGGTGGCCGAAGCGCTTGCCCTGGAGATCGCCGCCGGCAACGTGCCCGCGCGGCTGAAGGACGTGAAGCTGCTGCTGCTGGACCTGAGCCAGCTGCAGGCTGGCGCCGGCGTCAAAGGCGAGTTCGAACGGCGCTTGCATGGCGTGGTCGATGCGGTGAAGACCTCGCCCGAGCCGATCATCCTGTTCATAGACGAGGCGCATGGGCTGATCGGCGCCGGCGGACAGGCGGGGCAAGGTGATGCCGCCAATATCCTGAAGCCCGCTTTGGCGCGGGGAGAACTGCGGACGATCGCGGCGACGACCTGGGGCGAATACAAGCGCTTCATCGAAAAGGATGCCGCGCTCACCCGCCGCTTTCAGACCGTGCATGTCCGCGAGCCGGACGAAGAAGCCGCAATCCGCATGCTGCGCGGCGTGGCGGAAGGCCTGAAAACCCATCACAAGGTCCGCATCCGCGACGAGGCGATCATCGCCGCCGTCCGGCTTTCGGCGCGATATCTGCCGGACCGGCAGCTTCCCGACAAGGCGATCAGCCTGATCGACACGGCCGCTGCTGCGGTGGCGCTGGCGCGCCAGACGACGCCGGAGGCGCTGAAGTTGCTCGCCGACGAGCGCGATCTTCTGGAAACCGAGGCGAACTGGCTCGCACGCGAACCGGAGACGCCGGAAAAGCGCGCCCGGCTTGAGGAGATCGCCGGCAAGCAGAAGCAGATCGTTCTGGAGATCGAGACGCTCCAGTCGAAATTCGACGAAGAAAACCGGCTCGTCCGGGAAGCGGACCGGCTGGAGGAGTTCTTCTCGCCCGACGACGCCGTCGTCCCGCTGGCGCCGGCCGACAAGACGGGCGACGGCACGAATGTCGCGCCTTTCCCATCGCAAGCCATGACCGCGGAAAGCGCACGCGCCGCACTTGCCGTCACGGAACGCAGCCTGGCGGCAGTCGTGGATCAAACGCCGCTGCTACCGCGCGTCGTCGACAAGGAAATCGTTGCCGCCGTCGTCGCTCGCTGGACCGGCATTCCGGTCGGCAAGCTGCTGTCGGACCAGATCGAGACCGTCAAGACGCTCGATGCCCGCCTGAAGGAGCGAGTGCTTGGCCAGGACGCGGCGATCGAGCGCATCGCATCAGCGATGCGGGCGGCCCGCGCCGGGCTTTCCGATCCGCGCCGGCCGCCGGCCGTCTTCCTGCTGGTCGGCATGTCCGGCACCGGCAAGACCGAAACCGCGCTTTCGCTCGCCGACATGCTGTATGGCGGCAGCCGGTACCTCACGACCATCAACATGTCCGAATTCAAGGAGGAGCATAAGATTTCCATGCTCCTCGGCTCGCCGCCCGGTTATGTCGGTTACGGCGAAGGCGGCGTGCTTACCGAGGCGGTGAGGCGCAGGCCCTATGGGGTGCTGCTGCTCGACGAGATCGACAAGGCGCATCCGGGCGTTCAGGAGATCTTCTATCAGGTGTTCGACAAGGGAACGCTGCGCGACGGCGAAGGCCGGGACATCGATTTCAAGAACACCACCATCGTCATGACGGCGAATACCGGTTCGGAAATGATCGCCTCGCTTGCCGCCGATCCCGACACGATGCCGGAGGCCGACGCGCTCGAAGCGCTGCTGACGCCGGAATTGCAGAAGCATTTCAAGCCGGCCTTCCTGGGCCGCACGACCGTGCTTCCCTTCATGCCGCTCGGCAACGAGACCCTCTCGGGCATCGTCGATATCCAGATCGGCCGTATCCGCGAACGGGTCGGGGCCACCTACGGGACCACGCTTTCACTCTCGCCGGAAGCCCGCGACGCGCTGATTTCGCGCGCCCGCGCCAGCGAGGTGGGCGCCCGAGCGATCGAGGTCATGATTGCCCGCGACCTCTTGCCTGTTCTTTCGACGTTTTTCCTCGATGCCGTTGGCCAGGGGAAGAAAATGAAAGGGGTTGCCATCGGCTACGATGGCCATCGCTTCGGCCTTAATGCCGAAGAGGCCGCCCCGCAGGAATTCGACACGCCGGGGGAAAGCCGGTTGTCGGATGAAGTAGCCCCGAGCCGCAAGCGCACTCGGGGAGCAGCGAGAAGAAAGGCAACTACGCCTTAGACGCAACTAGGCACTCAACCGCCAATAGGAGAGCTGACAGCATGCCGATTTATCTTCAGATCGACGGTATCCAGGGGGATGCGACCCACGAGCAGCATCGCAAGTGGATGGACATCGAAGCCATCCACTGGAACGTCGCCCGCAACATGAACACCTCCGCCGGTTCGGCGGCAAACCGCGAAGCTTCCGAGCCGACCGTTTCGGAAGTGATCCTCACCAAGGTCAGCGACTCCTCGTCGACCAAGCTCTTCCAGGAGGCCTGCTCGGGCCGCACCGGCAAGCGCTCCGTCATCCATCTCGTCACGACGGGCAATCCCGGCGACACCTATATCGAGTACTCGCTCGAGAACACGCTGATCGCCAGCTACTCGATCGATTCCAACGGTGACCGCCCGGTCGAGACGATCAAGCTGAACTTCACCAAGATGGAAGTGAAGTACACGCCTTACGACGACAAGCACTCGCCGCAGTCGCCGATGATCGCCTCTTACGATCTCGCGACCACCAAGGCCGCTTAAGGCTTCTCAACATCGGCAGTGCCAGCCTTGCTGCTGGCACTGCAGCCGACGTTTCGCGCGCCTTTTCCATCACAGGGAAGGGCGCTGAAACAGGCTGTTTTCGCAGATGAGTTGAGAGACATCCTTGCGCTTTAGACAATGGAGATGATCGTGTCGGCTGCAACTGATCGTTTGAACGATATTCTTGTGGAATTGCCCAAATACAAATCCCAATGGGAGACGAACGTCGCCAATCCCTATGTGCGGGCTTACGATCTCGCCATCGACAATTTCCAGAAAACCACAAAGGCCCAGGAAGCCCGCGACCGCATGCTGGCCGAGCTCTTCGTGTTTTCCGCTTCGGTCCTGACGGGCAGCATCATGATGGCCGCCTTCGCGACGACCTCGGTGCGCGTGCTGGCGGGGCGCACGGCGCTGCGCGTGATCTGCAACAACAATCTCAACCGCACCTTCGACCTGATGCATGCTGCCGCCAATAGCAAACCGGTGATGTTTGCGCTCGGCGGCGTGCTCGACGAGGCCAAGAAACTCGCCAACAAGCAGGTGACCAGCGCCGCGGAAAAGCTGACCAGCAGCGCGCCGATCGCCTCTGCGCCGACCGCCCTCAATTTCATGACGCGGATCGCGGATTTCATCGATACCAACCACATCTGCGTGCATGATTTGGTCAGGGGCGTGCAGCAGGACAATTCGATCAGCGAGGCCAACAAATCCAGGCTTGCCGATCTGGTCGGCAAGACGCCGTTCTGCAATCCGCCGGAGAGCCGGCGCGTCGACGAAAACCGGCTGTCCCAGAAGATGGAGCTCTTGTTCTACATGAGCGCGGTTCTGGATTCCGACAAGCTGGTGACCTATGTGCCGGCCACCGGCGGCACCGTCGGCGGCGCGGGCCGGGATATCGAGTACACCAAGAACGCCATTCCACAGCTGCCCTCGGCATCGGATTATCCGAAGGCCACTTCGCCCCGCTTTATCGGCCGGCCTCTCCAGCCTTTCGAACCCGGTCAGCGTGTCGAATACGACAATATCGGATCGGTCGTGCGGGATCGCATCGACACGCTCAGCCGTCTTACCGGCAATTCTTCCTTCTATCCGCAGCAGAATTTTGCCGAAAGGCTGCTGATCGACCCCACCGGCAGCGCCCAACTGGCGAAGGCGGAGCAGATCATCAACCGTCTTTCCACCGAAGCGCGGCCGAAAGAGCTGACCGATGTCAGGATGATCTGAGGGTGTCGGTGCTGTTGACGGATCTCCTGAAGCCGCTGGGATGGATGGGACGCTTGCGCTGGCCGCTGGTTGCGGCGGCTCTTGCCTGCGTCATGGCCGCAAGTGCTGCCGGCATGGTGGGTGCGTCCGATACCACCGATCAATCGCTGCTTCAGATCGAAGAGGTGTCGTCGCGCCTCTCCGGTATGCCCGCCGCTGTCGAAAATGTCGTGAAGGCTGCCGCGGATCGGGGCATTCCGGAGGCTTCCGATGCGCGGCCGCTGCTTGAAACAGCTGCGCGGTCTTCCTTCAAGGCCGACGGTATGCTGGCCGAAATATCAAAAGCTGTCGATGGGGCAGGCGACGATGCCGTCGATCCGAAAGCCTTCGCCAAAGCGGCAGCGGCTTTGGAAGAGGGGCAGGCGAAGATCGCGCGCATGTACGAAGCGCAGGACCAGACCGCGGCGAAGGACATCGAAACGCATCTTGCCGATCCGGACAAGGGGCTGCGGATAAACCAGCTTGCCGATCTGATGGCCGGCCCGGATCTTGCCGTGGAAACCGCTTTCACCTCGCAGCTGATGTATCTGTCGCTGGAGGCTCTTTCCAGCTCCGATGCCGGGAAACTGGCGTCCGCTTCGCAGGACGAGCTGCAATCCGAGATGCGGGGCGTGATCTCGTCGCTGCGTTCGAAAAGCGAGAACGAGAAGCCGGTTCCCAAGGACATGGCACGGGCGAACGAAAGGGCGCGGCTGACCTTCGTGCTCGCCACCCTGTCTCCGGAAGACCTGTCGGTGCTGACGGATTTCTACGAGAGCCCGGGTGGAAAGGCCAAGCGCGACGCGCTCATCGAAAGTTACAGGCAGGTCTCCGATCAGGCCAATAGCGAAATGCTGGGGCAGTATTTCCAGGCGCTGGTGGATTACCTCAAGACCCATCCTCGGCCGCAACAGCAGCAGTAATTCGGCTCCCAAGACGGAACGTGATGTTATGGACGATTTGCAATCCCTCGCCGCCGATTTCATTCAGGCGAACCGTATTCTGAAGATCGTCTCGCCGCTCGGCGAGGACCAGCTTCTGCCGGAGCGGGTGACGATCGAGGAAGGCATTTCCTCGCTCTTTGAAATCAAGCTGTCGGCGCGCGCCAAGAAGCCGTCGGTCAAGCCGGAGGAGTTGATCGGCCGGCTGATGGATGTCTCCGTCGAGGTGCAGCAGGGCGAGGATGGCGGCGGCGTGCGCCGGCCGTTCAACGGGCTGGTGACCGAACTCAACGAGGGGCCGCCGATCACCCGCGGCCTCAGATCCTATTCCATGGTGCTGCGCCCGCAGATGTGGCTGCTGTCGCGCCGCTCCGACTGCCGCATCTGGATGGACAAGACCTCGGTCGATATCGTCGAGACGCTGTTTTCCGAGCACGGCATCCCGGCGCCCGATACCACGGGCGTGATCACGCCACCACCGCCGCAGCATTATTCGGTGCAGTGGAACGAAACCGACCTTGCCTTCCTCACCCGCCGTTTCGAGGAGGACGGACTGTTCTACTGGTTCTCCCATGAGGACGGCAAACACAAGCTGCATGTCGCCGACAGCGCCCGGTCTTGGCTCGGCCCGTCGCCCTCGGCGCAGGGCGAGGGGCAGGTCCGCCTGGCGCAGGGCTCGGCCGACCGCAACCATATCACCGAGTGGAGCCGGCGCTATTCCTATGTGCCGGGGCAGCGGGCCGGTGCCGACTGGAACTTCGAGACGCCGCGCATGGTGCCCGGCACGATGACGCCGTCGCTGGTGCAGATGCCGGAAGCGACCAAGCGCGAGCTCTACGAATACCCGGCCCGCATCTCGTCGGTCGCTGAGGCGGAGCGGGCGGAAAAACTCAGGATGCAGGCCTCCGAAGCCGACCACGACCGGGTCTTCGGCGGCTCCACATCCCGCATCCTGGAGGCGGGGCGCCGCTTCACCCCCTATGAAGTCGCCCATCCCGACCATGCCTATGAGGAGCATGTGGTGGTCAAGGCGGTGCATACCGTCGTCGACCGCTCTTACGAGACGAACAGCAACGAGCCGGAATACACGAACACATTCGAGGCGGTGCCGTCACGGGTGGCGATGACGCCGCACCGCGAGACCAAGCGGCCTCGGATAGAGGGCACGCAAGTGGCAATCGTCGCCGGCCCCTCCGGCGAGGAGATCCATCCCGACCAGTACGGTCGCATCAAGCTGTGGTTCCCCTGGGACCGCAAGGCCAAGAAGGACGGTTCCGACACCTGCTGGGTGCGCGTCAGCCAGGTCTGGGGAGGCGGGACCTGGGGCGCCCAAGTCATCCCGCGCATCGGCATGGAGGTGATGGTCGCCTTCGTCGACGGCGACCCCGACCGGCCACTGGTCACCGGCGTGGTCCCCAATCCCAGCAACGCAGTTCCTTACGACCTGCCGGCCAACAAGACCCGCATGGTCATGCGCTCGAACTCCCATAAGGGCACCGGCTTCAACGAAATGACCTTCGAAGACGAGGCCGGCCAGGAGAACATGTTCTTCCACGCCCAGAAGGACCAGACGACGCGCGTGCTGAACGACCGCACAAAGCGCATCGACCGGCACGAGGTTTCGGCGATCGGCGCCAACCGGACGGTCGAAGTCGGCGGCAACCAGAAGCACGAGGTCGGCGGCTCGATGAACACCGTCGTCGGCGGCACCGGGCCGATGGCCATGGCGCTGATGGGGGCGGTCAGCGGTCTCTCCGGACATACGGCCGGGCTGCTGGCGCAGGCTGGGCAAATTGCAGGCGGCGGTGGGCCGGGGCTTGCGGCCTTTGCCGGCACGCTGGCGTCTTCAGCGCTCGGTTTCCTCGGTGCAGGCGGACTGGGAAGCCGCGAGGGCGTTGTGTCCGGGCCGTCGCCCAGAGCGGATGCGGGCACGGCATTGGCCGGCTCCGGCACGGGTGTCGGCGACGCGGCCTCCAGCCTTTTTCCGCTGCCCGGCATCATGAACACGATTGTCGGCTCGTTCAAATCGGACACGATCGGCATTGCCCGTGCCGAGCAGGTCGGCGTGAGCAAGGTGACCAATGTCGGCCAGACATCGCTGGAGAGCGTCGGCAAATTCAAGAAGATCGCCGTCGGCGAGGAATTCGTCATCGAATGTGGCGATTCCAAATTCATCATGAAAGCCAATGGCGAAGTGATCATTCTCGGCAAGACGTTCAACTTCGTCGCCACCGAACACTTCCAGATGCGCGGCAAGCCGATCGATCTGAACTGAGGAGGTTCGCTTGGAACTGATCAACCGGCTTCCCTTTCCGGCTATGGCCTTTCGGCAGTTCGATGCGAATGGGGACTTGGATTGTGTCGTGTCGGTTCGTGGCACGTTCGAACATGTTCAAAACGACAGATTGCGGTTACGTCGCGAGCAGGAAGACTTCCAGTGGGAGGACGCCTATGAAGGTGATCCCCATGCCGGCCCTCTCCTGCGTCAGACCGATCTCACACCAGAGAAGGTCGGCACCGACATCACTTTCCTCGGCAATGCCTATGCGCCGGGCAGCACTCCAGCATCGTCATGGCAGGTCGGTCTGCGCGTCGGACAGCTCTCCAAAAGGCTTGAAGTCCATGGCGCGCGCTTCTGGCGCCCCGTCATCAAGGAAAAATGGGCCGGCTTTTCGGCAAGGGAAGCCAAGCGGGTGCTGGCGGATTGGCATCTGAGCGAAGCAGAACCGGCATCTTCGGTGCCGATCTGCTGGAGCAAGGCTTATGGCGGTCAAATTCCCGGTACGGGCGATCCGCAAACCGAAACGCCCGCCGATGTCGAAGCGCGCAATCCGCTCGGCTGCGGCATCGTCAATCTCGACATGCCTTGGGATCAAGCGCCCGTCGCGGCACCGCAAATCACGTTGCTGGGACAGACGCTGAACTGGCGCGAGCCCACCGAGCCTCAGGGACTGGGCTTGGTGTCGCCTTGGTGGCGATCTCGTCAGCAACATGCCGGGACCTATGACGATGTCTGGCTCAACGAGCGTCACCCGCTTCTGCCCGAAGATTTCGATGCACGCTTCTGGCAATGCGCTCATCCGGATCTCGTTGCGGCCCCTTATCTGAGCGGGGACGAAGACTACGAACTGGATCATCTCCACCCTAGCTTCGCCCAAGCCACAGGGCGACTGCCGGGGATCACGCTGGGCGTCCGATGTGTCGGCCAGGAGCGCGATGAGTGGTATCTGCTCTCGCTGGACGGCGTGCATTTCGACTGGCGGAACGATGGTCGAGTTATGCTGACCTGGCGGACGCGCTTTCCGCTTCAGGAGGCAGGCCAAACATCGCTTACGTTGACGCGGGTTCAAATCAAAGCGGCGGATGATGCTCATCCCGACGGAGCAGCGGCATGAGCATTCCGCGCGACAACTATGTCGGCGAGCCCGACTATCCCACGCCCTGGACGACGAAGCAGCCGCGCGAAGGGCTCCGCGATATCGATGAGGCACGGATCGTTTCGCTGTCGCCGGATGTGTGCCTGACGCCGATAGGTTCTTCGGTCGTTCCCATACCATACCCGATCGTCGACTATTGTGGGCACGACAAGGGCTATACGCCATCCGTCCGCTTCACTGGCAAGAAAGCCATGGTCATGCGCTCCTGCACCACGCATGTCCATGGCGACGCTCCGGGCAATCGCAAGGGCGTTAAGTCAGGCGCGGTAGAAGACATCTGCGAGCCGATCGAGCATGCGGATCAGGTTCGAGCCGAGGGATCTCATGTCATCCGCCATCTCGACCGCTTCTGGATGAACAATCGCAATACGCAGGGCGAGGCGAATTTTGTGCGCGGTACCGAGACATTCGCGCCGCCTGAAGACGATGATCCCATTCCCGGCTCACTGCGCTGGACGGGTAGTGACGAAGGCAAGGTCGTGAGCGACACGTCACCCGAACCGCTGATAATGGGGGCTCAATACGCGGATGCGGGGAGCGCTCTTCGCAAGGTAGCGCCGCAGCAATCGGCAGGAAATGCGCAACCGGCAACCCAGCCCAAGCCGCTGCCGCAGCCACAGCGGCCGCAAACGACCCGACCTTTTCCTCCCGCCGCGAATGACAACGTTTATCAACGCCGCGGAACCTTCGGACGCCCTTTGCCGACAGGAGCGGGCCGGGTGCTCGGTTTGCTCGGCCTTGCGCAAGCCGGCTACCAACTCGGCGACATGGCGGGACGATGGTATGTCGGACCGGATGGTGTCATGGCTCGGGCGATCGGGGACCATTTGCGCGGGCAAGTCCCTATTACGTCGACGCAAGCGCAGGAAATCAGCAATTTGCCCTGGCATATGCGGGAATGGTTTTCCGGGAATGCGACCATCCTCAATGCCAATGACATTCTGGCGTTGAAGGCCGGTGTGCCGCTCGATTTTCGCACGATGGATCCCGATGATCTCGCCGACCTGCTCGAGGCGCCGTGGCCCAGCGCCGAGCAGTTGCGGAAAAACGCAGAGCGCATCGGTGAGCGCCGGGCGCCTGCAGCACTGCCCGTCCCGGAAAACGTCCGCGTGGAGCAGGAGCGTGAAAAGCGGAGATGCCGGATCGACACCTACGAAAAGATGGAGCCGATCTGCAAGAGCATCGGCATGCAGGCCCATCATATCGTGCCTGATTGGACCTTGCGCTATGGCACCCGCAAGGAAGCGATCGTCGGTGAAAAACGAATTCCGAATATGCCCGGTTTCTGGCAAGGGCAGAGCATGTGCGTCGTCGGGCAGGCAAGGACGCAGGGAACCGAACATAACGATTCTCACCTGGCCGATGGGGCGATCGAGGCGCTCGGTAGAAATTCCAATCCGCCGTTCACCGCAACTTTGGATGATGTTAAGGATGCCTCTATCGACGCGATGACGTCCGTTCGGCCGGATTGTGCCGCGCAGATCATCGCTGCAGTCAATGGCGAGTTCGCCGGGAGAGACCCCAACCAACTGTTGCGAGCCAAACAGTATCCGCCTTTGCCCAGCGACACGCTCAATGCGTTGCAGACGGGTGCCAAGAGAGGTGCAAATGCAAGACCTTAAGAGTGCGAGCAGCATGATAGAATTCACTCGCGCCTGTGCCCGCTCCGATGATGTCGTCGTGATCAATGCCGTCATGACAGGGTCTGACGTCTATGCTCCAGAATCCCGCATCTTTCGCTTCGAACACGACGCCCGGATCGGAGAACAATGGTATTATGACGACTTCGATTTCCATATGCAGGACATCACCTTATTCAGCAATCCGGAAATCGACGCTACGACCGACTATCTCACCTATATGTCTTCTGAGGGGGATGTTTATCACGCTTGGTGGAAAGGAAACTTTCGCGAAAAGATCGCGGGCGCGGGAACCTGGGTGGCAGACGCTAAAGGGCATGGACGAATGTCAGCAATTACCCAGGTCGGAGGCAAACTTTATGCATGCGGACAGGGTGGGCAAATCTATCGGCGACACGGTCGGGACAGTTGGAGCCTTCTGACTGATAGATTGCTGTTCGACATGGCCAGCTATCAGAAGAAAAAAGAAGGAAGGCCTCGCACAGATGATCCGGACTACCTTTCCTGGCTGAGGGACTTTCAGAAGCAAGCGCCCAAAAACATTTCTCTGAACGCTATCAAAGGCTTTTCGGAGGATGCGATATATCTATGCGGATCAGAGGGACCCCGGCCCGTCCTCTATTTCTGGGACGGTTCGGAGCTGCATGAGCTGAAGGTTTATCTTGAGGAAGCAGCGCTGACGGGCATCCACATTGAGCACGCGGATAGCGTCTGGATCTGCGGACGGGAAGGCGTGCTGCTGCACGGCAGCTATGCACGCGGGTTCACGCCAGTCAATCTGCGTCAACAGCTCAATCTCTTTCACATGATTACGCCCTATCGAGGCAAGCTGATATTGCCGTCGAGCGTTCGCCCGGGCGGCCTGTTCGAACTCGCGCCCGGCACGTCCGATCTGCGCCGGTTTTCCCCCGCTCTCCCTAAGCTGCGCGGTGAATACATTTTCTATGCGGGGGCTGTCGGTGATGTTCTTTGGGTTGTCGGTCAGAAGGATATTTTCCGCTTCGATGGGAATGAGTGGGAGCGGATTGAGCATCCTGATCTTTAAAACAAGGCATCTGTTGCCCACGGGTGTGGCTGATGCTCATCCCGACGGAGCAGCGGTATGAGCATCCCGCGCGATAACTACGTCGGCGAGCCCGACTATCCAACGCCCTGGACGACGAAGCAACCACGTGAAGGTTTGCGTGATCTTGACGAGGCAAAGATCGTCTCGCTGTCGCCGGATGTATGCCTGACGCCAGTCGGCTCTTCCGTTGTTCCCATCCCATACCCCATCGTCGACTATTGCGGGCACGACAAAGACTACACGCCATCTGTCCGCTTCACCGGCAAGAAGGCAATGGTCCGTCGGTCCTGTACGACCCACGTTCATGGCGATGCGCCGGGAACGAAAAAGGGGGTCAAATCCGGCACCGTTGAAAATATTTGTGAGCCGATCGGTCATGCCGACCAGGTGCGTGCCGAGGGTTCGCACGTCATCCGGCATCTCGACCGCTTCTGGATGAACAATCGGAATACGCAGGGCGAAGCGATCTTCGTGCGTGGGACTGAGACCTATGATCCGCCTGCGGATGACGATCCTATAATGGGATCATTGGCAGCCCAGAAGCCGATACAGCTTGCGTTTGATGCCACTTCCCCTGAAGGGCAGAGGTTGTTACGTGAATTCATGGCGCGGCAGGCAGAGCAAGGCGCGACACAGCCTAAAAGCGGTTCCTCGCTTGGACGCAAAGGTAATTTTGGCCGTCCCATTCCGGGCGGTGGATTAGCTGGAGCCGCAATTGCTCTCGGAGAGATACAAAATCAATATTACGCTGGCAGCAGACTTTGGCGCTTGCGAAATAGCCTTGAAGAACAAGGTACAGTGGTCGATCCAAGCAATCCCCGTGAACTTCAGGCGCTGTCAAATTATTCCGAAAATCTTGGTGGAACCAGCTTCATAAAGCGAAATTTCTTCGCGCCGATGACGGAGGACGAGGCTCTCAATCAACTGAAAATGGAGCTGCAAGAAGTTAGGAAACAAGAAGCGCGAGAAGCGACAGAAGCCGTCCTGAACTCTAAAAGGCTTGAAGCGGCCGTTGGTCAAGGTGTCCGGGTAGATGTCGATGAGGGTGAATGGCCATGTATTGTTGGCCCCTACAAATATGTCGAGACGATCTGCCCGGGCGAGGCGCATCATATCATTCCGGATATGGTATATCGTCTGGGCACGGCTCCGGAAACGCAGACAGAAAAAGAGTCCACCGCCGGGCGTATTCCCAATTCGCCTACCTATAATCAGGGACAGGCTATTTGCCTGTCGCCAGGCATGCACAGAACGGACGACGATGCCGTTCACAAGTCGCTCAATCCGGCTCTCGCGAGTTTGGGACAGAACTATAACCCTCAGGGAACGGCTCCGCTTGGTAAAATCAGAGATGAGGCACACAAGGCGATTGATCGGATCGAGGGGCTGCCCGAGAAATGTAAAAAAATGGCAAAGGATGCGGCGGACGCGCAAGTTAATATCAAATTTAGGCAACCTGGCCGCACTACGCTACGACCTCCCCGATTGCCGGGCGGACAAGGTGTAATCGATGTCCTAAAAGCCGGCACTTATTGAGGTAAGAAATATGAAACCGTACGATCCCCTACGCCTTGATCGAGCCCTTGCTCTGGGGAAAGACACGTTCTGCGTCGTGTTCAGCGGCAAGGATTATGAGGATATGTATTCCTACGTCCTGGTTCACGAAGGTGGGTTGGAACAGCCGTGGTCCCGTTCCGACGTCCCGCGTAAGATCGATGATCTTGCCGGTAGAATTGGAGAGAATGGACGGCCGATCATCTATGCTCTCAGCGATGAAGGCGATGTTTATACGCTGCCCATGGGCAAGGACTCCTCGCATCGTAAAATAGTCGGCGCTGGCGTCTATTCCGACGATGCGACCGATCTTGGATACGTCAATTCCATCGCCCTGATTGGGGATGCGCTGTTCATAACCGGCTATCACTCGCAGCTTTATCGTCTGGTCGAGAACGACATAGCCTGGTTCCACAAGGAAAAGCTGCCGCAAGCACCAGAAACATACGATTACCTCGTTTTCGGCAATCTGAATGGCTGGACCGAGAGCGATCTCTATATGAATGTGACCTATTCGCCGACAAGCACAAACAGGGAATTAACGGACGAAGAAGAGGAGGAGATGGGGCGCCTCTACCTAGCCGGCCGAAATGAAGAGGCCGCAGCCATTCGACGAGCCTCGGAGGGCTCAAGCCGTGTCCTGGAAGGCCGTCTTTATCATTGGAACGGGCAAGAATGGCGGATCATAGTCAAACCGCGCTCGGGGAAGTATTATCCAGAGCCAGCTACGCTTTCGGACATTTTCATCGAGTCCCCAGAGAAGGTCTGGGCCGTCGGCGGTAATGGCGTCATTTTGTGCGGGAATGCCGAACATGGCTTTCGGGATGTTTCTTTCAAGGGAAACAATGAAAAGCTGCATTCGATTACGAAATTCAAGGATCGGATGGTGATAGCCTCAGACTACGCTTTGCATTGGTTCGACGGGCATCTGTTGTCACCTTTGAAGCCCGTCCTTGATCCGAGCATCAATCGCAACATTCCGAACCCGCTCAAAGTCCAGGCTGTCGATGACGTCCTGTATTATTTCGACTCGAAGCATGGCGTGCACACCTTTGACGGTGATCGCTGGACAGAAATCGAAATTCCACCTGAGTTGTTGGAACGCGATTTCAAAGGGTTGCCGCCTAAACCTCGATGACCGACGCCCCTGACGACGATGAAGATTTCGAGGAGCTGCCGGACAATGGTCAAAATACGCCGTTCTGTCCGTTCTGCGCGAGAAAATACGGGGGCTGCGGGGCGCCGAAGGATTTTCTTAAGCGTTGCCGCCTTGGATGGGATCGCTGTCTGTCAACGGATGATACCGGCTCGGTCACAAGCGGCAGCGGCGCAATTGTTCGGCATGCAAACGGGAATACGAGATGGTCCACGGCATTTGTGTTCTTACGATTCATCGCGGGGCTGATGCCCGCGATGCGTTGCGCTAAGGCTCGCTGCGCATGGTCGAGACCACCAACAGCTCCGGACGGAATATGGCGCATCAGGATCGAGCCGATGGTCCCGACACCGGTGCGGCGGTCACGGATCTCGGAGATCAGAAGGCCAGATTCTGCGCCGAAGTCGCGGCATTGGCCAATGCTGCCATGAACGGGGATCTCAGGCGGCGAATGAATGCCGACTATGCGGATCCGGATCTGCGCCGTTCGGCAGTGATCCTCAACGAGCTGATTTTGTCGATCGACGGCAACCTGTCCGATTTCAACGATGCGATGGCCGCTTTTGCGCAAGGGGATCTGCGCGTCAGCGTGCGGGCCAAGCACCGCGGCGCATTCGGGCAATTGCAGAAGAACTTCAATCTGGCCGTGGCAACGATCCGCTCGGTGCTGGGGGAGCAAGGCTCAGAACGGTTCAGAGACAAGGCGACAAAATTCGGCCGGATGCTGGCAGCCGTCAAATCGAAGGGAATTACCTTCGGAGTTCGGGTCCCCGACGAAGATGCGCGGCCAATTCCCTCGCCTCCCCATGATCTCTGGCTGAAGCTTGCCGACGCCCTGGACGATTTCTCGATCTGAACGGCCGCCATGGCGCCGGTGCGCCGACCATTCGCGGCCGGACCGCACCGCAATTGCAACAGAGCGCCCCGTCTCCGACCGGGCGCCCCATCATTTTGCCGGCGATGCCTCTCAGCCTCAGAAAGGATAGTGCTGGGCGGAATCCTCTACCGTGATCCAGCGCAGGTCGGTGAATTCGGCGATTGCCGCCTTGCCGCCGAAGCGGCCGTAGCCGCTGCCCTTGACGCCGCCGAAGGGCATCTGCGCCTCGTCATGCAGCGTCGGGCCGTTGATATGGCAGATGCCGGATTCGATGCGCGCCGCAACCGCCATTGCCCGCTGGATGTCACGGCTGAAGACGGCTGATGACAGGCCATACTCGGTGTCGTTGGCGATGCGAATGGCTTCCTCCTCACCGGCAACACGAATGATCGGCTTCACCGGGCCGAAGGATTCTTCCGCATAGACGCGCATCTCGGGGGTGACGTGATCGAGCAGCGTCGCCTCGACCACGGTGCCGGAGCGCTTGCCGCCGGCGACGAGCTTTGCACCCTTGGCCGTCGCGTCGGCGATCAGCTCCTCCATTTTCTTCGCGGCGTCGAGGCTGATCAGCGAGCCGAGCACGACGTGGCCCCGCGGGTCGCCGGCCGGCAGCTGGCTGGCGCGGGCGGCCAGTTTGGCGACGAACTGATCGGCGATCGTCTCGTCGACGATGATCCGCTCCGTCGACATGCAGATCTGGCCCTGATGCATGAAGGCGCCGAAAATGGCGGCATTGACGGCGCCGTCGATATCGGCGTCGTCGAGGACGACGAGCGGCGCCTTGCCGCCGAGCTCGAGAAGGGCGGGCTTGAGATGCTTGCCGCAGGTCTCGGCAATGATCTTGCCGACCTTGGTCGAGCCGGTGAAGTTCACGCGTTTGACGGCCGGATGGGCAATCAGCGCGGCGACGATCTCAGGCGCATCCTCCGGCGCGTTGGTGAGGACATTGATGACGCCGGCGGGCAGGCCCGCTTCGGTCAGCGCCGTGGCGATCAGCCGATGCGTGCCGGGGCATTGTTCGGATGCCTTGAGGACGACGGTGTTGCCGCAGGCGATCGGCATGGCGATGGCGCGGGTGGCGAGGATGACGGGCGCGTTCCAGGGAGCAATCGCCAGGCAGACGCCGGCGGCCTGGCGAACGCCCATGGCGAGCGTGCCGGGTTTGTCGGAAGGGATGATTTCGCCGGTGATTTGCGTCGTCATGGCGCCGGCCTCGCGCAGGATATTGGCGGCGAGCATGACATTGAAACCGGCCCAGGGTGCGGTTGCGCCGGTCTCCTCGATCATCAGCTGGGTAAACTCGCCGACTTTCGAATCCATGATATCGGCAGCCTTCATCAGGATGGCGCGGCGCTGGCCGGGGCCGGTCTTCGACCAGGCGCCGAAGGCAGCGGAGGCGGCATTGACGGCCGCGGCAACGTCGTCCAGGTCCGCCGCTGCGGCGCGGCTTGCGAGCTTCTCGGTGAAGGGATCGAGACGATCATAGGTCCGGCCGGTGGAGGCTGCGCGGTCGGCGCCGTTTATGAGGAGGGAAATATTCATCGGAGATCTCCTGGGAACAAGAACTAGAAGCCGAGGACTTCGGCGTTGATGGACGCTTCGAGGCCGCCGTCGGCGGCAAGATTGGCGCCGTTGACCCAGCGCGCGCCATCCGAGCAGAGGAAGAGCACGGCCGGCGCGATATCGGCTGAGGTGCCGGCCCGGCCGACGCGGGTGATGTCGCTGTCGACCCTGGCATCGCCGAGCACGGCGCGGAACTGCTTGAGGATCGGCGTTTCCACCGGTCCGGGGCTGACCGCATTGACCCGGATGCCGCGGCTTTTGAACAGCGGCTGGTGGGCGGCGCGCATGGTCCAGAGCAGCAGCAGTTCCTTGGAGAGCGGGTAGCCTTGCTCGTCCTTGAGGCCGTGTTCGGCCACAACCGCCGCCACGTCCGGAAAACCTTCTTTGCCGGCCAAGGCCTTTGCCCGCTCGAGATTGGCGCGCCAGCCGTAGCCGGCAATCGAGGCGACGTTGACGACGGCGCCGCCTTCGCGCAGGCGGGGTGCGACGGCTTCGGACAGGGCGCGAAGGCCATAGAAATTGACGGCGAGCGTCGAGGCGATACCGGTGCTGCCGGAAAGGCCGGCGACATTGGCGAGCGCGTCGAGGCGCGTCGGCAACTGCGCGACGATGTCGGCAACGCCTGCTGCCGTGGACAGATCACCCTTGATGAAGGCGGCACTTCCACCGGCCGGTTCGCGCACA
Source organism: Rhizobium anhuiense bv. trifolii (assembly GCF_024346605.1). Lineage (NCBI taxonomy): Bacteria > Pseudomonadati > Pseudomonadota > Alphaproteobacteria > Hyphomicrobiales > Rhizobiaceae > Rhizobium > Rhizobium anhuiense. The sequence continues at coordinate 446,080 of NZ_CP098804.1, forward strand.
TCGACGCCGATGACCTCGGCCCCCATCTGGCCGGCCAGCTCGGCCGTGCGGGCGCCGATGCCGGAAGCCACGCCGGTCACCAGGATTGTTTTACCAAAAAGCATGAACGTCACCTTTCGCAAGAGAGTCCGGAAATAAGCCGGCTCATTCTTCCCATTTGATCTTATGCGGACCCGGCAATTTCAGCCGGTAGCCGACGGGCAGAAGTTGAAAATCGTAGCGGCGCTCGATTTCGCCCCACAGGCCGCGTGGCAGGTAGAGGGAGAAAATCAGGGCGGTGGCACCGAGGCCAATCAGGTACCAGACGCCGGCTGCGCCGAAGAAGGTCTCGATCACGAAGAACAGGATGGCGCCGAGGATGGCGCCCTCGAACTTGCCGATCCCGCCGACCAGCACCATGAAGATCATGTAGGCCGTCCACTGGACGCTGAAATAGGTCTTCGGCTGGAAGGTGGTGGCGGTTGCCAGCCACAGGCCTCCGGCGACGGCGATGCCGAAGGCGGCGAGCACGAAGAGCAGCCTCTTGGTCGCGATCACGCGCACGCCGACCGAGGTCGCCGCCTCCTCATTGTCGCGGATCGCCTGCATGGCAGCGCCCGCGCGGCTGCGCATCAGGATGAAGAGCGCGCCGAGCAGGGCGGCCATGGCCGCCAATGCGAGCCAGTAGATCGTCGCCCGCCGCGTGCCGCTGTCATAGACGTTGAGCGAAATCAGCGAGGTTCCGGTTTCTCCCTGGATCAGCCCGTCGAGGTTGACGAGCAGGTGGGCGAGAGTGGCGACCACCCACATGCCGATCGCAAACTCGCCGCCCTTCAGGCGCAGCATGAACAGCGAAAGCGGGATCGACAGCGCACCGGTGACGATCGCGGCGGCAAACAGCGCGACGAAGGGATTGAGCCCCGCATCGGCAAGCCGGATGGTGAAATAGGCGCCGAGGCCGAAGAACACCTGCTGGCCGACCGAAACCAGCCCGCCGAAACCGGCAAGCGCATTCCACATGGCGGCAAGGATCACGTAGATGAACAGGGCCGTCAGCCGGTCGATCGCGCCGGCGCCGAGCACGGCGGGAGCGAACATCAGCAAGGCGAGTACCGCGGCCATGGAGCCGAGCGCCACCCGAGACGATTTCGTCCAGCGCTCTATCGATATTCCGTTGGAGATGATGGTCATGTCGGGCTCCGGAGACGGGCGCGCAGCTTGAGAGAGGCGCCGAATTTGTCGAGAACCGGCATGCCGAACCGGGACAGCCTGACGAACAGCACCAGCAGGAACACGGCATGGCCGCCGATCAGGAAGCCTTGCGGATGCAATTGCGCGCCGAGCGATTGGGCAAGGCCGAGAACGATGCCGCCGGCAAGCGTGCCCCATAGTGATCCCGCTCCGCCGATCACGGCCGCCTCGAAGGCGAAGAGAAGCTGCGGGCCGCCGGCATAGGGGCTGAAGGTCGCCCGCATCCCGAGAAAGGCGCCGGCGATGCCGACCGTGACCATGGTGATCGCAGTGGCGACGGCGTTGACCCTGCGGGCATCGATGCCGACCAGTCCTGCCGTATCGGGATCTTCCGCCGTCGCGCGGATGGCGCGGCCGAGGGCAAAGCGGCTGAGGAAGAACTGCAGCGTGCCGAGAATGAGGACTGCGGCCACCATCATCATGACGGCAAGCTTGCCGACGAAGATGTGGCCGGGCAGCTGCCAGGAGGCATAGGACAGGTTGCCGATGAAGGGCGCGAGCGACCTTGTGTCGGCGCCGAACTGCTCGAACAGCAGGTTATCGATGACGATTGACAGGCCGAAGGTCGTGAGAATCGGCAGGAGCGTGCCGCCGCGGGCGCTGCGTTCCAGGATGAAGCGCTGCAGCAGCCAGCCGATGGCGGCCATCACCGGCAGCACGATCAGCAGGCCGTAGAAAGGCGGAATGCCGGCTTTGGCGGCGAGCAGCCACAGGCCGTAGGCGGCTGCGACCGCCAGGCTGCCATGCGCGAGATTGATGATCCGCATGACGGAGAACATGAAGGACAGGCCGCAGGCGATAACGGCGTAGTAACCGCCGAGCAGAATGCCCTGGAGCAGGGTATTGATCACGATGCGCTCCTTTCGCCGGCTGCCCGGTGCAATCCGAAATAGGCTTGGGTGACGTGCTCGCGCGTGACGGCCGCCGCCGGCCTGTCGAGGACGATGCGTCCCTCGAGCATGCAGATGACACGGCTTGCCACGCTCATGGCGCGGGCGAGATCCTGCTCGACGAGCACGATTGTTGTTCCCGACGTCAGCAGCGCTTGCAGCTGGGCATAGACGCGATCGACGACCAGAGGCGAAAGCCCGAGCGAGACCTCGTCCAGGAGAAGAATATCGGGATTGCTCATCAGCGCCCGGCCGATGGCGGTTGCCTGCTGTTCCCCGCCCGAGAGGTGCCCGGTCTTGGCGTGACGACGGGGTTTCAGGTTGGGAAAGGCGTCGAGCACGCGATCGATGCTCCACTCGCCCTTGCGGCCGGAGCTCTTTCCGAGAAGCAGGTTTTCCTCCACCGTCATCTGTGAAAACAGGCGCCGGCCTTCCGGCACCAGGGCGATGCCCTTGGCGATGCGCTTGTGGGACGGCACGGAAGCCAGATCTTCATCGTTGAGAAGGACGCGGCCGGAGGATGGAAGATGGGCGCCGGCGATCGATCGAAGCAGCGTCGTCTTGCCGGCGCCGTTCGCGCCGACCAGCGCCAGCACTTCGCCCTTGGCAAGATCGAAACTGACGCCGCGCACCGCCTGCAGCAGGCCGTGGCGGACGTCGAGGTCGCGGATGGAAAGAAGGCTCATGCGGGCGTCCCTCCAAGATAGGCCTTGACCACCTCCGCATTGCTCATGACCATTTTCGGTTCGCCATCGGCGATGATCCTGCCGGCGTCCATGCAGATCAGCCGTTCTGCCACCTGCAGCAGGATATGAACGATATGCTCGATCCAGACGATGCCGATGCCGCGGCGGCGCAATTCGAGGATGGTTTCGACGAGCTCGCTCGCCTCGCCATCGGTCAGGCCGCCGCCGATCTCGTCGAGCAGCAACAGTCTCGGCTGCGTGGCAAGCGCGCGGGCAAGCTCCAGCCGTTTGCGATCCAGCAGGCCGAGCGTATCGGCGGGGCGGTTGGCGACATCAAGCATGCCGCAGAGCGAAAGCGAATCCACCACGCGCTCATAGGCCTCGTCGCGGCTGGCGGCATTGCCGTGCGATGCGGCGACGAAAACATTCTCGAAGGTCGTCATGCCGCTGAAGGGTTTGGGAATCTGATGGGTCCGGACGAGCCCGGAGCGGCAGCGTTCCGCCGCCGTCCGGTTCGTCACGTCGGCGCCGTCGAAGGTGATGCTTCCCTCGCTCGGCGGAAAGGCGCCGGCGAGCACGCTGAGCAGGGTCGTCTTGCCCGCGCCGTTCGGCCCGACAATGCCCACCGCCTCGCCATCGCCCATGGAAAAATCCAGATTCTCCAGGACCACCAGCGCGCCGAACCGCTTGTGGATCCCCTTGGCCGAGAGAAAGGCTCCTCCCGGCCGTCTTTGCGCTTGCTGCTGCACTTTGGTTATCCGTTGTAAGCGGTGAGCTTGGCGCCGACCGGGACGTTCGGGTCGGTGGCGTTTTCGGTGACGACATAGTCGAGCGCGAACTTCGAGCCCTCCGGCGCTTTCACCCATTGCGTGCCGATGATCGGCCCGGGAGAAACATTGGCGACGGGACCGCTGGTGAAGTCGACCTTGCCGGCAATCGTCGTGGTCTTCAGCGTGCTGAGCGCCTTGGCGACGGCCTCCTTGCTCTTGACGTCGGCGCTGGCTTTCAGCGCATCGAAGCCGGCGTCGAGAAGCGCAAGGCTGGCGCCGAGCTGCTGCGTCCACTGCTTGCCGCTCGCCGTTTCATAACCGTCGGCGAGTTCGGTTCCGGAGACACCGGTCAGCGTCGATTTGTAAGGGAAAGCCTTGTGCCAGTAGGCGGCGCTGCCGATGTTCAGGCCGAGGTCGCCGAGCGCCTCGATGTCGGAGGGAAACAGGCCCGTCTTGGCGATCTGGCAGATCTTGATCTGCTGGGTGAGGCCCTGCTGTGCGGCCTGACGCCAGAAGGCGGCGAAGTCGGGCGGGATCGGGAAGGAATTGAAGATCTCCACGCCCTCCTGCCTGAAGAGAGCGATCTGCGCGGTAAAGTCGGTGGTGCCGGTTTCATAGGCGCCCGGATCGACGATGGTGAAGCCTTCCTTGGCGAGCGCCGGCGCCAGATGGGCGCGGATCGCATTGCCGTCGGCATCGTTGGGATACATGACGCCGACCTTCTTGTTGGTCTCGATCAGGTTCCACTGCGAAACATAGGCCTTGTGGAATTCTTCGACGCCGAAGCCGAAATGATAGGTCCACTTGAACGGCGAGGGCGCGCCGGGCTTGGCGCCGCGGCCGAAATACCAGGCTTCCCAGGGCATGACCGTCGAGAGGCAGGGAATGCCGGCCGCTTCGCAGGCGTCGGCCACCGGGTTGATGGTTTCGGGCGTCGAGACGGCAAGCATCAGGTCGATCGACTGGTTGTTGATCAGGTCCTTCGCCAGCTGGCCGGCGCGCGAGGGATCGGACTGGGTATCCTGGTCGAGAATCTCCACCTTCCAGGTCTTGCCGCCCGCCTGCAGGCCGTTCGCCAGCGCCTTGCGCGCCAGGTCGAGCACATAGCCGTCCGTCTCGCCGAAGCCGCCGAGCGGGCCGGTGCGCGGGCTGATGAAGCCGACCTTCAGCGTGTCGCTGCTTTGAGCAAAGGCGGTGCGGCCGGAAAGCGCCAGCGCCGCGCCGCCCGCCACGGTCGATGCGATGAAAGAGCGGCGGCTCAGCGATGCCGCGTTGAATTTTCCGCTGCGGAAAATGCCGTTCATGAAATCATTCCTCCCTCTTGATGGGGCCTCCCAGCCCGTTCCCAATGTTCATTTCGGCCGATCTCAATTCAGATCGGGTAGTGCCGTTTTCCCGATGCGATGGTGACCCATCGGAGCTCGGTGAATTCATCGATCGCCGCCTTGCCGCCGAAGCGGCCGTAGCCGCTTGATTTGACGCCGCCGAAGGGCATTTGCGGCTCGTCGGAAACTGTCGCCTCGTTGATGTGGCAGATGCCGGATTCGAGCCGCATGGCGACGGCAAGCGCGGCATTGACGTCGGCGCTGAAAACGGCGGCGGACAGCCCGTATTCATTGTCGTTGGCAACCGTCACGGCCTCGTCGACGCTGCTGACCCGGATGATCGCGGCGACCGGTCCAAAGCTCTCCTCGCGGTAGATGCGCATGGCAGGTGTGACGTGATCGATGACGGTCGCATCCATCAGCGTGCCGTTGGCGTGACCGCCGCAGACGAGCATCGCGCCCTTCTGCAGCGCATCGTCGATGAGCGACCTGACGCGACGGATGGCTTCGGCGTTGATCAGCGTGCCGAGCGGCGTGTTGCCGTCCTTCGGGTTGCCGGCGACCAAGGTTGCGGCTTTCGCCCGGAACTTGCCGACGAAGCCGTCGGCGATCTCGTCCATCAGGATGATCCGTTCGGTCGACATGCAGATCTGGCCCTGGTTCATGAAGGCGCCGAAGGCGGCCGCACTGACGGCTTCGTCGATATCGGCGTCGGCCAGAACGATGAACGGCGCCTTGCCGCCGAGTTCGAGCAGGCAGCGCTTGAGATGTCTTGCCGCGGATTCGGCAATGATCCGGCCGACACGCGTCGAGCCGGTGAAATTGATGCGGCGCACGGCCGGATGGGCGATCAGGGCGTCGACAACGGCGGCGGCATCGCTCGGCGCATTGGAAACGACATTGACGACGCCGCGCGGAAAGCCGGCGTCACACAGGACGTCGCCGATCAGGCCATGGGTCTTCGGGCAGAGTTCGGAGGCCTTCAGGATGACCGTGTTGCCGCAGGCAAGCGGCATGGCGACGGCGCGGGTGCCGAGGATGATGGGCGCATTCCAGGGGGCAATGCCGACGCAGACGCCTGCCGGCTGGCGGACCGCCATGGCAAGGTTTCCCGGAATGCCTGAAGGAATGAGCTCGCCCGAGATTTGCGTGGTCATCGCCGCAGCCTCGCGGAGAATATCCGCGCCGAGCCCGCAATTGATCGCGGCCCATTGCGCGGTGGCGCCGGTTTCGCCGGTCATGGCGGCGATGAGTTCCGGTGCGCGCGCGTCCAGTATATCGGCGGCGGCATTCAGCAGCCTGCGCCGTTCGCCCGGCCCGGTCTGCGACCAGTCCGGATAGGCTGCCGCGGCCGCATTGGCAGCCCGTGTCATGTCGGCAACCGATCCGGCCGAGGCGATCGTTGCGACATCGCCGGTCAGCGGATCGATGCGCTCGAAGGTGGCCCCTTCGGAAGCATCCATCGCCTCGTTGTTGATCATCAGCTTTGCCGCGAACACTGTTCCACCCAATTCGTCACGTGTTGGCGCCAAGTGCCGGCGCCTGCTTTATTGCCATGGGGAGAAAACGAGCGGACGCGGCGCCACGAAGGTCGCCTGACGATTCCTGCATCTGCTGAAGAGCCTCCTCCCAAAGGCTGATGAGAAAAGGTTACGCCGATCCGGCGCGGATGGAATGCGATTTATTGGGTTAATATTGTAATTATCCGGTGATATCAGCATTGTTTGACGCGGGAATGGAGGAGAGGCCTTGGCAACGGACGGCGGGATTCATCACTATGCCAGGGGCGAGTGGCACGGGCCGTCGCTGTCGCACCGGCGCATCCGTTTCCAAAAAGGGCTGTATGCCGATTTCTACCATTTCCTTCTGCTGGGGGAGGGGAGCGGGGAGCTTCATTTCGACAATGGCGAACACCGGCCGCTGCACGGACCGCTGCTTGCCTTCCTGCCGCCGCAGGCGCGATGCGAGCTGTCGATATCAGCGGGAAGCGCGGCCCATCTGGTCGGCGCCTCGCCGCAGATCATGGTCGATGCGATCGGCGACAAGGTGGAATCCTATTCGCTGCGCATCTTCACCGAGCAGCGCAAGCTGGTCGAGGCACTGGATCCCTCAGCAGTGGCCGAAATCAGCCCGCTGATTTCGGGCTTCGTGCGGGAACTGGGCGATCCCGCCCGCTCCTCCTGGATGGTCGCATCCGCCTATATCAGGCTCATTCTGATGGCGCTGTGGCGCGGCTCCGATGGCGAGAGAAGCGAACAGCGCGGGCAGGGCGAAACCGGATCGATCCTGCAGAGATACCGGCAACTCGTCGAGGCCGGCTTCCGCCGGCACCGGCCGATCAGCGATTATGCCGCGGAATTGGGCGTCACGGCCGACCGGCTGCATTCCATCTGCCAAAGGGCGCTCGGCCGCTCGCCGATCCAGCTCCTGCACGAGCGCGTGGTGCAGGAGGCAAAGCTGAGATTGGAGCGATCAGCCCGCAATATCCAGGAAATCTCCGACAGCCTCGGCTTCCGCGACCCGACCTATTTCAGCCATTTCTTCAAACGCAAGACCGGCCTTTCCCCCGCCGGCTACCGCGAGATCGCCCGCGCTTCCGCCGGCTCGGAAAACAGCATGCTGTCTTCGGGCTATGCGGATTGGCCTTAGACTCGGGGCTCATTGGTCAAAGCTGGAATTTGCCGGTTTTGGATCGTAAATCACGTTTACATGGAGCGCAAACCGGCGTGGGACTGCAATGCTGCACCATAGCGGTCATTGCGCGCCGCAATCGGCTATGGCCGACATGGGGGCCGGTAGCAGTAAAGCCGGTTTTGCGCTTTCTCCGCAAGAAAGTGACACGAGCGCACGCCTCTCCCGCAACAAAATCGGCAACTATTTGCAGATGAAGCCGGATATTTTCGGTCAACAAATCTTTGGCTCAGTTGGCTCGTGCTTCAAAGCGGAAGGGCGCTGACCTTCTCAAAAAGCTTTTTCAAATGATGGTTCGACATATCTAGGATCGGCTCGTACATAAATGAGTTAATATGGATGTTTTCAGGAGTCATCAGGACGACCTGCTTCAGGCACTTGATGCTGGCCGGACTTGCTACCCCTAACTGTTCCACCTTTTGAAGTAGCTTAAAGGTCTGATTGTTTTTTATAGCATCTACAAAAGCCTGGTCGTTGATGGCGCCGATCATAAAAACCTCCGCTTTGATGCGGATGGCCATCGCCAAAACGATCTTGGTTTCCAGTTCGATTTGCTCCTCGCCCAAAGCACACGCCTGTTGCGCCCGTTCAAACAGCAAGTCAAACACCTTCCGGTCGCCATGCGGTAAGGCGAAATTCGTTTTGAAGGTGACGACCTTCTTAAATTCCTTTTCAAGGTCAAAAACTGTAAGGTTCTCAGAAGTCTGCTTCACGTGCAGATACCGCGTCAACTCGGCTTCCTCTGCCTCCATGCCTGCAAACTCGGCCACGTTCCGGACAAACGGAATCATCGCGATAAGGAAGTCATCGTGCGTTCCTTCCGGGAGCTTCTCCTTCCAATGCTTAAAAGGATTGTTCTGATATTTTTCTTCACGTATGTGGACACCCGAGTCGCTACGGAGCGTATGGAACTTATTGTCCCTTCCAAGATCCAATCGACTAGATACGGTGCGGTAAAAGTCATAGTTGTGAGTAAGGATAATCTGATAAAAGAAATCCACGTCGGTAATGTCGCGTAGATATTCAATGATTGCGTACTTGTTTTTATAGTCGAACGAGTCGGCGATGTCATCGAAGACAAAAATTGTCTTCACCGCACCTTCCTTCCTCGCGATAACCTCAAAGATTATGTTGAGAAGATACAGGGCGCGTTTTTCTCCGTTCGATAGGATGCGAACGAGGTCGAGCTCCTCAACCGCAACTTCGGTTCCGTCATGTCCTTTGAAACGGAACCGGATGCTCGGTGCATCAGCTTTTAAAATCACGTCATGCTGGTTTTCCATTGTGACAATGAAGGGTACGGAAAAACGGCCATTAAATTCATCCAGTACGTCTCCCCAGCGGGTCGCTTCCTGCCGTGCTTCGTTAACGATTTCCTCGAGTTCCCCGCGGCCTCGATCGTACGTACCCAAGGCATCGTTCAGGAGATCAGCATTTAGGGCAAGATATGCAATCCATAAGCGCTGCCGCAGCCGATCTGGATTCGCAAGCTCCGGTATGAGCTTGTCGTACTCGGTAAGATAAGCACGAAACTCTTTCATGTCGACGTTCTTAGTCAAGAGTTTATCGATGCGCTCGAATTGTGCCTTTAGATCAGCATCATTGAGTATCTCGTCTTTTTCCTCCTGAATTATTTTTTCTAAGTCTTTCTCGGTCTTGATTTCTTTCCGCACATCCTTGTTGTTTACATAAACAGAGTGTTCAGCCTTGAAAAAGCCGTTAGCCTTCAAACTTTTCGCAACATCAGCCGCATTATTATGATTGAAAGCGCCTTTCCTAAAAAAGGTGGAATTGCTTACCAGGCGGTCGTACACCGCCATGTAGTTCTCAATGTCGCTGCGGAACGCTTCCGATTTTAGCTGCTCCGCAACCTTGGCCGAAAAAATTTGAGCATATTTTAGGTCTGCGAGTGCGGCGTACGGGTTCTCGTCAACCTCAGGCTTCAAGCGACGAACGGCCTTGAAGAATTCGTTTGGATCGCTAGCAATGTCCATTGCCAGCGCCTCTTCTACGCCGGCCTTCATGCCAGCAGCACTGCCTAAACTTGCGAGCAGAGCGTCCTTTTTCTTGTCAATCTCTCTGCGCACGTTTTCATATCGCTCGCGCAACCTGCTGTTTGCCAACAGTGTCGACATCCGATTGGATTTATATGCTTCATTGTAGGGCTCGACGACAAAAACGTTTTCTGCCGCAATATCGTGGCCAGCTTCGTCGACTATGGAGCGTTCAGTCTCCCGCTCCTTATGAACACGATCGCAAGAAGGTCTTCCCTCTGAAACGTCTTTGAACGTCAGTGCCAGAGAACTTTTCATTATGCCGTTAGCAGCGTAAACTACGTTTTGGCGCTTCTTCGAAAAATCGAATTTATGGCTTAGAGAGGTAATTCCGTAACAATTCTTGAGATCGACAGTTATACTATTCATATTTCCTCCGCTGACCTGGCAGGCATTCTAACCGGCGGTTCGCCTCAAGGAATCTAATCCTATCAGCGCGTGGTGATTCCCGTAAGTAGGCGTTAGCATGAATCGGCGTAGTGCTCGCGGCTAAGTGGTGGGTTGCCAATTTCTTCGCGAACGGTTGCCGTCCGCTTTCAGCACGCATCAGCCGCTCAAGTTGGCTTGACCTCGAAGAACAACCCAACCTCACGACAGCGCAAAAATCCTCACCTCTCTCCCGATGCCCTGAAGCTCCGCCAGCCGGGAGACCGATGAGATGCCGCCGTCACGCAGGATCTCCGAAACCTGGGCATCCCCGACAATCGCCTCCGTCGTCATGATCACATTGGGATCGGCAAGGCCCTGGACGCGGGAGGCGATGTTGACGGTTTGGCCGAAATAGTCCTGCCGGTCGTTGAGATTGACGGCGAGGCATGGTCCCTCGTGAATTCCGATCTTCAGCAGAAGGTCGTCGCTGCCGTGTTCGGCATTCAGCCGCAGCATCGCCTCGCGCATCCTGAGTGCTGCCGCCACCGCGCGGTCCGGGCTCGGGAAGGTCGCCATCACGGCATCGCCTATGGTTTTGACGACGGCTCCGGCCTCTGTGGCGACGATCTCGTGAAGAACCCTGAAATGCGCGCGCACCAGATCGAAAGCGGCAAGATCTCCGACGCGCTCGTAGAGCGCGGTCGAGCCCCTCAAGTCGGTGAAAAGGAAGGTCAGGCTGGTGATCTTGAGGCGCTGGTCGACGTCAAGCGTGTCGGTGCGATAGATGTCCCGGAAGCTCTGGTTCGTCAGCAGGCGCTTGGCCGTCAGAAAAGGCCGCCTGCGGCCCAGGAGGTCGTGCAGTTCGTCTCCGGCGATGCAGACATTCGGTACCACTCGGCGATCGGTGTGGTTCTCGAGGGTGAGCCGCAGCAGGCCGGGACGAAGGATCAGCGTTTCGTTCAGCGCATGCGTCCGGCTGATGATCATCGAGAGGGTTTGACGTTCGTCGGTGGGCTCGCCCTGCACATCGATGAACTGCGCCGAATGGGTGACCGCATCGAAGATGATGACGAACTGCGCCGGCAGTTGTAGGGAGACGAACGCCTTCTCGCCCGGCGCCAGTTCGATCATCTCCAGCTGGATCCGATCGAACTTCGCCTCCAGGTCCTCCGGCAGGTCGACGCCGGAGCTGAAGAAGATCTGGCGGTAGTATTCAAGGGGAGGCAGCCGATCGGGGTCGTGGGCGGCAATCCTGCGCACTCTTGGACTAACGGTGAAGGTTACCTCGACCATCTCGTCGAGGGTCGGTTCGTATCCGGCCGCGCAGAGCGCGCAATGGTAGGTGTCCTGGACGACCCCTTTGAGGGTTGCGCCGCTGTCGAGGACGCCGCCGCATCCCGGGCAAAGGACGTTCCAGGTCATTTCGAAGACGCCGATGCGGGCGGCATGCAGAAGCGCCGCGATGGTTTTCTCTTCATCGAGATGATGCTTGTCGGCAAAGGCGAGCGCATTGATGCGATTGAGATCGCGATCCGAGCCATGTTTGACGACGTTTTCGATGCACTCGACCGTCTGCGGGTCAGCCGCCTGTCGCAGGGTGGCAAAAAGCACGTCCATTTCACTCATGAGACAAGTCTCCGTGTGCAGAACCCACGGCGGACGACGCCAGGGCCGGGATCATAACACGGGACTTTCCCAAGCGAAATCTATCAGCTTGGATGCGGCTTACTTCCCAAGCTTGAGGGGGTTTTCAGCTCCCCTTGTATATCCGCTTCAGCGCTGCCAGCAGTCCATCCATTTCGTCCTGCGAAAACAGACCGATGAAACGCCGCTCATGCTTGTCGATCAACTCACGCGCCCGCGCGAGCATCGCGCGTCCCGCTTTCGTCAGATGCAGTTCCTGGCGGCGGCGGTCGGCCGCGGAGGGGCGGCGTTCGATCAGGTCGCGGGCGGCCAGCCGGTTGACGAGGGCCATCATCGTCGCCCGGTCAGTGCCGAGCGTGTTGGCAAGGTCGATTTGCGATGCGCCGGGATTGCCGGCGACGAGTTCCATCACGGCGAGCTGCTTCTGCGTCAGCGCCAGCTCCTCCATGGTTTCGGCAAAGTCGCGATAGATTGCAACATGCGCCATGCGCAGATGGAAGCCGAGCAGATCGCCAAGCCGGCCGACGTCGAGCGCCGGCGTCGCGGGGGCATCTTCGCCCTCGACATCGTCCCGCGGTGATTTTGTGCCCATGGTTCGCTCTCGCTTCATTCAGGGTCATAACCATCAAAATCAGCGGGTTAGTCAATATCGGCATTGCGGATTTCCCCGCGTCCATTCGAACGATCGCATTTGCCTTGAACAGCCTCTTGCATCTCTATGGAAAAATATTAGTATGTGTTACATACAAATTTGATGCCGGCTGCAGAGGAGCGGCGGGCATGGGAGGAGAACATGGCGCATTCCTTTTCCGGGATGGTTTCGTCGGCAGATTGCGGACTGGTGACGGATGATCCGATCCTTTACCGCGTCCGCGTCGCGCCGGACCGTCCGGCCCTGTTCGAGATCGCCACCGGCCGGCAGCTTAGCTATGCCGAGCTCGATGCGCGGATCGCCCGCTGCGCCGGCTTGCTCAACGATATGCTCGGGGCGCGGCGGGATGGGGCGCGTGTCGCCATGCTGGCGCGCAATTCGGTGGATTCGATCGTGCTTGCCTTTGCCTGCCAGCGCGCCGCCGCCATCTACGTGCCGCTCAACTGGCGCCTCAACGCCGCCGAGCTTCGGCCGATCCTCGCCGATTGCACGCCGGCTCTGCTCGTTCACGACGAGGAGTTCGCGGCAACGGTGGTAAGCGTCGCGAGCGTCGATCCCGAAATGGCGGTGATATCGACGGCCGATGGCCCGGCCGGGCTCGCCGCGCGGATCGAGGCGAGCCGTCCGGCCGGCCCGGTGCCCGCCGATGCCGATGAACCTTGCGTGCTTCTCTACACCTCGGGCACGACGGGGCAGCCGAAGGGCGTCGTCATCACCCGCCGCAACGCCTTTTTCGCCGCCATCAATTTTTCCATGGTCGGAGAGATCGGGCCAGGTTCCGTCGCATTGTGCGACCTGCCGTTCTTTCACACGATCGGGCTGATCGCGGTGGCGCGCACCACGTTGATGCTGGGCGGCACGCTTGTCATTTCCGACCGCTTCACGCCGGCGCGCACGCTTGCAGCCCTTGCCGACCGGCGGCGCTGCATCACCCATTATTTCGCCGTGCCGCAGATCGCGCTCGCCTTGCGCAACGACCCCGCCTATAGCGCTGCGGCGCTTTCCGGCCTGCATGCGCTCTTCGTCGGCGGCGCGCCGCTGACGCAGGCGCTGATCGAAAGCTATCTCGACGACGGCGTTGCGCTGGTCAACGGCTACGGCATGAGCGAGGCCGGAACGGTGCTGCATGTGCCGATCGACCGGCGCGCCGTGCAGGATAATCCCGGCAGCGTCGGTCTTCCCGCGCCGTTACTCGACATTCGCATCGTCGGCGAGGACGGCCGCGACGTTGGCGAAGACGAAATGGGCGAACTCTGGCTGCGCGGGCCGGCGGTAACGCCGGGCTACTGGAACAAGCCGCGGGAAACCGCGGCCGCTTTCACCGACGGCTGGTACCGCACCGGCGATCTCGGCCGACGCGAAGCGAACGGCTTCTATCGCATCGTCGACCGGCTGAAGGACATGTATATCAGCGGCGGCGAGAATGTTTACCCCGCCGAGGTCGAGGCGGCGCTCGCGAGCCATCCCGATATTCTCGATGCCGCGGTCGTCGGCATTCCCGACCTCAGGTGGGGCGAATGCGGCGTCGCCTATATCGTGCTGCGGCCAGGTGCATTGGCAACGGGCGATGAGATCGCCGGCCATTGCGCGGCAAGGCTTGCCGCCTTCAAGCGTCCGGCGCGCATCCTCTTCGTCGAAACCATTCCCCGCACCGCCTCCGGCAAGGTGCAGAAACATGTTCTGCGCCAGTTCCATTCCGACGAAACCCTTCAACGACAGGCCTTGTGACGCGGGTTCCCGCCTTCACGCCGAAACCAATGGAGTAAACCATGACTGAAATGAAATCGCCGGTTCTGGTCGAATTCGACAACGGCATCGCTTTCGTGACCCTCAACCGTCCGGAAAAGCGCAATGCGATGAATCCGGCCCTGAATGCCCGGATGCTCGAGGTGCTCGACGAACTCGAGGGCGACGAGCGCTGCGGCGTCCTCGTCCTGCGCGGCGCCGGCGAATCCTGGTCGGCCGGCATGGATCTGAAGGAATATTTCCGCGACAACGACGGCAAGCCGCGTGACGCCACGCTGAAGGCGCGGCGCCAATCCGGCAACTGGTGGAGCCGGCTGATGTATTTCGAAAAGCCGACCATCGCCATGGTCAACGGCTGGTGCTTCGGCGGCGCCTTCACGCCGCTCGTGTCCTGCGATCTTGCCATCGCCGCCGAGGAGGCGAAATTCGGCCTTTCCGAGATCAACTGGGGCATTCTGCCGGGCGGCAACGTCACCCGTGCGGTTGCCGAAGTGATGCGCCATCGCGACGCGCTCTATTACATCATGACCGGTGAGCTGTTCGATGGGTGCAAGGCTGCGGAAATGGGTCTCGTCAACGAAGCGGTGCCGCTGGCCGAGCTTGAAACCCGGGTCCGCAAGATCTGCGCCAGCCTGCTCGAAAAGAACCCGGTGACGCTGAAGGCCGCCAAGGACACCTACAAGCGGGTGCGCAACCTGCCATGGGATCTCGCCGACGATTACATCTACGCCAAGCTGGAGCAGATGCTGTTTCTCGACAAGACCAAGGGGCGCGACGAGGGACTGAAACAGTTCCTCGACGACAAGACCTATCAGCCGGGGCTCGGCGCTTACAAGCGCGGCTGAGCGCGCGTTGATTTCGGGAGGAGGAAAAGCAATGAAAATCCATGCCGCGGTGGCGCGTGCGCCGCATATGCCGTTTTCGCTGGAAAGGCTCGATCTGGAGGAGCCGCGCGAGGGCGAGATCCTGGTTCGCGTCGTGGCGACAGGGGTCTGCCACACCGATATCGTCATGCGTGACCAGCACCTGCCGGTGCCGCAGCCGGTCGTGCTCGGCCACGAGGGCGCCGGCATCGTCGAGCGGGTCGGGCCGGGTGTCGCCAAGGTCAAGCCCGGCGATCATGTGGTCATGACCTTCAACTCCTGTGGCCATTGCCCGAGCTGCAATGATCACGAGGAAACCTATTGCCACGAATTCTTCCCGCGCAACTTTTTCGGTGCGCGTGCCGATGGTTCGAGCGGGCTCTCATGCGAGGGGGAGCGGGTTCACGGCAATATTTTCGGGCAATCCTCCTTTGCCAGCCATGCGCTGTGCCATGAACGCAATATCGTGAAAGTGCCTGGAGATGCCGATCTGGCGCTGCTCGGGCCGCTCGCCTGCGGCATCCAGACCGGCGCCGGCGCGGTCATGAACGCGCTCAAGGTCGAACCGGGAAAAGTGCTCGCGGTTTTCGGCATGGGCTCCGTCGGTCTTGCCGCGGTGATGGCGGCACGGGTCGTCGGCGCTTCGCGGATCATCGCCGTCGACGTCAACGAGACGCGGCTGGCGCTTGCGGCCGAACTCGGCGCGACCGATATCGTCAACGGCAAGGCGAGCGACGCGGTTGCCGCGATCATGGCGCTGACCGGCGCCGGCGTCGATTATGCGATCGATGCCTCCGGTGTGCCCGCGGTCATCGACCAGTGCGTGCGGGTGCTGGCGCCGCGCGGCACCTGCGGCATCGTCGGGGCCTCGCCGCACGGCGCGACGCTGACGCTGGATCTCACCCATATCCTCTCCGGCGGACGCCGCGTCCGCGGCATCGTCGAGGGCGATTCCAATCCGGACGTGCTGATCCCGCTGTTGATCGACCTGCATCGGCAGGGTCGCTTCCCCTTCGACAGGCTCGTCACCTTCTATGATTTCGCCGACATCAACCAGGCGGTGGAGGATTCGGAAAAGGGCATTGTGCTGAAACCGATCGTACGCCAGCCGGCCGTCTGACACCGTTCAAGGGAGGAAACAATGAACACCGTCACCCCGATCGCCACCGATACCAGTGCCGATGCCATGAAGGCGCTGCTGGACCGGCAAAAGACGTCTTTCCTGAGGGAAGGGCCGCCAAGCATCGTGACCCGCATCGATCGCATCGACCGCGTCATCGCCCTTCTGGTCGATCATAAGGATGCGATCGCCGCGGCCCTCTCGGACGACTTCGGCAGCCGCAGCGTCGAGGCGAGCCTGCTTCTCGACGTCTTCACCTGCGTCGGTTCGCTCAAATATGCCAAGGCCCATCTTGCCGAGTGGCTGAAGCCCGAGCAGCACGAGGCATTGTTCCCGGACGCGGTGGCTGAAGTGGTCTATCAGCCGAAAGGGGTTGTCGGAATCCTCAGCCCCTGGAATTTCCCCTATCAGCTCGCCCTTGCGCCGCTTGCCGGCATTCTCGCCGCCGGCAACCGCGCCATGATCAAGCCGTCGGAGGTGACGCCGGCTTCATCAGCCCTGATGGCGGAGCTCATCGCCGGCGCCTTCGACGAAACGGAAATCTCAGTCGTTCAGGGCGGACCGGCGACGGGCACTGCCTTCACGTCACTGGCCTTCGACCACCTGATCTTCACTGGGGGGACCGCGATCGCCCATCATGTCATGCGGGCGGCGGCGGAAAACCTGACGCCGCTGACGCTTGAACTCGGCGGCAAGTCGCCCGTCATCGTCGGCCGCTCGGCCGATCTCGCAGACGCGGCGCGCCGCATCATGACGGTCAAGACGCTGAATGCCGGCCAGATCTGCCTTGCGCCCGATCATGTCTATGTACCTGAGGAAAGCGTCGAAGCCTTTGCCGGACACGCGGTCGCGGCGGTCGGCGCGATGTATCCGGCGTTGAAGGAAAATCCCGATTACACCTCGATCGTCAACGCTCGCCATCACGCCCGCGTCCAGGGCTTGATCGACGATGCCAGGGCCAAGGGCGCTGGGATCGTCGAGATCAACCCGGCGGCGGAGAATTTCTCCCAGCAATCGGCCCATCGCATGCCCCCGACCCTGATCCTCGACCCGACGGAAGACATGCGCGTGCTGCAGGAGGAAATCTTCGGGCCTGTGCTGCCGGTCATTGCCTATCGCGATATCGCCGACGTCATCGATCGGATCAATGCCAGGCCGCGCCCGCTCGCCCTCTATTACTTCAGCCAGGATCGGCAAGAGGAACGCCGTGTCCTCGACAATACGACTTCAGGCGGGGTGACGGTCAACGACTGCATGAGCCACGTCACGGCGGAAGGCCTGCCCTTCGGCGGCGTCGGCCATTCGGGCATGGGAGCCTATCACGGCAAATTCGGCTTCCTCGCCTTCTCGCATCCGCGCGCCGTCTATCACCAGAGCAAGATGGTGGAAGCGGAATACATGATGCGGCCGCCCTATGGCGAGGCGATGCGTGGCTTTTTGGCTGCGGCGATCTGCAAGTAGTGAAAGAGCCGGGATCGTGACCGCGGGTGCGTTATGAACAGCAACGGCGCGATCTTTCTCGTAGCTTCACGAGCGCTTTGGTGCACAACACGATAGTCCAAATGCGCATGCTTGTCCGGATAGCGCAACTATTGCGCTATCCGGATAGATGTCCCGAGGCCCAGGATGCAGTTGTTAAGCATGCCTTATCGCATCGGGCGCTATCCGTTGAACTGCAGCGCATTGCGGACATGATGTCTCCTGCCGTCTTCGGGCATGACCTTTCAATCCGGTTCAGCGTCTTTCTCATGTCGTCAAATCTGGCAGAAAGGCCCTGCGCATACTTAACCGTCTCCAGCACTCGCTTCGGCCCGGAGACGCATCTGCAAATGAAATAGCCTGATGGGTCTCCGATTTAACTAAGCTCAAACCAGTGTTGCCCTATGATCAGTTCGGTACATGTATTGGAAGGTGGATCCAACGCAGTGAGTGGCATCTGGACGCAATTCGGTGGCAACCTTTCTTTCGTGTGCCTGGCAATTTCGCTCTGGGCGCATTTTTCGATCCAATTTCAGCGCAGTTCGGCCAGGCAGGAGAAAATCGCCTTCGGAATCGTAGCCGGCGCGGCCTCGATCGGATCGATATTGCTGGCCGTCGAATTCAATCCCGGCCTCTATATCGACTTGCGCTTCTCGCCGCTCGCTTTGGCGGGCATGTTCGGCGGACCGATTGCGGCGGCTTTTGCGGCGTCGCTGGCGATGGCCTTTCGCTTCTGGGTCGGCGGCACGGCAATGATCGACGGTCTGGTCGCGATTGCTGTCGCGACCGGCATCGGCCTGGTTGGCAATTTCTGGATCCGCAAGAGATCTCCCCGGCTCATGGACGTTGGCCTGCTGGGCCTCGCGCTCGGCGCCTCTCTTGTCGTGTTGATGGCGACGCTTCCCACCCTGGTGCACGCCCGTGTGCTGGCCATGATCGGTCTGCCCATGACCGTATTGAACTGCCTGGCGACTGCGCTGTGTGGTTTCATTCTGTTGAAGACCCAACAATGGGCGCTGGAGCGAAGCATATTGGTGACCGCATTTTCGCAGTCGCCCGACTATCTCTACGTGAAGGATCGAAACAGCCGGTTCATCACCGTCAACGAAAATATGATCCGCCTTTATCGTTTCAAGACGACGGCGGAGATGACCGGATTGTCAGATTTTAATCTCCTGTCGCGCCCGCTTGCTGAAGAATTGTATTATCTCGAACAGCAGCTTATGGACACCGGGGTGCCTCTGATCGACTCTACCGAGCATATCGAAGGCAGATCCCTGCTCGCCTCCAAGGTGCCGCTGCGGGATAGGCAGGGGCGGGTGATCGGCCTTGCGGGCGTAACACGTGACATTACGGAGCGTACCGTCCTGGAGCGGGAATTGCGCGAAAGCAAGAACCTGCTGTCGCATGCGATGGCCGGCATGTCCGACGGTATCGCCATGTACGACAGCAAGGGTTTCCTTGTTTTCTGCAACGAGCAGTATCGCACCGCCTTTCCGCTATCCGGGGATGCGCGCGTGGTTGGCGCCCATATCAGCGACATTCTCCGCCGCGTCGCCGAAACAAACGAGCGCACCGGTATTCCGGACAGTGACCTCGAAGAATGGATCAAGGTCGCCAGTGCTGCGCTGCACAGCAACAAGGACGAAGAGGTCCAGCTTTATAACGGCGACTGGCGCAGCATCCGGACAAGGCTTGCCGAAGACGGCACGGCGATGGCCGTCGTCTCGGACGTCACCGCGACGAAGCAGGCGGAAATCGCGCTCAGGCTGTCGGCGGAGCAACTGAAGTCCCTTGCCGAGACCGACGGGCTCACCGGCATCGTCAATCGTCGGGCCTTCGACGAAGCTTTCGCACGCGAGACCACCGGCAGCGCCAGGAAGAACACGCCGTTCAGCCTGCTGATGGTCGATATCGACCGCTTCAAGGCCTATAACGACACCTACGGTCATCCCGCCGGAGACCAATGCCTGCGTGTCGTCAGCAAGTGCCTTCGCCAGTCCGTCAGCCGGCCGGCAGACATCGTCGCACGTTACGGCGGAGAGGAATTCGTGGTTCTGCTTCCGGCGACCAGTGCGAAAGGGGCAATGATCGTTGCCGAGCAATTCGCACGTCTCCTAAACCAGGAGAATATCGTTCATTCCGGCAGCGAATTCGGACGAGTGACCGCCAGTATCGGCATATCCTGCGCGACCGGCGCCACCTTGAGGGTCAACCCGAACCGTCTCCTGACGGAGGCCGATGCGGCGCTCTACGACGCCAAGACGCAAGGCCGCAATCGCATCCTGGCCCATTCGCCCGACGAACGGCATGCCATGAAGGACGTTGGTTGATTGAATCCTTGATAGGTTTTTCCTATCGATCCATCGCTCCTGCGGCCTTGATGTTTTCCTCGCTTCGACAATACAGGGCGCATGGACAAAAAATTCATTGGCAAGAAATCGGCGGCAGCCGGCGGCTGGGGCGCGTTGAAGAGCTGCGGGAAGCAGTTGCTTCAAAGCGGCATGCCGATTTCCGGGGCGCGGACGATGCTGAAGGCGAACCAGCCGGATGGGTTCGATTGCCCGGGCTGTGCCTGGGGCGATCCGGAACACGGATCGTCGTTCGAATTCTGCGAAAACGGTGTGAAGGCCGTCGCCTGGGAGGCGACGGAGAAGCGGGCAACGCCCGCTTTCTTCGCTGACAATACGGTATCGCAGCTTCGCCGGCTGACGGATTATGAGCTGGAACTCAACGGCCGCCTGACGCATCCGATGCGCTACGATACGGCGAGCGACCGTTATCTGCCGGTCGCGTGGGAGGATGCCTTCGCCGAAATCGGAGCCGTTCTCAAGGGGCTCGATCATCCCAACCGGGCGGAATTCTATACGTCCGGCCGGGCGAGCAACGAGGCGGCCTTCCTCTACCAGCTCTTCGTGCGCGTCTATGGCACGAACAATTTTCCCGACTGCTCCAACATGTGCCACGAGGCAAGCGGCATCGCCATGCGCCAGGCGGTCGGTGTGGGCAAGGGCACGGTGCTTCTGGAGGATTTCGAAGAGGCCGATGCGATTTTCGTGATCGGGCAGAACCCGGGCACCAACCATCCCCGCATGCTCGGCGACTTGCGCCGGGCGGCGATCCGCGGCGCGCGCATCGTCGTCTTCAATCCGATCCGCGAACGCGGCCTGGAGCGCTTCTCCGATCCGCAGGACAAGATCGAGATGCTGCGCGGCGGTTCGACCGACATCGCCAGCCTTTATCTCCAGCCGCAACTCGGCGGCGACATGGCCGCGGTGCGCGGGATGGCGAAGGCCGTGCTGGCTGCGGAAGAGGCAGCGGTCGCCGCCGGTCTGCCCTCCGTTCTCGACCATGCATTTCTCGCCGAACACTGCGCGGGTTTTGCGGAATACCGGGCAGCGGTCGAGGCGACGAGCTGGGCTGAGATCGAGGACCAATCGGGACTGAGCCGGCAGGAGATCGAGCGGGCCGCCGATGTCTATATCAACGCCGAGAAGGTCATCTGCACCTGGGCGATGGGCGTGACCCAGCATCTGCATTCGGTCGCGACGATCCGCGAGATCGCCAATTTCATGTTCCTGCGCGGCAATATCGGCCGGCCGGGTGCCGGCCTTTGCCCGGTTCGCGGGCATTCCAACGTGCAGGGTGACCGCACCGTCGGCATCAACGAAAAGCCGTCGGACGATTTCCTCGATGTGCTGGAGAAACACTTCCGCTTCGCCGTTCCCCGCGAACATGGCCACAATGTCCTTGCCGCCATCGGCGCGATGCTCGACGGCTCGGCCGAGGCCTTCATCGGGCTTGGCGGCAATTTCGCCCGCGCCACCCCCGACAGCGCCCTTGTCGAGAAGGCGCTGCGGCGGCTGAAGCTGACGGTGCACATCGCCACCAAACCCAATCATTCGCATCTCATGCCCGGCGAAACCGCCTTCATCCTGCCGTGCCTCGGGCGCACCGAGATGGATCTGAACGCGGCGGGCAACTCCCAGCTCGTCAGCGTCGAGGATTCGATGAGCATGGTGCACGGTTCCGCCGGCATCAATCGCCCTGCCTCACCGCATCTCCTCTCGGAAGTCGCCATCATTGCTGGCATTGCGCAAGCGACGGTCGGCGCCGCCGTGGTCGACTGGACAGAGCTCGCCGGCGACCACGACCGCATTCGCGATCATATCGCAGCGACTATCCCGGGCTTCGAAAATTACAATGCGCGCCTGCGCAAGCCGCGCGGTTTCCACCTGCGCAACACGGCTGCCCACCGGGAGTGGGATACGCCGGCAGGCAAGGCGTCATTCTCTGCCGAGCCGCTTCCGGAAGAGACGGTGCATCAGCGGGCGCGAAGGGGTGAGGGGCGTTTCGCCCTGCAGACCTTCCGGTCGCACGATCAATACAATACGACGGTCTATGGCCTCGATGACCGATATCGCGGCGTTTACGGGGAGCGGCAGGTCATCTTCATTCACCCGGCGGATCTGCAGGCGATGCATGCCGAGGCCGGCGACCGGGTCGACGTGGTCGGCGAGCATGAGGACGGTATCGAGCGCATCGCTGAGAATTTCCGCTTTGTGCCCTATGACATCCCCCGGGGAAGCATAGCGGGTTATTACCCCGAACTGAACGTGCTCGTGCCGCTTGGCAGCGCCGGCAGGGAAAGCGATACGCCCACTTCGAAATCGATCATGGTGTCCTTCCGCCGGCGAAAAGCCGCGTGAGCGTAGAGGCAGCCGAGGTCGATCGCTTTCTTGCCCTCGTCGCGGCGGCGCAAGGCAGAGATGCCCAATTGACGTCGATACAAGCCGGCCTGCTCGTCGCCGCGGAGCTGGGGATTGCGCGTGACAGCCGCACCTTTGCGCGCATGCTGGGGATAGCGCATTCTCTCGTGCTGAGGGAACTCAACGCCCTGGCGGAACGCGAGGGCGTGCTGCAGATCGTCAAGCGCGATCCAAGGACGATGAGAGTGCATTACACATTGCCGCCGAGGGACGAGGCGTAGCCCCTTGCGTCGGCCGCGGGCTGCCCGCTTACTCGCCGCAAGCCGAGGCCATCATCGCCGGATCACGCGCTTCCTGGTGTCGGAAGGGTATTCTCCGTAGGTGTTTTTATAGACCGCGGAAAACCGGCCGAAATGAAAGAAGCCCCATTTGAGACAGATGGCCTTCATGGTGTCCTTGCTCTCGGGATCGAGCAGATCCTGGCGCGCCGCACGCAGACGAAGGGTCAAGAGGTAGGCGGCGGGAGAGGTTCCCCTGAAGGCACGAAAACCGGTTTCGAGCGCCCGGCTGGATACGCCGGCCGCTTCGGCGACCTTCGGCATGGTGATCGGCTGATCGATATTGGCGTGCATGAATTCAATCGCCCGGCGGACATGCCGGGGAGCGATCAGGGCCGGGCCATTCTCCAGGAAATGCGACAGCCGGTGCGGCACCAGGCGCACGACCAGATCGGCCAGCGCCTGCGTCATATGCGCCATGGCGATCGGCGACTGCAGCAAGGGACCATCGTCGCGCATGCCCGCGATGATCGTTTCCGTGAGATTGCTGATCAGCCGGCCTTCCGGCTTGGACAGATCCAGTTCTGGCAGCAGGTCGAGAGAGCCGCTGAACGGCATCTCGAAAGTCTGGCCGATCGTCTGGAGGATGAGCGGCCAGTTGATCAGCAACTCGTCGATGACGTTCGATCGCCCATGCATGATGACGCTGTTGGGCTCGAAATTATTGTAAAGAAGCAATTTTCCTTGCCCGGCCTCGGCGACGCGCGACCCATAGGTGACCCCCATGCCGCCGCTGCGCGGCACGACGATCGACAGATATTCGGCCGTATCGACGGTCGGCTCGATATTGAACTGAAATTCCGCCTCATGATAACCGGTGAGCAGGACGGCACTGTCACATGCCGAGAAATCCAATCCCCAATGGAAGTCCTGGCTGCGGCCGACAGGCTCGGCATCAAATGCGCCAAAGGCGCCGCCCAGCGTTTCGACCATGTTGTCGAAGGACGAACCGCTAAATCGAAATGAGAATGGGGCAGTGCTATTTTCCGTCATGCCGCTCCTATCGTTTCAATGGGGCTGTGTTGACTTGTCCTTCTCCGTCGCTCGCCGATGCCGGCGCAATCCATGATAGCGCTGACATATTGATGCATGCACCTCCAATCGCTTCGCCTGATACCATCGACCATCCTCCTCCGCTTCGTCAGGGCCTGTGGACGTGATTGATTACTGAGGCGTGGCTATATATTAGCCGATCGGAGCATGCAGCGCAGCAGGTCTCAGCGGAGCAGGGGAACCTGCACGTGGTGTCGGCATCGGGATCGGTGGTTTGCGTAAGCCGATGCAGACGAAACGCGGGCGTGACAAGCGTCAATAAAACCAACCCGTTAAATGCATTGCCAAGAGTTCCCATCGCATCCGTTTTTCGCAGCCTGACGGCAGGAACTGGCAGAACTCGGAACAGTTGGCAAGCCATCGGGCTGATGATGAAACGATTACGCAGAAGGGTAAATTTATCGCGTGTATCCGCCAGGCCACTATACAGCGCATCGCGCCAATGCGAATTCATGCGACGCGTTTTAGGATTTTGATTCAAAGTGATAGAGCGGCCTTGGCACGTCCGAAAAAAACGCGGCCGCGCTCGGCGGGCTCAAATGCAGCGGGTCTTGCCGAGAGGAGCGATATCTGAAGCTTATCGAGTGGGCCCCCGATTTCGCAAGTCGCGCAGTCGCCTGCCGAAGGTTCTATAGTGGACCGCTTAAAGAGGGCCTTCGGCAGGCTGACAGGCATGCAGGCATACGCACGGGATAGAGTGCGTATGTATGATCCCTTCCATCCTTTTGGGGGTGATGGATGAACGGGTTTGGTTTTAGGACCGCAAACCATCATGGCATTGGTCGGGATTGATCTTACTGTTCCTCAGCTATGGAGCAATTGTCCGGTCCCGATATTGTCGGCCGAGCGGCTTTTCGTGGCGCAGTCTGGACTGATCTTGCGCAAAATGTATATGAAGCCGCTCCCCTGAAGCCGTCTGTTCTGCGCAATGCGCTGCGCAAAGTGGATAGAGATCTTTAGTTTCTCAATTAGCCGAACGAGGACATTGTCGCCATGGTTGCGCACTGGTCCGCAGTGCGCGCGCTTCTTCGGCTTGGTAATGATTTGCTTTCACTGAAGGCACAAGCGGCGGATCGTTTCGAGCACCGCTGCGTCGACTTCGAGGCTATCGGTTTCCGCGGTACATGCGGACATCGCTCTGTCGCCGGGGATGCGAACTCCCTTGGCGCGCAGCCGCTCCAATTGGGCCGTGGCTCGCGCCTGAAAATCCGGATCTACTGCTGCGGGAAAGAGCGCGATCACGGTCATTCCGGCATTGACCGGATGCTCGCCTGAGAGAAAGTGGCCTGCATCGAGCGACCATGCGGCCCCGGAAAGACCCGCGGAAAGCATCTCGACGACAAGGGCGATATTGGCGCCCTTGTAGCCGCCGAAGGGCAGGAGCGCGCCGAGCATCGCCTTGACCGGATCAGTGGTGATTGCGCCGGTCTCATCGATGGCGATGCCGTGAGCGATCGGCGACTGCGCCTTGGCCGCCTCGGCAAGGGTGACGAAGGCCGTAGCGCTCGTCGCCTGGTCGATGACGAGAGGCGGCAAAGGGGCCGGCATGGGCGCGCCGAAGGCCAGCGGATTTGTGCAGTAAACGCGCTCACCGCCCTCGGCGGCGGCCATCAATGGTGGGCCGTTGGCAGCGGCGATGGAGATCAATCCGTCCTGAGCCAGGCGCCTGATGTAATATCCCAGTTCCCCGGCGGTATAGCTGTTTTTCTGCGTGAAGACTGAAATGCCGAAGGTTTTCACGCGTTTCGTGAAGTCGTCGTAAATGAGGTCAAAGCCGAGCTGCGCTATGCCGCCATCCGCATCGGCCTGGATCAGGGCCGGCAGCACATGGTTGAAGCGGGGCTTGGCGTTTCCGTTGATCCGCCCCTCGCGCAGGCTGGCGAGATAATCGACGAAATGCGGAAAACCCAGCTCGGGGCGTCCGAAACGGGCAGCCGACAGCGTTGCATCGATGAGCGCCTTCGCCATGGCCTGGCTGCTGCCGCAGGCGAGGCAGGCTTCGAGCGCCAGTTGGCGGAGCTCGTCGATCGGCATTCTGATCCTCTGCCCGGTCATCACAGCTCCAATGCGGCTCGCCTGCCCTCATAGAAGGCATAGGGCGCCTGGCGCGGCGCGGCGCAGTCTCCGATCTCCACGATATGGCGACCGCTCGAGCGCAGTTCTTCGCCGAGCCAGTTGGCGGCTGCATTGGTGGTGGCGAGCACCAGGCTGTCGCCTTCCTCGAAGAAATGCTCGCCGGTATTGTGATCCAGCAGGGTGACGCCGTTGCCGTGCCACGCCAGCACGCTGACCTCCAGACGCCATTGGACACCCAGCCTCTTCAAGGTCCGACGCAGCGGTACGTCGGCGGTGGTGCGCTGAAGTTCCTTGCCGATGAAGGGATCGGGCGAGAGCATGGTCACCAGGTGCCCATCTTCGGCGAGCTTCCAGGCGGTTCCGCAGCCGCGCCAGCCGCCACCCTCGTCGAGCAGCAGGACCCTTTTGCCCGGCCTTGCCTGCCGCGCCATGACAGCCTCGATGGTGAAGACGTTTCCCTTTTCGATGCCGGGCAGCGTCTCGACCGAGGGCAGAGCCTTCTGGAAGCCGGTTTCGGGAGAATAGGAACCTGTCGCCAGGATGACGGCATCCGCGCCGATCGCTTCGACATCCGATGCCTCGACATAAGAGTTGAGCCGGATCTCGACGCCGAGTTTCGTCAGCTGCCGCTCGTACCAGCCGATGAGGTCGAGGATCTGCGCGCGGCGAGGCTGCAGTCCGGCCAGCAGGAAATTGCCGCCGAGCCGGCTGGAGGCTTCCGCGAGGATGACCCGGTGGCCTCTCTCCGCGGCTGCACGGGCGGCTTCCAGACCGGCAGGCCCGCCGCCGACCACCAGCACCGTTCTCGGCTGGCCGGCCGGGCTGAAGCGGTCGCCGCCCCATTGGTATTCCCGTCCGGCCGACGGGTTGATGAGGCAGCTTATCCAATAATCACGCGAGCGCCGGCCCCAGCACATCTGGTTGCACGAAATGCAGCCGCGAACATCGTCGGGGCGGTCTTCGCCGGCTTTTCGGGCGAGATGGGGATCAGCGATCTGGCCGCGGACGATCGAGACCAGGTCCGCCGCTCTTTCTCCCAGAACGGTTTCGGCATTCTCCGGCGTTCTGATATGGCTTTCGGCGATGACGAGCGCATGCTTGACGGACCGCCTGATCGTCGCAGCGAGATCGGCGCCGAGCTTCTCCTGGTAAAGGAATGTCGGCATCAGCTTGTGGAAGTCGAGATAGCCGCCCGAGCCGCAGGTGACGTAGTCGACGAGGCCGAGATCGTCATGGAGGGCGACGATCTCGGCAAGCTCGTCCCGCGTCAGCGCGACGCTATGATCGGGCTCATCGCTGATCGCAAGCCCGATGATGAAATCCTGACCGCAGACCGCCCGGATGCGGCTCGTGATCTCGCGCGAGAAACGTGTCCTATTTTCGAGCGAACCGCCCCATTGATCCTCTCGCCGGTTCGACCAGGGCGTCCAGAACTGCTCGATGAGGCCGAGATAGGCCGCCCAGACCTCCACGCCATCGAAACCGGCCTCATGACAGCGGCGCGCCGCCTGCACGAATCCGTCGATGGTTTCTGAGATTTCCGCCTCGCTCATGGCATGCGAGCCGTCGCTGTCGTGATAACTGGGCAGACCGGACGGCGACCAATGCGGGTGGTATGAATTATCGGAATCTCCATGCGCGCCAACATGGTAGAGCTGCTGGATCGCGACCGCGCCGTTTTCCCTGATCGCCGTCGTGACCTTCCTGAAATGAGGGACGACACTATCGTCGCCGGGAAGAAAATTCCCGCGCGTCAACACGGCGGCGGGATGGACCGGCATCGGTTCGACCACGATCATTCCGGCGCCGCCGATCGCACGCTCGGCATAATAGGCAACATGCCGGTCGCCGGGCACGCCGTTGTTCGCCATGTTTGCCGTATGCGCGCCGAAGACGATCCTGTTGCGCAAAATGTGTCCGCGCAGACTGACGGGCGAAAACAGACGCGGGAAGAGTTTCGACATGGTGATCCCCAAGCGTCAGGCGGCCGACTTTCCATTTCCTGCGATGGCGGCGTGCCCGATATCGGTATCGCCAACGAAACGGAGAGACGGCCGCATTTGAGCTTCAGAGTGCGACCGAGAGGGCGCTATCGCGTCGGGGAGCCACCTCCTGCGAGTTCACCATCGCGCCTGCGAGCTGGCGGAAGGTGACGAGACCCAATGCTTCGCCTGATGGTGAAATCACCCTGGCATCGTCGTCCGGCGCCGATGCCAGGATCCGGACGGCCTCTTCGACTGTCGTGCCTGACGCAATCGTCAATCCGCCGGGTACTGCGCCGGAATGCAGGGGGGTCATGACGGCTTCGACATGGATGACGCGGCCGCGATTAACCTCCTTGACGAAGTTGGCGATGTAATCGTCCGCCGGACGCAGGACGATGTCCTGGCTGGTGCCCTGCTGGATGACTTCGCCGTCGCGCAGGATCGCAATCTGGTCGCCCAGGCGAAGGGCTTCATCGAGATCGTGGGTGATGAAGACGATGGTTTTCTTGATCTCCCTCTGAATGTCGAGAAGGACCGTCTGCATATCCGTGCGGATCAAGGGATCGAGCGCCGAATAGGCTTCGTCCATCAAAAGGACCGGCGCATCGTTGGAAAGGGCGCGCGCCAGGCCGACACGCTGCTGCATGCCGCCGGAGAGCTGGTTGGGATATTTCTGCTCGAAGCCCTTGAGACCGACCCGCTCCAGCCAGCGCATGGCGACGTCGACGGCTTTCGAACGCTCCATGCCCTGCACTTCGAGGCCGAAGATGGTATTGTCGAGAACATTCCGGTGCGGCAGAAGCGCGAACTTCTGAAACACCATGGCCGTCTGGTGCCGGCGAAACGCCCGCAATTCGGTCTCGTTCATTTTCACGACATCGACGCCGTCGACAAGCACTTCGCCGGCGGTTGGATCGATCAGACGATTGATGTGGCGGATGAGGGTCGATTTGCCCGAACCCGAAAGGCCCATGATGACCTGGATGCGGCCCGAAGGTATCTCGATATTGATATTGCTCAAGCCCAGCACGTGGCCATGCTTTTGGTTGAGCTCGGTCTTCGACAATCCTTTTTGGACGGCATCGACGTAAGCGGCAGGATTGGGACCGAAGATCTTGTAGAGATGGCGGATCTTGATGCCGCCGAAACGTTGATCAGCCATGGACGATCTCCCGATGCTTCTGGAGCCTCTTGCCATATGCCTGGCTGACCCGGTCGAAGATGATGGCGATGCCGACGATGGCAAGGCCGTTGAAAATGCCCAGAGTGAAGTACTGGTTGGCGATCGCCTTCAGAACCGGCTGGCCAAGACCCTGGACACCGATCATCGAGGCGACGACGACCATGGCGAGCGCCATCATGATGGTCTGGTTGATGCCGGCCATGATGGTGGGAAGCGCCAGCGGCAACTGGACCTTGAACAGTTTCTGCGAGCTCGATGTCCCGAAGGCGTCGGCCGCCTCCAGCACGTCCTTGTCGACCAGGCGGATGCCGAGGTCGGTCAGCCTGATCATCGGCGGGATGGCGTAGATGACGACGGCGATCAGTCCCGGCACCTTGCCGATGCCGAGCAGCATGACGACAGGGATCAGGTAGACGAAGCTCGGCATGGTCTGCATGACGTCGAGGATCGGGTTGATGACGCGCTGCAGCCGGTCGGAACGCGCCATCAGGATCCCCATCGGGATGCCGATGGCGATCGAGAGCACGGTACAGACGAAGATCATCGAGACCGTCCGCATCGTATCGTCCCACATGTCGAAATAGCCGATCAGCAGCAGTGTCACGAGACAGCCGAAGACGATCTTCAGGCTGCGGCTCGCAAACCATGCGATCACAAGGATGATGGATGTGATGATCGGCCACGGCGTCTGCGTCATGAAGCGGTCGGCGGCGATGAGAAAATGCTGCAGCGGGGAGAAGAGGCTTTCGATCGCGTCGCCATAGCTGCGAGTAAAGGCGCGAAAGCCGTCATCGATCGCCTTCTTCAGATTGCGAAGGGCATCATCATCCATATGCGGGAATTTATAAAACCATTCCATTCGGTTCCCCTTTTTCTTCAAAGAGCCGCGGCAGTCTTTTTGATTTTATCGGCAGCGAGAGGCGGTGCGCTTTGAGCGCACCGCAATAGTCGGCGTTAAAGCGCAGCTTCGATCTTCGCGGCTGCCTCAGGCGAGACCCACTTTGTCCAGAGGTCCTTGTTTTCCTTCAGGAAGTGCTTTGCGCCATCTTCGCCGGTTGCCTGGTTGTCGGTCATCCACGCCATCAGCTTGTTGACCGTGTCATTGCTCCAGGAGCGCTTCGTCAGATAGTCCATGACCTCAGGCCCGACCTTTTCCGAGAAGGGCTTGGCAACCAAGGTCACGACGTGATCGACCGGCCATGCGTTCGGCTTCGGATCGGGGCAATCGGCGACGGTGATGCAGCGCTTCCATTCGGCTGCATCCTGCGGCACACCGGCTTCGAGCTTGACCATCTGATACTTGCCGAGCAGCGCGGTCGGCGCCCAGTAATAGCCGGCCCAGCCTTCCTTGCGTTCGTAAGCCTTGGCGATCGAACCATCGAGGCCGGCGGCTGAGCCGGTATCGACGAGGGTGAAGCCGGCCTTCTCGGCTTCGAAGGCCTTGTAGAGCTGCGTGGTCACGACGGTGCCGCCCCAGCCCTGCGGCCCGTTGTAGATGGCGCCCTTCTTCGGATCTTCCGGATCGGGGAAGAGTTCCGGATGCTTCAGCACGTCGCCGATGGTCTTGATATCGGGATGGGCATCGGCAACATATTTGGGAATCCACCAGCCCTGTACGCCGCCATCGGGCAGCGGAGAGCCGACCTGGACGATCCGGCCTTCATCCGTTCCCTTCTTGACGACATCGGGAAGCAGGTCGATCCAGGCTTCCGGCGCGATGTCGGGCTGGCCCTTTTCGGCCATGGAGGTGATCGTCGGGACGGTGTCGCCGACGGTGATGTCGGCCTCGCAGCCATAACCTTCGTTCAGGATGAACTTGTCGAGGTTAGAGAGAACCTCTGCACTCTGCCAGTTCATGCTGGCGATGGTCACACTGCCGCATTCGGCGGCGCTGGCGAAAGACGCCCCGCCGATCAGGCCGAATGTCAGGCATGTCGATGCAAGTAGTTTTTTCATTTCGTTCCCTCTGCTTAGCGGCCGATTTTGACGAGCGGGGCGCCGCAGGAACCCGCTCCAACGGTTGTCAGGAAGCGTCTCCCATACTCACCGATTTCTTGAATGCCGCCGACAGTCCCTTGGCGACGGAAGCGTTGAACCCGGCAGCGCGCATGCCTTCGATGGCTGCTGCGGTGGTGCCGCGATAGGCGAGAAAGGTTTGAACGACGTCGTCAGGACATTCGTCACGGCGCTCCAGCAGGCGGCCGGCGCCTGTCATCACCGTGTTGACGGCCCGCTGCGCAATCTCCGCCGGCAGGCCATGGGCGACGGCGTCGCTCATCATGGCGGCTGCGAGCAGCGCCGGGAATGCCGGTCCGGATCCGGAAAGGCCGGTGAGATAGTCGATGTCGCTTTCCCTTCCGACCTCGTCCTCAGATCCGCATGCCTGGAAAATGGCGCGGACGACTGCTCGATCGTCTTCCGTGACGTCGCTTGTGCCAGTCCAGGGCGTATAGGATCTGGTTACTTCGGCAGCGGCATTCGGCAGAGCGCGGACGACGCGAGCGGTGTTGTGGCGTTCCGAAAGTGCGCCCAAGCGGATGCCCGCCATGACAGAGATGACGAGCCTGCCGCCGGCATCGAACTCCAGGGCCTGCCAGTCGGCCGGACGAACGGAGAGAAGGATCACATCCGAGCGGTCGGCAAGCTCCTGATTGTCGGTGGTCAGGAAAGAATTCGGGAAACGGCGCGGCGGCTCGCTGCGATAGGAGAGGGAGAGATTTCGAGGACCGACCAGGCCGGCATCGAGGATCGAGCCGGCGATTGCTCCGCCAAGCCATCCGCCGCCGCCAATGATACCGATCCTCAAGGAAACGCTCATCTCGGCCTTCCCTAACCGGGCCTATGGCCATGCCGGGAGAAGAAGCGATCGAGCTCCCTCTGCTGCGGCACTTCGCCGGTGTAGATCGCAATATACTCTGGAATCCGTTTCATGCGGACGGCGAGTTCCTCCCTGGACTGCATGGAGATATAGCCGATCTGAACGAGGTAAGTTGTTCGCGCTCTGACATCTGATGTCGTTTCTGGTAGTCCGAACCGGATGAACATGCGCTTGAGCGCTTCCAGGCGAAGCTGATCGGCTTGCCGGACTTCGGCGAGAATCTCGTCGGACTGCAGCGCCCAGCTGCGCACGGCGAATTCAAACCTGGCGTCGAACAGATCATTGTTGAGCCAGCAATCGAAGACGTTGAGCATCGCCTCGGCAAGCGATTCCGCATAAGCTTCCGACTGCTTGACGATGTTGCCGGTGTTTTTATCGCGCCAGCGCGCCACAAGCGCGGCCAACAGCTCCTCCCGATCCTTGAAGAACCAGTAGAAGCTCGTGCGAGAGAGATTGAGCTTCTTCGCCAGCGGCAGAATCTTCACCGAATCCACCCCGGAATCCAGCAGGGAGTGATACGCTGCTTCCAGCCATCCCTCCTGTGATCCGCGCCAGCCAGTGTCGTTCAAAGCCTGATCCATGGGGTGTTTCCTATCAAATTATCAAACCACGCACAAGAAAAATGTACATCAGTGTCGAAAATAACGACCCGTTTGTTTTCCTCGTTGACACTTATGTACATTATGCTTAGCGTCTCCTCTGACGTTTTTAATCCGGAACCACGGCCCATGTCGAATGACCCCCTTCTTCAGCCCTATCAGCTCAAGCATTTGAAGCTGCGCAACCGTCTCATCGTGACCTCCCACGAGCCTGCCTATCCGGAAGACGGCATGCCGAAGGAGAGGTATCGCGCCTATACGGTGGAGCGGGCAAAGGGCGGCGTGGCGCTGACGATGACCGCAGGCTCGGCCGCGGTGTCCAGGGACAGTCCGCCGGTTTTCAACAACCTGCTCGCCTATAAGGACGAGATCGTCCCGTGGATCAGGGAAATGACCGACGCCGTGCATGAAGAGGGGGCGGCGATCATGATCCAGCTCACCCATCTCGGCCGGCGCACGCGCTGGGACAAGGGCGACTGGCTGCCGGTCGTGGCGCCGTCGCATCATCGCGAGGCATCCCACCGCGCCTTCCCGAAGAAGATGGAAGATTGGGACATCGAGCGCATCATCAAGGATTTCGCCGATGCTGCGGAGCGCATGAAGGCGGGCGGCATGGACGGTGTCGAGCTGGA
This sequence comes from Rhizobium anhuiense bv. trifolii, assembly GCF_024346605.1. Taxonomy (NCBI): domain Bacteria; kingdom Pseudomonadati; phylum Pseudomonadota; class Alphaproteobacteria; order Hyphomicrobiales; family Rhizobiaceae; genus Rhizobium; species Rhizobium anhuiense. Next base: position 479,052 of record NZ_CP098804.1, read on the forward strand.
GGCCTACGGCCATCTGATCGACCAGTTCGCGTCGCCGCTGACCAACGAACTCGATGGTCCCTATGGCGGCTCTATCGAAAACCGCATGCGCTTCTGTCTCGATGTGTTCAAGGCGATCCGGCAAAGGGTGGGTGACGACTTCATCCTCGGCGTTCGTTATACCGCCGACGAATGTCTTCCCGGCGGTACCGGCAAGGCCGAAGGCATGGAGATTTCCAAGCGGCTCCGCGATAGCGGCCTCATCGACTATCTGAACGTCATTCGGGGCCACATCGATACCGATGCGGGTTTGACGGATGTCATTCCGATCCAGGGCATGGCAAACTCTCCGCACCTGGATTTTGCCGGTGAAATCCGGGCCGCGACCAATTTTCCGACGTTCCACGCTGCCAAGATACCGGACGTCGCGACCGCGCGTCACGCGATCGCGGCCGGGAAAGTCGACATGATCGGCATGACCCGCGCCCACATGACCGATCCGCACATCGTCCGCAAGATCATCGAAAAACGGGAAGAGGATATCCGCCCCTGCGTCGGCGCCAATTACTGTCTCGATCGCATCTACCAGGGCGGCGCCGCCTTCTGCATCCACAATGCCGCCACCGGCCGCGAACTGACGATGCCGCATATCGTGGCGAAGGCCGACGCCAGGAAAAAAGTCGTCATCGTCGGCGCCGGCCCGGCCGGTCTGGAAGCGGCGCGCGTCGCCGGGGAACGCGGCCATCAGGTCGTCGTTTTCGAGGCGGCGAACAATCCCGGCGGTCAGATCCGGCTCACCGCCCAGAGTGAGCGCCGCAGGGAGATGATCAGCATCATCGACTGGCGCATGAGCCAGTGCGAGAAATACGACGTCACCTTCCACTTCAACACCTGGGCGGAAGCCGACACCATCGAGGCCGAAAATCCCGATGTCGTCATCATTGCGACCGGCGGCCTGCCGCATACCGAGGTTCTCACGAGCGGCAACGAGCTGGTGGTCTCTTCGTGGGACATCATTTCCGGCGACGTGAAGCCTGGAACCAACGTGCTGATCTTCGACGATGCCGGCGACCATGCCGGCCTGCAGGCGGCGGAGTTCATCGCCAAGGCAGGTGCCAAGGTCGAGATCATGACGCCGGACCGGTCCTTCGCGCCTGAGGTCATGGCCATGAACCTGGTGCCCTATATGCGTTCTCTTCAGAAGCACGACGTGACCTTCACCGTCACCTACCGTCTGGAAGCCGTCGAGAAGAGCGGCAACCAGCTGGTCGCTCATATCGGCAGCGATTACGGCGGGATTGCCAGGCAGCACAGCTTCGACCAGATCGTCGTCAATCATGGGACCATCCCGCTCGATGAGCTCTATTTCGAACTGAAACCCAGTTCGAGCAATCTCGGCGAAATGTCGCACGACCAGCTTCTGTCTGGAGAACCTCAGTCCGTCGTCCGCAATCCCGACGGCAGGTTCCAGCTGTTCCGGATCGGCGATGCCGTGGCCGCACGCAACACGCATGCCGCCGTCTATGACGGACTGCGCATCGCAAAAGATATCTGATCGCAAGATCAGCCGCCTGTCGGGGGGGCGTTTCGGGAGGTGATGACATGAGTTTGCGGAATGAAAGCCTCGAGATTTTTGTGGATGCGGCTTTCGGGGCTTTCGACCAGTTTGCCAGGGCGCCGGAAGCCCGTCGCTCGATTCGTCAGATTTCTACGGCGCTGGAATGCCCGGGAGATGCACGCGCAGGGGAAGGAAGCCGATTGCCCGTGTGTGCGCTCCTTGATGTGGCGCTCTCGATCGATCCGTCCTATCCTTCGCTGACGCGTTTGATCGAGGGGTTCAAAGGCATCGAGCCAATGCTTGAATGGCGTCGGCGCACCAAGTATGACCACACGGCCAGCGACAATTTTGTCGATGGCCATGCCAATGCGATGATCATCGGCCCGGGAGGATTGGAGGAGCGGAGCGACCTGTGGATCGGCGTGACGTTGATGGCGCCTCACATGCGCTACCCCGATCACGACCATGCACCGGAGGAAGTCTACCTCGTGCTTTCCGAGGGAGAATTCCAGCAGGGGGAAGGGGACTGGTTTTCGCCTGGTATCGGCGGATCCTTCTACAATCTCCCTGGCATCAAACATGCCATGAGGTCGCTCGACACGCCGCTCTTCGCCTTCTGGGCATTGCTTGCCGAACGGCCGCACTGACGGCCGGTAGTCTAGAAATAAAGGGGGTCACCCATGAAGATACTCGTGCCAGTCAAACGGGTTGTCGACTACAACGTGAAGATCCGGGTTCGTCCGGATGGCACGGGTGTCGAGCTTGCCAATGTGAAGATGTCGATGAACCCGTTCGACGAGATCTCGGTGGAAGAGGCGCTGCGGCTGAAGGAAGCCGGCAAGGCCGAGGAAGTTGTCGTGGTGTCGATCGGTCCTGCCAAGGCCGAGGAGACGCTGAGGACGGCACTCGCCATGGGCGCCGACCGGGCAATCCTGGTCGAGACCGACGATGCGGTCGAGCCGCTGGCGGTTGCCAAGATCCTCAAGGCGGTCGCCGATGCCGAACAGCCCGGCCTTGTTATCGTCGGCAAGCAGGCGATCGACGACGATTCGAACCAGACCGGCCAGATGCTGGCGGCACTGCTTGGTTCGGCCCAGGCGACCTTCGCCTCGAAGATCGAGATCGGCGATGGCAAGGCGACCGTCACCCGCGAAGTCGATGGCGGCCTGCAGACGATCGAGATCAAGCTGCCGGCGGTGGTCACCTCGGACCTGCGCCTGAACGAACCGCGTTATGCCTCGCTGCCGAATATCATGAAGGCGAAGAAGAAGCCGCTCGACAAGAAGTCTCCTGCCGACTTTGGCGTCTCCACAGCGCCGCGGTTGAAAGTGTTGAAGACCGAGGAGCCATCCGGCCGCAAGGCCGGCGTCAAGGTCAAGTCGGTCGCCGAGCTGGTCGACAAGCTCAAGAACGAAGCCGGCGTGCTTTAAGCCAGAACCAGGGAGCCCTCATCATGACCATTCTTCTTCTGGCTGACCACGACAATGCAAGCCTTTCCGACCAGACCGCCAAGGCGCTGACGGCCGCAACCAAGATCGGCGGCGACGTGCATGTGCTGGTCGCCGGCAAGGGCGCAAAGGCTGCTGCCGATGCGGCGGCCAAGCTTGCCGGCGTCTCCAAGGTGCTGCTGGCCGAAAGCGATGCGCTGGCCAACAACCTGGCCGAACCGCTGGCCGACCTGATCGTCTCGCTGGCCGGCAGCTATGACACGATCCTCTCGGCTGCGACGTCGGTCGGCAAGAATGTGCTGCCGCGCGTCGCTGCCCTGCTCGATGTCGCCCAGGTCTCCGAGATCATCGAGGTGATCTCTGCCGATACCTTCAAACGGCCGATCTATGCCGGCAATGCCATCCAGACGGTGCAGGCAACCGATGCCAAGAAGGTGATCACCGTGCGCACCGCCTCCTTCGCCTCTGCAGCCGAAGGCGGCTCCGCGCCGATCGAGACGGTTGCAGCGGTTTCCGATCCCGCTCTGTCGCGCTTCGTCGCCGATGCGCTGTCGGCCTCCGACCGTCCGGAACTGACCTCGGCGAAGATCATCATCTCAGGCGGCCGGGCGCTGGGTTCGGCGGAAAAATTCCGGGAGGTCATCCTGCCGCTCGCCGACAAGCTCGGGGCTGCCGTCGGGGCAAGCCGTGCGGCCGTCGATGCCGGTTATGCGCCGAACGACTGGCAGGTCGGCCAGACCGGCAAGGTGGTGGCGCCGCAGCTCTATATCGCCTGCGGCATATCAGGCGCCATCCAGCATCTGGCCGGGATGAAGGATAGTAAGGTGATCGTCGCCATCAACAAGGACGAGGAGGCGCCGATCTTCCAGGTCGCCGACTACGGACTGGTCGCCGATCTCTTCGACGTCCTGCCGGAATTGCAAAAGGCGCTTTAGCGGGGAGACCGAACGTGGCGCGCACGGTGGGACGTCCAATCAAACCTGGTGCCGACCTTCTCCTGAACGATGACGAGAAGCCGGCATATATACGGCTCCACGACATCGGAAGGGAAAGGCGTTCTCGGCCGTTGCAGGAATTCCTCAACGATGTCGGCGGGCTGATGTTGTCGGCGGAGGCTCCCGCCGTCGCCAGCTTCGTCGCGGGCAAGGTTCTCCAGAGGCTGCTCAAGACCGGCAAGGTGCGCCCCGAGGGCGGGTCCCTTCCCGGCACGCCGGAAGGGCTTGATGACGCCATCGCCCATCTTGCGAAATCGGGACGGAAATATGAGGCGATCGCCAGCCAGTTCCATAGTCTCGCCGACAAGCTGCTCTGGAGACGCGGCCGTTCCGGCCCGTTTGCAAGCCTGAATTTTGGCGACACGCATTCCCATGCGGTTGTCGTCGGCCCGGGCGGCATGGAGGAACGCGCCGATCTCAGGGTCGGCGTGATCTACATGGATCGCTACACCCGTTTCCCCGATCATGTTCAGACGCAGCCCCGTGCCTTCCTCCTGCTTTCGCCCGCTGAAATCTCCCTTGGCGATTCCCAATGGTTTTCTGCCGCTACCGGCACAGTCTTCGCGAACGATGCCGGGCAATCCTTCGCGATAAGATGCACGGCCCGGCCGCTTCTCGCGGTCTGGTGCCAGATCGAGCCGGAGACGAAATAGATGACCGAGACGACTGATCTGCCCGAACGCGAGAGCATGGAATTCGACGTTGTGATCGTCGGCGCCGGTCCGGCCGGTCTTGCGGCGGCGATCCGGCTGAAGCAGGTCAATCCGGACCTCTCGGTCGTCGTGCTGGAGAAGGGCTCTGAGGTCGGGGCGCATATCCTGTCTGGTGCGGTCGTCGATCCGATCGGCATCGACCGGCTGCTGCCCGGCTGGCGTGAGGAGGAGGGGCACCCGTTCAAGACCGAGGTCAGCGCCGATCACTTCCTGCTGCTCGGCCCGGCCGGCTCTGTTCGCCTGCCGAATGTGCTGATGCCGCCCTTGATGAACAATCATGGCAATTACATCGTTTCGCTTGGGCTCGTCTGTCGCTGGCTGGCGACCAAGGCCGAAGAACTCGGCGTCGAGATCTATCCGGGCTTTGCCGCCACCGAAGTGCTCTACAATGAAGAGGGCGCGGTGATCGGTGTCGCCACCGGCGACATGGGCATCGAGAAGAACGGCGAGCCTGGACCCAACTATACCCGCGGCATGGAGCTGCTCGGCAAATATACCCTGATCGGCGAGGGCGTGCGCGGCTCGCTCGCCAAGCAGCTGATCGCCAAGTTCGATCTGCAGAAGGATCGTGAACCGCAGAAATTCGGCATCGGCATCAAGGAACTCTGGCAGGTCAAGCCCGAGCATCACCGGCCTGGCCTGGTGCAGCACTCCTTCGGCTGGCCGCTGGGCATGAAGACCGGCGGCGGCTCCTTCCTCTATCACCTGGAAGACAATCTGGTGGCGGTCGGCTTCGTTGTCCATCTGAACTACAAGAACCCCTATCTCTATCCTTTCGAGGAATTCCAGCGCTTCAAGACGCATCCGGCCATTCGCGGAACCTTCGAGGGCGGCAAGCGGCTGTCCTATGGGGCGCGCGCCATCACCGAGGGCGGCTACCAGTCGGTGCCGAAGCTCACCTTCCCCGGCGGGGCGCTGATCGGCTGTTCGGCCGGTCTCGTCAACGTGCCGCGCATCAAGGGCAGCCACAATGCGGTGCTGTCGGGCATGCTGGCGGCCGAGAAGCTGGCGGCGGCGATCGAAGCCGGCCGCAGCCATGACGAGGTCACCGAGATCGAGAACGAATGGCGCAAGGGCGACATCGGCCGCGACCTGAAGCGGGTGAGGAACGTCAAGCCGCTGTGGTCGAAGTTCGGCACCGCACTCGGTGTGGCGCTCGGCGGCTTCGACATGTGGACCAATACGCTGTTCGGCTTTTCCGTCTTCGGCACGCTGAAACACGGCAAGACCGATGCGCAGTCGCTGGAGCCTGCCGCCCAGCACAAGCCGATCGCCTATCCGAAGCCGGATGGCGTCCTGACCTTCGACCGTCTGTCCTCGGTGTTCCTGTCGAACACCAATCACGAGGAAGACCAGCCGGTGCATCTCAAGGTCAAGGACATGGGCCTGCAGAAGCGTTCCGAGCACGATATCTATGCCGGCCCGTCGACGCGCTACTGTCCGGCCGGCGTCTATGAGTGGGTGGAGAAGGACGGGCAGGACACCTTCGTCATCAACGCCCAGAACTGCGTGCACTGCAAGACCTGCGACATCAAGGACCCCAACCAGAACATCAACTGGGTGCCGCCGCAGGGCGGCGAGGGGCCGGTCTATCCGAATATGTAACTGCCAGAATTCGATTTAAGGGAAGGATATCAAAATGGACGTTCGCGCCGCCGTTGCCGTTCAGGCCGGAAAACCGCTCGAAGTGATGACTGTGCAGCTGGAAGGGCCGCGGGCCGGCGAAGTGCTGGTCGAGGTCAAGGCGACGGGCATCTGCCACACCGATGATTTCACCCTGTCGGGCGCCGATCCGGAAGGCCTCTTCCCCGCCATCCTCGGCCATGAGGGCGCCGGCATCGTCGTCGATGTCGGCCCGGGCGTCACCTCGGTGAAGAAGGGCGACCATGTCATTCCGCTCTACACGCCGGAATGCCGCGAGTGCTATTCCTGCCTGTCCCGCAAGACCAACCTCTGCACCTCGATCCGCGCGACCCAGGGCCAGGGGCTGATGCCGGATGGCACCAGCCGCTTCTCGATCGGCAAGGACAAGATCCACCACTATATGGGCTGCTCGACCTTTTCGAACTTCACCGTGTTGCCGGAGATCGCCCTTGCCAAGGTCAATCCCGACGCCCCCTTCGACAAGATCTGCTACATCGGCTGCGGCGTCACCACCGGCATCGGCGCGGTCATCAACACCGCCAAGGTCGAGATCGGTTCGACGGCGATCGTCTTCGGCCTTGGCGGCATCGGTCTCAACGTGCTGCAGGGCCTGAAGCTTGCCGGCGCCGACATGATCATCGGTGTCGATATCAACAGTGATCGCAAGGAATGGGGCGAAAAGTTCGGCATGACCCACTTCGTCAATCCGAAGGAGGTCGGTGACGACATTGTGCCCTATCTGGTCAACCTGACCAAACGCAACGGCGACCTGATCGGCGGCGCCGACTATACCTTCGACTGCACCGGCAACACCAAGGTGATGCGCCAGGCGCTGGAAGCCAGCCATCGCGGCTGGGGCAAGTCCATCATCATCGGCGTGGCCGGCGCCGGCCAGGAGATCTCCACCCGGCCGTTCCAGCTGGTCACCGGCCGCAACTGGATGGGCACCGCCTTCGGCGGCGCCCGCGGGCGCACCGACGTGCCGAAGATCGTCGACTGGTACATGCAGGGCAAGATCCAGATCGATCCGATGATCACCCACACCATGCCGCTCGAAGACATCAACAAGGGCTTCGAGCTGATGCATACGGGCAAGTCCATCCGCGGCGTGGTCGTGTACTGAGCCATGAAAACCATCTCAACCGAAAATTCTCATGGCGGCACCCAGGGCGTTTACATCAATCGCTCGGATGTCTGCGACTGCGACATGACCTTTGCGGTATTCCTACCGCCGCAGGCCAAAGTACGGAAGTTGCCGGTTCTATGGTACCTATCCGGTCTGACCTGCACCCATGCGAACGTCATGGAAAAGGGAGAGTATCGGCGTCTTGCCGCAGAACTCGGTATTATCATCGTCTGCCCCGACACCAGTCCGCGGGGCGATACCGTCCCGGACGAGCCGGATAATTGGCAGTTCGGCAAGGGTGCCGGCTTCTACGTCGACGCCACCGAGCCGCCGTTCGCACAGAATTATCGGATGTACAGCTACATCGTCGATGAATTGCCGAACCTTATCGCGGCCGAGTTTCCGGTCGACATGACGCGGCAGGGAATCTTCGGCCACTCGATGGGGGGACATGGCGCGATCACGATCGCGCTCAAGCACCCCGAACGCTTCGGCAGCTGCTCGGCCTTCGCGCCGATCAGCCATCCCTCGGTCTCCGGCTGGTCAAAGCCGGCATTCCAGAAATACCTCGGATCGGATGAAAGGAACTGGCGGGCCTATGATGCCTGCTCGCTGATCGAAGACGGGCACCGGTTCCCGGAATTCCTCGTCGACCAAGGCACGGCGGATAGCTTCCTGCAGGACGGATTGCGCCCCGAAGAGCTCAGGCAGGCCTGCGAGACGGCCGGCATCAGCCTGCGGCTTCGCATGCAGGACGGGTACGGCCACTCCTACTTCTTCATTTCGACATTCATGGAAGACCATCTGCGCTGGCACGCGCGGAGATTGGGAGACTGATTGCAGAGCTTGGCCGGGCATATCGCAAACGGCCCAGAAGGGGAGGAGAAACCCATGACCAGCATAGCCATACATCCGGCAGTGGATTCAGGCTTTCGGGCGACTGACGCTGCTTTCGCAGGCGGGACGCTCGTCTGCAAATGCGCAAGCAATCCGGTCAAGGTGAAGATCAAGGGCGATATCGCCCATAATCACGCCTGTGGCTGCACCAAGTGCTGGAAGCCCGAGGGCGCCGTCTTCTCGGTCGTGGCGGTCGCTCCGACCGAAAGCGTCGAAGTGCTGGAGAACGGCGATAAGCTCGCCGTCGTCGATTCCGCCGCCTTGATCCAGCGCCACGCCTGCAAGGAATGCGGCGTGCATATGTATGGGCCGGTTGTGCGCGAACATCCGTTCCAGGGATTGTCCTTCGTCCATCCGGAACGCTTCCAGGAAAGCGGCTGGGCGAAGCCGGGCTTTGCGGCCTTCGTGTCGTCGATCATCGAGAGCGGCTTCGACCCCGCGAAGATGGACGCCGTCAGGGCGCAGTTGAGGGCGTCCGGCCTCGAGCCTTACGATTGCCTAAACCCTGGCCTTATGGACTACATGGCCACGTGGACCGCCAAGAAGAGCGGCGCTCTGGCTTCTTAATCGACCCCGGGGAGCGCCGGGCCGGCGCTCCCCGACAAAACCGCCGCCACCGGAAACGAGATATTCCGCAATGGCCGCTCGCCGGGTCGCCGGCGTCCAGGCTTCGAGGCCTGATGACCGACGTCGTATCGACGTCAACTCCAGAGACATTCTCACCGACCTGCCACGATGATCCGCTGGCAAGAACGCCGCGACGGTCGCCGCCGCGGAATGTCGATCATTGTCAGCACGTTAAAGCGGCGCCTGACAGGCATCGCGACCATAGCGCTCGGCATCATTGTGTATTCTATAAATACTAATTGTGTACGCAAAGTACACAATTATTGACTCCCTCCGACAAGCGTGCCATTTTCACGGCGTAGAGCAACGACTGGCCGGAGAGCGACGATGGCGAAGACACCCAAGAGCAATCTCTACGAAGACCTGAAACGGCAGATCCTGACGATGGAACTGGACCCGGACGCCGATCTGGACGAAGCCAGTTTGAGTGAAAGATACGGGCTCTCGCGGACGCCGGTTCGCGACATATTTCGGCGCCTTGCCGGCGAGGGTTATATCGACATCCGCGAGAACAGGGGTGCGCGGGTCATCCCGATGAACCATTCCACCCTGCGGAATTTCTTTCTCGTCGCACCGATGATCTACGCGGCGATCGGCCGTCTCGCCGTGCAGAATTTCAAACCCGCCCAGCTTTCAGACCTGAAGCAGACCCAGGAGCGGTTCCGCGCCGCCAGCGAGAACATGGACCCTTTGGCGATGGTCCTCGAGAACAATCGTTTTCACGAAATTTTCGGCGAGATGTCGGGCAACGTCTATCTGCAGCCGAGCCTCGGCCGGCTGCTGATCGACCACGCGCGCATCGGCCACACCTTCTTCCGACCGAGGAACGAGGACATGAAGCGGCGGCTTCAAGTGGCCGTCGACCATCATGACAGCTTCATCGATGCGCTCGGCGCCCACGATGAGAATGCCGTCGTCGACCTCGTCTTCGAACACTGGGAATTGTCCCGCGAGAACATGGAGATGTTCATCGCCCCGCAAGGCCTCAAGGCGGACGCCTTCCTCGGCGGTCCCGCTACGCAAATATTGGAGAAGTCATCGTGAAGTTTGAGGGGATCTATACGCCGGCGGTGACGCCGCTCGATCAAAATGGCCAGATCGACAAAGCCGGATTTGCCGGCGTGCTCGAGTCGCTGATCGAGGCCGGCGTCCACGGCATCATCGTCGGCGGCTCGACGGGCGAGTATTACGCCCAGAGCAGCCAGGAGCGCTTCGACCTCGCAGCCTATGCGAGGGACGTCATCGGCACGCGGCTGCCCCTTATTATCGGGACCGGCGCCACGCGCACCGAAGATTCGGTCGAATACGCAAAGGCGGCGAAGGACATCGGCGCGGATGCAATCCTGGTGTCGTCACCGCCCTACGCGCTGCCGACCGAACGCGAGAATGCGGTCCACGCTCTGACCGTCGACCGCGCGGCCAACCTGCCGATCATGCTCTACAACTATCCCGCCCGCATGGGTGTCGTGATGGGCGAAGAATATTTCTCCCGCGTCGGCAAGTCGAAGAACGTGGTCGCCATCAAGGAAAGCTCCGGCGACATGGGCAACCTTCACCTGCTTGCCCGGAAATTTCCGCATATTGCACTGTCTTGCGGCTGGGACGACCAGGCGCTCGAATTCTTCGCCTGGGGGGCGAAGAGCTGGGTCTGCGCCGGCTCCAACTTCCTGCCGCGCGAACATGTGGCCCTCTATGAGGCCTGCGTCGTCGAAAAGAACTTCGACAAGGGCCGGGCGATCATGACCGCGATGCTGCCGCTGATGGACTTCCTCGAATGCGGCAAATTCGTCCAGTCGATCAAGCACGGATGCGAATTGATCGGGCTGAACGTCGGCTCGGTCCGCGCGCCGCTGCGCCCGCTCAACTCCGAGGAAAAACGAACACTTCAGACCGTCGTCGCCACGTTGAAGCGCACGGTCAGCCAGATCACGTCGGGAGCAAACCATGCATGAACCCTTGACCGCAGCCGAATACAAGGCGATCGCCGCCGGTCTTCAACTTCCGACGAATGCCTTCGTCGACGGGGCATTCCGTCCGGCGAACTCCGGCAAGACGTTCACCTCCACGAACCCTGCGACGGGTGAGGCTCTCGCCGAGATCGCTGCATGCGATGCCTCCGACGTCGACGCCGCCGTCGCCAAGGCGAAGCAAGCCTTCGACGATGGCCGCTGGCGGCTGCGTTCGCCGGCCGAACGCAAGGCGGTGCTCCTCAAGCTCGCCAAACTTTTGGAGGAGCATCGTCACGAGCTCGCCGTCATGGAGAGCCTCGACAGCGGCAAGCCGGTCGGTGAATGCCAGACGGTCGATGTTGCCGATACCATTCATACGCTGCGCTGGCACGCCGAGCTGATCGACAAGCTCTATGACAACACCGCTCCGGTCGGCGCAAACGCGCTGACGATGATCGTGCGCGAGCCGATCGGTGTTGTCGGATGCGTGCTGCCGTGGAATTTCCCGCTGCTGATGCTGGCCTGGAAGATCGGCCCGGCGCTTGCCGCCGGCTGCTCGGTGATCGTCAAGCCGGCACAGGAAACGACGCTCACCACGCTGCGCGTCGCCGAGCTTGCTCATGAAGCAGGTATCCCGGCTGGCGTCTTCAACGTCGTGACCGGCGGCGGCAAGGAGGTCGGCGAGCCGATCGGCCTGCATATGGATGTCGATATGGTGGCCTTCACCGGATCGACGCCCACCGGCCGCCGCTTCCTGCGCTACGCCGCCGACTCGAACCTCAAGAAGGTGGTGCTCGAATGCGGCGGCAAGAACCCCGCGGTGGTTCTCGACGATGCCGAAGACCTGGACCTCGTTGCCGAGCAGGTCGTTAACGGCGCCTTCTGGAACATGGGCGAGAACTGCTCGGCCACCTCGCGTCTGATCGTTCATGCCAATATCAAGGACGAACTGCTGAAACGCATCGGCGCCTACATGCGCGAATGGAAGACCGGCGATCCGCTCGACCCGGCAAACCGCATCGGCGCGCTCGTCAGCAAGGCGCATTTTGAAAAGGTGAAGTCTTTCCTCGACGACGCCAAGACGGAGAAGCTCTCGATCGCCCATGGCGGTGAAACCTATAACGGCATCTTCATCGAACCGACGGTGGTCGAGGGCGTGACGCCGGCCAGCCGCCTCTTCCAGGAAGAAATTTTCGGCCCGGTGCTTTCGGTGACGACCTTCAATTCGCTGGCCGAGGCGATCGCCCTTGCCAACGACACGAACTACGGCCTGACGGCGTCCGTCTATACCGGTAGCCTGCGGAACGCCATCAGGCTCTCGCGGGAGATCCGCGCCGGCGTCGTCACCGTCAACTGCTTCGGAGAAGGCGACGCCAGCACGCCGTTCGGCGGCTACAAGGAGTCCGGCTTCGGCGGCCGCGACAAGTCGGTCTTCGCTCACGACAATTACTGCGAACTCAAGACCATCTGGATCGACGTATCCGAACGGTCGGTCGACGAGACGATCCGATGACCCGCCATGTGATCAAGCGCCTGCCGATCGATACCGGCGTTTCGGGATGGGAGGCGATCAGCGAACGCGCCTTTCCCGCAATGGCGCTTGAACACGACATTACCACGGACTGGCTGATTGTCGGCGCCGGATTTGCCGGCCTGTCGGCGGCCCGCCGCCTCTCGCAGTTGCGCCCTCAGGACAAGATCGTCGTCCTGGAGGCGCGTGAAGTCGCCAAGGGTCCGGCCGGGAGAAATTCCGGCTTCATGATCGACGTGCCGCACAATCTCTCTTCCGGCGAGTATTCGGTGGCCGACGAAGAGGCGACCAAGGACGAGATTCGACAGAACCGTCTGGCGATTTCCTTCGCGGCCGATGTCGCGGCGGAATACGGCCTGTCCAGGGAAACCTTCGATCCGGCGGGCAAGGTGAATGCCGCGGCCTCCGACCGGGGGCTCGGGCTCAACGACAACTACAGGAAGTCGCTCGAAAAGATCGGTGAGCAGCATCGCGTTCTCGATGCCGATCAGATGCGGGAGATGACGGGCTCGCGCTATTATCGCGGTGGGCTCTATACGCCGGGCGCGGTGATGATCCAGCCCGCCGACTATATCCGCGGCCTGGCGCGCGGACTTAGCGCAAAGATCGCCATTCACGAGCACTCGCCGGTGCTGGAGCTTTCCCGCGAGCGAAAGTCCTGGAAGGCGAAGACGGCTCGCGGATCGGTCTCCGCGCCGAAGGTCATTCTGGGCGTGAACGGCCATATTCAAAGCTTCGGCCATTTCCGCGGGCGGCTGATGCACATATTCACCTACGCGTCGATGACATCGGCCTTTTCCCAGAACGAATTCGGCGGCGATATCACCGGCGCGGACCGTTGGGCGCTGCTGCCGGCCGACCCGATGGGCGCGACGGTGCGCAAGATCACCACAGATGGCCGTTCGAGGATCGTCATCAGGACGCGGTTCACTTACGACCCGAGCCTCCAAGTGTCGGAGAAGCGGGTCGCCGGCGTGGCGGCCGAGCAGCGCCGCTCGTTCGACGCTCGCTTCCCCGGAATGCAAAGCCTGCCGATGGAGTTTAGCTGGGCGGGTGCGCTCTGCCTGAGCCGAAACCATGTGCCGGCATTCGGCGAGGTCGAGGAAGGGCTTTTTTCCGCCTGCTGCGAGAATGGTCTCGGCACCGTCAAGAGCACGCTTGCGGGAATGATGGCGGCCGATCTGGCGACAGGCGCCGCAAGCCCCGAACTCGACAAATACAAGAACCAGCCGGAACCGGTGAGATTGCCGCCCGAGCCCATCGCGTGGCTCGGCGTCAACTCGGTCATCCGCCTGCAGGAATTGCGTGCTGGCCGCGAGGGATGATCCCTCGGCCCGCGCAATGTGAAGCTGCCCGCTCGCAGACTTCAATGAGAATGGGAACGTAAAACAGGAGTAAGAACAATGAAAAATTTGTGGAAGGCGCTTTGCGCCGCTGCAATGATCGGGGTCAGCATCCTTCCTGCTCGCGCGGAAGAAAAGACGATCACCATGGGCACGATGTCGTGGGAAGATCTGACGCCCATCACCGGTATCACCAAGAAGGTTCTCGAAGACGCGGGCTACACCGTCAAGGTGACCGAGTTCTCCGAGTGGGGCATCGCCTATGCCGCTCTCGCCAAGGGTGACATCCAGGTTCTCACCTCGCAGACGGACTATGTCGCGCAGGACTACTGGGACAAGAACAAGAACCGCCTCGAAAAGATCTCGCCGGTTTCGCACGGCCTCTATCAGGGTGTTGCGGTTCCCAAATATGTCCCGATCGACTCGCTGGAACAGCTCAATGAAAACGCCGACAAGTTCGGCGGCAAGATCATCGGTATCGAACCGGGCGCCGGCCTGATGCGCGATACCTCGAATGCGGTCAAGGACTACGGCCTCGAGCTCCAGCTCGTCGAGGGCAGCACCGCCGCGATGACGGCGGCGCTGAAGTCCGCCTATGATCGCAAGGAGTGGATCGCGGTGACGATCTGGGAGCCGTCCTGGATGGTCCAGAAGTACGAGGTCAAGTACCTCAAGGATCCGAAGGGCATCTTCCCGCCGCCGCAGAGCTACTACTGGATCGGCCATAAGGGCTTCTCCGCAGAGAACCCGCATGCGCGGGAAGTGATGGCCAGCGTCTATGTGCCGCTCGCCGACATCACCGCCATCAACGGCGCGGTCAATGAAGGCAAGACCATGGACCAGGCCGTGCAGGATTGGATCGGCGCCCATGCCGACCTGATCAAGCGCTGGGAAAACATCAAGAAGAACTAACCGCGTCGTGGCCGTCCGATCCGTCGGGCGGCCATCCTACAGCGCCGCGCGTTCTTTTGGACGCGCAAAGGACGCTGGGAGATTCAACGAGAGAAGCCAGCGCCGATTGGCTCAAGGGGATCGCTATGAAAACCGTAACTGCCGATATCAATGATGTCCTGATCGACTGCCAGTCCCTCTGGAAAGTCTTCGGTGACAAGTCCGCTGCGGCAATGAAGTCGATCAAGGAGCGCGGCCTCGGCAAAAAAGAGGTCTTGAAGGAATACAACTGCGTCGTCGGCGTGTCCGAGGCGAGCCTCCAGGTGCGGCGCGGCGAAATCTTCTGCATCATGGGCTTGTCGGGAAGCGGAAAATCCACGCTCATCCGCCTGCTCAACAAATTGATCACGCCGAGCGCCGGCAAGGTCCTCGTCAAGGGGCGCGACCTCGCCGCCCTGTCTCCGGTCGATCTCCGGCAGATGCGCGCCAGGAACATCGGCATGGTGTTTCAGAGCGTCGCTCTGTTGCCGCACCGCACAGTCCTGGAAAATGCGGCCTTCGGCCTCGAGGTGCAGGGAATAACCAAGCCGGAGCGGAACAAGACCGCCGTTGCCGCGCTCGAGAAGGTCGGCCTCGCCGACTGGGTGAACCGGTATCCGGGCGAGCTTTCGGGCGGCATGCAGCAACGCGTCGGTCTCGCCCGCGCGCTCGCTTCCGACCCCGAGATCATTCTGATGGACGAGCCGTTCAGCGCGCTCGATCCGCTCATCCGGCGCCAGCTTCAGGACGAATTCCGGCAGCTGACTAAAGCCTTGGGCAAGTCCGCGGTCTTCATCACCCATGATCTCGACGAGGCGATCCGGATCGGCGACCGCATTGCGATCATGAAGGACGGCGTCATCATCCAGACCGGCACGGCCGAGGAAATCATCCTCAACCCGGCGGATGCCTATGTCGCCGAATTCGTCGCCGGCATATCCCGTCTCCATCTGATCAAGGCGCATTCCGTCATGCGCAGTGTCGCCGAATTCCAGCAAAGCGCGCCGAATTCCGACATCGCGTCGCTGGCGCGCACGACGCCGGACGCCGACATCGACGAACTCATCACATTGACGATGCAGTCGGAGCGCGACGCCATCGCCGTCGTGGACAATGGTCAGATTGTCGGCGTGGTCACGCCGCGCAGCCTGCTGATGGGCGTCAAGGGACCATCCGCCCACGATCTGCCGGCGGCGTCCACCAACTGGAGCTGATTGACATGGATAGTTCAGGCTTCATCGATCTTTTTGACGAATGGACCGATTCCGCGCTCGAATGGGTGAGCGACAATGGCGAGTTCCTTTTCGATTCCATCAGGCAGGTTCTCGAAGGGCTCTATGCCGGGATCCTCTGGCTCCTGGAACTTCCGCCATTCTATCTGATCGCGCTGATCGTGGCGCTCGTCGGCTGGCGGCTGGTCAATGTCTGGTTCGCCCTGCTGAGCGGCGTCGCGCTGGCGCTTTGTTTTTCCATGGGACTCTGGCCGGAGACGATGAGTACGCTGGCGCTGGTCTTGACCGCAACCACGCTCGCCCTGGTGATCGGCATCCCGATCGGCATTATGGCCGGCTTCTTTCCCGCCCTCGATCGTTTCATGGAGCCCGGCCTGGACCTGATCCAGACGCTTCCGCCATACATCTACCTGCTGCCGGCGATCGCTCTGCTCGGCTATGGACCGGCGACGGCATTGATCGCGACCGTGATCGTCGCCGTGCCGCCGGCAATCCGCCTGACGTCTCTCGGTATCCGGATGACGCCCAAGGAGTTCATCGAACTCGGAGAGGCGCTTGGGATGACGCCGGCGAAGATGTTCTTCAAGATCCGCCTTCCCTTCGCGCTGCCGAGCATCATGGCGGGCATCAACCAGAGCCTGATGATGGCCTTCGGCATGGTCGTCATCGCAGGCATCGTCGGTTCCGGCGGGCTTGGCGAGACGATCTACGGCGCGATCAGAACGCTCGACATCGCGACCTCGATCAATGGAGCGATCGCCATCGTGGTTCTGACCATGGTGCTTGATCGCATAACCCAGAGTGCTGCTCGTCTGGGAACGGGGAGGAAGTCATGAATCCGTCCATCCTGCAGTTTTCGCCCGGCGCTTTCCTGGCGCCATCCGTCGATTGGCTCAACACCAACTTTCATCCGCTGTTTGCGGCGATCAGCTATCTGGTCGAAGCGGTGCTTTCCGGATTCGAAGCGGCACTGCTCTTCGTGCCGCCCTATGGGCTCATCGCGATCGTCGTCGTTCTGGCATTCGTCGCCGTCGGTCTGCGCGCCGCGATCCTGGCCGGTCTTTGCCTGGGCTTCTGTCTCCTCATGGGGCTGTGGACGGCATCGATGCAGACCCTGTCTCTGGTCACCGTCGCGGTCCTGATCTCCGTGCTCATCGCCTTCCCGATCGGCGTCCTGTGCTCGCGCTACAAGACATTGGAGGCGATGGTTCGCCCGGTTCTCGATGTGATGCAGACCGTGCCGCCGTGGGTCTATCTCATTCCTGCGGTGATGATCTTCAGCCTTGGACGCGTGCCGGCAATCATCGCCACCATCGTCTATGGCATTCCGCCGATGCTCCGACTGACCACGCTGGCATTCAACCAGGTGCCGAAGGAATTCATCGAACTCGGCAGCGCTATCGGCGCGCCGCCTCGCTCGGTGCTTTGGAAGATCGAGATCCCCTTGGCCAAGCAGACGCTCCTGGTCGGGCTCAACCAGTGCATCCTTCTGTCGCTGGCCATGGTCGTGCTGGCCGGGCTCGTCGGTGCCGGCGGTCTCGGTGCTGAGGTGACGCGCGGCTTGACGCGCATGGAGATGGGGCTTGGTCTCAGGGCAGGCCTGGCGATCGTCGCCGTCGCCCTTCTGCTCGACCGGCTGTCCCGCGGCCTGCTCGACCGCGACAGGCTGCCGAAGGCGAAATGAGCAAGGACATAGAGAGATGAGAAACAGCTTCTTCTGCATCGATGCGCATACTTGCGGCAATCCCGTCCGCTTGGTCGCCGGAGGCGGTCCACTGCTTGCCCATGCACCGATCAGCGAGCGCCGGGAGATTTTCGTCCGCGACCATGACTGGGTGCGCAAGGCGCTGATGTTCGAGCCGAGGGGGCACGACATCATGTCAGGGGCGATCATCTATCCTGCCTATCGGCAGGACTGCGATTTCGCCGTGCTGTTCATCGAAGTGAGCGGCTGCCTGCCGATGTGCGGCGCCGGCACCATCGGCACCGTGACCGCCGCGATCGAGGAGGGGCTGGTCAAGCCGCGCGAACCCGGCCGGGTCGCCATCGAGACGCCTGCGGGGAGGGTTGACGTGACCTATGAGGAGAAGGACGGATATGTCGATTCCGTTCGTCTCCACAATGTGGCGAGCTATCTCCATGAGGCTGATGTCGAGGTGGATGTGCCGGGAATGGGCCGTCTGCGCGTCGATATATCCTATGGCGGCAACTATTATGCGGTCGTCGAACCACAGGATAACTGGAGCGGCCTCGACGGCATGACCGCATCCGACATTGTCGGCTGCAGCCAGAGACTGAGGTCGGCGCTTGCCGGTATCTGCGATCCTGTCCATCCCGACGACCCGAGGATTCGCGGTGTGCATCACGCCATCTGGTGCGACCGCCCGGTGAATGACGTCTCGGATGGACGCTGCGCCGTCTTCTATGGCGAAAAGGCCATCGATCGATCGCCGGGCGGCACCGGCACCTCCGCCCGCATGGCCCAGCTCTATGGGAAGGGGCGGCTTACCATCGGGTCGAGATACCGGCATGAAAGCCTGATCGGAACCATCTTCGAGGGCCGGGTCGAAGCCGAGGCGAGCATTGGACCCTATAGCGGCATTCTTCCCAGCATCGGAGGCTGGACGCGCGTCATCGGGCACAACACCATTTTCGTTGACGATCGTGATCCGCTGGCGCATGGCTTTCAGATCCGATGAGCGCGTTTTCGGCAGGGAGATGACTATGCGACCCGATCAGCAACGCCAAGCAGACGACGCCGCAAGATCGGCTGGCCGGCTCAAAGTCGGGTTCGTTCTGGCGCGCTCGTTCACGCTGTCGGCCTTCGCACTCTTCGTGGATACGCTGCGGCTGGCGAGCGACGAGCAGGATCGCTCCGGAAGGCTTCTTGCCGACTGGCAGGTGATCGGCAGCACGAGGCACCTGATCACCGCGAGCTGCGGCGTCCAGGTTGCGCCGACCTCCGATTTCGTCGATCCGGCGAAGTTCGACTACATCGTGGTCGTCGGCGGCCTTCTGACGGTGGAGAACCCCGTCGACCAGCAGACCATCGCCTTTCTCAAGCAGGCGGATGCCAAGAAGGTGCCGTTGATCGGCGTGTGCACGGGTTCATTCATCCTTGCTGAGGCCGGCCTGATGAAGCGGCACGAAACCTGCGTGAGCTGGCTGCATTACAAGGAATTTCGCGAGCGCTTTCCCGAGCTCAGCGTTCGTTCCGACCGGCTCTTCAATCTCGATCGCCAGCGCGGCTCTTGCGCAGGCGGCAGCAGTTCCGCCGACATGGCGGCATTGCTGGTCAGGAAACGCATCAGCCGCGACGCCGAGCGAAACGCGCTTGAAGTGCTTCAGATCGAAAAGGCCCGGACGTCGGCGGATATACAGCCGCGGCGACCGCTCTACGACGAGTATGAAGACGCCCGCGTCAAGGCGGCGATGATTGCGATGGAACAGTTCGTCGACGGCAGCATGTCGATTCAGAAGCTTGCCGCCATGGTTGGCCTGTCAAGGCGGCAACTGGAGAGGATCTTCATCGACAAGACCGGAATGTCTCCCGCCAAGGCCTATAATCGTGTTCGCATGGAGCGGGCGAAATCGATCCTTGCCCAGTCGAAGGCGCCGCTGATCGAGATCGCGCTCGATGTCGGCTTTGAAAACGCCTCGCAGTTCACGAGAACCTTCAAGCGCACATTCGGGCAGACGCCGTCGCAGCATCGCGCAGCCGCTTTGAGAGCGCACTGAGTTTACTCAGATCTCTTCCCACGGAAACGTGTCCAGCCGCTCGGCGCCCCTGGCCGTGATCAGAGCCTGGGTTTCCAGCTTGATGCTCTCGGATCCGGCTTCGGCGATCAGGCTTTCGACGTTGAGCACCATGCCCTCCTCGAAGGCGCCGCTGAAATCCGGGTCGAAATCCGGATGCAGAAGGATCCCCGGCCACTCGTCCGCCATTCCGGTTCCGTGCAGAGCAAGCGTGTATCGATAAGGCTGGTATTTCTCCGGAATCCGCCACGACTGCGTGTTGAATTCTGCGAACGTCATGCCGGGCTTCAGGATTGCGAGATTGTGCTCGATCTGATCCCTGGCCGCCGCGTAAAGTTCCTTCTGCTTGGTGGTCATGGCGACATGCCCTGCGGTCCACGACCGCGAGAGGTCGGCGCAATAGCCGTAGGGTCCGATCATATCGGTGTCGAAGGATATCATTTCCCCGCGCTTGATGACGTAGTCCGAACACTCCTGATACCAGGGGTTCGTTCTCGGGCCAGCGGTCAAGAGCTTGGTCTCCAGCCACTCGCCGCCGCTGCGGGCGTTTTCGAAGTGAAGCTCGGCCCAGATTTCTCTTTCGGTGCGGCCGGGCTCTGACATCTCGTACATCCGCGCCATGCCGGCTTCGCAGACACGGATCGTCCATCGCATCAGCTCGATTTCGTCGGCGCTCTTGATCGATCGCGCCCGCTCCGCCAGTTCCTGGCCGTCGACAAGCGTGAAGCCGCGTTCGCGCAGTTCGAAGGCGCCGGCGGGTTCGAGCCTGTCCACCGCAACGCGCCTGTTGCTGCCATGGCTGCTCACGAGGTCCGCGACCTCGTCCGCCCAGGCTTTCAGGCGGGGTTCCATCAGGTTGCCCGCCGTGAAGAATATCCATGACTTCGCCGGCCGGATCTCGTCGATGCCGGGAAGCCCGTCATTGACGTGCTCGGCGCCTTCGAATTCGAACAGTATCGCCGGACCATCGGCGAGGACCAGAGCGTAGCGCGAGGCGTTGTGCATCGTCCAAATGCTCATATTCGATGAATCGAAGGCATATCGGATGTTGACGGGGTCGTAGAGCAGCAGGGCGCCGCAGTCCCATTCGCGCATCGTCGTGCGCAGGCGCTCCAGACGATAGCGGCGAGCCCGATCGAGCGTCGTGGCCGGCACAGGACTGATAAGAGGCCGATCCGCTCCCTCAGGATTGAGATATGCCTGCTTCCGCTCATCCTTGAAGACCGTCGAGCCGGTCGGCTCAGCGGAATCGCTTTGGTCTCGCAGCATCGAAGTCAGTCCTTGTCGTCGGTGAATGGCGCGACGTTACCGGGCGCTCAGCGCTCGATGACGAGATCGCTGAGCGGCTTCGAGCAGCAGGGCAGGAAGAAGCCGGCGTCGATTTCCCTTTGGCGAATTCCGCCATTGTGGTTCATGTCGACCGTCCCGGAGGCGAGCTTCGATTTGCAGGTGCCGCAGACGCCGTTCGCACAGGATGACGGTATCCTGACGCCCGCCTTCTTCGCGCATGAGAGCACGCTCTGCTCGCCTGTTACCGCGATGCTGCGGGCCTGTTTCGAGAAGGTGACCTGGAAAACCTTGGCAGCCGCCTCCTGAACCGCGGGAATTTCGGGTTCGTCGATGACAGCGGCGTCGAAGCTTTCCTCCAGGTAGTTCGAGCCGGCGACGCCGAGTTCGGCGGCAATGCCGCGCGCAGCCGCCATGAACGGGGCGGGACCGCAGCACATCACGGTTCGCTCAGTGATATCGGGAACGGCAAGCCCGATATATTCTTTCGAAATGCGACCGGTCAGGCCGGGCCAGGACGGCTCGCCGGCAACGGTCTCCGGGAGAAAGTGGAGGCGAAGACCTTTCAGCCTGCGGGCGATGCAGGCGAGCTCGTCGCGAAAGATCAGATCCTGGGGCGTCCGGCCGGCATGCATGAAGACGACGTCGGCCGGTTCGCAACTGTCGGCGATCTCACGCAGAATGGACATGACGGGTGTAATGCCGGAGCCGCCGGACAAAAGCAGAAGCTTACGTCCCGCCGTCTGGGGCCTGACGAAGTGACCGAGCGGACCGTTCGCCTTGACGGCTGCCCCGGGAGCCAGCGTGTCATGAAGCCAGTTGGAGATCTTGCCGCCGGGAACGCGCTTCACCGTCACGGAGAAGGCATTCGTCCGATGCGGCGAAGACGAGATGCTGTAGCACCTGTTTTCCGCCTCTCCATTGTGCTCGAGATCGAACAGAAAATACTGTCCCGCCTTGAAGGCGAACCGCTTGCCCTCGCGCGATGCGAAGGTGAATGTCTTGACGTCGTGGGTCTCCTGCTGAACGTCGAGACAAACGAGCGTGTCGTCTTCTTCCGGGTTCCAGACGTCGTCAAGAGCGGCCCTGGCTGTGGCCGCTTGCGGGCTCCTAGTATCCATGTGCGCGCATCCGGTCGATGTACCAGGTGGCGAACTTGTCGAGGTTCGTCTCGGAGAAGCGGGAGTAGGGGCCTGGCTGATAGGCCGGGTCGAGAGCGCCTGCATGGGAGCGCGCCACCAGATCGGCGTCCTGGTCGGTCGTTGCCACCCAGACATCCGTCAGCTTGTCGAGATCGTAATCCACGCCTTCGACGGCGTCCTTGTGGACCAGCCACTTGGTTCTGACCAGCGTCTTGCCCGCCGACAGCGGGATGACGGTTGCCACCACCGCATGGTCGCCCATGAAGTGGTTCCAGCTGTTGTGGCCCCAAAGATGCATGTCGCCGAGATCCTTGCGGGTCATGTGCCCGAGCAGCTTGGAGGATGCGGCGGTGGCATCGTGGGTCTGGGATTCACCGGCGCCTGCGATGATCAGCCGCTGGGTGCGGAAATTTGTGGCGCAGTCGGCGAGTTGCTCGACGGCAGCCGAGGGAAAGCCGTCAGCCTCCCACGCCTTCGTCCGCTCTTCATACAGCCTGAAATGCTCCTCGGCCTGTTCGCGATCCTCCGGGCTCAGCGTCTCGGGGTCGAAGCCGAAGTCGAGATCGACGAAGGAGACGCAAAGCTCCGGATGGTTCGCGGAGCAATGGTAGCACTCGCGATTGTTCTCCATCGTGAGCTTCCAGTTGCCGTCCTCGATGACGTCCGTCTGGTGAGCGATCTTGGCATTGCGGATGTCGTAGGGAGCGAGGCGCTCGACCATGGCCTGTTCGAGGAGAGCGATGTCCTCGGGCGGATTGTCGGAGAGGCAGACGTAGATCAGCCCGCCGATCGACTTGAAGGTGACGGGCTTGAGGCTCCGACACTCCTTGTCGAAGTCCTTGCCCATGTGCGGGGCGTAGCTGAGCTCGCCCGTCAGTTCATATGTCCAGGTGTGATAGGGACAGACGAGTTTTGAGACGATCGTCTTGCCCGGATCGAGAAGGCGGGAGCCGCGATGGCGACAGACATTGTGCAGGACGCGAATTTCACCGTCGTCGTCGCGCAGGAGGATCAGGCTCGTCTTGCCGATATCGATGACCGTGGCGTCGCCGGGTTCGGGAACGTCACAGTCGAGGCCGACACAGATCCAGTGATTGTGGAAGAAAACGTCGATGTCTGCTTCGAACGCATCTTCTCTGACATACAGCCCGGCCGGCAGCGAGTGACCGTTGGCACGAGCGTCGAGAAGGGCTGAAATGGAAGAAGGAAGTCTGTTTAGCATGAGAACCTCTTATGCGAGAGTTTCCCTAGATTGCCCTTGCATACCCGGCATTTCAACGGCATAAAAAATCACGTTCGCATAAGTTTTTATCATGCGAGGAGAGGTTTGCGATGCATTTCCGAAGACGGCTCCCATCGCTGACGGCGCTGGTGACCCTGGAGGCGGTGCTGAGACGGAAAAGCTTCACCACGGCTGCGACCGAACTCGGTGTCACCCAGGCAGCGGTCAGCCGGCAGATTGCCTTGCTGGAGGAGGAGCTCGGCCAGCCCTTATTCGTGCGCAAGCATCGAGCGATCGAGCCGACAACGGCATGCATCAACCTTGGCGCCACGCTGGCCAAGAGCCTTGCCGATATCGCCGAGGGCGTGGAAGCGATCCAGCCGCGCAGCCAGGACGTCGTGACGATAGGCGCGACCGTCGCCTTCTCTTCTTTCTGGCTGCTGCCGCGGCTGGCCGAATTCCGTCGGGCAAACCCTGGCATTCTGGTGCGGGTGATTTCCCAGGACAGCCCGATTGCCCTCGACGATGGAGAAGTCGACGTGGCAATTCGATACGGTGTGCCTCCCTTCAGCGATGGAACCGTCATCGCCTCGCGCGGCGACGTCATTTGCCCCGTCTGCTCTCCCGATTACCTCAGGCGCCGCGAAGATGGTCCGCTGGGCTCCGGTGATGAATTCATCGAAACCGATGTTCTCGATCGTTCCTGGTATAGCTGGGCGCAGTGGTTTTCGCTGACTGGCGCCAATCTCGAGATAAAGCCGTCGCTGCGGTTCAATCATTATACCGAGACCATCGCAGCCGCGCGCGCGGGCCAAGGGATGGCATTGGGATGGCGGATGCTGGTCGGCACCTTTCTGGAGGATGGAACCTTGGTGCAGGCCGATGGCGGCGAGCTTGCCGCCGAGGATCGTTACAACGTCATCGTGCCGGTCAAAGCCAAGCGCAGCAATGCGCGCGACCTTGCCGCCGCCTGGCTGACAGCATCACTGCACGGTTGATCGAAAACTATCGTCACAAACCCAGTCCCACAGTTGCCGTTCGGTGGACGCCTTTCGGGACGAAGGCGAAGCGATCCGCCAGGCCGAGGAAATCGGCGGCCAGGTGAATGACCGAAAGCCACATTTCCGTCCCCTGCAAGCCCGGTTCGCCGCCATCGGCAAACGGGAATCCCTCACCATCCCGCCATCGATCCAGAGCCTTCGATATGAGATTGCGGGCGATCGCTTCGCCATCGGCCCGCCTGTAGTCGGTCTGCCGGGCAATCAGCAGCAGGGGATGAATCGTATCGAGCAGGTTGCAGGCATTGTATTTCGCGCCGACGAAGCCCTTGTGGTTGCGATAGTTGAGGTGAACCGTTTCGAGCGAGGCGTGCGGGTGCGGAAGCGCTGCGCCAAACTGGGCGTAGGTGCCGCGTGTCAGCCGATAAAAACCGTTCACCGGTTGGAGCCATCCTTCCGGCGCAGTCGGCTCGCCCCATAGGCCGGAGACGCTGTTGGCATTGCGGCTCAGCCACTCGAAAAGTTCCTGCCGTGAATGCCGGATGCCGAAATACTTCGCATTGAAGTACATGGCGGTTCCGATCGCATCGACCACGCTGCCGGCATGCCACGCCCGGGTCGACCAGGGCAGGGCGCGCAGCCATTCATCGAGTTCGTCAGCGCCAAGCTCGACCGCGTGGACCGGTTGTCGCGGGCTGGAGCCAAGCAGTTCAAGCGCATAGCCAACCGCAAGGACGTTATAGAGCGCCTTTGGATCATCCCTGAGCGCCTTGCCATGCATGCGCGAATGCTTTTCAGGGAATAGCCCGGTCTCTTGTTCCTGCAGGCCTTGCAGAAGTTCGACGATCGCCGCCGCATCGAGGTCAGGCGGCAAGTGGCCGAACCCGGCAGCGATCTCGATGGCATCGCATAAATGCCGGATCGCCGGTCTGCGGACGCCGTCCGCTTCCAGCGATTCATAGGTTCCCTGCGTTTTCCAGCGTGCAAGGATATCGGGCCATTGGTCTTTCGCTTTTTGGCCGAGCCTGACCAACTGATCTTCGATGTCTCCCGTGCCGGATTTCCTGGGCGCCGAGCCTCGGCTCCGCAGCACCCGGGCCGGCACGCCGCCGGCAACCGACATGGCGGGAATGTCGCCCGTGACGACCGCTCCGGCGGCGATCACCGCACCATTTCCAATCGTGACGCCATCGAGGATCACGCAATTGGCGCCGATCCAGACGTCGTCACCGATCACTATGCCGATGCTGACGACACCCTGGCGGTGGATGGGAATGGCCGGATCTTCGAAGCCATGATTGAAGCCGACGATCGAGGCGTGCGAGGCAATCCGCACGCCATTGCCGCAGGTCACCGTGCCGGACACACAGGCATAGGGATTGATGGTGCAATCGTCGCCAAGGATCACATGGCCGCGGACGAGTGCGTGCCCGGCGATCCAGGAGCGCTCGCCCATCATCAGGCTTTCGGTGAAGATCGCGGCATGCTCGGCGATATAGGACGTCTCAGCAAGCTCCGCATCGCATGATCGCCGGAGTTCCGCCTTGCGGGCCAGGTGGGCTGGATGACGGAGGTCCGACGCAATGTGTTCCCAGGTCAGGTATTGAAGCCTGCGCGCTTCCCGCTCTTCGCTCGCCGATATGTGATGGCTGTTGGCGTGATCCATCCTGCTCCTCATTCTCAGGTTCAGCCGCTGAATATTCGTCTGCCTTCAGCGATCCATTGCCTCGCTGCATCAGACTGCCTGATCCGTTTAAAAGCAAGACATCCGACACGCGCCGATCATCGGCAACGTGCGGAGCAACCGGAAACCGTGAGATCGAGTTATGCCGCGCTCAGAAGTTCAGCGCTAACCGGCATTCCCATATGAAAGCCCTGGACACGGTCGATGCGAAGATCCTTGAGAAGGGAAAATTGTGCTGCAGTTTCGACGCCTTCCACCAGGATCGTATTCCCACGATTGCGGATGAGAGCAATCATGTCCTGAAGCATCATCAAACCGCGTGGGTTCGAGCTGTCGTGCAGGAAGGTTCTATCGACCTTGACCGTCTGAAACTCGATTGCCCTCAACCAGGAGAGACCCGCGAAGCCGCAGCCGAAGTCATCAAGCCAGATTTCGACGCCGAGTGCCCGCAGATCGGCAATGCATTTCAGGACCTCCGATTGCATATCCATGTCCAGGCCCTCAGTGACTTCCAAGGCCAGTCGCGACCCGCAGACCCCGCACCGAGCAAGGATATCAGCAACGCTGGCAGCAAAGCCGGGGGAACGCAGTTGTATTGGCGACACGTTGACGCTGACGGTAGCCATCCGATCGGTCATCAGTATATCACGGCATGCCGTCTCGATCGCCCACCTGCCCAGTTCGAGGATAGCGCCACTTCGTTCTGCAACGGGAATGAACGTCTTCGGCGAAACCGCGGTGCCGTCCGGCATCCTGAGGCGCATCAAAGCCTCGACAGCTCTAGGTTTCTCGTTCGTCACGTCGAAGATCGGTTGGTACACCAGCGAGACCAGTTTGCGATCAATGGCGGCCGCCAGCAGCGGGACGAGTTTACCAGCATAGTCGTCGGGGCGAGGCAACAACGGATCAAAACTACGAATGCAGTTTCGGCCACTTGCTTTGGCATTGTAGAGAGCGAGGTCGGCTTCACGGACTATTCGTTCAACTTTCTCTCCAAGTTTCTCGCGGGTGAAGGCGACGCCGATGCTGACGGTTACGATCGACATATCATCTGGTCGCTCGTCGTGAGCAATCGCCAGAGACTCGACTTCCATTCTGATCTTCTCGGCGAGAGTCATCGCGACCTTGGGGAGGGCAGCCGGCACGACCACGATAAATTCCTCGCCACCATACCTGCCGATCATGCCATCTGACGACTCTACAAGTGCCTTCAGCGCATTGGCGATGACAGTCAGGCATCGGTCTCCTTCCTGATGTCCGTAGCGGTCATTGAAGCGTTTGAAAAAGTCGACGTCGATGAGGAACACGGAGAAGTCGCGGCGTTCGTCTTTCCAAGCGGCCCAGCATTCGTCGAGTCGCCGATCCAGCGCGCGTCTGTTGCTTATGCCTGTCAGGTAGTCAGTATGTGAAAGCTCGAGCAGGGACCTTCCGCGCTCGGACGCTTCCCAGTGCTGGTGGCGCGCCTCCGCCGCGTTCAGCAACACGTTTCGACGCTCCACGTTCAAGCGCCAATTGACGAAAGACGTGAAGACAAAGCACGAAATGTAGAACAACCCGAAGGCAAGCTTGTAGGTTTGGCTTGAAGGAAAAAATTCCTCGATCGTAACGAAAAATGCGCATAGAACGAGGCTCGAGGTGATCACCGAAAGCCGAAACGGGAAACTGAAAAAGAGGTTGGCGCCCATCATGAAGATGGCGCCGAATATCATGTAGTATGACATGGCGGTGACATCGCGGGTGGCAATCGCCGGGTACAGCCAGCCCACATAGCCCACAAGCAGTGCAGCGGCACATGTGATGTCAAGCCAGACGGTTTTCGCATTTGCCAGTCGCAAGATTTCGAAAGTCAGCAGAGCGACCGTTGCAACGACGAATCGCGCGGCGATCGTCACAGGGGCAACATCGGGGATCAGCCATCGGTCTGGAAGTGCGAAGGCCACATAAACGGCGACCGCCATCCAAAGACCATGCCGTGAGCTCTGCCTTCGGACAGCATCATTTTCAGATTTCAGAGACTTGAGGGCCTCGGCAAATGAAAAGCTGGCGGTTGGTTCGTCGCGCTGGACGTTAGCGCAAGCCGCGATCATGCAACAACACCGGTCTGACAACGATCTAAAGTAAGTTGAAAAGTAAGCCATACTTCGGCGCCCTCCAAAATCACGTTCGGCAACCTGCAACCGGTTTGTCTTATTGCTTAGCTTTGTTAGAGGGGTGGCATCTGACCCGCAATAGTAGAAATACCCTTATCCCGTGTAGATTCTAGTCGCATCCTATTTCGAGGTTGATTATGCTTAATGCTATGTCAAAGAGGTCTCGAAATGGTACAAAGCCTGGTCTTGGACGGTGAAAGTCTTGTCGCGCCAGGTGAAATTCGTCGGGCGGCAAGGAGGCTTGCTGCCCCAGATCCCGGCCACCTTATCGTTGCGAGTGCCGAGCTTGCCCTCAGCCTTGACGTGTCGATCCGTCAGTTCAAATCCGGCGTCGAGCCTCATGCGATCATCGAGCGTCTGACCGCCGCCTTGCATCAGATACGGCGGCGCTTTCATCCGGAGGTATGGGACGTCATCGTTCCGATCGCGCAATCTCATCCAGTTGCTCACTATCTTCATCAAGATCCATTGACCCGCTGGTCGTTCGAAAAGCCGCGCGGCTATTCTGGCGACGCACGCCTTCTCGACTTCATCTACGGCAGACCTGAGATTGAGGACGCTGTCTTATCGGCCAGCAACTTGGGCCGTTCGATCTACGCCTACACTCGAAATGCTTCGTCATCCCTAGCGGTAAGGGAGCGTCGAGACATTCTGGCTCGCCGCGTTGACGAAATCGCTTCGGCGCGGCCTGGTTCCACCGAAGTCCTCGCCATCGCGGCGGGGCATCTTCGTGAGGGGCCTTTGTCGCACGCTCTCGGTGCCGGCGCGATCAAACGCTGGGTGGCTTTGGATCAAGACCCGATGAGCGTTGGAACCGTAGCCCGCGATTTCGCCGGCACATCCGTCGAGGCGATGAGCGGTTCGGTCAAATCCCTGATCGGTGGA
Organism: Rhizobium anhuiense bv. trifolii; assembly: GCF_024346605.1. Lineage (NCBI taxonomy): Bacteria > Pseudomonadati > Pseudomonadota > Alphaproteobacteria > Hyphomicrobiales > Rhizobiaceae > Rhizobium > Rhizobium anhuiense. The sequence continues at coordinate 508,148 of NZ_CP098804.1, forward strand.
AGACATGCGCTGGGAATGTTCGATTTCGTCTATGCCGCGGGTCTCTACGACTATTTGCCGGACCCGGTCGCCGTAAAGCTGACCAAGAAGTGCATCAGCATGCTCAAGCCTGGCGGCACATTCCTGTTCGCCAATTTCTCTCCGGAGACGGAGGTCGATGGCTATATGGAGACATTTATGAACTGGGCGCTGCTGTTGCGGTCAGAACGAGAGATGGGCTTGATCGCCGGTGAAAGCGTGACGGGGACGGATATGAAGGTGTCTGTTTGGTCCGGCTCAAACCGCAGCATTGTCTACTGTGAAATTCAAAGACCGCATTAGGCCCCACGTTGGCTCGACGGCTTGCCGAACTTCAGCGCCTGCTCGGCCGCCAAGGTCGCGCTGCGCTGGACAACGGGCGCAACATGCTGCGCCCCTTGCTCATCGACGGTTGCCGAGGACTGTTACCGAGCGCTGTCGATGATTGCGCCGCCGTCGGGGGTAAGGCTGTAGCCCGTGATGAACTGCGAATCCTTGCTGGCCAGGAACAGCACCACCGGCGCAATGTCGTCTTCCGGCGAGCCGAAACGCGCGAGCGCGCTCATCGGCGGAGGAACCTCCTTTTCCGCAGCCCCCCAGGTGTCGGCGATCGGCAGGACGTTGTTGACGGTGATCTTGTCCGCACCCCATTCGCGCGCCGCCGTGCGGGTCAGGGCGCGCACCGCCTCCTTGGCCATGTTGTACGGACCATAACCAGCCAACCCGCTGGTGCCGGCCATCGAGCCGAAATTGATGATCCGGCCTTCTCCGCTTTCCCTCAGATGAGGATAGCAAGCCTGCATGAAGCGCAGATAGGCGATCGGCCCAGTGTCGAAGTTGCGTTGCAGTTGTTCGACTGAGAGGTCGATGACCGACGACAAGACCGCGGAGCCATCGAAAGCATTGTTCACGAGAATGTCGATGCGGCCGTAGGCAGCGACAACCTTGTCCACCGCGGCCGTGATCTGATCGGCCTCTCCGACGTCGCAGACGGTGCCGAGTGCTGCGCCGCCCGCTTCGACGATTTCAGCGACAACGCGTTCGACGCTTTCGGATGTCCGCGAAAGAATTGCGACCTTCGCGCCTTCGGCCGCAAACAACTTTGCCGTGGCACGGCCAATGCCGCGGCTTGCGCCTGTGACGATGGCAATTTTTCCATTGAGTCGACCCATTTCTATCTCCTTGATTTGGGTTGGGATTATCGGACCTCAGTGCGCAGTGGCCTGGACGTAAGGGGAGGGGACGTCGCGGGCGTCGTTCTGCGTCATGAATGAGGTGACCAGCAGCGCCAGGCCGACCGCCGCTGGCAGAGCGCCGGCGGGTTTTCGAACGCCGACATGGGCGAGGCCCGACAGCAGCAGGTGAAAGAAGATGCCGGCATAGGCGAGATCGCTGAGCGGCACGCTGACGCGGGAAAGGATCGCGGCCGGGCCGAGAACCTTGATGATGATCATGAACGGAATGAGATAGGAAGCTTGGAATCCGAGTTCCGCCAGAACCTGGCGAACCCAGTCTCGCTTGGTGACATAGATGGCGGCTGAGGCGAGGTAGAGCACGGATAGAAGCGCCGTGCTGATCCAGTACACGTAAAATTCAGGCATGAGTTCATCCCTGTCGCTGCCCACGCAGCAACATTCCTCTCGTCGAGTCTGTCGGTTTGTTTTTGGGAGGCGCCTTTCTGCGCTCCCTTGTGCACGCAGAGAAATGTCGTCTAAGATTCATATTTGCAAGTAGGATGAATTACTTGCTGTTAGTATGGAAAAGCAGACCATGGTTGAAGAAGAAGGCAATATGCATGAGGAGATGCGTCGCGCATTCGCGTTGCTTTCGGGAAAATGGAAGCTGGAAATCATGTGGCTGCTCAATCAGCGGGTCTATCGGTTTGGCGAATTGAGGAAGGCTATTCCCGGCATCACCCAGCACATGCTGACGGCGCAACTTCGTGAGCTCGAAGCAGACGGCCTCGTGTCCCGCACCATCTTTGCGGAGGTTCCTCCGCGCGTCGAATATGAGATCACACAAAAGGCGCGGGGCCTCGGCCCCACCATGGAAGCTTTGACGGCATGGTGGAACGAGTACGGCAAGAGCGTGCCGGTGAAGCCGAGCGCACGCGGCCGGAAAGCCAGGGCATGATGCTGAAAAGTGCGCGCGGTCTTGAACTGCGCCGGGCCGGTCGCCGGCAATAGGTTCACGAAAGACTCGAACCGAACTTGTCCCAGCCTTCCTTGATCGTCTCCATCGCGACATTGGTCGATGTGTTGGCAACGTGGGGCAACGTCGAGATGCGCTCGCCGAGGACGCGGCGGTAGCGGCCGATATCGCGTGTGCGGATCTTGAGCAGATAGTCGAACCTGCCGGCGATCATGTGGCACTCTTCGACTTCCCTGATCTTCTTGATGGCGTCGTTGAAGCTTTTCAGCGCATCTTCGCGGGTATCGGAAAGCTTCACCTCGACGAAAGCGATATGGTCGAGCTGCATTTTCGATGGATTGAGGACGGCCTTGAAGCCCTCGATATAGCCGTCGCTGATGAGCCGCTTGAAGCGGATCTGGCACGGCGTCTTCGAGAGGCCGACACGCGCCGCGAGATCGGTGATCGACAGTCTGCCGTCCTCGGCAAGAGCCGCGAGGATTTTTCTGTCGAACTGGTCCAATTCACTAAAGATGTCAGGTTCAGTAGCCATTTTAACTCTCAAGAATGCTTTAATAAGTTCATACAGGCTGAAAGCTGCGAAAATCAAGTGAGATCGCGATCGGCGATCTGTGATACCTTATGCATCGGCAATGGGATGGAAGGCGCAGGCGCTCGACGCATCGTCGGGATCGCATCGGCGCCGCAGGAAAAATGGGGTCACGCATGCGTAGGGAAGAACCGGATGACGATCAGAAGCTGGACCTGCTCGCTCACTACCGGCCGGTGGCGATAAGAGCGGTTGCAGCGGCGCTCACCCTCAAGCGCAACAGGCCGGATGCGCGTCCGCTTCGCGAGACGGAATATTCCGGCCCTGTTGTCTCGGACGACGCTGACTGGGACGATGAACCCGGCGTCTCATTCATCCGTTAAAACCAGATATCGACCGATAGGGACCTTCATGTTGAACGCAGCGATCGACACTCCTCCATCCAAAGACCCCGCCGACGGAGCGCCGTTCTCGGCCTTTGCGCCACCGATCCGGCCGCAATCCGACCTTCGCCAGGCGATCACGGCAGCCTATCGCCGGCCGGAAACCGAATGCCTGCCGCCACTGGTCGCCGCCGCGCGCGTCTCCGAGGCGAAACGCTATGACATCCGCAGCACGGGCCGCAGCCTGATCGAGGCCTTGCGCGCCAAGCACAAGGGCACCGGTGTCGAAGGGCTGGTGCAGGAATATTCGCTCTCCAGCCAGGAAGGCGTGGCGCTCATGTGTCTTGCCGAAGCGCTGTTGCGCATTCCCGATACCGACACGCGGGACGCGCTGATCCGCGACAAGATTGCCGAAGGCAACTGGACCTCCCATATCGGCGGCGGAAAATCCCTGTTCGTCAACGCCGCCACCTGGGGTCTCGTCGTCACCGGCAAACTGACATCGACGGTCAACGACCGGAGCCTGTCGGCAGCCCTGACGCGGCTGATCGCGCGCGCCGGCGAGCCGGTTATCCGTCGCGGCGTCGATATGGCGATGCGCATGATGGGCGAGCAGTTCGTCACCGGCGAGACGATCGCAGAGGCGCTGAAACGCGCTCGGCCGCTCGAAGCGCGCGGCTTCCGCTATTCCTACGACATGCTGGGCGAAGCCGCGACGACTGCCGCGGACGCCGAGCGTTATTTCAAGGATTATGAAAAGGCGATCCACGCCATCGGCAAGGCGTCGGACGGGCGCAGCATCTATGACGGCCCAGGCATCTCGATCAAGCTTTCGGCCCTGCATCCGCGCTACGTGAGGTCGCAGGCCGACCGGGTGATGGGAGAGCTGCTGCCGAAAGTCAAGGCGCTGGCCGTTCTCGCCAAGACTTATGATATCGGCCTCAATATCGATGCGGAGGAGGCTGATCGGCTGGAGCTTTCGCTAGACCTCCTCGAAGAGCTTTGCTTTGCCCCGGAGCTTGCCGGATGGAACGGGCTGGGCTTCGTCGTGCAGGCCTATGGCAAGCGCTGCCCCTTCGTCCTCGACTACATCATCGATCTGGCACGCCGGTCCGGGCGCCGGATCATGGTCCGTCTCGTCAAGGGCGCCTATTGGGATGCGGAGATCAAGCGCGCCCAGCTGGACGGTCTCGACGACTATCCGGTCTATACCCGCAAGATTTACACCGACGTCGCCTATGTCGCCTGCGCGCGCAAGCTGCTGAACGCGCCCGATGCGGTGTTCCCGCAATTCGCCACGCATAATGCGCAGACGCTTGCCACGATCTATCACCTGGCCGGTCCCGACTTCGCGGTCGGCAAATATGAGTTCCAATGCCTGCATGGCATGGGCGAACCGCTCTATGACGAGGTCGTCGGCAAGGAAAAACTCGACCGGCCCTGCCGCATCTATGCGCCTGTCGGAACGCATGAGACGCTGCTCGCCTATCTGGTGCGGCGCCTTCTCGAAAACGGCGCCAATTCCTCCTTCGTGCACCGCATCTCCGATCCGAATGTCTCGGTCGAGGCCCTGGTCGCCGATCCTGCCGAGATCGTCGCAGCCATGCCCGTCGTTGGCCTTCCGCACATCCAGATCGCCTCGCCAAAGGCTCTTTACGGCCGTGCCCGCGCCAATTCCGACGGCCTGGATCTCTCGAATGAGGCCACCCTCCTGGACCTGTCGCAGGCGCTCGCCTCTACCGCGGCTGCCCCATGGCGTGCGCTTCCCCTCCTTGCCGACGGCTCGACGGATGGGGTGACGCGCGAGGTTCTCAATCCTGCCGATCACCGGGACGTCGTCGGCACGGTCACGGAAGTGAAGGTCGAGGAGGCAGCCCGTATCGTTGCGATGGCCGCGGAACATGCGCCGCAATGGGCGGCCGTGCCGCCGGCCGAGCGTGCGGCCTGCCTGGATCGGGCGGCCGACATCATGCAGGCCCGCATCAAGACGCTGATGGGCATCGTCATGCGCGAAGCCGGCAAATCCGCGGCCAATGCCGTCGGCGAGGTGCGCGAGGCGATCGACTTCCTGCGCTACTATGCCGATCAGGCACGCAAGACCCTCGGGCCGTCGCATGCGCCGCTCGGCCCGATCGTCTGTATCAGCCCGTGGAATTTTCCGCTGGCGATTTTCACCGGACAGGTCGCCGCGGCCTTGGTGGCCGGCAATCCCGTGCTTGCCAAACCTGCCGGCGTCACGCCGATCATCGCCTCGGAGAGTGTGAAGATCCTCCACGAGGCGGGTGTGCCGGTGGGTGTCCTGCAGTTCGTGCCCGGCAGCGGCCGCCTCGGCGCCGGCATGGTCGGGGCTCCGGAAACGGCAGGCGTCATGTTTACCGGGTCGACCGAAGTGGCTCGTATGATCCAGGCGCAGCTGGCAGAACGGCTGTCGGCGACCGGCAAGCCGATTCCGCTGATCGCCGAGACGGGCGGTCAGAACGGTATGATCGTCGACTCCTCGGCATTGGCCGAGCAAGTGGTGGCCGACGTCATTGCCTCGGCTTTCGACAGCGCCGGCCAGCGCTGCTCTGCACTTCGCGTTCTCTGCCTTCAGGACGATGTGGCCGACAGGACCCTCAATATGCTGAAGGGCGCCTTCCGGGAACTGACGATCGGCCGCACCGATCGGCTGAGCATCGATGTCGGCCCTGTCATCAATGACGGCGCAAAGGCGGAGATCGACCAGCATATCGAGAAGATGCGCGGCGCCGGCCGCAAGGTGGATCAGCTGCCGCTGCCCGAAAGTGCCGCGGCGGGGACGTTCGTTCCGCCGACGATCATCGAAATCAAGTCCTTGTCGGACCTGACGAGAGAGATCTTCGGACCGGTTCTGCATGTCGTCCGCTTCAAGCGAAACGGGCTCGACCGCTTGATCGACGACATCAACGCATCGGGTTACGGCCTCACATTCGGACTTCACACTCGGCTTGATGAAACGATCGCGCATGTGACCAGTCGCATCAAGGCCGGAAACCTCTACGTCAACCGCAACATCATCGGCGCGGTCGTCGGCGTGCAGCCTTTCGGTGGTCGCGGCTTGTCAGGCACAGGGCCGAAGGCCGGTGGTCCGCTCTATATCGGCCGGCTGGTGCAGCGTGCGCCCGTGCCGCCGCAGCAGGACTCCGTTCACACGGATCTCGCCCTTCGCGACTATATTGTCTGGCTCGACAAGAAGGGCTTGCCGGGTGAGGGGGAAGCGGCGCGTGGATATGCGAGCCGTTCGGCACTCGGGCTCGAACGCGAGCTCACCGGTCCGGTCGGGGAGCGCAATCTCTACGCGCTCCATCCCCGCGGCCGTATTCTTATCGTGCCGCAGACGGAAGGCGGGCTTCATCGACAGATCGCCGCAGCCCTTTCAACGGGCAACCACATCGTCGTGGATGCGGGTTCCCTATCCAAATCGGTCCTGGCGGACCTTCCGGCGGCTGTCGCCGGCCGGATTTCCTGGACATCGGATTGGGAAAAGGACGGGCCGTTCTCGGGTGCGCTCGTGGAAGGCGATCGCGAAAGGGTTCTGGCCGTCAATCAGAAGATCGCTCACCTGCCCGGTCCGCTTCTGCTGGTCCAGGCGGCGACAACCGAGGAACTGGCAAGCGACCCCGAGGCCTATTGCCTGAATTGGCTGCTGGAGGAGGTGTCGACGTCGATCAACACGGCGGCTGCCGGCGGCAATGCAAGTCTGATGGCCATTGGCTGAGCAGCAAAACGAGGGCGCAAAAAATGCGCCCTCGGCCGCGTCTTGCAGGTCTCGATTAACTCGAGACGGAAAAGAGGTCCTCTTCCCGGGATTCAATCTCGATGCCTCGGCTTATCAGAGCGACGGGCGGCGATCCCGTCGCGACACGGTATTGGTGGCGTGAGGACAGACGATTGGAAAGGTAGTTTCAGGCAGGATTCGCACTGGTGACCCAACGATGCGGTTTACTGCTAAGAGATTGGTGTTCATCTGCCTCGTCTGGAGCGACCGTCGCCGGGCTCGAGGTCGTACTTACAGGCCGTTATCGGTGACCGCTGCTCAAGCGCAGCGAGGAGTTGCTTGCAGGTCCGCGGGGAGCACGATCTCCTTTCCCATACCGGCGGGCCTTACTGCGATTCACGTCATGCCGGTGGAGGGAGATTCAGTCGAAGAAGCCCGCATCCTCTTCCCTGAGATATCTCCTGGCCGCTTCGGCGTCGATATCCAGCCCCAGCCCCGGCGCTTCCAGTAGGTCCACCATGCTGTCCTTCACGATCTGCGGCGGCAAGCCGACGACCAGATCCTCCCACCAGGGGTCGGAGGCGGTCGGATATTCGAACGCGATGTAGTTTGCCGGCAAGGTGGCGCAGACATTGATCAACGCGCCGAGCCCCAACAGGCCGTTGGCGGTGCCGTGCGGCGCCATCAGGATCGAGTGCATGTAGGCGTGTTCGGCGACCCATTTGAGTTCGGCAATACCGCCAATATCGGCTGGATCGGGGCCGATGACGCGCACCGCCTGCGTCTCGATCAGTTCCTTGAAATTGTGTCGCAGGTAGATCTGCTCGCCAGTGTGGATGGGCGTCGAGGTGGAGATGGTCAGTTCCCGATAGGCCTGCGGATTGACCCACGGTACATAGTCGCCAGTCAGCATGTCCTCGAGCCACATCAAATTGTACTTCTCGACCGCGCGAGCGAATTTGATCGCATCGGGCAGCATCCAGCCCGGGCCGCAGTCGAGCGCCAGGCTGACTTTGTCGCTCAGCACTTCCTTCATCGCGATCACGCAGTCGAGCATGTGATTGAAACCGCGCTCGCTGATCACGCCCTGATCCATAGCACCGTGATAGCCGGCCTTCTGCTGCGTCACGCCGTAGTGGAAGCCCTCAATGGTGTCCTTCATATTGGAGTGGAACGAGATTCCTTGCTTGATCATGAAGAAGTTCTGCGGCTGCTCCATCATCCATTTGACGTCAGCGGCGTAATCTTCCGGCCGGTCGCCCGTGCGTTTCCGGCGGATCGAGCCGTTGTAGACGCGCACCTTGTCGCGCACCTTGCCGCCGAGCAGTTTATAGGCGGGCACGCCCGCGGCCTTGCCGGCAATGTCCCACAGCGCATGCTCGATAGCGCTCACCGCCGCACCGTACGGCTTGAATGAGCCGCGTTGGCGGATCTTCAGCATCACTCTCTCGACGTCGGTCGGGTCCTCGCCGATCAGCGCCTCACGGAAATGCAGCACCCAGGGCTTGAGGTAGGACTTGGTGAACTCGACTTCGCCCAAGCCATAGAGACCCTCGTCCGTGACGATGCGAACGATCGGGTGTTTGCCGATAACGGCGCATCGCAGATCGGTGATCTTCATCTTGGTTCCTTTTCGCCTCAGCTCCAGGTGCGATCCCAGGAATATTCATCGTCCCAGTGATCCGTGGGCTGCCAGATGCCGGTGACACCCGGCTGTAGATGCTGCGAGATCACCTCGTCGACGACGTCGTCAATTCCCAGGCCCGGCTTGTCCGGAACAGTGATAAAGCCGTCCTTCACGAGCGGCTTGGGAAGGCCGGTGACGATATCGTCCCACCAGTCGACATCGACAGAGTGGTATTCGAGCGCCATGAAATTTTCGGTCGCGGTCGCCACATGTGCGGCAGCCATTGCGGCGATCGGACTTTCCGCCATGTGGATCGCCATGGCGACACCATGGTCCTGCGCCATATCGCCGATCTTCTTGGTCTCGAGGATGCCCCCGCTGGTGAGCAGGTCCGGATGGATAACGGAGAGGCCGCTGCTCTTGAGCAGAGGCTCGAAGCCCTCCTTGAGGTATATGTCCTCGCCGGTGCAGATCGGCACCGTGGTTGCGTCCTGCAGCTGTCGGTACTGCTCGGTGTACTGCCACGGGATCACATCCTCGAGCCAGGCTGGCACGTATTTTTCGATACGCCTGGCGAGGCGAATGCCGTTCTGCACTGAGATGTGGCCGATGTGGTCGATGGCGAGCGGAATATCCATGCCGATGACCTCACGAACCTCGGCAATGTATTGCTCAAGGAAGTCGAGGCCCTTGTCGGAAAAGTGGAGGCCGGTAAACGGGTGCGGGACGTTATGCACATCGTATGCCGCGTTGCGGATGCGCCGCTCTTCAATGGTCTTCAGCGGGCCGCGGCCGGGGTGGTCGCGGTATCCTTCAAGCGAGCCGGCAGGAGACACGACCGCACCCGGCACATCCGCAATCTGCATCAGCCCCAGATCCATCTTGAGGAAGGTGAACCCCAGCTCCATGCGTTGCTTGAGGCGCCTGCCGGTCTCTGTGCCGCTCGGCACGGTGGCGTCGGTGTCGCAATAGACGCGCACTTTCTCCCGAAACCGGCCGCCGAGCATCTGGTAGATGGGGACGCCATAGGCCTTGCCGGCAAGATCCCACAAGGCGATTTCAACCGCCGATACGCCGCCGCCTTGCCGCCCGTGCCCGCCGAACTGCTTGATCCGGCGAAACAGGCGGTCGATGTTGCAAGGATTCTCGCCAAGCAACCGGCTCTTCAGCATCAGCGCGTAGGTGGCGCTGGCACCGTCGCGCACCTCGCCAAGCCCGACGATACCCTGGTTGGTGTAGATCTTGAGCAGCACTGAGGTGAACGGCGCGCCGACAATTTCGGCTACCCGCATATCGGTAATGCGAAGGTCGGACGGCTTGGAATGCGTATTCACCCGATTGAGCGCTTCGTCGGCTTCATCTGCCTCTGGCATGATTTATCCTCGTTCTGTCGGCGGGTTCGCCGCGCACGGCTGCGCGGCATAGAGCGTTGTTAATCCAGCTCTATCTCGTGGCTTTGAAGGTAATCGCGGTTCATTTCGACGCCGAGACCAGGTCTCTGCGTAAGCTTGAGGCTGCCGTTCGAAACATCGAGTGGCCTGTCGATGAGGTGATCGTATTTGCCCAGGTTCCACTCCGAGGTTTCGAGTTTGTAGAAGTTGGGAACGGTCATCATCACCTGTGCTCCTGCAACCACGTTGATCGGTCCTGCGGCGTCGTGCGGCGAGACCGGGATGTAGTAGGCTTCGCACAGGGCAGAAATCTTCTTGAGTTCGGTAATGCCGCCGGTCCAGGTGACGTCAGGCATGATGTAGTCGGCGAGCTTGTTTTCGAGCACCGGCACGAAATCCCACTTCGTGTGGCCGCGCTCGCCCCACGAGATCGCGGCACTGACCTTCTCCCGGACCTGCTTGAGGGCGTTGAGGCTCTCGGGCGGGCAGGGCTCCTCGAACCAGTCGATCTTACCGGCTTCCTCGAGGCTCCGACAGAGGCGAATGGCGGTGGGAACGTCGAACCGGCCATGCGCATCGATGAGAATGTCGACATCAGAGCCCGCCGTTTCGCGGATGAGTGCCGTGAGTTCGGCGGCTTCGCGCTCGTCCTTGCGGGTCATGCTGCCATCAAGGTAGCCGTCCCGCTGTTCGCGGGACTGGCCATCGGCGGTGCGGCCCTGGTGGGGAAAAGGATCGAACTTGAGCGCCGTGTGGCCGGACTCGACGATGTCTCTAATTTCGCGGACCACAGCCTCCTTGCTGGTAAATTTAGCCTGGTTGGGATGGGTGTAGAGCGCGATTTCATCGCGTACCGGTCCGCCCAACAGCTCGTAAATCGGCTTACCAAGAACTTTGCCTCGGATGTCCCAAAGGGCGATGTCGATGGCGCTTACGCATTCGACTGCGGCGCCGCGACTGCCCATATAGGTGAAGCTGCGGAATATCTTGTGCCAAAGATATTCGATACGCGCCGGGTCCTCGCCTGTTACCGCGGCACCGATCTGCCGCAGCATCGTGCAGAGGGCGCGGTTGGCGAGCCTTGTCGTGGTGGTGATCTCTCCCCAGCCGCTCACCCCGTCGTCGGTTGTCACTTCGACGAACAGAAACTCTCCCCAATAAGAAGCATCGGATCTGATTAACCACGGCCGAACGCTGGTGATTTTCATCTCAATTGCCTTTGTCTGAATTGGCCGGGAGAACGATATTCCCGGGCCCTGTAGTCTATCCTGCCCGAGCCGCGTTCCGCGCCCGCATGTGTTCGAGGATGTGCCGGCCGGAGCCTTCGACATGGCGTGCAATGAGTTCGCCTGCCTCGTTGGCGTTTCCCGCTTTTACATGCGCAATGAGTTCGCGATGCTCGCTCAGGATCGCGGCACGCCGGGCGAGCGTGAAGTTGAAACGCCGGCTCACGGCTCGAAGCACTTCGCGATGCTTCCACCAAAGCTCGGCGGCGTGGCGGTTGTAGTGCCTTTGGTACATTATGGTGTGAAAGGCGGTGTCCAGCTCGCTGTGCCTCAACGTGTCGGCGAAGTCATTCTCTTCAATCAGGCCTTGGATGCGTTCGAGTTCGGCAATGTCCTCGACGGTGGCCATATTCACGAACCATCGCGTCAGGGCCGGCTCGATCAAGACTCCGATCTCGTAGATGTCCCGAACAAAATCCTGATCGATGGGCCGGACGCGCGCTCCGCGGTTGGGAACGAAGGTGACGAAGCCCTCTCCGCGCAACAGTTGCAGGGCCTCGCGCACGGGGTTGGTCGAAGTGCCGTGGCGCCGAGCGAGATCGGTGACCACAAGCCGTTCGTTGGCAGCGAGCCGCCCCTCGATGATGTCTTCCCTGATCAGTTGATAAAGCGAGGCACCCTCGCTGGAGGCCCCGATAGCGTCAATCCCTTCGGGCGGCTGCGCTTTAAAATCGCTTGTTTCGGCCAAGGCTGTCCCCAATAAATACACATATTGCTCGGATATCACGCGATCTTTCCATAAACAATGTACGATTTCGCTAGTTGACAGGCAATCTATGATCTGAAAACGTATGATAAGCTCGAAAGGATACATTTGGCCGTAAATGTCCCGCGGCCGCGAGCAAAGACCGCTCGCCTCGACGCAGAGCGGCATGGGAGAGAACCTGGAGGATACCTATGACGAGGATTTCACTCGGCGGTGCCGTCCTGCGCGGCACTGTCTCTACTGCTTTGATGGTATCGTTGATGTCCGCGTCTGCGCTGGGTGCGCCGGTCGACTTGAGCAAGTGGTCGCCGGAATATGTGCGCTCCATTGCCGGCACGCAGGATTTTGACACGGCGGGCGATTGCGCCAAGGTCACCCCGCTCGACTACAAGGGGCGACTGACTTTCTGGTATCAGGGCGTGTTCGAGGGCGACCCCGACCTCCTGCGCCAGTATTACAAGGAGTTCTTCGAGACCTTCCGCAAAACCTATCCAAATATCCAGCTTGAGGAACAAGCCCTCACCTATAACGACCTTCTGGACAAGTTCCGGACCGCGCTCCTTGGCAATGCAGCGCCCATGGCGGTCCGCCTGCAAATCCTGGGCGGCACCGAGTTCGCCTCAAAAGGCTATCTGCAGCCGCTCAAACCCGAGGATGTCGGGTATTCGACCGAGGACTTCTGGCCGGGCGCAATGAAGGCCGTGACCTGGGAGGACGTGACCTACGGCATTCCCACCAACAACGAGACGATGGCGTTCATCTGGAACGCCGATATCTTCAAGCGGGCAGGCCTCGATCCGGACAAGGCTCCGGCAACGTGGGACGATGTCGTCAAGTATTCCAAACAGATCCACGACGAGCTCGGCATTGCCGGTTACGGCCTCGTGGCTCGCAAGAATGCCGGCAATACGCCGTATCGCTTCATGCCGCAGCTGTGGGCCTATGGCGGCGGCGTCTTCGACGAAGCCACCGCGAGCCCGACCTATAAGCAGGTCGAGCTCAATAGCCCGCAGAGCAAGGCGGCGCTGCAAGCCTCCTACGATATGTATGTTCGCGACAAGTCGGTTCCGGTTTCGGCACTCACCAACCAGCAGGCAGATAACCAGCCCCTCTTCCTCGCTGGCCAGCTCGGCATGATGATCTCGCACCCGTCCGACTACAACGTCATGCTCGACCTGCAGAAAAAAGCGACGGCTACCGACAAGGACAAGGCGCAGACCGTCATCGACAACATGCGCTACGGCCTGATCCCGACCGGCCCCGATGGCAAGCGTGCCGTCGTGTTTGGCGGCTCGAACATTCACATCCTGAAGCCCGAATATGTCGAGGGCGGCAAGGTGGACGAGCCGGCTGCAAAGGCGATCATCTGCATGTGGACGAGCCCCGAATGGTCGCTGAAGATGGCCTATGCCGGCTCGAACCCGGGAAACCTCAACGGCTTCAAGACCAAATGGATGAAGGAACGTCTTGATAACATCAAGTTCCTCGATGTCACGACCTCGATGCTGCCATACGGCATTCCGTTCCCGGCGCTGCCACAGTCCCCCGAGATCATGAATATCATTGTCCCGGACATGCTGCAGAATGCCCTGACCGGAGCCATGACCGTCGACCAGGCAGCGGACGACGCGGCCAAGAAGGTAAAAGAGCTGATGGACGGCGGACTCTAGTCCAGGCCTGACCACGACCTGACCGGCTGCGCCGAGAGTGCAGCCGGTTGTTCCCAAGAATAAGGGCACGCCACAGTGACGATCTTGATCGGCAAGGCAGAGGCTCGCCGAAGACTTCAACCCGATAGGTCCGGCATCCTGCGAAAGATTTGGGAGCATCGCGCTGACTACGCGTACGTGCTTCCTGCAATCGCCGTGATGCTCATCGTCATAGCCTATCCGATCTACTACACGATCGAGCTGTCGTTCTTCAATACACCGCCCGGCCTGCAGCTCCGCGACAAGATTTTTATCGGCTTCGACAATTACACTGCCATCCTCACAAGTCCGGTGTTCTGGAAGGTCACCTCCAACACTCTAATCTGGACACTGGGATCCACCTTCATCGCATTTGTCCTGGGGTTTGCCTGCGCCCTGGCGCTCCATCGGGATTTTGTCGGCCGCGGCATCCTGCGCGCCATCCTGATCATTCCCTGGGTCATCAGCGCGGTCGCCGCGTCCTATATCTGGAAGTGGATCTACCATTCGGACTTCGGGATCATCGGCGCGGTGCTGGTCGGCCTCGGATGGGCCGATCGGCCGCCGAATTTCATCGACAGCGTCAGCACGGTGCTGCCCTCGCTGATCGTCGTCAATATCTGGCGGGAGTTTCCGTTTGCCATGATCATGATGATGGCTGGTCTGCAGACGGTTCCCGACCAGTTGCTGCGCGCCGCAAAGGTCGACGGAGCCAATGCATGGCAGCGATTCTGGCACGTCACCTTTCCGCACTTGAGAAACGTCTCGACGGTGACGATCCTTCTGCTGGCCGTGGCCAACTTCAATTCTTTCATCATCCCCTGGATCATGACCGGCGGCGGGCCGTCGAACGCATCGCATATCTGGATCACCCACATCTATGAGCTCGCCTTCGGACGTCAGCGCTGGGGGGTGGCATCAGCCTATTCGGTGCTGCTGTTCCTGATCCTGATGTCGCTTGGCTACTTCTATGTCCGGGCGCTGAGCGGCAATGAGCAGAAGGACGCGAGCCAATGAGCACAATTGCGCAGACTGCTCGTCAAGGCCAGGCGCGTCGCCATAGGCGCTTCGATGGGTGGCGGTGGGGCGGACGCATCTTCCTGGTGTTCATGCTGCTTTACACCGCATTGCCAATGATCTGGATGCTGATCACCTCGATCAAGTCCGGCTTCGCGGCCATGCAATTCCCGCCACAGTGGTGGCCGGACCAGCCCACGCTGGCAAGCTACCAGAAGCTGCTCGATCCGCAAAACAGCGTCGGCCAGGACTTCCTGCGTTTCTTCTGGAACAGCCTTTTCGTCTCCATGGCTACGACCATCCTTTCGGTGATCGTGGCGGTTCCTGCGGCCTATGCGTTTTCGCGCTTCACCTTCCCGGGCCGGAACTTTCTGTTCTTCGCCGTCCTGCTTCGCAACATGTTCCCCGCGGTGATCTTTCTCGTACCGCTCTTCATCCTGATGCGGGCGATCGGGCTGGTGAACACGCATGGGTCGCTCGTTCTCACCTACCTCACATTCGGCCTGCCGCTGGCAATCTGGCTCCTCAAGGGCTTCTACGACAACATCCCGGTGCAGCTCGAGCAGGCGGCGCGCATCGATGGAGCGACGCGGTTCCAGGCCTTTCTCCTGATCGTGATGCCGCTCTCGGCGCCAGGAATCATCGCCACGGCGATCTACTCCTTCATCGGCGCTTGGAACGAGTACATCTACGCCTACACCTTCCTCTCCAAGAACGAGCAGTTGACCCTGCCGGTCGGCATCCAGCGCTTCTTCTCTGAAAATACGACGGACTTTCCGGGCCTGATGGCCGCCAGCTTCATGATGAGCGTGCCCGTCGTGGTCCTGTTCCTCGTCCTGCAACGATACTTCGTACGCGCCCTCACGGAAGGCGCAGTCAAGCACTAGGGAGTTGCCGGTGGCCCACGTGGTCCTCAAAGATCTTGTCAAGACCTATGGCAGCTTCAAAGCTGTCAACGACGTTTCGCTGACGGTCAACGACGGCGAATTCGTTGCGCTCGTCGGCCCTTCAGGCTGCGGCAAAACAACCACGCTCAATCTTGTAGCGGGGCTGATCCCCATCACATCGGGCGACATCGTCATCGGCGACCGGGTGGTCAATGACCTGGACCCCAAGGACCGGGACATCGCAATGGTGTTCCAGAACTACGCGCTCTATCCGCAAAAATCGGTCTATAAAAATCTGGCGTTCCCGCTGCAGATGCGCAAACTGCCAAGGGACGAGATCGACAGGAAGGTCAAGGAAGCAGCGCGAGTGCTCGACATGACGCAGCTGCTCGAGCGAAAGCCGCGCGAACTTTCGGGCGGACAACAGCAGCGCGTGGCCCTGGGCCGCGCTCTCGTTCGCGATCCGGCGGTCTTCCTGATGGATGAACCACTTTCCAACCTCGATGCAAAGCTGCGCGTGCAGATGCGGTCGGAGATCAAGCGCTTCCACCAGGACCTCAAGGCAACGATCATTTATGTGACGCACGACCAACTCGAAGCCGTGACCATGGCGGACAGGATGGCGGTGATGAACGGCGGCTACCTGCAGCAATACGATTCACCGGCGCAGGTCTTTGCCCATCCGGTGAACATGTTCGTCGCCAGCTTCGTCGGCAGCCCGGCGATGAGCCTTGTTCCGCTGGAGGCATCCACGGTGGGCGGCAATACTGTGTTGACCAGCGCGGAGGGCTGGAGCCTCGAGCTCTCGCCACACAATGCCCAGAAGGTCGCGAGGGCGACCACCAAGAAAGTCGTGCTCGGCGCACGTCACTCGACGATCAAACTGCACAAGAGTGCAGTGCCTGGAAGCATACCCGCCAAGGCCTACACGGTGGAGCCAACGGGAGACGTCACCTTCGTACAAGCGTTCCTGTCCGGCGCAATCGTCAACGTCAGCGTGCCGCCGACCATTGCCGTCGCGCCGGACGAAATGATTTGGCTCGAGTTCGACCAGGAGCGAATGCATTTGTTCGACGGCGAAACAGAAATGGCCCTCAAGGCCCACTGAGACAGAGTCGATACGTCCGGAATGAGGGTGTGGATGACCACGAAGCTTAAAATCACCGCTATCAAGCCCTATCCAGTATGGGTGGGAACACGCAACCAGATGCTCGTCAAGGTCGAGACCGACGAGGGCGTCTTCGGATGGGGCGAGAGCGGCTTGAGCGGTCGCGAGAAGGCCGTGGTTGGCGCGATCGAGCACTATCGGGAGTTTCTCATCGGCCGCGATCCGATGCAGATTGGTCGGATCTGGCAAGAAGCCTATCGCAGCCAATATTTCGAAGGCGGGCGCGTTCTGCAGGCGGCGATTTCCGCCATCGACATCGCCCTTCACGACATCAAGGGCAAGGCGCTGGGGGTGCCGGCCTACGAACTGCTGGGCGGCAAGCAGCGCGACCGAATTCCTACCTTCGCCTCGACCGGTGACGAGGCTGAGGGCGACGTTGCGATCGAACGAGCCCGCGAACTACGCGCACAGGGGTGGCAGGCGATCCGCTTCTTTCCCATCGGGCAAAACAGCAAGGACATCTTCGAGCCGCGCGAATCGATCGGCGTTACCGCAACGATGCTGAACAAGGCGCGCGAGGCGCTGGGCGACGACGTCGTCCTCGGCATCGACTATCACCACCGGTTGTCGGTGGCAGAGGCGGCCAGCTTCTGCAACAAACTCGGCCGTGGCGTGCTTGATTTTCTCGAGGAGCCGATACGGGACGAGACACCGGAGGCCTACGAATCCCTGCGCACGATGACCGACATCCCGTTCGCCATCGGCGAGGAATTTGCCAGCAAGTGGCAGTTCCTGCCCTACATCGAGCGCGGCATCCATCAGTTCAACCGGCTCGATGTTTGCAATGTTGGCGGGCTCACCGAAGCGATGAAGGTGGCTGGCTGGAGCGAGGCGCACTATGTGGACCTGATGCCGCACAATCCTCTTGGCCCAGTCTGCACGGCCGCGACCATCCATCTCGCCGCCGCGGTGCCGAATTTCGCTTGGCTTGAGACCAGGGTGCCCGAAACAAAGCTGGGCTTCGACAATTCCGACTTCTTCCCCGTGCAGCCACGGCTCGACGGACCTGACTATCCGGTCAGCGATCTGCCGGGGCTCGGCGTCGAGGTCAACGAAGAGGCGGTCAAGGCGGAGAGCTTTCGTTTCTGGGAAGCGCCTCACCTGAAGCGCCGCGACGGTTCGGTTACGAACTGGTAGTTTCATCCAGCGGAGATTGAAATGACGCATACTCCCGACATTACCCGTCCGCCCAAAGAGCTGATCGACGCACTGAAGGAAATCGGCGCCGCGACGGTTGCCGGCACGCTTGGCCACATGGGTTTCCGCAATCCGCACATGGTGGGTCCCGTGGCGCAGAACCACGGGAAGTCGATCGTCGGGCCGGCGCTGACGCTCCAGTTCATGCCGCAGCGGCCGGACCTCTTCACCGAGGGAGAATATGCCGATCCGGAGACGCAGTTGCACCGGCACGTGCTCTATCACGCGCAGGAGGGCGATGTTGTCGTGGTCGACGCGCGCGGCGACATGAGTTCGGGGGTCTTTGGCGATATGATGTCGACGTATTTCAAAGGCAGGGGCGGCGCTGGCATCGTAATCGACGGGTGCATGCGCGATCGGCCCAATGTCGAGAAGCTAGACCTCCCCCTATGGCTGCGTGGCTGGACTCCCAACTACCATGTGCAGACCAGCATCTATCCCAATGCCGTCAACGTTCCGATTGCCTGCGGCGGTGTCACGGTAATCCCCGGCGACATCATCGTCGCCGACGATGACGGGGTGGTGGTGCTTCCCGTCGCAATGGCCTCGAAGGTCATCGAAGAGTCGCAAAAGCATCACGATTGGGAGGAGTTCTCACGCGTGAAGCTTATGGAGGGAGGGTCGTTGCAGCGCTACTATCCTCTGCATGACGATGCCCGCGGAGAATACGAAGAGTGGCGCAAAACAAATCGCTTGGAGAACCGGAGTTAGCCTAACCTCTTCAAGGGTGGCGTGAGCGACGACGGCTTCCGGCGGCAATGAAAGCCCGATGGCCATCGGCTGAGCGGCAAGACGGGAGCGCGGAAAATGCGCCCTCGTCCGCATATCGCAGGCTTCGATTGAACTCGACACCATTGACCATTTTTTTAACAGTTGTGACTACTGTGATGGCCTGGCGCGATCAACGACTGCTGCAGGCCAAGGGGAGGGGTCGCGCCGGAGAATGAGCCAATTTACTGGGGCGGGGGCTAGTTTATGGCGCTGATTGATCGACTGTTGCAGCGTATGCGGATCGTGACCAAGGTCCTCTTCTTCGTGGTGCCTCTGGTCATCCTCATCGCCGGCATCGGTCTTTTCGGTTATTTCACCGCCGGTACGCTCAATGGCCAGATGACCCTGACCCGGCAGACGATCGAAACCCTTTCCAGTTTTCAACAGCTGCGATCCTCTCTGACGGCCTTTACCGATCTCCCGATATCGGCCACGCGCGAACGATTGATCGCCAGCATCTCCGAGCAGCAGAAGGGAGCGGCGACGCTTGATGCCATGTTGATCGATCCGGCGCAGAAGCAGCAGATTGCTGCCGTGCGCGAACTCGGGGCTAAGATGCAGGGCGGCGCCGATGCGCTTTGGGCCGTGTCACAGGAGCGTGTGAATACCGAACAGGCGATCGACGACGCGGTGGCCGGGCTGTTCAAGGAAAGCCAGACGGCGCGCAAACAGCTCGACGTTCTCCAAGATCAGGCGAATGGCAAGGAGACCTTCGTCCGGGCGCTTCTTCTCGATGCTTCAGTCTACAAGAATCTCGCGCAACGCATTGCAAAGTTGCGTAAGGCCACCGCGCAGGCCAATGCCCCCGCGGATATCACCGGCGCTCTCGGCAGCCTCCTGCCGCCGCTCGTCAAGGAGGCCGGCGGCAGCGCCGCGCTCGCCTCCGACAAGGCCAGAAGCCAGCTTGCCGCGCTTAAGCCGGTATTGGACAAGCTCGCCGCGATAGCCAAGGACAGCGCCAGCCTTACGCTCGACAGCTACGCTCCTGTCGACCAGGAACTGCAGGGCTTCGAGGAGAAGTTTGGAAAGCTTGCCTCTGGGAATGCGGATACTGCGATCGAGCGTTTTGTCGGCATGGATGCGAGCATCGCCACCCTTCGCTCGATGGTGGCGATCGTCAATACCGCATTCAAATCGATTGACGATCTGCGGCTGCACTTAAGCGAACTGAACAGGCGAGTCGATGCCGAGGCGCGGGATGCCGTTCTCGCCGATCTCAAGGCGCTGCGTGAAAGCGCTGCTCAACTCGTACCCTTGAGCGGGAAAAACGCCGCCTTGCAGGATCTTGCCAAGAAGATCGAGCCGTCCCTTGCCTCGATCGAAAAGGATAGTTCGCTTCTGATATCGATCGCCGACCGGTGGCGCGCGGACAAGGAGGCGGCGACCGCACTGGTGGCCGATGCGAGCCACACGCTCGAGCAGTTCGTCAGCACGGCACAGGAGAGCGGCAAGCAAATCAGCCAGCGTTCGGCGACAATGTCACTTGCGGCAATGATTGCGGGCACGGTGCTTGCGATCATCGGCGGCCTCATGCTGATCGAAACGCTGCGCGGGCCGCTGAAGCGGATCACCCAGACGATGATGAGACTTGCCGACGGCGATCTGAACATCTCCATCGGTGACGGCAAGCGCGGCGACGAGATCGGCGACATGATCCGGTCCGTGACTGTCTTCCGCGACCAGGCGCTTGAGAAGACCAGGCTGGAAGAGCTTGCCGAAGCAAACAGGGCGCGGGACGAATTGGAGCAGGCCCGCCGCGCCGCCGAACAGGCGCGCATCGAGGCGGAACAGAGCGAGGCTTTGAACGCTCTGTCCGATATGCTCGGCAAGCTCGCCAATGGCAATCTCGCCGCAGAGATGAGCGAGGATCTGGCCGCCGATTATGTCGCCATGGCCCGCACCTACAATCACGCCATCGACGCGTTGCGCCTGACGGTCGCCGAGGTTCGCAACTCGACCTACGAGATCGCCGAGGGCAGCACCAATCTTTCCGGCGCCGCCGACGATCTGGCCCGCCGCACGGAACAGCAGGCGGCCTCCCTCGAGGAGAGTTCGCGGGTGCTCGGCGAACTCACAGCCAGCGTGCGGACGACAGCCGAAAACGCGCGTCAGACGTCGCTTTCGGTCGCCGAGGCGCACCGCCAGGCGGAGCATTCCGCGGCCGTCGTCGCCAAGGCCGTCGATGCCATGGGCGCTATCAACCGGTCCTCCAAAAAAGTGAGCAGCATCATCGGCGTGATTGACGAGATCGCCTTCCAGACCAATCTCCTCGCCCTCAATGCCGGCGTCGAGGCGGCACGCGCAGGAGAGGCCGGCAGAGGCTTTGCCGTGGTTGCTCAGGAAGTGCGCGAGCTTGCTCAGCGTTGCGCCAAGGCTGCCCGCGAGATCAAGGATCTCATCTCCACCAGCGCATCGCAGGTCGGCGCGGGCGTCACGCTCGTCGAGGAGACCGGCCAGGCGCTGTCGGCCATCATGGAACACTTCACCTCGATCAACGGGCTGGTGCAGGTCATCTCAGCTTCCACGACCACGCAATACAAGGGCATCGACGAGGTCAACAACGCCGTTCGTGATGTCGAGCACATTACCCAGCACAATGCTGCGATGGTGGAGGAAAACACCGCGGAGATTCACCGGCTTCGGCAACAGGTCGAAGTCTTGAACGAAAGAATTTCGCACTTTCAGACTGCCGATGGCGGGAGGGCGTCGCCCGCCGCCCGCCGGCCGATGTCGCTGGTCTCGTGAGGGATGACTTCGGGAATCTCGCCGGAGGTGATTGCCCAAGCGTAACGCGTGCCTGCCATCGCCGCTTTCAGGCCAATGGTTATGGTTCCTGTATATGCTGCGATCCGGACAGGGATCATTTCTGCCACCGCCGAGGTCCGAGCCGGGGTGGCCGAGCCGTTTAGAAATCGGCCACTTTGCCCCAGGCGGATCCCCCGAAGCGGTCGGGATGGTAGGGCCTGGGATCGACGATCGGCTCGTCGCCTGTGACGATATCGGCAATCAGATGGCCGGCGCCCGGCCCGATGCCGAAGCCGTGGCCGCTGAAGCCCGCAGCAAGGATGAAGCCGGGCAAGCTGGCGATCTCGCCGATCCCCGGCACGCCGTCCGGCGTGCTGTCGATATAGCCCGCCCAGGCCGCTGCGATCTTGGTCTCCTTCAAAGCAGGCAGAAGCTCAAGCGCCCGTGCATGCGTCAGCGCAACGGTCGCCTCGTCGACCAGCGGATCGAGGATGCGCATGCGCTCCATCGGCGTCGGTCTGTCGAGCCGCCAGCGTGCCAGAGATTCGTGACCCGAGCGAAAGCCCTCCAACCCGCCTGGTTTGAGACTGCGCCAGCGTCGGGCGAACATCGGCAGGAACTGCCGCGCGAAGCGGAACTGCTGTGGCGTCGGATCGACGCGGGCGCGGCCGCTGATCGCCAGCGTATGGCCGCCATCGCGGCGTCGCGTCACCGACACCGCTGATGTATGCAGGGCATCCGGCAGGCCGCTAGCGCCCGGGGATACGGAGAGGATCGAGGAGCGTATCGAGGCTTGCGGAAATCGAATGCCGAGTTGGCGGCAGAAGGAGGAGGCCCAAGCGCCGCCGGCCAGGATCGCGATTTTAGTCCGGATCGTGCCATGCTCGGTGACGACGCCGGAAAGCCTGCCGCCTTCGACGTCGAGGCCGCGGGCCGCACAGGACTGATGCACCGTGCCGCCGAGATTCAGGATCGCACGCGCGACGGCCGGCGCAGCGCTCGCCGGATCGGCCGTGCCGTCGGTCGGCGAAAACACTCCGCCTTTCCATGAGACGCCGGTGGCACGCCCGCGTTCGCTCGCCTCGGCGCTGCTCAGCATGTGCGTTGTGACGCCGACCGAGCGGGCGAAATCGCGCCAGCGTGCCCAGCCGGACAGTTCCTCGTCGTTATTGCTCAGATAAAAGAGACCGCAGCGACGGAAGCCCGTCTCCTCCCCGGTCTCAGTGGCGAAGCGCTCCCACAGGTCGAGGCTCTTGGTCGACATCGGCAATTCTCGGGCGTCGCGGTTCTGCTGGCGGCACCAGCCCCAGTTGCGGCTCGATTGCTCGGCGCCGATAAGGCCCTTCTCGACGAGGGCGACCTTCAATCCCCGCCGGGCGAGATAATAGGCCGCGAAAACGCCGACGATGCCGCCGCCGATCACCACCGCATCGGCAGCAGCGGGCAGTTCCGGCGTGGTGTCGACGCGATTGAGCGGTGCGGGCATGGGATGGTCTCCGTTTCAGGCATTAAAGCGCCGCGCTTCTTTTCAGACGCGCAAAGGACGCTCTATCACCTGGATCTGCGCATAATCCTTTCCGAAATTCGGAATCGATTTTCGGGGTTATGCGCTAGTCTAGCGGATCCGCCGCCACGCCTTTGCCGGAGATCAGCCGGCGGCAGCAGAAGATTCCGTCTTGTGGGGAGACCTGCAGCCGTTTGTGCTTCGGCCTGTCCCGCAACATGGTCGACAGCTCTTCCCTATGTGTTAAGGTCGGTATTGAAAGTCGCGGCATAATCTGCTGCGTCGTTGGCGATCTCAAGCAGCGAAGGCGTGCGATGAAACTCGACCGGATCGACGTAAAAATTCTCTACGAGCTGCAGAAAAATGGCCGCGTCACCAATGTAGAACTCGCCGAACTGGTCAATCTGTCGCCGAGCCCCTGCCTGATGCGGGTGAAGAAGCTGCAGTCGGAAGGCTATATCGAAGGCTATTCGGCCCAGATCAACGTCAGCAAACTGGGGCAGACGCTGACCGTGTTCACCGAGATCACCCTGAAGAACCACCGGCAGATCGACTTTGCCCGCTTCCTGGCGGCGATCGAGAAGGTCGATCAGGTGATCGAATGCCATCTGGTTTCAGGCGGCTACGATTATCTCTTGAAATTCGTCACCGCCGGGATCGACGAATACCAGACGATCATGGAGCGCCTCACCGACTTGGACGTCGGCATCGACAAATATTTCAGCTTCGTCGTGCTGAAGTCACCGATTATCAAGGCCCACATGCCGCTCACCACCTTGTTTCCGCTTTAGCCGGCGAGAAGGACCGCGGCGGAGCTATGCTCCTGAATGACGACTGCATGTTCTGTGGTTCGCAAACTCCCCTTGGCCGAGTGTCCCAACGCAATCTTTCAGGGTTCCGGACCGACCTCACACAACTGCATCATCTATCCGATCCATCGGTCCTGCGCAGCTGCCGAGTCTCTCTGTCGCAGGTTGTTCTCCCCATAATGAAAAGCTTCATACTGGTTGGAAGGACTTGCGACAGAATTTCGGGCTTGGTTTCCAAAGCCATATTCGCTGCCACTTGCAGATCTCGTGCCTTGGATCCCAGGCGTTTCAACACGACCTGACCGGGTGGGCGCTGGATGTGGCCGGCACGTCCTCTCGAAGCAGAATCGGCGCTCAGTGCCGGCAATAGGCACGCACCAGTTCCGGATCCTGCTGAAGCCCGTCGAGCCAGGCCGGATCGAGCGTCGGCACCGATGAGAAGAGCAGTTGCGAATAGGGATGTTGCGGCGCGTTCACTGTTGAGGACGTGATTTGCTCGACCTTCCGGCCTCCATACATCACGACGATCTCGTCGCAGATCGCCTCCACCACCGAGAGATCGTGGCTGATGAAGATGTAGGAAAGGCCGAGTTCGCGCTGCAACTCCTTGAGCAGGTCGATGACCGCGGCGGCGACCACCGTGTCGAGCGCCGAGGTGATCTCGTCGCAGAGGATCAGCTTCGGATCGGCGGCAAGCGCCCGGGCGAAGTTGACGCGCTGCTTCTGCCCGCCCGAAAGTTCTCCCGGCCGGCGATGGCGCAGATTGCGGGGCAGGCGCACCATGTCGAGCAATTGATCGATCCGGGCGTGTCGCGCTTGTCGATCCATGCGGTGGTAAAAGACCAGCGGCCGGGCAAGGATGTCCTCCACCGATTTTGCCGGGTTGAGGGCGGTATCGGCATATTGGAAGACGATCTGCATCTCGCGCAACTGATCGCGTGAGCGCTCGCGGGCGTTGCGGCGCAGCTCCGTGCCGTCGAAGACGATCTTGCCGACCGCGGCCGGCAGGATGCCGGCGATGGTGCGGGCGAGCGTCGACTTGCCGCAACCGGATTCTCCGATGATGCCGAGATTGCGGCCTTTCTCCACCTTCAAGCTCACATGCTCGACCGCACGAACGAGCGGGAGGCCATCGGCCTGGCGCTGCCCGTAGCCCGCGACGAGATCTTCGATCTTCAGAAGCGGCGCCGTCTCGCGCTCGATGGGGGCTGCTGCGGCGCGCAGTTTCGGTTCGAAGGCTGCGAGCAGCTCTCTGGTATAGGGGTGCTTCGCATGGTTGAGGATCTCTTCGGTGGTGCCGGTTTCCTGGGTCTCCCCGCCTTTCAAGACCACGATGCGGTCGGCGATCTGGGCGACGACGGCAAGGTCGTGCGAGACATAGACGCCCGATATGCCGCCCTTTTTCATCACCGATTTGAACGCGCGCAGCACTTCGATCTGGGTGGTCACGTCGAGCGCCGTCGTCGGCTCGTCGAAGATGACGAGGGTCGGGTCGCCGATCAGCGCCATGGCGGCGGCCAGACGCTGCAGCTGGCCGCCGGAAACCTGGTGCGGGTAACGGCTGCCGATCGTTTCGGGTTCCGGCAGCGACAGCGCCCGGAAGAGCTCGACGGCCCGGGCACGCGCCTCGTCCGGCGACATCAGCTGATGAATACGCGTGACTTCGATCACCTGATCCATGATCGTCGTGGCTGGGTTGAAGGCGGCGGCGGCCGATTGCGGGACATAGGCGACTTCGGTGCCGCGCACCTTGGCGCGCTGCTTTTCGCTGAGCCTGACCATATCCTTGCCGCCGACCGAAACGCTGCCGCCGGAGATGCGACAGCCCGCGCGGGTATGGCCCATCAGGGTGAGCGCGATGGTTGTCTTGCCCGAGCCGCTCTCGCCGATCAGCGCGACGATCTCACCCTCGGCAACGTCGAGGCTGACACCCTTGATGATCTCGACGCGCCGGCCGGAATCGGTGGTGGCCTCGACTTTCAGGTCACGGATTTCGATGAAATTGCTCATGACGCACTCCGGTCGCGGATCTTCTGCGGCAGGTTGTCGATCAGCAGGTTGATGCTGATCGTCAGGCTGGCGATGGCAAGCGAGGGAAACATCACCGCCGGCGCACCGAAGGGCAGGCCGCCGATGTTTTCGCGCACGAGAGCGCCCCAATCGGCATAGGGCGGCTGGACGCCGAGGCCGAGGAAGGAAAGCCCGGAGAGCAGCAGAACGATGAAGACGAAGCGGATGCCGAGATCGGCAAGCACCGGCCCGACAATGTTGGGCAGGATTTCGGAGCGAATGAGATAGAGGGTGCTTTCGCCGCGGATGCGCGCGACGGTGATGAAATCCATCGCATTGATGTTGACGGCGAGCGCCCGGGCGAAGCGGTAGGCGCCGGGGATGTAGATCACCGACAGCGTCAGGATCAGAACCGGGACCGAAGAGCCGACGGCAGCAACGACCACCAGGCCGAACAGCTTGCTCGGAATGGAATTGAGGGCGTCGAGGAAGCGGCTGAGGATCGTGTCGAGCCAGCCGCCGGCGACCGCTGCGATCATGCCGAGCACCACGCCGCTGAAACAGGCGATCGTGACCGCCGCCAGCGAGATGCCGACCGTATAACGCGCGCCCATCAGGATCCGCGAGAGCATGTCGCGGCCGAGATAATCGGAGCCGAGCCAGAGTTCCCGGCTCATCGGGCCGAAATAGTCGAGATCGACGATCTCGCCGACGGGGTAGGGGATGATCCAAGGCGCGAAGATCGCGACGAGCGCCCAGGAAAGGATCACGGTCAGGCCGATCGCGCCGACGATGTTGAAGCGATAGCCAAGCCGGGTTCCGGACAGCCGGTCGGACGTGGTCTCGGAGTTGGTCATTGTCATCGGAGCCTCGGGTTGGAAAGGATGGCGATGATATCGGCGATGGTGATCAAGAGCAGATAGCCAAGGCAGAAGATCATCGCGCAGCTTTGGATCAGCGGCAGGTCGCGGGTGGCTACGCCATCCAGCATCAGCTTGGCGATGCCGGGATAATTGAAAATGGTCTCGACGATGATGACGCCTCCAAGCAGATAGGACAGCGAAAGTGCGACGGCATTGACGATCGGGCCGAGCGCATTCGGCAATGCATGGCGAAAGACGATGCGCGGCCGCGAAGCGCCCTTGAGCAGTGCCATCTCGACATAGGGCGTGGCGAGCGTCTCGATCACAGCCGCGCGGGTCATGCGGATCATCTGGGCTGAGACGACGAAGGTCAGTGTGATCACCGGCATGGCATAGACGCGCAAGATGTCGCTCAGGCTATGGACCTCATTGGCCAGGGAGAGCGCCGGCAGCCATTTCAGATAGACGGCGAAGATCAGCGCGGCAGAGGTCGCGACCATGAACTCCGGCACGGAGATGACGCCGATGGTGATCACCGTGACGATCCGGTCGTAAACCGTACCGCGCAGCATGGCTGAGGTAATCCCGAGCGTGAGCGCGATCGGCACGGAGAAGAGCGCGGTGACGCCGGCAAGTTTCAGCGTGTTGACGAAGCGGCCGGCAATGAGCGCAGTAACCGGCATTTCGTTGGCGTAGGACGTGCCGAGATCGCCTTGCAGCAACCCGACGACCCAGCGCAGGAAGCGGAAGAGGGCCGGCTCGTCGAGATGCATGGCCTTGCGCAGGCCTTCGACGGCTTCCGGCGTGGCGGCCTGACCGAGCAGTATGGTCGCTGTATCTCCGGGCAGCAGCGTTGTCGCGAAGAAGACGGCGAAGGAGACGATCACCAGGGTGATCAGGGCGATGAGCAATCGGCTCAGCACCAGGGACAAGACCTGGTTGTTCACGGACGCCTCCTTGTTGCGTTTCGAGTTCAATTCCGGAAGAACCGGGGCTTGGGCTGCAGCCCCGGTCCCTTCATTTTATCAGGCTTCGAGCCAGACGTATTCCGCGAAGGCGTATCCCATCTGGCCGCCGAGCGGGTTGGGCTCCAGACCCTTGAGCTTGGCGGCGGTGGCATCGACGTTCGAGAGATAGGCCGGGATGATCGTGCCGGCTTCGTTGGCAATCATCACCTGCATCTCGTCGTAGATCGCCCTGCGCTTCTCCTGGTCGAGCGAGCCTCGTGCTTCGATCAGCATCTTGTCGAACTTCTCCGACTTGTACTGGCTCTCGTTCCAGGGGGCTTGAGAGGAGTAGAGCAGCGAGAACAGGATATCCGGCGTCGGACGGGGATTGATATTGCCGAAGTGGATCGGCGCCTTGAGCCAGTAATTGTCCCAGTAGCCGTCGGAGGGAACGCGCTGGACATCGAGCTTCAGTCCGATCTCGGCGCCTGAAGCCTGAATGATCATCGCCATGTCGATCGAGGAGTTGGCCGCCTCGGAAGCGATCACCGGAATGGACTGACCAAGGACGCCGGCCTTGTCGAAATGGAACTTCGCCTTGTCGGGATCGAAGGCCCGCGGCTTCAGGTCGGCATTGCGGTAGAAGTTGGCGGGGGAGACCGGCTGGTCGTTGCCGACTTCACCGAGGCCGCGCAGCACCGACTTGACGATCTGCTCGCGGTTGACGAGGTACTTCATGCCCTCGACGAAGTCGCGCTTGCTGCCGGGATCCATGTCCAGCCGCATATTGAGGTTGGTATAGTTGCCCGAGGTGGTTTTCGACAGGAAGAAGCCCTCTCCCTGGGCCTCGACGAGCCGCATAGAGCGCGGATTGATCGACGCTGCAAGGTGGATGTCGCCCGACAACAGCGCGTTGACGCGGGCATTGTCGTCGCTGATCGCGAAATATTCGAAGGAATCGACGTTCGGGCCGGATTTCCAGTAGTTCTTGTTCTTGATCCCGACCGAGCGAACGCCCGGCTCGAACACTTCCTTGACAAAAGCGCCGGTGCCGTTGGCCTTGGTGAAATCGGTCGTGCCGTCGGAAACGATCATGAAGTGATGCATCGACAGGATGGTCGGCAGGTCGGCATTCGGATCTGCAAGGGTGATCTCGACGGTCTGTTTGTCCACGACCTTGAAGCCGGTCATCTGGGCGGCGATCTTGGCGACCTTCGAGCCGACGGATGGGTCGAGATGACGCTTCAGCGAGAAGACCACGTCGTCGGCAGTCAGCGGCTTGCCGTCGTGGAAGGTGACGCCCTTCTTCAGCTTGACCGTCCAGGTCTTCGCATCCTTGGATTCGATCGCTTCAGCAAGCTCCATCTGCGGCGTGCCTGATTTGTCGAGGAAAGTCAGGCGGTTATAGAAGGAGCAGCACCGGACATAATCGGTGGAGAGCGACGCCTTGGCGGGGTCGAGTGTATCGGCCGTGGAGGACGACCAGCCGGCCGCCTTGAGCGAGCCGCCGGAAACGGGCGTGGCGGCGAGCGCCTTGCCGGCGCGGCCAAGCACGAGCCCGCCGGCTGACATGGCCACGCCGCCCGCGAGCATCATATGCAGCAGCTCGCGGCGGGTCGCGCCACGACGGATGGCGGTCTCGATCATGACGTCGTCGGATCTGGTCCAATTGGTGATCTTGTCGTTCATCTCATTCCCCTTTTCTTGTGTGGCGGGCTGCCCGTTGCGGGCAGGCCCGATCTGCTTTCAAAGTTAGGCGCGCGCGGCGGCCACGGCATCGGCAAGGCCTGCCATGGACGTGAAATGGTAATCGGGTTTGGTGAACTCGGCCGGCTCGATCGTGCCGCCATAACCCTTCTCGGCATGGCGCCGCTCGATCCAGCAATTGGTCAGCCCGAGTTTCCGGGAAATCCCGATATCGTGGTACTGGCTCTGGGCGACATGCAGGATGTCGTCCTTCGAATGTCCTTCCGAGGCGACGTAGGCGAATACCTTCTCGAAGAATTCGGGATCGGGTTTCTCGGTCCCCGTATCATCCGCGGTGAAGGCGGCATAAAAAGGATTGCCGAGTTCCTTCTCGAAGAAATCGAATGCCCAGCGCCGGGCGTTGGTCATCGCCACGAGGCGATAATCCTTCGAAAGTTTTGCCAGCGCAGCGGCGCTGTCTGCGAAACCTTTCCAGCCCTTGGCCGAGTCCCGCAGCCGTTCGCCGTACTTCTTGTCGGCGGGCAGGCCGAGCTTCGGCGCGATCGCGAGGTAGACGCGCACGAGGTCGTCGGGAAAGAGGTCGGCATTCTCGGAGTAGCGGGCCGCGCGGTAGAGGCTGAGCGCCTGCTCGCCGTCGACTGCGCCTCCCACCTCAGCCGCAATCTCGGCGAAGCAGGTCTTGAGACCGCCTTCGAAGTCGATGAGCGTGCCGACGACGTCGAAGGTCATATATTTGAATTCCGGAAGGCTCTTGCTCACGTGAATTCCCCAGTGTTCGGCTCCGGTGGGAGCGCGGCTTGTCGAAGAAGAATATTCTGTTCCCGTCGGCGGGATCGTTGTCCCGCTCTTGTGTCGAAGGCCCGTATTGCCGGGATCCGGGCCTTTCGTTGATTTCAGTGTGTCACCTGCACCGCGCCGGATTCTCCGAAAAGGCGTCATGAGGCGGCAGAAAATACCGAATCTGACCGTTTCGCGATATTCTCAGGCCTGCAGCACCCGGCGCACATCCGGGTCCTCCAGCGTCTCGTCCAGCGTGACGCGAGTGCGCTCGACGATCGCGTCTATCTCCGTTTCGGTGCAGCAGAGCGGCGGCGCATAGCCCAGCACGCCATTGCCGAAGGCGCGGATGACGAGGCCGTTCTCCCAGGCGCGGTCGAAGATGCGGCGGGCCGGTTCGGCGGATGCCGGCAACGGCGTCTTGTTCACCTTGTCGACCACCAGTTCGACGGCGGCCAGCATGCCGCGGCCGCGGACGTCGCCGACGAGCGGATGATCCCTCAGCGACTCCAGGCCCTGCATCAGCCGTGCGCCGGCCCTGACGCCGTTTTCGAGAAGGCCGTTTTCGTAAAGCTTCAGGACTTCGAGCCCGACCGCGGCGCTGACGGGATGGGCCGAATAGGTGTAGCCGTGGCCGACGGCGGCAGCGCCCGCGCCCTCGGCAATCGTTTCATAGACGTGATCGGACATGAAGACGGCGCCCATGGGGACGTAGCCGGAGGTGAGGCCCTTGGCGGTCGTCATGAAATCGGGAACAATCCCATCCTCGCTGCAGGCAAAAAGCGGGCCGGTGCGGCCAAAGCCGGTGATCACCTCGTCCGCCACGAACAGGATGTCGTGCTGGCGGCAGAATTCGCGCATGGCCTTCATCCAGCCTTTCGGCGGCACCAGCACGCCGCCCGAGCCCTGGATCGGCTCGACATAGAAGGCGGCGACGCGGTCCGGCCCGATCGCCTCGACCTTGCTTCTCAGCGCGGTAAGCGAGGCGTCGATGATTGCCTGCGGACTGTCGCCCGCCGGGTTGCGATAGGCGTAGTGAGACGGAATTTTATGCTGCCAGTCGAAGGGAAGGCCGAAGCCGGCATGGAAGGCGGGCAGCGCGGTCAAACCCGCGCCGACCGTCGAGGAGCCGTGATAGCCCTGTTCGACCGAGATGAACTGATCGCGCTGAGGCTGTCCTCGGGCATTCCAATAGTAGCGGATGAAGCGGACCGTGCTGTCCACCGCATCGGAGCCGCCGAGCGTGAAATAGACATGGTTGAGATCGCCCGGCGCGCGGTCGGCGAGTTCACCGGCAAGCCGGATCGCGGGCTCGGAGCCGAGGCCGAAATAGGCCGTCGCATAGGGAAGCTCGCGCATCTGCCGGGCCGCCGCCTCGACGATGCTTTCGTGGCCGTAACCGGCATTGACGCACCAGAGGCCGGCGAAGCCGTCGATCAGCTGCTTGCCCGATGCGTCGGTGACCGTGGCGCCCTTGGCCGAAGCCAACACGCGCACGCCAAGCTTTTCATGGCCGCGATAGGAAGCGACCGGATGAATGAGGTGGGCGCGATCGAGTTCGATGAGGGAATTGCTGTACATGAAGATCTCCGGATCAGCCGAGTGCCTGGCTGGCGAGGGCAAAGGTGGTGGCGGTTGGATCGGCGGCGTCTTTGGCCAACGGCTGTCTCATCGTGATGCCGCCGCCGACATGGACCAGCCCCTGTTCGGCGAGCCATGGGGAGAGCCCGGTCTCGTCAGTGGTGTCGACCCTGAGGAACCGTCCGGGCCGCCTGGCGATGAAATGTTCGATGAGTGTCTTGGCTTTGCTAAGGTCGGCGGCCACCACGGGTCCGATCACTTCGCCGCGGCCGAAAGGACGCAGGCAGGCGAAGCCGGAAATGCGGCTGTCGCTGCGAATGACGGCGAATTCGCCGATCCCGGCGAAATAAGAGAGCAGTCCTTCTCGATCGGCGCCGAAGGCCAGGCGATCGAGTGTCGCGATGGCAGGGAGATCGGCGGCGGTGGCTGCTTCCGTTTCCGCCGGGGCAGCGATTTCTCCGGCAAGGCCTTGGTGCTGCAGCACGGTTCCCGTCTCGCGGAAGCCAAGCTTCTGGTAAAGCGGCAGGCCTGCCGTCGTCGCCACCAGCCTCAGCGGTCGGTCACCGGCGGTCAACAGTGCGGCGTCCATCAGTCTGCGGCCAAGGCCGCGGCCGCGCATCGTCTCGTCGACGATGACCATGTTAATAGTTGCACAATCGCCCTTGTATGGCGTGACGAGCACGGTGCCGACGACCTTGCCGTTCTCGATCGCGACCATCCCCTCGCTTAGAGCGAGCGCCAGCTGCCAGTCTTCCGTCCGGTGCGGCCAGCCCGCCTGTCTTGAGAGCGCGACGGCGGCTTCCAGATGGTCGGGGCCGAATGGGACGATTTCGATCTGACTTGCTTGCATGGGGGCGTCCTTCATGTCGTGCCCGCCAGTCTGCCGGAGCGCCGGCGGGCAGATCGTCTGAAGGCCATGGTTCAAGCAGTATCTTATGGCTTTGCTGCCATGGACCACCGCATCTTATGCTAGAGCCGATCGATATTCGTCGACCCCAGATCCCGTCAGTGCATCATCGCCAGCGCTGCCGTAAAGAAATCTTCGCCTCCGAAGTTTCCTGATTTCAACGCCAGAAGCATATCGCCCTGGGCATTGCCGACCGTGCGCAACACCGGCACGCCGGGCGCAATCTCCGGGCCGATCAGAAATGCCGGAATGGCGAGCCTATCGACCGCCGCCCCTGAGGTTTCACCGCCTGCGATCACAAGGCGCCGCACGCCTCTCTGCACCAGTTCGGCTGTGATGATCGAGGTCGCGGTCTCGATCGCGTGGCCGGAGGCTTCTCGTCCATAGAGCGATTGCAGCCGGGACACGGTCTCCGGCGCGGCACTTGCGGCGATCACCACAGGACCGGCGGAGATTCTGTCTCCGGCCCAGGAAATCGCCGTGGCGACCTCATCCGGGCCGGCAAGCAGCCGCTCCGGATCGAGCCGCAGCACGGGCATCGACCGTTCGGCGACGTCGAGTTGGCGCAGCGTCGCCTTGGAACAACTGCCGGCAACGATCGCGGACAGCCCGCCGACGGGGCGAATGGCGTCCGCCGTCGTTGCACCGCCGGAGGATATCCGGCCGGAGCGGACGAGGGCGCGGGCAAGGCCGAGGCCGAGGCCGGACGCACCTGTCGATACCGGTGTTTCCAATGCGATCTCGCCGAGCGTTTCAAGATCCCGTTCGAAAATCGCATCGGCGATGGCGATGGTGACGCCTGCCGTGCGTAGGGCATCGAGCTTCGCCTTGACGGCATCAGGCCCGGCCGCGATGGCGGTGAGATCGACCAGTCCGACGGCGTTGCGCGATTGCCGGGCGAGCACCCGCACGAGATTGGCGTCATGCATCGGATTGAGGGGATGGTCCTTGAGCGGGCTTTCGTTTAGCGGCTGGCTGCCGACGAAGAGATGGCCAAGATAGACGGTGCGTCCCGTTTCCGGAAAGGCAGGCGTCACCAGCACGGAGCCGCCGCCGGCCGCCTCGCTCAACGCCTCGGTGACCGGACCGATATTGCCGGCATCGGTGGAATCGAAGGTCGAACAGATCTTGTAAAGCACATGGCCGGCGCCCCGCTGGCGTAGCCATCGCTCGGCGCGGGTCGCGGCCGTCACGGCGTCCGGGGCGGGGACGGAGCGGATTTTCAGGGAAACGACCACGGCGTCGACATCCGGCAACGCGAGTGTCGGATCGGGGATGCCGACCGTCTGCACCGTGCGCAGGCCGTTCTTCGTCAGCGTGTTGGCGAGGTCGGAGGCGCCGGTATAGTCGTCGGCGATTGATCCGAGCAAAATAGCCATCGTCTAGCTCCGTGCAAAAGGTTTGAACCAGCCAAGACCGTCCAGCGTGTGGCCGCGTGGGATGTATTCGCAACCGATGAAACCGCCATATCCCAGGCGGTCGATTTCGCCGAACAGATAGGGATAATTCAGTTCCTCCCCGTCCGGTTCGTTGCGGGACGGCACGCTGGCGATCTGGATATGACCGGTGATCGACAGCAGGCGTCGCAACGCCATGACGACGTCGCCATGGATGATCTGTCGGTGATAGATGTCGAACTGGAGTTTCAGGTTTGGCAGGCCGGATTCGGCAATCAGCCGCTCGGCCGCGCCGAAGTCGCTGAGGAAGTATCCCGGCATGTTTCGCCCGTTGATCGGCTCGAGCAGCAGATCGATGCCCTTTTCCGCAAGCCGCTCGGCAGCATAGGTGACGGAGCGCCGGTAAGAGGAAGAGGCGTCTTGGTCATCAGGGTCGGCGATGCCGGCCATCAAGTGCAATCGCTTGACACTCGTCGCCGCCGCATAGTCCAGCGCCCGTTCGACATCGGCTTTCAGCGCATCGAAGCGTCCGGGAAGAGCGGCGATGCCACGCTCGCCGGCTGCCCAGTCGCCCGGCGGCAGGTTGAACAAGGCTTGCTGCAGATTGTTGCGGGCAAGCCGCTCGGCGATTGCCTCCGGCGGGGCTTCATAGGGGAAGAGATATTCGACGGCGGTAAAGCCAGCATCGGCTGCGGCGTCGAAGCGGTCGAGGAACGCCCATTCGTTGAACATCATCGTCAGGTTGGCGGCGAAAACCGGCATGTCTCGTGTTCCCTCTACAGGCTCTGCGGCTCTTTGGCGGAGCTGGGCAATTCTGCGCCGGAAAGCTGGGCATAGAGCCGCGCCAGCGAGGAATCGTCGTCGCGGCCCATGCCCGCTCCAGCGGCGGCCAGATACATCTGCAAGGCCGCTGCCGCGAGCGGCACCGGGTAGCGCTCGGAGCGGGCCATGTCCTGGACGATACCGAGATCCTTGACGAAAATCTCGATGCTGCTCAGCGGAGTATAGTCTCCGGCCAGCACATGCGGCACGCGGTTTTCGAACATCCATGAATTGCCGGCCGAAGCCGTGATCACCTCATAGACTTTGTCGAGGTCGAGGCCCTGCTTGGCGGCGAAGGTAATGGCCTCGCAGGCGGCGGCGATGTGCACGCCGGCGAGAAGCTGGTTGATCATCTTGAAGGCAGCACCTTTCCCGGCCGCATCGCCTAGCTCGTAGACCTTGCCGGCCATGGCCTCGAGTCCGGGGCGCGCCGTGTCGAAGGCCTGTCTGGAGCCGGAAGCCATGATCGTCAGTGCGCCTTGCGCCGCCTTGGCGGCGCCGCCCGAAATCGGCGCGTCGAGATAATGCAGGCCGAGAGCCTCCACCCTTTGCGCCAGGTTGCGTGCAATGGCGGGATCCATGGTGGCCGACGAGATGAAGACCGCACCGGCCTTCATCGCATGCGCGACACCTTCTGGTCCGAACAGTACGGCCTCGGTCTGCGCGCCGTTGACGACCACGGAGACGACAATGTCGGCGCCCTTTGCCGCATCGGCGGGGGTCGCCGCGCCGCGCCCGCCCTCGGCGATGAAGCGGTCCACCGCCGCCGGCGTGATGTCATATCCAATGACGTCGAGACCTGCGCGCTTCATCGACCGGGCCATTCCGAGCCCCATGGAACCAAGACCGATGACGGCTGCGACAACGGCGGAGCCCGGATTTTCAGCAAGCGGTGACATGAGGAGGTTCTCCATCTCCTGAGGAAGGTCTGTGCCCTCCGGGTAGCGTCCCGGAGGGGCTCTAGAGCGCCGTGCGTCTACAAGACGCGCTAATGACGCTCTAACATTTTGAATTTGCGCATAATCCTTTCCGAAAATCGATTCCGATTTTCGGGGTTGTGCGCGAGTTCAGCGATTGACGGTTTTCGCCGGAACCGTCAACACGGCCAGCGAACCAATGACCAGCGCGGCCGCCAGCAGATACATGCCGGCGCTGTTGGTGCCGGTGAAGTCTTTGAGATAGCCGACCAGAAACGGCCCGAGAAACCCGGCGAGGTTGCCGACCGAATTGATCCAGGCGATGCCGGCCGCAGCGCCGGTGCCGGCAAGAAAAGCTGTCGGAAGCGACCAGAAGAGCGGTGCGCAGCTGATCGCGCCCGCTGCCGCCAGCGAGAGGCAGACAATCGACACCGTCGTGCTCGTCGCCATGGTCGCCGCGACAAAACCACCGGCGGCAATCAGAGCCGGGACGACGAGGTGCCAGCGGCGTTCACGCAGCCTGTCGGCGGAACGTCCGAGTGCCAGCATCGCGACGAATGTGCAGATATAGGGGATCGCCGAAATCAGGCCAATATTCAGGTTTCCGCTGACGCCCGAGGCCTTGACGATGGTCGGCATCCAGAAATTCAGCCCATATTGCCCGAGCACGAAGCAGAAATAGATCAGGCACATCAGCCAGACGCGACGGTCGGTCAGCGTTGCACCGATACTGTGCGGGCTTGCCGTCTTGCCCCGGTTCTCCGCCTCGATATTGGCCGTCAGCACGCGCTTTTCCTCATCGTTCAGCCATTTCGCGCCCTGGATCGTATCATCAAGATAGAAGAACGTCGCGACACCGAAAAGAATGGCCGGAATGGCTTCGATCAGGAACATCCACTGCCAGCCGGAAAGACCATGCGTGCCGTGAAAGCTGTCCATCAGGAGACCCGAAAGCGGATTGCCGAAAATGGCGGATATCGGGATCGCCGACATGAAGGTGGTGATAATCCTGGCGCGGCGGTGGGCCGGATACCACGCGGTCAGATAAAGAATGATGCCGGGGAAAAATCCGGCTTCGGCCACGCCCAGCAGGAAACGAAGGACATAGAAGACGGTTTCCGACGAGGTGAACATGAAGGCGGCGGAAATGATACCCCAGGTGACCATGATGCGGGCGATCCACACCCGCGCGCCGACCTTGTTCATGATGATATTGCTCGGCACTTCAAACAGAAAATAGCCGATGAAGAAAATGCCTGCACCGATGCCGTAGGCGGCTTCCGAAAGGCCGAGTTCACTCGACATTTGCAGCTTGGCGAAGCCGACATTGACGCGGTCGAGATAGGCGACCACGTAGCACAGCATCAAAAAGGGTACGATGCGCCAGAAGACCTTGCCATAGGCACGGTCTTCCGCGGCTTCAGCGGTATATGCGCCAGCGATTGGCGCCTGCGTCTGCAGCGTCATGATTTTCTCCTCCGATTGTTGCCGCGGTCCCTGTCGATCCTCCCGCGGCACGCCGAGCCATTTTTGGCAGCGCTGCCATTTTCATTAATCCATTTTGGCAGCGCTGCCAACAGCAAATTGGTAGCGCTGCCAAAAAAACCTTGCTTCTTGGCGGGAGCAGTGAAAAATGGGGATAACGCGGGTCATCGGCCGACAGGCTGAACGACCACCTCGAAAGCCGGGTTCAAACGTAACGATGGAATTCAAACATCAGGCGACGGTCACGCTTGCCGAGGTCGCGGAGGCGGCCGGTGTCGGCGAGAGCACGGTGTCGCGCGTGCTGCGCAACCATGGTTCGTTTTCCGGCAAGACGCGGGAGCGGGTGATGGCCGCCGTCGAGCGGCTGGGTTATGTGCCGAACCGGATCGCCGGAACGCTCGCCTCCACCGGGTCGCGTCTTGTCGCGTTCGTCATTCCGTCGCTCTCCAACATCGTCTTTCCCGATGTGCTGCGCGGCGCCAGCGCCGTTCTGGAGGAGAACCGGTACCAGGCGGTTTTCTCCGTGACCGATTACGATCCGGGCAAGGAGGAGGCGCTCGCCGCCGCGATGCTTGCCTGGCGGCCGGCGGCGGTCATGCTGGCGGGATACGAGCATACCGAGGGCACGGTGAAGATGCTGCGCGCCAGCGGCTGCCGGATCGTGGAGCTGCTCGATCTGGATGGCGATGCTCTCGATATCGCCGTCGGTTTCTCGAACCGCGCGGCCGGGCGGGAGAGCGCGGCCTTCCTGCTGAGGCGGGGTTACCGCCGGATCGGCTATGTCGGTCACGACCTCAACCGCGATACCCGTGCCGGCAAGAGGTTTTCCAGCTTTTGCGAGACGCTCGATGCGCATGACGCACCGCTCGTCGCCCGTGAAATTCTCGCCGGCGCCTCGTCCGTGGAAAACGGCAGGCTGGGATTGGAGCGGCTGCTTGCCCGGACGACCGATCTCGATGCGGTTTATTTCTCCAACGACGACATGGCGCTGGGTGGTTATTTTCACTGTCTGGCTCAAGGGATCGCGATCCCCTCGAAGCTCGCCATTTTCGGCTATAACGGCCTCGATATCGGCCGGGTAACACCGCAACCACTGTCGACCATCCGAACGCCGCGCGTGGCGACGGGACAGATAGCCGCCCAGATGGTCGTCGCCAACGCGCCGCCGCAGGCCGTCGATCTCGGCTTTGAACTGATCGAAGGGGCAACTGCGTAATATTGGAGGAACTGTCATGTCCGACGCGCGCCTGCGTGAGGAAATCTGCCGATACGGCCGCTCGCTGTTCGAGCGCGGGCTGACGCCCGGTTCGTCGGGCAACATATCGTTGCGGCTTGAGGACGGCGGCTGGCTGGTCACGCCGACCAATGCCTCGCTCGGCTTTCTCGACCCGGCACGGATCTCCAGGCTCGATGCCGAAGGCCGGCTCCTGTCCGGCGACAAGCCGACCAAGGAAATCCCGCTGCACACGGCCCTCTACGACACGCGCGGCAGCGCCCGCGCCATCGTCCATCTTCACTCCACCCATGCGGTGGCGCTGACCATGCTGCCGGAGGTCGATCCGCGCGCCGCCCTGCCGCCGATGACGCCATATTATCTGATGCGCGCCGGCGAAACCGCGCTGGTGCCCTATTATCGTCCGGGCGATCCTGATGTGGCCGATGCCATCCGCGGGCTGGCGGGCAAGTATTCGTCGGTGCTTCTGGCCAATCACGGACCTGTTGTCGCCGGCGACAGCTTGGAAGCAGCGGTCTTCGCCACTGAGGAACTGGAGGAAACCGCAAAGCTCTATCTGCTGTTGCGCAACCTCAATCCCCGTTTCCTCAGCCCGGCTCAGGTGGCCGATCTCGTCAAAACCTTCGGCCTCGATCTTCCGTCGCATCACGATCATGATCACGACGGTGATTGAAGGCGTCACTCCGCCGGCCGTTGACTGCGGGCGAATGCGCGCAACCTTCTGCCAAACCCCGCTTTCGATACGATAGATTCTGCTTCCGATGCTGCCAATTCAGGCGAGCTGCGGGGGAAGCGGTGCTTATGATTGTGACACGTCCCCAGTTCCGGTCATTCAAGGATACGCAGATGACGACGTTCCGTCCGAAATACATCACCTTCGACTGCTACGGCACGCTGACCAACTTTCAGATGGCGGAAGCGGCCCGTGATCTCTACGGCGAAGAGCTCGACGAGCGGCGCATGGCGGAGTTCATCAAGAATTTCGCCGCCTATCGGCTCGACGAGATCCTGGGCGACTGGAAACCCTATGCCGAGGTGGTGCACAATTCACTCGAGCGGACATGCAAGCGCAATGGCGTGACCTTTCGCGATGAAGCGGCAAAGATGATCTATGAGCGGGTTCCGACCTGGGGGCCGCATCCGGACGTGCCGGCCGGGCTCGCCAAGGTCGCCAAGGAAATCCCTTTGGTAATCCTCTCCAACGCGATGAATTCGCAGATCATGTCGAACGTTGAAAAACTCGGCGCGCCCTTCCATGCGGTCTATACCGCCGAGCAGGCGCAGTCCTATAAGCCACGCTTCAAGGGCTTTGAATATATGCTTGATATGCTCGGCTGCGGGCCGGAGGACGTGCTGCACTGCTCGTCCTCCTTCCGCTATGACCTGATGTCGGCCCACGATCTCGGCATCAAGAACAAGGTCTGGGTCAATCGCGGCCACGAGCCGGCCAATCCCTATTACGGCTATGTCGAAATTCCTGACATCTCGGGCCTGCCTGGCTTCGTCGGGCTCTGACGGAGGCACGCGGATGCAGTTCGAATCCTACTGGCACGACACGGCACCAGCCTTTGCCGGCGGCGCACAAGGCCCCGTCGAAGGACATTACGATGTCGCCGTCATCGGCGCCGGCTTTACCGGGCTTGCCGCGGCGCGCCAGCTTGCAAGGGCCGGCGTCAAGGTCGTGGTGCTGGAGGCCGAACGGGTCGGCTGGGGGGCATCGGGACGCAATGGTGGACACCTCAACAATGGGCTCGCCCACAGTTTCCTCTCCGCCAAGTCAGCACTCGGCGCGGAGCGAGCTGTCGCGCTTTACAGGGCACTCGACGATTCCATCGACACGATCGAGGCTGTTATCGCCGAGGAGGGGATCG
Source organism: Rhizobium anhuiense bv. trifolii (assembly GCF_024346605.1). Taxonomy (NCBI): domain Bacteria; kingdom Pseudomonadati; phylum Pseudomonadota; class Alphaproteobacteria; order Hyphomicrobiales; family Rhizobiaceae; genus Rhizobium; species Rhizobium anhuiense. The sequence goes on from NZ_CP098804.1 coordinate 548,279, forward strand.
ACTGCAATTTCCGCCGCGCCGGCAAGCTGAAGCTTGCTTCCAAGCCGCAGCATTTCGATGCCATTGCCCGCAATTTCGAGGCTGTCCACAAAGAGGTCGATCCGGATACCGCACTTCTGACCGCCAATGAGCTGAAAGGCGAGGTCGGCTCGCCCTTCCATGGCGCCATGCTCTCGAAGAAGAGCGCGATGATGCATATGGGCCGCTATGTCGCCGGGCTCGCCACCGCCGCTGCTCGCCGCGGCGCCACCATTTTCGAAAAGGCGGCGGTGACGGCACATCGGCAGGGCAACGGCCGCCACAGCCTTACGACTGGACGCGGCACCGTCACCGCCGACCACGTGCTGGTCGCGACAGGCGCCTATACGCCGTCGCTCTTCAGTTATTTCCGTCGCCGGATCGTTTCCGTCGGCAGCTTCCTGATCGCCACCCGTCCGCTGACCGACGCCGAAATTGCCGCGACGATGCCGGGCAACCGCACCTGCGTGACGTCGATGAACATCGGCAATTATTTCCGGTTGTCGCCGGACAATCGGCTGATCTTCGGCGGTCGCGCCCGCTTTTCCGCCACGTCGGATCAGCGATCGGACGCAAGGAGCGGCGATATTCTGCGCGCCAGCCTGGCTGAGATCTTTCCGCAGCTTGCCGGCGTCGAGATCGACTATTGCTGGGGCGGGCTCGTCGACATGACCAAGGACCGCTATCCGCGCGCCGGCTATGTTGATGGTGTCTGGTATGCCATGGGCTATTCCGGCCACGGCGCCCAACTCTCCACCCATCTCGGCATGATCATGGCCGACGCCATCCTCGGCAAGGCCGACCGTAACCCAATCAAGGGTCTCGATTGGCCGGCCGTCCCCGGCCACTTCGGCAAACCGTGGTTCCTGCCGCTGGTCGGGCTTTACTACAAGACGCTCGACCGCTTCCAGTAAGGCAGAAATGGATCAGCAAAAAGGGCGCCGGGATCATGTCCCGGCGCCCTTTGCGTTCTGTCGGTCAGGCGAGGCCGCCGATGTGGAAGCTCTTCATTTCCAGATATTCATCGATGCCGCATTGAGCGCCTTCACGGCCGAGGCCGGACTGCTTGACGCCGCCGAAGGGCGCGACCTCGGTGGAGATGGCCCCGGTGTTCAGGCCGAGCATCCCGAATTCGAGCGCTTCGGCGACACGCCAGGAGCGTTTCAGGCTCTCGGTGTAGAAATAGGCGGCTAGGCCGAAGGGCGTGGCGTTGGCGATGCCGATCGCCTCTTGCTCAGTGTCGAAACGGAAAAGCGGGGCAACGGGCCCGAAGGTCTCTTCGCTGGCAAGCTGCATGTCGGTGGTCGCACCGCCGAGCACCATCGGCACGGCATATTGATCGCCTTCAGGCACGAAACCTGCGGTGGCGAGGATCCTCGCTCCCTTTTCCACCGCATCGTCGACATGACGCTTGATCTTCTCGATCGCCGCCTTGTTGATCATCGGGCCAATATCCGTGCCGGCCGCCGTGCCGGCCCCGACCTTCATGGCCGATACGCGTGCGGAAAGTTTGGCGGCAAAGGCCTCGTAGACACCGGACTGGACGAGAAGGCGGTTGGCGCAGACGCAGGTCTGCCCGCCATTGCGGAATTTCGATGCGATCGCGCCTTCCACGGCAAGATCGAGATCGGCGTCGTCGAAGACGATGAAGGGCGCATTGCCACCGAGTTCGAGGCTAAGTCGCTTGACGCTGTCGGCTGCGCCGCGCATCAGCAGCGAGCCGACGCGGGTCGAGCCGGTGAAAGAAATCTTGCGGACGGTCTGGTTCGCCATCAGTTCGTCGCCGATCCGGGTGGGCAGGCCGGTGACGATATTGATGACGCCCTTCGGGATGCCGGCGCGCTCAGCCAGGACGCCGAGCGCGAGGGCCGAATAAGGGGTGAGGTCCGATGGCTTGATGACGACGGTGCAGCCTGCGGCGAGTGCAGGCCCGACCTTACGGGTGATCATCGCATTTGGAAAATTCCACGGCGTGATGATCGCCGACACGCCGACCGGCTCCTTCAGAACGACGATCCGCCGGTCCGCCGTCGGCGAGGGAATGGTCGTTCCGCCGATGCGGCGCGCCTCCTCGGAAAACCATTTGATGAACGAGGCGCCGTAGCGGATTTCGCCGCGCGCTTCCGTCAGCGGCTTGCCCTGCTCACGAGTGAGGATCAGCGCCAGATCCTCGATATTGTCGAGCATCAGATCGTGCCAGGCTTCCAGCAATGCTGCGCGCTCGGCATTGGTCTTTGCCCGCCATGGACCGAAGGCCCTTTCCGCCGCGGCGATTGCCGCCCTCGTATCGGCTCCGTCCATGTCGGGCACCGTGCCCAGCACATGCTGCGTCGCCGGGTCGATCACTTGGATCGTATTCCCGGCGGCGGCCCCACGCCATTCTCCGTCGATAAGCCCTTGCTGGCGAAGCAGGCTGCTATCCCTCAATCCGTTCATTCTGTTCTCCATTGATCAGTCAAGTGCCGAAAGCACCGATGCGGTGATCGCGTCGGTCTTGTCCTTGCCGGGAATGGCGCCGATGCCGCGTGCGGTCGTCGCCTCGATTGATGCCATCACCTTTGCGGCAGCGGCCGTTTCTCCCAAATGCTCCAGCATCATCGCGCCCGACCAGATGGCGGCGATCGGATTGGCGATGCCGAGATGGGCGATATCGGGGGCGGATCCGTGGACCGGTTCGAACATCGATGGCGCGGAGCGATCGGGATTGATATTGGCGGAGGCTGCAAAGCCGAGCCCGCCCTGGATGGCGGCGCCGAGATCGGTCAGGATATCGCCGAACAGGTTGGAGGCGACCACGACGTCGAGACTATCGGGCGCCATGACCATGCGGGCGGCCATGGCGTCGATATGGTAGCTGGTCACGTCGACATCGGGATATTCGGCAGAAAGCCTCTGGGTGATCTCGTCCCAGAAGACCATCGAATATTTCTGGGCGTTGGACTTGGTCACCGAGGCAAGCTTGCCGCTGCGCGCACGCGCTTGCTCAAAGCCGAAACGCAGGATGCGCTCGACCCCCTTGCGGGTGAAGATCGAGGTCTCCACAGCCACCTCGCTGTCGGTGCCCTGGTGGACGCGGCCGCCGGCCCCGGAATATTCGCCCTCGGTGTTTTCACGAATGCAGAGGATGTCGAAACCGTCGGACCGCAACGGTCCCTGCACGCCGGGCAGCAGCCGGTGCGGGCGGATATTGGCATATTGCACGAAAGCCTTGCGGATCGGCAGCAGAAGCCCGTGCAGCGAGGCGGAATCCGGCACCTTGTGGGGCCAGCCGACGGCGCCGAGCAGGATAGCATCGAAGGACCGGAGCGTTTCGATGCCGTCGGCGGGCATCATGCTGCCGTTCTCCAGATAGTAGTCGCAGGACCAGGGATAGCTGGTTGCATCCAGAGAAAATCCGTTCAGGCGAGCTGCCTTTTCGAGTACGGCCCAGGCTGCTGCCGTCACGTCACGGCCGATGCCGTCTCCGGGCAGAAGGGCGATCTTGTAGGTCTTCATCGCAGGTCCTCACAGGCTGATGAGCACACTCTTGCTCTTGCGGTTGGCGAGATAGGCTTCGCGACCGAGATCCTTGCCGATACCGGACTGCTTGTAGCCGCCGGTCGGCAGGATATGGTCGCGCGAGCGGCCGTAGCGATTGACCCAGACGGTGCCGGCCTGCAGGCGGCGCGTCACGCGGATGGCACGCGACAGATCCCGGGTGAAGAGGCCGGCGGCGAGCCCGTAAGCCGGATGGTCGGCGAGGCTCAGCGCCTCCTCCTCGTCCTCGAAAGTCTGAATGGTCAGCACCGGTCCGAAGATTTCCTCGAGAACCGCCGGCGATGTTGCCGTCACGCCCGACATCAGCGTTGGGGCGTAGAAATAGCCTTCGCGGTCGAGGCGGCGGCCACCGGTGAGGCACTCGGCCCCGCCGTCGATCGCGGCGCGGATGATACCGTCCATGCGGGCGATCTGGCGTTCGGAGATGACGGGCGAATAATCGGTTGCTTCATCCCAGGTGGGGCCGGGGCGGATGACCGCCAACCTCTCGACAAGTGCGGCCGCGAGCGCGTCCGCCACCTTCGCCTCGACAATCAGGCGGGAACCGCAGACGCAGGCCTGACCGGCGTTGGAGAGAATGCTGCCGGCGATTGCGCCCGCAGCAAGCTCGAGATCGGCATCGGCAAAGACCAACTGCGGACTTTTGCCGCCAAGTTCGAGCGTCATCGGCTTGACGCCGGTGCGAGCGATATTGGTCATGATCGCCGAGCCGGCCGCAGTCGAGCCGGTAAAGCTGACCTTGGCGATGCCGGGATGTCCGGTGATCGCATTTCCGGTGGTCGGGCCGTCACCGAGCACGATGTTGACGAGACCGGCCGGCAGACCGGCCCGCACCGAAAGTTCGGCGAGATAGAGTGTCGAGAACGGCGTCATCTCCGATGGTTTCAACACCACCGCATTGCCCGCCGCCAGCGCCGGGCCGAGCTTCCAGCCCGCCATGGACAGGGGAAAATTCCAGGGCGTGATGGCGCCGACGACACCGTAGGGTTCGGTCATGATCATGCCGAAATTGGTATCGTCGGTCGGAACGAGGTCGCCGCCTTCCTTGTCGGCGAATTCGGCAAAGAAACGGATCTGCTCGGCAGTGACGGCGATGTCGCCGGCGACGAGATGACCGATGGGCCGTGTCGACGAGAGCGCTTCAAGCCTGGCGAGGGTCTCTGCCTCCGCCTCGATCAGATCCGCCCAGCGCTGCAACGCCACGGTGCGCTCGCGCGGCCGCACGCCGCCCCAGTTGCTCGTCCTCAACGCCTTCTTGGCGGTTTCGACAGCGTGGTCGACAACTGCTGCGTCAGCCAGCGGGCAGCCCGCATAGGCCTTGCCGTCGGAGGGACGATGCATGTCGATCACGGCTTCGGCCGGAATCAGCCGGCCGCCGATGAAATGCCCGACGGGCAGGGAAATCGTGTTCGGATCGAAGCTGAGTGTCATCGCATGTCCTCGGGGTGGGCTGAGGCAAGCCTAACCGGGGAAAGCGAGCAGCATTCATCGACCGGCGATGCCGCAGCGGCGAAAAATTGCGTTTTCGCCGCTGCGGCCAGTCAAATCTACGGCGTTGGCATTACGACACGGTCACGTAGATTTTGCGCACCGTCTCGATCGTCTTCCAGACGCCGACGAAGCCGGGCTTCATGACGAAGCTGTCGCCGGCTCTGTAGACCACCGGTTCGCCACCTTCCGGGGTGATCTCGATCAGGCCGGAAAGGATATGGCAGAACTCGAACGTCTCCCCCTTGATCGAGCGCGTCTCGCCGGGGGTGGCTTCCCACACGCCGCTATGAACCGTCTCGCCGCGGGCGACGTCCTGCGCCCAGGTCTTGAAGGCCGGGTTACCGGAGATCAGCCGTTCGGGCAGCGGGCCGGACTCGCGCGGCGTGGAGGTCGGGTTGGTGTCGATCGTCTTGAGAAGGGACATGATTTTGCTTTCCTGGGTTAAGAATTCAGTAGCCGCGGCTGCGATCGATCAGTCCGATCGGGTCGAGGCCCGCCTGATAGCGTTTGATGTTGCCGATCACGGCTGCTGCGGCGGTTTCAGCTTGGGTGACGCTCGCAATGTGCGGCGTCAGCAGGATCTTCGGGTGGCTCCAGAAGGCGTGGTCCGCGGGAAGCGGCTCCGGCTCGGTGACGTCGATAACGGCGCCGGAAAGATGCCCGGCGTCGAGTGCGGCGACGAGTGCCCGATGGTCGAGCTGAGCGCCGCGACCGGCATGGACGAGCGCCGCACCAGCCGGCATCCTGGCGAAGAGGCCGGCATTCAGGAAGCCGCGCGTCTCGTCCGTCAGCGGTAGCAGGCAGACAAGAATATCGGTGGTATCAAGCAGAGTATCGAGGCCGTCCCGACCGCTCAGGCATCGGATGCCGTCGATCTCGCGCGGGCTGCGGCTCCAGCCCGAAAGTGGAAAGCCGAAGGGTAGCAAGCGTTCGAGCACGGCGGTTCCGAGCATGCCGAGCCCGAGCACGCCGATGCGGCGGTTCGAGGCCTGCACCGGCGCGACCGCCTGCCAGGTCCGGCGCCGCTGCTGGTCGAGATAGGTCGGCAGGTCGCGATGGAGCGCAAGTACGGAAAGCGTCACATATTCCTGCATCATCCTGATGATGCCGTCCTCGACCATGCGCACCACCTTCACCGACGTAGGCACGGCATCGATGCGGAACTGGTCGATCCCGGCACCAATCGAAAAGAGGATTTCGAGATTGCGGTAGCGCGCGAGATCATCCGGCAGGGTCCAGGTGATGAGATAGCGCACGGCCTCGGCTTCGACCGACTTGGGATCCATGGAGAAGGCGATGTCCGGTAGTTCGCGCGCGAAGGCTTCGGCGAAGATGGCGCCGCGCTTCGCGTCCGAATTGAAGAGAAAGGTCATTGCGTCGGCTCCTTGATCTCGTGCTTCAGGCGCAGCGGCGACCGAGCGCCTCGACCATCGCCTGGCAGGCGAGCAGTTCACCAGCACGGATGAATTCATCCGGCTTGTGGGCGCGGCCGATGTCGCCCGGTCCGCAGATGATCGCATCGATGCCGGCGCGCTGGAAAAGCCCGGCCTCCGTGCCGTAGCTGACGGCGGCGAGCGGCTCGATGCCGGTCAGTTCGCCAAGCAGCGCCGCAAGCGGCGCGTCGGCGGCAAGCGACAACGCCGGATAGGCGCTGAGTTCGCGCCATTCTACTTGGAAACCACGCTGCGACAGCGTCTCGGCCGATGCTCGCAACGGCGCTAGCAGCGTTGCCGGATCGACGCCGGAAATGGCCCGCGCTTCGAACTCGGCCTCGCAAATGTCGGGAATGATATTGACCGCCTGGCCGCCCTTCAGCGTGCCGACCTGAAGGGAGGAGTAGGGCGGTTCGAAAACATCTTCGAACGGCCCGGAGGTCAGCCGGTCGGCTTCGGCGCTGGCGTAAACCAAAACGCTGGTGATGGCATGGATCGCATTCAGCCCCTGATCCGGGCGCGAGGAGTGGCCTGCCCGGCCTCTGACCGTCAGCCGGGCGGCGGCCTTGCCCTTATGGGCGCGGATTGCCCGCATGCCGCTCGGCTCGCCGATGATCGCTCCAAGCGGAGTTGCGCAGAGCTCCGGCAGGCGGGCGATCATATGCGGCGCGCCGCGGCAGCCGGCCTCCTCGTCATACGAAAAGGCAAGGTGGATGGGCCGGCGAAGCGGCATGGCCGCAAACGCCGGGACGGCGGCGAGCACGGCGGCCAGGAAGCCCTTCATGTCGGTGGCGCCGCGACCGTAGAAGCGGTCCGCTTCGGCCCGCAGGCGGAACGGATCGCTGGTCCAGCCGCCTTCGGCGGCGGGGACCACGTCCATATGGCCCGAGAGGATATAGCCCGGCGTTTCCTTCGGGCCGATCGTGGCGAAGAGGTTCGACCGGTCGCCCTCCGGACCGGGAAGCTCCGTGACAACAACGCCGTGGCTTTGCAGGTAGTGCCGGATCCATGCGACGATCTCGGTGTTCGGCGTGCCGACGACCGAGGGAAAGCCGACGAGCCTTTCGAGAATTTCAATTGCCTGCATGGGATTCTTCACAGCGCGGCGGGATTTTTGGGGTGCTTGTAACTGGGCTGACGGGAGGCGACATTCCGGGTCCTCACGGTGAACGGCGATTGGCGGCCGATCCGGGCCTGGTCAATGACTCTAAAGGCAGGCGCAGGCGTTATTTGCCGAATGCGCATCGGGATTTGGTCGATTGTTGTGTTTGCGCGCGCTTCCCCAGTGAATTGTATCGAACGATCTGTTCTAGTCTGGTCACAGAAGTTTCCGAGCGCAGGCTGGGCGAGACAATGCGGCAGGAGGGCCGGGTGAGTGAACTGACATCCGAATCCAGGATCGTCGACAGTTTCGAGATGCGCCTTGCCGGGATCGACAGCGTCGATCTCGACAAACTGCATGCGCTTTCGATGACCGTCGCCTGGCCGCATCGCGCCGAAGACTGGCAATTCATGCGTGAGTTCGGCGAGGGCGTCGTGGCGATCGATGAAATCGGCCGCATTCTCGGCTCCGCGATGTGGTTTCCCTATGATGCGCAATTTGCCACGGTCGGTATGGTCATCACCTCGCCGCGCCTGCAAACCAACGGTGCCGGGCAATGGCTGATGGGCCACGTGCTGGATCAGGTCGCCGGGCGCCACCTAGGGCTGAACGCGACGCGTGCCGCGCGACGTCTCTATCGTTCCCTGAATTTCATTCGGGAGGCATCTGTCTTCCAATGCCAGGGCGAAGCGATATCGCCGCCGGATGTGGAGCCGCCGCCCGGCGCCGTGATACGGGCAGTCGAGGCTGGAGATCTGGACGCGATTGCGCAATTGGATTGCGTGGCCTTCGGCACGGAACGCAAGCTGCTCCTGGCCCGGCTCATGGCTAATTCCAAGGGTATCGTGTTGAGCCGCGCCGGCAGGATCGAGGCTTTCTCGCTTTGCCGGCGGTTCGGGCGCGGCCATGTCATCGGTCCGGTCGTGGCGGGCAACGATGCGGACGCGATCGCCGTCATCCGTCCGCACGCAGGCGAGCATAGGGGGGCGTTCTTGCGCCTCGACACACGCGAAAAGGGCGGAACGTTTTCCGATTTCCTCTCCCGCTGCGGTCTTTCGGTCTACGACATCGTCACGACCATGTCGTTCGGTGGCCCATGGCTCCCGCATCCGGAGCATCAGGCAGCGCATGCGCCTAAAACCTATGCGCTCGTCAGCCAGGCGCTCGGGTGATTTAGAGCCTTTCCGGGTTAGATTGCAGCATTCTGTTGGCTCAAACGGAGTCGGATGGTCGACCGGCCGGCGCGCGTCGTAGCTCAACTCTACGGCCAAGCCGGCCGGTCGATCAGCCGGCCCGTTTCAGCCAACCCTCCCGCAGATTTGCCAGGCAAATCTGCAAGACTTTAGAATCGCCGGACGCACCTATTGCTTCGCATGGCGAAGCGGTGCGGCCGGTGAGCCGATCGCCTTTGCCCTGACGAAAACCTGCTCCGGCAGAATGCTGCAATCTAACCCGGAAAGGCTCTAAGCGCCGGGACAGACGGGCATGTCGGTCAGAGCCTGCCGGCGTTCGAATTCCGGCCGGAACGAACGATATTGCCAGAGACCCTCTGGGCCTTGCCTCCGGTACACGGTTTCGAGCCAGAATATCGTATCGTCGATCGGCAAGACGGGATGCCACGCATACCATTCCGACCAAATTTTTCCTGTCGGATCGCTGTCCATGATCGCCGCTCGCCTCCTCACCGACGCAATTCGAACATCCTCACGGCATGGGAGCCGCTGGTCTCGATTTCCTGGAGTCGAGATCGACACCGATCGTGAGAGGTCTGATTTCTGCATCCTGCGATCCAGCGTGCCTCGGAAAATGTTCTATGATGGAGAATAACAGTGAGGAAATATTCTTCAATAGAGATCATTTTCCCGTATTGCGCGAAGTCTTCCTTATCGCCCGTCGGGAGATGTTTCAGGTTGCAGGATGTGGCTGCGTTGACGAATGATTTTCGTCGATGGATGCAAGCTCGATTGGGCGTCGACACCGGTGATGAGTCGCCGTGTTCCGTGACCCCTGATCTGTTTGGGTGATGGTTGGATGCTCAGCCGATCGAACGCAGCCCGAGATAGGCCGCCAGACTGACGGCGGAAAGGGCGATCGTCAGCTTGGGTCTCGCGTCGTCAAACATTGCGGACAGTAAAAGGCCGAGCATCAGAATGACGGATTTTGCCCAAAGATCCTGGTCGGAGACGGTGAAAGCGATCGCTGCCAGAAAGACGGCACTTGCGACGACTGTCACAGGGGCGGACTTCTCGGCGAGATCGCCGCCGGCGAAATACGGCAGCAGAAAACGCCGCATGCTCAAGCCTGAAGCGACGCTCAGAAGAAGACAGGTCAAGACAAGGTGCAACATGAGGTCGTCGCCGATCGATCTGCAGATAGGTTTGCGGATGCAAACCGTGTGCCAAGCTCAAACCCTCAAAACGTCGTCCGACAGAGGCAATGTCGTAGGTTGCATGGCTATTTCCGCGGCGACCCGACCCTTTTTTCGGCAATCGCCTGCCTGCCGGCTTGCGTTTTTTTGTCCGGTGCCGAAACCGGCTTGAGCAATGTCGATGATTTTTATATAGAGAATTATCTCTAGCCTTAATTCCGAAAACGAGATCTTTTCATTGGACCTTTCGTCGATCGACATATTCCTCGCCGTCGCCAGCGACCGCAGCGTTACCAAGGCCGCCAAGGCTGTGGGGCGGGTGCCGTCGAACGTGACGACGCGCATCCAGCAATTGGAGGAGGACCTCGGCGTTTCCCTCTTCAGCCGCGATGGCAAGAAGATGACCCTGACGCGGGAGGGCGAGACGTTTCTTTCCTATGCCAACCGGCTCAAGGCGCTGGCGCTGGAAGCGCGCCAGGCTGTGCGGCCTCTCGCCCCATCGGGGACGTTGCGGGTCGGCACCATGGAGAGCACGGCGGCAAGCAGGCTGCCGGCGGCACTGACGCAATTCAACCAGATGTGGCCCGATGTATCGCTGCATCTGACGATGGGGGCGTCCCGCGATCTGACCCGCGATGTTCTCTCCGATGTGCTCGATTGCGCGCTGATTGCCCGCCTGCCGAAGGCGATGCGTGAGGAAGACTCGGGCTTCGATGCCGAACTCAAGGCCCTGGAGATGGAGCCGGTCTTTGTCGAGGACCTGTTGATCGTACTGCCGTCCGGCCATCCCGCCATCAAATCCGCCGCCGACCTGCGTGTCGGGGCGCTCGCCGCTTTGGAGCCCGGCTGCACCTATCGCCGGATCGCCGAAAACTGGGTGCGCAAATCGAGCGCCCTGCCGACCAGCGAGCTCGGCTCCTACCACGCGATTCTGGCAAGCGTTGCGACCGGCAATACGGCCGGCGTCATGCCGAGATCCGTTCTCGATCTGATGCACTGGCCGACGTCTGCCCAGACTTACCAGCTGGGACCTGTCGAGACGCTGCTCGTCTACCGCAGGAATGACCGCCCGAGCGCGTTCAATGCGTTCCACGAAGTGCTCAGCGCGACAAAGGGCAGAGATATCAGACTGGCAGCAAACTAACTCGCACCTGCTCTTCCTTCATCCGCCAGATAATCCTCGTTCGAAATTGGTCTTGTCATGCAGTTTCCCGTTTCCCCGAAGGTGGGACCGAGCCGCTTCCGCCGCTTCCGTCTGTTCTCACCGATCCTGGCCGGTGCGACCTTGCGGGAGCGATTGATCGCATGCCTCGGCGCTTTGCTGGCCATTGGTCTGACCGGCGTCATCAGCGGCTATCTGTTCGGGCAGGGGCCGCATCTGCCACTGATCGTCGCGCCGATGGGGGCGTCCGCGGTGCTTCTTTTCGCGGTGCCGGCAAGCCCGCTGGCGCAGCCATGGTCGATCATCGGCGGCAATACGATTTCAGCGCTGATGGGGATTGTGGCCGCCTATTTCATTCGTGATCCGATCATCGCGACCGGTGTCGGCGTTTCGCTTGCGATCGGCGCAATGTCCTTCACGCGCTGCCTTCACCCTCCGGGAGGAGCCGCGGCCCTGACCGCCGTGCTCGGTGGTCCTGTCGTTGCCGGCTGGGGCTTCCTCTTTCCCTTCGTGCCCGTCGCTTTGAACTCCTGCATTCTCGTCGGCCTTGGCCTGCTGTTCCACAAGCTTTCCAAGCGGAATTATCCGCACGTCGTTCTCAAGGCGGAGAACACCCATCAGACGATCGACCTGCCGTCGGCCGCGCGGGTAGGGTTCCGCGAGGAGGACGTCGATGCGGCTCTCGAAGCGCTCGACGAAACCTTCGATATCGACCGGGCAGACCTCGGCCGACTGCTGCAGCAGGTCGAGCTGCAGGCGGCCATCCGCTCGAACGGCAAGATCAGCTGTGCCGATATCATGTCGCGTGACGTGATCGCCATCGGGGAAACGTCGGAACCGGATGCTGCGCGTCACCTTCTCTTGAAGCATAATATCCGCACCCTGCCGGTGAAGGACCCGGGGGGCCGTCTCATCGGCACCGTCGGCCTGCGGGAATTGTCCGGAAGTACCGAGACGATCGCACACGCGATCTCGAGGCCGGCGGTGGCGAGACCTTCGGATGCCGCTCTTTCACTGTTGCCTGTGCTGACCGACGGGCGCACACATGCCGTCATCGTCGTTGATGACGATTACCGAATCCTCGGCCTGATATCGCAGACGGATCTCCTGAGCGCCGTGGCGCGATTGCTGCCGAACGACAGCGCGCCGGTTCCGGTTGTGGCCTGAGAAAGCCGTCGGCGTCATGCGCCGGCATTACGCGCCTGGCAAATCCGCTTTATGCCGCGCCACCCGATTGCGGCCCGCCTGTTTGGCGAGATAAAGCGCCGCATCGGCCTGGCGCTGGAGTTCCTCTACCGAAATTGCCTGACTGTTCGGCGCGTGAGTGGCCACTCCGATGCTGAGGGTGACGTAGGGAGCGACGCGGGATGCGGGGTTGGGAAGGGAGGCGGCTTCAACCCGCTTGCGAATATTGTCGGCGACGGCAACCGCCTCCTCGCCATCCAGTCCAGGAAGCAGGACAAGAAATTCTTCGCCGCCATAACGGGCCACGTGATCGCGACCGTGCCTCACGCTGCTCTGAATAATGCCGGCGACCTTCACCAGACAGCGATCACCCTCGGCGTGCCCAAGGCTGTCATTCAGGTTCTTGAACTGATCGATGTCGCACATCAGCAAGGAAGCGCCTTCGGGACAGGGCTCGTCGATGCCCCAGAGGCGATTGAGCATCTCCATCATCCAGCGCCGGTTGGCGATGCCGGTCAGGGGATCGGTTCTCGCAAGCAACTCGAGGCGCGCATTTGCGTCGGCCAGTTCCGCCACGCGGCTTCGGTCCCGAAGTTCGAGAAGGAAGGCCTTCTGGGCCAGGATCGTCATCGTGCGTCGCGCCACGACGGTTGCGACGACACCACTTGCAAAAAACAGCGTCGCAGCCACGGCGCTTCCCAAGTCAAGCCCCGGATTATGAAGCTGGAAAAACAGATAGAGACCGAGCGCCGATGCTGCGATCATCACCGTCCAGGCCATCGGGACGGCGAAGATGATCATCGCGGTAATCGCCACGACCAGCATGATGTTCAAATGCCGCTCATAAAACGCGCCACCGGCGCTGACGCCCACCAGGGCGACCGAGAGCAGGATGAAGAACATGCCGGCGATCAGAGAGAGCCCCTGCAGCCAGGATGCGCGCGGTTTTCGCCAGACGAAGGCGGTGGCCAGGGCTGCGGGCGGAAGGATGCAGGCGGGCAAGAGCATCGACAGCACGATCGGCAGTGGAAGCAGGATGGCGTTGAGGCCCAAGGTCACGCCATCAAGCAAAGCGACCCAGATCATCCAGGCGCGAATGATCTTGGCCGCCTGCGACCACGAACGTTTCCGAAAAAGTCCGTGAAGCTCGCCTTCTAGGCGGATGTCGCGTGTGCGGCCCGCCAGGAGGCGCTCGACCTCCGCCATGACAGCTGGACTTCGCACCTGAAGCGGCGTCCGCGTGGATGCGCTCGCCGGGTTCACCGAAACTGCGTTCTCCTGAACGTCCATCTGAGCGGATTTAGTGGAGCATCTCCCGCAGGCAAGAACAATGAAGCTTCAGACCGTGTTTCCTTGCGCCCCAAAGTTGTCGAAATGATCGGTTTGCATCGATGTGGCACACATCGCTCTTGGTCATCTCCAAGGCCGGTACCGGGTTGTAAGCGGCTTTAGAAAATCTTGCTGCTCTTCAGGACATGCTCCACGCCGCTTTGAACGTGCTGCCTGAGAACAGCCTTTGCACCTTCGCCATCCCTGCCCAGCGCGAGCTCGAACAGCAGCTTGTGATCGTCGACCACCGCCTTGCCGCGGAAGCTCTCGGCCAGCAGGTGATAGCGAAGGAAGCGGTCGAAGACCGAGGAAAGGCTCGCCATCAACGTCGCCGAATTGCAGGCAGAAACGATCGCCTGGTGAAATTCCCAGTCGTAGCGCACCCAATCGATCGTGCGCGAGGCATCACCAGAGAGCAGCCGGCGCTCCGCAGCCGCGAGCTTGTGATGCGCGGCGACGATCCGGCCTTCCCATTCCAGATCGCCGGCCGCAAATGCAAGGTCCATCGCATGGGTCTCCAGCACGATGCGCAGATCGGCGAGTTCCATCAATTCCTGGCGTGAGGCGGGACTGACCTCGAAGCCCCGTTGCCCTTCGGCGATTACCAGATTTTCTGTCGTGAGGCGGCTCAGGATCTCGCGCAGCGACGACACGCTGATCGAATAACGCTCCTTGGCCTGCTCGAGCTTTATCTTGGTGCCGGGCGGCAATATGCCGACGATGATATCCTGCCTCACCTGGCGAAAGACCACGTCACTGATGGTTTCGCCTGTTTCGCCCGATCGCTCGAGCACGGCTTCTCCTGATTTCACTTCCGTTCTCCGCGATTCATGGTTCGAGCCGTCACTACCGCAATGCGTTGCGGGCGAGTGCATGCTCCACGCCGTCCTCGATGTGGACGGTCAGGACCTGCTTCGCCATCTGCTGGTCCCGCCTCAAGGCAGCATCCAGAAGCTGCTGGTGTTCCTTAGCCGCGATTTCGCCGCGATAGGACAATGCGACCATCTGATAGCGCAGATATTTGTCGAACACGACGGAATGCATTTCCATCAGAAGCTTCGACCCGCAGGCGGAGATCAGCGCCTGATGGAATTCCCAATCATATCGCTTCCAGTCTTCCGCCTGGCCGGTATCGCCGGTGGCCATCACCCGCTCCATGCGCGACAGCTTGTAGTGAGCGGAAACCAAGCGGGCTTCCCATTCCACGTCGCCGTATTCGAAGGACTGTTCGAGCGCGTGGGTTTCCAGCAGCAGACGAAGCGCCGCAATCTCCCTGAGATCGGTGGCCGACACGGGCGAAACCTCGAAGCCGCGCTGCCCTTCGGCAACCACCAGGCCTTCGGACGAGAGCCGGTTCAGAATTTCCCGCAGGGTGCTGACGCTGGTTTCGTATGTTTCTTTGAGGCTTTCCAGTTTCAGCTTCTGCGCCGGCGCCAGGCGGCCGAATATGATATCCGCACGAATGCGCCGGTAGCTGCTTTCCGCGACGGTTTCATTGGTTGTATTCAGCAACTTCGATTCTTCTCTGACATTTTTTCGATCCTCCTATATAATTGGCTATTCTCGTCACATTCAATCGCGCGTGAATGCCTGCGGAAACTAATTTTTCTCATAGGATCGCGGTAACGCGAGTTATTTACATTTTCGGCAATCCTTCCGGCCGCATCAGCTTCTTCAGGGCGGCAATACGGAAGATGGCGTTCGGTGCGCCGTAGCCGCGATAGTTCCGCCGCTCGACGATCTCGAAGAAGAAGCCCTCGCCATAGGTGCCGCTGTAAAGCTGGAAATATTCGCCGTGTTCGTCGCGGTCGTAGAGAATGTTTTCCGCCTTCAGCCGCTCGGTCAGCTCGGGGTCCAGGCCGAAGCGGGCTTCGACATCACCATAATAGTTCGGCGAGATGTGCAGCGGCCGGAAGCCGTTTTTGCGAAGTGCTTCGGCGGTGGCGAAGATATCATCGGTATCGAAAGCGAGATGCTGGATGCCCGATCCGAATGTTTCCGCGATGAAATGCCCGGCGAGTGTCCGGCGGTTTTCCGCGCCGTTCAGGGTGATGCGCAGCGAACCCGATGCGTTCTCGACCACCTGGCTGCGGACCACGCCGGCCGGATCGATAATATCGACCATCGGCGTTTTATGGGTCTCGAAGATCGAACTATAGAAAAGCAGCCAGGTCAGCATTTCGTCATAGGCCACGGTCTGGGCGACGTGGTCGATCCTGAGCAGATGCGCAGGCACAATTTCAGCTTCGTCTTCGACGGGCATGAAGTCGATTTCGGAGAAGCGGCCGAGATCGCTTTGGTCATCAAGCAGATAGATCAATCCACCGCCGACACCGCGTATCGCCGGGATTTCGACTTCACCGGCGGCGACCGGCTGGCTGAATGGCTCGGCGTCAAGCGCCACGGCCCGCGCGAAAGCCTGTTTCGCATCGTCCACGATCAGCGCCATCGCATAGGCCGAGGTGCCGTGGACGGCAAACGACGCGTTGGTGAAACCCTTTTCCTCGGTATTGACGATGAGGCGGATGTCGCCCTGCTGGAAAATGCTGACTTTCTTCGAACGATGCGCCGCCGTCTTGCGGAAGCCGAGCGTGCGCAGGATCCCGATGAGGTCGGCAGCATCTTCCTCGTCGGTGGAGAATTCCACGAAACCGACGCCCCTGACCGTCGCCCGGTCCGGCATGGAGGCAACACTGAGAGTTTCCGTGCCGGGAGCTCGGCGTACCTGGTCGCCGAGATAAATCAGCGAGCGATGGCCGTCTGCCGCGATCGAGCGCGCCTGCCCGCCGCGGAACTGGTCGTTGAAGATTTCCAGCGAGAAATAGCCGTCATAACCGGTCGCGGCGACGGCGGCAGTAAAGGCCGTGACCGGCAGGTCGCCTTCGCCCGGCATATTGCGGAAATGCCGGCTCCAGTAGAGCAGGTCCATGTCGATCAACGGCGCATCGGCGAGTTGCACGATGAAGATCTTGTCCTTCGGGATGGAGCGGATCGAATTGATGTCGATCTTCCGTGACAGCGTGTGAAAGCTGTCGAGGATCAGGCCGACATTCGGATGGTCGGCCCGCCGGACGATCTCCCACGCGTCGCGATGGTCGTTGACATGGCGGCCCCAGGCGAGCGCTTCGTAACCGATCCTCAGGCCGCGCTTCGCCGCCCGCTCTCCGAGGTCGTAAAAATCCGCCGCAGCGCGATCGACGCCGCCGAGGGAGACCGGCGAGACGTTGGAGCAGACCAGCACAAGATCGGTGCCGAGTTCCTGCATCACATCGAACTTGCGCTCCGCCCTGTCGAAGGTTCTCTGCCGGTGGGAGGCCGGCATGCCCTCGAAATCGCGGAAAGGTTGGAACAGGGTGATTTCCAGCCCGTGATCGCGCACCATCTTTCCCACATCGGCAGGACTGCCATCGAAGGCTAGGAAGTCGTTCTCGAAGATTTCGACACCGCCGAAACCGGCCTTGGCGATTGCCTCCAATTTTTCGGGCAGCTCGCCGCTGATTGAAACCGTCGCTATCGAAGTCTTCATCCCAGTCTTCCTCCTTTTTGGAAAGCCGTTTCCACACCTGCTGGTGCAGATTGATTTCATAATTTAAGCCTAGATTTCCATGTCGAAATCGATTTTATCATATATTATCGAAAAACTCTGTTGATTTAAAGATGCTCCCATGGCAGTTTTGCATTGTCGTCAGCAAACGGAGTGCTGACAGGGTCCCCATGGGATCATGAGAGGAGGAGCACGAAATGTTCGAATTGAAAGTGAAGCGCCGTCACGCGTTGTTTGGAGCGGCAGCGCTTGTGGCCGCGTTTTCCATGGCGCAGCCCGCTGCCGCCGTCACGCCCGCCGAGATCAAGGCAAAGGGCAAGCTGGTCGTCGGTATCCAGGGCGACAACCCGCCGTGGGGCTTCGTCACCAGCGCCGGCAAGCAGGATGGCCTCGACGCCGACATCGCGACGCTGTTCGCCAAGGAGCTCGGCGTTGAAGTTGAATTCGTCCCGCTCGAAGTCAATAACCGCATTCCGGCGCTGACCACGGGCCGCGTCGACGTGCTCTTCGCGACCATGGCCATGCTGCCCGATCGCGCCAAGGCCGTGCAGTTCAGCAAGCCTTACGCTGCCAATGCGATCGTGTTGATCGGTCCGAAGGACAAGTCGATCAAGACCAATGAAGATATGGCTAATCTGACGATCGGCGTCGCCAAGGGCGCAGCCCAGGACACCCAGGTCACCAAGAACGCGCCGGCGACGGCAACCATCCGCCGTTACGACGGTGATGCGCCGAGCATCCAGGCTCTCGCATCCGGCCAGGTCGAGGCTCTGGGGGGCAATATTTTCTATATGGACCGCGTGGAGAAAGCCGTTCCCGGCAAGTTCGAGAACAAGCTCGAATTCCAGAAGCTCTACAACGGCGCCTGCACCCGTCTCGGCGAGAAAGAGCTCAACGCCGAGCTGAACACCTTCATCGACAAGATCAAGGCCAATGGCGAACTCAAGAAGGTCTACGACAAGTGGATGAAGGTCCCGGTTCCCGAATTCCCGGCGAGCCTGGAAGGCATTCCGTTTACCGTGAACTGATCCGCGGTTCTCGGCCGCACTGACCACTTGCAAGGCGGCATCCGCACGACGCGATGCCTGCGCCGGTGCTGTGCAATGCACGGTACCGGTGCACCTGGAGCTTGAAAATGAGCAACACGATCTTTGTCCTGAACGGGCCGAATCTCAACCTTCTCGGCGAGCGCGAACCTTCGGTCTACGGCACGACCACACTTGCCGACATCCGGGACCGGTGCCATGCCAAGGCCGGCGCGCTCGGTTTTGTCGTGGATTTTCGACAGACCAATTTCGAGGGCGAACTGGTCGAGTCCGTGCATCAGGCGCGCAAGGACGCCTGTGGCATCATCATCAATCCCGCCGGATACACCTTCACGTCGGTCGCCCTGCTGGATGCGCTGAAGACATTCGATGGGCCGAAGATCGAGCTCCATATCTCGAACGTGCATGCCCGCGAAAGCATTTATCACAATTCGCTGATCTCCCGCACCGCGACCGGCATCATGATCGGCTTCGGCGCCCGAGGCTACGAGTTGGCCATCGAGGCGATGGCCGGAATGGCGAGGGTATCCTGATCTCCAGGGAAGAACCATGAACTACACATTGGATTTCACCCCCGTTATCGATGGCCTGCCCGATCTCCTGGCCGCCTGTCTCGGCACCTTCCTGCTTGCCATCTCAGGCATGATCCTGGCGATCATCATCGGCATCGGCGGCGTGGTGCTCCGCCAGTCCCGTTTCAAGCCGGTCCGCTGGCTGGTGATCGCTTTCATCGAGATCATCCGCAACACGCCGTTCCTGGTGCAGATCTTCTTCATCTATTTCGCCCTGCCGCTGGCAGGCGTGCGGCTGGATCCGACGCCGACGGCAATCATAGCGCTCGGCATCAATGGCGGTGCCTACGCGATTGAGATCATTCGCGGCGGCGTGCAGTCGATCTCCAAAGGACAGGTGGAGGCAGGGCTGGCGCTCGGCCTGCACAAGGCCCAGGTCTTCCGCCTGATCGTCCTGAAGCCGGCGCTTCGGGCAATCTTCCCGTCGCTGACCAGCCAGTTCGTGCTGCTGACGCTGTCCACCAGCATCGCGTCGGCGATCTCGGCCTATGAGCTGACCTCCGTCTCCCAGCGGATCGAGTCCGACAGTTTCCGCAGCTTCGAGGTCTATTTCACCGTGACGGCGTTCTACCTCGTCATTTCCTGGCTGATGATGCGTCTCTTCGCGTTCTTCTCGGCCCGCTACTTCAGCTATCCGGTCAAGTGAGGGCGCTTCATGGGTCGCGATGAATTTTTCTTCCTGCTCCTGGGCCTGAAATGGACGGTCGCCCTGTCGGCCGTCGGGTTCGTCTGCGGCGGCATAGCTGGGCTCGGCATAGCGCTGGCGAGGACGTCGGGCATCCGGTGGATCGAGCGGATCACCGCCGGCTACATCGCCGTCTTCCAGGGCACGCCCCTGCTGATGCAGCTCTTCGTCGTTTACTATGGCCTGGCTCTCATCGGCATCAGGCTCGACGCCTGGGCCGCTGTTTCCGTCGGGTTGACGCTGCATGCAAGCGCCTATCTCGGCGAGATCTGGCGCGGCTCGATCGAGGCGGTTCCGCGCGGCCAGACGGAGGCGGCCAAGGCGCTTGCCCTCAGCTATGTCTGGCGGATGAAGAATGTCATCCTGCCGCAGGCGCTGCGCATCTCGCTTCCGGCAACGATCGGCTTCCTCGTCCAGCTCATCAAGGGCACATCGCTTGCGTCGATCGTCGGTTTCACGGAGCTGACCCGTGCCGGCAACATCGTTTCCAACCAGATCTTCCAGCCGCTGACGGTCTTTGCCGTGGTCGGCGCCCTGTACTTCCTGATGTGCTGCCCCCTGACGATCTACGGCGCGCGTCTCGAGCGCAGGTTTGCGGCATCGGCGCGGTAGGCAACGGTCATGACGCGCAAGCCTCCCACAATTTCTGAAGACGGAGTTTATCGATGAGCGACCGCTCGACTACGGCAAATGCCGCTGAGATGATGATTACGATGGCGGGCGTCGAGAAGTGGTATGGCGCCTTCCAGGCGCTTCACAACATCGACATCTCGGTGCGTAAAGGCGAGAAGATCGTCCTGTGCGGACCATCCGGCAGCGGCAAGTCGACGCTGATCCGCTGCATCAATCACCTGGAGACATACGAGAAGGGTGAAATCCGCGTCGGCGGCATCCTTCTCGGGCATCAGTCGAAGACGATCGATGCGGTGCGCCGTGAGGTGGGCATGGTCTTCCAGCAGTTCAATCTCTTTCCGCACCTGACAGTGCTGCAGAACTGCATGCTGGCGCCGATGAAGGCGCTCAGGCTCGGCAAGGCGGAAGCCGAGGCGAGAGCCCGGCAGTTGCTTGAGCGTGTTAAGATTTCCGAGCAGGCGGAGAAATATCCCGCCCAGCTTTCCGGCGGCCAGCAGCAGCGTGTCGCAATCGCCCGGGCGCTTTGCATGCGACCCAAGGTGATGCTCTTCGACGAGCCGACATCGGCGCTCGATCCGGAAATGGTCAAGGAAGTGCTGGACACGATGATCGACCTCGCCAGGGAAGGCATGACGATGATCTGCGTCACCCATGAAATGGGTTTTGCCCGTCAGGTCGCCGACCGCGTCATCTTCATGGCGAGCGGGGCGATCGTCGAGGAGGCGTCGCCGGTCGAGTTCTTTTCCAACCCGAAACACGAGCGCACGCGGAAATTCCTGGGCGAAATCCTCGGCAGGCACTGAGGTGTCGCGGATCTCAGCGCAATGCCTGCCGGCGCCGCGTCATGTCGCGCCGCCCTCACGAAAACAGCCTTTGCCCAGCCGGTTGGCCGGCCGGGCGTTCGAAGCCGCCCAAGGTGCTCCCATGCCGCAGCCAAAGCGAAATCCAGAAGGTTCAAGCCGATGATCAGCGGCACCACGAAGCTCATCGCGCATCTCGGCTATCCCACGCATTCGTTCAAGGCCCCGCTGATCTACAATCCCTATTTTGAAAAGAACGACATCGATGCGGTCGTGGTCCCGATGGGATGCCGGCCGGAAGACTATCCGGCGTTCCTGAAACTGGTCTTCCGGCTTTCCAACATCCACGGCGCGCTCGTGACCATGCCGCACAAGATTTCCACCATGGCCTTGCTCGGCGAAGTCTCGAAGAGCGCCCAGGTGGCCGGCGCCTGCAACGCGGTGCGGCTCGGCCCAAACGGCACGCTGATCGGCGATATGTTCGACGGCGAAGGCTTCGTGCGCGGCGTGCTGCGCCGCGGCCGCCAAGTCCGCGGCAGCCGGGCGATGATGATCGGCGCGGGCGGCGTCGGCTCGGCGATCGCCGCCTCGCTCGCGCAGGCAGAGATTGCCGAACTCGCGCTCTATGACGCCCATGTGCCGATGATGAACGGCCTGGCCGACCGGCTCCGTCTCCACTATCCCACTCTCAAGGTAACGACCGGTTCGGCCGATCCCGCCGGCTACGATATCGTCGTCAATGCGACGCCGCTCGGGATGAACGACAACGACCCCCTGCCGCTTGACGTGTCGCGCATCTCGCCCTCCGCATTCGTGGGGGAGGTGGTGCTGAAGCAGGAGATAACGCCCTTCCTGGCCGCGGTGCGGGCGCGCGGTTGTGAATTCCAGGTGGGGGTCGACATGCTGTTCGAGCAGATCCCCGCCTATCTCGAGTTTTTCGGCTTTCCGACGACCACCGCAGAAGAACTTCGGGCGATCGCCAAGGTGTGAGGCGGTCTGCCCTTAAGCAAGGAGCGAATTTCGTGTCCCAGAAAATTGTGCTGATGGGAGCAGGGCTGATCGGGCGGGAGCATGCCGCGCTGCTGCGCGCCAATCCCCGCGTCGAACTGGTCGGCGTCGCCGACGTTTCCGAGGCGGCGAAAGCCGTTTCCGACGAGTTCGGCGCGCGGTTTTTCACCGACATGGGCGAAATGCTCGATCGCATGAGACCGGACGGCGCCATCATCGCCCTGCCGAACGCCCTGCACGTGGAAGCGGCGCTCGCCTGCGTCGAGCGCAATATTCCCTGCCTTGTGGAAAAACCGATCGCCGACTCGCTCGATGCTGCGATGCGGCTCGTCGCGGCCGCCGAGAAGACTGATGTGCCGGTGTTGATCGGCCACCAGCGACGCCACAGTCCCGATATCGCCAAGGCTCGTCAGATCGTGGCCGACGGCATCCTCGGCCGGTTGGTCGCGGTCAACGCCATGTGGATGACGGACAAGCCCGCTGCCTATTTCGACGCGGCATGGCGCCGTGAGCCAGGCGGCGGGCCGCTGCTCATCAACCTCATCCACGACATCGATTGCCTGCGCTTCATCTGCGGCGATATCGACGAGGTCATGGCGTTTACCTCCAACGCCGTTCGATCGTTCGAGGTTGAGGATACGGCGAGCGTCAGCGTCCGCTTCGCAGGCGGCGCCCTCGGGACGCTTCTGATGAGCGACACGGCGGTGTCGCCGTTCAATTGGGATACAGCGGCCGGACAGGCGCTCTATTTCCCGCACCAGCCGGAAAATTCCTACCATCTCGCCGGCACGAAGGCCGCATTGTCGATCCCGTGCATGGATGTCTGGCGACACGAGACCGAAGCCGGCCACTGGCAGCATCCCCTGGTGCGCCAGCACATCACGCTCGACGGCAGCCGCGCTTACGAAAACCAGCTCAACCATTTCGTCGATGTCATCGAAAGCAAGGCCGAGCCGCTCATTTCCGCCCGGGATGGCGCGATGACACTTGCCACCGTGCTGGCAATCGCCCGGGCCGGCCGGGAGAACCGCACCATCGCCGTTTCGGAAATGCTGGCCTGAACCTGCTTCGAGCGCCCGGCGATGACACGGCTCCAAACATGACAAGGACTCGAGCATGAGCACTATCTACGTTCTCAACGGACCGAATCTGAACCTCCTCGGCAAGCGCCAGCCGCATATCTACGGGCATGAGACGCTTGCCGACGTGGAGAGGGATTGCCGCCGGGTGGCGGACGAACTCGGGCACCAGATCCGCTTTCACCAGAGCAATCGCGAATACGAGATTATCGACTGGATCCATGAGGCGCGTGAGGATGGCGCCGGTATCGTCATCAATCCCGCGGCCTTCACCCAAACCTCGGTCGCCATCCTCGATGCGCTCAACGCGTTCGAGCAGCCGGTGATCGAGGTGCACATTTCGAACGTCCATAAACGCGAGAGCTTCCGGCACCATTCCTACGTGTCGCTACGCGCCGACGGCGTTATCGCCGGTCTCGGCACGGAGGGGTACCAGCTGGCGATCCGCCGTATCGCCACGTTGATCAAAATGTCAGGCCCAAGTGCAGTTTAGCGCCTCCAAGTCGCCTGTTTTCTGTTGCGGCATAGGTTGTCGCCGACAGTGTTCGAATGCAGCCTGCGACCAGCCGGCGCTCCCCTGTGGTCGGAGGCGGATCATGCGGAGGTGAGCGCGACGTTGTGTTTGGCTTGCCGCGCCTCCACGCTGTTCAGAGCGCCTTTTGCAATTCCGGCAGGACGTCGAAGAGATCGGCGACCAGTCCGTAGTCGGCGACCTGGAAGATCGGCGCCTCCTCGTCCTTGTTGATGGCGACGATCACCTTACTATCCTTCATCCCGGCCAGATGCTGGATGGCGCCTGATATGCCGCAGGCGATATAGAGCTGCGGCGCCACCACCTTGCCGGTCTGGCCGACCTGCCAGTCGTTCGGCGCATAACCGGCATCGACGGCCGCGCGGCTTGCCCCGACGGCAGCCCCGAGCTTGTCGGCGAGCGGCAGGATGACCTCCCGGAATTTTTCCGCCGAACCCAGCGCCCGGCCGCCTGGAGATGATGATCTTCGCCGAGGTCAGTTCCGGACGGTCGGAGGCCGACAGCGCATCGGCGACGAAGCGCGACAGAGCGGGATCGGAAACCGCTGCAACCGTCTCGATCGGCGCGGAGCCGCCTTCGGCTGCAGAGGCGAAGGAGGCGGTGCGCACGGTGATCACCTTCTTGGCATCGGTTGCCTGCACCGTCTGGATGGCATTGCCGGCATAGATCGGCCGTTTGAAGGTATCGGCAGAGATCACCTCGATGATCTCGGAGACCTGGGCGACATCGAGCAGGGCAGCGACGCGCGGCAGCACATTCTTGCCGACCGACGTCGCAGCCGAGAGGATCGTGTCATAGCTGCCGGCCAGCGAGACGATCAGGTCGGCCAGCGGTTCGGCCAGATTGTTGGCCAGCGCATCGCTTTCGGCCAGCAGCACCTTGGAGACGCCGGCAAGCTTGGCAGCCGCATCGGCAGCAGCCTTTGCGCCCTTGCCGGCGACCAGCACATGCACGTCGCCGCCGATCTTGGTTGCGGCCGTCAACGCCTTGGCGGTCTGGTCGGAGAGGCTTGCATTGTCGTGGTCAGCCAGAAGAAGAATGGTCATGATGAGGGCTCCCTGGTTCTGGCTTAAAGCACGCCGGCTTCGTTCTTGAGCTTGTCGACCAGCTCGGCGACCGACTTGACCTTGACGCCGGCCTTGCGGCCGGACGGCTCCTCGGTCTTCAACACCTTGAGGCGCGGTGTGGTGGAGACGCCGAAATCGGCAGGAGACTTCTTGTCGAGCGGCTTCTTCTTCGCCTTCATGATATTCGGCAGCGAGGCATAACGCGGTTCGTTCAGGCGCAGGTCCGAGGTGACCACTGCCGGCAGCTTGATCTCGATCGTCTGCAGGCCGCCATCGACTTCGCGGGTGACGGTCGCCTTGCCATCGCCGATCTCGATCTTCGAGGCGAAGGTCGCCTGGGCCGAACCAAGCAGTGCCGCCAGCATCTGGCCGGTCTGGTTCGAATCGTCGTCGATCGCCTGCTTGCCGACGATAACAAGGCCGGGCTGTTCGGCATCGGCGACCGCCTTGAGGATCTTGGCAACCGCCAGCGGCTCGACCGCATCGTCGGTCTCGACCAGGATTGCCCGGTCGGCACCCATGGCAAGGGCCGTCCTCAGCGTCTCCTCGGCCTTGGCAGGACCGATCGACACCACGACAACCTCCTCGGCCTTGCCGGCTTCCTTCAGCCGCAGCGCCTCTTCCACCGAGATCTCGTCGAACGGGTTCATCGACATCTTCACATTGGCAAGCTCGACACCCGTGCCATCCGGACGAACCCGGATCTTCACGTTGTAGTCGACAACCCGTTTGACTGGGACGAGTATCTTCATGGGTTTTCCCTATGCAAGCGTATAGGCGGTTTTGACCGAGGTGTAGAATTCCGCGGCATATCGGCCCTGTTCGCGCGGGCCGAAGGACGAGCCCTTGCGGCCGCCGAACGGCACGTGGAAATCGACACCGGCCGTCGGCAGATTGACCATGACCATGCCGGCTTCGGCATTGCGCTTGAAATGCGTCGCATGTTTCAAGCTGGTGGTGGCGATCCCGGAGGAGAGGCCGAAGCTGGTATCATTGGCGACGGCGAGGGCCTCGTCGTAATGCTTCACCCGGATGACGGCGGCGACCGGGCCGAAGATTTCCTCCCGCGCGATCCGCATCTGGTTCGTCGCTTCGGTGAAAAGCGCGGGTTCGAGATAGAAGCCGGGTGTCGCCCGTTCCAGCCTGTTGCCGCCGAAGGCGAGCCTTGCGCCTTCCTGTTGGCCGATATCGATATAGTCGGTGTCCTGCCTCAACTGGCCTTCGTCGACGACGGGACCGATATGCGTGCCGCTCTTCAGAGCATCGTCGACGACAAGCCCCTCAAGACGTCTGGTAAGTGCCGCCACGAAGCGGTCGTGAATGCCTTCCGTCACGATCAGCCGTGAGGATGCCGTGCAACGCTGGCCGGTGGAGAAGAAGGACGAATTGGCGGCCGCCTCGACGGCGACCTCGAGATCGGCATCGTCAAGGACCACGAAGGGGTTCTTGCCGCCCATCTCCAGCTGGAACTTGCGATTATGCTCGATCGACGCGAGCGCGACACGCTTTCCTGTCGCTGCCGACCCGGTAAAGGTCAGGGCGTTGATATCGGGGCTGTCGAGCATCGTCTGGCCGACCACGCTGCCGCGTCCCATGACGAGATTGACGACACCGGCCGGCGCGCCCGCCCGATGAAGGATCTCGACGAGGGACCAGGCCGAGCCCGGCACGAGATCGGCGGGTTTCAGGACGACCGTATTGCCATAGGCAAGGGCAGGCGCGATCTTCCAGGCGGGGATGGCGATCGGAAAGTTCCAGGGCGTGATCACCCCGACGACGCCGACCGGTTCGCGGGTGATGTCGATGCCGACGCCGGGGCGAACCGAGGGCAGCGTTTCTCCCGACAGCCTGAGAACCTCGCCCGCAAAGAAATCGAAGATCTGGCCGGCGCGGGTGACTTCGCCGATTGCCTCGGGCAAGGTCTTGCCTTCCTCGCGGGCCAGCAGGCGTCCGAGCTCCTCCTTGCGCGCCAATATCTCGTCGCCGGTCTTCTTCAGAATGGCATGGCGGATCAGGATCGGCGCTTGGGACCAGGCTGGCAAAGGCGACTTTGCGGCCGCGATGGCAGCCCTGACGTCATCGGCATTGGCGCGGGCAAATTCGCCGACGACGTCATGGGTGTTGGACGGGTTTATGTTCGCCGAAGCGTCGCCGGCAACCCATTCCCCGGCGATCAGGTTCTTGTGCAGCATGGAAATCCCTGCGTTCAGTGCAGCCCGAGATAGGCCTTGCGGACGTCTTGGTTGTCGAGAAGGGCGGCGCTGTCGCCGGAGAGATGAATGCGGCCGTTGACCATGACATAGGCCCGCTGGGAGAGCTTCAAGGCGTGATTGGCATTTTGCTCGACGAGAAATATCGTTTTGCCCATTGCGGCGATTTCCCGCAAAACCTCGAAAACGCGCTTGACGATCAGCGGCGCCAAGCCGAGCGAGGGTTCGTCGAACAGGATCAATTCGGGCCGCGCCATCATGGCGCGGGCGATGGCGAGCATCTGCTGCTCGCCGCCGGACATGGTGCCGGCGGTCTGGTTTCGACGTTCCTTGAGACGCGGGAAGAGCTCGAACATGGTGTTCCTGTCTTCTTCGAAATGGGCCATGCCGATCGGTGTCGTGCCCATCATCATATTCTCCTCGACGGACATCTCCTGGTAGATCTGCCGGCCCTCCGGAACGAGCGCGATGCCACGCCGGGAAATCCTGCTGGTCGGCATATGGGAGATATCTTCGCCACGATGCAGGATCTTGCCCGATGAGGCGCGCGGGGCGCCGAAAATAGAAGAAAGCAGCGTGGTCTTGCCGGCGCCGTTTGCACCGATCAGGCTGACGATCTCACCGGCGGAGATGTGGACGTTTACCGCCTTCAGCGCTTCGACCGCGCCGTAATGAGCATGGACGCCGGCGAATTCGAGAAGCGGTACCTGCGTGTCGGACGATTGGCTCATGCTGGTACCTCTTCTTCGCTGACACCGAGATAAGCGGCGACGACGGCCGGGTCATTGGCGACATGCTCAGGCGTGCCGTCGGAGATCACCTCGCCATGATCGAGCACGACGATGTGGTTCGAAATGCGCATGACGAGGCCCATGTCGTGTTCGATGACGAGAACCGTCTGATCGTGATCGTCACAGAGCCGCTGTATGACTTCCGCCAGATCCAGCGTTTCGGAGGGGTTCAAGCCCGCGGCTGGTTCGTCGAGGCATATGAGGCTCGGGCCCGTGCACATGGCGCGAGCGATCTCGACGCGGCGCTGCCGGCCGTAAGGCAGTTCACCGGCCAGGCGGTTGGCGTCGTCGGCAAGCTTCATCTGCCCGAGCCAGTAATAGGCACGATCGATGGCCTCTCCCTCGGCCTTGCGGAACGCTCCAGTCCGGAAAACACCGCTGAGGATGTTGTTGCGGGTGGTGAGGTGCTGGGCGATCAGAAGGTTCTCGATAACCGACATTTCCTTGAACAGGCGGATGTTCTGGAACGTCCTGGCAATCCCGGCGCGTGTCACGAGGTGCGAGCCGCCGGTAATCGGTTTCGTCACCAACTGGCCGATATCGGTCGGGCCTTCGCGTCCGTTCAGCATGATGCTGCCTTCGCTGGCGCGATAGAAGCCGGTGATGCAGTTGAACATCGTCGTCTTGCCGGCGCCGTTGGGACCGATCAGGGCGGTCACCGCGCCGCGTTCGACCGAGAAGCTGACGTCCCGGTTGGCGACGATGCCGCCGAACCGCATCGTGACATTCTGCACGTCGAGGATAGATCCGTTCATCGTCCCGCCTCCGCCTTGCCCTCAAAGGACAGTTCGTTGCCGATGCCTTCTTTCATCGAGCTCGGAAAGAAGGCCGGGCGCTTGATGCGGACCAGGCCACGCGGTTTCCAGATCATCATCACCACCATCAGAATGCCGAAGACGAGAACGCGGTATTCGGCGAATTCGCGCAGAAGTTCCGGAAGAATGGTGAGAACGAGCGCTGCCGAGATGACGCCGGCCGTCGATCCGAGGCCGCCAAGGACGACGATGGCCAGGATGAGGGCGGATTCGAAGAAGGTGAAGGATGTCGGATTCACGAAGCCCTGCTGTGCGGCAAAGAAGACGCCGGCCAGGCCACCTGTGGAGGCGCCGAGCATGAAGGCCGTGAGCTTTGTGAAGACGTGATTGACGCCGAGCGAACGACAGGCGATCTCATCTTCGCGCAGCGCTTCCCACATGCGGCCGAGAGGGATGACGCGCAGCCGCTCCACGGCGTAGATGACGAAGCAGACGACAAGAAACAGCACGAAATAGAGAAACCAGAACCGGTAGTCCGCGCTGTAGGGGATGCCCAGATATTCATGAATGGGAACGCCGCCCTGTTTGGCGGTACGAGTGAATTCGAGGCCGAGGAAGGTGGGTGCCGGAACCGGAGCGCCGTTCGGCCCGCCGGTGAAATCAAGCCAGTTGTTCAGCACAAGACGAATGATCTCGCCGAATCCGAGCGTGACGATGGCAAGGTAGTCGCCATGCATCTTGAGAACGGGAAAGGCGAGGACCATGCCGAAGAGGCCGGCCAGGAATGGGGCGAGCACCAGAGCGCCCCAGAACCCGATGCCGAGATATTGCGATCCGAGCGCCAGGAGATAGGCGCCGACGGCGTAGAAGGCGACGTAGCCAAGATCGAGCAGGCCAGCAAGCCCGACGACGATGTTGAGCCCCAGGCCGAGCAGGCAATAGATCAGGGCGAGGATCGCGATACCCAGGAGGTATTTGTCGGCAAAAAACGGCAGGCTCAGCCCTGCGAGAAACAGCACGGCAAGGAGCAGCGCCGGCGACCTTTCCTTGCCGGTCATGACGGTCACGCCGGCACCGTTGCCTGCGATGCGCCGGATGAGTTTTCGGCCGGGGCTGCTCATCTGGAACAGCGAGAGTGCTAGACGTCCTGCCGTGACGACGGCAGCCAGCAACACCGCGCGTATCAGTTCGTTGGTGAACGAAAATCCCTCGAGCACCAGTCCCGATATCGGACCGAACAGGATGAGGGAGACCGTAAAGGTGAGGAGCGCTTGCCTGACGAGCGCGCGAAGGCGGTTGGATTCCATGGTTTCTTGCTCCTCTCTCAGACTTTCTGGATTTCCGGCCGGCCAAGCAGGCCATACGGTCGGAAAAACAGGAGGGTGATGAGCAACGCAAAGGCGAAGACGTCCTTGTAGTCGGTGCTGACATAGCCTGCGAACAGAGCCTCGGTCAGGCCGAGGACGATACCGCCGAGCACGGCGCCGGGCAGTGAACCGATCCCGCCGAGCACTGCGGCCGTGAAGGCCTTGATGCCCATGACGAAGCCGATGAAAAAGTTGAAGGAGCCGTAATTGAAGGTGACGAGCGTGCCGCCGACGGCGGCCGTGGCCGCGCCCATGACGAACACGGCCGAAATGATCCGGTCGGTGTTCACCCCCAGTATCGCGGAGATCCGGATATTCTGCTGGGTGGCACGGCATTCGCGGCCGATCCTGGTGTAGTTGATCACATAGGTCAGTATGCCCATGGCGATCAGCGACGCGAACAGGATCACCGTCTGCATATAGGTGATCTGTGCGAAGTGGACATCGCCACCGATGCGAAACGCACCCTGGATGAGTGTCGGCACGCCCTGGTCGCGTGCGCCCTGAGCGATCTGGACATAGCTCTGCAGCATCAAGGAGATGCCGATGGCCGATATCAGCGGAGCAAGCTTGGTCGAGCCGCGAAGCGGCCGATAGGCGACGCGTTCGATCACCCAGCCATAGACGGCCGTGATCGCGCAGCTGATCACCAGCACGGATATCAAGGCGAAGGGAACCGACTGAACGCCGAAATAGCCAAGCACGGCGAGTGTGATGGCGGCGATATAGGCCGATACCATATAGACGTCGCCATGGGCGAAGTTGATCATCCGGATGACGCCGTAGACCATGGTGTATCCGACCGCGATCAGACCGTAGATCGTCCCCAGCGTGATGCCATTGAACAATTGTTGAACCAGGATGTAAAAGTCCATGGTGAACCCCTCTTATGGTTTTCGGGGATGGATAAGCCGGCCGAACCTTGCGGTCCGGCCAACTCGGGCAAAATGCCTTACTTCACCAAGACAGGGGTTCCCTTGTCGTCGAAGTTGTAGAAGACGAACTTGAAGTCCTTGATGTCGCCCTTGGCGTCCCAGGTGATTTTGCCGATGGCAGAATCGACCGTGTTGTTGCGGAGATAGTCGGCCTGGGCCTCCAGCTCGTCGCCGGCCTTCAGCGCAGCGACGATGGCCTGCGCATTGGCGTAGCCATAGAGCACGTAGTTGGCCGGCGTGATGTTGGCTTTCTTCAACGCATCCTGGACGCCCTGCGTGGAGGGATCGGCCAGCGGATCGGGCGTCGCCGAATAATAGACGTTCTTCAGATTCTCAGGCCCGCCGGCGGCTGCGACGAGTTCCGTCTGCGCGAAAGCATCGCCGCTGACGACGACTACGTCGACACCCTGTTCCTTCAGCTGGCGGATCAACGGGCCGCCTTCGGGAATGAGGCCGCCGAAATAAACGGCGTTGGCGCCGGAGCTCTTGATCTTGGTGACGAGCGCGTTGAAGTCACGTTCGCCACGGGTCAGGCCTTCGTACATCACCGGCTTGATTCCGCGTGCTTCGATCGTCTTCTTGACGGCGTCCACCAGGCCCTGGCCATAGGTGTCCTTGTCGTGGATGAGCGCGATCTTGTCCCGCTTCAGCGTATCCAGGATGAAGCTGCCGGCGACGACGGCCTGCTGGTCATCACGGCCGCAGCCACGGAACAGATTGTCGAAACCGCGATCGGTGACGGTCGGATTGGTCGAGGACGGCGTCATTTCGAGGATGCCGGCATCATTGTAGATTTCCGAAGCCGGGATCGTGTTGGACGAGCAGAAATGCCCGATCACGGCCTGAACCTTGTCCTGGTCGACGAAACGATTGGCGACGGCCACGGCCTGCTTCGGTTCGCAGGCGTCGTCACCCTTCACCAGTTCAATCTTCTTGCCATTGATGCCGCCCGACGCATTGACGTCGCTGACATAGGCGGACACGCCGCTGAACACCTGCTCGCCGAAGGTCGCATTGGCGCCGGTAAAGGGGCCGGCGACGCCGATCTTGACCGTGTCGGCGGCCAAAGCGCTGGAAAACAGCAAGGCGGAGGCCACAGCGGTGGCGCTCAGAAGTTTCGAGATGGATTTCATGTGCTTTCCCTCTGGTTGAAGCTCTCTGGTTTTTAATGGTTCTCGACGCGGTTCAGTCCGCGTTCATGCTTCGCATCAAAGGCGAAGATATTATTTTTGTTAGGTAATTTCTCTGCTCCGCAGTTGCGGAGAAGAGCGGATTTCGAGATTTTCGATCCTTTTCTTAATTGACACTTATATGATAAGTGACATATACGAAGATCGTCAAGCGGAAATGTTGCAGTGTCGTTTGCAACAGTGAAGAATGGCACGACGCATGGCTGCGCGAGCGCGGCCTCCAACGTTAAGAAAGCGGGGAACAAGACGGTGAGCAGCACGCCACGAAACTGCCGGGTGGGCGTCGATATCGGCGGCACCTTTACGGATATCGCTCTCGACCTCGATGGGACGCTTCACTCGACGAAGATCCTGACGGATTATACGGCACCGGAGCGGGCGATCCTCAAGGGCGTGAAGGCCGTCGCCGACATGGCGGGTATCGCTCTTTCAGAGATCGGCATCCTGATTCATGGCACGACGCTCGCCACCAATGCGCTCATCGAGCGGCGCGGCGCCAAAACCGCCTTCGTGACGACGGAAGGTTTTCGTGACGTGCTCGAGATGCGCACTGAGAACCGTTTCGAGCAGTATGATCTCAATATCTCCCTGCCGCCGGCGCTCATTGCCCGCGCCGACCGATTCGTCATCCGGGAGCGTATCGATGCGCAGGGCAAGGTTCTGCTCGCTCTGGATGAGGCTTCGGTCGCAGCCGTCGTCGAGAAGGTTGCCGCAGGCGGCTATGAAAGCGTCGCGGTCGGCTTCATTCATGCCTATGCGAATGGCGCGCACGAAGTCGCCGTCCGCGATGCGATCCTGAAGCGCCTTCCCGGCATTTCCGTTTCGATCTCGTCGGAAGTTTCGCCGCAGATGCGCGAGTTCGAGCGCTTCAACACGGTTTGCGCCAATGCCTATGTCAAGCCGGCGATCAAATCCTATCTCGACCGTCTCGTCGTGTCGCTGAAGGAGATCGGAGTCGGCTGCCCGGTCTTCATGATCCATTCCGGCGGCGGGATCGTCTCGGTCGAGAGCGCCTCCGAGTTTCCGGTGCGTCTGGTCGAATCCGGTCCGGCGGGCGGCGCGATCTTCGCGGCCGACATTGCCCGTCAATATGGTCTCGATACGGTTCTTTCCTTCGATATGGGCGGCACGACCGCCAAGATCTGCCTGATCGAAAACCAGGTGCCGAAGACGGCCAAGACATTCGAAGTCGCGCGCACCTATCGATTCCGCAAGGGATCCGGCATGCCGATTTCCATCCCCGTCGTCGAGATGGTCGAAATCGGCGCGGGCGGCGGTTCGATCGCTTCGGTCGACGCAATGCGCCAGATCCGCGTCGGGCCGCACTCGGCGGCCTCGGAGCCCGGCCCGGCCTGTTATCAGCGCGGCGGCAAGAACCCCACCGTCACCGATGCGGACCTGATCCTCGGCAAGCTCGATCCCGCCAATTTCGCGGGCGGCGCCATCCCGCTTTCCGTCGAGGCGAGCCGCCGGGCAATGAGCGACGATATCGGCTCGGTCATCGGCCTCGATCCGGAAGCATCAGCTTACGGCACGTGCGAAATGGTCGACGAAAACATGGCCAATGCCGGCCGCGTCCACACCGTCGAGAACGGCAAGAACATTTCCGATTTCACCATGATCACCTTCGGCGGCGCCGGACCGCTGCATGCCGCGCGCCTCTGTGAAAAAATGGGCATCTCGACCTTCCTCGTTCCGCCGGGCGCCGGCGTTGGTTCGGCGATCGGATTCCTCAAGGCGCCGTTCGGCTATGAGTCCGTCCGCAGCGCCGTCTTCAACCTGTCGAATTTCGAATATTCCGAGGCCAACCGGCTCCTCCAAGCCATGAAGGCTGAGGCGTTGGGCTTCGTCGAAGGCGGGCTCGACGCGGGCTCCCCGGTGATCGAACGCACGCTGTTCATGCGTTATGCCGGGCAGGGCTGGGATATCCCGGTCCCGCTTGCCGATGACAATTTCGACGCCGCGAGTGCTGAGACGATCGCCGCCTCGTTCGAAAAGGAATATGAGCGTTTCTTCGGCCGCGCCATCGAAGGTCTCGATATCGAGATCGTCAGCTGGTCGGTCAAGGCGAGCTCGCCGCTGCCGCCGGTGGAGCGCGTATCCTCCATCGCCGAAGGCAATGTCGTGCAGCCTGGCAAGACGCGCCGCCTGTTCGAGGCTGCGCAGGGCGCCTATCTCGAAGCCGGCATTCACGAGCGTACCGGCCTGACGCCCGGCGACGTGGTCAAGGGCCCCGCCGTCATCGTCGAGCGCGAGACCTCGACGGTTCTCACCGTCTCTTTCAAGGCCGTCGTTCAGCGCGATGGCTGCCTTCTCGTAACCCGGATCTGAGGATAGTCACATGAACCAATCCATGATCGATATCCATATGCAGGTCATGTGGAACCGGCTGATCTCCGTCGTCGAGGAGCAGGCGCAGACGCTGATCCGCACGGCCTTCTCCACCTCCGTACGCGAGGCGGGCGATCTGTCGGCCGGCGTCTTCGACCTGGAAGGCCGCATGCTGGCGCAGGCGGTTACCGGCACGCCCGGCCACGTCAACGCCATGGCGGAATCCGTCGCGCATTTCATTGCCGATATCGGGCCGGACAATATCTTCGAAGGCGACGTCTACATCACCAACGATCCATGGAAGGGAACGGGCCATCTGCACGACATCACCGTCGTCACGCCCTCCTTCCATCACGGCAAGTTGGTCGGTTATTTTGCCTCGACCGCGCATGTCGTCGATGTCGGCGGTCGCGGTTTCGGCCCGGATGCCCGTGAAGTCTATGAAGAGGGCATCTTCATCCCGATCATGAAATTCTTCGAGCGCGGCGAGCTGAACCGGACGCTGATCCATATCGTGCGCAACAATGTCCGCGAAAACGATAAGGTCGTCGGCGACTTCTATGCGCTCGCCGCCTGCAATGAAACGGGCCATCGCCGGCTCGTCGACATGCTGACGGAATTCAATCTTCCTGATTTGTCGACGATCGGCGGCTTCATCCTCAAGCACAGCCGCGAGGCAACGCTGGAGCGGCTGAAGAATCTTCCGCACGGCTCCTGGGATTATAGCCTGGATCTCGACGGCTATGATGAGCCGGTGCATCTCGCCGCAAGACTTACCATCGGTCCCGAGGGAGTCGTGGTCGATTTCGATGGCACCTCCGGCATGAGCAAGTTCGGCATCAATGTGCCGCTCGTCTACGCCAAGGCCTATGCCTGCTACGGCATCAAATGCGTCGTGGCGCCGGAAATTCCCAACAATGCGGCCTCGCTAGCACCCTTCGACGTCGTGGCGCCGGAAGGCTGCATCCTCAATGCCAAGCGGCCGGCGCCGGTCGCCGTCCGCCACGTTCTCGGCCATTTCGTGCCGGACCTCGTGCTCGGCGCGCTGCATCAGGCGCTTCCGGGCCAGGTTCCTGCGGAGGGTGCCAGCGCACTCTGGAACCTGCATATGAGCGTGCGCTCCGTCTCCGATCAGATCGGCGGCAAGGGCGCGGAAATCCTGATGTTCAATTCCGGCGGCTCCGGCGCGCGTGCCGCTCTCGATGGCTTGAACGCCACCGCCTTTCCGAGCGGCGTGCACACGATGCCGATCGAGGCGACGGAAAATGTCGGCCCCGTCATCATCTGGCGCAAGGAGTTGCGCGAGGGGTCAGGGGGTGCCGGCGCGCAACGCGGCGGTCTCGGCCAGATGATCGAGATCGAAGCGGCCGAAGGTTTCAGCTTCCGCTTCTCCGCCATGTTCGACAGGCTCGGCCACCCCGCACGCGGCCGCGAAGGCGGACAGAGCGGCACGGCCGGCGCCGTTGCGCTCGACGACGGTACGGTTCTCAAGGGCAAGGGGCTTCAATTCGTGCCGGAAGGCCGGCGCCTCGTTCTGTCGCTTCCGGGCGGCGGCGGTTACGGCGATCCGGCAAATCGCCCGACTGACGCGATCGAACACGACCTGAGGCATGGATACATCACCGAAGAACAGGCTGAAGCCTACGGCAGGGGCCGGACCCAGGGAGGCAAGGCATGAATATGATTGCATTCGAAAGCAAGCGCGTCGCGACGATCAAATCCTCGCCGTCCATGGCGGTGTCGATCGCCGCCAAGGCGATGCGGGCCAGGGGAGAGCATGTCGTCGACCTCTCGCTCGGCGAGCCCGATTTCGATACGCCCGATCATATCGTCCAGGCGGCGATCGAGGCGATGCGCAAGGGGCTTACCCGCTATACCGCGCCGGACGGACTGGTGGAACTGCGCGAAGCGATCGTCGCCAAGTTCAAACGCGAGAACGGCCTCGACTACGCCATGGATGAGATTTCCATCGGCAACGGCGCCAAGCAGATACTCTTCAATGCGTTCCTGGCAACGCTGGAGCCCGGCGACGAGGTGGTCGTGCCGGCGCCTTACTGGGTCTCCTATACCGACATCGTCATCCTGCATGGCGGCATTCCCAAAACCGTGCCTTGCGGTGTCGAGGATGCCTTCAAGATCACAGCCGAGCGGCTGGAAGCAGCCATCACGCCGAAGACGCGGTGGTTCCTGTTCAACTCTCCCTCCAATCCGACAGGGGCGATCTATACGGCGGACGAACTGAAGGCGCTTGGCGCGGTGCTGGCGCGCCACCCCCATGTGGCGATCATGTCGGATGAGATCTACGAGCATATCGTCTGCGGCGAGGTGCCTTTCACGTCCTTCGTCGTCGCTTGCCCGGAGCTGAAGGACCGCACGCTCATCATCAACGGCGTATCCAAGGCCTACGCCATGACGGGATGGCGCCTCGGTTATGCGGCCGGCCCGCGGGAACTGACCAGGGTCCTCAACAAGCTTCAGTCCCAGAGCACGACCTGCCCGTCCTCCATCACCCAGTTTGCCGCCGCCGCAGCGCTCAACGGTCCCCAGGACTTCGTGACGACAGCGGTTGCCGAATACAAGGCGCGCGGCGAACTCGTCGCAAGGGGCTTCAGCGCGATACCCGGTCTTGAGGTGCGGGCACCGGAAGGGGCCTTCTACCTCTTTCCGAAATGCGCCCACTATATCGGCAAGACGGCGCCCGACGGCGCCGGGATTTCCAACGACACCGAATTGGCCTCCTATCTCCTCAGGGAAGGCAAGGTCGCAACCGTTCCGGGTGCCGCTTTCGGTGTCGAACCCTATA
Organism: Rhizobium anhuiense bv. trifolii; assembly: GCF_024346605.1. Classification (NCBI taxonomy): domain Bacteria; kingdom Pseudomonadati; phylum Pseudomonadota; class Alphaproteobacteria; order Hyphomicrobiales; family Rhizobiaceae; genus Rhizobium; species Rhizobium anhuiense. The sequence goes on from NZ_CP098804.1 coordinate 585,252, forward strand.
TTCGCCTTTCCTTCGCGACATCGCGCGACAATCTTGCCATTGCCATCGAGCGCACCGCCGATGCACTGGCTAAACTTCGCTAAAGGGAAAATTCGATGACCGATTATCAGCGCACGCTTCTGACCGGCGCGGCCGGCGCTCTGGGAACCCAGTTGCGCGAATCCGGAACAAGGCTCGGCAAGATCGTCAGGCTGTCCGCACGCAAGCCCTGCGACAACCTCGCGCCGCACGAGGAAGATTTCCCGGCGGACCTTTCCGACTTCGACGCCGTTTCCAAAGCCGTGGAGGGTTGCGACGCCATCATTCATATGGGCGGTCAGGGGCTGGAAGCTCCCTGGAACACCATCCTCAACGCCAACATCGTCGGCAGCTACAACATCTATGAGGCGGCGCGCCAGCATGGCGTCAAGCGCATCGTCTATGCCAGCTCCGTTCACGCCATCGGGTTTTACGAGCGCACCGAGACGATCGACGGCAACGTACCGACCCGCCCCGACAGTCTCTACGGCGTGTCGAAGACCTTCGTCGAAAACCTCGGCCGTTACTATTTCGACAAGTTCGGGATCGAGACCGTGAGCCTGCGCATCGGCTCGTCTTTCCCGGAGCCGACGGACCGGCGCCATCTCATCACCTGGCTTTCCTATCGCGATTGCCGCCAGCTCGTCGAAAAGAGCCTGTCGGCCGAACGCGTCGGCTTCATGGTCGCCTATGGCATGTCCGACAACAGCCAGGCCTTCTGGGACAACCGCACGGCGGCATCGCTTGGATACAAGCCGGAAGACAGCGCCGACGATTACGCGGACAAGGTCTTTGCGAAGACGAAACAAGGCGATCCCAACGATCCGGCGGTGCGCTTCCAGGGCGGCAGCTTTGCGGCTGCCGGCCATTATGAAGACGAGAAGAAGTGAGACGCACCGATGCAAGCTTCCAAGTCGTCCTATGACGTGGTGATCGTCGGCGGTGCAGTGGTTGGCAGTTCGACGGCATATTTTCTGGCGACCAACCCCGATTTCAACGGATCGGTCCTGGTGATCGAGAAGGACTGGACCTATCAGCGGTCGGCCACCGCGCTCTCTTCCAGCTCCATCCGTCACCAGTTCTCGAATGCGATCAACGTCAAAGTCTCGCAGTTCGGGACGGAGTTCATCCGCAACTTCAAGGAAAACGTCGCCGTCGACGACGATACGCCGGAGATCGGTTTCCATGAGGCCGGGTATTTGTTCCTCGCCGAGGACGAACGCGGCGATCAGGTTCTCCGGCGCAACCACGAGACCCAGATCTCCTGCGGGGCTGATGTCACGCTGCTCGATCCTGACGGCCTCGGCCGGCGGTTTCCCTGGTTGAACCTGGAAGGACTGACGCTCGGCAGCACCGGCGAACGGGGCGAAGGCTGGTTCGACAGCGTCGGCCTGCTCCAGGGCTTCCGCAAGAAAGCGCGCTCTTTGGGCGTCGAATATATCGAAGACGAAGTCGTTGCCGTCAACAGAGAGGGAGACCGCATCGTTTCCGTGTCGACGAAGAGCGGCCAGACGATCGCTTGCGGCACGATGGTCAACACATCGGGCACCAACGGTAAAAAGGTCGCCCGCATGGCCGGGCTCGACGTTCCCGTCGAGCCACGCCGACGCTCGCTGTTCGTCGTCGATTGCCGCACACCGCTCGAAGGAAAGGTCGGCCTGACGATCGACCCCACCGGCGTTTTCTTCCGGCCCGAGGGCAAATTCTATCTGATGGGTACCTATCCCAAGCACGATCCGGAGGTCGATCCCAACGATTTCGACGTCATGCACGACGAATTCGATGAGGAAATCTGGCCGATCATGGCGAACCGGGTTCCGGCCTTCGAGGCGATCAAGGTCGTCAATTCCTGGGCCGGCCACTACGATTATTGCACCCTCGATCACAATGTCGTCCTCGGACCGCATACTGAGGTCAGCAATTTCCTCTTCGCAAACGGCTTTTCGGGGCACGGTCTCCAGCAGTCGCCGGCGATGGGACGGGGTCTCTCGGAACTGATTGCCTATGGTGGCTTCAAGACGCTCGATCTTTCGCCATTTGGCTATGAACGAGTGACGGCACACCGGCCCTTCCTCGAAGACGCCGTCATTTAACGTACAAGGAGAGGGGCTCCCGATGAGAAATGAAACATTGAAGCGCAGTGGCGGCCAGGTGCTCGTCGATGCCTTGCGCATCCACGGTGTCGAGCGCGTGTTCGGCGTGCCGGGCGAAAGTTATCTTGCCGCCCTCGACGCCTTTCACGACATGGAAGACGCTATTGAATTCATCGTCTGCCGGCAGGAAGGTGGCGCTGCCTATATGGCGGAAGCCTACGGCAAGATGACCGGCAAACCCGGCATTTGCTTCGTCACCCGCGGGCCGGGCGCGACCAATGCTTCCGTCGGTGTGCATACGGCTTTCCAGGATTCGACACCGATGATCCTGTTCATCGGCCAGGTGGCGCGTGATCAGATGGAGCGCGAAGCATTCCAGGAGATCGATTATCGCCGCATGTTCGGCCAGATGGCGAAGTGGGTCGTCGAGATCGAGGATGCCGCCCGCATTCCCGAGCTCATCAGCCAGGCGTTCCACCGGGCCGTCAACGGCCGGCCCGGGCCGGTGGTCGTCGCTCTTCCGGAAGACATGCTGACCGATATGGTCGATGTCGCCGACACTCCACCTTACAAGCGGGTCGAGGGCTTTGCCGGCCCCGAGCAATTCGAAGAATTGCTCGGCCTTCTCTCCGAGGCGAAGCGCCCGCTGGTCGTTGTCGGCGGCGGCGGCTGGACGCAGCAGGCCGTTGTCGACCTGAAAGCGTTTTCGGAGGCCTTCAGCCTGCCGGTCGCCGCTTCCTTCCGCTGCCAGGATCTGTTCGACAATAAGCACGAGAATTATGCCGGCGATCTCGGCCTTGCCGCAGGGCCGAAGTTGATCCGCCATGTGAAGGATTGCGACCTGCTGATCTCCATTGGCGCCCGTCTCGGAGAGATGACGACAGGCGCCTATACGCTGATCGACATTCCAGTGCCGAAGCAGTCGCTCGTTCATATCCATCCGGGCGCGGAGGAATTGGGGCGCGTTTATCACGCGCGATTGCCGATCAACGCCAGCGTCGCGGGTTTCCTGTCGCAGGCGGCAAAGTTGAATCCATCATCTGCGCCGGTGTGGAAGGATTGGACCCGAGCGACCCATGCCGACTACCTCGAAAACCTCGCGCATTCCGAGGTCCCGGGGCCGGTGCAGATGGGTGATATCATGGAATGGCTGCGCGGCCATCTCAAGCCCGACGCCATCCTGACCACCGGCGCCGGCAACTATTCCGCCTGGGCGCATCGTTTCTATCAGTACCGCACCTTCCGCACCCAGCTCGGACCGACGAACGGTTCCATGGGCTACGGCGTGCCGGCGGCGATCGCCGCCAAGATCACCGATCCCGCGCGCACGGTCGTTGCCTTCGCCGGCGACGGATGTTTCCTGATGAACGGCCAGGAGCTTGCAACCGCCATGCAGTATGACGCTCGGGTGGTCTTCCTCGTCATCAACAACGGCATGTATGGCACGATCCGCATGCATCAGGAGCGCAGCTATCCCGGTCGCGTCTCCGCTACCCGCCTGACGAACCCGGATTTTGCCGCGCTGGCGCGATCCTATGGCCTCCACGGCGAGACCGTGGAAAAAACCGAGGACTTCGCCGGCGCCTTCGAACGCTGCGAGGCGTCAGGCAAGCCGGGTCTCATCGAAATCCGGATCGATCCGGAAGCGCTGACACCGAAAATGACACTGACGCAAATTCGCGAACAGGCGATCGCCCAGGGAAAGTGATTACGGCTAAGTGATTGCGGGGAAGTGATCGCAGGAAAACGCACCGCCTGAAAAGCAGGCGGTGCGCATCAATCCTCTGTTTCGCTGCTCGCCGGCTCATTGAGCATCGTGCGGTAGCGATGGAGGCTTTCCTCCAGATGGACGATCAGCGCGGCCTTGGCAGCCTTGGCATCACCTTGGGTGATCGCGGCCAGAATAGCGGCGTGTTCCTTATTGATCTTCTTCAGGTAGGTGCTGTAGCCGCGCGCCGATTGGCGATGTTTGAGCACGAGTTCGAAATTGATGCTCTCTATCACCGCTTCCAGAAAACTCGGGAAGTGGGGATTGCGGGTGGCGCGGGCGATTGCAAGATGGAATTCGAAATCGGCGCGGGCCTCGACCTCGGCATCGTCCGTCACCAGGTTTTCAAGGTTGTCATAGGCGCGGGCAATTTCTGCCAGCGCCTCCGGCGTGCGCCTCGACGCTGCAAGGGCAACGGATTGGATCTCGACGCCGAGCCGTAATTCCAGGATCTGCATCGCCGAGCGAATGTCCTCGATGCGGCTGATCTCGAAATTGAGGGTCTTTGCGTCCTTCTCGCTGACATAGACCCCCGCACCCTGCCGCGCTGTCACCCGTCCGCCCACCTTGAGGGAGGTGAGCGCCTCGCGAATGACGGTTCGGGAAACCCCGAACTCTTCGCATAGCTGGGCACTTGACGGAATTTTCTCGCCCGGGGCATAAAGACCGGAATCGATCCGTTCCATCAGCTTTGCAACGACGATTTCCGCGAGATTGCCTCGTTGCGTGATGATTGACACTGGTTCACTCCGGTTTTCACGATCAAATTTAGCACATATCACATATCATGCCACGTCTGATTGTGGGATGCCGGGGTTTTCAGACATTATCTTATCGATGACCTGAAAGGGGTGCGGGATGCGTTTGTTGTCGATTTCCTTCACCTGGGAGCGGCACGAATATCCGGTGGCCATGAGACTGTCGGTATCGCCTGATGCATCGACCTCCGGCTTCCAGCTCATCGCATAAAGGCGCTCGGAGATCGGCCGGTTGCGCGCCTCGTGGCCAAAGGTGCCGGCCATTCCGCAACACCCCGTTTGTGCCGCCTGAAGGTCGATGCCGAGGCTTGCGAACACTTGTTTCCATTGTGCGACGGAAGAGGGCGCATTGGTGCGTTCGGTGCAATGGGCCATCAGTCGGAAGTTTTTACCCTTGGCGGCGGAGGGTGACGCGGCAAGCCGGTCAAGATTGGCGACCAGCCATTCCTGCGGAAGAAGAATGGCAGCCTTCAGCATGCCCTTGTATTCGCTGCGAAAGGCGAGCGTCATCGACGGATCGAGCCCGACGAGCGCCACACCCGCTTCATCCAGCCGCTGAAGATAATGCGCGGTCCGCCCGGCCGCAGCCTCGAAACGTCCGAGATAGCCATGAACGTGCAGCGCTTTGCCATTAACGTGGGACGCGGCGAGGAAGGGCGAGAGCCCCATTTTCCGCGCAAGCCTGATTGCGGCGAGGGCGACCTCAGGATCGAAATAGGCGGTAAACGCATCGGCGACGAAGATAACGCTCTGCTCCCTCTGGCGCGGCGACAAGGCCTCGATCCGCGACGGGGTCGCAAGCGGTACCCCAAGGCGGGCGGCCTCTTTCGCCAGAGAGATCCGCGGCAGGCGGGGCAGGGACGTCAGTCCGGCGACGCGCATCATCATCCTGCCGGCGCGCGTGCTGACGATAAGGTTATAGGCAGGTCGTATCCGCTGAACCAGGGGCAGGGTGGTCTCGATGGCGGCGACGAGCGGATCCTTCAGCGGACGGAGGTAACGTCCGTAATAAAGTTCGAGGAATTTGGAGCGGAAGGCCGGGACGCTGACTTTCACCGGACATTGCCCCGCGCAGGCTTTGCACGCCAGACAGGTGTCCATCGCAGCGCGGACCTCATGGGAAAAGTCGTCACGATTTTGGGGGTTCAGCGAGTTGAAGGCGCGCCGCGCCAGTTTCGCCAGCGGACCGCTCCGCCGCAAGCGTTTTGCCTCCTCGCGAGCATCGATGCCCTTCTCGGCAAGCAGCTTCAGCCATTCCCGCATCAAAGCCGCGCGGCCCTTGGGCGAAAAGCGCCGATCGCGTGTCGCCTTGTAGGAGGGGCACATGGGGCTGGTTTCATCGAAGTCGAAACAGGCGCCGTTGCCGTTGCAATAGGCGGCGTTGTCGAAGGCGGAGCGGATCTCGTTGCCGATGATGCGGTCGGTCTCTCCCCGCAGCGGCACATCGTCGATCTTCAGCAGCGCCTGGCCGGCAGGGGCTGCAATCTTGCCTGGATTGAGGCAGGTTTCCGGATCGAAAGCCCGTTTGATCTCCTGCAGGCTGGGATAGAGATCGCCGAAAAATTCCGGCACATATTCGGAACGCACGCCTTTGCCGTGCTCTCCCCAGAGCACGCCGCCATATTTGCGCGTCAGCGCCACGACGGCGTCGCTGACCTCCCGGACCAGCTTGATATGGTCGTCGCGGGTAAGGTCGAGTGCCGGCCGCACATGCAGGACGCCGGCATCGACATGGCCGAACATGCCGTAGGAAAGGCCCGCGCCATCGAGAAGCGCGCGGAATTCGCGGATATAGGGCGCGAGATTCTCCGGCGGTACGGCGGTATCCTCGACGAAGGCAACCGGCCTGACCGGGCCATCGACATTGCCAAGCAGGCCGACCGCCCGTTTGCGCATCGACCAGATCGCCTCGACCTCGGCATGATCCCGCGCGATCGTATAACCCAGGTGACGCGCATTTGGGCCTGTGGCAAGCGCGGCGGTCACCTCGGCGAGTTTGCGTTCGAGTTCGGCTTCATCGTCGGCCAGCACTTCGGCGATATTGATGCCGTTGGTCGCTTCGCTCGCGTCGTCCGGAAAAAAGCGGGCAATGCCGGTCCAGACGATGTCGCCTCTGGCGAGGCCGAGAACCTTTTCGTCGACCGTTTCCACCGAGGCGACGTTCAGCGCCACGAGGCTGCGGGCATCCTCCAAGGCGGTGTTGAAGTCGCCGTAGCGGATGTTGATCAGGGCCGCATGGGCGGGGATCGGCAGAAGGTTGAGTTCGGCTTCGGCGATCATCGCCAGCGTTCCCTCCGAGCCGCAGAGGATGGCATTGAGGTCGAAGCGCCCGTCGCTGCGGAAGATGTGAGCGAGGTCGTAGCCGGTCATGTAGCGGTTGAGTTTCGGAAAGATCTCGGCGATCCGGTCGCGCTTTTCCCGCGCGATCCGCTCGACTGTCCTGTGGATCTCGCCGACACGGTCCTGGCGCGCGACGATCTCCGTGAACGCCTCCGGATCGAGCGGGCGCGACCACCAGTCGGAGCCATCTACAAGCACGATGCGCAATCCCAGTACATGGTTGCTGGTCTTGCCGTAGAGGCATGACCCCTGGCCGCAGGCATCGGTGGAAACCATGCCGCCGATGGTGGCGCGATTGGAGGTGGAGAGTTCGGGCGCAAAAAACAGGCCGTAGGGCTTCAAAGCCTGGTTCAGCTGATCCTTGACCACGCCCGCTTGGACGCGGGCAATTCTCCTGACCGGGTCGATTTCGAGAATGGAATTCATGTGTCGCGAGCAGTCGACGACGATGCCCGATGTGAGAGATTGGCCGTTCGTGCCGGTTCCGCCGCCGCGCGGCGCGACGGTGATCCCGCGAAACGCCGGCTCCGACAAGACGGCCGCCGTGATCTGCAGGTCTTCGACGCCTCGGGGGAAAAGGATGCCGGTCGGCTCGATCTGATAGATGGAGTTGTCGGTCGAAAAAACCGTCCGGCTCGCCGCGCCGGTTTCGATGTCGCCATCGAACCCCGCCTCGATGAGCCGCTGGAAGAATCCTGCAGGAGGAAGGGGGATTGAACCATGCGGCCGGAGGCGCGGAATCATGTCGAAACCTTCAGAATGCACTTGAGCTTTGTCGAAGTTGGCATATAAGTGATAACATATAATGTCAGCGGCGCAACGCAAAACACTGAGGTGGAACTTTGAAGAACCAGACCGCAATCATCGTCGGCGGCGCTTCCGGGCTCGGCTTGACGACGGCCAAGCTGATGATCTCGCATGGGGCGACCAGGATCGGGCTCATCGATCGCAATGAGCAGCTGCTTGCCTCTTCGGCCGAGGCGCTTCGTGCTCTCGGCGCCGAGGTTGCGACGGCCGCTGCCGACATTTCCCGGGCGGAAACGGCTCATCGTGGGTTCAACGAGATCGCCGGCAAGCTCGGCCGGATCCATGTGCTCGTCAACAGCGCCGCCATCTATCCGAGACGTCCTATCCTCGAGATCACCGACGAAGAATGGGACCTCGAAAATGCGATCAACGTGAAGGGTACCTATCATATGATGGTGGCTGCCGTTCTTCATATGCGCCAGCACGTGAACGCGCCCGAGGTTACGGGGCGGATCGTCAACGTGACCTCGGTCGATGCTTTCAAGGCTCATCCCCAGAATGCGCATTATGCCGCAACCAAGGCGGCTGTCGTCAGCCTGACGAAATCCTTTGCCCAGGAATGCGCCAAGGACCAGATCCTTGTCAATTCCGTAGCGCCCGCCGGTTTCGCGACGGATCGCGCCAAGGAGCTCGGATTCCTGCCGGAGCTGGCCAAAGCCAGCGCCCTTGGCCGCGCGGCCGAGCCGGTCGAAATGGCGGAATGGATCGTCATGATGGCATCGAGCCGCAACACCTATGCAACAGGCGAAAACGTCGTCGTCAGCGGAGGCTACATCTATGTCTGAGCCGCTGCCCTATCGGGTCGCCGTGGTCACCGGTGCGACGAGCGGCATCGGTCGCGCCACCGTCGACAAGCTGTGTAAGATGGGGCTGACGGTCTATGCCGTTGGCCGAAGCGCCGAGGCTCTTGAAGAACTCGCTGGGGAAAGCGGGGCGAAGCCGATCCGGGCCGATGTGCGCGATACCGCCGAAATCGTCAAGCAGCTTCACGGAACTGAGGTCGATATCCTGATCAACAATGCCGGCATTCTCTCGACGCGGGCGACATTCAGCGAGATCGAACCGTCCGAAATCGATGCCATGATCGACATCAATCTCAAGGCGCCGATGCAGCTGACCCGTGCATTCCTGCCTGCCATGGTTGAGCGAAAGCGCGGCCACCTGATCTATATCGGCTCGAGCGGCGGCCAGGCGCCGTATCCGAATATGGCGGCCTACGGCCCGTCGAAGGCCGGGCTCAGCCTGTTTTGCGACAATTTGCGCTGCGACCTGCTCGGGACCTCCGTTCGGGTGACCGAGGTGGTGCCGGGCCGCGTCCAGACGGAACTTTATCGAACCGCAATGGCGGGCAATCAGGCGCGGACGCTGCTCTATGACGGCTACCGTCCGATACAGCCTTCACACATCGCCTCGATCATCTCGAACGCCATCGAGCTTCCCGTCTTCGTCGACGTGTCGCGGATCGAAGTCTTCCCGACGGACCAGGCGACCGGCGGCGGCACCATGGTCAAATTTCCCGAGCCGTAGGCGGGCGCTCGCTTGTTTCGAAGAGACCGCGGGCCGCCTCGACCATCGATTGCAGCTGATTGGGGTCGCGTACGCCCTGTCGGTAGATCTCGATGATGATGCTCGCCATTCGTTCTGCTTCATCGCTGTCTCTTGCTATCGCGTAATCGGCGCGGAGCTTGTCGAAGACGTGCTGGCAGGTTTCAAGATCGCGGGAGTCCAGCGGTACCTGCGATCGGTTTTTGATCGTTTGAACCATCTCTATTCCCTTCGAAAGGCCCGCCAGCGAGGCCGGCGGGCCGGCAGATGTGTTAGAAATCCATGCCGGGGCCGGCGGGCAATGGCGGCGGCGCGTCCTTCTTGGGTTTCTCGGCGATCATGGCTTCGGTCGTGACGAGAAGGCCGGCGATGGAGGACGCGTCCTGCAGCGCGGTGCGAACAACCTTTGCCGGATCGATGACGCCCTGCGCATAAAGGTCGCCATATTCGCCGGTCTGAGCGTTCCAGCCGTAGGCGAAGTCACTTTTCTCGCGCAGCTTGCCGACGATGACCGAGCCTTCCGCTCCGGCATTTTCGGCGATCTGCCGCGCCGGCGTCTCGAGCGCGCGGCGAACGATGTCGACACCGACACGCTGGTCGCTATTGGCGGTCTTGAGGTTGTCGAGCGCCTTGACGGAGCGCAGCAGCGCCACACCGCCGCCCGGCAGAATGCCTTCCTCGACCGCCGCCCGGGTTGCATGAAGCGCGTCGTCGACGCGGTCCTTCTTTTCCTTCACTTCGACTTCCGTCGAGCCGCCGACGCGGATGACGGCAACGCCGCCGGCGAGCTTGGCAAGACGCTCCTGCAGCTTCTCGCGGTCGTAATCGGAGGTGGTTTCTTCGATCTGGGCCTTGATCTGGGCAACACGGCCTTCGATGTCGGACTTGGCGCCCGCGCCGTCGACGATCGTGGTGTTCTCCTTTTCGATCGACACCTTCTTGGCACGGCCGAGCATGTCGAGCGTGACGGATTCGAGCTTGATGCCGAGGTCTTCGGAGATGACGGTGCCGGCGGTGAGGATGGCGATGTCTTCGAGCATGGCCTTGCGGCGGTCGCCGAAGCCAGGCGCCTTGACGGCAGCGATCTTCAGGCCGCCACGCAGCTTGTTGACGACGAGGGTTGCAAGAGCTTCGCCTTCGACGTCTTCAGCGATGATGAGGAGCGGCTTGCCGGACTGGACGACGGCTTCGAGAACCGGCAGCATCGACTGCAGGTTCGACAGCTTCTTCGCGTGGATGAGGATATATGGGTCTTCGAACTCGGCCCGCATCTTGTCGGCATTGGTCACGAAGTAGGGGCTGAGGTAGCCGCGGTCGAACTGCATGCCTTCGACGACTTCGAGTTCGGTTTCGGCGGTCTTGGCTTCTTCGACGGTGATGACGCCATCATTGCCGACCTTTTCCATGGCTTCCGCCAAAAAACGGCCGATTTCGGCATCGCCATTGGCGGAGATCGTGCCGACCTGGGCGATTTCGGCATTGTTGGAGATCTTGCGGGCGTTGGCCTTCAGTTCCGCAACGATGGCGCCGACGGCGAGATCGATGCCGCGTTTCAGGTCCATCGGGTTCATGCCTGACGTGACGGCCTTGGCGCCCTCTTTGACGATCGCCTGGGCAAGCACCGTTGCGGTCGTGGTGCCGTCGCCGGCGATGTCGCTGGTCTTCGAGGCGACTTCACGGACCATCTGGGCGCCCATATTCTCGAACTTGTCTTCGAGTTCGACTTCCTTGGCGACGGAGACGCCGTCCTTGGTGATGCGCGGCGCGCCGAAGGACTTGTCGATCACGACGTTGCGGCCTTTCGGGCCGAGCGTCACCTTCACGGCGTTGGCCAGGATGTCGACGCCGCGCAGCATCTTCTCCCGGGCTTCGGTGCTGAATTTGACTTCTTTAGCAGCCATGTCCTCACTCCTTCATAGGCAGCCAGAGCAATTCCGGGAAAGGTGCGAAGCGGTTTTCCGTTCGGAATTGCGTCAGAAATAAAATGTTGGAGCTGTTCTGCTTTTCTACGACAAGCTGAAGCGCTCCAGCGTTGACGAATGTTCGCAGGGACCTCAGGCGGCCTGCTGCTGTTCGTCCTGGGTTTCGATGACGCCCATCACGTCGCTTTCCTTCATGATCAGCAGGTCTTCGCCATCGATCTTGATCTCGGTGCCGGACCATTTGCCGAACAGGATGCGATCGCCGGGCTTGACGTCGAGCGCCTGGATCTGGCCGGCATCGTTGCGTGCACCAGGGCCGACGGCGATGACCTCACCTTCCTGCGGCTTTTCCTTGGCAGTGTCGGGAATGATGATGCCGCCCTTGGTCTTTTCCTCTGACGTGACCCGGCGGACGAGAATGCGATCATGAAGCGGTCGGAACGACATGTCTTCCTCCATCGACAAACAGTGATGATGTTGCTCCCCCGGGCCGGACCGGATGACCAATCCGGGGCGGGTGCAAGGTTCCGCGCGAGCGCGCCTTGCGCGACTGATCTGGTTCGACGGCACTGCAATTTCAAGAGGGAATAAGAGAAAAATTAGCACTCTCCACCGACGAGTGCTAACGTATTGCAGGGAACAGAAAATCGGCTCCCGCGTTCGGACTACGAGGTGGATGACACTGCGTCGAAGGCGCGTTCAAGCCGCATCGAGGCTTGAATCCGGAATTTGACATTCCCAACTGTCTCATGATCGAGGCTTGACGAGCTCGATCACCGTCCCACGTCTTTTGGAGTGAGTGACATGGAAGAAAAGACCAATATAATCAGAGACCTCAGCATTGAGGAACGTGAGGAAATCTTCGTCGATATCGCTCGCACGCTGGAGGATACGGCGCGTGAGGCTCTTGTCGAAGGCAACATGCAGTTTGCGGCACTGTCCAACAACATGGCTGAAGCGATCCGCGTCAACGCCGACGAACTGGCCCGTGACGATCCCGACAATGCCGAGCTCGTGTTGCTGCAGGCGACGGCGATGATTTCGCAGTTCGAGGCCGTGCACCCCTATCGAATGGTGAGTATGGCCGTTCATTGATTGCCGCCGGCGCGTGCGGCTCGATCGCGCGCTCAAATCAATCGCCACCCACGCGGAACTCTCACTGCTTGCGAAGGTTATTGGATCACAACATCGAAGGGTGATCCATGATGACCGTCAAATCCACCGTGCCGCCCGAGAGCGGGACCGACGACGCGCGTTCCGCCGACACCGAACGGACCGAAGCCGATCGCAAAAGGGCATTGGAAACTGCCCGGCGCAACGTCAGTTCGACATTGGATCGCCACAGCGGCACCGAAACCCTAAGCCTCAAGCTTGCCAAAGAATATCTCAGCCTCGGCGGCCACCGCCGGTCGATGATCGACGACAATATCACCGACGTTCGTCAATGGGATGAAGATCCGCGGGAGGCCGAACGCTTCTGGAAGGAACGGGTGGAGACGCTTTCAAAGGACGAGCACAAACGGGTGGAGGATTTTCTTCCAACCATCAACACGCCGTGAAAGTGGCTGGGCCTGTTCTTCGGACGGCTTATTTAAATGCGCTTGGAGGAGATCATGGCGATAGACAAGCACGAGCAGATACGTCACCGTGCCTACGAAATCTGGGAGGCCGAAGGCCGCCCGGATGGCGCCGACCAGCGTCACTGGCTGCAAGCCTGTGATGAACTTGCGGGCGAGGATGAGCATGAAACACTGCAGAACCTGCTCGATGAAGACGACAGGGATGATGCAGCACTGCTCCAAGGTGCCGGCGAGAGCGGCGATTTCGATCGGCGACGAACGCCTGTCCAGGCCGCGGCGGTTCCCGTCCCTGACATCGAGATGACGACGGGCGAGAAGCCTTCCCGACAGAAGATCGGGAAGACCGAGGGCCCGTGATCGCCATGCAGCATCTCGACCATGCCATCCAAGTGGCTCTTACAGCCCATGAAGGTCAGGCAGACAAGACCGGCCGGCCGTTCTTCGAACATTGCCAGCGGGTCGCACTTCTCGTTTCCGGCGATGAGCGGCGAACGATCGCCTACCTTCATGACGTGGTCGAGAAAGGAAGCGGCTGGACGCTCGACAGGCTGAGGGAAGATGGCTTTGCGCCAGCGATCATCTCCGCCGTGGACGCTCTGACACGGCGGCCGGACGAGCCGGACGACGACTTCGTCAGACGCGCGGCATCCAACCCGCTGGCCTTGCCGGTCAAGCAGGCCGATCTCGAAGACAATCTCCGGCAGGCCGAACAGACCGGCAAGAACACCGAAAAGTACCAGCGCGGCCTGGATCTCCTGCGCGACATCAAGAGCCGACAATAGGGGCTCGGACAAATTTGCGCAGTTCGCCTGGCCGCCAAGATCGATAATGGGCCGATGGCGACCGTAACCTGACTTCCGCTGGTGCAGCGAAGGTTTTGTGCCTCATTTCATGTTTTGTTGGTAAACCACACTGTCGGGACGCCGAGCACGCCTCCCGTGCGCATCGCCGTCTTCAGTTCGTCCAGCTTGCTGAACGCCTGAGCCGCTTCAAACGTCGCAAACTCATGGGTGACGGTAATATCGTTCGGGTTGTCGATGGCGCGATAGACGGCTTGCGCTGTCACCCCATTGGCCTTCTGAACCTGATGAAACGCATCATATACCTTGCGCCAGGCGGCGTAGTCGGAGACCTCGTGCCTCACGAATAATGTCGTCATATCATCCTCCCCGATTGCATTTCCAAGTCTCGTGGATGGCTATTACGATTGAACCAGGAACATCATGGTCTCGGGCAAGACGCCGTCACTCGCCATCGCATCGGCGGCTGCCTTGGTCTGCATGAAGGCCATCAACTTTTCCATGTCTGCGACGTCCATGACCAAACCAACGCGGTTGGAGTTTTGCGGGTCTGTAAACGTACGAATGTTCGTGACGCCGATGGGTTCCAATACCTGTTTGCGGATGGGTGAAGCGAGCCAGTGTTTCGTGTCCTTGACGTCGTGACAGATCATTATGGTAGGCATTGTGTCCTCCTCTCAAGATCTCGGAAAACTGAAAGCTAAGTATGCTGTTGCGCTTTGCCGGATTTCATTACAGCAATGTTGCGAAGAGTGGGTTTTTCTTATTCATTAGTTGGAGATGTAAATATAACTATTGAGTAATTCGAAAATGTTATGCGACGGCGGCGTCGGGCGCGCATTGGGTTTTTGCAATAGCTTTGGTGACGGTTCCGGAGTCAGCGAGTGTCATTGGCGCTAATGACTTGGTCAATTTGACTTCCCTCCGATTGTCGCATCAATCTGACAATAGGATACGCCGCGTGCGAGATGGCAGAGGTTTGGAATGATCGAACGCCAGCCATTTGATCTCAAAGCCTATGTCCACGACATCGGAACAAGGCCGTGCTTTATCTGCGGCTTGCTCAAGAACGACCCCGCTTTCTTTCATCATCGCGTTTTTGAAGACGATGAGACGATCATTTTCCTGAGCAAATATCCCACGTTACCCGGCTATTGCCTTGTCTGTCCGAAGGAGCACCGTGAGGATCTGGCGCGAGACATGTCGAAGGATGAATATCTTCGACTACAGGGCAAGGTGCATGTCTTGTCGCGCGCCCTCAAAAGCGTGTTCGACGCCGAGCGAATTTATGTACTTTCGCTCGGCAGCCAGCAAGCCAATAGTCACCTGCATTTTCATGTCGTTCCCTTGCCTTCAGGCGTGCCTCTCGAAGAGCAGCAATACCATGCGCTGATGGCGGAGAATGGGGTCCTGCACATACCTGACGATCAAATGGCAGAGTTGGCACAGTGCATCGCAGAAGCATACCGTGCCGAGTTGACCGCACGATAGTCACTCCTGTTCCCCCAATCCCAGGCTATGACTGGAGAGCGAATGCCGGCACCCGCTCGCCGTTCTCGCGAAAGAGCCGCTCCACCTCTTCGAGGCGAGGGCAGGCGGGCGGATTATCGAGCGCTTTTGCCCAGTTCTCGCGGCTGGGCAATGCCATTGCCGCGGTCACGAGCACGGTGGTTCCGGGGCCGATTTCGCCGCGCAGCTGCGGCAGCAGGGTCTTGGCGTGGATGAGATTGGTATTTGGTATCGGGCTCATCGCATGGCCGGCCCTCGGATCGGGCGATAGATCCACGATCGCGCTGACATCGGTCTGTCCGTACCAGACGGCTCGGCCTTCCCCTGCATCGGAGCGGTCGGCATTGAAGTCCGCGCGTTCGATCGCAAAGCCGCCCTCGATTGTGCTGAGGGCGCGCGGCGTGGCGATGCGGTGGATGCGGATATGCCAGAGGTTTTCGGGAAGCAGCCAGGTTTCGATGGTGACATCGTTCCAGGGGCGCCAGCGCGAATAGAGGCGATTGTCGGCGATGAGCGCCTCTTCCATAGTTTCGCGCATGCGAAAATGGACGCCGTCGTCGGAGAGGCCGAGCATGCCGTCGAAGCTTGCGGCGGCAAAATTCCGGTCGTCGGCTTCGATGTTGAAGGCGTAGCGCGTGGAATAGACGAATTTCGAATATTTCTCGTTTGCGCCGAGCATCTTGTCATGCTGCTGTCCGGAGGAGAGCACGACCACGTTTCCTGGCGTGTGCATGGCGACCATGCCCGCCGGTTTCAACGCAACCGGCTCCGGAAATTCCGGCTGCGGCGCCTCGTCGGCGGTCCAGAATGGATGATCCCCGGGAAGAGCCAGCGGCAGGAAGAATTTCAGCGCCCAATAGGGCGAACCGGGCGAATTGTAGCTCTCGCTCATGAAGAGATTGGGATAGCCGTAGCCGACGGAGAGAACGCCGTCGCGCTCGGCAATCGGCATCGCCGACCACCAGCGGATATGGCGCATGTAATAGCCCTTGATCTCGGCCCAGGGCAGCGCTTCGACGCCGGCAAAGGCAAGCGCGCCCCAGAAACCACCGGCCGCGAAGCGGTAGGTCTGGCTGCGGCCGAAGGCAAGGGCTGCGCCATCGGGGCCGAACCAGTGGCGGATATCCCCGGCAAAGGTGTGGGCGCGATCCCGGAAGCGGTCCTTGCGCGCTTCGTCGCCGCGCGCCAGCACGGTATAGATCAAGCCGTAGAAATGCATGGCGAAGGGGATGTAATGATCGACCCGACGCACCGGCCCGTCGCGATACCAGCCTTCCCCGAGGTCGAAGGCTTCCAACTCGTTGAGATAGGCAAGGGTTTTCCCGTGGTCGAAGGCGACACCAACGCGCTCCAGCCCGAGATCGATGAGGACGCGGAAGAATTTCCAGTTGTTGTCGATGAATTCCAGTTCGCGCGCGCTGAGAAGGTAGGCGGCGACGGTCTTCTTCTCGCTATCGCTGAGCGGTTTCCAGATGTGTTCGGGGACAAGTGCCAGCGCGAAACCGACGGCGGCGAGCTCGACCAGTCGCTGATTGCGGTCGGCAAGATCGCCCCAATATTCGGGATGAGCGGGGTTCGTGCCGTTCGCCAGCCCGCGCCGATAGAGGTCCCAATGCGGGAACGCGCCGCCGCCTGCAGCGAACGGAACAATGCCCCAGAGCGGCCGTGCAAATCCTTCCAGATCCGCCGCCGCCCGGTCGAAGATCGCGCCGGCCGCACCGAGGCGCACACGGGCGCCGCTTTCAGAAAAATACGGCAGGAGCGGCTCGAAGAGATCGGTGACGGCCTTGGCGAGGTCGTCGCGGGTCTTCAGCGGATTGCCGAAGAGCGGATTGGCCCGGGCGGGATCATATATCATTGTCAGGCTCGAAATTCATGAAAAACTGGATCGGCCGCGGGCAGATATTGCCCGCGGCCGTCGACATTTCTTGACGTCTACTTGATGGCCTTCACGCCGTCGGTCATTTCCTTCAACCCGTCGTCGACGGACGTGTTGTCGGTCATGATTGCGTCATGCGCACGGTTGAGCACGACCTCGATCTTGGCGGCGTTCGGGTTGACCGCCATCTCCAGGTAGGTTTTCGTCGGCTTCAGCGCCGCCTTGCTGGCCTCGTCCTGCGGGAAGCCGGGCGTTGCCGCGATCGTGGCGCTGACGTCATCCGTCTTGAGCGCGGGGAACGTGCCCGTCGACGCGATAACGGCCGCACCCTCGGGACCGGTGACGAACTTGATGAAGTCGAGTGCGGCATCCTTGTGGTCGGAATTGGCGTTGACCGCCAGGCCGGAAATCTGGGCGGCCGTCGTGCCGGCCGCGACGCCGTCGGGATGCGGGAATTTCACGATGCCCCAGTTCTTGCTCTTCGATTCACCTGATTTCACCTTGGTGATCTGGGTGCCGACGAACCAGGTTCCCATCGGCAGCATGCCGATCGTACCGTTGAAGAAGAGCGCCGAATAATGCGTATTCGACGTCTTCAGGAAGGCGTAGGAGGGAATCGCGCCATCCTTCTGTAGGGTGAGCGCCCTCTCGTACCAGGGCTTCAGGAAGTCATACTCACCGTCGACCAGCGTGTGTTTTCCGTCGAGGACGCCGGGCAGCTGGACGGTCGACCGCCAGGTATGCAGGAGCGCGCCATAGGTCTTGTTGGTACCCATGCCACCCGTAAGCTTCTCGGCGGTCGCGTCGAATTGCGCCCAGGTCATGTCATTCGTGGGGTAGGGCACGCCGGCTTTGTCGAATATGTCCTTGTTGTAATAGACGATCCAGAAGTCGGAGCGGAACGGCAGCGAATAGAGCTTGCCGTCGATGGTCAGTTCCTCGATCAGGCCGCCATAGGGAGCCGGGTCGATCTTCTGATCCTTCACGAAGCTGCTGAGATCGGCGATGTTGCCGGCGCGCACCAGATTGGTGTAGCCCGGCACGTCCTTGATGGTGACGATGTCGATGTCCTTGGAGCCGCCGGTCAGCTGCGTCGAGATCATCTGCTGATAGTCCTGCGAGCCGAGGTCCATCTGCTCGAATTTCACGTTGGGGTGTTTGGCCTGATAGGCCTCGATCAGCGGCTTGTAATAGGCAGTCTTGTCCCAGTCCCACAAAGCCCATTTGAGCGTCACGGCGTCCTGGGCAAATGCTGCCCCGGCCGTCGTTGCAGCCAAGCTGAAACCCGCCAAGGCAAGTTTCATCGTCCTCCCAAATTTATCCAAATACATTCCCGTTCTCCTTCCCTGGATCATCTCTGGATCAGTTATTTATGAAGCGTTTCGTGCATGCGGTTTGCGGTACGGCGGCAGCTCGAGAACCATCACCGCCGCCCGATGGGCGCCGAATACGACGGCGAACATTCCGAGTGAAAAATTGAAGGTTGCCGGCATGAACACGGAAACCGGATAGAAGAGGATATGCGCCAGCCAGAGGCTTGCAACGAAGGCGAGCGCTGCAAGCGCCGGGAGCGGACGGATGATGGAGGCGAGCGCGGCGAGGCGCAGCAGCCTGGAAGCCGGCAGATCGCGCATCACCATCAGAATGATGAGATGGCAGGCGAGAACGGTGACGAAGGCGGTGGCGACGAGGGCAATCGCCAGCGGCACGCTCAGCAGCAGGTTGTCGCGCGCGCCGGCGGTATAGGCAACGATC
The DNA here is from genome assembly GCF_024346605.1 of Rhizobium anhuiense bv. trifolii. Lineage (NCBI taxonomy): Bacteria > Pseudomonadati > Pseudomonadota > Alphaproteobacteria > Hyphomicrobiales > Rhizobiaceae > Rhizobium > Rhizobium anhuiense. The sequence continues at coordinate 604,026 of NZ_CP098804.1, forward strand.
GCATGGATGCCGATTGCAAGCCCGCCCGCGAGCACCAGCCCCCAAGCGGTGGCGCGCCAGAAATAGCGCAGAAAAGCTTCGGTGAAGTCCCGCAGCAGGTAGGTGTTGCGATCTTCCACAAAGGTCACCGAGACCCGGGCCATGGCGACCAGGGCTGCCGGTAGCGTCACCACGAGGAGCGAGGCCAGGATGAACAGGATGTTGAGCTTGACCATCTCCCACCATTCGCGGACGAGGATCTCGGCGAACAGCGCAAGGCCGGTCTTCTTCGGAGCATCCTTCGGAATGCCCGGTCCCTCCCTCGTCCACATCTCCCGCAACCACTGCATAGCCGTCTCCCGCAGGCGCCTCAGTATAGAATCGAACGTTCCGTTTCCTTGTCGAACAGCTGCGCGTTGGTCATATCGGCGACCAGCGTCGCCTCCTCGCCGATATCAGGCCGGTAGCGCGGCGAGACGCGGGCGATGAGATTGCGTCCGCCCGCCACCATGTTCAGGTGCACTTCAGAGCCCATGGGTTCGGCAAGCTCGACGACCGCCTTGAGGGGCGCCAGGTTCTCCGGTGCGATGTCGGCCGGCGGCAGTTCGTGGAAATTCTCGGGGCGGATGCCGAGCACCAGTTCGCGGCCTTCGTAAGGAGCGATCCTGTTCTGGTCGAAATGGGCAGGCAGCGGCAGTTCCCGGCCGTCGAAGACGGCGACGTAGCCTTCGCCACGGCGCAGGATGGTCGAGGGCAGCATGTTCATCTGCGGCGCGCCGATGAAGCCGGCGACGAACATGTTGACGGGGCGGTCATAGAGGTTCTGCGGTGTGTCGACCTGCTGGATATGCCCGTCCTTCATGACGACGATCCGGTCCGCCATGGTCATGGCCTCCACCTGATCGTGGGTGACATAGATGAAGGTGGCATTGAGGCGCTTGTGCAGCTTGGTGATTTCGGAGCGCATCGTGCCGCGCAGCTTGGCATCGAGATTGGAAAGCGGCTCGTCAAGAAGGAAGACGGCGGGATTGCGCACCATGGCGCGGCCGAGGGCGACGCGCTGGCGCTGGCCGCCCGAAAGCGCCTTCGGCTTGCGGTTCAGGAGATGACTGATGTCGAGGATCCTGGCGGCATCCTGCACCTGGGCATCGATGTAATCGCGCGACACCTTCCTGAGCTGGAGGCCGAATGCCATGTTCTTGTAGACGGTCATATGCGGGTAGAGCGCATAATTCTGGAAGACCATGGCGATATCCCGATCCTTGGAAGGAACGTCGTTCATGACGTCGCCGCCGATCTTGAGCTCTCCTCCCGATATTTCTTCGAGGCCGGCGATCATCCGCAGCGTCGTCGATTTGCCGCAGCCGGAGGGGCCGACCAGGATGATGAATTCCTTGTCTGCGATCTCGAGGTCGATGTCGTGGACGACGGTAAGCGCACCGTAGCTCTTGTTCAGCTCTTTAAGCGAAATGCTGGCCATCGGGTTCTCCTGAATTCACCAATAGGAAGACCAGCTGCGCGAAAGGCGCGTCAAAGCTTCCATGTAATAATAGTCTCCCCAGGAGACGCATTCATCGACGCCCTCGCCGCGGCAGGTGTTGAAGGGCGATTTCTTCGAATAGGTGGCGTGCAGCACCAGGCCGTTCGAGACGGTGGGATCCTTGACCGCATAGTGATCGGCAAGGCTCTTCATCATGCGCCGCGCCAGTATGTGATAACGCTCGGCCGGCTCCGGTTCGACGAGATCGGCCATCTCCAGAAGACCGCAGGCGGCGATCGAGGCCGACGAGCTGTCGCGCGGCTCGCCGTCGCCGTCGGAAAAGACGAGATCCCAATAGGGCACCATGTCGGCCGGCAGCCGGTTGAGATAGAAGGCAAGCAGCCGGTCGAAGGTTTGGCGATATTCCTCGATCCGCTCATAGCGATAGGAGAGCGCCATCCCCGAGATTGCCCAGGCCTGTCCGCGCGCCCAGGCGCTGTCGTCCCGGTAGCCCTGCCTGGTCGCGCCGCGCACCGGCGCTCCGGTGACCGGGTCCATGTAGAAGGTGTGGTAGGTGGAATCATCCGGCCGAACCGAATTGGCGAGCGTGGTGCGGGCGTGGGTGAGAGCGATCTCGCGGTATTTCGGATCGCCGGTCTCGCGGCTTGCCCAATAGAGAAGCGGCAGGTTCAGCAGGCAGTCGATGATATAGCGGTATTCTTCCGCCACCCCCTTGCGGCCCCATGCCTGGATGAACTGGCCGACGGGCTGGAAACGCTCGATCAGCTGGTCGGCGGCGAGCAAGGCGGCCCTGCGGCCATCCTCGTCTCCGACGAGCTTCCAGGCGGCGATGCAGGACGGCGAATAGAGGAAGCCCATATCGTGATGATCGGTCTCGATGCGGTTCACGATCCGATGCAGGAACGATTGGACCTGGATCTGCGCCGCATGTCGGAAGACCGGATCGCCACTATGCTCGAAGGCGAGCCAGAGTTCGCCGGGCCAGAAGCCCGCGGTCCATTGAGTGTTCGCCACAGCCGGATAGAAATTCCCGACACTCGAATGGTTCTGCGAAGCATAGGTGAAAGTAGGAAGGTTGCGGCGGATCTGCGCGACGGCAAGATCGAGCGCGGCTTTCGCTTCCTCGTCGGTGATCGGTTGCGGGGCGACGGACGGAACGGCGTTCATGGATTTAACCCTTCAGTCCGGTCGAGGCGATGCCCTCGACGAAGAAGCGCTGGAGAGAGAGGAAGACGATGAGGACCGGAATGAGGGCGACGACGGAGGCCGCCATGATCAGTCCGTATTCGGCCGAATATTGCGAGATGAACATGCGCAGGCCGATCTGGACAGTCTTCAGCTCGGTCTTGGTCAGATAGATCATCGGCCCGAGGAAATCGTTCCAGGTGGTGACGAAGGTGAAGATCGTCAGCGTCGAGAGCGCCGGCTTGGAGAGCGGCAGCATGATGCGCGCCCAGATCTGGTACTCGTTCATGCCATCGATGCGGGCCGCTTCGCAAAGCTCGGTCGGGATCGACATGTAGAACTGCCGCATCAGGAAGACGCCGAAGGCGGTAAAGGCCTGCAGGCAGATCAGCGCCAGATGGGTGTTGTTGAGGCCGAATTCGCGCATCAGCAGGAATTGCGGCACCATATAGACCTGCCAAGGCATGGCGATGGTGGCGATATAGCCGAGGAACAGCGTGTTCTTGTAGGGGAAATTCAGCTTGGCGAAGGCGTAGGCGGCAAAGCTGGAGGTCAGCAGCTGCAGCAGCGTGACGATGATCGTCAGCTTCGAGGTGTTGTAGATGAAGAGGGCGAGCGGGATCTTCGTCCAGATATCCACGTAATTCTGCCATTGCGGCTCCGCCGGTATCCACTCGATGGGGAAGGCGAAGACGTCGCGGCTGAGCTTCAAGGATGCCGAGAGCATCCAGGCGAAGGGCATCAGCATGACCACCGTGACCGTGATCACGATGGCATAGAGGAGGACCGTTTTGGCGGTGACTCTGCGTCCTGCGATCCTCATGCCTCGTCCTCCCTCTGGCGCCGGAACTGGAAGACGGTGACGGCGAGCACGAGGAAGAACAGAACGAGCGCAACCATGCTGGAATAGCCGAGATCCCAGGAAATGAAGGCTTCGTTGTAGATGTGGTAGACGAGGACGAGGGTCGAGGTGCCGGGACCGCCCTGAGTGATCATGTAGATCTGGTCGAAGACCTTGAACGACTGGATCGTCAGCATGACGGTGACGAAGAAAGTCGTCGGTCCGAGCTGCGGCACGGTGACATGGATGAACTTCTGCCAGGAATTGGCGCCATCGAGATCGGCGGCCTCATAGAGCTCCGAATTGATGCCCTGCAGACCGGCCAGATAGATGACCATGTAATAGCCCATGTTCTTCCAGATGCCGAACAGGATCACCGTCACCATTGCCCAGTGGCGATCGGCAGCCCATCCCGGCATGTTCTTGGGATCGAGGCCCAGCGTGTAGAGGATCATGTTCACCGGTCCCATTTCGGGATTGAAGATCATGTTCCAGACGACCGCGACGGCCACCAGCGAGGCGACATAGGGAAAGAACATCGCCGTGCGGAAGAAATCGCGTCCGACAATCTTCTGGTTGAGGAGGACGGCGAGGCCGAGCGCACAGAGCAGCGTCGCCGGCACGGAGGCAACCGTATAGATGACTGTGTTCCAGAAGGCCGCGATGAAGGCCTTGTCCTCGAAAAGTCGCCAGAAATTGTCGAGGCCGGCGAAGGTAATCGCATTCGAGCCGTCCCAATGCATGAAGGCGAGCACGAAGGCAAACAGGATCGGGCCGAGCGTGAAGACGGCAAAGCCGAGGAAGTTCGGCGCGATGAAGGAATAGGCGACGAGCGCGCTGCGTATCCTGCGCTGGCGCTTGGACAAGACGGTGGCTTTCCTGCCGGAAGTTGCCAGAGCGCCATCTCCAGCGATGGCCGAATTCGATATGGACACCGATGCCTCCTCTTCCTCTCGCAACCACATAGCACAGTTCCGATACTGGTCAAACAAGTTCTGAATAGGTCATACGAATTTAATAGAAAGCGCAAAATACATATGATAGGTGAGCATGCAGACCAAACGCTCATCAATGCTTTCCGGTGCGGGGAGGGATATGTTCAGCGAGATTTCAGGGGAGCTGCCGGATGTGCTGGGCGATTTCACGCCTGGGTCGGTTTGCTCAGATCGCGCCATATGGAACTCCGTGCCGCAGACGGTCCGGGAACGGGTCATTCGCGATGCCGAAGAGACGCTTGCGCGCGCCTTTCCGCTCATCACCGCCTCGGATTACCGGGAGTTCACCGCAACGGGCAACCGCTCGCGCTTCGAGGAGCTTTATTTCGCGCGGCGCCGGATGCTCAACAATCTGGTGCTCGGCGAACTCGTCGAAGGTAGGACGCGGTTCCTGCCTGGGATTGTCGACGGCATCTTCCTGATTGCCGAGGAGAGCGGCTGGCAGCTTCCGGCGCACAACGCCTATGAACGAAGCGGTGCGCGGCTGCCGCTTCCCGACAATTCGCAGCCTGTCGTCGATCTCTTCGCCGCCGAAACGGCGGCCCTGCTTGCCACCGCCGTCGCCTTGCTGGGCGACGCGCTCGACGGCTTCAGCCCCGAAATTACCGCCCGGGTGGAACGCGAGATCCAGATCCGCATCGTCTCGCCCTATCTCGGCCGGCATTTCTGGTGGATGGGCCGCGGCGAGGAGCGAATGAACAACTGGACGGCCTGGATAAGCCAGAATGTCCTGTTGACGGTCTTCTCGCTGAAAACCGACCAGCCGGCGCGCCGTGCTGTTGTCGAAAAGGCGCTCGGCAGCCTCGATGCTTTCCTGAAGGACTATGCCGAGGACGGGGCCTGCGAGGAAGGCGTGCTCTACTATCGCCACGCAGCACTCTGCCTGCATGGCGCGCTGACCATTCTGGATGGCGTGGCGCCGGGCCTGTTCGGCAAGCTCTGGCAACAGCCGAAAATCCGCAGCATGGCTGAATATATCGCCCATATGCATGTGGCCGGCCGCTATTATTTCAACTTCGCCGATTCCTCCGCGGTGGTCGAACCCTGCAGTGTGCGGGAATATCTGTTCGGACAGGCGGTCGGTTCGCAGGTGCTGGCTGAGTTCGCCGCGGCCGATAGGGCGGCCTCCGGAAGCTCGCACCTGCCCGGAGAATGGAACCTCTGGTATCGCGTGCAGGAAGTGCTGATCGGCCCGACGCTTCCCGATGCCGCCCCGCCGCATCCTGCGTCCCGACGCGATATGTTTTATCCCGGCATTGGCCTGTTCATCGCCCGCGACGAGCAGTTTTCGCTCGCCGTCAAGGGCGGCAACAATGGCGAGGGCCACAATCACAACGATGTCGGAAGCGTGACGCTCTACAAGAATGGGCGCCCGTTCCTGATCGATGTCGGTGTCGAGACCTATACCGCAAAGACCTTTTCGGCGCGGCGCTACGAGATCTGGACGATGCAATCGGCGTTCCACAACCTGCCGACATTCGCAGGCGTCATGCAGTCGGCCGGCGACACATTCGGCGCGCGAGACGTCGAGGTCGGGTTTGACGAGGAGCGCGCGCGCATATCGCTCGATATAGCAGGCGCCTATCCCGCCGAAGCAGAGCTGCACAGCTACCGGCGCATCGTTTCCCTGCTGCGCGGCCGCCATGTCGAGATCGTCGACAGCTATGACGGCGGCAAGCCGGCGGTGCTGTCGCTGATGACGTGCCTGGCGCCGACCGTCGTCCCGGACAGGATCGATCTCGCCGATCTCGGCAGCATCTTCGTCGATGGCGGTGGCGAGATCGAAATCGACGAAATCGACGTGGAGGACGCCCGGCTGAGATCGGCCTGGCCCGGGAAAATCTACCGGCTGCGCGTGCCGTTCGCCGGCAGGGTTCTGAGATTGCGGATCGTATGAGGAAGGCGAGCATGGAATTGACGCTGAAGATCGTGGATGCCGATGGGCTGGTGCTGGCAAGCTCCACAGGGCGGGACGAGACCTTCCTGGTCTATCGACAGAGCTATCGCGAAGGCGATCGCGTGGTCTTGGAGGTCTCCGAGCCTGGACATGTCTTCCTCGCCCTCGATGGCGCGATCCAACCCGGCCTGGTCTATATGAAGGAATGCGCCTATGCCCTCGCCGTGCCCTTCGGCGACAAGCGCAAGCCCTATTCGCCGAATGCCTTCCGGGGTGATCTCCACCGGCTTTCGGCGCGAAGCGCGCGCCCCGACGAGATCGTGCAACGCCGTAATCTCGCTCTGAACCCCTGGGACGATCATGCCAACCGGGCGCTGTTTCCGCATGCGCGCGCCAATGTGGAGACCCGGGGCGAAGCGGCCTTTGCCGCGCGCAACGCGATCGACGGCGAAAAGGCCAACGACGATCACGGCTTCTGGCCCTATACGAGCTGGGGCATCAATCGCGATCCGCAGGCGGCGCTGAAGCTGGAATTCGGCCGGCCGGTCAGCATTGACGAGATCGTCTTCTATCTCCGGGCCGATTTCCCGCATGATTCTTGGTGGAATGAGGCCAGCGTCACTTTCTCGAACGGCAGGACCTCCCGCTTTCCCTTGGTGAAATCGGGTGTTGCTCAGAGCTTTTCCATAGAACCCTGTATCGTCGAATGGGTGGAATTGCATGGGCTGATCAAGGCCGAGGATGCCTCGCCCTTTCCGGCGCTGACCCAGATCGAGATCTGGGGAACGGAAGTGCCGGGCGCCGTCGATCGGGACGTCGCAGTTGCGGCCGAAGATAAACCAGAGCCGGCCGCTCTTCCTCTCAACTTATGACCCCACGGATGCGCTTCCGCCAAGCACTCTGCACATGCTAAGGAGGTCGGATGCGACTGCTTGTGGTGGAGGACAACAAGGATCTGGCGGCCTGGCTGGGGAAAGCCCTGCGACAGGCGCAATATGCTATCGATATTGCCCACGATGGCGAGGATGCGGAGCACATGCTCAAGGTGGCGGAGTATGCCGCGATGATCCTCGACCTGGCGCTGCCCAAGCTTGATGGCTTGACGCTCTTGAAACGATTGCGGCAGTCCGGAAACAAGCTGCCGGTCATCATCTTGACTGCGAATGCGAGCCTGGACGGTCGTGTGGCGGGGCTCGACAGCGGTGCCGACGACTATCTCGCCAAGCCCTTCGAAATCGCCGAACTCGAGGCGAGGATCCGTGCGGTGGTTCGCCGCGGTCAGGATCGGGCATCCTCCGAGATCACCGTCGGCAATCTGCGCTTCTCCGGTGGAACGCGGCAGTTTTTCGTCGCAGGCGAACCGCTGCAGCTGACGCCGCGTGAATATGCCGTTCTTGAACAGCTTGTCATGAAGCTCGGCAACACGATCTCGAAAGCCGCTCTTTCCGAAAGTGTGTTCGGTTTCGACGACGAGGCGGATCCGAGCGCTATCGAAATCTACATCCACAGGCTGCGAAAGAAGCTCGAGAGCAGTTCGGTTCAGATAGGGACGTTGCGCGGGCTCGGTTATCTCCTCCGACATGTCCAGTAGCCTCATCACAAAGCTGGGCGCCACGATCGCGCGGCTCAGCCAGAGCCTGAGGGTACAGCTGCTCTGCTGGGTGCTGCTCACTCTCTTCGGCGCGATCGGTTTCAATCTTTACGACAGCTTCTGGACGGCGGATGCGACAGCAAAACTGGTGACGGATCGAACGCTTCTGGCCTCGGCCCGCGTCATTGCTGAAGCCGTCCGCGTCGATGAGGGCGGCAATGTTCAGGTGGACGTGCCGCCTTCCGCGCTGGAGATGTTCGATACGGGCTTCGGCGACCGGGTATTTTACCAGGTCATCACTGTGTGGGGCAGTCTGGTGAGCGGTCTTCCCGACCTGCCGTTGCCAGCCGTACAGCGGGCGGGCGAGGATCGTGCGTTCCATGGTGCCGATGTGCGCGTCCTGATGCTCGACCATCCTGTCGTCGGCCTTCCCGATGACGGCACGATCTCCGTCACCGTCGCCGTGACGCATAACAGCCAGTATGCGATGCGAAGGCAGCTATGGCTTTCGGATTTTTCGAAGCAGTTCGTGCTCGTCTTCGTCGCAAGCCTGGTGACCATCCTCGGGCTTCAGCGGGGCTTGGCGCCGGCTCTGAGACTGCGGGACGCCGTGCGCCAGCGCGGGCGCAACCGTCTCGATCCGCTGCCGCCCGAGATGGTGCAGAGCGAACTGCGACCGCTCGTTCATGCCCTGAACGACCATATGGAGCGCGTCCAGAACCAGATGGCCGCACAGCGACGCTTCGTATCGAATGCCGCGCATCAACTCAGAACGCCGCTCGCGCTGATTTCGACGCAGGCGAGCGTGGCAGCCCGCGAAGCCGATGCGGCTCGCCGCGACGAGGCGCTTTTCGCCCTTCGCACCAGCACGAAGCAGATTTCGCGTCTTGCCAGCCAGCTCCTCACCTTGTCACGGGCCGAGCCCGGAAGCCGCCGTCCGCGCAGCGATACGACCGATCTCAGCAAGGCTGCCCGCGAGATCCTGGAAGCGCATGCCGAAGAGGCGCTCAAGCGCAACATCGATCTCGGACTGGAAGCGGACCGACCGGTCATCGTCGAAGGCGATGGGACGATGCTGCGCGAGATGCTGGTCAACCTCATAGACAACGCCATACGCTATACCTGTGCCAATGGACGGGTGACCGTCGCGATCGGCCAGGCGAACGGCAACGCCGTCGTCACCGTCGAGGACGACGGACCGGGTATTCCGATCGGCGAGCGCGAGCAGGTTTTCGAACGCTTCTACCGGATTATGGGGACCGAAGCCGAGGGGAGCGGTCTGGGGCTTGCGATCGTGCGGGAGGTTGTCGAAGGCGCCGGAGGCTCAGTCTCGCTCGATGACGCGGAAGGCAGTGGGCTGGTCGTGACGGTGCGGCTTCCGCTTGCTTAAACCTCAAGTGCATCAAATGACAGAAGGCCGGGCATGCACCCGGCCTCCTGTTCGATCTGCCTTGGGAGGAGGTCGGATTGGATCACTGCGTATCGAGATGCTGCTGCGGGCGCCACTTCGCCAGGCGGTTCTCGATCAGCGTCATGATATATTCGGCGAAAAGCGTGACGACCATGACGAGGAGGATTGCCGCGAACATGCCGGCGGCATCGAACGTACCCTTGGCGATCGAAATCAGCTGGCCGATGCCGAACCGGGCACCGACGAATTCGCCGACGATTGCGCCGATGATCGCGAAACCAAAGGAGACGTGCAGACTTGCGAAGATCCAGCTCATCGCCGAGGGGATGACCACCGTGCGGGTGACCTGCCAGTCCGAGGCGCCAAGGATGCGCGCATTGGCGATCATGTTGCGGTCGGCCTCGCGCACGCCCTGGAAGGCGTTGGCAAACACCACGAAGAACACCATGATGAAGGCGAGAGCAACCTTGGACGGCAGGCCGAGACCCATGATCATGATGAAGATCGGGGCGAGAACGACGCGCGGGATCGAGTTGATCGCCTTGATGTAGACGGAGAAGATGTCCGACAGGAAGCGGTTGCGGCCAAGACCGATGCCGACGAAGACGCCGGTGATCGAGCCCGCGAAGAAGCCGATCAAGGCCTCCTCCATCGTCACCCATAGATTATACCAGAGCGAACCTTCCGTGGTGCCTTCGGTCGCCCATTCGTAGAGGCGCTCAACGACGCCGCTCGGGCTCGAATAGAAGAACGGGTCGATCCACTGCATGTTGGAAGACAGCTCCCACATGCCGATCACGAAGACCAGGATGGCAATCTGCCAGAAGCGCACCGCGGTGTTGCGCCGGCGCATCGCCTTCAGCGCCGACGCCTCGATTTCCGAGTCCGACGTGCCCGGCCGAAACAGGGTGGCCGAACCGGCCTCAAGAGTGGTGTGTGCCATGATATCCTCCCTCAGGCCGCTTCGCTCGCGCGCCGGTAGCTGGTCTCCACCTCCTCGCGGAGGTCTTCCCAGATCGTCTTGCAATAGTCGATGAAGCTCTGCTCGTAGCGGATTTCCGACACGACGCGCGGGCGCGGCAGATCGATCGTATAGACCGACTTGACCGTCGCGGGGCCGGCGGTCAGGACATAGACCTTGTCGGCGAGCGCGACAGCCTCTTCGAGATCATGGGTCACGAACACCACCGAGGCCTTTCGCTCCGCCCACAGCTTCAACAGCTCTTCATGCATGACGGTGCGGGTCTGGACGTCGAGGGCCGAGAAAGGCTCGTCCATCAGCAGAATTTCCGGCTCGTTGATGAAGGTCTGTGCCAGCGAGACGCGCTTGCGCATGCCGCCGGAAAGCTGGTGGGGATAGTGATGGACAAACTTCGAAAGGCCGACGCGGGCCAGCCAGTCGCGTGCGCTCTTTTCCGCTTCAGTGCGCGACTTGCCGCGAAACAGCGGGCCGGCCATGACGTTGTCGATGACGTTTTTCCAGGGAAAGAGCGCGTCGGTCTGGAATGCGAAGCCGACACGCGGGTCGATGCCGGTGATCGGGCCGCCCATCAGCCGGACTTCGCCGGCGCTCGGGCGTGCAAGACCCGTCACGAGGTTGAGGGTCGTCGATTTACCGCAGCCGGTGGGGCCGACGACGGCGACAAACTCTCCGCGGGCGACGGTCATGTTGAAATCGCGCAAGGCGGTAAGGGACTTGCCGGTCGGCGAGACGAAGCGGCGGCTGACATTGATCAGCTCGATCGCCGGAATCTGGTTGTTGTCATGTTGCATGATGATACCTGAAGCGTGCCTTTGGGCGCGTGCACGCAATGCCCATGGATCGATCGGTTGGCCGCTTCCGGTTGGTGCCGGAAGCGGCGTGACGCCCTACTTGACGTTCTTGACGAATTCCGTCGTGTAGGTCTTGGACAAGTCGATCTGCTTGCCCTTGACGTTCTTGGAGAACTCCGAGAGCACGGCAAGCACGGTTTTCGGACCGTCTTCCGGCATGACGCCATCGGGCGTGAACATGCCCTTGCCCTCGTCGAGAGCCTTGATGTAGCCGTCCTTGTCGCCGACGTAGAAGTCCTTCGGCATCTTGTCGGCGATCTCGGCGGCGGAATGCGTGTTGATATAGCGCAGCGTCTTGACGAAGGCGTTGGCGAGCTTCTGTGCCTCTTCCTTGTGCGCGTCGACCCAGGAGGCCTCCATGTAGAGCGAGGCGGCCGGATAGGTGCCGCCGAGCGCCTGACGGGTCGACTCGACCGTGCGCATGTCGACGAGCACACTCGCTTCGCCTGTTTTGACCATGCGCGAAATCGTCGGCTCGGTGGTCATGCCGGCCTGGATCTGGTCCTGTTGCATGGCGGCGATGAAGGTGCCGCCGGCGCCGACTGGAACCGTCACGACGTCGCCGGGCTTCAGGCCGGCCTTCGAGGCCATGAAGAGGGTCAGGAAGTTGGTGGACGAGCCGAGACCGGTGACGCCGAGGCTCTTGCCCTTGAAGTCGGCCGGCGACTTGATGTCGGGATGTTTGCTCGAGACCATCTCGACTTCGCCCGGCGCCTGGCTGAACTGGACGATGGATTCGACGAATTTACCTTTGGCCTGCAGGTCCACACAGTGGTCGTAGAAGCCGACCACGCCCTGGACGGCGCCGGCCAGAAGCTGGTTTTCAGCATCGACGCCGGCGGCTTCGTTCAAGAGCTCGACGTCGAGACCCTCGTCCTTGAAATAACCGAGCGATTCGGCAAGTTTGGCGGGCAGATAGATCTGCTTCTCATAACCGCCGACCATGATGGTGATCTTGTCGGCTGCGTTTGCGGCGCTCGTAGCGAAAGATGCTGCGGCGAGAAGCGTCGAAAAGGCGACGGTGTGAAAAAGGCTGCGTGAAGAACGCATGGAAATCTCCTCCTGTGGTTTGCTCGCATCGTCGTCTCGCCACCCTTGACCCGTGTCTCCTCCACGATGCTGCCCCTTCCTATGACGTCGAAGCTTTCAACTAGCTTTCAGCTACAGCCGCGACCGTGCCGTGCTCGGCGGGCCATCATTCAGACGATTCCAGGCTCGGCGCAGCTGCCGCGCCGAGCCGAAGCCGGCGCGCATGGCGACGGCCTCCATGTCCAGTCGCGAACCGGCGAGCATCTCGCGGGCAAGAGCCACGCGCATACGGTTGACGAAATCCGTAACGCTCATGCCCGTCTGCTCGTTGAACAGCCGTGAAAGGTTGCGCGGGCTGGCGCCGCTGAGGCGGGCGAGCAATGCCACCGACCAGTCCCGAGAGGGGTCGCCGACCACTGCATCCTGCGCACGATGAATGACCGGGTGGATATGGTTGCGACCTTCGAGCCAGGGCGAAAGTTGCGGATCCGAGCCGCCGCGCCTGAGATAGACGACAAGCTATCGCGCCACCGCAAGCGCACAGGCATGTCCCGCCGCTTCGGCGACGATATGCAACATGAGGTCTATGCCGGCGGTGATGCCGGCGCTGGTGAGGCGGTCTCCATCCTCGACATAGAGCCGGTTGTCCCGGACGCGCGCCGTCGGCGCGAGCCGGATCAGATCTTCCATGCAGCCGTGATGGGTGGTGCACTCGCGGCCGTCGAGCATTCCGGCCTCGGCAGCGAGCAATGCGCCCGAGCAGATCGAGACCAGTCGAATTCCTGGACGAATGGCGCGCTGCAGCCATGCGACAATGGCAGCCTGGTCGGCGCGTTCCTGTTCGTCCCGCCGATGGCTGCTTTCCATCGGAACGTCGGTGCTGCCGGCAATGACGACAAGCGCGCTATCGGGCAAGCATTCCGGCAATGCTGCGACGCCCGTAACGGCAAGGCCGATCGAGCTGCCGACCGTCGCCGACGGGCCGATATAGGTGACGGTGAAGCGCACTGTGGGCTGTTCGAGGTTTGCCTTGCGCAGCACTTCGATCGGACCGGCCACGTCGAGCAGCAGCACGCGCGGCGGCACGACGACGAAGACCGGAATATCGAAGGGCTGCGCGGCGTCTGTCATGCGGCGAGTGGCTTTTCACGCCCCGCCAGGGCCTGTTCGACGGTCGCGATCCGAGCGAAACGGCCTGACAGGACCAGTTCGGTCCGGTCCCGAATTTCTCTCGCACTCCAGGTGCGCCCAGTGGCGTCGGTCATCGGGAAGGTCAGGGTCGCTTCGCCGACATAGTCGACTTGATAGCCGAGATCGGAGGCATGGCGGGTGGTGGTCTCGCAGCACTGTTCGGTGCGGATGCCGGAGACCAGGAGACGACGGACGCCGTTCTCGGTCAGCCACACGTCGAGACCCGAACCGACCAAGGCGCTATGGCGGTTTTTCCTGAATGTGGCCTTCGGCGCGATCCTGAGCGGCGCGAGTGTCCTGACGAACCCGGATGCCTCGGAAAACGGTGCGGTTTCATCGACATGGAAGATCTGGACGACGGGTATTCCGTCGGCTTCCGCGCCGTCGATCAACGCCTGCTGACGATCGATGTAGGCGGATGCCAGGTTTTCATCCCAGTAATCGCGTTGTCTGAAAGACTCTTGGGCGTCGATAACGAGAAGGACAGTATCATGGCCGGACATTTTTTGCTCCATGGCGGTTGATCATGAAGCCATATTCGGCAATTTGATGGCACGGGAAAATGCGCGCGCCGGACAAATAGCGGATAATTCGCGCCAATCGCTACGGGCGCTTTCAGACAGTTCCTGGGCCGACTATCAGCTGGTAAAGCTTCGCAGATCCCTCAGCAGGTTGCGGTACCTTGCCTGGCTGCCGACCAGATGCTCGCGCATCGCATTTCGGGCGGCCTGATCGTCCCTGTCGGAAATGGCGACGACGATCGCCTCGTGCTCTCTGTGGATCAGCTTTCGGTAAGCAGTCTGTTCGGCTGTCCTTGTTTCCGGGACCAGCCTGGACTGCGGGATGATCGCCGAGCCCTGGGACTCCAGGAACTGCCGGAACAGCGGATTGTTCGTGGCTTCGGCGATGGCGGCATGGAGTTCGAGATCGGCCTCGCGAATGGATTGGTCGCTCTCGATGCACTGGAGAATTTTCCGGTGGCATTCGAAAATCGCCTCCTCCTGCGCGGGCGAGCGGCGCAAGGCCGCAAGACCGGCAGCTTCGATTTCGACAGGCGTTCTGATCTCGAGCACTTCCAGATCGGAAACAACGCGGGCCTTGTCGGCTTTCCCAGCGGAGACAGCCGGATCGGCGCCGAGGACGAAGATGCCCGCCCCCTGGCGCACCTCGACAAGCCCGTCGGAGCGAAGCGCGGCCACCGCCTCGCGCACGACGGTCCGGCTGACGCTATGCGTTTCGGTCAGTTCATGCTCGCTCGGAAGCTTGTCGCCGGCAGAATACTGGCCGCTCAATATGGCTTGCCGAAGGCTTTCGCCGACCTGTGAGACCAGCGACCCGGAGCCTTTGCTGCGATCCTTCATCTGCATAGCCACGCCTGCCCCCGCATCGGCTTTGATCCGAATGCCGTCAAAACGCGCGGCACTGCGAAACTCATGATTCATCACACATGTATGACAAATTTCGAGCTCTTTCAATGGTCGCGGCAGTCGGGCTTGTTCCTTGGCGGTTTTTACTTGGAGATCAGCCGCTGCGCTTTATCGCAAACTCTCGGCATTCCGTCAGTCCGCCGACATGTTTCGAGCTTTTCTGAGAAATAGGTGACTGGATATAATCAGAATTAATCGCTATGATTATAAGTGATTGACAAGGAGTTTTCGATGGAGACCAAAGTTCTGACTGCCCATGTTCCGCTGCCGCTTGCGCAGAAGGTCGATCAACTTGCATCGCGGCTCGAACGCTCGCGCGGCTGGATCGTCAAGCAGGCACTGACTGCATGGATCGACCAGGAAGAGGAGCGTCGGCGTTTGACGCTTGAGGCGTTGGCCGACGTGGATAGTGGAAACGTTGTCGATCATCAGGCTGTTCAGGCCTGGGCTGATAGTCTTGACAGTGACGAGCCGATTTCGTTGCCCCGGTGATGGAAGTCAAATGGACGAGCAAAGCGGTCTCGGATGTTACCCGCTTATACGACTTTCTCTCTCCGGTCGACCGGCGGGCTGCGGCCCGAACCGTACAGGCGCTGACGGCAGCCCCTGCGCGGCTGCTTGAGCAGTCACGTCTCGGCGAGCGACTCGAGGAGTTTGATCCTCGAGAGGTTCGCCGCATTCTCGTCGGCCGTTACGAGCTCCGCTACGAAATCCAGCAGTCGACAATCTATGTATTGCGGCTTTGGCATACGAGGGAAGATCGGTAGAAGCCCTCACAGCCGCCTGGTCGATTCCCCGCGCACGAATCTCGGCGTCAGGATGAAATCCTCAGGCGGCGCGGCGGCGCCCTCCGGACTTGCTATTCTTGTCAGCAGACGTTGTGCCGCCAATTCCCCGAGCTTCTGCGCATCCTGCACCACCATGGTGATGCGCGGCGTGATGACATTACTCCAGGGCACGTCGTCGACCATCGCCAGCGACACGTCGTCAGGGCAGCGGAAACCCATCTCCTGCATCACCTGCAGTGCGGCCAGGCCAGTCATGTTGTTGGCGCCGATGATGGCGGTCGGCCGGTCGCGGCGGGTCAGCAGCCGCATCGCCTGCGCATGGCCGCCGGTCCTGGTGTAGCCGCCTTCGACCACCAGCGAAGGGTCGATCTCCACACCGGCGCCGGTCATCGTGTTCAGAAAGCCTTTCAGGCGCTCGTCGGCGGTGTGCAGGCCGGAGGGCCCGGAGATGAAGCCGATACGCCGGTGGCCGAGCTGCAGCAGGTGTTCCGTCAGGATGGTGGTGGTCAGCGGATTGTCGGAGCCGACGAAATCGCGCTCTGCACCCTCCACCTTCTGGTCGAACATCACGATCGGCGTCTTGAAGTCGCGCAGGAACGTGGCGTATTCCTCGCCGCGCCCGTTTGCCGCCAGCGCAATGCCAGCGATTTTCTGCGCCTCCAGCCGCTCCAGCAGCGCCCGCTCGAGGTCGGCCCTGCCGGAGGAGTCGGCGATCAGGACGAAATAGCCGTGATCGAGCGCCTGATGCTCGATCTCGCGGCGGATGTCGCCGAAGAACATGTTGCCGAGATTGGCCGAAACGAAACCGATCAACGAGCTGCGTCCGCGCGCCAGCGTCTGGGCCACCGGGTCGATGCGGTAACCGGTCGAATTTATCGCCTGCTGGATGCGGTCGAGCGTCTCGGCGCCGACCCGCTTCGGGCTGTTGAGCGCGAGCGAGACGGTCGAGATGGAAACCCCCGCAAGGCGCGCTACGTCTCGTATCGTGGTCATGTCTGTCGAACCGGTTCTAATGCCTTGTTATGTCCGATTTTATTGGTCGGCGCAACATGCATGCCTCAAAGTGGCTATCCCGCAAGGCTTGCATTTCTGAATCTGCGATGGAGAATTTGTCTTGACAGGCGCCGGATCAGGTAAGAGTGTTAGTCACCGAACCGGTTCGATATGATGTTGAGCCGGAAAGCAGGGAGGAGAAACCTGTGACGAATTCGGAACGCCTGTCGGAAAATCCGGCATGGGAAGGAGCGGGCAAGCACGCCTGGTTCAGCCACGACCGCCTTGGCATGTTCATCCATTGGGGCCTCTATGCCTTGGGAGCCCGGCATGAATGGTTGAAGAACCGCGAAGAGCTGACCGACGACCACTACCAGCGCTATTTCGAAAATTTCGATCCCGATCTCTACGACCCCAAGGAATGGGCCCGCCGGGCACGTCTTGCCGGCATGAAATATGTCGTGGTGACGACCAAGCATCACGAAGGTTTCTGCCTCTGGGACAGCAAGGTGACGGATTACAAGGCGACGAACACGCCCTGCGGCAAAGATCTGCTGACGCCGCTGGTCGAAGCCTTCCGCGCCGAAGGACTGAAGATCGGCTTCTACTATTCGCTGCTTGACTGGCACCATCCCGATTTTCCGATCGACGTCCACCATCCCTTGCGCAACCATCCGCAGGCCGAGGCGCTGAATGCCGGCCGCGATATGGCCAACTATGCCGCCTATATGCGCGAACAGGTGCGCGAACTTCTGACCGGCTTCGGCCGCATCGACATCATCTGGTTCGATTTCAGCTATCCCCAGCGCGAATATCGCGGCCTGCCCGGCAAGGGGCGTGCCGATTGGGAGAGCGAGCGCCTGCTCGCGCTGGTACGCGAGCTGCAACCCGGCATCATCGTCAACAACCGCCTCGATCTGCCGCCCGGCAATCTGCCCGACGTGACGACGCCGGAGCAATATACGCCGCGCGTGGCGCCCGCTATCGCCAGCCAGGGGGTGCTCTGGGAAGCCTGCCACACCTTCAGCGGCTCCTGGGGCTATCACCGCGACGAGGATAGCTGGAAAAGCCCGGAACAGATCATCCAATTGCTCATCGATTCCGTCGCGCTCGGCGGCAACCTCCTGATGAATGTCGGCCCGACCGGCCGCGGCACGCTCGATGCGCGCGCCATCGGCGCGCTTGAAGTCTACCAGAACTGGATTGAGGTCAACGCACGCTCCATTTATGGGGCCGGGCCATCCGACTATCCGGTGCCGGCCGGCTGCCGCTATACCCAGCGCGGCAACCGCCTCTACCTGCATGTCTATAATTGGCCTTATCGCCACATCCACATCGAAGGCCTCGCCGACAGGATCGCCTATGCGCAATTCCTGCACGACGCCAGCGAAGTGCGCTGGCTGAGCCACACCAGGGATGTGGATTCCAATATCGGCGTGATGGTGCCGGAAGGCATGATCACGCTCGAACTGCCGGTCCGGCGCCCGGACGTTACCGTGCCGGTGATCGAGATCGTCCTCAAGGCGTGAGCTCGATCGCACTCGCGTGTCCTTTGCGTTCATGGAGGGAGGAGAAACCCATGAAGGTTCTGAAGAAAACGCTTTTGCTTGCCGCAATCGGCAGCAGTCTTTTTGCCACAGCCGCATCGGCCGAGCAGGTCAACCTGACCTGGCAGATGTGGACCGGCTCCGAAGCCGACACCAAGGGCTGGCAGCACCTGGCCGACATGGTGACGGCCAAATATCCCGATATCAAGGTGACGCTGACGACGACGGGCTGGGTCGATTACTGGACGCGGCTGCCGGTGCTGGCGGCGTCGGGACAGCTCGCCGACATCGTTTCCATGCAGTCGTTGCGCATGCCGAATTTCTATTCGCTGCTCGAGCCGCTGAATGACCGGATCGCGGCCGACAAGTTCGACGTCGGCGCTTTCACCCCCTCGATCATCGGCGGCATGTCGGTCGACAAGCAGCTTTACGGTCTGCCTTATGATGTCGGTCCGTGGGTCATCTACTATAACCAGGATGCGCTCGAAGCTGCCGGCATTCCTTTGCCGAAACCGGGTTGGACGCTGGCCGAATTCACCGATGCAGCCAAGAAGCTGACGAAAGACGGCAAATACGGATTCGGCATCACCCCTCAGAATTATTCGGTCCTGGCATCGGCCTGGGGCGATAAATATGTCAACGACTCCGGCGAGCTCGACCTGACCAATCCGAGCGCCGTTGCCGCGGCCGAGAAGGTGATCGGTTTTGCCGCCAAGGACAAGGTCGCGCCGCTGGTGCCGTCGAGCGCCGATGCCGGCACGGTCATCCAAGGCCGGTTCTACTCGGGCAATGTCGCCATGTATGTCGACGGTCCGTGGTCGATCATCGGCATGAAAGACAAGGTCAAGTTCAAAATTGGTTCCACCACCCTCCCGCGCGGAGAGGGAGAGCTTACGGCCGTCACGGCGGGCTCCGGTTTCGGCATCGCCACGTCGAGCAAGAACAAGGATGCGGCCTGGAAGGCGATCCAGGTGCTGACCAGCCCGGAAGCACTGCAGTATCTCGCCGAGCAGGGGCGTGCGCTGCCGGCGCGCACGGCCGCGCAATCCTCTTGGTACAAGGTGGCGGCCAAGGACATCACCAATGGCGGCGAGGCCATCGACTATTCCCTGGCGCATTCAGTACCCTACGTGATCACCAACAACTGGGCGGCGGTGGAAAACCTCTTCAACCAGTATTTCCCGCCGGCCTTCGCCGGCAGCGCCGATGCCAAGCAGACGATGGAGTCGATCCAGAGCCTCGCGCAGCAATAGGATGGCGTGGCAGGATTGCCGCGATGGAGGAAGACATGTCGCAAAGCGCCGTCGCCGAAATTCCGTTGCAGCCCGGTCAGCCACGGCGCTTTCTACAGCCTGAGACACAGACGGCCATGCTGTTCCTGTTGCCGAGTTTCCTCGGCTTCATGATCTTCATGGCTCTGCCGATCCTGGCGTCGCTGGCGCTCTCCTTCACCAGCTGGCAGTTGATCTCGACGCCGTCCTTCGTCGGCTTTCAGAATTATATCAAGCTCTTCACCGTCGATCCGGCCTTCTACACGATATTGAACAACACGCTGTTCTTCGCCGTCGAGTATCTGGCCGTGAATATCATCGTCTCGCTGACGCTGGCGGTGTGGATATCCAGCCTGAAACACGGCAAGGCGATCTTCCGGGTGATCTTCTTCCTGCCGACCTTCACCCCGACCATTGCCGCCTCGGTGGTGTGGCTCTTGATCTTCACGCCGGACGGGCTCGCCGACAGCGTCATCCGCTCGCTCGGCCTCGGCCTGCCGAATTTCCTGCTGAGTTCGAGCTGGGCGATGCAGGCGGTCGTGATCGTCACGCTCTGGGCCAATGTCGGCTACAACGTCGTGATGTTCAACGCTGCGCTCGACCTGGTGCCGAAGCATTATCTCGAGGCGGCGACGATCGACGGAGCCAATGCCTGGCAGCGCTTCTGGCGCATTCGCCTGCCGCTCATCTCGCCGACCATCTTCTTTGCCACTGTCATGACGGCGATCACCTCGCTGCAGGTCTTCGACGAGATCTTTGCGATGACGCGCGGCGGCCCCGGCTCGGCGACGTCGACACTCGGCTTCGCCATCTACCAGAAGGGCTTCGCGAATTTCCAGATGGGCTATGCCTCAGCTCTTGCCTGGGTGATGTTCGTCATGATCATGGCGCTCACCATCCTGCAGTTCCACATGCAGCGCAAATGGGTGCATTATGACGATTGATCCGAGCTCACGGCACCCACATTCCGTCTCTGCGGATCGCCGCCGCATCTTGCGTGGGATCGGCACCGTCTTGAGCTATGCGGGGCTTTCGCTGGTTGCGCTGCTGTTCCTCTTTCCCTTCTTCTGGATGGTGTCGAACGCGGTGCGCTCGAATGCCGAGGTCATGGCCGTGCCGGTCCGCATCCTCCCCGAGGAATATCATTGGGGCACCTTCGTCGAGGCCCTGGTGTCGCTGCCGTTCGGCACGTTCCTGTTGAATTCCTTCATCGTCGCCTGCGGCGTCACCGCGATCGTGATCGCGGTATCCTGCCTTTCCGCCTATGCGTTCGCACGGCTGCGGTTTCCGGGCCGCGAAGGACTGCTGCTGACCTTTCTCAGCACGCTGATGATCCCCCAGGTGATGCTGGTCATCCCGCTCTTCCTTCTCGTCAGCAAGCTCGGCTGGATCAACACCTATCACGGCATGATCCTGCCGGTCGCCTTCTCGTCCTTCGGCACCTTCCTACTGCGCCAGTTCATCCTCGGCATTCCCAAGGATCTCGACGAGGCGGCGATGATGGACGGGGCCTCGCGCCTGCGCATCCTGGTCAGGATCATCGTTCCGCTTGCCATGCCGGCCATCGGTCTCCTGGCGCTCTTCACCTTCATCGCGCAGTGGAAGAGTTTTCTCTGGCCGCTGATCGCTACCAGCGGCCTCGAAAAAGCCACGCTGCCACTCGGCCTCACCCTGTTTCAGACGCAGCAGGGCACCGCCTGGAACTACATCATGGCGGGTGCGACGATCTCCATGCTGCCGGGCGTCGTGCTCGCCATCGTGCTGCAGAGGGTGATCTACAAAGGCATCAGCGTCGGCTCCGGCTTCGGCGGGCGCTGATGTCTATAAGTACAAGGACTTAAGCGCATTGCGTCAAGTTCGATGCGATGTCCTTGAAGTCCGGCCGATTGCCGCCGAAGAACGCGCTGCTCGCGTTGCAAGATCATATCCCCTGCTTAACGTTTGTTTCCGGTCGAAAAGTAAAATTTAACCAAAATTTGAAATAACGCAGTTGTATCCGAATTGCGCAGGGGAATTCATGAAAACGGCCACGCTTGCATCCATCGCTCTGGCGATATCGGTCTCTGTTGCCAATGCGCAGACGATCGCGGTTTCGATGACCAATCTCGACAAATTCAGAGAGATGCTTCTGAACGGCGTCGTCTCGCACGGGAAGACGATATCAGGCCTCAAGCTCGTCACCGCGAATGCCAAGGGCGACAACGAACTGCAGAAGAAGCAGGTTCAGCAGTTCGTCGCCGACAAGGTCGATGCCATTATCATGATGCTGTCTGATGGCGATCTCGGGCCGCAAATGACCAAGATCGCAGCGGATGCCGGCATTCCGCTGATCTACATCAACACGACGCCCTCCAATCTTTTGGACTTGCCGGACAATCAGGTCGTCGTCGCCTCCGATGAGAAAGACTCCGGTACGCTCGAAACGAAGCAGGTATGCTCTCTCCTCAAGGGCAAGGGCCGCGTCGTCGTGCTGATGGGGGAGGTCTTCCATGTGGCTGCCCGCACCCGCACCCAGGACATCACCGATGTCATCGCGACGCCGGAATGCAAAGGCCTCGAGATCGTCGAGCGGCAGGCGGCCTATTGGTCACGCGATTATGCCGATCAGCAGATGCAGGAATGGCTGGCGGCCGGCGTCAAGTTCGATGCGGTTATCGCCAATAATGACGAGATGGCGCTTGGTGCGATCCGCGCCATGAAGAAGGCCAATATCCCGATGAAGGACGTCGTCGTCGGCGGCGTCGACGCGACCGACGACGCGCTCGCCGCGATGGTGGCAGGCGATCTCGACGTCACCATTCTCCAGAGCGCCGTCGGGCAGGGCGCTGCCGCTGTCGACGCCGCCGTGAAGCTGATCAACAAAGAGAAGGTGCCGCGCGAAAACAACGTTCCCTTCGAACTCGTCACACCTGAAAACATTGCCGCCTATCTGCCGAAGAGCCAGTGAGCATAAGAGGACTATCATGTTGCATTTCTGGAATAAATTCGGCATTCGCGCGCAGATCACCTCCGGCTTCGTGCCGCTGATCCTGTTGATGAGCCTGCTCACGGTCAGCGCCATCTCGGGCATGAACGGCCTCGCCGCGATCTTCGCATCCTATCGCGTCACGGCCGGTCAAAGTCTCGCCATCTCGGACTACAGCGAGCAGCTGAACGAAATTCAGATGTCGGCGGAAGCCTTCCGCTCGACGCCGACACAAGCCGTGGTCGACAGCTTTCGCGCCGGCGTGAAGGCCTTCGAGGCGGATGATCCGCGTTTTGCCGGCAACAAGGAGCTGCAGTCCGGCCTTGCGGCGATCCGTCAGGAGATCACCGCCTATGGCAAGGCTTTCGAACAGATTGTTTCCCTCCAGGCCCGACGCGACATGCTGATCTCCAAGGTCACCGAATTCGGCCCCTGGACCAGCATCGCGCTCAACGACGTCGTGCGCAGCGCCTGGCGCCAGAACGACGTGGCCCTGCTGCAGATGACGGCGGCGACGCTGGAGGCCCTGAACCGCAGCCTCTATTTCTCCGAACGCTTCGTGCATTCCGATGATTTCGCCGCCTATGATACGGCGCAGGCAGCACTCGCCGAAGCCGTGGCGCTCAACGATGCCGCCGCCAAGGCCGCAAAGAACGAGCTGCAGAAGAAGCGCCTGATGGGCGCCGGCCAGCTCATGCAGAACTACACCGCCCGTCTCGGCGACATGAAGGAGGTGCTGCAGGCTGCCGGCAATATCCGCCAGACGCAGCTGAACGTGCTGGCGCCGAAGATATCAGGCGAGTTCAAGAATCTGCAGGCGGCAGTGACCGGCGCGCAGAAGAACCTCGACGGTTCGGTCGACGCAACGGTTGCCTCCGCGACCAGCACGACGCTGGTTATCAGCGGTCTCCTGATCGTCATCGGCCTGGTGCTTTCCTATTTCGTCGGCCGGCTGATTTCCTCGGCGGTGCGCAACATGGCCCAGTCGATGGAACAGCTTGCCCGCGGCGAGGAAGGGATCGTCATCACCGGCGTCGAGCATCGCCACGAATTGGGCGCCATGGCCCGGTCGCTGAAGGTCTTCCAGGAGACAGGCCGCGCCAAGCTGATCGCCGAGGCCAATGCCGAACGCGCGCGCCTCGCCGCCGAAGAGGAACGGCTCCGTCAGGAGGCCGAGCGGCTCTCCGACGCGCAGGTGATGGAACATGCCTTCCGCCAGATCTCCGTCGGGCTGGACGCGCTGTCGAAGGGCGATCTCACCGTCCGCGTCGGCGAAGTCGATCATCGCTACGTCAGGATCCGGGACCATTTCAACAACTCGGTTGCGAGCCTCGAAGAGGCGGTCGACTCCGTCATTCGCGCGGTCGCCACCATCCGCTCCGGCCTTGCGGAAATCTCCACGGCGTCCAACGATCTCGCCCGCCGCACCGAGCAGCAGGCAGCGTCCCTGGAAGAAACGGTGGCGGCGCTGGGTGACGTGACCCGCGGCGTCAACGGGACGGCGGAGGGCGCAAGCCGCGCCCAGGGAGTCGTGGCGACCGCCCGCACCAATGCCGAAAAGGGCGGCGAGATCGTTGCCCGCGCCATCGACGCGATGACGGAAATTCAAAATTCATCGTCGAAGATCGGCAACATCATCAGCGTCATCGATGAGATCGCCTTCCAGACCAACCTGCTGGCGCTGAACGCCGGCGTGGAAGCGGCGCGTGCCGGCGAGGCCGGCAAGGGCTTCGCTGTCGTCGCTCAGGAAGTCCGCGAGCTCGCCCAGCGCTCCGCCAACGCGGCAAGGGAGATCAAGCAGTTGATCTCCACTTCCTCGGCGCAGGTCAAGACAGGCGTCCAGCTGGTGGGTGAATCCGGCCTGTCGCTCGAACAGATCGTCGAGCAGGTCACCGCCATGAATGCGACCGTGGCCGAGATCGCCGTTGCCGCCCGCGAGCAGGCGACAAGCCTGCGGGAGGTGTCGGCCGCCGGCGACCAGATGGACAAGGTGACGCAGCAGAACGCCGCGATGGTTGAAGAGACCACGGCCGCCGCCCAGAGCCTGACGCATGAAACCGAAAGCCTTGCCGAATTGCTGCGGCGCTTCAGGACGAGCAGCGGCCGGGCATCGGAGCATCGGCACTACGCCTTGGCATCCTGACCTTCCATCGATGCACGAAAATAAGCGCCGCCGCCCGAAAGGGCGGCGGTCGCGTCAGTGGTTCCCGGATGCCGGACCGTGCGGTGCGCCGGCAATGCTCTTGCGAACGTGACGGACCGCCGTCCAGACGGCAAAGAGCACGAGCGGGATGGCGCCGAGTACGGCGAGCTTCGCCACATGCGGATCGACACCCAGTTCGGAAATGCTTTCCAGGCAGATCTTCGCCAGCCCGACAGTGTAGTAGGTGATGGCGATGACGGAGAAGCCTTCGACCGCCTGCTGGATATGCACCTGGATGCGCGCCCGCTCTTCCATCGACGTCAGCAACGACGCATTCTGATCCTCGAGCTGGACCTGCACGGTCGTCCTGAGAAGGTCTCCAGCCAGGCTCACGCGTTCGGCGAGTTCGTCGAGCCGGCGCTCGGCGGCTTCGACCGAGCGGACGGCCGGTTGAAAGCGCCGGTCAATGAAAGTGCCGAGCCTCTGGCGCTGCTCGACGCGTGCCTCGCGAAGCTCCGACACTCTGCTCGCGACAATTTCGGCATAGGCTTTCGTCGCTCCGAAGCGGTGGCGGGCCAGCGCCGAGAAGTTGAGAACATCCGACGAGAGCCTGGTCACCTCGGAAAGCAGCGCCTTGTCGACCTTGATCGCACTCTGCATATGCGCGATCAGCAAGTCGAGGCGCCGGTCGAAGACGGAGAGCTTCGAGACCGTCTCGCGCGCCATCGGCAATGCCAGCAGCGCCATCATCCGGTATGTCTCGATCTCCAGGAAACGCCTGACCATGCGGCCGGTGCGATAGGCGTTGAGGTTGCGGTTGAAGAACAGGAATTCGACGAAACCGCTGTCGGTCAGCCGGAAGTTCGAATGCACTTCCGCATCGCCGCCGCCGACCTGAGAGGCGACATAGTCGAGTTTCGGTTTTTCCGGACGCTGTCCGTCCTTCTCGTCCCGCACCAGCACCCGAACGGCTGCAATGATCTTTCCGTCGATCTGGCGGCAGCAGGCCTGAAAGGCTTCCGGCGGCTGGCTGCCGGGTTCGGCCGATGCCGGAACGACGAAGGTCAGCGTCAGGAACTCGGTATGGGCCTCCCACTTCAGCCGGCCGTCGCCGAAACGGCCGATGCCGTG
Source organism: Rhizobium anhuiense bv. trifolii (assembly GCF_024346605.1). Lineage (NCBI taxonomy): Bacteria > Pseudomonadati > Pseudomonadota > Alphaproteobacteria > Hyphomicrobiales > Rhizobiaceae > Rhizobium > Rhizobium anhuiense. The sequence continues at coordinate 629,744 of NZ_CP098804.1, forward strand.
ATTGCCCTCGCGGGTCGTGGAGACATCTTCCAGTCCTGGCAGCGAGTCTTGGATCGACGGAGGAGCATTCTCGCCGACGATGGCGACGTGCCAGACATCGGTGTCGCCGTCGAAATAAAGCGACGGCCGCGCGTGCAGCTCGTTGTGAAGTTCCCTTCGCAGCGGATGCTCGGAGCCCATCGGCATGGAAATGCACCTCTATACGGTAGGCAGTCGCTGGGTCGCCGGACGTAACCGGGTTGCCGGCATGTGTGAATTGACGTGGACCCGCAGGCTGGCGCAGACCGACAACGCCTATAGCCTCTCCCGAGGCTCGTGTCACGACGCCTTCGCCGGCGGATGCGGAGGCTGCGCATGACCGCGACATCCGGCCGCGCGTTCAAAGCAAGCGCCAGGCGATAAAGCTTCCAAGCAGCTGCGCGCTGCCGCCCGCCGTCATCGCGACGATGAAGGCAGCTTCCGCCTCCCCCAGGAAGGCGAAGATCGCCCCGAGCAAAGCGACGCCTGTCGTCGCCCCGACCATGCGGGCAACATTGATCAGGGCGCTTGCCGTGCCGGCGCGATCGGCGGTGACGGTCGAAACCGCAACCGCCGTCAGAGGCCCTGTCGCCATGCCCATCCCGATCCCTGTCAGCAACAATCCGATCTCTTCGGCGATGAGCAAGTCGGCCAGAAAGGATGAGCCGAGCAGGAGGTTGCCCAAACCCATCAGCACCAGTCCGGCAGATATGGTGCGGTTCTTCCCAAGGTGTTCCGAAATCGAGCCGGAGAAGGGTGAGATCGCGATGAAGCTGAGAGCCATCGGCAGCAGCGACAGTCCGGCCTCCACCGAGGCCAGGCGTCCGAGGCCGAGGGAGGCGAGCGGAAAAAGAAAAAGCGTGCCGTACATGCCGAAAGTCATTGCGGCCGTTCCGGCCATGGCACCGCGGAACTGCCTGCCCGAAAACATCGAGATCGGAACCAGAGCCTTCTGCTCCAGGCGCTTCTCGACGATGATGAAAAGCAGCAGAAGCAGCGCGCCGGCGATTGCCATGAGTGCCATCCATAAGGGCGGCAGATGCGATGATTCGATTGCGGCGAGGGTCAACACGGTGAGAGATACGATCCCCAGCAATTGCCCCGGCATGTCGAAGGACCGGCCTTGCCGATCGGCACTTTCCGGAACGAAAAACCGTGCTGCCGCCGCCGCGATCAGCGCGATGGGAATGACGACGAAGAAGACGGATCGCCAGCCGAAATCACGGATGAGGAGGCCGCCGAGGCTCGGACCGATCGCAAGCGACATTCCATTGCAGCCGGCCCAGATTCCGAGCGCCCGGGCACGGACCTTCTCATCCCGGTAGATGACCCGGATCAGCGAAAGAGAAGCGGGCAGGAGGAGGGCAGAGCCGAAGCCGGTCAGGGCCCTCGCCGCAATGAGGACCGCGATGGTCGAGGCGAAAGCGCAGCCAAGGCTCGCCAGGGCAAAAACAGCGCAGCCGATCACGAACATCAGGCGCCGGCCGTAAAGATCGGCGAACAGGCCGCCGCTGATGAGAAGTGCGGCGTAAACGAGATTGTAGGCGTCGACGACCCACTGCAGCTCGGTGACGGAGGCCCTGAGATCGAGCCCTATCGGCTGAACCGCCAGATTGACGACCGATGTATCGACCTGCGCTACGATCACGCCGAGGCAAAGAATGGCGAGAGCGGCCGGCTTCAGCTGCGAGTAAGCCTGGGTGCCTTGTTCGATTGAGTGCATGACGCTGCCTTTCCAGTACGGCGCCGTGCGTCTTTTCAGACGCGCAAGGGACGCTGCAACACTTTGAAGGCAGACGTAGCGTGGTTCCGGCCGTCGACAATTCGAAACAGGTCGAAGTGTCCGTAAGGAAAATGAAAAGCCACGGCCCTGTTGCGAGGCCGTGGCTGCTGCATGCGCGCATTTTGCGGGACAACGCGTGACCGGGTTACTTGGCGGCGAGCGCCCCGTTGACCTTGTCGACGTCGGCACTCATGGCCTTGAAGGTCTCGTCGAGGGAAAGCTCGCCGACGATCAGCTGGCTCATCCTCTGGACGATCAGCTGATAGATGGCGGAAGATCCCTTGAGACGTTCCAGGTCCCGGGCTGCCTGCGGCACGCTATTGCGGCTTCCGAGGAAGACGGCCATGGCATCCTTAGCATTCTTGCTCTCGAGCTTGTATTGCGGGTCCTTGATGTCGGCGCCCGTCAGGATGACGTAGTTTTCGGCGATTTCACGCTGGACCTTTTCGGAGCCGAGGAATTCGATAAACGCCGCCACGGCTTCCGGATACTTGGTGCGCTTGAAGCCGACGATCGCGGTGCCGCCCGGCATCGCATAGCAGCCGGCATCGCCGCAGGGGGCGCTGATCGCCGTCCAGTCGAAGGCGTCGCCGATCTTCTTCTGGAACGGATTGACCATCCAGTTGCCGGCGAGATAAGTCACGACGTTGCCGTTGACGAATTCGTCGCCCATGTTCTTGTACTGGGTTCCGCCGGCAGCGCCCCACATTTCCTTGGGGAAGGAGCCGTCCTTCGTCCAGCCGTAGAGATCCGTGACATAACGCTTGGCGGCATCGTCGGGGAAGAAGAACTTGCCGTCCTTGACGTAGTTCGAGCCGTAGGAGAATGCCGCGCCGGAAAAGCGATGGCCCGAGCGATCCATCGTGAAGGGGATCTGGGCGCCGGTCGCCTTGGCGACGCGCGCCGAGGCTTCGACGATGTCCTTCAGCGTGGCGGTGGGCTTCGGAAGCGGTTCGCCGGCCTGTTCGAAGAGCGTCTTGTTGACGAAGGGCAGGTTGAAGGTCTGCGAGGCGATATAGCCGTTGATCGACTTCGGATCGTTGACGCCGGGGAAGCGAAGCGTGTTCAGGCTGTCGCCGTGCAGCTTGGCAAAGCCGTCCGGGTCTTTCATGTAGGGACGCATGTCGAGGTAGTAGGGCGCAAGCTGCCAGTCGGTGATCTTGGCGATGTCAGGACCTTCGCCGACGGCGAGCTGCACCGGCAGCTGCTTGGCGACCGCATCATAGCCCGACGAGACGAAGTTGACCTTGACGTCGGGATGCGCCGTCTCGAATTCCTTGCTCAGCGCTTCCATCCGCTCGACGTAAGCCTGGTCGTCGTCGGTAAACAGAAAGGTGATCGTCTTGGTTTCCGCCATGGCCGCGCCGGCCCATGCGAAAGAAACGGTAGCCAGCGCCAGTGCGAGGGCTCCTGAGAGATAGGTTTTCATTTTCATCCTCCCATGAAAACATTTTCATCAATCGCGGCGTCAGCCATCGATAAATGAATTTCATATACTTGACATTCGTCCCGTCAAGCTATTTTCTGAGGCAATAGCGATGTTTTTGAGCATTTTTCAAAAACGACGCGCCCAAATGACCTAATGAAAATATTTTCATAGGATTGCGGAGGAGGCGGTCTGTGAAAACGGAATGCATCAAGCGGCCGGACGATATGGCGCCAGCATATGGCGTGGCCGCGGGCCAGACGGTCACGGCATGGGCGGTATCCGGCCTCATCGCCAGCTATTTTCCGGGCGAGCCGGCGCCGGCCGAAGATCGCGTAAACTATCGTTTCATCAACGGTTTCGTCGATGTCGGCGACCTGCCTTGCCGCAAAGCCTTCTGGTCCACCATGGTGGGGCGGCCGCTCTCGCCCGACACGTCCTGGCCGACCGAGAGCCTCTATCTTCCCGGCTCGAACCGCCGCGTCGAGTTCACCGGCTTCTGGCATGTGCCGACGCATCTCAGGCGATGGCTGAAGGGCACGTTCAGGACCGAGACGGCGCGAACGCTCAATCTCAGACTGAAGACCTGCGGCGGCGTTCGCATATGGGTCAACGGACAGGAGGCGGTGCGCTTCGAACCCTTCAAGCGCAATGTCGAGAGCGCAACCGACATCAGGCTGACGCTCGAAGCCGGCGACAACCACATTCTCGTTCACACCGAAGACCTGGCCGAGCGCGACACGACGTGGTTTTTCGAGCTAGAGCTGCTGGATGAGGAGCCGCTCTGCGTGCTGTTGCCGGTATCGCTGGACCAGGATGAGGTTCGCGAGCTGGAAGCCCTTGTGCGCGGCGTTCGCCCGGCCCGCGACGTCTTCGTCAACCAGCCGCTGGAGATCATCTTCGACACGGCGCCGGAGCGCGACCTGCCTGTAGAGCTCAAGGTCATCGGCCATGGTCACGAGCGGCCCGTTCTCGCGCATTCGAAACTGACCCTGCATGCTCATCAGAACCGTCTGGTCGCCGAGAATGTCTCTGGCATCGCAGATGGTTATCACGGCATCCACATGACGATCGGTTCCGGTACGGGCTCGGTCACCCGCGTCATCGATGCCGCCTTCATGAGCTGCATTTCGCCGTTGCCGGCCGAGGCATCGCTTTCTGCCCGCAAGCGGCAGGCGCTGGAATACAGCGCCCGCTTCGGCGCCAACCGCGTCGGGCGTCTCATTGCGATGATGGAAACCGGTCACCACGACCAGGAAAGCTTCGACCGCATCATCGACGCAACGCTCGTCTCCATCGATGCGCGGGAGGATTGCTCGGATTTCATCATGGTGCCACTGTTGTGGCTGCTCGGCGCCTATGCCGACCGGATGCCGGCGGCGGTGGTCGATCGCATCCGGCATTCCGTTCTCTCTTATCGTTACTGGGTCGACGAGCCGGGCAACGATGCGATGTGGTTCTGGAGCGAGAACCATGTGCTCTGCTTTCACACGAGCCAGCTGCTGGCCGGACTTCTTCTGCCCGACGAGGTGTTTTCAGCCTCGGGCAGGACGGGCCGGCAGCAGGCGGAACTTGGCCGCGCGCGCCTCGCGCGCTGGTTCGACAGCGTCGAAGCCCACGGATTGGCGGAGTGGAACTCGGCGGCCTATTACCCGATCGACTTCATCGGCCTGCTGGCGCTGGAGCGCTGGGCCGAGACGGCGATTTCGGAGCGCGCCCGCGGCCAGATCGATCTCATCTTCCGCATGATCGCCCTTCACACGCTCGCAGGCGTTCCGGCCGGATCGCAGGGCCGCGCCTACGACAAGGAACTGCGCGCCGGCCCGCTGACAGAGCTTGCACCTTTCGCCCAGGTCGCCTTCGGAACCGGCTGGCTGAACAATGGCGTGGCGGCATTGACCATGTTCTGCGCCGGCGGCTACGAGCCGCCGGCCGATCTCGCCGAGCTTGCGTCGCTTGCCAGGACCAGAAGCGTCGAGGCGCGTTACAGCCAGGGGCTCGAGAGCGGAAAACTCGTGCTGTTCAAAAACGAGGCGGCGCAGCTTTCGACCGTCGTCGATCACAAGACCGGCCAGAAGGGCCATCAGCAGCATGTGCTCGACATCCGGCTCGCCGGCCACCCCATGGCGAGGCTCTGGGTCAACCATCCCGGCGAGGACGATCCCTGGGGCAATCAGAGGCCGTCCTATTGGGCCGGCAACGGCATTCTGCCGCGCGTTGCCCAGCATCGTGACGTCGCCCTGCTGATCGAGGACACAAGCGATGCGCGGCACGGATGGACGCATGCCTATATCGGTCGCGACGGCCTGGACGATCTCATCACCGAAGACAAGTGGCTGATTGCGCGATCGGGCAGGGGATTTGCCGCCCTCTGGGCGTCGAACGGCCTGGAGCTGATCACCGACGGCCCGACCGCCGGCCGCGAGGCGCGCTCCTACGGGCCGCTTTGCGGCTGGGCGGCCGTCGTCGGATGCGGCAGCGGCGATGCCTTCAAGGCGTTCATCGAACGCCTGTGCCAGACGACGGTTTCCTTCGATCCCGGGCTTCGGCGGCTCGCGTTGACGCCGCCGGGCGGCCCGGCGCTCTGCCTGTCCTATGCCGACGGTCTTTCGATCGCCGGCAAGGCGAGGCCGTTCACGTACGATCAGCCACACCCGATCCTCACCCACGACAGTGCAGCCTCCGGGGCCGGCACTGACGGGCCGTTCTACTCCTGAAACATAGGTCTCCAAGCATGAACACAACATCTGTCGATAACGCCGCTCTCCTGACGACGATCGATCGCGTTGCAACGGCTTTCAGCCGGCTCAAGGGCATCAAGGAAGGTCTCGTGACCGGAAATTCCGCCTCGGGAATCCAGTTCGACGAATGGGACTGGGAAGTCGGCGTCGGTCTTTACGGTTTCCTGCGGCGCGCCATTGCCACCGATGACCAGAAAGCGCTGCAGGAGCTTGTTGCCTGGTATGCCGGCCAGATCGAACGCGGCCTGCCGCCGCGCCAGATCAACAGCACGGCGCCGATGCTGCCGCTTGCGATCCTCGTCCAGCATGTCGACCGTCCCGATTTTCGCGCTCTTGTCGAGGACTGGGCCGAATGGCTCGTCAAGGAATTGCCGAAGACCGAAGACGGCGGTTTTCAGCACGTCGTCAAGGAGCGCCTCAACGACGGCGAATTGTGGGACGACACGCTTTTCATGGCCTGCCTGTTTCTCGCCCGGGCCGGCGTGCTCTGCGAACGCAGCGACTGGATCGACGAGGCCGTCTATCAGTTCGTGATCCACACCCGCTACCTCTCCGATCCGGTCAGCGGCCTCTGGTATCACGGCTGGACCTTCAACGGGCGGCACAATTTCGCCAATGCCTTCTGGGCGCGCGGCAATGCCTGGATCACCGTTGCCATCCCCGAGCTCTTCGATCTCGTTCCGACGCTCGGCGAGAAGGACCGGCGTTTTCTGTCGAACGTCCTCGTCAGCCAGGTGCGCTCGCTGAAGGAATGCCAGCGGCCGGACGGGATGTTCACGACGCTTCTGGACGACCCGTCCTCGCCGCTGGAAACCTCGGCCACGGCAGGCATTGCCTATGGCATATTGCGCGCCGTCGATGCCGGCATTCTCGACGATAGCGACAAGGCCTACGCGGAGCGGGCGCTTGCGGCAGTGCTGGCGCAGATAGACGAGGAAGGTGTGGTCCACGGCGTCTCGGACGGCACGCCGATGGGGCATGACCTCGATTTCTACAGGCGCATCCCGAACGTGCCGACGCCTTACGGCCAGGCGCTGACCATGCTGTTGCTGACGGAAGTCGTCCTCGAGAACGGCGATCGCCAATGAGCCCCGTGTCTCTTGTCGCGATCGAGCCGGCGGAGGACGACGATACGGTCCGCCTGCAGGCGGCCATCGACGGCCTGTCGGCTTCGGGCGGCGGACGCGTGGAGCTCATGGCCGGCATCCATGTCTGCCGGGGGCTCCAGCTCAGATCCGATGTCGACCTTCATCTGGCCGCCGGCGCGATCCTGCGTCCCGTTGCGGATTACGAGGCCTATGCGCATACGAGTGTTTCGGTGATCGCCGAAAAGTCGGACCGCGGCATGATCGTCGCTAGGGATGCACGGCGGATCAGCCTGACGGGGGCGGGGCGCATCGAAGCCGGTTGCGACAGCTTCATTGTGGGAGACGACGAGACAGTCGGAACCTTCATTCCGGCCGAGTTTCGTCCGCGCGTCGTAGTATTCGAGGGCTGCGACGAGGTCGAGATCAGCTCTGTCCATATTAGCCGCTCGCCGATGTGGACGCTGCATTTCGTCAACTGCACCGATGTGGTCGTCAGCAACGTAACCATCGACAACGACCGTCGCCTTCCCAACACGGATGGTATCGTGCTGGATGCCTGCCGCGGCGCCGTGATCGAGGACTGCCGGATATCGACGGCCGACGACGGCGTATGCCTGAAGACGAGCATCGGCCCCGATCGTGTCGCCATCGGACGATGCGAAAACATTCTTGTCCGCCGCTGCTCCGTTCAGAGCCTCAGCTGTGCGCTGAAGATAGGCACGGAAACCCATGGCGACGTCACCAACGTCGTGTTCGAGGATTGCAACGTCGCATCCTCCAACAGGGCGCTCGGCATATTTTCCCGCGATGGCGGCCGGATATCGAATGTGAGGTTTTCGCGAATTGCGGTGGAATGCCGCGAGACCCCCGATGGTTTCTGGGGCTCAGGCGAGGCGCTGACCGTCAATGTGGTCGACCGCATCGCGGAGCGCACGGCGGGCGCCATCGAAAATCTCATCGTCGAGGATATCACCGGCCGGATGGAGGGGGCGATCACGGTCATTTCGACCTCGTCGGCCGGCATCCGGAACGCATCACTGGCGCGTATCGCCATCGACCAGCAGCCCGGGCAACTCGGCACGGCGCGGTCCTACGACCTGCGCCCGACGAACGCCGACCTTTCCCCGAAAGCCGATGGCGGCGGCCGCGCCAATGCCTGGACCCGCGGGTCGGACGGGCGGGTGATCGGCCTTGAGAATTATCCGGGAGGAATGCCGGCCGTCTACGTGGCTGATGTCACCGGGATCTTGATGAACGAGGTGCGGATCACAAGACCGACACCGCTGCCGCAAGGCTGGAACAAAAACGACGCCGTCTTCGAAACGGTGGCACCTGATGGGAGTGGGGCATGGCAGAACTGAAACTTTCCAACGTCAACAAGTCGTATGGCTCTGTCAAAGTCCTGCATGACGTCGAGCTCGATATCAAGGACGGCGAGTTCGTCGTCTTCGTCGGTCCGTCGGGATGCGGCAAGTCGACCCTGCTGCGCGTCATCGCCGGTCTCGAAGAGGTCACGACGGGCGCAATCGCGATCGGGAGCCGCGACGTCAGCGCGCTCTCGCCGGCCGAGCGCAAGATCGCGATGGTCTTCCAGTCCTATGCGCTCTATCCGCATATGAGCGTTCGCAAGAACCTCGCTTTCGGCCTGGAGAACCTGAAGTTCAAGCGCGCCGAGATCGAGGCGCGGATTGCCGAAGCCGCCAGGATGCTGGCGATCGAACCCTATCTGGACCGGCGTCCGAAGCAGCTTTCGGGCGGCCAGCGTCAGCGCGTGGCGATCGGCAGGGCCATCGTGCGCGAACCGGACATTTTCCTCTTCGACGAGCCTTTGTCGAATCTCGACGCCGCCTTGCGCGTCCAGACCCGCGCCGAGATCACCAAGCTCCACCGCGACATCAAGACGACGATGATCTATGTCACCCATGACCAGGTCGAGGCGATGACGATGGCCGACAAGATCGTCGTGCTGCGCGCCGGGCGGGTCGAGCAGGTCGGCGCGCCGCTGGACCTGTTCGATAGCCCACGCAATCTGTTCGTCGCCGGCTTCCTCGGTTCGCCGCGCATGAACATCATCAAGGGCAAGGTATCAGGCATCGGCGAAAACGGCGTCGCGATCGATGTCGGCAACGGCGGCAAAATCGTCAGCGATGTCGATCCTGCGGGGATTGCGGTCGGGCAGGCCGTTCTCGCCGGCATCCGGCCCGCGCATTTTTCACGCTCCGGCGAGCAAGGTCTGCCGTTCATCGTCCAGTATCACGAGGGCCTCGGCACAGAAACCTATGTCTACGGCAACCTTGCAGGCCAGGATGAGCAAATCATCATTCATGAGGCCGGCCATTTCGCGCCGGCGCCCGGTGATCACATCCTGATCGACGCCGCCCCGGGACGGGTTCACCTGTTCGATCCCGAAAGTGGCCTGGCTTTTGCCCGGCGGCCCGGACAGGGGAGGCGCTGAACATGGCGGCGCTCAAGGCAGGTGCATTGCTGTCCCAGGCAGGCGAAACGGCGATGCGGGTGGTCGAAGCCCCGATGAATGTGGTCGAGCGCATCTTCGGCCGCAAACGCATGCCATGGCTGTTCCTGGCGCCGAACCTCGTTCTGTTCGCCATTTTCACGTTCCTTCCCATCGCGATCGCGATCGGTTACGCCTTCACCGGCGGCACGAACCTTTTCGTCTCGGAGCGGCCCTTCGTCGGCCTGGATAATTTCCGCACACTGCTTTCCTGCGGCAATTATCTGCAGCCGGGAACCTGCCAGGAATCGCTGTTCTGGACGGCTGTGTGGAACACGCTCTGGTTCGTGGCCCTCAATGTCGTCGCCACCTTGCTGGTGGCGCTGATCACGGCACTGATCCTCAATCGGGCGATTGTCGCGCGCGGCTTCTTCCGGGCGATGTTTTTCTATCCCGTTCTGCTGTCTCCCGTCGTCATCGGCCTCATCTGGAAATGGTTCCTCGATCGCAACGGGCTCCTGAACGCCTTCTTCCAGATGATCGGCGTTCCCCCTGAGATCTTCCTGCTCGACGTCGGCTGGTCACGCTTCTTCGTCGTCGTGGTCTCGGTCTGGTTTCACATGGGTTTTTATACCCTCATCCTGCTCGCCGGCCTTCAGGCTATTCCGAAGGAGCTTTACGAGGCTGCCTCCATCGATGCTGCTTCACCGCGCCGCACGCTTTTCAGGATCACGCTTCCCCTGCTGGCCCCGAATCTCTTGGTCGTGTTCATTCTTTTGATGATCAAATCGGTCCAGATCTTCGACGAGGCCTGGGTTTTGACCAATGGCGGCGGTCCCGGCACGGCCAACAGCTTCATCGTGCAATATATCTACCAGATGGCATTCGGCAGCGATCTCCGTCTCTTCGGTCTCGCATCCGCCGCATCGGTTCTGATGGGGCTGGTGCTTCTGGTCCTCACCCTCATACAGCTGCGCATCGGCAAGCGAATGGAGTCCTGAGATGAACAGCCGTATGAATCCGATCAGTTTTCTCACGCGCACCCGCCGGGCCGGACGCATCGATATAACCGACATATTGTCATGGGTCTGGCTGATCGGCGGAACCTTCGTGGTGCTGGTTCCCGTCCTCTGGGCGGGCCTCTCCTCGCTGAAGCCGGCGGCCGAAATTACCCGGTTTCCACCGACCCTGCTTCCCCGGGCCGCCGTGGAGCAGACCGTACCCGGCTTCGACAAGCCGCTCAGCCTCTGGCAGGTCACCGTTGACGGCCAACAGCGCGAAATGGCCATGGTCCGGCGCATCGGCCTCAAGGCCCAGATGGTCGACCCCGCAAATCCGGGACAGCCCGTCAGCGTCGACGTGAAGGGGCTGACGCCGGTGCAGAAGCTGACGGTCGCCACGGAAAATTACACCGATCCGCTGACGCGCTTCAACTTCCTGACCTTCCTCAAGAATTCGGTCTTCGTCACCTTCGTCGCAACGCTGCTGACGCTGATCGTCAACGCCATGGCGGCCTTTGCCCTGTCGAAATACAAATTTGCAGGCGACACCGCGGTCTTCGTCATCATCATTTCAACCCTGATGATCCCGCTCGCCGTCGTCATGGTGCCGGCCTATCTCGTTATCGTCGGGGTCGGGCTCGCCGATAATCTCTGGGGCGTCATCCTGCCGACGGTCGCCTCTCCGACCGCCGTCTTCCTGCTGCGGCAATATATGCTGACCATACCCGATGAGCTGATAGAGGCGGCGCGCGTCGATGCGGCGAGCGAATTCTGCATCTTCTGGCGTATCATCCTGCCGCTGACGGCGCCGGCACTGGCGGTGCTGGCGATCTTTTCCGTGCTCTGGCGCTGGAACGATTTCCTCTGGCCGCTCATCGTCCTCAACAGCCGCGAGAATTTCACGCTGCAGGTCGGTCTGAACGCGTTCCAGGGCGAGTTCTCTGTGCAGTGGCATTATATCCTGGCAATGACGTTCCTCAGCCTGCTGCCTGTCACGGTCGTCTTCCTGTTCCTGCAGAAGTACATCACCACAGGCATTGCCGGAACAGGGATGAAGTGAACGGCAAGGCGGGGAGAAAGATCTCCTCGCCCCGTCGGAGAACCCATACTGCGTCTTCCTCCCGACTGAAGCGCGTCGCATTGAACTTGTTTCATGCGGCGCGCTTCGGTCTTTGTTGTGCGAGGCCCCCAAGGCGGCCGGCCATTTTTCGAGCGACACGCACCGTCGCCTAGGCACAGAGGTTCGCACGTGATCGCCTGGATCTCTCCAATTCCGTTTTACGAAAATGCCGGGAATTCAGCCTAGTGCCCGGAACTAGACATTAGCGCGGCGGCGCGACGCTACCCCTCAAGACGAGATGGCATCCGAGTTCCAGGCGATGGGCCGGCCGCTGCGGGTCGTTGGCGATCAGCCGCTGCTCGATGAGCGCCAAAGCGGCGGCGCCGAGCCTGTCGGTGGGAACGCTGATCGTCGAAAGCGGCGGACGGCTGAATTCGCCGGGGACGATGTCGTCGAAGCCGAGGACGGAAATCGCTTCGGGCACACGGATGTCGCGATCGGCCAAGGCCTTCAAACAGCCGAGCGCCAGATTGTCGGCGGCGCAGAAGACGGCCGTCGCTCCTTTCATCGTGGGATCGCGGTCGAGCAGCGCGTTGATGGCAGCCTCGCCATGCCTCGGCTCATATCCTTCGGCCTCGACGATCATATCCTCCGGCACGGGAAGCTGAGCGGCGAGATAGGCATCGGAAAAGCCGTCATACCGGCGCTGGATCGTGGTGCGGCCCTTCCAGGTCAGGTGCAGGATGCGGCGATGCCCGAGCCCCAGCAGGTGCTCGATGCCGAGCCGCGCGCCGAAACGGTTTTCGGGCGTGACCGTATCGACCAGCATGGCTGGATCCTCGCCGTTAACGAGGACGACGGGCATGTCGGGGAAGGCGAGGCTTCGGATCAGTTCCGGCTGATCGTCGTTCAGGATCACGATGCCGTCGGCGCGCTCCGTGAGCGCGATCTGCCTGACCTGAGCGCCGTCGATGCGTCGGCCGGTGCTGACGAAAGGCACGATCCTGATGCCGCGGCGCTCGCACTCCCGTCGAAGGCCGTTGAGGATCGTCCAGCTCACCAGGTTGAGATCGCTCTGCGGCGCGGCGTCGTCGGGAATGGCAAGCAGCAGAACGCGCAAGGCCGCGATCGTCGCCTTCTTCCTCCGGCGGTCGAGGTAACCCAGGCGTTTGGCCGAGTCGAGAACCCTCGCGCGCACCTCGATCGTCAGCGGCGCGGTTCCGTTCAGCGCGTGCGAGGCCGTGCTCAGCGACACGTCGGCATCGCGCGCGACATCCTTGAGATTGACTTTGCGTTCCACTTTTTCCGTCACGAATTGAGGCTATGCCTTCGAAGGCATCGCTAACTCGATGTTTTCACATAAAAACTTGAGAAAAGCTATGCGCTTTGCGCGGTATTTTCGTCATTCTGTGATCAGTGAGGCTTGGCCAGCAGGCCGTGCAGCAGCAGGTCGAAATAGGCCCGCAGGAAGGCCTCCTTGTTGGGGGGCGGCTCGCGGCGGTCGTCGAATATAAGCCTGAGAACCGTCGTCGTCAGGATGGGTGCGACCACGATGTCGGAGAATTCCACCGGAATTGCCCGAAATTCCCCCGACGCCACGCCCTCCAGAATGAGGCCGTCGACCTTGGCGATGATCGGCGCAATGAACTCATCATGGTGGCGGTCGATCAGGTCGGGAAACCGCTGCCCTTCGGATATGACGAGCCGCGTCAATTCGCGGGTCGTGCGATCCTCGGCAATTTGCTCGTAAAGCAGGCCGAGAATGGAAAGCAGCCTGTCGGTAGCGCTGCCGCTGAGGCCCTCGGCCGTCTCCAGCAACTCCTGAAACGGCACGGAGAAATGGTGGATCATCGCTTCGAAAAGCTTCTCCTTCGTCTCGAAGTAGACATAGACCGTGCCTTTGGTGACGTTGACCCTTTCGGCGATGTCTTCCACACGCGTGCCCGAAAAACCGCTTCTGACGAATTCTTCGAAGGCCGCATCCAGGATCTGGATGGGCCGCAGCGCTTTCTGTTCCGCGCGTGTGAGTTTCTTCGGAGTTGTCATTTTTTTCCTTGCCTCCCGTGTCGTGCGCGGCTCGTCCCCTGCGGCACAAAGTTTCATTGACTAATGCGTCAGTCAATTATATAGCAGCTGCCGTTGAGAGCAAGAGGTCAACTATGAGAACCATTCTGGTCGCCACAGCGATCGTATGCGCCATCGGTCTCGGATCATGCAGCGATGCGGGCGGGCCGACTGAGTCCACCCCGCGGCAGGTCACCGTCGTCGTCGCCAAACCCGAGCCGCTGGTTGAGGGCGGCGCGATCACCGGAGAAGTCCGCGCACGTGTCCAGACCGATCTGTCCTTCCGCGTCAGCGGCAAGATCATTGAACGGCTGGTGGAAGTCGGACAGTCCGTGAAGGCGGGGCAGCTGCTGGCGCGGATCGATCCGGAAGAGCAGAAGGCCGAACTGGATGTGGCGGCTGCCAATCTTCAGTCGGCTGAAGCCCAGCAGACCCAGGCACAGCTCGCCTATGACCGCCAGCAGAGCCTGTTTCGAACGCAGGTGACGACGCGCGCGGCGCTCGACCAGGCGCAGGAGGCGCTTCTGACCGCGCAGGCATCGACGAAGTCGGCGCAGGCGCTGTTGGAAACGGCTCAGGACACTTTGTCCTACACGGAGCTGAAGGCGGATGCCGACGGGATGATCACCGCCCGCAATGCCGAGGTCGGGCAGGTGGCGCAGGCCGCGCAGGTCGTCTTCACCCTTGCCCATGACGGCGACCGGGATGCCGTCTTCGAGGTGGTCGAAAGCGCGTTCCTACGCCCGATCGACGGCGACGGAACTGTGACCCTTCTGTCGGACCCTTCACAGAAGATCGCGGCGAAGGTGCGCGAGATTTCGCCGACCATCGATTCCTCCACCGGAACCATCAAGGTCAAGGTTGCGATATCGAGCGACGCGCCCATTCCCCTCGGCGCTCCCGTCGTCGGGAGATTCAATTACGTCTCGCAGGACGTCATCCAGCTTCCCTGGTCCGCCATGACGTCCAAGGACGGCAAGCCGGCCGTCTGGATCGTCGATCCCGCATCCTCCGCGGTTTCGGCAAGGGCTGTGGATGTCGCCGGCTACGAGACCGGCAGCTTCATCGTCAAATCAGGCGTGTCGGCGGGTGACGTCGTGGTGACCGACGGGACCAAGTTCCTCAGGCCGGCTGAAATCGTGTCTTATGTCAAGGAAGCTTCCAAGTGAGTATTCGTCCCAAGATAGTCGCCCTGATGATGGGTACGGCCCTGATTTCCTCCTGCACGAAGCAGGAGGAAAGCAAGGAGGATGCGCCCCGTCCCGTGCTGTCGATGACAGTCAAACAGACGTCCGTTTCGAGCCTCAGCCTGACCGGCACGATCGAACCGACGATCGAGACCGAACTCGGCTTCCGGATTCTCGGGCGGATGATCGCCCGCAATGTCAATGTCGGGGATATCGTCAAGCGGGGCGACGTCGTCGCCGCCATCGATCCGCTGGCGCTGGAGCTTGCCGTGCGTAACGCACAGTCGGACGTGGAGAACAGCGACGCCCAGCTCAGAAACGCGGTGACCACGGAGCAGCGCCAGCGGGCGCTGGTGGAGTCGCGTTCCGGCACGGAAGCCTCGCTCGAAGAGGCCGAGCAGGCGAGACGGACGGCCGCGGCCGCCGTGGCCAAGGCGCAGGCCAACCTCGACAAGGCCAAGGAGCAGCTCGGCTACGCGCAGCTTCAGGCGGAATTCGATGGCGTGGTGACGGCGACCTCGGCCGAGGTCGGACAGGTCGTCTCGGCCGGCCAGACGGTCGTGACCATCGCCCGGCCGGACAGGCGCGACGCCGTGGTCGATGTGCCACAGGCAGCCGCCCAGAAACTGAAAATCGGCGCGCCTTTCGAAGTGACGCTGCAGCTCGATCCGACCATCCGCACATCCGGGGTGGTGCGCGAGATCGCGCCGGAGGCGGAGACCGCCACCCGCACGAGCAGAACCAAGATCGCGCTCAGCGATCCGCCTGAAACTTTCAGGCTCGGCTCCGTCATCTCGGCCTCGGCAACCATTGCCGCCGATCCGCAGATCGTTCTGCCTTCCTCTGCCATCCTTGTCGGCAGCGACGGCCCGAGCGTCTGGATCGTCGACGCGCCGGCCAAAAAGGTATCGCTGCGCCGCGTGACGATCGACGGCGACGTCGAAGACGGCGGTACCGTCCGCGTCACCGAAGGGATCGCCGCTGGAGAACGGGTGGTCGTGGCAGGCGTGCATAAACTTGAAGATGGCCAGACCATCAGGATCGACCAGGAGATCAGCCAGTGAAGTCCTTCAACCTTTCCGACTGGGCGCTCGAACACCGTTCGCTCGTCTGGTACTTCATGATCGTCTTCATTCTCGCAGGCACCTTCTCTTATCTGAACCTCGGCCGCGAGGAAGACCCGAACTTCACGATCAAGACGATGGTGATCACCGCCCAGTGGCCCGGCGCGTCCGCCGAAGAGGTGACGCGGCAGGTGACCGACAGGATCGAGAAAAAGCTCCAGGAACTGGAATCGCTCGACTACACCAAGAGCGAGACCGTTGCCGGCCAGACGACCGTCTTCGTCGAACTGCTGCCGACGACCAAGGCCAGGGATGTCGCACCGACCTGGCTGCGCATCCGCAACATGATCGCCGACATCAAGGGCGATTTCCCGAGCGGGGTCGTCGGTCCCTTCTTCAACGATCGCTTCGGCGACGTGTTCGGCAACATCTATGCCTTCACGAGCGACGGACTGACCCAGCGGCAGCTTCGCGATCTCGTCGAAAATGCCCGCTCCGAGGTTCTGACCGTGCCCAACGTCGGCAAGGTCGATGTGATCGGCGCTCAAGACGAGGCGATCTATCTGGAATTCTCCACGCGCCAGATCGCAGCACTCGGCATCGACCAGCAGTCAGTCATCCAGACCCTGCAGGCGCAGAACGCCGTCACCCAGTCCGGCTTCGTCGATGCCGGGCCGGAGCGCATCGCCCTGCGGGTGAGCGGGCAGTTCACCTCCGAGGAAAGCCTCCGGACGATCAACCTCAGGATCAACGACCGCTTCTTCCCGTTGACCGATGTCGCCACGATCAAACGCGGCTACGTCGATCCGCCCTCGTCGCTGTTCCGGTTCAAGAGCCAGCCCGCCATCGGGCTTGCCATCGGCATGAAGCAGGGCGCCAATCTCCTGGAGTTCGGCGAGGCTCTGGACGCACAGATGAAGCGCGTCGTCGCCGATCTTCCGATCGGCGTGGACGTCCACCGCGTTTCCGACCAGCCTGCCGTCGTCGACGAAGCGGTGTCCGGCTTTACCCGCGCACTCTTCGAAGCAATCGTCATCGTGCTCGTCATCAGCTTCATCAGTCTCGGTCTTCGCGCCGGCATGGTGGTGGCGATCTCCATACCTCTCGTGCTCGCCATCACCTTCGTGGTGATGGAATATTCCGGCATTTCGCTTCAGCGTATCTCGCTCGGCGCGCTCATCATCGCGCTCGGACTGCTCGTTGACGACGCGATGATCGCCGTCGAGATGATGGTTGCCCGCCTGGAGGCGGGCGACGATCTCAGGAAAGCCGCCACCTACGTCTACACGTCGACCGCCTTTCCGATGCTGACGGGAACGCTCGTCACCGTCGCGGGCTTCATTCCGGTTGGTCTCAACAGCAGCGCCGCCGGCGAATTCACCTTCACGCTGTTCGTGGTCATCGCGGTGTCGCTGATCGTTTCCTGGGTGGTGGCGGTGTTGTTTACTCCGCTTCTCGGCGTCACGATCCTGCCGAAGACCATGAAGTCGCATCATGAGAAGAAGGGGCGCTTCGCCTCGATCTTCTCCTGGCTTCTGGGGCTGGCGATGCGCTGGCGCTGGGTCACCATCATCCTCACGGTCGGCGTCTTCGGCCTTTCGGTCGGCGGCATGGGGCTGGTGCAGCAGCAGTTCTTCCCGAACTCGGACAGAACCGAGCTCGTGATCGACTGGAATCTTCCCCACAACAGCTCGATCGCCGAGACCAACAGGCAGATGGCCAAGTTCGAAAAGGAGATGCTGGCCGACAATAAGGATATCGATCACTGGACGACCTATGTCGGCCAGGGTGCGCCCCGCTTCATCCTGTCTTTCGACGTGCAGACACCCGATGTCACCTTCGGACAGACGATCATCGTCACGAAGGGGCTCGACGTGCGCGACAAGGTGCGGGCGGAGCTGCAGGACTATCTGACAAAAACCTTCCCCGGCACCGACGCCTTCGTGAAGCTTCTCGACATCGGCCCGCCGGTGGGCAAGCCGGTTCAGTACCGGATCAGCGGCCCCGATATTCAAAAGGTTCGCGACATCTCGCAGCAATTTGCCGGCGTCGTCGGCTCGCATCCGCTGCTGTCGAACATGGTCCTGGACTGGAACGAGCCGTCCCGCGTGGTGAAGGTCGACGTGCTGCAGGACAAGGCGCGCCAGCTCGGCGTTTCCTCGGAGGATATTGCCACCGCCCTCAACGGCATCGTCGAAGGCTCGACGGCAACGCAGGTCCGCGACGATATCTATCTGGTCAACGTCATCGGGCGAGCCAGGGCATCCGAACGGGACTCCATCCAGACGCTGCAGAACCTGCAGCTTTCCACCTCCAACGGCAAGGTCGTGCCTCTTTCGGCCGTGGCGAACTTCCGCTACGAACTCGAGCAGCCGACGATCTGGCGTCGTGACCGGCAACCCACCATCACGCTCAAGGCTGCCGTCATCGGTTCGACACAGCCGGCCACCATCGTCGACCAGCTGAAGCCGAAGGTCGAGGAGTTCCAGAAGAACCTTCCGGTGGGATACAAGGTGGAAGTGGGTGGCGCGGTCGAATCCAGCGCGGAAGCCCAAGGGCCGATCGCTGCGGTCGCTCCGCTGATGCTCTTTACGATGGCGACGATCCTGATGATCCAGCTGCAGAGCTTCAGCCGTCTCTTCCTGGTGTTCGCCGTCGCGCCGACGGCCCTGATCGGCGTGGTCGCAGCACTCTTGCTAAGCAACGCCCCCATGGGCTTCGTCGCGATCCTCGGCGTGCTGGCGCTGATCGGCATCCTGATCCGCAACTCGGTTATCCTGGTCGTCCAGATCGAGCATCTGCGCAGCGAAGGAATGGCGCCATGGAAGGCGGTCATCGAAGCCACCGAACACCGCATGCGGCCGATCATGCTGACGGCCGCCGCCGCCACCCTCGCGCTGATCCCGATCTCGCGCGAAATCTTCTGGGGGCCGATGGCCTACGCCATGATGGGCGGCATCGTCGTCGGCACCGCGCTCACCCTGCTGTTCCTGCCTGCGCTCTATGTCGCCTGGTTCCGGATCCCGCGCGATGAAGACGTCCAGGCCGACGCCGTTGCAGAAGCATGAGCACGCGTGTCCCCGAATATCGCATGCGGCCGCCAGGGCGGCCGCTGCATCTCCTGGTCTCCGAGGGGACGGCTCGATGACGGAACTGCGTTTGAAATGGCTTCCGAAGGGCGCGCCGGCGATGCTGGCCACGATCGGTCTGGCAGTGCTCGCCGGTTGCGCCACGAGGCCCTCGCCAGAGGTCTTGAACCCGGTCCATCTGGCGGTTCATCGCGATGAAGCCGCTCATGCGGATGACGTCGCCCCTGATCGCGTGAGCGTTCTTGCCGCGACCAACAGAACCCCCGACAGTGTGCGGGGCGGCTTCGGCAGTGCATGGGCCGACAATCTCACCTACGAGCAGTACGCATTTTCGGTCCCTTCCGGCAGGAAGAATACCGCCATCACTTACCCCAGCGCAAAACCGGATCCCGAACGCCAATTTGCGGTCGTCGAGCGCAAGCAGCTGCCGAAGGACGCCTTCGTGCACCAGGCGCTCGCCTCCGTGCAACCCGACGGCACCGTCGGCATCTTCGTGCATGGCTACAACTACAGCTACCAGGAGGCGCTCTATCGCACCGCCCAGATCGCCGCGGACGCTAACATTCCGGGTGCACCGATCCTGTTTTCCTGGCCCTCGGCTGCGGCCGTTGCCGGCTATGTCGCCGACCGGGATGCGGCGCTCTCCTCGCGCAGCGACCTCGACGCCCTCGTCAGATCGCTTTCGGCTTCCGGGAAGGTGAAACGCATCATTCTTTTCGGCCACAGCATGGGCGGGTTCCTGGTCATGGAAACGGTGCGTCAGCTCAAGCTGGAACATCGCGATGACGTCATCGCCAAGCTGGCGGTAATCCTGGCCGCCCCTGACATCGACGTCGATGTCTTCCGATCCCAGCTGAAGGATATCGGGCGCATGCCGCTCCCGATATCCCTTCTCGTATCGAAGGACGACCGGGCGCTCGTGGCTTCGAGTTTCATCGCGGGGGAGCGGCCGCGCGTCGGGCGCCTCGATATCGACGATCCCGTCATCGAGGAGGCTGCCTTGAAGGAAAGGCTTCGGGTCATCGACATCACTTCGATCCAGGCCTCCGACGGGCTGGGGCATGATCGCTATGCATCGCTCGCCAAGTTCGGCGCGCAGCTCGCCTCCTTCGAAAGCGGGCGGCGTTCGACCGCCGGTGATGTTGGTGCCTATGTCTTCGATGCCGCCGGCGCCGCGGTGGCAAGTCCGTTTCGCCTGGCCGGACGTGTCGTCGGCGCGCAATGAATGGACTGAAGCAAGAGCCGGCGGCGATGGCTAATCCTCAGGCATCGCCAAGAGATGTGTACAATGTGACTATCAAATTGTCAGATGCCCAAATGAAGAGCAGACTTCCGCCTGTGGTCAAATTGACCTCGAGGATATGGGAGGGCATTCATGAGCGTACGAAATCCGTCTCCCTCGTTGTATAACGAGGATCTTGCACCCGCCGAGGAGCGCAAATGGGGTGCATTCAGCATCTTCAATGTCTGGACATCTGATGTCCACAGCCTGTGGGGCTATTATCTGGCGGCGAGCCTGTTCCTGCTGTGCGGCAGCTTCGTCAATTTCGTCATCGCCATCGGCATCGGATCCCTCGTCATCTTCTTTCTGATGAGCCTGGTCGGCAATGCCGGCGTGCGTACCGGCGTACCCTTTCCGGTTCTGGCGCGCGCCTCCTTCGGCACATTCGGGGCGAATGTTCCGGCACTGGTCCGCGCGGTGGTCGCCTGCTTCTGGTATGGGGCGCAAACCGCGGCCGCGTCCGGCGCTATCGTCGCCTTGCTGATCCGCAACGAAAGCCTGCTCGCCTTCCATCAGAACAGCCACCTGCTCGGCCACTCGACCCTCGAAGTCATCTGCTACGTCATCGTCTGGGGTTTGCAATTACTGATCATCCAGCGGGGGATGGAAACGGTTCGCAAATTCCAGGATTGGGCCGGTCCCGCCGTCTGGATCATGATGCTGATCCTCGCAGTCTATCTGGTCGTCAAATCCGGCACCTTCTCTTTCGGTTCCGAAATCCCGCGCGAAGTGCTGATCGAGAAGACCAAGGATGCCGGCGTGCCGGGTGAACCCGGCTCGATCGCGGCGCTTGCCGCCGTGGCGGCCACCTGGATCACCTATTTCGCGGCGCTCTACCTGAACTTCTGCGATTTCTCGCGCTATGCCACGAGCGAAAAGGCGCTGCGGAAAGGCAACCTCTGGGGGCTGCCGATCAATCTCCTGGCGTTCTGCCTCGTCGCGGGTGTTACGACCACGGCCGCCTTCACAGTCTATGGCGAGGTCTTGCTACATCCCGAAATGATATCGGCGAAATTCGACAGCTGGTTCCTGGCGCTGCTTGCGGCGCTGACATTTGCGATCGCAACGCTCGGCATCAACGTCGTCGCGAACTTCGTGTCGCCGGCCTTCGACTTCGCCAATGTCTTCCCGCGGCAGATCAACTTCAAACGCGGGGGATATATCGCCGCCCTGATCGCTCTCGTGCTTTACCCGTTTGCTCCCTGGGAGACGGGTGCGGCGCATTTCGTCAATTTCATCGGATCGACGATGGGGCCGATCTTCGGCATCATGATGGTGGACTATTACCTTATCCGGAAAAGCCAGCTGAATGTTGAGGCGCTCTACCATGAGAATGGCGAGTTCCGGTTCCAGAGCGGATGGCACGGCAGCGCCTTCGTCGCATTTGCCGTGGGGGCGCTGTTCTCCTCGATCCTGCCGACCTTCACGTCCATCCTTCCGGACTGGTGGGGCACCTACGGCTGGTTCTTCGGCGTCGCCATCGGCGGGGCGATCTATTTCGTGTTGAGAATGGGCGCGCGCCGCAATCCCGCCTTCGCGTCATGACCGAATGAAAAGGCGCCCGGCAATTGCCGGGCGCCTTTCATATCCGATTTCCTGCCGCCATGTGTTTTAGCGGCGTGCGGCGACCGCATGCATGGTTGAACGGGCAGAGGGCTGCCCCATCGTTCTGGCCGTCGAGCGAAGGGCTGCGGACTGGCTGGAGGCCCCATCGTCGAGCCTGAACTGGGCGATAAGTTCGCGAAGCTTCTGGGCTTGCTGCGCCAGCGAATCGGATGCCGCCGTCGACTGTTGCACCATGGTCGCATTCTGTTGCGTCGTCTGGTCCATCCGGTTGACCGCAACATTGACTTCGCTCAGCCCGATGGACTGCTCTTTCGCAGAGGTGGCGATCGAATCCATATGGTGATTGATCTGGGTGATGAAGCCGCCAATGGTCTTCAGGGCCTGGCCGGTATCGCGCACCAGCTTGACGCCGCTTTCCACTTCCTTCGAGGAGTTCTGGATCAGGCCCTTGATTTCCTTGGCAGCGCTTGCCGAGCGCTGTGCGAGTTCGCGCACTTCCTGGGCGACCACGGCAAAGCCCTTACCGGCCTCGCCGGCTCTTGCCGCTTCGACGCCGGCATTGAGCGCCAGAAGGTTGGTTTGGAAGGCGATTTCGTCGATGACGCTGATGATGTTGGAAATCTGCTGCGACGAGGTCTCGATCCGCTCCATCGCCTCTTCGGCGTGGGAGACCACTTCCGCGGAGACCCCGGCACTGCGATTTGCCTCCGTGGCGACCGTACGCGTCTCCTCGGTTCGCTTGCTGGAGTTCGATACGTTTGCCGTGATCTCTTCCAGCGCTGCCGCCGTCTCTTCGAGCGAGGCCGCCTGCTGTTCCGTACGCTTCGAAAGATCGCTCGCCCCTGAGGAGATTTCCCGCGTGCCTTCGTCGATCGTGCCGATGCTTTCGGAAATTGCTCTCAGCGTCGCGCCAAGCTGGTTGACGGACTGGTTGAAGTCATGGCGCAGCGCCTCGAAGTCGGGGGCGAAGGCCTCGTTGAGCTGGAAGGCGAGGTCGCCTGCGGCCAGTCGCTTCAAACCGGCGGCGAGACCCGAGGTGGCGATGCGCAGCCGCTCCGAGGCGTCGGCTTCCGCCTGCTGCTGAGCGGCAATGCGATCGCCTTCCGCCCTGTTGCGGCTTTCCTCGGCTTCCGTTTCCATGCGCTTGTTCGTGATCGCGGCCTGGCGGAAGATCTCCACCGCGCCCGCCATCGATCCGATTTCGTCGGCGCGGTCGGCAAACGGAATCTTCGAAGCGGTGTCTCCCTCGGCCAGCCGCCGCATCGCGGCGGTGATGCCGGTAATCGGGTTGGCGATGCCGGTCAGCACGAAGGCGACGGCGCCGAGAACGAGCAGTCCTGCAACGCCGATTGTGGCAAGCAGGTAGAATTCTATGGAGTCGAAGGTTTCCTCGCTGAGTTCGGCAGCCTTGTTGCTGCCGCTGACGTCCAATTCGACCAGGGTCGTGGTGGCTTCCTTGAGCTTGTCCGAATAGGAGCGCATCTCCCCGCCCAGATATTGCCCGGCTTCTTCGGTCTTGTTGGCGCGGGAAAGGGCGAGCAACTGCGAGCTGCTGGCGATGTAGCCTCCAACGCTCTCTTTGATCGTCTTGATCAGGTCGCGCTCGTGCTCGGATGAAGCCAGCGAAAGATAGGCGTCCACCGATTTGCCGACGGTATCCTCGGCGACTTTGATGGCCTCTTCGCGGGTTTTCTTTTCCGCATCCGATTGCGCGATGATGTGATCACGATAGGCAAGGCGCAAATTGGTCATGGCGAGATTGATCGCCTGCGAAGCCTGCACGCTCGGCAGCCAATGGGCAGCAATTTCTTCAGTGGAGCCGTTCGTCTTTCGAAGGCCGTCGACCGCGAGATAGGCGACAAGGCCGAAAAGAAGAGCTATGCCGCTGAAAATCAACAGCAAACTCGATTTTATGTTTGGACGACGCATTGAAAGTCCCCATCGAAGGTCCGGCCTCATACCGGTTTGGCTGACAACTTTTGTATCGAAAAAAATTTAACGATTTGTTCCGGGATGTAAAAAAGCCGTTTACCAGTTTTCCGGAATATCGCCGCTGCCTTCGGTCTCGGGATCCCGCTCAGACTGGAAAATGGCTATCCATTCGTCGTCGGCGATGCTGGGAGCCAGATAATGATGAAGCGCATTTTTTCCGCCTTTCTCGCACTGATCCTGCCGGTGCAGGCAGCCGTTTCGCAACCCGCTGACGAGGCGGGAGCGCGTAAAGCCCGGTCTATCGCCCAGCTTCGATCGGAAGGCGTTCCGACCATCGATCATCTGCCGACCATCGAGCCCGAAAACGAGAGCACCCGCCGCAATACCAAGGCTGTCGTTCAGCGCACGATCGCCCTTGCAATCGTTGCCGTCAAAGGCGAGACCGGCGACCACGCAATGGGTCAGGCTCTCATCCGCCAGTTTAACGCCGCAAGTTTTTTCACCCCGAAGGAACGGGCGTTCATGGACGATCCGGATCCTTCGGATCAGGAGCGGACGAATTTCGCCTGGCGGTACGAGGGTGTCCACGTCATGCTGTGGGCGCTCGGAATCTCGCCGGACCTCGAGCGACCCGACCATATTTGCGATGTGCCATTCATTGCGAACACGCTTCGCGAACTGGGGACGGAAGGGCTCATGCGGCGTGCCAGGCTGCGCCCGCAGAAAGAGCTGCTCGACGCCGCCGACCTTGTCTACCGCTACGATTGGGCCGCCGTGAACGCGCGGCTGAAGGGCGAAGAGCCACCCGCCGGATTGGATAAGGGCGTGGTTTACGAACGGCATTACGCCCTCAACTGGCTGACCGGTTACATGGATCAGGACTGGGACGATATATCCACGGACACATGACGCGGCCCGGGTCCGGTCACGAAAAGCGCCAAGTCAGGCCCCCACCGAGGCAGATGATGCATGTTTTGCCAAATAGCATTATGATCGGCTGCGCGCCCGGCCGGCGGACGAGTTGGCCGCGGATATGTGATGCGTAGGGATGGGAGGGTGGCAGGATTGGAACAGCTGAAGGATCTGGACAGTATTCCCAAGCGGGGAGGGAGCGGTTCGGCATCGCCGCCGTTTGAACGGCCCGGTGTCGTGGCTGCCGCCGTTTACCAGCATGGGCAACGCATTCGGGACATCAGGATCGAAGAGGCCGGCGAATGGCGAGGCCGGGAGAATGCCATCGTCTGGATCGGCCTGCACGAGCCGGATGAAGTGCTGCTGCACCAGGTTCAGGCCGAGTTCAATCTCCATCCGCTGGCGATCGAGGACGCAGCACAGCCCCACCAGCGCCCGAAACTGGAGATCTATGGGGACGCGATGTTCATCGTCGCCCGGACTGCGCATATGAAGGATGACGAAATCGTCTTCGGCGAAACGCATCTGTTCGTCGGTCGCGGCTATGTCGTCTCCGTTCGCCACGGAGACTCGTCCTCGTACCTTGCGGTGCGGCAGCGATGCGAGGCCACGCCCACGGCGCTTGCCCACGGCGAAAATTACATTCTCTATTCCATCCTCGATTTCATCGTCGACAATTACATGCCGGTGATCGAGGTCGTGCAGGAGGAGGTTGAGAAGCTCGAGGATCTGGTGCTACGCGAACAGCTGGCAAAATCCGACATCGAGCGGCTTTACCTGTTGCGGCGTAAGCTGCTGCGGCTGCGCAACGCCGTGGTCCCGCTGGTAGACGTCTGTCGGCGCTACGAGCATATCGATCTTCCCGGCATGGATCCGACGCTCCAGTCGCTGTTTCGCGATGTAACGGATCACGTGCGCCGGGTCCAGGAGGATATCGACGCGCTGCGCGAGGTCCTCGCTTTCGCCTTCGAGGCCAGCGTGATGATTGGCCAGACGGAGCAGACGGCGATTGCCCGCCAGCTCGCCGCCTGGGCGGCGATTCTCGCCGTCCCCACCGCAATCGCCGGCATCTACGGGATGAATTTCAGCGATATGCCGGAACTGAAATTCCAGTATGGCTATTTCGTCGTGCTAGCCGTCATCGCCTTCTTGTGTCTGTTCCTCTTCACTTTCTTCCGTCGGAGGAAATGGCTCTAGATATGTGGGCGCTGCGGACACGCGGCAGACGGGACGTCTGCATTGGCGAGGCGCGTCAGCACAGCGCCTTCAGCAGTCGATCCCGATGGTTTCCGATATAGTCGATATCGCTGAGATAAAGCCGGGCGTCTCCTGCATTCACGTCCTCGACGAATGTCTCATCTCCGGTTGAGGCGCTCGCCAGCATGAAATCGACGAGCGCCTGAAGGCGCCGGCAGATCGTTTCGGGGAGCTGGAGCCGTTCCTCCGCCGTCGCCCCATAGGCCATGCAGAAGATGTCCGCCCGCCGCAGTTGTTCGTCGAGGTCGAATGGCACATGCGGATTGGCGGGATCGGAGAGCGGCGCCCAGCGATAAACCGAATAGGCCAGGTCCCATAGGCGCGGCGCGGGATGGGCGGCGTCGAAATCGATGATCCCGACAGCCTCATGCTCTGCCGTGGCGACATTATAGGGCGCATAATCTCCGTGGCATATGATCTCGCACCGCTCTTGCGGCGGCAGCATCCATGTCTGGACCTCGCGATCCCTCTGCAGAAACCCTTGAGATGCCGAATGAAAATCGCGCAGGAGCCGGGCTGCGGAAACCAGCATGCGCTCCGATCCGACAAACGGATCGTTCAAGTCTTCGCAGACACGCCCGGCGACATAGCTGACGACTTCCTGATTTTCGCCGGTTATCTCAATGGGATCAGGTGCTCCCGCAAAGCCTCTGCTCCTCAGATGGCGTAAAAACCGATGCACCGTCGGCGTCCATGCGCCCGATGGTCGGATGACGGTATCGCCGTCACGCCAGATCTGCGCGGTTCGCCCGCCCTCCAATGGCTTCACTTCGCGATCTCCAAAGATATTTTACGCGGATTTCAGTCTTTCGATATGGGCCTGGACCGTCGCGCCGAGGTTTGTCTCATGACAGCTCCGGTAGAACGTCACCGTGTCGGAAGGCATTCCGTCGGGGATGGGGACGAAGTCTTCCAGCCGCAGGCCGCTTGAGCTGCCGAGTTGCTGATCCGCCAGCCGGCTTTCGCTCAAACTGCCGACACGATCGGCCAGGGCCTGGAAATAGGCCAGGTTCTCATCGACTGCCGAAGGAGAGTACGTGTGGCCGTGCGCAGGGATGACCAGTCTGGCTTTGAGGTCGCGTATGCGCTCGAGCGAGGAACGGATCAGGCGAAGGTCGCCAGCAGTTCTGCTCCAGACTTCGGGAATGGGGTATTCCACCGCGTCGACGGCCAGGCAGGTGCGAAGTTCGGGAATCCATATGACGATATGGTCGGGCGTATTTCCTGGCGTATGAATGAGCTCCAGCGTCAGATCGCCGCCGTTGAGGGTCATCGAGCCTGAGAAGGTAATAGCGGGACCGATGAGGTCGACGTTCCGAAATCGCGATTCCTGGCTCGCCTTGTCGCTGAGGACTTCTCGTGTGGAAGGGTCGCGCAAACGGTCGAGCGCGGCGGCATGCGCGATAATCGGCGCGCGCCCGGCAATGGCGGCATTTCCCCAGAAATGATCCCAATCCATATGCGAATTGACGACGACCAGCGGACGAGCCTCGGCCCTTTCCTCGAGCAGATCCAGCGCCATCCGGCACAGCTCGGGCGTGCCGAGCGTATCGATCAGGACGTTGAATCTCTCGGTCCGGACGAACACGGCATCCACTTCGTCGCCGACCCGGACGATCACGATGCGATCGTCGAGTCCGGGGTAGGAGCGCAATTCCACCGATGCATTCACGTCTGGTCGCCTCTGTTGCAATCGCAGTGATCTCATCCGGATATATCAAATCACGTTCGGACGCCTGCTCTTTCAGGGGGAGGCGGGATCTGTGGCGGCTTTCGTCTGATTTGGTTCCTGCTTCACGGGGACGTGTACGTCCCAGCGTTTCATCACAGAGTTCGGCACGGCGATCGTGCATATCACCATGACGCTCGGTTTCGAGCGGCCAAGACTCTTCGGCGTCCACTGTGTTTCCAGTGGGACCGCACATCGGGGAACCAGCGTCTTCAGATTGGGCTCCAGCACTTCCCATTGCTGATCCCCCCTGGCGTTCTCGTGCGAAATGAAGCGCCTGGCCTCCTCGCGGATTTCGAACAGGCCATGCGTGTGCTCCGTGGAGTGATCGGTCTCGATGCTCCAGGAAGCCAGACCCAAGGCGCAAGCCGACAGGGCTGCGCCAAGTTGTATCGATCGAAGCAATGGTACGTCGTCAGCAGCCAAATGGGTCATCCTCCCGGGAGGCAGAAGACTACCCAAAAACGGCACGAACCTTCAAGGCTTCGCCGCAGTGCGAGCGCCTTGGAACGCGCCCCATCGATCCCGCGCCAACGCGGCCGACGGTATCTGGCGCATCGCGAATTGCCAGTTTTAGTGGAACAACCGCCGCCAAAAAAAGTTTGCCTCTAAACCAACTCGAGGCGGCGGACGATGTTATTCTCTGCGAACCAGGGTGTGTTGAGCACCCCACCCCGGATTTATTATGTCAATCCACTCCTTCTTCAGGGTGTCGATGCGTGGCGCGAGGTTTTCGACCATGCGGCGGAGATGGGCTTCGACCGTGTGCTGACCGCACCTCTCTTCGACCGGGGCGGGAAGCGCAGCGTCTTCGCCTCCCAAGATCTGGATTGCCTCGATCCTCAACTGTCGCTCGGACGCGAGGTCGAGGATGGAGTGGGGCTTCTGGCGGAGGCTGCCCGCAAGAGCGGTGTCGCCTTGATGATGGACTTGATGCTCGACGGCAAAGTCCGGGCTTCCCAAGCGGGCTTTCATCCCGTCGACCCCCGGCGCTCGCCGTTAGACCCCGAGGACCCGATATCCGCGATGGGCGCAGAGCGCCAATCGCAGCTGTTGGCGGAATGGACTGAACGGCTGCGGTTGCTGACCGAGCTCGGCCTCGCCGGTTACCGGACGCTCGGGATTGATCGCGTCGCGCCGGCGATTTTCAGATCGCTGATTTCGGCAGTCCAGGAGAAGGCGGACGCGCAATTTCTCGCCTGGACGCCCGGTACTGATTTTGGCGTGAGGGACGCGGTCAGGGATACAGGCTTCGATGGATGTTTTTCATCGATGGCCTGGTGGGATCTCGACGAGAGATGGTTCATCGAAGAATACCGCGTCCAGGCACCGCTCGGCTGGCAGATCGCTTTTCCGGAGCCGCCATTCGCCCGGCGGATCGCGCACGGAACCGAGAGCCGCGAAGTCCTCGAACGGCGCGCGGTCAGGGCGCTGCGTCTTGCTGCCTCGCTCGGCGGCGGCCTGATGGTTCCGATGGGCTTCGAATATGGTGCAACCACGCCACTCGATCCGACCCATGGGAATGGAGCCGGCTTGCGAGGGATGCGCCATGACCTCGCTTTTGATCTTTCCTCCGAAATTCGCCTTGCAAACAATGAGATCGGCAAGAACCCTCATGCGCGTGCCGCATCGCTGCGGCTGATCCGCAACGCCAATGGCCCGGTCTCGGCACTTCTGCAGTCCGAGGCGGAAGACCTGCGCAGCGCCGAGAATGTACGCTTCATCCTGCTCAATAGGGATCTTCGGAAGAGCGCACCCGCGCCGGTGACGGCCCTTCGCGAAGCGGCTTCCGGTTTTCTTCCCGTCGCGGCCGACGGCGCGCCGCTGCGGCTGCGGGCAGGGGAGGCCCGGGTGGTTGAATGTAAGGCGCCGTCGCCGATCACATCCCAGCCGATCCTCGAGATCGAGCAGGCGGTCGCGTCGGCGCGGCTCGCCATCGAAAACATCATGCCGAGGGTCGACGACGGACGCTTTCCGGTCAAGCGGGTGGTCGGCGACATCGTGGCCGTCGAGGCGGATATAATTGCCGACGGCCACGACCCGCTCGTCGCAGTCCTGCTCTGGCGGCCGGTCGATGCTGCGGACTGGAACGAGACGGAGATGCAACTGGTCGAAAACGACCGCTGGCGCGCCGAATTCCTGCTGGAGCGCACCGGACGCTACGAATTTGCCATCGAGGCATGGAAAAACCCGTTTGCGATCTTTCGTTACGAACTGACGAAGAAGAACGATGCCAGGCTGGACCTGAAGCTCGAACTGCAGGAGGGGCTGAACCTCGTCCGCTCGGCTGAGACGCATGCGGCTGCTGCGCTCCGCACCGAATTGAAGGCCCTCGCCGACAGTCTCGAAAGGGCGTCCGATGTCGAGCGCACGGCGATCCTGCTCGATGCCGGGACATCCGGATTGATGGACAGGGCGGACAGCCGGCCGTTTCGGCTTCGCTCAGAGGCAAGCACCGTCGATGCCGAACGGAAGGCGGCCGCCTTTGCCAGCTGGTATCAGATCTTCCCGCGCTCGCAGAGCGGCGATCCGGACCGGCACGGCACTTTCGACGACGTCATCCCCAGATTGCCCGCCATCCGCGATATGGGCTTCGACGTGCTCTATTTCCCGCCGATTCATCCGATCGGTTCGACCAACCGGAAAGGCCGTAACAACAGTTTGAAAGCCGCGCCGGGCGATCCCGGAAGCCCCTATGCCATCGGCTCGGAGGACGGCGGCCACGATGCCATCCATCCCGAGCTCGGCGAGTTCGAGGATTTCCGCCGGCTGGTCGAGGCGGCAAGCCGGCATGGTCTCGAGATCGCTCTCGACCTCGCGATCCAGGCGTCGCCGGATCACCCCTGGCTGAAGGAGCATCCCGGCTGGTTCGACTGGCGTCCCGACGGCACGATCAAATATGCCGAAAACCCGCCGAAGAAATACGAGGATATCGTCAACGTCGATTTCTACACGAAAGACGCGCTGCCTTCGTTATGGGTGGAGCTCAGGGATGTCGTCCAGCTTTGGGTGGATCAGGGCGTCAAGCTGTTTCGCGTCGACAATCCGCACACCAAACCCTTTCCGTTCTGGGAATGGCTGATCGGCGATATCAGGGCGCGTCACCCCGATGTCGTCTTCCTGTCGGAGGCCTTCACCAAGCCGAAGGTCATGTACCGGCTGGCAAAGATCGGCTTCTCCCAGTCCTACACCTACTTCACCTGGCGCAATGCCAAATGGGAGCTCGAGCAATATATGCGAGAGCTGACCGAGACGCCGGCGAAGGAGTTCTTCCGCCCGCATTTCTTCGTCAACACCCATGATATCAATCCGGATTTCCTGCAGAATGCGCCACGTCCGGCCTTCCTGATCCGCGCAGCCCTTGCCGCCACCCTGTCGGGTTTGTGGGGCGTCTATAACGGTTTCGAACTTTGCGAGGGGCGTCCTGACGCTAAACGCAAGGAATATGCCGACAGCGAGAAGTACGAGATCCGTGCCTGGGACTATGACCGGCCGGGCAATATCATTGCCGAAATCAGGACGCTCAACCGCATCCGGACCGAAAACACCGCGCTGCATTCGCATCTCGGGCTGACGCTGCTGAATGCGCGAAATGACAATATCCTGTTTTTCGAGAAGGCAAGCCGTGCCCGCGACAATGTCCTGCTGATCGCCATCAGCCTCGACCCCTACAATTTCCAGCAAAGCGACGTCGAACTGCCGCTCTGGCACTGGTCGCTCGGAGACGGCGGCACGCTGGATGCCGAAGATCTGATCGTCGGGCATCGTTTCAAGTGGACCGGGAAATGGCAGAGCATCGGGTTCAACCCCGAGGTCCTGCCCTATGCGATCTGGCGTATTCGCTCAAGGGAGGCATGAATGGACGCGATGAATGCCGATGGCTCACACCAGCCGCTGTGGTACAAGGATGCGATCATCTACCAGCTGCACATCAAGTCGTTCTACGACGCCAATGGCGACGGGGTCGGCGATTTTGCCGGCCTGCACCAGAAGCTCGATCACATCGCGGCCCTCGGCGTCAACGCCATCTGGCTGCTGCCGTTCTTTCCCTCTCCGCGCCGCGACGACGGCTATGACATTGCCGATTATGGCAATGTCAGCTCCGATTACGGGACGGTGGAGGATTTCCGCGCCTTCGTCGATGCTGCTCACCAGCGCAATATCCGCGTCATCATCGAGCTCGTCATCAACCACACCTCCGATCAGCATCCTTGGTTCCAGCGCGCCCGCCAGGCGCCAGCGGGATCACCGGAGCGCGACTTCTACGTTTGGTCGGATACCGATCAGAAATTTCCGGAAACGCGGATTATTTTCATCGACACGGAAAAATCCAACTGGACATGGGACGCCGTTGCCGGCGCCTATTACTGGCACCGCTTCTATTCCCATCAACCCGACCTGAATTTCGACAGCCCCCTCGTCATGGAGGAATTGCTGAGGGTGATGCGCTTCTGGCTGGAAACCGGCATAGACGGATTTCGTCTCGACGCGATCCCCTACCTCGTCGAGCGCGAGGGAACGATCAACGAAAACTTGCCGGAAACCCATGCAATCCTCAGACGCATTCGCGCCGCTCTCGACGCCACCCATCCCGGCGTGATGCTGCTTGCCGAGGCCAATCAGTGGCCGGAGGACACGCGCGAATATTTCGGGGACGGCGACGAATGCCACATGGCCTTCCACTTCCCGCTGATGCCACGGATGTATATGGCGATCGCCAAGGAGGACCGGTTCCCGATCACCGACATCCTGCGTCAGACGCCGGAGATTCCCGACAACTGCCAATGGGCGATCTTCCTTCGCAATCACGACGAGTTGACGCTCGAAATGGTGACCGACGCCGAGCGGGACTATCTTTGGGAGACCTATGCATCCGACAAGCGCGCCCGCATCAATCTCGGCATAAGGCGGCGCCTAGCGCCGCTGATGGAACGCGACCGCCGGCGGATCGAACTGATGAACGCGTTGCTTCTGTCGATGCCGGGAACGCCGGTGATCTATTATGGCGACGAGATCGGCATGGGGGACAATATCTATCTCGGCGACCGGGATGGGGTGAGGACGCCGATGCAATGGTCTCCGGACCGCAATGGCGGCTTCTCCAGGGTAGACCCGGCGCGTCTCGTCCTGCCGCCGGTCGCCGATCCGCTCTACGGTTTCGAGGCCGTCAACGTCGAGGCGCAGAGCACGGACGCGCATTCGCTGCTGAACTGGACGCGCAAAATGCTGGCGCTGCGCGGCAGGCATCCGGCTTTCGGACGTGGTTCGCTGCGGTTCCTCTCACCGGAGAACCGCAAGATCCTTGCCTATCTCCGGGAATATGAAGACGAGACCCTGCTTTGCGTCGCAAACCTCTCGCGGCTGCCACAGGCCGTCGAACTCGACCTGTCGAGCTTCGAGGGCCGCGTGCCCATCGAACTGACCGGCATGTCACCCTTTCCGCCGATCGGTCAACTGACCTATCTGCTGACGCTGCCGCCCTACGGCTTCTTCTGGTTCCAATTGGAGGCCGATGCCGACCCGCCGGCATGGCGCACCGCGCCGCCGGAGCAGCTTCCAGATCTGGTGACGATGGTCATCCGCCGCGGCCTGCTCGATCTTGTCGATGAACCCAAGCTTGCGCGCGCCCTCAGCACTGAAATCCTGCCTGCCTATCTCGCGAAACGGCGGTGGTTCGGGGCGAAGGACCAGGCGCTTCAGGCAGCGCGTCTGATCTCCGCGACGCCGATCCCATTCGCCGACGGTATCGTTCTCGGTGAATTGGAAGCCGTACTGCCGAACCATAGCGAATCCTATCAACTGCCGCTGGCGGTCGCCTGGGACGATGCGCAACCCTCCGCGCTGACCCAGCAACTGGCGCTCGGACGGATTCGCCAGGGCAGGCGCGTTGGCTTCCTCACGGATGGATTTGCCGTGGAGGCGATGGCGCGCGGCATCCTGCGCGGACTTCGCGACCGCTCCCGCATCACCGGCCGCACCGGCACCCTCGAATTTCTCGGCACGGAGCGGCTCGATCGCCTTGAAGTCACTGACGACCTTGCGGTCCATTGGCTTTCGGCCGAGCAGTCCAACAGTTCGCTGATCGTCGGCGACCTCGCGATGATCAAGCTGATCAGGCACATCTTTCCGGGTATCCATCCGGAGGTCGAGATGACGCGCTATCTCACCCGCGCCGGCTATGACCACACGGCGCCCCTGCTCGGCGAGGTCGCGCACACCGATTCCAGCGGACGCCGTTCGACCTTGATCATCGTCCAGGGCGCGATCCGCAATCAAGGCGACGCCTGGAACTGGATGTTGAACAATCTGCGCCGTGGGGCGGACGAACTCGTGCTGAACGACCCGGCCGTCCAGCCCGGCGACGACGTCTTCCGGTCGCTGATCAGTTTCGTCGCGATGGTCGGCCTCCGGCTCGGCGAACTGCATGTCGTACTCGCCGGGGAGACCGATGACGAAGCCTTCAGTCCGGTGGTCGCAGGCAACAGCGAGGTCGAGGCGATGAAGAACGCCGTTGCCGACGAGGTTGCCTATGCCCTGTCGAAACTTGCCGAACGCGAGGAGAACGCCGATCCGGCGATCGACCTGCTCGCAGCACCGCTTCTCAAGCGCCGTTCCGAACTCGCCGAGCTCGCCGCGACGCTGGCGGCGAGCGCCCGGCATACGCTGATGACGCGCACGCATGGCGATTTCCATCTTGGCCAGATCCTCGTCAGCGAGGGCGATGCCGTCATCATCGACTTCGAGGGGGAACCCGCGAAAAACCTGACCGAGCGCCGCGCCAAGACCAACCCGCTGCGCGATGTCGCCGGGCTTTTGAGATCGCTGAGCTATCTCGTGGCCACCGCCCAACTCGATAACGACGCAGTCATCGAACACGAGAACGAAGTCCGGCGCGAGGCGATCGCCCGCTTCGGGCGCCATGCCGAGGAGGCCTTTCTCGATGCCTATTCGCAGGCGGTCTCCGTATCGAAGGAGCTTGACATGCCAGCCAATCAAAGACGGAGGGTTCTCGATGCCTTTCTTCTCGAAAAGGCCGCCTACGAGATCGCCTATGAAGCCCGCAACAGGCCGAAATGGCTTCCGATCCCATTATCCGGCTTTACCGAAATCGTATCGCGTCTGGCGGGGGTGAAGGCATGAATGTTGAACGTTCGGAACTTCTATCAGGCATCGGACAGGATGCGTTATGGGCCCTGATCGAGGGACATCATGGCGATCCGTTTTCGATCCTCGGTCCCCACGAAAGCGGTGGCATGACGATCGTGCGGGTCTACCTGCCCGGCGCCGAAGCGGTCGATCTCATCGAGGCGGCGAGCGGTCGGGTGGTGACGCCTTTCAGCATCGGCCATCCGTCCGGCCTGTTTGCGGCAGTGGCCGCGTCGAGGACGGGATATCGGCTGCGGATCACCTGGCCGGATGCCGTCCAGATCACCGAGGATCCCTACAGTTTCGGCCTGCTGCTGGGAGAACTCGACCTCCATTTGATATCGGAAGGCACCCACTACAGCCTGAGCCGGACGCTCGGCGCTATGGCGATGTCGATCGACGGCATATCAGGGGTCCGCTTTGCCGTGTGGGCTCCGAATGCGCGCCGTGTCTCGGTCGTCGGCGACTTCAATGCCTGGGACGGGCGGCGAAACCCGATGCGGCTGAGACCGTCGGCGGGCGTCTGGGAACTGTTCGTTCCGCGCCTCGCCCCCGGCGAAAGATACAAGTTCGAGATCGTCGACGCGCAGGGGACCTGCCTGCCGCAGAAGGCCGATCCGGTGGCAAGGGCGAGCGAGGCCGCCCCGTCGACCGCATCCATCGTCGCATCGTCGACGCCGTTTCGATGGAGCGATGACGGCTGGATGAAGGGCCGATCCCTGCAAGACAGACTGGAGGGCGCATTCTCCGTCTACGAGGTGCACGCCGGCTCCTGGCTTCGCGATCAAAAGGATGGCAACAGGTCACTCGACTGGGTCGAGCTCAGCCAGCGGCTCGTTCCCTATGCCCGCGACATGGGTTTTACCCATATCGAGCTCCTCCCGATCATGGAGCATCCCTTCGGCGGCTCCTGGGGTTATCAGCCGCTCGGCCTGTTTGCGCCCACCGGCCGATACGGAACGCCTGAGGATCTCGCCTATTTCGTCGACCGGTGCCATGGCGCCGGGCTCGGCGTCATCCTCGACTGGGTGCCGGCCCATTTTCCCACAGACGTCTGGGGGCTTGCTCGCTTCGACGGCAGCGCACTCTACGAGCACGAAGATCCGCGCGAAGGCTTTCACCGCGACTGGAACACGCTGATCTACAATCTCGGCCGCAACGAGGTGAAAGGGTTCCTGATCGCCAGCGCGCTCGAATGGCTCGAGCGTTACCATATCGACGGTTTGCGGGTCGATGCGGTTGCCTCGATGCTTTACCGCGACTACAGCCGCAACGAGGGCGAGTGGATTCCCAACCAATATGGCGGTCGCGAAAACCTGGAAGCGGTCGAATTCTTCAAGCACCTGAATAGCATCATTCACGAGCGCTGCCCGCACGCGATGATGATCGCCGAGGAATCGACGGCCTGGCCCGGAGTGACGAAACCGCCGGAGCAGGGAGGACTCGGATTCGACATTAAATGGAACATGGGCTGGATGCATGACAGCCTGAGCTACATCGAGAAGGATCCGGTCTACCGGAGCTATCACCACGGTACGATGACTTTCGGGATGATCTATGCCTATTCCGAGCGCTTCATGCTGCCGATTTCCCATGACGAGGTCGTCTACGGAAAGGGCTCGCTGCTGACCAAGATGCCGGGCGACGAATGGCAGAAATTCGCCAATCTGCGCAGCTATCTTGCCTTCATGTGGGGCCATCCCGGCAAAAAGCTTCTGTTCATGGGCAGCGAAATCGCCCAGCCGGGCGAGTGGAACCATGACGGTTCGGTGACCTGGGATGTGCTGGACCGGCCCCAGCATGTCGGGATCCAGCGGCTGGTGCGGGATCTGAACAGGCTTTACGGGCAAGAGCCGGCATTGCAGTTCGGCGACTTTCACCCGGAGGGCTTCGAATGGGCGGCAGCCGACGACGCCGTCAATTCCGTTCTCGGGATGCTCCGTTACGCGCCCGCCCGTGCTTCGTCGTTCCTGGTCGTGTCGAATTTCACGCCGGTGCCGCGCTACGGTTACAGGATCGGTGTGCCGAGCGACGGTGTGTGGATCGAACGGATAACGACCGATGCACGGGAATATGGCGGCTCGGGTCTGGTCAATGGCGCGGTGTCGACTGAACCCGTGGCGGCCCACGGCAGGCCCGTCTCCCTGTCGCTGACGCTGCCGCCGCTGTCGACGATGTTTCTGCAGGGGCCGTCGCCTTGACGAGGTCTCAGTCCCTTGCGGCTTCGCGGTCGTTTGGCATCATTCGGCATGTGGAGCCGCATGAATGAAAGGCCAGGGGCTCGCCTCGGATCCCTTCTCGACCGGAACCTCGATGAGAACGGGTTCGTCGAGTGATAGGGCTTTCTCGAGCGCGTCTTTCAATGCGCCGGGGCTCGTCACCCTGAACGCGCGAATGCCGAAGCTCTCGCCAAGGGCGACGAAATCCGGATTGGTGAGGTCCGAGCCAAGATAGCGGCCCTTATACGCCTGCTTCTGGTCGCGCAGCACGTTGCCAAAGGCAGAATTGTTGAAGACGACAGCGATGACATTGATCTTGTGCTGGACGGCTGTGGCAAGTTCCTGAACGCCGAACAGGAAGCCGCCATCGCCGGAAATGGAAATAACGGCTTTGTCGGGATGAGCGACCTTGACGCCCAAGGCCGTGTTGAAGCCGAAACCCAGATTGTCCTGATAACCGCATGTGACGTATTGGCGAGGGCCATAGACCGGGAATGCAAATCGGGCGGTAAAGCCCATCTGGCAGATTTCCTCGACGAAGAAGCCGTCCCTTGGCAGAGCTTCGCGGATGGCATCGAGATAGGCGAGCTGCGGCTGCACTGCCGAGAAGCGAGACCTGGCCTCTGCGTTGAGTTCGGCAAATTCGCGTGTGCGATCCTCGCGGCTGGAACCTGCCACGGCATCGAGCAGAGCCTGTGCTCCCGCCTTGGCATCGGAGACGATGCCCACATCGGGCTTGAGGCGGACCATTTCGGTCGGATCGATATCGATGCGGATGACCTTGAGACCTTTGGGCAGCCACTTCCATCGCATGAACTGCAATTCGAGCCGGCTGCCGATGCCGATCAGGACGTCCACCTTCTTCCAGTATTCATAGGCGGCGACGAAATTCAGATAGTTCGGATGGTCGTCAGCGACGATGCCCTTGCCGGAGCGATGGGCGGTGACGGGGGCCTGCAGCAGTTCTGCAAGTGCTGCGATCTCGGCGCCGGCATCTGCCGCACCGCCGCCGACCATGATCATCGGGTTCTTGGCACCTGAAATCAGTGCCGCTGCGGCGGCGATCGCATCGGGGTTCACGACCGGAGAAAGCGCTCTCGAACCGACGGGAAGGTCGATTTCAGGGCCGGATTGTCCAAACACGTCCCATGGCGCTTCGACCGCTCCCGGACCTTGGCGGCCCGAGAGCATTTTACTGACGACCCCGGCCATGACGGGACCGGTTTCGGACAGGTGATTGATGCGTTCCGCCGTCTTGGTGATTCCGCGCATCGTGGCGAGCTGATCCGGCAATTCGTGCAACTGCCCTCTGCCTTGACCGATCAAATGGGACATGATGTTGCCGGTAATGCAAAGCACTGGCGCGTTGGCGCCATAAGCGGTGCAGAGAGCTGCGCCGGAATTGAGGACGCCCGGCCCAGGCACGACGGTATAGGCGCCGATCCGGCCGGTGGACTTGGCATAGCCGTAAGCCATGTAGCCGGCGCCCTGCTCGTGCCGGGTGTGAATGAACCGAACCTTATCGCCGGCGCCGTAAAGGGCATCGTTGAAATCATACATGTGGGCGCCGGGGATGCCGAAGACCGTGTCGATCCCATGGGCGACGAGGGAACGGGTCATCGCCTGACCGGTCGTTTCTTTCCTGCTCATCTGAAGACTCCAATGCGGGCGTTCGGCTAGGCGACTGCCGATGATTTCAGGCAGCCTTCGGCTCGAAGCGCCGCGACAATGGCGCCGGCGTCGGCCGGCTGCATGCCGGCAAGGTTCATGCGCCCGGAATCCGCCATGTAGATACCGTGGCTCGCTCTGAGCGCTACGGCCGTATCCTTCGACATGGCGAGATTGGAGAACAGACCGCGCTGCCGGGCGATGAAGGCCAGATCAGGGGAGGCGGCGGCGAGCGCTGCCCGGTTGCCGTTGACACGCTGGCACATCTCTTCGAGCTCGGCGCACCACATGGCCGTCATCTCGGCGCTCTCGAGAATGGTCCTGACGATGGCGGCGCCATGGTCGGGCGGCATGGACCAGTTCACACGGGCAAGTGCCGCCATGTTGCTTTCGGCTTTCCTCAGGTCATCTCCATTGCGGGCCATGACATAGAGCGCGCCGACACGCTCGCGATAGAGACCGAAATTCTTGTCGCAGGAATAGGCGATCAGCGCCTCATCGACTGCGTCGAGGACCATGCGTGCTGGCGCAGCATCCTGTTCGAGGCCGTCGCCAAGCCCCTGATAGGCGAGATCGATGAACGGCACCAGCCGATGCGCGACAAGGAGCTCGGTAATCTCTAGCCACTGTTCCATGGTGAAGTCGATACCGGTCGGATTATGGCAGCAACCGTGAAGGAGAACGACGTCGCCTTCCCGAGCGGAAGACAAGGCGTCGATCACGCTTTCGAATATCACCTGCTGCGACGCCAGGTCGACGAAGGCGTACTCCTTTACCGGCAAGCGCGCCGAGCTGAAGATCGGCGCATGATTTGGCCAGCTTGGCGTCCCGAGCAGAACCTTCGCCGATGGATTTGCCGCCTGGATAAGCTCGGCCCCGAGACGCAAGGCGCCGCTTCCACCGGGTGTCTGAATGCCGACGAGGCGTTGCGTAAACGTTGGCGATTTTCCGAAGATGATGGGCTGCAGCAGGCGCACGAATTGCAGGTCGCCTTCCGGCCCGAGATATTTCTTGCTGTCCTGGGTCTCCAGGAGAAACTGTTCCGCCGCTTTGACGGCACGCATCACCGGCGTGCGTCTCATGGCGTCACGATAGACGCCGACGCCAAGGTCGATTTTTCCGGGGCGATCGTCGGCCTGGAAGGCCTTGATGAGTGCAAGCAGGCTGTCGGCCGGCCGACTGTTCAGTTCGTCAAACACAAGTCCACCTCGTTTCTTGAATTCTGGCTCGCAGACTAGCTGAACTTTCACGACGAATTTCTGCGATTATCTCCCTGAAACCGCGCCATCATGCAGACAATCGGCGCGATATGGCTATGATGTGCAGAAATTCACCGTTCGAGGAGGGCGGTCATGCTTGACCCATTCGATATCAAATTGCTTGCCGCCCTCCAGCAAAACAGCGAGGTGACGCAGAGCGAGCTGTCTCAGAAGGTCAATCTCTCTGCGACCCAATGCGCTCGCCGTTTGGAAAGGCTGCGCAACGAGCAATATATCCAGAGTGTCGTCGCCATCCTCAATCCCGTGAAACTGGGTTTTACCGTCGTTGCCCATACGCTCGTCAGCTTGAGAGCACATACGGAAGGCGGCAACGAGCGGCTTCATCGCTTCATCGAGACCGCGCCGGAGATCCTGGAGTGTTATTCGCAGACCGGCGACGCCGACTTTCTGATGAAGGTCATGACGCGCGACCTCGAACATCTCAGCCAGTTTCTCGAAAGAATGATCCGGGTCACCGACAATCTGGCGTCGGTCAAGTCAAGCATCGTCCTCAAGACACTGAAAAAGACGACCGCTTTGCCGCTGCAGATCGTGACCTGAGACGCTCTCACCTGAGATAATGGATATGCGGGCGCGAGTGATAGGGTGAGGCTTCGATGCGGGCTTCGACGGAGAAGACGTCGCGCAGAAGGGCCTCGCTCAATACGTCCTGCGGTGCGCCGGTGGCGACGATCCTGCCCTGCTGCATGATGATCAGCTGGTCGCAGAACATGGCGGCATGGTTGAGATCGTGCAAAGCGACGATGCTGGTGATCGGCAGGCCGGAGACGAGCCGCATCAGGCCGATCTGGTGCTGGATGTCGAGATGGTTCGTCGGCTCGTCGAGGATCAGCTCCTGCGGCGACTGAGCGAGTGCCCTTGCGATATGGGTGCGCTGCTTTTCGCCGCCCGAGAGATTCTGCCAGCGATCGTCGCGTTTCTCCGCCATGCCGGCGCGCGCGAGCGCACTTTCGACCGCCTCTTCGTCGGCCTTGGTCCAGCCCGAGAACATCGACCGGTGCGGGAACCTTCCGAGCTTGACGACGTCGACCACCTTCAGATTGGCATTCGTCGTGGCATGCTGCTCGACAAAGGCGATGCGCCGGGCGATCGAGCGGCGGTTGATCGTGCCGATATCGCTGCGGTCGAGCGTGACGCGGCCGGCATGCGGCCGCTTCAGGCCGGCGAGAAGCCTGAGCAGCGAGGTCTTGCCCGAGCCGTTCGGCCCGAGCAGGCCGAGCATCCGGCCGGGCTGCGCCTCCAGGGAGACGCCGTCCAGAATGGTCTTCCTGCCAATTTTCCAGGTGAGGTTGTCGGCCTTGATGCTCATGTCGCGCGCTGGAACCGGTAGAGGATGAGGGAGAAGAAGGGAACGCCGACCAGGGCCGTGACGACGCCGATCGGCAGGATCTGGTTGGGAATGAGGGCGCGCGCGGCGATGTCGGCGAGCACCATGAAAATCGCCCCTGTTATGGCGCAGGCCGGCAGCAGCCGGATATGGAGCGGTCCGACGACAAAGCGGGCGACATGCGGCACGACGAGGCCGACGAAGCCGATGGAGCCAACCATACTGACGATCGTCGCCGTCATCATTGCGGTCAGCGCGAAGAGCACCATGCGGGCGCGGCCGACATTGACGCCGAGCGAGGATGCCGCCTCGTCGCCGAAAGCGAAGGCGTCGAGCACGCGCGCATAGAACAGACAGGCGGCGAGGCCGAACCCGACGACGATCGAAACCAGCGCGAATTCCGGCCAGCGCACGCCGCCAAAACTGCCGAGCAGCCAAAACATGACGTCGCGGGCCTGCTGCGCATTGGCCGAGGTGGTGACGATATAGGAGGTCGAGGCGTTGAAGAGCTGCGATGCGGCCACGCCAGCGAGAATGGTGCGGTCCGCGCCGCCGCGCGTGCCGTTCGACAACAGTGCGACGAAGAAGAAGGCCGCGAAGGCCCCTGCAAAGGCGCCGGCCGATAGCGATACCGCGCCCGAGCCGACGCCCAAGATGACGATCGCGACGGCGCCGGTGGAGGCGCCGGCGGAGATGCCGAGCACATAGGGTTCGGCAAGCGGATTGCGCAGCAGCGACTGCATGATCGCGCCCGACAGCGCAAGGCCCGCGCCGCAGAAGGCGGCGACGAGCGCGCGGCTCAGGCGATAATCCCAGATGACGGTCTCGTGGATGCGGTTCAGTTCGACCGCGGTCCATCCGAGCCGGTTGGTGACGGCCGAAAAAGTGGTCGCCAGCGGGATCGGCAGGTCGCCGATGCCGACGCTGACGCCGACGGCGACAGCGATGAGGCAGAGGGAGGCGAGCAGCAGTGCGGTGGCCGCTCCCAGCTGCCGGAAGAGACTGCCCGCTTCCGTCACTTCAGCAGACCGAGAGCCTTCAGCTGCTCGGCCACCTGCTCGGCGCCGTAGATCGTGCGGATGGTCGGGTTCATCGCCTGGCCGTCCATGACGACGATCGCCTTGTTCTTGACGGCTGGGGTCTGGCTGACGGCCGGGTCGGTGTTCAGGAACTTGATCTTGGCCTCCGGCTTGTCGAGTTCCCAACGGTTACGGTCGAGGCTGGCCACGACGATCACGTCAGGATTGGCGGCGATGATGCCTTCCCAACCGATCGTCGGCCATTCGGCTTCCGCTGATATCGCATTATGCCCGCCGAGCAGGTCGGCGATGAAGCCGGAGGCGCTGTTCTTGCCGCCGACATAGGCATCGGCCGACGGGCTGGGACTGGAGAACCAGAAGACATAGGACAGGTTCACGCCGTCCTTGGAAACGCCGGAGCGAAGCTTGGCCTCACGCGCCTTGAAGTCGGCGATCAGCGCCTGGCCGCGGTCGGCGACGTCGAAAATCTCAGAGAGTTCGTCGATCTCCTTGTAGAGAAGATCCATGTTCCACAGCTCGCCGCGGCTGCCGTACTGGTCCTTGACGTCCTTGGTGCTGAGGCAGGTGCTGGGCGAGAGATAGGTGGCGACACCGACCTTGTCGAAATCGTCGCGCTTGGCGACCTTGCTGTTCGGCCCGACCAGGCTCGGCAAGGCCACCGCCACGAAGTCGGGATTTTCGGCGAGGATCGACTCGAAGGTCGGCATTTCGACGGTCAGGAGCTTGACCTTGGCATTGGCCTCGGCGAGCTGCGGCAGGACCTTGCTCGGCCAGAAGGCGGTGCCGACCATCTTGTCCTGGAGGCCGAGCAACAGCAGGATTTCCGCGCTGTTCTGGCCGAGGCCGATCGCCCGCTCGGGCGCCTTCTTGAAAGTTACCTCAGCACCGCAGTTGTCCAGCGTCAACGGGTAGGTCGTCGAACCGGCCAAAGATGGATTTGCGGCAAAGCCGATCAGGGCGGCAAGGCCGCAGGCGGCCAGAATTGATTTGAGGCTGGTCACGAAGAAATCCCCGGTGCGTGAGTGTATGCGGCCGGGGTATAGCCTTGGGAGTAGCCAGAAAACAAGACAGAATAAATCAACTTATCGCAAAATTCGAGAGCAGAGCACATGCGCCGGGCAACGCCGGCTCCTCAGGTTGCCTCGCTCGTTTCGATGCGCGCGGTCTTGCGGGTGGCGTGGAGGAAGGCTCCAACGAAGGCGATCGCGAACAGAAGAACGATGGTCGGAGCGGGTGCGCTATCGATGAAGAAGGAAAGATAGACGCCGGCAAAGGCCATGACCACCGCGATTGCGACCGACAGAGCGAGCATCGCACTGAAGCGGCGCGTCAGCAGATAAGCGATGGAGCCTGGTGCGATCAGCAGCGAAATGGCGAGAATAATCCCGACCGACCGGAGTGCTGCCACGATCGTCAAGGAGAGCAGGCAGAGCAGGCCATAGTGAAGGAGATTCACCCTCAGTCCGACCGCTCTGGCCTGCGCCGGATCGAACGCATGCAGCAGCAGGTCACGCCACTTGACGGCGATGATGGTGGCCGTCAGCATCGCAACGGCTCCCGTCTCCACGATGTCGGGAAACCCGATGCCGAGCATGTCCCCGAAGAGGATGTGGTCGAGATGCACCTCGGACTGGATCTTCACATAGAGAACCAGGCCGAACCCGAACATGCCCGAAAACACGATGCCCATCACCGTGTCCTGCTTGATGCGGCTGTTATCCTTGAGGAAACCGGTGGCAAGCGCACAGACCATCCCGGCTGCAAAGGCGCCGATGGCGAAGGGAAAGCCCGCGATATAGGCGATGACCACGCCTGGGAATACGGCATGGCTCATGGCGTCTCCCATGAG
Source organism: Rhizobium anhuiense bv. trifolii (assembly GCF_024346605.1). Lineage (NCBI taxonomy): Bacteria > Pseudomonadati > Pseudomonadota > Alphaproteobacteria > Hyphomicrobiales > Rhizobiaceae > Rhizobium > Rhizobium anhuiense. Next base: position 673,924 of record NZ_CP098804.1, read on the forward strand.
CGCCCAGCCCTTGAGCACAAGGAAGCAGGAGAGCAGCGCGGTCGGGATGGCGATCAGCACCGAGATGATCAGGGCGTTGATCATGAAATCGAACTGGAACGGCGCCAGCAGGGCGGTGAGACCATTCATGGGGATACCTCCAGAGCTTGTGCGGCTCTGCGCCGGCTTGCCAGCATTCCGTGCTTGGGCGCCAGGAAGAAGGCGACAAGGAAGATCAGCGTCTGGAGGACGATGATGATGCCGCCGGTCGCGCCGTCGAGGAAATAGCTCACATAGGCGCCGATGAAGCTGGTCGCTGCCCCGATCGCCACGGCGATGACGAGCAGCCGCGGGAAGCGATCCGTCAGCAGGTAAGCCGTCGCGCCCGGCGTCACCACCATGCAGATGACGAGAAAGGCGCCGACGGTCTGGAGTGCCGCGACCGTCGATGCCGACAGCAGCGTGAAGAACATGATCTTGAGCCGCGTCGGGTTAAGTCCGATTGAACGGGCATGGGTCTCGTCGAAGAAAACGACCATCAGGTCCTTCCATTTCACCAGCAGGATGGCGAGCGAAACGAAACCGATGATGGCAAGCTGGAGCGTGTCTTCGGGCGTGATCGCGAGGATATTGCCGAGCACGATCGTCTGGATGTTCACTGCAGTCGGCCTGAGCGATACCATGAACAGGCCAAGCCCGAAGAATGAGGAGAAGATCAGGCCGATGATGGCGTCCTCCTTCAGCTTGGTGCGCTGGTTGAGGAAGAGCATCGCTGCGGCAGCCAGGCCGCCGGAGAAGAAGGCGCCGATCGAGAAGGGAAGTCCGATCATGTAGGCGCCAGCGACACCCGGCACGATGGAATGGGAAAGTGCGTCGCCGATCAGCGACCAGCCCTTGAGCATCAGGTAACAGGACAGGAAGGCGCAGACACCACCGACAAGAGCCGATACCCACATGGCGTTCAGCATATAGTCATAGGTGAAGGGTTCGAGAATGCCGGCCATCAGGCTTGTCCATCGCTTTTGTTCGCCGGGGCCGGCGCGAGCAGCTTGCCCTCCCGCAGGACCAGCGGCCGCTCGTCGTCAGTGAGGATGCCGACGGGATATGGCTTGCCGCCGGAGCCATTCAACACGAGATGGCGAAGCACGCCGCCGAAGGTTCTTTCGAGATTTTCCTGCGTAAAGGTCTCGTCTGTCGGTCCGTAGGACAATACGGTGCCTTTGATCAGCACCGTGCGGTCGCAGAATTCCGGCACGCTGCCGAGATTGTGGGTCGAGACCAGCATCACCCGGCCTTCATCGCGCAGCGAGCGGAGCAACTTGACGATGGCCTCTTCGGTCTTGACATCGACACCGGTGAAAGGCTCGTCGAGCAGGATGACGCGACCGTCCTGCGCCAGCGCCCGAGCAAGGAAGACGCGCTTCTTCTGGCCGCCGGACAGCTCGCCGATCTGACGCTTGCGGTATTCGCTCATGTTGACGCGGGCGAGCGCCTTGGACACGGCTTCGTGGTCGGCCGCCTTCGGTATTCGCATCATCCCCATGTGGCCGTAGCGCCCCATCATGACGACGTCCTCGACCAGCACCGGAAAATTCCAGTCGACTTCTTCCGATTGCGGTACATAGGCGACGAGATTTTTCCGCAGCGCTTGTTCGACCGGCATGCCGAGCACCGAAATCTCCCCCCTGGCCAGACGCACGAAGCCCATGATCGCCTTGAACAGGGTCGACTTGCCGGAACCGTTGACACCGACGAGCGCGGTGATGGTGCCAGTAGGTGTCTGGAAGCTGGCGTCGCGCAGCGCCGTGTGGCCGTTGCGATAGGTGACCGTGGCATCCCTCACGGAAATGCCGGCGCCCACATCCGAAGATGCGGGGGAAACCGGGGAGACGATCGCATTCATTGCGACAGGCCTTCGGCTAGGCCCTTGACGACAGTGTCGGAGGTCACGCGCAACAGGTCGATATAGGTCGGCGTGGGACCGTCAGCGTCGCTTAAGGAGTCGACATAGAGAACACCGCCATAACGGGCGCCGGTCTCGCGGGCGACCTGGCGGGCCGGCTTGTCCGACACCGTGCTCTCGCTGAACACGGCAGGGATCTTATTGGCCCTGACGGCATCGACGACTTTGCGGACCTGTTGTGGCGTGCCCTGCTGATCGGCATTGATCGGCCACAGATAGAGCTCCTTCAAGCCGAAGTCGCGGGCGAGATAAGAGAATGCGCCTTCGCTCGACACCAGCCAGCGCTTGTCCTCGGGAATGGTATCGAGCTTCTCGCGGATCGGCGCGATGGTCGCCTCGATCTCCTTCTTGTAGGCCTCGGCATTGGCCTTGTAGATCGCGGCGTTCTTCGGGTCGTATTTGACGAAGGCGTCGCGGATGTTGTCGACATAGATGATCGCATTCTTCGGCGACATCCAGGCATGCGGATTGGGTTTGCCGCTATAGGGACCTTCGCTGATGCCCATCGGCTCGACGCCGGTCGAGACCACGACGTCGGGAACATCCTTGAGATTCCGATAGAATTTCTGGAACCATAGCTCGAGGTTGAGCCCGTTCGACAGGAGGATCTGCGCGCCCTGCGCCCGCTGGATATCGCCGGGCGTCGGCTGATACTCATGGATCTCGGCGCCCGGCTTGGTGATCGATTCCACGATCGCCGCATCACCGGCCACGTTCTTGGCCATGTCGGCAATAACGGTGAAGGTGGTCACAGCTTTGAACTTCTCCTGCGCGGCGGCACTGCCAGCCATCACGCCGAGTGCGGCGATGGCCGCCAGCCCGGTTACGACCCGGCGTCTCATTCGACTAAGCATGAACTTTCCTCTCTCTTTGCGTCATCCATCGTTTCCCGATCTCGCCTTGGCGCAGCGTCGACCGCAATCAGTCCGCTGATGCAAATGCGACGCATTGGCAATTGCTGCTGATAAGTCTGCCCCTATCTATTCTGCAATTGCGACTGATTTGCAACAAGGATTTTCGAGAAAGGTGCGGAACGAGAATTGTTCCCGCCGACACGCGTCGAACAACGCGTTGGTTTCTATCGCGGATCTACAGAGGAACAGACCGAGCCGGTTGCAACCGCTCGACTGATTTCAGACCATCTAAGCCTGCCACTGAGGCGCGGAGCGGGGACCGCGACTCGAACATGGTCATCAGCTCATCTTTCCCACGAGCTTGGCATAATCCGAAAACGTCAACTGTTCGCCTCTCCCGCTTGCCTCCTCGGCGAGTAGCAGCACTCGTATGGGAAACAGGATCGCGGCGCGGTTGGCATCCGAGAGCTCATGGTCGTCGTCCTCCTCGATGGCCTTCTTGGCTTTCGAGAGCGCGGCATTGAGTTCCTGACGGGTGAGCAGGTCCTTCTCGACGATTGCGTCGCATATCGACGCCATTGCCATGATCAGGCCCTTGAGCTGAAGGTTGGCCGTGTTCATAAGAGCTCCGAGGAAACGAGGGGCCACTTGATGACGCTCCGGCGCATCGCCGATTGCGCCGGGACATTGCTACGTCAGTCCGGTTGAACCGGCCGGATCGTGTCGACGGTAACTTCACCGTCGACGATCCCGCGCGTGACATCGCGCCGGTTCCGATCGATCTCGATGACGGTGTAGAGCTTGTCGTCCCGAAAGGCGCTCGCATTGGCCGTTGTGACATCCTCGGCGGGCGCCGCATCCACTTCCATGAAGTCGAGCTCACGAGCCGCAGCGACGATCCTGGCGTCGCCCGCCGTCCTGGCGGCGACGATGACAATACCGTGCCCCGGGGAATTGTCCCATCGCGGATCGTCAGGCGCCGCGATGGGCTCCAATCGGTAGATGTTGAGCATTTCGCCGCCAGCGCCGGACGCCGCCTGCGCAGCCGCGTCCTCGATTTGCGCCTGGCTCTCGACCGACTTTCCAAACGTGTTCGGGTTGGTCGCGTTGTTGATCTCTTCCTTGCCTGTTCTCGAGACGTTCGACATGTCGCTCTCCATTCGGGGTGGAAACGACGGCCGGCGGGAAACTGTTCCCGCGCAGGCGAAGTTTACGGCTGACGGCAGGACATATCGGTCTGTACAACCGCGCGGTCCGGCCATACCCTTTTTCCACTCGAGCACTAAATTATCTCCAGTCGAACAGGGGGGATTTTCGTGAGTAATCAAGCCAGTGAATTTTCGCGGGATAGCGTCACGCCGGACAGCATCAATGGGCACGACCACAAGACGATGGCGTTCGACGACGCCAGCGCGCTTCTGGAGGTCCTTGTCGCAGTCAGGCGCGGCGATTTTTCCGTGCGGATGCGGTCGGATCTCACAGGCGTCACCGGCAAGGTCGCCGACGCTCTCAACGACATCATTGCCGCCAATCAACGCATGGCCCAGCAGCTCGAACATGTGGGTCAGGTCGTCGGCCGGGACGGGCGAACGAGCACGCGCGTGCGCTTCGGCCTGTCTGATGGTTCCTGGTCAGAGATGGAAGGATCGATCAACGGCCTGATCGACGATCTCCTGTGGCCGACGACGGCCGTGACCCGGACGATCACGGCCGTTGCCAAGGGCGACCTGTTGCAGACCGTGCCGCTTGATGTCGACGGGCGGGCGCTCAAAGGCGAATTCCTGCGCTCGGCCGATATCGTCAACACGATGATCAAGCAGCTGAGCGTCTTCACATCGGAAGTGACGCGCGTTGCCCGTGAGGTCGGCACGGACGGAAAGCTCGGCGGACAGGCGCAGGTGCCCGAAGTGACGGGTGTCTGGAAGGACCTCACCGAAAGCGTGAACTCGATGGCGTCGAACCTGACGGCGCAGGTGCGCAACATCGCTGAGGTGACGATCGCCGTTGCCAATGGCGACCTCTCCAAGAAGATCACCGTCGACGTGCGCGGCGAAATCCTGCAACTGAAAGAAGCGATCAACACGATGGTCGACCAGCTCAGGTCCTTCGCCTCGGAGGTGACGCGCGTCGCCCGCGAAGTCGGCACCGAAGGCAAGCTTGGCGGACAGGCGCTGGTGCCGGGTGTGGCCGGCACCTGGAAGGATCTGACCGACAGCGTCAACGCCATGTGCGGCAACCTCACGGCCCAGGTGCGCAACATCGCCCAGGTGACCACTGCCGTGGCGCGCGGCGACCTGTCGCGCAAGATCACCGTCGACGTCTCGGGTGAAATCCTGGAACTGAAGGAAACCATCAACACGATGGTCGACCAGCTCAACGGCTTTGCCGGCGAAGTGACGCGTGTGGCGCGTGAAGTCGGCACCGAGGGGCGACTCGGCGGCCAGGCGCAGGTGCCGGGCGTGGCCGGCACCTGGAAGGACTTGACCGACAACGTCAATTCCATGGCCTCGAACCTGACGGCACAGGTGCGCAACATTGCTGAGGTCTCGACCGCGATCGCCAATGGCGACCTGTCGAAGAAGATCACCGTGACGGTGTCAGGCGAAATTCTCGAGCTGAAGGAGACCATCAACACGATGGTCGATCAGCTGAACGCCTTCGCTTCGGAAGTGACCCGCGTGGCCCGCGAAGTGGGTACGGAAGGCCGGCTCGGCGGCCAGGCCAATGTGCGCGGCGTCGCCGGCACCTGGAAGGATCTGACCGAAAACGTCAACTCGATGGGCGGCAACCTGACGGCGCAGGTCCGCAACATCGCCGAGGTCTCGACCGCGATCGCCAATGGCGATCTGTCGAAGAAGATCACCGTCGACGTGAAGGGCGAGATTCTCGAATTGAAGGAAACCATCAATACGATGGTCGACCAGCTGAACGCCTTCGCTTCGGAAGTGACACGTGTGGCCCGCGAAGTGGGAACGGAAGGGCGACTTGGCGGCCAGGCCAATGTGCGCGGCGTCGCCGGCACCTGGAAGGATCTGACCGACAGCGTCAATTCCATGGCCTCCAACCTGACGGGACAGGTGCGCAACATCGCCGAAGTCGCGACCGCCGTCGCCCAGGGAGACCTTTCCAAGAAGATCACCGTCACCGTGTCGGGGGAAATCCTCGAACTGAAGGAGACCATCAACACCATGGTCGACCAGCTCAACGGCTTTGCCGGCGAGGTGACGCGCGTGGCGCGCGAAGTCGGCACGGAAGGGCGGCTTGGCGGCCAGGCGAACGTGCTTGGCGTCGCCGGCACCTGGAAAGACCTGACCGACAGCGTCAATTCCATGGCGGGCAATCTGACGGCACAGGTGCGCAACATTGCCGAAGTCTCGACCGCGATCGCCAATGGCGACCTGTCGAAGAAAATCACGGTGTCGGTCTCGGGGGAAATCCTCGAGCTCAAGGAAACGCTGAACACCATGGTCGATCAGCTGAACCGGTTTGCCTCCGAAGTCACGCGCGTCGCGCGCGAGGTCGGCACCGAAGGCAAGCTCGGCGGTCAGGCGCAGGTGCCGGGCGTCGCCGGCACCTGGAAGGACCTCACCGAAAACGTCAATTCCATGGCCTCCAACCTCACCGGCCAGGTGCGCAACATCGCCGAAGTCACGACCGCCGTGGCGCGCGGCGACCTGTCGCGCAAGATCACCGTCGACGTGAAAGGGGAAATCCTCGAACTGAAGAATACCATCAACACGATGGTCGATCAGCTGAACGCCTTCGCCGGCGAAGTGACGCGTGTGGCGCGCGAAGTCGGCACCGAAGGCAAGCTTGGCGGCCAGGCGCAGGTCTCCGGTGTCGCCGGCACCTGGAAAGACTTGACCGACAGCGTCAACTCGATGGCCGGCAACCTGACGGCGCAGGTGCGCAACATCGCCGAGGTCGCGACCGCGATCGCCAATGGCGACCTGTCGCGCAAGATCACCGTCGACGTGCGCGGCGAAATCCTGCTCCTGAAGGATACTTTGAATACCATGGTCGATCAGCTTCGCTCCTTTGCCGGCGAAGTGACGCGTGTCGCCCGCGAAGTCGGTACCGATGGCAGGCTCGGCGGCCAGGCCGTCGTTCCCGGCGTCGCCGGCACCTGGAAGGACCTCACCGACAACGTCAACCTGCTTGCCGCCAATCTGACGACCCAGGTTCGAAACATCGCCGAAGTGACGACGGCCGTGGCGCGCGGCGACCTGTCGCGCAAGATCACCGTCGACGTGAAGGGGGAAATTCTCGAACTGAAGAACACCATCAATACGATGGTGGACCAGCTCAATGCTTTCGCCGGCGAAGTGACGCGTGTTGCCCGCGAGGTTGGCACCGAAGGCAAGCTTGGCGGCCAGGCGCAGGTGCCGGGTGTCGCCGGCACCTGGAAGGACCTGACCGACACCGTCAACGTCATGGCCGCCAACCTGACCGAGCAGGTCCGCGGCATCGTCAAGGTGGTGACGGCGGTGGCGAACGGCGACCTCAAGCAGAATCTCACCGTCGCATCCAAGGGCGAGGTGGCCGCCCTTGCCGAAACCATCAACAACATGACCAACACGCTTGCGACCTTTGCCGATCAGGTGACCACGGTGGCGCGTGAGGTCGGCGTGGAAGGCCGCCTCGGCGGTCAGGCGAATGTTCCGGGCACAGCAGGCACCTGGAAGGACTTGACCGGCAACGTCAACCTGCTGGCCGCCAACCTGACGACGCAGGTGCGCGCCATTGCCGAAGTGGCGACCGCCGTCACCAAGGGCGACCTGACGCGCTCGATCAAGGTCGACGCGCGTGGCGAAGTGGCCGAACTCAAGGACAACATCAACACGATGATCGACAATTTGCGCCTGACCACAGAGCGCAACACCGAGCAGGACTGGCTGAAGACCAATTTGGCGCGCTTCACCAATATGCTGCAGGGCCAGCGCGACCTGACGCTGGTCGGCAAGATGCTGCTTTCGGAGCTAGCACCTCTGGTCGGCGCCCATCAGGGGGTCATCTACCAGGTGGATGCCGACGAGCGGCAGCCGGTCTTGTCGCTGCTCTCCGTCTATGCGCAAGGGGTTGAGGCGGCGCATCCGGCCCGGCTCGAATTCGGCCAGGGACTTGTCGGGCAATGCGCCAGCGACGCCCGCCGCATCCTGGTCACCGACCTTCCCGATAACGTCGTTCCAATCAGTTCCGGGGTGTTCACCACCCTGCCGAGAAGCGCCATCGTGCTGCCGGTGCATTTCGAGGGCCAGGTGAAGGCGGTCATCGAGCTTGCCTCCGCCGGCGAATTCACCGAGCTGCAGCTGTCCTTCCTCGATCAGCTGACGACATCAATCGGCATCGTCCTCAATTCCATCGAAGCGACCATGCAGACCGAAGGCCTGCTCAAGCAGTCCCAGCAGCTTGCCGCCGAGCTTCAGACGCAGCAGCGCGAGTTGCAGCAGACCAACGAGCAACTCGGGCAGAAGGCGCAGCAGCTGGAGGAACGCAACGTCGAAGTCGAGGCGAAGAACCAGGAAATCGAGCAGGCCAGGCGCGCGCTGGAGGAAAAGGCAACCGAGCTCGCACTGACGTCGAAGTACAAATCCGAATTCCTCGCCAACATGTCGCATGAGCTGCGCACACCTTTGAATTCGATCCTCATCCTCGGCCAGCAGCTGGGAGAAAATCCGGATGGCAACCTGTCGGGAAAACAGGTCGAGTTCGCCAAGACGATCCACGGCGCGGGCACCGATCTGCTGAACCTCATCAGCGACATTCTCGACCTGTCGAAGATCGAGTCCGGAACGGTCTCGGTCGATGCCGAGGAGATCTTCGTCAGCAATCTGCTCGAGATGATGGCGCGGCCATTCCGGCACGAGGCCGAAAACCGCAACCTGTCTTTCGCAGTCGATGTCGGCGCCGATGTCGCAAAGAGCCTCATCACGGATTCGAAGCGGTTGCAGCAGATCCTCAAGAACCTGCTGTCGAATGCCTTCAAGTTCACCGCGCAGGGCGGCGTGACGCTTCGCGTCGCTGCGGCAACGAGCGGCTGGTCGTCCGATCATCCCTCGCTCAAGCACGCGCCTTCGGTGATCGCCTTCGAAGTCGTCGATACCGGCATCGGCATACCGCCTGAAAAGCAGCGCATCATTTTCGAGGCCTTCCAGCAGGCGGATGCTTCGACGAGCCGCAAATATGGCGGCACGGGCCTCGGCCTGGCGATCAGCCGCGAACTGGCAAACCTCCTCGGCGGTGAGATCCAGCTGCGCAGCACGCCCGGGGTTGGCAGCACCTTCGTCCTTTACTTGCCGCTCACCTATGTCGGCGCCGGCGCGGTTGCGCCGAAGTCCGTTCCGCCGGCAAATGTCGTGGAATTCGCCGAAGCGGCCGCCAGCCGCCGGGCCGAAAAACCTGCCGAACATGTCGAAGACGATCGCCACCAGATAGCAGCCGGCGACTCGGTGCTGCTCGTCGTCGAGGACGATGCGCATTATGCTCGCGTCCTGGTGGATCTCGCCCGCGACAACGGCTTCAAGGTTCTGGTGGCGATGCGCGGCAGCGATGCGCTCGCACTCGCCCAGGACTACAGGCCGGCGGCGATCTCGCTCGACATCTTCCTGCCCGACATGCTTGGCTGGACCGTACTCAGCCAGCTCAAGCAGAATCCGCAGACGCGGCATATTCCAGTCCAGATCATCAGCCTCGACGAGGATCGCCAGCATGGTCTGACCCGCGGCGCCTTCGCGTTCATGAGCAAGCCGACGACGCCGGAAGGGCTTGGCAAGGCGCTGTCGCGATTGAAGGCCTATGCGCAGCCGCGCCGCAAGCATCTGCTGCTCGTGGAAGACAACGAGGCCGAGCGTCTGAGCGTCACCGCCCTTCTCGGACATGACGACATCGATATCACCAGCGTCGGCTCCGGATCGGAGGCTCTCGCCGTCCTTCGGCATAATGCCGCCGACTGCGTGGTGCTCGACCTTTCCCTTCCCGACATGTCCGGCTTCGACGTGCTGGAGCAGATTCGCGACGACGCCGAGATCGGCGAGGTGCCGGTGGTCGTGTTCACCGGCCGGGAGCTTTCCGCCGAGGAAGACGCGACGCTGCACAGCATGGCCCGCAGCGTCGTGGTCAAGGGCGTCGAGTCGCCTGAGCGCCTTCTGGATGAGACGGCCTTGTTCCTGCACCGGGTCGTCGCCGACCTGCCGGCCGCAAAGCAGGCAACTCTGCGGGATTTGCACAGCTCGGATGAGGATCTGGTCGGTGAAACCGTCCTGCTCGTCGATGACGATGCCCGCAACATCTTCGCCTTGAGCAGTGTCCTCGAACGCCGGGGAATGAAGGTGCTGACCGCGACGACCGGCAGCGAAGCCATCGACGTCATCAACAACGAACCCTCTGTCGCGATCGTGCTGATGGACATCATGATGCCTGGAATGGACGGCTATGAGACGATGCAGGTCATCCGTTCGGAACCCCGGTTCCGGCGGCTGCCGATCCTGGCGCTGACGGCCAAGGCGATGAAGGGCGACCGCGAGAAATGCCTGGAAGCGGGCGCCTCGGACTACCTGGCGAAGCCGGTCAATACCGAACAGCTTCTGTCGGCTCTTCGTATGTGGCTGCATCGTTGAGGATCTGGCCATGAACCCCGTCAACATCCTCCTCGTCGACGACCAGCCGGCCAAGCTCCTGAGTTACGAGGTCATTCTCGAAGAACTCGAAGAAAACCTCATAAAGGCGCAATCCGCCCGCGAGGCCTTCGAGCACCTGTTGCGCACCGAAATCGCGGTGATCCTCGTCGATGTCTGCATGCCTGAACAGGACGGGTTCGAGCTCGTTAGCATGATCCGGCAGCATCCGCGCTATCAGAACACGCCGATCATCTTCGTCTCCGCCGTCATGCTCGCCGAACCGGATCGGCTGCGTGGCTATGCGGTGGGCGCGGTCGACTACGTCTCCGTCCCGATCGTCCCGGAGGTGCTGAGAGCCAAGGTGCGGGTCTTTGCCGATCTCTACAGGAAGACGCGGGAGCTCGAACGCCTGAACGCCGAGCTGGAGGCCCGCGTTCATCAGCGTACCGCCGAGCTCGAGGCTTCGGCAGCGCAGTTGCGTGAACTCAACGAAGAGCTCGAACATCGGATCGATCAACGGACACGGGAGCGCGAGGAGGCGCTCGCACAGCTGTTCGAGGCGCAGAAGCTCGACACGATCGGTCACCTCACGGGTGGCGTCGCCCACGACTTCAACAACCTCCTGATGGCGGTTCTCGGCAGCCTCAATCTTCTGAAGAAACGGCTTCCGCCGGATGAACGCAGCGAACGCTTGGTGACGAACGCGATCCAGGCGGCCGAGCGCGGCACGGCACTGACCCAGCGCCTGCTTGCCTTCGCGCGCCGCCAGGAGCTCAAGCCGCAGGCGGTGGATTTCCTCAGGCTATTCGAAAACGTCGAGGATCTCCTCGCCAAGGCGGTGGGGCCGCGCATCGAAATCCGCAAAAGCATCCCGGCGGATCTCGCGCCCCTGCTGGTCGACAGCAACCAGCTGGAACTGGCGCTGCTCAATCTGTTCGTCAATGCCCGGGACGCACTCGAAAGTGGCGGCGCCGTGACGGTTGCCGCGGCGGCCGAAGAGAGCCGGCCGGCCAGCCTCGCGGGCGGGAATTACATCAGGATATCGGTGTCGGATGATGGCGAGGGAATGGACGAGGCAACGGTCTCGCGTGCTGCCGAACCGTTTTTCACCACCAAAGGAGTCGGCAAGGGCACTGGTCTCGGCCTGTCGATGGTTCATGGCCTGGCGGCGCAATCCGGCGGCTCGATCCAGATATCGAGCGTAAGGGGCAAGGGCACGACCATATGCCTGTGGCTGCCCGTCGCCGAAACCTTCGTCAAGGTGTTGCCTGCCGTCGAGCCTCCGGCGACGGAGCCGTTGAAACCCTCGTCTCGGCCGCTTGCCATTCTCGTCGTCGACGACGACGCGCTGGTCAGGACGGGAACCGTAGCGATGCTGGAGGATCTCGGGCACCTGCCGCAGGAAGCGTCTTCCGCGTCCCAGGCTTTGGAATTCTTTGCCGGCGGACAGGATTGCGATCTCGTCATCACCGATCATGCCATGCCGGGTATGACGGGCGCGGAGCTTGCGCGTCACCTTCGCTCTTCCTTTCCAGGCCTGCCGATCATCCTTGCCTCTGGCTATGCCGAGTTTTCCGAAGACCATGGCCTCGGCCGGATGCTGCGGATGAAGAAGCCATTCACGCAGGAGCAACTCCAGGCGGCCATGGACCAGGCGCTCTCAGGCAAAGTCGCGGCGGCCTGACGATCCAAGCGTAAGGCGACCGGCCCGGCCATCCTGGTGACAGCGGCCGCTTTCGTGCGTCCGCTTGCGGACGAAACTTTTTGCTCCGGCAAAAGTTACCCAAATCCCATCCCAATTTCATCGAAGGCTTTCCCTTGACCAAAATGACGTTCGGCCCCGCATTCACCGAAGAGGGCATTCTGTTTCGCCTCTGGGCTCCCTTGCATGAAAGCGTGTCGCTGAAACTCGAAGGCGCTGGCCTGCGCCCAATGCAGGCAGCTGAGGATGGCTGGCACCGCTGCACCGTCGCGCAAGCCCATGCCGGTACGCTTTATCGCTTTGTCCTGCCGGACGGCTCCGAAGTTCCGGACCCCGCCTCGCGGTTTCAGCCGCAGGATGCGCACGGTCCGAGCGAAGTGATCGACCTTGCCACCTATCGCTGGAAGACGGATGCCTGGGCGGGCCGCCCCTGGGAGGAGATGGTCATCTATGAGATGCATATAGGCTGCTTCACGCCTGGGGGCAGTTTCAGGACGGCGATCGAGCGTCTCGACCATCTGCAACAATTGGGCGTCACGGCGTTGCAAATCATGCCGGTCGGCGAATTCCCGGGCCGCTACGGCTGGGGCTATGACGGCGTGCTTCCTTACGCTCCGGACAACAGTTATGGCCGTCCGGAAGATTTCATGGCGCTGGTGGACGCAGCGCATGCGCGCGGCATCTCGGTTTTCCTGGATGTGGTCTACAATCACTTCGGACCGGACGGCAATTTTATCCCTTCCTACGCGCCGCTCTTTACCGACCACCACAAGACGCCCTGGGGCCACGGCGTCAATTACGACGGCGACGGATCGGCGATGATCCGTGAATTCATCATTCAGAATGCCCTCTACTGGATCACCGAATTCAGGCTCGATGGTTTCCGCTTCGATGCCGTCCATGCCATCAAGGACGACAGCGCCGAGCATCTGCTTCACGCGCTTGCCCGCCGCGTCAGGGCGGCGGCGGTCGGTCGGCATATTCACCTGATCGTCGAAAACGAGGAAAACGACAGCGAGTTGTTGTCGCGTGACGAAAACGGCGAGGCGAGCCTCTTCACCGCACAATGGAACGACGACGTGCACCATGTGCTGCACATCACCGCCACGGGCGAAACCTTCGGCTATTATGCCGATTATGCCGAAGACCCCGGCAAGCTCGGCCGGGCGCTGGCGGAAGGCTTCGTGTTTCAGGGAGAGCATATGCCCTATCGCGGCGGAAGCCGCGGCAGGCCGAGCGGTCACCTGCCGCCCACCGCTTTCATCTCCTTCATCCAGAACCACGACCAGATCGGCAACAGGGCGCTGGGGGACCGGATTCTGGCTTCGAGCCCGGCGGATGCCGTCAAGGCCGTTACTTCAATCTACCTGCTGGCGCCCGAGATCCCGATGCTGTTCATGGGCGAGGAATGGGGCGCCAGAGAGCCTTTCCCCTTCTTCTGCGATTTCGACGAGCATCTGAACGAGAAGGTCAGAAGAGGCCGCCGCGAGGAGCTGTCGCGTCTGCCGGGCTTCGACGCAGACGATCTTCTCGACCCGACGGCGCCATCGACCTTTGCCGCCGCCAAGCTGGATTGGTCGAAATGCGCTTCCTCCGATGTTCTTGATTTTTACAGGACGCTTCTCGGGCTCCGGCACCGAAGGATCGTGCCCTTGCTGAAAGGCGCCGGCGCCGGAAAGGCGGTCTATCGCTCAGCCGGAAGCGCGCTCGCGGTGGATTGGACCCTGGCGCAAAACCGGCGTCTTCATCTGCGCGCCAATCTCGGCAACGAGGCGGTGCCGCTCTCCTTGCAGCAGGACGACGCTGAGACGATCTTCCGTCTCGGCGGCAGCGACGGCGATAATCTCGCGCCTTGGACGGTGATGTGGAGCATCAGCGAAGCGTGAGGGCGGGCTGACAGGAAGGCGATCGAACGATGAAATCCGCTGAGCTCGACAAGCTCGCTCGCCGGCACGGCATCAGCCCGACCAGGCCCAGTCCGGACAACCGGGAGGTGACGGTATCGGGCGAGACCAAGCGGAAGATCCTCTCGGCATTGAAGATCGACGTGACGGGAGCAGTCGATCACGAGGCCGGCGCGCCGCGGCGGGAGCCTAGGCCGGCACGCAGGAAGATTCCCACGTCATTTCTGCCGGATTTCCTTTCCGCTACGCGGGTCTGGGGTGTGAGCCTGCAGCTTTACGAGCTCCGTTCGGCACGCAACTGGGGCATAGGAGACTTCGAGGATCTGGCCGATATGGCGGATCTCATGGGATCGCTGGGCGCCGATTTCATCGGCCTCACCCCGCTTCACGCGCCGTTTCTCGCGGATCCCGAGCGTTGCAGCCCCTATGAGCCCTCGAGCCGCCAGCATCTCAACCCGCTCTATATCGCGGTCGACCGATTGCCGGGTTTTGTCTGTAGTCCGGAACTCGAACGGCAATTGGCAAGCCTTCGCCAAACCGATCTCGTCGATTACGTCGGAGTAGCAGAGATCAAGCTCGAGGCCCTTCGCAATCTCTGGCCGGCCTGGCGACAGCGCCGCGTCAGTGACAAAACATACGACCCGGCCGATTTCGACGCTTTTGTTGCGCAAGGCGGCGACAGCCTGCGCCTTCACGCGCTTTTCGAATGCCTCTCCTTTTCCATGGTCGAGCGCGGCTCGGGCGCCGGCTGGCAAAGCTGGCCGGCAGACTTCCAGCACTTCGACAGCGCCGCTGTCGCCGAATTCGAGCGTGGGCATGCGGACGATGTCCGCTTCCACATGTGGCTGCAATGGCTCGCCCATCGGCAGCTAACGCAGGCGGCGGACCGGGCTGGGAAGGCCGGCCTGCGGATCGGGCTCTATCTCGATCTGGCCGTCGGCGAGGCGGTCGACGGTTCGGCGACATGGAGCGAGCCTGACATCTATGTCTCGAAGGCCACAATTGGCAGCCCGCCCGATCCCTTCGCCGTGGACGGGCAGGACTGGCACCTCGCCGGATACCTGCCTTCGGCAATCGCTTCAGGAGAAATGTCGCCTTACCGGCGGATGGTGAGCGCTGCCATGCGATATGCGGGCGCCATTCGCATCGACCACGCCGCAGCGCTTCGCCGCCTCTTCCTGGTGCCATTAGGCAGCAGGCCGGACAAAGGCGCCTTTGTCCGCTATCCCGAGGATCGGCTTTTGCAGATCCTCGCCGAGCTATCCGCAGAACATCGCTGCCTGGTCATTGGAGAAGATTTGGGGCTGATCCCCAAGGGATTGCAGGAGGATCTGGCGGCGGCCCACATTCTCTCCTATCGCATTCTTTCCTATGAACAGGACGAACAGGGTTTCAAGCCGGCGGACGTCTATCCCGTCCTCGCTTTGGCCTGCATTTCGACCCACGACCATCAGACGCTTGCCGGCTGGTGGCGTGGCGCCGACATTCAGGCCCGCTCCGACCACGGCATCGTGCCGGCCGATCTCACCGAAAAACATCGCGAATACCGCAAGCGAGAACGGAGAAACCTGAAGGCCGCCTTCAAGCTCGCCGGCCTCGATCTGCCGGCCCGCCTCGCGCGCGCGAAAGCAAGCGAGCGGACGCTGAGAGAATTGACCGTGAGCGCCTATCGCTTCATCGCCAGGACACCCTCGCTTCTCGCCGTGGTCCGTCTCGCCGACCTTACCGACGAGAAGAGACCGACCAATGTTCCCGGCACCAGTGACAGCTATCCGAACTGGAAGCCGAAGCTATCGTTTTTGCTCGGGGATCTGATGTCGAGCCCGCTACTCAAGAGCGTGACGGCGGCAATGCGGGAGGAACGGCCACGGGACTGATCGAGGTTGGGGCGAGCCGTCAGCTTCGTCATTGTCGCTCGATCGGGCATCCCAAACGAATGGAAATCGATCGGGAAGGGAACGAATAGCAGGCCGGCGAATTTTGAAGGAATAAGGACAGGGATCGTCGAGACGAGGCTCCGTCCGTTTCGCCGCTCCAGATGCGGCGCGCCTAATATTGATGGAAAATACGACCATGACGACCGCATTCATCCTTATCGCATTGGCGCTGATCATCATATACGCCGGCCCGACATTGCTGTTCATCTGCGTCGGATATGCCGATTATGTGCTGGAGCGGCGAAGGCATATGGTAGCTCTGAAGCACGCCGTGAAGCGTCGCAGCGACGAGTTCTAGAGCAATTCCTGAAGGGGCTGATCCAGAGGCAGGTTGGCAGATAACCCGCCTCCGGCAGCCGGCGTTCGTGAAGCGCCCTGCAAAGATCCTAGAGCAAAGATCCTAGAGCATTTCCGTTTTTTTCCGAATCACGGAAATGCTCTATCTCTTTGTTTTCACGCAAGTCCGGACGCAAAACTGCGACGCCCTTTTGCTGGAATTGCTCTAGTCGTTCGCGGTGACCTTGACGCCGAGCACCGAGGGAATGGTGTTCGGTGCACCCATGGCAGCACCCATGATCATCGGAAAGGGAACCGGCTTTTCCGGCGCGGCGCTGATCGTCAGATTTTTCGGACCGTCGAGATAGGTGTTGACGGCGGCCGACACCTGGTTTTGCAGCTCGGGTAGGTTGAGCTGTGCCATCATCATCGGCACAAGACCTTTCAGCGATTGCGCCAGTTGATCGCCCGTGACGCCCTGCTGCGAGCCAGCATAGTCAAGTGCCTTCTTGGTGATCGAGGCATCGTCGAAGCGGATCGAAGCGCTGTTGAACGTCAGCTGCTGCATCAGCCCCAACATCGCAAGGCCGGCGGCCTGGTTGGCCTCTTCCTTGTTCGGATTGGCCTCGGCGGTTTTCACCGCCTGCTGCAGCGATTTGATGAAGCCCAGCGTGTAACCGGAGAAGTCGACGGCGAAATTCAGCCGGCCGATATTCTTGAAATCGAAGGCATATTCGTCGACAGCGACCTTGCCGTTTTCGATCTCCCAGTTTCCCTTCATCGTCACGGTGCCGTCGAGCGTCGTCAACCCGAGCTTCGCGATGGCCTCCTTCGCGCTCGCCTCCTCGACCTGCGACAGGTCGGCTTTGATGCCGGCGACATTGGCGTCATAGGCAAAGCCGCCGTCCTGGCGTCCGAGGTTTGACTCGATACTCTCGATAGCAAGCACGTCCTTGCCCTTGATGTTGAAAGCGATTGGGCCGGTGCTGACGGTTTCATAGAGGAGGATATCGTTCAGCGTGTCGCCTGATGCATTGGCGGGGATCGTGAGGCCGACGATCAGGATGTCCTTTGCGGAAAAACGACCTTCCTCCTGGCTCATATCGATATCCGGGAAAGAGACGCCCTTGGCGTAGTAGCCGCCGCCTTCGGTTTCCTCGACGCCCTCGAAGGTGAGGTCGCCGATTTTCAGCGTGTCGCCGGGCAGGTTCGCATATCCCACCTGGACGCCTGTCGCCGTTACCGTGTCGCCGTCGACATCCGCCTTCTCAAAAGTGATGACCGTACCGCCGGCACTGGTTGCGGCATTGAGCTTCTTCATCATGTCGGCGCCATCAAGGGCAAGCGCCGGGCCGGCGAGCGTCAGGAATGCGGCGCTTGCCATCATCATGTGGAGATTGCGTATGGGCTTCATCGAGATGTCCTTATGGAGAAAGTAGATGCGAGGTTTGTGAACATTATCCGGACGTGTCTCTCCCACGCTGAGAACGGAGAGGCGAATGCATGTCCTGGTGATCAGGTAAGCTAATTGGGGGGCGATAAGGTTCGGATCAGCCGCAACCCCAGGGCTGACGAAAAATGGCCATCCCTACGCCGGCCGTGGGCGGCAGCATTTTCTCTAGCAGGGGTAGTTTGGCGATTCATTATCACACATAAAGTGTATTTCTTCGATTCTTGCAACCCTTTGAATTCGGATGCCAAACCGGAAATATGGGTCGGCATTTGTTGTTGTCAGATGCACCGGAATGGGGGTTCCGGCTTTTCTAAGCCCGCGGCACTCGGCCGCGCAACAGATAGGCGAGCGCAAAGATTACCAGAAAGGGATAAACGAGCACGATGATCGGCAGACCGGCGGCAAGCGCATCATTCTGCAGATAGATGTTGAGGACGCCGGCGCCGAGCACCAAGGGATAAAGCGGCGCAAATCTGTCGAACCACATCCTGAACGGTCCTGCCAACAGCAGAACGAGCGCTGGCAGAATGAAAATGCCAAAATTTCTCGCAACATTCATGAGTTCAGCATCAAGCGGTTCGGGGAATGAATAAATTCGGTTTAGTTGACGGGCCGCCCACAGAGCGGCGATTGCCGCCCCTGCATATCCCGCTGCTCTTGCTAGCATCGCCGAACGTTCCTTTCGTTCATCCTCCCGCATTGATACGGCCATGCCTTCACCGTATCCACACGCATTATGGGCGCCTATTGCCTGCAGCCCCGACGCATTCAAGAATTGTCGTGCGGCAAACCCCGGTGCCCCGCTGGATGAGAGGTTGTGTGCGCCAGGCTCGGTGGGCGATCCGGAATTCGAGGTCCTTGTAAAAATAGGTCTTGGCCTTTTGTCTCAGACGGCTCCTGTCCAAAGCGTCTGCCGTTACGACAAGATGTGCGGCAAGCCGTTTGAATTGCCATGGCGGCGAACCTTGCTCCTTCTCGATCACCTCCACATGGTAATAGGGATCGTGACCGGCGGGATCCGGATGTTTGTAGACGGTGGCCCAACGAACTGTCCGTGGTGAAACGGAGAGAATGACCGTGGAAACATCCGTGGATTTCACCGGTTCGGCACGTGTGAAGACCGGTGCGGCCAATATCGTCGCGACAGCCAGAAGGATAGCTCCAGGAACTACTCGCATGGGTAAACAGCGTTCCATCCAAGAGTTAAATCACTGCCACGCTTTGAATGAATTTTTAATGCCGCCTTTTTCTGAAAAATTCAACGCCAACACGAGGGATGGACGACTGCGTGTGCTCCGACCGATTCTGGAACAATGTCTATCGTCCCCTGTTACATTGACGATAAGACGAGTGCTGCGTGAAGGACGAAGCAGTTGGAGGGCTCGATGAAGCGGAGCATAGGATTTGGGTTGATACTTGCCGTTGTGCTGACAGGCTGCACCACCGGCGCAGGCAATTATTCGTCGGCGGGGCTGGCCCCCATTCCCGGCAGCATCACCTATAATGGTCAACCGCGCACGAAGTTGACGAAGTCGCCCGTCGGCTCTTCCTTCCCGCATACCTTCACAGATCAATGGGGACGCCAGGTCGAGGAGATCTACATCATCCGGCCCGACCGGAGCTTGCTGATCGCCGAGCGCCACTACCGGCCGGTCTTTTCGCTCGACGACGACTAAGCGCGGCGTCAGTCGAGTACTCTCTACGACACGATCCGAGGCCGCGTCTGACAAGATTTCAGGATTGTCAGCATCGCGATTATGGCCGACGCTCCGTTATCGAAGCGAGGGGATGTGCATGGTCGATATTATTATCCGAAGCGCTCTTGATATCGTTGGGCGGACTGAGCGGCTTATCGAAGCAATGAGGCGACTGCTCCAGAGCAAAGGTCTTGACGAAGTCGAGGTCTACGAGCTCGATTATGAGATCGAGCGGCTCGGGGACATGGTTTTCAACATGGACGAAGCTGTTCGATCGCTGGCACGCACGGTCGAAGGCTGGCCGCAGCCGGTTCTTGCACACGAGATCCGCAGGACATTGCATTGACGGCTGATCGCCGCTTTTGCAACTGACGTGTCACGAAGTCGGTTTTGAGTTGGGAATGTCGATTCTGCGTGTCACGCCGATGTCACGCGACCGTCGCAGCAATATGTGCTTGATAGGCGTCGTTAGGCTCGGGTTAAGGCACGGTCGGGCCAAAATGCTATTGTTTCGCGGGGGCGTCGCAATGACCTTGAAGACTTCGGGGCGAAAATCACAGCCCCACGAATTTATCTTTCCGGTTCACACGCGCACGATCGCAGAGATCAGGTACAATAGTCTCAGCCGCGTGATGACGGTGGTCTATCACGACGGTCGCTCGTGCACGACGTCAGGCATACAAGGTCCCGCCATGCTGCGGATCCTCGCCCAGCAGCCATTGGAGCGCTCTCCGTTTCTGTTGCAGACGGTGATCTGACGCAGAGGCGTCGTCGGCCCTTGTCGCGCCGCGGGTGTTCGCTTGTTAAATCAGCGCGGTTATGCATCCATTTCGCGCGGGCTGCGTTCATCTCCAACAGCCAATCCATGGAGGGAATGCCGATGACCTTTCCACCACCGAAGGCCGAAGCTCCTGCGCAGCGCTTCGAAGAGGCGACCGCCGCTGCGCGCGAGGCTTTGGAAAGGCTGATTGCAGCCGCCAATGAAGCCGGATGGGGCACCGAAGAGATAACCTCAGCGCTCCTGAAGGCTGCGCAGTTTCTGAGCGACGCCAACAAGAGAGATCCCGATCCGGCCGACGATCCCGCCATCAGCGATGAACCTGCCAGGGCACAGATCGGTCGTGGTGAGCTCTACGATTGATGCATGTCGCCCAAAAAGCGTGCAGCGGTTTTGGGCAACGACATGCATGAAAACAAAGATCTAAACGGGTTGGTTTTCTGCTCGAACTGACCGCCGCGTCGATGCTCAGCGCATGAGCAGGGCCACCAAACCAACCTGGGAATTGACCCCGAGCTTGGAATAAATGTTTCTGAGATGAGTCCGGACAGTTTCGTAGCTGATGTGATCGGCTACGGCCACTTCCTTTGGAGAACGGCCTGAGGCAATGCTGGATGCGATCCGGATTTCCGTCGCAGTCAGTTTGTATGTTTCCATCAGGAAGTCTCGCCGCTCATTGAATGGTGTCGTGATCATCGGCTCGATGATCACGGCCACGGTCGGCCCCTCCAGGAATTCGGTGAACGCGTCGGACTGCAGTCGGACGAGGGTGATGCGGTAATTGGCCTTGTTCTTCCCCTTTACAATCGCCGTATGCGGCTTTGTTTGCACACCCTTTCTGGACGTCAGGAAATCGAGAACGGCAGCTGATGTCTCGCATTGAAGTGCGAGCCTGCCATCCGGCGCGATATGCACAGGGAAGCCAGCTTCCACGAACGCTTCCGCACTCCTATTCCATTGGCGTGCTCGCCCTTGCTCGGAAACGTAGATCAGTCCGGCGCCGATACTATCAAACAGGGTTTGCGTTGCCTGTTTTTCCGGTGCCAGCAGATCGCGCTTCCGAATGAAGTCGAAAGCCCTTTTCAAATGCGGCGCGAGGATCGTGTAGCGCCCGGTTGCCGCTTTGTTGAAATCGGGGTCTGCCGACGACGTGCAGGTCGACAGAACGAAGGTGCGGGTTTCCTCCCGGATGATGGAGACACCGATGCTGGTCTCGCAGCCGGCCTGCCCCTTCAGCCAATCGTTGTAGAATTCCGATTTGAGCAAGTCTTTGCGTGGAAAGATTTCGTCTCCACAGACACCCTGGCCGACGGGCACGACGCTCAATCTCGGAATCCAAGGGTTCACCGAGGCAAAGTGGCTGCTGAACTGGTCGACCTCGGTCCTCGAGAAGCCCGATACGTAAGGAACATGAGCAATAGGCGAGGCCAGATCGTGGTAATGGAGTGCAGCTTTTCCATTGGGCGAAGTTTGCGCAACTCGATCCAGAAAATCTTGCCAGTTGCACTCACCGAAGAGACTTCCATAGATCAAATCTATCAGCTCAGATGAAACCTCATTTGACTGGAGCATGATCTTTCTGAAAATCCCATGACGAGTATTTTCAGTATTAAATAACGTAGGCCAGGCAAAGACAACAGGAACTATATGCAATAACAAATCGGTGGCCATCGATACAACACGGCCGATCACAATGCTGCTGTGCGACCGATTGATTCCGCCTGGATCTGCGGTCTCACCGGCCGATCGTCGCGACGGAGCCGCGTACGACAAGGCGCGTACTGACGCGCAGACGTTCGACGGCAAGAGGCGTGCGTTCGATGCGGGCGACCAGACGTTCGCTCGCGAGCTTGCCCATCTCGTAGACGCGCTGGTCGATGATGGTGATCGGTGGAACGGTGACGCTGGTCCAGTCGGCATCCAGGAAGCAGATCATCGACACGTCGCTCGGGATTGACAGGCCGAGCGACTGCAGCGACTTGAAGATGCGCAAGCCGACGAGGCTGTCGGATGCCAAGAGTGCAGTTGGCGATGATCCCTCCGAGACCAGGCGTTTGATCACGCCGTCCGTCTGTTGCTGGTCGGTGGCGCCGAGCCTGACATAATGAAGAGGGTTCGGCAGGCCCGCCTCGGTCAGGACGCTCACGAAGCCTTCCACGCGTTCGCGCACGGCGGAATTCGATATTCGCCCGACATCGGTGAGCCCGCCGCCTTCGGCATCCATGGCGGAGACGTAAGCGAGGCGGCGATGCCCTTGCCCGATCAGATACCGGGTCGCGGTGACTGCCGCATCCTGGTCGTCCCCGGTCACGGCGTCGACATCGAGTTCCGGAATGGCCCGGTCGAACAGGACCAGCGGCACGCCGGCGCGGCGGATATCTCGGAGGTGATCGATGTTGTCGCAGCGAGCGGGCGTGACGATCAGGCCATCGACGCGTTTGCCGATCAGAAGGTCGACGGCCGATTTTTCCGCATCCAGCTGTTCGCCCGAATTCGCGATGATGACGTTGAAGCCCGCAAGCCGGGCAGCATCGCTGATGCCGCGCACCGCCAGGCTGAAGAAAGCGTTCTCGATATCGCCGACCACGACCCCGATGATGCCGGATCTTCCGGTGCTCATGCTCCGGGCGAGCTCGTTCGGGCGGTATTCGAGCGCGGCTGCCGACGCCATGACCTGATCCGTGATCTTGGCGCTGACCACGCCGTAGCCGCCGAGCACGCGGGCGGCCGTCGCCTTCGAGACCTTTGCGGCCTTCGCGACATCGGCGACCGTGACTGAACGTTTCGAATGAGCGGAATCTTCCATAAGCCGAGGACTACAAGAGTTGTTGACGGCCGGTCAATTGACGGATATCAAATATGTTGTGAGACCGGTCTCTTTATACAGGAGACCGGTGTCTTGTCCAGAAGACTCTGCCGCACTATGCGACGGGGGCGGGGCGACGCGACAATGCCGACAAGAGCATTCCTTTCAGAGCGGAGAACGAACATGAAGCCTTTTGAATCATTTGCGGCCACCCTCGCCCCATTGCGGGCCGGCCTTTTGACATGCCTTCTTGCAGTGGGTGCAGGATCCGCGGCGGCGGCTGACAATCCCTATAAGCTAATCGAGCCCGGGGTGATCAGCGTTGGCACGATGGGCGATTCCAAGCCCTATACGTTTGCGACGGCGGACGGCCAGTTCACGGGTTTCGATATCGAGTTGTTTCTCAACGTCGTCTCCCGCCTCGGTTTTCCAAAGGACAAGGTGACGTTCACGGGCCAGGAATTTTCAGCCCTTCTGCCGTCGGTCGCTAACGAACGGTTCGATGTTGCCGTTGCGGCGATCGGAACCACCGAAGCCCGCAAGAAGACGGTCGACTTTTCCGACGGCTATCTTGCCGGTTATCTCTCTGTCTTGACTGCGGATGCCGCCATCAAGGATGCCAGTGGCCTCAAGGGCAAGCGTCTCGGCGTCGTGCAGGGGACCTTGCAGGAAGTCTATGCGGCCAAGAATTTCGGTGAGACCGATCTGGTGAAATTCCCCGACAACAATTCCGCCGTGGCCGCCCTCAACAACGGAACGATCGATGCGCACTTTCTCGACTACGAGGCCGCCAAGCAATATGGCGAGCGCTATCCCGCGCTGAAGGTTGCTGTAAACATCCCGTCCTTCGATGCGCCGGCGGGCTTCGTAGTCAAGAAGGGAAATGATGCCTTTCGGACGGCGCTGAACGGCGCGCTTCACGACGCGATGCAGGATGGCACCTGGAAGTCCCTTTATGAAAAGTGGTTTCCCGGCTCGCCCATGCCGGACCAGTATCTTCCCAAGAAGTAAGGCCGCAGGCCGGCCGTTCAGAGCGGACGGCTGACAAATGGCGCTGCCGATCGCAGCCTGCGAGCGGCAGCGTGCCCGGCAAGGGCTCCAATGGGGATCTCGATGAACTGGCTTGAAAATCTGCGCCGCAGCTTCCTCGACTGGGATGCCATGGCGGAAGTGCTGCCGAGCATGATCAGCGTCGGCCTGAAAAACACATTGATCCTGGCCGCTGCCTCGACCGTGCTCGGCGTCGTCATCGGCATGGTTCTTGCCGTGATGGGCATCTCGCAGTCCCGCTGGCTGCGGCTGCCGGCACGCCTCTATACCGATGTTTTCCGCGGGCTGCCGGCGATCGTCACGATCCTGATCATCGGTCAGGGTTTTGCCCGGATCGGCCGGGAGATCTTCGGTCCGTCGCCATTTCCGCTCGGCATCCTGGCGCTCAGCCTGATCGCCGGTGCTTATATCGGCGAAATCTTCCGGTCGGGGATCCAAAGCGTCGAGCGCGGTCAGATGGAAGCCTGTCGGGCGCTCAGTATGAGCTACGGGCAGGGCATGCGCCTGATCGTCATCCCGCAGGGCATCAGGCGCGTTCTGCCGGCGCTGGTCAACCAGTTCATCGGAAACGTCAAGGATTCCAGCCTTGTCTATTTCCTCGGATTGCTCGCCTCCGAGCGGGAGATCTTCCGTGTCGGGCAGGATCAGGCCGTCGTCACAGGTAATCTGTCGCCGCTGCTGCTAGCGGGTGTTTTCTACCTTGTCATCACCGTGCCGCTGACCCACTTCGTCAATTATATCGATGCGCGACTGCGCCTGGGAAAACAAGGCCACGGCCCCGGCACGGCAAGTGGGCTGCTCGAGGTGAGCGAGTTGCAGGCCGCTGCCGGACCGCAGTCCGCGGCCAAATCTGTCGAGGAGATGGAACCGCGCTTCAAGGGTGGGGCCCTCAATATCCGGGACCTGACCATGGCCTATGGCCATCTCGACGTCCTGAAGGGGGTCGATCTCGACATTGCCGCCGGGACCGTCACCTGCATCATCGGCCCCTCCGGCTCGGGAAAATCGACGCTGTTGCGCTGCATGAACAGGCTTGTCGAACCGAAAGGCGGTGACATCCTGCTCGATGGCGAAAGCATCCTGGCGATGAAGCCGGAGAGGCTGCGCCGGCGTGTCGGCATGGTGTTCCAGCACTTCAACCTGTTTCCCGATCACACGGCGTTTGAAAACGTCATGCTTTCGCTGACGAAGATCAAAAAGATGCCGAGACAGGAGGCGCGACGCATCGCCGAGGCGCGTTTGGCCGAGGTCGGTCTCGCAGAGCGCAAGGATCATCGCCCGGCAGGTCTATCGGGCGGGCAGCAGCAGCGCGTCGCCATCGCGCGTGCGCTTGCCATGGATCCGGAACTCATCCTGTTCGACGAAGTAACCAGTGCGCTCGATCCCGAACTGGTGAAGGGCGTTCTCGACCTGATGGCCGCTCTCGGCCGCCAGGGCATGACGATGGCCGTGGTGACGCACGAGATGGGATTTGCCCGCAGGGTGGCTGACCAGGTCGTCTTCATGGATGAGGGCCGCATCGTCGAAGCCGGCTGCCCGGAGCAGATATTCGACAATCCCCAAAGTGAGCGATTGAAGCGCTTCCTTGCCGAGGTCCTGTAAAGCGCCCGAGGCAAGGCATGGGCGCCGGTCTTCCGCACGCCGGATGCACCGGATTTTTCACCCGATGTAGAAAGAGCAGGAAACAAGGTTATCGACATGAATGCTTCCACCAAACCCGTGAAGGTCATCGTCATCGGCGGCGGGATCTTTGGCGTCTCGACGGCCGTTCATCTGGCGCGGCTCGGGGTCCGCACCGTGCTCGTCAATGACGGCCCGCTTGCCAACGGTGCCTCCGGCCGTTCGCTTGCCTGGCTCAACTCGGCGCGTAAACGCTCCGATGCCTATCACCGGCTGCGTTTGGCCGGCATAGATCGCTATCGCACCCTGGCCGCCCGATATCCCAATGCGCCGTGGCTGCGTTTCGACGGCGGCCTGACATGGGATGCGGACGATGCCGGCAACGAGATCGCCGAGATCTTCGACTATGAGCGCGATCGCGGCTATCACGCGCAATGGCTCGCCCGGGAAGGAATTGCCGGGACGACGCCAGGTGTCGACGCAAGCGCCGTGACGCCGCAAGGCGCGATCTTCAACCCCGGGGAGGGCTGGATCGATCTTCCGTCCTTGATCGCCACACTCGCGGAAGAGTTCCGCTCGCTGGGCGGTGAGATCATTACCGATGCCGGGCGCGCGACGGTCGATGTCGAAGGCGGGCGGGCCTGCGGCGTGATCACGGCCGACGGCATACGCCGCGATGCGGATGCCGTGCTGCTTGCTGCGGGCGGCGATGTTCCCGCAATCGTGGCCGAGGCCGGCCAGCTTATCGAGGATGCAACGCCTGTCGCCCTTCTCGTCAGGACCAAACCGATCCGCCACCCGCTGAAGGCCGTACTCAATACCCCCCGCATTGCCATTCGGCCGACGCCCAGCGGCGGCTTTGCGCTCGATTCCGCCTGGTCCGAGGAAGAGGTGAGCGTGAAGCCTGACGGCAGCTACGAAGTCAGGCAATCGACGCTGGACGGGCTGCTGCGCGAGGCCTCAAGGGTTCTCGAAGGCAATCCGCGACTGGAGATCGAAGATTATGGAGTCGGGCCGAAGCCCATCCCGGGCGATGGCGAGCCGGTCTTCGGCGAGCTCTCGTCAATCCCTGGTTATTTCGTTGCCTTCAGCCATAGCGGCGCCACCCTCGGCCTGATTGCCGGCGAATTGCTGGCGGACGAAATCGTCACTGGGCGCCGCCATCCACTGCTGGCGGAGTTTCGGCCGGAGCGTTTCAGCGCGTCGCGACAGTGAAGGTCGCGAAGCTCGAGCCGCTGGCCGGGGGTGACGGTTCTATGCCGCAGCGGTTCGACGAAGCGTGTCCGTTTCCGCCAATTGGAACTGATCGATCAATTGGAGGAGTATCCTCGTCTCGTCGGCAAGTTCCTTCGTCGCCGCGCTGGTTTCCTCGACCATGGCCGCATTCTGCTGCGTCATCTGGTCCATCCGGTTGACGGAAGAATTCACTTCATGAAGGGCGTTATACTGCTCTCTGCTCGAGCGGGCGATCACGTCCATCTGCCCGGAGGCTGTGACCACTTTCGCCGAAATGCTTTCGAGGACTTCGCTCGTTTCGCGCACGACACGCGCTCCATTGGCAATCTCCGTCTGCGAACGTCCGATGAGCTGTTTGATCCTTTGGCCGGCCTCCGCGGAGCGCTGGGCGAGCTCGCGCACTTCCTGGGCCACGACCGCAAAGCCCTTTCCGGCCTCGCCGGCGCGGGCCGCTTCGATGCCGGCGTTGAGCGCAAGCAGGTTCGTCTGAAACGCGATTTCGTCGATGACGCCGATGATTTGAACGATCTCGTCGGACGCCGCTTCGATCTTGCTCATCGCATCGATAGCACTGGCGACGACCTGGGATGACGAATCGGCCGCCTGTTTGGTGTCGGTGATGATCTGATGGGCGTCATCGGCGCAGGCTGCAGACGAACGAACCGTCGTGGTGATTTCTTCGATGGCTGCTGCAATCTCCTCGAGTGCGACGGCCTGTTGTTCCGTGCGCCTTGCTAGATCGCCCGCGGCGAGATCCATTTGCCCGGCATTGCCTTCGATCATCCGGGTGTTCGTGCGGATCTGGTCGATCGTTTCCTGCAGCCGTAGCAGCGACGCGTTGAAATCGTTGCGAAGCTGCTCCAACCGTCCGAAAAAGGGTGTCGCGATCGTCTGCGAAATGTCGCCCTGCGCCAGTCGACCGAGACCCTGTGCCAGTGCCGTCACCGCGAAGTCTATCTGCTCTTCGACCGCGCGTTTTTCCTCATCGTTGCGATGCCTTTCCTCTTCGGCCTTCGATCGCTCGATCTCGCTGCGCTCCTCGATCTCGACCTTGGCGATGGCATTGTTCTTGAATACGCCGAGCGCGCGGGCCATATCGCCGATTTCATCGGCCCGGCGCTCGCCAACGATTGATGTTTCGAGCTTGCCATCCGCCAGGCGCCTCATGGCCGAGGTGATCTGATTGATCGGGCCCTTGAGCGTCACGGTCAGCCCGACGCCTGCGAGGATCGCGATCACCACGCCGAGGATTGTCGTGCCGAGAGACATCGAGTTGGCGTCCGTGCGTTCGTCGGCCGCGTTCTGCCGCTGCATTTCGGCGAAAGCCGTCAGTTGAGACCACATCCCGTCCACGTCGGCGGCGGCCGAACGGAATTCCTCCTGGCGCTGTGCGCTGATGTGGACGAGGTCCGCGGCAGCCTCCTGCATCTTGTCCAGCGCCGGCAGAAGCTTCGATTTGAGTTTGTCGAACTGCGCAACGCTGCCGGCGTTGGAAATCAGCATGTCCAAGCCTTTCCTGACAGCGGTAATTTCCTGCGAGAGTCTCTGAAGATTGGCGTCCGTCGGCGCGAGCGTCAGTTTGGCCATGACGATCTGAATCACGTAAGCCGACGTGATCAGTTTCTGGCCGTCTCTCTGGCTGGCCTTAGCGCGCTCGACCGGCTTGGCAATCTCGGCCGCCTTTTCCGTTGCCGCCTTCACCCGCCGTGCGGCGGCCGCCTGCAATTCAGGCAGTCTGCCGACGATCTGGCCCATCGCATTGCTGAGGCCGGCTGCGCGTTCCTCGGTTTGACCGGTGGCCTCGACAAGCGGCTTCAAGGAAACAATGGCGTCGTCGATCGCCTTTTTGGCCTCCGGCGCTTCGCCGGCCAGCGCCATCGCCAGGACCCGCTGCTGCCGGCCGAGTTCTTCCATGTCAGGCCCGCCGATACCGGCGGCGGCTTGAACCTTGTCGTTAAACGCCTGGGCGAAGGATAAGAAATCGGAAATACGCTGCGCGTCGCCCAGCATGTTGCGTGCTTCGTCCTCCTGGCTGTCGGCAGCCCGCTGAAGAACCTTGGTACCTTCGACGATATCCGTCTGGGACGACACGACGACGCTCAATGCCTTCTGAAGATCGATGAGCAGCGCCGCCCGGTTCTCCTGAAGTCGCCAGAGCGAATCCATGCGGGTTGAAATTCCGTCGATGGAGGATTGCGCCTGCTCGAGCTCCTGCTGACCGCTGCGATCGGCGGCGAGCTTATCGATGCCGGCTTTCAGAAGGGTGCGTTGATCGGCAAGTTTTCGGGTGACGACATCCCGGTTTTCTTGCGTGGCATTGGCGAGGAACTCGCCCATCGCGGCCGACAAATCCCGAAAGCCGCTCAAGGACTGCAGGACGGAATTTGAAATATCCATCCGCCCCTGGAGCAGGCTCGACGCATAAAAACCTGTCGCGCCCACGGCCATGATGCTCAAGACGAAGGGAATGATGAACACCATTACCTGCGTCTGGATTCGAACGCGTGACAATAGCCTTCCCAACATGAGTCCCTCCTCGGCTCACAGCGTCTCGTTACGGCGCCGGGCGCAGGGGCTGTTGCAGTTCGCCTCCCGTCGAGTGAAAATCCTCTTCCGCCTGAGGCGGTCGGCGCACAGGTTTGCTCGCAACCAGCGGCCGTTCGCCCCTTCCTCTTGACCTTCCGAAATTCCTGGATCCGTCGGAAGGAAATGCCTGAAGAAGAACAATCAATCTCGGGTGAAGATGCCGATCCCCTCGAACCGGTTCTGCACATAATCCCTGTCGGACGCATGACGCATCAGTGGAATAGATATTTCATACTGCACGACTCGTGAAATATTCGTTTCAATATTCGCCGAAACCAGCATTTTGTCCAGCCTGGGAAGCGGCGGCCGATGCATCCTTCTGAGCCGTCAGACGTTCTATCGCCAGGAAACAACTGGAGACGCATCATGTTGAAGGACGAACGCGGAGAGATCGGCACAAATAGGGGTATGCCCGGCGGTGCCGGCACCGCACCGGCGGCTTTGGAAGAAGCCACCATCAATCCCGATCTCATCAGACGTGAGGGTTTCGCGAGCGAGGCCGACTATCGGGCGTATATTGCAACACTCGGTGGTCATGTTCCGGTTGGCGACATCGTCGAGGAACCTCTCCTGGTCTCTGATGGTGATGTCTCCGATGGTCATGCCCTGGAAGGCCGCTTGCGAGAACTGAGAGAAGAGATCGAAAACCTCCGCGCGCGCCTTCACGTGATCCAGCATCAGGCCGCGACCGTCGTTGCGGAGAACGTCCGTTGGGCCGATGCAAGCGCCCATGTACAGCTCGGCAATCAGCCCTGGCTCAAGCTGGCAGGCGCGATGGCGGCAGCATTCGTCGTTACGCGGGGCATCCGGCGGCTGCCTCTGGGAGCCGTGGCGACGACGGCGGTGCCGTTGGTGGCGGCGGCGATGAACCGGAAGTTCGCCAGGTGACGTCAGTCAGCGTCGACGACTGATCACGCGAAACCGATTTCCGCTAGCAGAGGCAGGTGGTCGGAGGCGACTCTTGTCAGCCGGTTTTCCAGGACCGCCGCCTGTTTGACGATCAGATCCTCGGTAACGAAGATGTGGTCGAGGCGCATCAGCGGGTAGCGGGATGGAAAGGTCGCTCTCGGCGCGTTGCTGCCTGCGAGTTGGGCGTCCTTTAATGAGCGCGCGGCAAGTCGGTAAGCCGCCGACGACGGAATGGCGTTGAAATCGCCGCAAAGAATGCTGGGAAGCGCTTCGTCCGCCGTGCCGCGCAGCCAGCCGGAATTCAGCAGTGTCGTCATCTGCCGGATACGCTCGCGGCCGCGAAGGCCGAGATGGGTGTTGACGACCAGCAGTTTTCGGTCGCCGACCAGTATTTCGACGGACAGCGCTCCGCGCTGTTCGCCGATGGATGGCAGCGGGCCGGCCTTGACCGCGCCTGTCGGCAGCGCGGTGATGATCGCGTCGCCATATTGCTCCTCGGCAACCGACAGCGCCGGATGGAAATGCGCCTGCATCTTCAGCAGCGAGGCAATCATATGGGCCTGGTCGACGCCGCCGGTCCTGCGCCTGAGGACATCGACCTCCTGAAGCGCGACGATATCGGCCCCGGCCTCGGCGATGACGGAAGCGATGCGGCCGGGATCGAGCTTCCGGTCGCTGCCGAGACAACTGTGCACGTTATAGGTCAGAAGTTTGATCGATTTATCCGGCATTGGCCCCGCTGAAAAGCTTGTTCCCTCCGGGAGAACACGGAACTCGTTCCTCCCCAGGGAGAACATAGAACGTGTTCTCCTTGGGAACACAGAACTCGTTTGATCGTTCCAGATCATCGAGCCGTCGCGCTCGCATCTCGGAAACGGACAATCGATGAGCTTGAAAAGCGTAATCTGGAATGGACTGCTCATGGCCGCGCTTTGCCTTGCGGTCTTTCTCCTCTATCGGATCTTCCAACAGTATAGTCTCGAGCAGATCGTCCAGTCGGTTCGCAGCATTCCTTTTTCGACCTTCTGCACAGCCCTTCTGTTTGCGGCGGCATCCTATCTGTGCCTCAGCTGTTTCGATCTGCTGGCGATCCGTTCGCTCGGCAAATCCTTGCCCTATTCCAGGATAGCGCTGACTTCATTCATCAGCCTGTCGCTCGGCCACAATATCGGCTTTGCCGGCCTGAGCAGCGGCGCCTTCCGCTATCGTTTCTATTCTCGCTGGGGGCTGACGGCGGAGGACGTGGCGAAGGTCATACTGTTTTGTGGCGTCACGGTGGGGTTGGGGCTGATCACGCTTAGCGGTCTCGCGATGATCGTCAATCCCGGTGATGCTGGGCGTCTGCTGCGCATTGATCCGGGGAGTGTGCGCATCTTCGGCGCGGTGGCGCTGGTCGTGCCGGTTGTCTATACGGGCCTGGCGTTCTTCATCCGCGGCACGTTGCGGCTGTGGCGCTGGGAGTTTCAGCTGCCGCGATTTTCGACCGCGGTCGCGCAGGTCGGGGTCGGGACGCTCAACTTCATGCTCGTCTCCGCCTGTCTGCACCAGATGCTCTCGGCCTTTGGCGACGTCGCCTTTTTCCGGTCGGTGACGGCTTACGTGCTCGCCAATTCGGCAATTCTCGCAACACATGTTCCGGGCGGCCTCGGCGTGCTCGAGGCGACCGTTTCCTATGCCGTGCCGAAGGAGGCCTCGATCGGCGCGCTGATTGCGTTCCGCTGCGCCTATTTCTTCATCCCGCTGGCGCTCGGATCCACGCTTCTCGTCATCAGCGAGATGATCTTCCGGCGGAGATCACGCCGGCCGGATGAGGAGGCGGACGAGCGCGCCGAGGCCCAGTCGGTCTAAGGGTGCGAAGGGTCGAACCGGGTCGAAGAGCCCTGTGCCTGTAATCGGTGAAATGCTGCCCGACAGCGCAACGGTGAATTCTCGCAAGCCCCGAGGCCCGTCATTGAGCGCATCGACCGCAGCGATGACCGAGCCGCTTTGCGCAAAGGCTGCGGCAAAGCTTTCGGGTTTGGTTCCGAGATATTCCGAAAGCAGGCGATTGCGCAAATCCGCGATTGCGCCGCGGTGCTCGTCATTGCCAGCCTCGAACAGCATGTCGCATTCGCAATCCAGCCCTTCCGAGCGATTGTTGAGGTTGGAGGAGCCGATGCGGACCAGTTCGTCATCGGCGATTATCAGTTTGGAATGGACGAGCACCTCCACCTCGCCGTCCTCTCCCGGCGTGACCGCGTAATAGACGCGCAAACGGCCGGCGCGATCGGCGCGTTTGAGGCGGCGGATGACGCGGTCGCGATTGCCGCCCATGACGAGCTTTTCGATCAGTCCGTGAGAACTGCGCGTACAGATGATGACGACCTCAGGCCCGTCTTCCTCCTGCAGCCGCGCGGCAATGGCGTCGGCAACGCGGAAAGAGGCGAGATATTGCGCCTCGATGTAGAGCTGCCGCCGCGCGCGGGCGATGACGTCCAATGTCATGGCGATGCCGTCGCTAATGCCGGGGCGAAGTGCGGTCGAAGGCTCCGTCAGCGCGAAGCTGACCGCAACCTCCCTCATGGAAATGGCGAGATCGTCCGGCCAGACGAAGCGGATATTTTCGGCCAAAGGCAGGTGGATCTCGCCGGTGGCATTTTCCCAGCGCTGCCTGGCGATGTCGCCGATCAGCCTGGCGGCATCGCCGGTGACCATTGCCTGAACGTCGTGCAGCGGATCGTAGGAAACGCCCTCCGGGTCGCGCCGCAGTTTCTCCTCGGCGCGATGGCGCCGGGTATCCCATCGCCGCGACGTCAGGTCTATGCCGCCGATGAAGGCGACGGCGTCGTCGATGCAGACGAGTTTCTGATGGTGGCAGCCGCGCAATGTCGGTTGAAGCTCGAAGCGCAGATCGATCCGTGCATTCCTGGGAAAGTTCTTCTTTCGCAGCACCTGCAGGGATTTCTCCGAATAGATCGGCCCGAGCGTCCAGATGAGGATGCGTATTTCAAGCTTGGGATTTGCCGCGGCCAGGGCATGCAGCAGATCGGCCAATGTTTCGTCGGATTTTTCCGGTTGCATCCGGATGTCGGGATTGAAATCCCATCCGATGATCCAGACGGTGCGCCGCGCCTGCCGCAGCACGCGCGCCAGTTCGGCGAAATAGCTGTTGCCGTTGATCAGGAAGGCTGCCTTCGCCGCGCTTCCTTCCAAGCGCAAGGCGCCGCCCTCCTGTTTTGGGCGGTCGCCTGGTCGTTGTGATTTTGTCTGGGGCAAGTTCGGGTCATTGAAGATGGTTTCGAATGTCGTCATGATTGCCTCGGCCTCTCACTGGGAGAGCAAACGCCTGGAATATTTTTGGGTTCCCTGTCGCGCCGGATGAGGCGAACATGCCGGCAACGACGGGCGATACAAAGTGCAAGGAAACGAGATGTCACAACGAGCAGGCAGCGCCGATCTTCCCCTTCACGGGGGACGTGTGCCGCATTGGCTCGGCGATCGGATGACGCGGCTCGGCACGCTGATCACCGAGGCGATCGTCCATCACTATGGCCGCGACGAATTCCTGCGCAGGCTCGCGCATCCCTTCTGGTTCCAGTCCTTCGGTGCGGTCATGGGCATGGACTGGCATTCCTCCGGCATCACCACCAGCGTTCTCGGGGCGCTGAAGCGTGGGCTGAAGCCGCGTGCCGGCGAACTCGGCCTGCATGTCTGCGGCGGTCGCGGCGCGCATTCGCGCAAGACCCCGCAGGAGCTTGTCTCGATCGGCGAGCGTGTCGGTCTCGACGGAGAGGGGCTGGCGACCACGAGCCGTCTCATCGCCAAGGTCGACAGTGCTGCCCTTCAGGACGGGTTCGATCTTTATCTCCACGGGTTCATTGTTGCCGATGACGGCCATTGGGTGGTGGTGCAGCAGGGTATGAATGGCGACAGGCGGCAGGCCCGGCGCTATCACTGGCTGTCGGAAGGGCTGGAGAGTTTCGTCGACTCGCCGCATGCGGCAATCGAGGGAAGGAGCCAGGGCGAGATCGTCAATCTGGCCGACAGGCGCGCCGAGCGCTCGCGGCGCGGCCAGCTCGATCTGCTGGCGACGCTCGGCCCCGACCGGATCATCCGCGAGGCCGCCGCGCTGCTGCGTGCCGAAGAACCCGCGCCCGAACCTGCCGAACAGCCGATGCTGCCGCACCTGATCATGCCCGCCCATCACGACGTCCGCGAGAGCGACGTCAATATGCGGCGCCTGCACGGAAATCTGGCCGCCGCGGCCGATCGCGGACCGGCGGATTTCGAAGAGCTGCTGCTGGTTCCAGGCGTCGGCGCCCGCACGGTGAAGGCGCTGGCGATGGTGGCGGAAGTCGTCCACGGCGCGCCTTGCCGCTTTTCCGATCCGGCGCGCTTCTCGATCGCCCATGGCGGCAAGGACCGACATCCCTTTCCGGTTCCGCTCAAGGTCTATGACGAGACCATCGCCGTGATGAAATCGGCGGTGCAGAAGGGCAAGCTGGGGCGGGAGGAGGAGTTGCAGGCGCTGCGGCGCCTGGACGACCAATCCAGGCAGATGGAACGCTATGTGACCGGCCCCGACCTCAAGGAAATCATCGCCGGCGAATTCCGGCACTCCGCGGATTTCGGCGGCCGCAGCGTGTTCGGCTGGGAGCCGCCGCCGGTGGATGAGAGTGGTCATTGACGTGATCTGCCGACCAATGCGCGCCAGCCTCACATCATGCGGGGCGGGCCATTAGATCCATAGAACGGGCCGTGTGCATCATCGAAACATGCAAGGGCGCAGGGGCGGCCATGCTTTCCTTAACGCGCGGAGCCAGGCAGGGCGATCTCACCGTTTTCCTCTCCATCCCAGTACCGGATGGAGGACGCCGAAACCTTGATGAGAACGATCCCAGGAGTGTCCACTCCTTCAGGAAACCACCGCTCGAGATCGGGGACCCAATGTTCTTCAAATGTCGCCTTGTCCCGTACCAGTGAGGCAAAGCCCTCGACAGCGATGAAAATCCCCGGCTTGCCGAGGAGGCTGGGAGGCGCCGTGAACGTCAGCGAGACGGCGTCGATGCCTTCGATCTCGGTGATTTTTCTGCTGTCTTCATACGAAAAGAACCAGGAATCCCCGTCATATTCGACGTCGCCGTTATTGCTCATCGGTCGGGCCGAGATGCGGCCCGACCCGGCGTTCGTAGACAGCATGCAGAAATCGATCTTCTTCAGTTGCGAGGATAGGTCTTCGAGGGTCATGGACGCCATTGTGATCTCCCGTGTTTGAATGCTCGGGAGTAGCGTGCAAGCGTCCAGATTGTTCCGTGGAAAGTCCACGTGACTATGTCTCTATCCCTCTGAAGATAAGCAGCGCTGTAGCTTCAATGGCCGTCGGGCGGGACGGCCTCAATCGGAACCGTTTCTTTCAGATTCTTCCGGTGGAAGATGAAGAGCCCGGCAACGACGATGATTGCGGCGCCGATGATGACCTGCATGTCGGGAACATCATTGAAGAAGAGGTAGCCGAGGATGATCGCCCAGAGCAGCAGCGTATATTGGAGCGGCGCGAGCAGCGATGCCGGTGCAAGCTTCAGCGAGCGGGTGATCAGCAGATGCGCGCAGGTGGCGACGATGCCGAGGAGCAACATGCCGGACCAGTCGACAATCGTCCCCGGCTGCCAATGGCCGATGCTCAAAACGATGCCGGTGATGAGCGCGGCGACCGTCTGCCATGTCACGAGCGTCGTGTCGCTGGTCGAGCGCAGATAGCGGCTCATCACCAGCGACAGTGCAAAGGCAAGGCTGCCCGCAAGGCCGAAGAGCGACGGAAGCGACAGCATTGCGGTTGACGGACGCAGCGCGATGACGACGCCTGCGAAGCCGATCAGAACGGCCAGCCAACGCCGCCAGCCGATTTTTTCTCCGAGAAAGAAATGCGAGAGCGCCGCAATGTAGATCGGCCCGGCCATATAGAAGGTCATGACGTCTGCGAGCGGCAGATAGGCGACGGCGGCGTAAAACAGCGCGACATCGCAAGTCGCCATGAAAACGCGTATGAACTGGAGGCCCTTCTGCTCGACGCGGAACAAACCCATCGGTCCTTGCCGCAGGATCATTGGTCCGAGCACAATGAAAGCGCCGACCGAGCGGATCACCAGCACCTGACCGACGGCAAAGCTCGCAACAAGCCACTTGCCCATCGCATCGTTCAGCGCAAAAAGCAGATCGCCAAGCAGCATCAGCACGACGCCTGTTATGATCAGGTTTCCGGCATTGGCTACACCAGTCTCGGTCTTCATTTTAGACATCCTTGCAAAAGCGGCCGCGAATACGCGGCCGAGTGCGGCTTCGGCCTTAACCCTGCCGATGTCAATGGGCCGGTTGAAGAGATTGCAGTCGAACCCGCAAACGACCGTCTTCAGGCCTGTCGACCCACGGCTTCATCAGCCGCCGCATCAAGTGCCTCTCATGAAGCGGTGCCTTCGAGCGCCAAATGCGGGCAACAATCGCCATGCAGGACGCTGACGTTTGAAATATATTTCACATGATGAATTATATTGACACCGCTCCGCCGTTGCGATTATCTGCCCATACCGGACTTCGAGGAGGAACTCCGGTCTTCAATGGATCATCGGCAGCCGCTGAGGCGCCGCCGGATATTTGGGAGGGGCTTCGGCCTCGAGGAGGAAACTTGCGCAGATTTCTAAGCACGACCGCATTGGCGGTCCTCGCATCGACGCTTTATGCCGGCGTGGCCAGCGCGGACGCGGAAAATCCGTTCCGCTGCAAGCCCGGTGAAAAATACGTCATGAATGTCATGGTTTCGGGCGTCGAATATTGGTTCCCGGTCTATGAAATGTTCAAGCAGGCCGGTCAGCAGCTCGGTTGCGAGACGGCTTATACCGGCACGCCGGAATATGACGTCAACAAACAGATCGCCACCTTCGACCAGGCGCTGGCCCAGAACCCGGCCGGTATCCTCGTTCATCCGATGAACTCCGATCCGTTCATCGAGCCGATCAACCGGGCCATCGATCAGGGCACGGCGGTCGTCACCTTCGCAGCCGACGCGCCGCTGTCCAAGCGCATCTCGTTCATCACGTCGGACAATACCCGCGAAGGCACCTATGCGGCCGACGCGATTGCCGAAAAGATGGGGGGCAAGGGTGAATATGCCGTTCTGGAAAATCCGGGCCAGGACAACCACGACAAGCGTATCGCCGCCTTCATCGCCCGAATGGACGAAAAGTATCCTGATATGAAGCTGGTCGGCCGCGCTGCGTCCAACCAGGACCCGAACAAGGCCTATCAGGGCTTGATGAGCTTGGTGCAGGCACATCCGAACCTTGGCGCCGTCTTCATGCCGGAAGCGAACTCGGCCATCGGCGCTTCGCAGGCCAACAAGGAAAGCGGCGGCAAGATCCTCGTCATGTGCGCCGACGTCAACGCCAACATCCTCGACATGATCAAGGCGGGCGAAGTGTTCGGCTCGATCAACCCGAACCAGGGCATGCAGGGTTACATGGGCTTCATGCTCCTGTGGCTCGCCAAGCATCCCGAACTCATCGACCCGATGAACGACGCCAAGCGCGCCAGCTTCAACCCGATGAGCATTCCGTTCGTCGACAACGGCCTGTCGATCGTCACGGCCAATAATGCCGACGACTTCTACTGGGACAAGTACCTGAAGCGGCGGGGCACCAAGGGCATCGAGGAGTAAACCTTTGTGCCTGCTGTCCGGGGCTTCAAGCTCCGGGCAGCCATCGCGAGCGTGAGGAGGAAATTATGGTGGCGTCGGTGCCGGTTCTGGAAATCCGCAATGTCAGCAAGCACTTCGGTGCAGTGAAGGCGTTGACGGATGTGAGCTTCAACCTGGAAAAAGGCGAGGTTCATGCACTTTGCGGCGAAAACGGCGCGGGCAAGTCGACGCTGATGAACATCATTGCCGGCGTGCTGCAGCCGACCGACGGGGACGTCCTTGTCGATGGCGTGCCGATAAAAGTGGCGTCGCCGGCGGTGGCGCAATCGCTCGGGCTTGGCCTCGTGCATCAGGAAATCGCGCTTTGCCCGGATGCGACGGTGGCCGAGAACATGTTCATGGCCGCGACCAACCGCCGCCGCTCGCCTTTCATGAATTATGGCAGGCTGGAACGGGATGCGCAGGTCGTGATGAACCGTCTGGCGCCGATCGATGTTCGCCGCAAAGTCGGCGACTTGTCGATATCAAGCCAGCAGCTTGTCGAGATCGCCAAGGCACTGACGCTCGATTGCCGGGTGCTGATCTTCGACGAACCGACGGCGGCTCTGACGGAAGCGGAGGCGCAGGTCCTGTTCGGGATCATCCGCGACCTCAAGGCGCAGGGTATTTCGATCATCTATATCAGCCACCGCATGGCCGAAATCTTCAGCCTGTGCGACCGGGTCACCGTCTTTCGCGATGGCCGCTATGTCTCGACGGAGACGGTGGCGGACTTGACGCCGGATGATGTCGTGCGCCGCATGGTCGGGCGCGAGATCACCCAGCTCTATCCAGAAAAGCAAGCGCCGGCGGAGCGGACCGGCGAGATCATTCTGAGCGTCCGCGATCTCGGCGACGGCAGCCGCTTTACGGATGTGAGCTTCGAACTGCGCAAGGGCGAAATTCTCGGCGTCGGCGGGCTCATCGGCTCCGGGCGCACCGAGATAGCCGAAGGCATTTGCGGGTTGCGGCCGGTGATCGCCGGCGAGGTGCAACTGCATGGACAGCGGCTGCCGGCGCACTCCTATGCGAAGGCCGCGCAGGCGGGTGTCGTCTACCTGTCGGAAGACCGGAAAGGCTCCGGCATCTTCCTCGATCTTTCCATCGCCCAGAACATTGCCGTTCTCGATTTGAAATCGCTGACCGGACCCCTGGGACTGTTGAATTCCAAAGCCGAGGCGGATCGTGCCCACGAGCTGGTCCGGCGGCTCGGGGTGCGGATGGGGGGCATCGACATGCCGGTCTCGTCGCTGTCGGGCGGAAATCAGCAGAAGGTAGCGATTGCCAAGCAACTGGCGGTCAATCCGAAGGTCATCCTGATGGACGAGCCAACCCGCGGTATCGATGTCGGCGCCAAATCGGAAATCCACCGGCTGCTGCGCGATCTCGCGCGCTCTGGCATCGGCATTGTCGTCATCTCGTCGGAACTGCCGGAGCTTCTCGGTCTATGCGACCGGGTGCTGGTCATCCACGAGGGCACCGTTGCAGGCGAGGTCGAGGACGAGACGATGACGGAGGAAGCGATCATGCGGCTCGCGTCGGGTATCGGCGGTCTTAACAATTCAAAGGCATCAGAGCATGCCGCATAAAGAAAACGCAGGGGCGGGAGACAAGGTCATGGCGGACGCTACATTGGCAACGGTACATCAGGCACGCGCGCCCGGCTGGAAACGGCTGGGGACAATGCGCGAGGCGGGACTGATCGCGATCATCCTGGCGCTCTGCATCGTCATGAGCTTTGCCTCGCCGCATTTTCTGACGCTCGGCAATTTCCGGGCGATGCTGATGTCGTTCTCGGTGGAGGGAATCGTCGTCGTCGGCATGACCATCCTGTTGATCGTCGGCGGCATCGACCTGTCGGTCGGCTCGGTCGTCTGCTTCTCGATGGTATTGTCTGGCTCGCTGTTCCTGATGGGGCTCGATCCGTGGAGCGCATCCCTGATCGGGATCATAGCCAGCAGCCTGATCGGCTGCGTCATGGGCTTTTTCGTCACGGTCGTCGGGCTCAACCACTTCATCACCTCGCTTGCGGCGATGGTCATCGTGCGCGGCATCTGCCTGATCATCACCAAGGGCACGCCGCTGTCGCTGTTCACCTTGCCGCCTTCGTTCAAGGCGGTCGGGCAAGGCACGTTCTACGGCGTCCCCTATGTGATCCTGATTTTTGTTGCGGTCGTCGTGTTGTTCGATTTCCTGCTGCGCCGGGCAACCGCCTTCCGCAAGGTGTTCTACACCGGCAGCAACGAGAAGGCGGCGCTCTATTCCGGTATCAAGACCAACCAGGTGAAGTTCTGGGTGACGGTGCTTTGCGCCACGCTGTCGGGGGTTGCCGGGGTGATCTACATGTCCCGCTTCGGCGCCGCGACCCCGACCTTCGGCGTCGGCATGGAGCTCAATATCATCGCAGCCGCGGTGATTGGCGGCGCGTCGCTGAATGGCGGCTCCGGCACGATCTTGGGGGCAATTCTCGGCATTGCCCTCCTGTCGGTCGTTACAAGCTCGTTGATCTTGCTCGACGTGTCCGTCTATTGGCAAGACATGATTAAAGGCTGCATTCTGCTTGCTGCCGTCTCGATCGACCATTTCCTGCACAAGCGGAAGGCTGCCTGACATGCCGATAGCCAAACTCAAACCCGCAAACGCGCCGCGCGAGGAAATCGTCATCGCCCGGCAGATGCACCAGGCCCTGGTCTTGCATTTCCTCGAGGGACTGACACAGGCGCAGATTGCCGATCAACTCGGCATCTCGCA
Organism: Rhizobium anhuiense bv. trifolii; assembly: GCF_024346605.1. Lineage (NCBI taxonomy): Bacteria > Pseudomonadati > Pseudomonadota > Alphaproteobacteria > Hyphomicrobiales > Rhizobiaceae > Rhizobium > Rhizobium anhuiense. The sequence continues at coordinate 714,746 of NZ_CP098804.1, forward strand.
TGCTACCGTCAACCGCCTGATCAAGCGCGGCCGGCAACTCGGCCTGGTCGAGATCAAGATCAAGTCGCCGGTCGAGCCGCTGGTCGATATGGAGGAACAGCTGCGAGCGCTTGGTGGCATCGGCCGCGCCGTGGTGGTGCCGACTGTGTCCGACAATCCGCAAACGGCGCTTCAGGCCGTCGGCGAAGCGGCAGCGCGGTTGCTGCTGGAAGAGATCATCGATGGCGATACGATCTGCATCACGGGAGGCAAAGGCGTGAGCGCCGTCGTCGCCGGCTTGCAGCCGTCACGTCGTTTCAATGTCGAGGTCATTCCAGCAACGGGCTGCGTGCAGGGTAAGCACTATACCGACGTCAACCATGTCTCGACCTTGATGGCCGACCGGCTTGGGGGACGTTCCTACCAGATTCACGCGCCGCTCTTTGCCGACGATGCCGAGCAGCGGGCAATGCTGATCAACATGCGTGCCGTCGCCGACGTTTTCAAACGGGCGCGCGAGGCGAAGGTCGCGGTGGTCGGCATCGGCTCGATCCTGTCGGACGATTCGAGCTATTACGACCTGCATCCCTCCTCGAGCACCGACCGCGCCGCGATCGAGCGGTCCGGCGCCTCCTGCGAATTGCTGGCGCATCTGCTCGATGATCATGGCCAGGTCTGCGACTACAGCCTCAACCGGTCGCTGGTGTCGCTGACGCTGCCGGAATTCGCCTCGATCCCCACCAAGATCGGCGTGGCGAGCGGGCCGAACAAGGCAGGCCCAATCCTCAGCGTTCTCAGGGGCAATCATCTCGATACGCTGGTGACCGATGAGGCGACAGGTGCGCGGGTGCTGGCACTGGCGAATGGCGAAGGAAAATGGGCATGAATGGACAGCAATTGACACGTGAGATCGGCAAATCCGGCGTTTCCGCCTCGGCGGTCGGGCTGGGCACCTGGGCGATCGGCGGCTGGATGTGGGGCGGGACCGACGAGGCCGAATCCATCGCCGCAATCCAGGCATCGATTGACGCCGGCGTAACGCTGATCGACACGGCGCCAGCCTATGGGCTTGGACGTTCCGAAGAGATCGTCGGCAAAGCGTTGGCTGGGCGACGCGACAAGGCTGTGATCGCCACCAAATGCGGCCTTGTCTGGCATACGCAGAAGGGCCGTCATTTCTTCGACCAAGACGGCAAGCCGGTCCACCGTTATCTCGGCGGCGATGCGATCCTGCATGAGGTCGAGGAAAGCCTGAGGCGGCTCGGAACCGACTATATCGACCTCTACATCACCCATTGGCAGGACCCGACGACCCCGATCGAGGAAACGATGCGGGCGCTGGAAGACCTGCGAACATCGGGCAAGATCCGGGCGATCGGCGCAAGCAATGTCAGTTCCGACGACCTCGATGCCTATCTCGCTGCCGGCGGTCTCGACGCGATCCAGGAGCGGTTCAGCATGATCGACCGCGAGATCGAGGCAGAGCTTCTGCCGCTGACCAAGGCCAACGGCATAGCGACGCTGAGTTACTCGTCGCTGGCGCTGGGGTTGCTGTCCGGCACCATCGGTCCGGACCGTGTGTTTTCCGGCGACGACCAGCGCAAGGACAATCCGCGCTTTTCAGTCGACAACCGCCAGAAGGCAGCGGCGCTCGCCGACGCCATCCGGCCGCTCGCAGAAAAACACGGCGCCAGCATCGCCCAGATCGTGATTGCCTGGACGCTGGCGCAGCCGGGCGTCACCTTTGCACTTTGCGGGGCGCGCAATCCGGCACAAGCGCTCGACAATGCGCGGGCCGGGACCATCCGGCTGGATACGGCCGATCTTGCGGCCATCGATACGGCCATAGCGGCGAAACTGACTGATATGGACAGGTAGCGGATCGCCATCATGAAACGGCAAGAAATATTGGACGGGCTCCGCCAGAGCCCGAAGGTGGACGTCTGCGTCGTCGGCGGCGGCATCAACGGCATCAGCGTCTTTCGGGAACTGGCCCTGCAGGGGCTGAACGTGCTGCTCGTCGAGAAGCACGACTATTGCTCCGGTGCCAGTTCGGCGTTGTCGCGCATGGTCCATGGCGGGCTTCGCTATCTTGAAAACGGCGAATTCAAGCTGGTGCAGGAATCGCTGGTCGAGCGGGACCGGCTGCTGCGCAACGCGCCGCATTACGTCGCGCCGCTGCCGACGACGGTGCCGGTGTTCGATATCTTTTCCGGCCTCGGCAATGGCATTGTCCGCTTCCTTGGCCTCAGCCGCCGTCCGAGCCGACGTGGCGCCGTCGCCATCAAGGCGGGCCTGAGCATCTATGATTTCCTGACGCGCAAACGGGCATTGATGCCGCGCCACCAGTTTCGCGGCCGGCGCACAACGCTTGCCAAGTGGCCGGCGCTCAATCCCGACATCAAGAGTTCCGCCACCTATTTCGACGCCTGGGTCAGCCATCCGGAGCGGTTGGGCATCGAGCTCCTACAGGATGGTCTTTTGGCAAAGTTCGGAGTGATGGCGCTGAACTATGCCGAACTGCGGCGTACCGAAAATGGTGAGTATCACGTCGAGGATCAGATCGGCGGCGCGTCCGTTGCCGTCGAACCGGCGCTGATCATCAACGCCACCGGTGGCTGGATCGACCTTGCCAATCAAACCCTGTTTTCGCCAGAAGCACGGCCGTCACCACTGATGGGCGGCACCAAGGGCTCGCATCTCATCATCGACAATGCGGAGCTGCGCGACGCACTTGCCGATCACATGATCTACTACGAGAACGAGGACGGGCGGATCTGTATCGCTTTTCCTTATCTCGGTAAGGTTCTCGTCGGTTCCACCGATATCCGCGTCGATGATCCGGAAACGGTGCGCTGCGAGGCGGACGAGCGGGATTATATCCTGCAATCGCTTGCCTTCGTGCTGCCCGATATCACCATTCGGCCGGAGCAAATCGTTTTTCAGTTTTCCGGCGTGCGGCCGCTGCCGGCGAGCACCGACAGCTTTACCGGACGCATCCCGCGCGATCATTTCTGCACCATGCTGGAGCCTCCCGATGGCGGTGCGCCGGTGCTCTGCATGATCGGCGGCAAGTGGACGACATTCCGGTCCTTCGGGGAACTGGCGGCCGACATGGCTCTGGAAAGGCTCGGCAGGCGGCGCCGCGTTGCGACAACCGATCGGCCGATCGGCGGCGGTCGGGCCTTTCCCGCGAACACGCCCGCCTGGCTAGCGCAGATGGCAGCCAGCAAAGGCCTTTCCGCAGGGCGCATGGCTGAGCTGTTTGCCCGATATGGCACGGATGCCGAGGCGATTGCCGGCTTCATCGCGCCAAGCCCCGATGAAGCGCTGCCGCACGCCGCCTACTCGGTGCGCGAATTGCAGTTCCTGATCCGCGAGGAAGCGGTGGAACATCTCGACGACCTGCTTTTGCGGCGCACGACGCTTGCCGTTTCGGGCGAGCTTTCACTCGACATGATGGACGCAGCACTCGACCTGCTGGCGCAGGATAAGAACTGGACGCTCGCGCATCGCGCCAGTGAGCGCGTCCGCTTTCTCACCCTTCTCAACGAACGCCACGGCGTCGACGAAGACATGCTTTCCGCAAGGAACGAACCAAGGAGCACAGAATGCGACACAACAGCAAAGTCCGGATGAACCGGCTGTTCGGCGGCGGCCGCTGCCTCGATGTGGCGATCGATCACGGCGTCTGCAACGAGCCGTCCTTCCTCAACGGGCTGGAGGACATTCAGGCCGTCGTCAAGGCGCTGGTCTCTGCCGCGCCGGATGCGATCCAGATGAATTACGGCCAAGCGGACCTGCTGCAGGACGTGCCCGGCAAGGACAAGCCGGCGCTGGTCATGCGCATCGACATGGGCAATCCCTATAACCGAATCCGCCACCGCGACATGTGGGCGGTGCTGCAGAACGACGCCGAACCGTTGATCGGCGCGATCGAGATGGATGCAGCCTGCGTCGTCGTCAACCTGTTCATGCTGCCTGATGAGCCGGACCTGTTCCGCCAGTGCGTGCAGAACATTTCCCGCGTGCGGGGCGATTGCGACAGGTATGGCATGCCGCTGATGATCGAGCCGCTGGTGATGCAGCCGGTCACCGAAAAAGGGGGTTATATGGTCGATGGTGACGCGGACAAGATTGTGACGTTGACGCGGCTCGCCCGTGAGATGGGCGCAGATATCGTCAAGGCCGACCCAACCACCAATGCCGAGGATTTCCACAGGGTGGTGGAAGCAGCCCGTTGCCCGGTTCTCGTCCGCGGTGGCGGCAGGGAAGATCTTCGTGCCGTCTTCGACAAATCGGCGGCCTTGATGCGACAAGGCGCTCTAGGCATGGTCTATGGCCGCAACATCTATCAGCACGCCAATCCGAGGGCCGTGGTGCGCGGACTGATGGCGATCGTGCACGAGGATGCGAGCGGCGATCAGGCGTTTGCGCTCTACCAGCAGGGTTGAATGCGATCTCGAACCTTGGGAGGGGTTCAGCATGGGAAACTATCTTTTGGGGCTCGACGCCGGAAACACCGTCATCAAGGCGGTGATTTTCGACCTGAGCGGCAACGAGATCGCGGCTGCGTCCGAAGAAGGGCACAGCCGCATGCCGAGCCCGGGGCATGTCGAGCGAGGGCTGGACGAACTCTGGACGAATGCACGGCAGGTCATCCGCGCCTGCATCGAAAAGGCGGAGATCCAGCCGGAGGAAATCGCCGCGATCGGTTGCGCCGGGCATGGCAACGGTCTCTATGCGCTTGATCGTGACGGCGCTCCGCTGCTCGGCATCCAGTCGCTCGACACGCGGGCCGCCGGCCTGGTCGATGAATGGCGAGAGGCCGGCATTGGTGACCGGACCTATCCGATTGCCCGCCAGCGTCCGTGGCCATCCCAGACGCCGACATTGCTTGCCTGGCTCAAGCGTCACCGGCCGGATCTGTTCAACCGCATCGGTACGGTGTTCTTCTCCAAGGATTTCGTCGTCAACCGCCTGACCGGCCGCCGCGTCAGCGAGGTGTCCGATATGTCGGGTGCCGGTCTGCTGGATCTTGCCGCGCGCCGCTACGACAAGGCGCTGATGGAGGCCTATGGACTGGGAGATTGCATGGACCTCTTGCCGCCGCTCATCGAAAGCGCCGACATTGCCGGCACGGTAACGGAAGAAGTGGCGACGCAAACCGGGCTCGCCGCCGGTACTCCTGTGGTCGGCGGGCTGTTCGACGTCGTCGCCTCGGCGCTCGGCTCGGGCGTTTCACGCACCGGCAGCGCCTCGATCATCGCCGGCACCTGGAGTATCAACCAGGTCATCATCGATGGCCCCGACCTCGACGGGCCGGTGTTCATGTCGTCGACCTTCGATCGCAGCCGCTACATGGCGATGGAGAACAGCGCCACCTCGGCTGCCAATCTCGAATGGCTGGTGCGGGAGTTTTTCGAAGGCGAGCATGCGGAAGACGTTTCGCCCTTCGATGCCTGCTGCGCGCTGGCCGAGGCGATCGAACCCGCTGCAGACGACCCGCTTTACCATCCGTATCTCTACGGCGCCCAGCAGGATGGCCATGCACGCGCCGGCTTCTACGGTCTTGCCGGTTGGCACACCAAGGGGCATCTCGTTCGCGCGCTTCTTGAGGGCGTCGCCTTCGGTCATCGCCAGCACATCGAGGCGATCCGAAAGGCCGGCGCGGTCTTCAACGAAGCCGTGCTGTCCGGCGGCGGCTCGCGCAGCCTGATCTGGCCTCAGATCTTTGCCGATGTGCTCGGCGTTCCGGTCAGCGTTGCCCGCTCGCGTGAAACCGGTGCGCTGGGAGCGGCGATTGCAGCCGGAACCGGCGTCGGTGTCTTCGCAGACTTCGGCGCCGGTGCTGCGGCCATGGTCCGGACCGAGCGGCATTATCGTCCGGATGTCTCGCTTGAGGCACATTATGCGCGGCGCTACGCTCTCTATCAGGATATCGCCGAGGCAATGGCACCGCTCTGGCGGCGTCTGACGGCGGTTCCGCTGGCAGCGGGAGCGGCGGCATGAACATGCGGGTGAATGATGGGGCCATCGATGCGGGAAGCTACGACTACATCATCGTCGGCGCGGGATCGGCGGGATGCGTTCTGGCCAACCGGCTGTCGCACGATCCGAAAACTCGCGTCCTGCTGCTCGAAGCCGGCGGCAGCGACCGATATCACTGGGTGCATGTGCCGATCGGCTATCTCTATTGCATGGGCAATCCGCGCACCGATTGGATGATGAAGACGGCGGCGGAAGCCGGACTGAACGGCAGGTCACTGCCTTATCCGCGTGGAAAAGTGCTGGGCGGCTGCTCGTCGATCAACGGCATGATCTATATGCGCGGCCAAGCGGCCGATTATGACGGCTGGCGGCAAGCCGGCAATTCCGGCTGGGGCTGGGATGACGTGCTGCCCTATTTCCTGAAATCCGAGGACAATTATCGCGGGAAGTCGCTGATGCACGGGGCAGGCGGCGAATGGCGGGTGGAAAAGCAACGGCTTTCCTGGCCGATCCTCGATGCCTTTCGCGATGCGGCCGAGGAGCTCGGCATTCCAAAAACCGACGATTTCAACGATGGCGACAATGAGGGCTCCGGCTATTTCGAGGTCAATCAGCGCGGCGGCCTGCGCTGGAACACGACAAAGGCCTTTCTGCGCCCGGCGATGAAGCGGCCCAATCTGCGCGTGCTGACCCGCGCCGAAACCGAGCGGCTGGAATTCGACGGCAGGATGGTGACCGGCGTGCGGTTCCGGCTGAACGGGCAGAAACATCTGGCTCGCGCCGATCGCGAGGTCATCCTGTCTGCCGGTGCGATCAATTCGCCGAAAATCCTCGAGCTTTCCGGCGTCGGTCGCCCGGATGTGTTGTCCGCTGCCGGACTGGACGTCGCCCACGAACTTCGGGGTGTCGGCGAAAACCTGCAGGACCATTTGCAGATCCGTACGGTCTTCCGCATCGAGGGCGCAAAGACGCTGAACCAGCTCTATCACAACTTGTTCAGCCGAGCGGGTATGGGGCTTGAATATATGCTGCGCCGGTCCGGTCCGCTGTCGATGGCGCCGAGCCAGCTCGGTATCTTTGCCAAGAGCGATCCGGCTGTTGCGACCGCCGATCTCGAATATCACGTGCAGCCCTTGAGCACAGACCGGCTCGGCGAGCCGCTGCATAAATATCCCGCTGTCACCGTCTCCGTCTGCAATCTGCGGCCGGAAAGCCGGGGGAGCGTGCATGTTGGCGGCCCGGACCTTTGCATGGCGCCGGAAATCCGCCCGAACTATCTTTCGACAGCCGGCGACCGGATGGTTGCGACGAAATCGATCCGGCATGCCCGCCGGCTGATGGAGGCCGATGCCATTCGCAATTACCGGCCGCAGGAGATGCTGCCGGGCACGGAATATCAGAGTGACGAGGACCTGATCCGTCGGGTCGGCGATATCGCCACAACGATTTTCCATCCGGTCGGCACCTGCAAGATGGGCAGCGACACCATGGCGGTTGTCGATCCGCAATTGCGGGTGCATGGTCTTGCGAGACTGCGGGTGGTCGATGCCTCGATCATGCCGACGATCGTCTCGGGCAATACCAACTCGCCAGTAATCATGATTGCCGAAAAGGCCGCGGAAAGCATTGTATCAGAGGCTTAACGCGGTTTTCCCAGGCGAAGCGCGAAGCGGTTTTGCCGGGAATCGGCGTAATAACAGGGGGTTCGGCCGAACCGCTTTCGATCTAAAGCGCCCAGTCATCCCGATTTTGGACCTCGGCAGCTTTGTCCTCGCGGCAAATCGTTTCCAGCGCCAACGAGGCACGACTGGAGTGCCTCTGTTTGTGCCGCAGGATTGCAAATTGGCGGGACGGCAAAGGGAAGCGCGCCTTAACCAGCAGACCCTGCGTCAAGAGCGGCGCGGCCACGGCGCCGGAAACGACCGTTGCGCAGAGGCCTTCTCTTGCTGCCGATATGACGGCTTCATTCGACGGCAGCTCAAGCGCGACTGTCAGATCTGCGGGGCCGATGCCGAGATTGGAAATCGCCGCCTCGAAAGCCGACCGGGTTCCGGACCCTTTTTCCCGCATGACCCATTTCGTGCCCGAAACCAGCTCCGCCGGGGCGATCGGTTTGCCACGCGCCCAGGGATGGCGCGGACCGACGACGATAAGGAGTTCGTCCTCGGCGAGCGGCCGAATATTCAGCGCCGGTTCGTCAACGCTGCCCTCGACGAATCCGACTTCCGCCAATCCATCGAGAACCGCTTTCGCCGCCGTGGTCGTGTTGCCGATCATCAGCTTGAGGTCGATGCCCGGGTAGCGGACCTTGAAACGCATCAGCATCGCCGGCAGCCAATAGCTTGCGATCGTCTGGCTGGCAAAAACAACGAGCTCACCCTTTTGCAAGCCGCCGAGATCGGACAAGACGAGTGCTGCGGCTTTTGCGCGCGCGAGTGTGGCTCGTGCCTCCCCCAGAAACACCCGCCCTTCATATGTCAGCTCTATGCGGCGTCCGACACGGTGAAAAAGCTCGACGCCATAGGAGGCCTCGAGATTGCGGATGGCCGAACTGACGGCCGACGGCGTGAGGCCGATCGCCGCGGCGGCATTGGTCAGGTGCTCGCGTTCCGCAACCGCAACGAAAATGGAGAGCTGTTCGAAAGTCATGATGCAATCGTTCGATTTTACCGAATGAACTATATTAAACTATTCAATGGAAGTCGACAATTGAGTATGGGACAGTGAAGCATTCCGCAAGGTCTTGCCGATGCTCGTTTCCGCCTCCCGTTCCCCGTCGCTTCCTGCCGTCCTGCCGGGACTTGTCCTTTGTGTGGCGGTCACGCTCATTGCGCAGTTGGTTGAGCAGTTGCAGCTGATGATTTTCGGCGCGCACTGGATCGAGAGCCTCGTGCTGGCCATTCTGATCGGCATTGCCATGCGCTCCTCGGTCCGCCTGCCGCAGACCTTCACTCCCGGCATTCACTTCGCCGCCAAGACGCTTCTCGAGATTGCCGTCGTGTTGCTGGGCGCCTCGCTCAGCACGGCCGCCATCCGGCAGGCCGGACTGCCGCTTGTCGGTGGAATTGCCGTCCTGGTTGCGCTGTCCTTGGCCGGCAGCTTTCTGCTTGGCCGGCTCTTCGGGCTGTCGACCAGCCTGGCGACCTTGGTTGCTTGCGGCAACTCGATCTGCGGCAATTCTGCGATCGCCGCGGCAGCACCTGTGATCGGCGCCAAACCGGACGATATCGCCGCCTCGATAGCCTTTACCGCGCTGCTCGGCGTTGGTGCGGTGCTGACTTTGCCGCTTCTGCATCTGTTCCTGGGTCTCAGCGCCGTACAATATGGCGTTTTCGCAGGGCTGACAGCCTATGCCGTGCCGCAGGTATTGGCGGCGACGGCCTCCGCCGGCGCCGTCAGCACCCAGGTGGGCACGCTCGTCAAGTTAATCCGCGTGATGATGCTCGGCCCCGTCATTCTTGTGCTCGGCGCAGTTCATGGTCGCCGTCCCGGCGGCGCCGCAATCAATCTCCGCCATGTTCTGCCATGGTTCATCCTCGGTTTTGCGGCCATGGCGACGCTTCGTTCGCTCGACGCGATCCCGGCGCCGCTGCTGCCCGCGATGTCGGCTGTATCAGCCGCCTTCACCGTTACTGCCATGGCCGCGTTGGGCCTCTCCGTCGATGTCAGATCCATCGCCCATACCGGCGGTCGGGTCCTCGTCGCGGCGGCGCTGTCGCTGCTAGCTCTGGCGGTGCTTGGGCTTTGCTTGATCGGCCTGCTGAATATCGTCTGAGACGGGGTGGTGTGCCCAAAATACTTGCAAAAATTCCCGTTGCCTTCCAAACGATCAGCGGCTAGCCTGTATATACAGGGCGGAGAAGCAAAGATCGTCATGCGGGTCATCTCTTCACAGCAAGCTGCGGATCTCCTCGAAGACGGGATGACGGTCGCTGCCTCGGGTTTTGGAGGATGCTGCCATCCCGAGGCCATCACGGCCGCGGTGGAGGAGCGTTTCCTCGCCACTGGAAAACCGCGCAAGCTGACACTTCTGTTTGCTGCCAGCACGGGCGATCGTCAGACGCGCGGCATGGGGCATTTCGGCTATGAGGGCCTCGTCGCCCGCGTGATCGCCGGGGGATGGCGGGGAACGCCGCGCCTTGGCAGGCTGGCGATCGAGGAAAAGATCGAAGCGCATTGTTGGCCGCAAGGCGTCATCGCCCAGCTCTATCGGGCGATTGCCGCCGGTCAGCCTGGGGTGATCACCCATATCGGGCTCGGTTCTTTCATGGACCCGCTGCATGGCGGCGGCCGCATGAATGCGACGACGCCGCGAGCGCTTGTCGAGCGCGTGTCGTTGCGCGGCAAGGAATGGCTGCTTTATCCCTCGATGCCGCTCGACTGCGTGCTTTTGCGCGGTACGACGGCCGACGAAGACGGCAACGTCACCCTCGAGGACGAAGCCTTTCCGCTCGACGTGCTCGCCATGGCGCAGGCAGGCCGAAATTCCGGCGGTGTCGTCATCGTGCAGGTCAAGCGGATTGCCGAGCGCGGCTCGCTGCCGCCGGGCGATGTTCGCATCCCGGCGGCGCTGGTCGATTATGTCGTCGTCTGCGAAAATCCGGCCCAGCACGGCGTCAGTTTCGCCGAGACAGACAATATCGCCTATACCGGGCGCGTCCGGATGGCGGTGAGCCGCCTGCACCCGGCGCCGCTGTCGGCCGATAAGATAATTCAGCGCCGTGCCTTCCTGGAGTTGGCGCCGCTCCATCGCCCGACGATCAACCTCGGCATCGGCATTGCCGCCGGGATCGGTCGGATCGCCAGCGAAGAGGGATTCGACGATTATACGGTGACGATCGAATCCGGCGTGATCGGCGGCGTGCCGGCCGAGGAACTGTCCTTCGGCGCTGCCGTCAATCCGACCGCCATCGTCCCACAGGCTTCGCAGTTCGACTTTTACGACGGCGGCGGCCTCGATATCGCCTTTCTCGGCATGGCCGAGGTGGATAGGCACGGTGCGGTCAATGTCAGCCGCTTCAACAATTCCATCGTTGGGGTCGGCGGCTTCACCAATATTTCGCAGACGGCGGGGCGTGTTGTCTATCTCGGCGCATTTTCGGCCGGCGGCGCGGAAATTGCGGTTGCCGACGGCAGGCTCGACATCATCCGGGACGGCAGAGTTTGCAAGATCGTCGACCATGTCGACCAGATCAGTTCGAGCCCGGCCTTTGCGCCGGAAGGGCAGTCGCAGCTCGTCGTCACCGAGCGGGCGGTCTTTCGAGTGATCGAGGGATGCCTGATGCTGACGGAGTTTGCCCCCGGCATCGATCTCGCCTCCCATGTTCTCGACCGCCTGCCGAAGGGCGTCGCGGTGTCGGACCAGCTGAAACAGATGGACGCGCGCCTGTTTTCCACCCACGCCATGAAGGACTTTGCCCCATGAAAATCGATGGAGCCGTCATCATCGTCACGGGCTCGGCAACAGGCGTCGGGGCCGCATGCGTGAAGCAGTTCGCCGAGAGCGGTGCCCGGGTGGTCGTCAATTACAACAGCAGCAACAAAGAGGCCGATGAAACGGCCGATATCTGCCGCAGCCTGGGCGCGGAGGTCGAGATCGTCCAGGCCGACGTTGCCGACGATGCGGCCTGCCGCCGGATGGTCGCGACGGCCGTCAACCGGTGGGGGCGCCTCGACGCCCTGGTGAACAATGCCGCAACGACGGTCAAATCGGATCCTTTCGATCTGGAGACATTGTCGGCCGAAGATTTTCAGAGTGTTTTCGGCGTCAATGTCATCGGCGCCTATCAGATGTGCCGGGCGGCGGTGCCTGCGATGCGGGACAGCGGCGGCGGTGCGATCGTCAATGTCTCATCCAACGTTGCCTTTACCGGCGGCGGCAGTTCGCTTGCCTATACGGCCTCCAAGGGTGCGCTCAATGCGTTGACCCTGGCGCTAGCGCGCACCTGCGGTCCCGATATCCGGGTGAACGCGGTTTGCCCCGGCATCATCGATACGCGCTGGATGCGCGACACGCTCGGGCCGGATGCCTATGGCGCCATTGCCAAGCGATTTTCGGAAACCGCGCCGCTCGGCCGGGTCGCGACACCGGAAGACGTTGCCGGCGCCATTGTCTGGCTTGTTCAGGGGGCAGACTTCGTCACTGGCGAATTGCTTTCCGTCGACGGCGGCATCCGCCTGTCGGGTGGCGTTCGCAAACCCGTGGCATCCGGCGGAGCCGCATCGTGACACTGTCGGCCCAATCCATCCTCGATTTCCCGGTGCCGCAGGCGACGCATGTGGTTACTGCAAGAGATGCCATCCTCTACGCCCTGTCTGTCGGCTACGGCACCAACCCGCTCGACGAAAACCTATTGAACTATGTCTATGAACGCGATCTCGTGACCGCGCCGACCCTTGCCAATGTCGTGGCGCATCCAGGCCCGTGGATGCAGCAGACGGGTGTCTACTGGGCGCGTCTCGTGCATTCCGAACATCGCCTGACCATCCACCGGCCAGTCCCTCTCGATGTGCCGCTGATCTCCCGGTCGCGCGTCTTGTCGGTGGTCGATCGCGGCCTTGAGAAAGGCATGTTCGTCAGCTTCGAGCGCATGATCGCAACCGTGGAAGGTGATGAGCCGATCGCGACGATCGTCCAGACGAACGCCTGCCGCGGTGACGGTGGATGCGGTTCGGCGGGAACGGCGCCTGAACCTCTGTCCAAAGTCCCGGACGACGAGCCGGACTTCGAATTCAATGTCGACCTCCCTGACAACGCCGCGCTGCTTTATCGCCTGAACGGCGATCTCAATCCGCTGCATGCGGATCCACAGGCAGCCGGCCGAAGCGGCTTCGATCGGCCGATCCTACATGGGCTGTGCAGCTTCGGTTATGCGGGCTACGCCATCATCGCCGCCATCGATCCAGGCATGAAGATCGGCTTGCGGGCGATCGCGGCGCGGTTCAGCGCGCCGATCTTTCCCGGAGAAACGATCACCCTGCAGATGTGGCGCAACGACGCCGAGATTCGCTTCAGGGGGATCGTTGCGTCACGGGGTGTGACCATCCTCGACAATGGCATGGCGAGGCTGTCATGACGAAAGCGGTCAAACCAGCCGCCGGCGAGGCGCGCCATTATATCAGGATCAAGGAGCAGATCCTGGCCGACATCGCCGAAGGCAAGCTGCAGCCGGGAGACCGGGTATCCTCTGAAAGCGAACTGGTGGCGGCATTTGGCGTCAGCCGCATGACGGCGAACCGCGCGCTGCGGGAATTGATGTTCGAGGGTGTCCTCAAGCGATCCGCCGGGATCGGAACCTTCGTGTCGCCAAAGCACCTCGACGTCGATCTGCTTCAAATCCGCAACATAGCCGACGAAATACTGGAGCGGGGTCACACGCATAAGGCGGCGGTCGTTCAGGCCGGCTCGATGAAGGCGGATGCCAACGTTGCCGACGCGCTCGAACTGACGCTCGGCGCTGAGGTGATGCACTCGCTGATCGTGCACCTGGAAAACGACCAGCCCATTCAGGTCGAGGAGCGCTACGTCAATCCGCTGGTCGCGCCCGACTATCTGTCGACCGATTTCAGCAGCATGACGCCGAACGAATATCTGACGAAGGTTGCGCCGATAACGGCGTTCGAACATATCGTCCAGGCCGTCAAACCGGACACGACGATCCGCAAATATCTTGGCCTGAAGAATGATCACCCTTGCCTGCGCGTCTTTCGAAGGACCTGGTCGGGCGAGGCCGTCGTGACCTGTGCGCTGTTATACTATCCGGGCGCGCAATATCGGCTGGAAGCACGGTCCACCAAGGGTCCCTCGAAGCCCGTCGCCATTCTCGGAGAGAAACAGTGAGCGCCACCCATTCTCCATCGATCACCTTCAGCGCGTCGCCGCCGACGATCGAGGACATCGCAGCAATTGCCCGTCGTCACGCCAGGATCGAAATCTCCGCCGAGGTCGAGGCCCGGATTACGGCGGCGCGCGCCGTCGTCGATCGCTATACGGAAAAGGAGCTGCCGGTTTATGGCCTGACGACAGGACTGGGAGCGGGGGTCGATACACGACTTGCAACGGAAGATCTGGTGGCGTTTCAGATGCGTGTGCCGCAAGCCCGCGCGGTCGGCGTCGGAAAGCCGCTTGCCCAGGAATCCGTGCGGGCGATGATGGCCGTCAGGGCTGCCGGCATGGCGGCGGGCGGCTCCGGCATTTCGCTGAACGTGTTTCGTGGTCTGATCGCCGCCATCAATGCAGATATCCATCCGGTCGTCCCGTCATTGGGCTCGATCGGTGCGGCGGATTTGGCTCCGCTTGCCCATATGAGCCGGGCGCTTCTCGGCTTCGGCGAGATCGAGCTTGGCGGCGAAGTGCTGCCGGCCGCCATCGCCCTCGAAAGGGCCGGCCTGAAACAACTCGAATTGGCGCCGAAGGACGGGCATGCGCTTGTCGTGGCCAACAGTCTCTCCATCGGCCTTGCCTGCCTGGCGCTTGAGGATATCGAGCGGCTCTTCGATTGGTCCCTGAAGGCGATTGCCGTTAATTTCGAAGCGTTCCGGGCCAATGTCAGCGTCTTCGACGATCGCGCTCTCGCTGCCAGACCGGCCTTTGGGCAGCGCCGTGTCGCCGCTCAACTGATGGAACTGCTTTCGGGAAGCTCCTTGCTTGCGGCCGATGCCGCAAGACGTCTCCAGGATCCTTTGAGCTACCGCTGCACGCCGCAGGTCTGGGGCGCGATGAGGCATGCGATCGATGAGGCAAGGCAGGCGACGGAGATAGATCTCGTCAGCTCCAGCGACAATCCTGTCGTCATCGCCTCCGAAGGCGTCATTCTTGCACACGGCAATTTCGACATGACCGCTTTTGTGCTCGCCTGGGAAAGGCTGGGGCAGGCGATGGCGCATTGTGCGGCAGGCACCGCCTATCGGATCATGAAGATCATGTCGCCCGGCATGTCCGACCTCCCGCGCTTCCTGACCCCGATGGGCCAGAGCCGGACCGGTTTTGCGACCGTGCAAAAGACCGTCTCGGCCATGGAAGCCGAAATCCGCCATCTCGCCATGCCGGTTTCGCTCTCGCCCTTTCCCGTCGCCGATGGCGTCGAAGACCAAGCGTCGATGGCGCCGAGCGTTTTGGCAAAGACGCAGGCGATCGTCGAGCGCCTGCGTTATCTCGTTGCAATTGAACTGATTGCCTCGGCGCAGGCCGTCGAGCTGCGCGGCGTCTCAGGCGAATTGGGCAAGGGATCGGCTGAGGCCTATGCTTTCGTCCGCAACCACGTCCCGGCGCTTGATGAGGATCGCGCGCAAGGGCCGGATTTTGCGACGATCGCCGCATTGATCGGGCTTGGCCCGCAGTAAGCCCGGTTCGCCACTGCCCCACCAAGAAGGGCAGGGCGCCGACCGGTCATGCCGACGGCTATTCCGGGGAACGCCGCCGGTTCGTTCATTGAAAAGTCAACAAGAGGGAATGACTATGAAAAATTGGACAAAGGGCATCCTTGCAGCCGGCATCATGGCAACCGCCATGTTCCAGTCTGCATCCGCAGAGACCATCAAGGTCGGCAGCAAGAATTTCACCGAGCAGTTCATCCTCGCTGAAATGTATTCAGCCGTTCTGGAAAATGCCGGCTTCACCGTCGAGCGCAAGATCAACCTCGGCGGCACGCTGATTGCGCACCAGGCATTGGTGGCCGGCGAGATCGATCTTTATCCGGAATATACCGGCACGGCGCTCGCATCCGTCGTCAAGGGCGAGATGTCGACCGACGCCGACAAGGTCTATACGCAGGTCAAGGACTTCTACGCCAAGCAGTTCAATCTCACATGGCTGAAGCCGAGCGGGATCAATAACGGCTATGTCATCGTCGTCCGGCAAGAAACGGCGCAGGCCAACAATCTGAAGAGCCTGTCGGATCTCGCCAAGGTCTCCAAGACACTGGTCTTCGGCGGCGGCGCCGAATTTCCGGATCGCGCCGACGGCCTGCCCGGCCTGAAGCGCGTCTACGACGCCGAGTTCAAGGAGTTCAAGCAGTTCGCCAAGCTTGGTCTTCGTTACGACGCGCTGGAACAAAAGGATATCGACGTTGCCAATGGTGCGGCGACCGACTGGCAGATCGGCTCGAAGAATCTCGTGCCGCTGGCAGACGACAAGGGTCTGTTTCCGCCCTACTACGTGGCGCCTGTTGTCCGCCAGGACGTGCTGAAGGCCAACCCGAAGGTTGCCGAACTGCTCGAAGCGGTCGGCTCCCATCTCGACAACGAAAAGATGCGGGTCCTCAATGCCAAGGTCGAAACCGATCACGAGGAAGCCAAGGATGTGGCGGTCGATTTCCTCAAGGAAAACGGCCTCCTGCCGAAATGATTGTCATGCCTCCGCGGCCGGATATCAATCCGGCTGCGGTCTGGCGCGGCGATCCATTTAAGGGTTTTTGTTCGAAAATCCGTCCGGTCAGCAGCCGGGCAGGAATATGGAGAAGCGGGAAATGCAGGAAATCTGGATCGATTATCTCAACGCCCTCGATGCCAAGGCGCTGGCGCTGACGAATGACGAGATTCTCGATGCGGTGTCGAAGGCGCTGGATGCGCAGGGCAGGGGTGAAACCGTCATCGAGCCGCGTGTTCATCTTGTGCCGGAGAGCTCCGACAAAGGCCATTTCAACGTGCTTCGCGGCTACGTCAAAGCGCTGAATTATGCCGGCGTCAAAGTCGTCGGCGACTTCGTCGACAACTACAAGGTCGATCTGCCTTCGGAGCTTGCGGTCCTCAACCTGTTCGACCCGAACACCGGCGTGCCGAAGGCCATCATCGACGCAACTGCCATCACCGACATGCGCACCGGGGCCGTCACCGCTCTTGGCGCAAAATATCTCGCCCGCAAGGACAGCAAGATTCTCGGCCATATCGGTGCGCGCGGAACCTCTTACTGGAATGTCCGGCTTCTCGACCATCTCTTCGACTTCGAGGAAATCCGCGTGCATTCGCGCCGGCCGGAAAGTCGGGATGCCTTCGCCAAGCGTCTTGAGGCGGATCTCGGCAAGAAGATCATCGTCACCGACAATTGGGAGGATTGCCTCAAGGGCGCCGACATCATGGTCGAGGCGAGCCGCCTGCCGGAACCGGCGCCGCTGTTCAAGACGGAATGGGTGAAGAAGGGCGCCTTCGTCGTGCCCTATGGCACGATGAGCGCGCTTGAATTCGATCTCACCGACATCATGGACAAGGTCGTCGTCGACGATTGGGGACAATGCGGCCCCGGCAAGCCGTTCGGAGCGCTTCGCCGTCACGTCGACGAGCGCAAGGTGACGGCCGAGAACCTGCATGCCGAAATCGGCCAGATCGTCTGCGGCATGAAGCCCGGCCGCGAAAGTGACGAGGAGACGATCCTGTTCTGGCACCGCGGCCTCAGCACCACCGACGTGGCGCTCGGCGCCGCCATGGTCGATAAGGCAAGAGAGATGAACATCGGCCAGCGGCTGCGGTTCGCATAGTTGCCATGGTGATGTCCAAGCCGATCGCCTGTTCGAGAATGTATAATCTCAGTCCGCGCATTCGCGGCCTGTGGGATGCGTTGTTTGCGCTGGTCAGCGTGCAGTCCGGCATTGAGCTCGAGATCATCGCTCATGCAGCACCGGCGCCGCTGTCGGAGCTATGGGCGAGGCCGGACATGGGGCTGGTCTTTATGTGCGGCTATCCGTTTTCGCGTATGCCCGAGGGCGCCAGGCCGACTGCCCTTGCTGCACCCGTTTCGAGCGAGGCATGGTCTTTGGACCAGCCGCTCTATGCCAGCCACATTCTCGTCGCCTCCACCGGGGCGGTGAACGAGGTAGCGGATCTCGCTGTGGCCCGCTGGGGCTGGACCGTGCGCGATTCCCAATCGGGCTACCACGCGGCGCGTTCTTTTCTTGCCGACCGGTTTGCCGGGAAAGTGAAGCAGAGCATGACGGTCGGGCCGCTGCTCAACCCGTCAGGCATCGTCGCCGCCCTCAAGGACGGCAGGATCGATGCGGGTGCGATCGATGCTTACGCCTTCCAATTGTTGTCGATGCACGAAACCGATGCGATCGATGGTCTTCGTATTCTGGCGACGACCGATCCGCTTCCCGCGCCGCTATTGGTTGCCGCGCAAACCTTGCCTGCGGACATCGCCACAGCATTACAGCAAAGCCTCGTGACGTTGCATGAAACGCCTGAGGGAGCGGCGGTTTTGGAACGGCTCGGCCTCCGGCGATTTTCGACGGTCGTTCCCCCGGCCTACGATAGTCTGCCGCTAAGAGCCGACGACGCCGATCGCAGATTGGGGATCACATGGTAGACAGCCGAACGAGCGCTCGGATGCGGAGGTCTCGACGATGAAATGGGTCCCCAAACATCTCGACCGGCTCTTCGACGCGCTGTTGGAGCACCTCTATCTCGTTTTTTCCTCGGTCGGCATCGCCCTGGTGATCTCGCTGATCGTCGGGATATGGGCGGCGAGGCGGCCGCGGAGTTTTGCGGCCATCGTCATCTTCACCGGCATCCTGTTCGCCGTGCCGAGCCTGGCGCTGTTTGCGCTTCTGATCCCCATCATGGGCATCGGGGCGGCGCCCGCCATAACCGGTCTTGCCGCCTACTCGCTGATGATCCTGATCCGCAATATCGGCATGGGATTTCAGGCTATTCCGCGTGACATATTGGAAGCTGCTGATGGCATGGGCTACGGCACGGCACGGCGGATCTGGGAAGTAGAACTGCCGCTGGCCATGCCCTATATCGTCGGCGGCATCCGCATCGCCATGGTGACGGTCATCGGCATCGCCACCGTTGCCGCCTATATCAATGCCGGCGGGCTCGGCGTCATCATTTTCGAAGGCATCGACCAGCGCTTTCCCGAAAAGATCATCGCCGGCGGGCTGCTGACGTCATGTCTGGCGCTCTTTGCCGACTACTGTTTTGCCTCCTTCGAAAAGCTGCTGCGCCGGCGCAGCGGGGGGAAGCCGGCATGATCGTGATCGATGCATTCAGCTGGATCTTCAACAATTCCGGCACCTTCTTCAACGCGTTCAATCGCCATCTTCTGATGTGCGCCCTCTCGCTCGGCATCGCCTTCGTCATCGCCGTGCCGCTCGGATTCGTCGTCGCCCGGGCGCCGCGCGCCGCCTTTGCGGTGGTCAATATTGCCGGCGCCCTGCGCTCCATCCCGAGCCTGGCGATCCTGTCGGCGACGATGCCTTTTCTCGGCATCGGATTGCTGCCGTCGGTGATCGCCCTCATCGTCCTGGCCGTGCCGCCGTTATTGTTGAACACGATCATCGGCATCCGCGAGATCGACGCCTCGGTGATCGATGCGGCGGATGGAATGGGCATGAGCGCCGGACAGATGCTGTGGGAGATCGAACTTCCCCTGGCCGTTCCCGCGATTCTGTCGGGCGTCAGGACGAGCGCCATCCAGGTCATCGGCGGGGCGGCGCTGGCCTCCTTCATCGGCGGCGGCGGGCTTGGCGATTTCATCAATGCCGGCATTGCGATCATGAACATGCCGCGCCTTCTTGTCGGAGCGGTGCCGATTGCCCTGCTCGCAATCTTCGCGGAATTGGCCTTCGGCGCCCTGGAGCGCCTCTTCACTCAACGGCGCTGAGCGGCCGAAAGCGGATATCAGGATGATTCATCTCGATCATGTGACCAAGAACTACGACGGAAGTGGCCAGCATGCGGTCGACAACCTCGATCTCCTGATCGATATTGGTACGACGGTTGCCCTGATCGGTCCTTCGGGCTGCGGCAAAACCACGACCATGCGGATGATCAATCAGTTGGAGACCCCGACGACGGGACGTGTGCTGGTCGACGGCAGGGATATCGCCCGGGTCGACCAGAAGGAGCTGCGCCGCAGCATCGGCTATGTCATCCAGCAGGTCGGTCTGTTTCCGCATATGTCGATCGCACGCAATGTCGCGACCGTCCCGCGGCTTCTCGGTTGGGAAAAGGCGCGCAGCGATCGCCGCGTCGACGAACTCCTGGATCTCGTCGGTCTTGATCCGGCCATCATGCGGCAGCGCCTGCCGCATGAATTGTCAGGCGGGCAGCGCCAGCGCGTCGGTTTCGCGCGTGCACTCGCAGCCGACCCAGCAATCATGCTGATGGACGAACCGTTCGGCGCGATCGATCCGATCACCCGCGTCCGGCTTCAGGACGAATTCCGCGATATTTTGAGGAAGGTGAAGAAAACCGTCGTCATCGTCACGCATGACCTCGATGAGGCTATCAAGATGGGCGATCGCATTGCGATCATGCGGGATGGCCGCCTCCTTCAATATGATAGCCCGCAGGAAATCCTTGCGCGTCCCGTCAACGAATTCGTCGAGAGTTTCCTCGGCCCCGACCGAGCCATAAAGAGGCTCAGCTTGATTGCCGTATCGACGATCATGACCGCGCCGGAACCGTCCAACGGTGATGCCGAGATCGCCGCTGACGCCACGGTTCACGATGCCTTGGCGCTCATCCTGTCCGGTGAGATGCCGGGCCTGCATGTCAGGTCAGCCGATGGGACGCTTGCGGGATATCTGTCGCGAGACACCTTGTTGCGCGCCAATCGGCTGTAGAGCTCACCTGCTAAGCAAATGCGAGCGCGGCGCCGAGGACACGAATCATCGATATCCGGGCGCAACTCACCGACTCGCTCGCGGTGCGCGAAGGGATCAACATACCAATGCTACCCACGCGCGCTGAAAGGGATTGCCGATCGCCCGCCTCAGGCTGTAGATCGGTATCACACAATGGGATTGTGTGAAGCCGGTCGCAATCGCATCAACGCCGCTCGTTCATCATCGGCTGTCTGAAGCTTTACCAGCGCGCTGCGCTGTCACATAAGGGGTCGACGCCATTGTCTTCGCTTGTTCTTCCTAGTCGCCCGCTTTCGTTGGCGCGCAACGTCATCTCCACGCCAAATGCTTACTTCTGGTCAACGCCTATCATCCTGGCACTGGCTATCTTTCTCTTCGTTTCGGAAGCGCCAGGCGTGATCCGCGATTACCAGATCAGCCAGAACCCCTTGGTGCTCGAAAACGGCGATGTGCAAAACGGGCGATGCACGACGCGCAAAGCCATCTTCACGGATTGCGAAGCACGCCTTGTCTACAATTACGGCGGACGGGACTACGACACCGAGGTCGAGGTCATGTTCGTCGATTTCCATACCGGCGACTACGAAACCGGCCTTGTGATATCAGCCGATCATCCGGAACTCGCGACGATGAGCCTAGGTCTGGATATGCTCTGGAACCGGATCATCACGCTGACTGTGTTTGTCATCCTGCTTGGCGGCATGAGCCTGGGTATGATTTTTCTCGGTATCCGCATTTGGCGGGTCAAGGGCCAACTGCGCCGGCCTGCCATGCTGACCCCTGTCCCGGTCGAGGTGACCGCATTCGACCGCAAACGCGGCGTCCTTTCCATCACCTATAATGACAAGATCGCCGCCGACAAAACGGGGCGATCGGCTTACACGCGCATGAAGAATGGAGAAGAGCCGCTCATCGTCGGTGAAGCCAAGGGCAAAGCGATCGGACTGGCTGTCAGGCACGGCAATACTGCTCTTCCGGTGCTTCTGGACGATCGTCTGCAGCGCGTCGAGCTTACGGATGATGAGCGTGCCGCCGCTCTTGCATCTCTCGCGTCTCAGCAAGAAGGCGATCGGAATGCGACGGTCTTGGTCGAAGAGCCCAAAAAGGCGGTATCGATCTGGAAGCGGCTGCAGATTTTCTTCGGTGTGTTGCTTCTGATCCTCGTCGGTGTGGTCGGCTTCTGGCTTTGGTACGTCACGAGCTCCACGACACAATTTCAATCGCCTGGCATGGATATCAACAATCTCATGCCGGCGCCGTTGAACGAGTGGGGATGCCAGCAGCTCAAGAAGCGGTTCGGTCAGGATCGTGCGCCGTTTGGTTGCGTCGCTGACGATTACACAAGTTGGAAATAGGGACTTTCAATGGCGGGCTCAGCCGGGAGGACTGGCTCGGCCTGCCTGGCGCCTAGCCATTTTGGGGATAAGCTCGGAAAAAATCTGCGGATGCAGGCAACACACCATTGCGAAACCAACCGCGCTCGGCAAATGTCACCTCACGTAGCGTGAGACAAGTTCATGTCATTTCGGATCGAACGTCTGGTTGAAAAACACGTCAGCGGCGCGGCCGACGTATTGGTAAGAGCCTATGCCCTGCCGCCGTGGAACGAGAGCTGGTCCCTTGAGGCGGCTGCGGAAAATGTGACCTATGTGCTTGAAACCCCTAGATCGGTTGCGCTGGCGGCGGTTGATGAAGGCAAGGTGCTCGGGATTGCGCTGGGCGTACGACAGCGGCGCCACACCGGCCCGGTGATTTACTTGGACGAGCTTTCAGTGCAACCCGACGCACAGGGTATGGGAATAGGCACTGCTCTGCTTTCTGCAATGTTTGAAACAGCCAAAGCTGAAGGGTGTAATAGCGTCTGGCTGATCTCGCAGCGAGGTGGGGCGCTGTCGGAGTTCTATCAGCGTTGCGGATTTGCTATGAGAGACGAGCTTGGCCTGTACTCCAGATCGAGCGGATAGTGCTGGATTGGGAGTCTCTGATCCGCCAGTGACGATCCTGAGGACGGCGGGCCTGCGACGACGTCGAGCCGCCGCGCATCGATCGAGAATTTACGCCTTTCCATACATCTGGCTCGCCCGCAGCAGGCGTTGCGAATAGGGATGCTCGACCGCGCCTCTGCGCAGGGCTGCGATATCGACCTGTTCGACGATCTCGCCGGCTTCCATGATGGCGACGCGGCTGCACATATGGGAGACGACGGCGAGATCATGGCTGACGAGCAGATAGGTGAGGCCGCGTTCCCGACGCAAATCCTGAAGGAGATTGAGGATTTCGGCCTGAACCGACACGTCGAGCGCAGATGTCGGTTCGTCGAGAAGCAGAACATCCGGGTCCAGCATCAGGGCGCGGGCGATCGCCACACGCTGCCGCTGTCCGCCGGACAGCTGGTGCGGAAATCGGTAGCTCAGCGCCGGATCGAGGCCGACCGATCTCAGGACGGCATTCACGTCGACGGAATTCGTATCCAGTCCCTGGTTGCGCAGCGGCTCTTTCAGCTGCGAGCGGATGGTTTTGCGCGGGTGGAGCGACCCGTAGGGGTCCTGGAACACCATCTGCACCCGGCGGAAGAACGGCCGGCTACGCTGCCGGTCCAGCGTCTCGCCCTGGAGCGAGATCCGGCCGTCATAATTGGCGTTGAGGCCGGAAAGCGCCCTTAGCACGGTGGATTTTCCGCAGCCGGACTCGCCGACCAGGCCGAAGGCCGTGCCGCTCTCGATGGCGAGGCTGATGTCTCTGACGACGGGTCGCTGGCCATGCCCGAAACGGATCGTGAGATTGTCGATCTTGATCACCGCGGCGCCTCCAATACGGGTTCGTCGAGCCAGGCCGGATCGCGCTTGAGGATCGGCAGCCGGGCAGGGGGATTCTCGATCGTCGGCAGGGATGCGAGAAGCCCTTGCGTATAGGGGTGTCTGGCCTTGTCGAGATCGCGCGCCTCGAGCACTTCGACGACCCGCCCCGCATACATGATGAGGACGCGATCGCAGAAATTCCTGATCAGATTGAGGTCGTGACTGATGAAGATCAGGCCGAGATTGCGGCGTAGCACGAGCTCGTCCAGCAGCGCCAGGATTTCGAGCCTTACCGTCACGTCGAGTGCCGACGTCGGCTCGTCGGCGATCAGCACTTCGGGTTCGGCGATCAGCATCATGGCGATCATCGCGCGCTGGCCCATCCCGCCGGAGATTTCGTGCGGATAAAGGCGGGCCACGCGCTCGGGATCGCGAATCTGGACGGCTTCGAGCATATCGAGCGCTTGGCGGGAGGTCTGCTTGGTGCTCGCCTTGGGATGATGTAAACGATAGGTTTCGGCGATCTGTTCGCCGATCCGCATGACAGGATTGAGCGAATATTTCGGGTCCTGCAGGATGAGCCCGATCCGCCGCCCCCTGATCGTCATCATCGTTTTCTCGTTTGCCTTGAGCAGATCCACGTCGCGAAAGCGCATCCGCTCGGCATTGACGATCGCGGTCGGCGGTAAGAGCTTCATGATCGCCCGCCCGACAGTGGATTTTCCCGATCCGGATTCACCGACGATCCCGAGTTTTTCCTGTCCGAGCGCGAAGCTGACGCCGCGCACGGCCCGCACCTGTCCACCGCCGAAGGCGATTTCGAGGTTTTGAATATCGATCAAGGGCTCGGTCATTCTGAACCTCGGGGATCAAGCACATCACGGAGCGCATCGCCGACGAGGTTGAAGGCGAGGCTGACCAGCGCAATGGCAATGCCGGGTGCGGCGATGACCCAGGGGCTGTCGAGCATGAACTCACGGCCGCTCGCGGCCATCGAGCCCCATTCCGGCCATGGCGGCTGGGCACCGAGGCCGAGGAAGCCGAGACCAGCGGCGGTGATGATGATGCCGGCCATATTGAGGGTGACGCGGACGATCACCGAGGGAATGCACATCGGCAGGATGTGGCGGGTGATGATTGCGATTGAGCTCGCGCCCTGCAGGCGCACGGCGGCGATATAGTCCGCCTTGCGAAGGCTGAGCGTTTCGGCCCGCGCGAGGCGCGCGATCGGCGGCCAGGCCGTCAGCGAAATTGCGACGATTGCGTTGGTGATGCCCGGTCCGAGCGCTGCGGCAAAACCGAGCGCCAGCACCAGCCCGGGGAAAGACAGGAAGATGTCGGTGACGCGCATCAGGATTTCATCGATGATGCCGCCGAAATAACCTGAGACGGTGCCGATCAGCAGGCCGAGCGGGGCGACGATGATCGTGACGAGCATGATGATGTAGAGCGTCGTGCGGGCGCCATAGATCACCCGGGAGAACACATCGCGGCCGAAATTGTCGGTGCCGAGCCAATGGCTTGCCGATGGGGCGGCAAGCCGCCCGGCCATGTCCTGGACGATCGGATCGTAGCTCGTCAGCAGGGGGGCGGCCGTCGCCACCACGATCAGCAGCACGATGATGGCGAGTCCGGCGAGGCCAAGCGGGTGCAGGCTGAATTTCAGCCAGCCCTGATGGATTTGCTGCGCGGACGATTGAAACCAGCCTCGAGGCTCCGGCGCGAGCAGCCATTTGCGAAAGCCGCCGGTGTCAACGCTGTCTGCGTGCTCAGAGGAAATCGTCATGGCGTCACCGTGTCCTCGGATCAAGAATGCGATAGAGGAAGTCCGACAGGATATTGATCGTCAGGAAGACGGCGCCGATCGTCAGCACAGAGCCCATGACGACATTCATGTCGTTCATCTGCAGCCCTCGGGTCAGGTACTGGCCGAGCCCCGGCCATCCGAAAACCGTTTCGATCAGCACCGCCCCTTCGAGCAGCCCGCCGAAGGTCAGCGCCATGATCGTCAAAAGCTGCACGCGGATGTTCTTGAAGGCATGGCGCCAGACAACCTTGCGGGTGCCGAGCCCCTTTGCCCGCGCAGTGATGATGTATTCCTGGCTGAGCTGCTCCAGCATGAAGCTGCGCGACATGCGGCTGATATAGGCGACGGAATAATAGCCGAGGATCGCCGCCGGCAGGATGATGTGGCCGAGAGCGTTGTGAAACACGTCCCATTGCTGCTGCAGCGCTGCGTCGATCAGGAGAAAGCCGGTCATGGGCGTGACGAGGCCTTCGTAGAAGACGTCGATGCGGCCGGATGCGCCGACGAGCTTGAGCTTGGCGTAGAAGATGAAGAGCGCCATCAGCCCGGTCCAGAAGATCGGAATGGAATGGCCGGCAAGGGCCACGATGCGGGCGACGTGGTCGATGACAGTTCCGCGTCTGACGGCAGCCGTGATCCCCAGGGGAACGCCGATGATGGCGCCGATGATCATGGCGATGACCGCAAGCTCGATGGTGGCGGGAAAGATCGTCATGAGGTCGGTGAGGATCGGCTGGCCGGTCGTCGCCGAGGTGCCGAGATCGCCTGTCGCGATCTTCCCGACATAGGCGAGGAACTGCATCCAGACGGGTTGCCCGAGTCCCAACTCATGATAGACGCGATCATAAACCTCCTTGCTGACCTCCGCCCCGGTGATGGCGAGCACCGGGTCGGCAGGCAGCAGACGGCCCATCGAAAAGGTCAGGAAGAGAAGGCCGAGCAACGTCGTCACCACAGCCACGACCCGCCCTGCCAAGCGCCGCAACAGGTTCACCAGAGGGTGCGGGGCCGCATCGGCGAACCCGCCCTCCGCAGAACGGGTGCCGCTCTCCCGCTTCGATGTCAGATCGGCGCTCGCCACGCGTTCTACTCCTTGGTAACGTCGTGCCAGCGCGTCGACCAGGTTGTGTGCCCGTGATAGTTCTTGACGTTGGCGCGCGTGACATAGGGGTCGGTTCGCTGGAAGAAGATGACGAGCGGCGAGGCCATGCCGGCATAGATGCCGTCCATCTTCTTGAAGATGTCAGTGCGCTTGCCCGTATCGCGCTCCTTCATCGATTGGTCGACGAGTGTGTTGAGCTCGTCCACTTTCATGCCGGCGCGCCAGAGATAATAGCTGCCGAGACGCGCCTCGTCGCTATTGTCGGGATTATAGGCATATTGCGTGGCGACAGCGAAAGGGTCAGGCAGTCGGGCGCCGGAATTGCCGAGCAGCACCTCGTATTTCCGCTCGCGGAAGGCGGGCGTGAATTCGCCGGGCACGAGATCGAGATCGAGGCCGGCAGCACGGGCGCTCGCCTGCAGCGCTTCGGCGAAGGGCAGTGTCGCCGCGCCCGATGGATTGAGCACCTTCTTCAGGCCATTGGGGTAGCCGGCTTCCGCCAGCAGTTGTTTGGCTTTGGCAGGATCATAGTCGTAGTGGGAGGCAGCTTCCTCGGGCGCGCCGATCATGCCGCGCGGGATCATCGACTGCCAGGGAAAACCGGTGTAGCGCATGATGTTGCCGGAGATCGCCTTCCAGTCGAAAGCATGCTGGAAGGCCTCGCGAACCTTCGGCTTCTGCAGATCCGGGTCTTTTTGGTTGAGGGCGATGTAATAGAAGCCCAGACCCGGAACGCTCTCGATCACCACGTCCTTGTTGTTGGACAGGGCATCGAGGTCGCCGCTTGCCAGATACTGGCCGACATCGACATCTCCGGCTTCGAGCTGCAGTCTGAGGTTACCGGATTCTGGGATATGCCGAGCGACGACGCGGGTCATGGCCGGCTTGCCGCCCCAGTAGTTCGGCTGCGCGTTGAAGATCGCAACATCGTTCGGCCGCCATTGCGCCAGCGCGAACGGGCCGCTGCCGGCAGAATTGGCAGAAAGCCAGGCGCCGCCGAAGTCGCCGTTTGCCTCATGCGAGAGTGCCGTCTTCTTGTCGATGATGCCGATCGACGAGCCGGCTAGCGAATAGAGCACCAGATCGGTGTTCACGGCCTGCGGCAGCTCGATCTCAAGCGTGTGTTCGTCCTTTGCCCGAACGAGCTTTTCGACGTTGTCTGATGTGAAGCCCCAGAGCGCGACATCGGTGGAGCCGACCTGGCCCATCTTGATAACGCGCTGGATCGACCAGGCGGCATCATCGGCTGTTACCTTGTTGCCGCTCTGGAAGACCGCGTCGTCGCGCAATGTCAGCGTGATGATCTTGCCGTCCGCCGAGACGCTCCATTGCGTCGCGAGCATCGGCTTCAGCGTTTTTAGATCGTCCGGTGACAGTTGCACGAGGTTGTCGTAGAGATTGGAGATCAGCTCGGAAACCGTGCGGGCATTGTTCTGGGCCGGATCGAGCGTTCTTATGCCGGTGAGATTCGTGCCGATGACCAGCATGTTTGGCGGCGATGCAGCCCAGCTCGGCTGTGCCGCCGTCAGGGCGCCCGTTATCGCGATCGTTGTCAGTAGCTGTTTCAGCATCTCAAGACCTCCCAATCCTGTGGCGCGGCCATGCCGGCACCTGTTGCTTGCGGAAATAATGTCGGCCTCAGACGGCGGCCTTTGAAGTCTCCTGCCGGTTCGGATCCGTTTGAACATTGCCCTCGGCCTCCCAGCTTCGAAGCAGCCGATGAAGTTCCTCGCGGTCATGCTGGTCGAGCAGCGGCAAGCCCGGCACACGCACCGGGCCGACATCGAGACCGGAATAGCTGACCGCCTCTTTCACGACGGTCACGTTGGCGCCGTTGCGGAATTTGGTCCGCATCCGCTCGAATGGTTCGAGCTTATTGACGATCGCTCGTGCCGCGGCGAAATCGCCATTTTCAAGCGCATCGTGGACGGCAAGCGAGAGCTTCGGTGCAACATTGACGAGACCGGAAGTGAAGCCGCGCGCACCGGCTGCGGTGAATGTCGGCGCCCAGCTTTCTGCTAGGCCGCAGACGAACAGTGCACCGGCCGGGTCGGCCGCCGGGATCGCTCGCGACAGCAGCATCAGATCGGTCGTCGCAAACTTGATACCGGCAATATTGCCGTGATTTGCGAGCCGAACGATCTCTGCGACACTGAAACCCTCGGCCCTGACATAAGCGACCAGCGGCAGGGCGGAAGCATCCGCAAGATTGCAGAAATAGTCGATCTGGGCCGAAGGTGCTGCGAAAGGATCGACGGGCTGATGCGACATCACGGCGGAGGCGCCGATGCGGGCCGCGTCCTTTGCCATGCCGACCGCCTCGCGCAGCGACCGGCCGATCGCCGCCGTCACCGGCGCCTTGCCGTCGACACCTGACACCGCCGCCTCGTGGACGATCCTGATCTCCTCAGGCGTCAACGCATAAAATTCCCCGGTATTGCCGGCGGCAACGATGTTGTGGATGCCTGCTGCCGCCACCCGCTCATAGACCTTCGCCGTGATCCGGGGGTCGACTTCGCCGCTGCCGTCATAGGCGGTGACGGGAACACCCGATACGCCTGTGAGCGCCTTGCGCATGATTGCGATGCTCATCTTTCTTCCCCCTTAGCTTTCCATCAATCCGCCGTCACCCGACGGGTGATCGGCACGCTGTCATCCGAAACGGAAGGGCGCCAAGCCCTCTGCGTCCGCGTCGAAGGCGATGACCGTTCCCGCCTCGAAGCGTCCAGTGCGGTCGGTCGACAGGCTCGTGACGTAGAGGGTGCGCAGATCCGGCCCTCCGAAACACGGCATGGTCGGTGCGGCGACCGGCAGAATGTAGATCTCGACGATTTCGCCGTCGGGCGATATCCGGTTGAGGCGACCGGCGGATACGCCGGCGCTCCAGTAAAAGCCGTCACGATCGATGGCCGCTCCGTCCGGCCGCCCGTCGTCTTCCGTGAAGCTGCGAAGCCGGCGTCCTTCGCCGATTTCGCCCGTCGCCGGATTGAAATCGAATGCCTGCAGGAAACATTGCCGGCTGTCGGAGTGATACATCCGCCGGCCATCCGGCGACCAGGCAAGACCGTTGGAGCTCGTCAGTCCCGTTGCCACCGTCCGCGCGCTGCCGTCGGCGCCGACCCGGAAAAGAGCGGCGTCGTTTACTTGCGGCTTGGCTTCGCTGATCGAGCCGACCCAGAAGTGTCGGTCGGGACCGACCTTGCCATCGTTGAGGCGGCCATTGATGTGGCGCCCGACCGGATCGCACAGGAACTCGAGATCGCCCGAGGCGGGCTCGAAGAGGTGGACGCCTGTCTGGAGGCCCACGACGATCCTGTTGTCACGGCAGAGCCCGAGGCTGCCGACCGGAGCCGGCATGTCGAAGCGGTCGACCTTCCCTTGCGCGGAGATGCGGACAACTGCCGGCGCCAGGATATCGACGAGCCACAGCGTGCCGGTCCGCTCGTCCCATACCGGGGATTCACCGACCGTCAGCGGTTGCTGGATCACGGAACGGACGTCCGGGCGGATGATGCGCGGTGCCGTCATGGAACCATCTCCAGGCTCTCGGCCAAGCCCTCGGCGTCCCGCATGCGGATGGTGCCGTCGTGATTGATCTCACAGAAGCCGCCACCCTGGAACGCAAGCGCCACCGGCCCTTCGGATCCCTGCTCGATGCGGGCATGGTCGCGTGGCCGGTCCTGTGGCTGGTAGCCGAGCCTCGCTGCCAGTTCGTTGTCCCACCATTTCTCGTCGGTGTCAGAAACACCATAGACCACCGTCGCGGCGATCGACGGGTGCGACAGGCCGATCCTGACCAATTGCGCCAGGTCTCGTGCGCTGATCCAGATCGCGACGGATCGCTCGCTGTTGGGATAGGTGCCGGCATTGCCGATGCGGATCGAAAGGGAGCGAATGCCCGATGTGTCGTAGTAGAGCCCCGCCACCAGTTCGCCCCAGCATTTGGAAAGCCCATAAGGGCTGTCCGGGCGCATCGGATCGAGCGGCGAGACGAGCTGGCCGCGCGGATAAAAGCCGGTGGCATGATTGCTCGAGGCATAGACGACCCTGGGAATTTTGTTGATCCGCGCCGCCTCGTAGAGATTGTAGGTTCCCAGCACATTGGCCTGCAGGATGGCGTTCATATCGATGCCGCTTGCAATGCCCGCCAGGTGGACGATGCCGTCGATATCTTCAAGCGCAGCGGTGGCCTCATCGACATTGGCGAGATCGGCCTTCACGAAATGCTCGTTTTCGCCAAGCCCGGCAGGCTCCTCGAGATCGATCAGGCGCAGATGCTCGACATGCGAGCGAAGCAGCGGGCGCAGCAGCGTTCCGACACGTCCGGCGGCACCCGTCACAGCGACCCGTTTCATCGTTCTTCCTCCCATTCTCGCTCAAACGCCCTGGAACATGCGGGCGCGAGCATTCAGTATGTGTCTCTTCATCGCATCGTGAGCGTCGGTTTCCCGCCGCGCGAAGATCGCCTCCACGATCACCGCATGCTCATCCTGGACGCTGCGAAT
This sequence comes from Rhizobium anhuiense bv. trifolii, assembly GCF_024346605.1. NCBI lineage: Bacteria > Pseudomonadati > Pseudomonadota > Alphaproteobacteria > Hyphomicrobiales > Rhizobiaceae > Rhizobium > Rhizobium anhuiense. Next base: position 745,510 of record NZ_CP098804.1, read on the forward strand.
CTGCTCCAGCGTTCGTTTCAAGCTCAGGCTTCGTGTCACGGAATGCCCGATGGCGAAATGCGGCCTGAACCATTCACGAACGGTGATGTGGAACTGGTTGCCGGTCGCCATGGCGATGGCATCATGCAGTGCCTGGTCTTCCTCGGCGCCAAGCTCCCCGTTGCGCAGGCATTGCTCGATCGCAAGAAGCGCTGCCGTTATCCGCTCCCTGTCATCCGGCTGCCAGTTTCGTGCGGCAAGCTCCGCAGCCTCCGCTTCGAGGCCGGCGCGGAATTCGAAAAAGCGCTGGACATCGGCGAGCGAGCCGACCGGCACCATTTTCAGCATCGACGAATCCGGCCTTTGCCGAACATAGGAGCCGGATCCCTTGCGCGAAACGACCAGGCCATCGGCTCTTAAACGTTCGAGCGCCTCACGCACGACGGGCCTCGAGGCGCCGAAATCCGCGGCGAGCTTCGTTTCCGACGGCAGTCGTTCGTTCACCGGAAAGTTGCCGTCGGCGATCATCCCCACGATCTTCTCGTAGATGATGTCGCTGAAGCGCGTTGCGCCTCTGTTGGAAACGGCGTCGACTGCGAAAGTCATTATGGTCCTTTTCTCTCAAGCCACGCGGCGCCCCACGTACTCCCTGTCGCCGATCGTGAGGTCTTCTGTGTGGCCTACAGAATCTGACAGATCTGCCGCCGTTTTTGGTCTGGCGACAGTATTTTCAGAGGCATGACGCCTGCGGTGTCTGGCTGCATCGCTATCGAATTTGTAAATATCTGTCAACTCTTGTAATCATTTGAGAACGTGTCTATGGTTCGGTCCCAGCGCCGAGGAGGGCGCAAGCGGCAGGTCGGGAGCCCGCCGCATCAGCTGGTGCAAAAGCTGTGCCGGCGCAAAAAGGGAGGAACTCGATGCCCAATGAAATTCTGTCGCGTGGTGTCACACGCCGCGCCGTGCTTGGTGGCATGGCTGGCGTCGCAGCGCTGTCCATCGCCGGCCGCGCTTTCGCCGCAGGCGGCGAAGCGCCGGCACTTGCGCAGCTCGTCAAAGACGGAAAACTGCCGCCGCTTGCCGAGCGCCTGCCGAAAAAGCCGATGGTGGTGACGCCGTACGAGAAAGTCGGCACCTATGGCGGCTCGCTGCGGCGCGGCCTTCGCGGTTCATCGGACCATAACGGCATCCTGCGCATGGTCGGCAACCAGAGCCTTGTGCGCTGGAACCTCGATTTTACCGCCGTGCAGCCGAACCTTGCCGAACGCTGGGAAGTTAGCGACGACGCAACCCAATTCACCTTCCATCTGATCGAAGGTGTTCGCTGGTCCGACGGCCACCCCTTCACGGCCGACGACGTCGTTTTTGCGATCGAAGACTGCGTCAAGAACACCGAGCTCTACAGCTCGACACCGGCGCAGCTTGCCGTCGCCGGCAAGCCGGTCACGGTCGAGAAGATCGACGATTATACGGTGAAGTTCACCTTTGCGGCGGCCAACGCGCTTTATCTCGAAAACCTCGCCACGCCGCTCGGTCAGCATCCGACATTGTTCCCGAAGCATTACTGCAGTCAGTTCCTGCCGAAATACAATCCCAATATCGAGGCCGATGCGAAGAAGGCCGGCGTCACCAGCTGGACGGAGCTGTTCCGCAGCCGTTGCGGCGATATCGAGATCCCGTCGCGGTGGGGCAATGTCGACAAGCCGACGCTCGATCCGTGGGTGGTCAAGGAGCCCTATGCCGGGGGTGCCACGCGCGTCGTCATGACCCGCAATCCCTATTTCTGGCAGGTCGATACCGAGGGCAACCAGCTTCCCTACATCGATGAAATCAACTTCGGCATCTCGCAGGACGTCGAATCGCTGATGCTGAACGTCATCTCCGGAAAGATCGATATCCAGGAACGCCATATCAGCGTTCTGGCCAACAAGCCGACGCTGTCCCAGAACATGGAGAAAGGCGATTATCGTCTGCTGACGCTGGTGCCTTCGGCCTCGCAACAGTGCCAGATCTACTTCAACATCACCCACAAAGATCCTGCCATGTGCAAGATGTTTGCGGATAAGGCGTTCCGGCAAGCGCTCTCAATCGGCATCAATCGCCCGGAACTCATCGACATCGTCTATTTCGGACAGAGCGAACCCTACCAGGCCGGACCGCGTCCGACCCATCCCTGGTATAACGAGAAATACGCGCGCCAGTTCACCGAATATGATGTCGACAAGGCGGGCGCGATGCTCGATGAAGCCGGCTACAAGAAGGGCAGCGACGGTTTCCGGCTGCGGCCCGACGGCCAGAAAGTGTTCTTCTCGATCGACGTCATTCCGACGCTCTATCCAGACCTCGTCGATGCCCTGGAATTGGTCAAGACGCATTGGGCTCAGATCGGTATAGACATGAAGGTCAACACGATCGAGCGGGCGCTCTATTACACTCGCGGCGACGACAACGCCCATGATGCGGCGGTGTGGCCGGGTCCTGGCGGTCTCGATCCGATGCTCGATCCGCGCGATTTCTTCGCCTTCCATCCTCAAGGATCGCGTTACGCCATTCCGTGGACGCTTTGGTACACCTCCAACGGTGCCCGCGGCGAAGAGCCCCCGGAAAGCCAGAAGAAGCGCATGAAGCTCTTCGACGAAGCGCGTTCGACGGCCGATCTCGACAAGCGCGGCGCGATCATGAAGCAGATCTTCGATATCGCGGCGGAAGAGTTCGAGACAGTCGGCCTATGCCTTGCCGTCGGCGGCTTCGGCATCATCCGCAACAATCTGCGCAATGTTCCCGAGAAGGAGCCGGATAGCTGGTCCTGGCCCAATCCGGGGCCTGCGATGCCGCAGCAATTCACCTTTACGAGCTGATTTCGATCTTGGCGCCGTGCCCAACGGTACGGCGCTTTCTTTCAGTTCGCCCTCCGATATGCCTTGCCGGCTGACGGCCGACAGGGCCCGGAGGGCGGCGTTCAATGCAAGAGGCGCCTCATGCTGATCTTTATCGCCAAACGCTTCCTATGGATGATTCCATCGCTGTTTGCCGTCAGCTTCCTCGCTTTCGTGTTGATCCAGCTGCCGCCGGGCGACTATGTCACGACCTATATTGCGACGCTGGCCGCCTCCAACGAGATCGTCGATCAGAACACGGCGGCACAATTGCGCGAGCGCTTCGGCCTCGGCGATCCGATGCTCGTCCAATATTTCAAATGGATCTGGGGCATCCTCTCGCGCGGCGATTTCGGCATTTCCTTCGAGTGGCAGCAACCGGTCTCCGACCTGATCTGGGAGCGCATGGCGCTGACCCTCGTCCTGGCTCTGTCGACATTGATCGCCACCTGGGCGATCGCCCTGCCGATCGGCGTTTTCTCCGCCGTGCGCAAATATTCCATCGGCGACTATTTCTTCACCGCCTTCACCTTCTTCGGCCTGGCCGTTCCGTCTTTCCTGCTGGCGCTGGTGCTGATGTATATCGCGGCGGTCGAATTCGGCCAGGATGTCGGCGGGTTGTTTTCGCCGGAATACGAGAACGCGTCCTGGAGCTTCGCCAAGATGGTCGACCTGTTCTCGCATCTCTGGCTTCCCGTCATCATCCTGGCCGTCTCTTCGACGGCAAGCCTCATTCGCGTGATGCGCGCGAATATGCTCGACGAACTGCCGAAGCCTTATGTGACCACGGCACGGGCAAAGGGGCTCTCGGAGTTCCGGCTGCTGATGAAATATCCTCTGATGATCGCGCTCAATCCCTTCATCTCGACGATTGCCTGGCTGCTGCCCAACCTCATTTCCGGCTCCGTCGTCGTCGCCATCGTCCTCAATCTGCCGACGGCAGCACCCCTGCTGCTGCAGGCGCTGATGGCCCAGGACATGTATCTCGCCGGCGCCTTCGTTCTGCTGATCTGCGCGCTGACGCTGATAGGCTCTCTGATCAGCGACATCCTGCTTGCGCTGGTCGATCCCCGCATCCGGTTGGAATAGGAGCCTCACGTGGCCGACATCACCGTTACAAATATTCAGCCGGATCGCGCTGCCGTCGCATCGCAGTGGCAGCTCATCTGGTGGGCTTTCCGCCGCCACCGGCTCGCCATGGTCGCGCTCGTCGTCACCGTGATGATGTATATCGTCGCCCTTGTTCCCGGTTTCTTCGCCATCAACGATCCGAACCTGCAAAATGCGCGGGCGACTTTTCACCCGCCGCAGAAATTGCATCTGATCGATACTGCGAACGGTTTCTCCTTCGGCCCGCATTATTACCCGATGAAGCTGACTCGCGATCCGGAAACGCTGGCCGCTATCTTCAAGGAAGACACGACGAAGCGTGTCGACGTCCAGTTTTTCGGGCGCGGCTATGAATATTCCGTGTTCGGCCTGTTCGACACCAACATCCATCTGATCGCCTCGCCCGACAAGACGACGCCGCTGCTTCTCTTCGGTGCCGACAGGCTGGGGCGCGATGTCTTCAGCCGAACGGTACAGGGCTCGCAGATATCGTTGTCGATCGGCCTCGTTGGCGTATTCTTCTCGCTGATTCTCGGCATCGTGCTCGGCGGCATCTCGGGATACTACGGCGGCCGCATCGATTTCTTCCTGCAGCGGGTGATCGATTTCGTGCTGTCGCTGCCGACGATCCCGATCTGGCTGGCCATGGCCGCGGCCCTGCCGCAGGATTGGCCGGCGACGCTGCAATATATGATGATCACGATCATCCTGTCGCTGACCGGCTGGGCGCAGCTTGCCCGCGTCGTTCGCGGCCGCTTCCTGTCCCTGCGCACCGAAGAATTCGTCGCCGCCGCCAGGCTCGACGGCGTTCGCGAAAGACGCATCATCTTTCGCCACATGCTGCCGAGCTTCGCCAGCCACATCATTGCCTCGATCACGCTTGCGGTGCCGGCGATGATCCTTGCCGAAACCTCACTCTCCTTCCTGGGGCTTGGGCTGCAGCCGCCGACCATCTCCTGGGGCGTGCTGTTGCGCGAGGCCCAGAACATTCGCTCGATCGCCACGGCACCGTGGCTCTTCATGCCGGGCTGCGCCGTCGTCGTTGCCGTGATGGCGCTCAACCTTCTCGGCGATGGCCTGCGCGATGCAGCCGATCCCTACAACAAATGAGGCCGGCATGACCGATATCGTTCCCATTGCCGGCAAGCCGCTGCTGCAGGTGAAAAATCTGACCGTCGAATTCCCGCTGCGCACCGGCGTCTTTCGCGCCGTCAGCGATCTGTCCTTCACGATCGAGCCGGGCAAGACGCTCTGTGTCGTCGGCGAAAGCGGATCGGGAAAGTCGGTGACGGCGCGTTCGATCCTGCAGATCGTCGATGCGCCCGGCCGTATCTCCGGCGGATCGATCATCTTGAACGATCAGAACGGCGGCTCGATCGATCTGACCAGTCTCAATCCGCGTGGGCGCCAGATCCGGGCGATCCGCGGCCGCGACATCGCCATGATTTTCCAGGAGCCGATGTCGTCACTGTCGCCGATCCACACGGTCGGCAACCAGATCGTCGAGGCGCTTCGCCTTCACACCAGGATGAGCAAGGCAGAGGCGCGCGCCGAGGCCATATCGCTGCTCAAGCAGGTCGAGATTCCCTCGCCGGAAAAGGCGCTCGACCGATATGCCTTCCAATATTCCGGCGGCATGCGCCAGCGCGCGATGATAGCCATGGCGCTCGCCTGCAAACCGCAGCTCCTGATCGCCGACGAACCGACCACGGCCCTCGACGTGACGACACAGGCCGAAATTCTCGACCTGATCGCCCGGCTGCAGAAGGCCAAGGGCATGGCCGTTCTGTTCATCACCCATGACATGGGCGTCGTCGCGCAGATCGCCGACGATGTGCTCGTCATGCACAATGGCGTCGCCAAGGAATATGCGCCGGTCGAGCAGATCTTTCATGCACCGAAAGACGACTATACCCGCATGCTGATCGGCTCGGTGCTGAAGCTGGAAGCGAAGGCCGAAATTCGGCTGGCGCGCGCCCCGCTCGACACGACGGCGCCACCGATCCTCGAACTCCGCAATGTATCGATGGATTTCGGTGAAGTGAAAGCGCTGGACGATGTTTCCATTTCGCTTCTGCCGGGCGAGACGCTTGGGATCGTCGGCGAAAGCGGATCCGGGAAGACGACGATGGGCCGCTCGATCATGCGGCTGATTGATCCCACAGCAGGCGAAATCCTCTATCGCCGCGCCGACGGCGACATCATCGATCTGGCAACGGCAAAGGGTCAGACGCTCGCCGCCGCACGGCGGGAATTGCGGATGGTGTTTCAGGATCCTTTCGGCTCCCTCAACCCACGCATGACCGTCTCCCAGATCATCGGCGAGCCGCTGCTCGTCAATGGCGTGGCAAAGGGGCGGGCGCTGGACGAGCGCGTTTGCCACCTCATGGAGCAGGTCGGCCTAGACCCGAGGGCGCGCGAACGCTACCCGCACGCATTCTCCGGCGGCCAGCGCCAGCGCATCGGCATTGCCCGCGCCATCACACTCAATCCGCGTGTCATCGTTGCCGATGAGGCGACCTCGGCGCTCGACGTCTCCGTGCGCTCGCAGGTGCTCGATCTCCTGATGCGCCTGCAGGACGAACTCGGCCTCGCCTATATCTTCATCAGTCATGACATCGGCGTCATCCGCTACATGTGCGACCGTGTCGGCGTCATGTACAAAGGCCAACTCGTCGAAATCGGCGATGCGGAGAAAGTCTGCCGCACGCCCGAGCACGCCTATACGCAGGCGCTCATATCAGCCATCCCGCGCCCCGATCCGCGCGACCGCGATCATTCGCGGCGTTTCCGCTACGTCGCGCCGGAGATTCTGAAGAATGGGAGTTCTCTGCGATGAAAATCACCGGGATCCGCACGTTTCTCATGCATGCCGGTCAGCCCGATCCCTCCAAATGGGCCTCGGACGAGCGCTCCGGAGATGGTGCGTCCAGACAACTCGCCGGCACCCGGAACTGGCTCTTTCTGAAGATCGATACCGACGAGGGCATCACCGGTATTGGTGAATGCTCCGGCTGGCCGCGCGTCATCGAGACGGCGATCCATGATCTTGCACCCCTCCTTATCGGCGAGGATCCGGCCCATATCGAACGGCTGTGGCAGAAGATGCATATCGCCATGATGGGTCACGGCATGCTCGGGACGGTCGGTGGCGGTGCGATGACCGGCATCGACATGGCGCTCTGGGACATCAAGGGCAAGGCGCTCGGCGTGCCAGTCTGGATGCTGCTCGGCGGCAAGGTGCGTGACCGGATCCCGATCTATTCGCATGCGAATACGCCCGAGCGCGCGCTTGCCATCAAGGAGCGCGGCATCAAGGCGATCAAATGCGGCGGGGTTGCCGATCCCGTTCGCAAGGTTGCAGCTCTCCGCGACGCCGTCGGCGACGACATGGACATCGCCATCGATCTGCATGGGCCGCCATGGCTGACGCCAGCCGATGCCTGCCGGCTGGTGCGGGCGCTCGAACCTTACGAGCTGATGTGGGTCGAAGATCCGATCGCGCCCGACAATATCGACGGCTACCGGCGCATCCGCGACGCAGCCCATGTGCCGCTCGCGGCTGGCGAGCGCTCGGCGACTATCTTCGGCGAGCGCGAGCTCATCGAGAAGGAACTGGTCGACGTGATCCAGCCGGATACCGGCCGGGCCGGCGGCATCACCCAGATGAAGAAGATCGCCGCCATGGCCGAGGCGCATCATATCCAGATGGCGCCGCATTCGGGCTCGCTCGGGCCGGTGGCGGAATATGCCGCCTTGCATCTGCTTGCGGCGATCCCGAACGCCCTCATTCTCGAGCGCCTTGACGACGACTGGGACGGCCGCCGCCAGACGATCGTGCCGCACCCCGTTCAGGTCGACGGCCTGATTGCGGTTCCGGACGGGCCGGGGCTCGGCTGCGATATCGACGAAGCATTCGTCGCTCGTTTTCCGAGCGGCGGCAATGTCTCCGTTCCCGTGCCGGAAGCTGCCGGCTCCTATAATCCCGGAACCTACAAAGAGCATCTCTACGTGCAGACGCGCGTCGCACGCCGCAGCTATTTCAATCGCTAGAAGGACAGAAAGATGAAGATCGACCGCATGCGGGTTTTTATGACCCGCGACAAGGACCGTCCCCGCGTGATCGTCGCGCTCGACACCGATGACGGGCTGACGGGCTGGGGTGAATGCTACAATCACGGCCCCGACAAGGCGCTGCCGCCGCTCCTGGATTATCTCTACGCATTTCTCTCCGGCCAGGACCCCACACGCGTCGATTATCTCGTCAATCTGTTGATCCAGCAAAGCCGGTTCCCGCCGGGTGCGCTTGGCCTTGCCGCGATCTCTGCGCTCGATCACTGCCTATGGGATCTTGCGGCCAAGGCAGCAAATGTCCCAGTCTACAAGCTGCTGGGCGGCGAGGTGCGCGACCGCATCAAGGTCTATGCCGGCGTCTACACCGCACCGGACGCGCCCGCCGCCCGCGACGAATTCGATCGTCTGAAGGAAGAATGGGGTTTCACCGCCTTCAAGCTCAGCCCCTGGCGTATCGACATGCACGCCCATCGCTGGGGCAATGTCGTGAAAGCCTCGGCGGATTATTTCCGCTCGCTGCGCGAGACGGTCAACGACGAATACGAGATCGCCTTCGATGCCCATGCCAAGATTTTCGAGCCGGTCGCCGCAAGGCAACTCGGCAACGCGCTGGCCCCCTACGATCCCTTGTTTTTCGAGGAACCGCTGCGCCCTGAGAATATCGAGGCGTGGGGCGATCTGAAACAGGGGCTCAACTGCGTGCTTGCCACCGGCGAGTCGCTCTACAACAGAAACGAGTTCCTGCGGCTGCTGCAGGTCAAGGGCGCCGATCTCATCCAGCCCGATATCTGCGTCGTCGGCGGCATCAGCGAAATGCGCCGCATTGCCACACTCGCCGAAGCCTATTTCGTCGGGGTGGCGCCGCACAACCCGATGGGGCCGCTTGCGACGGCGGTCAACGTTCATTTTTCGGCCGCGGCGCAGAATTTCCGCATCCTCGAATACCGGCTGCCGAAGGGGCAGGCCTATGTCTATGGCGGCCTCGATATCGAGAAACGGCAGGGGGAAACCCGCTATGTCGTCGATCCCTATCTGCCGAAGGACGGCTATCTGGAATTGCGTCCCGACCGGCCGGGCTGGGGCGTCGAAATGGACGAGAAGGCGATGGAAGAGGAAGGCTACATCCACTGGCAGCGGCGCGTGCCGAAGCGACCGGACGGCTCCTACGCCTTCGCCTGAGGCATTGTGCGCTTTAAAAACCGGAGCTGGCCGCCCGGATGGACGTGGCCAGCTCCCGCAGTACAGGATACGCAATCGCTCATTCCAAGCGCCCGCTAGGCATCTCTAGGCAGCACTGAGCGAACCCTTGCGATGAAGACGTGGAAGTCCCGCATGAAAGTGCGAAGGAAATCGGCGGTGCTGTCTTTCGTGACCTCGCCGTCGTCGGTGATCAGCCCTGGTGTGAACTGGATGTAGGCTTCCGGGGCATTCATCTGCGGAGAGTTGCAGAAACTGAGCACACTGCGCAAATTCTGCTGGGCGACGGCTGTGCCGATCGCGCCCGGCGACGTGCCGATCACTGCTGACGGCTTGCGTGTGAACGAGTTGGTGCCGTAGGGGCGGCTCGCCCAGTCGATTGCGTTTTTCAGCCCGCCGGGTATGGATCGATTGTATTCCGGCGTGACGAACAGCACGGCGTCGACGGCCGCGATTGCCGCCTTGAATGCCTTGCCAGCCGGAGGGTAGTCGGCGTCATAGTCGTAGCTGTAGAGCGGCAGATCCTTGAAGGATATCTCCGACATTTCGAGTTCCGGCGGGGCCAACCGCACCAACGCCGTGGCGAGTTTGCGGTTGATCGAGCCCTTGGCGAGGCTGCCGATGAGATAGCCTACTTTATGCGTGGTCATGGCGTTCTCCCTCTTGTCCTTTGATCGCAAGTAACTAATCGCCGAGGAACGTGACCGTCTCATCGAGCGGCGCGCGGCCTGTACGGGCGTAACTTACCGTGGGGTCCTCGTACCCGATCGACATGCCGCAGAAGAGGATGAGCCCGTCCGGGGGTGACAGAACCTCCGCGACCGTCTCGCGAACCTGCGACCACGCCATCTGCGGGCAACTGTGCAGACCTTCGGCGCGGAGCAGCAGCATGACGGTCTGCAGATACATGCCGACGTCGGCCCATTGGGGTAGGCCCAGGTCGCGATCGATGTAGCAGAACAGGGCGGCGGGCGCGCCGAAACAGTTCCAGTTGGCGATTGCTGCCCGCTGGCGCGCCTCCCAGTCCTCGCGTGCAATGCCGAGCGCGCTGTAGCGCTCCTTGCCGAAGGCGGATCGGCGCTCCCCGTAGGGGGACTTCAGTGCGGGCGGGTACATCTCGTACTGCCGTTTGTCCCAGGCGTCGCCATGGGCCACACGCTCGACGGCGGACGTCTTCAGCTCAGCCAGCGGCGCGCCGGTCATCACGTAGGTGTTCCACGGCTGGATGTTCGATCCTGACGGCGACCAAGCCGCGGCGGACAGCACCCGCTCCAGAACCTCCCTGTCCACAGGCGCGTCTTTGAACCCGCGCACCGACCGTCGGCTTTTGACTGCCTCATATACGTCCATGATCACCTCCGTCTGACCCAAACCCAGCATCGATGAGCATGGTCGGGCTGCCGTTCCGTTCCTGATGCGGTTCATTATCTCCATTCGCAATGGAGGCGTAATCACACCGTGGTCTAGGAGGGGTACATCAAACGTACATCGGGGATCGATGCGTTCGAGGGGCATGTAGGCGAAGCATGACAGGACTCCCGCGCCACGGCATCCCGGCCTTGGAGTTGCGGCCCTTGAACGGCGGCTTGGCGCTTGCGCTCAAGCCGCAGTCGTCTTTTTCGAAACTGCGTTCTTCGCCGTGATGCCGCACCTCGCTGCGGCGGCGCCGATCCTGAGTTGCCGACAGGATCATCCTCAGCAGAATTGGGCACCAATCATGAGCCGCAAGAGCAACGCTTCGTCATCAGGTGCCTACGGCTCGGACACGTTCTACCGGGGAGCGATGGTAGGATCCGAAAATGTCGGCGAGCGTATCGAGCATCGCCTTGGCCGCGCCGGATTGAAGTGAATAATAGATCGTCTGTGCAGCCCTTCGCGTCTGCACGAGTTCCTGTTCTCGAAGAATGGCCAAATGCTGGGACGTCGAAGATTGGCTCAACCCCACCTCGTCGGCCAGGACGCTCACCGACATTTCTCCCTCGGCCAGCAGATGCAGCATATGAAGCCGTTTGGCATTCCCCATGGCCGACAGGAAGTTTGCTTCGTTGTCGAAGGCGGTGGTTTCAGGGGAAGGCGCGGTTGACGAGTGATTGTTCAAAGCGAGATCTCCTTTAGGAACCAAAGCGGGGCACCAGGTCATATCCCCGAGCTTTAATTTAGGAATAACGCATGGGTGCGCGGCCGAAACCCCATTGCCGGCGCAAGATGGTCTTTTTCGGCGCAGATCGGATACGGCGCGCATCAAATGGACAGCGGCGGTATGTAATCTTCGAGGCCGGCATCCCGAGTTTTTGGAGGCGTGCTGCTAAAGCTGGAGCAATTCCAGCAAAACTGTGCAGCAGTGCTGCGTCTGGAATTGCGCTAGCGCGCGCCTGCCTGGCGCATTTGTGCGGGCAGAGTTTCCCAGGCCCGGATCAATTCGCCGATGGAGGCAGCCTCCATCTTGTGCATGACATTGCTGCGATGCAGCTTGACCGTCACTTCGCTGATGCCGAGATCGAAGGCGATCTGCTTGTTGAGGCGGCCGCGTGCCACTTCATGCAGAACCTCGCGCTCGCGCTGAGTCAGGGTCTCCAGGCGCTTGATATTGCGCTCGGCGATCGCGGCTTCCGCTCGCCGCTCGGCATCCGTCGCAATGGCAGCCGTAATGGCGTCGAGCAGCGTCTGGTCCCGCACGGGTTTGGTGAGAAAATCGACAGCGCCGGCCTTCATCGCCTGGACGGTCATCGGGATGTCGCCATGGCCGGTCACGAAGATGATCGGCTTGGCAATGCCGTTTTCGGCCAGATGACGCTGCAGGTGGAGGCCGCTTGCTCCAGGCATGCGCACATCGAGGATCAGGCAACCGGGGCTATCCAATATATCGGCGTCAAGCAATTCGCGGGTCGAGGCAAAACTGGTCGACCGGAAACCCGCCGACAGGATGAGCTCCGACAGCGCCTCACGAACGGACGCGTCGTCATCGACGATGATGACGAGTGGCTCTGTCTCTTCACATCTGCACTGCAACGATAACGGCGCCGATCTCCGCAGCAACGGCTGGTCAACTCGCATGTCACCCTCCATCTGTCGATTTATGCAAAGCGTTGGCTATGGCTGCCAGCAGCGCCTGGGCATCAAAGGGCTTTCGGAAAAATCCGCCCACGCCTTGAGCGCGGCCCTGATCTGCTATCTCGTGGCGGCCCGTGATCAGGAATACCGGCAGCTCCGGACGCGACTTTCGCACCAAATCGCGAAGTTCGAAGCCGTCGATGCCAGGCATTCCGATATCGGTGATGAGCAGGTCGAGGTCCGACAGCCCGTTGATGAGCAACGAGCCCGCCGACGAAAAGCTGCGGGCCACATAACCCGCGGATTCCAGAAGGTCGCCCATCGATTCAAGCAGCCTTGGATCGTCATCGACAATTGCCACGACGTGTCTTGTCTTGTTCATGTTCAATTCCCTCCCACTCGGCGCGAGTGGGTTATCGGTATTTCCAATCTCTCCGCGATCCGGACGAGATCGGCGAGCGACGCCGCCGCCATTTTCTGCATCACATTTCTTCTATGGATCTGCAGCGTGACTTCGCTGATCCCCAATTCGGCTGCCGCCTGCTTGTTGAGAAGACCGCTGACGACGAGCGGCAGCACCTCGCGCTCTCGCGGCGTCAGGTCGAGGTAGTGTCGTTTGAGCATGTCGAGTTCGGCGCGTTCCGATCTCTTTGTCCGATCCTCGGCGATCGCCGCGTGGACTGCCGCCATGAGGTCCGCATCGCTGAAGGGTTTGGTCAGGAAGTCCACCGCGCCATGCTTGATCGCACGCACGGAGGAGGGAATGTCGCCATGTCCTGTGATGAAGACGATCGGCGGATGGTCCCTGTCAGCGATCTGTCTCTGCAGGTCGAGGCCGTTGATGTCAGGCAGTTCGATATCGAGAATAAGGCAGGCGGGCAGGTCAGGCTTGTCCGCTCTCACGTAATCGCAGGCCGATTCGAAGGCGATGGTGCGCATGCCGTGCGACTCCAGCAACTCGCCGAGCGCTTCCCGAATACGTCCATCGTCATCCACGATGAAGACAATATGGTCATCGGCTGTCATGACGCCGCCTTCGTTTCTATGGGCAAGGTAAAGATCAACGTCGCTCCGTGCGGATTGTTCTTCTCGGCCCACAATCGTCCACCATGAAGCTCGACGATCGAACGGCAGATCGCCAGCCCCATGCCCATGCCGTTTTCCTTGGTCGTGAAGAACGGCTCGAACATTTTCTCGGGAAACTCGATACCCTGGCCGCGATCGCTAATCTCGGTCTGGACGGCATTCCCCATATGGCGCACGCGGATCTCGATCATCCTGTCGTCTGCAACGGCGTCCATCGCTTCCATGCCGTTGCGGATGAGATTGATCAGGACTTGCTGGATCTGGATGCGATCGATTGCAATGAGCGGAAGATTGCCGTCAACGTCGACACCGATGCGAACACGACGTCGCCAGGCCTCGTCGGTCATCAGGCTGCGCGCCTCGTCGATGATGCCGGAGATCGTCGTTTGGATCCTCCTGTCCGCGGACTGTTTGAATAAGGCGCGAATGCGGCTGACGACCTCGGCCGCCGAGTTGGCGTCCCGGATGATGCGCTCGACCGTCTTTTGTGCCCGCTCCATATTCGGCGGCTCAGCCGTGAGCCAGCGCTGGCAGGCATGCGAATTCGCCACGACGGCGGCCAGCGGCTGGTTCACCTCATGCGCGATCGAAGCCGAAAGCTCGGCGAGGCTCGCCGCTTGGCTCGCCCGGGCAAGGCCCTCTTGCGCCAGGCGCAGCTCGTCTTGCGCCCGTACCTCACCGTCGATATCGAGGCATATGACATTCCACTGAATGATCTCGCCTTCAGCGTTGCGCATCGGCGCCGCGCGTGTCTCGACCCAACGATATTCACCATCGAACCGCCGTAGGCGATGTCTGCGTGCATAGGGCTCGCCGGTAGCGAGCGAATGAGCATACTTTTCCTTGACTCCGGCCACCTCGTCGGGATGAACACCGGCGTCGAGTGTGCCGGCCAGCCGGGACTTTCCCGTTCCGTCCAGCTCTTCGAGCTTGTATCCGAGAAAGTCGCGAAGCTGAGGATTGCGATAGACCGGCTCTCCATCCGGAGCGGCGCAATCGATCATGGCCGGCAGCGTCTCGACGATCTGCCAGAGCGAGCGTTCACTCTCTCGCAGCGCTTCTTCAACGCGCAGCTGATCATCGATGTCATGCGAGAGACCGTACCATTGGACGATCCGCCCGTTTTCGTCCCGCAGCGGCTCGGCGCTGCCCTTCACCCAGCGATAGACGCCATCGGCGCGCCGCAGGCGATACTGTTTCGAGAAGCCCTCGCCGGTGACGAGGGAGTGGTTGAGCGCTTCGGCGAGGCTGGCGGCATCGTCGGGATGGACGGCGGCTTCGATGAGGGCTGCCAGCCGACTCACGCCGGGCTTTTCCATATCGGCGATGTCGAGACCGAGAAAATCGATTAGGCGCTGGTTGAAGAAGGTCGGAGTGCCGTCCGAATTGAGCCGCCAGAGCAGGCTGGGAACCATATCCACCAGTTGCGAAAGCTCCCGCTCCCGGTCGCGCAGCGCTTCCTGTGCACGCATCTCATCGTCAATGTCGACTGAGATCACGTACCATTGCATGATTGCGCCGCTTTGGTCCCGCAGCGGTTCGGCGCGGCCGTCGACCCAGCGATAGGCACCGTCGACGCGGCGCATGCGGTATTTTATCGAGAAGGGATCGCCGCTGGCGAGGGAACGATGAACCGTCTCCAGCAACCTCGATGCGTCATCGGGGTGGACGAGGGTGTGAATGACTGACGCGAGGCGGCTCATGCCAGGCCTGTCCATATCGCCCACGTCGAGACCGAAAAAGTCGATCAGACGTTTGTTGAAGAAGACCGGCTCGCCTTCCGGCGTCAAGCGCCTGATCTGTACCGGGACCATGTCGACGAGCTGCGAGAGCTCGCGCTCACGTTCACGTAACGCCTCCAGCGCACGCACCTCGTCGTCGATATCGAGAGAAACGCCGTACCATTGCACGACCGTTCCGTCGTCATCGCGGCGGGGCTCGACCCGGCATTCCGCCCAGCGGTAGACATCATCCTGTTCGCGCCAGCGAAATCGCATCGCGGAGCCGGAGCCGGTTTCGAAGCAGTTCCTGAGCGTACGCTGGATGTCGGGTGCGTCTTCTGGATGAATCAGCTGTTGCAGCAGATCGTCGATGCGCGGTTCACCGAGAGCGTCGAAATTGGCAATAACGGAGCGGAAATGATCCTGATACCGCTTGTTGAAATAGAACGATCCTCCCGTGGGCTCCACACTCCAGATGCGAACCGGCACGGCGTCTATGATCTGCTGAAGCTGTTGTTGGCTCCGCCGCACAGCCTCTTCGGCATGAACCTGATCGTCGATGTCGTGACACAGGCCGTACCACTGGACAATGCGCCCTGATTGATCCCTCATCGGTTCCGCACGGCTCGACATCCAGCGATAGAGGCCGTCGGAGCGGCGCAGTCGATACCGCATGGCGAAGCTCGCGCCGGTAGCGAGGCAATGGCGAAGGGCATCTCCGAAACCCGCCGCATCCTCCGGGTGAACGGTGGCGTCCAGGACGGACTCCAGCCGGCTCATGTCGGGTTTGTCGAAATCAGCAACATCGAGACCGAGAAAATCGACCATCCGTTGGTTGAAGAAGGTCGGCTCGCCGTCGGGGGTTAGACGCCAGACGTGGCTCGGAACCATATCCACGAGCTGCGAGAGTTCCCGCTCCCGGTCGCGGAGCGTATCCAGGCTTTGGCGCAATGTGAGCACTGCCAACTGGTGTTGCCGGGATATGGCGGCCACAATGAGCGCCGAAAATGCCGAGATGGCCAGAAAAAGCTGCAGCATGACCTGCTTGTGCTTCTGGGCCTCGGGATCGCCGGCAAACTGGCTGGTGCCTGTTATCGTGAACAACGCCGTGATCAGGGCGAGGAGGACCAAGGATACGGCGGCGCCTTTGAATTCGAAGCGAACGGCGGCCCAAAGAAGAGGCGGCATGATAATGTATGCGAAGGGGAGGTAGCCGCTCAGCGAAAGAGCCGCAACGCCGAGAAAGATCAGCCCCAGGACGAAAGCTTCCACCCATTGCGGGGCTGAGAGTCGGGTCTTGCCGCGCCAGCTGTGAAATACGACCAACGCCAGCGGCGCTACGATCAGGACGCCGGTGGCGTCTCCGATCCACCAAAGAGGCCAAGCCGTTGCGAAGGATTGCGATTGTATGCCAAACCACGCCAGGGTCGCACTTCCCACGGTCGCGCTTGCGATGGGCGCAATCCCCGCGCCCAGTACGACGAACGCGAAAACTTCCTGCAAGGTTTCCAGCCGAACTGGCCGCTTCAAGATTCGGTTGACGAGCCATGCCCCGGCAACCGCTTCCAGGGCGTTACCGATGTAGATCAGAAAAGCCGCAGGCAGCGGACTGTGGAACCACAGCAAATTGCTGAACAGTTCGGCCAGGCAGCCTCCCAGCACCCACCAAGGCCAGCTGTAGGGAGAGGCGGCCACAAGTGTCGCAATGAAAAGGCCACTCGCCGGCCAGATGGAAATTCCGGTTCCAGGGACGATTGCGAGCGACTGGGCGAATCCGCAGGCCAGCACATAGGCTACGATGAAAAGGCCCAGGTGCAGGAATTGAGGGCGGTGCGACCAGACGCTCATTATCAGTTGCTCCTGCCGGACAGACAAAGCCACGGGATCGTCGGCGTTTTGTATTGTCGTTATTCTCGATTTCGGGGCTGGCGAGCGCATGCTCAGACCGTAACCCCGCCCCATTACAACCGCAACTCATGGAAACCCATGCATTGCGCGGGGATGTGGCCGCCGTGCCCGGAATCGGTAGTTCGGCGCGAACGAGCAATTGGAGACCTGTCCTGCCTTCTGGTGGGGCATCCTAAACCTTGGGGTGGTTTCGCTAGACGTACGGCTAAGGCGACCGGACCCCATGGACGATGGAGAGCGCCCGGCTTTCCAGTCATTGTCGGTCCGGTCGATTCCGAGACGTTGAAGACGATCCCTATCCGCGATCTCGTCGCCATTCGCGCGGTGCAATGCAACAAAGGATGCTGAGATGAAAATCACGGTAGCGGGAGCAACCGGTGTTGTCGGAACACGCCTCAGTGAAATCATACGCCAGTCCGGCCACCAAGTCAGCGCCGCGTCGTTGTCGCTCGGCGTCGACACGGTTAGCGGAAAGGGCCTTGAAGCGGCCTTGGCGGGAACTGAAGTCATCGTTGACGTTACCAACGCCGCATCTTTCGGCGACAGTGCGGCGCTGGATTTTTTCAGGGCTTCGACCAAGAATTTGCTTGCCGCAGCGGCCGAGGCCGGTGTCAGGCACTATCTTGCACTTTCGGTCGTCGGCACGCCAAGTCTGGTCGAAAGCGACTATTTCCGCGCGAAAATGGTGCAGGAAAATCTCATCAGGGCTTCAAATCGACCCTATACGCTTCTCCGTTCCACACAGTTCTACGAGTTCATCAGCGGATTGATCGACACCGGTGCTGATGGTGATGTTTTCCGATTGTCTCCGGCGTTCATGAGGCCGGTGGCGGCCGGTGACGTCGCCGCATTGCTGGCGGAATTGTCAGTCGGAGCGCCGTTGAACGATATTGTTGAAATCGGCGGTCCGGATCAATTCGGTATCGATGAAATCGCCCGGATCTATCTCGCCGCGAATGAGGACGAGCGGCAGGTGGTGACAGACCCATCCGCCTCGTATTTCGGCGTCGAATTGACCGCCGGCGCGCTGCTTCCTGGCGCCGGCGCGCGCGTGGCGACCGAGAAGCTCTCCGACTGGCTCTACCAAGCGATGGCGGACTAGCGAGTCGATCATTTGATCGCGCGGTGGCACCCGATTCATATCCAAGACGCATTCCGTAGCGTGCAGGTCGGGTATCGGTCGAGGCCCTGGCGGCCAAGGGAATTGTCAAACTCGACGTGTGAGATGGCCGACCCCAGGGGGCGGTTAAAAGAAGGCGGTGGACCCTCATGTTGCCCACCGCCCACCTCCTCCCGGCGTCCGCCGCCACGGTCGGGAAGAGAACCAAATCTATCCGAACCAGGCCTTGGTTTGTATCTAAGCCGGCAAACAAAAGCGCAGTGTCGTTCACCAGTCACATAAGCATTTGTGAGGTGTGATTTGCCGCCAGGCGAATGTCATTGAAGTTGCTGCGGTCGCGGTCGCCGTTCCTGTGGATAAGCTGTGGATATCCAGTGGATGACACGATCGATCGGCGGCCGACAAAGCCCCCTATTCTAATCATATGTTGCCTATCCGTTCCGAATCTCTTCATCTTGCGTTGCTGCCGTCGACCTCCGCCGCAAACGTCGTCGACCGCACGCTACGGGCGCTCCGACATAAGTCGCGGAGCGCCCTTTCTCTTGCCGGAGGCTGGAACGCAGGCTAGAACCGTGGCGGCGGTTCCACCGCACCCGTGCTTCAGTCCAGGCGGGCAAACGCGGATCGTTTCACTGGATCGATCGTCTCGTCACAAAAGAGGCGATGCGAACCGATAGCTAAGCCTCGCATATCGTTGCTCATGCCATAGATTACGCGAATTGGCAGTCGATCAATCGTGCGACGCCGACGCCGGTGACAGGCCGGCACATGTTCATAACTTGCGGGAGCTGCATGATGGAATATCGACGTTTGGGAAAGTCGGGTCTGAAAGTGAGCGAGTTCTCTTTCGGTTCATGGGTCACTTTCGGCAAGCAGGTAAATGGAGGCGACGCCGTCGATCTCATGAAGCTTGCCTATGACAACGGGGTGAACTTCTTCGACAATGCCGAGGGATACGAAAGCGGCAAGTCCGAAATCGTCATGGGCGAGGCGCTCAGATCGCTGGGCTGGAGCCGTGACAGCTTCGTCGTCTCCAGCAAGGTCTTCTGGGGAGGGCAGAAACCGACACAGCGCGGCCTGTCGCGCAAGCATGTGACCGACGCCTGCCATGCCGCGCTCAAGCGGCTTCAGGTCGACTATCTCGACCTCTACTTCTGTCATCGCCCGGATATCGACACGCCCATCGAGGAAACAGTCCGGGCGATGCACGATCTCGTCGCCCAGGGCAAAGTGCTCTACTGGGGTACGTCGGAATGGTCGGCGCAACAATTGACGGAAGCCTATGCCGTCGCTCGGGACTTGCGCATCACTCCGCCGACGATGGAGCAGCCGCAATACAACATCTTCGAGCGCCAGAAGGTCGAGTCGGACTACCTCCCGCTCTACGAGTTGATCGGGCTTGGCACCACGATCTGGTCGCCACTCGCCTCGGGCGTCCTCACCGGCAAATACAATGACGGTGTGCCCGCCGACAGTCGCATGAACCTGCCTGGCTACGAATGGCTGAAGGAAAAGTGGTCCAGCGATGCCGGCCGCGCCCAGCTCCGACAAGTCGGCGAGCTCGCAAAGCTCGCGGACGAGATCGGAATATCGATCACGCATCTCGCCCTTTTGTGGTGCCTCGCCAACCGGAACGTCTCGACCGTCATTCTTGGCGCATCGCGCGCCAGCCAGCTGCAGGTCAATCTCGCGGCCCTCTCACACAGGCAAAAGATGACGTCTGACGTGCTGGACCGGATCGACATGATCGCCGGCAACAAACCCGAAGAACCCCGTCGCTTCTAGGCGAAACAAATTTCTCTCGACGAGCCAAACCAAAACTCGTCGAGGGAAACTGCGGTTGGCCTACCGCAGCAGCACCGTGGTGGCCCCTCGGCGGTTGGCGTGCTTTCCGATTTTTGATCGGCGCTCAGCTGCGGTAGAGCAACTGCCGCCATTGAGCGGCAATGTCGGCCGTTATCGCCCCTGTTTCTCCTGACAGCACCCACTTCGTAGGCTCACGAATATAACGTGGGTCGAAGCGTTCAAGAAACCTTCATGAAGCTCAGGGTTGAAATGGCCTCCCCCGGCTCCAAATCTCGTCGGCGGTCGTCGAAACACGAGGGGAGGGGCGCATGGGCAATGCGTATGTCGATCGGATAGGGCGGGCCAGGTCAGGTTTGGGCTTCATTGTCGTTCTTGCCTGCCTCCTGTCCTGCCTTCCGGCATTTGCCGCGCCCGCCGATATCGGCGGTTTGACGGTGACCCTGCCCGACGCCGCTTCCGGCTGGAGGAAGGCCGCCAAAGGCAATCTCTTCATGTTGCAGAAGGATTTTCCTGAAACGGATGACGACAAGCGCGGCAGTGCTCTGATCCAGATCACCAAGCCGCTCCCGGCCGCGCGCAATTCCCTGCAGGCCGGGATGAAGACCTTCGTCGCCACGCTGCCCGACATGGCGAAGGAAGATATCCTGATCAAACATTACGGGGTGACGGTGAACGGCCACGACATCCGCGTGGAAGAACGCTGCTGCGTCCATCAGAACAATGTCAGCATCAACCAGATCGTGGTCGGCATCGCCGGCGACAAGCGGCAGGCCTATCTGCAGCTCGTGCTGCTGAATGTAACCGGCGACAGAAGCAAAGGGGCGGAGGCTGATTTCGCGGCCCTCGTGCGCTCGGTGAAGCTCGATCCTTCCGACAGGGATTTCGACCTTGTTCCGGCGAGCGGCGATGGCGGGCTGGACGGCGTCTTCACCCATCTCGATACCGGCATCCGGCCGAATGTCTTCGGCGGCATGGATTTCTACTCGGACAGCACGATCAGCATGTTCGACCGGGAGGGCCGGTTCAGCACGGAGCTGCCGAAGGGCGGCCGGAGCATTGGCGAACATTGCAAGGAGACCCCGACTGATTGCGGTCTCTACAAGCTTGCCGGCGGCGGCTTCTTCTCCTCGGCCGGGTCGATCGAAATGCGCAGCGTCACCTCAGCCTACGGCACGATCGAAATCGAGACGAAACCATTCTCGAAAAAGGGTGAGGACCTGGTGATTTCAGACGCGGATTATCGCGCCGTGCCGCCATTTGATGAGGGCACGACGCTCGACGGCGAATGGGTTTCCACCTTTGCCTCGAGCGGCATGACTGCGACCTCATCGGGATCGGTGGCCTCCAGCCATACGCTGACGCTTCGTCGAAACGGCACCTTCGAACGCACGGGCTGGTCCGGCGCCTCGATGATGAACGAAATCGGCGGATCCCGATCGGGCGTCACCACATCCGGAAACCGGCCGGTCGCAAGCGGCCGCTATAAGCTTTCCGGCTATCGCCTCGACTTGACCGACGCCGACGGCAGGACGGAAAGCATGAGCATATTCGAACCGGACAAAGCATCCGACGGGCTTCTGGTGATCAACGGCAACAACTACCTCAAGGACGACGGGAGATAGCCAGGTAGCATCCAAGGTATTGAATAAATTAGATTTATAAGGCTAAGGCCTAAACTTCCCGGTCGGTTTGAAAGCCGCCAGGGCTGTCAGCCGTTTCGAGCCGGGGCCATGGCGCCAGCCGCCCGAAACCTGCCTGACCTGGCCAGCCGTCTCGATGGGTGAAATGAGCAGCTTGGTTAAGCATTTGTAAATTGGTAACGAATCGAGGCATATAGTAACTGCGCAACTGAAGCGCTTTCGTTCAAAATTGCGCAGTTACGTGGGAAAAAGATC
>NZ_CP098802.1:0-371918 GCF_024346605.1 Rhizobium anhuiense bv. trifolii
CACAGCGCCGATATTCAGGATCGCGACGGCGCGCCTGCCGTTCTCAAAACCATTCTCAAGCGCTGGCCGTGGCTGAGACATATCTTCGCCGATGGTGGTTATGCCGGACCGAAGCTGAGGGGCGCACTGCAAAAGATCGCTGCGTTCACTCTCCAGATCGTCAAGCGGACCGACAAGGCCAAGGGCTTCGAGGTTCTGCCGCGTCGCTGGGTAGTGGAGCGCACCTTCGCATGGCTTGGCAGATGCCGACGATTGGCGAAGGATTGGGAAAAGTCCGTCGCCTCAGCCGAGGCCTGGATCACTATCGCCCACATCCGGGTCCTGACACGACGCTTGGCAAGGTACGGATATCGTTGAAACCTTTTCGAGTCAGGCTCTTAGGCGGGGTTGCGATGCGCGTAGAAATTCTTGGGCGTGAACGTCGACGTCGGTGGCGGGAGGAGGACAAGGTCGCGATTATTGCGTCGGTTGGGGAACCGGAGCCACGATCACAGAGATTGCTCGTCTTCACGATGTGACGCGGCAGCAGATATACGCCTGGCGTAGCGAGCTCAAGAAGAAGGGGCTGCTCTCGGTGTCTTCGAGTGCATTCTTCATTCCCGTCGATCTGAATGCTGGCCTGCTGCCGGTTTATCGGACACGAGGTTAAGCTAATCCCACCTTTGTTTCAAAGTCATTGGGGCTGAGATAGCCCAGTGTCGAGTGGCGACGCTTCGGGTTGTAGAAGCGCTCGATGTAATCGAACACATCGGCTCTGGCGTCATTCCTCGTGCGATAAACCTTCCGTGCCGTTCTCTCCGTTTTCAGTGAGGAGAAGAAGCTCTCCATTGCAGCGTTGTCCCAGACATTTCCAGAGCGGCTCATCGAGCAGGTGATGCCGTGATCTCCCATGAGGCGCTGGAACTGCTCGCTGGTATATTGGCTGCCCTGGTCGGAGTGATGCAGCAGAGCATCTGGTTTTCCTCGACGCCATATCGCCATGATCAGCGCATCTGTGACGAGTTGGGCTGTCATGTTGGCATTCATCGACCAGCCGACGACACGGCGTGAGAACAGGTCGATGACGGCTGCGACATACAGCCAGCCTTCCGCGGTCCAGATATAGGTGAAGTCAGCCACCCATTTCGGGTTCGGACGGTCTGCCACGAACTGGCGGTCCAGCACGTTAGGCATGATGACGGCACGGTCACCGGCATCCTTTGGCAAGCCACGCCGCCTCGGTCTTGCCCTGAGCGCATTCAAGCGCATCAGCCGCTCAATACGATGGAGGCCACAGGATAACCCTTCCTCCAGCACATCGTGCCAGACCCGTCGGGCACCATAGGTGCGGTCGCTGGACTGGAAACTCTGCTTGATCCTTTCCAGCAGGACCTCGTCATGGCGTGCATGTTCGCTCGGAGAACGATTGAACCAGGCGTGGAAACCTGAACGAGAAACTCCCAGCGCTTCACAGAGCCATGCCACCGGCCAGATCGAGCGGTGCTTTGCAACGAACGCGAACTTCATATCGCGTCCCTGGCAAAGTAGGCTGCGGCCTTTTTTAGGATATCGCGCTCTGCCTTCAGCTTTGCGACTTCACGACGGAGCCGCTCGATCTCAAGCTGCTCCGGCTTCATTTGCCCTTTTCCAGGAAAGGATTGGCTGGGATCGTCGCCGTATTCCCGAACCCATTTGCGCAACACATTCTCGTGGACATCAAGATCACGGGCAGCCTGCGCAACGGCAACCCCACGCTCCCTGACCAGCTTCACCGCCTCAAGCTTGTACTCGCGGCTGAATATTCGTCTTTGCATTCATGCTCTCCGGTTTCAGGAGGAACACCTTAACTCGATGTCTATGAAACCGGCAGCAGGCCATGCCGTGCAGAACGATGCCCTGAATTGAGGGAGAGCTGCTTCGGGATGATTGAGCTACGATTGAGCTGCGGCCGCACCCTTCGCTTCGAGAGTTCGGTGGCCCCCAGCGTCCTGATGCAGGTTATCCGGGCCGTGGAAGCAGCATGATTGGGCCTGGGACCGGCGTTCGGGTGTATCTTGCGTGTGGGATCACGGACATGCGCAAGGGAGTAGAAGGCCTTGCCGCGCTTGCGCAGGATGTTTTGCGTCAGAAACCGATAGGCGGCGCGGTCTTCGCCTTTCTCGGCAAGTCTGGCGATCGTTTGAAGCTGCTGCATTTTTGATGGCCAGGGCTTCTGCCTGTATTACAAGATCTTGCAGAAGGGGCGGTTTCCTCGGTTATACGAATTGCTTCCGTTGAACTGGTCGGCGATCACCACAGTCGATGCAAAGGCAGCCTGATGGCGACAGTCACCTACGTCCGTACGATCAAATTTGTTGCCGAAATTCTCGAAGAGGACCCGGAGCTTCTTCAGGCAATCGTCTGCAACGATGACAATCTGAGCTACGGCAGCATCATCTCCGTGTACACCGGAGACGACGTATCCGTGACCGCACTGACAGACGACGGCATGGACGAATTGGAGCAGATGCTCAAAGACGCCCGCCGCTCACCCCAAGAATGGAACGACTTCCTCGACAGCTTTGTTGACGACGAGCTGCTCATCGCTCGCATCAAAGCAAAATCTTCGCGGTAGCAATCGGGCGGTTACATCTCCTCTTTTGTGCACCCATCCGTGCGCCACCCTACCTCACCGTGGAGGTATCGTGATGAGGTGAGAATGTTAGAACAGATTTCACTGAGAAATGAGGCCGGAGCGTTTGGCAGTTGTGGGAACGCAGGTCAGCGTTTGGGACCTTACGGGACTACTAATTCTATCTAACCCTACTCGGTTTAGAACACGAATATTCACCGGATGATATTACCTCACCAACACGCTGGTGAGGGACGACCAGAGAGGGGACTTCGATCATGGCACCTAACGTCAGTATGACAGGCAAAGCGCTCATGCCCAAGCAGGTTCTCAACCGCCACCAGCGTCGAGCTATCAACAGTCGCCAGCGTCGAGCGAAGGGCCTCTACGATCCGCGCAACGAACATGATGCCTGCGGCGTCGGCTTCGTCGCCCATATGAAGGGCAAGAAGTCGCACCAGATCGTCAAGGATGGCCTGTTCATCCTCGAGAACCTGACGCATCGCGGCGCCGTCGGCGCCGATCCGCTGATGGGTGACGGCGCCGGCATCCTGGTGCAGATCCCCGACCGTTTCTTCCGCGAGGAGATGACCGGGCCGGGCGTTACCCTGCCGCCGGTCGGCGAATATGGCGTCGGCCATATCTTCATGCCGCGCGATGAAAAGCAGATCGAACACTTCAAGAAG
The DNA here is from genome assembly GCF_024346605.1 of Rhizobium anhuiense bv. trifolii. Lineage (NCBI taxonomy): Bacteria > Pseudomonadati > Pseudomonadota > Alphaproteobacteria > Hyphomicrobiales > Rhizobiaceae > Rhizobium > Rhizobium anhuiense. The sequence continues at coordinate 3,277 of NZ_CP098802.1, forward strand.
GTGATCAAGGACGTCATCACCGAGGAAGGTCAAGTCTTCATCGGCTTCCGCGACGTGCCGGTCGACAATTCCTCACTCTCCAAGGCACCGGCCATTGCCGCAACCGAGCCGCATCATGTGCAGGTCTTCATCGGCGCCGGCGAGGATGCCGAAAACAACGACGAGTTCGAGCGCCGGCTGTTCACGCTGCGCAAGGTAATCTCCAACCGCATCCATGACGAGTTCGACGGCGAGGAGAGCAATTTCTATCTGGTGTCACTGTCGTCGGCGACGGTGGTCTACAAGGGCATGTTCCTGGCCTATCAGCTCGGCGTCTACTACAAGGACCTGTCGGACCCGCGTTTCGAGAGTGCGGTCGCCCTGGTGCACCAGCGCTTCTCGACCAACACCTTCCCATCGTGGAAGCTCGCGCATCCCTATCGCATGGTCGCCCATAATGGCGAGATCAACACGCTGCGCGGCAACGTCAACTGGATGGCGGCGCGCCAGGCGTCGGTCTCCTCGCCGCTGTTCGGCGAGGACATCTCCAAGCTCTGGCCGATCTCCTACGAGGGGCAGTCGGACACCGCCTGCTTCGATAACGCGCTCGAATTCCTGGTGCGCGGCGGCTATTCGATGGCGCATGCCGTGATGATGCTGATCCCGGAAGCCTGGGCCGGCAACCAGTCGATGGCCGCCGAACGCAAGGCTTTCTACGAATATCATGCCGCGCTGATGGAGCCGTGGGACGGGCCGGCCGCGGTCGCCTTCACCGACGGCAAGCAGATCGGCGCGACGCTCGACCGTAACGGCCTGCGGCCGGCGCGCTACCTCGTCACCAATGACGATCGCGTCATCATGGCGTCCGAAGCCGGCGTGCTGCCGGTTCCGGAAGAGATCATCATCCAGAAGTGGCGCCTGCAGCCGGGCAAGATGCTGTTGATCGACATGGAAGAAGGCCGGATCATCTCCGACGACGAGGTGAAGTCGCAACTGGCGACGGCCCATCCCTATCGCAGCTGGCTCAACCGCACGCAGCTCATCCTCGAAGACCTGAAGGCAATAGAGCCGCGGGCTCCGCGCCGCGACGTGTCGCTGCTCGACCGCCAGCAGGCCTTCGGCTACACGATGGAAGATATCGACCTGATGTCGACGATGGTGACGACCGGCCAGGAGGCGATCGGCTCGATGGGCATGGATACGCCGATCTCGGCGATGTCGGAAAAGCCGAAGCTGCTCTACACCTATTTCAAGCAGAACTTCGCGCAGGTCACCAACCCGCCGATCGATCCGATCCGTGAGGCGTTCCTCATGAGCCTGGTTTCGTTCATCGGGCCGCGGCCGAACATTCTCGACCATGAGGGCGCGGCCAACGCCAAGCGGCTCGAAGTGCGCCAGCCGATCCTCACCAACGGCAGTCTTGAGAGGATCCGCTCGATCGTCCATGCTGAAGAATATTTCGACGCCAATTGGCTCGACACCACCTATGATATCGAGCGCGGCGCCGAAGGCCTGCCGAAGATGCTGGACCTGCTCTGCCGGGCCGCAGAAGCCGCTGTCACGGGCGGTTTCAATATCATCGTGCTCTCTGATCGTCTGATTGGTCCGGACCGGATCGCGATTCCGGCGTTGCTCGCCACCGCTGCCGTGCATCACCATCTTATCCACAAAGGGCTGCGCACCGCGGTGGGTCTCGTCGTCGAGACCGGCGAACCGCGCGAGGTGCACCATTTTTGCCTGCTCGCCGGCTACGGCGCCGAGGCGATCAATCCCTATCTTGCCTTCGACACGCTGCTCGACATGCATGCCAAGGGCGAATTCCCGAAGGAACTGGATGCTTCCGAAATCGTCAATCGCTACATCAAGGTAGTCGGCGAAGGCATTCTCAAGGTCATGTCGAAGATGGGTATCTCGACCTATCAGTCCTATTGCGGCGCGCAGATGTTCGATGCGATCGGCCTGCAGTCGGAACTGATCGACAAGTATTTCTGCGGCACCGCGACGATGATCGAAGGTGTCGGCCTCGAGGCGATCGCGGCAGAAACAGTTGCCCGCCATACGGCGGCTTTTGGGAAGGACTCGCAGCTTGCGACGACGCTCGACATCGGCGGCGAATATGCCTATCGCATGCGCGGCGAAAGCCACGCCTGGACGCCGGATGCCGTCACGGCCCTTCGGCATGCCGTGCTCGGCAATGCTGTGGACCGTTACCAGGAATTCGCCAACTTGGTGAACAATCCGGCGCTACCAATCAGCATTCGTGGGCTCTTCAAGATCAAGAGCGCCGAGGCACTCGGCCGCAAGCCGGTATCCATCGACGAGGTCGAGCCGGCTGCCGACATCGTCAAGCGTTTCTCGACGGGAGCGATGTCCTTCGGCTCGATCTCCAGGGAGGCGCATACGACACTGGCGATCGCCATGAACCGGATCGGCGGCAAGTCAAACAGCGGCGAGGGCGGCGAAGAATCCGACCGCTATATGCCGCTGGCCGATGGTTCGATGAACCCGGAACGTTCGGCGATCAAGCAGATCGCGTCAGGCCGCTTCGGGGTGACCACCGAATATCTCGTCAATGCCGACGTGCTGCAGATCAAGGTGGCGCAAGGCGCCAAGCCTGGCGAAGGCGGCCACCTGCCGGGTCAAAAGGTCGATGCGACCATTGCCAAGACCCGCCATTCGACACAGGGCGTCGGGCTGATTTCGCCGCCGCCGCACCACGACATCTATTCCATCGAAGATCTGGCGCAGCTGATCTACGATCTGAAGAACGTCAACCCGACCGCCGACGTTTCGGTCAAGCTCGTCTCTGAAGTCGGCGTCGGCACGGTCGCCGCCGGTGTCGTCAAGGCGGGCGCCGATCATATCACGATTTCTGGCTCCGACGGTGGCACGGGTGCGTCGCCGCTGACGTCGCTCAAACATGCCGGCAGCCCCTGGGAAATCGGCCTTGCCGAGACCCAGCAGAGGCTGGTGGAGAAAAACCTGCGTTCACGGGTCGGGCTGCAGGTGGACGGCGGGCTGAAGACCGGCCGCGACGTCATTATCGGGGCGCTGCTTGGAGCCGACGAGTTCGGCTTTGCCACCGCGCCGCTGATTGCCGCCGGCTGCATCATGTGTCGCAAGTGCCATCTCAACATCTGTTCGGCGGGCTTGGCGACCCAGGATCCGGTGATGCGCAAGAAGTTTAAGGGCGCGCCGGAGCATGTCATCAACTACTTCTTCTTCGCCGCCAACGAAGTGCGCGAGATCCTCGCCTCGCTGGGCTTCACCCGGCTCGACGAGATCATCGGTGCCTCGGAGCTGCTGGAGAAGGACGAGATGCTGTCGCACTGGAAGGCGAAGGGCCTCGACTTCAGCCGCATCTTCCACAAGGTCGACGCTCTTAAGGAAGAAACCTTCTGGACGAGCCGGCAGGAGCACCCGATCGACGATATTCTCGACCGCGTGCTGATCGAACAGGCGCACCCGGCACTGACGGCCAAGACACCCGTCGCCTTCGAGGTCGGCATCAAGAACGTCGACCGTTCGGTGGGCGCGATGCTTTCCGGCGAGGTCGCCAAGCGTTATCGCCATCGCGGTCTGAAGGAAGACACGATCAATGTGACGCTTCGCGGCACCGCAGGTCAGAGCTTCGGCGCCTTCCTGGCACGGGGGATCACCTTCAACCTGATCGGCGACGGCAACGACTATGTCGGCAAGGGCCTTTCAGGCGGCAAGATCATCATCCGGCCGCCGGAGAATTCGAGGATCGTGGCCGAGGACTCCATCATCGTCGGCAACACCGTGCTTTACGGTGCGACCGAGGGCGAATGCTATTTCCGTGGTGTGGCGGGCGAACGTTTCGCCGTGCGCAATTCGGGCGCGATCGCCATCGTCGAGGGTGTCGGCGACCATGGCTGCGAATACATGACCGGCGGTGTCGTCGTCGTGCTCGGCGCCACGGGCCGCAACTTCGCGGCCGGCATGACCGGCGGCGTCGCCTACGTGTTCGATGAAACCGGCGATTTCGCCAGCCGCTGCAACACAGAGACCGTGGACCTCGAGCAGGTGCAGGAAGCAAGTGCCGACGTCTCTGGCGCCATGACGCGCCATGACGAGGAGCCCCTCTACCAGCTGATTTCCAAACATCTGCACTATACGGGTTCGGCCCGCGCGACTGAGATTCTCGACAACTGGGCCGACTACCGCCGGAAGTTCACGAAACTCATGCCGCGTATGCTGGTGGAAACGGAATCAGAAAGCGGGAGCGACTAGACATGGCCGAAGATTTGTTCGCCATTGTCGGACATGAAATTGCAATCCGGGATGCAAGTCATTGAACCTAATGCCTTCTCCGTTTCGGCATGAGGCTTGCATCGGGGGATTTATAGTCGTGACACACTGAGGAGAATGCCGACGAACACCCACTCAGAAAATGCCATCCCAAGTATCAAACCAACCAATCTAGCTGCTCTCTTGCGAGGGCAGGGGAGAGACAAAATGGCCTTTAAATCCCCAGCAGATGTTCTCAAATCTATTGAAGACAACGATATCCAGGAAGTCATCTTCAGCTTTACAGACATCGACGGAGCGTTGCACGCAATCAACTACGAGTCCTCTATGGTCAACGCCAAAACTTTCAGCGACGGCGTCATGTTCGACGGTTCGTCTGTCAACGGTTGGAAGGCGATCGACGAATCCGACATGGCACTTCATCCTGATCCGACGACCGCCCGGTTAAATCTATTCTGCTCGGTGCCTACTTTGACGATAATCTGCGACATCACCGATCCTGGCACAGGCAAAATCTACAACCGCGATCCGCGCGGAGTTGCGAAGAGGGTTGAGGCTTTCGTGAAAGGCACGGGAGTCGTTGACGAGGTGTTTGTCGGTCCCGAGCCCGAGTTCTACGTGTTCGATCGCGCAGCGTACGGGGTCGATCAACATAGCAGCTTTTCCAACGTGGGTTCCTCGGAGTGGCTTAACAGCGATATGCTTTACGAGCGGCACAGCCTCAGCCACTACATGGAGGCCAACGGGGGATATTTGGCGACTTCGCCGCGGGATCTGGGTGCGGAAATGCGCAGCAAAATGATGGCGGCGCTGAAATCTATGGATGTGATTGTCGAAAAGCATCATCACGAGACGGCTCCCGGACAACATGAGATCGGTATCAAATACAACACCCTCGTTCTCGCCGCCGATGATGTGCAAATGTTGAAGGATGTCGTTAAGAATGTCGCCAAGTCTTACGGCCGATCGGCGACTTTCATGCCCAAACCGGTCCAAGATCAAAACGGGTCGGGGATGCATGTACACCATTCTTTGTGGAAGAACGGCAAGCCTATCTTCGCTGGCGAAAGGTATGCCGAGTTGTCACAAACATGCTTGTGGTACATCGGTGGTGTTATGAAGCACGTTAAGGCACTTAACGCCTTCGCCAATCCTTCGACGAATTCCTACAGACGCCTGGTGCCCGGCTTCGAGGCGCCGGTTCTGGTGGCTTACTCCAGCCGAAATCGCTCCGCCGCTTGCCGTATTCCGTGCACAACCTCGCCAAAAGGTAAGCGGGTTGAGTTCCGCTTCCCCGATGCAGCTGCTAATCCGTACCTCGCCAATTCCGCGATTGTAATGGCAGGTATGGACGGGATCATAAACCAGATTGAGCCCGGAGAAGCCATGGATTTGGACCTCTACAAATTGCCGCCTACGGAAAGGAACAAGATCCCGCATGTCTGTGGTTCGCTCCGCGAAGCTCTTGACAGCCTCGACAACGACCGCGACTTCCTCAAGGTCGGCGGTGTGTTCGATGACGACCTTATCGACGCGTACATTGAGCTGAAGAAAGAGGAGGTCGAGTGGTTGGAAAAGAGCCCGACCCCAGGCGAGTTTGTGAAGTACTACTCGGTTTGATCGTTTTCACGCATGGCGACCCAACAGTAAAATCAGCAGTGCGTGAATCAACACACAATTCCGCTAAAAGGAGCAGCCCATGGCTACCGTGAAAGTCGATATCAATAACTTCCAGTCGGAAGTTCTGGAATCCGCAGAACCCGTCGTCGTCGATTTCTGGGCCGAATGGTGTGGCCCGTGCGAAATGATTGCGCCGGGCCTCGAAGAAATCGCCGTCAAGATGGAAGGCAAGGTCAAGGTCGCCAAGCTGAATATCGATGAGAACCCGGAACTCGCTGCACAGTTCGGTGTGCGCTCCATTCCGACTCTTGCAATCTTCAAGGGCGGCGAAGTTGCCGATATCTCTGTCGGCGCGATGCCGAAGACGGTTATCTTGGACTGGATGTATCTTGAACTGGGTATATAACCAATGTCTGGCTGATCGTTGTGGGGTTGGTGGGTGGTGGTTGAGGTCCGCCTCGGTGCCTAGGCGCCGTAACAGCAGTGTCCTACGTTACGGCAATTGAGAATCCAGAAACTTTCGAACGTCGCGCTCGGTGGCGCCGGGCTTGGTTGAGAATCCGGCGTTACCAATCCTCCTAAGCGGCTAAATGTATTTCAGTTCCATAAGTATGCTTACGCCACATTTACATGTAGCCGGGGTACATTCTATCTCGAACTGCAACAAAGGCGCTAAGCTGCCTGCTTTTCGGGAGCCATGGTTTGATCCGTACCTTTTCGCATTTGAGTTTTGACGAACGCCGATCGATTTCCAGGATGTTGGATCAGAAGTTTAGCCAGTCTGAGATCGCCAGACGCCTCGGCCGGGACCGTGCGACCATCTCCCGGGAGATAAAACGCAACTACTGGCACGATCAGGAATTCCCCGATGCCGAGGGCTACTGGGCGATGACCGCCAACGACATGGCGCGCGACAGGCGCCGGCGGATCGGCAAGCTCTTTCGTCGCGAGGATCTGCGGAACGAAGTGATCGGAAAGTTGGAATCCGGCTGGTCGCCGGAACAGATTGCTGGACGACTGAAGATCGAACCAGCGGCCAAGGCAAGCGTCTGTCACGAGACGATCTACCGGTATGTCTATTCACCAGAAGGACAACGGCAGCAACTCGCGCGGCTTCTCCCGGAACGGCGGAGAAAGCGCCGGCCGCGATATGCTCGCAAGCCGCAGAATCCAGTCTTTCCAGATGAGCGTTCGATCAAACATCGGCCGGAAGCCATCAACGATCGCAAGGAATTCGGTCACTGGGAAGCCGATCTCATGATCTTCGAAAGGGTTCAGGGCAATGCCAATGTGGCAACGGTTGTTGAGCGGACGAGCCGGTTCACCATGCTGTTCAAGAACAACGACCGGCAGTCCAAGCCGATCATGGAGCGGCTCATCGACGTGCTCAGCCCCCTGCCCAGGCATGCCCGGCAAAGTTTGACGTTTGATCGCGGATTTGAATTCGTCTCCTGGCGGCGACTGAAGCAGGGAATGGGAACCGATGCATGGTTCTGCGATCCGTCTGCGCCCTGGCAAAAAGGCTCCGTTGAGAACATGAATCGGCGGATTCGGCGTTACCTGCCGAGGGATACTGCTGTCCTGTCAGTTCCTGATGAATCGATACGATCACTGATCGATCGGTTGAACAGTACGCCGAGAAAATGCCTTGGTTTCCGCACCCCAGCTGAAGTGTTCAGGCGTGAAGTGAACAAATGACGGCAAGCTGGGGCGGAGGACGGATCTTATGAATGATCCTGCGGTGATTGCGCGGCGAGAGAAAGCGTTATTAGGCAGCCAGCGGCAGAATAGAGATCGTCAATGCACGCCGATATCGCTTTGCGTATCCGATTCCAACTGCAGGCAAGCTGCCCAAAGTAGCGTCTTGTGGAAGGATCCATCCTGCAGAAGAGTGAGCCCCTCTCGTGCCTCGTAGAGCAAGCCGAGCCAGCATAAGCGTTGGAAGACGCCATACTGAAGATCGGATTTCAACTCCCAGGCTTCCAGGGTCATTTCGGTGTCCGACAAAGGCGCCAGCTCTGGATAGAGGATTTTCACAACGTCCATTGGCGTGCAACCTTTTCTGGCCTTGATATTGAGAAGATTGAGGAACATGCGCCACCAGCGTAACCGCGCTCGGACCTCCTCTTCCCGCTCGGTGGCGTGGACATAGGAATAGAGATAATCCGTGGCGACCAGATCGAAGAAGGCTTGCGGGTTCACCAAAAACTCCCGGCCGCGTCTGGTTGGCAGCAGCACATCCTTTTTCCGGCGAAGAAGCTTCAGATGACGGGCCATGTCGCGCACGACCCAAAGCGGCGGCATGTCGCTTTCATTGAGCACCTTGTTCATGCTGTAGAGGTCCTCGGCTGTGAATCCTGGCCAGAGGAAGTGCACAGCGGCCCAATGCACGAACTTGCGGTTCATGGCGCCGGTCGCCGTCAATCCTATGCCACCCTCACCGTCAGCATAGGCAACCGAAAGAAGCATGCCGCGAAGAAGTGGTGACAGCGCGGCGATGTCGACGTCACCTTGCAGGTTGATTTCCGGAAGCATCGTGCGGCTTTGATCCCCAACTGCGCCATGCAAGTCCCAGCGAGTATCGAGCGGTAAAAGAACAATTGCTAGTGAGAAAGCTAAAGCCGAAGGGGTGCGTCATCACCCGCCCCCGCTCCGCCCTTTCAACCCGGCCCAGCCGGTCGGATCGGGGGCTGATCTCCTTGCCCTGTAGTAGCCTTTAAGCCCTTGTTGCATTTACATTAGAAGTCACACCGCAAAGTTGAAGTGTCCTGTTTCTGCAAAGTTGGAATGTCACACTCCCCGGGTTTGATGGTGTGGGAGATTGCGGATGGGACTGATTGCGATGAGCGAGCGTGATCTGCAGCGGATCGAGATTCTATCGAAAGTGATCGCCGGCCGGATGACGATGGTGTCGGCGGCACATGTGCTTGATCTGAGTACGCGCCAGGTGCGTCGTCTGCTGGAGCGGATCAACACGGGTGGTGCGGCGTCGATCCGGCACAAGGCGATCGGCCGGCCGTCGAACAACCGGATCAGTGACGGTGTTCGAGATTACGCGGTGACGCTGGTTCGCGAACGCTATGCAGACTTCGGGCCGACATTGGCGGCTGAGAAGCTTTCCGAGCGAGATGGATTGCGGGTGTCGCGCGAGACGTTGCGCGGCTGGATGACAGGGGCCGGACTTTGGCTGTCGCGCAAGCAGCGGCGGACGTTCCATCAGCCGCGCTTGCGGCGTGAAGCCTATGGCGAGCTGGTGCAGATCGACGGGTCCGAGCATCGCTGGTTCGAGGACCGCGGTGATCCATGCTCGCTGCTGGTGTTCGTCGACGATGCGACGGGCAAGCTGATGCAGTTGCGGTTCGTGCGCTCGGAAAGCGCCTTCAGCTATTTCGAGGCGCTGGCGCTTTACCTGCGCGATCACGGCGCGCCTGTGGCCTTCTACTCCGACAAGCATTCGGTGTTCCGGGTGGCGAAGAAGGAGGCCAAGGGTGGCCAGGGCATGACCCAGTTCGGGCGGGCGCTTTGTGAGCTAAACATCGAGATTCTCTGCGCAAACTCAAGCCAGGCCAAGGGCCGCGTCGAGCGGATGAACCGGACGCTGCAGGATCGGCTGGTCAAGGAATTGCGGCTGGCCGATATCTGCGACATGGAGGCAGGCAATGCGTTCCTGCCTGACTTCATAGAGCATTACAATGCGCGGTTTGCGCTCGCCCCTACCCGGTCCGATAATCTGCATCGGCCGATGAATCTTGCGTCGGACCGGCTGAAGGAGATCCTGTGCAAGCGTGAGCAGCGCTATGTCGGGTCGCAGTTGACGTTTTCGTTTGAGCGCCAGCGGATCATGCTGGAAGAGACCGAGGTGACGCGTGGCCTGGTTGGCCGTTATGTCGAGACCTATGCCTATGCCGATGGCCGGCTGGACGTGCGCTGGAAAGGTCATTCCCTGCCCTACAAGGTGTTCGACAAGGACCAGCGGGTGACGCATGCGGCGATCACCGAGAACAAGCGGCTCGGCGATGTCCTGGCCTATATCAAGGAGCGTCAGGAGCAACTGCCGGCGCCCAAGGTCAGGACCAACAGCGAGAAGAATGGCTACACGCCGCGGGGCCGCAAGCCGGGTCGGAAGACGGATTTCATGAACGATCCCGCCGTCATTGCCCGACGGCGACAAGCGCTCTCTGGCCTCGATGCGGCGGAATGACTGGCTGCTCCAACTGTCAAAGCTAAAGCCGAAGGGGAGCATCTCACCCGCCCCCTCCCTTCCCTTGCAACCCGGTCCAGCCGGTCCGCTCGGGGGCTTGCCTAAGCGCAAGTGGACATGCCGAGTGTCGCATTTCTAAATAGCTGAAGACGCGCCCAAAGTGACACTTCTACTTTGCACACAAACGGACATTCCAACTTCCCCGCCACATTACATGTAGCCGGGGTGGGTTCAAGGATGAAGCGCGACTTGCAATAGATAACAACGATTTATCCCTGCAAGGAACGAGACATGAAGCGCACCTACTCCCAGATCGATATGGACGAACGCCGCAAGATTGCTCGCTGCTGGTGCGCCTGATTTGGGCGAGGAGTTTCTGGCGGAAGCTTTCTGCCGGCGTTTTGTGCCGAGGAATTTGCGTGTCGTTGCGTTCACGCGGTTGCAGATCTCGGTGAGATCGCGGTCTCTGAGAGACAGTGGATCGACCTCTCTCGAAAGCCACTTCCTGGTCCGTGTATTGGTGTTCTCGACGGTGCCCTTCTGCCACGGGGATTGCGGATCGCAAAACCATGTCTGCGCTCCGATGCTGGCCTGCAGGTAAGGCCAGTCGGTGAACTCCTGCCACGATCGAAGGTGACCGAGCGACGGGCGAGGTGGGGCAGGGATTGTAGCACCTGGATCAGGCCGTCCATCATCGGTAGCCTCTATCAGCCCGCAAGTCGCGCTTCACCATGGACTCAAAATCGTGCGTCGAGCGCTCGCTTGAGCGCGCCGCGCTTGCTCGCGATCCAGCCTCTCCTCCGAATAGAGCCTCTTGTTGTTCACTTGCGAACCCGATGATCAAGCATCACCAGAGTCAGCCTGGCGATCCGGGGCGTAAAGCCACCTAACGGCCTATAAATGTGTGGGGTCAAAGGCGTTGATCTAAAGTCTTCGGTACCCATGTGCTCGAGAGTGCCTAATTCTCTGCCATAACAAACAGCATAGTACACTTCTATCGCGGTTTGCATGTTCTTCGATTGGAATTGACTATCCGTGTCCATTGGGTGCGTGTGGAGGAACTCATCATCGACCTAGGATGTTGGATTCTCTGCCAAGAACGGGGACTCGTCATGCTGCTAAAGCAATTCGTATGCGAAGGAACCGCTTAAAGCTATGCGACCGGTCAACTGCAAGCCGTTTGTTGGAATATTCATTAGGCGCTTACGAATACTTGAAACGCTAATGTTATACATATAAATTCGCCGATCGCTAAAATACAAAAGCTTAGAGCGGCGCTCTTTTCGAAAGATATCAAAAAATATATTATTGTCTTAGTTGATCTATGGCGAGGCCCCGTCTAGATCTGGTCAACACTCGGCACGGGGCATACCCCGGTCAGCGACGGGAGGCTTAGATGAACCGATGTGACAACATGCACCCAGACAATCCCATAATTGAAAGGCCAATAATAAAGGTTGCCCTCCTAGTTGGGGAGCGTGACCTAGGCCTCTTATCATCAACATTGAAATAAAGCGGCGAGCGAACGCAATAGCAGCCAACTGGGGCTGCAGCTGTAATACAGGCCAGCGAACTCGCTCGGGTCAAACTCGTGCCGGTATAAGGAGGTCAGATAATTTCGGCCTTGAATACGGAACGACGGCCGATATGAACGAATGAGCTGCTGTAGGGTCCTAAAGGACATCGACAGAGGAAAACTATCAAATGCGGTGTTGCAAGAACACGCCCCAACGTCGCGGGGGTGACTTGAATTTTGCTACTGAACCAGAACCTGCAAAGGCCGATATTGCCTACGACGCTATTCTGAGATTACTCCGCAGTTATGGCCGTGTGCCGGAGCAACATCTCAGAGAGCAGGATCTGGCATATAAGCTCGATCTTGGCCGAACGCCAGTTCGCGAAGCACTTCAGCGGCTCGCAGCGGAAGGGAAGATCCAATACATCCCTCAAAGAGGCTTTTTCACGAGGCCAATGTCGGAGGGCACGCTGTTTGATTTTTATGTTGTTGGACGTGAGACCCTGATCTCGGCTTTAAAACGAATGCGACCGCGCGTAAGAGAGAGCTGCGGGGTGACCGACACGTTGTCCCCCGACGAGCTCGCCTTGAGTGCAGAATCGATATTTACTAGCATCGCCGAAGAAGCATTGAATTGCGAGGCTTGCAAAATCGTTCACCGATTCTGTTTTTGCACTCATCCTCTGCGAATGGAGATAATTACGTCGGAACTTCGCCCTGCGTTCGTTGAAAGCCTCACGAGATTAGATGGCGTGATGTCTAAAGTAGGCGCGGCAGCGGACCACATCGAGTCTGAGTTGATGCACCACCTTGATTTAGAACAGGGTGCCGTTCCGAGAGTCGTACGAGAGGTGAACGAACGTGGATTAACAGGTTTCCCTCGGCCGGCTTGAAACTTGTGATATCGCATAACCTGTGGTCCTAAGGCGAATCCACTCGACGCTGCACGCAGTGCGTTCGAAAGACCTGTTGCAAAGACGATCCCTCAGTTGAGGCGACTTTTCGGGGGCCGTACTCTGGCAAGCAGTAGCAGCGGGGAGCTGTTTTGATCGCTGCAATTGCTCGAAAAAGAATCAAGGCGGCTGATCTTATGACGGTTGAGGACATCTCTGCATGAGCTGCTTGTCACAGTCCTTTGACGGGGCCCCGCCCCTATTCGCCTCATAATAAGCTCCAGCCCACGGAAGGCAGATGCGGGTTCGTGTGGCCACTATCGGCCATCATCTCCTCGCCGGGCTGAGTGCGATCAGAGCACGACCGCGACGTTGGAGATTACGCCGTTCCGACTGCGTGAGGCGCTACTGCTTGCGCGGAATATCGGATCTCTCGTGCCGGTGATGTAAAGGTTAGCACGCTTCGCGAAGCTGATCGACGTTATCGACCAGGACGACCTTGCCTCTGACTTCGACGCCCGATGCCGCCAGCGCCGCAAACGCGCGGGAAAGGGCTTCCGGCGCCAGTCCCAGTTTGCCGGCCAGGATTCTCTTCCGGTAAGGAAGGCGGAACGTGACCCGCGAGGTGATCGTCGAGGCGGGGCAGCGGCTCACAAGGTAGTTTGCCACCCGTTGCGCGGCTGTGAGCAATCGGTCTCCCGCAATACAATCCAACGCACCGAGCAGGTGCCTGACCATGATGCGCATGACATTCCGGTGTACGACCGGATGTTGGTCGGCGAATGCCTGCAAGTCCGCAAGCGCGAACAGCGCGACCTCGGCCCCGTCGGCGGACCGCGCGCTATAAGCGTAGGAGCCGCCCCCCGAGAGGAGATATTCCCCAAAGGTGTCGCCCGGCTCGCACACGCAGATATCAGCCTCGCGCCCGGCGGATTCCGATTTTGAAAGCCGGACAAACCCGTTCGTGACGCAGTAGACGAATGATGCCTGCTGGCCCTCGCTTATGATCTTCTCGTCAGCAGCGAAGGTGCGAACCTCAGCCGTTGCGGTGAATTGCTCCACGGTCGCCTGATCCAAACCAGCGAACAGGTCGGACTGCAGAAGGACTGAATTTTTCGCAAGCATCCATCTTCCTTTCGTGTTTGGACCCGGTTGCGGTTAGGGTTTTCTTCGATCGGTTTCGTCGTCGGCGAGAATTCGCCAGGCGGCCCCCTGAAGGTCGTCATACTGGCCGCTCTTCAGCGACCAAAGAAATGCCAGGAGTCCCATTCCTCCCATCAGCAGTGCGATGGGTATGAGATAGATCAACATGTTCATGCGGCCTTGACCTCCGCACTCCGGCCGACCCGCCCCCGAATCTGCATAGCCGGACGCTTTCCGAACGCGTTGAGGCGCAGTGCGTTCATCACGACGATGATCGAAGATGTCGACATTGCCACCGCCGCTATGAGCGGCGTCGCCAATCCGGCGATGGCAATCGGCACCGCCAGGACGTTGTAACCGATGGCGAGAGCGAAGTTCTGCCGGATGAGGTTGGCGGAGCTTCGCGCAACGGCGATCGCTTCCGGCACAGCGTCGAGGCGATCGTTGAAGAAAACGAGGTCGGCGGCCTGTCTGCCGATATCGGAGGCCGTGGCCGGCGCCATCGAGACATGGGCCGCAGCAAGGGCAGGAGCGTCGTTGATCCCGTCGCCAACCATGAGCACGCGACGCCCTTCGCCGTTCAGCCTCTGGCATTCATCGACCTTCCGTTTCGGCGTCAGAGAGCCCAAAGCCCTACCGATGCCCAGAGCATGCGCCGTATTGTCGACGATGATCTGCCGGTCGCCGGACACGATCAGCGTTTCAAGGCCGGCTGCGTCGAGCTGGCCGATGGCCTCGCGAGCGCCCGGACGAAGCGTGTCATCGAAGAAGAAGCGGGCAAGATCGACGCCGTTCTGCGACAAGACCACTTCCGAGAACGGACTATCGGCGGTGCGGGGCACGCAGCTGGTTCCGCAGGCAAATGCCGCGTTGCCCAGTCGATAGACGTCAGCGCCTTTCCTGGCTTCCAGTCCCCCGCCGGGGGTTTCCGTGACGCTGTCGAAGGAGATGGGGGCGATTTCGATACCCCGCACCAGAGCCTGAGAAAGTGGATGCCGTGAATGCACGGCCAATCCGCGGGCGATTGTCGTGCTGGTCTCTTCCGTGGCGTCCACCTCGACAAGGCGCGGCCTGCCCATCGTCAAGGTGCCTGTTTTGTCGAAGGCCACGGTGTCGGTCTCGGCCAGTCTTTCGAGTGCCGAACCGTCCTTCACCATGATGCCCTTGCGGAAAAGCTCCCCCGCGGCGACGACCTGGACCACGGGCACGGCAAGGCCCAATGCGCATGGGCAGGTAATGATCAGGACCGCTACCGCGACCAGCATTGCCTGTTTCCAGTCTCCGCCGAGGAAGCCCCAGGCAAGAAACGAGACCAGCGCCAACAGATGCACGGCCGGCGAATAGAGCGCCGCAGCGCGATCGGCGATCCTGCGATAGCGAGCTCTTCCACCCTCGGCTGCTTCCATGAGGCCGATGATCTCCGAAAGAAGCGAATTCTTGGCAATGCGCGTCGCGCGCAGGACGAGCGAGCCGGTCAGGTTCATCGCGCCCGAACTCACCTCGCTGTTACCGGCGACGGCGACGGGGCTGCTCTCGCCGGTGACGATGGAGAGATCCACGTCGCTTTCTCCGCTGACGACTACGCCATCGACGGGAACCCTTTCGCCTGCCGCTATCGAGATTTCATCTCCCACCGCGATCTCTTCTACCGCAATGTAACGTCGGGACCCGTCCGGATTGATCAGCAAGGCTCCGCGCGGCGCCAGCCTTGCAAGTCCGTTGATCGCCGCCCGAGCCTTTTCCCGCATGATATGATCGAGGGTCCTGCCGATCAGCAGGAAGAAGAGCAGCGAAACCGACGCGTCGAACCATGCATGTTCACCGTGATGGATGGTCTCCCACAGTGAAACGGCATAGGAGAGCGTCACGGCGAGAGAGATCGGAACGTCCATGTTGGTGCGCCCGTGGCGGAGCGCATTCCAGGCCGATTTGAAGAAGAAACGCCCGGCATAAACCAGCGCGGGCGCTGCTATCATCGCCGAGATCCAATGAAACATGTCGCGTGTTGCGGCATCTGCGCCAGACCAGACCGATACCGAGAGCAACATGATGTTGGCGGCCGCAAAGCCGGAAACGCCGATCGCCAGGAGAAGCTGATTTCTGGTTCTGTCGTTTTCGGCTGCCGAGGGGGTAAACAGATGCGCGCGATATCCGGCCGAGTTGATCGCTGCGAGGATCTCGGACGGATCGGCGGCATGTGTCTCCATCTCCTCCTGGTAGACGCAGGTTACCCTTCGAGCCGTAAGATTGACGCGCGCCGTCTTGACGAAAGGAAGTGTCAGCAACGCCCCTTCTATGGTCGAAATGCAGCCACCGCAGTGAATATCAGGAACGCTCAAGTCCAACTGGCGCAGTCCGCCGCCGAGCGGCTGGCTGGCAAGGCGGACCTCTTCGGCACTGGATGACGTCATGCTGAGAGCAAGCACGCTTTCCGCGTCCATGGTGCAGCAGGTCATCGGTCCAACTCCTTGGTATCGATGCGTTTGGCCTCATGCATGACGACCAAGCCGTCGTTTCGCGAGATGGCCTCGACGATCCAGTCACCCTCGGCCAGGTTGTGATCTGCTTCGAACCGTCCCTCGGCTGTTTTTCTGAGCGTGAGGTGGAAGTCTTCGTGATCTCCGACGGGTCGCTTGAAATTCAGCACGACGTCGTCGACGGCCGCAGGCGCGCCGCTCTTGTCGTGAATGTCGTAGCGGATCTGATGCCCTCTTATGGAGAGATCGCCCGCGACGCCGGAAGCCGCCATTGCCTTCATCGCCGCCGCTTTGCGGTTGAACTCCTGACTGGCGACATAGGTATTTTCCACGACCAGACCGCTCCAGCTGGAGGAGGCATAGAAGGCCATGGTGACATTCACCGCGATCACCACAGCGAAGAAGGTCGAGGTCGCAACCAGCATGTGCAGGCCTGTAAAACCTTGGGCAGAGGTCTTCATTTGGTGTCTCCCGGTGCATTGAACGCCGCGCGGTAGGTTGCCCGATCGGCGCGATCCGTATCTTCGATCACGAACAGAAATTCATTGATTGCGGCGCCGGTGGGCTTGCGCGTAACGAAGACCTTGAGCGTCGTGGCTGCGTCCGGTTCGGCATGGACGGTAAAGCGGCGAGCGTCTTCCTTGCCGAACTCGGGAATACGCATCGTCGCCCCCTCCAGCCCGACCAGGCTTATGTTCACATCCCGCGGCGTCGGCACCATGTTCAGGATCCGAAGCGTGTAGCCATTCCGCAGTGAGCCGTCGCTTTCCAGAACATATTGGGGGTTTCGGTCGTGAACGACGTTGAGTTCAAGGCGCTCGCGAAAGGCGAGGTGGACGAGCATGGCCACGCCGACCGATGCCCAGGCGACCGCGTAAAAGACGATTCTCGGACGAAAGACGATGCGCCAGTTGAAGTGCCGGATCGCCGGAACGAGGGTCCCATCCTCGTTTCGAACCCTGGACGGCTGGACGGCCGTTCGTCCTTCATCCGTGGCAAGCGACATGTTGCTCGAGTATTCGCTCAGCGTGGCGTAGGCAATCAGGCCGCGGGGCTTTCCGAGCTTGTCCATGACACCGTCGCAGGCGTCGATGCAGAGCGCGCATGTGATGCACTCCATCTGCTGTCCGTCGCGAATGTCGATTCCCATCGGACACACCGCCACGCAGGCATTGCAATCCACGCAATCCCCGACCGATAGGCCATTGACTAAAGCCTTCTTGGCGTGACGCGACCGCTGCTCGCCCCGCCAGTCATTGTAGGTGACGACGAGAGAATTTTCGTCGAGCATCGCACCCTGGATGCGTGGCCACGGACACATATAGGTGCACACCTGCTCTCGCATGAGACCGCCGAGCACATATGTCGTCGCAGTAAGGATGGCGACCGTGGTGTAGGCGGCTGCAGGCGCGCGGCCGGTGAACAGCGAAACAAGCAGGTTCGGCGCGTCGGCAAAATAAAAGATCCACGCTCCGCCCGTCACGACGCCGATCAGCAGCCAGATCGAATGTTTGACGACGCGCTTCCTCAGCTTGGCAAAGCTCATGGGACCAGCGTCAAGCTTCATTCGCGCGTTTCGATCGCCTTCGATCGCACGTTCGACGACGAGAAAGAGATCAACCCAGACAGTCTGCGGACAAGCGTAGCCGCACCATGCGCGGCCAACCGCGGAAGTGACGAGGAACAGGCCGAACCCCGCCATGACGAGGAGACCCGCTACATAATAAAATTCCTGAGGCCAGATTTCGATGAAGAAAAAGAAGAAGCGCCGTGAAGACAGGTCGATGAGGATTGCCTGGTCAGGCGCGTAAGGACCGCGATCCCAGCGAATCCATGGCGCGAGATAGTAGATGCCGAGCGTAATCAGCATGACGATCCACTTGAACCGACGGAATCGTCCCTCCGCACGCTTGGGAAAAACCTTCTTCCGCGGTGCGTAGAGAGGCTGCCGGTTGCGACGGGCATTGACCGGCTCGACATTGAGCCGCTCGATGTTATCGGGATCTGGTGCAGTGTAGAGGTTCATGGGACCTATCCGATTTCACCCGCCCTTGTCCCATCTGCCGCGCATCCGTTCCTTGATGCAGATCAAGAAATGCCCAGATGCAATCTCGTCGGAAAGCGATCTTCCCTAAAAGGAACAGGCCACGCCCTGGACAGAAGGGCGCGGCCTGCAGGAGCCGCCGAGGAGAGGCACGGCTGGCACATCCTCGACGAGCTAAGGACTAACGGCCCGTCTGCTTGTGGTCCTTGACACCGGTCAAACTAAGATCGAATTGGCGATCTTTGGCGGAACGTCCTGCTCGGGTGATGGGGGCATCGTCTTAGCGCGTTCCGATATGCGCGATCGGATGGCGGTGCGTGATGTGCCGTAGAGGCCGAGGATCGGATTGTGGTCATGATCTGCCATGGCTTTTCCCCTCACGTCCCGCCGCCAAGCGAATGCACGAAAATGGTAAGTTCCTTGACCGTCGTATCGCCGAGACGCCCTGCCCAGGCAGGCATGACGCCATGCTTGGGAGCGGCCACCTGACGGATGATCGCATCCTCGCCGCGTGCCTTCAGCCAGATCGCATCGGCGAGATCCGGCGCGCCCATTTCGGCTTTTCCTTTGGCGTCGTCGCCGTGACATGCGGCACAGTTATCGACGAAGACCTGTTTTCCGGCCTCTGCGAGACCGGGGTCCGACGGTGTATTGGTCAGTCCCCAGACGTAAGCCGCGACCTGCCTTGTCTGGAGGGGATCCAGAACATCGGCAAAGGGCGGCATCTCGGAAGCATGAGTGTCCGTATCCCCGTCGAAGCGAATCCCATGCGCGATCGTCGCCTCGATGGCATCCAGGTCTCCGCCCCACAGCCAATCGTCGTCGTTGAGGTTCGGAAATCCCGGGCCGCCGCTTGCTCCCGAGCCATGGCATGTCGCGCAGTTCACCTTGAATGCAGATGCGCCGCCGGCGACCGCAAATTCGCGAAGGGCAGAATCGGAATCGATCTCGTGCACCGTCTTGGCGGCGATCAGATCATGAAGCGTCGTCTGCGATGCCTTGGCCTGATCCAGGTTCTGCTGCAGCTCGGCGCGGCTGGAAAAGCCCAGCATGCCCTTCGTGGCGTCGGTCATCATCGGGATCGCCGGATACGCGATTGCATAGCCCAAAGCCCAGACGATGGTGGCATAGAAGGTCCACACCCACCAGCGGGGCATCGGATTGTTGAGCTCGCGGATTCCGTCCCATTCATGTCCGGTCGTTTCGACGCCGCTAAATTCATCGATATGTTTTTCCGACATCTCAATCATCCTTCAAGGGAATATCGGCGGCCTCTTTCGCCGTTTGCTTGCTGCCTGGGCGAAGGGTGAACACAACGACGCCGACAAAGAATGCCGCCATTGCCAGAAGGCCCCAGATGTCGGCGAAGTGTCTCATTGCAGTGTAGGTTTCCATAGATCACCTCATCGGTAGCCGGTCGCGTCGTTGTAGGTCGAGAAATCGACCAACGTTCCGAGCATCTGCAGGTAGGACACCAGGGCATCCATTTCGGTCAGCGCAGCAGGATCGCCGTCGAAATCGCCGGACTTCGCCTTCGGATAGCGGGCAAGCAGCGCCGTCGTATCTGCGTTCGGATCGGCTTGGGCCTTCATATCGGCCTCCGCGTTCGCCAGCATGTCGTCGTTATAAGGCACGCCCACATCCTCGTTGGCCTTCAGGTCCATTCCCACGTCCTTGACCGTCACCCTCTGCTCTTTGAGGAAGGCGTAACTCGGCATGATCGACTCCGGCACCACTGCCCGGGGATCGGCGAGATGCTGGACATGCCATTCGTTGGAATAGCGTCCGCCGACGCGGGCCAGATCCGGCCCGGTTCGTTTGGATCCCCATTGGAAAGGATGATCGTACATGGACTCGGCCGCGAGCGAGTAATGGCCGTAGCGTTCCACCTCGTCGCGGAACGGTCTGATCATCTGGCTGTGGCAGAGGTAGCAGCCTTCGCGGATGTAGATGTTTCGTCCGGCCAGCTCGAGCGGCGTATACGGCCGCATGCCTTCCACCTTTTCAATCGTGTTCTGCAGGTAGAACAGCGGTGCGATTTCGACGATGCCGCCAATGCTCACGACGAGCAGCGAGCCGACGAGAAGAAGCGTCGCGTTCTTCTCGAGGATCTGATGTTTATCAAGTATCGATGCCATGTCTCACCTCACTCGGCAGGCTGTGCTTGGGGCACGAAAGTGGTTGGGATCGCAGCTTCGTCACGCACGCGGCCGCGGATCGTCATGAACACGTTCCAGGCCATGACGAGACCACCCGCCAGGTAAAGCGTTCCGCCCACCGCGCGCAGCACGTAGTAGGGGAACATGGCCGCGACCGTCTCCGCGAAGGAATAGACGAGGAAGCCCTGGGAATTGTACTCGCGCCACATCAGCCCCTGCTGGATGCCGGCAACCCAAAGCACGGCGGCGTAGATGACGATTCCGAGGGTTGCGAGCCAGAAGTGCCAGTTGACCATCCGCGGGCTGTAGAGGCGCTCGCGTCCCCATAGCTTCGGCGTCAGATAATAGATCGCGCCGAAGGTGATCATTCCCACCCAGCCGAGCGCGCCGGAATGCACGTGGCCGATCGTCCATTCGGTATAGTGACTGAGCGAATTGACGGTTTTCACCGACATCATCGGGCCTTCAAACGTCGACATCCCGTAAAAGGCGATGGCGACGATCATCATACGGATGATCGGATCGGTGCGGATCTTGTCCCAGGCGCCCGAAAGGGTCATGAGACCGTTGATCATGCCGCCCCAGGAGGGCATCCAGAGCATGATCGAGAAAACCATGCCGAGCGTCTGGGCCCAGTCGGGCAATGCCGTGTAATGCAGATGATGCGGGCCGGCCCAGATGTACATGAAGATCAGCGCCCAGAAGTGGATGATCGAGAGCCGGTATGAATAGACGGGTCGGTTGGCCTGCTTTGGCACGAAGTAGTACATCATGCCCAGGAAGCCGGCGGTGAGAAAGAAGCCGACGGCGTTGTGGCCGTACCACCATTGGGTCAGCGCGTCCTGGACGCCCGAGAAGACAGAATAGCTCTTGGAGCCAAGGAACGAGGTGGGAACCGCCAGGTTGTTAACCACGTGCAGCATCGCGATGGTGACGATGAAGCTGAGATAGAACCAGTTTGCCACGTAGATGTGCGGCTCTTTGCGCTTCAGGATCGTTCCAAGATACACGGCGAGATAGGCGACCCAGACGATGGTAAGCCAGAGGTCGACGTACCACTCGGGTTCGGCATATTCACGGGCCTGGGTGATTCCGAGAACGTATCCGGTCGCAGCCATCACGATGAAAAGCTGGTAACCCCAGAATACGAACCAGGCCAGGCTGCCGCCGAAAAGACGTGTGCGACAGGTGCGTTGCACCACGTAGAACGACGTCATGATGAGCGCATTGCCGCCGAAGGCGAAGATGACCGCCGATGTGTGAACGGGCCGCAGCCTTCCGAAATTGAGATAGGGGGCGATGTTGAGGTCGGGATAGGCCAGTTGCAGCGCGATGAACACGCCAACGAGGAAGCCGACCACGCCCCAGAATACTGTGGCGATCAGGCCATACCGTATCACCTCGTCGAAATAGCCTGATATATCGACTTTCCGCCGTTGGCCTGCCGGCGAAAAATCAACGTTCCTGACCAGCAGAGCAGCGCCTGCGGCAAGGCAGAAGCAAAGTATGCCCATATGGACCGCAAAGAGATGATCATGTGCGAATGCGGCTCCTAGCAGCGCTAGAAACGCCGCGACCGCGATCACCATGGTTTCCGTTGTGTAATTCATGATGTCGTCCTCAGTGCACAGACGGCCGCTTCCGGCCAGCGTTCTGGTGCTTGCGCTTTGACTGTCATGAAGACGGTGCGGGCGTCTTGATCCAAGTCAAGCAAGACCAGCGTTTTTCTCACTATGTGCGCGTTGCTTCATTCGTGAAGCGGTGGAGGCCAGTATGACAGCTACACTGTCCTCTTTGGACAAGCTGTCAGTGTTTGTATTTCCCCAGGACGCGCATCAAATCCGCAATCCATTCCTGCTTCACGTCATCGGAGAGAGTCTCACCTTGAACTAACGCCAAAGCCTGCTCGACTAACTCCACTGCCCGACTTTTCTCGCTGTTCTCGTGGTAGTAAGAGGCTATCGTTTGGTAGGACACAGCGCGTGAGAGGGCATCTTGCTGTGGACACAGTCTGAGGATGCAATTGGAAAGCTCCTTGCCCATCGAAAATCGCTCCGCAAAAGGAAGAGAAGAGTACTCGTACGGTGAACAGAAGAGTTGCCGCATTGCCGCCAGGAGCCAGTCAGCAGAGTTCCTTTCGATTGCATCGCGAGCAAATCGGCCCAATGCTATCCAGCCCGCCTCAAAATCGTGTAATTTTCTCATCAACAACTCGACATGAGCTTCGCGAAAAGTCGGGTTGTCCGGAATCGATTTAAGTGCGTCTTCAGTTGCCGAGAGCGCCCTCTTCCAATCCCTAACCTCTATCGCCGCGGCGATTTGGATCTCGAGTTCTCTCTCCAACTCATCAACCTCGCATTCAGCGAGTCGCTCCTTTTCGGCTTCTCTCGCTTCAGCGCTGCTGTCCCAGCTGCCATCAATCACGCGATGCAAAATACACTCGAGTGAGTGCGGGTCGCCAATATAGGCGATGGTTCCGTTTCGGCCGACAAGGAAGGCTTGCGGGACCCAGAAAGACAAGCTGGCGTCCATCCAATGCTTATCCATTTCACCTGTGTAATCGTAGGCGATCCGAATGTCTGAATTCGAAAGCTTCTCAGCTAGCCATGTCTCAACTAGCGAGCGGGCCTCGTCGGCCCTTGGAGCCGGCTCCTTAGCTACAACTCCGATGACCTCAACCCCGATATCCCTGTACATCTCCTGCAGCGTCTCGAGGTCGGACAGCGCCGTCTCGCAGCATCCGCAGGTTCTCGAAAGATATACAAGGATATATATCCAGCCGGGCTGGAAGACGGGCATCGGATCGCCCTTTAGCCAGGCGAGCATTTTGATCGACGGAGCTGGAAAGCCGATTGACAACTGGTGCTTCATTATATTTCCGTCTTTTCGAAATTTGGGGGGGCTAATCATCAGGGATTTTTTGACCTTGAAATATTGATGCGGGTAGTGAGATCGCAGAGGCTCGCTCACCTTACCGTCATGCGAGGGGCTCATTCGACTGGTCAGAAAGAAGTTTCTCGGACTAGTCGCGCAGCTTTCACCGCTTACCCATCATGCTCGGACTTCCCTTACGGACCTCTGCAGAATGTCCAAACCGCGTTGAGCCGTCGCCTCATCAATAGTCAGTGGCGGAAGAAGCTTGATTACTTGATCTTCCGCCCCGCATCTTTCCACCACGAGTCCATATTCAAAGGCTTTCCGAACGACTTTTTCGGCAACATCTCCCCGAGCGCAGTCGAGGGCCAGCATCAGCCCTCTTCCGCGGACCGCAAAGCTCTCATCTCCCGTGCTTTCCGCAATCTGCCGAAGGCGTTCGCTTATGATGCGACCTTTCGTCACGACAGCTGTCGACAGATTGCCGTCCGTCCAAAATTTCTTCAAAGCGCCCGTCGCTGTGACAAGTGAAAGGTTGTTGCCACGGAACGTCCCGTTGTGCTCGCCGGGCTCCCAGATGTCCAGTTCAGGGTTGAGCAGCAAGAGGGACAGTGGCAGCCCAACACCACTCAGCGACTTCGATAGAACGATAATGTCGGGCGAGACACCGGCAAACTCAAAGCTGAAGAAATTGCCCGTTCGGCCGCACCCTGCCTGTATGTCATCAACGATGAGCAGAATGCCGTTTTTTTTGCAAATGCGTTCGACGTTTCGCAGCCAGTTCTGGCTCGCGACATTGATACCTCCCTCGCCTTGAACGGTTTCCAAGATGATGGCTGCTGGTAGATCAACCCCGCTACTTGCATCAGACAACACTTTGTCCAAGTATTGAGACGTGTCAGCATCTGCGCCGAAATAGCCATCATAAGGCATGAAAGTCGCACCCGTTGGTGGCGAGCCCGTAACATCGCGATAATAGCGGTTGCCGGTCACCGCAAGTGCTCCCAAACTGACCCCGTGAAAGCCATTGGTAAATGAAATAATGTTATGACGCCCGGTGGCCTTGCGCGCGAGCTTTAGAGCGGCTTCCACCGCATTGGCGCCGGTAGGACCGGGAAATTGAAACTTATAGCTCAGGCCGCGTGGACGCAGTATGATCCCATCGAATAGCTCCATAAACTCTCTTTTGGCGGACGTTGCCATATCTAGCCCGTGGATAATGCAATTTGAATTCAGATATTGAATTGCATGGGCCAATAAATCGGGATCGTTATGGCCATAGTTGAGAACGCCGGCGCCCGAGAGAAAATCGACGAATTCAGTACCATTTTCGTCTTTGAGAAAGGCTCCCGAAGCCTCTCTGAATACAACCGGGAAAGATCGCGAATATGACCTGACGTTCGATTCGAGGTTTTCGAACGCAGATAGCGAATTCGAGTTGCTGTATGTGGACACGATCGCTTATCTCCTTGCTCGCTCACTGGATGAGTTGGCGCCGCGGTTATAGCAAGTAGTCGCCGCCCGCGCGCCCTACTCACGTTTGGGGGTAACGGCACTTTCGTTGTACATGTTTAGTGCGGCTATTCACCAATGTGGCGGGCGAGCGGGAGGATCGGCCCGTCGGGGTGGCGCCTACCCGGTCACAGCGTCTTACGGTGGGGCTAGATGCGACGGCTGACGTCGACATGATCGTGCTCTGATGGAACTTTTTGCAGCGGTGTGCGATCCCACAGCTGCCTAACAAACCCGGCGTCACTCATAAGGTTAGGCTGAGAATGCGATGCACGCTGAAATTCGTGCGCAGGAAAATTGGTGTCGATGGCGCGGCTATGGGAAGCTCGACTATCATGTTGGTTATGGTGGCTGGAGCCACGACAAGAGGGGCAGACTTTTCTCAGGGCAATGATCGCCGCTTTAAACGGCAAAAGGCCAAGATGTCCGCCACCATCACGCAGACGTTCGAGTGTGTCAGGCAAGGCAGTTCGTGGTGGCAGTATACTAGATCGATTGTGGGCGCACCCCGTTTGACCGGGCTGCTGTGGGCCAGTTGCAGCGGCGTTTTGAGAACTTAAATGCAACCGATGTCCTACCCCCGCCCTATGTCGGCCTGCCTGATCGATGATCGGCCATGGACCAGCAAAGGGAGTTTCTCCAAGAGACATTAGAGGTTCTCACGACCAGAAAGTGTGGACGTGAGATCCACCGGCGGTGGCCAGACGAAGTCAAAGCTCAGATCGATCCGGAGAGCCTTCGGCTAGGCGCGATGGTGAATGAAGTCGCAGAGCGGTATAGGTAGCCGAACCACCTTTCCACCTGGTGAACGATAAAGATCTTTCCATCCAATTGTATGCGCGGATGATGGTGGTGACCAGACCCGTCGACTCCGCAACATGCAGCGACCATAGTTATGCGGAGTTGTCCTTGCCGATCGATGGATTATGGTGTCACTACACGAGCCTTGCTGGCTTGTGCCGCGATCAGCATCGGCTTCAGGGCAGCTATGTCGTCGGGAAGATCGGCGGCCTCCAACATGCTCGAAGTCTATCAAACGGGGCCATACTTCGCCGTTGCAATTTACCGCCCGAAGCATCATGCCGCATCTAATCGATGGCATCAGGCGATCTTTGATGCCCCGCCAGGTGAAGGTGTGTTCCTCCAGCCGCTCGTAGGTCATGACCAGAGCCCTGTCGTCCCAGTAGATCAGCTTCAGGCGCGCGCTTTCGTTTAGAATTCGAGTGATTTGCCGGCACTCAAGGAGTGTTTACGCAAGGTTGTGCCAAACTCACTGCGGCTCGAAGTCGACCAGTCCAAGTCTCGCTGCTTTCTGTACCGCAACGATTCTGTTGCCAACATTCAGTTTTCGCATAGCGTTTTTTATGTGAAAATTGACTGTATGTTCCGAGATTTTAAGTATAGCTGCAATGCAGAAAGACGATTTTCCCTGCGCGGCCCAGAAAAGACATAGTTTTTCGCGCTGAGTTAGCCTTGGGCAATCGGCATGTGCTTTCATCTTCTTTGGCTATCCCTTCAGTATTGGTCTGAAGCTGACCAGACGATGATACAAACCAGCTTGAGGTATCGAGTCGGCATCAGAGTCTCGTCAGCGAGGTCTCTTTCGCGCGTACGGGTGCAGATTCGGTGGAGGCCGCATGGAGTTTCTGTGGAGGAGAGCAAACATTGAGCAGGGAGACAATGCGATTGATCTGACCGTTCACTGACGGCAACGGTTTAGCCCGACGCGTCGCCGATCTTATCGGCGGACTAAGTTCTGGCCGAAAAGACCCGGTTCCTATGAAAAGAGGATCAAGCAGTGGCCGTCTTTATCGGCGGAAGACGTGTGCATCGTGTGTCCTTCTTCGTGGCTGAGGTGGCTCGCCCTACACTGATCTTTCGAGGGTTGCTTGGATAGGCTGAGCCGGTCCTCGCGACAGGAGGACGAGCCGTGGCAGATAATCCCGAGAAAGCCTGGTGACCGCGTCAAGACGAACTGTCGAGACGCGCTTGCGCCGCCCGGCTATTGAGGCCGGCGAGCTCACGGCGGTCTGGGTTACCCACGAGGGTCAAGAAGCTATGCGAGATCTCGTTCGCGCCCGTTCTGCCGCGATCGAGACGTTGCGGGTTCATCGGCAACAGGTAAATGCCTTCATGATCAAGCACGGGCGCACCTATCCTCGCACGAAAAGTTGGACGATGCGGTATCTGCACTGGTTGCAGGAGCAGTGGTTTGATCATCCGGCACATCAGATATGCGAGAAATGGTCAAGGCAGTGCGCATCTCGAAGGAGTGTGTCGAGCGACTGGAGAAAGTGATTGAGGAGTTCGTCCCGAACTGTTTCTTTACCAGGTTGTTCGAGCCCTGCAAATGCTGCGCGGGGTCGATCTGATTGTCGCTGTCACCTTCGCCACGGAAGTCGGTGACGCGACCCGATTTGAAAGCCCCCGACAATTGATGGGTTATCTCGGTCCCGTCCCTGGCGAGCGATCCCCGGGAGAGACCGTAAGACGAGGCGCAACAACGAAGGCTGGCAATGGACGAGTTCGACACAATGCTTGTTGAGAGTGCCTGTACGTACCGGCATCCATCGAATTTGGGCGTGCTGTTGCACCTGCAAGGAGCCCCGCCGACACTCAGAGATTTCGCGTGTGACCTTGCCCCCAAGTTTCATCCAGCTTTGAGTTCGCTCCAGCGGAAAGTGAACCGCCCCCAAACTCTGGACCAGCTGAGGCTAGAGTTTTCCGGCTTCATTCAGGGAGGCGGGCTGGTTGCGCCTCCTGATTTCATCAGCGAGATCGGCAGCTTATTGCCGATCGCACCATGTGGCCGAAACTCATTATACTCTCTACGCCAATCCTCCATCTTTTCGCGGGCATCCGCAAGGGTCAGGAACCAGTGCTGGTTCAGACATTCGGCGCGGAAGCGGCCATTGAACGCTTCAATGAACGCATTGTCGGTCGGTTTGCCGGGGCGTGAGAAGTCCAAGGTGACGCCTTTGGCATAGGCCCAAAGGTCAAGATCGCGAGACACGAACTCAGTCCCCTGATCGACACGGATCGTCTTCGGATAGCCAACTTTCCGGCATACCCGTTCCAAGGTTTGCACGACATCTTCACCTCGATAGCTGTGACGTGGATCAAGCACCGGCACATAGCGCGAGAAGGTATCGACCACCGTGAGCACCCGCAGCTTCTTGCCGGTCGCGAGTTGGTCGTGCACGAAGTCCATCGCCCAGACATCATTCGGTCCAACGGCCATTTGCCGATCTTCCCGCAGCTTGGCTTTGACCCGTCGCTTCGGCGTCTTGTTGCGCAGTTGCAGGCCCAAGTCCCTGTAAATGCGATAGGTTCGCTTGATGTTGGTCCCCCAACCCTCGCGTTCCAGGAGTACATGTACACGACGATAACCATAGCGCACACGGCTCTCGCAGATCTCACGAATTCGACGTTCCAGACCGGCCTGATCGGCACAGCGAGAGGTGTAATGGTGGGTCGACCGATCGAAGTTCAGTGCCCCACAGGCACGCCGGATCGAGATCATCCAATCCCGGCACATGCCTTTCACCATCTCGCGTTTCCGAGCAGGCCTTAGAGCTTTCGCCGGATGACGTCCTGCAACATCTCGCGGTCCAGCGTCAGGTCCGCGACGATCTTCTTCAACCGCGCATTCTCGTCCTCGAGCTGCTTCAGCTTCTTCATCTCCGGCGGCAGCATGCCCGCGTATTTTTTCTTCCAGTTGAAATAGGTCGCCTGGCTAATTCCCGCCTTGCGGCAGATCTCCGCCACCGACACTCCTTCATCACCCTGCTTCAAAATGAACGCCTTCTGTGCGTCCGAAAACTGCGATGCTTTCATCGTCTTCCGTTCCTTTCCCAGCTTGGAAAATGCACCGGAAAACTCTAACCAAAAACGGTCCAGTTTGAAGGGTTCAGATCAGGCGGAGGTGGGACAACGGCAGGTGATCGTCGGTCAGCCGCTTTGTGCCCGTAGTGACCGACGCCCGTAGGATGATAGGACAGCCCAGACACATTATGGGGAATGGGTATCCAACGCGCATCAGAGCCTGATCTCCGACGTCCGTGAGTTCCACCTCCACCCATACGCGATCATCGTGGCTGGGCATCCTTTGGAGCGATTTCTCGTGGCCATACATTGACAGAGGACAACAGAGCGCTGACCTGATCCCACTTTTCGGATCGTCGCGGAATCATTGATGTTCGATCTCGAACGAGGGCCTGGACATATGTCGGTTTCAGACTTGCGCTTAAGTTCAAGGATGTTCACGAGGAGTGCCGTCGTCGCGAATGGAGCGACGATCACAAGGCGCGGGTCATTGCGCAGAGTTGCGAGCTTGGCGTGAGGGTGTGCTCTATGGCGCGGCGGCAAGGGTTGACGCCGACCTACGATCCAGCCCGCTTCAGAGACCGGAATATCAATGGTGCGGCCATTGGCAAAGCCTGGCGCACGGAATAGTCGGACTGACGATCATCGAAAGCGGTTGGATCAAGAATCCTTACCCACCGATTGCCGTGTGGAGACTGGTGGGACGGGCATAGCGGAGATCGCGGCGCTAGGTAACAATGGTCGGTGAGGCAATAGAGGAGGTCCACTCTTCACTTAGCGTGACGATGATGTTGGTTCACCATTGCTGGCCCTTGCGACCCAGGGATCGCGGTCGAAATCCCATCCGCAACCGAGCGGTAGCCTGTCCGCCGACATGCTACCGAACGATCGTCGGGTGGAAGAAGCGCCATGATCGCCATCAAGTCGGCACTGAGGAACCCAAGGCCCGACTCCTGACCCCAAGCGTTCACCGCCATCTGCACAGCCACCGTGCTCTAGACCCTGATGAGGCGGTATGCAGTTCCCCTGTCACTAAGAAGCCCATTTTTGGTTGAATAGCGGAAGGCCTTCCACGTTGTCCCTGACGAAAGCAGTCAATGTTTGACGTGATTTGTACTTGTCGCCGGACGCGACGATCTTTCCTATTAGCGTCCCAAGGGTGAAAAATTGGGCCACATCAAATCCGCGTGTCGTTAGTGCGGCACTACCAATTCTTAGGCCGCCTGCCTTAGAGGGTGGAAATCTATCAAAGGGAATTGGGTTCTTGTTTGTTGCCAGCCCGGACAGCAACAACACCTTCTCGATCTCCGCACCAGTCGTATCATATTTCAACAGGTCAATAAGAAGTAAGTGAGACGAAGTGCCTCCGGAAACAAGTTCGGCGCCTGCGTATTGTAGGCCACGTTCCAGGGCCTTCGCGTTCGTCAATACAGCGCGGGCATACTCTCGGAAACGCGGTTGCTGCACCTCTGCCAGTAGTGCAGCCCTTGCTGCAATCAGGTCCATTTTCGGGGCCCCTTGGAAACCGGGGAACACTGCTCTGTCTACTTTTTCAGCTAGTGGTCCGTTACATAAGATGAGCCCACCACCACGTGGCCCTCGGAGCGTTTTGTGCGTGGACGTCGTTACGATGTCAGCATAAGGAAACGGAGACGGAACGGCATGTCCCGCCACAAGGCCCGCTGTGTGCGCGAGATCTACCCAAAGGAGCGCGCCGATTTCTTGAGCGATTCCATGCATTTTTTCATAGTCAACCAGTCGCGGATAAGAAGAGCCACCGCAGATAATTGCAGCAGGGCGATCCTTGCGTGCAATCGCTCGCACCTCATCATAATCAAGCTGCTGGTCAACTTTTGAAACCCCATAGAAAGACCATCGGAAACTTCTACCGCTCGCGTGAAAAGGGGCACCATGGCTCAAATGGCCACCGTGCTGAAGCCGCATTGACATAAGCTGATCATTCGGCTTGAATAGTCCGCTCAAAATAGCAACATTAGCAATTGTAGCGCTCATGACCTGAACGTTCGCGTGTTCGCAGCCGAAGGCCGCCTTCGCGCGCTCGATTGCTAGATTCTCTAGCTGGTCAGCAATTTCACAGCCTGCCACGCATCTCTTCCCTGGGTAACCCTCAGCGTTTTTGTCCGCAAATATACTACCTTCAAAGGCCCTCACTGCGGGAGAGGAATAATTTTCAGAAGCGATCAGGCTAAGCTGAGACTGCTGCCGGTGCTGTTCAAGAGCTACTAAATTTTTGACCTCTGGATCCAAATTTTCAATTTTGTTGTACATGAAAGCTAACCTCGGTATGCCTTGCGAGAAACATTAACGTACCCGCAGTTGAAGTATCTCGGCCTCTAGCCGAATAGCTTGGTCAACGTCTCTTTCGAAGATCACGAAATCGAACGGACCGCTCTCTTCATGACCCTCCACAGCGACTACTACGCCACAGCTATTGGCTGAATTGTAATGAAGTCCCTTTTTTTCCAGTAACTCCAGAAGCTGGGGAAACTGAAGTCCTATGGTGACGCCATTTCGCGACAGCACAACACGGGATCCGTTTCTTATTGCGCCCTCTAGCTTTAGCGAAGCCGAAACGGCCCTGACCGATGAAAAGCCGCCGTGTCTACCGTTCACTTCGCACGCAAAAAATCCGCTGCCCTTGGCTTTGACGACATCCACACTGAGTGGGCCGCGATACCCGGCCAGTTGGGCATAATTAGCAAGGTGTTGACACCAATCTACGACTTCGGTCGGCAAGTTTGTTAGAAGCGATTCGCCCCAATACGCTCCTCCATATCCCGGGTTGAAGAGGATCGTGGCGACGCCCACGAGGTCAATCTCGTCCTTGCGGATGTCAAAATGTACGCCGATCGAATTTTCGTTTTCAGAGTATACCTCGACGATTACCGGCTCTTCCACCGACGCGGTCAGTCCGACGTCACTGATTGCGGTGCGAATAGATTCGCCATCGCTGTGGAGAACAAAGACCGTCCGCGTCGCACCCTGAAATGAGTCATTGGGGCGCTTGGTGAAGACAATATTGCCATCACCGCCAGAGTGGCGAGCCATCTTCAGAATGATCTGATCGGAAACTGACAGCGCCGCACGCACACCATCGACCACTTCCTGCGTATTCGTGCAGGTGTAGCCACGCGCAATCGGTACGCCTAACTTGGATGCAAACTCGCGGAATTTTGCCTTGTCATTCAGAATGCGAGTGGCTGCGGAACTCACTCCAACCCTTTGGCCTGAAAACGAGATCGGAAGATCGCCAAGAGACTTTGCGATCAAAACAGCAACTTCGTCGGGGATGTATGGCTCAAGCTCGGAAACTGGAGAATCTAGACGTCTGAGACTAAGCGATTTTGAGAAGTCGCTAGTGGCCGCAAAATCCTGCTCCGAGATTGGGAAGGGCCGCTTACTGCAAACAGGGGAGGTCGAGAGGGAAACGATGTTACCCCCACCTTTCAACTGTTTCACGTAGTTCAAAAAATCCTTTGATACCGGCGTCGGTGTGATGAAGACATCTCCGTCGTTCGCAAGCCAAATCATTCTTTTTGCGGCTGCAGCGTTCGCTTGCAGAAACTGGTCCGAAAGCATCTGAACTGACGGTGCCATTGAGTTTGAGCCAATATTTCCAAGTACGACTTTTGGCATTGTCTGTCCTGCGCTCATATTGAAGTATCGTCATTTCGAAACCATGAGACGCACGCGTCAACAAGGATATCGACCGGATCTATAACGCCAGATACTTTGTCGCTATCCGGGCAAATGACGGATAGTTCACTGCAACCGAGTATAACTGCGTCGGGTTTGAGCTGTCGCGCTCGCGCTATAACTGACGCCATGTTGAACGCAGCTCGAGATAAGTTTCCGCTTTTAACGTCTTCGATTACGCCCTCCGAAAGTTGTTGCAGCAATTCTACTTCTGGAGCGGCGTCGCCCCAGTCTACCATCGAATTCGCATATAGGTTTTGTTGTATAGTCGCTCTCGTCCCTAGGACAATCGTTCGCAGTTTATCTAAATCTCTGCCGTTTTGCCGACGTATAAGGTCACAGGTAGCATCGATCATACTGATGAGCTTTATGCTCAGAGCATCGGCAATATTGGAGGACCAGAAATGTGCCGTATTGCAAGGGATGGCTATAGCTCCGCATCCAGCTCGCTCGAGCCATTTCGCGCGTTCCAGGATTTGGTGTAAAGGCGCGTTACAGCCATTCGATATTGCCTGTGACCGGTCAGAAATGTTTGGAAGCGACAAAGCAATAAATGGCACGTGGTCTTGGTCTGCGCCCGCGCCACTTTTTTGAGCCAAAGCCTGAAGAAATTTGGCTGTTGCTAGGCTCCCCATTCCCCCTACCACTCCGAGTGGCTTTTTAAGACCACTTATATGTGACGGACAGGTATTTGCTTTGATGTCAGACATGAAAACCTCATCTTTGGTAGCGCGAATTTCGTGACACATGAAGGCACGCGGCGAGCAGTAATCGACCTTTTCTCCACACTCTCGTCGCGGAGCGTTCCACAGTTGGGCGGCACGAGCCTAGGTGAGTCATCATTGGCGCCTCCTTGTTGGCGCCTATGTGCACTTATTAAGTTGAGTTCTCGTGGAGGCTTGATGGAGAGATCATGGATAGGCGGCCTGAGGGACGGGACGATGGATATCTTGTAGAGTTCACCCGTTCGGCGCATGGTCTTTGGCAACCGGCAATGTGTTGGATCAGTCAGCCCGCCGGGAAGCCAGTCAAATGCTCATTAGGATGTTGCCGAGACCGACTGAAAACGAGAGCTGCGGCTTTTGTAGTGGTTGGCTTAATTCTCCGGCATCAAGCATGGCATCAAAGCGATGGAATCGCGCACCTAGGCTGTTTTGTATAGGCAGCTTATCACTTACCACGACCTCTCCCGCGCTCTGAAGGGTGGTCAGAAACGTTTCATTGAGATGCGTCGCGTCTCACAGCATGACCGCCCCTTCGTCACGACGAGCAATGAACGGCAATGTCTTCCCGGCAGATGTTGAGCAGGTGTTGACGGTTCACCGTTGCTGGCCCTTGCTGCCCATCGGATTGCAGTGGAAATTCTAACCTGAATCTGGCGGCAGCCTGCCGTGCAGACACGCCCAACCGTCAGACGCTTTCAAACGCGTAAGCGAAAATCAGGGCTCAGTGCTCGTGTCATAGCTGCGAATCTTAAATCAGCTTCGCCGCGCCACCCAAACTGACAATCGATTCATCGATCGCAGGATCTGCTTTAGGACTGGACTCTGAAATTGAAGCGCCAGAACCGTAACAAGCTAGGCTCCAAGATAACTGTCAGCACATCGGCCATAGCGCGTGGCCAAGCCGTGCTTGGGATTGAAGAATCGCTTCACACTTCTCCTTGCCAGTAAACGCAGCGACTGAAGCGCCGATCGCTATTGATCTTGGTGGATGTTCGCCCAAGCCCCCCAGCTGTTGGGGAAGTCCAAATATCGCATTGGTGTCGTGAACCTTGTCGGCAAGCGGCGTGGATCCTGGCCGCAGATCAGACAGCACCATCTTCGACGGAGCATCGGCTGTTTGGCCTAATATTAGCTCCACTCGCATAGGTTTGCAGTCTGCAACGACCGTGACATAGATCTTGGGCGTTATGCAGTCCACGGGAGCCCCATAGCAATTGGTTGCCTCCGGCTCGCCCTGGACTTCATCGAAACACCGCCGATGCAATAGGGGAGTCGCGGTCGGGAGCGACGCTTCGTAATACCCACTACTCGTCCGGCGATCAGGTTTCGTTGTTGCGCCGCACAAATGCGTCCACGATCGTGACGCAGGTGAAAGTAAGCAAAATGATACCTGCGGCAATAGGGCCGGCCACCGGCGCGATCAACTCCATCGCGCTAGCCGTAATTGACGAGCCAGCCGCGCAGCCAGTGGCATAAGCAAGCGTGAAAGCCGCACTGCCAGCAACAAGGGAGCCACCGGAGAACCGGTCGCCTAACATTGTCAACGCGCAAGTATACAGCGCAAAGTTCGCAGCCCCCATCACCCCAAATGCAGAAAGAATTCCAAGTTCCGAAGGCATAAAGGGGATCGCCAGATAACTTGCGCCGGCGACGAAGCTGGAACAGATCGCTACGGCAATACGCGACGTCCGATCGAGCAGCCAACCAATCGCCGGCTGAACAATTGCCGTTGGTAATGCGAGTGCTGTGACGCTGGCGGCGGCGAAGGTCGCGGAATGACCAATACGAACGAAATAAATCGGCATCGTGGATATCGCGGCAACGTCAGCGAAGGCGAAGGTGCTAACCATGATAATCAGAAGAGGCGCCTTGCCTAAGAATTTCAAAACCTCTCCTGTTGCCCCTCGGTGAGGCTGGGTGCGGGCGTAACGGCCCAGAAGAAAGGTGACAAAGGCAACGAGAATGACATATCCCGATAACGATGCGAACGCGAGGCCGTCATTGGTGCCGAAGAATGTGATCGCCAGCGGGCCAGCAGCAAATCCGCCGCAGAGTCCCATGCCGTATATGCCGGAAACCCGTCCCCGCAGACGGTTAGGACAAGCAGTGTTCAGCCACGTTTCACTGAGAACGAAGATGATGCTGGCAAAGAAGCCGAGCGCGAAGCGAGCAACGAACCAGAGCCACAGTGGATCGAAGGAAGCGAACAATGCAAGGCAGCATGCACAGCCAATAAGGCTAAGAACGATGAGGTAATCACCGCGTAGAACTTGTGTGAGGCGGCCAACGGTGAAAGTCGACACGGCAAGACCCATGGCATAAGCTCCAGAGTTCAGCCCGGAGATAGTCGGCGGCACTCCTCGCCGCTCCATGACCAGTGAAATCAGAGGATAGGTAAGTCCTTGGGCGGCAGCAAAGGCAGTCACCCCCGTGATTGCCGTAATGATGGCAGCGACATCGGGCACGATTGGCTTAACAACCACCGTCGTGCCAACCTCCCTAGCGACGCTTTTTACCTCCATCTCATTCACTTCGGCGTATGCAGGCTTGAGTGCTTGGGCAAGGAAATCAGTTTGAGTGGTTCTAACGGGGTTTTGATGATCAGAGCCCCAATTCGGCGCCCGCAGAGCAAAATGGCGGCAGAACTCAGTGTAGTCTCACCCGAGAAACAAAGAATGCCGACGATATCGTCGGTCGTTAGCAGCCAGAGATAATCGTGCCTCAGCGCATTAAGATTGCTTGTATTGACTTGGGTGGTCACTAGGCTTCCCGCAGTAAGATAATCGCAGAGAGTTGAATCAGCAGCTCGAATGACCGCGAGAACTCGGAGATGTCGTGCCGCTTGAACGCAGGTTAGACTACCCTCCTTGCGGCACCCAACCAACATCAGTTCTCCGAATTCGGTTGGTATTGACATTTCCTTGCGGTCCACTGCCGCCCCATCAATTTGCTTGAGTGCACGATTGCGTTTTGACGCTGCGGACAAATAGATGAGTTTGAGTTCTCCAAAAGCTACCACGATGGAGGGTTCACCACTAACATCTGGTTGGGTTTGTCTTCAATAGGTCGAACTCGCTCCGTCAGTGAGAACATGCCGTTCGGTCCCCTTTAGCGGTGGATTAAAAATGCTCACGAGAACTAGGTCCTCATCCCGCCCTCCCCGCAAATAATGTTTGTCGTGCTTGTCCAACACATAGATGTCGCCTTTGCCAATCCGAAAAACATGACCGTCCATATCCTCGATTTCACCCTCCCCACCAATACAATAGCAGGCCTCCAAATGGTTTCGGTAGTGAAGCAGAGAAACGGTGTTGGCCCGTACGATCGTGTGACATACGGTGAAGCCCATTCCATCGCTTTCCGTCAGCAGGCGGTGACTAGTTCCATTGCCCCATTCAACGAAGCGGTCGGTCAGTTCGACATCTTGTAAATTACGTACGAACACGGTGCTCTCCAATTACACGGATTTAAATTGCAGCCTCGCAATCCCAATTGCGTGACGAGCTTCGGCCAGATCTCACCACCCAAGCCAGCTTCGAAACGCTACATACAGGCGCTCGTATAACCGGGCTACTCCCTGGTCGGGTAGCTGATGGTGCTGCTAAACAAATCATAAATCGTTTCGCCTTTGCCGGGGCCGCCTTGATGTGCTGTGGGGCCGCAAGCTGAAACGCCAAACTACCCAGTGCAGTAGGTTTCGAGACTGGCGCCGCTTATGCTAGGCAGGCTCAGACACAACATTAGACAAACAAAAAGAGGTCAACGCCCATGGCGCCAAAAGCGCTTATTTTAATCGAAGGCCATAGGAGCATCGGTCCGCTATACGTGAGAGCAGCTCAGCATCGGGGCCTTAATCCAATCACGATGTGTAGTGATCCCACTCAGTACGACTATTTAGCTGCTGAAGGCATTGAAGCCATCAAGGTCGATACAAATGACCTCGATGCGATGAAGAGCGTCTATTCACGGCTCAAACTAATCCATGATATTGCTGGGCTCACTGGGTTTTCGGGTCTCGATGAATCGGTCTATGTGACAGTTGGCAAGCTCTGCCGCCATTTCGGTCTACCGGGGCCAGACCCCGCGTCCATTAGGCAATGTCACGACAAGTTTGTTCAGCGTCAACTTCTCTCGCAAGCCGGCGTTCCCATACCTGACTTTCGCGTCGCGACGAATGCGGCGGAGGTAGAAAGCGCTGCCGCAGAAATCGGGCTGCCGGTGGTGATAAAGCCTGTTGTCGGCAGCGGCAGCAGCGGTGTACAGATGTGCCGCACTATCGACGAGGTAGCCGAACATGCACGGCACCTCTTGAGCGAAGGAAACATAGGGCAGTCTCCGCCACGGATACTGGTTGAAGAATTTGCACAAGGCCAATACTTCACCGCTGATATGATGGGAGGTCGTCTCGTAGGGATAGGCAACGGCGACTTCGGCCCCTTACCGCATTTCATCTATCGTGAGTACAGTTTTCCGGCCCCGCTTAGCGATGATGAGAATGCAAAAATAGCAGATGCTTCGCTCAGCAGCTTGCGTGCTCTCGGCCTTGGCTGGGGGCCAGCGAACATTGAATTCCGGTGGACCAAGCGTGGTCCTGTCGTCATTGAAGTAAATCCGCGGCTAGCTGGAACGCCCGATCCTGAGTTGATTCAGCTGGCTTATGGCATCGATCTGGTCGACGAGCATATCAAGCTTGTCATTGGCGAAGAATGCGATCTACGCGCACGGCATTCGCGCACGGCATCCGCGCGGTTCCTGGTTCCCGATCGCAACGGCATGCTCGAGGGAATCGAGGGCGCTAGTCGTGCAGCCGCTATACCGGGCGTCGCCGAGGTCAAGATATATGTTCATCCTAACACGCCGATAATCAGGAAAGGCGATTACCGAGATTTGATCGGACATGTCATCGCCGCTTCGCCTAGCCGTGATCAGACGGCGACCCTACTTCAGCAAGCCGTCGACCTGGTGAATTGGACGATCACACCATTTCGAACCTAAGGATTAGAAATTCCCCCACCAGCACCACGATGGGGCACGGATGATCCCAAATCAGCATGTATCAACGGCGCGCCGATCTCACCCATGGCACTGGAGGCCGTCAAACTGATCGACGCGCTGTTCAATATCGAGCGGGATGTAAGGCCCATCAACGCTTAAAGGGTCGCCGTTGAGGCCGGAACGTTGACTGTCACACCAATCGGGGGCGACGTCCCTGTGGCCGCCGAGGAAATGAATGCCGAGATCAGCGACATGTATCCGCTGGTGGAAGTTCCAGACCTTCTGAGGAGAAGTGCAAGAATGGACCGGCTTTGCAGATTTATCCACCATGTTCGCACCGGTGACGTCCCGCGAAATGTCTCTGCCATGCTCGCGGGCGTACTTGGGGATCGACCAGTCTCGGCCGAAGCGAATGGCGGGCGCATCCAAGGAGATTAGCGCTCAACAGATCGGCTGGATGCACACCTTCCACGCCCGATCCGAGACGCATCGTCGCAAGCATCTATTGCCGATGCGCACACCCGCCATCCGCATCCCCGCCTTTGGGGCAGCGGCACGACATCTTCGTCAGGTGGCCAATTCTTCCGAGTGAGCGATCGAGCTGCAAAGCGCGGCGACATCAATTTGCATTACGGCAGCGAACCTGGATCAAAATTTTACAGCCATCTGTCAGATCAGTACGGCTATTTCACATTTTTCCCATCAGTCCGACCGAAAGCGAAGCGGCCTATGTGCTCGACGGGCTATTGGAACAGGACACGCTCCTCGACATCCAAGAGCACTTTACCAATACGGGCTGCGCGAGCGATCAGGTCTTCGGACTGTTTGCCCCGATCGGAAAGCGCGTTGCACCGCGATTGCGCATAAATCGGAAATTTCACACGTTCGAGAAGGTGATGCATATCCGGCACTGTCGAACCACAACGGGGCGCAGATCAACACCACCCTGATTCTCGATCATTGGACGATCTTCTCCATCGCGGCATCGATCACGACGCGGTCCGTGGTGCCATCTACGATCCTCAAGAAGCTGTCCGCGTCTCCGAAGCAAAGCCATCTCGCGAGGGCGCTCCGCGAACTCGGTCGGATTGAGCGTTCGCTCTTCATGATCGAATGGTACTCAAGCCCGGCACTACAGCGGAGATGCCAAGCCGGTCTCAACAAAGGTGAGGCCGCCCATAAGCTGAAGTGCGCTGTTATTCTTCTACGAGCGAGGCGAGATCCGCGATCGGTCGTTCGAGAGCCATGCGTTCCGCGCCTCGGGTCTCAAGCTCGTCGTCAGTGCGATCGTGCACTGGAGTATGGTCTATCTTGATCGTGCGGTCACGCAGCTGAAACGAGCGGGGCGAGAAATTCCTGATACTCTGTTGAAGCACATTTCGCCGCTGAGTTGGCATATCAACTTTACCGGCACCCACACCTGGGATGCGGAACATCAGATGCAGAAAGGATTTCGATCGCTGCGCCTGCACCTGGGCCACGGCGGATCGCATAAGTTCTCGCTCCGTTCGCCCTTAGCGTACGAATTCGCCATCATCTTGTTCCGACCCCAGACAGGCACAGCTGATAGGGTCCACCGTCGTCACCAACGAGTGCAAAGCTATTGTTGTCCAAGAGATCGAAGATCGCGACAGCCTGTTCACGTTTTTGATCTTTCTCCGCTTCGGTTGCCTTTACGTGTTCGCAAAACGTATTGCGATGTGGTGAGACGTGGCTGCCGCCGAAACTGGTCCGACGACAACCACCTTGCCTTGGGAGGCGGACGGGAAAGAAGATTTGGTTGAACCTAGCGCTGCCTGAACGCTCAGGGAAAAAGCGGCTGCCGTTGGAAGAGTGTCAACGGCGGCCGAGTGCCCCTGCGAGACATAGGGTATTGCCATGCGCAGGTCAGGAGCTGAATCAGGCGACGCTGGATCGGGCTGGGTCGAGGTGATGTTCGCCAGACGGATTTCAACTGCCGGGGGGATGCGGACGGCGGCACGTCCCGTTTTAATGCTATTCCGGCTTTAGCCATCAGCTCTCTCGGAAAAGTCTGCCATACTCGTCGCTCCGGTCGTTGACCCCAGCCAATCGCAAACAATCCCACATCATTGCCTGATTGCTTGTAATCACCGGCTTGCCGGTCTCGGCCTCGAGAGCCTGAATGATATCAATCGAACGCAGTGCGCTACAGCTAATGAAAATCGCGTCGGAATCAGATCGATCAATTTGTTTCGCGAACTCAAAGATATAGTCAGGGGTAATCCGCACCATGTCCTCATCGTTTTCAATGTTGAGTCCTTGGATGTTCAGGATATCGAAGCCGCGCTCCTGCATATATACCCGCTCGATCTCGTTGACCGGGTCAAGGTAGGGAGTTGCAATAGTGATCTTCTTCGCATTCACCGCGTTAAGAGCACGCATCACGCCAGAGATGATCGAAGTCGGCTTGGCGCCTGGGGCCCCGCGATTAAGTTCGGTAAATACCTTGTCTTCGCCGATTACAACGCTTCCAGACGTGCATCCGTAACAAATCACATCGAGTTGAACCTCAGGAACGATGAGGGCCGCCGCATCGCCGATCCCAGACGCCATCGCGGCAAGGGTACCGACATCCACCTTGTTGGCCATGGGAGCTCTTTGGAAATGGACCCCGACCCCATCCGGTGCAAGCTTGAACATGTCTTCTTCGATAGTCTGCTCCATCGCCAAAAGAACAAAGCCAATCTTTGCCTTATGATGGCGACCGTTGTCGAATCGGATACCACCACGACCGAGGGAGTCATCTACTCTGCCAGTCAATTGCATTGAGAATTGCTCCTTTGCTTTTTTCACAAGTTTGCGAGCTCTCTTGCCGTCTGAGCTCCATAACAGCGATCTATTGGCAGGCTCACCTGGCCAAGGGGATCGTGTTCGACACAAGCGCAGTTAGACATTGTTGCCTTGATTGGTCGGGTGCGTTTCTTGTTGAGCCCAGGGTCGCGGTAGACTCAGCACCGGTTCCAGCGCCAATATTTCATCCCCGATTAATACAAACGACCTTTGGCTGGGTCATGTCCTCGAAGGCGAAGCGGACGCCCTCGCGGCCCATGCTGCCGTATTTGAAGCCGCCGAAGGGCATGGCATCGAAGCGGTAGTCGGAGCTATCGTTGATCATCACACCGCCTGCCTCAATCCTGTTTGCCGCATCGAGCGCGACGTTGAGATCGGTGGTGAAGATGCCGGCATGCAGGCTGTATTCGGGGTCATTGGCCATCTCGATGGCTTCGTCTATGGTCTCGAACGGAGCCAGCATGACAACAGGCGCGAACACTTCCTCACTCCATAGCCCGCAAGTTCGCGGCGTGCCTTCGAGAACCGTCGGATGGTAAAGGGAGCCTTCGCGACGATGACCGCAGAGCAGCGTCGATCCAGCGGCAATCGCGTCATTGACAGCAGCTTCGGTCCGCTCGGCCGATTGCGCCGAGATCATCGGGCCGACATCGGTGTCGTCGCGCAACGGATCGCCAGCCTTGAGCTTTTTGGACCCAGCGACGAAGGCATCGCGGAACCGCTCATAAAGAGCTGCCTGTACCAGTATGCGCTGGGCGCCAATGCAGTTTTGGCCAGCCGCCCAGAACGCGCCGGAGACGCAGCCCTCGACCGCTTTATCAAAGTTGCAGTCATTCATCACAATGACGGGGGCGTTGCCGCCCAATTCCATTGCCAGCTTCTTCAGCCCCGCCGCGCGGCTGATGGCTTCGCCGGTAGCAAATCCACCGGTAAACGACACCATGCGGACATCGCGGGATGTGATCAAGGCAGTGACGAGTTCCCTGTCACCGTGCGCAATGGTGATGACATCGCGCGGCAGACCAGCTTCCAAAAGGGCATCGACGAGATTGACGGCGGAGAACGGCGTCAAATTCGACGGCTTCAGTAGCACTGCGTTGCCGCCTGCGATCGCCGGACCGAGCTTGTGCGCGACCAGGTTCAGCGGATCGTTATAGGGCGTGATAGCGGTGATGATACCGAGCGGTTCCCGCGTGAACCAACCCTGGCGCTGTTCTGATCCGGCAAATGCATCGAAGGGAATGATCTCACCTGCATTGCGCTTTGCTTCCTCGGCGGAGAGTTTTAGCGTATTGACGCAGCGACTGACTTCCTTGCGGGCCTGGACGATCGTCTTTCCGGCTTCGCGCACAATGGTCTCGGCAAAGGCATCGCAGCGGCGCTCGATAAGTTGTGCAGCACCTTCGAGGATGCTTGCCCGCTTGTGCCGCGGCAGGTTGCGCGAGAGTTCGGCCCCGCGACGGGCACAAGCGATGAGTTCGTCGACGTCGGATGCCTCCGTTGTGTCGATCGATCCGATCAGAGTGCCGTCAAACGGGCTGTAAACAGATATGGGCGGCAGGCCCGCTTTGATATGAAGTTTGGCAGCGGTCATAGACCATTCCCTTTCTCTGATGAA
The DNA here is from genome assembly GCF_024346605.1 of Rhizobium anhuiense bv. trifolii. Taxonomy (NCBI): domain Bacteria; kingdom Pseudomonadati; phylum Pseudomonadota; class Alphaproteobacteria; order Hyphomicrobiales; family Rhizobiaceae; genus Rhizobium; species Rhizobium anhuiense. Next base: position 45,658 of record NZ_CP098802.1, read on the forward strand.
GCGCCGGCATGAGCGGCGGGTATGGTCTTCGAGCAGGGTCAGGTCTCATCCCTCCCCCTTTGCCCACTTAATGTGGTCGGCGGCGACAATCTGATTGCGACTGGCTGTTCCGCGACGGCCCGAAATGCGCAAGTCGCGAACGGTCAGATCTTCTGGCCGTCGCGCATCAGCTCGTCCATGACCGAGCGCACGGCCTTCTCTGCAATCGAGACGATCTCGTCGATCTCTTCCTTGGTGGTGACCAGTGGCGGTGCGAAGCCGAGGATGTCGCCATGCGGCATGGCGCGGGCGATTAGGCCGCGGTCGCGGGCTGCCTTGGAGACACGCGCCCCCACCTTCAGCGACGGATCAAAACGGGTCTTGTTCTCGCGGTCACCGACGAACTCGATGGCACCCATAAGGCCAACACCACGCACCTCGCCGACGATCGGCAGCTGAGCGAACTTCTCCTTCAGCTGTGCCTGGAAATAGCCACCAACGTCGCGCGCGTTCCCCGGCAGATCTTCCTTCTCGACAATGTCGAGAACCGCATTGGCGGCAGCTGCGCCGATCGGATGGCCGGAATAGGTATAGCCGTGCGAGAAGGCGCCGACCCTGTCGGCTCCGTCTTCCAGCACCTGGTAGACCTTCTCGCCGACGATCGCGGCCGAGAGCGGGAAGTAGGCAGACGTCAGGCCCTTGGCAACCGTGATCAGGTCCGGCTCGATGCCATAATGCTGCGAGCCGAACATGGAACCGGTGCGTCCGAAACCGGTGATGACTTCGTCGGCGATCAGCAGCACGTCATGCTTCTTGAGCACCGGCTGGATGGCCTCCCAATAACCTTCCGGGGGTGGCGTGATACCGCCGGTACCAAGCACGGGTTCAGCAATGAAACCGCCGACATTGTCAGGCCCAAGCTGTGCGATGAGCTGGTCGAGCTCAACAGCCCGGCGCGTGGAGAATTCGCGCTCGGTTTCGCCAGGTTTGGCGCCCCAGTAATGATGCGGCACGCCGGTATGGGTGATCTGCGGCAGGGGAAGGTCCATGTGGTCGTGGTAGAAGCTCATACCGGTCATCGAACCGGAGACGACGCTGCAGCCGTGGTAGCCGCGGTCGCGCGAGATGATCTTTTTCTTTGTGGGCTTGCCGCGCAGATTGTTGTAGTACCAGACGAGTTTGGCCTGGGTCTCGTTGGCGTCCGAACCAGACATGCCATAGAACACCTTGCTCATCTTGCCAGGGGCCATCTTCACCAGACGGTCAGACAGGATTGCCAATTCATCGGTCGTGTGAGCGGCATAGGAGTGGTAATAGGCAAGCCGGTAGGCTTGGCGCGAGATTGCCTCGGCCACCTCGGTGCGGCCATAGCCCACATTGACGCAGTAAAGGCCGGCAAAGCCATCGATCAGCTGATTGCCGTGGGCGTCCTGGATTCGGATCCCGTTCCCCGTCTCAACGATGGTCGGCTCACCAAGCTTACCGCTGGCAAAGTCCTTCAGCTGCGTGAACGGATGCAGGACAGAGTTGCGGTCCTTCTCGGCGATGTCCTTGATGTTGATGGTCATTATCAATTCTCCGATGTACCCGAACTGTGCCTGGACTGAAGTAAGCGGGCCTGCAGCTGCAACCCCGTCACCCCGGCGGATAGTTGCCAAAGCAGCGTTGTCATAATCTAAGTGTTTACCTCCGCAGTTGACGGCGGAAACGCAGGTCTATAAGCAGAATTCCTGCAAAAACGTTGTGCAGACGCAGGATGCCTACAACATGGAACTTGATCGCGCCGATCTTGTATTGCTGGATGCAGTGCAACATAATAATCGCTTGACTTCTGAAGAACTCGCCAAGGTGGCGAACCTGTCAGCGACAGCCTGCCAGCGCAGACTGAAGAAGTTGAGGGAAGAGGGCGTGATCGAGGCGGATGTCTCGATCGTGTCACCAAAGGCGGTAGGACGCCACCTCACTATGATCGTCTTGGTGTCGCTAGAACGCGAACGCGCGGATATCGTCGACCGATTCAAAGCAGCCATCCGAAAAACGAAAGATGTCATGCTTGGCTACTACGTCACCGGCGACGCAGACTTCATGCTGATCGTCACTGCAAAAGACATGGAGGACTATGAGCAGTTCACCCGCCGATTTTTCTACGAAAACCACGACATCAAGGGGTTCAAAACGATGGTGGTTATGGATCGTGTGAAGGCGAGCTTCTCGTTTCCGATTCAAGGATAGGCTCTAAACAAGTGCTTCGATGGGATTGCTTATCTTCAATAGCAACTTTAGGGCCAAATGCTGGATCCCGAAGGACGCGTATTCACCACAGAAATTGGCTTGGCCCGAATGCAGAGGCATGCTGGGTGCAAAGTGAAATTTTTCGGAATACGGTCATTTTTTCGCGACCTAACCCAATTGTGTTTTAAACCTGTCGGGCCAACTGCTATCCTCGATATCGGCATTTCCACGGGTTAGGCGCATGCCGGGTTCAATCATGCAAGAGCTCCCAACGATATTTAATCGCCAGTGGCCTGATGTGAGGGACGGCCTCCGCTCCCGGCATCGCAATGTGCCAAAGTGTGGTTGTCGAAGAGCCATCGATGGAGCAGGTTACCACAATCGGTCTGGATATCGCTAAGCGTTATTTCGGGTTCACGGGATCAATTGTGCTGGCGCGATCGTCTGCCGCCGCACGGCTGCGCCGCGACGATGTCATTGGATTTTTCAAGGCACTGCCGCCGTGCTTGATCGGAATAGATGCTTGCGCGACCGGACATCACTGGGCGGGTTCTTATGTCACTGGGCCATGAGGTTCGGTTAATGCCCGCTTCTTAAGTCAAACCCTATGTCAAGTGGCAAAAGAATGATGCGACGGACGCCGAGTCGATCTGCGAGGCGGTGACGCGGCTTGCCCAATCACTGCGAGCGCAATCGCCGCGACAGTGAGCGATGCCTCGCCATTTAAATCCGGAAGACAATTGGCGGCATGGATGTTCTGGTGCCGCGACAAAATTCATCGGGCGGCAAAGACCGACTCGGAAGGATCAGCAGCAAGGTGACCCCTATCTCCGCCGACTTCTCGTCGTCGGGGCGCATGCGGTGCTTCGCTTCAGTCGCAAGGCTGAAGTTGCGATGCGTTGGGCCGCCGAACGACGCGGCAAGCCCGGAATGATTGTCTCCGACAACGGCACCGAACTAACGTCGAATGCCATTCTCGCCTGGTCGAGGGATCACAAGGTCGAGTGGCACTACATCGCGCCAGGAAAGCCAATGCAGACCCTCTATGTCGTTTCAACGGTCGAATGCGCGACGAGTTGCTCAACGAAAGCCTGTTCTTCGGTTTCGATCATGCCCGAAGCGCCGTTGCCGAATGGGCGGACGACGCAACCATTTCCGGCCGCACTCATCGGTCGGACACAAAACCCCGGCAGACTTTGCCAGGACCATCGCCGCAGCGGCTCCAACACTGCGCAAGATGAAAGCTTCGCGTTTCCGCCGGTTGCTCACACCGTGCCAATTGGCGTATTCAAAACTGATCTGAACCCTTCAAACTGGACCGTTTTTGGTTAGAGTTTTCCGGTGCATTTTCCAAGCTGGGAAAGGAACGGAAGACGATGAAAGCATCGCAGTTTTCGGACGCACAGAAGGCGTTCATTTTGAAGCAGGGTGATGAAGGAGTGTCGGTGGCGGAGATCTGCCGCAAGGCGGGAATTAGCCAGGCGACCTATTTCAACTGGAAGAAAAAATACGCGGGCATGCTGCCGCCGGAGATGAAGAAGCTGAAGCAGCTCGAGGACGAGAATGCGCGGTTGAAGAAGATCGTCGCGGACCTGACGCTGGACCGTGAGATGTTGCAGGACGTCATCCGGCGAAAGCTCTAAGGCCTGCTCGGAAACGCGAGATGGTGAAAGGCATGTGCCGGGATTGGATGATCTCGATCCGGCGTGCCTGTGGGGCACTGAACTTCGATCGGTCGACCCACCATTACACCTCTCGCCGTGCCGATCAGGCCGGTCTAGAACGTCGAATTCGTGAGATCTGCGAGAGCCGTGTGCGCTATGGTTATCGTCGTGTACATGTACTCCTGGAACGCGAGGGTTGGGGGACCAACATCAAGCGAACCTATCGCATTTACAGGGACTTGGGCCTGCAACTGCGCAACAAGACGCCGAAGCGACGGGTCAAAGCCAAGCTGCGGGAAGATCGGCAAATGGCCGTTGGACCGAACGATGTCTGGGCGATGGACTTCGTGCACGACCAACTCGCGACCGGCAAGAAGCTGCGGGTGCTCACGGTGGTCGACACCTTCTCGCGCTATGTGCCGGTGCTTGATCCACGTCACAGCTATCGAGGTGAAGATGTCGTGCAAACCTTGGAACGGGTATGCCGGAAAGTTGGCTATCCGAAGACGATCCGTGTCGATCAGGGGACTGAGTTCGTGTCTCGCGATCTTGACCTTTGGGCCTATGCCAAAGGCGTCACCTTGGACTTCTCACGCCCCGGCAAACCGACCGACAATGCGTTCATTGAAGCGTTCAATGGCCGCTTCCGCGCCGAATGTCTGAACCAGCACTGGTTCCTGACCCTTGCGGATGCCCGCGAAAAGATGGAGGATTGGCGTAGAGAGTATAATGAGTTTCGGCCACATGGTGCGATCGGCAATAAGGTGCCGATCTCGCTGATGAAATCAGGAGGCGCAACCAGCCCGCCTCCCTGAATGAAGCCGGAAAACTCTAGCCTCAGCTGATCCAGAGTTTGGGGGCGGTTCAATCGCCGCCGAGGCTCTAACCGCCGCTGGATGAAAGTTCAGTGGCAGGTCATCGTCGATGAACAACAGCAGCGGGCATGGATCACCCCGGTCCTCGAACCAGCGAACTCGGACCCATCGATCTACACCAACTCGCCACGGGCTTCACGCCGCAAGCGTGGCTGATGAAACGTCCGCCGCTGCTTGCGCGAAAGCCATAGGCCCGCATCCATCATCCAGCTGCGCAACGTCTCGCGCGACACCCGCTATCCATCGCCCTTCGGCAAGCTTCTCGGTCCCCCAGCGTCGGACCGAAATCCGCATAACGTTCGCCAACCAGCGTCACCGCATAATCCCGAACACCATCGCTGATGCGGTTGTTCGACGGTCGGCCGATCGCCTTATGCCGGATCGACGCCGCACCGGCCGTTCTGATCCTATCCAACAGCCGTCGCACTTGGCGCTCGCTCAGATCAAGCACATGCGCGGCCGACACCAACGTCATGCGGCCGGCGATCACCTTGGATAGAATCTCGATCCGCTGCCGGTCCCGCTCGCCCATAGTTATCAGTCCCATCCGCAATCTCCACCGTCATCAACCCCCCGGGGAGAGTGACATTCCAACTTTGCAAGAAACAGGACACTTCACCTTTTCGGCTAGAATAAGATATCGCAATGAAGACTTATGGAAGCTAACCGCTGAATCTATGTGGTCGCTAGCGGCGGCAGTGGCCGTTCCCCGCAAACAGGACATCGTTATTTTTGCAATTTGTACATCCGCGCCTAACGAAAGGTGGCCGGATCTGCGGTCTGTCTCACAACGCTTTTCATCTGCCCTTGAATGAGTCATTCCGCGAATTCGATTCTGATACGGCGACGCATCACCGATAGCAGACCGATCCCCCGCACCAGCAAAAAGACGTGATAAGAAGCCCAAAGCCCGTGATTGCCAAACATCCTCTCTAGCGCGAACAGTGAAGTGATATAGGTCACGAACGATATAAGCATAACGTCGCGCATGCCACGCGACCACGTGGCGCCGATGAAGACGGCGTTCATCTGAAAGGACAGGAAGCCGCTTAATGCTGTTAAGGCAGCCCAAGGAAGATATAAGACCGCCTCAGAACGCACGTCCGGTGCCTTTGTTATTGCGCGTACGACGTGTTCGCCGATCGCAAAGGCTACAAGGCTTGTAATGGCCGCGACTGCGAATCCCCACCCAGCAGTAAGTCTTACAGCACGCAAAAAAGCCGTCTTGTCGCGGGCACCGACGGCGCGCCCAGCGAGGTGCTGTGCTGCAGTCGCAAATCCACCCAAAACGTAGTCAGCCACAAGCAAGAAATGCATTAGCACTGAATTGGCAGCGAAGGTCGAGGTGCCAAGTTGTGCGCTCTGCCGAATGAAAATGAAGTATGCTCCCATAAGTAGCAGGGTACGGATCATTATGTCGCTGTTCAAGTGTAGCATTCTTTTGAGGCTCCCGACATCGAACGTACGTCGAGGAGATATGGTTGGCAAAGCGTAGAAGCGCCAAACAACGACGAACATGCCAGCAATCATGGCGGCGACTTCAGCGCATCCGGTTCCCCAGGCGACCCCTCTAATACCCCCGCCCAAATAGACGCCAAAATAGATTGTCAGCACGATGTTTACGCCGTTAAGGAGGAGTTGCAGTACAAGTGCGATCCCTGTATCGCCGCGCCCCAAGAGATAGCCAAGAGTTGCATAATTGATAAGCGCTGCAGGCGCTGAAATAAGGCGAATGCGGATGTACATGTCCATCGCGGCGGTCACAGAGGGCTCTGCGTTCATAGACCATTCACCAACTTCGGCAATTAGTGGCGCTAGCAACACTAGAACCAATCCAGAGATAGCGGCAACACCAATCGCACGGAACACTGCCGCCCGCTCTTCAAGCGCATCACCCCTCCCGAAAGCCTGGGCGACAACGCCTGACGTGCCGGAGTGCAAAAAATTGAAGGTGGCAAAGACGACGTCGAAAACCACGGCGCCGGCAGCAAGGCCACCAACTAGTACGGCGTCGCCGACTAGACCAATTACGGCCGCATCGACAAGACCGACGAGCGGTGTTGTGATGGATGCTAACATCGTGGGAATGGCGATCGCAAGTACCTGCCGGCTATTGAGGCGGGACTGGCTGCCGCCGAGGAAAGGGATCTTATCTCTCACTTTAAATCCTGCAGGTTCGGTAACGAACCGTTCGGACTTGGTGTAATCGACCAATCCATCAGCTCAACGGCACGCTGTATTATCGCCTTGGTTTGAGCTAGCGTAGGCGAAACGGCGATAACATGTCCGATCCTGTCACTGTTATCTCCTTTTCTGACGACAGTGAGTTTGGGTTGAACGAAAAATTTTGCCTCTATGACGCCTGTTATGGCAGCCGCCCGGCTGTCGCCTCGAATTGCATCGAGGACGCCATCACAATCAGCAACCAAAATCTTTGCGGCGGCAATGCCCAAATTGCTTTTGAGCAAATCTAGTTTTTCCCCAATCACAAGTTTGATGTGTTCGGCGACGAGATCAATATCGTAGGCGAGGTGAATCAGTCGGGAGTTGGGCATCCCGGCAAGTCGCGGATTGACTTCAATAACCACCGGACCGCGCTCCGTCCACCGCAGATCAATGTTCGCGGGGCCCCAGCCGAGGTCGAGGGCGTGCAAACAATGCCGCGCGACATCGACAATACGTCTGTGGTCGTTTTCGGTCAGCTCTGCCGGATAGATATACTCACGACAGACGAAATGTGGCGGACGGCCGAAGTCGGCGGCACCAATTCCTATGACCTCATTACCCATCAACTCCACGCTATAGTGGGCACCCTTTGCGTATTCTTCTACCAGTATTCTTGGTGTCGACCGGCAGGTATCCGTTTCAGCTATTAAACGCGCCGTATGTTCAACTAGCTCATCAACATCGCGGCACAATTGCACCCCGCTGCTGCCGATGCCCACCGTTGGTTTAACGATCACCGGCAGGCCGATTTCCGCTGCCGCACTTTCCACTTCCGTCGCATTCACCGCCAGGCGATAAGCGGGAACCGGTACGCCGGCCTCTGCGAGCACCTGACGTTGGGCAAATTTATCGCAGCAATTTTCAACCGCCACGGGGTTCGGTCCGGGTAGATTGAAATACCGGCAGAGTTTGCCAACCGTTGCATAGACAGCCTCCTGCGCGCTGGTAATGCCGGCAATGTCATATAGCGAGCGCAGATGCGCGCATTCGCGGATCAGCGCCTTGAGATCACTGGTGTCGATTCGGATAATGTCTGCCTCTTTCGCCCCCAGATACTCGTATTGACTTGGGTCAGCTGAAAGGGTGATCGGATGAAGATTAAGGCGTTTCGCCGCTTCGAGGTAGAATGGACCATTACTTGCACCTTCAATTAAAATAAGAACTCTTTCCGCCATTAAACAATGCCTCCGCCGCTTTTAGGCCGTTATGGAGCCCCACCAGCGTTCTACCATTTGCGGCGCAGCACGAAGCCTACCTCATTGAGTAGTGCGCACTGAATGAACTGAATTCCTACAAACGCCAATCTAACAAAAAAGGCGCAGGTCACACTGAGCAAAAGCCGTTTTGAGCGGCGTGAACTGCCGCCACTTTCGACCGGACACTCATCATAATCAGGAAGGCTCAAGCACAGGCTTGAGGATAGCTTATGTCTAGCGAGTTTCGACAGGTTGACCTGATGATCGGTGACGTCCGGCGGCGACGCTGTACAACGGAACGCAAACTGCAGATCATCGAGGAAAGCTATGCCGCTGGAGAGACCGTTTCGTCTGCGGCTCGGCGGCATGGAGTTGCGCCAAACCTCCTTTTTCGCTGGCGTAGGGTTCTGAGCGAGGGCGGTGCGGTGGCAGTGAATGCCGATGAGCCGGTGATCGGCAATTCCGAGGTGATGAAGTTGGAATATCGAGTGCGCGAACTTGAGTGCATCCTCGGGCGCAAGACGTTGGAGAACGAGATTCTCCGCGAAGCCCTTTCGAAAGCCCACAAAAAAACCGATATCGCGGCCGATCTTGTTGTCGAAGTGACGGTTCCCGATGAAGACGGTGGCAGATGTTCTGGGCGTGTCACGGTCCAATCTTGCTGACGTCTCAAAGGTAAGTCCAAGGCGCGCGGGGCCGTGTCTCAAGGCGATGCTGAGTTGCTGCCTGCCATTTGCAGGCTCGTGGATGCTCGGCCGACCTACGGCTATAGGCGGATCGCTGCCCTTCTCAACAGGCAGCGGCGAGCCGCCGATCAGCCGCCCGTCAATCGCAAGCGGGTTCACCGCATCATGGCTAACCACGCCATGATCCTTGAGAAACATACGGCGGTGCGAATAGGCCGTGTCCACGACGGCAAGGTCCATGATGATGCGGTTCTAACCTCCGCTGGTGCTCGGACGGCCCTGAGTTCAGCTGCTGGGATGGCAAGGTGGTCCGTCTCGCGTTCATCATCGATGCGTTTGACCGGGAAATCATCTCATGGGCAGCCGTCGCCAATGCCGGGATATCCGTTCCGACATCCGAGACATGATGTTGGAGGCCGTCGAGAAGCGCTTCGGCGCAACCAGCGCCCCGCATTCCATTGAACTCTGCCTGATAACGGCAGTGCCTACGGAAACCAGGCTGTTTGCTCAAGCCCTCAACCTGATCCCATCCTTCGTGCCTGTTGCCAGCCCGCACCGAACGGCATGTCGGAGGCTTTCGTCAAAACCCTGACGCGGGACTACATACGCATCTCACCTATTCCGGACGCCGACACAGTTCTCCGGAAGATCGACGGACGAATCGAAAACTACAACGAAATCCATCCACACTCAGCGCTGAAGATGGCCTCCCCAAGGGAGTTCATCAAAGCATTGTCTCAATAGCTGAACCGTCCGGGAAATGGGGGGCACTCCACGGCGACAGTCGCATAAGCTCGAGGTTTAAGGGCGATATCGCTAGCCTTGGAGTTGAGTGCGCCTCCCCCTCGCTTATGCGCAGATGTTTCTTAAATCGATAACAGGGGTGACTATCGAACGCAGTAGACCGCGATGCATTTTGATTTCGGCTCAGCAGGCGATTGAGTGGGTGCGAGGCACCTGCCAGGAGACCGGCATTGCGAACGAGTGGGCGGGGCCGCAAAACCGCGGGATATTGCGAGGCACCGCTGGGACTAGATGATGGAACGCCGCTTGGCGCAGGCGGTCTCTAAATTTCGGTACGGCTGAGCTTAGTCGCCTACCCGGAACGACCGCAACTAGTGGCGGCAGTTCACGTTCCTACCCAGTGCTATAGGTTTCTTGCTAGGTGGTAAATGGTAGAACGTGGCGAGCCAAAACGTGCGGTGCGGCAGTTGCGACGGGCAGTGCACCCGGTCTAGCGCCTCGGTTTCCGGTGCTCACGCGCCGAACGATCCATTCGAGATCCGCCAAATAGAAGAGAAAAAGGACAATGGAAGAACATTCAGCGCACCAAGATGATGGCTATGACTTGATTGGATCCACCGCCACCACCGTAGTTGATGGGTTTACCATGGTGGCAGTCGGTGACCTCATCGTGACGCGGGCGCTAACGACGGGTCAACATCCAGGGTTTAGCGAGATCACAGAGATTCTTCGGAAGGCTGATGTCACTTTCGGAAACATGGAAACCAATATCTTTGACATGCGATCGTTCAAAGGATTCCCTCAGGCTGAGCATGGTGGTGCTTACCACGTCAGCTTGCCAGAGCTCGGACCTGACCTGAGGGCCATGGGCTTTAATTTGATGAGCTATGCCAACAACCACACATTCGAATGGGGTGTTGAGGGCATGCGTGAGACGTGCCGGGCACTTGATCAGAACGGGATTAAATACGCAGGAGTTGGTGAAAATCTTGCACAAGCTGGTGCAGCGCGTTTCCTGGAGACCCCGTCTGGTCGGGTGGCGTTGGTGTCATTTGCTTCAACGTTTACACCGATGTCCCGTGCGTGCGACCCGGCCGGCGAGGTACCGGGTAGACCGGGTCTCAACTCCCTTCGTTTGGAAGAAAGCATCGTAGTCACTTCCGCCATGCTGGAAAGCTTGCGCGAAGTCCGCGATGCATTGCCCAACTACAAGTCGGATCATGTCGATCCGAACCGACTCACCCTCGCTGGGACGATCTACAAGTCGGGCGAACAATCCGGCTATAGCTATCAACCCAACGCAGCCGACGTCGCCAGTATTTTGCGCAACACACGTCAGGGAAAGCAGTTCTCCGATTTCTGCATCGTCACGAACCATGGGCATGAGCCAGGTAATTGGAGCCAGCAGCCGCCAGACTATGAACAATCCTTCTCGCGGCAGATAATCGATGCCGGGGCCGACGCATATATCGTGCATGGGCCCCACCAGCTAAGAGGCATTGAGATCTACAAGGACAGGCCGATCCTCTACAGCGTCGGCAACTTTATCATGGACGACCTTCGGACGCCGATAGGCGCCGATATGTTCGAAGCGTACCGAAAGGATCCTCGAACCGACACCGATGCGGACGTAACCTTGGCAGAGATGGCCGAAGGATACGAGACGGATGCTGGATTTACTGATCCCATCTTTTACGAGAGCGTTATTGCAGTGAGCCGGTTTGAGGACAACCGGCTTGCCGAATTGCGGCTCTACCCGATCGAACTTGGACACGCGCGCAGATTTGCAAATCGCGGTGTCCCTCGGCTCGCTGTCGGCCAGCAGGCAAGCCGAATTCTGGAGCGTCTCCAGGAGCTATCGAAGCCGTATGGAACTGAGATCAAGATCGAGGACGATATCGGAATCATCAAGCCATAAAAATACAGCCTCGCATGAGCTTGGTATATCGCAACTGAATGAGCCGCCAGGTATGATTTGATGACGGACTTACCGCTTTTTCCGCCCCCTTTGCCCATCGGTGAATTTCGCTCTCGACTCGCAGCATTGCGCAGCGTCATGGCTGATCGGCGGGTTGATCTACTGATTATCGATCAATCTGAGCACAGGGCTTACTTCAGCGGATTCTGGTCGACTGCTGCAATGTATCAAGCACTGCTTGTTTCCCGCGACCAAGAGCCTATTGCGGTCATCCGCAGCATAGATGCTCCAAGCTTTAGCGCGTCGAGTAGGTGGGGCGATTGCGTAACTTTCTCCGATAGCGAAAACCCGATCGAAGTTGTCGCCGAGACGACCAAGTCCCGCGGTTTCGGAGCCTCAGTGATCGGCATCGAACGCGATAGTCATTTCCTTACTATAAACCGAGCAGCGGAGCTCGACGCCCTTCTTCCAGAGGCCAAGTTCGCCGATTTCTCAAAAATCATGTGGGAGATACGACTGGTCAAATCCCCACTCGAAATTGCCTGCTTGAAGGTTGCCGCAGAAATCTGCGACCGGGCAGCGGCGGCTGCCTTTGAAGTAGCTCAGACAGGTATAAACGAGCGTGAAGTCTTCGCGGCAATGACGAGCGAAGCGTGGCGCTGCGGCGCAGACAACGCGCAAGTTGCCGTCCTTTCGTGTGGGCCCACGACATCGTTTCATGCGTCGTTCAGCGGGCGCGTTTTGGGCAAGGGGGACATCGTGTTTGTGGAGCCAGTCCCGCACTTTCGCGGCTACACCGCTCGGTTGATGCGCCCCAAGGTCATTGGTGCGCCGACTGATCGGCAAATGCAGACCGCGGAAACGATGATCCGGATCCAGGACGAACAGTTCGACCTCATGAAGCCTGGCGCTTATGCACGGGACGTCGACCGGGTTTTGCGCGAGGGGATGTTGGCAGCAGGACTGCGCGACAGCTACACCGGTATCACTGGGTACACGCTCGGACTTAAATGCCCGCCGCGAACGAGTGACTTTACCCGCGTGTTCCTGCCGAACAGCGACTGGCGGCTAGAGAAGAACCAAGTCTTCCACATGTACACCTCGGCGCATGGCCTACCATTTAGCGAAACAATCGTTGTCACCCCACATGGAGGAAAACGGCTTACGGAAATGGAGCGGAAGCTCTTCTGTTGATGTCCGTCCAACGAGAAATTTTCCACGACGGCACGAAGCCTTCTGACGTGCCCCCAATAATTTAGGCCATTTGGAGCTGGAATTTTCCACTTATGATCCCCGATAGGAAGAAGAGGAGAATTCGATGAAGGCCTCGAAGTTTTCGGAAGCGCAGATCGCGTTCGTGTTGAAGCAGGCAGAGGATGGCACGCCGATCGGCGAGGTGTGCCGCAAGGCAGGAATTTCGGACGCGACGTTCTACAACTGGCGCTAAAAAATACGCCGGCCTGATGCCGTCTGAGATGAAGCGTCTGCGGCAGCTCGAAGAGGAGAGCTAAGCTGAAGCGAATCGTCGCGGACCTGTCATTGGACAAGGCCATGCTTCAGGACGTGCTGTCAAAAAAGCTCTGAGGCCTGCCCGCAAACGCAAGCTTGTCGATACGGTCAAGGCGGACTGGAAGGTCTCGATCCGGCGTGCATGTGAAACTGAAGATCAAGGACATCTGCCAGACACGGGTGCGCTACGGCTATCGCCGTGTTCATGTCCTGCTCAGACGTGACGGAATGGCCTGTCAATCCGAAGCGGATCTATCGCCTTTACAAGGAGATGGACCTCCAGCTACGCAACAAGGTTCCGAAGCGACGGGTCAAAGCGAAGCTGCGGGCTGACCGCACGGAACCGACCCATTCCAAGCATGTCTGGGCGATGGATTTCGTTCACGACCAGTTGGCTACCGGCCGTAAGATCAGGATTCTAACAGTCGTCGATACCTTCTGACCCCATGCTCGAGCGCAAGCTTCGATACCGACACGCCAGGCCCAAGGCAAGCCGCTACGAGACGGTACTTCGATGCGGGGCAACAGAAAAAGGTGCCGGGAAATTCGCGCTTACAGTGAAGTCGAGAGTTTTATTGGAACCCGGACATCTGCGTTCGCAAGCTGGCGGAGGCAGCGCGACCCGACTTAACTGTGAAACTCCCTGGCCCGGCTCAATTATCCAAGACGATAAAACGGCTGTCGGCAGAACGACCTTCGCTGTGCATAGCGCCAACATCAGTGCCCTGCCGCCGCTTTTCTACAGGGTGTCGAGCCCTTGGCGGACTGATTCTGATTATAAACGGTTGCTGCAGCCGCCGGTAGATCGTTTTCCAATTGCCATACTTTGGCGGAACATCATGCCAAGGCATGCCTATCCTGCGGACGATAAACCGGTTCTGTTTGAATCGACGGCCGCGGTCTTGCTTTGCCGTCTCAATCGGCAGAAAGTCCTTCAAACCACGCCACTCTGCTTCGATCAAATCGCCCCGGCTCAAGCTCGTTTTCAAAAGGGGAGCCTTGAGACAGACGATCGCTCCGCTCAATTAATTCGCCCACGTCGCATGGATGCCATTAGGAGGGCAGCATTATTTGCAGCATCATAAACCGGCAACCCAGTTAGCCGTCGTATTCTCGATGAGACTCTTACGAAGATTGTGCATTCACAAAGGACAGCGGCAATATTCTCAACGTTTCGCACACGCTCGATGATGTTATCAGTGTCCGTCAGAACGTCTTCGACACCTACCGCTCCCTTCTCGGCCCACATGTAGGCGTGCGTGGCTGTACCTTCCAAACCTTCAATAACCAGTCTCGAGCGATCTGCAATCCCCAACGTCGCAAAAATGTCGGAATCTAGACAGCGAGTATCCGCAGTGAGCACCGCGATTTTCTGATCCTTTGGCGCCTCTATTAGCAGCTTTGGAAGCAAAAGCAGGCTTGAGGTCGATACCGGCACAGAAACGGCCGCTGCGATTGCATTCTGGTATCGAATAGTAAAGCCGCAGTCACATGTGATTGCATCTGCTCCTTCTTCGACAAGCTCCTTCGCCGCCTTAACATAGGCAGCCTCGCAAGCAACGTCACCAGAGACCACGTTATCCGCCCAAGCACCAGGGACTTGTCTCCATATCGGCGCGGAGTCATAGTGGGAAGCGCCGGCAATTCCCGGGCCGAAGTCGGCGTTCTGCCCAACATAGTCGCCATCATTCGATAGGCTCAAAATACCTAGGGTCGTCATGTTTCATATCCTTCAAACAATACGTTTCGGGTTGTGCGTTCCGCGCGGCCGCGTCTTACGCCCTAACCGTTCAGTGATTATAGGTCAGCTCCGTCCGCCACGATTAGTTCGTCATCAGCGGAAGAGTTTCCGCTCCATTTCCGTAAGCCGTTTTCCTCCATGTGGGGTGACAACGATTGTTTCGCTAAATGGTAGGCCATGCGCCGAGGTGTACATGTGGAAGACTTGGTTCTTCTCTAGCCGCCAGTCGCTGTTCGGCAGGAACACGCGGGTAAAGTCACTCGTTCGCGGCGGGCATTTAAGTCCGAGCGTGTACCCAGTGATACCGGTGTAGCTGTCGCGCAGTCCTGCTGCCAACATCCCCTCGCGCAAAACCCGGTCGACGTCCCGTGCATAAGCGCCAGGCTTCATGAGGTCGAACTGTTCGTCCTGGATCCGGATCATCGTTTCCGCGGTCTGCATTTGCCGATCAGTCGGCGCACCAATGACCTTGGGGCGCATCAACCGAGCGGTGTAGCCGCGAAAGTGCGGGACTGGCTCCACAAACACGATGTCCCCCTTGCCCAAAACGCGCCCGCTGAACGACGCATGAAACGATGTCGTGGGCCCACACGAAAGGACGGCAACTTGCGCGTTGTCTGCGCCGCAGCGCCACGCTTCGCTCGTCATTGCCGCGAAGACTTCACGCTCGTTTATACCTGTCTGAGCTACTTCAAAGGCAGCCGCCGCTGCCCGGTCGCAGATTTCTGCGGCAACCTTCAAGCAGGCAATTTCGAGTGGGGATTTGACCAGTCGTATCTCCCACATGATTTTTGAGAAATCGGCGAACTTGGCCTCTGGAAGAAGGGCGTCGAGCTCCGCTGCTCGGTTTATAGTAAGGAAATGACTATCGCGTTCGATGCCGATCACTGAGGCTCCGAAACCGCGGGACTTGATCGTCTCGGCGACAACTTCGATCGGGTTTTCGCTATCGGAGAAAGTTACGCAATCGCCCCACCTACTCGACGCGCTAAAGCTTGGAGCATCTATGCTGCGGATGACCGCAATAGGCTCTTGGTCGCGGGAAACAAGCAGTGCTTGATACATTGCAGCAGTCGACCAGAATCCGCTGAGATATGACCTGTGCTCAGATTGATCGATAATCAGTAGATCAACCCGCCGATCCGCCATGATGCTTCTCGTTGCTGCGAGACGGGCGTGATATTCCTCGATGGGAAAAGGCGGTGGGAGGAGAGGAAGGTGTGTCATCAAGTCATTCCTGTACATGAGCGTGAATTCCGGGCCGGAGTATTAGCCTGCCCGTGTAAGGATCGCGGGCATTCAGACGGGCCCCACTCAAATTGTACTCTGAATCAACTACGCGCCCGACTTACACGAGCCTAATCACGGGTCGATTTGAGTAATCCCTCTGCAGCTCGTGACATCTCGCGTCTCGTTGCGGCGTGAGCACGCACGGCATCTCCAAATGCACGAAAAATACGCGCCGATGTTTCGTCGGATTTCACCCAGTATTCGGGATGCCACTGAACGCCAATGGCGAAACCCCGCGCATTCCGCACCGAAACCGCCTCAACAGTTCCATCCTCGGCAACAGCCTCGACCTCGAGTTGGGGGGCCACCTTATCGATCGCTTGCCGATGAACCGAATTTACTTGGGCGTGTTCGGAGTCAAGTATCTTGAAAAGGCAGCTACCGGACTTGACGATCAGCGCTTGGCGAATGGCGAACTGCCCATCACGGCTTTCAGTTGGGGGCGCTCGATGGTCAAGTGCGCCCGGCCGATCCTGGATTTCGGTTGCCAAGGTGCCGCCGAGCGCGACATTCATCTCCTGAACACCTCGGCAGATGGCTAGCAGCGGGATCCCTTGGTTGATTGCTCTTTGGATCAAAGAGAATGTCGTTGAATCCCGTGCGGTGTCATAAGGTCCGTTTGCCTCACATGCATCACCCCCGTAAAGGGAGGGATGCACGTTTGATCCTGATCCAGTAATCATAATGCCATCGACAGCAGCGAACAGCTGGTCAAAGTCGAGTCTATCGCCAAAGGAGGGGACGACCAACGGAAAAACCCCCGCACCGGCTATGGCCGCCTCAAGATACTGTTGAGGTGCCGCGTGCCAAAGATAGCCATATAACTCGCGGACGTCCGCCGAGACGGCTATTAGGGGTTGATACAGTTGCGATGTATCGAGCTGATGCGAGACCACAGATGGTTCAGGCAAAATAGCTCTTCCTATGGACATCTATGCGCTCCTTTATTTTTATAGAGACAGAAAAGACCGCTGCTCAAACTTTACCTGCTGGAGCCCGACGGGCTATACTCATCATCTCGCTGCGTTGATGGAGGCTGTTATGGCTTGATGATTCCGATATCGTCCTCGATCTTGATCTCAGTTCCATACGGCTTCGATAGCTCCTGGAGACGCTCCAGAATTCGGCTTGCCTGCTGGCCGACAGCGAGCCGAGGGACACCGCGATTTGCAAATCTGCGCGCGTGTCCAAGTTCGATCGGGTAGAGCCGCAATTCGGCAAGCCGGTTGTCCTCAAACCGGCTCACTGCAATAACGCTCTCGTAAAAGATGGGATCAGTAAATCCAGCATCCGTCTCGTATCCTTCGGCCATCTCTGCCAAGGTTACGTCCGCATCGGTGTCGGTTCGAGGATCCTTTCGGTACGCTTCGAACATATCGGCGCCTATCGGCGTCCGAAGGTCGTCCATGATAAAGTTGCCGACGCTGTAGAGGATCGGCCTGTCCTTGTAGATCTCAATGCCTCTTAGCTGGTGGGGCCCATGCACGATATATGCGTCGGCCCCGGCATCGATTATCTGCCGCGAGAAGGATTGTTCATAGTCTGGCGGCTGCTGGCTCCAATTACCTGGCTCATGCCCATGGTTCGTGACGATGCAGAAATCGGAGAACTGCTTTCCCTGACGTGTGTTGCGCAAAATACTGGCGACGTCGGCTGCGTTGGGTTGATAGCTATAGCCGGATTGTTCGCCCGACTTGTAGATCGTCCCAGCGAGGGTGAGTCGGTTCGGATCGACATGATCCGACTTGTAGTTGGGCAATGCATCGCGGACTTCGCGCAAGCTTTCCAGCATGGCGGAAGTGACTACGATGCTTTCTTCCAAACGAAGGGAGTTGAGACCCGGTCTACCCGGTGCCTCGCCGGCCGGGTCGCACGCACGGGACATCGGTGTAAACGTTGAAGCAAATGACACCAACGCCACCCGACCAGACGGGGTCTCCAGGAAACGCGCTGCACCAGCTTGTGCAAGATTTTCACCAACTCCTGCGTATTTAATCCCGTTCTGATCAAGTGCCCGGCACGTCTCACGCATGCCCTCAACACCCCATTCGAATGTGTGGTTGTTGGCATAGCTCATCAAATTAAAGCCCATGGCCCTCAGGTCAGGTCCGAGCTCTGGCAAGCTGACGTGGTAAGCACCACCATGCTCAGCCTGAGGGAATCCTTTGAACGATCGCATGTCAAAGATATTGGTTTCCATGTTTCCGAAAGTGACATCAGCCTTCCGAAGAATCTCTGTGATCTCGCTAAACCCTGGATGTTGACCCGTCGTTAGCGCCCGCGTCACGATGAGGTCACCGACTGCCACCATGGTAAACCCATCAACTACGGTGGTGGCGGTGGATCCAATCAAGTCATAGCCATCATCTTGGTGCGCTGAATGTTCTTCCATTGTCCTTTTTCTCTTCTATTTGGCGGATCTCGAATGGATCGTTCGGCGCGTGCCAGACTTGGCGACCGGGGTCGCTAAACCATTTACTCTGTGGGAGCTGCCGCATCGTGCGAATAGTTGGCGGCTGAGGTTGGCGAAGCAGCGATATCTGCAGCTGGCGCGCGCACATGACAGGCAACGACGCGCCCATCTGCCATTGAAACCAGCGGAGGGATTTCCTCGCGGCAGCGATCTTGTGCGAGCGGGCAGCGCGGATGAAAAGCGCATCCCGTCGGCGGATTAATGGGGCTTGGCACCTCGCCCTGGACCGGAGCCTCCAGCCTGACCCGCGTCGGATCTGGCACGGGTGCTGCCGCGATCAACGCCTCGGTATAGGGGTGAACCGGCACGGCGAACAGCGCCTCGCATGGCGCAACTTCGACGATTCTTCCAAGATACATGACCGCGACGCGATGACCGATATGCTCGACGACGCCAAGGTCATGCGAAATGAAAACGAAAGCGACTCCGAGCCGCTGTTGCAGATCCATGAGCAGGTTCAGGATCTGCGCCTGCACCGAGACATCGAGCGCCGAGACCGCCTCGTCAAGGATGACGAGCATGGGATCCAATGCCAGTGCTCGTGCGATGCCGAGGCGCTGCCGCTGACCGCCCGACATTTCGGACGGTAGCCTGTGCATCATCTCCGGAGACATTCCGACCTTCTTCAGAAGGTCCGCAGCGAGGGCCTGACGCTGACACCCGCTGAGGCGCTCGAAGTTTTCAAGTGGCTCGGTAACGATCTGGCCGGCCGTGAGCCGCGGGTTGAGTGACGAATACGGATCCTGAAATACCATTTGCATGCGACGACGCGAGGCGCGAAGCTCATCCTTCTTGAGGCCAGCAATATCGATCCCATCAATTAGGACGCGTCCACCGGTTGGATCGGTCAGTCGCATCATGAGCCGGGCAACGGTGGATTTTCCGCAGCCCGATTCGCCCACGATGCAGAACGTCTCACCTGCGTCGACTGAAAAGGATACACTTTCCACTGCGCGAACGACCTGACGGGTGTGTTTGAGGAACCCGCCTGCAATCGGAAAATGTTTGGTCAGGTTTTCGACTCTTAACAACGGGCCGCTCATGTGCGTACAATCTCCTCCGAGCGCCAGCAAGCCGCGGCGTGTCCGGGTTCGGCCTCCTTGAGGATCGGCGTCTTCTCGCGGCAAATGTCGATGGCAAAGGGACACCGCGGCGCGAAACTACATCCGACAATTGGTTCACGTAGATTTGGGACGATGCCAGCAATCTCTGGCAAACGAGCCTTTCTTCCGTGCCGCCGGTCAGGCACTGAGCGCATGAGAGCTTGAGTGTACGGGTGCATAGGGCGCGAGAACACATCCGCTACCGTCGCTTGCTCGACGATCCGGCCGGCGTACATGACGATGACGCGCTGGCATGTCTCCGCGACAACGCCCAAATCATGCGTTATAAACATCACGGCAGATCCCGTGCGCTCTTTCAACTCTACGATCAACTGCAGAATCTGCGCCTGGATGGTAACATCAAGTGCCGTGGTTGGCTCGTCGGCAATGAGCAACTCCGGCGAACAGGCAAGAGCCATCGCGATCATAACACGTTGCCGCATCCCGCCCGACATCTCATAGGGATAGTTATTCATGCGACGCTCAGGGTCTGCGATGCGCACGAAACGCAGCATGTCTTCAGCTTTGGTCATCGCTGTTGAACGGGAAGCCCCTGTATGGATCTGTATAGCTTCGGCGATTTGGCGGCCAACCGTGTAGACCGGGTTCAGACTGGTCATCGGGTCCTGGAAAATCATCGCGATCTTGTCGCCGCGGATCTTACGCATCTCGCCTTCTGACAGCTCCAGGAGGTCAATGCCCTGAAACCTGACCTCGCCTCCAACAGTCTTAGCGGCCTTCTTCGGCAACAGGCGAAGGATGGAAAGAGCCGTAACACTCTTCCCACACCCAGATTCGCCGACGACGCCAAGCGTCTCACCCTTCATCACTTGAAAACTTACACCGCCGAGGGCGCGTGTAGTGCTCTCTTCGCCGTAAAAGTGCGTCTCAAGGTTCCGAATATCGAGGAGGATGCGTTCGTCCCGACTTTTCTGCATCAGCATATCAACGCCTCCTTTTGGCACGGGGGTCGAACATATCGCGTAACCCATCGCCAAGAAGGTTGACCGCGAGCACGGTAACGGCGAGGCAGATGCCGGGAGCAAAGATCGTCAATGGGGCGATGGCCAGATACAATCGCGAACTGGCGATCATGTTACCCCAGCTAGGGATCTCAGGCGGGACACCAACGCCAAGGAAACTTAACGCAGCTTCCGTCATGATGGCGCTGGCACAAACAGTAGCACTTTGCACCATTAGCGCGGGAATCGTACTCGGAAGGACATGCCGCCACAGTACCTTGGGTAGGCGCGCACCGCCGCACAGTGCGGCCTCTACATACGGACGTTCGCGAACACTAAGCACTACCGATCGAACCAGACGTGCGACAGCGGGTGTCTCAGGTATAGCGATTGCAACAATGAGGATGCCGATGCCTGGTCCGGTTAGGGAAATAAGAGCAATGGCTAGTAGAATTGTCGGTATCGACATCAGACCGTCCATGACCCTCATGATAAGGCTGTCGATGCCGCGATTATACCCGGCTATAATACCAAGTAGGAGCCCCAAAAGTGCCGCACATGCGCCCGAAAGCAATCCTACCAAAAGCGATATTCGCGCACCAAAGACTGTTCGCGCGAAGACGTCTCGTCCCAGGTTGTCTGTTCCAAACCACATCTCGCCCAATGGTGGTTTAAGGCGCTGGAAAGGATCCATGTTAACCGGATCGCCTGCATACAGCGGAGCAGCGAGTGCCAGAACGGCGAGCAACCCAAGTAAGCCGCCGCCAAACATAACAAGCGGGTGCCGCCTCGCAAACCGGATCAGGCCCGACATTCGCGAACGCGTGGTAGGTGCAGTCTCAACCGTTAGAGTGGACATCGTCATATCAGTACCGGATGCGAGGGTCGATCAACGTGTACGCGAGGTCGACCGTGAGGTTGATGAGGACGTACAGGCCAGAGGTCAGGATGAGCACGCTCTGGATGATCGGATAGTCGCGGTTGTTGATTGCATCGACAACCAGCCGCCCAATGCCTGGTATATTGAACACCGTTTCCGTGAGCACGACGCCGCCAATCATGTAAGCAAAGCTTATCCCAATGACCGTCAGGATTGGCACGCCGGCATTCTTCAATGCATGATGAACAAGCATGGCATAGGGCGAAGCCCCCTTGGCCGCTGCCGTTCGCATATAGTCTTCAGTCAGCACCTCGAGCATGCTTGCTCGTGTCACGCGGGCGATGAAGGCAATGAAACCAAGACCTAAGGCTAACGTGGGCAGGATCAAATGCACGAACCACTTTCCCAGCCCGTCGGCGATCGGTTTATATCCCTGGACCGGAAGCCAATGTGTCTGTATGGCGAAAACGTAAATCAGGAAATATCCAATCACAAAGACGGGCACGGAGTAACCCAGCGCCGAAATCGCAGTGAGGGTCCTGTCGATAAGACCACCGGCGCGCCACGCAGCAAGAACACCGAACGTCACACCTACAGACACGGACAGGATCATTGTCAAAAGCGATAGAGAAAGGGTTGGCTCCAGTCGTTGAGAAATAAGTTCGAGGACAGGTCGCCTGGCAAAGATTGAGGTGCCGAAATCGCCGCCAAGCATATCCCACACCCAGTGCACGAATTGAATTGGCAGAGGATCATTCAGTCCAAGCTGCTGCCGGATGCCCGCGATCATTTCCTCGGTAGCCGATCTTCCAGCGAGGACCGCAGCCGGGTCGCCGGGCGCAAGCCTAAGAAGCAGGAAGACGAAGACTCCGACCATCGCCATGACGGCGATGGTCGACACCAATCTGCGAAGAATATAAGTGCCCAAGAGCCTCAGACCTTCTTCATGTTCCACATCGGGCGATATTCGCCCTGAGTGGTGACGAGGTCGACGAGACCCGTGCGGTGCGCGCTGGGAGACAATGCTCGACACAAGAAGACGGTGCCTACGAAGTCCCACCAAACTTGCTGCATCTCGCGGGCCAGTTCCTTGCGCTCTTCAACTGTTCCGACATCAGCCCACTTGGCGCGAAGAGTCTCGAACTCATCGCTCTTCGGCCAACCGTACCAAGCCTTTTCGCCATTCGCGAGGAAGAAGGAGGAGCCGATTGGGTTGCCCAGGCTAAAATCAGACTGAGTGGTTATAAAGATGCTCCATCCGCCGTTCTCCACCGGGCCCTTGTTTTCCCGGCGCGCGGACAGTTCACTCCAGGTCATTGGGGCAAGCTCAGCATTCACCCCGATTTTCTGAAGAGTTGCGGCCAAGAACTGGGATGCGTTGTTACCTTCCGGCCAATCTGTAGGTGTGAGAATGAGGACCTTCTCGCCGGCGTAACCAGCCTCCTGGAACAGCTGCTTCGCCTTCTCCGGATTCCCGCCCTTTTTGAACCATCCGGTATTCTCGTCATTGGAGTACGCGGTCCCTGATCCAAACAATGAGGTAACGGTGCCCCCATATTTTGGGTCGGGAGAAAGGACCGCAAGGAATGCCTCTTGATCAATCAGATGAAGAAGCGCTTGCCGCGCCTTAATGTTGTCGAACGGCTTCTGCAGAAAGTTGATGCGGGCATAGTAGTCGGATCCTGACTTTCCAAGTACTTGCAGCTGAAGATTTGTGTCGCTCTCGATTGCTGGGAATAAGTCCGCTGAAGGCTGGAGAAGGAAATCGACCTCGCCTGCCTGCAAAGCTGCAACGGCGGTCTGCGGGTCTGTTATGTTTTCCCAGACAACACGATCAACGTTTACTACCTTCCCGCCGGCATATTCACTAGCTGGCTCTTGACGAGGCACGTAGTGTTCGTTGCGATCGTAGGTGACACTCGAGCCAGGCTTAGTAAGCGCCAAGTTGAATTTGAACGGACCTGAGCCGATATTCGCGGTCACTTGTTCGGTTGCGGGGAGCTTGGCGTCTTGCTCGCGCATGATAAAAAGCGGGCGTCCTGCTGTGTTAGCCAACAAGTCGAGAACCAGCGCGAACGGCTCCTTAAGTAGGATTGTAAAAGTCTTATCATCTTTTGCCGATATGTCTGCAGCCCGTTCCAACAACAACTGTCCAGACGGATCTACCTGGCCCCAGCGATGGATTGACGCCACACAGTCAACCGCCTTGACAGGCGTACCATCGTGCCACTTCAAGCCATCCCGCAGCTCGAATGTATAGGTCTTCTGGTCTTCCGAGATCATCCACTTACCGACCATTTGCGGTTGGGCCACAAGGTTTACATCCAGCGCAAAAAGTGTGTCGTAAATAGCTAATCCATGGAACTGAGTGATGTCAGAGGTCGTAAAAACTGGGTCGAAGACTTGTAGATCACCCATCACCATGCGAACAGTTCGCGCGTCCGTCGTCTGCGCACGGAGGATCGAGGGTATCGACACCGCCATACCGGCAGCGACGCCCATCTTCATTAAATCACGTCTTGAAGTTCTCATTTTTTGTTCCCCAGTATTTGTCGTTTTTAGGACATTTAACACCTGCGGCCGGAAATCGCCTTTGGCCGGGTGCGATCTGACAATAAATCTGACCTCAGGTCTCATCGCGGCGTTTACAAGACTTTTTCGCATGACTCCTGCAAAATGTTCTATGACTGCGCAGAAATACTGCTAACCACACATGAATACTCGTAGTAGATTGCTTATATGGGTCGACTTACAGGCGTTCGGATGGCGCAAGATTTCCATGCAGAAGCTCCCAGCAATATCGTATCGCTAACTCAGTGGTCGGTATGAGGATCTTGTCAGACGCTCCGAAGGTTGGCGTGTGCACCCCCGTTTCATTCCCGGGCTCTCTGCTGCCAAATTGAAAGTATATTGAGGGTACGCAACCGGAGTAAAAACCAAAGTCATCGCTGCCGGAGCTTGGTTTTACCTGAATAAATTTATCTTCTCCGGCAGTTTGGCTGACGATCTGACGAAAACGATCGACCATCCCTGCGTCATTGACGACGGCAGATTCGCCCGAGTGGGAGCTAAATTCAGCCCTCCCGCGGTGCATTGCGGCTACACCTTCGGCCAGCTCGCCAACTCTCTGGACCAACAAGCTCCGCCGCTCAGGACTGCTGGTCCGGATCGTTCCTGTCATCACGACAGATGGGCAGATAATATTTGTCGCCTCACCCCCGTGAATGGTGCCAATGGTGATGATCGCTCCGTCATCGACCGGCATTTCGCGTGACACCACCTTTTGAACCTCATTGATGAAGGCTCCCGCTATTGTGATGGCGTCAACGCCGGCGTGTGATTCTGCGCCATGCGCCATCGTCCCGATGAAAGTCAGCTCGAATTGTTCGGAGGATTTTGTTACTGCGCCGGCCCGGGCACCGAAGGATCCTGCCGGGATATCGGTGTCGACATGAAAACCCACCGCGGCGTCGAACCCGACCAACAACCCCTCTTCCGCGACGGTCCGTCCGCCGAGCGGCTCGGCCTCTTCGGCAGGCTGAAAAATCACTCGGACCCTGCCGGAGAAGCTTTGTCGCCTCCGGTGAAACGCCAAAGCCGTTCCAAGTGCGATCGAGGCATGCATGTCATGCCCACACGCGTGCATTACGCCGGGGGTCTGCGACCGATAGGGAAGATCGTCACGGTTTTCGTGAATGGGAAGCGCGTCAATATCACCGCGCAGGGCAATCGAACGTTTTAGACCGGGAGCGAGGCCGATAATGTCGATGTAGACACCGGTATTGTGAAACGTCTTTACTCCATCCAACCCAAATTGCCTTAGCGTCTCGATGATCCGCTTCTGCGTTTTGATCTCCTGGTTTGACAACTCGGGTTCGCGATGCATCGCATGCCGCATTCCGATAACGGCTTCGCGTTCATCGTTGGAAAGCAGATCGTTGGTGAGCATTGTCGCTTATCCCTTTTTGGATGCCTGGTGGCGTTCAAAAGAATTCGTTCGTTTCAGTTCCGAGTCGCACTGCAATAAGTCAGCGCGCGCAATCGAAAGCCGGCCGGTACGAACTTTCTTCACCCCGATTGATACAAACGACCTTTGGCTGGGTCATGTCCCTCGTAGGCGAAACGAATGCCTTCGCGACCCACGTGGTAATTGTCGCTTGCGACGAGAGAACCTGACCGAGGATGACTTCGTCCACTTCGCCGGCTTCGACACCGGCGCGCTCCAGCACGCCCTTGATGGCGGCGACGCCGAGTTCATGCGCTGGCGTATTTTCCTTAGACGCTCCAGATCTTCAACGATGTGCTTCCGAGCGCTTGTTATCCCCCCGGGGAATTCCCCCTTTTACGTTAGCATTGGAGCATCACTCGCAAAGGCGTTCCAGATGTCGTAGACGGTCAATTGGGCCAAGAAGATCGGTGCCCAGTCCCGCGATTCCATTGGGGCTCTCTGATAGGATTAGATCTCCAGCCATTCCGCAACTGATGTCTATGATGACGTCGATGTCGCTGTCTCTTATCAAGGATAGTTCTCAGCAAATAACTCCGGATCTTCTGCTCTGCTGACCGGCCTCGGGATCGCGAGCGTGCAAATGAATGATCGCTACGCCTGCGGATGCAGGAGCAATGGCTGCGTCAGCAATCTCTCTGGGTGTAACCGGGATGAGCGGGTGTCGGGATACCGTGTCCCCACCGCCGGTTACTGCGCAAGTGATAAATAGTGCCCATTTTAGATCCTTTGTTAAGCCTATCGACTGCACCACGTCTGACTGAAATTCTTGTCTGATCCGGTCGAAACCGATCCGTGTGCGGGTTTCCCAACTGCGCTTGTGACAACACTATGACGCGGCGTTTGGATGCAGACAAATTATCGCTTGGCATAAATCCATCTTGAAAACGCATTAATGCTCGGGGCCAATTCCCTTCGCCGCAATATTGTCAGATCGAAAAGCAGAATCGGCTCGCGCGCTAAAATAAGAGCGGGGCGGCTCTGAGCAGGGACATGAATTAAGATCCGGATCGTTCTACATGCCATCTGAAAGAAAGGTTCACTTCCCAGTCGCGCACCCGCCAAAACAAACGACGCCTACATCGATCGTTGAATGAGCAGTTTTTCGGCGGCAGCTCGGTTGTTGCCAGGCAACGACGTTGCCCCGCGAGCTCTAAGATCAAAGATGACTGAGACTACTTCCATCGTAGCATGAAGGTTCTGGTTGAGACCTTTTAAGTCGTGGCAAAATGCAAGCGAGGTCCGGCCGACTTTCAAACGCGGGTGCTTACTGCTAGCAGACTACCCGCCTTCACGTCGTCGCGAAACTCAAGAACTTGGCGTACATCTGCAATCATTTTGATTCCTTTAGTGGGTATCCTTCTGGATTACCATGTAGATAGTTGAAGATTATTCGTTTTCTGTTATCGATACATGCGCAGGCTGAATAAGTAGGGCAATGTCATGGACATCGGTCTTTTGAGAACATTTACATCGGTTGCCACGCTTGGAAGTTTTTCCGGCGCAGCACAGCGGCTTAACATGACCCAATCGACGGTCAGTCAGCAGATAGCCCGCCTTGAGGAGCACCTCGGTAAACAACTGTTTGTTCGGACCACTCGGCGATGCCGGCTTACACCGTCAGGCGATGAACTCATGGAAAGAGCCAGCAAAGTTGTGTCCCTTGTGGACGAAATGGAAAGCGCGTTTCGTCCGGAACTGAGTAGTGGCACCGTTGTTGTCGGCGTCGTTGATGACTCCTACCTGTTTGCGCCGTTGACTCGCGCGCTGGCGGAATTTGTCGAACGACGACCAACTGTAAACGTGGAAATCAGGGCGGGAATGTCGGCGGACCTGTTGCGTGAGTTGAAAGCCCGAAATATCGAGCTTGCATTGGTTCGAGTGGATCCTGAATTGGACAGATCTAATCTTCTTCAAACGAGCAGACTGATCTGGGTCTCCCGCCCAAATTGGCAGGTTCCCAGTAGCGGCATCATTCCTCTGGCAGTAGTTGGTGGAACGTGCAATTACCATAAAACTGCGGTTGAGACCCTTCGAGGCGCCGGTATGCAGTCGCGCCGCGTCGTGACCTGCAGTAGCTTAGAGGGGGTCATGGAGGTTGTGCGTGCCGGCTTGGCGGTATCCGTCGTGCCAGAGGGAGAACTGCGCGCCGGAATGGAAATCGTTGGCGACCATCGCCTTCCTTCCCTTCCTTACACGGGGCTCAAGATCAGTTTCAACGAGCAGGAGCCGTCTCTCGCTGCTAAGCAGTTGGCGAGGGTTATCGAGAATACTTTACAGACACGGGGGCCCCTCGCCAAAGCGGATAACAACAACTGTTTGGCGAACTAACAGTCACGCTGAACTAAATCTGCGAGTCTGTTGGCGGTCGCCATCGATAAGGTCCACCCAAGGGAGCCATGCCCGCAGTTCAGGTATACACCTTGAACTTTTGTCTTACCGACAATCGGTTTGCTGTCGGGGGTCATGGGCCTGAAGCCTGTCCAGGCATTGACATCTCCTCCATAATTTCCGGCACGCGGAAAAATGCCCTTAGCGGTCTCTAGAAGGCAGTTGAACCGCTCCTCGCGAAAACCGCCTTCGACTTCTCCGATGTCTGCTAGGCCGGCAACTCGCAGCCTGTCACCAATTCGGCAGAACACCGTCTTTCGCGCGGTGTCCGTTATGCTAGCAATTGGAGCGGCTGCAAGTGCAGGAACTGTGAATGAGTAGCCCTGAACCGGCCAAATCGGCAATCGGATACCTGCCGTCCTTGTGATAGCAGTCGCAGACGCTCCAAGGGCCACGACGGCCCGCGAACACTCAATTCGATCTCGATCGGTCTCAACCCCAACTAGCGCACCCGATCGGGTCAGGAGACGGCGAACGCGGGAGCCGAACCTAAATTTCACTCCGTGGTCTCGCTCCAGCAGTTCTTGCAGGTTAATGCAAAAAAGCCGCGAGTCACCTGCTTCGTCATACGGAGACCACACCGCGCCAAAGAAATCGTGCCCGTACTCTTTAAGAGCCGGCTCCTTCTCCAAAGCATGATCTCTCAAGAGGATTGTTTGCTGGGCACCGAATTGGTTCTTCAGATCGGCGAGAGCTTTAGCTTTATTTAGGCTATGATCATCCGGATATAGGGTGATTTTGCCGGTTTTTGAATAGTCGAAGTTGATTTGTTTGGCAATCTCCCTCATTGCCGGTCTGCTCTCCAGGGCGACCTTCAAGATATCGAGCGTATTGCGTTCAAATGCATACTGAGTGGAATTCAGCAGAAATTTTAGCCCCCAGGCGATGAATGCCGGCGACAACCCGGGTCTAATACGGAACGCTGGATCAAGGCCTAGCATGTACTTTGGCAAATTGGTCACCAATGAAGGTGAAGCCATTGCGTCCGTGTAAAAATAGCTTAGCTGGGCGCCATTGCCAAAGCTTGCTCCAGCTTCTGCAGGACCGGCTGCGGCATCAATAACGGTGACCGAGAAACCCTGTCGCAACAAGGCATAAGCTGTCGCCATGCCGACGACTCCGGCGCCGAGAACGAGAATGTCGCGCATCGACTAATTATCCCGCAGACGGGCAATAGCCTCGATCTCCACCGGCACCCCTCGTGGAAGGGCAACAACCCCGATGGCAAACCGCGAGTGAGTGCCAGGATCTCCGAACACCTCAACGAACAGATCTGATGCCCCATTGACGACCGATGGTATCTTGGTGAAATCCGACGTGCAGTTTACGAAGCCTGACACTTTGATGATGGCTTCGATCCTGGCCAGGTTTCCACCGGTAGCAAGTGACAATTGGCTGATCACGTTAAGGGCTGCCAATTTTGCGGCGTCGTATGCTTCACTCTCCGACACCGTCTCGCCAACCTTGCCAACGTATTTTTCGGCGCCGTCTGCGAGCGGCAACTGGCCCGAGACGTAAATTTGGCCGCGGTCAACTTTGAACCCAAGGAGGTTTCCCGCTGGCTTTGTGATTTTTGGTAGAATGAGGCTGAGCGCCTCGAGACGCTCTTCGGGCGTTGAGTTCATTGGATCACAATTCCTTTTGAGAAAATTCGCGCGCTTTGGCCAGGAAATTATCGAAGATTACGGTGTCGATTTCAGCTACGCCGTATTCGGGATGCCATTGAACGCCGATGGCGAAGCCCCCTCCCCTCGCCTCTAGCGCCTCCAGCACGCCGTCCGGTGCGCGCGCTAACGCTTTGTATTGCGTTGAGGGGAGGACAGACTGATGGTGAACACTGTTTACACTGAAAGTCTGCCCGTTCAAGTCCGGCAGATGACGGGATGTGCCCAAAAACTGAACTGTATGCTGAGCGGCGGTAGCCGATTGCATCGGCTTATGTTCGAGTGCCTGGCAAATTTCCGTCGGTATGTCTTGGACTAGTTGCCCCCCAAGGCAGACCGCCAATAACTGCATGCCGTTGCAGATTCCAAGAATCGGCATCTCTCGCGCCAATGCTCCATGAATGAGGGCGCGCTCGAAATCTGTTCTGATGGGCTTCATCTCGTATGGTTTTTTCGCGACTTGACCATACAGCACGGGATCGATGTCGAACATGCCACCGGTAATCACTAGCCCATCAATCGCATCAAGATATTTCTCTACTTGATCGCTATATGCAAGGATGAAGGCGAGACCACCAGCGTTCTGCACTGCATCGGCATAGTTTTTTCGAAGGACGTATTCCGTTTCTGGAGAGGCCGTATCGTTGATGTCGGGAGTTATTCCGATGCGGGGAAGACGGGACATATTATACCTCAAGAGAGCCAAGCGCGAGCTACATCTTCGTAGATCTCGACCGCTTTCAACACATTATCGACCGACACTGACTCGTTGGGCTGCCCGCTTAGGCCCAGTGATCCTGGTCCGATTATGGCGAAAGGCACAGAAAGCCCTTCCAGCAGAACAGTGCCATCGCTGTAGTACGAGACGCCCTTTATGTCCGGCGCGCGAGTTAGATGAACGCTGCAGGTATCGACGCAGAGCTTGACGAATTCGTCCTCGGGTTTGCTTTCTACCGCAGGTTTGAAATCAAGAATGCTGACCGATACGCCATCCTGTGCGATCGACCGGAACTGTGCGACGACGGCTTCGTAATCGGCAACTGGAGGCAAACGAATATCAATGTCCACCGCGCAGTGGTCGGGAGTGAGATTTACCGCTGAACCGCCCTGTATCAGACCGACACGAACTGTTGGTTCGTCCAGAAGCGGGTGCTTCGGAAACTCGAGCTTGATATCATAGACGCTCGAAAGAAAGGAATGAATCAGCTCGATTGCATTGACACCCGCCTCGCCGGAAACATGCCCAAGCCGCCCTGTGGCAGTCGCGCGAAGCCAAAGAGCAGCCTTTTCTACGATCACCACGTCTAGATCGGTTGGCTCGCCGCACAGGAACGCTCCAATTTCCTTTTTTAGGCCGCGTTCAACAAAACGTCGCGCTCCCAGAAGGTTGGCGCTTTCTCCGGCTGTAAACGCCAGAATGACATCGCCCTTCAGTCGACCGCCCGGGTC
This sequence comes from Rhizobium anhuiense bv. trifolii, assembly GCF_024346605.1. Classification (NCBI taxonomy): domain Bacteria; kingdom Pseudomonadati; phylum Pseudomonadota; class Alphaproteobacteria; order Hyphomicrobiales; family Rhizobiaceae; genus Rhizobium; species Rhizobium anhuiense. The sequence goes on from NZ_CP098802.1 coordinate 76,646, forward strand.
ATTGGCCAATCGTCCAGCGGCTGCGATCATCGCAGCCAGTGCACTCTTCATGTCTGTTGCACCGCGGCCGTACAGACGCCCGTTTTCAATCTCACCGGAGAAGGGCATCCTCTGCCAAGGCACTGTGCCGATAGGGACAGTGTCCATATGAGAAGAAAGAACCAGTGCAGGCTTTTCGCCGCTACCACGAACCCTCCCCAGGACATTGGCCCGTCCTGGCAGAAACTCGTCGAGCTCCGACTCGACACCAAGCGCAAGAAGCTCACGGTGAACCAGCCGCGCTATTTCCAGTTCGCCGCCTGGAGGATCACAGCTGTCTATTGCGACAACTTGCTGAAGGAATCGTACCGGGTTAAACGGATCCTTGCTCTCACTCTTAGCTTGAGCAGTATTGGTCGCCATGAAAAATCCTCTCGTTTTGAAGAAGAATGGCGATTTCGGTCCCGCAGAAGAAGCGCAAATGCGCAATGAGTTGATCGAGCAACTTTATGAATGGCGACCATTGCGGATCAATTGATTCACAAAGCCTCATTGGCACAGCCCCTTCGCGCTGTGATCATATATCGAGATGAGCTGTGAATGGTGCCTTAGGCTCCAAACCCAATCAGGCCATTGATCAAAATCGATCGCTGTGATTCATTGTGATGACAATGGGAGTTTTGATGATGGCAGGAGAGTTCTGGCTTGACGATCAGCAGTGGGCGGTGATTGCGGCTCTACTCCCCACGAACAAACCCGGGGCTCATCGCACTGACGACCGTCGAGTGATTAGTGGAATCATCGATGTACTGCGATCAGGTTGCCGATGGCAGGATTGTCTCACTTGCTACGGCCCCTCCAACAACCATCTACAATCGCTTCCATCGCTGGTCTGCGAAAGGAATATGGCGGCGGCTGTTTAAAGCTCTGGTGCAAACAGCCGATCGGGATCTTCATATGATCGACAGCACCACCGCCAAAGCCCACCGATCAGCCGCTGGCGGAAAAGGGGGGCGGATGCCGAGGCAATCGGCCGCTCGCGAGGCGGCAGATCGACAAAAATCCATGCTGTTGTCGATGGTTGCGGCCGTCCAATCGCGCTGCGAATAACGCCCGGGCAGCGCGGCGACGCACCCGTTGCCGTTCCGCTGCTCACGCCCTTGCCTGCGAGCCGCCTATGTGCCGCAGACACCGCTTATGACAGCGACACATTACGCGACTTCCTCACCGCCCGCGGCACGCAGCCGGTCATTCCCAACAATCCTACTCGAAAGCGCATACAGCCCTTCGACCCCATTGCCTACAAGCGCAGGAATATTATTGAACGCACCTTCTGCCGCCTAAAAGATTGGAGGCGTATCGCAACACGATACGACAAGCTCATGATCAACTTCGAGGCAACTTGCTACATCGCTGCTCTCGTCATTTGGTGGGCATGATTGAGTCTGGAGCCTAATCATCTGCGATTTGTGGAGTACCGAGATCACGGGCTTGGATGTCGAGGCCGGCCGTGTGGTCTTCGGCTATATGAACGATCTGGGCGTAGCCCGCCGGAGCACCCTCGAGCATTCCGTCATGGATCTTTTCCCGGCGGCGATGCAAAAGAGGCGACATTCTGGTCGGGTCTTCGCCCGATGACATCGGATGGATCGCCGGTGATTGGTCCGACCAAGATCGCGGGTCTCTTCCTGAACACCGGACACGGCACGCTCGGCTGGACGATGAGTTCTGGCTCGGCCCGCGTCATCGCTGATCTTGTGTCCGGACGAAAACCCCAAATCGATGCAACTGACCTGGCGGTTAGCAGCTACGCGTAAACCACGGTCAGAAACTTCACGGAGGACGAACTTTGATCGAACAGATATCCATAACCGACGCACCTGGAGCACTCGGCCAAAACTCACTGGCCATCAAGGCCGGCGATCTGCTCTTCGTTTCGGGGGCAACTGCCCATTGATCCGGCTACGGGCTCGTGCAATTCCGCAAACGCCGTTCAATAGGGGAGCAGTGCCTGAGGAATCGTCAGGGCGATCGCCGGGGCCGCCGCTAGTGAACTGTCGACGACAGCCAAGACGACCGTGTCGCTCACCGACCTGGGCGACTTCGCCGACGTCAATCGAGTTTACGCGAGCTTCTTCTCAACGAGCTATCCCGCCCGCGTGCTCCGTGGTCAAGGGCCTTCCGAAAGGTGCGAAGGTCGCGATCGAAGCTGTCATCACCCTTATTTAACCGGCTGCGACAGTCGGGCGCTTGGCCGGGCGATGATCGTCATCGCCCCGGCTTTTGGGCGGACGGACGGGCGATAGAACCTGAGTTACCAAGTATGGCGTGACTCTGTCCGCCGGTGGAGCGAAAAGCATCGATTTAGGTGCAATCGTCTTGCATCACTTTACTAACCCAACGCGCCTCTCTTCTTCGCAGTCCACGTGGCAACATAGTCCATCAGCGCGGGTGAGAGGCAGTCGTACGGTTCCAGTCCGAGATCTTTAAACCTGGCTCTGATCTCACTCATTTCGGACGGGTCGACACCGCCTTCGATAGCCGAGGATACGAAAGCGGCAAATGTCGGTTGCGGCCAACTGTCGTTCTCAAACAATTCGGGGTGAATAAACGACAATCCTTGGAAGGCGTGCTCCCGCTCAACCGGACCATGCATGTGCGTGCCGCACGCCTTGCATGCGTACCGCTGGATGAGAGCCGTTTTGTCGACAACGGTAAGCTTGTGGCTATTCTCAACAACTGAGATGTTCTCGGTTGGCACCACGGCAACAACTGAGAATGCGGCACCCGTTGGTTTCCAACATTTTGTGCATCCGCAGGCGTGGTTATGCGCAATGCCGCCCTGGACATTGACCCTCACTGGCTTGTCGGAACACTTGCAGACGAGAATGCCACCGGAGTTATCGCTATCACATTTGTGGACATGGCTCTGAATTGATGGATGAAGAAGCCGAACGTTCATAGTTTCCTCCTGGTTGCCGCGAGCGCGGCTTAATTCTGCTTAGTAGACGATTACTGACCGGATCGATTTACCCTCATGCATAAGGTCGAACGCCGTGTTGATCTCAGGCAGAGGCATTGTGTGCGTGATGAGGTCATCGATGTTGATTTTACCCTCCATGTACCAATCGACGATCTTTGGTACGTCTGTTCTCCCGCGAGCTCCGCCGAAGGCGGTGCCTTTCCAGACACGGCCGGTCACGAGCTGGAAGGGACGGGTAGAGATCTCCTTGCCGGCTTCTGCGACGCCGATAACGATGGATTCACCCCATCCTCGATGACAGCATTCCAGCGCCTGGCGCATGACATGGACGTTGCCCGTCGCGTCAAAGGAATAATCGGCGCCGCCGTCAGTTAAATCTTGAATCGCTTGTACGACCTTGTCGTTGCCGACCTCATCGGGGTTGACGAAGTGTGTCATTCCAAATGTTTTGGCAATTTCAGCTTTGGCCGGGTTTAGGTCGACGCCGATGATCTTGTCGGCGCCGACCATGCGCGCGCCCTGAATGACATTTAGACCGATACCGCCCAGGCCGAAGACGACAACGTTTGAGCCGGCCCTCACCTTGGCGGTATAGACTACTGCCCCGATGCCGGTGGTGACGCCGCAGCCTATGTAGCAAATCTTGTCGAAGGGAGCATCTTCGCGAACCTTCGCGAGCGCGATTTCGGGCAGAACAGTAAAGTTCGAAAAGGTCGAGCATCCCATATAGTGGAAAATCTCGCAGCTATCGCAGGAGAAACGCGTGGTTTGGTCGGGCATGAGCCCCTGACCTTGAGTGGCTCGGATTGAGGTACAGAGGTTAGACCGCTGGGAAAGACACGTTTTGCATTGCCGGCACTCTGGGGTGTAGAGCGGAATGACGTGGTCACCGGGCCGCAGTGTTGTGACTCCCGCGCCAATCTCACGAACAATGCCCGCACCCTCATGACCAAGAATTGCTGGAAATTTTCCCTCGGAATCAAGGCCAGAAAGCGTGTAGGCGTCCGTGTGACATACGCCGGTCGCCATGACCTCGACCAAAACCTCACCCGCCCTTGGGCCGCCGATCTCGATCGTTTCGATCGAAAGAGGTTTATTGGCCTCCCACGCGACAGCTGCTCTGCTCTTCATCGATCGGGTCCTTCGGATTCATAAATGTCTGAATGTGACGTCTGCCAGTCCGACAGCCGACCAATTATCGCGATGCTGTGGATCTGCGTGGGCTGGTGAGAAGGTGCGGATCAGCGGTTTGCGCTATCAGATCCTCCGAAAGGTCCGGATTTCCGGCGAGAACCTCACGGATGCTCTTGCCAGAGGCCAGCACCTCCTTGGCCAGTTCAGAGGCCCTCTCATAGCCGATCGCCGGCGTGAGTGCTGTGGCAACGGCAGTACTTGCTTCGAGGTGCTTGCGGCATGTCTCGATGTTAGCGGTGATTCCAGTAACACACTTGGTTCGGAGCACGTCGACGGCGTTGGTCAGAAGCTCAAGTGAATGCAGGATATTATACGCAATTACCGGCTCCATCACATTGAGTTGCAACTGCCCCGCTTCGGAAGCAATTGTAACAGTGAGGTCATAGCCGATGATCTGGAAGGCAACCTGGTTGACCACCTCCGGGACAACAGGATTGACCTTGCCCGGCATGATTGACGAACCTGGCTGAAGTGCAGGCAGGTTGATCTCGTTGAGGCCGCCTCGCGGGCCGCTGGAAAGCAGTCGCAAATCATTGCAGATCTTGGAGAGCTTGGTCGCTGTCCGCTTTAACATTCCCGAGAAGAGGACGAATGCGCCGGTATCCCAACAAGCCTCGATCAGATTGCCGGCGGCAACAATTGGCAGTCCACATATCGATCGTAATTGAGAAACAGCTTCGGCCTGATAGTCAGGACTCGTGTTTATTCCTGTTCCGATTGCTGTTCCTCCAAGGTTCACTTCGTGGAAGAACGCACCAATTTCACCAAGGCGTGCAACATCCTCACGCAACGTCGTTGCGAACGCCTGGAATTCTTGTCCCAAGGTCATTGGGACGGCGTCCTGAAGCTGGGTCCTGCCAAGCTTGATCACGCTCGAAAACTGCTCCGCCTTGCTTTCTAGCTCGCTCGCCAGTTGGCGAAGAGCACGCTCAAGCGTTCCTTGGGAGAGCAGGATCGCCACCCTGATCGCCGTCGGGTAGACGTCGTTCGTCGATTGGGCAAGGTTCACATCGTTGTTTGGGTGTAGGTCAGCATACTGTCCCCGTGGCAGCCCCATGACTTCAAGGCCCCGGTTTGCTATGACTTCGTTGACGTTCATGTTGGTCGATGTGCCCGCCCCGCCCTGGAAAACATCGAGAGGGAATTCGCCCATATGGTGCCCGGCGACAATTTCTTCGCAAACCGCGCATATCACATCAGCTTTGGCGATATCGAGGTGGCCAAGTTTAGCGTTTGCTCGCGCTGCCGCCATCTTCACGTAAGCCAGGGCCCGAATGAAGTTTGGAAAGTGATTGATTGAAATTCCTGAGATCGGGAAGTTGGCAATCCCTCGCGCCGTTTGCGGTCCATAATAGGCAGCCGCCGGAATCTGTACTGGCCCGAGCGAATCTCTCTCGACGCGTTCAATTGTGGGAGCGCTGGTCAATTTGCTTGGTCCTTTGCTGAATGCTCATCGGTAAAACGCGTTTAGTGCGTGAACGCCCTCGGCCACCCCAGCCGGTCGAATGCCCGTGCGCAAATGCGCTCAAGCGACCGAACCTAGGCCGCCTGCGTCGATTGGCCGATTGCTTGGCGCCGAGTGCGTATGACCTCCAGAAGGCGGTCTATGTCCGAGGCATCGTTGAACATTCCAAGCGAGATCCGCACTCCGTCACGTTCCGGCGAGACGCGGACGTCGACGGATGTAAAATAGTCCACCCATTCATCTGCGGGGAGTGCCGCCACATAGATGTGGGGCGCGCGAACAGCTCGGTCGCGAGGTCCTACCAATTGGATGTTCATTGCATCGAGGCCGGCGATGAGTCTGTCTCCAAGCTCGAAACAATGCGCCTGAATATTCTCCATCCCAATTTGGGCGATCAGATCGAGAGCCGCGTCGAGGGCCTGGATACCCGGAAGATTGAAATTTCCGATTTCGAATCTGGTGGCCGTGACAGCTACCGCCATGTCGTCGGGACGTGCGATGAAATCGGCAGGCGGTTTCTTGAGACTAATCGCCGCCAGATAAGCCGGCTCCAATTCGGTCCGCGTTCGATCCCAGAAGAGAAGGCCCAGGCCTTGAGGGACGAGCAGCCCTTTATGAGTGCCGCAGCCGATGAATGTTGCTCCAACTTTCTTTGCGTCGATAGGGACTACACCGACGGCCTGCATGATATCGATCGCGAAGTAGAGGTTCCTTTCCTTGCAAAGGCTGCCTACGCTTTCGATGTCAAAGCGATGTCCGGCGTGAAAGGTAACGTACGACATCGAGATCGCTTTTGTGTTCGCATCGATCGCGGCGCGAAAGCTGTCCGCATTGACCGTCTCGGTCATATCGATGAAGCGAACCTCAATGCCCTTTTTCTTAAGGTTCAAGAATGCATAGGCATTGTTCGGATGATCCCCATGGATCATCAGAACATTATCTCCGGCCTTTAGCGGCAAGGCGTTGGCGGCGATGTTCATTGCCTCCGATGTATTTTTTGTGAAGGCGATTTCTTCTGGCGCCGCATTCAGGAGGTTGGCAACTTTGGTCCGTGTTGCCTCCATACGCTCGAGCCAAACGGATTTCGGCCCAGCGGTTTCGTAGCTTTCGTTCAAGAAGGCTTCTAGCGCCCGCTTGACGGGAGCGCACATCGGCGTCTGGAAGCCAGAGTCAAGGTACGTCATCTTCTCGACGGCGGGAAACAACTTCCTCACCGCGGCTACGTCGTAGTGCTGCTTCATTTAATTCTCCGACTGGCAGCCAACCGCAGGCGGAGCTAGCCATTACATCCGTGCAAATTTATCTGCCGCGTCGGCGCTGCGAGTTTTGAGGCGGGCGCCAAGTCTGACAGTGACATTCGGAGCATATTTAAAACGCTTGCCGGGTCCATCGATATATCGTTTTCCAGCTTCTTTTATTCCAATTTGTGAGAATCTGAGGAAGATTTTCGATCTCCATTCTCTTAAGGTCTTTATAGTTTACCCTGTTTCAAAGGCGCAGAAGCCATAGCGTTTGGAAAAATGCATATGATTGTACATTGTGGACGAGCGGCATTCTCAAACCTGTCAATCGTTGCTATGTTCGTTAATCGGAAAATTTCTTTCCGTTTTTCGATCGCAAACATCATGAAACGGCGTATCAATGACTCCCAGCATCCAAACCGATGGTCCACTCGATCGGGCCTTCGCGATCCTCGACTTCGTCGCGGCTCAGATTAAAGCGGTCACTGCGGCAGAAATTGCCAAGAATCTCGATCTGCCGTTGCCGACTGCCCACCGGTTGATCAGCAATCTTGAGTCGCGTGGACTGCTGCAGCGCGCAGCGGGAACGAAACGCTTCGTGGTCGGGAACAACCTCGTGACCTTGGCAGGCAAAACGATAGGATCGGCGTTTCGAACAGCGCGGCGGCATGCCGTGCTGCAAAATGTCGCTGCAGAGATCGGAGAGCAATGCGAGATCGGGATCGTCAGGAATACCGCCGTCGTCTATGTGGACAGCGTACGAGTAAAAGCCCCACAAAGCCTACAATTTGATCCTGGTCATAGCGCTCCTCTTTACTGCACATCGACCGGCAAGATCTATTTGAGCATGCTTGCCACAAAGCCTCGTGAGAAGCTTGTTCGCGCTTTGCATCTGGAGCAGCACACCGACCACACGATAACGGATCCCGAAGCGCTCCTGCAGGTTTTGGAAGAGACACGAAGAAGCGAGTGGGCTCGCACTAACGAGGAGTTCGTTAAGGGAGTGGTGGGTTGTGCTGTGCCGATCCTTGCGCCAGGGGGTACATTGATAGCCTGCCTTGGCGTGTCGGTTCCGGTGGCTCGAGTTAGCTTTGACGACCTCCAGAACTTTCGCGAACCCTTGGTCCGGGCAGCGAAGCTGTTGTCCGAGACGATACTGGAGACAAACGAGGCCATGGCGCAATCCGACGCATAATCGCGTTGCGCGCTTTCAACCCACCGGTATATGCGTACCGAAGATGGCGAGGATATGAGCGAGCCCGGATCGAGGCTTAATCGAGCGCGTACAACGACCTGTTGTTTTTATAAAGTATCATTCTCGCACCCTCAATTGCTTCATCAAAGTCTAGACTTCCCCCAACGACATACTCCGTCAATGCCTTGGCTAGGTATCGCTTGCCCCAGCGACCGGAGAGCCAATACAATTCAGGAACGTGAAACGCGTCGCTTGCATAGAGGATCTTGGACAGCGGAACGACCTCCATCACCTGCATATATCGCTGAAACAAATTCTGGTGCACGAACGGCGTCATGATCGACAGCTCGAAATAGCAGTTCGGATAAAGGTGACTGAGCCAGGCGGCCTTTCCTACAGAAGGATAGCCTGCATGAAGGGGAATTATCTTTGGCATGCGCATAACGCCGTCCCGATCAAACCGACAGACTTCTTCCAGATAGAATGGATCTTGATTGCGAAGGATGACGGACGGCGCCTCGCCGTCGCCCGTGTGGATTTGCATTGGCATGTCCCGCCTAAGGCATTCCTCAAGAGCAAGCGTGAAATTGTACCGTCGAAGATCCTTGGACAAGTTGTATTCCGACTGGCGGTCCATCGTTGGGATGTTGTGATATGACGCTCTCAGTGCCTGCCAGGATGCCCGAGCGATTTCCCTGTCATAAAGCGGTTCTATCAGCCCGATGTAGGGGAGAAGATAGGACTTCATCCCATAGGACTTTTTGCCATAGTTCCCTGTGCCATCAAGCAAGTCCAAAAGGCGAGCGGTGTAGCGTTGCTCGTACTCCTCGAACGTGATTTCCAGCGGAAAGAGCTCTTTCTGGATCATCTCTATTCGCGCCAGTCTGTTCATCCGACACGGTAGGATACCCTCTTCATACCGGTCGATTTCCGCGCGCGAAGCGCCTTCGCAATAGCCCGTATCAACCATGACATTTTCATATCTGACGTCTTGAAGCAGGCTGCTTACATAACTCCAGTAGTTCTTTGAACGAGCATTCCTGGCCTCCATGACAGCTTCGAGATTTGGCTCGCAGCCGAGAAACTGCGCCATCTCTTTCACAAGGAACTTGACGAAGATACTCTGCGATATGTCACCAATGATCCCGTCGATCTTTTGCTGAATCCCAAATTTCGCGTTGAGCTCGTGTCGAACCTTTTCGTCAGCGACGAGCCATCGATCATAAACACCTGCAGGGAAATAGGCGGGCACAGTGTCCATCGCTGCCAGAGACATCCGCTCAAGGAAGCGCGTCGATGTCATGATCGGCTCGCGGTCAGTTACCAGATGGCAATGCGCATCATCGATCGGCAGCTCGTCGATCGCTTCGAAGATTTTCAGGAACTCTGGGTGCTGCTTTGAAAGGAAAGGTCCCAAATGATCAAAATCTGAAGCTGTTCTCTTAGCCATTTTATTCTCCATTTCCTGCGAGGTACCGTCAAACCTGTGGGTGCGGCTTCAGATATCCATCATTACCCTCATCGGCTGACAGCTCGGCCAAGATTCTGATCCAGGACCGGATCCCCTTTTTGAAGCTCGAGAGATCATACTTTTCATTCGGGCTGTGGTGGCGATTGTCGGATCGCGCAAAGCCAATTGGCAAGGAATTGATGGACAGCTTGCTTTGCATGACGCTGACGATTGGGATGGAGCCACCGGACCCAATCAGCACCGAGTCGCAGCCCCATTCATCTTTCAATGCGGCGCGAGCGCGCCGCAGGTACTTGCTGTCACAGGGGATGACCGAAGCTTTGCTTCCGCCAAGTTCGGTGAACTTGACAGCGCAGTCTGATGGCATTCTCGTGCGGATGTGCTCGTGAAACTTGGCCCGGATCAGATTAGGGTCTTGGCCATCTACCAAGCGAAAGGATATTTTCGCGGTCGCTTTGGAGGGGATGATCGTTTTCAAACCATCGCCATAGTATCCGCCCGCAATTCCGTTGATTTCGCATGAGGGGCGTGTCCAAACCTGCTCCAAGACGGAATACGTTTGATCGCCGGCAGTCTGTGACAGCCCGACGTTCTTCAGGAACCTCTCGGTGTCGAAATGGAGCTTATCCAACTCGGCCTTCAGCTCTCGGCTGGGTTCCTTTGCGTCGTCATAGAACCCTGCGATCGCGACTTCCCCTTTCGGGCCTCGCAAGCTGGCAATCACCTCGGCCAGAACCTGAATAGGATTGCGAGCAGCATTTCCGTAGGCACCCGAATGCAAATCACGATTGGCGCAAGTGATTTCTATTTCTTCTTCAAGCAAGCCGCGGAACATGACAGTGACTGCTGGAACCGCGTCATTCCAAAGATATGTATCGCACAGCAGCATGATGTCTGCGCTTAGTTCATCCCCAGCTTGATTCAGAAATGCATCCATGCTGGGGCTGCCGCTCTCTTCCTCGCCTTCGAAGAACATAGAAACGCTTATGGGCAAGCTGCCTGTCACAGCCTTCCAGGCCCGACACGCTTCTATGAACGTTAAAAGCTGGCCTTTGTCGTCGGATGCACCACGCGCGACAATATGGGTTTCACCGCTCGACTGCACTCTTAGCTGTGGGTCGAATGGGTCTGCCTCCCATTCATCAAGTGGATCGATAGGCTGAACATCATAGTGACCATAGAATAAGACATGCGGACCGCCAGAGTTCTCATGATGTGCAACAACGACCGGATGTCCAATTGTTTCCCGAACCGAAGAGGCAAATCCGATGTTCTCGAGTTCGTCAGACAACCATCTTGCGGCTTCCTGGCATTGGCCGGCATAATGCGGATCGCAGGAGACAGAAGGTATGCGCAACAACTGAAAAAGCCGGTCTAAGCTGCCGCTTATATTGGTGTCCGCGTAGCTCAGAATTTTTTCCAGACTCTGCAACTTTTCCTTCGGCATGTCCGCAGCAAATGCGCCATCCAATTTAGACATCTATCTGTCCTTTCCCGTGTGAAGGTTAGCCCGCACGTTATGCTTCTAATGCGCCGTTGAGCCGTGAGGAGCCTTTAAAGAACGCCACCGCAACGTACTCTTCTAGTGAGTGTCAAATAGCTGCTGTATCTCCACGGGGTCCTTAGTCCGGGTGAGCGAAAGCATCAACAGGATGCGCGCTTTCTGCGGGTTGAGCGTATCGCTGGTGATGAACCCCAGCGCATCGTCATCGACTTCATCATTGCGTTTGACATGGCCGCAGTTCACGCGTGATGAGCGTAGGAAAGCCACGTTATTCTTCACGAGTGCCGTGGCGGCTGGCCTTATTGCCTGAGGAAGGCTACCGCTGCCGGTGCCAGCCCAAACGATGCCTTCGTACCCGGACGTCGCAACTGCCTCGAGCATGTCCGGTGTCACGCCGACATGGCTGTAGACGATCGCAACACGTGGCAGGTGCGGTAAATCGGCTGTGAACGCGGTGCCAAGCGTATGCTTTCGTTCCACGCGCCGATAAAAATGGGGCCGCCCAGCGACCACCTGGCCAAGAATGCCAAAATCCGGAGACTTAAATGCATCGAGATTGAAGTTGGTTTTAGAGACATCCCGGGCGGAGTGGATTTCAGAGTTCAGGACAACAAGAACGCCCCTACCTCTCGCCTCTGGCCAACCCGCGACAACGATTCCGTCGCGGAGGTTGGCCGCCCCGTCCGCGCCGAGTGAATAGGGTCTACGCATTGCGCCCACGACGACCACCGGGTTGTCACTTTTGACTGTGAGATGCAGAAAGAATGCAGTCTCTTCCAGAGTATCGGTACCATGCGTCACAACAATTCCATGGATCTGGTCATCGACTGCTGCCATGTTGACGCGGCGCGCCAATGCCAGCCAATGACCCGCAGTGACGTCAGGACTGGAAACTTGGGAAATCTGCTCTACGACAATACCGGCCTTATTTTGAAATTCGGGAATGGCGCCGAGCAGCGACTTTCCGGTCAACGTTGGAACGTCGGGTGACGTTTGCGCGATCGATCCACCAGTCGCCAAAACGAGAATATTTGCGTTTTGAATTTCCGTTGCCATCCTAAAACCTATTTACGGCGGAACCCGCTGGCAGGCCTACTAGAGTTCTGCAACGTGCTCCGCGTCATGCAATTCAGTTCGATAAGCTGATAGTCACAGTTGAGGCACCAGCAATCGAACTGATGGTTGCCAAAGCTAAAAAGCTGCGAACTCGAGCCAGATCTACAGCGCTCAGCTGGTCGTTCTCAGTGCTTCAACACACGAGACAGGAAGGTGCGAGTGCGCTCATTCGTCGGTTTGTCGAATATTTGTTCCGGCTGACCAACCTCCACGATCGCTCCTCGGTCCATATAGATGACCCGATTGGCGACCTCGCGAGCAAATGCCATTTCATGGGTCACGATCATCATCGTCATGCCCTCATTGCGCAGCTCGCGCATGACGTCGAGCACCTCACCCACTAACTCGGGATCGAGCGCAGATGTAGGTTCGTCAAACAGCATGACGTGCGGCTCCATCGCTAGAGAACGTGCGATAGCGACACGTTGTTGCTGTCCGCCGGACAATTGACCCGGATACTTTTGTGCTTGGTTTGCCAATCCAACGCGATCAAGTAGCCGCACACCCGTTGCCTCCGCGTCTGCCCGAGACTTCCCACGAACGCGAATTGGAGCGAGCGTGACATTTTCCAGCACTGTCTTGTGCGGAAATAAATTAAATTGCTGGAACACCATGCCCACACCACGCCTGATCTGATGCAGCGCCTTGGCACCGCTGGACTCGAGATCTTCCGTGGTCGGCATGGAATGGCCGTCGACCGTCAATGAGCCGTCTTGATATGTCTCCAGGCCGTTGACACATCGGATGAGGGTAGATTTCCCAGAGCCGCTTGCGCCAATGAGCACCACAACTTCGCCTGCTGTCACCGACAGGCTGACATTTGATAGTGCCTGGAACGTGCCATAAAATTTGTTGACGTTGGCGAACGTGACAATCGTTGGATTGGAGCCATTGGATTGGGTTGGCATTAACGAGCACTCCTCTGCATACGAGCTTCCATCCGGCGAGCTCCGAAGGTGATTGCTGAACCGATCAGGAAGTACACGGCGAACATAAAGACATACACTTCGGTGACCGTGCCGCTTGAAGCCGGATCCGCCAGGATCATCTGTCCTGCTCGCAAAAAGTCGGTCAATCCGATAATGAACACCAGTGTTGCACCATTGAAGACGTCGAGTACGTTGCCCACAAGGGCTGGTTGAACAAACCGAATGGCTTGGGGCAAAACGATTTCGGTGGAGATTGTCCAATTCGACATTCCCAAAGACTTGGCCGCTTCCGCCTGCCCACGCGGCACGGCTTGGATGCCGCTGCGAACAAATTCCGCCACGTAAGCGGCGTTGAATGCGGTGTAACCAATCATACCACGCACGAGAGAGGAGACTGACCCGTCAGGCAAAAACAACGGCACTGTGATCCAGATCCAATAGACAACGAGGATCAATGGAACTGAACGCATCACCTCGATATACCCGGTGCAGCAGGCTCGTAGGCTCGGGTTACGACTGGTCCGGCCGAAGGCTAGCAGGACACCAAGCGGCAGGGATGCAGCTGAGACAATCACAGCGAGCATAAGGCTCAGAAGCAGGCCGCCCCAGCGATCAAATCCCGGAGGCGCCAAAACCAAAATTGCGGCTGCACTCGCGACCAGGAAGATCAAAATCGGAAAACGACGTAGCTTGGGGAGCATCATGGCGCCGATCGCAACGGCTACGATCCCAAGCATTACCCACGTCCGCCATATGTCCTCCGGCGGATATAAGCCAACCAGCAGAAGGCGTCGGCTTTCATATATGCCGCGCCAATGTGCATCGTGTAGTGCCCAGCCTAGAAAGCGCGCCGATGCCCAAACGAGCAGCGCGAGCACAAGTATCGACAAAACGGAATCGAAGACACTGCTGAAGAGGTTCCGTCGTATCCACAGGTACGATCTTGCCATCACCGTGAACCCTCCAAAGTAGCGCGTGCGTTCGCATAGCTGATGAGGGCGCTGATTATCCAACTGAGCAGCAGATAGATGGCCATAACAATCACTACTGTCTCGAGACTGTGTCCCGACTGGTTTGCGACCGTGCCGCTGACGTTGAACAGGTCAGGGAATCCGATCGCAATCCCGAGTGAAGTATCTTTAGTCAAGCTGATGTAGCGGTTTGCGAGGGACGGTAAAATAATTCGAATGACTTGGGGAAGGATTACGTCTCGTATCGTGTCTCGACGGGATAACCCGACAGAGGCGGCGGCTTCCCACTGACCTTTCGGCAGCCCTTCAATAGCGCCGCGAACGATCTCCGCGATATAGGCTGTACTATTGACAATTATGGCCGTGAGGATCGCAGACATCTCAGCTGATAACTGAATTCCCCCAGTAGCACCGAAACGTCCAACAATCGGCAAAGCCAGTTCGATGCGAAACCCTGCGGCATAGCTCGCGGTAGCTGCCAAAATACCTGCGGCGAGCATCGACCACCGAAGGGTGGAAGAGAGGCGCGAAGAGCAGGCCGCCAACAAGAAAGCTATCGCCGCGACGACCAGAGCGAGGCCGCCAAAGCCGCTAGAAATCTGAGGTAAAGGCAAAAACAGGCCGGATTGCCCAAAGACAAACCACGATTCAACATTCGCCGCATCTGTTACAGGCGCAAGCTGAAGAAAGAATGCAAAGTACCAGAAGACCACCTGTATGAGCAGCGGGGTATTGCGAACAAACTCTACGACGATGAAAGCGCACTGGCGTATTAACCAGTTCGTCGATAGTCGAGCGACACCGAAAACCACGCCGACCAGGGTGGAGAATATGACCGCAAGGATCGCTACCTTTATCGTATTGAACAATCCTGCCGTGAGCATCTGCAGGTTTGTGGACGCCGACGTGACCTCGGGAAATACCGGCCACCAGCCTTGCCAGGCAGTTGCAAAACCTTCGCTCATATTGAACTGCGACGGTCGCGAAAGATAATCGAAGCTGAAGGAAATGCCCCGAGCCATCAAACTTTGCTGGATTGCTACGCCAACGGCAGCAACGAGGGCAATTGCAGCGATGACGATGCTGCCGTGGATCATCTTGTGGCGGATCCGGGCGCTACGCCGCCGTCCTGCTGACAGCGGCGTAGCCGGCTCGAGCCGTACCTGCGTAAGGTTATTCATCATATCACGGCCCTAAGCAAAAACGTCCTGGCATGGTCGGTGCGGCGTCAAAGCCACAGGATCGAGTACAAGATGCCACCGTTTTTCGGGAGAGCGTTAGGAGTCTTGTCGCGCTCTAGGAAGAGCGGTGTCTTCGGCCCAAGCGACCGGTCATAGATTTCGCCATAATTGCCGACCGCCTTGATCATGTCGGAAATAAAGCTATCCGAGACGTGGAAATCGGCACCAAATCCGCCATTCACACCAAGAAACTTCTGAATCGACGGATCCGCAGACTTCTGCATCTCGGCCAGGTTCGTGCTCGTAATGCCCCAGTCATCGGCTTGAAGCAAAGCGTAGAGCGTCCAGCTCATCAGTTTTCGCCATTCAGGATCGTTCTGAACGACAATTCCGGCAAATGGAGCTACTCCGAGCGTCTCCGGCAATATGACGTAGTCAGATGACTTCGGGGAGTTTCCCCGCCAAGCTGCAAGAGCCGATTTGTCTGTGTACATGGCGTTGCACCGGCCACTCGTGAGTGCAGAGAACAGCTTTTCGCTTGTGTCAAAGGTCAGGATTTTCGTGTTCGTGATGTTACGGGCTTTGACTTCTTGGGCAATCGTCGCCTCGCTGCCGGATCCTTGAGTAGTGCAGATTGCTGCGCCAGAAAGATCGTTGATCGACTTCACACCGGACGCGGCAGTGACCATGACTCCGCCGCCGTCGAAGAAGTACGGCGGAAGGAAATCGACTGCAAGCGCCGCTGCTCGGGACGCAAACAGAGAAGTATGTGCGTAAACGATATCAACCTGACCTGTCTGTACGGCGTTGAAACGACTTTTATCCGTCACAACAACGAAGTTGACTTTGTCGGGATCACCCAGAACGGCGGCCGCAGCGGCGCGGCAAAGGTCTACATCAACCCCCTCCATCTTCGAGGTTTTCGGGTTAAGGTAGCCGAAACCTGGCGTGGTATTGTCGGTTCCACAATTGAGCACGCCACGCTGCTTAACATTCTCGAGCACAGAAGCTTGCGCCGAAGTGGCTGCTGCACCTGTAAGAGCGAATGCGGCAGTGAGGTATGCGATTGATGATGTTAGGCGCATGTGAGTTCCCCTGTGGTTATTTGATGAGCCCAGTTTTGTAGTTCTCGCTTTGAGCAAACTTCAAAGGCGTCTCTTGAGGAAGTCACAGCGCACATGCAAAGTCTACCGAATTATCAATATTGAGTGTCTATCTTTCCGTTTTTTGAGAAAGGGAAAATTAAGTTTTGCTGTGAATTCGAGGTGATGTGAAGCTTTGTTTCAGAACAAGAGAGTGCGCGGCCCGGAGAATCGTCGTCCTAGAACCCGCGGTGAATTGGTGATCAAGCTCGGTTGCGAGGGCGCTGCTCATGAGCGAGACCGAGTTTGCCCGTCAACTCAACTGGCGTGGATTTTCAAATCGGTCACCTCAGCGAGTTTCGCGGGGAAACGGGCGCGTACTTGTTTCTCACGCTTCGCCTCTTCTCGGGCGGCATGAGTTAGAGTAGGTCGCCTGGCTGATCCCCTTTTAGCGGGTCTCGTCAAGCGCCACACCTTCATCATGCCGCCCACCTCCACCTTGAAATGCGAACCCTACCTAGTCTGACAGTATCGAAGAATACCGTATGCGGGTAGTTCCAAACCGCACGTTCTAGCAATGCGACGCCGACGATCTCGGTTCCGAACGTTCGCGCAAGGCTGGACACACTGGCGCGACAATCGCCGGGCGAGATCAATGGCAGGAGCAATCAATCTTCCTTAGTCCGGAGACAGTCACCTCTTTTTGGGAAAGTTAGTTCGAGTTTTGACCCACGTGAATGTCACTAGCATGAGTAGACTTCCTTCAAGGGCGCTGGGTATCCTCGGCATAACGTTTCTCTATCGTATCGCCGCGGCAATGGCGCCCCTTGCGATCCTCCTCACGCTCTCCGAGAGACCTTCGATGGCATCTGCATCAATTGCGCTAACGGGCTGGACCTTAATGGGCGCTTTTAGCCAACCACTATGGATTTGGGTCGCGACGAAAACAGGACTTCGATCGGTAATGTTAGGGCTGGGGTTAGTGACCTTTTCCTGTCACGTGGCCATTGGAGTTGTGAATGGCGCAACGCCTGCCGTTGCCGCGTCTGTTTTGGCTGGTGCTACGGTCCCGCCTATCACCGCCCCAACGCGGGCCCTTCTTGCGCGGATGCTTGACGGGAGCCGCATGGCAGCTGCTTTCGACTTGGAGGCAGCATTAGGCAGTTCAGCTGTCGTGGTCGGTCCCTTAGTCATTGCCATAGCAAGCCTTGCTGGCAGGTTGGGGCCACTAGTCTGTTGTGCAGGACTGTTCGCCCTAGTGGATTGATTCCAACGTTTGGTGCCCACGTTTGACGGCTGCGTTGATCTCATCGGGGTCTGCTTTCCAGATGAATGGCTTTGGTTCGTGGTTGTGTTCTTTGACGAAGCGGTTGATGGCCGCCTGCAGGTCAACGACGGAGTGGAAAACGCCGTGCTTCAGCCGCCGGCGTGTCAGTTTTGCGAAGAAGCCTTCGACAGCATTGAGCCATGAGCACGATATCGGGACGAAGTGGAAGGTCCATCGTGGATGCCTTGCCAGCCAGGCGCGGACCTTCGGCTGTTTATGCGTCGCGTAATTGTCGAGAATGACGTGGACCGCCTTATCTTTCGGCAGCTCCGCCTCAATGGCGTTGAGGAACCGAATAAACTCCTGATGCCGGTGGCGCTGCATGTTTCGGCCGATGACCGATCCGTCGAGAACATTGAGGGCGGCAAACAGGGTGGTCGTGCCGTGGCGTTTGTAATCGTGGGTCATTGTGCCGGCGCGCCCCTTCTTGAGCGGCAAGCCTGGTTGGGTCCGGTCGAGCGCCTGGATCTGGCTTTTCTCATCGACGGACAAGACAATGGCGTGGGCCGGTGGCGAGACGTAGAGACCGACGACATCGTGAAGCTTCTCGGCAAAAGCCTTGTCGTTGGAGAGTTTGAAACTGCGCCACCGATGCGGCGCCAGCCCATGCTCGTGCCAGATCTTGACGACGGAAGAGGCCGCGATCCCAACGGCATTTGCCATGGCACGCACGGTCCAGTGCGTTGCCTCCTGTCGAGGCGGTTCCAGCGTCAGCGCAACGACCTGTTCCACCACGTCGCTCTCCAGAGGCGCCATGCCCGGAGGCCTGCTCTTGTCGCGCAACAGGCCATCGACCCCCTCGGACATGAAACGCTCCTGCCAGCGCCAGACGCAAGGTTTGGACTTTCCCGTCGCCTGCATGATGGCGACCGTTCCCAGGCCGTTGCCGCTCATCAAGATGATCTTGGCCCGCCAGACATGCTTCTGCGGAGACGTTGGGGCAGCAATGATGGCTTCAAGCCGAGAACGGTCGGCGGCGGTGACGTCAAATGTGATCCCTGTGCGCATCCCCAACCGTCGCACAATCCCAAACGGTTGGGAATCTCAGAACGGAATCTTTCGTCGCGATCAATCCACTAGCCGCCAATTCTCTTCCCCTATTACTGCTTTTGGCATGCGCGCTTGCCACATTATCCGTTGCACTCATTTTTGCCTGCTTACAGGCGGTGCCGGCCTCAGGCGACCCGTAAATAAACCAGGGACAAACCGCTATTCCGACTCGGTTAGCCGAAGGGATTCCCGAAAATCGGAAAAAATAGAGGCTTTTGCTGATAAATATTTAGACACCTTTGTAGCGGTGTGGTTGTTGCATTCAAGCGCCGTCGGCGCGAGGCCCAATCGCCGACTCCTATTGAGCTGTCAGACTTATAGAAGAGCCAGCTCGTTAGACCGCGATATGATTGGAGACTAAAGATGAGTTTGACAGCCCCGAAGCTTCCTGAAACCCCCTACAAATTTTATAGGCCGGACGCTCGCTTGATAGAACTTGCCGCACGCGGGGCGTTGCTTGTCGATTATTGGGATGCGCCGCTTGAAGGCGCTGCTACCGATGGCGCTGAATTTGGTTTTCGTGACGAGGTTTACTGGTTTTATAAGAGCGCGCGACCGATCACCAAACCAGAGGCCGGTGCACGTGACCTCTTAAAGCGCCGTGACAATAATGCCTTGACGCTGTCTCCCAACTTCAAGGTCGAGTGCTCCCTTTCAATGGGAGTTGCGGGCGATCTGATTCAAGCCGAGGGCCTTGAACGATCGAAAGATGTGCTCTTCTCGAATGTAGCCGACGTTCTGTTCCAAAAAGATCTCTCGTTTGCAAATTACGAGTCCGTCGTTGCACAAGATGATAAAGTCAAGAAAGTCCTGGGTGACGGACGCTCATTCACGATGTGCTGTTCAGCGGAACAGTATTCGACGTTGACTCAGCATAACGGCAAACATTTCACCGTTCTCAACACCGCAAACAATCACACCTTCGACCTCGATCTCGCGGGTTTGGAAACGACGCAGAAGCTGCTCGAGCAATACGACATCATGAATGTTGGTACGCCGCGAGACGTCGACGAATATGGCCGTGGAAGCATTCTGACGAGTAAGGGTATCAAAATTGGATTCGTTTCTGCAACTTTCGGCATCCGAAGGTTCAAGCTGCCGGCTCATGAGACGCATCGCATTCACGTCGCCAAACTCTGCTCGAAATATGTTGCACCCGAACTAGAGCTATTGAAACGTCAGATTGCGCACTGCAAAGCGCAAGGCTGCGATTTCATCGTCGGCTCGCTCCACTGGGGTTGGGAGTTTGAGTTTTTCCCTCGGAAAAGTCAGATAGATGCTGCGCATGAACTGGTCGAGGCTGGAGTAGATCTCCTCTTAGGTCATCACCCACATGTAATCCAACCTGTCGAGTTTTACCCTACCAAACGCGATCCAAAGAGAATTGCCGTGATTGCCTATTCTCTTGGCAGTACGACATTTGGATGGTTCACGGCGCCGCACATGATGTTGAGCTTGATGCTGGACATCAAGCTGTCGAAAGGCTGTCTCGATGGGGCGCAGCAAACCTATATTTCGGCAGTATACCCTGTCCCGGTATTCAGGCATCATTACATGCAAGCCGGAAAGCTACTTATGCGTATAGAGAAACTTTCCGATCATGTGGCTTCCACTGGAGATATACCCTCCTCGATACAGAGGATGCACGAATATGCGAAGCTGGTTCTGGGCGACGCTTACGCGCGATAGGCTGTTACCGAACCTGCAACGCGCACGCTGGCCTGTTAGCGATCGGATAAGAACTGGTCCCGGCCGCTACCGGGGGGCACGTCACCGGCATACTCGTTCCAGTGTCTGAAACCACAATCCTCACCTTTGTAATTGAAGCACGCACCGACCGTCGGCGAGAAACGCGGAAAGGAAAACCGACCACTAATCGTCGTCTGAACAAACGAGGGTCGTCCAACGTGCCTAGTTTTGGCGTTCGACATTGGTGCTGATCCCATCTCGAGCCACCGAATTAACATTCGACGGAGGATTACCAGGACTACCCGTACCACAGGGAGTCCTGATTTCCCTGGAAAGGTACTGACCGCTGTTGCATGGCAGCATGTTGACACCGAGAAAATCGCTCGACTTCAGAGAATTCTGATACGCTATAACTTCTTTCATGGACAACGGGGTCGAAAAGACCGTCGCCCCCTCAAAGCCCGGCAGTGCCTCTATTGGCTCGATCATCGGCGAGCTCTGCCCGGGCACTGCGGCCGCGCCAATAACCCATGGGCCAACCGAGTCGAAAGTGACGGATTTCGGGCGGCCGGTTGGCGTACCAGAGCTGTAGGCAGAATGCGGGAACCCGCTGTCGAGCACTGCCTCATCCCATCGGTAAGCTGTAAGCACCAAAAGATAGGAATATGGCGCGAAACGGTCGATGCGAAGTTTGCCGTCTGGAGTGAAGGTGTAGTAAATCCACTCTGTGCCGGAGAATGCGCCTGTTGGCCCCACGACGTTCATATCCCACGGCTTTTGCCACCACGCAGTATCCGCCTTTCCACTTTGAAGCAGGCTTTTTGCAAAAGACCACTTTTGACCATTGGCGTTAGGCGTGGCGCCTAACGCGAACGATAGGTGGGCGCCGCTGGAAGTGGAACTGAGTAGCGACAGCGCGCTACCGCCATTAGGAACGGTATTGTCTCGGGTCTTTTCTACCAAAAGGACTGTGAATCCTCTGTCGGGTCGGATCGATGCGGGTTGACTCGTCTCGACTGACCCATTCGGTGGAAAGTTGAAAGAAGTCTTATTGGTATAGAAGTCAAATGCCTGCCTCGTATTTTCAGGCACTGGATAATCCACTCCTGCAGCCGAGTCGTGTATGTACACCTTTGGATATTGCCCGAAAATCGGCACGACTTTCGGTGTGAGAGTCTGAGATACTTTGCCGGATGCGCTTGTAAGACAACTGGCTTCATCGATGCATGATGCCGATTGGCCCGCGCCAGCAGCAAGACAACCCACCGCAGAAAACAGTAGGAAGATTCTTTTGCCATAATTCATTAAACAATCCTTTGTGGACGCGTTGGTCTTGCCTTAACGGCTGAGTTTGGTCGTGTTGCGGCGCCCCATCTGGCGCAGCATGTCGCCGATTACGTCGGGCAAATCGGTGGTGATAAGATTCGTACGATTGACGATCGCCATCTCCGGATCACCTCGATAATCGGGTACAATACCTCGTTGCGCGGTCGACTTAGGATCGGTGTTATGCTCGAAGCAGCATTTGCCAGCGCTGTTGGCAACGCCCTCCGGATAGTAGTTACTTTCATGATAGGTGGCGAAGCCCTGCTTCTGGTCGGTATAGTCGAAATAGTCCTGAAGGCCGTCACCTTTGTAGAATTGGTTCATCTCAAATTGAACGGAAAACGGCGCCACATTCCATTGATCGTAGATTGGATCCTCGTGCGGATCATAGCCGGAATCCTTCACGTTCGGGTCATCCGGGTTCTCGACAATAATTAACCCACCAATGAGGCCGGGGTCGTAGGTCGTTCGATTTAGGACCGTGCCGACATCCACCGCATCCTTCGCTTTGAGTTTGAATACGACGGCTTTGCTGAGTTGCGCATTTGCCTTGGTTGCAAGAATGTCAAGGCAATGTTGCATGAGCTCGATGGGATCGGTCGGGTCCTGATCATCGACCGCCGCCTTTACATCCACGATCATCACGTAGCCACGACCACCGTCGGAAACATACTGGGAGAGTAGATCGAGCGCGGCAGAGAACGTCAGGAACTTAGCCTTGCGCCCGTGCGAATCCGTAAAAACGCGACCATGCCGGTCCCTTAGATCCGCCTTTGCTAATTGAGAGAAGTTTTGATTATATAGAAGACCGCTTCCAGTTGACTCACGCTCAATCCTGTAATCGTGAGATAGAACCACTTCCTTATCGGCAGTGAAGCGGACGTCGACTTCCACGCTCTCGATTTGCGAATTCCACGCGTCTTGCAAGGCGTAGGCTGAATTCTCTGGATAGATCTCCCAGGATCCGCGGTGCGCAGATAAGATGACCAGGTCATCGTCGGGTTCCGGCAGCTTAAACATGTTTTTCGTAATCGCACTTACAAGATATGGCGAAGGCTCTACCGGCAGCAGAGCCGCTGCTTCGGCACTGGATGAAACACCGAAAGCAAAAAAAGAAGTCAATATGAGCGATGCTCGCAAATACCACCGGCTGCAGAGGTGGCCAAAACGCCAGGTGCTAGAATGAAGAGTCGCTGATGCTGCTACGTTGTTGCTGACTTGCATAAAGATTGAAAACCTTTCGACGAGAATGTTGGATAGCTGGCACGTTGTCCGTCTTTTTCCTGCGGCCTTGTGCAACAGCACAAGCGTCTCAGAAGTGGTTAAGCTGTTGGAAACGGAAGCACGGATGAATGCCATCGCAGCGACAAGAAACTGTTAGCCAGCGCCTAGGTTGCTGCTTGCTTTATGGTTGCTTTATGGTTGCGACAGCAACATCAAGATGGTCCATAAAGTCGGATCACATCAATGGGTCGCGATATCGCGCCCTCAATGCTGTGGCGTAGGGAGTTTTCCGGCAAGTGAAGTCTCCGGCAGAACCTTCGTCATCAAATCTGCTGGGCCAAACGATGTTTGAACGTAGTCAATTGCCCGCCAGCCACTCTTTTCGTAAAGGACGCGCGCGTCCTCTGTTACCAAGTAAAGGCTTTTGCAACCGAGACGCAATGCCTCCTGCTCCAGCCGCTCGATCAACAACGCGGCTATTCCTTTATTGCGGTGGAATGGATGGACATACAGCGACTTAAACCACGGGGATAGATTGGGCTTTCCGTCGAAGTCACGATCAGCTAACGTGATCATTCCTACTGGCACGGCGTTTTCAATGGCAACAAGTGTTAGCGGCATTGAACTGCTCGTCGCTGCTTCAAACTCACGTTGCGTTTGTTCATATGAGTCATACGATTGACAACCCCATTGTCCGAAGGCCCAGCTTGTGCAAACGGAGAGGAAATTCGGAAATTCTTCTAGGTAATCGATCGTTACCGGAGTTTCAGCTGCCATTGGTTTCGCGGTCATAGTGTCTCCATGTCTATAGCGGTCCGAGCAAACAAGCGCGGATAGGTCAATGAGGAAGACCGTGCACTATCATGATGCTATCGCACCGACGTTGACCTGGACAGTGACGCCAGGACTCAAGTGGTCGCCATCGCGCAATTGCTGATCACAAACCCGCCAGGATCTGTGGCAGTGTAGCCATGTCATTAAATAGTTCTATAGCACCTGCCTCTGCCAGTTTACCTCCATGCCCAGGCAGGCAATGGGAGCCACCCACGAAGCCAATCACCGTCATTCCGGCAGCCACCGCCGCCTGAGTACCAGCAACGCTATCTTCAATAACGAGACAACTGTTGGCCGGTGTCTTCATATTCTGTGCTGCAAACAGAAAGAGATCTGGAGCCGGCTTACCACGCGCAACTTGCGAAGCGCTGAAGACATGGGGCCAAAAAAAATTGTGTAGGTCAGTGACTATAAGTGCCAAGCAAAGCTTTGTAGTGTCACTGTTCGAGGCCACGCACTTCTTTAAATTGAGAGCTTGCAAGGTTTGCCGAACGCCGCTGGTCGCGCGCAGATCACGCGCATAACGATTTGCAATTTCGGCCATCACGCTTTCATGGTGATCCTCTGGTAGGCGGAAGCCTCGCTCGGATTCTATGACTGAATAACTCTGCTGGTCGGTCATTCCCACGAAGCGATCATTGTACTCTTCAGCGGATATGATATAGCCGCACTTCGCCAACGCTTCGATATGCACTGCGGTTGCGATAAGCTCGCTGTCGACGAGAACCCCGTCGCAGTCGAAGATCAATAATTCCGGTTTTTTTAAGAAAGACATACAAGGAGCCTCGTCGTAGAAATGGCTTCGGGTTTGTCCCAGCGCAGCATTGGATTTCTCCCAGAAGGGAGTGCTTAAAGCTGTGAGGTAGACCATTGCGGCACTGGGGAATTGTCGCGACGCTTGGTGCTTAACCGGAAATTGCTCCAGCGGCGATCTCCGGCCCCTGCTTATGAAGAGCACTCCAAACCTTGTGAAAAGCATCTGCGTAAAGGTGCATCAACTCGCTACCGTTGGGCGGCGCGATCTCGGAGACGTAGAACATCGTATCCAATATTCTCACGGTGTTTGGAAAATCAGCGGCGTTCCAGTTGTTGCGAATTTCCGGCAGATATTCAAAAACGGGCTTCGTAAGCCAAACACAGATAGGCACACCTTCGGCCTGCAGCGATTTGACCACGAAATCCCTCGCAGCCGGACCTGGCGCAAAGCCAAGCGCCTCAGGTTCAATCCGCAAAGGAAAATTGAGCATTGAATGGTCGCAGTCTGACGGGTCGAAAAGCGGAAGTATACCCGCTAGGTCGCTGATCATTTCCCATAACAGATTGCTGTTGTCTCTTCGGATTTCGAGTTGCGCATCCATCTCTGTGACCCGCAGCTTCGCAATAGATGAAGAGAATACGTTGGGTCGGTAATTATACCCTTGAGAAAGAGGTGAAAATATTCGCGCTCCGCTCCGAGACGAACTTGACAGCGATACGCGATCAACATGTGCAATTAGGTCGGCGTCTTCCGTTATGACAAATCCCAGCTCGCCAGCCCCAAGGTGTTTAGCGCCGTTTCCGGAAAGAGCGAGTGCGTCTGCATCAAGATGAGAGCCGCCGACGATTGCTTTCGCGGCTGCGATCGACTGGCAGATGTCGTCGATCACTGCAATTCCTTGAGCGCGCGCAGCATGCCTTCCATCGGGGACGAGAACATTGTTCCCGAAAAGGTGGGTGATCAGAACCGCAGCGACGTCGGGGTTGAACCTTTCAGCGGCCGCCCGCTGATCAATCCCGGCTACGCTCATGTCGACGTCGACGAAGACCGGTTGGAGGCCGTTGATTGTAATTGGCCCTACCGCTCCCGGCCAATTCAGTGCCGCGGTAACAACTTGCTCTCCGCGCTCCTTGACGTAGTCGAGTTCGATGTGGATGGCCGCCGTTCCGCTGCCAACAGCGCGCACTTGCCACTTCCCAGTCCACCTCGCAAGATTTTGCTCCAAATCGCTGACAATTGGATGATTGACGCGGTGATATTTTCCACTATCCACAACTCCGCGAAGCGCATCCAAGTGCTTCTTCTCTGCCGCGGGCCAGGGTGTGACCCGTCCCCGAGGGATCACAGGTTTTCCACCGAAAATGGCGAGCCTCTCGACTGCGAAAGAACCTTGCGCGTTGCGCGTTTTGCGCTCTGGTGCACCAAATCCGTTCATTGCATTGTCCAATCATCGTTCATTGAAATGCTGATCAGCCCCCACAATCGCTAGCACCGTTTTCGGAGATGCAAAAGTTAAAAGTGGGTATAAAATCAAGTATATACGAAGATATATTTGGATGGCATAATATAGACAAGTACATACCGGATTCAAAACATGGTTGCGTAGAATGATTGGCTCAACCGTTAGAGCCGCTCCGCTTCGGCTCGTTACTTCGATATTTCAATTGTTTTTTAACGATTGCTCGGACATCTGAGGTCATTGAAGAAAGCCTTGTGAGGGATCCTTCATGGTTTTCCAGGGTCATAGGACGCGTTTAAAGGAACCCCAGATGGCTCTAACGCATAATCCGAGTGCTCACTGTTGCGGCTCGGTTGGATTCATAAACAGGATCGGATGAAATGGACTCGTTGATAAGAAGACTTCAAGCTTTCCGGCTTGGAGAGAATGAGAGCAGCCCTGAAGATAGCCATAAAAGCGAAAGCGGTAAGGGCATTACGTTGGCTCAAAAGCTAATCTCGACGGGAACTTTAGGGGCCGCAAATCGAGGACGATTGCTACAAGCCTTGTACGACATAGGAGCATCTAGCAGGGCGGATCTGGCCCGCGTTACCGGTGTGACTCGAGGAACTATCGGTGGGATTGTGCAGCCTTTACTCGATCAGGGGGTGCTCGCGGAAGGAGAGGTCATCCCCCCCAATGAAACAGGCGGCAAGCCGGCTACCAAATTGTGGTTTTCCAAGGACGCAAGGCCAATTTGCGCGGTGCTCCTGCTGCACGACCGAGTGAGTGCGTGTTTGGTCTCTTTGGAGGGGGAGGTCTATGCTCAAAGTGCCGTCTATTTCCCGAAGAACGTAGCAAATGCGGCCGACGCATTCCGTGTTATAAGCACCTGTATCGAAAAAGCCGTCGCATTTGGAAAACCGATCTTGGGGATCGGTGTAGCCGTCGCAGGAATGATCAATACGGAGACTGGCACGATCGTGACCGTCGGGCTTGCGCCTTTCCTCGATGGATTTCCGCTCGAAACCGAATTGAACAGGCGTTTCGGAGTCACAGTCTGCGTCGATCAGGATACGAGGGCGTTACTCGTTGGGGATCGCTGGTTTGGACAAGGCCGCGGTCGGAGAAACTTCGCCTCGGTCTATATCGGAGAGACTTTGGGCGGAGCGCTTTACCTTGATGGACATCTCTATCGCGGACCCGCAGGTGCAGGTGGTGAAATCGGTCATACGACCGTAGACATCAAAGGTCGGATGTGCCAGTGCGGCAGACGCGGGTGCTGGGAAACGATCGCCAGCTCGAAGTGGTTAAGGACCGAAGCTAAGGTCAGGCGGTTGCCACGACCTCTCTCCCTGGATGTGAGCCGATTGTTGACGCTGGCCGACAAGGACGTGCCGGGCGCGAGAGATCTCATTCGCGACTACGCGTTCAATATCGCGGTTGGCCTGGCGAACCTCCAGCAGTTTATGGCGCCGAATTTCATTGTTATTCACGGGGACATCGTACGGGGGGGAGGCCCCATTCTTCGTCTGATTCAGGAAAGCTTCCACGATCTGGTATTCCATCGCCCAGGTGATGATATCGCCCTTGTCTTCGGAGATGGCGAATGCCTGGCTGCTCTACGCGGTGCCGCCAGTCTGCTTCTATCTGAATTGCTGAATTTCGTCATCTAACGGCCTCCGCATGCGATCCTCGGCTATGTATTGAGCGGCGCCAAAATGGAGCTGTCGAGCTATCTCGATGTTCCGACTGGGTGCGCACCCTTTCCCAGTATATGTCGCGGTGGCGAAGACATTGACGCTGTCCCGGCGTTGGTCTGATCGGTTCGCTGCTCAGAGATCCCACTGCCGATGTCAAACTGAAACCGGGCGACGATCGACCGCAGCCGCTTTGCCTCTGCGGCAAGTGCAGTACTTGCAGCCGTGGACTCCTCCGCCAAGGCAGCATTTTGCTGCGTAACTTGATCCAGTTGATTGATGGTCCGATTGATCTCGGAAAGAGTTGCCGACTGCTCATTGGAAGCAACCGTGACTGCATCAAGCTGGGTGTTGATCAACACGATTTGTTCCTCGATTATCTTGAGCGTCTCACCGGTATCGCAAACCAGCGTGACGCCACTGCTGACCTCGTCAACGGAATTGAGGATCAGATCCTTTATCTCCTTTGCTGCGTGCGCTGAGCGTTGAGCAAGCTCGCGCACCTCCTGCGCAACGACTGCAAAGCCCTTTCCGGCCTCGCCGGACCGTGCCGCTTCAACGCCTGCATTGAGGGCCAGGAGATTGGTCTGAAACGCGATTTCGTCGATCACGCCGACAATAGCCGATATCTGCGAGGAAGAATGTTCGATGCGCTGCATTGCTGCGACAGCGCTGGAAACGACTTTCCCGGAATGACGGGCGGATTTGTTCGCCTCGACCGCAACGTGTCGGGCTTCCGCCGTGCGCGTGCTAGAGCTGGCGATATTCTGGGTGATCTGATCCAGGGAGGCGGCAGTTTCCTCCAGAGAAGCGGCCTGATGCTCAGTCCGCCGGGACAGGTCCTGCGCGCTCAAAGCGATCTCCTGCGCGCCCTCATTTATCGATCCGGTAGTGTGCGACACGGCTCTCAGGCTTTCAGCGAGTTGAACAACAGCGGCATTGAAGTTTGCGCGCAATGGTTCGAAATCCTCAGCGAAACTGACGTCGAGCCTGAACACGAGGTTGCCGCCCGCAAGCTGCTTCAGACCCTCAGCCAGCCCGGCCGTGGCCTCGGCCATATCACGTGCCCGCTGGCGCTCGGTGTCGGCTATGCGGGTACGTTCGATCTCGCTTGCCCCACGACTGGCCTCTACATCCTTTTCGAGATCGCGTGTCCGCAACTCGTTGTCCTTAAAGATTTGCACTGCGCGGGCCATGGATCCGATCTCGTCACGGCGGATCGTTCCCTCAACAGACAACGTCAGATCGCCCTCGGCAATGACCTTCATCGTCGAAACCATCTGCTTGATAGGTTTGACCAACCAGGAGCGAATTGTGATGAAACCAAAGCATGAGACGGCGAGCAGTGCGGCAATAGCTGCTCCTAAACTCACTACTGACGTGTCACCGACAATGCGTAAAACATCAGCACGCTTTTGCTCCGCGTCTGAAGCGAGTTCTTCCGTCACGGACGTAAACCTCGGTGAAATGGCAGCGAAGGCGGGTTGACATAAAGTCAGATAGAGTTGCTGTACCATGGCAAGCTCGGCTTCACTGGTCGCGCCGCGGGCCACAGCGATCGCTGCACCACACGTGTCGGTCAGGACAGAGAATCCATCCGCCTTCAACTTCGGCAGTTCGCCCTGCTCGGGAACTGCCTGGACAGCCAGATCCATGAACCTGACGAAGTTCTCTCGCGCGTCATTCAAACCTGCTTCTGCCCGCGCCCTCGCTTCTTTCGACCGCGTCATCACCATGTCGCTGATGCTGGCACGCGCCGTTTCGAGACTTCTGTTTGACTGTGTCAATCGAAGCGCTGCAGATGCATCCCGGTCGAGAAGCCCTTGGTAACTATCGTTTACCGCAAGCATCTGGCGGCTCTGATAGAATGTCAGTCCCAGCGCCGTGACACCAAAAATGGCCATGATGACAAAGAACTTCCCGACAATGGAAACATGTTTCACAAGCCACTCCTCTAAGCTCTGTCACGGTGCATGAATGTTCAGGTTCTGCATTTCAAAATTCGGAATCCGAAGAATAAAATGGCTGCCGCCGACCTCGTATTCGACGACAGCCAAGTTGCCTGGGAGGGCAGGAGAAAAGACTTGAATTCCTAGTGAGGCGATAATTTGCGGATGTTCTGTCAGTCTCGGATCGCAGTTCCGGTTACCGGATCGAACCAGTGCAATTTTTCCAGATCGACAGTGAGCGGCAAATGTTGGTTGGGACGCGGTGTGAGCGCCGGTGGGATCCGCGCGACAAGTCGGTTCTTACCTTTATTTGTAAAGTCTTCGGTATCTTCGGCATCGTTTACGTTGACCGGCGGTGACGCGATGTCGAAAAAGACGAAGGTGTCGGCTCCCAGCGCTTCGGCAACCGGGACCTGCTCGTTGAAGAGGGCTTCAGACGCGGGGCAAACCAGAAACATCTCCGGGCGAATTCCAACGATGACCTGCCGGCCTATATATTCCGAAAGTGCCGGCTTGGCGGCGACGGAGAAGGATATCGGCGTTCCAGTTACCGCAGCTTTGAGTGCCCCGGCTTCCGCAGTCAGCTCGACGCGCACAAAATTCATCGCGGGCGATCCGATGAAGCCCGCGACAAAGAGGTTGGCGGGCTTGTCGTAGAGCATTTGCGGGGTGTCGACCTGCTGAAGATTGCTCTCCTCTCCATTGAATACTGGCTTCAGCACAGCGACACGATCGCCCATGGTCATGGCTTCGACCTGGTCGTGGGTTACGTAGAGCGTCGTTACACCGAGCCGCTGGTTGAGCAGCTTCAGTTCGCCGCGCATCTGTACGCGGAGCTTGGCATCAAGGTTTGAAAGCGGCTCGTCCATCAGGAAGGCCATGGGATGGCGAACGATCGCCCGACCCATTGCCACACGTTGCCGCTGGCCACCCGACAACGCCCCTGGTTTGCGTTCGAGATAGCGGGTAAGGTCGAGCATTTCCGCCGCGTCACGCACCAGCTTATCGATCTTGTCCTTGGGCATTTTGCGCTGCTGCAGACCGAAGGCCATATTGTCGTAGACAGTCATATGGGGGTAAAGCGCGTAGTTCTGAAAAACCATCGCGATATCCCGGTCCTGGGGCTCAGTCTCGGTGACATTAGCGTCATCCATGAGCAATCGGCCGCTGTTGAGCGTTTCAAGACCCGCTGCTATCCGTAATAATGTCGACTTGCCACAACCGGACGGGCCGACCAACACGACGAATTCTCCGTTGGCGACCGAAAAACTTACATTCGCAACGGCAACGGTTCCGTCCGGAAAGGTCTTGCCGATCCCGTCGAAGGTCATGGACGCCATTTTTATTTACTCCCCGTATTTTCAAGCGAGGCAAGCCGCACTGTTCGTGCGGACATGCCCCGCGCTTTTGGTTCCGGCTCTAGCCGATGTTCACAGCCTTGCCGGTCGCGACGGATTCCTCGATGGCTGCGAGGGTCTTGGTGTTCGCCAGGCCGTCCTGTGCATCTGCCAGTAGCGGAGCGTCGCGCACGACGCTATCGACAAAGCGAGCGATGGATTCCAGGACAAAGCCGCCGATGCGCGTCGCGCCGGTTGGTGTTATGCCGATATAGTCATTGTATTTTAGTCCGCCGTCGACGATCTTTCGCAGGCCGCCATTGTGGGTGGGGTCCGCCTGGACCTGCCCCTTTTCACCGACAAACTCGATCTTGAAATCGACGAGCGAAGGATTGTCACGCGACAGGATCCAGCTGTTCTCCATGGTCACCACCGTGCCCTTGGAAAATTCAAGCACCGAGACATGGAAATCCTTTGTATCCACACCGCCGGCCGACAGGGTCCCCGAGCGGGCGACGGAATAAACCCGTACGACCTCGTCCGCCAGGATGAAGCGCAGGACATCCACCAGATGACTGCCCAGGAACCAGAGTGCAGAAGACTTCGCGGCCCAGCTCAGCATTTCGAACGGAACGAATGTCGTATTCGAGAGACGCGCAGTGCCATGCTTTGCCAAGCCGATCTGACCGTCTTGAATCATGTCACGAACCTGGGCGAGAATTGGATTCACACGATTATGGAAATCAATCATCAGCTTGCCCTTGGACTTTGCGGCGGCCGCAGCAATTTCCTCGGCTTCGCGCACTGTCGTCGCAAGCGGTTTTTCGCTCAATACGTGTTTGTCGGCTTTCAGAGCGGCCAGAATGATCGGCGTGTGGGTAAAGTCAGGTGTCGCAACCGAGATGGCATCGATCTGATCGCTTGAGATCAGCTTCTGATAGTCGGTAAAGGCCTGCGTTGCGCGGTAGGTTTCCTTCATCTTCAGCGCCCTGCCCTCATCGAGGTCGCAGACGCCGACCAGCTCGGTCTCCGGCAAGACATTAAAGGTGTGGGCGTGATTGCCGCCCCAAAGACCGGCGCCAATGACGCCCATTCGCAGTCTGCTCATTTCATTACTCCATTCATAAAGGGAAAGCTCAGCCCTTCACCGAACCAAAGGTGAGGCCTCGTACGACGTATCGATCGAAAACAAGGAAGATGATCATCGGCGGTATCATCGCGAGCACCGCAGCGGCGGCGATGTAGTTCCACGTCACACCGCTTGTCGCGAAATATCCAAGTGTTCCGATCGGGAGGGTGGCGGTGGAGCGAGAACTCAGCACCAGCGGGAAAGCCGCGTTGTTCCACGCGAACACGAAGGCAAACATCGAGGTTACGATGATGCCGGGACGAACGATCGGTAGCGTGATCCGCAACATAATCGTGTACCATCGAGCGCCGTCGACCCGGGCAGCCTCCTCCAGTTCCACCGGCACCTCGTCGATGAAACTCTTCATCAACCAGACGGAAAACGGGATCGTCAGCGTCTGCAGAACGAGGACCATCGAGAAGTAGGAACCCTGGAGACCGATGCGCGTGATGAGGATGAAATAAGGGATCAGGAACGCGACTGGCGGGGCCATCAGCAAGCCGAGGTACCACAACATGATGTTTTTCTTGCCGCGCAGCTTGAAGCGGGACAACGCGTAGGCAGCAGGAACGGAAAAGGGCAGATTGAGTAACACGGCGCCGATTGCGACGATCAGGCTGTTGACCAGTTGCGGTGCGTTGGTGCCGGGATCGACGAGGATGTGCCGGAATGCGTCGAGATTAGGCTCGAAGGTAATTTGCGGCGGCATGGTGAAGGCCGTTTCGGCCGGGCGAACGGCAAGAGCGATAAACCACAGGATCGGCCCAACGAAGATTGCCAGGAAGAGGAGGCCGGCGGCGTAGGTGAGTGCCGTGTTGAAGCTTGTGCGACGACGGGACATTTTACCACTCCTCGTTTCTGAACGCGAAGAAGACGTAGAGGGCAACGATGACATTGACGATCAGCACTGTGATCCAGGTCATTGCGCTGACAAGGCCAATGTTGAAGTTGACGAGGCCCTGCTCGTAGAGCGAGTATCCAAGGGTGCGCGTGGAAGTACCCGGTCCGCCGCGAGTGAGCACAAGCACCGTGTCGAAGGTGTTGAAGATCTGCATGAAGCGAAGCATGACGATGATGATCGCGGTGCGCTTGATCAGCGGCAGCTTGATACGCATCAGGATTGTCCAGGCGGAAGCCCGATCCAGTCGCGCGGCCTCCAAGATTTCGTCAGGAACGGCTAAGAGGCTTGCGTAGAGGACGATTGCAAAGAACGGCGTCCATTGCCAGATGTCGACGAAGAGGATTGCCGCAAGTGCGGTTGAAGGCGAGCCAAGAATTCCCTCTGCCGGCACCGGTAGCCAAAGCGACTGCAACACCCAGCTCAACAGTCCACCGCCTGGATCATAGAGATAGCGGAACAAAAATCCGACGACGATAGGGGCAATCGTGGTGGGGAGGATCAGCAGGGCACGCACGACGTTCATGCCAGGCAGTACCTTGAGCAGGATGAGGGCGATCGCCAGGCCAAACGTGAACTCAAGTGTCGTGCCTAGGATCGACAGGATCAAGGTGTTGGTCAGTGCGGCGCGAAAGTCAAAGGCGTTAAAGGCCTGCACATAATTCTCGAAGCCAACGAACTGAAGCGGCTCCGGGCCGATTTGCAGGTTCCAGAAGTAGAAGCTCGATCGTAGGGCAAACAGTAAGGGGTAGGCGATCAGAGCGAGCAGCATCACGACCGAAGGCGCGATCAGCAAGTATGGCAGGTTTCGTCGGATAAAGCTCTTCCGGGCGGGCCTGAAGGCTCGCGGTGAGCGAACAGTTGTCGTGTGCATTGGCAGATCCAGTTCTTCTTCAAGTAGCTGCCGGCGCGATCGCTGTCGCGCCGGCCCGAGGAGAACTCTATTACCTCTTGGCGATCAGGGCTTTGGCCCCGTCAAGAGTGTCTGCGTAGCTGGCTTTTTGATAAGGGATCATGAGATTACCCTTCAGGATGCTCTCGAACAGGCTGTTGGCACGTTCAAGGCCGGTCTTCGGCTCTTCGCTACCGGTCAAAAGCTGGTTCAATGTGAGGCCCAGCACGCTTTCAATGGCCGTGTAACCAGGTACAGGCGGGCGTGTGACCTTGCCGTTGCCCTGCTTCATCATCGCATACTGCACATCGAGGTACGGATAGAGCGCTTTGACTTCCTCGTCTTCGTAGAGTGAAACGCGCGCAAAGTCGGAGAATTGGTAGTTAAGGTCCGGCCAAAGAGCCATTTTCTTCTGCGTGGTTTTCGAGGTCGCCCATTTGATGAAGGCGTAGCCTGCTTCTTGCCTTTCGGAACTGGATGGGATGCCAAGGCTCCATCCGCCGAGACTGACCGTCTGAGGCACGCCCTCAGCCTTTGGCAAGGCCGCCGTCGCGTACTTGTCCATCACGTCCGACTTCTTGCCGGTCATGTAGCCCGAGTTTTTGATCAGGTAGAAGTACGGCGTCCACCAGTAGAACATCCCGATGTCACCTTTTGCAAAACGGGTGCCGGCGTCGAACCAGACATAGTTGATCGCTTCAGGCGGAGACAGCTTGTAGAGCTGCCTATAGACTTCAACAGATTTGACCCAGGCGGGGCTTGTCAGCTGCGGAGAGAAATCCCACGGGTCGGCAGGGAATGATTTGAACCAGTTCGCACCGTGGCTTGCCGACACCTGCGTAAACATGTGGACGATCGGCGACGGTTGAGAGCCGCAGACCACCGTGGGAAACAACGGTTTGCCGCCAAATGACTTGCCTTCCATCGACTTCAGTGTGTCGACATATTTCGTCCAGGTCCAGTCTTCCGAGGTCTTGGTCGGCGGCGCTGCGATGCCGAGTTCGTCAAACACGTCCTTGCGGTACATGACGCCCTGTGCATAAGCGGCGATCGGCAATGTGCCGATCTGGCCGCGCCACATATTCGAGGAGTAAAGGACCTCCGGGATGAAATCGGAGAGATCGAATTCACTGTCCTTGGCAATAAAATCGTTCAGCGAGATGATCCATCCATTGTCGATGTACTGCCCGAGCCACATCTGATCGACAACAATGACGTCGGCGTCTGAGGTTTTGGCGACAAAGGCAGACACGAGGCGCGATTGAAGGGCGTCATAGGAGAGACTCTCCAGTTCGACCTTGATGCCGGTTTCTTTCTCGTATTCCGGCACCAGCGCCTTCATCGAGAAAAAGAATGGGTCTTCAACGGACAGGACGCGAACCGTGTTCGCATCCTGCGCGGCCCCGCGCCGTGGAATGGCCAGTGATCCCGCGCCAGCCACAAGAGCTGCGACGGAAGCGCTTTTCAGCAGGTCACGTCGCGACATATTTCCGATATCGATTGTCATAAACAGCCTCCTCAGTTGCTTCGTATCCCAACCTCGGCCCCTTCAGCGGAGCCACCGGGCTTCCGCTTGTCGATCTGAGATTGCTACCCCTAATTTGCTTTTTGTAAGCAGTTAGTTTGTACCTCGCACAAACTTATGTTAGTGTCAACAAGTTGTCGCCAAAATTTTCGCCGAACCGCCCTTGTCATCGACATCCTGCTTGCATCACCGGAAGGGACCTTTGCTGTATGGCCGTTCGATAATGTACGGGCTAAAAGGATCCGGTAGATTGGAGAAGAGAAGTGAAGTTTGAGAGCCAGCCGTCCTATTCGTTGGGCCAGCGCACCCCTGCCACCAGAGAAGTCGCCGCCGGCGAGAACAGCGGCAACGTGACGCTTGTCTCCCAATCGGCACTCGGCGCCATAAACCGCGGTCGCGTACTTCAAGCTTTGTATGATAACGGACCCAAAAGCCGGGCGGATCTCGCTCGACTCGCGGGCGTCAACCGGACTACGATCACCGGTATTGTGCAGCCGATGATTGAAGACCAGCTTCTTATCGAGGGAGATGCGTCGCCTTCCGACGTCAAAGGCGGCAAGCCGGCTCGTCCGCTTTATTTTAACCCCGATGCACCGATGCTTGGCGCAGTGCTCCTTCTGCCCGGCACGATACAATCATGCCTCGTGGCCTTAACCGGCGAGATCAAGGCCGTCACGAAAGCTGAGTTTGATCCGCATGGCGACACAGAAGCATTCATCGCTGTCATGACCAAGACGCTTACTGCCACACTGTCTCAGGCCCAGCAGGCGCCGTTTGGCATTGGCGTGGCTTCTGCTGGAATGATCGACAGTGACAAAGGAACAATTCTTACCGTCAACCTTGCTCCCGTTCTAACGGGACTACCTCTTGTAGCGCTACTACAAGAACGCTTCTCTCTTCCCGTTGTTATCGATCATCACCCTCGTGCCTTGCTTGTTGG
This sequence comes from Rhizobium anhuiense bv. trifolii, assembly GCF_024346605.1. NCBI lineage: Bacteria > Pseudomonadati > Pseudomonadota > Alphaproteobacteria > Hyphomicrobiales > Rhizobiaceae > Rhizobium > Rhizobium anhuiense. Next base: position 112,972 of record NZ_CP098802.1, read on the forward strand.
GGACAGATGGTTCGGGCCCGGCCGCGGCCAACAAAATTTTGCCGCGGTCTATACCGGCGAGGTGCTCGGCGGCGCCTTCTTCATCGACGGCAAGGTCTATCGTGGACTCGCCGGATCCGGCGGTGAGCTCGGGCACAGCGTGGTTCAGATCGACGGTGCCCTTTGTAATTGTGGAAAGCACGGTTGCTGGGAGACGGTAGCTGCCCTTCCGTGGCTACGAAAAGAAGCCGTCCGAATGGGCTTGCCACATCCCAGAAGCGTCACCTGTGCCAGACTGGTCAAGGAAACAGACGAAGGCTCGAATGCGGCAGAGGAACTTCTCGACCGTTATACACGCAACGTGGCGTTCGGCATCGTCAACCTGCAGCAAACACTGTCCCTCAACTCCTACGTCCTTCACGGAGACGTCGCCGGAGGCGGAATGAAGGCTGCGGAGCTGATCAGACGGCATGTCGAGCAGCTAGTGGTAAAGAGACCTGGTCAGGAGATATCAATCACAGTGAATGGTATCGGCGAAGGCCATACGGCTCTGCGTGGCGCCGCGGGTCTGGTTTTATCCAGCCACCTAAAGCTAGTCATTTGAGGTTTTACAGGGAACCGACCTGTAAGGAGGAGGTTAGCGTCTGGGTCTGCCCGGTAGACTCCCGAAGACACTCAGGCGCGCCGTCGAATTATCTAGGGTCGGGATTTGGGCTTGCGACCGTTAAGGTAGGGACTGCCATCGTCTGCGACGGCGGCTGAAAAGAGAGAGGCAAAGAACGGAATGCAGGCGGCCCCGATCGCGCCGGCGCGAGGGCCAAGTCGGGAGGCCTCGACTGCAGCAACCTCCAAGCCGCGCGACGGACCAAGGATTGGCTGACTGGAAATTGCACCCACCAGCTTGTCTGTCACGAGTTCTGGCAGCCGTCCCCCAAGGATAATCAGCGCGGGGTCGAACATCGCCGTTGCAACACGTACTGTCTCGCTGAGCTGCTTTCCGGCGCGTTCTACCCAGGCTCCTAAAGCCACTTCGGCGCTGTCTGGCAACCGCTCGAGATCGACGAAGTCGTGGATGGCGAAGCCGGCACCGTTGAGGGTGGCAAAAAGGTCTTGGCCGGATGGGCGCGGCTGGTCGTACGGGTAGAGAACTCCGGGCAGGCAGGCGTTTCCATTGACACCGCGGTACGGTCGTCCGTCGATAACCGCCCCTCCCCCGACACCGTGTCCAATGTGAATGAAGAACATCGGATCAGGCTGCGGGATGCGTCCGCCGAACACATATTCTCCGAGCGCTGCAGCTGTTCCATCATTCTCGATGTAATAGGGCGCTTCGAAAGTCGCTTTAAAAGCTTGGTCCGCCTCACCATCATCGAAAGCCGGGAAGAAGCTATGGGCCTTGAGGATGTTCGACATCGTGCCGAAATTGCCGGGCACCGAGCAGCCGACCCCGAGAAGGCGATCCTTAGGCATACCAAGGTCGGCCAGCATCACCGCGATAGCCGCCTGCGCCGCGCCTGCCACCGACAAAGCCGTGCTGGTCTCGATGTCGACTGATAGGGAGGTAAGAATCTTTCCCGCTAGATCAACGATTGCTACCTCCATTCGGGAGACCGAGAATGTTATTCCCGCGGAAAGATACCGGTCAGCCCGCAGGCTCAGCAAGCGCCGAGGCTGGCCTTGGGCGCCGGTCCGCTCGACCACCTCGATCAGAAGTCCGATCTCAATTAAGCGACCTATCAGCCGAGTGACAGAAGCTCCTGTCATGCCGGACCGTTCGGCCAGGTCGACGCGCGCAATCTTCTTGCCCACGAAAATCAGTTCGACCAGTCGTCGTTCGTTCCGTGAAAGGTCCATTGGTTCCAAGAGTGCCTCAAATGGTTAGCAGCCAAAGAGCTATTGCAATATATATTAAATTACGCAATGTAATTAAACTGTCATAAAGCTTCATTAAGAACGCGCCAAGTCGGAGATGACCGGCCAATCTGAAACGAGAGGAACACCATGCATCAGATCAAACGCTTATTGACCCTGGCAGCCGTGCTGATCGCGGTGACCTCTCCGGCCTTGGCCAATAGTCTTGTCGTGTATTCGCCTCAGGGAGAAGAGAACGTTCAGTGGATAGTCGACCAGGCTAAAGCCGCCGGTTACGATGTGCAGGTTCTGCGCGCACCCGGAGGAGAACTTTTTGATCGGCTGGTCGCCGAGAAGAACAACCCCCAGGCCGATGTCGTACTCGGCATGGTCGACACGTCTATGACTCTGCTCAAAAAGAACGGCCTGTTCCAGCCATACACACCAGCCTGGGCGGCGGACCTCCCTGCGCAATACAAGGACAAAGAAGGCATTGTCTACAAATTCTGGAGCACACCGGTCGTCATAGCCTATGATTCCGAAAAGCTTGCCGCTGAGCGGGCGCCGAAAAGTTGGCTGGACCTGACAAGGGGCGAATACAAAGGCAAATACGTCATCGGCAACACCGCCTGGCAGACGACAAGGGTCTATCTGGCCGGTATCTTGGCCCGGTTCCTCGACGACAAGGGCGAAGTCACTCAGGCTGGATGGGATTTTCTTGGCGCATTCTATGCGAACGCGATCGTTGTCGATGACGCCGATGCGCGCAAGGAAGCCTTCAAATCGGGCGGTGCGGTCATCAATCTGAACTGGTTCGGCGGCGTCATCAAGGACGCCAGGGAACTCGGCATGCAAGTCAAGGTCATTGACCCGGAAGGTGGCACGCCCGTCATCTCCGAAGGCGTGGCGATCATGGCCGGAACCGATCAGTTGGAGCAGGCAAAGGCATTCGTAGACTGGTTCGGCTCTGCCGATGTCATGGCCGGCTACGCCAAAAAGTTCGGTCAGGTTCCGGTGCTGCCGGCGGCGCTGGCTAAATCACCGCCAGAGGTGCAGGCGAATGCGGAACTAGTCAAGGCTCAGCCTATCGACTGGGATGCCGTCGCGCCCAAACTGGACGGCTGGTTGCAGAAGATCGAGCTTGAAATCCGGTGAGCATGTAGGACCGGGCGATGCAGATCGCCAGGCTTCACAGGAGTATGATCATGCCGACCCCGATCCTCATCATCGATAAACTGCATATTGGCTATGGCGATAAGGTAGTCATCCGCGACCTCTCGCTTGAAATTCACGAAGGCGAGTTCGTTGCTCTGCTCGGGGCTTCCGGCAGTGGGAAATCCAGCGTTCTAAGGACCCTCGCCGGCTTTCATTCGGCAATGAGCGGGCGGATTATCCTTGAAGGAAAAGATATCACCAACGAGCCTCCGGAGCGCCGCAATGTCGGCATGGTATTCCAGAACTATGCGCTGTTTCCAACGATGACGGCGTTCGAAAACATCGCCTTTGCTTTGCGTGTCGCGAAGATGCCGCAGAGCGAGATCGGCAGGCGCGTCGCCGAGATCGCCGAAACATCGGGGATTACGGAGCAACTGCACAAGAAGCCAGTGGCCATGTCAGGCGGGCAACAACAGCGAGTTGCGATTGCGCGCGCGCTCGTCGCGGGCTCCAAGGTGCTTTTGTTCGACGAACCATTGTCCAATCTCGACGCCAAGGTACGAGTGACGATGCGCCGCGAGATCAAGAGGCTCCAGCGGGAGTTTGGCTTCACGGCAGTCTTTGTTACGCATGATCAGGAAGATGCACTCACGATGTCCGACACGATCGTCGTGCTGGCGAACGGTGGCGTTGAACAGATCGGTGACGGGCGTACTCTTTACCGAAAACCCGCGACGCCGTTCATCTGCGAGTTCGTCGGCGCCGCCAACGAACTGCCTACGCCGCTTGCCAGGCAAATCCTGGGCGGCGACATTCGAGGGCGCATCTTTGTCCGCCACGAAGATGTGTTCGTCGGGAAGGCGGTAGAAGTCGGGTCGCGGGCGATCGTCCGCCACGTGGAATTCCTTGGCGCCCACAGCCGTATCGACCTGGATACCGGCGGTTATTTCATTTCGGCCGCCAGGATGGGGCACGAGTTACCCGAAATCGGTGAGACCGTGTCCTGGACGATCCGCCCGGGCTCGGCGCATATCTTTGAGGAAGCGGACAGATGAACCGCGCGGCTGCCGTCGAGCGCGTAGTCTATTGGATCGGGTTGGCGGCCCTGATCTGGATCGTCGTCACCTTCCTGATACTGCCGCTCGTCGCGTCACTTCATGCGGCATTTTTCAAGCACGGCAGCCTGGTGGTCGGCCAGACCCTAAGCGAACTTTCAAGATCACGAAGAGTGCGCGCTGCCCTTTGGAACACGGCGTGGATGACGTCAGCGACCATGGTCACGGTGACCATTGTCGGGATTTTCCAGGTCGTCGTCCTTGAATATTTTCACGTACGCGGTCGCGCGCTCTTGAAAATCGCCTATGCAACGCCGCTGGTCTTCGGCAGTGTCGTTGCGGCGGCGGGCTATAACTTCACCTATGGTCCCGGCGGTGCGGTGACACATCTGGTGAAGGCGATCGTTTCCAGCCTCCCGCAAGACTGGTTCATCGGCTGGTTTGGCGTGCTCTTCACGCATACCTTTCTGATGACCAACTTTTACTATCTTTTTCTGCGCGCTGCGATGCGCCGCGTCGACCACGCAACCATCGAAGCCGCGCGCAGTATGGGTGCCTCGGAATATACGATCCTGTGGCGTGTGGTACTGCCCGCAATCATGCCGACGCTCCTCGCTGTCACCCTTCTTACCCTTTACACCGCGATCAGCTCTTTCGCCGCCCCTCAGGTGCTGGGCGGTCGCGATTTCCACATGCTGAGCCAGATGGTGCTGACTCTGAACAGCCTGCGCCGTCCCGACATGGCCGCCTTACTGGCGCTTATGATGGGACTGTGTCTCATGGCGCTTATCCTGCTGTCTCAATATTACGAAGCGCGCGGCTCCTATGTCGGCGGCGCGAAAGCGACTGCGCCCATCCAGCTACGCAAAATTTGCAGCCCGATCGGCAATACAGTGCTACACTTTTTTGCCTATCTTCTTGTGGCTATTTATGCGGTGCCGATCGCTCTTGTCGTACTCTTCTCCTTCGCCCCGGCCGCGAGCATCGGCATCGAAGTGATCCCATCCAGCCTGACCCTGAAGAACTATGCCCGCGTCTTTACCGAAGGCACCGCCTTTCTTCCGTTCTTCAACTCCATAGTGATGAGCCTTGTCGCGGTATCGGCGGCGCTGGTCGTTACGCTGTTTGCTGTCCCGGTTATTCTTGGCCGGCGCAGTTGGCTGACGCGCCTCCTAGACATCACTTTCTTCCTGCCATGGGTAGTTCCTAGTGTTCTGCTCGCTGTCGGGCTGATCGTCACCTTCGACACGCCAAACCCGCTCGTTGGAAACGCAGTCCTCCTCGGCGGCTACTGGCTCCTGCCGATTGGCTACGCCATCGTCGCCTTGCCGCTTATGGTGAGGTTCCTGCGGGCAGCCTTCGTAGGAATCGATCCGGCCTATAACGAGGCGGCCCGCTCGATGGGCGCCACTGGTCTTTATCGCTATCGCCGCATCATTCTGCCGATAGTGGCGCCGACTGTAATCCTCGTCGCCGGGATGGCCTTCAACGATCTCCTGTCGGAATACCCCCTGTCGGCGTTTCTATACAATGTCAACAACAAACCGCTGCCGATTGCAATCGTAGACAGCTCGCTGTCTGTCGATCCTGAGCAGGCAGCGCTCAACCTTGTCTATGTCACTCTGATCATGGCGTTTTCACTGGCGATCATTCTGTTGGCCGAGCGCATCGGCCTTGGCAAAGGTCCAGAAACCACAACATTGTAGAACCGGAGACTGATCCATTGGATACCTGCATCACCGTCTGGCATTGGCCGCACCAGGAGCGTTGGTACGACGAAGGCATTCGCAACTCGCTCACCCTCATCAAGGAAGCTGGCTTCACACACATCAACTGGAATCCCGACTCCGGCAGTTCGTACTGGCTAGGCGACGCCGAGATCGAGTTTACAAGCAGGATCGTGGCCGATGCTGGGCTGAAAGTGCACTCGGTTCATGGCAGCAATGGCCGCAATCCTATCACCGAGATCGGCCACAAAAACCCTGGCCCTTTCGCGATGGAGACGCGCAAGGACTTCCTGTCGCCGCATGAATGGCAGCGCCGCAGCGGAGTCGAGCTGTTGCGTAACCGTGTCGACCTGGCGGCCGCGTTCCAGTCCCCCAATATTGTTCTGCACATCGATATCAACGACAACGTCTTCGGCAGCGAAGCCGCCGAACGAGCTTTCTTCGACCCCCTTTTCCAGTCTCTCGACGAGATCAGGCCTTACTGCGTCGAAAAGGGCATCCAGATTGCCGCGGAAACTCTTCTTTGCGCCAACGCTCAGAATTTCCTCAACCTCTATGATCGACTGTTCGCCCGATACGGCAAGGAGTTCATCGGCGTCTGCTTCGATTGTGGCCACTGGGAACTGATCGAGCCAGGCAAGCTCAGCGTGCTTGAGCGTTTCGCGGATCGGCTCATCGCTACTCACATTCACGACAATTTCGGAGCAATGGATAACCATCTCTTGCCATTCGATGGACGATTAGATTGGCACACGATCACCTCGGCGATCGCCGCAACTCCTTATCAGACTCCGCTCAACTTCGAGACGCCAATGGACCGGTATGGGATTCCAGAATCCGCCTACTATCGCCGCGCTCACAGTGTTGCTGTTAGGCTCGAGGAGATGGTCGCCGAGGCGCGCGCGAGGCAAAGCGCATGATGGCGAATACTCTTACCCTCGACACTTCTCGGTAGCAGCGTTGACGCCTGAACAGTTCCAGGCCCGGATGGATGGACAGTCTAGACCAAAGAATCTGTCGGCTTCGTCGGTGTCATCGATCAATCGGCAGAGATCCTCGCCGGCGACTGCTGGCTAGCGACGTTTCAGGCCACTTGCCTCGAGAGCCGTCTGCTGCGGCGGGAGTTTCTTCGACATGTCCCACTGAATCATAAACCCCCAGCCAAGGCCAGGGGTTTTGTCAGCACTCTGAATGCGGGGAATTTCCCGCCGCTTCCATGTTATCTTGGATAAGCCGGCTTACGCCATGGCCTTCTGCAGGTTCTGGTCGATCTTGTCGAGGAAGGCAGTGGTCGAGAGCCACGGCTGGTCGTGGCCGATCAGCCGCGCCAGGTCCTTGGTCATGAAACCGGATTCGACAGTGTCGACGCAGACCTTTTCGAGCGTTGCGGCGAAGCGGGCAAGCTCGGCATTGTCGTCGAGCTTGGCGCGATGCGCCAGGCCACGCGTCCAGGCGAAGATCGAGGCGATCGAGTTCGTCGAGGTTTCCTGGCCCTTCTGGTGCTGGCGGTAGTGGCGCGTCACCGTGCCGTGGGCAGCTTCGGCTTCGACCGTCTTGCCGTCGGGCGTGAGCAGTACCGAGGTCATCAGGCCGAGCGAGCCAAAACCCTGGGCGACCGTATCGGACTGGACATCGCCGTCATAATTCTTGCATGCCCAGACATAGCCGCCCGACCACTTCAGCGCAGAGGCGACCATGTCGTCGATCAGGCGGTGTTCGTAGGTGATGCCGACTTCCTTGAACTGATCCTTGAATTCGGTCTGGTAGATCTCTTCGAAGATATCCTTGAAGCGACCGTCATAGGCCTTGAGAATGGTGTTCTTGGTCGACAGGTAAACTGGCCATTTGCGCATCAGGCCGTACATCATCGAAGCGCGGGCGAATTCGCGGATCGACTCGTCGAGATTGTACATCGCCATGGCAACGCCCGAGCCGGGGGCGTCGAAGACGTCCTTCTCGATAACCGTGCCGTCTTCGCCGACGAACTTGATCGTCAGCTTGCCCTTGCCGGGGAAGCGGAAGTCGGTGGCACGGTACTGGTCGCCGAAGGCATGGCGGCCGACAACGATCGGCTTGGTCCAGCCGGGAACCAGGCGCGGCACATTCTTGCAGATGATCGGTTCGCGGAAGATGACGCCGCCGAGAATGTTGCGGATCGTGCCGTTCGGGCTCTTCCACATCTGCTTGAGATTGAATTCCTTGACGCGGTCTTCGTCCGGCGTAATCGTCGCGCACTTGATGCCGACGCCGTACTTCTTGATGGCGTTGGCGGCATCGACGGTGACCTGGTCGTTGGTGGCGTCGCGGTTTTCGACGGAGAGGTCGAAATAATCGACGTCTAGGTCGAGATACGGATGGATCAGCTTATCCTTGATGAGCTGCCAGATGATGCGCGTCATTTCATCGCCGTCGAGATCGGCGACGGGATTGGCGACCTTGATCTTGTTCATGTATCTGCCTCGTTCGAGCTTCAATGGGGACCGGCGTCCCGGGTGGGTGATGTGATGAGGAGCGCTATAGCCTGAAGCGCTTGGGCCGGCCGGCCTCGCATGGCTGCGTTCGCCTGCACTTCGAGAATGCCGCCCAGTTCTTCTCGCTGGCGCCACGGGCTGGCCGCGCCAAGACCCGCGTCGTGATCACGCGCTGATCTCGGCTCAGCGCCAGACTCTGAATTCGGCATCTGATCCGTTTTGCGCGCCGATCCCGGGTCAGCGCCCCGATGTTGGCAGATCCCGTTCTATGCGCTGATCATTCGCTCCAACTCATCCATGTCGGGCACGATGATATGTCGGAAGTTCTCGATGCGAATGACGCCGCTCTTGCGCAGCCTGGTCATCTGGCGACTGACGGTTTCGATCGTCATCCCGAGAAAATCGGCGATCTCGGTGCGGGACAGCGGCAGGTCGAAATCGGTGCTCGTGGCGGTCTGCGGTTCGGCGTGTGTGGCGATCAGGTAAAGCAGGCTTGCGACTTTCTCGCCTGCGGTGCGTCGGCCGAGCGTCAGCATCCATTCGCGCGCGGCGTCCAGCTCCTTTAGCGCCTGATCGTGAAGGCTGCGCTGCAGTTCCGGCGCTTCCGATATCATGCGGTCGAGCAGGTTGCGGGGGAAAAAGCAGATTTCGGCATCGGTCGCAGCCTCGGCCGACAGCGTGCTTTCGCGCACGAATGGCCTGCCGACGAAATCGGGAGCGAATTGCAGGCCGACGATCTGCTGGCGTCCGTCCGGCATCACTTTGCAGAGCTTCACCACCCCGCGCATGATGTTCGAATAGGAAGAGCTTTCCGAGCCTTGAGCGATGATTTCGCAGCCCGCGCCGACCGTGCGGCGGAGCGAGTGGCGGCCGAGCTCCCGGAGCTGGCTGTTGGACAAGGCGCCGCAGACGACGCCGTGCCGCGCCTGGCAGGAACGGCAGGCGACGAGAGTGCCGGCGTCCGAAACGTCACTGCTTACGACGTCCATGTCCTGATCCCTTCGAAATCCGCGTGTGGCGGGCGTGGCTGCGCATGCCGGGCATGCCCGAGATGATTACGCCGCGATTGCGGGTTCGGCTATCCCGTTTTCCGGCACGGCTTGATGATTATCAATTTCGCCGGGACCGCGCTTTGATCCAGATCAAAGTTTCGCTGCCATGGCTGTTGTTTGATGCGACTGCCTCGACACGATGCCGTCCGAAGAATCCTTCAAACTTGAACAACGAAGCAAAGATCTTCGAATCTTGGCGACGAAGCCGTCGACGTCTTTGCGCACGAACTTTTCCCAAAATTGCATGAGGGTTACTCGCGACAGTCTCGCCCCATGCCCTCGCCAGCCGGTTTTCCAATTGACACTAAGGTATGTTTGTGCGACGTACGTACGAACACTACGAGGGCAGCTGGGGCGGCCCGAACGCGATCGACGTTGTGTCAGATGACCTCCTGAAGGAACGGGCGGATGACCGCATACCTAATCGGAATCGATGGCGGTGGCACGAGCTGCCGTGCGGCAGTCGCCGGTTCGAACGGGAATATCCTTGCGCGGGCTCAAGCCGGGCCAGCCAACATCCTTTCCGATCCGGATACGGCGCTCGACAACATTGCCAGTGCGACCCGCGCGGCGTTTTACGCAGCTGGCATCAATGCGCGTAGCATCGCCTCGGCGCGTGCAGTTCTGGGGGTCGCGGGCAATAATGTCGGCGAGGCCGTTCACTACGTGAAAAACAGGCTACCTTTCGCCCAGGCGGACATCGAGTCAGACGGGCTGATCGCGCTACAAGGCGCGCTTGGTGATAAAGACGGTGCCGTCGCCATTTTAGGAACAGGCACGATCTACATTTCCCGCCACTGCGAGACGGTGACCTACGTGGGCGGATGGGGCTTTACTGTGGGCGACCTCGGCAGCGGCGCTCGTATCGGACATGCGCTTTTGCAAGAAACGCTGCTAGCATATGACGGCATTCACGACATGTCCGCGATGACCGCCTCGGTCCTTGCGGAATTCAAAAATGACCCACGCAATATCGTCGAGTTTGCGCGGCAGGCAAAGCCCGGCGCCTTCGGCCGCTATGCGCCGCGCGTATTCGAGCACATGAAACAGGGCGATGCCGTCGCCGCGCGCCTGTTGCAAGAAGCCGCTGTTTCAGTTGACGAAGCACTTGATCGTCTGGTCGCTCGAGGAACGCAGAAGATTTGCCTGCTCGGCGGATTGGGGTCGCTGTATTCGTCCTGGATCGCTGCACGGCATCAAAGTCTATTGGTAACGCCCGAAGGAGATGCACTGAGCGGGGCCGTGGCCTTGGCTGTGTCGCGCTTCGGGCATCTGAAAGCGATCGAATGAGTGACGGGCTTGCAGCCATGCTTCCAGGATGGGACACAGACATCAAGGGCGCCGGTCCGCTCTATCAAAGGCTTCGGCTGGCGCTTGAAAAGGCGATCCTGTCGGGTAAACTCAAAGAGGGCGACGTTCTTTATCCCGAACGAGACCTCGCTGAACATGTCCGCGTTAGCCGTGTAACGGTCCGCAAAGCAATCGACCATCTCGTCCAAGACGGATTTCTGGTCCGCAGGCGCGGCTCAGGAACCTTCGTAGCCGGATCGGCGGTCCGCGCAGATCAGCCTCCGTCACGCGCGAACCTTTTGACGGGTGACATTTCCTGGCTTGGATCGGGCACGAAAGTCGAGTGCATCGAGCGCAGCACGTCTCATCCCGCACCCGAGGAGATGATGACACTCGGCCTGTCAAGCGACAGTCGCGTCGTGCGCATCACCCATTTGCGGAGCTCGGCGGGCCAGCCGCTTGCGATTGAACGCATATGCATTTCCTCCGAGTTCCTGCCCGCCGCTCGTACCGTTACCTCTTCCACCTGCAACACACTCGCGGACGCAAACTTTAGACCCATTCGTGCGATCGAGCGCACTTTCGCACTTAACATCGAAGATCCGGACGCCACCACGCTTGGCGTCGCGATCGGAACGGCTGGTCTTTTAACAAAGCGCGTTGCCTATCTTGCTTCGGGCCGCGCGATCGAATTCAGCCGCTCACTTTTTCGAGGCGATGCCGAAGGTTTCGTCAGCGAGCTCACCTTTCTCGAAAACTGACCTCTCTTCTTACAAGACAGGATCCTATCATGCAGGCCACCTTCGCTGCCGCCGGTGCGGCTTTGCGTTCCGAGAACACCGCGCTCGTCGTCACGGTCGCGTGCTGCTTGTCCGACTATCCCGCCATCTCATTGAGATGTCCCATCGAGCTGAGGGCGAAATGAACGTCTCTTCGATTCGGCCGCCCCTCGCCTCAATCTACGGTGTCGGGCTCAGCTTTGATCGAAACGCTGCCTTGCCCAGGCAGCCACGCCCGTGATGGCTGCGTCGATCGCTCTGACGAATAAGCTTCCGCTTGGGGAACCCGCAAAGGCCAAAGGCATGCTTAGCACAAAGGGCGGCTTGTGTGGTGTTGACCCCGGGTTTGAGTTGAAGTCGAGCTGGATAGGTGGACCAAAGGTATTCGAGGCAAATGGCCATGGTGAGTTTTGAACAAATTTACACCGGTAAAGTCGATGTTTCCGCTCGAAACCCTAGTGGGCTTTAGCTGAGTGGGACTCGCGCCATGAAGACAGCAATGCTCTCTCCGATTGAACGAACCTGTCTCCACTGGATATCGAGGGGGTGGACTGTAGCTGATATCGCGTTGATCGAGGGAAAGCGTGCCGCTGAAATTCAGGCATGCGTGGAGCGTGCGGTTATTTCGCTCAACGCCGAATCATTGGAACAGGCGCTTGAGAAAGCGAAGCTCACGCGATCAGACTGATCCCATCATGGTTGCGGGCGCCGGACGCTTTCACCTTGCCTTTCATCCGCTTGTAAATGCACCGTTTCGGCGATCTCCAGGTCCTCAGCAAGATCGCGCCATCGGTTTTTGAAAAGACGGAGACAATGGCTCCTGCGGTCGGTGCGGAACGTAGCTGAATCGAAGTGGCCACGAACGCAAGCCAATGTGCGTGTTTGATGGATCCTTGCTCTCTTCCGGATTCCACGATCAACCCGCTGAAAGGTCGCTAGGAAGCTGCTGCCGCGTCGCGCTGATCGCGCCGGTCCCGCGCCTTTGAGGAGTCATTCAGCGGGAATTGGCCGGGCTTGAGCCCTCTAAAGTCGCTCGATCTTTCCTTTGTGCGGTCCCACGCCTTCCAGCTCTCCCGCGACCTGATGGTCACGGTCTTCGCAGCCGACGGCAAGTACGGCGTTCTACCCTCTGACGAAATCGACGCCGACGACGATCTTGCGATCGTTCACGATTCTTTCCGTGGTTCTGGCGTGCCGCTTGCGAACTGCAGACGCAAGGGAGGCTTCGCCGCGGTCAAGCATTGCATGATCCGACACTTGTCAGCCGCGCCCTTGCCGCCTTTGCTCTTCGCGGCTGGCCGAAGGGTGCCCGCGAAACGAAGGGCAAAGAAAGGCAACGAGGGCCAATCGCCGGGCGATTGGAAATCAAATGAAGAGAAGAGAAATAGAAGCGCTGCGCGAACGGGTCGGTTGCGCGGCGGTTCTCGAAAGGGCGAGCTTCGCCATCGACTTCGAGGAAAGCAGCCGGCGGGCGATTAAGTTTCGCCGTGGCGGTGAAATCATCATCGTTACGCATGAGGGGCGCGGATGGTTCGATCCGCTCAGCGATGCGAAAGGCGATGTGTTCGGGCTTGTCGAGCATCTCGATCATGTCGGATTTATCGAATGCGCCGAACGGGTCGCAGATCTCGTCGGTTTCACGATCACCGAGCCGGAGTGGCAGCCATTGAAGCCTGATGGAGGATACGACCTCTCTCTCCCCGATCGTTGGCAGGCGCGCCGCCGCCCATGGCCCGGGTCGTCGACATGGTGTTACCTCAATGGCAAGCGTTGCCTGCCTGCACATTTACTCCGCAACGCGATCAAAGGCGACCTTCTTCGAGAAGGCCCGCATGGCAGCCTATGGGCAGCTCATTCGGACGATGTCGGCGTTGTGACTGGCTGGGAGGCGCGAGGTCCGCAATACCGAGGGTTCGCCTCTGGAGGGAACAAGATTCTTTTCCGTCTCGGGCCGCCTACTGCGTTGCGCCTGGCCGTCACAGAAGCCGCGATCGATGCCATGAGTCTCGCGGCCATCGAGGCGTTGCGTGACGGCACGCTCTATCTCAGCACCGGCGGCGGATGGTCGCCGGCCACGCAGGCCGCGCTGAGGGAATTGGCCGCCAGACCTGACGCCCAGCTGGTCGCTGCGACCGACGCCAATTCTCAGGGGGATCTGTTTGCAGAGCGGTTGCGGGCGCTCGCCGAGGATACCGGGTGCGACTGGACGCGGCTGCGCCCGCCCAAGGAGGATTGGAACGAGACCCTGAAAGTCAGGGAAAAGCAAAAACTGGAAAGAAAGGAAAGTGGCGTGCCGCAGCGCCAAGGGAAGGCTTCGCCCGGCGGAGCCGTCCCTTGACCCGGCCGGTCGCGATGTCGGCGCCAAGGTTTTTCAGGGCGTCGCAAGCCGCCAGCAGATGTTCCGCATGTTCGATCGCCACGCGCAGCGCCCAAACCGTTGGGATGGTGATGCCGCACCATTCTACGCAGGCGAATGGTCGAGATCGGCGAGACCGAGTATGATTACATGTTCGAGATCCTGCCGCCATTGTGGGTCCGAGGGTCGATGTTTGCGAAACGCGAATACATGACCGGCTAGGTGACATCCGTGTTCTTTGCGCTCAGGATCGACGCGGCCATTCGATATTTCCATGGCTATTGCGATCTTCCCGACAAGGCATCCGTCGAAACGATGCGCGTCGCCATCATCGAGCGCGAAAGCCGTCCGGTCCATGACGCGGCAAGAGCGGCTCGAGCATATCTGGAGCACGACTGCCGACGATTCCCGCGGCTATGCCGGAGACAAGTGGCCGCAGTCCGCTCGCGGCAAGCGCACCGTCGTGCTTTATGGCGGCAACGAGGGCACTTTCTTGAAGCTGCTCGAGGAACTCACCGACGGGAGAGCGCTGTGAAGCTGCCGGTGCATCTTCGCCACCTTCCCTCCCCGATTGCCGCGCGAGGAGGACGCCTTGTTCACTTTTAGCGTGGTCGACGTTCGTGCAGTGATCGCGCGCGGACACGCCGACGCGGCAGCCAATGGCGGTTTCCGCGATCCTCACTATGGACTGCTTCCGGATAAGGACGAACGGCACGGCCTGTGGATCGTCGGCGATGAAGGCGTCTATGTGCTTTCCAACGGAAAATTGGCAGAGGGCCAAAGGGCACTCGCGGTCTATGCCGACGAGTGCGATCCGAAGACCAATCCGGACTACCGGGACTACAAGCGCCGGTATTTCGGGGAGACGACGGCATCGTCTTCATCGACGCTGAGAGACTGGAAGCCATGCTTTCCACAAACCCGGAAGCCACGCATCTGCGGGCGGAGTTTGCGCGGAAACAATGCAGCGCTCCGTAATCACGCGCTCGTAGCTCGCGATCGCTGCCGCCGGACGAACCAGGTCCAAATTTCCTCACCTCAATTTCATCCGCCTTCGCAGCCGCGGGACCTGTCCCGTGGGAGATGGCGCACATCCTCGAAAAGGAGCTTTCATGTCCCACGATCCCTTCACCCTCGATATGTTCGGCAGCAGCGCATTGTCGTCCGGCTTCGGCCTGGGCGTCACCGCGTTGGTGGGTGTTGTCACGTTATGTTTCTCTGGCTGGAAATGCCAGCGGCTCGTGGATATTCAGGCGACACAGGCCGCAATTTTCCATGCATCGAAAGCTTCGAGCCGATGGTAGCGAATTGTTTGCGCTGTGCCGCGACGGGACGGAACCGAAAAGCAATTGCGGGTCGCTGAGTGCATGGAGACGAACCGTTGCAACGTGCCTAGTGATCGGTGGCCTTGCATGGTTCGTTCCCGTTTTCGAAACGGCAGATGGCTGTTCTCGGCCCGATTATTGAGGCCATTGTGCGATCAATAGTCAAGGCCGGGTGCCACTTCCGCCTTTGCTGCACCGTAGGAGCGGAGCTTATCGGTGATGATCCGTTTGGGAGCAAAGCCATAGCGCTTCATTAACGCCATCAGCACGCGCTTCGCTGCATCCCTTTTATCACGCCGCTTCTGCAATATCTCTTCGAGAACAGTGCCATGTTGATCGACCGCACGCCAGAGCCAGGATTTCTCTCCAGCGCATTTCACGACGACTTCGTCCAGATACCAAATATCGCCGGGGCGCGCCTGCCGCCGCCGCAAGTTGCGTGCGATCTGGGGTCCGAACTTGGCGATCCAGCGGCGGACTGTCTCGTATGACACGTCGATTCCACGCTCGAGCAGCATTTCCTCAACTTCACGCTGACTAAGGTTGAACCGCAGATAAAGCCAGACGGCGTGAGTAATGATCTGCGGGGGAAAACGGTGACGCTTAAAACTGATATCTGATGTCTGCACTGCCGAAAATTATGCCCAACCCGTCAGGCAGGCAACCGCAGCCCCGGTTAACGTGACAATACCCCAAGGGGCGATGTCGATCGCGCCTATGTGTGGCGTCCACCACCATGGACCGGCACCGCACCCCTTCAAAGCCCGAAACGGCTCCACAATGCTCTCTCTTCCGCCGCTTCGACAAGCCCTGTCGCGAGACCGGATGCAGCACCTTCGAGCGAGACCGGCGACACACCTGGAATACGGCGGCCGAACAGGCCGCGGCCGGCGGTGACGAGCTCCAGTTTGGTCTTCTGGCCGTAGCGCCTCTTCAATTCCTGGCGCATATCGCCGAGGCCATCGATGAGGCCGAGCTCGAGGCCGCGCGTGCCGCTCCAGAACAAGCCGGAAAACACCGTCGCATCGTCCCTCAGCTTGCCGGCGCGACGTTCGCGCACCATGGAGATGAAGACCTGGTGGATTTCGAGCTGCAGGCTCTTCAGATACTCGATGTCCTTTTCCTTTTCCGGCTGGAAAGGATCGAGGATCACCTTGTTTTCGCCCGCCGTATAGACGCGGCGTTCGACGCCGATTTTCTTCAAGAGCTCGGGAAAACCGAAACCGCCGGAGACGACGCCGATCGAGCCGACGATGGAGGTGGCGTCGGCAATGATCTCGTCGCCGGCCAGCGCGATCATGTAACCGCCCGAGGCAGCGACATCCTCGACGAAGACCAGAACCTTCTTCTGCTTCTCGCGGGCGAGCTCGCGAATGCGGGTGAAGATCAGGCGCGACTGGACGGGCGAGCCACCCGGCGAATTGATGGAGATGGCGACCGCCGGTGCGTCCTTCATGGCGAAGGCCTTTTCCAGAACCGGAGAGACATTGGCGAGGTTGAGGGTTGGCCGGAACGGGCCGCCGCCGGCGACGATTGCGCCCTGCAATTTAACGACCGGGATGGTGAGCCCATCTTTGCGGAACCGTTTCGGCAGCAACTTTCTCAAAAATCCGGCCATCTCTCATCCTTCGCTTGGGTCGCGCGATCTTCACCGCAACGAAAGTCCGCATCGTCAGGGTGTTAGGTCGTGTCATTTAGGCCTCTTGTCGCTACCCGGGGCACACTCCGGCCGCTCGTACGCCACATCTAGACGGCACCTTGGCGTAGATCAATATAAAACAATAATATATTTTGTGATATACATGATTGCCGCGCTCGAATGCGATTCTGTATTTTGGGTTTTTGCGGTACAAACAGAAATACTTAGTTCGTTAAAGTATTAATACAAATATCTCGAAGGTTCGATCGCAAGATCGGTAGTTGGTCCGTGGGAAGGTTTAAAGCAATTATGTTCGCGTACCAACCTGTCAAGCAGCCCGATGAGTTTCCCCCTCTTGCTAGACAACCCCAACAAATTAGGTGGGTAAATTAGATCCTCACCTCGGAGGTGATGACCAATACGCTCGTCTCTCTAAACCTCACCTGACGGACTAAGATCCGCCCTTTCTGCAACGCTCACCACCACGGCTCTTTACCGAGGCGTCGATGAAACAACGTGACATCGCGCTTGGAACTTCTTCTCGGCGAGAAGCTGCGCCATAAAGCGGGGGATTGCTCTCCCTGCGTACCACGACTTCATCGAGGTGTCAGACAGAGAGTCCGCGGAAGCTTGACTTGCGGTTGATGGTATACCATAATACGAGAAGATAAGGTGAACCGGCGGTCAAGTCCGCGGTCATCCAGTGGAGACAGTTCTCATTGAAGGCGAAGGCGCCACATTCGCCTCCACACTTGTTAGGAGGGAGATCGTGCCCCGATATTGATGGGACCATCAAGGTGTGGTGGAATGCGTTTTAAGGGCCTGGACCTAAATCTTCTCGTCGCTCTCAATGCTTTGATGACCGAGCGGAAGCTCACGGCAGCGGCGCGCAGCATCAACCTTAGTCAGCCAGCCATGAGCGCAGCCATCGCTAGGTTGCGCGCCTACTTCAATGACGAGCTGTTTGTGATGCAGCAGCGTAGACTTGTCCCGACCCCGCGAGCCGAGGCGCTCGCCCCTGCAGTTCGCGAAGCTCTACTGCAGATTCAGCTCTCTGTCATTGCGTGGGATCCATTAGTCCCAGCGGAATCTAACCGGCGCTTCAGAATCGTACTGTCCGATTTCATGACGCTCGTATTCTTCGAAAAGGTGATAAAGCGCGTAGCGCGCGAGGCACCCGGCGTCAGTTTTGAATTGCTTCACATCAATGATGATCCGGACGAGCGTCTGCGCAGTGGAGATTTGGATTTTTTGATTTTTCCAGATCAGTTCATGTCTGCCGCTCATCCCAGTGCGAAGCTATTTGAGGAGAAGCTCGTATGCGTCGGCTGCCCTAACAATCAGCAGCTGCGCGGGAAGCTTTCCCTCGAGCGATTCATGTCGCTGGGACACGTCGCGGCCATGTTTGGACGTACTTTGAAGCCATCCATTGAACAATGGCTGTTGCTAGAGCACGGTTTTAAGCGGCGTATCGAAATCGTGGTCCAGGGCTTTAACGCGATCCCGATGTTACTTCAGGGGACGAATCGGATAGCAACCCTTCCCTTGCGGCTCGTCAGACATTTCGAACCCACCATCCGCCTCCAGATCGTCGATCATCCGCTGCCTTCCCTCTGGTTCACGGAGGCTGTGCAGTGGCCCTTGCTTCACAATTCCGACCCCGGAAGCATCTGGATGCGCGAGATAATGTTCCAGGAGGCTTCGCGCATGGAGGCCCCGGCGGAAAGCTCGGCAGACATCGACACGCCTATGTTTGACAGCGTCGCTGCCGAATGGTGTGCGGCTTGAGCCTGAAGATGCGGATACGCAGTTTTGTTAGCGGTGCTCGAAACCCGGGACGTTACTATGTTCCGGCTGGGTGAAGATCTGCGTGTCTGCTGATCCGGTCGTGGATGGAAACGAAAACGCTGAAGCTGTCGAGATACTTTGAAGCGCTTCATGATCCTCTCCCGTCGTCGGATGGGTTGATGAGGATTCTCCACCCTATTATTCAGTCGGTTGTGAGAACGATGATTGAGGCCTGGTGTGCTCTTTCGTTTCGCCGCACCATAGGACGTAGCTTGTCGGTGATCATTACACGGGGCGGACGGTCTTGTGTTTTCAGGAGCTTGCGCATCAAGCGCTTTGCCGCCCGGTTCTTCCGAAGTGGTGGGCCCTTGTCCTAAGAGACAGTATGCTAGCATTCAGAGGTCCGCTACTTCAACCGAAATGCTGGCGAAAACTCGTCAGTCACTCTGCCCCACACCGACCCCGTTTGAGGATCGCCAGGACTCCTCACGGAGTAATGGCGGTAGCCATTGGCGTACCGCCACCGATTTCCTGAAGATGGGGCAATTACGAGCCAGCCTATTGGGTCTTTGAGAATTTGAACCATTATGTTGGAGATTTTCGTCGTTGTCCGCGAAATGAGCAGTCAATGGCGCCCGCATCTGGTCACAATATGATGTCATCTGCAGCGTCCGAAAGGATGGTTTATCACTCAATGCTTTCAAAACTGATCCAGATTGCCATCGTGTTCCCTGCGCTGGTGCTTACCGCTTGCTCAAACACCGAACCGCTCCAGACGTCCACAGGTGCTCCGGTTGCTGCGGCGGCAGTTCCGATCACTGACCAAACGGTGATAGCCGAAACCGTGGGTCGGGCGACGGTCGGTTCTGATCCGCTAGCGTGGGCCAACCCGTCAACTGGCAGCGCCGGGGTGATCGAGCAGGTCCGGCCGGGTACAAACAATCCAAATGGATGCCGCGACTTCGTCACAAGCAAGCAAAGTCTCGAGGGCGTGACTCGGTTCAATGGTGTCGCTTGTCCATCAGATGGATCTTGGAAGATAAACGGTTCGTCTGGCGTGCATTAGGAACCAAGTTCGGGGATCAGCGATTGCTCTTGAACTCAATCTCCTTCGCAGAACTCAATCAGAATTTCGGCCTGTCGCAAATTTTCTGGTTAACCGCATGTCGCCCATCGGCAGAGCTTTTCGGCTACGAATGTTGGGGAGCACAGACTGCCCTCTGCGCGCTCGAGAAGGCGGCGAATGCGAAAGCCGAGAAACTTGTGACCAAGGGCAAGCCACTCGATCTCGAAGAGCTGATCCGCACCGGGGCCGCGGTAAGACCAACATGCCAAAACTCAATTTTCCGCACAGCCTAATTGAGCGCCTGAGCTGAGAGCTTGATCGTCTCGGAAAACGCGAAAGCCTGCCGCAGGAGGAGGTGCGGCAGGCTTTTCTAATTGAACAGCGGCTGGGAGGAGTCCGCTGTTCCGTCAAGCGCCCCTTGGGCGGAGGAATAGGTTCACCTGAGACACGAAGCTTCGCGAGTAAGAGGAGCATCGCTTCGATGGTCAGAAGATAGCAGAGGCTACCCCTATCCACTGCATTTTCATGCAACGCGCTCGAACTAGGGCCGGCCAAGCTCTGTCATCCGGTTAAGAACACGGACGCCAATCTTCGCTTCAGTCTTCTGATTGTCAAAATGTCGTGCTTTGAGTTTGGGCCCGATCACAGCCTAGTCCAACCTGCGCGAAGATAGGCTTCGCCATATTGGGCGCTTGTCAGCACCAACTCGGTTTGAGAAAGGCCCAGCTGAGGATCAGAGAGCCTTCCATGGAGATGGACGATGCCATGGAACCTGCTGCTTCCAGGCGCAGGAATATCCTGTCCCGCGGCACTCTCGGCGGTCGCAAACTCCGGCGAATATGACTGCATCAGCGATCTTTCGAAAAACGTGTCAAAGTTAGTCGTGACGACCGCCGGCTTTTCGACTTTCGTTGCGCCAGATCTGGAAAGTCCGGCATCTGTTGCCACAACCGTGGTCGGGCATCTTGACCGTTCTTCTCGACCTGACCCTTTTCCCAACCCGCGGCGGGATTGCAAAACTCAGGGGCAAAGACGTAGTGGTTCGTCATCGCGAGGAAACGGATATTGACCTGCCGTTCCTTGCCACGGCCGACACGATCGACCGCGGTCTTCATGTTGTCGTAAATGCCGCGACCAGGCACGCCGCCGAACACGCGGAACCCGTGCCAGTGAGCGTCGAAGAGCATCTCGTGCGTCTGCAGCAGGTAGGCCCTGATCAGAACGCCCGGCTGTGTGATATGGCCTGCTGCCGGTTTATCGGACACGAGGTTAAGCTAATCCCACCTTTGTTTCAAAGTCATTGGGGCTGAGATAGCCCAGTGTCGAGTGGCGACGCTTCGGGTTGTAGAAGCGCTCGATGTAATCGAACACATCGGCTCTGGCGTCATTCCTCGTGCGATAAACCTTCCGTGCCGTTCTCTCCGTTTTCAGTGAGGAGAAGAAGCTCTCCATTGCAGCGTTGTCCCAGACATTTCCAGAGCGGCTCATCGAGCAGGTGATGCCGTGATCTCCCATGAGGCGCTGGAACTGCTCGCTGGTATATTGGCTGCCCTGGTCGGAGTGATGCAGCAGAGCATCTGGTTTTCCTCGACGCCATATCGCCATGATCAGCGCATCTGTGACGAGTTGGGCTGTCATGTTGGCATTCATCGACCAGCCGACGACACGGCGTGAGAACAGGTCGATGACGGCTGCGACATACAGCCAGCCTTCCGCGGTCCAGATATAGGTGAAGTCAGCCACCCATTTCTGGTTCGGACGGTCTGCCACGAACTGGCGGTCCAGCACGTTAGGCATGATGACGGCACGGTCACCGGCATCCTTTGGCAAGCCACGCCGCCTCGGTCTTGCCCTGAGCGCATTCAAGCGCATCAGCCGCTCAATACGATGGAGGCCACAGGATAACCCTTCCTCCAGCACATCGTGCCAGACCCGTCGGGCACCATAGGTGCGGTCGCTGGACTGGAAACTCTGCTTGATCCTTTCCAGCAGGACCTCGTCATGGCGTGCATGTTCGCTCGGAGAACGATTGAACCAGGCGTGGAAACCTGAACGAGAAACTCCCAGCGCTTCACAGAGCCATGCCACCGGCCAGATCGAGCGGTGCTTTGCAACGAACGCGAACTTCATATCGCGTCCCTGGCAAAGTAGGCTGCGGCCTTTTTTAGGATATCGCGCTCTGCCTTCAGCTTTGCGACTTCACGACGGAGCCGCTCGATCTCAAGCTGCTCCGGCTTCATTTGCCCTTTTCCAGGAAAGGATTGGCTGGGATCGTCGCCGTATTCCCGAACCCATTTGCGCAACACATTCTCGTGGACATCAAGATCACGGGCAGCCTGCGCAACGGCAACCCCACGCTCCCTGACCAGCTTCACCGCCTCAAGCTTGTACTCGCGGCTGAATATTCGTCTTTGCATTCATGCTCTCCGGTTTCAGGAGGAACACCTTAACTCGATGTCTATGAAACCGGCAGCAGGCCAATAGTTTGATGTGGGCAACCTGCAGCTTCGTGCGCTCGCCGCCTATCACGGCATAATCTTCACTCCAATCGAATTGGAATGCTTCGCCTGGGCGGAAAGACAGAGGAACGAATATGCCGCGGCCCGCCGTCTGCTGCTCAGTCCGCCAGTCACGGGCGAACGCGGCGACCCGACCATAGGATCCGGTAAAGCCGAGAGCCATCAGATCAGCATGAAGCTGCTTCAGCGTTCGGCGCTGCTTGCGTGACCTCCCGGCCTCGGTCTTTAGCCAGCCAGCAAGTTTGTCGGCAAAAGGATCAAGCTTGCTCGGTCGTTCCGGTACCGTGAACGTCGGCTCGATCGTACCGGCACTCAAATACTTCGCGATCGTGTTGCGTGACAGCCCAGTGCGCCGGCTGATCTCTCGGATCGATTGCTTCTCGCGCAGCGCCATCCGGCGGATGATGTTCAAAAGTCCCATGTGGATCACTCCGTTGCCCCCGCCGCTCACCGCGTTGGGGGAAGGTTCACATGGCTCAATTCTCAATGGAAATTATGCGCCTAACCGGCTCACTTCTGCGTGGAAACCAACACACTAGTTACGAGAGTTCTGACAATGTCGTACATCCGGGTCTATCTGGTCTTGTTTTCAAAGCACTTTGCCATTTTGGCATGAGGTTTGCCTAGGTGATTAGCGGATTCTTCATCGCCACAGATGGCAGCTCGAGCCTAAGCGGGGTGGAGGAGATCAGTGTATGGAGGTGGACAATGGCTTACAACAATGATGGATCGGCGACAGCACCTGGCGAGTATGGGCAGGTGGGTCGCCACCGAGCTAAGCTGAATAGCTCTTCCCGAACGGGTCATAATATATCGGAAGCAATCATCCTCGCCGCTGGAATGGGAAGACGTCTCGGTCATCTAACCGCCAATCGTCCGAAGGCGCTTATCGAAGTCGCCGGCGAGCCATTGGTGTCACGCCTCCTCAGTCAAATGCAGCGGGCCGGTGTCTCGAACGCAACAGTCGTGGTCGGCTTTCTCGGCGATAAGTTGATCGCGCACGTTCGCAGCACCTCGGGAGCGATGAACATCGATATCGTCGAAAACCCTCGATACCGATCTGAGAACAACATTACGTCCTTGGGCCTGGCGCTTGTCCCTGGAAGAGCCGTTATCCTATCGGATTGCGATGTTCTCCTTTCCGACTTTCCCGCCCACTGGTTGCAGCCGGACGGTGCTGACATAACGGTTCCTACCCGCCCACTTCGACCTAAAGAAACGGGGACTGTCTTGCGGCGGGGGATGGATGGGGAGTGGTACATAGTTGTCACGCGCAACTGCGACGAAACCCTTCCAAGCGATCGCAAGACGATCAGCCTATACCTCCTTCGCTCGAACGAGTTTGTACTCGATTTCCATCGAAACATGAGGGACGCGATTTCGGGAGGCGAAACGGCACTCTACTATGAGGATATCCTCGCTCGCTCGCTCGGTTCGAAATACCGGCTAGGGATTATCGAGACAGAGCGCTTCGACGTCACCGCGTTCGAGATCGACACCCCAGAAGACCTCGAAGAAGCAGAATCCTGGGTCGCGGCTGCCGGCAACAACTGGCTACGATCATCATGAGAGGTTTATCATGCGCGCGAGCGGCTTTGCAATTGGCCACCACGGCGAAATCCTCCAAGGCGTTTTCCGAGGCGAAGATAGTCGGCTGCACCGAGGCTTAGTGACGCTTCCCTTCCCACCTCGGTACTCGATTGCCGTCGCTGAGCCGATTGATGGCATCGAAGTCCTCGTCCGCCCTAAGCACAAAACAAAATCGGGAGCGGCGGCGAGGCTCCTTCTAGGTGGGATCGGGTATTCTGGCAGGGGAATCAAGGTCACCGTGAATTCGAATATTCCAGAAGGGTTCGGCTTAGGCTCATCAACAACGGACGTTGTTGCGACCATCCGCGCAACGGCTCGACTGTTAGGACTGCAGCTAGAGGCTAGCACGATCTTTCGCCTAGCTGTTCGAGCCGAGGTGGCCAGTGACGGCACCATGTTTACTGGAAATCCCAGGCTCATCTGTCCGCGAGAGGGCACTGTGCTCGAGCGCTTCGAAAGCAGAATACCCGAGTTCTCGCTGATCAGTGTGAACGTAGCTCCTGACCACCCCGTTGACACATTAGCCCATCCGCCGACCAGATATACAGGGGACGAGATCAGGGAGTTCGGAGACCTGCGGAAGCTACTACGGCGAGCGCTAGAAAACGGGAGCCTTGGTGAATTGGGGGAAATGGCCACGCGAAGCGCTGTCATTAATCAGCGGTACCTGCCACAGCCGCACTTCGATTCGCTCTTGGAACTGTCCCAATCCACGAACGCCTTCGGACTTCAAGTTGCGCACAGCGGGAGGATGGTTGGCATGTTCTTGGATCCGCGATTGGAGAAAGAAGATAAATCTGTCGAGCACATCCAACGCGAATTGCTGCGGTTAAACCTGTCCTCCGAATTTTTCAGGTCTGGCCAAACATCCGTTTAAGATTGTTGGTGAGGAGAGCATAATGACGATTGATGGTCGGGTAATTGGCGGTAATGGATTGCAATTTAAGCAGCTTGCTCGGCTTAGTTGCATGAGCGGCAGAGAAGCATCGTTTGTTCCAGTTGGGACTCGACAATGCACGAACACCGATCTTCGCCAACAAGGCTACGAGAAACAATCATGACCAACGTATCGTCGATGGAACAAGAACGCCGCCAACCCATAGTGGGAATTCTCCTGGATCCGCCGAACGCGATAACGTTCGTCGGAGCTCTTTTAGCAATGTCCGCATGCGCGATGGCAGTGATGGGCAAATACAACCTCGCCCTGATATGCGTTCTCTGGAGCCATCTGGCAGATTCGTTGGATGGTCTGGTTGCCCGCAGGATGCACCATCGCCAACCGGGGATGAGCGATGTCGGAAAGGCGATGGACGCGTTGGGAGATTTCCTATCCGCTGGTGTCTTTCCCTTGATCTTTCTCGCTTCATTGGGTGAGGCGGCACCATTCCCGACGTTCGCGGGGCTACTCATCTGTGCCGCGGGCATTTTGCGGCTGAGCTACTTCGAAGCGTTCGGACTGTCGGGAGGCTCTTTCGTCGGGGTGCCGCTGCCCCACAACATCCTCGTATTCGCCCTGTCGTACTACATCGGCTCCCAAATCGTAACGGATCACCTGATCCTGCTGATGGGCGCCGTTGCGGTCATCATGAGCGGGTTACATCTCTCGTCGATCCGATTTCCAAAGATGAATGTGACTTGGATTGTCCTTTCGGCAGTCTTCATTACCGCGATGAGCGCTCTTCTCGCTCTTTAGTAAACAAATGTCTCAGTATCGGTCTCTATTCTTGCAATTCTTTACTACCGAATTCGTTCGATGCTTTACGTCGTCGTAATCCCGACAATACCACCCTTTTGTGACACCGTTTCACATGAACTGCCGCAGGTCACGAAAAGACATCCGGCTAAGCAACAAAAGCACAATTCGAGTTTGGCACGTCATTTTAGCCATCGAACAGGAGAGGATTATCGTGGACGCAATGTTTGGCTCGATCGGCATGCCACTTGTCGACCCCGTACTATTTTCCAGGATGCTGAAACACCGGGGAAGTTACGTCGACACGATCAAAGGGGCCGACATTTCACTAACCACGGTCAGTAGGTTGCCTGGTAGAATCTTCAAGGATCCAGAGTTGATGGTGGCCTATACCGGATCCCCTTCTGTCGAAGGAAAACAGGTCTCGATGGCCGCGGATCTTGCGGAGCTTTACGCAACAGGCAAGCTGGACGCCCCAGATGCAGTAAATGGTCACTATTGCATCGCACTGGTCGACATACCGAAGCAACAGATTCGTTTCCTCCGTGACAACATCGGGGTCAACACCCTCTATGTCACGCGGATCGGAAGGGGCCTGGCCTTCTGCACTGAATACAAATGCCTTCGGGCTTTGGCTGGCTTTGATCGATCAATCGACCTGGAAGCGATCAAGGGATTCGAACGAACCGGGTGGGTGCCGAGCGGGCTAACATTCTTTTCCCAGGTAAAGCCGGTTTTGCCCGGAAAATGGTCGAAGGTCAGTTATGAAGACAATTCCTTTCCATCGGAGGCGGCATCATCGTTCACGCCTGCGATAGCGGATGCTTTCGTACCGGTGGAGGTGGTCGCAGACGCTTTGCTGAGCGCTGTGGAAAGGCTCGGCGCCGATCAACCGCCAGCGGTGGGCATAATGCTGAGTAGCGGAGTGGACTCAGCTCTAATCGCAGAGTTGGTCGCCCGCTCCATGAAGCAAATCACGGTCAAGTCGTTCACTGTTGGTCACAACGGAGGAGACCCCGAGATCGAAGGCGCCCGGTTGACCGCGTTGGCTTTGGGACTGGAGCATCACGAACTATTTCTGGAACCATCAGAATTTTCACGACTGCTTCCAGAAGCGATGTGGGCGATGGAGAACCCCGGGGGCTATGACGAGTATCCATGCTTGTTCGGGCTTTGCGAGATGGCAGGGTCGCATGTCGATGTTCTATTTTCTGGCAATCTCTCGGATACATTATTTGGAGGCATGAACTTCCACACACAGTTGTGGAAGAGCCTTAACGGGCGGCCAACTGATGAGGAATCGGCCCCAAATGGAAGCCTTACAATCCTCAAGGGGGCAGCAAGCGGCACCCACGCGACGCTGCGGACGCGGTCGCCTTCTCACGGTTCCTTGCATGCCGAACTTGTCGCCACAATGGATAGGCGGGACGAGCGGATGGGTGCCCAGGAAATGCTAGCCGCTCGTTTTGGCATCGATCTGCGCATGCCGTATGCCGACACCCACGTCGTCCGAACCGCAATGCGCATTCCTGACGCCCAGAAGGTCAACGACAAAGGAAATAAGCTTATCCTGCGCCAAGCGTCGGCGATGTTTTTGCCCGAGGAGCTTGTAAAGCGACCGAAGCGAATACAACAGCTGATGTATGACAGCGCAATGCGGACTTGGTTGTTGACGACATTTGATCTCTTGTTCAACTCCGTCGCGGCGCAAAAGCGGGACGTCTACGATTATGAAAATCTGGCTCTGGTAAGGGAAGAGCTCGTGCGCGAGGTCACCCGTAGTACCGTTCAAAACGCCTGGAAAGCCATTTCGATTGAAACTTGGCTTCGGATGTTCGCGGACGAGGAGCATTTCGCCCGCGCCATTACCGACGAAAGTGTAAAACCGGAAGCGGTCTTTTCGCCCGCCAGCCCCTAATTAGTCGGCCTGAAGAAAGGCTTAAATCATTGATCTTCTGGCGGTTGGGAAGATCTGGAGAAGTATCCGATTTCGCCATGAGAACGTTAAGCGCGGCCCTGATGAACCACGCCAAAGGGGCCAGTTTGGCCAGGATGAGGCGCAGATTGTGACCTACGCCGACGAGCAGCGCATTGATGGTGTTGCCATCGTGCCCGAGAAGGAAGTTCCGGTCCAGCCTGCCATCGGTCTTCATATGGCCGATGGTGGGCTCGATGGCCGATCGTCGTTTCAGCTCCCGTCGCATGGTCGGCGTCAGCCCGCGCCGGCTTCCGGCAATCATCACCGACGCCGATCCGGTGTAATCATGACCGCGATATTCCTCGACGTAGATGCGATCTTGATACCACCCATGGCAACAGCCTGGTCGACGGGATGTGAGAGGGTGTGCCCGCCATAGGAATTGTCTTCGAATGCCTTGGCGGCCGGAACCAGCCCTTCGCGGTCCGTCGCCGCGAACCCTACCTCGCAACCGAACTCGAATGGCGCGCGAGCCTTGCCCTTCGAGAAGCAGACGACCTCGGGAGCAATGCAGCGCATAGACCTTGTTCTTGTCCTTCGGCTTTTGCGCCAGCAGCCGTTCGATAAGACCGAACAGCCGGGCAAAAGTCCGCTCCACTTCGACGTTGCCGGCGACCTTGCGGCCAATATCGCGCAAGACGCAGCCAAGAGAGATGCGCCGGCGCTTCAGTTCGCGGCGCATG
Source organism: Rhizobium anhuiense bv. trifolii (assembly GCF_024346605.1). Taxonomy (NCBI): domain Bacteria; kingdom Pseudomonadati; phylum Pseudomonadota; class Alphaproteobacteria; order Hyphomicrobiales; family Rhizobiaceae; genus Rhizobium; species Rhizobium anhuiense. The sequence goes on from NZ_CP098802.1 coordinate 140,968, forward strand.
CGGCGGAATTGCCGGGCATGGGCATAACGGCCGGCGCGCACCGCCGCTGCTTTCGTCAGACGCGTATCGCTCTGCCTCAGCTCGATGCCATGCTTCTTGGCGTGACGGACCAGCATCTGCAGAGCCTTCAGATACAGGATACCGTTCACACCAGAAGAATGAGAGGAAACCCTACCCTGCTCGCCGCGAAAACCGCGTCATGACGTTCATCATGGCCAGTGCGCCCCAAGTGATGGCAAAAGACAGGATGGTCAGAGCCGCAGGCTCATAGGCTTTGCTCATGCCGATTTTTTGAATGTAGGTGCCGAAAGCCGGGCGCGTCAAAAGGCTAGCAATCACGAATTCGCCCATCACGACCGCGAAGGTCAGGAATGCGCCTGCCATGACGGAAGGCAAGATGTTCGGGAAGATCACCAGCCTGATTGTCGCGAATGGCCGAGCGCCGAGAATGCCAGCGGCGTCCGTCAGCGTCTGAACGTCAATCGTCTGCAAGCCGGTATCAATCGTGCGGTAGAGGTACGGCAGAGATAATGTGGTACAGCCGCAGATAAGCAGGATGCTCGCACCAGCGCTGCTATCGGCCAGCGGCAGCACCGACGATGACGAAAACAGCCGCAGATAGCCAAAGACAAGCACGATAGGCGGCACGACCATGGGCAGCATCACGAAGATTTCCACCACAGGCCGTAGCCATTGGAGGCGCAACCGGACATAATAGGCCATCGGAACCACGATGATCGTGCCAAAGATAATCGTCAATACTGCTATTATCAGCGAATAGAAGAAGCTGGCCGCAAATTCCGGGTCTAAGAAAACCGACTCGTAAGCCTCAAGCGAATATACGCCGCGCCGGATGCTTAATGAAAATTCCGCCGTGCTGAAAAGCGGCATCAGAAAGAACACTGCGGCGATGGCGAATATGGTCCAAGGGGAATAGCGCAGGACGAATTTCATTTCATCCACCGTTCGGAGCGCACGCGAAGCATCAGGTAAAGAGAAATGGTCACCGTCATGACAAATACCATGAGCAAGGCTAGGACGGCGCCAAGCTGCTCGTTGTGCAGCACGTCGCCGCGAATTTGCGCGTAGAGCAAGATCGGGATGACGTTCACCGCCGTTCCTGTCAGCGCGTAGGCCGTTGCGACGCCCCCGAATGCATTGGCGAACAACAACGCCAACGCCCCGAGGATTGTTGGCCAGAGGATTGGCAGGCCAACAAAGCGCCAATACTGGGTAGCCGTGGCACCCAACATCTCGGCCGCCTCACGTGTCTGTGTGGAAAGCCGGTCAACGGCGGGCATGATGATCGTGAATGCAATCGGGACCTGAAAGAACAGGTAGGTAAGCGTCAAGCCGGAAAAGCTAGCAAGCTCAAAACCTGCCGCGTAAATGTCGATGCCGAAGGCCTTCCGTAAAAACACAGTCACGAGGCCAAGCCGCCCCAAAGTGGCGATGAAGGCGAAGGCAAGGGGAATGCCTGAGAAATGCGAGGCCACGCCGCAAAAGCTCATAACGGCGGCCTTCACCTTCTGGCTGGTCATGCGCCGGCCAACGGTGAGGGCCAGTACGAGCCCGAGCACCGTTCCAAGACCGGCGGTGACGGCGGAGATTTTGGCCGAAGCCATGAAGGCGTCGGCAACCTCCGGCGTGACGATCTCCGCGAAGTTCGCTAACGTAAAACCTCCCTGCTTATCAACAAAGGCCGTGGCCAGTAGCGCCGCGGTGGGCATCACCATCATGACGATGGCAAACATGAAAAACGGGGCCGTGGCAAGCAGTGCGGGCCAGTCAATGGACTTGAGGGATGAGGTACCTGCCAGCCCGGCGCGAATGCCACTCGCACCGGGCTTGCCGTGTGTGGACTGTGGTTTCAACTTATTTGCTGCCTGCGCCTACGGTTGAAGTCCATTCCTTGGCAATCACTTCGCCGGCTTCCACTAGATGGGACAACTCGGGAAATACTAGATTGTTACCTGTCGCCGGGAGCTTGGTCAGCATGTCATCGGCAATTTTGCCGGATTTGCGCATGGCGTCAAAGCGGATGGGGTGGCAAAGGCCCTTGAGGTAGCCAAGTTGCCCCTCGTCGGAATAAAGGTACTCCATCCAGAGCTTGGCGGCATGCGGATGCGGCGCGTACTTGCTGATGGCTTGGGCATAAACGCCAGCCACGGTAAGGCTTGCCGGGACAATGGTGTCCAGTGGCGGATTTCCCTTGAAATTTTCGGCATAGGTGATGCCGTTGGAATCCCAGCGCGTGGTAATTGGCGTTTCGCCCTTGGCGATGGATGCTGCAGAGCCGAAACCGGGAAGGAGATTGCCGGAGTCCTTCAATTGGCGGTAGAACTCGAGCCCAGCGCGGGCTGCTGCCGCGCCCGGCTGCGCGCCGGCTGCAAGGCCCGCGGCATAGACGCTCAGGATGGAATTGTTGGCGGTTCGCGGGTCAGCAGGCAGTGAAACGCTCTTGCGATAGGCGGGGTCGAGAAGATCAGCCCAATCGGCTGGAGACTTTGAGATAACGTCCTTATTCACGACGAAAGAAAGCACGCCGTAATAGTCGCCGTACCATTGCCCTTCGGGGTCTTTGGCGGTGGCCGGGATTTCGTCCCACGTTTGCACCTTGTACGATTGCAGCAAGCCCTCTTTCTGCGCAATGGGGCCAAAAACAAGGCCCACATCGATGACATCCGGCGCCTGCGAGCCGTTGTTGCCAATATTAGCCTTGATCGTTGCCAATTCTTCACCGGATCCGGCAGTCGGGCTGAGTTCGTTTACGGTGAGGCCGTATTTATCTTTAAAGCCTTGAATCAGCGCAGCATAGCCGCACCAATCATGCCCGAGGGCAATAACCGTCAATTGCCCTTCGGCCTTTGCAGCCGCGACAAGATCATCCATTTCGTCAGCATGCGCGCCAAATGGCATGGCCAGGCAAGCAACACCTACAGTCAGATAGGCAGTCATCCGTTTCCTAATCATCCGGTTTCCTCTCGCGGGAACTAGCAATTAAATGAAGCCTTGCCGACTAACGGCTACTCTTTACAAGAATGTGACAATATCTGGCATAAAGTGGCAATTACAGAAAATACGTGCCAGGAAAGTGCGCTTTTGCTTGGAACCCATAAGGTGAGATGAAGGAATGGCAGGCATTTTCAGTGTATGCTCGCGAAAACTGTCATGAAAGAGCCGTTGACAGATATTTGAAAGGCAATTATTCCCAAAAATGACAACATATCGGTTGCAAGCGCGGCCGACTCCATCGTGTAGAGTGAGGAATTTGTGACGAAACTACCGGCAGCAAGCCGCCTGCAAGCCATAGCTGATATGCTTCGCACAGGCGAAGGCATTGGAATTGCCGCAATGGCCGAGCGCTTCTCGGTGACGATGGAAACCGTCCGTCGTGATCTGGTCCTTCTCGAAAAGGACGGCCTGCTGACGCGGGTGCATGGGGGCGCAATCCCAGTTTCCCGCGCCGCGCCGCTGCCGTCGCGGCTGGCCAGCCTGAGTGCAGAAAAAGCCGTGATTGGAAAGCTGGCAGCGCAAACCGCGACCCGGGACGGCTGGATATTCATCACCCACGGCAGCACAGCACTGGCCGTCGCAAAGGCGTTGAACGATGGCCCTGCGGTATCGGTCATGACGAACATGCCGGCCATCGCGGAAGTGCTGCAAAGCGGCCTCAAGCACCGGGTCACGCTCACCGGGGGGGAGTACGACTATGCCAATGGCGCGCTAATGGGCGAACAAGTACTAGAGGCCATTTCCGAGTGCATTTTCGACACGGCCATCATTGCAGCCTACGGCGTTGACCCGGTGCATGGCTTGGTAGAGTCAAGCAAGTACCTGCAACGCTTCAAGCGACTGCTGTTCGAGCGCAGTCGCCGTCGCATCTTCGTTGCTGACCATAGCAAATTCGGCGCGTCAGGAGCTTATGTCTCGGCGTCCCTGTCGGACATTGGAACCATCGTCACCGACGAGCCACCGCCCGCCCGCTTTGCGGATGGGTTCAAGGATGCAGGTGTGCGCGTGGTTTGTCCACAAAAGAACGATACGAACAACATGGAAGAAAACACCAATGGCCAATGACGCGCGCCATGTCGTGGTGCTGGGAATTGACGGCCTGCGGCCCGATCTGGTCGCTGAAAGCACCATGCCCCATCTTGCGGCGCTGGCCAGCGACGGAACGTGGAGCCGCCGTCATACCACTGTGTTCCCCAGCGAGACGCGGGGGGCGCTCACGGCCTTGGCCACTGGCGCAACCGCGCAGGTGAACGGGATTGCCGGAAACCAATTCTATATCCGGGGGACCAGCCCCGATCAAGTGTTCACAGAAACCACGCATGATTGGTGGGCGGCGGATGAACGCCTAGCGGGCAACCTGGTGAAAGTGCCCTCGATCTCGGAAGTTCTACACCAAGCGGGACGGCCGTTTGCGGTCGTCACGTCGAGTGGCCCCGGCGTTCTGCCCGCGCTGAACTGGAAGGGCCAGCAGCGCGGACAAACCGGGTTCAATGTCCGCCATCCCCAGATCGGCTACCCGCATTCGTTTGCCGCCCGCGCCCATCGTTCCCTGAAAATCCCGGCCGGGGGCATCTCCGCCGATGGACCAATGACAGCGTTCCGGGTTTTTGAGCGCGAAGTATGGCCCTACGACAAGCCCGCCGCCACCATTCTATGGTGCACCGAAGTCGATAGCGTCAGCCATCTGCACGGCCTGCAATCGACCCAGCTACGAGAGATTATGCGGGCCTGCGATGATGTAATTGGAGAGCTGCGGGCATGGCGGGACGCCCAGCCGGAGCGCGACAGCATCACGTTGTTTATCGTTTCCGATCATGGCCATGTGACGATCGGCGGCACAGTCAACGTGGCCGACGCTCTTTGTCAGGCCGGTTTCAAGGCGGCGGCATCGTTCAACGATCATGCAACGCAGGTGCTTGTTCGACCGGGCCGCGCCGTGGGCCTGTGGCTCAAACATGATGACCCGGCCTTACTGCGGGACATACGGGACTTCATGATGGAACAGGTATGGTTCGGCGGCGCATTCAGCCCTGCCAGTGAACCGGGCAGCACCAGCGGCACGGTGGATGGCAGTCTTGCGCTGGAACTGTTGGGTGCGGGCGGCGAGCGCGCTCCTGGCCTGTTCGTGCACCTCGGGAAAACGCCTGCCGACAATCAGACCGATCAGGCCGGGCATGTGGATTCGGTCTTTTACGACCCCGGCGACAACGATCTGCGGATAGGCGGCGGCACGCATGGGGGGCTGCATCGCGGCGAGTTCACGGCCGTTCTCGCGGGCTACGGCGCGGGACTCGCGCAGGGCCGGGTTTCAGATGCTCCGAGTTCAATCACGGACATTGCGCCCACAATCCTGTCACTGTTGGGCATCGAAGCGCCGAAGACGATGACAGGCCGCGTGCTGGGCGGCGATGCGCCGGAGAGTGAGGAACTGGCATACGCGGAGATTCTCTCTGCCGGCGTCCACAAAACCACCTTCCTGACGGGCATCGAGCGGCAGGGCCATTTCCATGTCAGCGAAGGTGGGATTCAGTAGGGGCATCCTACAGAAGGGCTGGCACCGTAAACTTAACGCTGTGAAAACAAGATCTGGGAGTGAGGCTTTGGTTCATTCGGCGTGAAGGCGGGCGATTTGGCGCCATGCTTGCATGGCAGTTGCTCGCAGTTCTCGATGGTGGGTGGATGGAATATCGTGGCGGGGAACGTTAAAGAGGGGCCCTTCGCAAATTTTTGCGCTTAACGGTATGTTGATCGTCGGAGGAGAAATTTCCGCTCCAAATGTTGTGGAGCCTACGGACGATTCTAAATGCTATTGCCGAAAAGCTGAAGCGGCAGTCGAAGGATGATTTCAAAGGCAGGCATTTCGAGGCATGGCTGATCGTACAGGCGGTCACCTGGTATTTGAGATATCCCCTGAGCTATCGTGATCTGGAAGAAATGTTCGAAGAGCGCGGCTTCGAGGGATCATAGCACGATCAACCGCTGGGTATTGAGCTATGCGCCGATGATCGAGAAGCGTCTTCGGCAGTTTCGCCGGCCGCATTGCGGATCGGTTCGGATTGACGAGACCTACGTTAAGATCCGCGTCAAATGGCGCTATCTATACCGAGCCATCGATAAGCATGGCAACCCGGTGGATTTCCTGCTTTCTGCAAAGCGAGATCTCGAAGCCGCCAAGCGGTTCTTCCGCAAGACGCTGAAAGATCAACCCTTACTGTCGCCGAACAAGATCTGCACAGATGGTGCAAATACCTTCCCGTCGGCGACCAAAGCTTCGGTTGAAGACGGGCTCCTACAGCCCGCCCCCGCGCACTATGCGACCAAGCACCTGCAACAAGGCATTGAGAGCGATCATTTCCGTGTGAAAAAGAACATGCCGAAGATCGGCGGCTTCCTGTCCCGTCAGGGTGGCGATTTTGCCTTCGCGAGTGAGCTGCCCGAAAAGCGTCGCCAGCTCCGGGAGGTTGAGGCCGAGCTCGCAGCCGAGGCGTGCGAAGCAGGTGCCCCTACCAGGGAGGCAGCCTGATTTTGGAAGCAGTGCAGCATATGCATAGGTGCATTGCACAATAAATGGTTTCCATCTGATCAAAATATCATCATAGTGCACACAGCTGATGCACATGGCGGTCTCCTCCCAGTGCCGCCGCAACAGCTGTTCCCCTCTGGAGGTTAAATAACCTTCACACTTCATGGGCCTCGGTTCTTCCGACGGCCCATTTTTTTGTTCCCGCTCAACCCAGATACCGAGCTCTGTAGCAGAGCGCTTATCAGAAGAAGTTGGGAAAGGAGAAGGGGAAAGGGAAGGAAAACCGGTCGCAGATCGGTCCTCCCGCCGCCGCTGGCGCTCAACCGCGGCACTCCGCATCCCGGCCACTCGTCTTTCGCATGGCTGTTGGCCCCGCTTATCCTTCGCGGCAGGGCAGCTCGCCCGCAGTTGCGCCGGTCGGGCCGCTTTGCGCTCCGGGAGGTGTCTTCAGAAAAAAATGAAGACAGGAAGGACCGGCAGAAGGCCGCGTCCGCATCGCCGGAAAAAGGAACATTCCCATGCAACTCATGAAAGTCGATCCGCGTGCGCTGAAGGACAATCCCGACAATACTCGTCAGTCGAAGTCGACGCCCCAGGCCGACGCGCTGCTGCTTGCGACCATCAAGGCTGTCGGCGTCATCCAGCCGCCCGTCATTTTCGCCGAAGCCAGCGGAAACGGCTATGTCATCGAAGCGGGCCACCGGCGCACGCGCATGGCCATCGCCGCCGGCATCGAGGAAATCGATGTTATCGTCGTCGAGGCGGCCAACGACAATGGCGCGATGCGATCGATGATCGAAAACATCGCGCGCGAGCCCCTCAATCCGGTCGACCAATGGCGGGGCATCGAGCGTCTCGTTGCACTCGGTTGGACCGAGGAAGCGATTGCGATCGCGCTGGCGTTGTCGGTCAGACAGATCCGCAAGCTTCGTCTGCTCGCCAATGTCCTGCCTGCGATGCTCGATCACATGGCCAAGGGCGACATGCCGAGCGAGCAGCAGCTTCGCACGATTTCCGCGGCGTCACTCCACGAGCAGAAGGAAGTCTGGAAGGCACAAAAGCCGAAGAAGAGTGACACAGCATCCTGGTGGGCGATCGCCAACGGCCTCACCAAGACCCGCATGTTCGCGCGCGATGCGAGTTTCGGCGACGATCTCCGCCAGGCCTATGGCATCGAATGGGCGGAAGACCTGTTCGGACCGGCCGACCAGGATAACCGCTATACCACCAACGTCGAAGCATTCCTCGGTGCGCAGCAGGAATGGATGAGCAGCAATCTTCCCAAGAAGGGTTCCATCGTCGAGCTCAACAATTGGGGCCAACCGCAATTGCCGCCGAAGGCGGAGCGTGTCTACGGCAAGCCCGGCAAAGGCGATTGCACCGCTATGTATCTTGATCGCGAGGGGAAGGTGCAGTCCGCCCATTTCCGGTTGCCGGAGATCAAGAAGGCGAAGGGAAAGGGCGATCCGACCGCCCCCGGCGGCGAGGACGAAAACGAAGGTATCGACGTTGCAGCGAAGACCCGTCCCGACGTGACCCGAAACGGCCTCGACATGATCGGGGATTTCCGCACAGACGCTCTGCACGAGGCACTGGCACGAGCGCCGATTGAGGACGATACCCTCATGGCGCTGCTCGTCCTCGCATTCGCCGGGCAGAACGTCTCGGTAGATTCCGGCTCCGAAACCTCTAACCATGTCTACGGCTCCAGGCGTTTTGCCCGGCACGCGGTCCCGCTGATCGGTGAAAGCGGCGAGCTGGAATTCGACACGGATACGCTTCGTGTCGTGGCCAGGTTGACACTGATCGACGCACTGTCGGCGCGGACCAACCGCACGGACAGCGGCATTGTCGCCCGGATCGCCGGCGATGCCATAGGCGCCGACACCTATCTTCCGAACATGGGCACGGAGGAGTTCCTCGCGTGCCTCTCCCGCCCGGCGCTGGAAGCGTCCTGCGGCGGCACCAGTGTCGCCCCCCGCCCGCGCGTCAGGGACACCCGGGCTGCCCTTGTCGAGCACTTCAAGGAAGAACGCTTCGTGCATCCGGCAGCCCTCTTCGCACCCGATGACGCAAAGCTGGCCGAGTGGCTGGCCAAGAACATGGAGCATGGCAGCGAGGACGAAGATGCACCTGCCGACCGGCCGATCGGCGGCATCGAGAACGGCGCCGACGGTGGGTCTGATCCGTCGATCGAGGATCGCGCACTTGTCAAACCGCATGTTCCGGAAACCGAAGACGGCGGCAGCGCAGCCGACACCGAGCTCGAAGACTTGGACGATGCCGCCGCTGACACCAGCACTGAGGATCCTGATACCGCTTACGGAATTGCGGCAGAGTAATCCTCCCCCACAACGTCATATTGATCGATACCGCCGCCGGCCATCACCGGCGGCGGCTTTGTTTCCTCACCTCAAAATAGGAGAATACGCATGTCCGCGTCTTTGATTTATGACCTCACCCCATGGCTCGATTGTCGTCTGGTCCGACGGCACGCACCGCCCGCCCGAGCGCCACAGGAAGAAGCTCGCCGCCTGGGAAGACCGCAACAGCAAGGGCCGCCTGATCCGCAAGGAGGGCAAGCGTGGCATCGGCAATGTCGGCCTGTCGCCGGATTTTACGCTGCATGAGGGCGATTTCAGCGCCAAAGGCGTCATCACCATTCGCATCCACCGGACGTTCTCGCTCGACACCAACCTGACATTCAAGGTGATCGAGCGCCCGCAGCTCGGCCACATCAGGGTCTTCGACCTCGCCGGCGAAAACGCCGAGATCGTCCACCTCGCCGCCAATCGCCAAGCCGCGGAGAATGGTTGACGCAGCATGGCTATCCCAATGCCGTGCTGGAAGAGGTCACTGCCGATGAAGTGGCGGCCGCCCATGTCGAAGGGAGGGTCGCGGCATGAACACGCCTGCTCTCCAAGCCAAAGCAGCTTCCACCCCTGAAGGTTCAGGGGTGGAGTTTGGCCGCAGCGCCGATGACATGCCGGTTGCCCGTGTCGGCGATCTCGTTTTCGCCACGGTGCCGGGACGTGACGGCCAGCATTTTCTCGCGAGTGCCTGGCGCGTGTCACGGCCGTCTTCCGAGCTCAAGCGCTACGACTTCTACTCGCATCATGGCGCCGTTGCGGATGAGGCGGAATTTCGGGCACGGATGTTCGAACAGGCGGAGCACGTCCCGAGACCTCTGGGCGCTCGCCCGGCAGACTGTCCGGATGAGCTGCTCCACCCCATGGGGACCGTCGCAGGGCGCCACCGTCTACGCGGAGGGTATCGTATCTCACACCACGGCCGGGCATGGCGGGTTCAAGTTGTCCAACGATCGCAACGGCAAAATCCATGTGATGCTTCGTTGCGCCGGTGGTTGGTACGACGAAGGTGCCGCGTGGGCCGCGGTTGCCCTCGCCTATCCGGAACACCTTTACGAGATACGAGCGCAAGTCCGCCGATCGGACGATCCGGGATTTCTTGCCCGATGCCTGGGAATCGATTTTCGGCCGAATCCCACGAGAAGGATCGCCGCGCCTTTGAGCGCGAGCATGCCGGCGACTGGATCGTCATCTCCGCGCTACGCTCAGATCACCAACCCGGCATGACCGAAGTTATCGCCACGATTGGTGGCGTGCGTGCCGTCCACGCGGAAGAGCGCCGCTTCTTTGTGCCAAGCGACGAGTACGAGGTCGGCCGATTTGGCTTCGTCATCGATACCGCGCGACATGCTGGCCATGACGGACCGTCGTCGTTCATCAGTTGGCAGCCGCGGGTGACCGGTCCATGAATCCGGTCAGTTCTCGCGTTCTTCTGTTCCGCATTGAGGCGGCGCGGCGGTGGACGCGCTCCGACGAGTTGCTGTTTCACGATCACGTCGAGCGGCGAACGGAAATCGCTGCCCTGGCTCGCAAACTCCAACGTCAGGAGCGGGCGATCGCCACCATGCGTATGTGCTCGGCGATGATGTGGGCAATGCGGCGGCGTGAGCCCGACCGGATGGGGCTTTCGTGGCGGCTGATCCGAGCGGGAGAAAGGGATGCGGGGGCTATCGGTCGCAGTGGTTTCTGTCCTTCGGGGTTTCTGAGTCATAGCCCGACCCCTGCCGGCCCGCCCTTCGTTTTCGCCGCGGTCTGAACCGGCGGCCGGTCGTTTCAAGGCCGCTGGCGCGCCGCGGAGCGGCCGGTGCAGCCTCCCTCGCAAAACGGCTCCGCGCCCTTCGCAGGGCTTTACCCCGCTTGTTCGCAAACCCGTTTCGCTCGTCCGGCCGTCTCGGACCTGTGAAAGCGCCCGTCCTCAACCGATTCCTGTCGACCGCATCGAAGGGCAGACCGGCAGGGGCCGGAGCCGCTTCGGTGAAAACCACGAAAGGAAGATCCCATGGCCAAGCCCGCAACCAATCGACCTGCCGCCCGCGTCGTGCCGCTCCGCAAGGGCGCCACCCTTGAAATGGTCAGGCTCACATGCCCGGACACCGCCCAGGCAATGCTGATCGCCGAGAGTTTCGGAACCGCGGTGGTCGACAGCGACGGCATCCGTGAACTCCACGAGCGCCTGATCATTGAGACCGCCGATAGCCTCTCGGACGGTCTCGGTGAGAAGGCGATGCAGATCCATCTCCAGCGTATCGTCGGTGCCTATGTCGGCTCGGCGCACGGCGCCGGCCAGTTCTACAGTCGAGCAATCTCCGAAGCCCGAGACGCAACCGCCAAATCGGCAAACGATGCCCGCGACGAGGATCTCGATGGCCCGGTCGGTTACGACAGCGCCGCCCAGCGCAAACGCGAATTCGCCGCCGACATGGGCATACAGTCCCACGCGTTGCGGATGGCCGCCGAGGGCGCAGTCGCAGCTTACAGCCACGTCATCGGCGAAGCCTGGAAGCCCTTCGACCGCCCGGTCGAAAACCTGGGCCAATCGCTCGACCGCAAGGCGGCCGAGGCACAGATGGCGGCTCTCGGTTGAGCCGCTTGTCGCGCGGAGAGCTTCGGCTTCGCCATCTCTTCCCTCTTTGACCTTTAGGCCGGTTCCTTTCGGACCGGCCTTTTTCCATGTCACGAAAGAAGAGAAGGAAGAACACGGACCCCGCCCGCCACGCGTCCCGTCCCGCTCGGCGGTCCTGCAGGAGCCGGCGCCTGCCGCAACGGCTTTGCCGTCCTTCACTCCGTTACGGCCGTTCCGGTGCGGCCGGCCTCCTGATCGCTCCTGCTTTCGGACCTCCGCGACGGGGCCGCGATGGCGCGGCCTCCAAAACGGAGCATAATGACATGAGCAGGAAAGCCGAAGGCGAACGCGCCGACATCTATGCGCGGATCACGGATAGGATCGTCGCAGATCTTGAAAAGGGTGTGAAGCCTTGGATGAAACCCTGGCACGCGGCCACCACCAATGGCCGGATCACCCTGCCGCTGCGCCACAACGGCCAGCCGTATTCGGGCATGAACATTCTCTTGTTATGGTCGGAGGGAATGGCGCGGGGGTTCACTTCCCCCATGTGGATGACCTTCAAGCAGGCGCTTGAACTGGGGGCGGCGGTGCGAAAGGGCGAGACCGGTTCGACGGTCGTCTTCGCCAGCCGGTTCACCAAGTCCGAGGCGGACGGCAGTGGTGGAGAAGTCGATCGAGAAATCCCATTCTTGAAGGCTTACACAGTGTTCAACATCGAGCAGATCGGCGGACTGCCCGAACACTATCGTCACCCACCGACCCCGGTGCTCGATGCGATCGAGCACATCGAGCACGCCGATTGCTTTTTCCGCAACACGGGCGCTGTCATCCGCCATGGTGGAGCGCAGGCCTATTATTCCCCTATCACGGACCACATCCAGATGCCGCCGTTCGAAACGTTCCGCGACGCGGCGTCCTACGTGGCCACGCTCAGTCACGAAAGTTGCCATTATGCCGTAAGCCGGATTATGCCGCATGACCGATCTTCAGGGTGGAAACTCCTCTATTCGGCCATGCGACGGTTCGGCATAATCAGAGCGATTCTAGGAACGCGAGCAGTTCGTCGTTGGGTTGATATCGTCCTGGATGGGCTTCCGGCCTGGTGACTTGAGAGAGCGCCTTCTCCTTCAACCGCATGTCGGCGTGGATATAGATTTGGGTCGTTTCCACGGATTCATGCCCAAGCCAGAGCGCAATCACGGATTGGTCGACGCCGTGATGAAGCAGTTCCATCGCCGTGCTATGTCGCAAGGTATGCGGCGTTACGCGCTTGCTCTTGAGGCTCGGACATGCTCGGGATGCCGTGAGGCAATGCTTGCGCACCAGATGTTCAAGCGCATCACGGCTGAGCCGCTCGCCCCGGATCGAGGGGAACAGGGGACTGTCGCTGTCACGGCGCTCCCCAATCCAACCCTGGATCAGCTTTACCGTATCGCGACGAAGAGGCGTACTGCGTTCCTTTCGCCCCTTCCCGATGCACCGGATGTGGGCGCCGGTGCTAAGGACCACATCATTGCAGCGCAGACTGATCAGCTCGGAGGCCCGCAATCCGGTCTGAAGCGCAAGCAACAGCAGGGCGTGATCACGTCGCCCCACCCACGTCGTTCGATCCGGCGCGGCCAACAGCGCCGCTATTTCCTCTGCGTCCAGGAACGTCACACTTCGCTTCACGTATCGCTTGCTTGGCATCGAGAGAATGCGCTGGCAATGAAGAAGCCAGGTCGGATCGGTCATCGCAACGTATCGGAAGAATGAGCGTATTGCGGCAAGGCGCGTATTGCGGGTTCGTGCCGTGTTACCGCGCGCCGTCTCGACGTGGGTTAGGAAGTCGGCGACGAGATCGGCGTCAAGATCTTCGATCGTCAGCTTCGTGGGCGGCTTTCCACGCCGAGAGCCAGCGTAGCGTATCAGCAGCCGGAATGTATCCCGGTAGCCGGCGATGGTGTGGGGGCTTGCCTCCATCTGTGTGCATAGCCGGTCAGTGAAGAAGCGTTGGATGAGTGCGGGGAAACTGCTCGCCTTCATAGCTCCCCCTCCGCCGCCCTTGCTATTCGGGCGGAAGCCAATTCCAGCAATTCCGGAACCGCCTCCAGATACCAATAGGTATTGGCGGGGCTTGCGTGACCGAGCCAGGTCGTGAGCTTGATCATCTCGCGCCCGACATCCTGGCCGGAACGATACCAGTTCAGCATCGTCCGAACCGCGAAGGTGTGGCGAAGGTCGTGGATACGTGGCCCGCGCCCATGGCGCTTGTAAGCCTGCCTCGGCCTCAAACCGATCTGCTGGCAGACGAGCGCGAAGTTGTAGCGTGCGCCGCAATCGCCGAGACGATGGCCATCGCACGTGACAAACATGGGCTCTGATCTGTGCCCTAATAGCCGGTCCCGTTCACGCCTATAAATCTCCAGTTGGTGCACGACGGTTTGATCCAGCGGCAAAAGCCGTTCCTTGCCAAGTTTTCCGAAGCGAACACGAAGGACGCCCGATTCAACATCGAGATCGGTCTGGTCGAGACGCAGGGCTTCGTTAATCCGAAGTCCGGTCACGGCGATCAGGCCGAAGAGCGTCGAACAGGTGAGACCGCGGATGCCGTAGACTGATGGCAACGTGCTGGCATGCTCGATAATCGCAATGATTTCGGCGTCGCTGTAAATGTATGGATGTACCCGTTGGACATGAGCAGGCACCAACCCCTGGGGCGGAACCTCGTGCCGCCGATCCATGCCGTGTAGCCAGAGGGCAAATTGACGAGCGACCCGGAAGCGAGCGCCTCGTGTTCCGGCACTGGCGGAGGGCAGGCTTTCGAGCCAGCGCATGATCAATCTGGTATCGACGTACTCCGCACCATTGTTATCGGCGAAGGCGGTGAAGCGACGCAAAATGCGTTCGTCCGTACTCAGGTCGGCACCCAGCCGTCTTCTGATGCTGATGTAGCGATGCTGTTCGGCGAGGAAGCTCATTGCGCTGCCTCCACAGTCGGCCAAGGCTGGGCGATGGAGCGCAATCCATCCGTGTCGAGCTTCGCATAGATCATCGTTGTTGCACGCGATCGATGCCGCAACAGATCGCCGATCTCCTCCAGCGAGGCACCGGACCGAACCAGGTTTGTCGCAAGGCTGTGACGCAGAACATGCGATCCGACATAGGGTGTCGGCGGCTTCACCCCGGTTGCCGCGAACGCTTCCCGCAAAATCGAGTTGACGATCTGGCTATCCTTGAACGGGCGGTTCGGTGCCCGATGGCTCACGAACAGCGTGCGGGTTGTCGTTGACGTTCGCTCGTCGCGCAAATACCTGCTGATTGCCTCGCCGACGTCTGGCGGGATTGGCAGACGGTCATGACATTGACCCTTTCCGCGAACCAGAAGCTCGCCGGCCCGCCAGTCGATGTCATCGAGCTGGATCGCCATGACCTCCGGCGCGCGCATGCCGAGCCTGGCCATCAAAAGCAACATCGCGTAGTCACGGGCGCCACGCCGCGGATTGGTCGCGACCGATGCCAGAAGGGCATCCACTTCGTCGGGCGACAGATATCGCGGAAGCCTCTCGCCCCAAGGCTTGTGCACCCTGGGCACGCAGAGCGAGAGGTTGGTGGTGGTCAGACCTCGGGCGAACAGATACTGGAAGAAGCCACGCAGATGCGTGGACAACGTCTTGTCGCGGTAGGGCGTCTTGCGCGCGATAACATGCTCCATAAACGCAACGACGTCGCGGGCGCTGAGCACAGCAAGATCGAGCCCACCGTCTCCAAAGCGATGAGCCAGGAAGCGGGCGGCAAACCCCAGCACGTGTTTGACGGACCGTGGGCTGAGGCCGCGCTGCCGCAGAAGGTAAAGCTCAAGGTTGCCGAGAAGCTCTCGGCGTTCGGCTTGCGCAGCAGTGAGTGGCGGTCGCGTCGCTACGCCGATTTCGATCAGGTGCTCGACAAATAGCCTGGCAAGGTTGGGAACCTTGTTTTGGCTCTTTGGTGTCGTCGGCAGCCGCCGACCCAATTCGACCGCAAGTTCTGTCGTCAAACCTGACGGCGCAATTCCCTCGTCTTCCAGCAGTTGGCCAAAGCGCCGCAGGAGGTAACGATAGTTCTCCACGGTGGCAGGCTTGTAGTTCTTGGCGGAGAGGCTTTCCTCGAAAGAGGCGAGATAGGGCTCAAGGCAGGTAAATCGGTTGGATATGTCCATCATTGTGCTCCGGGTTGGTGGAGCAACAATCTTCTTCAACAACTCTACATCAATTCGATACCGGCCTTTGCTGACCTGCTGGCAGACATGACGTGGTCGAGCTGATTACGGCACGCCGGGAGTGCCGCAAGAGGGTGGTTTGCCACATGTCGGTAGGGAAGATATATCGATGTTGACAGAGTAGGACAATTGACCTAATTACCAAACTAGGACAAGTGACCTAGTCGTGGAGAAGTTTCATGATCGCCGATCTCTTCAATACCTTTCAGCTAAGTGATTTGCCGCTGACCAATCGCATGGTGATGGCGCCAATGACGCGCAACCGCGCCGACGGTGGTGGCAATGTGACGCCCATTATGGTTTCGCACTACCAACAGCGGGCTTCAGCCGGTTTAATCATCGCCGAGTCCACTACTGTTTCTCCCGAGGCTGTTGGCTACCCCTTCACTCCCGGCCTTTTCACCGACACACACGTGAGCAGTTGGCTGCGACTGACCAACGCCGTGCATTCCTCAGGAGGCCGTATTTTCGTGCAACTGCAACACTGCGGCCGGGTTTCCCATCCCAGCCTCCAGCCGGAAGAAGCTCCCCCGGTCGCGCCATCGCCGGTTCGTCCAGCCGGCAAGGCAGTCACATACGCCGGGATGCAGGATTTTGTGACGCCGCGCGAACTAATGCTCGCAGAGATTCCAGGTCTCGTCGCTCAGTTTCGACATGCCGCGGCGTTGGCAAAGCGCGCGGGATTCGATGGGGTCGAGATTCACGGAGCGAACGGATACCTAATCGACCAGTTCCTGCGCGACGGCAGCAACCGGCGAGGTGACGCGTACGGCGGCAGTGTCGGCAACCGTATGCGATTGCTGAACGAGATCCTCGACGCCGTCAGTGAAGTTTGGCCCGTAGGGAGAATTGGTGTGCGCCTGACACCAGAGAACAGCTTCAACGACATGGTCGATTCCGACCCGCAAGCTCATTTCGAATACGTCATCAGGGAGCTTGGGGCTCGAGGGGTTGCATACGTCCACGTTCTACAAGGAGACATGTCAGCAAAATCGTCTGTGGTCGACTATCGCGCTCTTCGGGCATGTTTCGCTGGCACTTATATCGCGAACAACGGCTATGACCTAGCCCGCGCAAAGCAGGCAATCGCGAATGGCGAAGCCGATCTCGTGGCATTCGGCCTCCCCTTTCTCGCCAACCCTGATCTCGTACGGCGTTACCGGCAGGGATTGCCATTGAACACGGCTGATCCAGCGACGTTCTATGGTGGGGGCGACGCCGGATATACTGATTATCCGTTCTTCACGGGCGAAGAGGCCTCTGCTGCCTAAGGCGTCCGAAGACCAACAGGGAATTACTACGATGGCCAATCGGGCTACACGTGAGGAGATCGTCGGCGTAGCGGACGATCTGTTCTATCGCAGAGGATTTGATCACACGTCCTTTGCAGACATTGCCGAGCTGGTGAAGATTTCTCGCGGCAACTTCTATCACCATTTCAAAACGAAGGACGACATTCTCGAAGCGGTGATCCAGAAACGCCTCGCTGATCGCAATGCCATGGTGGAGCGATGGGAGATAGAGGGCGAAACACCTGTAGAGCGGATCAGCAGCTTCATCGATATCCTGATTGTGAATGGGGATAAGATCAAACTGTATGGATGCCCGATCGGGACTTTGACGAGCGAGCTTGCGAAACTGAACCATCCAGCGCAGCCAGACGCCGGCAGATTGTTCACGCTGTTTCGGACATGGATTCGCCGTCAGTTCGTAACACTGGGTCGAGAAGCCGATGCGGATGTGCTTGCCATGCATCTTCTCTCCCGGTGTCAGGGCGCAGCGACCCTTTTCAATGCATTCCAGGATCAAGACTTCGTTCAGCGCGAGGTCGATCAGATGAAGGGCTGGTTGAAGGATATCGCTGCCGAGGCGTCAAAACCGACCGGTGATAAGCTGCCTCGAACGAAACCGCTCAACGCGACATAACGAGGCGCGTGTCTTTCTCATTCCATCACAGCTCAAGAAACGGGACAGTTCATGTTTATCGTATTTCTCAGGTTTTCCGACAACAAGCCGCAGGCCTCTCAATTTCTTGAGGGACACAATGCCTGGATCAAAAGAGGTTTCGACAGCGGAACTTTTCTGCTTGCAGGCAGCCTGCAGCCGAACGCGGGAGGTACACTTCTCGCTCACAACATTGATCGGATAAGCCTTGAGGCGTTGGTTCAGGAGGATCCGTTCGTGGCAGAGCGTGTGGTGAGCGCCGAGATCCACGAAGTCACCCCAGGCCGGCTTGATGAACGGCTTATGTTCCTGAAAGGGTAATTGATGAGCGGAACTGTCCTGGGTCATGACGGGCGGCTGCGCTGCCGTTGGTGTGCGGCCGCACCCCACTTTCTTCATTACCATGACGCCGAGTGGGGCTTTCCGGTCTTCGACGATTTTCGTCTGTTCGAAAAGCTCTGCCTCGAAGGCTTTCAGTCGGGCTTGAGCTGGCGAACAATCCTGGCCAAGCGCGAGAACTTCAGGTTTGCCTTTTGGGCCTTCGATTTCAACCGCATCGCGCAATTCAATGACGCCGACATCGAACGACTCTTGAAGGACGAGGGAATTGTGCGCCATCGTGGCAAAATCAATGCTGTCATCAACAATGCGAAGCGTGCGCAAGAACTCGTCAAGGCGGAGGGCTCCTTCGCCAACTACATCTGGCGCTTCGAGCCGAGACGTGAAGATTGCGCCGAACCGCAGACTGCATCGACTTCCGCAGCTTCAATCGCGCTATCGAAAGATTTAAAAAAGCGTGGGTGGTCCTTCGTCGGGCCAACCACCGTCTACGCCTTCATGCAGGCAATGGGGCTCATCAACGACCACGCTTGGGGATGCGAGATCAGGGCTTCTGTCGAAGAGGCGAGAGCGGATTTCCAGCGACCAGTGTAGCCAACGGAAAGCAAACCGGTAGCTATTATGCCGACCATCAAGGCGGAGTTAGTGTTTAATTCCAGTGTCGTTCTCATCAGATTCGGCATAATCCGGCTTACGGCATAATGCGTCTTATGCCGATATCGGCATAATTCACATTGGACTGCGCGCCCCGATCGCGTCGATCGCGATCTTAGTCGCTATGCGAAGGACAAGACCGAACGCGCCCGCGAGGAGCTGATTGCGGAGCTCGGGAGTTGCTTCCTATGCGCCGATCTCGGGATCGCACCGGAGCTGGAGCCACGGCCGGACCATGCGTCTTATCTCGGCTCGTGGCTGAAGGTTCTATCTGACGACAAGCGGGCTATCTTCCAAGCTGCGGCGCATGCCCAGCGTGCTGTCAGCTTCCTGCACGGTCTCCAGCCCGTTCAGGCCGACGAGAGAGCGGCCGCGTAGGAGACGTCAAGGTCGGTCGTTGTCACCCGCAACGGCCGACAGCTCTTTCGGCGCTCTCTCCGCGAGCGCGTGCTCATCGGACGTGAGGTCCAGCCTCCCCCAGATCGATGGTTTCCGATCGTTGGCTTTCAGCTTTCGGGACTGCTTGATTTCGACGGTAAACGGCTTTGTCTGCTGACGCATAGATCCTCCAGGCGACGAATCGCGGCCCGACAATATTGCGTTGATGAGGGGAGACAACTGCCCGGACGGCCGAGTTTGTCGCATCCGAAGCCGACGCTATGCTTTAGAGACAGAGGAACGGCTTCGCGGCCGGGCTGTTCTGTCGGGGCAACGCACGGCGAGGGCCATGACCAAGTTCCTTCCACCGCTGTCATAGGCCACGCCCTCCGCGGGCTCGATGAGGCATGTCTGATCGGAGACCGGCTTCGCCTCGATCGTTCTCCCGCAACGGCCGTCCGCAACTTTCTCCCCCTGCGAACTGTGTTCGCATTCCTCGCGCGACAACAAAGTTTCTCCGGCCGCCCTCCATTTCATTGCGGCCTTTCAGGTGCGGTCCGATCGCCCCCGATCCTTGCGACAGCCATCGAGGCCGCGAAGGGCGCGGCCCGAAACAACCGAAAGGAACAGACAATGGCTACCATCGGCACCTTCACCTCCACCGAAAGCGGCTTCACCGGCTCGATCCGCACCCTCGCACTCAACGTCAAGGCCCGCATCGCCCGCATCGAAAACCCCTCCGACAAGGGTCCGCACTTCCGTATCTACGCCGGCAATGTCGAGCTGGGTGCCGCCTGGCAGAAGCGCTCCAGCGAGACCGACCGCGACTACCTCTCGGTCAAGCTGGACGACCCGAGCTTCCCGGCGCCGATCTACGCAACGCTCACCGAGGTCGAAGGCGAGGACGGCTACCAGCTGATCTGGTCCCGCCCCAACCGGGATTGAGGTCCCACCAAGGCCCCGCCGCCTAAGGCGGGGCCAACAGGCCGCTTTGAGAAAGCAGGCGACGGGCGTCGAGCCCGTTTCCAGCTTTTTGGGTGCCGTACGGAGAGGTGGGGTCTGCTCATATCAAGCCAATCGTGCCGTGGAGCCGGGCCAGCCTCAAGGATGAGCGGTCCCCCCAAAATGCTTGGCGCATTTCGGCTCCTCCACTCACCGCCGCTGGCGGTCGCATGCGCGATCCTTGACCCTGACCCACCGCCACGCCGGCGGGCGTCATCTTTCTCAAACATCAAGGAGATGACGATGATCGAACAACAAATCGAAGAACTGCGCGCCGAGCTGAACGCTTGCATCGAGCCCGCCGAGCGTCGCGAGATCGAAGCCGAGCTCGAAATCGCCCAGGCCGAGCTGATCATGATGCTTGGCGAACAGGATGGTTCCATCGACGCCGAGCCGCCCTTCTGAGGGCGGCATACCACCAGCACTGGGGGGACCGCCGGCATCCAGGATCCCGAGAGGGGCGATCCGCTGCGACTCTCCTTTCGATCTACCGTCATCGACATCGGGGATGCTGCATCCCGTCCGTCGCCCGCAACCAGCCGGCGCCAGAATTTTCCCCGCCGTATTGCGGCTCCTCGCGTGCTAAATTCTGGCGCCGGCAGGTCCTTCACTCTCGTTTCGTCCTTTCAGGTGCGTCCCTCCTTGTCCGCCATGCGGCCTATCCCCGCGATATCGGCATTTCGAAAGGAGAAAATACCGTGCAACAGCTCGCTCAGTTCCTCACCGCCACCGGCCGTCGGCTCCGCACCCTCGGCAAGGTGATCTGTCACTACTTCCGCAAGGGGAAACTCGGCCTGAAACTGGCCATCAAGATTCCGTTCTTCGTGAGATCGAGGCGTCGTTCGAGACCGACTGGAACCGGCGCGAATGACGCGCCATCAGGGGACCGCTTCGGCGGCCCCCTGTTTCGCTACTCGAGCGATCGGAGACGATTGGGGTCAGCTTTGGAAATATCGGAGAGTGGCTCGTGGCCGATAGCCGCGAGCACGTTTTTGTTTGACCAGGTCGAGGAACAACCGAACCGCTTCCTCTTCCCGTTCGAACACATGCTGCTTCTCCTGGCCTCGTTTGCCGATCCTCCCCCATCGCCGGGTCAGGCAAGCCTCTCCGAACATCGTCGGCCCGATCTCCATGGCATAGTACCGCGCCATGTTCTTGGCTGGATCCGTTCGTTCGACATAGAGCTGGTAGGGTTGCGAAATCATGGCCGCATGATCGTCACACAGCGCCGCTACGTCCAACGACATATGTGAATCCTACAGGTGCGACCGATTCATTTTCGTGAAGAATGGCGTTCGGGCGAGGCGCCGATGGCGCGCGGCTCTAGTCGCACTGCGACCGGAGCCCGCACGCGGTCTCCGCCCCGCCGGGTTACGATCCTCTCGCAGCAAGAAGCATGCCTCTGCGAAATCTCATTGTCCGGAGACAGCCGGAGCCTCCCGTCGCCATCGGAGATGGCAAGCGGTCGCATCCCTTCAGGACGCGGTTCTATCTCTCTCTGACGTCCCATTTTGCACCCGCCGTTCCGGCGTCAAGGACATCGCGGCCCCTCCAATTTTCCCAACGCCGCAAGCGGCACAGAGAAAATCGGTTCCTCCGCTCGCCGCAGGGCGGCCGCGTTCCGCGGTCCCTGACCCCTCACGGACTACGGTGCCGACACCTTTCGTCAGAAAACGAAAAGGAGACTCTGATGACAAAGCATCAATTCGCTCGTGTGGTGGAAGAAGATCAGAAGCGGCCGGATCAACAGCCGGATTGGCTTGAACGACTGCGCCGAAATTTTGATGCGGAAGTGCATCTTCCCGCCGATATCTCGCGGGAGTTTCTGTCTGCAGCGCTGCTTTGGGCAGTCGACAACAAGGTCGATTTCGGTTTGTTCCACGAGGCCAGCGAGATCATCATTGCGCACTTCGGCGGTGATGAGATCTACCTCCCGTCGCAGTGGTCCGACAAACGATGGCACATCGGCCTTGAGGACAAAGAGCCTTTCGATCCGAGCGACTGAGGTCGAGACCAGAGGCGGCTTGTCGCCTCTGGTCTTTGCCTATTCACATGAGCCCCTCCAGCCGGATCGACCGAGCCGAGCGGCTATGAAAGGGTGCTCTGCCGCCCCTCTCAATCTCACCCCATGAAGGAAGGGCAATGCCCCTCCTTCAAATGGAGAAAGGGGACGGTTCCCTCCTCCCTTTCCCCAAGCCCCTATCCCTCTCCCGTGCAGGGAAGGTGATGATGGCTGTCACCCGCCCTGGCACCAGCCGTGTCGGGCACCATCCCATGATCGGGCAAACCCTTCCTTGATCAAGGCATCGCCCAGCGAATTGCCTGCACGAAATACGGTTCGCAGTTTGCGTCCATATCTGTCTTCGTCACGGAACCCGGCGGCTAGTGGATTGATTCCAACGTTTGGTGCCCACGTTTGACGGCTGCGATGATCTCATCGGGGTCTGCTTTCCAGATGAATGGCTTTGGTTCGTGGTTGTGTTCTTTGACGAAGCGGTTGATGGCCGCCTGCAGGGTCAACGACGGAGTGGAAAACGCCGTGCTTCAGCCGCCGGCGTGTCAGTTTTGCGAAGAAGCCTTCGACAGCATTGAGCCATGAGCACGATATCGGGACGAAGTGGAAGGTCCATCGTGGATGCCTTGCCAGCCAGGCGCGGACCTTCGGCTGTTTATGCGTCGCGTAATTGTCGAGAATGACGTGGACCGCCTTATCTTTCGGCAGCTCCGCCTCAATGGCGTTGAGGAACCGAATAAACTCCTGATGCCGGTGGCGCTGCATGTTTCGGCCGATGACCGATCCGTCGAGAACATTGAGGGCGGCAAACAGGGTGGTCGTGCCGTGGCGCTTGTAATCGTGGGTCATTGTGCCGGCGCGCCCCTTCTTGAGCGGCAAGCCCGGTTGGGTCCGGTCGAGCGCCTGGATCTGGCTTTTCTCATCGACGGACAAGACAATGGCGTGGGCCGGTGGCGAGACGTAGAGACCGACGACATCGTGAAGCTTCTCGGCAAAAGCCTTGTCGTTGGAGAGTTTGAAACTGCGCCACCGATGCGGCGCCAGCCCATGCTCGTGCCAGATCTTGACGACGGAAGAGGCCGCGATCCCAACGGCATTTGCCATGGCACGCACGGTCCAGTGCGTTGCCTCCTGTCGAGGCGGTTCCAGCGTCAGCGCAACGACCTGCTCCACCACGTCGCTCTCCAGAGGCGCCATGCCCGGAGGCCTGCTCTTGTCGCGCAACAGGCCATCGACCCCCTCGGACATGAAACGCTCCTGCCAGCGCCAGACGCAAGGTTTGGACTTTCCCGTCGCCTGCATGATGGCGACCGTTCCCAGGCCGTTGCCGCTCATCAAGATGATCTTGGCCCGCCAGACATGCTTCTGCGGAGACGTTGGGGCAGCAATGATGGCTTCAAGCCGAGAACGGTCGGCGGCGGTGACGTCAAATGTGATCCCTGTGCGCATCCCCAACCGTCGCACAATCCCAAACGGTTGGGAATCTCAGGACGGAATCTTTCGTCGCGATCAATCCACTAGCGAGAATTTTCCAGCGTTGAGCAGCGTCAGCAGGCGGGATTTTGCCGCCTCACCCTTTATCCGTTCGGCCTCGCAGCGGGGCGGGCTGAGTTCGGGCGTATCGATATCGGCGATGCGGATTTTCTGGCCCTCGAACCAGAAGGTGTCGCCGTCGACGACGCAGTTCGCTCGATGGCTTCCGTCGCAGATCGAAAATGCGGCCGACAATGAATCCGTCGTCGGTGTCTTGGCCAAAGTGGCGAAACCGGGGAGAGCGTCGGCGCCGCCATAGGCAAGCCAACCTCCAACAGCAATGATCACGGTGCATAGAACTGCCGTCGAGCGTTTACGCCATCTGTTCCGGCCAGATCTCAGCAATCCTCCACCCGCGCGCTGCCGGTCGCGACCGCCTCCGGCCTTCGGCGGCTTTCTGAACGGAACCACATTTGATTTCGCCACTATCCGATCCCCTCGTTTCGCCTCAGCCTATGTCGGACCCGGTTTCATCTGCGTTTACGGAGGAGCTTGGCTCCGGGCTGCGGTGTGGCCGGCAAAATGGTGCGCGAGGGGCGGGGAGCAGTCGATCCCGCCTCCCCTTCGGACCACTATGTTGAGGCTCCTGCGGCTGCCCTGCTTTCCTCCCGTCGCGCAACGAGAGTTCCCGAAATCCCGCCCGCCGGGCGTCGCTATGCTGATTTCTCCGATACTCTTCTTTTTTTCTGGATCAGCCTTGCTCGGTTGCACCGCGCGCCGGCTTGGATCATGCGGGCCTTGGCGTATCCCCGACCATGTGAA
Organism: Rhizobium anhuiense bv. trifolii; assembly: GCF_024346605.1. Taxonomy (NCBI): domain Bacteria; kingdom Pseudomonadati; phylum Pseudomonadota; class Alphaproteobacteria; order Hyphomicrobiales; family Rhizobiaceae; genus Rhizobium; species Rhizobium anhuiense. The sequence goes on from NZ_CP098802.1 coordinate 165,304, forward strand.
ACCTGTTCGTGCCGACGCAGGCCTTCATGTCGTCGCGCCTGAACCAGATAGCTCGTCCGCACCTGAGCGGTGCGTTTCCTGCGGTGAACACGATCTGCTCATCCGCCCGCATGCGCAGAACTTCATGAGGTTGGATCAATGGTCGAGCAGCGAGCTGTTTCGATCGCGTTCGCGACGATCCCTTTGCCTGAAAACTGCGGCTCACCTGGTCAATCTCGACCGTGGTCATGCCGCAGCGTCGGGAGATGTAATCGGCGGTCTCTGGATCGTTGATCGCGGCAAACGAAATCCAGCTGGCACTCTCGAACCACTTGCTTGCCGCATCGCGGCCGCCATAAGTTTCGCGCATCTGGCCGATCGACTGATAGATCATCGTCAGCGCGATGCCGTATTTGCGACCGGCATCGCGCGCGGTCTCTATGATCCGCATGTAGCCTAGGCGGGCGACCTCATCGAGGAGAAACAGGGCGCGCCCCTTGATCTGTCCGTCGCGATTGTAGATCGCATTGAGAAACGAGCCGATGATGACCCGCGCAAGACCGGAATGGGTCTCCAAGGTCTTGAGGTCGATGTTGATGAAGACGTCCGTATTGCCGGCCGCTATATCGCTGGTCGAGAATTTCTTTCCCGACACGAGGGCGGCATAGTTCGGATAGGAAAGCCAGTGCGTCTCCTTGACCGCGTTGGCGTAGACGCCAGAGAAGGTTTCCGGCGTCATGTTGACGAAGGCTGCGACGTTTTCCTTCACGAAATCCGAGCCCGAATTGTCGTAGATGTCTTGCAGCCGCTTGCGTAATGTCGGTTCCGGCTCCGAGAGGTTCATGCGTACCTGCCGAAGTGTCTGGTCTTTTTCATCCGTGTGACCGGAAAGGCAGACATCGGCGATGAGTGCCGTCAGCAGTTGCAGCGCCGATGCGCGAAAGAAGTCATCACGGACACCACGCACGCCGCCGCTGTCGCTCATGATCCATGAGGCGATCGAGGCAATATCCTCTTCCTTGGTTCCGCCGAAACGACCGACCCAATCCAGGACGTTAAAACCGATGTCAGGCTTCCTCGGATCGAGAAGGAACACGTCCCTTCCCGCTCGGCCCCGATGCCCGGAGACCATCGGTGCGACCTCGTTCGATGGATCGAGCACGATCAGCGTGCCGCCCCATTTCAGTGCCGTCGGGATCGTCACCGACGTCGTCTTGAAACCGCCGGAGCCGGCAAAGACGATCCCGTGCGACGAGCCGAACGAGCCATCGAAGCACAGCAACGGCGACTTGCCACCGGCGCCCCAGGTCTCAGCGCTGTCGGCGCGAAACGCTTGGCTCCCGACACTGTCCTTGTCGACCCGATAGCGCTCGCCGATGACGATGCCACCAACATCGGGAAACAACTTTGCCGCCTCTGTGAGCTTCATCCAATCCGCTTCGCCATGGAGCGCCCGCTTGCCCTGAATGCGCTTCGGCTCGGCCCTTGCGAATGCCGCATTGCCGATGAGCGCGACGCGGAGTGCGAAGCAGGCACATAATAGCGCCGCACTCGCTCCGATCGACGTTGCTGGATCGAGAAAGGCCAAGACCGTCTTGTCGGCGGGTACCGTTTTCATGAAAGAGGAAAGGCGCATTGTTTCGCGAATGGCTGCGATCAAGATCGTCCCACTGCATCCCGCGACGACGCCCCAACCTGCCTGCTTGATATTGATCGAACCGGCGCTCGAAAACAGCAACAGAATTCCGATCGCCGCACTGGCCACATAGGGCAATGCGATGCCCGCCCGCCCCCATGCCAGTCGCGCGGCCTCGGTCTTGCCAAAACCGGAAAGCCACTGCTCTACCCCTGTCATCCCGATGACGACCAGGATCATCAACGTCCCTGGCATGACGACGAGCGCAATCCTATTGATCGTCATTGCCGAAGGCCTCCACGCCGATTGCCGTGAGCCTGGATCGCTCGGTATCGTCACTCTTGATGCGGCGCGCTGCATCGACCAGCGCGCCCAGCAACAGCGCTCGCTTCTCGTAGCGCAGACCGGCCTTGACGATCAGTCCGCCGAGCTCGATCTTTTCTCGCGTGTCCTTCTTGCGGGCGTCGGATGTCATCGTCCTCGCCATGCGTTCAAGCCTCGCCAGCGCTGCCCGCGCCCGCGCCAGACGTGACCGGCGCGGTTTGCTGCGAGACGACGGCTGCCCCTCCCCTTTCTTTTCCGGCCGTAGCGCCCTGCCCTCCGCCAAATCGCTTGGTCAGTTGCTCAAACGCTGCCTGAAGCTCCGCCTCGTCGATCTCGATCTCGCCAAGGCCCGCCTTGAGCGCGATCCGGCCGATGCGTTCCGCTTCCCGGGTCTCGGCGATCTTGAGCTGTTCCTGCAGCTTGGCGATTTCGTCGCGAAGTTTCGCGGATGGCTTCTTCATTTCCGTCTGTCTCCCTGGGTGCGAAAGCTTGCCTTTCGAACCCAGTTTTTCGGACCGGAGTGCGGAACGCACTACTGTGAATCCTACAATCGCCAAGGGCGATGCTTTCGGGAATGATCCCGGCCGTTCCGAAGGAGCGGCTTCCAAGGGCGCAATTATACGTCGCTGGCGCGACGTCCTTGCTTGAGGCCTGGTCAGGCCTCCCGTTCCCGACGAACCTATTGATTTCGTTCGCAACCGGGAAGAACTTCGCCGTGGCCGTCCCTCACTTCTCTGTCAGCATCGTCGCTCGCGGCTCCGGCCGCAGTGCCGTGCTGTCGGCGGCCTACCGGCACTGCGCTAAGATGGAGTTCGAGCGGGAAGCCCGGACGATCGACTACACCCGCAAGCAAGGGCTCCTGCATGAGGAGTTCGTGATCCCTGCCGACGCGCCGGAATGGGTGTGCAGCATGATAGCCGATCGTTCGGTCGCCGGAGCATCCGAAGCCTTCTGGAACAAGGTTGAGACGTTCGAAAAGCGATCCGACGCGCAGCTCGCAAAGGACGTCACCATCGCCCTGCCGCTCGAGCTGACGGCCGAGCAGAACATCGCGCTCATGCGCGACTTTGTGGCGGGCCACATCACCGCGCAGGGCATGGTCGCGGACTGGGTCTATCACGACGCCCCCGGCAATCCTCACGTCCACCTCATGACCACGTTGCGCCCGCTAACCGAAGATGGCTTTGGTTCGAAGAAGATTGCGCTCCTCGGCCCGGACGGCAAGCCGGTCCGCAATGACGCCGGCAAGCTCGTCTATCAGCTGTGGGCCGGTAGCACTGAGGATTTTAATGCGTTTCGCGACGGCTGGTTTGCCTGCCAGAACAAACATCTGGCGCTTGCCGGCCTCGAGATCCACATCGATGGCCGTTCCTTCGAAAAGCAGGGTATTGACCTCGAGCCAACCATTCACCTCGGCGTCGGCGCCAAAGCCATCGAGCGCAAGGCCGAGCAATCCGACCACAAGACGCAGGCGTCGGCTCCCAAACTCGAACGCATCGAGCTTCAGGGGGAGCGCCGCAGCGAGAACGCCCGCCGCATCGAGCGCCGTCCGGAGATCGTGCTCGACCTGATCACGCGGGAGAAGAGCGTCTTCGACGAACGCGATGTTGCGAAGGTGTTGTATCGCTATATCGACGACGCCGCTCTGTTCCAAAGTCTGATGGTCCGCATTCTGCAAAGTCCGGAAGCGCTCCGGCTCGAACGCGAGCGGATCGACTTTGCGACAGGTATTCGGACTCCCGCGAAGTACACCACGCGCGACATGGTCCGGCTTGAAGCCGAGATGGCCAATCGCGCGATCTGGCTCTCCGGTCGCGCCTCCCATGGCGTCCGTGAGGAGGTCCTGCAGACGACCTTTGCGCGCCATTCCCGTCTGTCGGATGAGCAGCGAACGGCGATCGAGCATGTCGCCAGGGCCACGCGGATTGCCGCTATCATTGGCCGCGCCGGCGCCGGCAAGACGACGATGATGAAGGCGGCGCGCGAGGCGTGGGAAGCGGCCGGCTATCGAGTGGTCGGCGGAGCGTTGGCTGGCAAAGCCGCCGAAGGTTTGGAGAAGGAAGCTGGCATCGTTTCCCGCACTCTGTCGTCGTGGGAGCTTCGCTGGAACCAGGGCCGCAATCAGCTCGACGACAAGACGGTCTTCGTACTCGACGAGGCCGGCATGGTGTCGTCACGGCAGATGGCGCTCTTTGTCGAAGCCGTCACCAGGGCCGGCGCCAAACTCGTGCTTGTCGGCGATCCGGAACAGCTTCAACCGATCGAAGCGGGCGCCGCCTTCCGTGCGATCGCCGATCGCATCGGCTATGCCGAACTCGAGACGATCTATCGTCAGCGCCAGCAATGGATGCGCGACGCCTCGCTCGATCTCGCGCGTGGCAATGTCCGCAAGGCTGTCGATGCCTACACCGCCCATGGTCGAATGATTGGTTTGAGACTGAAGGACGAGGCCGTCGAAAGCCTGATCGCAGCTTGGGACCGGGACTACGACCTTTCGAAGACCAGCCTGATCCTCGCACACCTTCGCCGCGACGTCCGAATGCTTAACGATATGGCGCGCGCCAAGCTGGTCGAACGCGGCGTCGTCGCAGACGGATTTGCGTTCAAGACAGAGGACGGAACCCGCATGTTCGCGACCGGCGACCAGGTTGTGTTCCTCAAGAACGAGGGCAGCCTTGGCGTCAAGAATGGCATGCTCGCAAAGGTGCTTGAATCCGCTCCTGGCCGGATTGTTGCCGAGGTTGGTGACGGCGAGCACCGCCGGCAGGTCACGGTCGAGCAGCGCTTCTACAACAATCTCGACCACGGCTATGCGACGACCATCCACAAGAGCCAGGGTGCGACCGTCGACCGGGTGAAGGTGCTTGCTTCCCTTTCATTGGACAAGCATCTCACCTATGTGGCTATGACGCGCCATCGCGAGGATCTCGCCGTCTACTACGGCAGACGCTCCTTCGCGAAATCCGGTGGCCTCATTCCGATCCTGTCGCGCCGGAACGCCAAGGAAACGACGCTCGATTACGAGAAGGCGTCGTTCTACGGCCAAGCGCTGCGCTTCGCGGAAGCGCGGGGCCTTCATCTTGTCAACGTCGCCCGCACGATCGCACACGATCGTATCCACTGGGCCGTCCGCCAAAAACAGAAACTCGCCGACCTCGGCGCCCGTCTTGCGGCCATCAGCACAGCGCTCGGGCTGGCCCGCGGCAGCAACAAACACTCCATCCCGAACACGATCAAGGGGGCCAAGCCCATGGTATCAGGCATCACCACCTTCCCGAAATCGCTCGATCACGCTGTTGAGGACAAGCTGGCCGCCGATCCCGGCCTCAAGAAGCAATGGGAGGACGTCTCGACCCGCTTCCAGCTCGTCTACGCGCAGCCGGAAGCTGCCTTCAAGGCGATCAATGTCGATACCATGTTGAAGGACCAGTCGGTCGCGCAGTCCACCCTGGCAAGGATTGCCGGCGAGCCAGAGAGCTTTGGCGCGCTGAAGGGCAAAACCGGTGTTCTCGCCAGCCGTGGCGACAAGCAGGACCGGGAAAAAGCGCTCGCCAATGTGCCGGCGCTCGCCCGAAATCTTGAACGTTACCTTCGTGAGCGGGCCGAGGCCGAATTCAAACATGAGACGGAGGAGCGCGCGGTCCGGCTCAAGGTTTCGGTCGACATTCCGGCGCTCTCTCCAGCCGCCAAGCAAACGCTCGAACGCGTGCGCGATGCGATCGATCGCAACGATCTTCCGGCCGGCCTCGAATACGCGCTTGCCGACAAAATGGTGAAGGCAGAACTCGAAGGTTTCGCCAAGGCGGTTTCCGAACGTTTCGGGGAACGGACCTTCCTGCCTTTGGCTGCGAAAGACACTGATGGCAAGACTTTTGAGACAGTCACAGCAGGAATGACGGCCGACCAGAAGGCGGAGGTCCAGTCCGCGTGGAACTCCATGCGGACAGTCCAGCAACTTGGCTCTCATGAACGAACGACGGAAGCGCTCAAGCAGGCTGAGACGATGCGTCAGACGAAGAGCCAAGGGCTCTCGCTGAAATGACCCGGGCTGCAACCAGCCGGTCGATGACCACGCAGCAACGACGAGCCATGGCGGTTCTATCGATGGCGGCGGTGGCCGCCATCCTGCTGGTGGTGACTGCCGTCGCCGGCGGCTACCGCATCAATCTGACACTGAGCGAGCCACTCGGCCTGTGGCGCATTATCCCGCTTCATCGACCTGCCGCAGTTGGCGACCTCCTGTTCATCTGCCCACCGGAAACGGCGGCGATGCGGGAAGCGAGGGCACGAGGCTATCTCCGTTCTGGTTCCTGCCGGGGCGGTGTTGCACCGTTGATCAAGACAGTGATCGCCGTTGCAGGACAGCATGCCGAAATCGGCGTCAGCGTGAGCGTGGATGGGCGGGGGGTTTCCTCTTCCAGTCTCGCACTACGAGATGGAAAAGGCCGGCCATTGACGCCCTTTCCGAGCGGCATCGTACCGCCAGGATATGTCTTCCTGCATTCAGCATTCCCCGGCTCCTATGACTCCCGATATTTTGGCCCGGTGCCGATCTCCGGCATTCGCGGCTTGGCGCAGGAGGTCCTCACCTATGTGCCGTGATTACCTTCGGCCGGCGCTGCTGATATTCGGTTCGATCGGGATCGGCGTGGTGGGCTGGAGCGGCCATGCGTTGTTTCTACCCATCGCGCTGGGGTTTCCGGTTCTTTGGTCGATCGCGCGAACGAGATCAGTGGCGGCACTTGTCTCCGCCGGATATTTCCTGGCCGCATCACGTGGTTTGCCCCAAGGCGTGGCCGCCTTTTACTCGTTCGATATCTGGCCGGGCTTGTTGCTCTGGCTATGTGCGTCCATAAGCTTTGTCATCGTGCATGCCGTCCTCTGGACGAAGAAAACTGGCACTCGTCCGTTCCGCTATCTCCTCGGGGCCGTGATTATGGCCATCCCGCCGTTCGGCATCACAGGTTGGGCGCATCCCGTCACCGCCGCCGGCGTGTTGTTTCCGGGATGGGGGTGGTGGGGACTGAGCTTGATCACAGCTGGCCTTGCGGGCCTCGTAACCCGAATATGGCCAGCTGTCGCCATCACCTTCGCAGGCCTTTGGCTGTGGTCCGCCGCTACCTGGACCGACCCGAAACTACCGGAAGGCTGGCGTGGCGTCGATCTGGAGTTGGGCGTTTCGCTTGGTCGTGAAGCCGGTCTTCAACGGCAGCGTGACATGATCGCAACGGTGCGTGGCGCGGCCAACGATAGCGCCCGTTTCGTAGCGCTGCCCGAAAGTGCGCTCGGTTTCTGGACGCCGACCGTCGAGAGGGTTTGGACAGGCGCCCTCCGCGGCGGGGCTGCGACGGTCATCGCCGGCGCAACGGTGCTCGATGCCACCGGCTACGACAATGTCCTCGTCGCGATCGACAGGAAGGGCGGAAGCAGCATCCTCTATCGCGAACGCATGCCAGTTCCCGGCTCGATGTGGCAGCCGTGGCGTTTCTTGTTCGGGGAGAGTGGCGGTGCCAGGGCGGATTTTTTTGCGAACCCGGCCGTCTCCATCGGTGCCGGCCGGGCAGCGCCACTGATCTGCTACGAGCAACTGATCGTTTGGCCGATCCTCCAGTCCATGCTCCACGATCCGGATTTTGTCGTTGCCGTGGGAAACGGCTGGTGGACCACAGGGACATCGATTGTCTCCATCCAGCGCGCCGCTACCACCGCCTGGGCGAGGCTCTTCGCAAAACCGCTTGTTACCGCCTTCAACACCTGAGGCGCCAAGGAGGCCCTATGCTCGACGCCGCCCTGATCAAAGAATGTGCCGACCCTTCCCTCGAGCTCGCGATCGTCGAGCAATTCGTGATGGCAGCGGGCTCGGATGATCCCCTCGCCGTCACCGTCAAATCGGGCGGCCGACTGATCCTCGTGCCGAAAGCCAGAACGGCAGACGAGGCGATGGCGATCGTGCGCCAATATGCTGGTCAGGCGGTCGTCCGCGTCGGCCTGACACAGTTTCCCGCAGGCGTTGGCGTCAAGGAACCGGCGGATCTGAAACCGGACCTTGTCGATGCATGCCAGAACCTCCGCAAAGGCACGGCAATGTTCGCCAAGGTCCACAGGATCGTTGCGAAATGGTATGGCAACCCCACGAACAAAGACGTCTTCCCACAGATTTTCGAGGATGCGATTTACGCATGGAAGAGTGGTGAGTTCGAGGGCGTGAGCGTGTTTCAGGCGGAAGACCCCGGCGGGGCACTCGCCAATCAAAAGCAAGCGCGGGCCGATAAATCGGAGGCAGGTACAGTGGATGCCGGGGCTCCGCCGCAGACAGAGGCAGAACCTTCGGACGAAAAGAAAATTGGCACTGCGGGGATAAGGGTCGATCTATCTCGCATTGGTGGTCAGCAATAGCGTTGCAGCCATTCGCGAGCAGACAAGAAATGCGGCTATTTTTCGAGTTGGTCGCACCGTACGAGTGCTTAGAATCCATCTTCCCAATCCGCGTATTGTTGCTGACGCTGCCATTCAAGGACGCAATTAAGCCGATTGCTTGAGCTACTTCATCCGCAACGGCAGGCCAAGCACCTTTTCATATTCCCGCTCCGGAACGCCGTAGCAGCCACCGGCGATGTCGAGAAGCTTCTGCCGGCTGAGAACTCGGAGGTTTCCGCGCGTTGATCGAACCGCATGCCGGCCTTCAAGAATATGAAGCTGATCAGTCACTCCTGAGCGCCGAACACCGAGCATCAGCGACAGGAACTCATGGGTCACAGGAAGATCGTCGCCATCGAGGCGGTCATGACACATCAGAATCCAGCGGGCGAGGCGTTCCTGCATGCTGTATCGGGCGTTAGCGAGTGCCGAATGGGCGAGTTGCAGAACGGTCGTGTGGACGTAACGGAGAACGAAGTCGCGAGTCTCGGCGTCCGACGCAACGGCATCGGTGAAAACGCCGATGGGCACTCGAATACCCGAGCCGGAGACTTGCATGAAGGTTCGCCCCGGCGTCGCCGGAACCGCGAGCATGACGTGCATGCCTGACGCGCCTTCCCGTCCGACGTGTCCGACCTCGATGGACTCGCCGTCAGAACTCGTCGCGACGACTGAACCCAATCCGGACTCGATGAATCCGGCGCGACGCCGTCTTCGACCAACACGTATCTTACGGGCAGGTCCACCCGCTCCATTTCGTCGACGAGGCGAGCGAAGCTTTGCGGACTGACGGTCCTCAGGAGGGTGTTATAAATCTTGGACTGTTCGAAGCTCGTCATGGCGGCTCCATCCGCGGAGCCTGGGTATTACCAAACGCCAGATTGTTTGCTGAAACTACGGCGCGAAACCGGGGTTGGCCACACGCACAGGCAGTCTGTGCGGTTTCGACATAAGTCGACTAAACCATTGCCAGTGCGGAACAATCTGGGGATTGAAGATGATTGGGCGATGGTTCGTTTTCGCACACTGGTCATCATACTCCTTTTCAAAGGCCTTGTCGGTTTAATCGCACCGCAGAGCCTGCAGCTCTGAAATCGACATATGTCCAAGCCCCGTCCTGCCGAGAAAAAGGGACGATGGAGGCGTTGGGTGAGCGGGAATTCCAATCAAACCGCCCATAGGCGGGAATTGACCTTCACTCTGGCAGCGCATAACGCGTCAGCAGGACCTCGTGCTCTTCGATCTCGATCTCGATCACCTCGTTCACTAGGTCCGGAGAACAGGCGAGTTCCTGCAGAACGAACGCGAACAATTCCCGCTGCTGTCCCGGCAGAACTTGCGGAACGATGATTACCAAGCCCGCATGCAGGGCCTCTCTCGCATACAGTTTCCTGAAGTCACGAGCGTTGTTCGTCACGAAGGTAAAATCTTCCGCGACGATCCGTGGCATTAGATCCCAGTCGGTCTCTCCGCTCAGGCCTAGCCAATTAACGTGAAAGCAATCGTGGCCGTAATCTCGAGCCACGGCCACGAGCGATGTGTGAAGGCATTCATCGACGAGAAACTTCACGAAACCGTGCCCGAGGGCTTTTCGGTACCGGCCTTTCCCAGAGGCAAGCGCTTCACCGACTTTACTTTCAATCCCTGTTCCGACAACTTTCGTGGCCGCCCACGGGCAGGATGAGCCGCTACCCAGATTTCGGCGAGGTCCACCATGCGCGCGGTGAGAGCCGGATAGCCTTCGACGATCTCGTCCGTGGCAGCGCCTTGCAGTTTCATTGCAGCGATTGTTCGGACCGGAACGCGCGTACCTTTGAAGACCGGCTCGCCGCCAACCAGGCCTTTCACGCTATGGATGATCTTGTCAGCTTCCCTAAGCGCTTCCCCGCGCGCGGCCAAGTGCTCCCTCGCTCTCGCGACATCAACGATCAGATAGTCGTCGGCCCTCACAGTATCTGCATGGGGGTTCTGGTCAATCGTATCGAACAAACGCTTGCGACGCTCTGCTGAAAGGATCGAGCCGACACCGTACCAGAGTTTCAAACGAAGCAGATCTTCGTCGGTGAGCGCTCGGCCAGAAGTGCGGGACAGTCGATTTGAGAGGATGCGTTTGTCGATGGCATTGTGTACCGCCTTCACAGCGATCTCGCTGACGGCTGCAGCTTCGGCGGGGGTGTATTCACGAAGAGCGTTACTCATAATTATTCTCCTTAGGGAGAATATATACGATGGGTGCACAAATCTCAATGCCGGAAGCTAGCTCCGACGATTTCTCGTTGTCTCCGGGCGGATTGAGGCTGTTGCCTGCGAGATTATGCGCGTGCTTGCGGACCAACTCGGGTCTCACCAATCGGTCGAACTAATTCGATGTGGCTGACATCCAAGGCTTGAGCCAGTTCATAAAGCGTAATCACAGTAGGGTTGCGCCGACCTCGCTCGAGGCTACTAAGATATTGTTGGCTGAAACCAGAACGCGCCTCGACCTCTTCCTGTGTCAGGCCTTTCTCCCGACGCAGGCGGGCGAAATTCGAGCCGACCAGTTTGCGCATGTCCATGCGCCGAAAGATCGCCGTTTACACACTGGGAGTTTATCAACTAAAGTATGTAAAAGTCTTTGCCGCAAATGCCCGCCAATGCGAGGCGGGTAATGGGTTTGGTTGTCGACATAAGCATCAGCGCTTTTTTCAACTCAGAGATTTCGGATGTAACGGTGTCCCATTTGATGTAGGCGAACCTTCGCGGCGCCACTTGGTGAGAGAATGAAATTTTGGGAGAAGCGGGTGAACAAAGCGAGCTCATCCGATGCAAATGGTCGAGAAACGGATAGAAAATCGCGCTTCAGCTCGATGCAACAGTCGGAGCTGGAGGCGTTGGCTGTCTCGGCAATTCTCGAACACCGCCGCCTGATCGCCGCCGACGAAGCTGTCTATCAGGAATGGACTCGCGCGACGGAAGACCCATCAATCTCCGCCGACGTGCTCAAGAGCCTGCAGGAGGAGTATGTCGCGCGCCAAAGGAAATCCGAAGTCCAGCAAGAAGAACTTTCGGAAATCATCGATGCGTTAGGCTACGTCCCCGAGGTTCCACTCGATAACATGAATGACGGTCAAACCAAACCGTGATCTTTAGCAATTGCGACAAGTTGCGGAACGGTTGCCGCTTCGAGCTTTTCGCGCGCTTTATCGAGATAGTGCTGCACTGTCCTCGGATTGATCCCTGTCAACATTGCAGTTTCCGGAGCGCTTTTGCCCTTTGCCGCCCACATGAGGCACATTGCTTCTCTTGGTGAAAGCAACCGTTTCGGGGCCACAATCGTCGTCGCAGCGATGATCTTCAGGCGGTAGTGGATCGCCAGAACCGCCCGGATCGCTTTTTGCGAATCCTGCAGTTTTGAAACGTCTGCCGTTTGGGCTGAGGATGCAAACGTCAGCATCATCGTGGAGCCGAAACTGCCTTCGACGGGGATTGTCACCCCACTCCGAATGCCGTAGTCGATCGCCTGGTCCCGAAAGCGCCTGAGTTCGGAGGTTCCACGAGCGGGCCAATCGTCGGCCGTCCAGGAAAACATCTCCATGCGACGCTTGGCTTCAGTAACGACCGGGTCGATTCGGGAATACTGGCCTTCGAGATAAACGCCCTGCCATTCCTCCGGATAGGTGTTGAATGTGCGGATTTCCAAACCCTCAGTTTGCAGATAAGCAAAACGGTCGAGGCCGCATGCGTGCGCAAATGTCTTCAAAGCACTTTTGATCATACGCTCATCATGCGCAGCTTCTGTCATATCGATGAGAGAGCGAAGGTCACCGTCCACTAACATTTCTCCTTTTTCGACAGTGCAAGCCTCCCACTCGTCGCGCCGTTCTGACGCCGCGAGGTACCGGTTGCCACCGTTCGGCCAGCCGGAACCACATGGGATATTGGACGATACGGCAGTTGCTTCTACGCGTAGCAGATCCACGTTCGTTGCATCGCTTAGGTCTATTGACCTCTGCCAAGTATTCAACTCTTTCTGATCTAAAGAAGATGATTTTTGTAGAGATTTTTAGTCACACCTGCGCCGCAGCGCGGAATGCACTTGCGACGTTCAGCTACAATCGAAAATATGAGGTCCTTAACTGGTTAGCGGTCGCCATAGACAGATGGAAAAACAATATCCTGATCGACCATGACGTTGAACTTGTAGCCCGGCCGGATCCGAACCGTCGGCGGAACGTTCAGATTCTTCGAGATCGTCTCTTCCGCTACTCGACCGAATGATTCGGCAAATTTTCGCTGTGCTGCATCCGAGGCGGTGTCCTGCGTCGCCAGCGTCGAACTTTCGGGCATCGACATATCGATCCCGGTCCCGATGATTGCCACCAGCGCCGCCGAACCGAAAGTCCTCCAGAGATGGCGGTCGACCTTATCCTCGAAGCCCCCATATCCTTCGGCGTCCGTGCCAGCCATGCCGCCGATTTGAAGGGTAGACCCATTCGGGAAAATGAGGTCCGTCCAGACGACGAGAACACGTTCCTGGCCGAATAACACTTTGGAGTCGTAGCGGCCAAAGAGCTTTGCACCCTGTGGGATCAGAAGCCAATAGCCGGTCGTGCTGTCGAAGACATTCTGGCTGACCTGAGCGGTAATGCGCCCTGGTAGATCGGAATTAAGGCCTGTGATCAAGGTGGCGGGAATGACTGAGCCGCGCTTCAATTCGTAGGGCGAGATTTGCCGCACGACCTGGTTCGGCAGGTAGCCGAGATCCTTGATGTCCTGATTGAAGAAATCTTCTTTCGAGGTCTGCCCGTTCTGATCGACGTTCAGGCCCATCAGGCCGGATTTCATGGCGCCGGCAAAAAGGTCTGATGCACTGTTTGCTGCGACATTTGTCGGCTGACGGCTGGTGTCGTTGGTGGAGTTTGCGGATTTCTCGACATCGGACATGTCGACCTTCAGCGGCGAATCGAGCGCCGTGGAACGAGCCTGAAGACGCGCCATTCGCTGGCGCTGCGCTTCCCGGATGTATTGCTCATCCTGCTCTCGCTTCAGCCGAGCCTTCCACTCCTCTTCGGATTCGAGCCTTTGTCGACGGTCTTGTCGCTCCTCTGGTCGGCGCTCGACGACCGGCCCGTGCTTTTCCTCTTTCTCCATGACGAGGGGTGTTGGCTGAAACACCTCCTGCTTTTCTGGGTCACCGATAATGCCGTCCGTGACACCCCGCTTAAGCTGGTCGCCGAAACTGGTCGCAGGGCTGTTGGAAGCGCTCTCGATGTCGCCACGATTGAAGGAAAGCCCGCGCAGCGACAGACCAATCACAACGACGCCGACGAACAGCACGATGAAAATAATGGCGACGATGATCGGCAGGCGGTTGAGCCGCCGCATGCCCTGGTGATCGTCGGCTTGGCTGGAGGTGCCAAGCTGGAGCGACTGGACCATATTAAACTCCGTCAGTTGCGCTGCATGATCGAAAGGGGACTGGCCGGCGTCGCGCCGGCCGCCGTCGGCGTGTAAGCGCGGCCAAGAGCGATGGAAGGCGTCGTGACCTGCACTAGCACCTCTCCGTCGAAGCCCTCGATTGCATAAGCAAGCTCGACCGGCTTGACGTCTTTGGCGACTTTGCCGTCCGTGACGACCGTGTAGCCCCACCCTTTCAGGGCCGCCTTAAGGGCGGTCGCGAACTCTGACGGGTCCGTCTCCATTTTGATCGTGGTCGTAGCCCCTGCCGGGCCGATCTGTTCAGCCAGACGACTTGCCATGTCGCCGGCGATGGCGCTTGCAGCCGGTCCGGTGACGGCCACAGGGGTCGAGCTGGTGGTGAGCGCGTCGTCGGCCGTTTGGCAGCTGGAGAGCAGCGCGACCGCGATGAAGAATGCGAATAGCTTCCGCATGGTTCAGCCTCCCCGCCGAAGGGTAATCTTCTGCTGCCGCCAACCGACTCCGGAAACGAGGATTGCCCTGTCGATCGCATAGTCGATAGTCATCATGTCGTTCTTCATCCGGTAATTGACGATACGATTTTGACCGCCGGAGACGACGAAGAGCACCGGCGCGTCTTGTCCGGAGATCGATTTCGGGAACTGGATGTAGGTCTTCACCCCGTCCGAATAGACCCGCTTCGGTTTCCACGAAGCACCGCCGCTGATTGAATAGGAAAAGTTCAGCTTGTCCGGCGCGGTGCCAGGAATGCCGCCGGTTTCGAGACGGGCGTTGATGTCGGCGAGCTTGGTCGACACGTCTTCCGGATATTCGAAACCAATGCGGGCCATGTACTGGCTGGGATGGGACTTGAGCTGGATATGATAGGTGCGCCGTGATGTGGTCACGACCATCGAGGTGAGAAGGCCTGGCTCCGACGGTTTGACGATCAGATGGATGGCCTGTCCGCCTGCGGCCCCCGAAGTGGCAGGCTCCACCTTCCAGCGCACGGTGTCGCCGACGAGGACGTCGCGAACGATCTCGCCACCCTGAAGTTCGATGTCGCAGACCTGAAGCGGCGAGCAGACGACGGAAGGTTGCGTTTCGCCGAACAGGAAGATCACCTTTCCGTCCGGACCTGTCGTGACCAGTCCCGGCGTGCCACGCCACTTCCTGGAAAGATTTGTTCCCTTCACCTCGTTGCTCGTCATGCTTTGCGCCTGCGCGCCCGCCGCAAGCAAGAGTCCGGCTATGCAGCCGGCGGCTGCGATCAATCCCGTTTTTTTCATTGAAAGAATCCCTGCCCTTAAAGCTGTGCCGTCCAGTCAAAATCTCGGACGTAGAGGCCGATCGGATTGAGGCGGATCGTCGCCTCATCCTGTGGCGCGGTGAGCGTCACCGTTGCGATCCCGCGGAACCGCCGCGTGCCGGTTTCCTTGCCCTTGCGGTCCCGCTCGTATTCCGTCCAGTCGATCTGATAGGTCTGGTTCGAGAGCGCCACGATGTTGTTGACCTCGATGGCAACCGCCGAAGTCTTCGCCTTCTCGAACGGAGAATTGCCTCGGAACCAGGCGTTGACCTTCTCCGTCGACGGGTCGGAGGTGCGAAGAAGCGCATAGGTGCGGTCGATATATTGCTTCTGCACCACCGCATCCGGCGTGATCGAGCGAAAGCTCGTGACGAAGTTACCGAGTGTGGCGCGCACCACGCGGACATCGGCATACTCGATCTGCTCCGGAAAGCCTGCCGTGACTGCGGTTCCGAGCTTGTCGACCTCGACGATGTAAGGCACGAGCCTCACTTGCGTGCTCAGATACATCGCGTAGCTGAAGCCGATGACGGCCATGACCAGGCTGAGGACACCAACAATGCGCCATGCGGCTGCGGCCTTCACATAGGAGCCATAGCGTTCGCTCCATTCCTGGCGGGCGGCGAGATACGGGTTTTCCGGGGCGCGGTTCGCTGCCATTTATTCTTCCCTTGTCTCGATTATGGTTTGTCGTTGCGTTCGGGAGGAGGTTTCGGTCCGCTATGACCGGCGCGCTGTTCATCGAGCTTCGCATTGGCCAGTCCGAGAATGGACCCGGCATAAGCGCCGGGAGAGCCAATTGCCTTTTCCTTCGCGGCAGCTCCGGCTGCTTGCGCGCCGGAAGAGAAGCTCGCGCCCACGCCGCGAAGAGCAGCACCTGCAACGGATGAACCGCCAGCTCGTGCTGCTTGGGCCGCAGCAAATCCCGCGCCGGCAGCGCCGGTGGCGAGGAAGCCAGCACCGGCCGCAAAAGACGCCACTTGCCCGCCGTGGCGGATCGCTTCCATTCCTCCGGACACCGATGCGCCCTGGACAACGCCCTGGATGATGTTCGGGACATACATCGCGATGATGAAGACGACGACGGAGATACCGGCGATGGCCAAGGTCGTGACGAACTGATCGGACGACGCGGTGGGCGCTTGGGCAAGGCCAAGCAGGACGTTCGATCCGATCTTGGCGATCATCACTAAGGCCATCAGCTTCATGCCGACGCCGAAGGCATAGACGAGGTAGCGAATGGCAAAGTCCTTCGTGAAGGAAGAGCCGCCCAGTCCGAGCATGATCATGCCGGCGAGCAGGCCGACATACATCTCAACCATGACCGACACGAAAATCGCTGCGACCAGTGAGAAGCAGATAACGACGATGCCCATCGCCAACACCGCCGCGATCGCAAGCGCATTGTCTTCGAACACCCCGAACTGTGCCTGCTCCGACATCTGCGAGGCGACCCGGATGCCTGCATCGAACACTTCCGCGGGCGACGCTGAACCAGCACCGGCGCCAATCTGGAAAAGACTATCAACCACCGCTCGCGCAAAGGTCGGACCTTGGCTCAGAACGAATGCGAAGAACCCGATGAACATGATCCGCCGCACCAGTTCGGCGAACCAGCTGTCCAGCGAGGCCGATTGGATCGCCAGCCAGACGGCCGCAATTCCGATCTCGATCGTTGCGAGAATCCAGAATAGGGATTTCGCCGCCTCCATGATGGTGGTCTCCCACCCCTTCGCAGCGGAGGAGACCTGATTTTCCAGTTCCGTGAGGACCTGCCCCTCCTGCGCGAATGCGGGAACAGCATAGGCGAGGAAAAAGAGACCTGTAATCAGGAAAGAACGCGCAACAGTTACATTCACCATCTCGGGCGCATCTCCTGGCCTTCCTTGATCGGCGGCAGATCCTTGTCGGAGCCGAAGAATTTTTCCCGGACGGCGCGCTGCTCCTCGGTGAGCGCAGGTATTCCGGTGTTTCGGGAATTGACGATCAGCACTGTCGCTGCAGACGATGCAGCGGCGACAGCCAACAGCAAGGCAATCAGAACGGAGCGGCTCACCATCGCGGTTCCATTTTCTGGCCTTCCGGAACGCTTTTGACCTCGGCGTTGAAGAACTTTTCCCGCCGCGCCTGCGCCAGGTCTTTGTCGGTCTGTTCCGTCTGAAGCCAGGTTCCCATCATTGTCATCTGTTGGGAGACGAGACCGCGAAGCTTCTGCATTTGTGCGACCTGTTGCGCTGCGATCTCGTGCCCGACCTGCAGAGCCTTCATCTGCCCGTCAGCTGTTTCGGACATCGACCGCAGCGAGGACATCGTGTCTTCCTCGCTATCGAACTGGTCGGCCGTGAGGCTCGCCGCTTTCAGCGAGCTGGCGATCGTGTCGCGGTTGGTGTTCGACCAGGACTGGTAGGTCGAGGAGAACGTCGCGTTGTCAGGCAAATTCGTCTTGAGATCGGCATAACTCTGAAACCGCTGCTGAAGAACGTCATCCGCATTCCCCATCGAAAAGGCGATGCCCTGTCCCTGGTCGACGATGCTGCGCAGCTGGTTGAGATCGCTTTCGACCTGACCCCAGACATGGTCAGGAAGCTGCGCAGTGTTTTGCACCATGTTCTCGTAGATCTTCAGCTGGTTCTGGATCTGCTCTGCAAGCTGGCTGATCTGAGTCAGCTGATTGTCGACCTGGATGCCGGAGCTTTTCATGAGATCTACGAGCTGCGCATTGTTGGCGAGCTGCGTCCATTCCGTCGCAGCGCCGGTGGCTGTCCCGGCTTGCACCGGACCTGCGGTTACGATCGTGAGCGTGGCGGCCGCTAGGCATGCAAACCATCTATACGTACTTGAGTAGCGATGCGGCATCGTGAACTCCTCTCGTTTCAAGCCAGTGGATCGGCCAGTCGCGGCCATGTTCGGATTTCAGTGCGCGGATGCGTTTGAGGTCCTCTTTGCCCGACGCGCCGACAAAGCTCAGCGCGACTGGCCCAAGCGACATGTTGAAGAGCCGCCGGCCTTCTGACGTGGCGACGTAGTATTCGCGCTTCGGCATGGCGGTAGCGACGATCTCGATCTGCCGCTCGTTGAAGCCGATGCGCTCGTAGAATTCACGCGTCCCAGACTCGCGGGCGGCGCCGTTCGGAAGGCAAATCTTGGTAGGGCAGGATTCCTTCAGCACGTCGATAATCCCGGATCGTTCTGCATCGGAGATTGATTGGGTCGCGAGAACGACGGCGCAATTCGCCTTGCGGAGCACCTTGAGCCACTCGCGAATCTTGTCGCGGAATACAGGGTGGCCGAGCATCAGCCACGCCTCGTCGAGCACGATCAGGCTCGGCGACCCATCCAAACGTTTTTCGATCCGGCGGAACAGGTAGGTGAGCACTGGCACGAGATTGCGCTCGCCCATATTCATCAGCTGCTCGATCTCGAAGGTCTGGAAGGCGCCGAGTGTGAGGCCGTCTTCTTCCGCATCGAGGAGCTGGCCCATTGGGCCATCGACGGTATAGTGATGCAGCGCGTCCTTGATCTCGCGAAGCTGCACGCCACTGACGAAATCCGAGAGCGAGCGACCGGATGCACTCGCCATCAGGCCGATCTGCCGAGAGATGGCGTTGCGATGATCTGGGGTGATGGTGACGCCCTGCAGGCCGACCAGCATCTCGATCCATTCCGTCGCCCAAGCCCGGTCGGCATCACTTTTAAGTTCGGACAATGGGCAAAAGGCCAACGCCCTCCCCTCTTCGGCATTGTCGCCGCCGATCTCATAGTGATCGCCGCCGGCTGCGAGCGTCAGGGGCAGAAGTGAACTGCCTTTGTCAAAGGCGAAGATCTGCGCATTTTCGTACCGGCGAAACTGCGCAGCGATCAGAGCCAGAAGCGTCGACTTACCCGAACCGGTCGGACCGAAGATCAGTGTGTGGCCGACATCATCGACATGCAGGTTCAGACGGAACGCCGTCGATCCGCTCGCAACCTGCATCAAGGGCGGGGCATTCGGTGGGTAAAACGGGCATGGGGAGATCGGGCTTCCGGACCAGACCGAGTTCAGCGGGATCAAGTCGGCGAGATTGCTGGTGTTGATCAGCGGCTCACGGATGTTGCAATACCAGTTGCCCGGCAGGCTGCCGAGATAGGCGTCAGTGGCGTTGAGCGTTTCAATCCGCGCCCCGAAACCTTCCGCCTGGATCAGCCGGCGGACCGCTTCCGCTTTCTCCTGGAGTGCCTCGCGATCGCTGTCGAACAGCACGACGACTGGCGTGTAATAGCCATAAGCAACCAGCTGCGACGAGGCCTGCGCGATCGCATCCTCAGTCTCGACCACCATGCTCATGGCGTCCTGATCCACTGACCGGCTTTGTGTCTGGAATATCTGGTCGAAGAACGGCCGGACCTTTTGCTGCCACTTCTTGCGGGTGCGTTCGAGCTTTTGCCGGGCCTCCTCGGCATCAAGGAAAATGAAACGCGATGACCACCGATAGGTCAGCGGCATCAGGTCTAGGCTGTTCAGAATACCGGGCCAGCTTTCGGCCGGCAGACCGTCGATCGCAACGACGCCGAGGAAACGGTTTTCGACCTTTGGCGTCAGTCCGTGCTCAAGCTCCGCAGTGGCGATCCAGTCGAGATACATGGGAACATCGGGAAGCCGGATTGGATGGCTTTCCCCGGTGGTGCAGAACCGCGCGAACTGCAGCAGCTCGTCGTATCGGGCGATTCGCTCCCCTCCCCTTTCGACCGTTTCGCGGGTTTCCATTCGCCGGATCGAAAGAGTGTTGGCAAAATACTGCTCAAGCTCTCGCACCGCGTTCTTGAACACGAATAGCACCGTGTCCGCGTAGGACTTCTTCCGACTTTCCTCGTCCGAATAGATGTATTTGCTGAGAGCAGTCTTCTTGGACTCGAGGGGCCGGTAGGTCAGGATTAGCGCATGCTTGCTCTCGAAATGCCCCTGCTCGCGCGCGAAATGCGCCCGACGCTCGGCATCGATTGCGAGGGTTACCGGGTCGGGGAAATGGCATCGATCTTCTGATGGATAGTCGACTGTCGGAATACGGATGGCCTCGACCTGGATCATCCAGCCGCTTCCGAGCCGAGACAGAACGGCATTGATCTGCCTCGACAGCTCGTTGCGCTCGAGGTCGGTCGCGCTTTCGGAGTCCGGGCCAGCGAAGTACCAGCCTGCCATCAGGCTTCCGTCCTTCAGGAGGAGGACACCATTGTCGACCAGGCCGGCATAAGGAACGAGATCGGCGAAGGACGGGCCGGTCACCCGGAAGCGTTTGAGAGCTACCATGGCCGCCTTCTCAGTACCGTCGCCACGGCGAAGTGGTCGCCTTGTAATAGGGCTTGTAGGAAATGTGCCTGATGTAGACTTGCCGCATCAGTGGGTCGGACTTCGCCATCATCCTGAGCAGCCCGACGATCACGACCCAGACAGCGACGCCGAAGAGTGCCGAATAGGCCGTAAGCACGACGAAGATCAGGATCACGGCCGCAAGGCCGGTGATCAGAACCAGCTCCCGGTCGGCGCCCATCAGCAGGTTCGGGCGCGACAGCGCGCGGTGGATGCGATTGCGCCGCAGGCCGGAAAGGGATTCAGCCATGATCTCCCTCCCCTCCTCCGTTCGCACCAATTGACGTGATCTGCGCATCGGTTAGCCCGATCGAAGCGCCGGTCGCACCGAACAGGCCGACGATGTTGGTAGCGCCGAGCAGGATGCCGGCGACGAGAACGACATACACAAGTCGCCGCGCGAAATCGTTGAGCTCGCCGCCGAAGATGAGCATGCCGCCGGCTATGGCCACGGCTGCCAGCGCGATTGCACCCGCGACCGGGCCTGTGATCGACTCCTGGATCTGTTGCAGCGGTCCTTCCCATGGGAGGCTGCCGCCGGAGCTGGCAAGCGCCGGCGCGACCGAGGCAAATACGATTGGCGCGGCCCAGAGCGCGGCGGCGATGAGGGTATGCTCACGCGACATGGCGCGCCTCCTGTTCTTCGGTGAACTGATCGGATTCGATCTCGTACCGTCCGTTGATGAACCGCTCGACTTGGATGATGTCGCGAACAAGCCGGCCACGCGGCGTCCGCTCGATCGAGATGACCAGGTCGACGGCCTCTCCGATCACCTCGTGCATCGGCTGCTGGCTTGCCTCGGCGGTCAGCTGTTCAAGCCGACGCAGCGCCGACATGGCGGTGTTCGAGTGAATGGTCGCCACGCCGCCCGGGTGGCCGGTGTTCCAGGCCTTGAGCAACGTCAGGGCCGCGCCGTCGCGAACTTCGCCAACGACTATCCGGTCGGGGCGCAAGCGCATAGTGCTCTTCAAGAGCCGGGCCATGTCGATCGAATCGCTGGTGTGGAGGAGAACGGCGTTCTCGGCCGCGCATTGGATTTCCGCGGTATCCTCAAGAATGACGAGTCGATCCTCCGGCGCAGACTTGACGATCTCGTCGATCACCGCATTCGCAAGCGTCGTCTTGCCCGAGCCCGTCCCCCCAGAAATGATGATGTTCAGCCTCGTGGAAATGGCACTGCGTATCGTTGCGGCGTGGTATTCTGTCATCACGCCGGTGCGAACATAGTCTTCGAGCGGAATGAGGCGCGACGCCCTGCGACGGATTATGAAGGCAGGCTTGGTGACAACGGGAGGCAACAGTCCCTCGAAGCGGTGGCCACCGATTGGCAGCTCCCCGGAGATGATTGGCTGTTCCGTGCCGACCTCTGACTGAAGCGCGTGCGCCACTGTACCGATCACCATCTCCGCTGCAGCGGATGACATCTCGCCCGCAGGCGCAACACCGTGACCTAGCCGTTCAATGAATAATTTGCCGTCCGGATTGAGCATGATTTCGACTACGTTCGCGTCGTCCAGGGCAACACAAAGCTGATCGCCGAGCGCCTCCTGAAGTTTGCGGACGAGCCGAGGGTGAGAGCGAAGCTGGTTCACGGATTTCTCCTTAGGCCGCCTGGCTGACAGGGGGCGAATTCAGAATGGTAGTTGGAGGGGCAAAGCCTGAGGAAGGTGTCTGCGTCGGCGGCCAGTGTCCCCGCGACGGCCATCGTCACGCCAATCTTCTTGGGTTCGCCCAAACGCTGCAGCGGCCATCCGACGCGAGCGAGGATTCGCTCAAACCTAAGATCGGTCACCGTGACAATCTCCGTATAGCCACTAGCGATGCACCATTCGATGATGCCAGCGAACATGGTGAGCGTCGCTTCATGAACCGAACCGTCGCCCCTCCCTTCCGTAATTCTCGTGTCGACGCAGAAGCGAGAACTCTCAACCATCGCGGCATGCCCCTTGAGTTGGCCGTCGGGGAGCAGCGACGGGAAAACGTCGGCCACCATTGTCGGTCCGAGCGCAGGAAGAAGCCTCGCGCACCCCGCCAATTCGCCCGTCTCTGCGACTGCGAGCACATAGGTCGGCCGAAGCGCGTCGAAACGATCGGACTCGCACCCGGCCATTACGTCCACTTCCCAACCCAGGCGATCGGAAAAGATCCGAGCACGAAGTTGGTAGTGGATGTGTAGGAGATGCGCCTCTAGGGTCGTCCGTGGTGTCGAGAGCGCGAGAATCTGCATGATTTTCTCCGTCATTGTTGGGCGGCTGGAAATCAGCACAGACTGGAATTGAGGGGAAGTTGTAGAATCCTACAAACTCGCTGGGAGAGGGTCGCGCTTCGACATATTCCAAATTTGTCGAATGCAGCCATATCGCCCCTGGAGAATGCCGGTAAACACTATCCTGATCCCCCATCGTCTGGCTCATCGCTTGATCATTCATGTTCAGCCTCGTGAGAGGGTTTAAACATGTGTCGATTCCCGAGCTTACGCTTAAATCCAAGGTGAGCTGGTACGCCGGATTGAGGTGTTCACTGGCAATTGCTGTCGTCGAGAATGGGGCGACGATCAGAAGGCGCGGATTATTGCGGAGAGTTGCGAGCCTTGGCGTGACGGCGTGCTCTGTGGCACGCCGGCATGGGTTGACGCCTAAGCAATTGTTCAGATGGCGGCGGCTCGCCGTGAAAGCCAGCGGAGATTCTGTGCTGGGAAGGTCCGATGTTTGCGCCAGCGGTCGTCGTGCCGCCCGAGAAGCCGGAGCCAAAGAAGGCGCGGCAGGCACTTTCGCCAAGAAAGGCTTCTCCGGAGGCGGCTATCAACTTGCAAATTGATGGAGCCACGTTGCGCATCGCCTCTGGCACCGATGACGCAACGATTGTCTCGCGCTATCCGGGCGTTGAAGGCTCAATGTTGGTACGTCGGGTGTGGTAAAGGTGATGATCGCCACTAATCCAGTCGACTTCCGCAATGCATGCTGATCTTCTGGGATGGCAGCGGCGTGTGCCGGGTTGCCAAGCGGCTTGAGGATGGCGAGTTCCATTGGCCTCGAGTGCAGGACGGCGCGATGCATCTGACGGCAGCACAGTTCTCAGTGCTGTTCGCGGGATTGGACTGGAAATGCGTTACCGTCCCAAGCGACAACTTGGCAAGGCCAATTGAGGGCCACGACCGGCCTGCGCCGATGGATTTGGTGTTTCATAGCTTGGGAAATGTCCTTTGTATTTGACTCGTCGACGCAAGACGGTTACACAGCGACGGAAGATATCCACCATGTGGTATAAAAACCGTCACGATGGAAATCAGAGCCACCCTGTAACGTTGTGAAGAATCACATGGAAACCACTTCGAAGCGCATTCAGCGCCATGCCAAGGAAGTCTGGGAACGCATGCAGGCGCGGGGGTGCCGTCCCCCGATCTTTGTGTCGCAGACTCCGCGATCGACGACTGCAGGTGAGGCGAACCCCCAATCCAGGGAGCGGAGCAAATGAGCCCCGTACGCAGCGCATACGCTCAAATGTTGTACGAACCGGCTAAGCTCTTCGAGGCGGATGGAGTCTCCGCCGTGCGAACGGTGGGTCATGCTCTCCCTATGCGCCGAAACGACAGGGAAGGTTGCAGGATTCACAGTAAAACAGATCATGAACTTACCGGGATATCGGCCTTGCTAAACCATAGATAAAGAACGTAAAAGTTCTCGTGTTTGGCGTGTACCGGGGTTTCGCGTTAACCTTTCGTTAACCTAAAAGCCCTTGCTCAAAAATTCGAATCGGCGCTTATTGCCGGTGGCGGAACTTTACTAGTTTCGCGAAAAATACCGCCAGTGGCAACAAATGGGTTTTGATATGGCGAAGGCCGCCGAAAAAGAAGTACCTGTAATTGAAGGATTGACAGCCTTGATGGAGCGTCATGCCAACGCTCTCTCCAGCCAACTTCAAGCACATCATCTTAAGGTCTTCCCACCGCATTCCGAGAAGGGCATTCGAACATTCGGGCCGTCCGAGGCGTCTAAGCTGCTGGGCGTTGGCGAGTCCTATTTGCGCCAGACCGCGTCGGAGATGCCAGAGTTGAATCTTAGCATGAGCCCCGGTGGCAGGCGAATGTTCTCAATTGAAGATATCCATGCGATTCGAAAGCATATGGACCGGGTCGGACGCGGGAACCGTCGCTACCTGCCGCATCGTCGAAACGGCGAGCAGCTCCAAGTTATATCTGTCATGAATTTCAAAGGTGGATCTGGCAAGACCACCACCGCCGCGCATTTGGCACAGTATCTCGCTATGCGCGGATATCGCGTCCTGGCCATAGATCTGGATCCCCAGGCGAGTCTTTCCGCGCTCTTCGGCAGCCAACCGGAAACCGACGTTGGTCCGAACCAGACGCTTTACGGCGCCATCAGATACGATGAAGAGCAGGTTCCTATCGAGCAGGTTGTCCGAGCAACGTATATCCCTGATCTCCACCTGATCCCGGGCAATCTTGAGCTGATGGAATTCGAGCACGACACGCCGCGTGCGCTGATGAAGCGCAAGGAAGGCGACACGCTCTTTTACGGTCGTATCAGTCAGGTGATCGAAGATATCGCTGACAACTACGACGTCGTGGTGATCGACTGCCCTCCCCAACTTGGTTACCTCACGCTTTCGGCTCTGACTGCCGCAACATCGATCCTAGTCACTGTCCATCCTCAGATGCTGGACGTGATGTCGATGAACCAGTTTCTGGCAATGACATCAAACCTTCTGCGCGAAATCGAGAACGCTGGCGCAGAGTTCAAGTTTAATTGGATGCGCTACTTGATAACCCGTTTCGAACCGAGCGATGGACCGCAAAATCAGATGGTCGGTTATCTGCGGTCTATTTTCGGCGAAAATGTTCTAAATTTTCCAATGCTTAAAACCACCGCGGTTTCGGATGCTGGTCTGACAAACCAGACCCTATTTGAAATCGAGCGTGGCCAGTTCACCCGTTCGACCTATGACCGAGCGTTGGAGGCGATGAATGCCGTCAACGACGAAATCGAAACACTGATCAAAAAAGCATGGGGTAGACCCACATGAGCCGGAAGCACATCCTTGGCGTCTCAACAGACGCGCCCGAAACGTCGTCCGCAGACTACAGGGCAGCAAAGAATCGATCCATGCCGCTTCTCGGGGTGGCAAGGAAGGAGCGCGATCCCGCAACGAAGCTCACAGCGAACATCGGAAACGCGCTGCGAGAGCAAAACGATCGTCTTAGCCGTGCCGAAGAGATCGAGCGGCGTCTTGCTGAAGGGCAGGTAGTGATAGAGTTGGATGCCTCGTCAATTGAGCCGTCTTTCGTGCAGGATCGTATGCCTGGGGACATCGAAGGGCTCGTTGCTTCGATCCGCGAGCAAGGACAGCAGGTCCCTATCCTTGTACGACCTCATCCGGACCAGCCCGCCCGATATCAGATTGCTTTCGGCCACCGCCGGCTGCGCGCAGTTTCAGAGCTCGGAATCCCGGTCAAGGCGGTTGTTCGCGAACTGACAGACGAGCAACTGGTCGTAGCGCAGGGTCAGGAAAACAATCAGCGCGAAGATCTTACCTTCATCGAAAAGGCGCGCTTCGCACATCACCTGAATAGGCAGTTTTCAAGAGAGATTGTCATCGCCGCGATGTCGATCGACAAGAGCAATTTGTCGAAGATGCTTCTGCTCGTGGACGCCCTCCCCTCTGAACTGATTGATGCTATTGGTGCGGCTCCTGGTGTTGGGCGGCCGAGTTGGCAACAACTTGCGGAACTGATCGAGAAAGCGCCTTCTCCGGCCGACGTGTCGAAATATGCGATGTCGGAGGAAGTTCAAGCGCTGCCATCGGCAGAACGGTTCAAGGCGGTCATCCTTAGTTTGAAGCCCAGTCGAATTGCGCGCGGATTACCTGAGGTCATGGCCACCCCAGATGGCACCAGAATTGCACAGGTGATGCAGAGCAAGGTCAAACTGGAAATCACGATTGACAGGAAGGCGATGCCTGATTTTGCGAAGTTCGTGCTCGAGCATGTGCCAGCGCTGTATCAAGCGTACAAGGTTGAGAACCAACTGAAACACGGAGAATAAACCGCAAAAGAAAAGAGCCCCCTCAACGTCGCCGTCGCGGAAGCCCTTCTGTCTCTGTAGCAAGAATAGAATCGCATTTCCTCGAATCCTCGTCAAGAGATTTTAGCGCCGTGTTGGTGAGTGGATTTCTTTTGCCTTTTTGAGAGGTGAAGACAATGCACACGGGAAGTGTAACGCCCTTCGGGCGGCGGTCGATGACGCTTGGCATGCTTGCAAATCAGGTCATGGCAAGGGAGATCAAACCCGATCAGTCGGTCGATAAGTGGAAATTGTTTCGCGCGCTATGCGAGGCAAAGGCGCTGCTTGGCATCGGCGATCGGGCGCTTGCCGTGCTCAACTCGCTTTTGACCTTTTATCCGAAGAATGAACTGGCCCAGGAAAACGGCTTGGTCGTCTTCCCGTCGAATATCCAGCTTTCGCTCAGAACGCATGGCATGGCCGAACAGACCGTTCGGCGCCATCTTGCCGCCCTCGTCGAGGCAGGTCTTCTGGTGCGTAAGGATAGCCCCAATGGCAAGCGCTATGTCCGCAGGGACAGCGCAGGGGAGATCGATGAAGCTTTTGGCTTCTCGCTCGCGCCACTGCTTGCTCGTGCCGAGGAGATCGAACAGCTTGCGGCCGCAGTGATGGCCGAGCGGCTGCATGTCCAGCGTCTGCGTGAACGCATCACCCTTTGCCGCCGTGACATTGCAAAACTGATCGAAGCGGCAGTTGAAGAGGAGATCCCCGGGGATTGGCAAGGCCTACACCGCGAATTCCGGGACCTGATCGAAGGCCTGCCGCGATCGCCGACGACAGCTCAGCTTGAACTGTTGCTGGATGAATTGACGGCCTTGCGCACAGATATTCTTAACCGGCTGGAAAACCAGGTTAAATCAACAAAACAGCGCGGCAATGCCAATTATATAGAGCGTCACATACAGAGTTCAAAACCCGAATCTATTTCTGAACTTGAACCAAGCTTCGAAACGAAGCAGGGGGCGATAGCTGAGCCAGACAACGACCGAGGGTCTCTGACGGCCGCGAAGGGAAGGGGTGAGACAGGCCATCCCTTCGCGCAGAAGGAGGAAGAGCAAAGTCGACGGCCGGGGGTCCGCAATGATGGTGGCGGACTGAAGTCCTTCCCGCTCGGCCTGGTTCTGCAAGCCTGCCCGGAAATCCTTGCCTATGGGCCAGATGGCTTAATCGGCAACTGGCGCGATCTGATGGCCGCAGCCGTCATCGTTCGATCGATGCTAGGCGTCAGTCCATCGGCCTACGAAGAGGCCGCCAATATGATGGGTCCGGAAAACGCCGCGACCGTGATGGCATGCATCCTGGAGCGAGGCGGCCACATTAATTCGGCCGGGGGCTATCTTCGTGACCTGACGCGGCGAAGCGAAAAGGGCGAATTCGCGATTGGGCCGATGCTGATGGCGTTGCTAAAGGCGAACGGACAGGGCAGGTTGAAGGTCGGGTAAAGCTTTGCTCATCGTCATTGATAGTGCTACTCAAAAGTTTTCGCGACGCCGAGACTAGTTTTCTTCGGTGGTCAACTGACCACCGACCTAAGTTACGGGAATTTAATGGTTTTTCGAAGTTAGTTTATGTCGGAGTTACATATGCGCCGCGTGGAACAAGTCTCGCCTCGAGGCAGAGCGCAAACATTCAGCTCGCGAGAGAGCCAAATTGAGACTTCAGAGTTCGCGAAGACGCGTCCCTTCGCCGCGGGCTCCTTGTGGGCCTGATCGCCAGCCGTCCCCATCGAGGCTATGCGCGCATATCATTTGAGGCAGAGACAGGCCCATCCCACTGAGATTTGTCAGCTTTGTCTAAACGAATCTCCGTCATCCCAGTCGAATTGGGTCGAAACTCGGAGCCCATTGGTTGTGGGGCATAGGCGGGTACAGCCGCGCAGTACACTGTTCGAGAAGTTGGGTCAGGGCGGATCATTGGCGAAACCGACGATAATCCCAGCGGGATAGCTACCTGCTAGCAGGTGGGCGCTTGCTTGACATGCTATAGACGATGTTGTTCCTCTACTCGCTGCGGTAGAGCCAGGACGGGTCGCACGGGACGCGGAATTGCGGGCAGCATGTGCCGGATCTATCCGACCTGGGCCGTAACAACCTTCGTGGCGCTGCTGTTCAGCGCAAACACGATCAACATCGGCGGCGATCTCGCAGCTATGGGCGAGGCGGCGGAGTTGGTACCGGGTCCGGGCCGCCAGGTATTCCCACTGCTGGTCGCGGTAAGTTCCCGGATCCTCCAGGTGGTGCTGTCCCTTTTCACTGGACCGGCGTCGCGGTTTCGAACGGTGATCCCGCAGCTCGCGCTGACGGCAGCGAAGGCGCTCTTCGGCACCACTAATATTCGCGCTATTCAGCCCGGGTATCATCGGCACATGGCTGCTCGCCATGCCTGTACTGGCAGGATCGGCAGCCTACGCCATATGCGATCCGCCGGTGGAAAACCGGACTGTAGCACAAGCCGCGGAGGCGGTTGGGCTCTACACAGTTGTCGGGCTCGCCGTTCTCGTGGCTTCGCGGCCGGCTTTTCGCCAATCGATCTAAGCCGGGCGCGCGCCTGCTGGTGGCGAGCTCCTCCCCGGAATCTAATGTCGGCACGGTTTAAGGCGCCTCCGACCAGAACACTCTGGCGCTGTACTCGTGACGGTCAAGGGCAGGTCGCGTCGCGATTGATCGTCGGCCCACTTGACCGTCACTGCGCGCGTCGGGCACGAAGGCAGGTCGGTATCACAGCACCCTACAAGGGTAGATCGGAGTCGGGGCGACGTGGTGCTTAGAGGATGTGACGCGCGAGATCTGTGATCCTACCCATCAGTACTTCCATCGGTCCTCGTTGGAAGGCGCGCAGCCAAAGCACCGCGAAAGTGCTTGTAGCCACGACGAAGCCAAGGAGCATAGACAGGCTCCCGTCTTCTCCAGCCGAATCTATTCCCATAACGCGCAGGAGATAGGCTATTCCCACAATGTGCAGCACATAGACCGTCAACGACATCGAGCCGACCGCGACTACTGGCCGAAACATCTTTCGCAAACGCGGGAGCGAATCCATAGCAAGCCAGCAAGCCGCCAAGACAATCATTGCGCAACCGGTGTTGCCCAGGATCGAGAACGTCGTCTCGCTGTGAGGTGCGGCAACCGATAGCGACCAGGGACAGTCGAGATCCCACAACAACCCGGGAGACTCCCGCAAAGCGGTGGGTACATCAGGCAGAAAAAGCAGCGCGAGCCAAGACACTCCATAGCCCAACATGGCTAGCGCGATCCCCGCTAGACCAAGCCGCCAATGCATTGCTTGCGTATTAAGGCGAAGGCGCGCGATGGCCATGCCTGTGATCATGTGCGATTAGGCGAGAAGACGCGACGCCTGACCTTCCCGCCGGGTTGCGCTGTTATAGTAACTTGATGCCTGTTGCACCGAACGGTGGCGCGACTGCTCCATCGCCTCGGGCAAGGGAATGCCGCGGTTCGCCGTCTCGGTCAGATAGCCTGAGCGCAACCCATGCGCCGAAAACTCTCCACTATCCAATCCGGCCATCTCGACCCGCTGCTTGAGGATCGCATTGATCGATTGCGGATCGATCGCCCGCCGCGAAACCGTCCCCCACCGCCCGATCGCCCGAAACACGCTCCCGCTCTCGATCTTCGCCGCCGCCATCCAGGCATTGAGTGCCTCTACCGGCCGGCCCGTCAGATAGACGACGTCGTCCTGTTCGCCGCTGCTGGTTTTGGTGCGACCGAGATGGATGGCGAGGGAGGGGAGGGGGGTACCATTCTCGACCGGGATCGGCG
This sequence comes from Rhizobium anhuiense bv. trifolii, assembly GCF_024346605.1. Lineage (NCBI taxonomy): Bacteria > Pseudomonadati > Pseudomonadota > Alphaproteobacteria > Hyphomicrobiales > Rhizobiaceae > Rhizobium > Rhizobium anhuiense. The sequence continues at coordinate 195,570 of NZ_CP098802.1, forward strand.
GCTCGATTGTCAACTGCTCCTTGCGCAGCCCGGCGATTTCGCTCCGCCTTCTGCCGCCGGAGGCAAAGGCCACCATCAGGATCGCCCGGTCGCGCAGATCACGCAGGCTATCGGTCGCGCAGGTCGCCAGCAATTTGGCCAGCACGTCGCCGGTGACCGCCTTGGCGCTCTTGCGAAGACGTTGTCTTGGCGCGGCTCGGATCGCCAGCCGAATGGCTGATTTAAGGGCAGGCGAGGCGAAGGCGCCGTCAAAACCGCGCCATTTGCTCAGCGTCGACCAGTTGGCCAGCCGCCGGCGCACGGTGGCTGGCGCGTGCGGGCCGACGGACTTGAGAAACCCCTGGCTTCGAAGGTTTTGGTCGACATCGGCCGGCATGCCGTGATCGGCATCGGTCTCGCGGTGTTGCGGGTCCCAGAGGTGATGGGCGACGAATTTCAACAGCAGTGCTTCGGGCGCCGGCCAGGGAAGGGTGCACCCGGTCGCCGCCAATCCCCAGGCTTCGAGGTAAGCGAGATCGGAGGTCAGGGCCCGCAATGTGTTGTCGCCCATGCCCTGGTTGACGAGATGGCGCAGCGTCTCGACGTCGTGGTCGGTGAGCAGCTCGGCGAGTTCGTCGCGGCGTTCCAGCGGCAGCACGGCGGCGATCGTGTCGAGCTCCTCGGCGCGACGCTCGACGGCGGTCAGTGATGTTTTGAGTTTGGTCACGGACGCTCCAAAAAACTGTTTCGGCGGTCTCCAGGACCGCGATTTGCACCGATCCTTCCTGATTTGCGGGGCAAAATCAATCTACCATCGATAACCAGTACTTATCGATGGTTAGAGCCGCCGCAAAACGTTGTATGAGTTACGGAAAAAAATGGCGATTTAGGTTCCTTATGGAAAAAGAATAGCGTTAATTCATTTGGTTAACGGAACAGAAACGGGGGAACTTTATTTGCGAACGAAGATAAGCGGGGCTGATTTGGTGGCTATGCCGACACAATCAGCATTTCTGACGTAGAGCAGGGCGCTCGAAGGGCCGAGAGCGTTCAGGCGCTTGCTGCAACCAGGGAGGCGAGGGGTGCAACAGTATGATCTTCGTCACTGATACCCAGCCGATCGCCGAGATAGTGCCAGAACGACAGGCCGAGCTTTTGGCAGGTCTTTATCAGCATGCTATCGCGCGCCTGCCGACCGTTGCTACTGAGCGTGCCGCCGGAAATCTTTCGCTTGATGACAAGTCCGCGCAGATCTCTTTCCGACGCATTGGTATGGAGCGGGGTTTCAGGCCGCTCCAGAACCCGCAGCAGTTCGGCCTTGCGGCGACCCAGTCGAAACAGCAGTTTGTCGAGGTCGCCATAACCGGTTCGCAGCGAAAAGATCCGATCGAACCGGGCCTGAAGGCCCCGGGCTGCACGGGGATCAGGTCTTCGCTGATAGGCTTTCAGAGCCTTGTAAAAGTGCCAGACAAGATCGCGCAGGGTTTCGACGTGTTTCACCTGCCGCGGCGTCGCCGGCTTCAGCTTGTGCAGCAACCGCTCTGCGTGGATCCGGCACAGCGCATGGGTGCCGACGCGGAATTGTCCGGCATCGTCGGATACGATTACCGCATTGCCGACCAGACCATGATGGCGGATAGCGCCCCAGATGCCGGCCTCGGCAAACGGGCGGACTATTTCCTTGTCGAAGATGTCGATACCATTGGCGGCCAGATACTCGAGAAACGGAACCTGATTGGCAAACCGCCGCGGTTCGCATGTCTTCAAACGCGCCAGAAGGGCGGGGTCCACCTGACGGGTTTCCAGAAAGGTGAAGGCGGCATCGTTGAGAACATAGTCCTGATAGTTGCCGCGCAGCAGGGCCAGAAAGTTCAGCCGCGACTTCGACGGCGTTGTGCGGAAGGCGGTGAAATGTTCGCCTCCGATCTGTGTCGTATGGAAATTGCGATTGGCATGGCGGGCACCTGTATCGTCGACCGTGACAAAGGGAGCCGAGACCAGGCCCGCATGCAGCACGGCGGCATCCTCGGCATGAAAGCCATCCAGCCGCTGCGTCAAAAACCGGATGACCTGGCGTTTGGTCGCGATCATCGCTAGCGATGACGCTGTAATTTCGACACCGACATCGTTCAGCAAGGTCGTCAATCGCTGCGTTGTGACCTGCCCATGGCTATGAAGCATCAGGCAGAAGCGACGCAGACTGGCGCCGTAGCCGCCCTTTATCCCTGCTGGCAGCGGCGCAATGATCGTGCGTCCTTCCGGTGTCACCCAGCATTCGCGGCGATACCGCACCACTTCGGCCCGCACAACCAGATCCCGGACCACGCAATCCTTGTAGCCTTTAAACCGCGACCCAGGTGGGGCTCTGGCAGGCAGCACCTCTTCGCGCGTGGCGCTCCCGTGTCGCCCTTCGGCCCGCGACGCCGCGCAGGCTTTCGGCCGCCGGCACCGCCTTGTCGCTCGTTGCCTGCTCCATGCCCGATGGTCTGAACGGTGGGCGTGGCGGCAGGTTTTTAAGCGCAATCTCATCGCGCAGAAGCTGGTTGTCGACCTTCAGCCGCGTGTTCTCTACCCTGAGCAGGTCGTTTTCTTCTCGAAGCTTTCGGTTGTCAGCCTCGAGCGCCTCAATCCGGATTTCTGCCCGATCGGCCCGCGCCACAAGTCCCGTCACCAATTCCCGCAGCGCCTTCAGCGACAGCGTATCAGCATGCTCGACCATGGGGAGGCGGCGCTTCGTCATAAAGGAAGTGAATTATGATTCACAAAAAATCGGAATCCCCCGTGCCACCAGATTTGCTCCAGTTACCGAACGAAGCGCTCGATGACACCTCGCGGGCTGCGTGCCGGATCGTCGGCGATCTCGGCATGCGCGAGACGAAGCGGAGGGTGAGGTTTTGGGGTTCGGTCCATCTCCAGTTCACCGCCTTCCGGGATGCGTGACAGGATAAAGCGTTACGCTGCCGTGCCCATTGCGATCCGTCTGGCTTCGGTGTCTAGGTAGTGTAGGAACTGGCGCTGACGGATCAGTTGCTCGCCATCGAGCCCGGCGGAGATCAATCGTTCAGCTTCCTGGCGCGCTGCGGGAATTGAACGCCATCGGGATTTCGCCTCGACTGGAGCCATTAGGCGATCATGAAGTTCAGTCTGCCAGGTTTGACGCAGGTCGACAGACATTAGATCAGGACGCTCAAAATAGATTAGCCGCAGCGCTAGGCGGCGATATCGTTGGTCTTGAAAATTGCGTGCCAAGGCCGCCTTTTGCTCCCAGTGGGCACTGTGAAACTGTGCCATGAGAGCTTTGTCCTGCGGCGGCGGAAATCCGTCTTGGTAGAGTTGCTCCTCGACGTGGGGAGAGGGTGGATATACCTTCTGAGCTGCCTGCGCGGCCCGGCGGAGTCTATCTTGAAAGGATCGATCTTCCCGGAGGCTAGTGACGCGTTCAAGCACTTCCGCCTCGTCAAAGGGCGCAAAGTGTTCGGGCAGCGCATCGTAGAGTGCCCAAAGCGTTGGCGCGGCATTCGTACGTACCGTCACAATCGGCCGCTGCGGTGACTTGCACAGTACAACAAGATCATCGTCCGAAAGCCTGCCGAGCAAGTCAAGGTCGGCAGTGAGATCAAGGCAATATTGGCGTGTCGCTTGCTCGCTATGTTGTCCAATACGGGTAACGATGCGTGTGCGATGTTGGTTGCCGACCATCTCCGACACTAGGAATGCGTCTTCGTCGGTGACGAAGGCCTCAACGCTTGCTTTCTGGCTGAAGCGCATGAATTGCGACCAGATTTCTGGAGCGCGCGTCCGAATAACATTGCACAGCGCGTGCATCGTGAGCACATCCGCCATTGCGTCATGTGCCAATGCTACCGTCAGGCCGTTTGCCTCCGCCAGGGGCTTCAGCTTGAACACAGTACGCCCGTGCTCGTCCAACGCAGGCTGCAAGACGTCTGGACGTAGCGCTGCTGTTAGTCGGCAAAGGCCGAGCACGTCAGCGCGTGCGCTACCTTGTGTGTTGGTGAGATAGGGGTCCTGGAGGCACTGGTAAAAAGCATGGCGTAAAAACTCCTCATCGAAGGACAAGGAGTTGAAGCCGAGAAAAAGTGCCGGGCGCCATGATTGAAGCACCCGATGGATTTCAGTCACCATTTCCAGATGAGAAGGAAGCGATGGGTCAGTGAGCTGATCGATTCCGAGCTCCGTTACGTGTAACGCTTCAGGAGACGGAATTATATGAGGCATTAACCGGCAGCGTAGCTGTATGCGGTCAATGATCCTCAGGTCGGCGTCGGTTCGCACACCTGCGAAATGCACTATTTGGTCGAAGTGTTTCGCCAATCCGGTCGTTTCGACGTCGTAGAGGACAAAGCTCACCCGGCCCCTCCCAAGGAATCTAGTCGAAAACGCATTGCAGCCTCGCTCACGCGAAACCGCTTAGCAAGCCCGGCGACTGCTTCGTCGTCTTCGAGGTCAATCGATCGGCCATCCAGGATCGCCAGCAGAAGGTCCTGAGGCATGAGAAGTTCGGCGGCGAAAGTGTTCGCTTCAATTTCGATTGGGTCGGTGCCGGCGGCGGAGATAGCATCGCGCCGTAGCGATCCTCGGTCCACGTGCACCGCGTTTTCCAGCTCCGGTCCGTGAAGTTGGACATGGGCCAATTCATGGGCAAGGGTGAATCGTTGACGGTTTGGTGCGTGAAGCGTATTTATGCCAACGATCGGCAGGCCTTCGCGCACATAAACGAGGCCCGATAGTTCGCCGTCTAGCGGTGCGTATTCGACGCGGATGCCCAGGGCTTTCACGATCCGCTCCAGTGGCACAGGTACAGATTTGACTGAAAATTTGGTCAGCAATTGCCGCGCGGCTTGCGTCGCCTTTTCTTTTTCAGCGCTTCTGGTCATGGATTTCGCTTCCTTAGAACCTCTTCCGCAAATGCAGAGGCTAAAAGGCTCTCCACGGACGACTGCTGTTGCGGACTAAGTACGGTGCCACCAGTCACCTTTATTTCGGGAAGCGGCTCAGCCGGTGTCCATGTTTCAGGTACTAACTCAAGAATGGAATTCAGCTTGAGCGCATGTACAAGTGCAAAGAGCTGGTGCACCATAATCCGTTGTCTGCCGCTTTCGAGGTTGGCGAGCGACGCTCGCGATAGGCCAAGCTTCGTCGCGACCTCGGCCTGGGTCATGCCGAGTTCGTCGCGACGCTTGGCAACCGCCCGACCAAGACGGCGATAAAGTTCCATGTCTGACATTGCTGTAAACTGCAGCTTATCGGCTGTGTTTGTCAAGTTGACATTATGTGTGTTTACCACAAACACGTGTAAAAGATTAGATAGTGGTATTGACGAACGGCGGCGTTGGCCCCATCTTTAAGAGGTGCCGGATGGGGATGGTCTCCATGGCGAAGCAAGAGGCCACGAGCCTCGGGAGACTGTTCAATGACGGATATTGTTGATGACGACCTGACCCAGAGTGCGTCGGCGCTGAAGGTCAAGGTTCCCGTGAAGACTGGTCACGGAGACGAGAAAGTAATCGAACTCGACCTTGGTGATCGGGTAACTATTATTCTTGATCTCATTGCCTTTGAGCGCGGCTGTTCGGTTGAAGAACTGATTCTGATCCGCGAGGGCGATGAAGAGCCGATCACCGAAGTTGTGGTGGTCGACTCCGACTATCCGCACAAGCGTCGGCACCACGTCCACCACGCTGGCGAGGTCGTCGTGACGGTCTACTATCAGGCTCGCGAGGAGAGGCGCGGCTTCAAGCGTTCCGCGACCGTCGAAGCCGTCCTCGCTTGGGCGATCAAGGTGTTCAATATCGACCCGAGCATGGCGACTGAGTTCGAGTTGACGCGCCACGGAGAGAAACAGGAGTTGCCGGGCTCCGAGCACGTCGGCCATTTGGCCGGTCGCCATCGCGAGCTCGCTCTCGATCTCGTTCGTGGCGATATCGCCAACGGGGCTTCCACATGATCGCCGATCCGAGCGCCGCCCGCGTTGCGGCCGACCTTCAGGAAGTCGCGTTCCTCAGCGGTTGCGATGCAGGGCGCTGGCGCATTATCGTATTTTCTTTTCCGACACTTGACTTCGCCATCACGGCGACCGAGCCGGATGGCCGAACGAGCGAGTACGGTTTTCGCGCCGAACTCACCAACTACCCGGCGGTGGCTCCGCAGGTGCAGATCTGGGATCATGCCCGGAACTGCCCCTTGTCGCCCACCATGCGGCCAAAAGGCGGTCCTCGCGTGCAGAAAACTTTTCAGCACTGGGGTTCTGACACGGTGTACCGCCCCTGGGATCGCATGACTGGCCCGCACGGCGACAACGCCGGGATGTTCCCGCACCTTGCTTGGCGACCCGATCGTCACCTCTCTTTCGTTTTCGAGGACCTCTATGGCATCCTTAATAGCAACGCTCGCGCGCAGCCTCTTCGGGCCACCGCCTGAAATCCTGTGTGACCGCAAAATTTGGACTGCCGGTGTCGCGGAACTCCACCGCCGGACCTACAGCCGGCGCGAAAGTGGCGCCTTCCTTCTGGGTAGGAGGGACAAACAACGCCGGATCGAAGAGTTCGTCTTCTATGATGACATCGACCCGCATGCGCTGGATACCGGCATCGTTGAAATCGATGGACGCCGGCTCGGAGCTCTCTGGACGCACTGCCGCGATACAGGTCGTGAAGTCGTTGCTGACGTCCACGTTCATCCGGCTGGCTTTGGCCAAAGCGCCTCCGACAAAGCGAATCCCATTGTGGCGGAGATCGGCCACATCGCGATCATCCTGCCGCACTTTGCCGGACGCGCCACAATGCCCGGAAGTATCGGCGTATACGAATATCGTGGTGCTCGGCAATGGCGTGATCGCGGTAGCGAACGTCCGTCGCCGCTACACATCGGGTGGTGGCCGTGGCGTTAGACAGACAGATTGCACGACTCTCCAAAATTCTTGTTGATAGTGAAGGTATTACCTTCGATGAAGCACAGGCGCGCCTGCGCCGCCTAACGCTGGAAATCGTGGTCGGCGACGATGCTATGACACCAGCGGCCCACGCTGCGATACTAACGGCAGTATCGGTAGGCAGCCGCACCTTTGTCGGCGGTGTGCGTCTCGTCGGGGCGGTCGAGCAGCGGTTGAATTCGACGCTGCCGCTCGGTGCGCAAACGCTTTCTGATGCGGCCGAACTCGTCGGTGCGTCAACTTTCGCAGGACCGCCAGCGCAGAGAATCCGGATCGGCGCAACCCCTCAACCACCCGAGGAGGGCTGGATCTGGATGTGGTGGAGTGGCTGGCGTGCTGGGGTTGCTCCGAGATGCACTCCTTGCGACGATGGCCGGAATCCGCTTTCAGGGATTGCTGCAGGGGCGCTCGCTGTCGGTGCCGCTTTTGATGCAGTACGGGGTCGTGCCGTGGAGGGTTCCAAGGAGGTCGACCTATGGCCAACTGCGGCGGGCGAAGTGCCGCCGGTCTTCGCCGACGTGTTCCTGCCTGGCGCCATATGGTTGGTCGGCCTCGGCAATCTCGGTCAGGCCTTTCTCTGGGCACTGGCGGCTTTGCCCTACGCTGACCCATCTGACGTCGAGTTGGTTTTGCAGGATCGCGATAAGGTCAGTGAAGAAAACTGGGCGACTTCGGTGCTGGTCAGGTCCGAAGCCTACGGCGAGCTCAAGACCAAGGTTGCGGCCGCCTGGGCTGAGGCGAGGGGGTTCGCTGTTCGTCGCGTTGATCGAAGGCTTCTAGCGGGAGACGTGCTGGAAGACGATGATCCGCGTATCGCGCTTTGCGGTGTCGACAAAATTGCATCGCGTAGGCTCATGGCACAAACCGGCTTTGAGTGCATTGTTGATGCGGGGCTCGGCCGGAAAGCATCCGACTTTAATCGCTATCGCGTAACGATCTTCGACGCTCAGCGATCGATCGCTAGACACTTTGAGGGGCAAGCGGATACGACCGATGGGAATGTCATCCCCGACGAAAGCGCCTATCATCAACTTCAAAACGAGGTTGGCACTTGCGGAACGGCCGAGGTTGCTGGGGCAAGCGTGGCCGCACCGCATGTAAGTGCCATCGCCGCGGCGGTGGCCGTCTCGCGCCTGATTGCGATCACTTCTGCCTGCGCTTGCAGAGTAACAGAGGTGCGGCGCCTATCGGAGCGGGGCCCCAAAGCTGGGCTCTACGCACCTATCCAGGTTCGCGCCGCTCGGCATGCCGGACGCCCCATCAATTTCGACACCACCACGCGGTTGACCTGTGAATCCTTCATACAGTCTATTAAATCCTGACTGCGTGTACCTAACGAGCTTTTGATATTTGACGGGAGATCGTGACAGGTAATCAATCCCAACTTCGGGTGTATTTGCCGAAATTGATCCGCTACCTCACGTTACTGACGCCATCTTCCGTCGAAGCATGGTTGGGATTTCAATACGCCGCTTTTTCTGTGTTTCAGACCACGGTAGGTCTCGCCTACCGAGCAGGCCTCGTGCAATCTGTAGTAGGCGAATCGGGAATCAGCAAATGCAACTCATTTTCGGCTTGGCAGTGGATGGTCGAATTTACCCGGATGCGCACGAGGCGGCCGGATCCCTGGATAAAGACATTGTCGGTCCCCTTGGCCTGGTCCAGATGCTTGAAACGCAGCTCGGAATGCTTGCGCCGAGCGTTTCGAAGGCGGTGCGTATTTCGACTTATCTTGCAAAGCTTCGCTCTTGCGGTTGCGACCGTTTCTGGGCCTCGTCATTTTCGAAAGATCCCTGGTCTACGGCCGCCACGATCCTCGAGTGGCGCGACACGCTGGTGGGCGGCAGCTGGCGTGGTACAGCGATCGGCAGCACCCGGCTCGACGATTTGGCTGCGGTAGAGGCAGTCGAGCCAACATTGCCGGCGGGCCTGGAAGACCGCGCCATTGCTTTGCTCGAAGTCCTCGGAACGCGCCCTGGCCTGAGAATTCGCCAAATCGGTCTGGCAGACCGGCGCGATCTTCTGCCGCCACTATGGGCTCGTATGTTTGCGGCTCTCGAGGCCGTCGGGATCACGATCTTTGACTACGAGCAGCCTGAGCTGGCGACAGAGGACTCTGACCTGCGCATGGTGCAGAGGGTCCTGTCAGGCGAGCCCGCCCAACCACTCGCCGGCGACGGCACTTTCACAATGGTTGAAGCCGATACGGAACTCATGGCGGCTGAAACGGTCGCGGACTGGTTGGCTGCCGTGCCGTCGGAGGACCTCCACGGAACGGTCATTCTCGCTTCGGACGGCGATACCGCGCTCCTCGACCATGCCTTACGGGCAAGGGGCGTTCCAGCCCTCGGACTCTCCGCGTCATCGCCTTGGCGCGGAGCGCTGCAGGTCCTTCCTTTGGCTTTTGCCGCCGCGTGGCAGCCCTTCGACCCCCGCGTGCTTCTGAACCTCTTCCTCCTTCCGCGGCCTCCTGTTGCGGCCTGGGTAGCGCGTCGGCTCGCGCGCGCGCTCGGCGAAGAGCCTGGCATCGGTGGCCGCGTCTGGCGGGAAGCATGGGCCCAAATCGAGGGTCGCCTGCTCGAAATCAATACGCAATCCGACGCGGATACAGCGCGCCGGAAAACCGACACGACGCTCGCGGAATGGCGAGCATGGACGGAGGTCGGGCGCTTTGCGAGAAGCGAGGGGATTCCACTGTCGGAGGCGATGGCGATCTGCGGGAGAGTGGCCGCTTGGGCGATGCGTTCGGACGGTGGCGAGGGCCACCGCTTGCTGATGGCAGTCTCGAATGCTGCAGCCGCTGTGTCTGACGCCCTGAGTCGCCTGGAGCTTTCGGTCATTCCCGCCCTCCTTCTCGAGCGGGTTGTCTTGCAAGTCCTGTCGGAAGGCGTTCCCAATCCGGACCATTTCGCGGAAGCTGGCGCTGTTCGTGCCATCAAAACGCCGGGAGCATTGTGGTCCTCGGCTCGGCGCGTCATCTGGTGGAACTTTGTCGGTCCTGGCGAGAAGATTGCCATCACGCCGTGGGACAATGCCGAGCGTGAAGCTCTCATTGCCAATGGAGTGGAGATAGAAGTGTCGCCCGCGATCGCGAGTCGAATAGAGGCGGCCCATAGCGGCGTCATCCGGCGTGCGAATGAAAGCGTCATCCTCGTGCGTCCAGCACTTGCGCGTGACGAGCACACGACGCTTCATCCCATGGCGCACCGTTTGCGGCCTCTTTTGAAGGAAAGCGGTTCGACGATCAGCTTCAAAGCCGAACGGCTTCTGCGTGAACCTGATGCTGTGCTTGCCGGCAGAATGCTCACCCGACAGCTTTCCGAACGCCAAATGCAGCCGCCGGCCGGGGTTCCGGTCTGGACGATACCGCCGGGAACGACACGCCTTGCCGACACCCGTCGCGAGAGCGCGACTTCGTTGACACGGATGTTGAGCTGTCAATTGAGCTGGTTCGCCCAGGATATTCTCAATCTTCGGCCGGGGCGTTTTGCGGAAATCCCAGGCACCGACCAGCTCTTCGGAAATCTGGCCCACGAGATCGCCCGCCGGCTGCTCCTTCCGGGCGCACCACCGGCCGAAGCCGGTATCAGGACGGAAGCAATCAGGCATTTCGAAAGCCTGCTTCCCGAGATCGCAGCGCCGCTCCTTCAGCCCGAACATGCCGGCGAACTCGCGGCCGCTCGCGAAATGGTGCCACGTGCCTTGGAGGCGCTTGTTCGCCTGCTCCATGCTCAAGGTCTGGAGATCGTCGGTTCGGAACTCGATCGGGAAGGTATCCAGGGGCGGCTCCTGCTTCAGGGCAGGCTCGACCTCCTGGTTCGTCGCGGCGACCGGATCGCAGTTCTAGACCTCAAATGGACCCGCTCCGAACGACGATATAGGGAGGAAGTCGCGTCCGGGCGTGCCATCCAGCTAGCCGTCTATCGCGGGCTCTCGGCCGGCGACGGGACAGGTGCTCCTGGAGGCTATTTTCTGCTGCGCCAGCGGCGCATCGTCGCCGGTCCGGGCTCCATTCTGACCGGCAACCCTATTGAAGCGGATATCGATGACCTCGCCACGCTTGGCCATGTGACAAACGATTGGCGTCTCTGGCACGATCTCGCCACGAATGGGACTCTGATCGCAGCCGGTTTCCCCGACACAGGTGATCTGCGACCCGCTGGACTTGCCATTGAAGCAGTGAAAGAACCCTGCCGGTTCTGCAATTTGCGCGGCCTCTGTCGCGTCTACGAGGAGCTTGTTTGATGTCGCGACTGACGACGATTACCGCCGCCGCCGGCGCTGGGAAGACGACCAGGATCGTCAACGACATCGCCGACGAGGTCCTGGTGCGCACGCCCGAACAGATCCTTGCGACGACCTTCACGATCAAGGCGGCAGATGAACTTGTCGAACGGGCCCGCGCCAAACTGTTCGAGCAAGGCAAGGCGGACGCAGCTGCCCAGTTGCTGGGTGCGCGCTTCGGCACTGTCAACGCGGTCTGCAGCCAGATCGTCAACGAATTTGCCATCGACCTGGGGCGCTCGCCGTCGACCAATGTCATCGGCGAATCCAACATGTCGCTGGTGTTCAGCGTGGCCGCGGATGCGGCAATCGCCGCACGTGCCGAGATCCTGAACGAGCTCGCCGACCACTTCGGCTACAATGATCCTCGTGCACCGGGCACGGGAGAACCAGCTGACTGGCGCCGGACGGTGCGCGGTATCGCGACCCTCGCGCGGGCAAACGGAATTGAGGCTGACCAGTTGGCCTCGTCGGCGCAGCGATCAATTGAGGCCTTTCTGGCATGCTTTCCGCCTCCGGCAGCAGACGGCGCGGATCTGGATGCCGCATTGGCCAGTGCCTTGAACGACGCCGTCGACATGCGGCCCGCGGTCGTGAGCAGCACGGGAGCGGATTCGGTCGAGGCGATCAGAGCGGCGCATGAACGTATTTTGCGCGGCGAAATGTTGAGCTGGTCGACTTGGGCGCGTTTGACCAAGGTGAAATGCGCGCCCACCAAGGACGGGCAGCCTTACAATCAGACGCTGACCCGCCTGATCGCTGCAGCGGGACGGCACAGCGAACATCCTCGGCTCCGATCTGAATGCGAGCAGTTTATCACCGAGACGTTTGATTGCGCAGCCGAGGCGTTAATCGCCTATCAGGATTGGAAGGCCGAGCGTGGGTTGCTCGATTTCACCGATCAGGAAGCCCTTGCGCTGGAAATCCTGAAGACGCCGGATTTAGCCGCAAGGCTCAAGGAGCGCGTCAGCCGTGTCTTCGTCGACGAGTTCCAGGACTCGAGTCCCCTCCAGCTTGCCGTTTTCACGCTTCTCGGGGAGCTGGTCGATGAAAGCACCTGGGTTGGTGATCCGAAGCAGGCCATCTACGGCTTTCGCGGCGCAGACACCGAGCTGACCCAGGCCGCATTCCTCGGTGCAGGCGGAAGGCCTGAAGACAATCCGGTCTTGTCCAAGTCCTGGCGAAGCCGGAAAAGCCTGGTCGATCTCTTCAACGCGATGTTCACGCCGGTCTTCGAACGGATGGGGCTGCCAGCTGCACAGCACGCATTTACGGATGCGGCACGATCGGACGTTGGCTTCGATAAACCCTCGGCCGGCTGGTGGTGGCTGATCGGCAAGGTCGAAGAGCAGGCACAAGCCCTTGCAGAGGGCATCCGGCAAAGCTTGGCAGAGGCCGACAACTGGCTTGTCGAGAACGACGAGCACGATCACAGGCCGATCACGCCGGGCGACATTGCCATTCTCTGCCGTTCCAACACGGATGTCGGCCGTTTTGCTGCCGCCCTCAGCCGTGCCGGTCTTCCAGTCGCAGTCGAACGCCTAGGGCTCACACGTACGCCACATGTCGAATTCGTACTCGCCGCCTGTCGCCGCGTGGCTGACGCGACGGATCGCCTAGCCCTCGCCGAGCTCGCCCGTTTCTTTGCCGATGATGCCGGCTCCGATGTATGGCTGCAGGCTGCTACCTCTGACGATGCCGACGCAGCGCTGCGGGCCGAAGTGCCGATATCGGACGCGCTCGTACGGCTCGCGAGTGAACTGCTCAATTTCACGCCGGCTGAACTGGTCGATGCCGTACTCGCCTTGCCAGCGGTACTGAGCCATATCGAGAGCTGGGGCGATACCGCGATGCGCCTCGATGACCTCGAGGCCTTGCGCGGCTTCTCGCGTGCCTATGAGGGGGAGTGCGCGGCATCCGGCTCGCCGGCGACACTGCAGGGACTCCTGCTTGCGCTCGAAGGCGCCGAGCCGAAGCGGCCCCCGAGCCTTGCCAGTGATGCGATTCAGGTCATGACCTATCACGGATCGAAAGGCCTCGAATGGCCAATGACGGTCCTAACCGGCCTTTCCTGGGAATCGAAGGCACGGTTGTTCGAGCCGGTCGCTGAGACGACCGGCGACCTCGATTGGCGAAACCCTCTGTCGGAGCGGTGGATCCGCTTTTGGCCGTGGCCTTATGGCCAGAGTGGAAAAGGCAGCGCGATCGACGTGGAGGTTACCAACTCGGAGACAGGCCGGCGCGCATTGCAACGCGCTGTCGAGGAAGACACAAGGCTTCTCTATGTCGGCGCGACCCGCGCCCGCGACTATCTGATCTTTGCTCCGCCAGCTAAAGGACCTCTGAACTGGCTGAGCCTGCTTAATGCACCCGAGGCCGCTGCATATCTTGTTCCTCCCCAGAGTGACGATAACCAGCTCGGCATCGGCAACGAGAATTTCACGGTCGATGTAAGGGTTCTTGCGACGAGTGGAGTGGCGATGGAACGTGATACGCCGCACACCTTCGTTCGGGCGCGGGCGACCGAACCGCCGGTCAGCTTGCCCCTGTTCCTGAAACCGAGCGAAGCTGACGGTGGAAGCTGGAAGGTCATCGAAAGGGTCGATCTCGGCGGAAGGCTCCCGATTGACGGGATCACCGATATAGCAGCCTTGGGCGAAGCCCTCCATTCAATCATCGGCTATGATGATCCAGACCGCGACCGAGACCAGCGGCTGGAAGACGCGTCATCTATCTTGAAGCGTTGGAACGCCACTGGCTTTAAAGCGGATGATGCGCTGATCGCCAGCGAGAGACTGACCGATTGGCGCCGCAGGCGATGGCCGTCGGGGAGCGGAACCGCGGAGGTGCCAGTCATCGCTCCGGTAGCCGCTCAAGTCCTCAAGGGTCGCATCGACATGCTGGTCGAAATCGAGATTGATTTCGCTATTATCGACCACAAAAGCTTTCCCGGCCGTTTTGAACTCTGGGAGGAACGGGCTGTTGGTCACGCGCCGCAGCTTGCTGCCTATGCGAGCGCGGTTGAAACAGCTAGCGGACGACGCTGCTCGGAACTCTGGATCCACATGCCCGTAGTTGGCACATTGTTTCGCTTGGCTCCCAGTGATGCGTGATCTCTGAAGGCCAAGCCATGGCCGCCGGCACGGCGTCGGCCAATCTCCATTGTCAGCGTTGAGGTTAAGGTGCAGCGACTCAACGAAGTTTTTTGTCAGGCTACGACTTCGATCGAAGGTCTCTACTTTCATCTACCAGCTGATGGAGGCGATCCCATAGTCCGCGAACGCGTATATTGCTATGAATTGTATCACCAACTCCGACAGATCTGGCCGTTGGACACTCCGTTCATATAGAACGGTGAAGTCGATAAACAAGGACAAGCTCTGATCAAGGCAACCGGCGCCCGTCTCGCCTCGCCGGATCTGCTGATCCACATCCCGGGATCGATGGAAAACAATCATGCCATGATTGAGGTGAAACCTGGTTCTGCGCGGCTGAACGGCATATGTAAGGACATTATAACGCTATCTGAATACCGTCGCCTCGCGCGATTTACCTTTTCTATGGCGAACTTCCAGAACGTCTGATCACCAGAGCGATTGAGATTGTCACAAAAGTCAACGGGCCGATCGTTCCCATCGAGTTGTGCTTCCACCCTCATCCCGGCGCACCGGCCGAGTTCGTCGGCACATTTGATTCACGGTGACTCTGCGTAATGCGCTTTTAAAATGCCTGGGTGCACTAATGTGTAAGCACCTGCCATTGGCTCACAGCTCAACAAACAGGGAGAACGTCGGTTCGGCCGGCAAGTTTACAACGCAGCCTTGCAGCTTTTTTAAGCATTCAGTCCTAAGTAAACCTACTCCAAGAAGGGCAGGGAATATGAATCCATCTTTTGTTGCACATCCCGATCACGAATTTAGAATCGGCGACTTTCTCCGAGACGGCTTCCGCGATGAGCGCTGGACAGAGTTTCGGGCAGCTGTTGCGTTTGTGAAGCGTTCAGGAACCAAACACATCCGTGAAGACTTGGCGAAGTTTCATGCGAAGGGTCATACCATAAAGATTACGGCAGGTATTGACGCTGGAGGCACCTCGTCCGAGGGCCTGGCTGATCTAATTGAAGCGACGGAGGGATCTACCTCTCTGTTCGCGTTTAAGAATGCGAATAGCTCGACATTTCATCCGAAGGTGTATCTGTTTGCCAATGCAAATGAGGCCGAGGTCGTCGTTGGATCAGGAAACCTAACTGAAGGCGGCTTGTTCACAAACTATGAGGCAAGCCTTAAGACCAAGCTTGATTTAAATTCGAAACCTGATGCGGCCCTATACAATGCGATTTTGGCGACCCTGAGTGTCTGGAGCCAACCGGCCGAGGGACTCTGTTACGTCCTCACCGCGGAGTTACTGAAGCGCTTGGTCGCGGAAGGCTTTGTCCCTAACGAACTACAGATCCGGTCCTCGTCCGGGAAAGCTCGCTTAGCGACAAGCGAGCAATCGCTTTTTGCCCGCCACGCCGTGCGGTCTGCCCCGGTCGTGAAATCTGCTGACGCACTTGACGAATTAGAAGACGAGCCAGAAGACGAACCGGGTTTGAAAGTAGAAGTCAGTCCGCCGGTTGCGGCGCAGCCCGGCCAGTACACCGTCTTCCTGATGACGCTTCAAAAGACTGATGTCGGCGTTGGTCAGACCTCGGAAGGCACCACAAGAAGATCGCCTGAAATTTTTATTCCACTTGCCGCTCGCAATATGGATCCCCTATTCTGGGGATGGCCAGATCAGTTCGTTACAGACCCGGACTGGGACAAAGCAAAGGACGGCGAAGGTCGTGGAAAAATGGACCGAGCTGGCGTAATGGTTCGTCTGGGCGGGGCAATTATTCCTGTCCACCTGTGGTACAATCCCCTGAAAAGAGATCTTCGTCTGCGTAGTGAAAGTCTCCGAACAGCTGGATCTATCGGTGACATTCTGTACATCGAGCGTAGCACCGGAGAGGCTGGCTTCTCCTACTATGTCGATATCGTACCTGTGGGCAGCCCCAAGCATGTGGACTACCTCGCCAGATGCGACAATACCGTTCGGAACTCGCTTAAGGTATTCGGGTACCTCTAATCTGGCTTCTTCAAGCAGATGATCTCTTCAGTTTTCATTGCATTCTTTCTGAAGATATCCCGAGAAGATAGCATCTCCATTGATATAGAGGGGGATGCTACAAAGCCCAACGAAACCCCAATATCTGAAAGCAATGATGCTGTAGCGATATCGACATGTTCTCCGCCAGCCACGGTATGGTTGTTGCCAACGACTAGATACGCGTGCCCACCCGTTTTTAGAAGCTCCAGCGTCGATTGCAGCACTTCTCTCATGTCAAAGAAATATTTTGCCAAGAGCGCCGATAGGTTCTTGCGACGAAAGCCCGCGTTACTCGTTCGATTTGCTGTATCAATGCGATTAATGAGCGTGACAACGCTGTCGGGCAGCTCTGCGCTTCGTTCACGAAAATCCTGAAGATATGCGAGTCGGTTACGCTCACCGATTTCTCGGTTTCCAATCATCTCTAGGTCTCTACGCCTGTGATCGGACTTCTCCAACAAACCCAGATAATATAGGCTCAGCCTATCCGTATCGAGGTATGGTAGCGCGGTGGCGTACGGCGGAGATGTGATGACCACATCGACCCGCCCCTTGTAGCCGGAAAAAATCTCTGCCGCTTTTCTTGCATCGCCCGGCGTTATCGTGTGTTTCGGCTTAGGGCGGCCGCCATCCTGATATAGAAATGCTAGGACAGCTCGGACCGAACGACCAAGCTCTTCCAAAAACTCCTTTTTGGGATCGATCTCGACATCAAGACGTATGTCTTTCCGTACTCGGAGGTCGTCATCCTTCTGCCAAGAGATGGACCGGACTATGTTACTTAGGGATATCAGCATGAGATTGCGTGCTGGAGCGTATTCAGTCGCTCGTACCAGTTCCGCTATTTCATCTAGGCTAGCAAGAACCTCCTCGGCGAACCATTGCTTGAGATATTTCTGATCTGCTTCGGGAAGTGTATTTAGGTAGCTAAGGACAGGCAGGATATGAGGCTCAGGCTCCAGCAACGTAGATCGAATTTTCTGATATTCTACAACGATCCGCTGCGGGTCGGCTGATAAAAGATCAGTTTTCGTCTGTCCCAAAAGTGAAGACAAGGGGTTCATATCAAGCCCCAAGCCTTCACAGCCGCTAAGGACAGCTTCTACGATTGTAGTTCCGCTCCCGCTCATCGGGTCGAGGACAACTCCACCTTTGCAGGTGCCAGAGATATTGATGAGCGCCCTGACAAGCTGCGGGAAAAACTTCCCCCGATATTCATGTATGCCGTGGGTGCCGTAGCGAAGGCAACGACGATTTGGCAAAGCAACCTGATCTCCGAAAGGCAGCGACTTTCTCAGTTGCTCAAGGTCAATCCCATTTCGGACTACGTTCACGGTGGCTTCCCGCAGCGACTGGTCAGTCACGCGTTGTTCCTCATCATCCTCAACAATCTCCCAGTACGCGAGCGCTTGCGATAACTCAGAGACCGAGACGTCCGTCTGCACGTTGACGCTTAGCGGGACGTCACTATTGATGACAGGTATTACTGATGACTTAGTGATCGCCTCTAACTCTTTCAGAGCGAGAACCCGTTCAAACGGCTGGATATATTCTTTAATCCGGCATGTGACGGTTCTCATCTCGCGCCCCCAGTGTGCTCAAGGACCAGGATGTCCTCTTGTTTAATTTTGCCGATCGCGGGATTGAACGACTTCTTTGTAGCCTGAATAGTTCTGACTATCCGTCCTACCTCGCGGTATCCGCTAGCCGCGCCAATCTCGGATATTAGATCCGCGTTCTTAATGATCTCGCCCTTGAGGGTGGAATCACCAACAACGAAACAAGCGTGAGCGCCCGGCTTAAGGAAACCTGCGAGCCATTCAAGAATACGCGCGAACTCAGTACGAAAAGTGTCGGCTGTTGCCGCGTTTTTTCCCGGACTGCTGTACTTTCGATGACTTCCTATCTCATTCTGCTTGAAAGTAGGCTGATCCATAGAAAGCCAAATCATGCGTGTCATGTGGTAAAGATGGTAACTGAAAGCGTTAGGATATGGAGGTGAACACACCATAAGATCCAAAACGGGTATGTGGGGGCGATCCAGTAAGTTTGCTTGCTGGATGACGTTGTTGAACCGCGGCTCAATCAAATCAGACAACTCAGCAACAGCTCGCCTAACCTGCGCCAGTGATTTTGCAAATTTTCTGAACACCTCCCCATTGGGAAGTTTTTTGTCGCGTCGAACGTATCGAGTATCAGAATCCTGCCACGAGACCGCAACAACGATAGCTGAGAATGCCGTTAATGCGGCATTTCGGGCAGCCGATGCTCTTATTTCCCTGCACCAGCTGAGGATCTCAGCCAGCTCTTCTATGATGTGCTCTGCAAACCAAAAATTGAGCTTATTGAATGATGGCCGCCACGCTTTAGACTTGAAAAGCTCACGGGGAAACAGCTCCTCCTCGATAGCCGTCGAGAAGTTCTCACCCATAATTTGAGCCTTGTCGATGAGGCGGGACAAGATTTCCAATTCCGCGTCTGTCAGCGCGCTAGTCTTGGCGGTCGTGATCAAACAAGCGAGAGGATTTGCATCTAGCGAGACGGCGTGTCGCTTAAGGGTGAGTGCCTCCACAGGAGTCGTGCCGCTCCCGCAGAAGATATCTCCGACGGTATCTCCCACTTTGGAGAGCTCCTGAATAAGAGCGTTGGGAATCTGCGGGATAAACTTGGCGGGATACGGATGGATGGAGTGCGTGAGGTAATTTGTCTTCGCGCCAGCGAAGTCCCAGTCTAGTTGATCCAATGTAAAGTCGGCTTTCGAAAACTCTGGGGAGGTAACAGCTCCACTAGATGACTTGATTTGAGTGGCGTAGGCGAGGACGGCATTGGCATCGGATTCTGAAAACGAGCGCCAGCCATTTCTGTCGCGCGACGGCTCTGGCACGATACCTTGGCGCAACCAGCGCAGAAGCGTGTCGCGATGAATTCCCACACGTTCCGCCACTTCCGCAGTGCTCAACAAACCAGCCATTCACGTCCGCCAATGCATATAGGTGCATATAGTTATCTACCTTCTCATAGATGATTTTATCGCAATAGTGAAGCGCCTTGGGGTACAGAAATAGTGCGAGGTAATCCGACAGCGTGCAACAGTTCAGAGATTTCCGACGACGCCGGGAATGCAAAGGTTTCGCCTGCCGGCGACTGCGGCCATCCCAACGTCCGCCACCGCTGAAACTCATGATGAAGTCTCAGGAGACCCCGCGCACTCCCTCGAATTGAGTCAGGACGCGGTCAACCTCAAAATGCTCGGCCTCGTGCTTGATGCAGTAAAAAACATCGCGTGATAAGGCTCAAGTGCCTTTAGGCGGTCCGTAGTACGCTGCTGTTCAGCAGTTGATCCGGTGTTTCGTGCGAGGGTCCGCGCGTCGGCCTCGGTGACGCGTAGCACAAGATAACTCGCGACAGCTTCGAACAGCGCTCCGTCAAAATCTCGTACGCCCTGGGACGCGAGTGCAAGCGCCAGACCATATTTCCGGCATTCCTTTGCAAATCGCGGAATTAGTTTGAGTTTTGCGGCCCGATGCGCTTCGTCGAAAATGATCGCGTGGGTAAGGCCGTTCTGAACGCCGCGCCGAAACATATCCTTGTAGATGCTGTAAAGCACAAAAGCTGAGAAGGCCCGCTGAACGATGTCATTTGTGCTCAGGTGCACTCTAACGAGCGTTGGGCGGTGATCCATTAGGATGCTTGCTTCACCGTCTACTCCATCGAAGAAACCGTAATCCGTCAGCTCTTGGAGTCGAGCTAGAAGATTGTGGTTCGGCTTCGGGCGCGACTTCAGAATATCGACGAATGTTCTAAACCGCGGTGGGTTGGGGCGATCACTATTTCGATCGTTCCAGCCGAGATCGTCGTAGCTTTGTTTGATTGCTCCGCGCAGTTCCTCAAGCTGTATTTCGCCAAGATCCGGAAAGATTGATGCAAAGATGTCGCGCAGAGTGCCCGCTACGTCGATATAAGCTGTAGGACCGGGCGAATCGACGCGCAACGGATTAAAGCCCAATCCATCGAAGTCAATTGTGCGAAAAGGGCCGAGTGCTGCGGTGAGCTTCTCGTCGATATCGTCGTGGTAGGAGAATATGACAGGCGTTATGCCGGCAGCCTCCAATTGCTTGGATATGTTGATTAGGGCGGTGGTCTTACCCATGCCTGGCAACCCCACCATCATCAGGTGCGGGTTGGTACGGATCGAGACCGTCCAATCTACCGGCACTTGGGTCAGTGTCTCCCCGAGAAATATCTCGGCCGGGTCACTGACGGGTAATGAGATCCCGGACGTGGATACCGGTGGCGTGTCGGACGTCTCAATTCCCGGCTTCGGGGCTCCTGCGACGTCGGATTGGCTCCCAGGGCGAATAGCGGTAGCGCGGATCACGCTCGCCTCGACGTGATCAAGGGGAATCGCGCCTGCAGCCTCTGCGCTTATCGGCAAGGGATAGAATTCGTCACCTCGTGGTTTCGAATCAAGCACATCTCTTGTCGCTTCAGAGCCGTTTAGCGACAACGAGGAGGCAGCGGATACCACACTGTCTACAGCCGGGTCGCCGGTCTCCGGCACTAACGGCAACATCATGCGCCCGCCGGAATTCCCAATTTCGTCTGGTAGAATTGTCGGTCCGAAGAGCCACAGTGCGGTCTCGCTGCGATCGGAATAAATGCGCTCGACCTGACCCGTCCGGTGTTCTGGGCAGAAGACATAGCCGACATCTGGGTCGGAGACTGTCCCCGGCAAATAGCTCTCCTTCAGCACCATCTGATCAATTTCACCTGTTAGCCGCGCAAGGGCCCTAGGCGACAGTCGGTGCCGGCCCGCGCGGTCAACGTAGAAGCGCATCAATTTCGCAAGTTGAGCCCGCCGCACGACGCGGTCGAGTGGGGTCAGAGACTCACCAAAGAACCAGTCCATCCAGCGATTGCGTAGCTCGCTAGTCTGGAGGACCATGTGAGAGAGCATATCCGGTTGGCGTGCCGTCCGCAAATGCTGTCGATGCTTCACTTCGACAAAGCGGAACTCCAGGGGTCCGCGATTTGGCGCGCTCACGTGGATGAAGTCTGCGCGGCGGGCGCTGTCCCCTTCCTCCATCGCTATCTGGACTATCGGTGCGTGGTCGGCGATCTCGTCCACAGGGATTAGGACACCCTGCTCCATATTTAGCCATGGCCCCCGCTGTTCGCCTGCCGCCACACAATGTGCATACATTAGCGCCAAAGCGACCAATTCTCCGGTCCTCGTACCGCCATCGGCAAGCCTAATAGCGAGCCTCCCACTCAGCGCCTTCAGCTGGCTGACGAGGAATCTGCTGTTCCGCTCGCTGCTGCTCAGCCCCATACCGCCGAGCGCCTCATCTACCAAGTCGCGAACAGCGCCCAAGTTTGTCGTCGAGGTGACGAGTTGAATCGCCGTCAGGTCAGAGCGTTCAGGAACGGTATCGATGACGAAACGCTCATAGGCATCAGGACTCTCTTGTGGGGAATCAAAATAGTCCAGTGCGGCGTTACGATCTAGCGTGACTACCCAGTCGCTATGTTCGTGCAAGCGCTCGATCCTAAGGCGATCCGCCGCCGACAACCGAGTTTTAAGAACGGGCCAATGTTCGTTGGATCCGCCCAACGCTCTTGCGGTGGAGCGTGCAGTCGCGCGATCAACGCGACGTAGGCGATCACTGGCATTGCGATTGTCGGGGCTTGGCTCCCCGCTCAATTCGGGCGCGGCGAATGTCATCCAAACCATTTCCTCATCGGGTACGACGCGTCTCTCAAGCGTCCGCAGAAGACCCCAGCCGTGATAGGGCCGAGCATCTGAAATCATTGTGGTGGGAACCGTTTCCAAGCTTGTCTCAAACAAATCGAAAGCTAAGCTAATATGTGCGGCTCGCATTTTACCCCAAGACGCCGTGTCTTCGAGCTCGGGCTCTTCCTGCTTTGCCCAGCGCAGGCGCGGGACCAGTACCTCGCCAGGCCGCGAGGCAGTTTCGGCTAGCCACCTATCCCGTGGATCCAAAACCTGGCCACCTGCGCGACGGCGTTGGCCGACCGTCGATAGGAATTGCCCGGCGCCAGAGGAGCGTGGGGCATGGAACAGGTCGAGGCTAAAGCACAAAGGCGACTCCGCCTCATCGTCACCGTTCAATCCACGCGCCGAGAGTGCGCTTCCCAGAGCTCGTGCGACCGTCATTCCGTCGCCAGCCCGCCATGCCTGGATCGCCAAGAGATCGGGCCGCTCTCCATTCGCACCACCATAGCAATCGAGATAATGGCCCAGCTCGCGCGCGATTGCCGCAGCACTGGCCTCACCGATCGAAGGCGCTGAGACTGCGCCAGCGCCGAGACAAGCCGCGAGCAAGGCCGTGGCTGCCTTGGGTTCGTGCTCTCCATCGACCGTCATCGCGATCGTATGAAATCCGATCACATCGGCAAAGACGAAACCGCGCGTTTCCCCGGTCCCTGGCAACGCGAAGGGAAAGAACGAAGAGTCAATCGGCACAACCGCCTTTTGGATCTGACTTTGAGACATTCCTTGTTCGTATCGAGCATGCGCGACCACTTGATCGTAATGGGCGTGCCAAGCGAAGCGAACGGGGTGAAGCGGCGTAACGAGGAGGCCGACTAGTTGCCCTGACTGCGTTCGAACTTCGATTGTGCCGTGTCTTGCCAGATTCGGCGATCCACCATCCAGCGCCTTCTCCCAGGCGTTGACATAATTGTCAGCCACCGACCAGCCGCTAGTTATCACGCGGCCCAACAACCCGGTGCTTCCAAGTTCACCGGCGAGTTTGCGGCTCGCTTCCCGTGCACGCTCGGTCGTGGCGCTTCGATCCGCCGGTTCTAGCTCTACGAACGCCAAATCGCCAATTGGGGAGCCATCAGCGCGAACAGTTTGGACCCAATGACCAATTGTCCCAGTACGCGCGGTCCAATCCACCTCCATGGCTCGCAACAAAGCGGGTCGGTGTACGCGTGCTCCCTTTGTCGAGGCTTCGCCCTTCCAGGTAATAAAGCCCTTTCGATCTTCCACAGTGCGCTTGGCCGCTTCTGGCCCGGCTACTAGTTGTTCAAATGTTGTGCGATCACTCACGCTCGTCGCACCTTCAACGAGCGTTCGGACCTCCTGGCCGGACGCGCTAGTTAGTTGCTTGATCGTTTCGCCAAACTCGAGGGTGAATGGTTCACTCTGCACGGGCGCTACGTGCTCCAGGCCGATAGCCGAAACTTCTACGACCGCATCGAACTTCTCGGTACCCTCGAGATCCTCGAAGTCGTCGACCGTGATCGCTACCTGTTGGGTCCTATGATCGCGATGGAGCACAACACGCTCAGCAAGCATGTCTTCGCCGGCAATTACTGATACGCGATAGTCGATAGTGGCTGCCGCGAGATCCTCTGGGTCGCTAGACCATCGGACGGTCAGTTGTGCGCGATCTTTCGCGGTGGCTGCGCGGTCAAGGATTAGACGAGGGGTGGTATCGTCGCCCTCTGCTTTGGCCAAACCAGACCATTTTAAAAGTCCGCCCTTCGTATCACGCCAGGGCGTGAGGCGAATCCGGCGTAACTCCTCACTAGCATACCCCGGCTTCAGATTGCCGAGCCAGAGTTCGGGCTGATCTTCGATACGACGCGCAGCTTCCTCGGGGCTCATACCCGACAAGACACGCAACGCTCGCTCCAACTCGGGGCCTCGGCTACCTGCATCTTCCAACTGGAGAGCGCGAACCCGTTCGGCGATCGCACGCGTATCGCTCACATAGAGCAGGCGATCTGCAAGTTCGGCCGACATATCGAGTTCATTTGTCGAAGGGTCGCCTTTACTCGCAACCGGCCAAAGGCCAAGTCGAGCGAGGGCACCGCCTGGATCATCACTGGCGCTAACGTAGAAGTCGAACTTTGACCAAGGACTCAGGCGGCGGCGGCGGCCGAGGCGTTCCGCACGCCAGACCGCCCCATCTAGCACTCCCATGCGACCGAAGAATGGCTTGCGCGCCAGCTTCAGCGCCTCACCGAAAAGCTCAGCCTCGCCGATTTCGCGGCCTGCGCTATAAATGCCATCGAGTCCAGCCCCGGCGCGGAGCGGATCGACCATCAGCAGTGCGGCGTCAGCCTTGTCCTCGCGATATTCGACGGCTTGATCAGCTGTGATCCGTCTGCTGCCATCCACGTCAATCACGGCATTGACTGTCCAGCCCGGTACGACGAACGCTTCGCTGTCGGCTAGCGCATCGATTTGCTCCGACGGTAGACATCGCAGGAAAGCGACCGCGCCGGAGCTCGGAGTTCCAAGTCGATTAACGATAGCTTGGGCCAAAAAGGCGGCGTGGCGAGGTCCCATCAATCGGTGTCTTCCATCTTCTGGCTGTCCTGGCAAGCCCGGTACCGGGCCTTTAGCTTTTTCATGCGCTCAGCGTCATTGACGCCGACCAACAGGCCGAGGTCCCGCAAGCGGCGCTCAAGCATCCGCCGATTGCGCTGGAGCAAATCGCTCGGCACCCCGAGGTTCGGCGGCGCCCGGTCGATGTAAAGCCCGTATTGCTCGCGCAGGATACGGAGAAAGTCGGGATAGGAGAGAGGTTGCTCTTTACGCCCCTTGCCAGTGCGGCGAACGTGTCGATGGACAAGATATTCGATAACGGGATTGGTCAGAACAAAGGAAAGGGCATCGCCTCGGCGGCCTTGGCCCTTCTTCCGCGTCTGATGAAGGGTGACTTTGCGACGCTTTGCAAGCCCATTCACCTCATCGATCATCAATGCCGAAGACAAGAACGTGTTCAGGCGCTCCGTCCCTTTGTTAGAGGAACCCGTAAAAGCGGCGCTCAACGCTTCTGCGAGCGCGCGTCCAGGATCGCTTGCACTGGATTCTTCGCCGAGCAAGGCGCGCAGCTCGAGATCTTCGGCGGTCTCTGCTGCATCGCGTAACTTTCGCGCCGTTCGTGTAAAGTGGCGCCGTGCCTCCCGTGCCTCCTCATGCGTGCCGTTTAGGACGGAGCCGAGCAAATTGAGCCAGTCAGTTCCGTCTGGCGACGTCGGGGGCCAGGTTCTGCGGTCAATCTCTGACTCGCTCCGCACGAAGTGGTCAAGGAGTCGGGCGTGCATCAGCACCGCCGGCAGCCGGTTAAGCGCCTGTCGCAGAAGGAACCCAGACTCTTCGGACGCGGCGCGAAGCGCTGGATCGGAGCCGCTTGAGCAATCTACAAACAGCGGAAACTTTGGAGCCTCGGCGACAGCCGGCAGCACGCCGGATGTGCCCCAGCGGTTCATGATTTCCACTGTTGCCGTCAGAATTGTGGTCAATCCAATCGCGATCGCAGATTCCAGCATCTGGAGAAGTGCGGCTCGCGGCATTGCGCCCCCACGCGCGTAGCAGTCGAGAAAAACGAGGAGGTCTTCGCGGAAAATCTCCGCTGCACGCACCGCGATCGGGCGCTGATTAGGGATTGGCCCTGGATTATTCCGCCCTACCGCCTTGGCTGGTGCCTCGCCGCAACCCTGCGCTATACGAACCGTAACCAGCTGGTCAAGTGGAAGTGGCACCCCTTCGTTAAGCTCGTCCGATCTCAGGTCGCTTTTAAGGGGGCCTGTCGTCTCGGTGCCGGGCGCGAGCGATGCCAAAAGGTCATTGTCCTGTACTCTTGCGCCGACTCGGTACCGTCCACGCTCCGCGAATGGCTCTACGGTTTCTCCGTCCTTTTGGTTGCTGAGCAGCGCTGTGATCATTTCTGGAACGCCGCGCAAATTTGCCGAGGTGCTCGGAAGGTCGATCCACGACGCATAATAGTGATTGGCAAAACAGCGCTGAACTTGCTCGTCGTGGGACTCCGAATGCCTCCGGTTCTCTAGGATCGACGTCAGTAGGAAATCCCCCAAAATCGCGCGACCCGTGGAGGTATCAAAGCCTTCAATCGTAGAGTCCTTGACCAGTTTCGCTACCGTAGTTGAGATGGTTGGAGGAGAACCAGCGCCGTATGCCTCGGCGAATTTCCCCTTGCCGCGGCGATTTCCCCATCGGAATAGATAGAGCATCATCGGCAGGATCGCACCAACCGAAAAGTCCTGCGGCACGAAAGGGAATACAGGTGAGTAGGTGCTCGTCCAAATTTGAGTCGTCATCTGGCTGCCTAAAACAGATTCAACGATCTGACGGGTTTCGTTGGCCATTACACGCGCTCGGTAGTTAGGAGGATTGTTTGGAGGCCCCGGCGACTTTCGATACCAAGATGGTGGACCTTGTCGGCGTCCGCCGGGTTCCAGGCGTTGAGCGCCCGCTCATCCTCCTGAGCCAGCCGGCTCGTGAAGACGCCTAAATTTGCAAAGACGTCGTCAGAGAATGCATCGAGAATTTGCACGCCATCATCGAGATCCATCAACAAACAATAAAGCTCAAGTGGTATACGCAGTTCATCGGTTCCGCTTTCATCGGATGCGTAGCGCAGTGTGAGATAGCGATGAAGCGTCTCCAGCCCGTCCGTCGCGTGAAAGCGCTCGGCAACTAGCGCGAACCGCTTGAGTGATTTTTCGATCCAGAAAGCAGTTTCTGTCGTAGTTCGAGGCACAACCCGGATGGGGACACGATCGGCTTGACGGTAAGCGAGATCCGGCAACGCCTCCAGGCGGGAAAGACCTTTGCAGAGGCGCTGCTTGGTCAAGAACTGCTCCTCACTTGATAGCAGCGGAAAGCGCCGGAACTCATCTGCGTGACGACCATCGCGCAGAGTTAGGGCATACCCATCGCCGCCGACTGCCTCAACCTGGTCCGCCGACCAGCCGAAGTAAGCGCGACGTCGCGCGCTCCGCAATGGGAGCGGACGCCCGGCTGTGTCGCGGAACCGCTGTGCTCCATGGGCGGGATCCGGACCTCCGCGACCGACGAGATAACGATCTACTCTAGGATGTCCCTCTAGCGCAGGGTCAAGCCGCGCTAATTCACGCAACAATTCGCCCTGTCGGGCTGGCGACTCGGGATTGAAGGCGTAGTCTGCGGGATCGTGGGGTTCTAGCTCAGGATTTTCGTGCAGGTCCTTGCAAAAGAGTAGACCGAAGAGGATATAGCTGATCGCAGCCTTGAGCTCGCGCGCTGTAATATGGATTTCGTTACGCTGGTGGACTGTCTGCAACGCATCGGTCAACCTTGCCCGCAGGCGGGCGCCCTCAGCCAGGATGCTCGGATTATTACTTGCCCCCATCATGTCGGCCGAGCGCTTCATCGTACAGCGGGCCTGAGCGGTACAGGTATGACATGGAGCCCATATGCTTGCGGCTGCATCGCCACCAACAAGGCGACGGACCAATTCGTCGACGAAGTCGGTCGTGATGAGACCACGTCCCTCGTCGAGCCCGCCGACGAGGGAACGGTTGTTCAACTCGACGAGCCGGATATGAGGAGAAAGCCCCTCACTATGGTGACTAAGCGCCGCTGCGAGTTCGATGGTAAGGGCCGTTTCGTCGAACTTCATTTCGGCATGCTCGATCCATTCCATCAGGCGGCCATCATTGACCGCAACTAGATGGATTCTGCGATCGTTTACTGCGCCTTTGAGAAAAGGGCCAAACAACTCGTCGAGCAGGTTATCAGCCGACTGCCCTTTCCAGCTGGCAGCGCCATCAAGATTAATCATCGCGGCCCGGCCCGCGAGGCTTCCCCTCCACACGCGCTCGCTTGACTTCGGCGGTTCACCGCCGAGCGTCTGGACGAGGCGTTGCAGAAACGCCGTCTTTCCGTCGCCCGCATTCCCGCAGAGAATTACTAGCGACACGTCTCCGGCAACGATTGCCGCCGGCAAAGTCGTATCAAGCGCGGTCGGTACATAGGTGTCGAATGCAAATTCGGAGTCAAGGCCACGGGTCTCTGCGTTGCTGAATCGGGACCCTGGATACGTGCTGAGAATGTCCATCACCCGCCCAACTTCGTTCGGGCGAAGCGGCTCGATAGCGGCCATTACTGCACCGGTGGTGTACGCAGATTGTTTGTCGGGGTGCGCGCTCTGGCGTACATCCCGCAGCGCGGCTCCCGCGTCCAAGAACCGCCTGTCAGCGGGGCCCGTCGCTCGATCGAGAAGAGGAATGAGCACTGGGAAGGCAGCTCGCTCTTCATTTGTCCAATCCAATCCAAGCCCATCTCTTGCCAGCAGTGGTGGACGACTGGTGATCGCGTGGAACAGCGTTGCCGCGAGGCTGTAAACGTCGTCTCGAGCTAAATTTTCTCCGCCATCGCGACGCTCAGGTGAAGCGTAAAGAACGGTACCTCGGCTATGCGGCCGATGACCGATTGGACCCGCGAGATCATAATCGATGAGGACAACCTGGGCCTCATCTACAAGGATGTTCGACAAACTGACGTCGCCGTGTACCCATCCTTGGCTATGGAAAGCATCAAGTGCGTGGCACAGCGTCTCGAACCAATGAATTACCAGCTTTTCGGTAGAGTCTGCTCCATCTACCTGCGCGATGAAATCGATATCGCCGACCCAAGTGCTAAGAGGCGCACCCTGAGTCCAACGGAGCAAGCTCATTAATTCATCCGCGTTCCAGCTACTTGAGCACTCAAGAACGTTTGACAGCCCCTTGCGCAACGACAAGGGGCGGAGCCTTTGATAGGCCGAAAGCGAAACGGGGCCCAACTCAGGATTGAAGACTGCCTTGCCAACAAACGTTCCGATAGGCTCCCCATTTTCACTATCAAGCTGCTCAAGCTTAAAGGTCCGGCCGACACTACCTTGGCCTAACACTGAGACCACTTGATAGTTGGAGCCTTTCCATTGGAAGCGAAATCCTTCGTCCCATCGCATTGGCGAAAGGCCCTCCGGCTGAACGGATTGCACACTCGGTTCGGGATCACGCTCTTTGAGGAGATCAGCCATGTCTCTAGCACTCGGACGGCGCGATGCATCAGGATCGCATCCGAAGAGCAGCATCTCGCGAACGTCCGAGGCTTCGTTCTCGGAGAAAAGTTCGATGAGGACGGCGCACAGGCTGAAAAGATCAGAGGATGGAGTCGCTGCAGCTAATCCATTCAATCGAATTTCGGGCGCGGCAAATGCACCAAAGTTGTCGCCATTCTGGCCTTCGGTTAAAGTCTGAGCCGGCGTGAGCCGCGCCCACCGCCATCCGGCAAACAATGGGCTATTATCGGCTCGCACCCTAACGCTCTCTGCGTCGAGCGCCCGATGGAGGAGAGCTTCATCAGTTGATCCAGTGAATTCGGCCAGTGCATATAACGCACGCTGGGCGAAGTCTCGCCGTTGGGACAAGGTCCAGTCTCGTTTCTCCTTCAAAAACGAGATAGGGACTGCAGCGCTGTCACTGACGCTGAAAAAGAACATCTCGCCGGCGTAGTTCGGGACCGCTTGCCATGTGTCGACTAGGCTCGGCAGATGCGGTGATTTCTGAAACCGCTGGATGACATCGAACTCGCGGCGGGCGCGCCGCGCAGTCAGTGCGAGAGCCTCGCCCGCCGGCGCGGCCGATAGATCGTAAGTATGAAGAAGAACACGGTCCCCTGTCCAAGGATCACGGGCGGTAAAAATGCGCTGAAAGCGATCCTGCTCGTCGGACAAGAGACGTAGCTCATCGAATCGACCCAATCGCCTGAGGCGAGCAGCATCGGCAAGGTTATATCGCGCCGCCAAAGCATTTGCGACCTTATTGCCATCCACTGACCCCGGCGCGATGGGGCCGGCGATGAGATCGGACACGTCCTTTAGTCCATAAGCAAGAACGCCCAATCGATGTCGCTGCTGCTGGCTTCCACTCTTAAGCGAGACGGTTTCGCGCGTGAACAAGAAGGCTGCAGGGACAAATCCGAGGCGTGAGTCAACAGAACGTAGAGTTCCTGCTACCCGCTTTGACTTAGCCACGATCAGTTCGGCCGCAGGATCCGATTGATCGCTTTGTTTTAGCGCGGC
Organism: Rhizobium anhuiense bv. trifolii; assembly: GCF_024346605.1. Taxonomy (NCBI): domain Bacteria; kingdom Pseudomonadati; phylum Pseudomonadota; class Alphaproteobacteria; order Hyphomicrobiales; family Rhizobiaceae; genus Rhizobium; species Rhizobium anhuiense. The sequence goes on from NZ_CP098802.1 coordinate 225,804, forward strand.
GGCGTCCCAATGCTTAACCTCGACGACCACAACGCCGCCCGGGCCAATGATCACTATGTCAATTTCGTCGGCCTGGCCACGCGGATTTGCATGCGTGAGATTGGTCAAGACGAAAGCCGTTCCCTGCCCTTCCGTGCGCCGAAGCTCTTGGTCGATTGCTTTGAAGGCCTTTAATTCGCTTGCATTGGCAAACGGACCACAAGGTATGTGTACAACGCGCAAGCCAATCCCCCCTAAAACCTGATGCAACCTAACTTAAAATGCGGTCAGCGCAACAGCCTTGAGTAGTCGAAGTCTTGGCTGAACCTAATCCGCAAGGGGCCGAGACCAGCCGCGCCGGCGAGACCTTTTATTGGTAATGTTTGCTCTGGAGCTCGACCTCGAAGACGGAAGTGGGTTTAGTTTGTCTGACCTCACTTTTTGTGCTGGCCACCGAGGTTACTCGATAAAGGTTAAGCCATTGATTTAATTGGCAAGTGCTCATGTTGATTGTAGCGTTGCGGTTCGATTCCTTTCAAGGCGACCACGACGTTTGTTGCAGACGAACATTTTTATCGAAACAAGTGTCGTTTATCTTGATACCGGCGGACAGACCATCACAGACACAGGGTGTCTTCCGAGCCGACCTGTCTTGGTCACGCGCTCGCCAGGCTCCGATCTGCAAGAACCATCAGGGTGCCACGCCGCAACTTCTTTATAAAAGGACGCCAGGCAAACGGTTAACGCGTTCAGTGCTCTGTAGCGATCTGGCTCGCGCCAGATTATGGTGACACGATGACCCAGAGTTTGCGCACCGTTTCGATTGTTCGCCACGTTCCGGTGAAGCCGGGACGCAGGATGAACGTATCGCCAGCAACCAGGTGGCGCGGTACCTTGTCGTCTTCGACAAGCTCGATGACGCCTGACAAGATGGTGCAATATTCCCAAGTCTCGCCCTTGATCGAGCGGGTCGCGCCGGGCGTCGCCTCCCAAATGCCGGAACGAATTCGACCGTTTCCCACATTGTCCTTTTCCCAGGTCTTGTAGGACGGGTTGCCCTCGACGAGGCGTTCGGGAAGGGCTTGGCTTTCCCGAGCGATACCGGGATTCTTCAGATCGAAGACGATCATGTTCGACATTTCATTGGTCTCCGATTGTATCACGAAAGCGCGTCCGCGATCGATTTTCCGCAGGCCTGCGTGCTGGCGGATCCGCCAAGATCGCGGGTGCGCAGCGCGGGTTGCTTCAGCACCGTCTCAACCGCCGTCATGATGCCGGCTGCGGCTTCCGTCTCGCCGAGATATTCGAGCATCATCGCTGCCGACCAGATCTGGCCAATCGGGTTGGCGACGTTTTTGCCGGCGATATCAGGCGCAGAGCCGTGCACAGGCTCGAACAGCGAAGGGTGCTCACCGCCAGGATTGATGTTGCCCGATGGGGCAATGCCAATCGTGCCGGCGCAGGCAGGGCCAAGGTCGGAAAGTATATCCCCGAACAGGTTGGAGCCGACAACGACGTCGAAAATCTGAGGCTTCAGCACGAAATTGGCGGTCAGCATATCGATGTGGAACTTGTTCCAGCCGACATCCGGATAGGCTTTCGCCATCGCTTCGACGCGCTCGTCCCAGTAGGGCATGGTAATTGCGATGCCGTTGGATTTAGTCGCCGAGGTCAGCAGCTTGCGCGGCCGCTTCTGCGCCAGCTCGAAAGCGAATTTCAGGATGCGATCGACGCCCTTACGGGTCATAATCGTTTCCTGCAGCACCATTTCGCGGTCTGTGCCCTCGAACATACGCCCGCCGACCGAGGAATATTCCCCTTCGGTATTCTCCCGCACCACCCAGAAGTCGATGTCGCCCGGCTTGCGGCCAGCGAGCGGGCAGGGCACGCCTTCCATAAGGCGCACGGGCCTAAGGTTGACATATTGGTCGTATTCACGACGGAACTGCAGCAATGAGCCCCAGAGGGAGATGTGGTCGGGTACGATGTCCGGCCAGCCGACGGCGCCGAAGAAGATCGCCGCGGGCCTGCCTATTTCTTCCTTCCAGTTTTCAGGCATCATGCGGCCATGCCGGGCGTAGTAGTCGCAATTGGCGAACTCATGCCATTTCTGCTTGAGCGTGAAGCCGTAGCGGCGGGTCGCCGCCTCCAGCACGCGGATACCTTCGGGCATCACTTCCTTGCCGATGCCGTCGCCGGCGATCACGGCAATATCGTAGGTTCTCTCGGCCAATGGTTTTCTCCCTCTCGGCAATCGCAGACTTATTGCGCGCGTGTTTTCAAGCCGCCCATATGGAAGGCCTTGGTTTCGAGATATTCCTCGATTCCGGTCGGACCGCCTTCGCGGCCAAGGCCGGATTGCTTGATGCCGCCGAACGGGGCGATCTCCATCGACACGCTGCCGGTATTGAGACCAACCATGCCGAACTCCAACGCCTCGCCCACGCGCCACGAACGGTGCAGGTTCTCGGTGAAGAAATAGGCGGCCAATCCGAATGGCGTGGCATTGGCGATGGCGATCGCTTCGGCCTCATCGTGAAACCGGAACAGCGGCGCCACCGGCCCGAATGTTTCCTCGCTGGCGAGGCGCATGGCGGTGGTGGCGCCTTTCAACACCATCGGCGCAACATAGCGGCTACCTTCAGGCAGGGTTTCTCGAGGGGTAATATTTTCGGCTCCGAGTGCCAGGGCATCGGCGACATGGGCGCGAATCTTGGCGACGGCGGCATCGTTGATCATCGGCCCGATATCGGTGCCAGTCGTGGTGCCCGGGCCGATTTGCATGGCGTTGACCCGCGCCGCCAGCCTTTCGGCGAAGGCATCATAAATGCCGTCCTGCACCAGCAGACGGTTGGCGCAGACGCAGGTCTGGCCGCCATTGCGGAATTTCGAGGCGATCGCCGCCTCGACAGCGACATCGAGATCGGCATCGTCGAACACGATAAAAGGGGCGTTGCCACCCAGTTCCAGGCTGAGGCGTTTGACGGTCGGCGCGCTTTGCGCCATCAGCATCGAACCAACGCCTGTGGAACCGGTGAAGGACACCTTTCGCACATCCGGGCTCGCCATCAGCGTGGCGCCGATCGCCTTGGGCAGGCCGGTGACGATGTTGATGACGCCGGCCGGAATGCCGGCGCGCTGCGCCAGCACGCCGAGCGCCAGGGCGGAATAGGGGGTAAATTCCGAAGGCTTGATGATGACGGTGCAGCCGGCCGCCAATGCCGGGCCGCATTTGCGGGTGATCATGGCATTGGGGAAATTCCAGGGGGTGATGATGGCGGCGACACCGACCGGCTCTTTGGTCAGCAGAATACGGCGATCGGCCGACGGAGCTGGCAATGTCATACCGTAGGTGCGGCGCGCTTCCTCGGCGAACCATTTGATAAAGGACGCACCGTAGAGAACCTCGCCACGCGCTTCAGCCAGCGGCTTGCCCTGCTCCGCCGTCATGATTGCCGCCAAATCGTCGGCATGTTCCAGCATCAAAGCGTGCCAGCGTTCCAGAAGGCGGGACCGTTCGGTAGGCGTGGTCTGACGCCATGTCCGCAGGGACTCCGCCGCAGCGGCGATGGCGGCCTGTGTGTCGGTGGCATCGCAATCGGGAATCTGGCCGATGACGTCTCCGCTGGCAGGATTATCGACGGCGACGGTGGCGCCGGACCCTGCCGATAGCCATGCGCCACCGATCAGCGCCTTTTCGACGAACAGGGTGGGATCTTTCAAATTCAGCATATCGTCTTCCTCAATGGTCCAGTCTTCCGTCGACCAAGCGGATGCCGTTTTGCACGCTGCCTCGTCTCTCGGCTGCTCATGTTAAGAAATCGCTTCATTGTCGGCGTAGCCGACAACACCCTTGATTTCGGTGAATTCGTGCAGGCCGAACTTGCCGTATTCGCGGCCGTTGCCCGATTGCTTGTAGCCGCCGAAAGGCGCGGCACCATCCCAAGCGGAGTTGTTGATCCGCACGATGCCGGCGCGCAACTTGCGCGACAGGGCGCGCGCCTCGGCGAGATCGCCTTGGATGTAGGCGGCGAGCCCATAGGGTGTGTCGTTTGCGATGGCAATGGCGTCGTCCTCGCTCTCGTAGCCGAGAATGGCCAGTACAGGCCCGAAGATTTCTTCGCGCGCGATGGTCATGTCGCTGGTGACGCGCGCAAACACGGTCGGGCGGACGTAATAGCCGGCATTCAGATGAGCCGGACGACCCGGGCCGCCGGCAACGAGTTCGGCGCCTTCCACGATTCCCTTGCCGATCAATTCCTGTATCTTTTCGAATTGCGGCTGGTTGACCACCGGGCCGATATCGGTAGCGGGATCGGCAGGCGCGCCGACGGTGATGGCATCGGCAGTCCTGCGGGCGATGCCAATGGCCTCGTCCATCCGTTCCATCGGCACCAGCAAACGGGTAGGGGCATTGCAGGACTGGCCGGAATTGTCGACGCATCGACGCACGCCGGCACTGATGGCAGTCTCCATATCGGCGCTACGGAGCACGATATTGGGGGATTTACCGCCGAGTTCCTGGTGCACCCGCTTGACGGTAGGCGCTGCGGCTTGCGCCACGGAGATCCCGGCCCGGGTGGAGCCGGTGAACGAGACCATGTCAATGTCCGGATGGCTTGCAAGGACAGTGCCGACGGTCGGCCCGTCGCCGTTGACGAGGTTGAAGACGCCCTTGGGGACGCCTGCCTCATGCAGGATCTCTGCGAAGAGAATGGCGTTTAGCGGCGCGATTTCCGACGGTTTCAGCACCATGGTGCAACCGGTGGCAAGGGCGGGGGCAACCTTGCAGGCGATCTGGTTGATCGGCCAGTTCCAGGGCGTGATCATGCCGACGACGCCGACGGGTTCGTGAACGATCTGTGTCGTGCCTTGCATATAGTCGAATTCGAACGCCTCCATCGCCTTGATCGTTTCGGCGAAATGCGAAAGTCCTATGCCGGCCTGTTGGCTGCGGGCCATGCAAACAGGCGCGCCCATTTCCTTTGAGATGATATCGCCGATCTCGTCGTTGCGGCGTTTGAGAATGACGAGGATGCGATTGAGCAGTTCAAGGCGCTCGGTTTTCGAGGTTTCGGAGAAAGAGGCAAAGGCTGATCTGGCAGCGGCAACCGCCCTCTCCGCATCGGCGACGGTTCCCATGGCAATTGTTGCAAAAGGCTGTTCGGTGGCCGGATCGATGACATCCAGCGTCCGTCGGCCGATCGGCTCGACCCATTCGCCATTGATGTAGAATTTCTGTGCATTGTTCATTGCTGTCTCCATCGCCGCTTACTGCCCGTTGCGGATGAAATCGGCGATCCGCTCGGCGATCATGATTGTCGGTATGTTGGTATTGGCGCAGGGAATGGACGGCATCAGCGATGCGTCGCAGACCCGCAGTCCCTCGACGCCATAGACCCGGCCGGACGGCGAGGTGACGGCCATCGGATCGGCGGGTGCGCCCATGCGGCACGTGCCGGAGGGATGCCACGTGCCGCCGACATGCCGACGAACGAATTCGGTCAACGCCGCATCGTCAGCAAGCAGATCATCGAGAGTGGTTCCGAGCGTGACGGCGGAGTGGACCAGTGCGGCGCGCAGCGGCCCAGCAAGATCGAGCATGGCCGACAGCACACCGCGCTGCAACGCATTCCAGGCGCCGGGGACGGCGACTTTTGCAACGCGGGGGGAGTAGCTGGAAGGAAACACAACGCCCCGATAGGAGTTCATATGTGGGTCGCGCAGGGTTTGCGCGCCCATGCGCAGGGCCATCTTCAGCCGTTCCAGATCCCGCACATCGCTCAGCATCCGGAAATCCACTTCGGGCTCGACAAGCGGGTCAGCGGAGGCAAGTTTGAGGAACCCACGCGAGTAGGACTTGTTGACCCAAAAGAACAAGCTGCCCATCCGCAGACCGACCGAATGCCAGCCGGAGCGCGACAGGATGGCAGCGTGCATGTCGCCCTGGGGTGTGCCCGGCAGGTCCGACGAAAAGCGCCAGATTGCCTGTTCATGGTGTTCTGCCCGGTCGCGCACCCGCATGGATGGCGGCAGGTAAGCGGCGACCGCTATAGAAGGGTGCTCCATCAGGTTGCGGCCGATGCCGGAACGCGAAGAAATGACAGGAATGCCGAGTGCCGCCAGATCGGCGCCGGGGCCGATGCCGGAGCGCAGCAGCAAAGCCGGCGAATGGATAGCGCCCGATGCGACGATGACCTCCTGCGCCATGATCGTTTGGGACACGGTGCCGGCGATCTCGGCTCCAATCGCCGTCACGCCGTCGAAGAGAATGCGGGTCGCCGTACTATCGGTGATAACGCGAAGATTTGGACGGCGGCGGACGTCCGGCGTCAGGTAGGCTATCGAGGTCGGCAGGCGTTCGCCGGCATCACTGACGGCAACCGCGCCGCGAAAAGTGCCGTCCTGCCAGGGGCCGTTCTGATCGGGACGGATCGGGTGACCGCGCGCCTCCAACGTCTGCATGACGCGATCGACAAACGGCGATATCTTCTCGCCTGTGATCCGCCGTATCGTCAGCGGCCCGTCGGTTCCGTGAAGCGGACCGCTGAAATCGCGGTCGGTCTCGATCTTGCGGAAATAGGGCAGGCAATCTTCCCAGCTCCAGCCGTCGGCGCCTAACGCTTGCCATTCGGCATAGTCGGAGGGCGCGCCGCGATTGGCCATCAGCGCGTTGATGGCCGAGCCACCGCCGAGGATTTTTGCCTGCTCGTAGCGGCGGGCTGTCCGGGGCGCGCTGTTCGATCCTGAATAGCCCATTAGCGAGGTCAGGGAAGCCCAGATGTTACGTGTGTCGAGATAGGCGCGGCCGGGATAGCGGCTGCGCACCGCGTCGGGAATGTCGCCGGCGGCGATGTTACGGCCGGCCTCGACCAGCACAACAGTCCGGTTCTGATCTTCCGACAGCCGCGCCGCCAGCACGCAGCCTGCAGAGCCGCCGCCGAGGATCAGATGATCGGCGATCATGCCACCTTGCCTTGCTTGCGATCGGCGCTGCGAGCGTTGAGCGCCACCAGCATCACCAGAATGAAGGAAATCGCCGTCAGCAGCGAACTGATTGCGGCGATCGTGGGATCGATCTCGTCGCGCAGTGCAGTGAACATGCGCTTGGTAAGGGTCTGGTATTCGCCGCCAGAAATGAACAGCGATACGACGGTTTCGTCGATGGCCGAGATGAAGGCAAACAGCATGCCGGAAATCACGCTCGGGCGGATCTGCGGCAGGGTGACCACGAAGAAGGTGCGCAGCCGGTTCATGCCAAGGCTGCGTGACACCATCTCTTGCGTCGCATCGAACTTCCTTAGGCCTACCAGAACGGAGATAACCACATAGGGAAGGCCAAGCATCATGTTGGCGAGAATCAGCCCGGTCATGCTGGCGAGGAGACCGACCTGGGCATAGACGAGGAAGACGCCGACGGCGGTGATGACGATCGGCACGACCAGCGGCAGCAGCAACAGCATCTGCAGGCTGCGCACCAGCCGGGAGGATGTCATGTTCAGCGCATAGGCCGCCGCCGTGCCGAGAATAGTTGCCAGGATCGCACTCGAAACCGAAACGATCAGGCTGACCCGCGTGGCCTGCATCCACGCGGCGTTGCCGAGATAGGCCTCATACCAGCGCAGCGACCAGGATGGCGGCGGAAATGTCAGGAAGCGGGCGCTCGAAAACGACATCGGCACGATAATGATGATCGGGATGATCAGCCACGCGAGAACGAGAGCGACGAAGCCGTAAAGAAGAAGGTTGGATGTGCGCATATGTCACCTCGTTCCCATGATGCGTTCAAACGGAATAAGCAAGCTTGCCAGTCGGAAGATCAGGAAGACGCAGAGCATCAGCACTACGCTGATCGATGATGCCGCACCCCATTCGTTGTAAACCTGGATATTGCGGGACACGAGCATCGAAACCATGTAGGTCCGCCCGCCGCCCAGTAGTTCTGGCGTGATGTAGAAGCCGAGGGTGAGCACGAAGACCAGCACCATTCCTGCGATCATTCCTGGCAGCGACAACGGGAGAAAGATGCGGGTAAAGACATGACTTGGCGAGCCGCCAAGGCTGGCGCCGGCCATGGTCAGTTCGGGTGGAATCTTCTTCATCGTGGCGTAGAGCGGCAACACCATGAATGGCAGTAGGATATGGATCGTCGCCATGACCGTACCGAACTCGTTGTTGATGAGCAGCAATGGCGTATCGATCAGGCCGGCATTTTTAAGGGCGGAATTAACGATGCCGGTTCTCTGCAACAAAATGAGCCAGGCATAGGCCCGGACAAGGACGCTGGTCCAGAAGGGCAGCAGCACCATTGCCAGAACAAGCACGCTCCAGCGTTGGGGCAGAGCCGCCGCCACATAGGCGACGGGATAGCCGAGCAGTAGCGTCACCAGGGTCACGACGACTGCGATGCGGAAGGTCTGCAGGAATGTCATCCAGTAGACGGAATCGGTCAGGAACCTTTGGTAGTTGATGACCGTAAACCCGCCATCCTGCCAGATCGATTGCCAGGCGAGCCAGACAAGCGGCACGATCAGCAATGAGACGTTGACGAGGAGCGCCGGCGCCAGAAGCAACAGCATCAGCCTCTGCTCCCTGCGATCATGCTGCATCGATGGATTGCTTGTCGATGTGGTCATCAATGACGCTCCTCAATTCACTGGCCTCGGTTGGCCGGTGGTTACTGCTGGATGAAGGACGCCCAGCGCTTCTGTGCTTCCTCGCCAGCTGGCGAGCTCCACCATTCGTCCGACACCAGCACCTGCTTGGCGGCGTTTTCGGGCGAGCTTGGCATTTCTGCTGCGCGTTCCGCCGAGATCTTGCCGGTCTTATAGGCTTCGGGGTTGCCCGGACCGTAATCGATATAGGCAGGGAAGTTTGCCTGGATCTCCGGTGTCATGGCCGCATTGACGAACTTGACCGCCGTTTCGAGATTGGGCGCGCCCTTGAGGATACAGAGCGAGGTATATTGCAGGAAGCCCTGGTTGAAGGTGTAGCTGATCGGAGCGCCTTCCTTGGCGACGGCGGTCACACGACCGTTCCAGGCCATTTCCATATCGACCTCGCCATCGGCGAGAAGCTGCGCCGACTGGGCGCCCGACGTCCACCAGACGGTAACGTAGGGCTTGATTTCTTCGAGCTTCTTGAAGGCGCGGTCGACATCCAGCGGATAGAGCTTGTCGGCCGGGACGCCGTCGGCGAGAAGCGCTGCCTCAAGCGTTGCCAGCGGGTGGTTGCGCAAGGCGCGTGTACCCGGAAACTTCTTGACGTCCCAGAAATCCGCCCAGGTCTGGGGCGGCTTTTCGCCGAACTTGTCCTTGTTATAGGCAAGCACGCTGGAATAGAACTCATAGGCAACGGAATAGGCACTCTTATACTCGGCGGGCATTTTCTCGGCATTGGGGATCTTGGAGAAATCAAGAGGCTCGATCATACCTTGCTGGCCGCCGCGAATGCAGTCTTGCGTCGGCGTATCGATGACATCCCAGATTGGTTTTCCCGTCGCGGTCTGGGTCTTGATGACAGGCCAGGCGTCGGGCGCGCTGTCCTGATTGACGGTGATGCCGAGCAGTTTGGCGACCGGATCGAGAATGGCCTTGGTCTGGGCCTCCTGGTAGGCGCCACCCTGCGAAACGAAAGTTATCTGTTCAGCCGAGGCGATACCGGCGGAAAAAGCGATGGCTGAAGCGGAAAGCACGAGTGTGGAAAATTTCAGTATCATATCCGTTCTCCTCTTGTGGCGGGGCTTCGAACCCCGTTTTGATGGTTGAATGCCGGGTCTTATCGCCCGATTGCATCGAGGAACTGGTACCAGCCGGCGACAATCCGGACAGCGGGTTCCCGGATGGGATAGAAAGGAACGGGTTTGAGCCGTTCCGAAGTCAGAAGTCCGAGATCGGGGCTTTCGCCGACGACGATTGCCGCTATGTGCTTGCCCATGTTGGAGGCCAGCGCCACGCCGGTACCGTTGTAGCCAACCGCATAGACGATGCGGTCATCCAGCCGGCCGGCATGCGGAATGCTGTCCATCGTCATGGCGACGAGGCCGGACCAGCGATGGGTGACGGCAACGCCCGCAAGCTCGGGAAACTGGCGCACCATCGCTCGATGCAGTACCGCGAAGGCGCTCTCGGAATCGGTCCTGCCGAAGGCGCCGCGACCGCCATAGAGCAGGCGGTCGCCCGCCTTGCGGAACCAGCGCATCATCCGTCGGGTTTCGGTGTAGCTGCGGTCCTGCGCGAGCAGACCGGCGCCCGGCGTGCCGGAAAGCGGCGCCGTGGCGATCATCGCCGAACGGAAGGGGATGATGGCCTTGCGCACCGCTGATGTGGCGGACGTCAGGTCCGAATAGGAGTTGCTGGCAATCACGGCCTGTCCGGCGGTGATTGTTCCGCCCGGTGTTTCAAGGAGGACACCGGGCCCTTCTCGGCGGAGACCCGTCACCGGCGTGTTTTCGAAGATGTCGATGCCCGATTTTTTCAGGCCGGCAGCGATACCGAATACGAAATTGAGCGGATGGATGATGCCGCCATGGGTGTTGAGCATGCCGCCTAGAAAATCTCGCGAGCCGGTCTCCGCCTCCATTTCGGCCGCCGACAAAATGGAGCAGGCGCGATCACCGAGCGCCTGATGCAGCCATTCGACTTCCTTCTTCAGCGAAGTGAGCGAGACTGCATTATGCGCGCAGCGCAACGACCCGGTCGGCTGATAATCGGCCGCGGCAATGCCGTAATCCTCGACAAGCTCTCCGACATGATCGATGGCCTCGATGCCGAGATCATGCATACGTCGGGCCGTGTCGGTGCCGTAACGTGCGGCAATCTCGGAAAAGGCAAGCCGGAACTTGCCCGAGACCACGCCGCCGTTGCGTCCGCTTGCGCCCCAGCCGATGCGGCTTGCTTCAAGTACAACGGCCGACAGGCCGCGGCGAGCAAGGTAGCGTGCCGTCGACAACCCAGTGTAACCGCCGCCGATAATGGCAACGTCGTAGTGACGACCGCCCGACAGCGCATCGAAGACCGGGCGGTCGGCAGCTGTCTCCTGCCAGAGCGAGGCAATGTCAGGAAAGGGAGGATGGGCGGTCATCATTTCTGGGTTCCGTGATCAGGCTGCGCTTGCGGTCTGGATGCCTACGGCCAATTCGGCATCGACCGCGTCAGCAAGCTCCTTTAGCGAAGAAAAATGGAAATCCGGCTTGGTCAGCACCTTGGGTTCTGGCGTGCCGCCAAAGCCCTGCTGGCCTTGGCGCCGTTCGATCCAGCAAGTCGTGTAGCCCAGTTCTTTTGCAACGCCGATATCGTGATGCTGGCTCTGGGCAACATGCAGGATTTCCGACTGTTTGTAGCCGGAGGCCGATTGGCGGCCCTTGTTGAAAGCGAAGAACTGCGGGTTGGGTTTAGCGCATCCGGCCTCATCGCAGGTAACGCTGTCATGGAAGGGATTGCCAAGCGTCGCCGAATAGGCCGAGAAGGCAGTACGGTCTGCATTGGTCATCGCAACCAGCCGGAAGTTCTTGCGCAGACGGGCCAGGGCCTCGACCGAGTCGGAAAACGCCGGCCAGCGCAAAACGGCGAGTTGGAAGGCCTCAGCCGTCGCATCGTCCCGCGTCAGGTCGAGTTCTGTTGCCAGCGACAGGTAAACATCCTTCATGGCGAAGGAGGAACGACCGTAGAACTTGTCGCGGCCGCGCTTGTAAGGTTCGAAGATAGCATCGTCAGAAGCGCTGGCGGCCTTTTCGCCGCCCAGTGCCCGAACGGCATTCAGCACGCCCGTTTCGAAATCGATCAAAGTACCGACGACATCGAAGGTCATGACCTTGAAGTGGGTGAGGTTCATAGTCTTCTTTCCTTGTTGACTGTAAGGTTGGAACGGCAAGTTTTAGGATGCTTCCGGCACCACGATCGTGTCTTCGGGATGCAACGCCACGGTTATGGCTTCGCCGGGCTTTTTAAGTTGCAATCGGCCGGCATGGTTGCTGGCAAGCCTGAGGCTGAGGTCGTCACCGGACGAGAGCTTCAGAAAAACCCGGATGCTTTCGCCCTGATAGAGTGTCTCAGTCACGGTTCCGGTCAGTCGATTGACGCCGGCCACTTCGCTGCCATCGGCGACGACGAGCTTTTCGGAGTGGACCGCAAGATGCAGACGGTTGTTCTGGGGGACGGCGTGCGACGTGCGCAGGACGATATCGCCGAGCCGCACGGTGTGGTCGCTGGCGCGCTCGACCGACAACAGTGTTGCTTCGCCGATGAAACGGGCAACAAAGGAATCGGCGGGGTGGTCGTGAAGTTGCTCCGGCGTATCGACTTGGACAAAGCGGCCTTTGTTCATTATGGCGACGCGGTCGCTCATCGTCAAAGCCTCTCGCTGGTCGTGGGTGACGTAGATGATGGTCGCGCCGAGCTTCCGGTGAAGCCGCTTGAGTTCGATCTGCATGGATTCACGCAGTTGTTTATCGAGCGCCGAAAGCGGCTCGTCCATCAGGATCAGTCCCGGCTCGAAGATCATGGCACGGGCAAGCGCAACACGCTGGCGCTGGCCGCCAGAAAGTTCGTGGATGCGCCGCTGCTCGTATCCGGCGAGCTCGACCATATCCAGGGCTTCGCGCAGCATTTGGGGCCAGCTCGATTTCGGTAGGCGGCGTGCCCGCAGCGGAAATGTGATATTCTCCGCGACGCTCATATGTGGGAACAGCGCGTAGTTCTGAAAGACAATTCCGATATCGCGTTTATGGGGAGGCTCAAATGTAATATCCCGTTCGCCGAGCCATACGGAGCCCGATGTCGGCTGCACGAAACCTCCGAGGATTCCCAAAAAGGTCGTTTTTCCCGAACCCGATGGTCCAAGAATCGAGACGAACTCGCCCGCCGCGACTTCCAGGCTGACATCGTTTAAAGCCAGGAAAGCACCATAGCTCTTGGTCGCCGACCGGATTGAAACGCCAACGCGTTCCGATTTATTTGAGACAAACATTTGATTCAACTGCACAATTTGAGCGCGCCGGTGTTTAGTCGGAGGTGGCTACATTCGTTGCTAAGCGGAAACCTGAACACACGTACCGTACTTGGCCGGCATCCTCACGTTTCCTGTTCCCCGATTTTCATTGAAGGTCTGTCGCCTTCTGTGACACATAGAAGACCAAAGAAAAGCCTAAGGAGCAATTGAAAAAAAGTTCAGATTAATGTTACATAGTGTAATGACAAATTTGCGCCGCATGCTGCCATCCATGAATGGCTTGTTTACCTTCGAGGCCGCAGGACGGTGTGGCAATTTCTCCAAGGCAGCCAGCGAACTCAATGTGACACCCGCTGCCGTGAGCCGGATGATCGCGCGCCTTGAGGAGAATCTCGACACAACGCTATTTGTTCGTCAGGCTGGGGGCGTCGAGTTGACGGAATCCGGAGGATTACTGTTCGATGCTATCGCCCGGGGCTTTTCCGGGATCGAAAATGCGCTGCGGGAGATTGAGGATCGCCGCATCGGTATCCAGACGGTCTCCCTGTCAGTTTCCACCGGTTTCACGACCCATTGGATGATGCCGCGGATGCCGGAGTTCAAAAAGCAATTTCCGACGGTCGATCTGCGCTTCCAATTGGTGATGGGTGCGCTGGCGGGGCCGGTCAACGACGTCGATCTCGGCATGCGCTTCGTGAATGGTTCGGACGAGCGGCACGAGGCTGCTTTTATCATGCCGGAAATCCTCATCCCGATCTGCAGCCCGTCCTATCGGGAAAGTCATGGACAGGATGGCGGCGAAGTCAAGCGAACCCCCGACACCACGATCAATCTCAGCGACGCCCAGCCGAACTGGTCCACCCTCTTTTCTCCGGCAAACGAGGGCGATGCGGTCAATTCGATGATCTTTTCCGACTATGCCATTGTGGTGCAGGCAGCGCTTCTGGGGCAGGGCGTGGCACTCGGCTGGCTGAACGTGGTTGCGCATTGGCTGCGAACCCAGACACTCGTGCCGGCGCGCGAGCATCTGATGACAACAGGCCGCCAATGCCATCTCGTCCGTCTTCGGGACAAGCCGGCGCGCGACATCGTCATACAGGTTCGTGACTGGATGATCGCAGAGCTCAATGACGACATTGTTGCCGTGGACAGGCTCTATCCGGATCTCGGCCTCATGCCGGAGAGTTGGTCTAAGATTTGACTGCGGGTGATGCTTAGAAGGAAAGCAGAGATGCGCTCACCTCCTGAAATCTGATTATTAAAGAACAGCGTCGTTATGCGCTACGGTAAAATCGACCGGCACACGGGTTGAAGGTTCGTTTCCTTTCAAGGCGTGCAATTCGTTGCTCTCGAAAGCCAGAGACCGACAAGCTCTCATCTATTCATGCTGCGCGGGTGATGTCCAGTTAATGATAGCTCAAGGTCTTGGTTGATAATCGCATTCATGATCCAAGCCCCTGTCAGTTACAAACGTTATCGTTTTCCGCCTGCTGTGATTGCCCATGCAATCTGGTTGTACGTGCGTTTTCCGTTGAGCCTGCGCCTGGTGGAAGATGCTGTTGGAACGCGGCATCGTCGTTTCTTATGAAACGATTCGATGCTGGGCGAGAAAGTTCGGCCCGGACTATGCCGGCCGTTTCCGGCGGAAATTGCCGCGCATCAGCGATGTGTGGCATCTCGACGAAGTGGTCGTGACGATTGGCGGGAGGAAGCACTGGCTATGGCGCGCCGTCGATCAGGATGGCTACGTTCTCGACGAGATCGTCCAGAGCCGGCGCAATACCAAGGCGGCCAAGCGTCTCCTGATCCGGTTGATGAAGAAGCAGGGATGTCTACCGAAGCGCATCGTTACGGACAAGCTTCGCTCCTATGGAGCGGCACGACGCCAAGTCATGCCGGTTGTCGAGCACCGATCTCATAAGGGCCTGAACAATCGCGCCGAGAACTCGCATCTGCCTTTGCGAAAAAGAGAGCGGGTCATGCAAGGATTTCGATCGCCAGGCGGATTGCAACGCTTCGTGTCCGTCTTCTCGGCGGTCAGAAATCTCTTCGTTCCGCCTCACTCAAAACGCTCAGCTATCGCCATCCATTTACATCGCCTCAGGGCCATATCGCATTGGAAGGCCGTTGCAGGCGTGGCCATCTGATCCAAGCGCATCTGTCCAAAACAATCTCCGCAGAATTAACCTGACATCACCCGAGCAACTTCTGACATGGCCCATGTACGCACATCTTCATCAGCCGTCGGTTAACTTTACGGTGCCCCTGGAGCCTGCGTCGGGGCGTCGAACCCCAGCGCCGCCTTGCTGTGCAAGACAGCCCATCGCTGTTGTTCTTGACAACAACGATGGGTGATGTTATTAAAAACAACATGGAAGCCGTGCTGATCGAAAAATCCAGAACCGCCGTCAGCGATACGGCGTTTTTCGAAACGGTTCTGTGGCATGTGCCGATACCCGGGCCCGGCAGCAACCACCATTTCAAATATCGTCTGGCGCTGATCGTCAACGGCGAGTGCGTCATGCGCTATGACAATGAGCGCGGCAAAGGCGATCATCGCCATCTCGGTGATATCGAGGAACCGATAGAATTCACAACGCTGGAAGCATTGTTCGATGCGTTTCAGGCGGACATGGAAAGGATACTCGCATGAGGACGCTCGTCATCAGACTAAGCTCGATTGCCGATGCCAAGGCGCGCTTCGTGAATGCGGGGCAGAAGGCATTGGAAGGCGTCATCGTTCCCGCCACGCCGTCGGTGAATTTTCCAAGCTACGACGAAATGCACAGGGTTCTTGCGCCGCCGCGGCTTGCGATCGTGAAGGCGATGGCAGGGCAGGGGCCGCTGGCGATACGGGAAGTCGCCCGACGTGTCGGCCGGGACGTGCAGGCCGTCCATAAGGACGTGACGACGCTTGTCAACGCCGGTGTCCTGGACCGGACCGACGCCGGCGTCGAATTCCCCTATGACCAGCTTCATTTCGAGTTCGATGTGAAGGCGGCCGCCTGATCCGGTCGCCAATCAGGCCACCGGTTTCTGGCCGCACTGGGGTTTCGGTTTGTATGCGTGCGACCGCCTCTTTCTCAGCAGTTTGAGGTACCCCTGACGGTCGGTTTCGAGGGACCTACCCTCATCTTCCGTGCAGCTCGGCTCCCACATTGCTGTGGATGCCTCGCGGCACACCCTCGTCCAGATGCCAGATATCTTTCCGCGACGGCTTCTTTCTAGGCAGCTGCATGACGTAGGCTGCCCCGAATTTGCGGCCCCATCGCCGTATCGTTTCGTAAGAGCCGACGATACCGCGCTCCAGCAACATTTCCTCGACCAGCCGCAGGCTCAACGGGAACCGGAAATACAGCCAGACCGCACGGCGATAATCTGCGGTGGAAAGCGGTGGTTCTTGTAGCTGATGGTCGATGAGTCATCTCAACCGAATTATCCGCTACCCGTTAAGTTGCCGACAACGTGACATCGCCCGTTTAGGCATAGACCGGTAATTCACCGAATTCTCGAAAGAAGACGGCATCCGAGGCTCTGTCTTCATCGATAAGATATCCAAATACGGTTGATTGTCATAGGAAAGCGTGGATAGTCACCGGGATGGAAAGCCGAAAATGAATCTCAACGATGACGACGAACACCTGATAGAAACGCTTTTCCGCAACGGCACGATTACCGTCGTGGGGGTGGTGCTTTCATTTTCCCTAGGCTTCCTTACGCAGTGGGCCAGCAATCCAATACCGTGGAGACTTGCCGACCTGCCGACGTTGGTGGTCATAACTATAGGCATCGTCTTTCAGCTGCGCTCCCTCGCTTTACTTTTGCAAACGTCATCACTGAAAAAAGTCGTCTACGACAAGGCAAGCCGGCTATTTCTGAATGGCGTGATCATCACTGGGTCTGGCGTTTTTCTGGCGATCCTCATTGACACGTTCCAGTTGGTGATGGAGCGTTAACCGACACTTGGATTGAGGGGTTCCGCCGGTAAATACCGCTGAAAATGTTAAGGCGACACTACCCGGCTAGAGCAGGTCCTGCGATTGATGAATCGATTGTGAGGTGACGTGGCGCGGCGAAGCTGATTCAACATCCACAGCGAAGAGGTGGATGAGGGCACGAGCACTGAGCGATGATCCGATGATCTTCGGTTACGCGTATTGAAAGCGTCTGCGGCGGGCAGACAAGCGCCTTGTTCCGACCTTGATCAAACAACGGGACATCGCCGGTCAGTCTAATGCATGTTGCCCAAAACTGTGCAGCGGTTTTGGGAGGACGACTTGCATAAAGCAAAGACCTCTAACAGCGTCGCATACGACGCAATTAGACATCAATGCTGGCGGGGGTAAAGTCCGGCCGCCGCGCGATCAGTGCTCTTCATATTGGGTGAAGGAGGGATCGGCGAGATCGGCAAAGCGTGTGAATTCCGCCTGGAAGGCGAGCTTCACCGTGCCTGTCGGCCCGTGGCGCTGCTTGGCGATGATGACGTCGGCCGTGCCCTTCACCTTGTCGAACAGCGCTTCCCATTCCGGATATTTCGGATCATGGATGTCGCGCGGCTCGGAATTCTTGACGTAATATTCCTCGCGGAACACGAAGAGCACGACGTCGGCATCCTGCTCGATCGAGCCGGATTCGCGAAGGTCGGACAGCTGCGGCCGCTTGTCGTCGCGGCTTTCGACCTGACGTGAGAGCTGCGACAGCGCGATGATCGGAACGTTGAGCTCCTTGCCGAGCGCCTTGAGGCCGGTGGTGATCTGGGTGATTTCCTGCACGCGATTGTCGCTGGATTTGCCCGAGCCGGTCATCAGCTGAATATAGTCGACCACCAGCACGTCGAGGCCGCGCTGGCGCTTGAGGCGGCGCGCGCGGGCCGAAAGCTGGGCGATCGAGATGCCGCCGGTCTGGTCGATATAGAGCGGCACCTTCTGCATCATCCTCGAGCAGGCGACGAGCTTTTCGAAATCGGCATCGTTGATGTCGCCGCGGCGGATCTTCGAGGAGGAGACTTCGGTCTGCTCGGAGATGATACGGGTGGCGAGCTGCTCGGACGACATTTCGAGCGAATAGAAGCCGACGACTCCGCCGTTCTTTGCCTTCATGCTGCCGTCCGACTGGACTTCGCTTTCGTAGGAGGCGGCGATATTGTAGGCGATGTTGGTGGCAAGCGAAGTCTTGCCCATGCCGGGGCGTCCGGCAAGGACGATCAAGTCCGACCGCTGCAAGCCGCCCATCTTGGAATCCAGCGAATGGATGCCGGTGGAAATGCCGGAAAGTCCGCCGTCACGTTCCTTGGCGACGGCCGCCATGTCGATCGCCAGCGCGACCGCATCGTTGAAGGCCTGAAAACCGCCGTCGTAGCGGCCGTTTTCCGCCAGTTCGAAGAGGCGGCGTTCGGTATCCTCGATCTGCGACTGCGGCGGCATGTCGAGCGGCGCGTCATAGGCGATGTTGACGACGTCCTCGCCGATGGTGATCAGCGCCCGGCGCAGCGCCAGGTCGTAGATCGCCCGACCGTAATCCTCGGCATTGATGACGGTGACGGCATTGCTGACCAGGCTCGCCAGATATTGCGAAACCGTCATGTCGCCGACTTTCTCGTCGGCTTTCAGGAAGGTCTTGATCGTCACCGGATTGGCGATCTTGCCCATGCGGATGATATCGCCGGCAACCTCGAAGATCTTCCGATGCAGCGGTTCATAGAGATGGATCGGCTTCAGGAAGTCGGACACCCGGTAATAGGCGTCGTTATTCATCAGGATCGCACCCAGAAGCGCTTGCTCGGCTTCGATATTGTTGGGTGCTTCGCGATAATGCTGCTCCGACGGGGCAACAGCTGCAATCTTTCGAGCGGCGTCGTTCATCATCATCCGTTCTGTCGGCGTTGTCACGTTGTTTATTGGCCGCGTGGGAAGCCGTGAGTGCACGGCCTGCCTGAAAAGCGCAGGCTCGGCCTCACGTGGCCACATTCAAACAACGTGACAACGCCCTTCGTAGTGCTCATGCCATTCGTACTTTGATCCATGCTACGCAACTGCGGGCGTCGAAATTGTCGTTCGTTGGATCGAGGCGCAAGCCACATAGCTTGACGTCCGGCGTGAGCTGAAGTGAGAAGCGCGCGAGCACCCTCGCCTCGCCAGCAAAGCCGCTGGCAGGTTGAAGGTCTATTATTTTCATGGGTATCCCCAATCTATCGTGTCTTCCGCTTCGCTTGCAGCGAAAGCGGCCATGTCTTTTCGTTTTTGACGATCTTCGATTCTGATCATCCCTTCAATGACGAGCAGGCCGGCGGCGCCATCTAGAGTGAAACCCACTGCGCACAATTGGCTGATTGCGTCTTCGATGATCTCGCGGGTCTTGGCTGATTTGTACTGGCCGACGCTCATGCTGCTGTCTCCTCTGTTTGGCCATCCCCTTGACTAGTAGCGACGAGCGACGCGCCGCGACCGTGCCGCCGAGCAGGATCGCAGCCTGTTTAATTTCGGCGATATGCATGGGCTGCTCGCTCCTTCGAGTCGGTTTCCACGAGACAAGGAGATCGGACCCCTGACCATGCGCGGATTCTCAAAATGTGGCACAAGTACTTCCTGACGGTTTTATATCAATATAAGGCTTGTAAACCGTCGGTGGCATATATGAGCCCAAATAAGGCTAGTCAACAGCCAATGAGCTACCGCGCCAACAAACTTACCGGTGTTGTCACGTTAAGTTTCTCTGGCTGGAAAGGTCAGCGGCTCGTGGATATTCAGGCGACACAGGCCGCAATTTTCCATGCATCGAAAGCTTCGAGCCGATGGTAGCGAATTGTTTGCGCGGCGCGGCGACGGGACGGAACTGAAAAGCAATTGCGGGTCGCTGAGTGCATTGGAGACGAACCGTTGCAACGTGCCTGGTGATCTGTGGCCTTGCATGGTTGGTTCCCGTTTTCGAAACGGCAGATGGCTGTTCTCGGCCCGATTATTGAGGCCCTTGTGCGATCAATAGTCAAGGCCGGGTGCCACTTCCGCCTTTGCTGCACCGTAGGAGCGGAGCTTATCGGTGATGATCCGTTTGGGAGCAAAGCCATAGCGCTTCATTAACGCCACCAGCACGCGCTTCGCTGCATCCCTTTTATCACGCCGCTTCTGCAATATCTCTTCGAGAACGGTTCTATGTTGATCGACCGCACGCCAGAGCCAGGATTTCTCTCCAGCGCATTTCACGACGACTTCGTCCAGATACCAAATATCGCCGAGGCGCGCCTGCCGCCGCCGCAAGTTGCGTGCGATCTGGGGTCCGAACTTGGCGATCCAGCGGCGGACTGTCTCGTATGACACGTCGATTCCACGCTCGAGCAGCATTTCCTCAACTTCACGCTGACTAAGGTTGAACCGCAGATAAGGCCAGACGGCGTGAGTAATGATCTGCGGGGGAAAACGGTGACGCTTAAAACTGATATCTGATGTCTGCATTGCCGAAAATTATGCGCAACCCGTCAGGCAGGCAACCGCAACCCAGTTAACGTCACAATACCGGCGTGGGCAATAACTTCAGCGGGAAAGCGATGTCGGCGATAGAGTGGATCACGGTCTGTCATCAACCTTCATCGCACATCAAGTTCCACATTCCGTTAAGTTGACGATGCCCCCAAACGCCAGTTCTGGACGACCACCACATTCTATCTTCGACCAAGGACGTCAGCCCGACAGTCTAGGAACCTCGCTGCGCGCCACTAAGAAAACTCAATGAGGCTGACGAAAGGCCTGCTCCGATGGAGCGGTGAGTTTTTTGGCGCGGCAAAGTGCACTTCGACTTGACGAAAATAAGCGATATTTGGTAGAAAGATGGATTACCAACGACATTCGCTATAGAAACCATCACGATGCTTTTGTACCACAATATAGAAATACGCGCCTTACAACGGAAGAGGCGTCGACTCGAGGCGGTGTTCGGGCCGCCGCGCTATGGGGAGCTCGCGGCCGCCGTAGAACGTTTGGGGAGAAACCCGATGCGAATGCCTTTCTTAGAGACCCAGACCTTCGACTCATTTGCACTCTCAAAGGAACACCATCATGACTGACTCCGATCGCTTTGTGGCACCTGCCCTGTACCATGCAAAGGAAAGCGATCCACCGAGGGCGAATGTCCAGAGCGGCGCACGCGACGGCGTGCTGAAGCTTCTGCCGGCCGATTCCGTCACCGAGCACGCCTCGACGATCGGTGGCCGGAAGATTGCCTATACCGCCACTGCCGGCACGCTGGATCTCTTCGGCCAGGATGGGGCGCAGACCGGCGCGATCTTCTACACCGCCTATGTCGCGCGGGATGACGGTCCCAACCGGCCTCTGACCTTTGCTTTCAACGGCGGACCGGGTGCCGCTTCCGCTTATCTCCATCTCGGGCTGGTCGGGCCGAAGGTGCTCGATTTCGGGCCGGATGGACGTGACGGCGCCAATGCGAAACTCGTCGACAACCCGCAAAGCTGGATCGATTTCACCGACCTCGTGCTGATCGATCCGATCGGCACCGGCTGGAGCCGCACGACAAAGGCGGACGACGCCTCCAATTATTACAACGTCAGTACCGACGCCCAGAGCATCGCGAAGGCGGTCGCGCTCTATGTCGCGCACAACAACCGCTCCACCTCGCCGAAATATCTTCTCGGCGAAAGTTATGGCGGCTTCCGCGCCGCCAAGGTCGCTTCAGCGCTGCAGCAAAGCCAGGGCATCATCGTCGCCGGCGTAGTGATGCTTTCACCCTTGATCGAGGCCCAGCTTCCCGATCAGTTCGCGCTCGGTGCAGCTCTGCGGCTGCCGTCGCTGGCAGCAGCAGAGCTCGACCGGCACAAAGCCTTTGACGAAGAGAAGCAGAAGGAGGCAGAGACCTTCGCGCTCGGCGACTATCTGACGACGCTGGCCGGGCCGCCGCCTACGGGCGCCGAGGCCGCCGCCTTCTATGGCAGGATCGCTCGCCTGACGGGCATCCCGGAGGATATCGTCACCCGCAAACGCGGCTTCCTCGGCAGTTCCTTCGTCAAACATTCAGATGAGGACAGCGGCAAAGTGGTGAGTTCTTACGACGCCTCCTTTGCGGCTCCCGATCCCTATCCGGAATCGGATAGGGACGGCGACGATCCCTGGAACGGCTTCACATGCGCCTATGGCGGCGCCTTTACCGATTACGCCCGCAACGAGCTCGGCTTCAAGACCGAGATGACCTATTCGCTGCTCGACACCGATATCAACCAGCGCTGGGAATGGCGCGGCGGATCGCCCTTCCAGGCAAGTGCTACCGACGACATCCGGCGGTTGCTCGCCGCGAACCCGGCCTTCCGCCTGCTGATTGCGCATGGCTACTGCGATCTGGTGACGCCTTATAGTGTCAGCCGCTACGTCGTCGACCACCTGCCGCCCTCGCTTGCCGGCGGCCGCGTCGGGCTAAAACTTTATCGCGGCGGGCATATGTTCTATACGAAAGCCGATCAGCGGGCTGCCTTCACGGCGGATGCGAAGGCCTTCTACGCCACACGCCCGGCGGCATCGTCAACTTAACGGAATGTGGAATTCGATGTGCGATGAAGGTTCATGACAGACCATGATCCACTCTATCGCCGACATCGCTTTCCCGCTGAGGTGTTGTCACGTTAAGTTTCTCTGGCTGGAAAGGTCAGCGGCTCGTGGATATTCAGGCGACACAGGCCGCAATTTTCCATGCATCGAAAGCTTCGAGCCGATGGTAGCGAATTGTTTGCGCGGTGCCGCGACGGGACGGAACCGAAAAGCAATTGCGGGTCGCTGAGTGCATGGAGACGAACCGTTGCAACGTGCCTAGTGATCGGTGGCCTTGCATGGTTCGTTCCCGTTTTCGAAACGGCAGATGGCTGTTCTCGGCCCGATTATTGAGGCCATTGTGCGATCAATAGTCAAGGCCGGGTGCCACTTCCGCCTTTGCTGCACCGTAGGAGCGGAGCTTATCGGTGATGATCCGTTTGGGAGCAAAGCCATAGCGCTTCATTAACGCCACCAGCACGCGCTTCGCTGCATCCCTTTTATCACGCCGCTTCTGCAATATCTCTTCGAGAACGGTTCTATGTTGATCGACCGCACGCCAGAGCCAGGATTTCTCTCCAGCGCATTTCACGACGACTTCGTCCAGATACCAAATATCGCCGAGGCGCGCCTGCCGCCGCCGCAAGTTGCGTGCGATCTGGGGTCCGAACTTGGCGATCCAGCGGCGGACTGTCTCGTATGACACGTCGATTCCACGCTCGAGCAGCATTTCCTCAACTTCACGCTGACTAAGGTTGAACCGCAGATAAAGCCAGACGGCGTGAGTAATGATCTGCGGGGGAAAACGGTGACGCTTAAAACTGATATCTGATGTCTGCACTGCCGAAAATTATGCCCAACCCGTCAGGCAGGCAACCGCAGCCCCGGTTAACGTGACAATACCCTCTGAAGATATCTAGCGCTCTGCAGTTTCAAAGCGCGCCGGACTGCTCAGAGTTCATTACTGTCGCCATCAAACCCGCAGCGCCTCCACAACGAACTTGAACGCAGGTGAGTTTTGGCGGCGGCTCGGATAATAGAGATAGTAGCCCGGAAAAAGCGGGGTCCAGGCGTCCGGACCTGCACCAATATCCGGTCGCAAGCTGCTGTTTAACGAGATCTTCAGGGACGTCGGTGAGCCTTTCGCCGCAAGTGTCGTCGCCGGCTCCCGCCATCCCCGTCGCAAACCGAAGTGGGAGCGAGAGCGGAGACAGTTCCGGTTACCTCGTTGTCGTATTCCTCATTATGGTGGCCCTCCTTTTCTTCTGGAGAAAATCAAGGAAAAGCAGCGTTTAGCCGGTTCGATCCAAGGTTGGAGTCAGATCGGGTCGGCCAGTTGATGGCGGCCGCGCCGCGCGTTGAAAAATCGAAGACGGATAGCTGCGAGAATTCGTAGTTTTGGAGGTCTTCCCCTTGGTCCCTCGACGTAATTTTCGCTCTGGAGGGAGAGCGCCGCCATGCTGTCCGCTTGGGCATGCGCTTGGTGCGTGGACTGGCCGCAGTCGATGCGGCACGCATCGTGGCCGCCCGTGCCGATCACCCCTTCGATCGGCTGCGGTCCCGGATCGGAAGGTTACTTGGCGCCCCTGGAAAGCGCACGCCGCTTGAGTTCGGAAGCTTGTTCTCGCAGGAACCCAAGATACCGTTCCCGGACCTCTTGCATTTCAATTTCGCCGGCAATCCATTGTTCGATCCATAAGAGGAAACGCGGATCCTCCTCCGTCGGCAATCCCGCGCGGCGGAGACGATCAAAGGCTTTTTGCGCGGCAAGGCGTCGTTGTTCGCTCTTCATAACCTTTGCTAATATCCGATTCGGCAAAAGAAAACGTTGCCGACATCTCCGGCGAACCGTAAGCGAAAATCCGCCTAGGCCGAACACATTCTGATATGCATCCGTTGCACCCAGTGAAGACCTCGTCTGTTGGTCGAAAAGAGCTGGGATCATTGCGAAGTCAATTCGATCGCCGCCAAAATGAAAACCAGGTATTCCACTTTGGGCAGATCACCAAAACGGCCGCCGGTGTCGTCCGTTCAGTATCGGAGCTTGATCGAACCCGGGCCTGCTACCATAACTAATATCTCCGATTCAGAACACGATCATGCTTTTTGGATCACGCTTTCGCTGCGGGCATGTCGCAGACGTCCAGAGCTACCGCAGGTCGCATCGCCGCGTGTCTTCTAAGCAAAAACGCGTCGCGCGTCCGTGAAGACGTCTCATAATATGGCCTCTGGATTTGGCGCTTATGCGCCGCCAAAACAGCGAAGCATGGAATTGAGCCTATCGTTCTCCTCACGGAACTTCACGAGCATGAGCCGTTTCGGATGGCGATTTTCACCTTCAAGATCAGCCAGCTCTTTCTCCGAGCCGTCCTGATGATGCGGCAGCGTAAACTTAACGCTGTGAAAACAAGATCTGAGAGTGAGGCTTTGGTTCGTTCGGGCGCGAAGGCGCGCGATTTGGCGCCATGTTGCTCGCAATTCTCGATGGTGGGTGGATGGAATATCGTGGCGGGGAACGTTAAAGAGGTTGGCGATCGGTTCGTGTACGGAAACGAAACGCTGAACGTGTCGCGTTGACTTGAAGCGCTTCATGATCCTCTCCCGCCGTCGGACGGGTTGATGAGAGTTCTCCGCCCGATTGTTCAGGCCCGGGGTTGTCACGTTGTTTGAATGTGGCCATGTGAGGCCGAGCCTGCGCTTTTCAGGCAGGCCGTGCACTCACGGCTTCCCACACGACCATTGCCTGGCCTTTTTGAGGGAACGAGCGTCTGACGGCTTAGGAAATAGCCCGCGTCCGGGAATTGAAATTCGGCATGCAAAGCGTCGACATTCGCTTTGGCGAGAAGTCCCCTCCGGCGCGCAAAGCGAAGGTCGCGCAACGGCTGGATTTGCAAGCTATGGAGAGAAATCATGTTGGAAAATCCGCATATAGTGCGGATATCTGAACATGAATTACCACGGAAAACAAAGCGTGTTGCTATGTCTGCATATAGAGCGGATAATTGGACATGATTCACGATAAACGGGCCGCGCTTTCCGCCTATACATCAAACTTGCTCTCCCAGGGGCGGGTGGTTTTTGATGGCCGAGAGGCGATCGAAGCGCTGGGCATCAATCGTGGCGCGTTCCTGGACTCAGCCGAGCGTTTGCAGCGTCGAAAACTGCTCCTCAACCCGCGCCACGACTTCTATATCGTGGTCCCTCCACAATTCATGTCATTGGGCGCTCCGCCACCAACCTGGTACATTGAAGCGCTGATGCGCCATGAGGGGGATTCCTATTATGTCGGCCTGCTTAAGGCTGCCGAACTGCACGGTGCCACGCATCAGGCCGTAATGGAGTTTCAAGTCGTGGCGGCCAAACGGCTCCCCAAGATCAAGGCCGGTCGCAACCGCGTCGTCTTCTACTACCGAAAGGATATGGAGACCGTCGCCGCGGGCGTTGTCGACAAGAAAACCGAGACAGGTTCGATGAGAGTGTCGTCACCAGCTCTC
Source organism: Rhizobium anhuiense bv. trifolii (assembly GCF_024346605.1). Classification (NCBI taxonomy): domain Bacteria; kingdom Pseudomonadati; phylum Pseudomonadota; class Alphaproteobacteria; order Hyphomicrobiales; family Rhizobiaceae; genus Rhizobium; species Rhizobium anhuiense. The sequence continues at coordinate 251,749 of NZ_CP098802.1, forward strand.
ACAGCGCTCGACATTCTGCGGTATTCTCGTGGCGCCGGCGGTCTTGATAACATCTTCACTGTCCTCAGGGATATCGCGCCGCAGATTGATTTCGAGAGCCTGACCAACCTGTCGCGCGTCACCGAACGGCCGGTCGTGCAGCGCCTCGGCTACCTTCTCGACAGGCTGGGTCACGGCCCACGCCTGGCGTCGATGCGTACCGCCTTGGAGGACCGCGGCAACCTGCCCTGGACGGAGCTGGACCGCAAAGAAGCCGGCGATCCCGACTTTTCTACTGAAGTGCTCGAGCGCGACCCGCGTTGGCGGGTCATCGTCCGCCGCTATCCAGAGGCCGATGAATGATACCAGCTCAGAATATTGTCGCGTGGGGCAATGTCGCGCCTTGGGCCGATCAACGTCAGATCGAACAGGATCTGATTATCAGCCGGGCGGTGGTCGCGATATTCACCGACCCCTTCTTGCGCGAAGCCTTGAGGTTTCGGGGCGGCACAGCCCTCAACAAACTGCACTTCCCGGCTCCGCTGCGCTACTCGGAAGACATTGATCTCGTGCGCACAGAGGCCGGGCCGATCGGCCCGGTCCTGGACGCCTTGCGTGTCGTCCTCGAGCCGTGGCTTGGACACGGTCAGTACGAGTCAAGTCCGGTCGCACCCAAGTTGAAATTCCGGATTGAGGCCGAGGACGGCGGCGGCGTGCCCATCCGCCTCAAGGTCGAAACCAACATCAGCGAGATCGAAGCGTATGATCCGCCGATCGACTTGCCGTTCGGCGTGGCCAATCCATGGTTCACCGGGAATGCGTCCGTCCCGACATTCTCCCGTGAGGAAATGTTGGCCACCAAGTTGCGCGCGCTGCTGCAGCGGGAGAAGGGTCGCGATCTCTATGACCTGGCGCATGGCCTGGAGACGTTTGAAGGCCTGAATGTGGAGAAAGTGGCTGATTTTTTTGGCCGCTACGTCGCACTTACGGGCCAGATCATCACGCGGGCACAGGCTGAGCAACGGATGTTCGCGAAGCTTGCCCGGCCGCGCTTTCTGACCGACATGCAGCCATTGCTTCCGACACAGCAGGCCGAAGCGCTGACCGACCAAACGACCCTCCAGGCATTTACCAGCGTTTTTGCAGCATTCATCGAACGCTTGCCCGGTGACACGTGGTTACGCACCGCTGAAATTCGCAGGCGCTTCGGCGTGGTGTAGAGATATGAATTGGAACGATGACGTCGAGGGTGGCCTGGGATGAGCGACGGAACGAGAGAAGAGGAGCGCGATCGCTCCAGGCGAAATCGAAACCTCAATCCTGTCGCCGGGCACCAACGCATTGGTCGAGCAAGAAGTCCCGGTGGGTCGGCTCGGAACGCCCCGCGAAGTGGCAGAGACAATATACTTTCTATGCAGTGACGCCTCCTCGTACATCAATGGCGCCGAAATCCACATCAACGGCGGACAGCATGTCTGATCTGCCGAGGGAAGGGGCGGCGGTGGAATGCGATCGGCGGGCACCGTAAACTTAACGCTGTGCGCAGATGGCCGTATTGGCGCGGAGCCGCCAAGCGAGCAGGAATTGGGTGGAGCCGGATCATGTCGATAACGTACGCCCTTGGCCGTCATTTGCGGGCCGCTGACATGTTCAGCCTCGCCAGCCTGTCTTGTCTGGCGCCCTCATTCGCGTATGAGAGCTTGACCGATTCAGAATCCATCCAACCCATCAAATGGTGGAATAAAAACACCCAGATTACAAGTGTAACCCGGTATCGCTTCAACAGGTCGCTCGCGGATGCTAGCTGCTGGAGCAGTGGAAATTGGATAGGACTATGATCAGTGGATGACCTGGACGGACTTAATCAGCTCCCGAGTGAACTAAATCAGCTGCCGCCCGAACTAGCTCACCTCCCGAAGGACGTTGTTTCGCAGATTGCGAAAGGTATGTGCCCCTATGACATCCCGCATGAAGCGGCAATCAACCTTGCCAGTCTTAAAGAGATGAGTCGAGAAATGCACGACAAATTGTTCGAGCGTAGCGAAATTGGGAATTTTGACGCGCGACTCAGCCGGCTCGTCGCCTTACAGAGGGGTTTATGTGAGAAAGTACTACCGGATGCCAGACAATACCCCAGGAGCCAACCGCACGTTGGCGACGATGCAAATACCCGCGATCCAGCCAGTATTTAAATTTTACTCTCCCGGTGCGCAGAGTGACATCATCGAGCATATGATGACGAACCATGACATATCGAACCGAACTATCGCGGCCGTCGCTGACGATGCATTGACAAACGCCGCTTCATACAAGTCTCTACGCCAATCCTCCATCTTCTAACTTTATACGAGACGCGTTGGTGGGAGCCCAGGCAAGTGATATCGCGGCACGGCAATAAATGCCCGATGTCACCGCATTTATTCTTCCACCAACCGCAACACTGGCGGCGCACCATATGCGCGGAACGTCTTGAGGTCGACCTGAACCATCGGGCCACGCGGCGTGTGCATGGTGAGGGTGCTGATATCGACGTCAATACCGGATTTGTGTACGTCGCGGATGGCGTCATTCATTTGTTGAAGGGCTGCGCCTAGTCTTTCCTCAGCATGCTTCTGTCTTGTGAGGTGAGATGTCATGGTTGTCCTGATCGTTTGCTGTTCGCTTTCCGCTTATGCGGGTAGCTTTGTGCGCCTCGTTATATAGATAGCGTTTCAGGCGCTACCATCTTACGGGCTCCACTTTGTTGCGGGTAAAACCACGACTTTTTAGCGAGGCAGTGCGTTAGCCAAGACGGAATACCTCGGCGTTGTCCCGACGCTCTGGCAACAGTTATATGCCGGCAGATTCCTTTTTTCAAATGCAACTTAGACAATATCGGCCATGATTTCAGGAGGATGGAAAGGCTCGCTCTGTTGTGCAGTTGAGTATGGACGAACGTCGCGTTGTTGGGCGGATGCATGAGAAGAAGATCAGTCAGGCGGAGATCGCGCGCCCCCTTGGGCGAGACCCTTCGACGATCTGCCGCGAGCTACGACTGAATCTCCGTTATCCTTGATTGGTACTGCGACAGACACGTTCGGAGTTGGAAAGAGACGCATCGGGTTTCCTACGACGCCATGCTGGCCAGCGGTTACAAAAGCCGAAGGCGAATTGCTGCTCTATGCGTTTGGTCCGCGCTGGGGTTATCTCATCCCTGGGGAAACGTGCGGCGGATCCACGGAGTTTTTCGTTATAACAGTCGACGAGGACAGCCTAATCCGACACCATTCGTTTTCACTGTCGGATCGACTGGGGATCGAACTGCGGAGGCGTGATCATAATCGGCTCGGCTTGCCATTCAGCTGTGTTTAATGCGATACCCGGGCCGCTTAACCTGACGGTGCCAATCAGCCGTCCCTGTAGTAATAGCTATAGCCGTTGAGCGCCGGGGCGCCGCCGAGATGGGCGTAGAGCACCTTCGAGCCCTCGGGGAAGAAGCCCTTGCGGGCGAGATCGATCATCCCGTGCATCGACTTTCCCTCATAGACTGGGTCGGTAATCATCGCCTCGGTGCGCGCCGCGAGCCGGATCGCCTCGTTGGTCTCCTCCGAGGGCACTCCATAGGCGGGATAGGCGTAGTCAGGGTTGATGACGATCTCGTCTTCACGCACCGGCCGACCAAGGTTCACGAGTTTCGAGGTCGCATCGACGATCTTCCGCACCTGATCCCGCGTCTGCTGGAGGGTGCCCGAGGCATCGATGCCAATGACCCGGTCGGCCCTGTCTAGTGCGGCAAAGCCGACGATCATTCCGCCCTGGGTTGAACCGGTGACAACGCAGACGATGATATAGTCGAAGATGAAGCCGAGGTCCTTCTCCTGTGCCGCGACTTCCTCGGCGAAGCCGACATAGCCGAGGCCTCCGAACTTGTGTACCGAAGCGCCAGCCGGGATCGCATAGGGCTTGCCGCCCGCATCCTCTACCGACTGAATCGCATCCTCCCAACTCTTGCGGATGCCGATGTCGAACCCATCCTCGACGAGCCGGCTGTCGGCGCCCATCAGTTTCGTCATCAGGATATTGCCGACACGGTCATAGACCGCATCGTAGTGCGGTACCCATTTCTCCTGGATGACGACACATTTCATGCCGATCTTCGCCGCGGTCGCAGCCACCATGCGGGTATGATTCGACTGGACCCCACCGATCGACACCAGCGTATCCGCGCCGGAGGCGATCGCGTCGGGCACGATATATTCGAGTTTCCTGAGCTTATTGCCGCCCATGGCGAGGCCGGAATTGCAGTCGTCGCGCTTGGCATAGATCTCGACCTTGCCACCCAGCGCCGCAGTCAGCCGCGGCAGGTGCTCGATCGGCGTCGGACCGAAGGTGAGCGGGTAGCGTTCGAACTTTTCCAACAGTGACATCGATAAGGGCCTCCGTGCCGAATTTGTGGCCCAAGGCTAGTAGATATCGTTTGAAAGGTGCTCTCTAATATTGCTCTAAAAGCCTTCTTTATCGGCATAATTGTTCGATAGGAGAATCCAATTCTTCAATTATATGAGGTAAAAATGAAAGAGTCTCCCACAGAGGATTTCGATAGGATAGACATCAAGATTCTGCGCGCCTTGCAATCGGAGGGCCGGCTCAGCAATGCCGATCTCGCCGAGCGCGTGAATGTCAGTGCTGCAACTTGCCACAGGCGAACTCAGCGCCTCTTCGAGGAGGGCTACATTACCGGCGTGCGGGCGGAAGTCGCGCCGGGCGCCGTAGGCCTCGGCGCGATGGTTATGGTTGGCGTGGTACTGGATCGCTCCACGCCTGAGAGCTTTGGTGCCTTTGAGGGCGCGGTCATGGAGCTGAAGGAAGTACTAGACTGCAATTTGGTCGCCGGAGATTTCGATTATCTCCTGAAAATCCGCGTCCGCGACATGGCCGATTTCAACAAGCTCCACGGCCAGAAGCTGATCGCCCTCCCAGGCGTGCGCCAGACGCGCACCTTCTTCGTGATGAAGGAAGTCAAGGAGAACGCGAGGTTGCCCTTCTAGCGTCGTCGGCAGCTATTGTGGATGCAGCATCTATTGTCCGGTTCCGCGCAGACAGCGGATGTCAGGCGACTTTTTCTGACATCACCGGCCCCACGCTCTGTGCATCAAACATACGGTCTCACCGTTCACACGATGGAGGCACTCCATGGTTAGGTTATTTGTAGGTCTGCGCATAGTTCAGTCTCCGGACGATCCTTGATGCGCAACTGCACCAGCTTGACGCCGAGAGGTACCAGCCGGAATTCACTCGGCGCCGTCGACGATCCGGTAGTACGGATCAAGCTTCATGTGAACACCGCCTTTCCGATCACTGGCGTGGAGGGTACGGCCATGTCGCGAGGCTCCAGCACGCCAGCGTCAAAGGCCTGCTTGCCGGCGGCGATTGCCGCGGCAAAGGCGGCTGCCATCGCGGCGGGATCTCCGGTGCCGGCAACGGCGGTGTTGAGCAGAACCGCATCGAAACCGAGCTCCATGACCGCAGTTGCGTGCGACGGCCGGCCGATGCCGGCGTCGACGATCAGCGACACGTCGAGAGCGGGATCGAGATGCTCGGAATGAAGGAATGGGAAACAAAGGGCGTGAAGGTCGACCTAACTGATCTAATAAGGCGTCGCCGGTTCAGATCCTTTCAAGAGCGTCAACCGAGATTCAAGTGTCCGGAGCGCAGAACCTCGGAGACGGCGCCTGCGCGCAGCAGCCTCTACGAAAAGCTGAATTGGCCGGGGAATAGGCGCGCCTAGACGCAGACCATCCTCATGATCGTTTCGACGTTGAACGCCACGCGGTTTTCGAGCGCATCCTTATCCATTAGGTCGCGTTCGTAAATAATGGAGCCAGTGAACCGGTTTGTCAGGTAGTAATAGCCGATTGCCGCGATCGTGATGTTCAGCTGGACCGGGTCGATTCCGTCACGAAATACACCGGCTTCAACGCCCCTAGCTAATATGCCACCGACCAGGCTGACGAGCTTGCGGTTGGTCGTCCTGATGACTTCGGATCCCTTGAGGTGCTTGGCGCGATGGAGGTTGGCGCTGTTTACCAAGGTTATAAACTCTGGATGCTTCAGATAGTAGGCGAAGGTGAATCGGACGAATGTTTCGAGCGCCTGCTTCGGATCCAAGCTCTCCAGGTTCAGTTTGTGCTCCGCCGTGCGGATGTCGACGTAGGCCTGCTCGAGTACCATCTGGAAGAGCTTATCCTTGCTCTCGAAATAGTGGTACATCATCCGCTTGTTGTTAAGCGACCTCTCCGCGATGACGTCGACGCGAGCACCTGCAAGCCCATTTTTCGCGAATTCCTTTTTGGCGGCCTCCAAAATCCGGGCCTTCGTAGCCTCTGCATCCCGTGGCGGTTTGCCAGCTCTCTTGATCTTTACATTCGAGTTCAACGTTCGCCTCCAAGCGAATACACGCAAATCGTTCTGTGGTTATACACGAACCAGGTGGTGCATGAAAGCAGATAGCCGCCAACAGTTTGGACTTGACTAGTGGCACCTTACCCAAGTAACTGGTTAGTGCGTTTCTGTGGAGGAGCAGAATTCCGACGGCCTTGATGGCGAGGCGTTCGGACTGGTCCCAAGGCGCGTTTTTTTGGCTAGACGGGAGGAGAGTCATGTCGACCTTTATCAAGGATTTCATCGAGCGGGAAACGATCTCGCGCCGCAACTTCATCCTGACATCAGCAGTGGGAATGGGCGCGATGCTCATCCCCGGTCTTGACGGCTCCGCGAGGGCCGCGCTCAAGGACCCGGCGATCGCGTGGAGCTATCGTGACCGCGCATCCGCATACTGGAATTCCATCGTGTCTGGTGGCGAAGCCTTCATCGAATCCATTGGCAAGCAGAAGGGCGACCTCGTCAGCCTTATCAATGAAGGGTCGTCCGAGAAGTCTCTGGCCGACATCAAGGCATTCATCGCTAAGAACAACGGCAACTGCGCCATCGCCGCCGACTGCAACGACAGCCCGAATGCGCGCCCGGTCGTCGAGGCGGTCAAGACCGCCGGAGCATATGTGTCGACGATCTGGAACAAGACCGACGATTTACATCCTTGGGACTTCGGCGATAACTACGTCAGCCACATGACCTGGTCTGACGTGGAGCCAGCCGCTCAGACCGCGAAGATCCTCTTCGAAGCCATGGGCGGAGAAGGCGGCGTCGTGCACCTCGGTGGAATCGCGGCGAACAATCCGGCGATCGAGCGCCTGGCCGGCCTGAAGAAGGCAGCAGCGGACTATCCCAAGATCGAAATCCTCGACGCTCAACCTGCCGACTGGGACACCCAGAAGGGCGCCGCCCTGATGTCGTCGTTCCTGACCCGCTATGGCGACAAAATCAAGGGCGTCCACTGCGCCAACGACAACATTGCTTATGGCGTCATCGAAGCTCTGCGCGCCGAGGGCATCGAAGACATGCCTATCGTCGCGTACGACGGTAACCCCGACGCCGTGAAGCTCGTCATGGAAGGGAAGCTCCTGGCGACCGTCTTCACGAATCCGCATTGGGGCGGCGGCATCTCGGCGGCACTCGCCTACTATGCCGCAACGGGCGCGTTCAAGCCATCCGAAGAGCCGAACGAGCACCGCGAGTTCTATGGCCCGACGATCCTGATCTCTCAGAAGGACGCCGCCGACTTCAAGGCAAAATACATGGACGAAACGCCGAAGTACGATTGGAAGGACTTCTGGTCGCCGACAAGGGGGCAGATCAAGTACAGCGGCTAAGCAGAGGAGGTTGGCGCGTTCAAGGAGCGGGCGCGCCACTTCAAGAAATCGCATAGACTTGGGAGGAGCGGCCGAATGGCGTCGGTATCGCGCGAGAATCTTATTAAATGGGCACCGTTGCTGGTGCTCGTGGCCTTGGTGATCCTGTTCACCGCTATCAATCCGACGTTCTTCTCCGTCCGGAATTTTTCAAGAATTGCCGTCTCTTCCGCACCTGCGCTTATGGTCGCGATCGGCGTCACCTTCATCATTGTGATGGGATCGATTGATCTCTCGATGGAAGGCACAGTGACGCTCACCGCCGTTCTGTTCGCCTACCTCTTCGTTGCACTTGGCGGAACGCTGGCCGGATTGGGCTCGCTCGCAATCCCAATCACTCTAGTGATCGGAGCTGTCATTGGGGCCATCAACGGGCTCGTTCACGTCAAGCTCCGAATACCTTCGTTCATGGCAAGCTTGGCAATGGGCTTCATTGGCACGGGCGCTGGAATTCTTCTGACCGGCGGCGACATCGTCAAAGTGTCCGACCCCATTTTCCGCGGCCTTCTGACGGTACGATTTCTGGGCTTTCCCATGATGGTCTACGTGGCAGTCCTCGGGCTTCTCGTCGCGTGGTTCATCCAGCGCTATACGATCCTCGGCCGCAACTTCTATGCCGTTGGCGGCGGCGAGGATCTTGCACACGCCTCTGGCGTGAACGTGGCCCGAGTACGGATCCTGGGTTTTGGCCTTGCTGGCGTGTTCTACGCGCTCGCTGCGATTCTCGTCGTTGGTAGGATTGGCCAGGCGGAATCCATTTCTGGCGCGAATTTCATGTTTGTTTCCATCACTTCTGTCGTTGTCGGAGGTGTCGCGCTGTGGGGCGGCATTGGTGGCGTCTGGAACGCCCTGATCGGCGTCCTCATCGTCGGAGTGATCAATAACGGCATGGTTGTCATCGGGCTGCCGGACTTCATGCAGCAGGGCGTCCTTGGCGCTCTCGTCATTTTGTCTGTCGTCCTTTCGACCGACCGCTTCTCGACCGCGTTCGTAAAGTGAGGACCGCGATGTTCCAGTTAAAAGCAGTCGACAAGCGCTTCCCGGGCGTGCACGCGCTCAAGGCCGTGAATTTCGAAATCGGATGCGGAGAGATCGTTGGTCTGGTGGGCGAGAACGGTGCGGGCAAATCTAGCCTCATGAAGGTAATATATGGCGCGTACCAGCCGGATTCGGGCCAAGTCACGATCAACGGCAAGTCCGTGCGGTTCTCAAGTCCCCGCCAGGCCATGGAGCATGGCATCGGGATGGTCTTCCAGGAGCAGTCTCTGATCACCAACCTGAGCGTGATGGAAAACATATTCCTTGGCTATGAAGCCCAGTTCACCAGAGCCGGAGTGGTAAACTGGCGGAGGATGGCGGAGGCGGCACGCTTCCAGCTCGCAAAGGTGAAGCTCGATATCGATCCGGCGTTGACAACGTCCAAGCTCTCCTTCGCGCAGCGCCAGCTGGTCGAATTGGCCAAGGTCCTTACACTTGAGGAACGCGTGAAGGGCGACCTTATCATTCTCCTCGACGAGCCGACGTCGGTGCTCAGCCAGGAGGAGGTCAAGCTGCTGTTTAAGCTTGTCCGCGAACTCACGACGCGCGCTTCGTTCATTTTCGTCTCGCACCGCATGGACGAGGTGATGGAACTCAGCAACCGCGTCTACGTGATGAAGGACGGGCAGGTGGTCGACGTCGTCGCGAGCGATGAAGCCGATGTCGAAAGCATTCAGCGCAAGATGGTCGGCCGCAACATCGATCGTGAATACTATCGCGAGACTAAGCAGCAGCCGTACGATGCTGCCAAGGTGCTTGTCGAACTCGACAATGTCTCTCTGCCAGGGAAGGTCCGCGATGTCTCGCTGAAGGTTCACGCGGGAGAGGTTCTCTGCCTAGTCGGTGCCGAAGGCTCCGGTCGTGAAGGCGTCATGCGGGCGATCTACGGGATGCTCTCGCCCGTCCTCGGCACAATCAAGATCAAGGGCAGGAAACCGACGCGCTTCAACCCCATGAGGGCTGTCGCGATGGGGCTCGGTTATGTGCCGCGCGAGCGCAAGGTCGAGGGTATCGTGGCTGGGATGAACGTCTACGAGAACATGACCCTTTCCCAGCTTGGTCGTCGGTCGAGTGGGGGCGTTATGCGGGTTGGAGAGGAGCGGGCGCTGGCGCGCGACTGGATCCGCAAGCTATCAATCAAGGCTCATTCCGAGTTCGCCGACTGCGGTAATCTATCTGGTGGAAACCAGCAGAAGGTCGTTCTGGCCAAATGGCGGTCGGGCGGGTCGGACGTCATGCTTCTCGACCATCCGACGCGCGGCCTGGATATTGGCGCCAAGGAAGACGTCTACGAGATGATCCGCGACATGTCCGCGAGCGGCGTCGGGATCGTGCTGGTCGCCGACACACTGGAGGAAGCGATCGGCTTGGCGCACACGATCCTCGTCATCAAGGACGGCAGGGTCACGAAGTCATTCGATTACACGCCGGGCGCAAAGCCGTCTCTCTTCGACCTCCTACATTACATGATCTGAGGGTGCCATGGATTTTCACAAGCTAAAGCCACATCTTCCCTGGATCACCCTGCTCGCGCTTCTGGCGATCGTAGGGATCCCTAACCCTGACTTTCTCAGGCCAACGAACTTGCTTGAACTCGCGGGCGATATTGTCCCGCTGTTCATCATGGCGCTCGGGCTCACGTTTGCTGTCTATATAGGCGGTATCGACCTATCTGCCCAGTCCATTGCCAACATGGTCACGGTAATCGCATCCGTGTACCTGGCGAGCATAGGCCCTTGGGTCGCTGTCGTCTGTGTCGCATGCGGGTTTCTGCTTGGGATGGTGTCCGGTTATGCGACCACGAAGCTCTTCGTTCCCTCGTTCATATCCACGCTGGCTGTCGGCGGGCTGGCGTTTTCCGTTGCGCAGTGGCTCTCCGGGCAGCGTGCACTCAACATGAATGCCGCGCAGCGCGACGACGTATTTGGATGGATGATCGGGCATATCGGCATCATTCCAAATGAGCTTCTCCTTGCCGCAGGACTTCTCCTGATCTGCCTTTTCATCGAACGCCGCACACGGCTCGGGCGCGTTTTCAAGGCAATCGGCGCGGGAGAGGCGGCGGCGGCGGCATCGGGAGTGGACGTCGGGTTCTACAAGATCCTCGCCTTTGCGATTTCCGGGGCTTTGGCCGCGATCGCGGGGTTGCTATTTGCAGTCAAGCTGTCGGGTGGCGCGCCGACGATCGCAAACGGCTTTCTGCTGCCGGCGATCGTTGCCGTCCTGATGGGTGGCACCGCTCTCACGGGCGGCGTCGGCGGCGTGCTAAACACCGCGATCGGGGCGATGATCGTCGCCGTCATTCGCTCCTCCATGCTCTATTTCGGCATTGAGGCGACACAGCAACAGATGGTGTTCGGTCTAGTCCTGATCGGGGCCATCGCTCTGACGATCGACCGCTCCAAACTCAAGACGGTGAAATAACATGATCGTTCCTGAAAACATGAAAGCAGCGGTGCTGGTTGCACCGGGACAATTCGAGTTCCGGGACGTTCCCGTTCCCAAGCTTGGCCACGACGACGTCCTTGTCCGGGTGACGCAGGTCGGGATCTGTGGAACTGACATACACATGTTCCACGGGCGCTATGCGGCCGACGCACTGCCGATCATACCCGGCCATGAGTTCTGCGGCGTTGTCGCAGCGGTCGGCGAGGGCGTGAAAAATGTGAAGATCGGAACGCGGGTGGTCTCCGACATCAACATCGGGTGCGGAGCCTGCTACTGGTGCCGCCGCAATGAGGTTCTCAACTGCTGCGAGGTCACGCAGATCGGTATTCGGCGGGACGGCGCGTTCGCGGATTTCGTTGCAGTGCCGTCCCGACTCGTCATTCCCGCACCCGACGACGTTCCGGTGGAAACACTGGCCCTGACCGAACCCGTCGGATGCGTCGTTCGCGCCGCAAAAAAGGCTCAGGTCGGCATCGGGGATTCTGTGGTGGTGCTGGGGGCAGGACCAATCGGAAATCTGCATGTCCAGATGATGCGCCTCGTCGGCGCGGCTCCGATCATCGTATTCGATCTGTCCGAAGCTCGGTGCCAGGCGGCCCTTGCCGTCGGAGCCGACATCGCGGTCACAGACCCCGCTGGACTCAAGGATGTGGTGATGCGCGCAACAGACGCGATCGGCGCAGATCTTGTCATCGAGAGTGTCGGCCTGGTCAAGCTCTACGAGACCGCCTTCGATCTTATCCGGAAAGGCGGACATGTCGCCTTCTTCGGCATCACAGGACCACAGGACAAGCTTGACGTCCCGATCCTGCAGACCGTCCTCCAGGAAAACAGCCTGAAGGGATCGGTCGCAGCCATGGGCGAAGACATGCACCAGGCCCTAAGGCTTCTCATGTACGGCAGGTTCGACGTTACGCCTTTCACCGGAGCGGTCTATCCGCTTTCGGACATACAGCAGGCATTCGACAGTCTACCTTCCCGACCAAACGACCTGAAAACCCAGCTACGGGTGTCGTGAAACCCGTCACCAGCGCTCCTTGCGTTGACGACAAGAACATTCAAGATGGAGCATCACATGGATCAGCTTGCACCAAAACACCGACTTCCCGATCAGCCCAAGGAATTCGGCTACTTCGTCGACGGCCTGTGGAAGAGCCGGGAGGACAGGTTCGAACGCGCGTCGCCGGGACATGGTGTAGCGGTCTCCCGCACAGTGCGCTGCACGTTGGATGATCTCAACGACGCGGTCTCCGCTGCTCGCCGCGCCTTTGAAAACGGGTTTTGGGCGGACATTTCAGGAGCGGAACGCGCTGGCGTACTCCTCCGAACAGCGGAGATCATGAAGCGCCGACGCGAGGAAGTCGCCTATTGGGAAGTCCTCGAAAACGGCAAGCCCATCTCTCAGGCACTGGGGGAGATCGAACATTGCATCGCATGCTTCGAGACGGGCGCCGGAGCGGCACGCGCCCTGCATGGGGACAGCTTCAACAATCTCGGCAAAGACCTGTTCGGCATGGTTCTGAGAGAGCCGATCGGCGTCGTGGGTCTGATCACGCCCTGGAATTTCCCGTTCCTGATACTTTGTGAACGCGTCCCCTTCATTCTGGCTTCCGGGTGCACTCTCGTCGTCAAGCCCTCGGAGGTGACCAGCGTGACGACACTGCTGCTCGCCGAAATTCTCGAGGAAGCTGGTCTTCCCCGAGGCGCCTACAACGTGGTGACCGGGTCAGGCCGGACGATCGGCCAGGCGATGACCGAACATCACGACATCGACATGATTTCCTTCACAGGGTCGACGGCAGTCGGCCGGGCCTGTGTCCATGCTGCGGCGGATTCGAACTTCAAGAAGCTCGGACTCGAGCTTGGCGGAAAGAACCCGATCATCGTCTTCGCGGATGCGGATCTAGATTCTGCGGCGGACGCGGCAGCTTTCGGGATCTCATTCAACACGGGACAGTGCTGCGTTTCCTCAAGTCGGCTGATCGTTGAAGTCAAGGTGGCTAACGAGTTCGAAAAGCTGCTCGCCGCGAAGATGCAGAAGATCGTTGTCGGCGATCCGCTTGATCCAACTACGCAGGTTGGTGCTATAACTACCGAGGCTCAGAACAAGACGATCCTGGACTACATTGAGAAGGGCAAATCGGCGGGCGCGAAAGTTCTGGTAGGCGGCGCGAAGTTCGATCACGAGGGCGGCCAGTACATCCAGCCGACGCTCTTCACGGGCGTCACCCGGGACATGGCTATCGCAACCGACGAAATCTTCGGACCGGTGCTTTCCAGCTTCACGTTCGAAACCGCAGATGAGGCGGTGCAGATCGCAAACGACACGGTGTACGGACTTGCCGCCAGCCTGTGGACTTCGGATGTCAGCAAGGCACTCTCTGTGACCCGCCGAGTTCGCGCCGGGCGGTTTTGGGTGAACACGATCATGGCGGGTGGCCCGGAAATGCCGCTCGGAGGCTTCAAGCAGTCAGGATGGGGTCGCGAGGCCGGGGTCTACGGTGTCGAGGAATACACCCAGATCAAGTCCGTCCATGTGGATCTCGCCAAGCGCCAGCCTTGGATCTCGTGATGACCGAAGCCTTCGATTACATCGTAGTCGGTGGCGGCTCGGCGGGCTGCGTTCTCGCGGCCCGTTTGTCCGAGGATCCGGACGCGAGGGTCTGCGTCATCGAAGCCGGCAATCGGGATAAGAACCCGCTGATCCATATGCCCGTTGGCTTCGCCAAGATGACCGCCGGCCCGCTTACCTGGGGGCTTAAGACCGTGCCCCAGAAGCACGCTATGAACCGTGTCATTCCCTACGCCCAGGCAAAAGTTCTCGGCGGGGGTTCTTCCATCAACGCAGAGGTCTACACGCGTGGTCATCCGAGCGACTACGACCGCTGGGAGCAGGAAGGGGCGGAAGGGTGGGGCTTCAGCCAGATACAGAAGTACTTCCTTAGGGCAGAAGGCAACACAGCCTACTCGGGTCCGCTGCACGGCACCGACGGTCCGCTCGGTGTCTCCAACATCCCCGACCCCAATGTCATGACCAAGGCCTTTGCGCGAAGCTGCCAGGAGTATGGGATGCCCTACAATCCCGACTTCAACGGCGATCGGCAGGAAGGGGCGGGAATCTACCAGATCACCACTCGGAACAATCGCCGCTGCTCGGCAGCCGTGGGATATCTCAAACCCGTGCTCCGCCGTCCGAACCTGACGCTAGTGACGGGAGCGTTAGTGCTGCGGATCGTGTTCGAGGGCAGGCGTGCCGTCGGAATCGAGTATGTGGTCGGCGGCCGGAAAATGCTGGCGAGAGCGAGTGCCGAGGTGATCGTTACTGCAGGGGCGATAGGGACTCCAAAGCTCCTGCTCCAATCGGGCATCGGTCCGGCGGAACATCTTCGATCGGTGGGCATCGACGTGGTGCAGGAACTCGGTGGCGTCGGCCAGAATCTAACCGATCACTTCGGCGTCGACATCGTCGCCGAAATCAGGAGCCGCGACAGTCTGGACAAGTACAATGACTTCTGCTGGATGGCCTGGGCCGGGCTGCAATATGCCCTGTTCAATTCGGGCCCGGTAACATCGAACGTCGTTGAAGGCGGCGCCTTCTGGTTCGGCGACAAGTCGGAAACGCGACCAGACCTGCAGTTCCACTTCCTTGCAGGGGCCGGAGCGGAGGCGGGCGTTCCGTCGGTTCCAAAGGGCTCTTCAGGAGTTACGCTGAACAGCTACGTCCTCAGGCCGAAGTCGCGCGGGAGCGTGACACTTCGCTCGTCGGATCCTCGCGATCTTCCGCTCGTCGATCCAAATTTCCTATCGGATTCCGACGACCTGAGGATCGCCGTCGAGGGCGTCAAGATCAGTTGCGAAATCATGCGTCAGCCGTCGCTCCAGAAGTACGTGAAGACCTTGCACTTCCCAGATGCGAACGTCCAGACGCAGTCGGAATTCGAGGACTATGCCCGTCGATTTGGGAGGACGTCCTACCATCCGACCTGTACCTGCAGGATGGGGACCGATCCGATGTCCGTCGTCGATCCGAGACTTCGGATCCATGGCCTCGAAGGGATTCGCATCTGCGACAGCTCGGCGATGCCGTCGCTTGTCGGATCCAACACTAACGCGCCTACGATCATGATTGCCGAGCATGCCTCCGATCTCATCAGGGGGAATCGTTAGTCGAGCTTGCCTCAACTTTCCTCCGACCCGAGACGGGCCGGAGGGGACCAATTACCTTTCGGTTGCGCCCGTTCGGTTGCGATCAATCGAACGCGAAGTCGAAGACGTGGTCTGGATGCGGCCCTCGAACTGGCCCATGGCCTTTGCGGCTTTCGTAGCGCGCGCAGGAGTCGAGTGCGAGCCAGAGCCTCGCGGCTCTCGTACGGCACCCTCGTTGCGATAAAGGCCGCAGAGAACGCGCAATTTCTCTACGCTGGCGAATGCCGGCCACATGGGATCAGTTCCTGCGCCGCGAAAGACCGGCGACGGTCGCAATTTGAAAACAAAATTTGAATGGTCCAATGATGTGTGATGGTGAATCCGGCGAGTCCTAGGATGGAGAGGGGCCGTCCCACTGCGGCGCCCACGGCACCTTCTGCTTGTCGACGCATCGGAAATTGGTCTTGTTGAGGGCGTCAATCAAACGCATGTCGACGCTGGTCAAAGTGAAGTCCATGACGTCAAAGTTGGAGCGCATGTTTTCCAGCTTTGTCGACATGGTGTTGATCGCAACGCCCTTCTGAAGGATCCAGCGCAGCGCTATCTGTGCGGCTGTCTTACCGTAAGATTTACCGATCCGTTCGAACTCCGGATAACGAAACACCTCGCCCCTTGCGACCGAACAGAAAGACGAGAGCGGAACTCCGCACTGGTAGGATGCCTCAAGCAGGATCGACTGATCGAGCAGGGGGTGGAACTCCACCTGATTGATTGCGACCTCGCCTTCGAGAAAGGACTGTGCCTCCTTCATCATGCTGGACGTGAAGTTCGATACGCCGATCTCGGAAGCCAGACCCTTGCGCTTGGCGTCCCGCAGGAGCCGCAGCGCGTTCTTGTTGTCGCCGGACGGATCTGGCCAATGAAGCAGCAGTAGATTCACCTGCGACATGCCGAGAGCCCCCAGACTGGTCTCAACAGAGTGCAGGAAGCGGTCCTCGCCGAAATTATCGGGATGGACCTTCGTTGTGACTAGGAGCTCGCTCGTAGCGACGTTCGCATGTCTGATTGCCTCGCCCAGATCAGCCTCGTTGCCATACATCTGGGCAGTATCAAAGGATCGATAGCCGACATGATATGCAAAGGCAAAAGCCCGCGTCAAATCCTCTCCTTTTAAGGGGTAGGTTCCAAACGAACGCTCGTATCCGGGCCGAAAACAAATCGACATTTCTCTCTCCCACCATTGAAAACGCGAAAAGTATTTTTGAACTTCCGTGTTCGTGAAATCAGCCTGAACACGTTATTTTTCAAGCTTGCGCTTCTAATCTTGACCTCCTATAACGCACTAACCAGTTACTTTCAACGGCAGGGAGGAAGCCTATGTCGAAAGTGAAGAATGCCGCCGAGGTCGCGGCCCTCATCAAAAACGAGGCGATTGTTGCCGTGAACTCGTCGAGCGGGCTCTGCTGCCCGGATGCCGTGCTGGCGGCCATCGGCGAGCGCTATCGGAACGAAGGCGCGCCGCGCGGTCTCACGACAGTTCACCCGATCGCCGCTGGCGACATGTTCGGGACGAAGGGTGTCGATCATCTCGCCCAGCCTGGCCTCATCAGAAAGATCATCGGCGGTTCCTACCCGTCCGGACCTTCCTCGGCGGAACCTCCACTCATCTGGCAGATGCTCGGCCGCAACGAAATTGCCGCCTACAACGTCCCGAGCGGCGTTCTGTTCGACATTCTACGGGAGGGCGCCGCGCTGCGTCCCGGCGTGCTGACCAAGGTCGGGATGGAGACATTCGTCGATCCGGAACAGGAAGGCTGCGCGATGAATGACGCGGCGAAGGGCGAGCCGATCGTGTTTCGACAGAATTTTGCCGGAGAGGACTGGCTCTATTTCCCGTCAATCCGGCCGGACGTGGCAATCATCCGCGCGAGCACTGCCGACGAACGCGGCAACCTGACTTTCGAGCACGAGGGCGCCTATCTTGGCGCGATGGAACTGGCGCTGGCTGGTCACAACAGCGGCGGCATCGTTATCGCCCAGGTCAAGCGCATTGCGAAGTCAGGGACGCTCAAGCCCCACGACGTACGCGTGCCGGGAATTCTTGTGGACTATATCGTAGAGGCGCCAGAACAGCTTCAGACCACAGCCACACCCTACGATCCAGCAATTTCGGGCGAGCTCTTCCGTCCCCTGGAAAGCTTCCGTCTTCCTGAGTTCGACGTAGCCAAGGTGATTGCCCGCCGTGTCGCCCGGGAACTGCTGCCCGGCTGGGCGGTCAATATCGGCTTCGGCATTTCAGCCAACGTGCCGCGCATTCTGCTTGAAGAAGGCCGGCACGGGGACGTCACATGGGTCATCGAGCAAGGCGCCGTGGGCGGAATACCGCTACTTGATTTCAAGTTCGGCTGCTCTTCGAACGCGGAAGCCTTTGTCGCCTCGCCCCACCAGTTCGCCTACTTCCAGGCCGCTGGCTTCGACGCATCGCTGCTTTCGTTCCTGCAAATCGACAAGGACGGCTCCGTCAACGTTGCCAAGCTTACGGCTCGTCCCCATGTCACCGCAGGAGCTGGTGGCTTCGTCGACATTACCTCGCGAGCACGTAAAATCGTCTTCTCCGGCTATTTCAACGCTGCGGCGAAGCTGTCTATCGTCGATGGCAAGCTCGTTATTGACCGTGAGGGTAAGATCGCGAAGATCGTCGACAAGGTCGAGCAGGTCTCGTTCTCCGGAAAACGCGCTGTCGCGCAGGGCCAGGACGTTACTTACGTCACGGAACGGTGCGTGATGAAGCTTAAGCCAGACGGCCTCATGGTGACCGAGATAGCTCCGGGCGTCGATCTGCAGGCCCACATTCTCGACCAGGCGCAGACTCCACTTCTCATCTCGTCGGATCTCAAGGTCATGGACAGCGCGCTGTTCCAGCCGGGCTCGGAATCCGAGGGGCAGCAGAAGCGAGACGCCGCATGAGCGAAAACGAGCCGAGGGTTGTCCTAACCTTCGACGGCGACGTCGCGCATATGAGGCTGCAGCACAAGGAAAGTCTCAACGCCATCGACGCCGAGGCAGTCGAGCAAATCTATGACGCGTGCCGAGTGATGGAAACGCGCGAGCCCATCCGGGCACTCGTGATAACTGGTGATGGCGAGAAGACGTTTTCAGCTGGCGGCGACATCAAGGCGTGGGGCGGCCTCACGCCCCAGGCCTTCGGCCGCCAATGGATCCGTCGAGGACACGATGCATTCGACGCGGTCGCTCGGCTGCGCGTTCCGGTAATTGCCGTGCTGAATGGACATACGTTTGGCGGAGGTCTGGAACTGGCCGCAGCGGCCGATCTTCGCATCGCCGAGCAGCACATCAAGTTCGGGCTTCCGGAAGCCGGGCTCGGAGTGATTCCAGGATGGTCCGGGACGCAGCGTGCGGTGCGTCGGTTCGGGCCATCAGTCATCCGTCGCATGGCACTTTTTGGCGAAGTGCTGAACGCCGATCAGGCTCTCGCGGCTGGCATCGTTGATATCGTCGTTCCCAGAGGCGAGGGAATGTCGAAGGCGAGCGAGGTCGTCGCGACCTTGCGGTCCCGTGCACCGCTTGCCACCGAAATCGTCAAGATGCTCATCAACGTGGCGGAGGGAGAGGAGAGTTCTCGCGTCCTTGACACGGTTGCAGCGATGAGCGTCGCGTTCACAGACGATCTCGCAGAAGGCGCTGCAGCCTTCAGAGAGAAGCGAAAGCCGAACTTCAAGGGTTCCTGACATGCCTCCGGATCAACGTTTCTTTCTGACGTCCCTCTTCGATGCCGCAGTGGCAGCTGCCGATCCGGAGAAGGCCATACTCGATTTCCTTCCGCAAAAACCCAAGGGCAGGACGGTGGTCGTCGGAGCCGGGAAGGGCGCCGCCCAGCTTGCCAGCGCCTTTGAAAGAAATTGGGAAGCACCTCTCGAAGGCGTCGTGGTGACCCGCTACGGCTACGGGGCCTCTTGCGAACGGATCAAAGTTCTGGAGGCGTCGCACCCGCTCCCAGACGCCGCGGGGTTGGAAGCGTCGGAAGAAATCCTGCGGAGCGTGTCCGGCCTTTCAGAGGACGATCTTGTCGTTGCGCTCATGTGCGGCGGCGGATCCGCGCTCCTGCCCGCTCCGCCGAGTGGACTTACGCTCAACGACGAGATCGCGCTCAATCGGGCGCTTCTGGCATCAGGCGCGCCGATCGGCGCGATGAACTCGATACGAAAGCATATGTCTCGCATCAAGGGCGGGAGGCTGGCCTTTGCTGCGGGGCCTGCGAGGGTCGTCTCACTCGTGGTTTCGGACATCCCGGGCGACAACCCGGCGTTCGTAGCTTCGGGCCCGACCATTCCGGATGCATCCACGCAACAGGACGCTCTGGCCGCGATCAAGTGGCATCGCATCGAATTACCCGTTCGGATCATGAACTTCTTGCGCAGCGATGCCGCGAAGGCTCCGAGTCCAGACGACAACGCGTTTTCCAGAAATACAGTTCACGTCATCGCGTCGGCGAGACGATCGCTTGAAGCCGCTGCGCGCGTGGCCGATAGCCATGGAGTTCGCGCGGTCATCCTTTCCGACGCTATGGAAGGCGAGGCCAGGGAGGCTGGGAAATTCCACGCAGCGCTCGCCCGGGAGATCGCGACGCGAAACCGACCGTTCGAGCGGCCCGTGGTCCTGTTCTCGGGAGGAGAGACGACTGTCACGCTGTACGGGAACGGCAAGGGTGGCCGTAACACTGAATTCCTGTTGTCAGCCGCTCTGGCCCTCGACGGTCTCGACGGTGTCCACGCGATAGCCGCGGATACCGACGGAATCGACGGCAGCGAAGAGAACGCGGGGGCGTTCGCGGACGGAGCGACTGCCGGAAGGATTCGAGCGATGGGCGGGGATCCCGATATGCTGCTGGCGAACAATGATGCCTGGACGGCTTTCGCGATGATTGACGATCTCTTCTCTCCCGGACCAACGGGCACGAACGTCAACGATTTCCGGGCGATCCTCATAGTGTAGCGTGAATGGAAAAGGCCGGGAGCATTCCCGGCCTTCATCGTCTTCGAGCGGTCGTCAAGTCAAGAGGCCGAGACGGGGGCGTCTTCGCGGATGAGCCGCTGCCGCTTCAACTCCTTCCAGAAGTCTTCGGGGATGGAGTGGCCGAACCAGTCGAGGTTCTTTTGGAGCTGCTCAACAGTCCGGGTGCCAGCGATGAACGACGCAATGGCAGGATGGGAAACTACGAACTGCATTGCGGCTGCAGGCAGCGGCACGGCAAACTCCTTGCAGACCTTCTCGATACGGCTGACCTTACCGAGTATTTCCGGCGGCGCTGGGACGTAATTGTACTTCGCGCCTTCGACGGCCCCGGTCGCCAAAATGCCCGAATTGAAGCCGCCGCCGATGACTACCGCGGTGCCGCGCTCCTCGCAGAGAGGCAGGAATTTGTCGAGAGATTCCTGCTCGAGCAGCGTGTAGCGTCCCGCCAATAGGAAGCAGTCGAAGTCTCTCTGCTTCAGCGCTTCGTAGCAGACCTCCCATTCGTTCACGCCGACACCGATCGCCCCGACAACGCCTTCGTCCCGCAGCTTCGACAATGCTTTCCAGGTTCCGTCCATGGCGGCCTTGAACACTTCCGGCTGTTCGGCTCCCCGGGTGAAGACATCGATGTCGTGGATGAAGCAGATGTCGATTTTTTCGAGCGCGAGGCGCTGGAGCGAATCCTCGAACGAGCGCATTGCTCCATCGTAGCTATAGTCGAACACCATCGCGTTTGCGGCGGCATTGTTCCAAGGTGAGAAGTCTATATCGCCACGTCTCTTGGGTTTTAGAAGCCGTCCGACCTTGGTCGACAAGACGAATTCCTCACGGTTCTTCCAGCGCAACGAGTGGCCGCACCGAAGTTCCGACAGCCCGTGGCCGTACATCGGCGCCGTGTCGTAGTAGCGGACGCCGGCGTCCCACGCGAGCTGCGCCATCCCGTCCGAGGTCTCCTCGTCGATCGGCCGCGAGAAATTCCCGATCGGTGCCGCGCCAAACGCGAGTGCGGTGACTTCGAGGTTTGTTCTGCCGAACTTTGTCCTTGTCGATGGATTCATAAGCTCCCTCCCTTGCTAATGCACCATGTAGTTAGTTACATTACAGATCTGATGACGGGTGACAAGACCTTTGGGAGGGGTGTTCTTGCAAACCTACGACTACATAATCACCGGAGCTGGGCCTGCAGGATGCGTGCTCGCGAGCCGATTAACCGAAAATCCCGCGGTAAGGGTGCTTCTTGTCGAGGCCGGGGCGCGCGATTCCCATCCCTTTTTCCGGATGCCCGCGGGCTTTGCGAAAATGACGAAAGGCATAGCGAGCTGGGGCTGGTCGACGGTTCCGCAGAGACATATGAGCGACCGCGTTGTCTGGTACACGCAGGCAAAGGTGATCGGCGGCGGATCCACTATCAACGCGCAGATCTATACGCGCGGCAACGCGCTCGACTATGACGCATGGGAGACAGAGGCAGGGTGCGAGGGGTGGAGCTATCGCGAGGTGCTGCCCTACTTCAGACGCGCCGAAGGCAACGAGCGCTTCCATGACGACTACCATGGAAGCGAAGGGCCACTCGGCGTCTCGATGCCGAGGGCGGCTCTGCCAATTTGCGACGCCTTCCTCAGGGCGGCGCAGCAGTGCGGGCTACCTTACAATCACGACTTCAACCGACGACCCCAGGAAGGAGTCGGATTCTATCAGCTGACGCAGAAGAACGTCGCACGCTCCTCTGCGGCGACGGCGTTTCTCCGCCCGGCGATGACGCGCCCTAACCTGACGGTGCTGACGGCCTCCGAAGTGTCCCGGATCCTCGTCGAGAGAGGCCGGGCCGTGGGCGTGGAGATCGTCGGACGATCGGGCGGTGAGAGAACATCGGCCTATGCGGAGCGCGAGGTGCTTGTGACGTCCGGCGGAATTGGATCCCCAAGGCTTCTGCTGCTTTCCGGTATCGGGCCTGCCGATCATCTTCGTTCCGTAGGCGTCGAGGTTTTACACGATCTCAGGGGTGTCGGCGAGAATCTCCAGGACCACCTGGACCTGAGCGTGATCAGCGAGTGCTCGGGCGACTACAGCTACGACAGGGTCCAGCGCATCGATCGCACGATCGTGGCGGGCATCCAGTACCTGCTGTTCAAGACCGGTCCAGTAGCTTCGTCGCTCTTCGAGACCGGAGGTTTCTGGTACGCGGATCGCTCTGCTAGGTCGCCGGATATCCAGTTCCACTTCGGACAGGGGTCCGGGATTGAAAAGGGAATCTCCAAGCTCGACAATCCGGGTGTTACGCTGAACTCCGCGTTCATGAGACCGCGTTCGCGTGGAACTGTTCGTCTCGTCAGCGCGGACCTGCGCGCCGCACCGCTGATAGACCCAAATTACTGGTCAGATCCCTAC
The DNA here is from genome assembly GCF_024346605.1 of Rhizobium anhuiense bv. trifolii. NCBI lineage: Bacteria > Pseudomonadati > Pseudomonadota > Alphaproteobacteria > Hyphomicrobiales > Rhizobiaceae > Rhizobium > Rhizobium anhuiense. The sequence goes on from NZ_CP098802.1 coordinate 274,569, forward strand.
GACCGGGAGATGTCGCTTCGGGGCCTCGAGATGGCGCGCGAAATCATGAACGCTCCGGCTTTGAAGCCTTTCCTGTTGCGCGAGGCGCTCCCGGGTCCTTCGGTCACAGACGACCACGGGGTCTTCAACTTCGCGTGCAGTGTCGCCAAGACCGACCATCACCCTGTCGGTGCCTGCAAGATGGGCAATGACGCGATGGCCGTGGTTTCTCCGGAGCTGAAGGTTCACGGGATCGATGGACTGCGCGTATGCGACTCGTCCGTGATGCCGCTCATCAATTCATCGAAAACCAATGCGCCGACGATCATGATCGGTGAGAAGGCGTCCGATCTCGTTCGCGGCCTGCCCTCTCTCCCGCCGTCAGTCTTCGAGCATGAACGAAACGAACGGGCGCAAATGGCAAAATAGCCTTTCCGGACCGAATTCGATGGATTCTACTGGGCGTCGCGGCAGCGGACGCCTGACGGTTCCGTGTGCCTATTGTGTGACGACTAAGCGCTTGAAATTTAACTATATTGTTTACATTTGTCGATCTCCGCGGGTTGACACATTCGGAAGATCAGCACTATGTAATGCACTAACTAGATACATACTACAGTTCGCGAAAAGACCGATTGATTTCGACGTCTTGCGTCGGCAGGGAGGAATTATGAAAGTCTATGGAGTGGAGCACTTCGGTTTCACCGTGCCAAACCTCGACGAGGCAGTCGGATTCTTCGAAACGGTGTTCGGCGCAGTGATCGCCCTGGAAACGGGCAAGGTCGATGCAGACGACGAACACATGAAGCGTCGACTGGGGGTTCCTGGTCATTGCAGGATCGAAAACATCAAGGTGCTCCGTGTTGGCAACGGCAGCAATCTCGAGCTCTTCGAGTATTCCGGAGATGACGACGAAGGCGTGCTGAAGCGCAACAGCCAGCCCGGTGGATTCCATGTGGCGTTCCAGGTGGACGATGCGAAGGCGGCGGCTGACAGGCTGCGCTCGAAGGGCGTCGACGTCCTCGATGGGCCCACCTTCGTCGAGAGCGGTCCGATGGCTGGACTGACTTGGCTCTATCTGCGTGCCCCGTGGGGGCAGTTCCTTGAGATTGTCAGCATGAACGGACCACTGGGTTACGCCAAGGACGGCGGCCCCAGGCTCTGGTCGCCGCTGGACTAAGCAGGTCCGCGGCGACGGCGAAATAGCCGGGCCGCTGAATAGGGCCGTACTGGCCCGAGAGTTCATTTTCAACCGGATGTGAGGAGGCATTCAATGAGTGGATGGAGAAGACATGTATTGGGTATGGTGCTCGCGCTGAGCACGGCCACCGGCGCGATCGCCCAGGACAAGCCGTTCAGCGGAATAACGCTGAAGATGCTTGGTATCGGCGACACGTCGGTGACGCGGCTTGCAAAGATCACCGGCGAGTTCGAGGAGATGACTGGAGCGAAGGTGCAGATCGATATGCTTCCGTATCCGGGGCTCATCGACAAGATTACCATTGAAACCAGCTCCGACAATCCGACCTATCAGTTGCTCTGGGTTGACAGCCCTTGGATCGGCGTCCTCGGCGAAGCGGGTTCTCTGCAGGATCTGACGGATTTCGCCAAGCGCGACGCCAAGGAGATTGGCCTCGACGACATCATCCCGGTCCAGCTTCAGGAGAACAGCTGGCAGGGCCGTCTGCTTGCATTCCCGGCTTCAGGGATGATCTGGCACGTGAACTACCGCCAGGATCTCTTCGAGAATGAAGACGAGAAGACCGCGTTCAAGGCAAAGTACAATTACGATCTCGCTCCGCCAAAGACGTTCGAGCAATACCATGACATCGCGGAGTTCTTCACGCGCAAGAAGGGCGACAAGCTTGCAGGGAAGGTGCTTGCTTCCGACTTCTACGGAACCGCGCAGTCCTACAGCCGCGTCCAGGGCGCAATCACGCATGACTACTTTCCGATCATGCGAGCCTTTGGCGGCGATTACTGGGACCCTAAGACCGGCCTATGCGCGATGACTGGCGAGCCGCACGTCAAGGCGGCCGAATTCATGAAGTCGCTCGTCCCATTCAATCCGCCGGACTACCTGGGTCTGATGTGGGACATCCAGTCTGGATATATGGAGCGCGGCGAGACAGCTATCGCAGGCTACTGGAGTGTTCGCACGGTTCGCCTGACAAATCCTGCGGAAGCGAAACTGCCCACCATCGGCAAGGCTGGCTTCTCCGCGAGCCCGACCGTCGATGGAAAGGCTGAACCGACCTACACAGGTTCGCTCTCCTTCGCGATCAACTCAAAGATCCCCGACAAGGAGAAGGAGGCAGCTTGGGCCTTCATCAAGTGGGGAACCAGCGAAAAAATCATGCGCCGTCTTGCCGACGAGGGTTGGGGCATCAGCCAGTTCCGCAAGTCAATTCTCTCTGACCCTGCGCTGCAGGTGAAGTATCCCTACTACAAGGTGCTTCTCGACACGCAGAACAATGCGCGCAGGCGCATCTTCCATCCCTTCTACGCGAACGTGGAAGAGAATTTTGGCGTCGAACTGAGTAAGTACATGGCTGGTGAAACCCAGACAGCCGAGGAGGCGTTGAAGACCGCCTGCGACGCCGTCAACGAGCAGCTCGAATCCATTCCGCTGGAAACGCGTCTGCGGTGGATCAACGACGAACCCGTCGCAGTCCTCGCGAAGTGATTGCTCCTGCCGGTCCGTCGAATGGACGGACCGGCATCAACCAACCGACCGGAAAATCCGATGACCTACGTTCGAAGCCGCAATCGCCGGCTCGCAGGCATATTTCTGCTGCCCACGGCGGCCGTCCTGTTCCTGACGACGATCTATCCAATGCTGTATGCGCTCTGGCTGAGCCTCCGCAACTACGATCTGGCCAAGCCCTTCATCCCCCGAATTTTCGTCGGGCTGAAGAACCATCGCGAGGTCCTGACTTCGGACGCGTTCCTTCATTCGCTCGTCGTAACGTTCAAGCTCATGGCGGTGACCCTGAGCGTCCAGTTCGTCCTCGGCGTCGGAATGGCGATCCTTGTCACCCAGCGGCTGCCGGGCATGGCCTTCATACGCACGCTGCTGCTGATCCCGATGATGATCTCCCCGGTGATCGTCGGCCTCGTATGGCTGTTCCTCTACTTTCCGGAGCTTGGCTACCTGAACTACTTCCTCTCCATGGTTGGCCTCAATCCGATACCGTGGATCACGAGTACGCAATGGGCGCTGACGGCAATCGCGATCGCCGACATCTGGCAATGGACGCCCTTCATCATGATGGGAACCGCCGCGGCGCTTCAGAGCCTTTCGCCGGAGCCCTACGAAGCGGCCCGCATTGACGGGAACTCCACCATCGACGTGTTTCTCCACGTCACGCTTCCCCAGCTGAAACCCGTGCTCATCAGCCTGATGTTCCTACGTGCGATCGACGCCTTCAAGATCTATGACATCATCTTCGTCCTGACCAAGGGCGGCCCGGCAGACGCCACGGAGACCATCGCTCTCTACATCTACAGGCAGAGCTTCACCTTCTGGCGCATGGGCGTCGGTGCGGCTGCCTCCTTCGTCTCACTCATCGTCATATCCGTGCTGATCACCTTGTTCTTCCGCTCGATGCAGAAGAGCGCGGCAAGCCGATAGAACCGGAGTCTCTCAAAATGACGAAGCTCTCCCTCCGCCAGTCCGTGGTGACCTATCTCCTGATCGGCATCCTGCTGGTGATCTTCATGATCCCGATCTACCTCATCGTGGCATCCTCATTGAAGCCTGCCGCCGACATGTTCTCGAGGCCACCGGCGATCTTCTTCACGCCCACGCTGCAGCACTACGTGGACCTTTTCACCTTGAGGCCGTTCCACCGCAACTTGATAAACAGCCTGATCGTGACGCTTGGTTCGACGGCCTTCAGCGTCTTCTTCGGCACTCTCGGCGCGTACGCCCTTTCGAGAATTCGACATCACCGGATCGCGGACGTCGCCTTCTGGATCCTATCTATGCGCATGTTTCCGCCGATCGCGGTGGTGGTGCCCTATTACATCATCTTCAAGGCGCTCGGTCTGCTCGACACCCCGCTGGCGTTGATCATCGTCTATTCCACGGCGAACGTCCCCCTGACCGTTTGGCTCATGAAGGGGTTCTTCGACGAGATTCCGGAAGCGCTCGAAGAGGCGGCACAGGTAGATGGCTACGGTGTGGCCGAGATCTTCTGGCGCATCACGCTGCCGCTGGCCGCACCCGGCCTCGCCGTGAGCGCGGTCTTCTGCTTCATCTTCTCGTGGAATGAGTTCCTGTTCGCTTTGATGCTGACTGGATCCAACACCCAGACCGCTACGGTCGCGGTGATGTCGTTCTGGAGCAGCGACGCCGTCCAGTGGGGACGCATCATGGCTGGCTCCTTCATTATTCTCATTCCAGGCGTCGTCTTTGTTCTCACCTGCCAACGCTGGCTGGTGAAGGGACTGACTCTCGGATCCGTCAAGTAAGCAGGCAGGGGAGGAACACCATGGCATCCGTAAGCATCTCCAACGTCGTCAAGTCCTATGGGTCTCTCACTGTCGTCCACGGAGTCGATCTCGACATAGAAGATGGCGAGTTCGTCGTTCTTCTCGGCCCTTCCGGCTGTGGAAAGACCACGACGCTGCGAATGGTCGCCGGGCTGGAGGATATCTCCGGCGGTGCCATCAGCATCGGCGGACATATCGTCAGCGACAAGCCGCCGAAGGACCGCAAGATCGCGATGGTCTTCCAGAACTACGCGCTCTACCCGCACATGACCGTCCGACAGAACATGGAGTTCGCGCTTCGTCCGCAGAAACTGCCCAAGCCCGAGGCCGAAGCGAAGATAGCGAAGATCTCCGGGATGCTCGGCCTCGATCCGCTTCTTGCTCGCCGCCCAGCGCAGTTGTCTGGCGGACAGAGGCAGCGCGTTGCGATGGGCCGTGCAATGGTACGGACGCCGGAGGTGTTCCTGTTCGACGAGCCGCTTTCGAACCTCGACGCGAAGCTCAGGACGCAGGTGCGGATGGAGATCGCCAAGCTTCACAAGCAGCTGGGCACTACTGTGATCTACGTCACCCACGATCAGGTCGAAGCGATGACGCTCGCAGATAAGATCGTTATCATGCGGGACGGACGCATCGAGCAGATCGGCAAGCCCGAAGAAGTCTTCCTGCGGCCGCGCAACCTATTTGTCGCGACCTTCATTGGCAGTCCGTCAATGAATCTCTTCAAAATGACAGCAAAGGTCGCTCCGGGCGGGTCGGCGATCGCATGCCAGGATTTCTCTGTCCCGCTTCCCGCGAGGTTCGAAGGTCTCGTCCGGGAGGGGCAGGCGGTTACCCTCGGTGTGCGACCAAGCGACATCCGGCTGGTTGCTACCGGTGAGCAGCCGCTGATCAATGCGAAGGTCGAGGTGGTCGAATATCTCGGCGTCGAGGCGCTGATCGACTTGCGATGTGGACGTCAGGAATTCATCGCACAGATCCCGGCTGGCATGAGGCCTGCCGTCGACAGCTCGATCGGATTGACCTTCGAATTTTCCGGCCTGCATCTCTTCGACACCGAGACGGGCAACTCCCTCCATGCGAACCAGGAGCATGCCAATGGCTAAGGGCATCGTGTTTTCAGCGAAGAACAAGGCAGAGCTGGAGCATGTCGAACTGCCGCCGCTCGGCGCGACCGAAATCAGGGGGCGTACACTCGCAACGCTTGTGAGCCCCGGAACCGAGTTCGCGTGGCTTTCGGGGGATTCCTTCCCTCTCCGGCCTGGCTACGCGGCGGTCTTCGAGGCAGAGGAAGTCGGCGCGGAGGTGGTCGGCATATCCCCCGGCAAACGCCTGTTTTGCATGGGCCCGCATAGGAGTGAGCAGCAGATCGATCAAAAATACGTGCTGAACGTTCCCGACAATCTTCAGAGCAGCGCCGCTGTGCTGGCGCGTCTTGCGGGCGTTTCCATGACCACGTTGATGACGACCAGGGCCAGGCCCGGCGATGTCGTAGTCATAACCGGAGCCGGTCCCGTTGGCCTGCTTGCCGCACAGCTATTCCGGCTCGCGGGATACGACGTGTCGGTGGTGGATCCCGATCCTGTCCGTCGCGGTCAGGTCAGCTCGGTAGGGATCGAGCACATCTACGCGTCGATGCCTCTCGACGATCAGCGTCTGGCAGGGAACGCCGCTCTCGTCGTTGACTGCTCCGGTCACGAGGGCGCCGTCCTCGACGGCTGCCGAATAGCGCGGCCGCATGGCGAAGTTGTGTTGGTAGGGGTGCCATGGCGGCGCCTCACCGAACTTCATGCCCACGATGTACTCCATGCGGTGTTCAACAATTTTGTCCACCTTCGAAGCGGATGGGAGTGGGAGGTCCCGATCCTTTCGCGGAACTTCAAATGGGAGGAACTGCTCGAAGGCTACAACAACCAGTCCCAGAGCATATTCTCCGGATTTGCGAAGATCCTGCAGTGGATGGCCGACGGTCGTATCGTTACCAACGGCCTTGTCCGGACCGCTTCCCCTGATGATCCGGGGGCTGTCTACGCGGACTTGAAGGCTCGCAAATTCGACGAGCCGTTCGTCGTATTCGCCTGGCAGTAGGATTAGAAATTCACAGTCGGCGTCTGTCAAACTATTGACGATAGTTGCTTTCTCTGTTACCGCGTAACTAACCAGTTACATAGTTAAGGTTATGAAAATGCTGCTCACCGAGATCCATGAACAGGTTCGCGAGACCGCTCGCCAGTTCGCCGACGATGTTATCCGACCGGTCGCCCACAAGCTGGACGAGGAGGAGAGGTTCCCTGCGGAGATTTACGAACAGATGGGCCAACTGGGTCTGTTTGGAATCGGCGTGCCGGAAGAAATGGGTGGTCCCGGATTTGACACGCTGGCGTATTCGGTCGTCATGGAAGAGCTTTCCCGAGGATATGCTTCCATCGCTGACCAGTGTGGCCTGGTGGAGCTCATCACGACCTTGCTTGTCCGTCACGGCACGAAAGAGCAGCGCGAGTGGCTGCTTGCCGACGTCATGGCGATGCGGACGAAGGTCGCTTACTGCCTGACAGAGCCGGAAGCGGGAAGCGATCTGTCGGGCCTGCGAACGTCTGCGGAGCGCGATGGTACCGGCTGGAAGCTGAACGGCGGGAAGATCTGGATCCACAATGCTCCGGTCGCGGATATCGGCTTCGTTCTCGCCCGCACGGATAAGAACGCCGGACATCGCGGCATGAGCATTTTCATCGTCGACCTGAAACAGAAGGGCATTGAGCGGGGGCCCAAGGAACACAAGATGGGGCAGCGTGCGAGTCAGGTGGGCGCGCTTACGTTCGACAACGTATCGCTTCCGGCCGACGCTCTGCTCGGCGAGGAAGGCCGCGGCTTTCACATGATGATGAGCGTTCTCGACAAGGGCCGTGTCGGCATCGGATCCCTCGCAGTGGGTATCGGGCAGGCAGGCCTCGAGGCGGCGCTCGATTACGCCGTGCAGCGCAAACAGTTCAACTCCGCCATCGCCGAGTTCCAGGGCGTTCAGTGGCTTCTCGCCGACATAGCCAAAGACGTCGAAGCCGCACGTCTCCTGGTCCGCAGCGCGGCGAGCAAGATCGATCGCGGCGAGGACGCCACCAAAGCCTGCTCAATAGCGAAATGCTTTGCGGGTGACATGGCGGTGGCGAGGACGGCCGACGCCGTGCAGATCTTCGGGGGCAGCGGGTACATCCGCGGGTTCGAAGTTGAACGCCTGTATCGCGACGCGAAGATCACCCAGATCTACGAAGGTACGAACCAGATCCAGCGCATGATCATCGCACGCCAGCTTATCAAGAACGGCGCGCAGTGATGGACGGCTCCGGGCAGGTCGCGCTCGTCACGGGAGCGGGCAGAGGGATTGGACTGGCGATCGCCAAGTCGCTCGGTGGGGCTGGATTTTCCGTAGCCCTCAACGATCTGGGGCGCGACGGCGGACTTGAGGAAGCCGTCGACGCGCTCCGGGGCGAGGGTGTCCGAGCCGTTGCCGTGTCGGGCGACGTCTCGGATCTGAAGGGCCACGCGGATTTGCTGCGCTCGGCCGAGGATACTCTTGGACCTCTCACGACACTCGTGAACAACGCGGGCGTCGGAGTGTTGTCGCGGGGCGATCTCCTTGAGGCCACGGAGGAAAGCTACGACCGATGCATGGCCGTGAACACCAAAGCCCACTTCTTCCTGACGCAGTGCTTCGCGAAGCGTGTCATTGGTGGCGGGCGGCTGCCCAGACTCTTCTATTCGATCGTGAACGTGACATCCTCGAACGCCGTCGCCGTGTCCGTCAACAGGGGCGAGTACTGCGCTTCCAAGGCCGCGGCGGCGATGATTTCAAAGGTCTTTGCCGCGAGGCTCGGTCGGGAAGGAATAGCTGTCTTCGACGTGCAGCCGGGCCTCATTGAGACCGAGATGACGGCAGCGGTGAAGGATACTTATCAGCGTCGCGCGGAGGAGGGCCTTACACTGTTCCCACGTCTCGGCCAACCTGACGACATCGGCACGATCGTGCGTTCACTCGTCACGGGGGCACTGCCATACATGACGGGCCAAGTCCTGTCGGCGGACGCCGGCATGCTCGTCCCAAGATTTTGAAAGGTTCGTCAATGCGCATCGCCATACCAAGCGAATTCGGTCGCACAGAGACTTACGATCTCGTCGCCAAGCCTTTGCCAGAAGGCGACTTCCCGCGCTCATTCAATCGTCGCGTCTTCTCCGCAGCGCACGTGGTTGCAGATCCTTTCGCCGATGCGAATCCGGGCAGCGCGGCTGCGGTGGATTGGGACGCCACGCTCGCGTTCCGTCGGCACCTGCACGGCCTTGGCCTCGGCATCGCTGAGGCGATGGATACAGCGCAGCGAGGAATGGGGCTCGACTGGAAGGGTGCGCTTGAACTCGTGCGCCGGACGAAGGCTGAACTGCCTGACGCCCTAGTCTTCAGCGGCGCCGGAACCGATCATCTGGATCCTAAGGATACGTGTTCGCTCGACGACGTTGATCGCGCCTATGCAAGCCAGCTCGAGGCAGTGCAGGGGACCGGCAGTGATGTCATTCTCATGGCCAGCCGCGCTCTTTCCGCCGTCGCCAAGTCTCCAGAGGACTATGTTTCGGTGTATGGTAAGGCCTTGGCGCTCTGCGACCGTCCAGTCATTCTCCACTGGCTGGGAGACATGTTCGACCCCGCGCTTGCCGGATACTGGGGCGGACGAGACTTCGAAACGGCGATGCAGACTTGCCTTGAGATCATCTCCGAGAATGAGAGCAAGGTCGACGGCATCAAGATCTCACTTCTGGACAAGGAGAAGGAGATCCGCATGCGACGACGTCTGCCGTCGGGCGTGAAAATGTACACTGGCGACGACTTCAATTATCCCGAACTTATAGCGGGCGACGACGTCGGCTTTTCGCACGCCTTGCTGGGCATCTTTGATCCACTTGCAGGTGCGGCGGCTTTTGCGATGTCCCGCCTGGCAAGTGGCGACACGGAAGGGTTCCATCGGGTTCTCGATCCAACCGTTCCGCTTGCCCGGACGATTTTCCGTAGTCCGACGCAGTACTACAAAACCGGTGTCGTGTTCCTCGCGTGGCTCAACGGCTTTCAGGATCACTTCGTTATGTTGAACGGTCACCAATCGATGAGACCGCTCCCTTACTTCTCGGAGGTCTTCCGCCTCGCCGACCAGTGCGGCGTTCTTCGGGATCCCGAACTTGCTGTGGATCGCTTCAAGCGCCTTCTTGCCGTCTACGGGGTCGACGGCAGTGCGTGACTTCACCAAAGACCACTCGGCGCTCGCCCTCAACACAGCGACGTTGGGTCACAATGTCGACGGGTTCGGGGCAGGATGGTCGGCCGAGCAGGTGATCGAGGGATGCGCGGCGCGGGGATACGGCGGTGTCGTATTCTGGCGCAGAGAGATCGGTGCGAATGCCGCCGCAATCGGCCAACGGGCAAAGTCCGCTGGTTTGAAGATTGCCGGATTGTGCCGATCACCATTTCTCGTCGGCCCCCTGTCACCCAGGGGCAGGCAAGCGGTTCTCGACGAGTTCCGGTCGTCGATTGACATGGCTGCGGCGCTGACCGCGCCCGTCCTCACGATCGTCGTGGGAGGGGTCGAGCCCGGGACGAAGGGGATGTCGGAAAGCCTGAAGATCGTTGCCGACCGGGTGTCCGTAGCGTGCGAATATGCCGCGCGGGCAGGAGTGAAGCTCGCGCTGGAGCCTCTGAATCCCGTCTACGGCGGCGACCGCTCATGCCTCGTTACAGTCCGTGACGCTGTCGATCTTTGCGACACGATCGGAGCGGACAACCTCGGGATCGCAGTCGACGTCTATCACGTCTGGTGGGATACGGGCCTGCCAGCGCAGCTAAGCCGTGCTGGAGCCCAAAGGATCTACGGCTTTCACCTCTGCGACTGGCTTGCCGACACGAAGGACGTCCTTCTCGACCGTGGTATGATGGGCGACGGAGTCTCAGACATTCGCGGCATCAGAAAGGCTGTCGAGAACTCGGGCTACGACGGCGTCTGCGAAGTCGAAATCTTTTCTAAAAACAATTGGTGGAAACGAGACCCTAACGAGGTACTCGATGTACTTGTCGAACGCTTCCGCAGCGTCTGCTAGTTCAGGAGCATGCTCATGAAGATACTCGTCCCAGTCAAACGGGTTGTCGACTACAACGTGAAGATCCGGGTGAAGCCGGATGGCACGGGTGTCGAGCTTGCCAATGTGAAGATGTCGATGAACCCGTTCGACGAGATCTCGGTGGAAGAGGCGCTGCGGCTGAAGGAAGCCGGCAAGGCCGAGGAGGTTGTCGTGGTGTCGATCGGTCCTGCCAAGGCCGAGGAGACGCTGAGGACGGCACTCGCCATGGGCGCCGACCGGGCGATCCTGGTCGAGACCGACGATGCGGTCGAGCCGCTGGCGGTCGCCAAGATCCTCAAGGCTGTCGCCGATGCCGAACAGCCCGGCCTTGTTATCGTCGGCAAGCAGGCGATCGACGACGATTCGAACCAGACCGGCCAGATGCTGGCGGCCCTGCTTGGCATGCCCCAAGCGACCTTCGCCTCGAAGATCGAGATCGGCGATGGCAAGGCGACCGTCACCCGCGAAGTCGATGGCGGCCTGCAGACGATCGAGATCAAGCTGCCGGCAGTGGTCACCTCGGACCTGCGCCTGAACGAACCGCGTTATGCCTCGCTGCCGAATATCATGAAGGCGAAGAAGAAGCCGCTCGCCAAGAAGTCTCCTGCCGACTTTGGCGTCTCCACAGCGCCGCGCCTCAAGGTGTTGAAGACCGAGGAGCCGTCCGGCCGCAAGGCCGGCGTCAAGGTCAAGTCGGTCGCCGAGCTGGTCGACAAGCTCAAGAACGAAGCCGGCGTGCTTTAAGCCAGAACCAGGGAGCCCTCATCATGACCATTCTTCTTCTGGCTGACCACGACAATGCAAGCCTTTCCGACCAGACCGCCAAGGCGCTGACGGCCGCGTCCAAGATCGGCGGCGACGTGCATGTGCTGGTCGCCGGCAAGGGCGCCAAGCCTGCTGCCGATGCGGCTGCCAAGCTTGCCGGCGTCTCCAAGGTGCGGCTGGCCGAAAGCGATGCGCTGGCCAACAATCTGGCCGAACCGCTGGCCGATCTGATCGTCTCGCTCTCCGCCAGCTACGACACGATCCTGTCTGCCGCCACCTCGGTCGGCAAGAATGTTCTGCCGCGTGTCGCCGCTCTTCTCGACGTTGCCCAGGTCTCCGAGATCATCGAGGTGATCTCGTCCGACACCTTCAAGCGGCCGATCTATGCCGGCAACGCCATCCAGACGGTACAGGCAACCGATGCCAAGAAAGTGATCACCGTGCGCACCGCTTCCTTCGCCTCTGCACCGGAGGGTGGTTCGGCCACCGTCGAAGCGATCCCGGCGGTTTCCGATCCGGAACTGTCGACCTTCGTCAAGGACGCGTTGTCGGCCTCCGACCGTCCGGAACTGACATCCGCCAAGATCATCATCTCCGGCGGCCGGGCACTCGGCTCGGCGGAAAAGTTCAGGGAGGTCATCCTGCCGCTTGCCGACAAGCTCGGCGCTGCCGTCGGCGCATCCCGTGCCGCCGTCGATGCCGGTTATGCGCCGAACGACTGGCAGGTCGGCCAGACCGGCAAGGTAGTGGCGCCGCAGCTCTATATCGCTTGCGGCATTTCAGGCGCCATCCAGCATCTGGCCGGCATGAAGGATTCGAAGGTTATCGTCGCCATCAACAAGGACGAGGAGGCGCCGATCTTCCAGGTCGCCGACTACGGACTGGTCGCCGATCTCTTCGACGCCCTGCCGGAATTGCAAAAGTTGGTTTGATGACCGAGACGACTGAGCTGCCCGAACGCGAGAGCATGGAATTCGACGTTGTGATCGTCGGCGCCGGTCCTGCCGGTCTTGCGGCGGCGATCCGGCTGAAGCAGGTCAATCCGGAACTCTCGGTCGTCGTGCTGGAGAAGGGCGCTGAAGTCGGCGCGCATATCCTCTCGGGCGCCGTGGTCGATCCGATCGGCATCGACCGGCTGCTGCCCGGCTGGCGCGATGAGGCCGATCATCCGTTCAAGACCAAGGTCACCGCCGACCACTTCCTGCTGCTCGGCCCGGCCGGCTCCGTTCGCCTGCCGAATGTGCTGATGCCGCCGCTGATGAACAATCATGGCAACTACATCGTCTCGCTCGGGCTCGTCTGTCGTTGGCTGGCGACCAAGGCCGAAGAACTCGGCGTCGAGATCTATCCGGGTTTTGCCGCAACCGAGGTGCTCTACAATGACGAGGGTGCCGTCATCGGTGTCGCCACCGGCGACATGGGCATCGAGAAGAACGGCGAGCCCGGCCCGAACTATACCCGCGGCATGGAACTGCTCGGCAAATATGTGCTGATCGGCGAGGGGGTGCGTGGCTCGCTCGCCAAACAGCTGATTGCCAAGTTTGATCTGCAGAAAGACCGTGAACCGCAAAAGTTCGGCATCGGCATCAAGGAGCTCTGGCAGGTCAAGCCGGAGAACCACAGGCCGGGCCTGGTGCAGCACTCCTTCGGCTGGCCGCTTGGCATGAAGACCGGCGGCGGCTCCTTCCTCTATCACCTGGAAGACAATCTGGTGGCCGTCGGCTTCGTCGTCCACCTCAATTACAAGAACCCCTATCTCTATCCCTTCGAGGAATTCCAGCGCTTCAAGACGCATCCGGCGATCCGCACCACCTTCGAGGGCGGCAAGCGACTGTCCTATGGGGCGCGTGCCATCACCGAGGGCGGCTACCAGTCGGTGCCGAAGCTTTCCTTCCCCGGCGGGGCGCTGATCGGCTGTTCGGCCGGTCTCGTCAACGTGCCGCGCATCAAGGGCAGCCACAATGCGGTGCTGTCGGGCATGCTGGCCGCCGAGAAGATTGCCGCGGCGATTGTATCCGGCCGCAGCCATGACGACGTGATCGAGATCGAGAACGAATGGCGCAAGGGCGATATCGGCCGCGACCTCAAGCGGGTGCGCAACGTCAAGCCGCTGTGGTCGAAGTTCGGCACCGCGCTCGGCGTAGCGCTCGGCGGCTTCGACATGTGGACCAACACGCTGTTCGGCTTTTCCGTCTTCGGCACGCTGAAACATGGCAAGACGGATGCTGAGAGCCTGGAGCCGGCGTCGCAGCACAAGCCGATCGCCTATCCGAAGCCCGATGGCGTCTTGACCTTCGACCGGCTGTCCTCGGTGTTCCTGTCGAACACCAATCACGAGGAAGACCAGCCGGTGCACCTGCAGGTCAAGGACATGAACCTGCAGAAGTCGTCCGAGCATGACATCTATGCCGGCCCCTCGACGCGTTACTGTCCGGCCGGCGTCTACGAATGGGTGGAGAAGGACGGCAAGGACGTCTTCGTCATCAACGCCCAGAACTGCGTGCACTGCAAGACCTGCGACATCAAGGATCCCAACCAGAACATCAACTGGGTGCCGCCGCAGGGCGGCGAGGGGCCGGTCTATCCGAATATGTGAGGGGGCGGGAGCCTATACATGTGAATGATGATTTAACCGGTGTGCGGAGAGACCCGGAACGGACAAGGGACGCCATCCTGCAGGCCGCCATGGGAGAGATTGTCGCTCACGGCCTTGGAGGTGCGCGGATCGACAAGATTGCCGAACGCTCGGGTTCGAACAAGCGAATGATCTATCATTATTTTGGCGACAAGGAAGGTTTGTACGTCGAGGTGCTGGATCATGCTCTCGACAAGATGCGAGTAGCGGAAGGAGCTCTTCAGTTGGACGATTGTTCTCCCGTTGAGGGCGTGGAGGTCATCGTTCATTTCGTCTGGTGTTACTTCCTCCAAAACCCGGAGATCATTAGTCTGCTCGAAACCGAAAACCTGCAAAGGGCAAGGTACCTTCGTGCATCGACGAACGGGCGTCTGGTAAATCATCAGCTCGTCGGGAAGCTGAGCACTCTAATCGAGCGTGGCAGGAGCGAGGCCGGGTTTCCGGCTGATGTCAGTTCGCTATTTATCTTTCTGACAATTTTCTCGCTGTGTTTCTTCTATCTGTCCAATCGATACACGCTCTCGACGATCTTCAACAAAGACCTCGAGGACGCTGGCACGCTCGCGCATTGGGAGGACCATATTGTGCATGTCGTACTTCAATCGCTTTGCTGAGTTTCACGTAGCGTCAGGAATCGTTTCAGAGCCCACGGCTCTGGCCGCGGACTGATCACCACTACGGCCGATCGAAATTCATGGGATCCAGATCATGATTGCAGCGAGATGGATAGATCCTGGGAAGCGAATAGTTCCACCCTCTTAGCGGGTGTTAAAAACGTCGAAAGTGTTTCGCGCGATTGAAGCACCTTTCGATGCGATTGCGATGTTTGTTGTTGATGGGATCATGCGGGATGATGATCTTGGGTGCTGTGGCCTTCTCCACCAAGGCGGCTGTCGCGCATTTTGACCGTTATCCCCCAGTTACGTGCTTCTGCACCGGCTCGGCTAATCTGGCGGCATTGCGTCGCGCGCTTGTTGCTCTAGGCCCATTTGGCCGCCGTGTGATGCTGCGGATGGTCGAAGATCGTCGACGGTCGGATGGCTATCGTGTCGGCGACGCAAGTGCCTGGTCTGAACACGCGCCAGATGCGCCGGCTGCTGGGGCGGATCAGCACGGTGACGAGGCGTCGATCCGGCACAAGGCGATCGATCGGCCGTCGAACAATGACATACAATTTAGATAAGGAACCAGTCGAGAAACTTGACTGCAATAAAGGTCCGTGATTGCCCGCTAATCATCGTTATAGGATCGCTCAACTTCCTTCATCATCATCACTGCATAGGACTGCAATTTCTCATGTGATAGGCGCGATGAAGGACCGCTGAGACCTATGGCGGCCTGTACTTCTCCCCCCTGCCTCCACGGTACGGCAACACAATTCAAACCCGGGTGGAGCATTTCCATCGCTATAGAAAAGCCGACATTTGCCACTCTTGTCACTTGGTTCTGAACTTCATCGGAAATCGAATTGCCAGGATCGGCCGTTAGACGCTCGGATAACCCAGGCACGTAAGCCAGAAAGATTTGACCGATAGCCGAACGGCCGACCGGTTCACGCTCACCAATGGGCCGTATGCTCCGCAGCATCTGCGTTGATTCAATTGAATCAAGATAAAAAACTTCGTTTCCGCACAACACAGAGAGATAAACCGTTTCCTTCGATTTTTCTGCAATCCGTTCAAGTGTCGGTCTTAGACGCCGCTTCAATGCATCATCGTCACCGGCTGTTCGTGCGATGTTCAAAATACGCTCGCCTAGGTGATATTGTTTTGTCGAAATACCCTTTTTTACGTAGCCCAGGGAATGCAGTGTTTTAAGGATGTTGTGCGTCGTCGTTTTGCCGAGATTGGCTTTCGCAGAAATATGCGTGAGTTTGGCGGATCCGCCTTCTCGCGCGATGATTTCGAGGATCAAAAGAGCTCTTTTGATAGACTGAATCACGCCTTTGATGCTCCTTCATGCCACATTAATAAGTCGGAGGAATCCGCCGCAGAACAACCATAAACCGTCCGGGCTAGGGCACTGTTTTTACCAGGCGGGGATTGCAGCGAAAGTCAATGACCAATCGAGTCGCAATCGAAAAGTCCAACAATGTTGGACATCTCGATTTGCAGGGCTGACCACACGAAGTTCGATTGGACTGTTTCCCCATCTCACATCATGAATGATGTCGCTGGCGTTCCGGCAAAGGTTACTGCGGAGGAAGACACTCATGAAAATGTTCACGCCGAATGGCGGCCAACTGGAAGATCATAAATCTGTAGATGAAAGCCGCCTTTCGCGGCGCAAACTTCTGCTGGGTGGCGGAGGAATCGCAGGAGGTTTGATGCTGGCGCGACGAGCGGGTGCAGCGCCAGACCCGGCACGTGAGACCATAAACGATGATTCGAGCAGACGCCCGCCACGGCTTCTCATTGCCGATCTTCGCGGCCCCCAAGGTCCGGATATGCGAAGGGGGCCTGGTGCCAACCCCGCGGCACCGCAATCCATCGTGGTGCAACCAGGGTCGGGCGAGAATGTTGCCACGCCTTATCCCTTTAACGGCAAACACTTGAGCGGCTTTCTCGTCAGCAACCTTTATCGTTTCGACACAGAGACGCTCTTTTCTGGGCGTGATATCAGCAGCATCATTTTGACCAACCTCGGTTCGCAGCCCGTCTTTGTATCGGCAGACGCGGATGACGATCAGTCGCCAGCCGCGGCTTCTCCTCTCAAGCATACTGTACAGCCGCTGCAAAGCGCAATCGTCCGTTCGGGTGTCCACATCTCAACCGCGAATGCATCAGCCGACGGTCTTGTGTCACTTGTTCACGTCCGCCAGCCAAAAAATCACACGTCCGACGTTTTCGCTGAGGCGGATTCCTGGACGCGTTACCCGTACCCAGAGGGATTTCCGTCCCTTCCGCTCTGGATTTCAAGTCAATTGCAGCTCGATCACGTCGTCAAGATCGATCCTTGGAAAATGGCAGGCCAGCCATCTCCTCCTGGCAGTGAACCTCTCGGTTACAACGTTTACGCCAATCTTTGGTGGTTGCCGGCCGGGTCCGATGCAGGCGTCCACGACGTTCATCACCACAATTTTTTGGAGATCCACACACAGCTCGTCGGGTTTGGTCGCATGCAAAAATTCAGGGACCTAAAAACTGCGCAGCAGGCAGTGAACATCGAGCCCGCAAACGTGGCATTGAGCGACTATTCTTTTCCCTTCGATGCATCGGCGTCTTTCGCGGGTCTTTATGAGGAGCATCGGCTTGCTCCTGGTGCGACACATGCACCGATGCCTATCGTCACAACTTACAACGCCTGGGATGGGCATTCCGATGTCGCGCGTTCAGCGAGCGCCCAAAATCCGTGCTTCTACTACCCGCCCCATCAATATTATTCCGATACAGATTGCATTTGGATCGCCTTCGAGTTCCACCGTGCTTCCTAAGCGCCCTAATCCCCGTTTTCATTGAGAGGCATGAAGAATGTCCGACAGAAAGCTACCGGCTTCTTGGAAGCCGTACAATACCTATGATTATGTTCCGGCCGAGGAATGGACCGTCGGCGACGATGTCGTTCTCTATTCGGTTTTTTGGGACGGAGCACCGAGATCGACAGGGGGATTCGACCGAGATTGGACAATTCACATTAATGCCCAGGCTAAGAGCGATTCCGAAAGCGAAGACGCACATGCGATCACGATAGTCTTGCAGGTTACGTCATGTCAGAAAAACGCCTTTAGGATTCGGTTTGCGCCATACGCGAGCTCACCTTCAGCCTTTCCCGAGAAGGTGTATGGTCCTATCGTTTCATCCAGGCTGAGACAGATCAGGCAGCATGAAACAACACTGGGGTACTCCCCTGTTCTGAGCTGGAATAGCAACGGTGCCTCCATCTTACTTCGCTCCGTCAGCATCGAATTCATCCGAGCTGAGAGCGGTCTCCTATCGATTCAGCTCCGGAGGCTGAGTGACGGAGGTATTATCGACATCTCCTCGGGCCCGCTAATGCATGCGGGAAAAGATACTGGTACCGTCGCCAATATGGAGCGCAAAGCAACGGACGCCACGCATTACTTCGGCCTTGGTGGAGTACTCGACTATAATCTCACGTCGAATGCCGATCCGGAAGAGGGAGCAAGCGGTTATTCCCATAGCGGACGCTCCGGTCTGGATCGCAATGGGCAGGAAATAACTTGCTACAATTACGACAACCTCTGGTATAACCAGCCGGAGGTCTTCCCCAATAGCGTGGCGTACAAGGATACGTTCAAGGCGAACTATTACGTCCCGCAATACCTGAACGCGCCCTTTTACATCGAGCGATCCGTCATCAATGAACAGTCAGCCTTTCTCGGCGCCTTTCTTGATAATACCGGTCAAACATTTTTTTCGCTGAAAGGTGTGGCTCGCGACTCCCAGACTGTTATCGCCGGCGCGCAGCACGGTGAATTTGACTGCCATTACTTGTTCGGCGAAACCGCAAGCAATGTTTTGGACGCATATACCTATCTGATGGGACGAGGGACTCTTTCTCCTGATGCGCCCGCCGGGCTTCTGAATCGACGCGCAGTCATGCCGCCTAAGTATATTTTCGGCTATTTTCAGGCCAAATACGGTTGCCTTGGCCTGCTTCGTCCGCAAGGCGATACCGATGAGATGCATGTCTATGTTGAGGATATCGTTGAGGGATATCGTGGTTTCGGTGTGCCGATTGAGGGTCTCGGTATCGATATAGACGTCCAGGAAGACAAAAAGGTGTTTTCGATTAAGAGCAGCTTCTGGTCCGGCGGCGCCGTCGGAAGCGGCAAATCGGTATTTGATTGGGCGGCAGATTACGGTCTGCAGTGCCAGACAAACATCACTCCATTCATTCGCGCCGACAATATTGCTTACGATCCAAATGATCTCGCAAAGACCCAATATGAGACCGCCAAGGGTTTGATCGAAAAGTCTTACTGCGTGCGAAATGAGGGCGAAGGCAACATCACGAGATTCCGCGGTCCGCGCAGCGAAGCAGCCTATCCAGGTCTCACCTACACCTCTCTGGCGGGCGTCCGCTACCCCGATCAGAATGTTCTGGTGCTGGATTATGGTGTAAACGCCCAGACCGGAGAACGGGATACCATCGGCGCCGTGGTGACTGACTACGGCAGAACCGAAGCTGCGCGTTTTTGGGGAAAACAATATGCCAACCTCTTCCGAAACGGGCTCGGCTTCGTCTGGCAGGACATGGCAGTCCCGGACCCTATGCCACATGTGGAGGATGGCAAGAATTTTGCTGACACATCTTCTCCTCGCAATCAATTCGGCTGGTCGCTTACTGGCGAGGCGCCGACGGATGATCGCCGTCGATCCAATACGTTCAACTGGCGCAGTTATCACGGACAGTTGCTGTTGACTGATCCACGCTTCGGCGACGGGCGTAAAACTCCGTTCGTGGAGCTGCGGAATTTGCATGCATATATGGTGGCGCGCTCCACATATGAATTTGGTCTCGAGGCTCACGCGGATTTGCTGAAGAACTTCAAGCGCAGCTACGTGATTTGCCGAAGCGGTTACCCCGGCCTACAACATTATTCCGGACATTGGATCGGTGACAACGCATCCACGTGGCATCACTTGCAGGTGTGTATACCGCAGATTTTGAATCTTGGGATGTCCGGCATTCCTATCGTAGGCGCAGATCTAGGAGGCTTCGCGCCGGGTGAAGATCCGGCAAACCCAGCAAATACATTTTATGGTGAGCAAAAAAATCGCAGCCATGATCCTGCCGTCTACGATCGCCTCGTGCTTGGTCCGGAAGATATCGACATCGGCGCCATCAGCGAACCTGAATTAATCACGCGCTGGACACAGGCCGCGGCACTACAGCCATGGGTCCGCAATCACTATGACGCTATGAAACAATATCAGGAAGTCTACAACTACATTGGTCCTGCGACGGCCGATGGATCGAAGAACTTCGGTCAGATCATGGCGGAATTCGTGTGCTTCAGAGTCCGCTGGCATCATCTGCTGTACGATGCAATGTATGAATACACGCAAACGGGTGCGCCGATTAACAGGGCCATGTGCCTTTGGGACGGTGACATAGGAATCTTCACTGAAGAAAATCGGGATATTCTGGGAACGCAATACTTCCTTGCCAACTCGGTCCTTGTCGCACCAATTCTAACGAAGAGCCCCGCTGGCCAAGCTGAATCGTATTTGGCTGAAACCGAGGTCTATTTTCCTCGCACCGGCGAGGGACGGTTTACAAAGTGGTTCCAGTACGACGTCGTAAGTGATTTGATTGATGGCACGAAACCAATTACCGGCGGGCAGCGTCTCTCGATTGCGGCGAAGATCGATTCCCTTCCGATATTCGTGAGGGAAGGAGCGATTATCCCGGAGCGTCATCATGCTCCAAAACTTGATGTTCCTTTCAAGAATATCCAGGCTCTAGACAAATACGATCAGCCTCTCGTGCTTTCGTTTTACCCCCCCCATGCCTGGAGAAGACAACGAGGATCAGTACTCGCACGACCTCTTTTGGGATGATGGCGGCGTAAGTCGTGACGCAGAGGAAGAAGGGAAGTTCTCTGTCATCGAGGTTAAGCAATCAGGACAATGGGATGCGAATCGCTCACTTGAGAGAACAATTCTTCTTAAGCCAAAACGATACGAGTATGCGCTGCCGCAATTCATATATCTTCGACTGCGTTCGCATGACCTCCTTGCGCGGGTAGCAATTATATCTGGTCGGTTAGTTAAGGACGTGCTGTTATCTCGAGATGAGCTTTTCGAACATGCTGGAGAGGGGATGCTCGTTGAGCAACAGACAAAGAGTGTTTGGTTTAAAGTGAACACCTCTGATTTGAACGGGGAAAAAAAGGTCACCATCAAAATTAACGGATGATACTTCAACGTGCTCCTGCGCCAGCGACGGCACCGATCATTAAACTGGAGCAACTGCTTCCATGGAATTGGACATTGCCTCCGGAATACAGGTGCGAGTCTTTCATAGAAAGGTTGAGATCATAGCATCGAGCTTCACTGCAGCGACTCGATCACGGGCGCCGTGTACTATCTCGTTCCACCACTTGGAATCCGACGTCGACTATCTGGGAGTAGGTGTGGTTGCCTTGAAGCCGGTTGACGATAATTTCTGCAGCTCTTCGACCAAGGCCCACCCGGTCGACTTTCACGGTTGTCAGGGAAGGATTTGTCGACGCTGCTATGGGGAGGTCGTCAAAACCCGCAATAGCAAGCTGCTCGGGAACATTGATCCCTCGCCGTTGGCACTCCAACAAGCCTCCGACGGCCATGACATCAGTAGCGAACGTCAGGGCTTCCACTTTGATGTTGGACGCCAGCGCCAGCCGGACGGCCTCCGCTCCGCCATCGAAACTATTTTCACAGCGGATGACGTCCGCTTCGACTTCAGTCCCCGTAGAGGTCACCCAACGGAAACCCTCCAAGCGGTCATCGATACGGTCGTTGAAGTCTTTGGTGACAGTCACGTGCCAGACGCGGCGATAACCACGAGCAATGAGCAGTCTTGTCAGATCGACGCTGGCATCGAAATTGGAGTATCCAACGACAGCGTCGATAGGAGAATCGGTCAAGTTGCTCCCTTCTACAACGGGGATTCCCGATTGATGCAAAATAGAGCGTACGGCGTCCGTATGACGGACCCCTGTGATATAGATGGCATCGGGCCTCCGAGCCAGAAAGGCTTTGACGGCCTGCAGTTCGACTTGGTCCGAATACCCCGATGCCCCTATCATCAACATCATGTCGTGCTTATGCAGGACATCGGCCATGCCCTGTAATATTTCAGCATGCTGCGTGTAGCCAATCACCGGGATTATTGCGGCGATCAAACCCGTTCGATTAGCTGCCAAACTCCGAGCTACCAAGTTGGGAACGTAGCCAAGTTCATCAATGATGGCCCGGACCTTTTGTCGCGTTGCGGCCGAAACCTTAGCCGAGCCATTCAAAACTCGCGAAACCGTGCCAACGCCGACCCCCGCCCGTTTAGCGACGTCTGACAACCGAACCCTGCTATCCAACTAGGCTCCTCCTAATAACGATTGATGGAATCGATCAAACAATCCCCTAAACAACCAATAGCGAATTCTTGGAAGCGCTTCCAACATTTTTCTTGACGAGGAAGCGAAAGTCGAAATATGTTTCGTGGAAGCGCTTCCACATGGGGAGGCGAGAGTTCTTAAATCACGCTGACTACTAACTATGGAGATAAACATGGCATTGCGTTTAGAGTCCCCGGCTCCTTCGCTTAAAGTTCCGAACTGGGTGCTTGGCGAGCCGCTCACGCACTTCCAGTCCGGCAAGGTATATATCGTCGATTTTTTTGCCAGTTGGTGCGGGCCGTGTGTGAGGGCGATGCCCGGTCTGGTGCAACTGCAGGATAAATATAAGGACAGCGGACTTGAGGTCATCGGAATCGCAGCAAGTGAACGCGCTGCAACGGGCGACGAGGCCCGAACCATGTTGGACACGTGGTTGACCGAAACGTTCTCGCGCCTGAATTTTCGGATCGCGTTCGACGACACAGGCGAAATGCACAAGCTTTGGATGACCGCCAGCTTTTCTTTCGGGATTCCGACGTCGTTCGTGGTCGACCGAGACGGCCACATCGCCTTTATCGGTCATCCGATGGAACTTGATGATGTTTTGCCGAAAGTGCTTGACGGCAGCTGGCGCACCAGCGCGGAAGCGAAAGAGGCCGACAAGGAGCGGATTGCTGAAGGCGAGATTTATGCCGCAGAGATAGCGTTCCATGATCGAATCTCGGCGGCGATAGAGATTGAGGACTGGAATACGGCGCTTTCGGCAATTGCAGAGGGCATCAAGCTGAACCCGGACAGCATCTCCTTGCGCCAGTTGCATGTAGGGATACTGATCGGAAGAATGCGCGACATGGAGGCGGGGTGGATAGCATTAGACCGATTTGCTCGCGCTGCAATTGAACGAAACTCGGAAGATTGGCTTCTCGCGGCGATGCAAGAACTCTTCGGTCCACACTACGATTACGCGGGCCTTCCAATGGCGGAACGCTTTTCGATGGGCAAAGAGCTCTGCGAACAAATCCTGAGACTGTATCCGCAGCAGGATGCTCGCTCACGCGCTGAGTCTTACGAGACGATCGCCCGTTACTACCATGAGAGCGGCGACAACGACCGGGCAGGACAAGTTTGGGACGAATGATGCGCCTCGTAACTTAAAGAGCTGGCATTCAATCGTGTCAGCAAAACCAAAAACCATCCTCAATCTCTTGTTGGCTCAGACGTGGCCGCCACCTCGCGCAATATCCATTAGCGGCGGGAGCGCGCGATAGCAGCTAACTGCGGCATTTGCCGAAATACAGTGGTCACGGACATCCACAGAGGAAAAACTAGCAAATGCGGTGTTGCAAGAAAGCGTCCCAAGAGCGTGGGGTTGACCCAAATTGTACTACAGAACCACAACCTGCAAAGGTCGACGTTGCCTACGATGCCATCCTACGTCTACTCCACAGTTAGCCAAGCCATCGGCACGGAAGTGCAGAAGGCCCTGCAAGGCCAGAAAACCGCCGTCGAGGCAATCACAGCAGCGCATGAGTTGGTTACTGCGATCGTGAAGCGTCACGGGTGAGCCGCCTGGAGGTGACATAAATGGCCACCACATTCGAGAAACGCCGGCAGAACGTCGGCGTTGTCCTCCTCGCACCAGCATTGATCGTCATAGCCGGGATTCTCGGCTAGCTCAGTCTCCGGACGATCCTTGATGCGCAACTGCACCAGCTTGACGCCGAGGGGTACCAGTCGGGCAATCCATTCGGCGCTGTCGACGATCAGGTAGAACGGATCGAGCTTCAGGTGAACACCGCCTTTCCGATCACCGGCGTGGAGGGTACGGCCATGTCGCGCGGCTCCATCAGGCCGGCGTCAAAGGCTTGATTGCCGGCTGCGATTGCCGCGGCAAAGGCGGCTGTCATCGCGACTGGATCTCCGGCGCCGGCAACGGCGGTGTTGAGCAGAACCGCATCGAAACCCAGCTCCATCACCGCAGTTGCGTGCGACGGCCGACCGATGCCGGCATCGACAATCAGCGACACGTCAGGGAAATGCGCCCGCATTGCTCTGAGCGCTGTCGGATTGAGCGGCCCGGCGGCACTGCCGATCGGT
Organism: Rhizobium anhuiense bv. trifolii; assembly: GCF_024346605.1. Lineage (NCBI taxonomy): Bacteria > Pseudomonadati > Pseudomonadota > Alphaproteobacteria > Hyphomicrobiales > Rhizobiaceae > Rhizobium > Rhizobium anhuiense. The sequence goes on from NZ_CP098802.1 coordinate 298,754, forward strand.
GCGCACCAAGGCATGAGCACCTTGCAGCCGGCCTCCAGCAGTCGTTCGGCCACGACCAGATCGTCGGTCGTGTACGGGAAGACCTCGAAACCTTCGCTGACGAGAATGCGAGCCGCCTCGACGAGGCCGAAGACATCCGGCTGTAGCGTATCATGGCTGCCAATGACCTCGAGCTTGATCCAGTCGGTGGCGAACAGCTCGCGTGCCATCCTTGCGGTCAGCACCGCTTCCGCGACGCTGTGGCAACCTGCGGTGTTGGGTAGGATACGAACGCCGAGCGCGCGGATCATCTCGAAGAAGTTGCCCCCACTGCGGCCGCCAGACATCTCACGACGAAGTGAGACGGTGACGATTTCCGTCGCCGATTGCCTGACGGCCTCGGAGAGGACGGCAGGAGAGGGATATCGCGCTGTGCCGAGCAGCAGACGGGAGGTAATTTCGGACCCATAAAGCGTCAGCATCCGTCAGCCTCCCTGCATCGGCGATAGGATTTCGATCCTGTCATTGTCGTTGAGCGAACGATCGAACTGGTCTTCGCGATGGACCAGCTCACCGTTGACGGCTGTCGCCAGCCAGTCACCCTGGTATTCCATCAGGACTAAAAGCTCCGACAGCGTCTCAGCCGCGACATCCAGAGCCTCGCCGTTAACGATCAATTTCATGGGACATTCCTTCCCGTGGTATGTTGGTTGAAGACAAGTTCAGCCGCCTCGGCCGCCATGGCTGGCGCGAGCAGAAAGCCGTGGCGGTAGAGGCCGTTGAGCGAGATCACCGTTCCCTGATGGCTTGCACGTGGAAGATTGTCCGGAAAGGCTGGGCGAATTCCGACACCCGTTTCGATTATGGTTGCATCGGCAAAGGCCGGAAATAGCGTGTATGCAGCGTTGAGCAGTTCCATCAGTGAACGGGCGACAATAGGCCCGTCGAATTCCGTCTCGATCATTGTCGCGCCGACCATGAACACACCGTCTCCACGCGGGACGATGTAGACGGGGAAACGCGGATGGAGCAGGCGGACCGGCCGGGAGAGATCCACGTCAAAGCTTCTAAGGTAAAGCATTTCGCCGCGGACGCCGCGTAACTCCTCGGCATCGCCAATGCGCGCTGCGCCCGTGCAATCGACGACACTGTCGAAGCTCTCGTGCGGGCTCTCGCCCACGAAGGTGACCCCCTGAACCGTCAGCTTGGTGCGCAGCAGACACAACACTCGCCGGGGATCGAGATGGGCTTCGCGGCGAAAGAACAGCCCGTGCCGGAACCGCCCGCCAAGAGAGGGTTCGAGCGCCGCGATCGCCGGCTCTTCCAGCCATTCATAACCCGTCGTGCGGCAGGCAAAGCGTCGCAGTTCACCAAGATCGCGAGCCGAGGCGACCACAAGCGTTCCGTTTCGTCGCACCTCTCCCGGCACCATTGCCTCCCATTTGTCGGCGGCGGTGAGACCGCGCATGAGTACCGCGTCATCAGCACTCTCCCGCTCGCACCAGGGCGCCAACATTCCGCCCGCGAGCCACGAAGCAGCACGCCTGAAACCGCCATATGGATCGAGCACGGTAACCTCGGCATCTCGAGCGCGCAGTTCATACGCCACCGTCAGGCCGGCAACGCCGGCCCCTTTGACAAGCACACGCATCTCATTCGCCCGAATGCTGCAGGGTTTCTACCGGCATATAGAGGTCGCCGCCCTCGCGATAACGCGCTGCCATCGCATCCAGCCCCTCCTTCTGTGCTTCGGCGCGGATATCGTGCGAAATCCGCATGGAGCAGAATTTCGGGCCGCACATGGAGCAGAAATGGGCCACCTTGTGGGCTTCCTTCGGCAGCGTCTCGTCGTGGAAGCTGCGGGCGGTTTCTGGGTCCAGCGAGAGGTTGAACTGATCTTCCCAGCGGAATTCGAAACGGGCGCGGGAGAGCGCGTCGTCGCGCAGCTGTGCCGCCGGATGCCCCTTGGCGAGATCTGCGGCGTGAGCCGCGATCTTGTAGGTGATGACGCCTACCTTCACGTCGTTGCGGTCGGGAAGCCCCAGATGCTCCTTGGGCGTGACGTAGCAGAGCATCGCCGTGCCGAACCAGCCGATCATGGCTGCGCCTATCCCAGAGGTGATGTGATCGTAGCCCGGCGCGATATCGGTCGTCAGCGGCCCGAGCGTGTAGAAAGGAGCCTCGCCGCAGACTTCGAGCTGCTTGTCCATGTTCTCCTTGATCTTGTGCATCGGCACATGGCCGGGGCCTTCGATCATCACTTGGCAGTCTTTCGCCCAGGCGATCTTGGTCAGCTCTCCCAGTGTTTCCAGTTCGGCGAACTGCGCCGCATCATTCGCGTCGGCGATCGAGCCGGGGCGCAGGCCATCGCCGAGCGAAAAGGAGACGTCATAGGCGCGGCAGATGTCGCAGATCTCCTCGAAATGCTCGTAGAGGAAGCTTTCGCGATGGTGATGGAGACACCACTTCGCCATGATCGAACCGCCGCGCGAGACGATGCCGGTCACACGGTTGACGGTGAGCGGGATGTAGTGAAGCCGCACGCCGGCATGAATGGTGAAATAGTCGACGCCCTGTTCGGCCTGTTCGATTAGCGTGTCACGATAGACCTGCCAGGTCAGGTTCTCGGCAATGCCCTCGACCTTCTCCAGCGCCTGATAGAGCGGCACGGTACCGATCGGCACCGGCGAATTGCGGATGATCCATTCGCGGATGTTGTGGATGTTGCGGCCGGTGGAGAGATCCATGACGGTATCGGCGCCCCAGCGGGCCGCCCAGACCATCTTCTCAACCTCCTCCGCCATCGATGAGGTGACGGCCGAGTTGCCGATATTGGCGTTGATCTTCACCAGAAAATTGCGGCCGATGATCATCGGTTCGGCTTCCGGATGGTTGATGTTGGCGGGGATGATCGCCCGACCCGCCGCCACTTCTTGCCGGACGAATTCCGCCGTCACATGGTCAGGAATATGGGCGCCGAAGCTCTCGCCGTCTCGGATCATGGCGTCCGCCTGCGCCTTGCGGCCGAGGTTCTCGCGGATGGCGATGAATTCCATCTCGGTCGTGATGATGCCGGCGCGCGCATAGGAGAGCTGGGTGACGGCACTGCCATCCTTTGCGCGCAGCGGCTGGCGTAGCGCGGGGAATTCGGGCGTCAGCCTTTCGCCGCTGGCAAAGCCGTTGTCTTCGGGACGGACATGGCGGCCCTTATAGGCCTCGACGTCGCCGCGGGCGAGAACCCAGTCACGTCGCAGTGAGGGCAGCCCCTGTTCGATACGGATCTCGGCGCCCTCGATCGTATAGGGGCCGGACGAGTCGTAGACGACAACGGGCGGCTCGCCCGATGTCGGATGCAGGCTGATTTCGCGCATCGGCACGCAAATGTCGGGATGGATGTCCCCCCGAATGTAGATCTTCCTGGATGCCGGCAAGGGGCCGGTGGTGACGGTTGGGGCGGCGGCGATACTCATGGTTTGAGGCTCCAAGTTTCGATTGGAGACCCAGTCCTCAGCCGGAATGATGAAAAGACGCCGGCACGGATTCCACGCGTGAATCCACTGCCTTCGAGCGCTTGCACCGTCCCTACGCCAGTATGAACTGGATCAGGTTCAACGGGTCACTGCGCGCGATAGCAGTATCTCAGCCCCTTGCCGGGACCCCCCTGGTGAATGCCAAAAAGGGTAGAGGCTTGCCGAGGGGACTGTCAAGCGACAATCTGCGACGGCTTGGGGTCAGGTTACACTCAGGCTACCGTGCGTGGTCGCCGCGATCAAACGAATCGACAAGCCAGTCGCCCGACCGGCACGCTTCCGCAAGGCAGGCGCTTTTGTCGCATGCAGTGGCTGTCGATTTTATCCCGCGCAGTTCAGCAAGTATGCTGAGTACCGAAGCGCTATTGAGAAAGCAGGCGCGGAACTGGAAAGTCTAGTACTTTGTCCGTGTAGCTTTCGACCAAGGCGCTAAACGGCGTGCCGTCTCGAAGTTTCAGTACGGCACGATGTTCGAGCAGGAACGGCGGCAGGGTAAGGGAACCTGTTTCATGCGTTATTAAACCGTCCATGTCCCAGCTTTCGGATAGAGGGGACCAGAGCAACTTGGCAGACAGGTTTGTGCGAGTGAAATTGAGAGCCTGAACGGCTCTGCCAAACGCGATATCGCTGGTATTCAACGCCTGATTCATCTCTGCAGTTAATTTTGCAGGTACATACCAATTGTCGGCTTCGGACAAGACGCGGTCGCCGCAGACCAGGCGGACGCGGCGATAAGCGATCAACTCACCGGGTCCGACGGTCAGAAGTTCACGGATGTGCTCATCGGCCGGCTTGTCTTGCCCGCCCACACGCTGAGCTACAATCTTAGAACCTTCCGGTGCGAGCTTGTGCGCGGCGCACCAGCGATCAAGGGTCAACGTAGCACTGGCGTTACTCAGGAGATTGGCATTCAAGGTCTGAAGGACCGCAAGCGCTTCCACTCGAGATGCCGGCGAGTTCAGCCACTGAGACCCTATAGACGGTTCTCGCGCAATTGCGACCTGGGTGCCCAGCACGATGGCGGTCGCTGCAAGTGCGGCGATGCGAATGCGTTTCGAAGAACAAAATGACACGGAGAACGAATCCTTTCTGCAGTAAATTTGATGGGCGAACCCTGGGCGTCAAATTTCCTTGATATTGGCAGGCGAGCGCGCGTTGTCAGCGTATTTGATACCGGCAGCAAGATTTGAACTGCGCCTTGCAGGTACCGTTTAACGGTCGGGTTCCCGATAGACTTCTTGCCATCTTCCGATGTTCCTGCGGTGCTGCTTCGTACCTGTTGAAGCCTGTGTGCCCGAGCCGTCCTTTGCTTGCGTCGCATCAAGGTCGTCGATGATATCCTCCATCCGCGCGCCGACCTGTTGTTGGAGTTTGCAAGCGTTGGCGACTGAGCCGACGCTTCCATCCTGAAATATGGAAACCCGATAGACGTGGATTTCAAAGGAGGAACGTGGCGGCCGGTCCAAATTCTCCCAATTCACTTAACGGTTTAGCGCCTTTGTCGTTCTCTCGCTCGTTGCGGGATGTTCATATAGCTGGATCGGATAAAATAGGTAGCAACCGAAAGCAAAATCCAGGAGCAATTGTTCGAAGAAGGTCTTCTTCGTCGACACAGAGCCCTCCTGCCGGTCGAGTGACAATTGTAGACCAGGCAGCGACACGCCGTCGATGGTTGCCAACCGCAGATGCGAGTAGCCAAGGCGCTTGTCTGATTTCTTTTGGTGATCCATGTCGTCGTGCTCCTTGTGCAAGCCTCCCGTCGATGACGTCGCCGGCAAGATTTCAGCATTCATGGGAAAGAATCTTCCTGTTGCACTGTCGTAACTCATCATAACAGGACACTTGATGAAAACGACAAGCAACGCAATAGATGTGTCGGATATATTTCAAAGTATATCGTTTCCAATTTGGCAGATCTTACTCTCTATTGCGAGAAACCCGAGAGGTATGGAATATATTATTGTATATACTTCTATATATATCGCACTTCATGTCTTTGGCGGCCGCATGAAATGGCAACTCTCTAACGGCTACGGCAAACGCTCGCTGGTCGAAACGGCAATCGGGCGATGAAAGTCCATCATCGGGCGGCGTCTGCGGGCGAGGTCGCGGCCTGGTCAGCAGACCGAAGGCGTCATCGGCTGCGCCGTTCTCAATCGCATGCTTGACTGCGCACGTCCGAAATTCGTCCGCCGCAAGGCACCCTCGGCATGATCAGCCGTTTCAAAGATCCCCATCCGTTCAATTCCAGATCTGTGCACTAACGCCCGCGGTCGTCGCCGATCGGATTTGTAGAGTTTGCTGTCTCAATGCATCACTCCTTCTCGGAGCTTAACGCGGCCGCAGAGAGGAACGCGCGGAAGTCGACCGTCGTTCAAGGAGTCGGACGCTGACGCTGACAGGGTCCCCATGGCAGGGGTACGGCAGTCAGCATTCGGTTGAGAATTCGGGCCATGATCGTTTTTACCCCTCGTGTATTTGCACAATCTATGGCCAGCGATTGGACATGGTCATGAAATAAAATTGCATCGACAAGTGCAGATGACATGTCGTCGCCAACGACCTCTCCGGAGAGGTCTGCGCCGGAGCCAGGAGCTCTGCGAGGGCGAGTGTAGAGTTGCCGCCTCGACCGGCCCAGTTCAGCGACCCGCTCCATTGCGGCGGCGCTCTTGTTAATCTCTCCTGCCATCGGGTTCGATATTCCTGAAAAAATCCGGGGACTGATGGGGTTCTCTCATTCATGACGACGATTCTTTCAAGAATGAGAGACTTCACAAACAACGATGAATGGACCTCAAAGTGAAATAGATAGAAGCTTACCAAAACTGCGTCACGTTGCCTCGCGATCACGCGAGAGCTGACGAAGAGATTGGACAATATGGCATGTGTCGGCTTTGCATCATTGTGGTGTCTTCGGTGAAAGACGCTCGACATTGGCGCTGTTAGAGACCGCGGAATTAAATCATCAAATTAGGCACCAAAAAATTGGGGGTTCGCGCGAGTCAACGTAGCGGCGAAGGAGGGGCTAGTCGTCAGCATCGAGATTGTCTTGATACCTATGATGATGTTCGGCCTTTTTCTGGCAGCCCCGATAAATGTTTTCGGCCAGTGGGCTGGAAACCCGGCGTGAGGAGGGTGCAGCCGGGCACCGCTTTGTGGAGGAAGTGAAAATGAAAAAGTTTATCCTGGGCACTGCGATGGCGCTCGTCATGTCGACGGCGGCTCACGCGGAAACGGTCGGCGTCTCGATGGCGAAGTTCGACGACAATTTCCTGACGGTTCTGCGCAACGGCATGACCGATTACGCAAAAACACTCAGCGGTGTGACGCTGCAGGTCGAAGACGCACAGAACGACGTTTCCAAGCAGCAGAGCCAGATCCAGAATTTCATCGCCTCCAAGGTCGATGCAATCATCGTCAACCCTGTCGACACCGATGCGACCACGGCAATGTCGAAGCTTGCGGCCGATGCCGGCATTCCGCTGGTTTACGTCAACCGTCAGCCGGTCAACGTCGACACGCTGCCGGAGAAGCAGGCCTTCGTCGCTTCCAACGAGCAGGAATCCGGCACGCTGGAAACCAAGGAAATCTGCCGTATTCTCGGCGGCAAGGGCAAGGCCGTCGTCATCATGGGCGAGCTCTCCAACCAGGCTGCGCGCATGCGGACCCAGGACGTTCATGACGTCATCAAGACGGATGAATGCAAGGGTCTGGAGATCGTCGAAGAGCAGACGGCGAACTGGGACCGTACCCAGGGCGCCGACCTGATGACCAACTGGCTCTCCAGCGGCATCGAATTCGACGCCGTGATCTCCAACAACGACGAAATGGCGATCGGCGCCATCCAGGCGCTGAAGGCAGCCGGCAAGGATATGACCAAGGTTGTCGTCGGCGGCGTCGACGCCACGCAGGACGCGCTTGCCGCCATGCAGGCGGGCGATCTCGACGTCACGGTGTTCCAGGATGCCGCCGGCCAGGGCAAGGGCTCGCTCGATGCAGCGCTCAAGCTCGCCAAGGGCGAAAAGATCGAGAAGAAGGTCTACATTCCCTTCCAGCTCGTGACGCCTGCCAACGTCAAGGACTTCGTCACCAAGAACTGAGGCGAACGCCACATAGGATGCGGGCTCTTTGCCCGCATCCTATGTTCGGGCGCTCGAAGTTCCACAAATCCTCAAAGATGAAGGACCCTTGAGTTCAGGCTGCTTGAGGATGAGACTGGCATTCACAACCTCGTCGGCTGGTGAAGACCGAGAAACATCGCCCGATCGCGTTCCGCGCTGGTATGTTGGGTGTCTATGTGACCGCTATTTTCTCCGCTTCGGCACGAACGCGGTGTCGAGCTTCACCATGGTCGCCGGCACCCGATCGGTGTGGACTGCCGAGAAGGCGCGGCACGTCGTCAAAGCCTTTGGCGACGTGTGAGACCTATCTTGCGTGCCAAGCTGGGAACGGCTTGCTGTCAGGCCGTTCGGAATGTCTGGGTGGCTGTCGGTGACGCAAGCGGCGGCAGCTCCAGATTGGAGCGAAAATCCTCTCCGATATAATCGGTATCGATCAGTTGACGGCGCCGGAGCTCGGGCAGCAGACCGTTCACCAGGAGGTCCTCCTGGTCGGGACTGCCGAAGCCTGATTGCCTGCCAGATCTCGGATAGCGGGAGAGATCGGAGAGGCATACGGCTTGTCCGCCACCCGGTCCTGCGGCCTGAGCACCGAATAGTAGAGCGTGGTCATGATGGTGCTCAGGGAGGCGGAAGACGCCTGATGGCCGCCGACCTTCACCTCGCCGCCTTGGCGAATGTGGTTGGCATGGTGGATGTCCACGAAGCGATCCAGGAGACGCATCGCTCGATCTCGTTCAAGTACGTTATTTCCGTTCTCATCCGTTCTCCCCTTGTCACCTCCGTTCCGCCAGTGCCAGACTTTACAGATCTAGCCGCAGCACACCCTTTGCGCGCGATACGCAGGGGATGAACCGGTGGCTGCGGGCGTCTTTCGACAGGACCGCATCCCTGTGGATCGGCTGGCCTTCCAGGAAGCCGCACTCGCAGGTCCCGCATACGCCGTTTTCGCAAGATGCCATCAATAACACCCCAGCCGCGCGAATTGCAGACAGCGCTGCCGTGTCGGCCGGAACCGGAACCTCCGTCCCATTGCGCAGGATGATCGTGAAGGGCTCCGATGGACTGTCGTCGTTCGCGGCGGGCTGGAACGCCTCGAAATGCACCAAATCCTCCGGCCAATTTACGGTGGCTCGCGCGATTGACGCCATGAAGCCCGGCGGACCGCAGTAATAAACCTGCGCATCGCTTTGACGGGCCGAGAGCAAGGCTTCGATATCCTGTCTTGTCTCGGGCTCGTCGTCGAAGTGAAGTCGCAGTTTGCTACCGTCGATAGCCTGCTCGATCACTGCCAACAGGGGCGCGAGCGCGCGACTGCGGGTGAAGTAGTGCAACTCGAACGGTTTGCCCTGCCGGTTCAAAACGCTTGACATCGCCAGGAGAGGCGTGATGCCGATCCCGCCTGCCAACAGCAGGACCGGCCCATGACCTTCGTTCAGCGGAAAATGGTTGCGCGGCGCAGAAACCGGCAAAACGGTACCAACGCAAACGGCATCATGAAGCCACGCCGAGCCGCCACGACCGTCCGCCTCCCGCTTCACGGCGATCGTGTAGCGGCAGAGCTCGGTTGCGTCACCGCACAATGAATATTGGCGAACCCGCCCGTCGGGCAGGTGGACATCAACGTGAGAGCCCGGTTCGAAGGCTGGCAGTAGGGGTTTGCGCGGATGCTCGAGTTCGACGACGAGCACGCCCCCCGGTTCTTTGCGGGTGGCGACAACCTTCAGCTTCATGATGATACGTGGTGATGCCATGTCGTTCACTCGTCCAACGGAAGAATGGGATCGCCGGGGCGGATGATGCCACCAACCTCGATCGCGCAATTCAGGCCGGAGCGGTGCAGAAGACCGTCGTAAAGCCCGGGAATGCCGAGCAACTCTTCGATATACTTGCAGGGAAAGTTCATCCGCGCTGCCCGAAGAATTGTTTCGCCTACCCGAAATCGTTTGCCGACAAGATGACTGAGCGGGACGCCGCGGGTGGTCAGATTGCGTCTATGATCATCAGGCGTAAGTGCGGCTTTAAACCCCGGGATCTGTGGCTCACCTTTGGCCATCGCCTCGAGAACCTCGACCTCGATCAGCGTGACGTCGCGAACATCGGGTTTCGGTGAATAGGTTCCAGTGCCAAGATAGTAGCGGTCGCCAACAATTCCACGCCCTGCAATGAGCTGCGCTTCCGCCAGTTCTTCCATTTCGTAGGACGCTGCCGGCGCAATATGGATGTGGAGCAGCTTACCCTGCCAAGTCATGCATCTGCCCTATCAAGCCTCGGTCCGGACCGTCAAGCGAAGACCATCTCAACTTTGTTTACCGGATATTGGTGCTCGGCTGTGGGATGACAAATCCCAACAGTCATTGCACCCGTCGCCGCTCTTCCTCAACTTTGGCGGAGAACTGGTCTTCTCGACAGTGCCAGTTTGATGACTTGTTTCTGGTCCAGTTTCAATTTTCATGCGACTGGCGGTCGTCGGGGGGAGGGCCTGTCGTGATTGTCTGGGTTTGGATATGCCGAATGCGACTTCAGAATTCTTCTGTCACTGTCTCAATCGCTATCAGAAGCAGTTGGATCCCCCGGTCAATCTGCCTCGGGCTCAAGGCTGAATAGCCCATGACAAGTCCGAGCCTGTCCGCCGTCACAGTGCCTGGTTGCGGGTCATAAAGAGGTGAGATGCAATAGACGCCAATACCGGCGCGTCGCGCGATTTGCAGCAAGCGTGTCTCGGACGATCTCGGCAATTCGTTGAACCAGACCACGACATGCAATCCGGCATCGGCACCCTCCACCGTAATCCGGTCGCCGAACGCGCGCTGCAGCGCGTTCAACAAAGTCTCCCGGCGATCTCTGTTTAGCCGCCGTACGCGCCGCACATGGCTTTCATAGCCTCCGCTTTCGATCAAGGATGCCAGGGCTTCCTGCTCGGTTACCGGTGAATGCCTGTCGAACAGTTGCTTGGCGGTTGCGCATACGTCTTGCAGTTCCTGCGGGACAACGAGATATCCGATGCGCATCATCGGCGATAGCGTTTTTGAAATCGTCCCGAGATAAACGACGTTGCGTCCAGCTTCCAGACTATGGAGTGGAGGCACCGGACTGATATCGTAGCGATACTCGCTGTCGTAGTCGTCCTCGATCACATAGGCGTCGTTTTCCCGCGCCCATTCAAGAAGCTGATGACGGCGAGAAATTGGCATGACCCCGCCGAGCGGAAATTGATGGGAAGGGGTGACATAGGCCAGCCGGGCTCGCACAGCCGTCAGAAGTTCGGTCTGCAAACCCTCGCCATCGACAGCTATGGAGACCGGAGAGGCGCCGGTGCTGGCGAAGATCTGGCGCGCCATGCGATAGCCGGGGTTTTCCATAACGAAGTCGCTGCCAGGGTCGAGCAGAAGCCGTGCACAAAGATCTAACCCTTGCTGAGAGCCATTCACGATGATGATTTGCTCCAGCTCGCACCGCAATGTGCGGGCGCGCCATAGATACCCTTGCAATGCTTGCCGCAACCGCAAAGATCCCCGCGGGTCGTCGTAGGCCAATCGGCCCGGTCGCTGAGCGATGACCGCGTTGACGGCTTTCCTCCACGCACGCGCCGGGAAATCGGACGGGGCGAGATCTCCATAACGGAAATCAATCATGACGGAGCTCGGCAGATAATCCAGCCACGGCGGTGTCGCCTTAAGTCGTTCGCCATAGGCCGACAGGCGCTGAGCACTCTGTTGCTGCCGCGTGGCACCTCTCAGGCGGTGTCCGAAGGGCACGGCAGTGACCCGCGGTCTGGCTCCCTGGCGCAGTTCCACGAAACCCTCCGCCGAAAGCTGCTCGTAGGCGACCGTCACCGTCGTTCGCGAAACGCCAAGCTCGTTCGCCAGATTTCGAGATGACGGCAGTTGACCGCCGGTGTCATAAACGCGGCTCACGATCTGGTCCTTGAGCGCCTCGTAAATCTGGCGCGCGCCCATCTTCCTTGCGCGATCCTGACTTGCTAACTGGACCATTTTCTTTCCGCATAACTGGCTATTTCTTGCGGACCAGTATGCTGCGACTGTGGTCGAAAGCAAAGAGGATAGCGCGAAGCAATGACTGGCAGCGGCGAACACGGCGATTTTCAGGACCACTCCGAACCGTCGCAGGGCGTGCAGCTTGGGTTTGATACCCGTGCAATCCATCACGCGTTCGATCCGGCTGGGTTCTCGAGAGCGGTCCAGCCTCCGGTCTTTATGACATCGACCTACGGCTTTGAGAATGTGGCGGCAAATGACGCGGCGGCAGCGCTGGGCGGCAGGCTCTATGCCCGTGAATATAACCCAACGACCGAAATTCTCGAGCGAAGGCTTGCAAACCTTGAAGGAGCCGAGGCGGGTCTCGTGGTGTCGACCGGAATGGCCGCCTTCAGCGCCCTGGTCCTGTCACTGTTGTCGCAAGGCGATGAGCTTGTGGTGCACAAGACGCTTTACGCCAATACGGTTGCCATGGTCGAGCAAGGTCTGCCTCGCTTCGGCATCAAGGTCGTCTCCGTTGACCTTTCAGATCCGCGCAATCTCGACGCGGCAATCACGGAGAAAACCCGCCTGGTCTATTTCGAGACCCCCGTCAATCCGCTGAGCGCTATTCTCGACATCTCGGCAATCGCAGAGCGAGCCCACAAACGGAATGTCAAAGTCACGGTCGATAGCACATTCGCCTCGCCAGCCTTGCAACGCCCGATCGAGCACGGCGCCGACATCGTGCTGCATTCTCTGACAAAATACATCAACGGTCATGGCGACACACTCGGTGGCGCCCTGCTGGGCGACGCGGAAACGCTGAATACATTGCATGAGACCGGCCTGCGCTACATCACCGGGGCGACGTTGTCGCCGCACTCCGCGTTCCTCATCATGCGCGGCCTGAAGACGCTGTCTCTGCGGATGGCGAGACATAGTGCTTCGGCGCTTTCGATCGCGCGCATGCTCGAGGCGCATCCCGCCGTCGCCTGGGTGAGTTACCCGTTCCTGGACTCCCATCCCGATCAGACGATCGCCCGCAAGCAAATGTCTGATGGGTCCGGCATGCTTGCCTTCGGCCTTCATGCTGGGTTCGACGGTGCCAGGACAATGCTCGACCGGCTACAGTTGCTCACGCGCGCTGTAAGCCTGGGTGACACCGACAGTCTCATCTATCATCCAGCCAGCATATCCCGGGCGCGCCAGTCGATCAGGAAAGACGCACACTTGATCGAAGGGGTCGGGGAAGACCTCCTCCGTCTCTCTGTCGGCCTTGAGGATGTTGGCGATCTGATCGGCGATCTGCGTCAGGCCCTTCAGGTCCTATGATGGAACTATAGCATCGCCATTCAAATATCTCAGCGAGCAAGACGAACGCGCCGGCAACATCTCCAGCGCCGGCACAAGGTCAGTATCGTTGGTGACGAGCACCACCTGGTCGACGTCGCCGCTTAGGGCGTCGTCTTAGAGGTGAAGCGCCAGATTCACATCCGACTGCTTTTCCTCGAGCTTCCAGACCTGGATCTTGTAGCAGTCGCGCGGCCAGCGCTTCGGATCGTCTGCGGGATATGCTGGTTGGCCTTGTAGATCGAATAACGGCCCATCACGAAGGACAGCTTGCCACCGCAATGCGTCGTCAGGGCATTATGACACCGGGCCTGCGACGATACGGAATCCTCACCCTTCGCGGCACTTTCGATGATCTTTGCGGTGAAATACTTAATCGCGCAGTCCGGATGCAGCGTCATCGTCGCCGGCGCGGCGTCCGGAGCTGGCCGGTAGAGGATCGACGGCAGAATTTGTGTTTCGAACAGGGTGAGAACGTCCAGCCATTTAAATGCGGTCTTGCGAAGACGACCATAGTACAGATTGTAGCCGTCGATATAAACGCGTGTTCGTAACGCTGACACTCCTTGCTCCTAAGACATAAAAAAACTGGCTTGCGCCGGCGACGCGCAACTGGATGGTGATGTACGACTGGCTCGACGACATTTGTGATGATGTCGTTCTCGCCCATCCGCTGAAGGTTAAAGCGATCGCCGACGCCAAGATCAAGACCGACAAGATCGATGCGACAGTCTTGGCACATCTGCTCAGAGCGGATCTGGTACCCGAAGCCTGGGCGCCGAGATCGCGGGACCTTCGCGTCGCGCTGCGCGAGCGGATGTTTTACGTGCGCCTGCGCACAATGACGAAGAACCGCATCGTCACGGTGTTCGACCGCTATCCGGAGCAGACGGCGCAGTTGAAGAAGCTTGGCGATTTGTTTGGCAAGGCCGGCCGCGTCCAGCTGGCTCAAGTTAACGTCTCGGAGATCGACCGCATCCAGATCGATCGTGGTCTCGCCTTCATCGGCGACATCGACATGCGGATCAAACAGTCGGAAGCAACGATCCGGGCGATGACCAAGGCCAATGCCAACGTCAAGCTGTTGAAAACGATCCCCGGCATCGGCGAGCTCTTCGCAAGGCTGATCGATGCGGAGATCGACGACATATCGCGGTTCCGCCACTCGAAGAAGCTTGCCGCCTATGCCGAAGTTTAATCTTGCTTCTGTCAAACAAAAACCACCTCGTACGAGCTTCTCCAGCCTTTCGATCCGTTCGGCCTCGCGAACTTCGCGCTGCTCGACCTCATAAACGGCCGCATTTGTCCCGCAATCTTTCATGGACCCCCATAAGAGCATTCGAAGCTGCTCGTCTTCTGTCCAAGCCCTGTACTTGATTTCGGCGATCAATGTCGATTGCAGCCAGACGTCATTCTGCTAGCGGGCGCCAATGACGATCGCAGGGAACGGAGGCAAGGGTCGTCCAATCCTTCACCACCTCGGACCTGTACTCCATCGCACAAACTGCTAGAAAGAGCGCCCGCGGAAATTGGAGAGATCGTCCGCTACCGGACGCGGACGGTAGCTGTGGAACTAAAAAACCGTTTGTTTTCCGGCCGCCAGAAGGAAGCTCAAAGATATGAACATGGCCTCGAAGATTGCGAAATCCCCTGTTTTCCCGTCCATTGGCGCCCTGCTTGCAGAGGCTCGTCAGGCTCGCGGCTATTCTTTGGACGACGTCGCAGAGACCACTGGTCTCACTGTGGCCGAGGTGACAGCTCTTGAGAGCGACGAGGACTTTGACGCGTCAAGGATCCGAAGGACCGCGGCCGCCCTGGGAGTTTTAGACAAAATTTGAAACACGCGTCGCGCTGAAGTCGTTACGCAGCTGCCATAAGGAGGGTGCCTGCAGCAGCTCGCCGGGGTACGGGACGCGCTTAATGGGAAGCCCTTCAACGCTCCTCAGACTATAGGGCCATCCAAGCTTCAGGCTCAGCCGGGCTGGACGCTTCCGCCTATTCGGCTGGCGCGAATAAATTGGCTAGCGCCTGAAGTCATTCGTCCCACCCTTGCTCTGAAGAGACGCGTGCGCGTCAGCTTGCCGACCCCGATGGTGGAAACCCGGCCACGCGATCATTGCAGCACGGTGATCAACGAGCGATCTCACCGCATTTATTCCTCCACCAATCGCAACACTGGCGACGCGCCATATGCGCGGTACGTCTTGAGGTCGACTTGAACCATCGGGCCACGCGGCGTGTGCATGGTGAGGATGCTGATATCGACGTCAATACCGGATTTGTGTACGTCGCGGATTGCGTCATTCATTTGTTGAAGCGCTGTACCGAGTCTTTCCTCAGCATGCTTCTGTCTCGTGAGGTAAGGTGTCATGGTTGACCTGATTGTTTGTTGCTTGTGTCGCTTATGCGTTTATTCGGGATAGCGCTACATATAGATAGGCGTTTCGGGCATACCATCGAGCATGCTCCTCTTTAGTCTAGGAATGGTGGCCGGTCGCCAAGTAACTGCTATGGCATTTCGGCCTTTTTGACTTTCGGATTATTCCGTCCAAAGGGCGGGAGGCGGGACGAAAATATGCCTCCCGATCGTTGGGAGAGCTCCGTTATGGCTCCAGCACCAGCGCATCCCATTTGGTATTGACAGTTCTTCGCTCTCGACATGGCTTTAAGCTTGTTGCGCCACATAGAACGCCATGCTGAAGTTTTTATTTCGTCCAGTCGGCGCCATTTCAAAATCAGATTCCACGATTGAAAGAAATATTGGCATCATGTCATTATCTAAAGTTTATAAAATCGATAGACTAAGACAACAAACAAAGGTGTCGCCGGCATGAAAATTCTGGGTCTTGCAGGAAACGTAAAACGACCATCGCGAACGGCCTCTCTAGTGGAAGCAACCGTGTCGGCAGCCACAGCGAAGCTGGGTCTCGACGGGCGAACTATAGAACTGGTTGACGCTGCCCCCATTCTCTTCAAGGCGCTTCGATCCGATCAGCTGGATGCGGAGGGGCGGGCGATCATCGACGCAGTCGAGGCGGCTGATGTGCTGGTTGTCGGGTCGCCGGTCTACCGGGCGTCGTATACAGGCGCCCTCAAGCATCTTTTCGATCTTGTCGACTACCGCGCACTTGCCGGAAAGCGGGTCATTCTCGCTGCCACAGGCGGCACACCGTTGCACGGTTTGATGACTGAACATCAGCTACGCCCGCTGTTCGGCTTCTTCAACGCCCTGACGCTGCCGACGTCGATCTACGCCACTGAAACCGATTTTGCGGATTATGAGATCACCAGTCCAGTGGTTCGCGAGCGTATCGAGCGCGCCGTTTCAGAACTGGCGCAGGTCCTGCCGGTCTCCGATCACACCGCTGCCGCTCGCGCTCATGGAAACCGTCCAGCGCTCGTCGCCGCGTCAGCCTAGCCGTTCCAAGAGGGAGTGTATCATGTCCTATGCCAGCACAGAGCCGGTCAAATTCGCCTACTGGGTTCCCAATGTTTCGGGGGGCCTCGTCATTTCCAACATCGAGCAGCGTACGAGCTGGACAATCGACTACAACAGAAAACTGGCGCAGATCGCCGAAGCCAGCGGTTTCGATTATGCGCTGAGCCAGATCCGATTCACGGCCGGCTATGGCGCCGAATTCCAGCATGAATCTGTTTCCTTCAGCCATGCGCTGCTGGAATCGACGACGACACTGAAGGTGATCGCTGCAATCCTGCCCGGACCATGGAACCCAACACTGGCGGCCAAGCAGATTGCGACGATCAATCACCTCACCAATGGCCGTGTCGCCGTCAATGTCGTCAGTGGCTGGTTCCGCGGCGAGTTCCACGCGATTGGCGAGCACTGGCTGGACCATGACGAGCGCTACCGCCGATCGGAGGAATTCATCCGCGCACTGCGCGGTATCTGGACCGAAGACAATTTTACGTTCCACGGTGATTTCTATCGCTTCAACAATTATTCGCTGAAGCCCAAGCCGATCGATCCGCAGCCGGAAATCTTCCAGGGCGGCTCCTCGCGCGCGGCGCGCGACATGGCATCGCGTGTTTCCGACTGGTACTTCACCAACGGCAACACGCCAGAGGAAATCAGCAAGCAGGTCGCCGATATTCAAGGTAAGGCAAAAGCCAACGGCCACTCGGTGCGCGTCGGCGTCAATGCCTTCGCAATCGTGCGCGAGACTGAAGAGGAGGCCCGCGCCGTTCTGGCCGAGATCATCGAAAAGGCCAATCCCGAGGCTGTCAACGCCTTCGGCCATGAAGTGAAAAATGCCGGAAAATCCTCGCCGGAAGGTGAGGGGAACTGGGCGAAATCCTCTTTCGAGGATCTGGTTCAGTACAATGATGGTTTCCGCACCAATCTCATCGGCACACCCCGCCAGGTCGCCGAACGAGTTGTGGGCCTGAAGCGCGCCGGCGCCGACCTCATCCTTCTCGGCTTCCTGCATTTCCAGGAAGAGGTCGAGTATTTCGGCAAGCACGTCATCCCGTTGATCCGCGAATTGGAAGAAGCCGAAACGGCGACGGCAGTCGCCGCCGAGTAATCGCAACATGTTGTCGGCCGGCCGGAAAGTCGGCGGCCTCAAACAATGACAGGCCAAGAACCGGTGGTTCGTGGAGGGATGGCGTGCGCCTGTGAGTCCAGCTGGGTTCGTGGCGCGCCATCGAAAGCAGGGGCGTGCACACTATGACATTTGCCTTCGGAGGCTTGGGAGCGGCGCCGTTTCCGCCGGACGTTCAGGAGCACTTGGCAGGCTTGGACAGAGGAACAGGCGCGGCCTGGACGTCGCCGATTGAAGCGGGCGCAATGGACGGCATCGTTCTGAAGCTGGCCGGCATCGATCTGTCCTTCGGTGGCGTCGTCGCCCTGAAGGATATCGATCTGTCCGTACGGCGCGGCGAAATCCTCGCGATTATCGGGCCTAACGGTGCTGGCAAGAGCTCGATCATCAATGTGATCAGCGGCGTATACCGACCCGATCGCGGCTATGTGTGGCTCTCCGGGCGGCGCCATGCCCAGGTCCCGACGCAGAAACTTGCCCGTCTCGGCATTGCTCGCACGTTTCAAAACCTGGCCTTGTTCAAGGGTTTGAGCGTTCTCGACAATGTCGTGGTTGGACGAGCGCACAAGACGCGGTCTAGCTTCGTCGAACAGATCGTTGGCCTCGGTCGAGCCCGCACGGAACAGAGGGATGCCCGCAGTCGGGCTTTGGAGGTGCTCGAGTTCCTCCACCTTTCGCATGTTGGCGATCGTCTGGTCGGTACACTGCCTTACGGTCTGCAAAAACGGGTGGAATTGGCGCGCGCGCTGGTGGCCGAGCCCGATATCCTGCTGCTCGACGAGCCGATGGCCGGCATGACGGCAACGGAAAAGAACGAGATGGCCGATTTCGTGCGCGCCGCACGCGATCGTTTCGGTACGACAGTCGTGTTGATCGAACACGATATCGGGGTCGTCATGGACCTCTCCGACCGCGTCGCCGTGCTCGACTACGGTCGCAAGATCGCCGATGGAACACCCGACGAGGTCCAGCGCGACCAGCGCGTGATCGATGCCTATCTCGGTGTCGCCCCTGAGAACGAAAACGGGGAGGGCATCTGATGGCTGATTTCGACTGGTTGTTCTTCACCGAGGTCCTCGTCGGCGGCCTTCTCTCCGGCGTGATGTATTCACTGGTCGCGATCGGTTTCGTGCTGATCTACAAGACATCCGGCGTCCTCAATTTTGCGCAAGGCGCGATGCTCCTGTTCGCGGCGCTCACCTTCGTCAGCCTGACGGAACGCGGAATTTCCTTCCCGCTCGCATTCGCGATCACCTTCGCGATCATGATCGTCATCGGAATTGCCGTCGAGCGCGCGGTATTGCGGCCGCTGACCAACAAGCCACCGATCACGCTCTTCATGGCGACGCTCGGCCTCTCCTACATCATCGAGGGGGCTGCCCAACTGATTTGGGGCACGCAGGTGCATGGCCTTGATCTCGGTATCGAGGATGTGCCGTTCGACGTCGGTGGTGTCTACATCAGTCAATTTGACATCTTCGCAGCGATCGTTGCCGCCTCGATGGTGCTGCTGCTCTCTGTCTTCTTCCGTTACACCCGCATCGGGCTTGGTTTTCGCGCCGTCGCCGACGACCAGTTCGCCGCACTGGCCGTCGGGTTGAGGCTGCCATGGATCTGGGCGACGGTCTGGGCGGCTGCAGGCCTGGTGGCGCTGGTCGCCGGTCTGTTGTGGGGAGCCCGCGTCGGAGTGCAATTCTCTCTGTCACTCATCGTCCTGAAGGCTTTGCCGGTTCTCGTCCTCGGCGGGTTCGACTCTATCCTAGGCGCGATCGCTGGCGGATTGTTGATCGGTGCGTCTGAGAAGCTGGCGGAGGTCTATATCGGCGAATATTTTGGCGGCGGTATCGAAGGCTGGTTTGCCTATGTCATCGCGCTCGCCTTCCTCCTCGTGCGCCCTTCCGGCCTGTTCGGCCAGAAGCTTGTGGAAAGGGTCTGACCGATGTCCACGATCAACTACGATCTTCCGGTATACCGCTTCCCCGCGCGCTGGGCGACGCCATTGGGTTGGCTTGCCAGCTCCTATGTCGTTGTGCCGCTTATCGCGTCCGACTATCTGTTCGAGGCTATCCTGCTTCCATTCCTGGCGCTCAGCCTCGCCGGTTTGGGGCTCAATATCCTGACGGGCTATGCCGGGCAGGTCTCGCTCGGTAGTGCTGCCTTCATGGCTGTCGGCGCTTTCGCGGCGTTTAACTTCAATCTTCGCGCCGACGGTCTGCCTTTAATCGTCAGCATGGTTCTTGCTGGTCTCGCAGCCGCCGGCATCGGTCTGGTATTCGGCCTTCCAAGCCTGCGCCTCAAGGGCTTTTACCTTGCGGTATCGACGCTTGCAGCGCAGTTTTTCGTGCAGTGGGCGCTGACCAAATTCAGCTGGTTCTCCAATGAGTCCGCATCCGGCGTGATCGATGCACCGCAGCTTTCGGTCTACGGCTTAGTTTTTGATGGCCCAGTCGGACGATATTATTTCGCACTGACGGTGGTCGCCGTCCTCACTTTGCTGGCCTATCGGTTGGTGAATTCGCAGACCGGCCGCAATTTCATCGCCGTGCGCGACAATGAGACAGCGGCACGGATCATTGGCGTGCCAGTGCTGAAAACCAAGCTTATGGCCTTCGCAATCTCCTCCTTCATCATCGGCATCGCCGGCGTCCTGTGGGCGTTCGCCTATTTGCGCACGGTCGAGCCCGCCGGTTTCAATCTCGACCGATCGTTCCAGGTCCTGTTCATCGTCATCATCGGCGGACTTGCCTCGATCCGCGGCGCCTTTTTCGGAGCGGCGCTGATCGTCGTGTTTCCGTTGGTCCTGTCACGGCTTGGCTCCTTCCTGCTCGGCGATATCTTCAATTCGGGCGTGCTGGATATGAGCCAGCGCATCGTGCTCGGCGCGCTCATCATCCTCTTTCTGATTCTCGAACCGGATGGGCTCGTCGCCCTTTGGGATCGGGTCCGAAAACGAATCGGCGCCGCGATCGTGCGGTCCTGATCGAAACGGAGCCATCAAGGCTCTAGAATGCCAACAGCCTTCATCAGATCAACCCGGACCGGCGCCTTGCCCCGGTCGATACCCGGAGTATGTCCAAAAATGACGATCCTCGCCAAATTCAAGATCGCGGCTCTTGCCGCCGGCCTCGCCTTTTCGGTGGCCATGCCTATGGCCCATGCTGACGAACAATATTTTCCGCTCCAGAGCTATCGCGTCGGCCCCTATGCTGCCGGCGGCACCGGCTTCTTCGGTGGCTTCATCGATTATCTGAACCTGATCAACACGCGCGACGGCGGCGTCAACGGCGTTAAGCTGACATGGTCGGAAGCTGAAACGCAGTATGAGGTCGAACGTGGCGTCGAAGCGTACGAGCGCCTGAAAAGCAACCCGAACGTTGCCGCCTGGAACCCGCTTTCCGTCGGCATTGCCTATGCGATGATCGATCGCATCACCGCAGACAAGGTGCCGTTGATCACGATCAACCATGGGCGCACGGATTCGACCGATGGCCGCGTTTTCCCCTATGTCTTCCCGCTGCTGCTTAATCCCTACAGCGAAACTTCCGGCATCGTGAACTATATCGCTTCCAAGGAAGGCGGGCTTGAAAGCCTGAAGGGCAAGAAGATCGCCGTGCTCTACCACGGCTCGCCCTATGGCAAAGAGACAATCCCCATCTACGATCTGCTGGCGAAGAAATACGGATTCGAGCTGCAGCAGATCGAGGTACCGCATCCAGGCAACGAACAGCAGTCGCAGTGGCTGACGATCCGGCGCGCCAAGCCAGACTACGTCGTCCTGCGCGGTTGGGGCGTGATGAACCCGGTTGCGCTGAAGACCGCAGCCAAGGTTGGCTTCCCAGCGGATCACATTATCGGAAACGTCTGGTCCAATTCAGAAGAAGATGTCATCCCCGCTGGTGATGCAGCCAAGGGCTATACGGCGATCACCACACAGGCTTCGGGAGCCGAATACCCGGTCGTTCAGGAGATCGTCAAAACGATCTACGACGCCGGCAAGGGGAACCTGGAAGACAAGAAGCGTATTGGCTCGGTCTACCACAACCTCGGTATCGTCAACGGCATCCTTAATGTCGAGGCGATCCGCATCGCACAGGAGAAGTTCGGCAAGCGGACGCTCACCGGCGACGAGGTCCGCTGGGGCTTCGAACACCTTCAGCTCGATCCGGCGAGTGTCGAGGCGCTCGGAGCCAAGGGCCTGTTCCACTCGATCAATGTCACCTGGGATAACCATGAGGGCAACGGCTACGTGACTTTCCAACAGTGGGACGGGAAGAAGTGGAACGTTGTCTCTGACTGGATCGCGCCGGACTGGGCACTGTTGCGGCCCATCATCGAGAAGTCTTCCGAAGCCTACGCGGCCGAGAAGGGCATCAAACTGCGTACGGCGGCGGACGCCGAGGCGGCGACCAACTGATCCCTTCAAGCCGCGCCTGATAACAGGCGAGGCTTGAAGAACCGGGCGCGAGGGTGGTGCCTCCCTCTCCAACCTCGCGCCCTCTCTCAATCCGGCCTTTCAAGGCAAGAGGAACACGATCATGGCTCTGGAAACCACCCTGCTTGCGGTCGATGGTTTGAAGGCGACGTACAACAACGCCATCTCCGCGCTCGACGGCGTCGGTTTCCACCTGGCGCGCGGTGAAATCCTGGCGCTCCTTGGCGCCAACGGTGCGGGGAAGACGACGACACTCAAGGCGTTGTCCAATCTGCTTCCAGCCGAACGTGGGCAGGTCGTTTCCGGCAGCATCTGCTTCGACGGGCTCGATGTCCTGCGCACAAGCCCTGCTGCACTGGTGCGTGCCGGTCTCGTGCAGGTGCTTGAAGGTCGCCATTGCTTTCGCAGCCTGACAGTCGAGGAAAACCTTGTCTCCGGTGGGCTTGGCCGCGGCAGCACGCGCGCTGAGATCGCCGAAGATATCGAGAAGGTCTACACACGTTTTCCCAGGTTGAAGGAAAAACGTCGTGTACTTTCCGGCCTGACCTCTGGCGGCGAGCAGCAGATGACGGCGATCGGCCGGGCGCTGATGTCGCGGCCGCGCCTTCTAGTTCTCGACGAGCCATCCATGGGATTGGCGCCGCTCGTCGTCCAGGACATTTTCCGGACGCTGCGCCACCTCAATCGCGAAGAGGGTCTTTCCATCCTTTTCGCGGAGCAGAACTCCGCAATCGCACTGAAATATGCCGTTCGCGCCATCATTCTCGAAAACGGCGCCACGGTGCTGACCGGTGACGCACAGGATCTGCGCGGGCGCGACGATATCAAGTCTTTCTACCTCGGCAAGAGAGCCGTGGCTCCCTCCATCCCGGCCGTTGTCGGCTAACCACAATTCAAGAGGAGACACCACCATGACCCTTTCCACTAATAATACCGAGTATGCCGCAAAGGCTGTACCCCCTGTTCCGCGCCCGTCGGAACCAGCCCACATCGTCAAGACTGATGCCGAAGCGATTGCCATTGCCAAGACACTTGCGGCAGAGTTCATCAAGGATTCGGCCGTGCGCGACCGGGACCGTATCTGGCCGGTGAAGGAACTGGACGCCTTTTCGCAAAGCGGTCTCTGGGCGATCAACGTGCCGAAGGCGTTCGGCGGTCCCGAAGTCTCCTATGCGACGCTTGCAAGGGTGATCGAGATCATCTCGGCGGCCGATTCATCGATCGGGCAAGTTGCGCAAAACCACCTGGGCGTCGTGGCCGCGATTCGGACGGTTTCGGACCCAGCCCAGCAAAAGCTGTTGTTCGCCGAAGTGCTGAGGGGCACGCGCTTCGGCAATGCCTTCTCCGAATTCGGATCCAAACGCGCGGTGGATTTCGAAACCAAGTTCATCGATGCCGGCGATCATGTCGTTGTCAACGGCCAGAAATTCTACTCATCAGGCGCGTTGCTCGCGCATCTGGTGCCGATCGTTGCACTCGATAGCGAGGGCAGAGCCTGGTATGCGATTGCCGAGCGCGATGCGCCAGGTTTGACTGTCATCGACGACTGGTCCTCCTTCGGCCAGCGTACCACGCTGTCGGGGACGGTCCTGCTTGACAATGTCAAAGTGCCGAAGACGCACGTGGTGCCCGGCTACAAGGGGTATGAGGTGCCAACTGCGGACGGAGCGATCTTCCAGATTATCCAAGTGGCGGTCGATACCGGTATCGCGCAGGCCGCGATAGACGAGACCGTTAGCTTTGTGCGCACCAAGAGCCGCGCCTGGGTGGATTCCGGCGTCGACAACGCCTGGGATGATCCCTACACGATCCAGGCGATCGGAGACTTGACGCTACGACTGCATGCGGCGCAGGCGTTGCTTGAAAAGGCAGGTTATGCCATTGACCGGGCGATCCTGGATCCGAATGCGGAGACCGTTGCGGAAGCCCAGATTGTTACCGCCGAAGCGAAGATCCTCTCCACTGAAATTGCGATTGCGGCCACCAACAAGTTGTTCGAGCTGGCGGGAACGCGCTCTACCCTTGCGGAGCACGGGCTTGATCGCCATTGGCGCAACGCCCGCACCCATACCCTCCACGACCCAGTCCGCTGGAAGTATGCTATCTTGGGTAAGTATTTCCTGAATGGCGAGAAGCCACCTCTGCATGCCTGGAGCTGAGGTTTCCGATCTGCAAAGCACCCTGTGGTCAGGGCTTTGTGGAGTATGCCTTGCAGCGCTTAGAAGATAGTAGGCGGCTTTCGCCTTCGTCTACGCTTCAGAACGCCTCGCGATCTCGCCGCCAAGGCAATATTTCACTGCCTTTAGACACGCAGGCCAATTATTCCAATCTAGGTCGCGGCCAGAGCTACTTGTGGAAGCGTCTGGACGAATCGGTCTGCGTGCCGCCTTCACCGATGAGCGATCAACATTGTCTGCCGGTCATTTTGAAGACGGCTTCCTGTCCCCAACAAAGGACATCCGAACGACAAGCTGCCCTTCGACGTTGGTCGTCTTGGCCCTGGATTGCGATAGACAATTCATAGAATGTGAGCTTCTACGTCTGCGGTTTGCTCTGGAACTGGTAACCTTCCTATATCGTTCGTGAAGTAGGGGAATGGGGGCGACGACCGCCCCCAAATTGCGCGCAAGGACTGTCCGAGTTACAAGGCTATTTGCTTCCGATGTTGAGTGCGGCGCGCCTGTCCATCTGGCAGGACAAGGGCGCGCCGTGACTTCTCATCAGGTTGCTTCGAGAACCATGTTGAGCGGGGTCTTGGCCGTCAGCCGGACGTGCTTGAACCCGCCTGACTGGATCACCTCTGTCAATCGTTTCTCTCCCGCCTGAGCGCCAAGTGCTAATCCCGTCTCCTGCGCCAGCGAGGTGGGAACGCAGATCATCGTCGAGGCGGAGTAGTAGAGCCGTCCAACCGGATTGATATTCTCCTCCAGTGTGTCTGCGGCCATTGGTTCGACGACCATCCATGTGCCGCCCTCATTCAATGCTTTCCGAATATGAGCCGCAGCGGCTTTTGGGTCGCCCATGTCGTGCAGGCAGTCGAAGCAGGTGATCAAATCGAAATCTCGGCCGTCGAAGTCCTGCGCCCGGCCGATCTCGAAGCACACGTTCGTCAGGCCATCTGCCCGTGCGTGGGCGGTCGCGGCCGCAATCGAATCCGCATGGAAGTCGTAACCGATGAACCGAGAATTCGGGAAAGCGTGTGCCATCAGGATCGTCGACAGCCCATGTCCGCAGCCGACGTCGGCCACAGTCGCGCCCGCCTTCAACTTGTCGACGACGCCATCGAGCGCTGGCAGCCAGTCCTGCACGAGGGCATTGACATATCCTGGGCGGAATAGTCGCGCGACGGCGCAGAACATGCAGCCAGCCTGATCCCCCCAAGCGACGCCTCGACCGGTTTTGAAGGCGGACTGCACCTTCGGCTGGTTTTCGACCATAGCGGCAGCCGTATCGAATCCTCCGATCAGATTGACCGGACTGTTAGGTTCAGCAAACACGAGAGCCTGCTCGGGTGTGAGCGAGAACAATCCTTGCTCATGGTGCACATAGCCTGAGGCGGCCTGTGCCGCCAGCCACTCGCGCACATAGCGAGGTGCGCATCCCGAGGCATCGGCAAGTTCGTCGGCCTTCACCGGCCCAATCTCCTTAAGTTTCCTGTATAGCCCTAGAGCATCTCCGATCCGTACCAGCGGCACGCTGACCGCTCCGCCAATGTCGCCAAGGACGCAGCCTACAAGTTCATTGAGTCTGGTTTCGTTGACGTTCGTCATGTCGGATTCCTCCTGGTTTGTGGCGCCCTCTCGCCTTGCTGTTCAAGGGTTGGCAACAGGGTTCTGCGAGCACCTTTCGTGCCAATCGAATTTCGCCGGGAACCGTTGAATTATTCAAGTTTCATTGTCACCAAAGGCGGGGCGGCGCGTAGGGTCGCCGACATGTCGTGTCTCCGCCCCCGATCTACTAGCGCGATGAAATGGAAGTTCATGGGCTGGGCGACACGGAACGGTCGAAGGAGGTATCCACGATCGCCGGGATATTGATGTAATGGAGGCACCTCAACCATCGAAGCAAATTCCTAATTGGAAGACTCTGGGACAAGGTCATTCCACACCCCCAGACCGATCGAGGTCATACTATCGCGGATTGCCCTTCACCACCTCCCCAATCGAGCAGCCCTTCTACACTCGGTGAATGACGTTCTGTTGAATCTCAAGGTCCA
Source organism: Rhizobium anhuiense bv. trifolii (assembly GCF_024346605.1). Classification (NCBI taxonomy): domain Bacteria; kingdom Pseudomonadati; phylum Pseudomonadota; class Alphaproteobacteria; order Hyphomicrobiales; family Rhizobiaceae; genus Rhizobium; species Rhizobium anhuiense. Next base: position 324,921 of record NZ_CP098802.1, read on the forward strand.
GCGTCTCGGTGATGAGTAGCGTTGGGGTGAGCGTCGCCAAGGGGTCTAGGCTGAGGTGACAAATTAATGATTTGGGATTCCGTTTGAGGAGCAAATCAGATTCAACGCTGACTTTTGGAGGTCAGCGATGGAAGGTGAAGTTCTCCGGGATGATCAGTGGGAGCGGCTGAAGCCGTTTGTGCCTGGCGGTCGCAAAGGCAGGCGGGGTCCACGCAGCGACGGGCGGCGGTTCTTCAATGCGATCTTGTGGCTGGCCCGCTCCGGTGCGCGTTGGCGCGACCTGCCTGAAGACCGCTTCGGCCCTTATCAGACAGTCAAACGGCGGTACTACCGCTGGATCGATCAAGGCGTATTCGACCGGATATTCGAAGCGGTGGCTGCCGATCCGGATATGGAATGGCTGTCCATCGATGCCACCGTGATTCGAGCGCAGGCGCAAGCAGCTGGCGGACGCCTCAAAAGGGGGGACCGCAAGCCCAGGCTCTCGGCCGCTCCCGTGGCGGATTTGGCAGCAAAATCCATGCTGTAGTGGATGCCCTCGGGCTGCCGGTTCGTTTCCATCTCGGCCCGGGACAGCAGAACGACATGGCTCCGGCTTGCGACCTCGTTCGTGGACTGCCAGCCAAACAGGTGCTCGCCGATCGCGCCTATGATGCCGATAGTCTGCATGACATCATCCTTGATCAGGGCGGGGAACCGGTCATTCCGCCGCGACGTCATCGCAAGCATCAGCATGCCTACAACCGCATCGCCTACAAGCAGCGCTGGGGCATCGAGAGTTTCTTCGCCAAGCTCAAACAATGGCGACGCCTCGCCACACGCTATGACAAACTCGCAGCCAATTTCCTCGGCTTCATCAAGCTGGCAAGCATCATGCTTTGGCTCAAATAGTTAATTTGTCACCACAGCCTAGACCGGCGACGCGGGAGTCGGTATTTGCAGACGCAAGCAGCATTGGCTAAAACACGCCGACACATCATCGCAGATATAAGGCTTCTCATAGTGAAAAAAGTGCAACGCAGCTTTGCCGTCGAGTACAAATCAGGTCGGCGAATACTCAATTCCAAGCCGAGCTCGATCTGGGGAGACATGGATCTCAAATCCGTTGCTCAAGATCTGCAGGACGAGGCAATGCCGTTTATGTCATTATCTCCTCAGGCACGAAGCACCGAAATGCTTGTATCCGAAGAAGAACGGGCTCGGCCGTTATTGACAGTGCCGATCGAGCAGGAGACAAATGCATCGGCTTTACAGGAGACCACAATGGCCGACGAAAACGCTACGATGATCAATGCTGACACGCCGGCCGCCGCGGCGCTCGATGTGCCGAAAAAAATCCGCAAACCTCGCGCCAAGAAGGCTGTGCCTGAAACGGCCTCGGCAGCCGTTTCTCTGGAACCGGCTGCGGCTTCGATTGCTAACCCCGGAAAGCAGAAGAGAGGACGTAAAGCAAAGTCTGACGAAGGTGCGACAAGCGCCAGACGTGCGCCTGTCAATCGTGCTCCGAGGGCGGTGCAGGCAGCGGCTGCATCGTCGGTGGCTGCAGTTGATGAGATCGCGGATCTTCTGCAACTCGAAGAGGAAAACCAGAGACTGCGAAAGCTGCTGGCGGAAAAGCTCCGCGCTGAAAATGCCGATCTGCGAAAGCGACTCAACCTCGGTTGATCGGCAGCAGGCGGTCAAGCGCTGGCCGCATTCTCATGCTTATTGAAGTGGAATTTGGCGGCGGTTCGTTCTGCCTCGAACGTTTCGCTCCCTGTTTGCATGCGCAGTAGAATCCGAGGTCGACTACAATGGCGTCTCCATGGAAACTTCTTGCCAGGCTGGTGTCCCCGAAACGGCAGCAGAGGCAAGAATACGGCTCGACCGATGACGTGAAGCCTGACGTCATGGCCATCGCTAAGCCGACTGAAACGGCAGCCAAAAACGAGCTTGGCGCCACAGACCGTCCAGCGGACGAAAGGCCACTCCTTGACAGTCGTTCCGCGGCGGCGTCAGTCGACCCGGATCATGCCGACAAAGCGGGCAGCGCTGTTGACGATCGCGCAGATATCGAAGACGCAAAGTCGGCGGAAGCGGCTGATCCGGCTTTGCCCGATGTGGCCAATACAGCCGCGCGTGCCGCACCGAAGATCTCTCGAGTTGGCGGGGGTCAAACGCGAAAGCGCAGCATGCGGCGCACGAAAGTGGAAGAGATCGCGGTTGTTCTTGCACCGTCTCGAGGCGCCGCCGCTTCTGACGATGCAATCAATCTCGATGAAGAGATCCGGCTTCTCCGGGATCAGCTGGCGCGCAAGCTTCAGATACAGAATACACAATTAAAGAGGATGCTGCAGCGGTTTGAGCGCTGAAGCGTCCAGTCACGGGCAGCCCGCTCCGATTCCGTCACCAGCCCCGGGGCTGGTCGCACGCGCGGGCAATCAGCCGGGAAGCCAACCGTCTGCTGTGTTACAGGTGGAGTAAAAAATGTCAGGCTCTCCATTGACGCGAATAACGGCTGGGTGTGAATCTCCGTTAGCCGTTGACACCCTGCCGGAAGATGTGAACAGATTGAAGTTCCTAAACCTGATCTGGAATGGAATAGCTTCGCGCTGTGTATTCTCCGTTTGCAACCCCTCACTGCCAGCTAAGCGCTTTCGAAAAAGCGAGCGAACGGGTGCCAAAACACAAGCTGGTTAGGTTCTTCAGTCGGATGACGTGATATGGCTCTGACAGTTCTTGGGGCAGACGCGGGCGCATGCGCCGCAGCCGATACAACGGCCCGGATGATCGACAATCATCAGCAATCGCTCGACCTCATCGTCTGCTCCATCCCCGGCGTCTACAATATCGCCTGAGTCGGTGATGCCGCCAAGGTGCATGACGTCACGCGAGCAGACTTTGAAACAGCGGCCGCAGCCAATGCAGCTTGCGTCTATCCGGCTCAAATATTCGGGGAACCACCTAGACCCGTCGCGGCTTACGAATGAAACCACCATCGTGTTCTCCGATGCAGTGAGTTCTGCTCCGGCAACGCCGGATAGAGCGTTGCTCTTGAGAGCCGTTTCGGAAACGTTGGGATCGTCGGTGCGACACGGATGCATTTCGTGTAAACAGGTCTCATTGAGCGTTGCCATGGTACCTCCTTCAGCCGGTTGAGCTTTTTCTGAATTGATGCTCCAGCGACACGAGTTGTCGTCCTTGCGTGAGAAGAATTTTCAATCGTCGTGCCAAGTCGCCCAAAAATGGCGGGCGAAGTCGAACGCGCTGGTATTTCATCTATTTAGACGCCGAAAAATAAGAGACCAAAAAGAAACCATGTGGCTGACGCCGCGGGATGTCGTGACAATTTTGTATACTGTGTCGTATGGATGTCCTCGCTTACACAATGCGCCGCGCCAAACGGAAGATGCGCGTCCAAGACGAACACGAGCCTCTTGAGTGACCTCCTGTTCCATCCGCATCAAAGCTCGATGTTTCCCGGGCACGACTGGGCGGATCGGTACTCTCTCAAACAGGAGATACTTCCGCGATGGCGCGCAGAAAAAAGGAACTCTTTCACAAGGCGAGATCATAGGTGCAAATCTAAAAGAGGGAGCAAAGAGCCGCGCATTGTCCGGAACTAGTTTGTGTGGCCCGCGCCTTCCATTGAGGCGCTACGCGCCAATCGGCATTCGAGACATACGAGCCTCAAGGAGAGCACTCCTTTCGGGCGGACACACAGCTTCGACGGCGGTAACGGTACCTAGCAATGGACATACAGCGATTGCGATAGAGCGCCTGAAAAAAGATATGACGTTCACAGGAACAAGTCGAAATCTCCCAAGGTCGAGCAATTAGAAGGATAGCCATGTGCTCGGTTATTGCACCAACATCGTAGCCATGCCTCTTCGTGGCGAGCTGCGTTGCTGAGATGTTGTTTAGCTACATCGCCCGATTTCCGCAGGGTTGAAGCGCTAAATCCCGGTTTCGGGGGGCTTTTATTATCAAATTCGTGCTGCTTTTTACAAAGCTTTCGCTGGGCGCAGTCGCGTGACAGGCGCGTGTTGGCGGCGACGGCGAGGGGCACTCGTTCCCTGGGCGCCGAAGCTTCAAGCAATGCCTTGTTGGTCCCTTGCCTGTGCGTGAGAAGTCAAAAGCCATGCAGATCCGAGGGAAAGGGTGTGTGTAGGCACACATTTTGAAGATGTTGACGAAGTTGGAACGACCCGATAGCTGGACGCCTCAGTTGCCATCGCCATGTCCCCACTGCAGCGGGCCGCCGCGTGTCCTCAAAACCTACTCGCGTGGCGGCCTAGGTAGGCAACGTGCTGTTGGTCGACCTGTCAATAAATTGGGAAGCACGTTGGCCCCGAGCGGCCTTTAGCCAATCGATCACCGTTATCGTGTCGGCAACCCATCCGAAATTCTTATCCACGACATCCAGCATTGTGGCTGTGGCCCGCGAGTCGTAGGTGGCCACCGCGTCATTGATCACCACCGCTGGATAATGAAGCTGATAGGCTTGTCGCGCGGTATCTTCGACACAGCATTCGGACATGACGCCGGTTATGATAACGCCATCGATATTCCGGTCCCGCAGGATGGAATCCAGTGCGGTTCCCAAGAAAGCACCGTAGCCACGTTTGGGGAGTTGAATCTCATCTGCGGTGGGAGCGAGCTCATCAATGATGGCACAACAATCCCTATGGGCCTCTATGTCAGCATAATAGCGCAGATGTCCAGGACGACATCCCTTGATATCATCAGTTAGCCGACGCGCCCATGTGAACTTATCCTGCATGCGCAGGTACGGATCGTTTTCTATTCCGACCCATTGAAGGAATACAATTAGCAGATCGTGTTCTCTGAAGGCTCCGATTAGGCGCTGTTGCGACGGAATGGTTTCCCGCGCCGCCGGAACCTCGAACGGTGCCCCAGCGCGTACGAAGTCGTTCTGCATATCGACCACTAGAAGCGCAGGCCTGTCGATCATGGGCAGGGTTTGGAGGTGATGCACGGAATGTTCCTTTGCGGAATGAAGCCGCATCGCTGCGGCTCCTCAGGTTGACTATCTCGTGGCAGTCTTCACAGGACCCGTCTGGCTCAAACGTGCTCGCATCGGGAAGTAGTAGAGGCAAGCTCCGACAGGCACGCCAACGATCCATGCCAAGTCGATGTTACCTAGATAGGCAGCCACAGGCCCCGTATAGTAGTACATCGAAATGAAGGGGATTTCGGCCAGAACAGCAAACACGAACGCGCCGATCGCGATAGGATTATATCGGCCGTAGATGCCGTCGGGATCGAAAATGTCCGCTACGCTGTATTGTCCACGCCGCAAGACGTAATAATCAACGAGGTTGATTGCGGTCCAGGGGATGAGTGCATAGCTCATCAGAAAGATGAAATTCAAGAACATGGTCGAGAAGTCGCCGTCGCCAAAATAAGACAGGACAGCATTGGCGATCGCAATCGCGATCATCACAACCGCCCGCTGCGTTGACCCAAAACGCATATTTCCAAAGGGTTGTATGGTCGTCACTACTGCCATGAACGCGCCGTAGAAATTGAACACGTTGATGCACAGAAGCGCGTAGACGATCAGCACATACAAGATCGGCGAAAAACTACCGAACAGCATAGCAAGACTACCACCGGAGTTGTCACTGAAGGTGGGGATCTGTATCGCCAGCAGCGCACCGAGGAGCATCATCGCGAAGAGTGCAACAGCGATGCCCGCGAAGGTGTACCAGAACACCTTCTTCGAAGAAACATTGCTCGGCAGATAGCGGGAGTAGTCTGCGACATATGGCGCAAACGACAGGGCAAAGGTGCAGGTTACGCCGATACCGGCAAAGACAAGCGCTGGCTTTGTGGCTATTGGCAGCCAATAGTCGAGGCTGGGCGGATTGCTCAGCACAATCACGAAGACAACAGCGTAGATCGCGCAAGCGATCCAGGTGAGCCAGCGCTGCGTGTCATGGATCAGCTTATAGCCGTAAAGCGCGATGACGAAGCTCAGCAGAGTGAAGACCACGATCGAGACTGAGCGTGGAACCGCTACGACGCCTGACACCGTCTGTGCGGCAAGCAGGGTGTTGCTGACGCTGAAGCCGAAATAGATAAACATGACGAAAAGCATTGGGAAGATCGCGCCCAACACGCCGAACTGCGCCCGAGATTGGATCATCTGAGGGATGCCAAGCCGCGGACCCTGCACGGAATGGGATGCTACAAGGATTGTACCGATGGAAACGCCGACAACAATCGAAAAGACGGCCCAGAACAGGTTCAAGCCCATGCTGACCAGCAGCGCTCCTGTTACAAGCGAGGTCAAGTTGACATTTGCCCCAAACCAGACCGGAAATAGATCACGTTCTTTTCCGTATCGTTCTGCCTCAGGTATAAAGTCGATCGTACGCTGCTCAATTTCCATAGCTTTAGCTCCCCTTTTATTTACTCTACGAGTTTTGCAAGCCGCCTCTTGCCTCCAAACGGCTGCAGCCGCAACGCGGCCGAAGTTTCGTATATCATAATACGGTATGTTGGTATACCAAGATTTTGATCGCGAATATATGCTCGGATCCGCCGTGATAAAGATCCCGCGGCCGGCCAGCGCCAGGAAAAACTGCGACGGACGTGCCGCGACCGTTCAGCCGGCGTTCCGCGGTGGTTGTTTAGCTCTCGGCGCTCAGAATAATGAACCCATCGAATGATATTGGTTGGCCCTCACGGAGGGGCCAACTTTCCTTATGGCCAACTCAGCGGGAATAGCCCGACCCGGAAATTGGGACGAAGGAACAGTCGAACGACAGTCAAAAACCCGATCACATGGACGAATGACGATTTTCCCGATCTGGGCGCGTCCAATGTGGCAGCTTCGATTGCGTTTCGATCTTTTACAGGAGCTTTCCGTTTAAGCGACCGAAAGCCTTTTGGCGACTAACGATGTGCGAAGCTTCATGGCCGGCTTTTCAATCAGCGCCCATGATAGAGCGGCTAATGCCACGGTCCCGACCGGCTCGACGATCCAAAGCCACCAGTGGCCGACCCATCCGATGCCGATCAGCGTGTGCATGAGTAGCATATGGTAGAGGTAGATCCCGTAAGAGAGATCCTGCCCGCGCAAAAGGTTAGGGCGCGGAAATGAGTACGCTGCCGACAGGACTAGACCGGCAAGAATAGCGATTCGGAATGCATCGACAGGCGCCGCATTGTTGATAGAGATGAATGCAGCGGACGTCCCTGCTACCCACCACGTTATCGTGAGATGAATTGCCAGCCACCACAAGAGCTTCCCCTCAAAGATCCTGCTTACGCGATGCCAGTAAAGCCGAGCAAGAACTCCCATCGAAAAAATCCAGAAAGTCGGGCCCACTGTCACCGACAGGAACGGATTGTACCTATCAGTTATGTTGAAGTGCTGCGCCATGACCCAAGACCCGAGAGCAGCGACGGCAACGACTAGCGCCCCTGCTCGTTTCCACCGCCGCCAAATTTCCAACAGCGTTGGCAGGGTGAGGTAGAATGTCAGCTCCACCGTCAGCGTCCACAGCACTCCACTTGGGTCCGAGACGCCGTAAAAGCCGCTCATCGTGTAGGGCTCGTAGGTGAAGTAGACGGCCCAGATTCGTGCAGCGGTCAGGATGTAGACCGTGAAGTAAGACAGATACTGCAAGATGCCAGTGACATTTAATCCCCCCGTCACAAACAGGGCAAGTTCCATCACGGCGATGTTGACGAACAGTGCAGGAAAGATTCGGAGCGACCGCTTGACGAAAAAAGAGGCCGCCGACGATGAGCGGATGTAAGAATCTGTTACTAGAAAGCCGCTGATTACAAAGAAGATCGCAACACCCGGCGTCGAAAACAACAGATTGAAGGCCGTTGTGCCGTTCAAAGAATCGCCCAGGTGAAGCCAATTCCACGCGTGGCTGAACATCACTTGGCAGGCGGCAAAGAGCCTTAAAAGGTCGAAGTTGTTCCGGTGGCCGGATGAGTGTTCATTGGATGGTCCCATGAATGTCCATTAGCCGGCAGATGCCGCGCAACCTTTCGGCGGTGTATTGAGAACAGAAGTCAGGTGTGGTGGTGGACGGGTTAGTTGTCTGCAGCCAAGACGGTGTAATTGCCGCTTCTCAAGGCTCAGACAGCCTGTCGTCGAGGTAAAGAGCCGTTTGCGCCTTGGCGACTGATTTCGCCCCGGTGCCGCCTGCGGATGCAAACCCGAGCGGCATTGGCATCCCCCGTCAGATCGTTTGCCTTCGTTGGTTAACAACATCGATGGGTAATACCTATAACTAGGATCAACTATGAGACGTCTTTGGCCGATCTTTTGGATCAAACTGAACAATCGTGATCCAACTGGCAGTGAGTGCGGGCCGGTTCTCGTTTTCGATCTCGACCGTCACCTCGTAGGTCGTCACCAGCATGCTTGAGCCCCGAAAACGGCAGTCGGACAATACGAAGCGGCCGCGTACGCGACTCCCAGTCTTAACGGGCGACATGAAGCGCACGTTGTCGAAGCCGTAGTTGAGGCCCATTGTCTGCTCGCGAATTTTTGGCATCCCGCTGAAATTCATCACCGACAAAAGTGAAAGAGTCAGGAAACCATGAGCGATCGTGCCGCCAAATGGGCTTTCCACCGCAGCGCGTTCCGGATTCACATGAATGAACTGATGGTCATGCGTTGCATCCGCGAATAGATCGACTGTTGATTGATCGATCATGATCCATTCGGATCTTCCAACTTCCTGGCCAACTCGCCCAAAGACATCCACGAGCGAAATTTCATTCATACGACCTCACTTATTCTAAATTCCAATGAGAGGGTTTCGGTATTTGTCCGAAATCGTGCTAGCTCCGGGAGCTATGCAATTATTCGACAGTGACCGATTTTGCGAGATTGCGCGGCTGGTCGACATCGGTTCCTTTGGTGACCGCCACGTAGTAGGCAAGCAGCTGTAGAGGTAGAGAGAAGATGATGGGCGCGATTATTTCCTCGACATCCGGCAGCACGATCGTGTGAATGGTATCGAGTTTCGAACGCGCAGCTCCGCTCTCATCGGTGAGAAGAATGACGCGGCCGCCGCGCGCGGCCACCTCCTGCATGTTGGAGACGGTCTTGTCGAAGAATCGATCATGTGGCGCGATAATGATGACGGGCATGTTTTTATCGACGAGCGCGATCGGGCCGTGTTTCAGTTCACCGGCGGCATAGCCTTCAGCGTGGATATAGGAAATTTCCTTGAGCTTTAGCGCGCCTTCCATCGCCAAAGGGAAACTGGTGCCGCGGCCAAGAAAGAGCGCATGAGAGTATCCCGAAAGTTCCTTCGACAGGAGTTCGATCTTTGGCCGAATGTTCCGCAGCACCCGCCTCATGATGCGCGGCATTTCAATCAAGCTCATGACCAGTTGTCGCTCCTCGTCCTCGGTTAAAGTACCTCGCGCCTTGCCTGCACCGATGGCGAGAGCAGCGAGAACTGCGAGCTGGCAAGTGAACGCCTTGGTCGAGGCGACCCCGATTTCAGGACCTGCGAGGATCGGGAAGATGACATCGGCTTCTCGGGCAATGGTCGATTCGCTTGTATTGACGACGGCGCCGACCTTCAGCCCTTGTGCCTTGCAATATCGCATTGATGCTAGCGTGTCGGCGGTTTCGCCGGACTGCGAGATGAAAAGCGCCGCCGCATGTGGCGACAGGGGGATATCGCGATAGCGGAACTCTGAAGCGACATCGATTTCCACTGAAAGGCGTGCGTAGCGTTCGAACCAGTACTTGCCGATCAGGCCTGCCAAATAGGCAGTGCCGCATGCGGAGATCACGAGGCTACTGACGTTTGCAAAATTCAGTTCCGTTGATACTTGAACTGCCCGATTGCTGGCTATATCGATGTAGCGGGCGAGAGCACCGGCTATGACCTCGGGCTGTTCGTAGATCTCCTTCTGCATGAAGTGGTCATAGTCGCCTTTGGTCACTCGGTCGACAGAGGCCATCGAGGTATGTCGAGGCCGTGCGACGACATTGCCCTCACTATCGAAGATCCTGAAGTCTGTTTTCTCGATCACGGCCCAGTCGCCGTCAACCAGGTAGGTAACTTCGTTGGTTAAGGGAGCAAGCGTGATAGGGTCCGAGCCCAGAAACATTTCCCCGTCGCCATGACCAATCACCAGCGGAGGTCCATTGCGCGCCGCCATAATGGTGGCTGGCTCATCCTGGAAAAGAATTGCAAGGCTGAAGGCTCCCTTCAGCCGCTTTAGCATCGCGTGCATGGCCTCTCGGCCGCTCATACCGCCGCGACGGGATTTTGCGAGGAGATGCGCGACGACCTCGCTATCGGTGCTCGTCTCGAAATCCGCACCAGTCGCTTCCAGTTCGGCCTTCAGCTCCGCGAAATTTTCGATGATACCGTTATGAACGACGGCAATACCGTCGACGATATGTGGATGAGCGTTGCGTTCAGTCGGAGCCCCATGAGTAGCCCAGCGGGTGTGGCCAATGCCGATCATTCCGTTCAGTGGCTGTTGCTCCAGCCTCATTTCAAGATTGACGAGCTTACCCTGCGCGCGGCAGCGCTCCAACCTGCCTCCGGAGATCGTCGCAATTCCAGCGGAGTCATATCCGCGATATTCCAAGCGCTTTAGCGCTTCGAGCAGTCGCTGCGACACCGAGTGCCGCCCTACGATCCCGACAATCCCACACATTTATCTGTCTCCGTTGTAGTGTGCCAAGGACGCAGGTGCCACGAGGTTTTGTACCGCGACCCATTTGCGGAACCTTCTAATCGCATCCGGTAAGATGTTTAAAATCGATTGTTGTGATTGCGCACATCCAAATTATGGATGCAGCTTGCCCCATTGTACCGAGATCCGCTCAATGCAGGTGGAGATGTCGCATCAACCCTTCATTGAATTGATCGCGAAACACCTCGCCTTCTCAGCTGAGTTCAGTTTCCACTGGTTCGACGAGACGTGCAAAGCCCACATATGTGCATCCGTCAGAAAGCCGTCGTGGTTGCCGTTGGCCGGTCTGATATCCAAGATTTAAGCATCAACCACGCCGCATCGGCTTGGTGGCAAGTGGGAGTTTTGGTTCACAAGCACCGCCTTGACTATGGCGTTCTCAGCGGCTTGCCTCAGCGCTTCAACCGAGCCGGATTTCCCATGGCCTTTTCCCCCGCGGGTATATCGCGGGTGACTACGCTTCCGGCGCCGATGACGGCATTGTCGCCGATCGTCACCCCTGGGAGAATAATTGCTCCACCACCAATCCAGACATCTTTACCAATTCGGACAGGCCGACCTAGCTGCAGACCAGCCTGCCGCTGCTCGGGATCATGCGGATGGTCGGCGGTGTAAATCTGCACAGCCGGCCCGACTGCCGTCCCAGCACCGATCGTCACTTCTGCTACGTCAAGGATCACGCAGTTGAAATTGATGTAAACGTAGGCACCAAGCCTGATGTTAAAGCCGTAGTCGCAATGAAATGGCGGACGAATGACGGCTCCAGTTCCGACCTCTCCTAGTCGCTCCAGAAGAAGTGCGTTCCAATGCTCGGCCGTACTTCCCAGAGTATCATTATATCTCTTCAGCCAAGCTCCCGTGGCCAACAGGTCCGTCTGAATCTCCTCGTCCGCCGGGTTGTACATCTCGCCCGCCAGCATCTTTTCTTTTTGAGTGCGTGTCATTGTCTGTTCTCAGATCGCGTTCATCGATGAAGTTGTTAGTCCTCTGACGCCCGGCTTGAACGAGGTTCAGATAAGCTCCTCTTCTCGACGCTCAACATCGCATGGCGCAGAAGAGAAGAACCGGCAGGAATCGGTCGACAACGCGGCGTTTGCGTGGTCCAGAGGGTCGTCCGACAGCAGTGGATCGAAAGTGGCAGTGACCAGCCCGGCCGGCAAGCGGAATCGACAGCAGGTGTAGTTGAAGAGCCGCTCCGAGACCCGGAGCGGGCGCTCTTTCCAGCCGGTTTTTGGATGATCATAACTCCGGAACGCAACCATATTTTCCTCGCCCCGCCTTGTGAGCAATCCCCGGCGAGCCGTTGTGGGCTAACCATTGGTGCGATTTGACCTGCATTAGTAACAGCACCCCAGTTAGCTTCTCTCCAGCGGCCCTCGCGGTTGCGGCTGGAACCATTCACGGCCACATCGTCCGCCCCTTCACACCTGTCTGAATGCCAGGACGGCGTTGGTGCCTCCCATAGCGAACGCATTGCTCATCGCTACGCGCACCTTGCGCTCACGCGGAACATTGGGCGTGACATCGAGATCGCACTGCGGGTCAGGCTCACGATAGTTGGCGGTGGGCGGTATGACACCTTCTTGGATCGCCATTATACAGGCAATCATTTCAAGTGCACTGGCGGCACCCAGGCAATGGGCGTGCATGGACTTGGTGGAGGAGACGGACATCTGAAAAGCGTGGTCTCCGAAGACGCGCTTGATCGCTGCCGTCTCCATCTCGTCATTCGCAACGGTGCCGGTGCCGTGTGCGTTCAGGTAGTCTACATCGTCCGGGTTTAGCTCGGCATCGGCGAGGCAGCTGCGCATTGCGGCCTCCGGTCCCTCGATGGAGGGCATGACAATGTCGTAGGCATCGCCGGAAAGGCCGATTCCAGCAACCTCGGCAAGCATAGTCGCACCGCGGGCAGCAGCGTGCTCGTAACTTTCCAGGACAGCCATTCCGGCACCCTCGCCAAGGACAACGCCTTTCCTATCGGCGGAGAACGGGCGACAGGTATCAGGGGCAAGCACGCGCAGTGCTTCCCATGATTTCAGGACGCCCCATGTGAGCGGCGCATCGCTTCCCCCGGCAAGCATGACGTCTGCACGGCCCAGCCTGATCTGATCTACCGCGGAAGCGATGGCGTGATTTCCCGCAGCGCAGGCAGAGGTGACGCCGAAGACGGGCCCGCGTAGACCCAAGAAAATGCTGACCTGGCCGGCAGCCGCGCTTGGCATTCCCTTTGGTGCGGTGAAAATGCGCGCCCGGGTCACTCCGTCCAGAAGGATGCTGCGGTAAGTTTCTTCGATCGTTCCCCAGCCAGGCCCGCCGACACCCATCGCGGCGCCGAAGCGGTGGGCATTTTGTTCATCGCAGGAAAGTCCGGCCTGCCTCATGGCTTCGGTTGCAGCAATCACCGCGAGAAGGCTGAAGCGGTCCATGGAGACAAGCTGTTTGCGCGGGATGGCGTGTGCTGGTATCGCCTTGATCTCGGCACCGACCGTGCCTTCCATATCATAGAGATCAGTCGTGATGATCGGGCTGATTGCAGAGCGGCCTTCCCGCATTTCTTTCCAAATAGATGAAGCGTTTGTTCCTAATCCGCATAGTCCGCCAATTCCCGTGATTACGACGCGCCTGTCCATCATGCCTCCTTCGCGATTAGGCCGCGAACGGCTTCGACGACATCGCCGATATTTTTCAGATTAGACCAGGCATCGGTCGTGTTCATCTCGATCCTGATGCCGTAGGCCTGCTCCAGGTCCCAGAGCACATCGGCCAAAGCCAGGGAATCGATGCCAAGGGAAGTCAATTCGCTATCAGCGGTGATTTCTCCGATTGCTACAGGAATCCTCCCACCGTTTTCAGATTGGGCGAGATTTTTGATTGCGGCAATAATTTCTACTGTGAGCTGATCGGCCATCTTAGTCCTTTCAATCATTTCAATACTGGCGCGGCTGATTATCCCGGCCTAGCAACCCTTGAGCACGCTCGATGCTCTCACGGAGGGACCCACCCTACGTCTGGCCCTGTGCTATGGGGCATGCTGAAAGATTGGTAAAATTGATTGATTGGATCGAAAGCATCCGCAGAATGGATGATTTGATAAGCCACGCGCTCTCAATTACTTCAATGGTCGCATGATGGCGCCATCACTCGTGCCTTTGGTCATGTGGCTGGCATGTGAAGCGCAAGATCCAGGACGCGGAGAGGTTCGCTCGGAATCGCGATTTAGACATGGCACGAACACTGATGGAGCCGGGCGGCGTGCCTGCCGGCCCAAAACACACGGTGCTTCTCCAGGATCGTAACGGGTGGAAATTCAGCGATGGCACTTCGCAGCTTCACCACTTCATCATAATCAATCGCGAAACCAAAACCGATTCGATTGATCAATGCAGGAAGTGGGCGAGTTGCCACCACCTGAAGCGACATCCTTCGAGCTAATGCAGCTCGACCAGAATTAGGCCGCTCTGGCCGCTTGAGAGCATCCTTCAGCGGATGCCTCCATGCGCGAAGCCTCCTCCAAAATTATGTTACGCATCCAGATGTTGCCGGGATCGGAATTGTGAAGCAAGGGCCACTGTATAGCTTCTGTGAACGAAAGAGGGGGCAGTGGATGATCTACGATCTGAAGGGGAATCGTCGGTTCGAAATGTCTGACAAGCCGCAAGGGAAGGGTTGATATCCGATTCGTCCCCTGTAGTAACATCGGGATCGCGTTAAAGCCCTGGACCACGATTTCGATACGCCGCTTAAAACCGTGCTCTAGCAACAGCCATTGTTCAACGGATGGCTTCAAAGTACGCCCAAACATGGTCGCGACGTGTCCCAGCGACATGAATCGCTCGAGGGAAAGCTTCCCGCGCAGCTGTTGATTATTAGGGCAGCCGACACATACGAGTTTCTCCCCAAACAGCTTCGCACTGGGATGAGGGGCTGACATGAACTGTTTTGGAAGGATCAAAAAATCCACATCTCCGCCGTGGAGACGTTCGTCCGGATAATCAATCATGTGGAGTAATTCAAAACTGACGCCGGGTGCCTCTCGCGCTACGCGCTTTATGACCTTTTCGAAGAATACCAGCGTCATGAAATCGGACAGAACGATTCTGAAGCGCCGGTCAGATTCCGCCGGGACCAATGGATCCCACGCAATGACAGAGAGCTGAATCTGCAGTAGAGCTTCGCGAACTGCAGGGGCGAGCGCCTCGGCTCGCGGTGTCGGGACAAGTCTGCGCTGCTGCATCACAAACAGCTCGTCATTGAAGTAGGCGCGCAACCTGCCGATGGCTGCGCTCATGGCTGGTTGACTGAGATTGATGCTGCGCGCTGCCGCGGTGAGCTTCCGCTCGGTCATCAAAGCATCGAGCGCCACGAGAAGGTTTAGATCCAAGCCCTTAAAACGCATATTCGATCCATGATGTAGATGATTGTGATCCAAACAATCAATTTTACCAATCTTTCGGAGTGCTTATTAGAAAGGCCGGAACTTATCAAGGCGCCAAAGCAAACTAGCGGAGGCGGATCGTATCTGTCGCAAATTGACGACGAGCGGTCCCATCTGTCCCATCAGCGTGTGCGCCTGCACCAATCTTTGCTGCGTTGGACTTGTGGCTGAGAAACGAATTGGAGCTTTGCATGTCTGCTGGAGTGCGGTGGAAAATAACATGGGAAAATGATCTCGAACCGTCGGATCATGCGGAACTGTCTGAATTTTTCCGAGCAACCTATGGTCCGACCGGCGAATTCAATGCCAAACCTTTTGAGACTGGCCGCAGTTGGGCAGGTGCGAGGCCGGAACGCCGGGCAATTGCTTACGATTCAAAAGGCATAGCCAGCCACATGGGTTTGCTGCGTCGCTTCATAAAAGTCGGCGACACCGATTTGCTGGTCGCCGAACTTGGCTTGTATGGAGTGCGCCC
This sequence comes from Rhizobium anhuiense bv. trifolii, assembly GCF_024346605.1. Taxonomy (NCBI): domain Bacteria; kingdom Pseudomonadati; phylum Pseudomonadota; class Alphaproteobacteria; order Hyphomicrobiales; family Rhizobiaceae; genus Rhizobium; species Rhizobium anhuiense. The sequence goes on from NZ_CP098802.1 coordinate 340,535, forward strand.
GGATCTGGAGGGGCTTGGCATCGCTCACTCGATCCGCGCTTTGGCTCCGGCTTTGCAGGAACTGGCGGTGCCGTTCGCGTTCGGCACCGTCCGACATGCCATGCGGAACCACGTGGAGAGATTTTGCCGAGACGGTATTTCCAATATCGTCACGGGGGTTCGTGTACGATCGACGCTTCCAGATGTGCTGCCCGATATGCCCTCCACGCGCACCGAAGACGTGCTCGTCCTGGTATTTCCGATAGGACGACCGATGAGCGAGTGGCCTTCCGGATCATTGATCGAACGAAACGGGTGCGAGCTATGAAGCGGCGCTCTTATATAAGCGAAGTGCCGTTTGATGAGGCCGGGAGCGACGATCGTAGCATCTACTTGACGTTCGACGACGGTCCCAATCCGGAATGCACTGGCCAGATTCTGGATGTGCTCGCCGAACACCGCGTACCAGCCACCTTTTTCGTCCTCGGTGCCTATGTCAAAGACCATCCCGATCTCGTCCGCCGTGTTGCGGCAGAAGGTCACTTGGTCGGCAACCACACGATGACCCACCCCGATCTTACGGCCTGTGACTCGGAGGCAATCGAACGAGAGATAAAGGATACAAACGAAGCCATTGTCTCGGCGTGTCCCCAAGTTGCGGTTCAACATATACGAGCGCCATACGGCGCTTGGAACGCGGATGTCCTTTCAAGATCCATGAACGCCGGACTTCGACCTGTTCACTGGTCGATAGACCCGAGAGACTGGTCCTGTCCCGGAGTCGATTCTATCGTTGACGCGGTACTCGCTGCCGCTCGGCCAGGTGCAATCGTGCTTTTGCACGACGGTTGCCCACCTGATGAGGTCGGGAACTGCAAGCTCACCGGGCTGCGTGATCAAACACTTTCGGCGCTCTTGGCAATTATCCCGGCACTGCATAGCCGTGGATTTTCCCTTCGTTCACTTCCCCAGTAAAACTAAATCGACGAGAAACCATGACCTTGCTTGAAACAACCAGCATCGCCGCCGTCTCGCTTTATGGACTGCTTTCCTCCGCCTATAGGAGTGTACAGATCCTTCATGCTCGGCGAACTCTCAAGTCGGAAACAGCGGAAAACACCGTCGAGGAGAGCTCGTTGCCAAGTGTGGACATCATTGTGCCTTCATTTAACGAGAGCCCGCGCGTCCTGTCCGATTGCCTGGCATCCCTCGCCAACCAGGACTATCCGGGGGTATTGCGCGTTGTTGTGGTTGACGACGGTTCCAGAAACCGTGACGCGGTGGTGGCCGAGCAGATCGTCTATGCGGGTGACGCGAGATTTGAATTCATCATGCTGCCCAGGAATGTCGGAAAGCGCAAAGCGCAAATCGCCGCCATTTCCCGATCATCCGGGGACCTCATCCTTAATGTGGATTCAGACACCACTCTCGCCAGCGATGTTGTTTCCAAACTCAGTCAGAAAATGCGCGATCCGGCGGTCGGGGCGGTGATGGGGCAGCTTGTAGCAAGCAATCAGAACGACTCGTGGCTGACCCGATTGATCGACATGGAGTACTGGCTGGCCTGCAATGAGGAGCGCGCCGCGCAGGGACGCTTCGGTGCCGTGATGTGTTGCTGTGGACCCTGTGCCATGTACCGCCGGTCCGCCTTCGTCTTGCTTCTTGATCAATACGAGACGCAGCTTTATCGGGGAAAGCCGAGTGACTTTGGCGAGGACCGTCATCTGACCATTCTAATGCTAAGCGCCGGCTTCCGTACCGAATATGTCCCAAGCGCCATCGCCGCAACCGTCGTTCCTGACGGTTTGGCTGCCTATCTGCGCCAGCAACTGCGTTGGGCACGGAGTACATTCCGAGATACCCTGCTCGGACTTCACCTCCTCCGTGGCATGAACTGGTATCTGACTTTGGACGTCGTCGGGCAGAATGCCGGCCCTCTTCTGCTCGCATTCTCCGTACTGGCGGGTCTAGCACAGTTCGCCCTGACCGGTTCACTGCCCTGGTGGACGATAGGAACGATTGGATCGTTGACACTGATACGATGCGGCGTAGCTGCTTATCGTGCCAGGCAGCTTAGATTTCTTGGCTTCTCGCTGCACACGCTCGTGAACGTCTTTCTTTTACTGCCCGTGAAGGCTTATGCCCTCTGCACGTTGTCCAACAGTGACTGGCTGTCACGCGGCTCAGGAGTCAACGCTTCAGGCGCCGTTCGGACGCAGAAAGCCTCCGAAACTCCAATGCTTGCGGCCCCCGAAGCTACTTTCAGCGGCGAATGATCGCTGTGTCGCCGCATCTTGCAAACCTCAGGAATCACATGAACGGTCAATCGGATCTACAGGCAGCTGTGGCTGAGACGCTTCGCCGCCAGAGCAACCTTCCAGGGCGACAGTGCCTTTCGGTTTCAGACGGATTCGGCTCCCCTTTAGGCTCGATGTCTTCCATGGCGGTCGAGCTCGCTGGCGTTACAAAGTCATACCAGGGCAAGGCTGTAGTCGACGGGTTGTCTTTCAAGATTGCTCCAGGAGAGTGTTTTGGCCTGTTAGGTCCGAACGGCGCCGGAAAAAGCACGATTACCCGTATGATTCTGGGAATGACGTTGCCTGATGCGGGAAACATCTCGGTGCTCGGAATGCAGGTGCCGGGGCAGGCTCGTTCGGCACGCGCGCGTATCGGTGTCGTTTCACAGTTCGACAATCTCGATATGGAGTTCACGGTTCGGGAAAATCTTTTTGTCTACGGCCGCTACTTCCGCATGAAGGCCCGCGAGATCGAAGCAGTCGTGCCCTCCTTGCTGGAATTTGCGCGGCTTGAAACCAAGGCAGATACGCGGGTGGCGGATCTTTCGGGAGGCATGAAGCGGCGCCTCACATTGGCGCGCGCGCTGATCAATGACCCTCAGATCCTCATACTGGATGAACCGACAACCGGCCTCGATCCGCACGCGCGCCACCTGATCTGGGAACGCTTGCGATCGCTCTTGGCACGAGGAAAGACGATCCTCCTGACGACCCACATCATGGAAGAGGCCGAACGCTTATGTGATCGGCTGTGCGTGCTCGAAGGTGGAGTTAAAATAGCCGAAGGCCGCCCCTTTGACCTGATAGAGGAGCAGATCGGCTGCCCCGTTATCGAGATTTATGGCGGAAACCCACAGGAGCTTAGGCTTTTGATCAAGCCAAACGCAAGGCGCATCGAAATCAGTGGCGAGACCCTGTTCTGCTACACCCCCGACCCAGAACAGGTTCGGGCGCAACTGCGCGGACACAGGGGTCTGCGCCTTCTCGAGCGTCCGCCGAACTTGGAGGACGTCTTCTTGCGGTTAACCGGACGTGAGATGGAGAAGTAGCAATGAGTGGAGATAGCGTAACGGCATTGCCAGGGGGCAGCTTGAACTGGATTGCGGTCTGGCGTCGAAATTATCTTGCATGGAAGAAGGCGGCGCTGGCGTCGCTTCTGGGTCACTTGGCCGAACCCTTGATCTACCTGTTTGGCCTTGGCGCTGGTTTGGGCGTGATGGTGGGCCGAGTCGGTGGCGTTTCCTATACTGCTTTCTTGGCAGCTGGAATGGTCGCGACAAGTGCGATGACGGCTGCAACGTTTGAGACCATTTACGCGGCTTTCGGCCGGATGGAGGGGCAGCGCACTTGGGAAGCGATGCTCTACACACAGCTGAGGCTAGGCGATATCGTTCTCGGTGAGATGGCCTGGGCGGCAACGAAGGCCGCTCTGGCGGGTGCCGGTATAGGCATGGTCGCGGCCGTTCTAGGGTACACTCAGTGGCTGTCGCTGCTATATGCCCTTCCGGTTATCGCGCTGACGGGTTTGGCCTTTGCAAGCCTTGGGATGGTCGTCACAGCCCTTGCTCCGAGCTATGATTATTTCATCTTTTATCAGACGCTTGTTATCACACCTATATTGTTCCTCTCGGGTGCCGTCTTTCCAGTCGATCAACTGCCAATTGTCTTTCAGACGGCTGCGCGATTTCTTCCTCTGTCGCATTCGATCGACCTTATACGTCCGATAATGCTCGGTCACCCCGTGGTGGATGTCTGCCTGCACGTCGGCGCACTTTGCATCTACATCGTCATCCCATTCTTTTTATCGACAGCCTTGCTGCGACGCCGCCTTTTGCGCTGACGCTCATTGGTGGAGCGCATCCCGACGGAAGATCAATGCTTTGGTCTGTATGATTAGACAAGCCTTTGCTTGCATCGGCGCAGTAGTTCCCGGCAACGGCTGAAAAGTTCTTCGCTTGCCCCGTTGAAATAATCCATTTTGAAGTAAGCTCTGGCCCACTTTGAGGTGCTCCCCGATTTTGGGCCAGCGGGAGCTGGAATTTTCCGGGGTTATGGCTCAGCTCGGCGGGGGTGCCGATGGCGCTATGTGGCCGGAAGCAGACGTGGACGTTCGCCGTCGGCTATTTCGTCACCAAGTCAGTCGCGCAACCCCGCAAATTCGGCGTGCCGCGTCAGTCGTGATCGGATCGCTTCTTTGCCTCGACTGTGATGGGTAAGCGGGTGTTCCGCGGGAGGTCGGGGAGGGCGAGGAGCCACCCGTTCCTCAGCAATACAAAGCCGCCCCACAAGTCATGATTCTCCACCGCGACAACCGGCTCCTCTACATCCTTTTTGGACATATAGATTGATAAGCAGACCCCATTTCTGCGGATCATTGCTTTCATGGGCTGTACCTCCTTTTTCACACCGGTAAATTTTCTCCATTTCGCACCCGTGCGACCCGGCGATGCTGCCACGCTCGGCCACCTCATTGTTGCAGCAAGAGTTGCTGTCGAGGAGGATGCCCGCCTGCGCCAAAATGCTTTCGCAGGCGAGCCCTTTTGCCATCGTTTAGTACGGCTTTTCAGGCAGGGACGCAGGTGTTTGGCATGGGGCAAATGGCTCTGCATTTGGGCGCGGCGAACTCAACCCTGCACTCCGTGCATATTTTAGGATCGATCACGAATCTGTCAGTTTTGAAACTGATTGCGCCTGAGGGGCACTCAAATTCGCATGCGCCGCATTGGGTGCATTGTGAGGCGATGATTTTGAAGGCCATGATTCAGCTCCTCTGGTTTAGTCAAAGTGTGTCTCAAGTCGTGGTGCTGAAGCGTCGTCGTGAAGCACCGCGCTATAATGAGCGTCGATTGCCTGCTCGATGTAGGAGCCGCCATAAGCGCCCGTTGCTCGAACACCTCGGCGTGCGAGTTTATTCGTAGGGCCATTGCCGATCTGAGAACAAATCAGCAAATCTAAGCCTTCGAGCGCATTGATGATACTGTTGAGAGTAGCCTCCTCCCCCCATCCACCAAGGCAGTACGGGTCGATCTTCAGGTGACCAATCAATCCGATGCCTTTTTGACAGACTGAGAAAATTTGTAGTTCCTGCGCGTGACCGAAATGTTCATTGACCCGGCCTCCACCTTTGGTGGTTACAGCAATAAGGAGAAGTTCGTCAGATGGACCTGAGACCGATGTGGCCGCGCCCCTTGCTTCCAATGTTTGGGCGCGTCGCTCACGCTCGATCAACTTGCGATAGGCATGGCGCTTGCCACTGTCGTTGGTCGCTTCAGCTGGGAGTTGGGAAATCTTGAATTCGTTTGCGCGATCATCACTGAGCAGACCGACTGCATCGGCGCGGCACTGGCGGCAATGGCGCATCACCTTCGTGCCGCCTTCAAGCCGGTCCCGGAGCGCGATTAGTTCGGAAGGTGTAGGGCAACGCTGATCGTTCATGCCATAGAAAGTGCCATGTGTAGGCTCTGAAATCAGGGGCATTACGTTGTGCATGAACGCACCCCTGTCCTTGACCCACTTGTTAACATCGATGAGATGCTCGTCGTTGACGCCTGGGATCATCACGGAATTGACCTTGATGAGGATGCCGCGTTCTGCCAGCATTTCGAGCCCCAACATTTGCCTCTCATGAAGGATCCTGGACGCGTCGATACCGTTGTAGCGGCGGCCGTCATAGAATATCCAGGGGTAGATCTTGGTCCCGATCTTCGGATCTACCATGTTGATGGTGATCGTCACGTGCCCGACATTCATGTCGACAAGCTCGTCGACGTGTTCAGGAAGTGCGAGACCATTGGTCGAGATGCAAAGCTTGACGTCAGGGATTTCCCGGGCGATCGGTATGAGCGTCGCCTTTGTTTTCCTCCAATCGTAGCAGGCATCGCCTGGCCCGGCGATGCCCACCACCGAAAGCTGCGGCACTTCGTTGGCGACCGCCATGGCCCTGCGCAGCGCCTGGTCGGGAGTGAGCCTATGGGATGCTACTCCTGGCCTGCTTTCGTTTGCGCAGTCGTATTTTCGATTGCAGTAATTGCATTGGATATTGCAGGCTGGTGCGACCGCGAGATGCATCCGCGCGAAATAGAGATGCGCCTCCCGCGAGAAGCACGGGTGGTCTTTGATCTTTTCAATGATTGCTGGAGCCATAGCATTCGGCTCTGAACTACCACGGGATGAAGACGCATGGTCACCGAACGTTGTTGCCTCCGACTCACGTGCGGCAGGTGCTGTGTTGGTGATCCTACACTTACTCATCCCTCTGGGCATTACGAACTCCAATGACGCTTGAAAGCTCAGTTCCGCGAGCAAGAGCGATGCCAGTCTGAGAAACGTCACCCTGCCAGCTGGGTATGCTCTTCGTTGTCCGGTTTAGACCTCTTTGCTACAGGGTTTCGTCGGAGACACGACAAGGACGCTTGGTAGACCTTGTCGGGTGGGGGAAACTAGAATTGCCGGGCGTCAGTTGGGCGCGACCTGCCGCAGCAGGTCTGCACCAATGACCTCCTTGACTAGAAGAGTTTTCGTTCGATCCCGTGCCGGCGCAGAGAGTAACCGACCTGTCGCGGCGTACGACCAAGGAGCCGCGCAGCCTTAGCCTGATTCCCTCCGGCCGTCGCCATCGCCTGTTCCAACCGTTCTCTGCCGATCAGACCTGAGTGTCCCATTACGGCTTCGGCCGCGAAGACGGCGGCATCACGCGGCTGTCCCGTTGGCACGGTTTCACCTCGAGCGAGCCCATGAACTGCGCCCTTGCCCTCTCGCTCGGCAACCGCCTTTTTGAGGAGCGGGGAATAGCATCGACCCTGTTCACAGGCGAGATCTTGAGGAATGATGACGTCCGAACGGGCGAGCGTTGCGGTCCTCTGTATGCAGTTTTGCAGCTCACGAATATTGCCTGGGAACTCGCATTTCGAAAGGATATCAAGTGTGGAGGGTGCAAAGCTTAACGAACGGCCGTTCTCCTTGTTGAAACGCCGAAGGAATACTTGGGCCAAACGCGGGATGTCACCGTCGCGTTGCCTCAGTGGTGGCAAAGTGATCGGTACGACATTGATCCGGTAATACAGGTCGGCTCTGAATTCTCCCGCCGCCACGGCCGTTTCAAGATCCTTATTGGTCGCGCAAATCAACCTGACATTTACTTTCAATGTTCTCGTCCCACCGACGCGCTCAAGTTCGCCTTCCTGCAAGACGCGCAGCAACTTGGCCTGGAACTCCGCCGAGATTTCTCCTATTTCGTCGAGCAGCAAAGTTCCACCGTGCGCCAGTTCGAACCGACCTTCTTTCGGAGAGTTAGCGCCGGTGAAGGCGCCTTTCTCGTGCCCGAAAAGTTCCGATTCCAGAACGCCTGCCGACAGCGCAGCGCAATTCAACTTTACGAAGGGCTTTTCGCGGCGCGACGAAGAATCGTGTATCAGCTTTGCAAAGAATTCTTTGCCCGTGCCGCTCTCACCTCTCAACAGAACAGGCGAGTTGCTCCTTGCGACAATCTGGGCAATTTCAAAAACCTCCTTGAGTGCGGCACTCTCGCCGACAATTTCAGCACTCGGCCGCACTGCAGATTTGGGCGTCGTCTCATCATCTGATCCAGCCACGGGGCTACTCCATTCAGCACGTGGTTCAGAGTGCTTTGGGCACTCAGGACAGTCCTGGAACGTCCTCCGCGCTACATATTGGACTTTGAAGGTCAATAAAAATTACAAATTGGTAGGGGCGCCCCATCAGCCGGTTCGTCATTGTTTGCTTACCCTGCGTTTGCAACCGAGTGGCTGTGTCGACTACAGAAGAAGCTGTTCATCCAAACTTGAAGAGAACGCCGAACCCACCCCGTGGATACGTCCACTCAATGTCGCCGTCGGGTCCGCATAACACGTTGCACGTCCCGCATTCCAGGCAGCCATCGGAAACGATGATTACCTGACGTCTGTCGTTCAGCTGGTAGCATTTCGCCGGACACACTTGCGTCAAGGCGATCAGGTTTTGGGTTGGAAACAGGTGTTTCCTGACCGATATGTGTGGGCGGCCCGGGTCAACCAGATATCGGTTCTGGTAAAGCTTGTCCTCAACTCGCCGTTTAACGATGGCCTTCATCTGGATCTCCTTTTAGCGCCACGCGCGGGCGAGCCGGACTGCGTCTGAAATCAATCCCCACCGGGATCGTGCTTTCAAGAAGGCGGCGGACGTGGCCTTTTCCTTGTCGAGTTTTGAATTTCCGTCGACACGGACGAAACTTTGCGCAGCCTTAGATATCAACTTTGGATATGAAACAAACAAGTTCTGGCTGTTGGCATGGAGAAACCTTGGCATCTCTTTATGCTTCATCAGATCTTTGATGACGAAGGATGAGTCGAGCATGCTCTTGTACAAAGCCAAGTTGCTTTTCACCATCGAGCCGCCGCGATCCTTTACGTCTGCAATCGCTTTTCCCGCCAGATACCCTGATGTCATTGCGAGGTTCGAGCCCTCCCGATGTGCGGTATTGTTCAACTGGGCCGCGTCTCCAACCACGACCCACCCATTGCCGAAGAGCTGTGGGATAGCCGTAAAACCGCCTTCGGGAATGAGATGCGCGGCATATTCCTTCACCTCAGACCCGGCGATCAATGGCCGGATCGAAGGATGGTGCTTGAAAGCTTCAAGCAGATCGTATGGCCTTTCCATGGCCGCGGCCAAACCGGAAACGAGGCATCCTATTCCAATAGAGATGGACTCCTTGTTCGTATATAGAAAGCCAAGCCCTGGGACTCCCCGTGAAATTGTACCGCCTGCCTCGATCACACAGCCTTCGTCTGCAGTCAGGCCGAAGCGTTCTGCGATAACGTCCTCCGGTAGGAAATGCATCTCTTTCACGGCAAGTGCCACGCTGTCCGGCTTGGGAGTTTCGCGCAAACGCCCTCGTGTTCCAAGGAAGCCGTTCACCCCCTCAGCAAGCACCACGACGTCGGCAGAGATGGCCTCGCCGGGTCGGTCGGTGTATACGCCTGTCACGTTGCCCCTCGAATCCTGCTTAAGCCTTGTGGCCAATGTTTCGCAGAGGACGGTGCATCCGGCCTCGCGCACCTTGGCCGAGAACCATCTATCGAATTGGGCACGGATAATCGTGTATCGGTTTGGCCGCCGTTCGTTGAAGTCATCCGACCGATAGTGAATTCCGGTGTGCGACGCGCCGTCCATGATCCAGAAGCGCTGCTCGACGAGATGCCGTTCAAGCGGCGCGTCATCGCGGAAGTCTGGAATGATCTTTTCCAGCGCGTCGGCGTACAGTATCGCTCCTTGAACGTTCTTCGAACCCGGGTACTCGCCGCGCTCCAACTGCAGCACTTTCAGACCACGCATGGCCATCGCATAAGCAGCCGCGTTACCCGACATACCTGCCCCGACGACAATCGCGTGAAATTTCTCGCCCTTCATTAGCCACACCTCAGTTTACTTGCATCGACTGGTCATGCAGCGGTAGTCGCCTGATGAACGCTGCGGTCAGCGCCGGCAGAAGACCGATGGCATCAGCCACAACTGCGACATGGGCGAAATCGAAGATCGGGGCGTTGCTGTCGGTGTTGATGGCAACGATCAAGTCAGCCCCTTCGACACCAACCCGATGTTGGACTGCCCCTGATATTCCAGCCGCAAGATAGAGCTTGGGCCGGATCGTCTGGCCCGTTTGGCCAATCTGTCGATCAACCTCCATCCAACCTTTTTGAACCAAAGGTCGGGAGCAGCCGAATTCACCGCCAATCGTCCTCGCTAGAAGCATCACACGTTCCAGATTCTCGGCGGTGCCAATACCAAGCCCGCCAGCGACCACGATATCTGCATAGGCGAGGTTGATTTTTTCCGATCGTTCATCCGGAAGGAAGCCGAGAACCTTTGTGACAATCTCTTCCTCAATCATCATCAAGTCATGCCGAATGATAGGTCCAATCGCATGGGTCACGCGTTGGGGGGTCGCCATGACCCGGGGTCGCACTGTCGCCATTTGCGGGCGAGAGTTGAGAGTGTAGATCGTGCACAGCAGCGAACCGCCAAATGTGGGCCGGGTCGCTGCGAGCGAGCCGTCTGCATCGACATCCAATTCGGTGCAGTCAGCCGTAAGCCCTGTTTCCAAAGTAGTTGCCACAGAACCGGCAAGATCTCGCCCAAGCGAGGTGGCGCCAAGAAGCAGAATTTCCGGCTTATGAAGGATGACCAGGTCTGAGAGAGCTTTGGTGAAGGGCTCGTTTCGGTAGTCCGATAGCAGCGGTGACTCGACGAGGTAGGCGAGATCGGCCCCGTAAGCGAACGCCTCTGCAATGGCAGACCGAACTCCCAGACCTTCCGCGGTTCCAATAACCACTCCCGCCAGTTGAACGCCAAGCTTATCGGCAAGCTTGCGTCCTTCACCGAGCAGTTCAATAGACACGGGATGCACTTGGCCTCGTTCCAGCTCGATGAAAACCCAGACGTGCCGATTGTCGCGGAAGTGTCTGGGCAATTCCTTCTTCGCGCTGGCGCGACTGACGATTGGAGACTGACTTTCAGCTTGGTGGGCTTCCATTTATGCTCCTTGTTTCTCACGTGAGCCCATTCGGTTGAAAGCTCGCTTCCAATGCGGGCTGGTGCTCGAAGATCGATGCGATTATTTCGTCAACCAGCGGACCGCACTGGTCATCGTTTAATTTGATTTGGATTGCTTTTTCGGCCCTTGGGGTGGGGGCGAATACGCGCTTGACGACGGTCGGTGATCCTCTCAAGCCGCAATTAGCTATCTCCACAATACCGGCGTCGGCTGCACGCCAGGTCGGTATTTGCGCGCGTGCGGCACGCAACGCGTCAGCGACGGAGCCGCGACGGATGGCGTTGACGCCTTCAAGGACACTGATCAAGCACGGCAGTTGGCTCTTCAGCATTTGTGTGCCGCCTTCCGAACGGCGCTCCACCGTAATCTCTCGGGCATGAAGATCGACTGAGACAATTTTCGTTACGTAGGTCAGTTGTTGCAGTTCGAGACGCCTGGCAATCCCCGGCCCCACCTGCGCAGTATCGCCGTCGATCGTCTGCTTGCCAGTAAACACGATTTCAGGCGCATGGCGGAGTCCAAGGTTCGTGATAGCTCGCGAGATAGCAAATGAAGTTGCCAAGGTGTCTGACCCGGCGAAGTGACGGTCGCTCAGGAGTACCGCTTCATCTGCGCCGTATGCCAGAGCTTTCTCCAGCGCTTGTTTTGCCATAGGCGGGCCCATGGTAAGCACAGTGACTTTACCCCCATACCGGTCACGCAGTTTGAGAGCTTCTTCCAAGGCGAAAAGATCATAAGGATTGATGATGGTCGGCACGCCCTGGCGCATGATGGTATTCGTAACCGGATGAACCCGGATCTGTGCAGAGTCAGGCACTTGCTTTATGCAGACCACGATATTCATGCTGTCTTTGGCTCCGACCGAAATGTAGTAGTTTGTGTCTCGGTCGGTCCTAGCACTCGTCGTGCCAGGCCGATTGCGCGGTGATTAACTCGCGAGTTTCGGGCGGGTCGAGTTTGCTATTGGTCCAACAGTGCGACAGCTTTGCCAGGTTTGCGACACGGGTGGCTGCTGCGCTTGGCAGCGGTGCAACACTGCTTGCGCGATTTTTTGACCGCGAACGATTTCGCTAGAGCTCCGCGCCGCTTTCCAATTGCCAGCATTTGCGTCAAGTGCGGCTCATTCGACGGAGACGTGCTTGCGCAGAGTTACCGTGGCTCTCCGAGAGCCTCACGACATATGTGCGACATTGTCGTCAATTTTGTCGGCTTCGTGACACGACTCAGGATTCTTCGGTCCGGTATTTCATCCCCCCTAAGTGTTTGCGGGAGCACCAGTTTCCGTTCTGCCCTATCAATCAACTCAATTGGCACGACGCTTGAAAATTGTTCTCGGGCTGCGACGGAACCAGCCGCGTCCGATGTCGCGGCATCACCTCGGTCGGTTCGAACACGAAAAGGAAGTAATAATGGCTGCTCTGCGTCAGATCGCGTTTTACGGAAAGGGAGGTATTGGCAAATCCACTACATCCCAGAATACGCTCGCCGCCCTTGTCGAACTTGGGCAGAAAATCCTCATCGTCGGCTGCGACCCAAAAGCTGACTCGACGCGATTGATCCTGAACTCCAAAGCACAGGGCACGGTTCTGGATCTAGCCGCAACGAAGGGGTCAGTCGAAGATCTGGAACTTGGCGACGTGCTAAAAACAGGCTACGGCGGCATCAAATGTGTGGAGTCGGGCGGCCCGGAACCTGGCGTCGGCTGCGCCGGACGAGGCGTCATCACATCGATCAACTTCCTGGAAGAAAACGGCGCCTATGACGATGTCGACTACGTCTCCTATGACGTGCTCGGAGACGTGGTGTGCGGGGGCTTTGCTATGCCCATCCGCGAGAACAAGGCTCAGGAAATTTACATCGTCATGTCCGGTGAGATGATGGCCCTGTATGCTGCAAACAACATCGCGAGAGGCATCCTGAAATATGCCAGCGCCGGAAGCGTGCGGCTGGGCGGCCTGATTTGTAATGAGCGGCAGACCGACCGAGAATTAGACCTCGCTGAAGCGCTGGCCGCCAAGCTCAATTCGAAGCTCATTCACTTCGTGCCGCGCGACAACATCGTCCAGCACGCGGAGCTTAGAAAGATGACCGTGATCCAATACGCGCCACGCTCCAAACAGGCGGCGGAATATCGATGGTTGGCTGAGAAGATCCACTCCAACTCGGGAAAGGGCACGATCCCGACTCCTATCACAATGGAGGAGCTGGAAGACATGCTGCTCGACTTCGGGATCATGAAGTCGGACGAGCAGATGCTTGAAGAACTTCTCGCCAAAGAGGTGCAGGCGACATCCTAGAGATGGGCGGACCGAATGATGCACCGCGTTGATCGACAAACCATGCCTCCTTGTCGAGGCTCCATGCGAACCTTCGAGAGAGGAAAGGCCCTATGAGCCTCGACTACGAGAACGACGGTGATTTCAACTCCAGGCTTATAGATGAGGTACTCTCCCAGTATCCGGATAAGACGGCTAAGCGCCGCAAAAAGCACCTTGGCGTCGCGAAGGGCCGAGAGGCAGCCGAGCAGGGCTCCGATGCGCTTTGCGAGACCGGGGTTAAATCCAACATCAAGTCCATTCCGGGCGTGATGACCGTTCGCGGCTGCGCTTATGCCGGCTCGAAGGGTGTCGTGTGGGGCCCGATCAAGGATATGGTCCATATATCACATGGGCCCGTCGGTTGTGGCCACTATTCCTGGTCGCAACGCCGCAACTATTACGTCGGTCTTACGGGTGTCGATGCCTTTGTCACCATGCAATTCACGTCTGACTTTCAAGAAAAGGATATTGTTTTTGGTGGCGACAAAAAGCTCGAGAAGCTCATCGATGAAGTTGAGCAACTGTTTCCACTGAACAATGGTGTCAGCTTGCAGTCCGAGTGTCCAATCGGATTGATCGGCGACGATATTGAAGCTGTGGCGCGCAAGAAGGCCAAGGAGCACGACAAAACGATCGTGCCGGTGCGATGCGAAGGGTTTCGTGGCGTGTCGCAATCGCTTGGCCATCATATCGCCAATGACGCGATACGTGACTGGGTTTTCGATAAAAAAGAGACCGACTTCGAACCCAGCTCTTTCGACGTTAATGTCATAGGTGACTACAATATCGGCGGCGACGCATGGGCTTCACGCATTCTGCTGGAGGATATGGGGTTGCGGGTGGTCGGCAATTGGTCGGGAGATGCCACACTCGCGGAGGTGGAGCGTGCACCGAAAGCCACGCTCAACCTTATTCACTGCTACCGGTCCATGAATTACATCGCTCGGCATATGGAGGAAAAGTACGGCATTCCCTGGATGGAGTACAACTTTTTTGGTCCTTCCCAGATCGAAGCCTCTTTGCGCAATATCGCCGCGTTTTTCGGGCCGGAGACCCAAGATAAGGCCGAAGCACTCATCACAAGATACCAACCTCTCGTCCAGTCGGTGACGGAGAAGTACCGTCCGCGCCTTGATGGCAAAACTGTGATGCTCTACGTCGGCGGATTGCGTCCCCGCCATGTCATCACCGCCTATGAGGATCTCGGAATGGAGATCGTTGGTACGGGCTATGAATTTGGCCATGGTGACGATTACGAGCGCACCGGCCACTATGTCAAAAAAGGTACGCTTATCTACGATGATGTGACCGGCTACGAGCTCGAGAACTTCATCGAGGCCATTCGCCCGGACCTCGTAGGCTCGGGCATCAAGGAAAAATACCCGGTTCAAAAAATGGGCATACCGTTCCGTCAGATGCATTCTTGGGATTATTCTGGTCCGTATCACGGCTATGACGGCTTCGCCATTTTCGCCCGAGACATGGATCTTGCCATCAACAATCCGGTCTGGGGCCTCTACGACCCGCCATGGAAAGAAACGCACTGCTCCGATGCAGGCGGTGTCTGCAGTTGTGGCCGGGATGATGAATAATTTTTGCTGAGCGACAACATTTTAGACATCTTCCAAAGTCCACGCAGCCGCACTCGCGGCGAAAAAGGATGAAAACTATGCCGCAATCGGCCGAGAAAGTTCTCGATCATGTTCCTCTGTTCTGCGAGCCGGAATACGAGAAAATGTTCGCCCGCAAGAAGTTGAAGTTCGAATGTCCGCATCCGGATAAGGTCGTCGACGCGCAATACGAATTCACCTCGACATGGGAATATCGAGAAAAGAATCTGGCTCGCGAAGCCCTGGTCGTAAACCCCGCGAAGGCTTGCCAGCCGCTCGGCGCGGTTTTCGCAGCGGCTGGCTTCGAGCGGACCATGTCGTTTGTTCACGGCAGTCAGGGCTGTGTGGCGTACTACCGCTCGCACCTGTCACGCCATTTCAAGGAACCGTCGTCTGCAGTTTCGTCTTCGATGACAGAGGACGCGGCTGTGTTTGGCGGCTTGAAAAATATGATCGACGGGCTCGCCAATACCTATCAGCTCTACGACCCCAAGATGATTGCGGTCTCGACGACTTGCATGGCCGAGGTCATTGGGGATGATCTTCACGGCTTCATTGAAAACGCCAAAAATGAAGGCTCCGTTCCAGCCGATTTCGACGTGCCCTTCGCCCACACCCCAGCCTTCGTCGGCAGCCATGTCGATGGTTACGACAGCATGGTTAAAGGCATTCTGGAAAATTTCTGGAAAAGCACCGAACGCGTGCCGACGCCAGCACTCATCAACATTATTCCAGGCTTCGACGGTTTCTGTGTTGGCAACAATCGAGAAATCAAGCGCCTGCTCGACACGATGGGAGTGACGTACGTTTTCATCCAAGACGCCTCTGACCAGTTCGACACACCTTCCGACGGCGAGTACCGCATGTATGACGGAGGGACCAAGATCGAGGACGTGAAGGTAGCCAAACATGCGGAGGCGACAATATCGCTGCAGCACTACAATACGCGAAAGACCTTGGACTATTGTCGCGAGCTTGGTCAGACGACTGCCTCGTTCCACTACCCGCTGGGCATTGGGGGCACGGACGAATTCCTGATGAAGATATCCGAGCTTTCCAAGAGGGAAATTCCCGAATCTATCGATCGTGATCGGGGGCGATTGATAGATGCCATGGCCGATAGTCAATCTTGGTTGCATGGCAAGAAATACGGAATCTACGGCGACCCGGACTTCGTCTACTCAATGGCGCGCTTCGTCATGGAAACCGGTGGCCACCCTACACATTGCCTTGCCACCAACGGCACCGCAGCCTGGGAAGCGGAGATGAAGGAATTGCTCGCATCCTCTCCCTTCGGCGGAGGTGCGCAGGTGTGGGCTGGCAAAGACCTGTGGGCAATGCGCTCGCTTCTTTTGACGGAGCCAGTGGATCTGCTGATCGGCAATTCCTATGGCAAGTATCTTGAGCGTGACACCGACACGCCATTAGTTCGGCTTACGTTTCCGATTTTCGACCGCCATCATCATCATCGCTTTCCTCTGATGGGCTACCAAGGTGGATTGCGTCTTCTGACCGTCATTCTCGACAAGATTTTCGACGAGCTTGATCAGGAGACCATGTGGGAAGGCGTTTCGTACGACCTCACGCGCTAAATGCTTGGCCGGGTGTCGACCGGCCATTCGTCCCTGGATTGGAAGGTCCCGAGATGTCATCGATCGAGACACAAATGCGAGATGCCTCCGCCAAGATATTCCGCACCACGGAAGCCAAGGAGACATGTCACAACGCGTCACAGGGATCAGCAGCCAGCGGTGGCTGCGCCTTCGACGGAGCTAAGATCGTGCTGCAGCCAATCACCGATGTCGCGCATCTCGTCCACGCGCCGCTCGCGTGCGAGGGCAATTCCTGGGACAATCGAGGCGCCGCGTCTTCAGGTCCAGTTCTTTGGCGCACAAGTTTCACCACTGATCTTACCGAACTCGAGATAGTGACGGGAGATAGTGAGCGAAAGCTTCTCAAGGCTATCCGGGAGATCAAGGAGGGGTATGCGCCGGCGGCAATCTTCGTCTACGGAACATGCGTCACTGAGCTGATCGGTGACGACATCGCTGCGGTCTGCAGGCACGCAGCGCGGAAGTTCGCAATGCCAGTGGTGCCGGTGAAGTCGCCGGGCTTCGGCGGTTCGAAGAACCTCGGCAACCGGCTCGCCGGCGAGGCTCTGCTCGAGCACGTCATAGGCACGGTGGAGGCTGATGATCCAGGTCCATACGACATTAATATACTCGGCGAATTCAACCTCTCCGGGGAATTCTGGTTGGTGAAACCGCTGTTGGACCGACTTGGTATCCGTGTCCGCGCCTGCATTCCCGGCGACGCGCGCTACGCGCAGGTGGCTTCTGCCCACCGCTCGCGTGCAGCTATGATGGTTTGCTCCACTGCTCTCATCAATCTTGCTCGCAAGATGGAAGAACGCTGGAATATTCCATTTTTCGAAGGCTCCTTTTACGGCATTTCCAGCACCTCTGAATCGCTTCGGCGGATCGCCCAACTGCTCGTAAAGAAAGGCGCTGGTTTCGCGTTGCTCTATCACGTCGAGGCTCTCTTAGCAGAAGAGGAGAAGAGGGCCTGGAAGAACTTGGAAGTGTATCGGCGTCGGCTTGAGGGGAAGCGCGTTCATCTGAACACTGGCGGGGTGAAATCCTGGTCCATCGTGCACGCACTGATCGAAATCGGGATGGAAATTGTCGGTACATCAATCAGGAAATCGACGGCTAAGGACAAGGAGAGAATCAAGCAGATGCTCAAGGACGAGAACCACCTTCACCAATCGATGGCAGCGAGCGAGCTCTATGCGATGTTACGTGAACACAAGCCTGATATCATGCTGTCTGGCGGACGCACTCAGTTTGTCGCGCTTGAAGCGAAAATTCCCTGGCTCGACGTCAATCAGGAGCGTCAGCATGCTTACGCCGGCTACGAAGGCATGGTGGAACTAGCACGCCAAATTGATTTGGCAATCCACAACCCGGTTTGGGCGCAGTTGCGCGAACTGGCGCCGTGGAAGCAGTTCGTTACGAACGCAAGATCGGCGGAACCAAGCATTAGTATTAGGTCTGCCGACGAGGCGACACGTGGTTTCCATTGAGGTAAAAATTATGGCTCGCATCCTGACCCAAACAAAAACGGCAGCGATCAACCCTTTAAAGTCGTCTCAACCATTGGGCGCTGCCTTGGCCTTCCTAGGCATCGATGGTGCGCTGCCAATACTCCATGGCAGCCAGGGATGTAGCAGTTTCGCGCTGGTGCTGCTCGTGAGGCATTTCAAGCATATGTTCCCGCTGCAGACTACTGCTATGGACCAGATCGCGACGGTGGTGGGCGGCGCTGATTTTCTCGAGAAAGCTCTCGTCAAGCTAAAAGCTCGCACGTGGCCGCGGCTGATCGGAATCTGCACTACCGCCGCGGCAGAAACCCGCGACGAAGATATCGCAGGTGATATCTTCAACGCCAAAGCGGCGCGTCCGAGAAAACTCATTGATACGGAAGTGGTACTCGCACGCACTCCCGACTTCGCAGGGGCGGTAGAGGAGGGGTGGTCGAAGGCTGTTACGGCTATGATCGAGGCAATCACGCGGCCAGAGACGCAAGATCGCGATCCGGCGACGGTCGTCATCCTGCCCGGCTCGAACATCACAGTTTCCGATGTAGAGCATCTGCGGGAAACGGTTGAGAGCTTCGGCTTAAAACCCCTCATTTTGCCTGACGTGTCCGGCGGGCCTGACGAATCTGTCTGCGATCGATGGATTCCGATCTCACGCGGTGGCGCAAAGGTGGAGCATATCCGCGATCTCGGGGCCGCAGCACAGTGCATCGCCATCGGCGAACACATGCGCCGATCGGCTGAAGCTTTGCAGGGCCTCACTGGACTACCATACGTGATGTTCGGATCGCTCACTGGTCTGATTAACGCCGACCGTTTCGCCTGGCTCCTTGCAGCGATTTCGCGCAACAACGCACCGACGGCTGTCCGTCGTGGCCGCGTGCAATTGCAGGAGGCGATGCTCAGCGGGCATTTTCATTTCGCAGGAAAGAAGGTCGCCATCGCGTGCGAGCCCGACCAGCTCTTGCAGTTCGCCCAACTCTTTATCGGCATGGGGGCGGTCATTACAGCCGCGGTCACCACGACCGGGGACTCAAAGGCGCTGCAAATAGTACCAACCGATGCGGTCAAGGTGGGTGATCTTGGCGACTTGGAACAGCTAGCCGCGGACGCTGATCTACTCGTCACGCACTCCCATGGTCGACAGGCCGCAGAACGCCTCGCTGTTCCGCTGATGCGAGTTGGTTTTCCTGTATTCGACCGCATAGGCAGCCAGCATAAACTGAATGTCCTTTATAGAGGAACGCGCGACATGATCTTCGATATCGCCAACATTGTTCAGGCTACCCACGATGTGCCGCCCGCTGCGCACCTCCCGAATCCGTAATCGTGAGTTGAGCGTCGCGCTACATCATCTATCACTTCTGCGCTCCGTCCGATGGGCTCTTTGGGAAGCCGCCGACCTAAAGTCCTCGAGGACGGCCCCAAACCTCGGATATGATGTCCCTTATCTCCGCATTCACAGAATTCAGCGATGCCATCGCTTGCTCGTACGCCGATCGGCCTACCTCTCCCACTGACAGTTCATACAATGATCGGCCTTTGTCCGCCGCTTGTCGGATTGCGTTCGAGTCCCAGACAGTCGCAGTCAACAGATTATCCCCCACAGTCTCGAAGAGATGCGACTACCTCCTGCTCTGCGACGTCACGCGGATTGTGCAGCGGAGCACCTGGTGCCCCGATAATAGACGATTCTTGGCGATGTCGAACGGCCTGCGGCGAAGGGGCACAGCGAGTTCAGCGGCACGAGAGGGCGACAAACTTGACCAAAGAGAGACGAATCATTTAACTAATGACGGAATAAAAATGTCGTTTGACGAAAAAACCGTCAGGGTGGGTGTTGTGCCGAAATTCAAATTGACAATCGACCATTATGCGCATGCGGTGTGGGTAGATCACGCGACGGGATCAAAAGGCCTGAATCTGACTCGAATGGAGTTCAGGCTCTTAGATTGTATGGCCCGTCACCCCACTCGTATGTACGAGCGTGATGAATTGATTGCCTACTGTTGCCCAGATAGTGATACGCTCCATCGAACCATTGACTCTCATATCTCCAATCTGAGGTCCAAACTAGATGCCGTAGGCGCTCGCTGTATGCTGGTGACTGTTTGGGGACGTGGATATAAGCTGAACGTTGAAACCTGCGTGTACTTCGTCTCGCCGCGTGACTGAGATAACGGTCCTATCGGTTGGAAAAGGCGGAAAAACGGGACGGGAGTTCTGCGGTTCGCATTTGAATTTGATGGCGGGCAGCATGATTCTTATTGGTCAATTTGCCCGCCCGTGTCCAATGAGGGCTACTCAGGTGTCTTGTCCGCAATCACAGATGCTTCTCCCATTGCACCGGGATAAATTCGTCGATGGATATCGCGGGCCATTTCAACGGCCTGCTCGTAATCAGCGTACGAATAAATACCTATCACTGGATCATGGAAGTCCGTAACCACAGTTCTTGTTCTAACGCGAGCCGTGGGTGTGCCTTCCAGTGTGAGAACACGCATTGCGTAGTCAGTATCAGTTATGATGCAAAGGCAGGGGCTGTGGTCGTCTTCGAGGCAAATTGCACTGATGTTGTATTGATGAAGTACCTCGCGGAGAAAGTCCCTTTTTTTGGCGCTTGCCACCGGCAAAATTGATGCGTTACGAGCCACTATCACGGAACTGGGGTTATGTCCGCAAGCAGTGACGATCGTGCCGGCGACCGCTTCACCGCCCGTAAGCGATTTGCAGTTTATAGTTACCTCGTTCTTCTCCGCATAATCCACGGCCCCGTGGTGAAGCACCTTTGCGCCATATCTCGACATGTCGGCAATTCTCCGGTAGGCGATCTTTGGAATTAGTTGTGCCTCTGGGACGAGATTAGGATCTGCGGTGTAGACGCCCCGAACATCCGAGTATATTTCACAAGTGTTTTCGCCCAACGCAGATGCAATCGCGACGGCTGTGAGATCAGAGCTGTTCCTGCCGAGAAAAGTCAACTTGCCGAAGCGATCGATTCCCTGACCACCTGCAGCAATAACAACGTCATGCTCCTTTAGTGCATTGAAGATTGGCTGCGGATTCACACAATCTATCGACGCTCGCCCGAAATCCGAATTCGTCTTAATTCCGAGGGTGTAGCCGTTTAATGAGATGACCGATATCCCAAGCCGACTGACTGCAGTCTCCAGCATGCAAGCGCTGAACATCTCTCCAGTTGCGAGCGCTGCATCTAGGCTGGATGGCGGCGCATTGCGATCAACGTCAAGTAGGGTATTTTTTAATCTGTCCGTCGTTCCAGCCATCGCGCTGACCACGACAACTATCTTGCTCTCGCCTGCTTCCCGACGATCAGCCAGATGCCGAGCAACTGCAATGTAGTCTCCAGGCTGCCGAAAACTGGAGCCCCCGAATTTCAAAATATGTACATTCATGTTCCACTCACCACGTCGTTGGCAATTGCAAGCTGTGCTGTGAGAGGGGCATTGAGTGTGGCCCAACCCCTGACTTGCTGACAAATAAGAGAGAATGGCATCTTTAGAAACTACCGGGTTTGGTCGGTTACAGTACTAACTGGTCCGGCCATTATCATGTTGAGCAGCAGGAAGGTCGCTCATGGGTACGCATCCGAGGTGGACCGCAGGATTTTTGCAGTCGTGCGTGGTAACGTGGGTTCATGGAGATCGACGAAGGCAAAATCGACGATGCGGTTCTGGCACTGCTGTGGCTGACGCTGCATAACGAGCGTTGTGCCTGGAAGGGCTTTGACTGGGCAACGACGGATCGCTTGCATCAGAAGGGCATGATCGGCGACCCGGTGAACAAGTCGAAGTCGCTGGTGCTGACGGACGCGGGTCTGCTGCGGTCGGAGGAGCTGTTTCGGACGCTGTTTACGCGGCAACCGATATCGCCACCGCCTTGATCCTCTTCCATTCCCAAGGCAAGAGCTCACGCAGGCGGGAGACGGGAAGATCTGCGATGCGCGTCAGCACATCTGCGAGCCAAGCCTTCGGGTCGATGTCGTTGAGGCGGGCCGTCGTAATAAGGGTCAGCATGATGGCCGCCCGGTCGGCGCCCCGTTCGGATCCGGCGAAGCTCCAGTTCTTTCTTCCACATGCAACCCCGCGCAGGGCTCTTTCCGCCGCGTTATTCGTCATGCAGATCCTGCCGTCGTCGGCGTATCTGGCAAAGTCGGCCCAGCGCGACAGCATATAGTTGATGGGTTCACTCACCGGTGAGGATCGCGACAGGCCTTCGAGTTCCAGCCTGAACCAAGCCTCCAGTTCGTCGAGCAGCGGCTTGCTCTTTTCCTGGCGCACGGCAAGGCGCTCTTCGGCACCCCGACCGTTGATCTCGCGCTCGATGGCGAACAACGCGTCGATGCGTTTGACCGCCTCCAACGCCGTCCCTGGCCGCAGGCTTTCCGAAACGATCTGCGCCTTGACCGCGTCAGGCCACTGCCGATGCACCTCACGTCCAGACCTTCTGGTCGTAAGCATACGGTGAAGGCCGCTGGTCACGCCGCTTGAGCGTCGATGGTCGGCGGTGTCCAGTTCCATGGAAGCAGTTGCTCCAACCTGGTGATCGGAGTGTCGGCTATGCGGGCGAGGATGTCGGCAAGCCACGCCTGCGGATCAATGTCGTTGAGCTTTGCCGTCATGATCAGCGTAGCCATGAAGGCGGCACGGTCAGCGCCACGATCCGATCCGGCGAATAGCCATGATTTCCTGCCAAGTGCGAAGCCTCTGAGCGCGCGCTCGGCGGCATTGTTGGTCAGGCAAATCCTGCCGTCGTCCAGGAATGACGTGAAGCCATCCCAACGCTTGAGCATGTAGTCGATCGCCTCTGCGACCGGAGAACTGCGCGACAGTTTTGCACGCTCGGTTTGAAGCCAAGCCTGGAGATCGTCGACGAGCGGCAGGCTGTCTCTGCGGCGTCGGTCCAGGCGTTGACCGGCGGCAAGCCCGTTTATATCCCGCTCGATATCGAACAGGGCGTCGATCCGTTTGACGGCTTCCAGCGCCATGGGCGAGATCGGCGCAGCGTTCTTTCCACGCTTGGCATTCGCCGCGATGTCGGCGAGCACGAAGAACTTACGTCTCGAATGTGACCAGCAAAACGCCTGCCTTAGCGGATTTGGATCGCGATCAACCTTGAACAGCGGATTATAGCCGCCATAGGCATCCGCCTGCAGAATGCCGGTGAAGGTCTTCAGATGGCGTTCCGGATGCTCCTGTCGCCGGTCCCGCGATGCATAATACAGCGCGGCCGGCGGTGAGAGCCCGCCGAATGGTCGGTCATCCCGGACATAGGTCCATATGCGACCGGTATCGGTCTTTCCCCTCGCCAAGATCGGCACTGTCGTGTCGTCGCCATGAAGCCGCCCGGCGGCCAGAACGTGCGCTTCGATCAGTGAATGGATAGGCTTCAAAGCCGCGGCGCATGCTCCGACCTGGTCGGCCAATGTCGATAAGCTGAGGTCGATGCCCTCGCGGGCATAGCGTTCGCTTTGGCGATTGAGCGGCTGGTGCTGGGCGAACTTCTCAAACAGGATCATCGCCAGCAGGTTCGGCCCGGCAAAACCGCGGGGCGTCACATGGAAGGGTGCTGGTGTCTGGGTGATCTTCTCACACTCGCGGCAGGTAAACTTCTCCCGCACCGTCTGGATAACCTTCCACTGGCGCGGGACGACCTCCAGGGTCTCGGTGATATCCTCACCGAGTTTCGACAGTTTGGTCGACCCGCAGCAGGCGCAATTCGTGGGAGCAGCGATGACGATGCGCTCGCGCGGCAGGTGTTCTGGAAAGGGTTTGCGTGAAGGACGCTTGCGCTCAAAGGCTTTGACGGCTGAAGCTTTGGCTGCGATCTCCGCGACCAGTTCATCTTCACCGGCATTTGCTTCTAGCTCCTCGAGCTGCAGCTCCATCTGCTCAAGGAGCCGCGCCTTACGCTCGGACCGGCTGCCGTAGAGTTCGCGGCGAACCTTGTCGATCTCCAGCTTCAGCCGCGCGATCAGCGCCTCGGAATGTGATACGAGTGCCTTTGCACTGGCGGCTTCTGCCTTGGCAGTTGCTGCTTCAGCCTCGGCTGCAACACGCCGAGCACGTTCCTTGGCCAGCAGTGCAAGCGCACTGGTAAGGTCGTCCGGAAGCTCTTCGGTCGCATTGCTCATGACAGGATGGAATCATATTCGACCCTGTCATTCCAGTGTTTTTGCTTATCCGGCCGACGTCGGCCGCCAGGTCTTTTGCGGCATCCGCCAGTCGATGCCTTCCAGTAAATAACCGAGCTGCGCGGGCGTGATCACCACCGTGCCATCGGCTGCCGAGGGCCAGATGAAGCGTCCCCGTTCTAACTTCTTTGTAAACAGACAGGCTCCCTGGCCGTCATGCCAGATCACCTTGATCAGACCGCCACCGCGGCCGCGGAATACGAACAGGTGCCCACACATCGGGTCACGCTTCAGCGCCTCCTGCACCATCAACGATAGACCCGGAAAGCCCTTTCGCATGTCCGTATGGCCTGTCGCCAGCCAGACCTTTACACCAGTAGGGACCGGGATCATCGACGACCCAGCACGCAATCGAGAATGCGCCCAAGCGCTTCCGTGTCGATATCGCTATCCACGCGTACGCGTCTGCCCCGACCCAGCTCAATCGTTACATCGCTGCGTTTGCGACGAGGATGGGATGTGGTGGGCGGTTCCGTTTGAACGGGAGAGACTGCCGGCGCGGTCTCGGACACGATCACCGGCACCAACGTGGTTGCCGTCTCGGTCTTCAGCTCCTCGATCCGGCACAGCTCCTTGCGCCAACGGAACAACTGGCTGACATGGATACCGGCCGCGCGAGCAATCTCAGAGATAACCGCGTCCGGCTCAAAGCAGGCAGCGACGAGGCGCTCTTTGTCCTCGCGTGACCAGCGCCGACGGCGCTCTACGGACGTGATCACCTCAATTGGATGCTTCGTCATATGACTACTCCTAGCGTTACCACTAGGACTGCCAGTCAGTAGCCCGTCATCGCAAGACGGCTTTCACCGTGGGCTTACTTCTGGTCGTGAGAACCTCCAATGTACTCTCCATGGAGAAACTCCCGTTGCTCGTCCGTGGATAGGCGATCACAGATCAAGGCGGACAGGACAACGTGGGGTCGGAACATCGGTTACCGTAAATGACCACTCTCTTGCACATATTGGCCTCCCGATAACGTAAGCATACGGTGAAGGCCGCTGGTCACGCCGCTTGAGCGTCGATGGTCGGCGGTGTCCAGTTCCATGGAAGCAGTTGCTCCAACCTGGTGATCGGAGTGTCGGCTATGCGGGCGAGGATGTCGGCAAGCCACGCCTGCGGATCAATGTCGTTGAGCTTTGCCGTCATGATCAGCGTAGCCATGAAGGCGGCACGGTCAGCGCCACGATCCGATCCGGCGAATAGCCATGATTTCCTGCCAAGTGCGAAGCCTCTGAGCGCGCGCTCGGCGGCATTGTTGGTCAGGCAAATCCTGCCGTCGTCCAGGAATGACGTGAAGCCATCCCAACGCTTGAGCATGTAGTCGATCGCCTCTGCGACCGGAGAACTGCGCGACAGTTTTGCACGCTCGGTTTGAAGCCAAGCCTGGAGATCGTCGACGAGCGGCAGGCTGTCTCTGCGGCGTCGGTCCAGGCGTTGACCGGCGGCAAGCCCGTTTATATCCCGCTCGATATCGAACAGGGCGTCGATCCGTTTGACGGCTTCCAGCGCCATGGGCGAGATCGGCGCAGCGTTCTTTCCACGCTTGGCATTCGCCGCGATGTCGGCGAGCACGAAGAACTTACGTCTCGAATGTGACCAGCAAAACGCCTGCCTTAGCGGATTTGGATCGCGATCAACCTTGAACAGCGGATTATAGCCGCCATAGGCATCCGCCTGCAGAATGCCGGTGAAGGTCTTCAGATGGCGTTCCGGATGCTCCTGTCGCCGGTCCCGCGATGCATAATACAGCGCGGCCGGCGGTGAGAGCCCGCCGAATGGTCGGTCATCCCGGACATAGGTCCATATGCGACCGGTATCGGTCTTTCCCCTCGCCAAGATCGGCACTGTCGTGTCGTCGCCATGAAGCCGCCCGGCGGCCAGAACGTGCGCTTCGATCAGTGAATGGATAGGCTTCAAAGCCGCGGCGCATGCTCCGACCTGGTCGGCCAATGTCGATAAGCTGAGGTCGATGCCCTCGCGGGCATAGCGTTCGCTTTGGCGATTGAGCGGCTGGTGCTGGGCGAACTTCTCAAACAGGATCATCGCCAGCAGGTTCGGCCCGGCAAAACCGCGGGGCGTCACATGGAAGGGTGCTGGTGTCTGGGTGATCTTCTCACACTCGCGGCAGGTAAACTTCTCCCGCACCGTCTGGATAACCTTCCACTGGCGCGGGACGACCTCCAGGGTCTCGGTGATATCCTCACCGAGTTTCGACAGTTTGGTCGACCCGCAGCAGGCGCAATTCGTGGGAGCAGCGATGACGATGCGCTCGCGCGGCAGGTGTTCTGGAAAGGGTTTGCGTGAAGGACGCTTGCGCTCAAAGGCTTTGACGGCTGAAGCTTTGGCTGCGATCTCCGCGACCAGTTCATCTTCACCGGCATTTGCTTCTAGCTCCTCGAGCTGCAGCTCCATCTGCTCAAGGAGCCGCGCCTTACGCTCGGACCGGCTGCCGTAGAGTTCGCGGCGAACCTTGTCGATCTCCAGCTTCAGCCGCGCGATCAGCGCCTCGGAATGTGATACGAGTGCCTTTGCACTGGCGGCTTCTGCCTTGGCAGTTGCTGCTTCAGCCTCGGCTGCAACACGCCGAGCACGTTCCTTGGCCAGCAGTGCAAGCGCACTGGTAAGGTCGTCCGGAAGCTCTTCGGTCGCATTGCTCATGACAGGATGGAATCATATTCGACCCTGTCATTCCAGTGTTTTTGCTTATCCGGCCGACGTCGGCCGCCAGGTCTTTTGCGGCATCCGCCAGTCGATGCCTTCCAGTAAATAACCGAGCTGCGCGGGCGTGATCACCACCGTGCCATCGGCTGCCGAGGGCCAGATGAAGCGTCCCCGTTCTAACTTCTTTGTAAACAGACAGGCTCCCTGGCCGTCATGCCAGATCACCTTGATCAGACCGCCACCGCGGCCGCGGAATACGAACAGGTGCCCACACATCGGGTCACGCTTCAGCGCCTCCTGCACCATCAACGATAGACCCGGAAAGCCCTTTCGCATGTCCGTATGGCCTGTCGCCAGCCAGACCTTTACACCAGTAGGGACCGGGATCATCGACGACCCAGCACGCAATCGAGAATGCGCCCAAGCGCTTCCGTGTCGATATCGCTATCCACGCGTACGCGTCTGCCCCGACCCAGCTCAATCGTTACATCGCTGCGTTTGCGACGAGGATGGGATGTGGTGGGCGGTTCCGTTTGAACGGGAGAGACTGCCGGCGCGGTCTCGGACACGATCACCGGCACCAACGTGGTTGCCGTCTCGGTCTTCAGCTCCTCGATCCGGCACAGCTCCTTGCGCCAACGGAACAACTGGCTGACATGGATACCGGCCGCGCGAGCAATCTCAGAGATAACCGCGTCCGGCTCAAAGCAGGCAGCGACGAGGCGCTCTTTGTCCTCGCGTGACCAGCGCCGACGGCGCTCTACGGACGTGATCACCTCAATTGGATGCTTCGTCATATGACTACTCCTAGCGTTACCACTAGGACTGCCAGTCAGTAGCCCGTCATCGCAAGACGGCTTTCACCGTGGGCTTACCCGATAACAATGGAAGGCCAAGGTATCACGACGCAGATGTGTCAAGTGCTTGTTGACCTCTGGAGTCTTCAAAAGGTGGTCAAGGTGTGAACGGGGCCGCGCTTACTCCAGACGCTCGGAAACGTCCTCGCCAATGCAATTCAGGCAACCGCCGCAGGCGCAGATCAGGCTGTCCGGCTACGTCACCTCTTCGACGCCAGGAAGATGCCTTAGAAGGGAGCTGCGATTGGTCGCGCGTAGCTTGGCAATCCAGTTTCCAGCAGGCAAATTCCGCCTCGTGCTCGGCATGTATGGCAGCCATAGCCGTTTCCAGGTCTTCCAGTGCCAGATCGAATTGTTCGAGATCGGTCTTCTCGAGCGTCCGAAGGCTTCGCCTTGATCTCATCAGGCAATGTCGGTGAACCTCACGTCCAGACTTCCTGGTTGGGAGAACCTCCAATGTAGTCTCCATGGAAAAACTCCCTTGCTCGCCCATGGAAATGCGATCACAGATTAGGGCGACAAGGACAACGTGGGAGCAGAACAGCGGTTACGGTAAAACACCGGTTACCACTCATGCGAAACAACGGTCGCGCACCTCAACCGTCGTCCTTGCGTCCCGTTTAGGTCCTTATCCACCGAGCGCTCACCTACTGTGCTAGATACGTGAGCTCCCCCTGGATTCGGAACTCGCCTTACCTGTAGTCGTTGAGCGCGAAGCCAACGAGACATAGAAAGGGTCGCGGCCCCAAACCTCGGACATGATGTCCATTATCTCTGCATTGGCGGAATTCAGCGATTTCATCGCTTGCTCGTACGACGATCGGCCTACCTCTCCGCTTGAGAGCTCATACAATGATCGGCCTTTGTCCCCCGCTCGCCGGATCGCGTCCGACTCCCAGACGGTTGCTGTCAACAGATCATCCCCCATGATTTCCCGCAATTTTGCGATTGTGTTCTGTTGTGAAACGTCACGCGGATCGTGCCTTATGACCAGACATTTGACGAAATCATGATTTATGGTCCTCCCAGCCTCTCCGATCTGTGCGACGAAATGCTTGAATAAGTAGAGGGACGAGGTCATTGACACTATCTCAGGCACTTCAGGGCGGACCGTCACCAGAACGCCGGTTGCTGCTTCATATGCACCCGCAGTCAGAAAGCCTCCATCTCCACAGGCGAGAACGATCACGTCATAATCCGCCTCAACTTCCTTAAGCGCGGACACTATCCTGATGCTAACGTCCGGGTACCTCAAGTTCTCGCTAAGGAAACGCTGGCGACATTCCTCTTCAAAAATAGAGAGTTCGGCAGAGCCCGGAATGAGATCGAGACCATCAAAAAGGGTGGGTTTGATTACCGACTGCATTCCTTTCGGATCGAAATCATAGCATATCGCCGCATACATGCTCGTCATATGGACTGGAAAACCAAAGGAGTAATAACCAAACATGCAAGACAATGAGCTGTTCGAATCGAGATCTATAGCGAGAACTCGGTACCCTTTAAGTGCAAGGTCTTGGGCTAGATAGAACGATGTGGTGGTGCTTGCGGGACCGGCGGCTACCGCAATGATCTGCAGCTTATCACTCTCGCTTCGCCGCGGCCAGAATTTCAGAGCTTCTTTCGGACGAGCGTAAGCGAGATGCTTACGGAGTTCGTTGATCTGTCCAAGTGTATAGGAGCGTCGTCCTGCGGTCCCAAGCTGCGGTGTCGGGCCTTGCCCATCAATTGATAACTGGCGCAGATAGCTGCCCGAGACACCGAGAATATCAGCGACCTCGCCTAATGAGAATAAGCGCAAGGTCCTGGGGTCTGGAAATGGTACTCTCGTAGCCACGCCCTCTTCCCCTAACCAATCCCAGATACTATCGCAATAGCGCTCAACGCGGTCCACTATACGCTCTTGATCGTCTGGTTTCTCAGAATGTGCCATAAATAGCCCCGTGACGGTTTTCATAATAAAATGACGGTTCTAGTACGAACTTAGGTAGGCAGCAGTCAATATGCTTCGCCTCGTCGCTCTATCTGCGTAGCGGCAAACAAAGTGAGATTCGTATTCCCTCATCCGAGAATTCTCCCGAACGGATGGCATACTGCCTCACCATAATGCTCCTTGTACGCCGGTGAAGCTCTGGCGCTGCTTTGCCTCGCCAGGTTCGATTCCGAAGATCATTTTATGCGCACGATTGCAGCGCCAGCCTTTCACCCGTCCTTGCACCCTACGGATCAGTCCATCTGGATACTCGCCTGGATAAACGCTTTGAAGCCGCTCCAGTAGCTCGCGACCGGTTTTCCATGGCTCATCTTCTTCCAACCATGTGTAAAGTGTCAATCAGCATCCAAAATTTGCAAGCCGGAACACATGGAAAGATCATTTGTGACCTTAACCAGCGGTGGGCCGCCGCCGCTCGCGTTTGAGTTAGGCTTCGCTTTCGCTGTCGGACGAAGCCACTTTCTGTCCAAGCAAAGTTCAGTGGCATGTATGACGGCCTCCAAGGGGTAGTAGTTTAGTGTTTCCGGCAGATTGGTCGGCTGCAAGCGTGTATTCGGCCTTTCGTCGCGGCCTATTTATGCCGCTGGCCCTAATGTAGTCGGGAGATCGGATCCCAGACTGCTCAACGCGCTGTCAAGCGGCACCCACTGATCGGATTTGTCGGATCTCTGCTCGACCATTCGCCGTCTCACCATCAGCACCTCACCAATAACTGCATCCTCTATGAGGTCTCGAAGGGCGGCGGGCTCAAATCGCCTGCCTGTCGTCATCAGCGCCCAGACGATCCGTGCCATGTTGTTCGCCAAAGCAACAGCAACGACGTTGTACGGCTTCTCTGCCAAAAGTTCGGCCGCCACGCGTCGGTGGAACTCTGCCTTGCGGCTGAAGCGAAGTTCGGCATCCGCCCCAACGACAAGAAGCCTGCGGACATAGGGATCACCTTGTTGGTAATCCTCCGGAGCCGCAACCAGCCCGCCTCCCTGAATGAAGCCGGAAAACTCTAGCCTCAGCTGGTCCAGAGTTTGGGGGCGGTTCAAAAACTGCCGAGGCTCTAACCGCCGCTGGATGAAAGTTCAGTGGCAGGTCAGCGTCTCAGCGTCTTGCATCGAAGCTATCTCCACTTCCGACGATCAATTGATCCACGCTTTGCCGTGTATCTCCTCGCAGCCGCCCGATTGGCACCGCCTGCCGCCTCAGGTCTTGATGTCCTAAGACACGTGTTTAACGACGTCGTTAGCGACGTGTCTTAGAGCCTGACCGAAAAAGAGTTGAGTGAAATCAGCCAGTTGTGATTCTGTTTGTTTGCTTAGGACGAACGGAGACCACAATGGGCTGGACTGATTTCACCCGTCGGCAATATGCCCGACGCACAGTGCGGTATGCAAGCGATCTGACGGACCGGGAGTGGGGATTGATCTCGCCTTGCCTGCTTGGACCGAGGCGGTTGGGCAGGCCGCGCAGTACCGATCTTCGCGAGGTGGTGAATGCGTTGCTTTACATCGCCACGACGGGGTGCCAGTGGCGGATGATGCCCAGAGATTTTCCACCTTTTACAACTGTGCAGTCCTATTTCTATGAATGGCGAGCGACAGGGTTATGGGGTCGGATCAACCATCATCTTGTGATGGAGGCGCGTGACTTGGAAGGTCGGGAAGCCTCGCCGTCTGCGGGCGTGATCGACGGTCAAAGCGTGAAAACCACGGAAAGCGGCGGAATTTCGGGCTATGACGCGGGCAAGAAGATAAAGGGACGCAAGCGTCATATCGTCGTCGACACGCTCGGACTGATGGTCGGCCTCATGGTT